>JAXMBK010000028.1:0-2540 GCA_046349935.1 Pirellulales bacterium | reverse complement strand
GACGATCACCGGCAGGCCGACTTCCATCACCTGCGTGGCGAGATACAGATTGCGATCGAGATTCGACGCATCGACGATCGCCACCACCGCATCGGGCCGCGGTTCTTCCGCCTTTTGGCCAAGGATGACTTCCACCGCCACCATTTCATCGGGGCTGCGCGGCGCCAAACTATAGGTGCCCGGCAAATCGATGACGTCGAACGAAACATCGCCGCTTCGGCACTTGCCTCGCTTGGTTTCGACGGTCACGCCCGGATAATTGCCGACGCGCTGATTCATGCCCGCGAGAGCATTGAAGAGCGTGCTTTTGCCGGTGTTGGGATTGCCGACGAGAGCGACCGAGAAGGTACGCAAAGCGACCATGAGGCGGGGTTTCTTATTGAGACATAGTTTCAATAACGGTCCACGCCATTGTAGGACCATGTCGCAGGAAGGGGAACGTTGGGGAAATGACGAATGACGAAATACTCCATGAGGAACTAGTGACGAAGCAAGAATGACGACGGACGCATGGACGTTGTGGCACGGAATCAGACCGTGCCACAACGGCATTTGCGCAGCGTGTCAGTATGCATCGCATTTCGAGCATCGTTCGCGGATATGATGATCGCGACCGGGGAGGCTCAATGACGGGACTACCGACGCAGGATTGGCAAGCGGAAGTGCGTGATGCAATGCTTGGCGGTGACTTTCGCCGAGCCACCTTCGGCGGCGTCCTTCGCGGCGCCGACAGCCGATGGAATCGCATCGTCGTTCGGCCTGTCGAGATTCAGGGCGGACGGCAGCTGCAGTTCTCCTATTTCGATGAGCGCAAAGACGTCACCAAGAACGCATTGGGCGCCGAGGTAAGACGAAGGATCGACGAGATCTTCAGGATCGGATTCTCCGCAATCCATGTCGAGACGACGGGCCAAACGCTCGATGTGCGGATCACCAAGAAAGGGAAGGCGATTGTCGGCTGGGGTAAAGTGAAAGATTCAGCGTAACCGTTCACCCGATTACTAGCCGCGGAGCGGTTGTGCCCGCCCTATGAGCTTGGATTGCCTCGCTCAGGAACGTCAGCACCGATCGCTTTTGCTGTCGCAGAGTCTGCGTCACGGTCAAGATGCGCTCCACGAATCGGCAGCCGTCGGCACTATGGCAGCCGAACGATCGCCGACGCCATAACACGGCTCGACGAAGGACTCGCTCCGCGTGATTGTTGGTCGGTTCCACGCCTTCTTTCACCACGAAGGTCCAGGCGTCCCCATACGACTCCGCGAGCCGTTCGCAAAAGCGCACGAGCACGCGGTCGCGGCTGCGACGGCCCGACCATAGCACCTCCAGCATCGCCAGCATCAACGGCGCCATCTGGTCGCCCAGTTCGCGCCGCGTGCACTGCTTGGCCTTGAACCGATGCCACAACTCGAACACCTGGCCCTGCAAACTCAACCACGCCTCGCCCACTCGCTTCGCCGCACCGCCTCGCTCCACCTGCGATTCCCAGTTCCGCTTCAAATGCGCCCAACACAACTGACGCCTCCCGCTCGGCCACTCGTCGTACACGCACCACCGATCGCTGCACAGAATTCCGTGAAACGTCTCCCCCACCAGACGCTTGAGCGCACTCAAGTTGCGGCACGGATGAATCACGAAGTACGCCACCGACTGGATCGCCGCCACCCACAACCACCGCTTCTTGCCTGCTTCTTTCCAGCCCGTCTCGTCCGCATGCTTCACGTCCGCCGAGGCGATCGCTTGCCGCGCTTCCTCGTGAGCGGGCCGCAACGCCTCGCTCAGTTCCTGTTCCCGGTTCGACACCGTTCCAAGCGCGATGGACACGTCGAACGCCTGTTCCATCAATTCCTCGATGCCCCGCTTGCTCACGCCATGCACGCCCGCCAGCAGGCCCATGAAGCCTGTGAACTTCGGACCCACGCTGTATGCTCGCACCTCGGCCGGGATGGTGGCCCACGTCACCTCGCCGCAACACGGACAGGTTCGGCCATGAGCCTGATGCTCGGTGATCTGGACCATCACCGGCGGCAACTCCGCCACCTGGTGACGCTTCGGCTCGGGGTCCTCCGCTCCTGCCTTCGCGGGCAACGGCTGGTCGCACTTCATGCAGACTTGGGGAACGTACGCCACGACGCGATCGACGCGCTCCGGCGGCGCCAGCGTCTTCATCTGCGGCGGATGACCGGGCTGGGCTCCCGGCTTCTTGCCAGTCGGCTTCTTGGCCGGCGCGGGCGGTTGCGGAGTTTGGGCCCGCGCCGCCGGCGGCTTGAGCTTGTCGATCAGATCGCGAACTTGGGCTTCAAGCGCCAAAATCCGCGCTTCGAGGGCGGCGATGCGAGCATCCCGCTCGCGGCATCCAGGGCACTCGGGGACTTCCATGCTGCAAAGGTAGCGAATTCGCTCGAGATCAGCTGCGCCGGTTTCAAGGCCGGTGAACGGTTACGATTCAGCAAACGTCGATCTGAGCCATAATCGGGAAAAAGAAGTTCCCTTGCCGGAGGGCAGGGCGGATCGGTTGCTGCAGACGATGGGGATCATGACCG
>JAXMBK010000027.1:0-3052 GCA_046349935.1 Pirellulales bacterium | reverse complement strand
CCAGTGCTTCCCGGTGACCGCCTTGGCGACCGCCGTGAGCGATTTGTACCGCTCGCCTTCAAATTCGAAACCGTCCGCCAGTACGGTCACCCGAATGGTTCGTCCCTTGTACTCGCGTTTGAGGACGGTTCCGGGCAGCAGCGATGTGCTCGGCTTGATTGCGGCGGCGACGGAGACCGTTCGTTCCTCGGCATCCGCTGCTGGTTTCCGCTCCCGTGGTGCCGTCAGCCGCAGGTCGGCGTCGTTCGCCAACTCCATCGCCCGCCGTAACGCCCGTTCCGACAGGCCGCCCTCGACGTTCGCCTGCATCCGCCAGGCGATCCGCTTGATCAGCCACTGCTTGTGCCGGCTGTTGGTGCCCTCGCCGAAGACTTCGACGAACTTCGACCGCAGTTGGTCGACGGTCATTCGCTCCATCGCCGCGACCTCTTTGGCGATGTTCAGTCGCGGACGCGCGACAGTAGAATCAGACGTAGCCATGACATGCCCTTTCTTGAGAAGGGTGGTTGTGGTGAGAGCCGGTCGGGTGCTCGTAACACCTGGCCGGCTCGTTTCGTTTGGCCTCTCTGGCCGTTAACCACGTCCACTGAGCACGGTTTTGTGGGCAACATCAAGGCCGGAACCGGGATTCTCGGCAGTTCGCCGCGAAGGCTGCATCGGACTCGGCCGGGTTAACCGTCGGAGTTCGCGCAGCCGCAGCACACCACCGGCAAAGATGCCGGCAAGTTCCCGGAGACATTCGGACGCCGTGAGTTCGGCGGGGTCGCGGTTTGAATTCACTGACTGATCTCCCGTCGCTGCTGCCAGCACGAAACGCAGCTAATCCGACTGCCCGCCGTCGCGATATCCCAAACGCCACAATGCCCGCGCCGAATCGCGAGCGAACCGTTCGACAAACGCCTCGTCGAGGTGCCAGCCGGCGGCGTGGACCATCTCGTGGACGAGTACCTCGAGCCGTTCCTCGCCGGTGAGCGTGGACAGAACGCGGATCTCCTTCTTCGGAACGTCCGGCGGATCGCAGTCGCCACGGTTCGCCAGGTTCGGAGCGAACCGCAAGTTCCACACACGGCCGAGCAGTTTGACGCGCATCGTCGTTACCCCGCTTGGTTCGGTTCTGGTTGTCGAGCCGGAATGTCGATGACGTCCGGACGCAGTTCCTCGAAGTGCATCAGCGCGAACAGATTCCAGGCCGCATGGGCCAAGTGATCTTCACGCGTGTCGCCATCGAGCCACAGATTCAGATGACGCAGCGTGTGATTGATCACGACCGACGCCGGGAAACCGTGCTCCCAGTTGCGGTCGCCGTACTTCGCCGCTCCCTCGGCGTACGTCTCGGCCAAGCGGCGCAGGCCGATCGGCGAGATCAGGTCGAATCGCTCGCGGTCGGCGTCGCCGCTACGCATCGCGCCGGTCGGGAAGCAAATCGTGTCGGGATGCATCGTCATGACGATCTCCAGGATTGGTGGGACTCGTGCGCTTACCCTTCGCCCGGCATACAACGGCACAGGACGATCACATCGCCGCAGTCGTCGCATTCCGAGTCGCCGTCGTCGTCGTGAACGGGGCGCTCGTCGACCGCCAGCGTCACCGACCGCGATTGCTGCACGCAGACCGTCGCCCCAGCGATTTCACGGACGACCGTTACCTCTTCGTGAACACAGATGCGCATGCGTCAGTCCTCATCGGGATTTGAGAAGCCAAGGTTCGAACACTGCTCGTCGGCCGTTGATCACCACGCCGCAGCCGAGAATCGGCTTGGCGGTGATCCGGCGTCCGTACTCGAATTGCAGTCGGCTGGCGTCGATGCCGCAGCCGACCGACATGCCGAAGACGCGAAACTCGGGGTTCGCCCACCATTTCGCGCCAGCCTGACTGTGAAAGTGACCGATCACGGTCGAGCGGAAATGGTCCTTCGCCTGCGCCAGCGCCGCGTCTTGCCCGGCTCGCCCGCTGTCGCCGTGGGCGTAGATCACGCCGTCGATCACGACCTTGGCAAAGCGCGAATGGACGGTCCATTCGACTTCCCACAGGTCGGCGTAGTCGCGCAAGACCTGCGGCGGCAGTCCGACCGCGACCGCTTGCCGTTCGGTGAGCGCGTCGTGGTTCCCGATGAGCCAATCCGCTTTCGGGAACGCCCGAGCCAACGCCGCAACCTGGCGACGCGCGGCCTCGAACTCGCGAGTCGCGTTGCTCAGGCCAGGACTCCTTTCGTGAAAGCTGATCGACGCCCAGTCGACGAGGTCGCCGATGTGGACGACGCGAGTGACATCGTGCGTGTCGGCGACCCGTTGCAGGAAGTCGACGTAGCCCTGACGCATGCCAGGACAATGCGTATCGCCGATGATCAACACGTTGGCCATCGCTTTCCCTCGCTACGTCAAAATGGGATGTCGTCGAGCGACTCGGTCGGCGCGACTTCGGACGGCAACGGCTCAGGCATCTCGCCAAGCTCGTAGTCAGTGATCCGCTCGTACGGTTCGCCGGCGACGGCGCGGACGGTGATCGCGGTCGTCGTCGCCAGCGCACCGCACTGGGCCAACTCGACAGCGCGTTCGGCGGTGTCGGGCACGGGATCGGGCGAGCGGCGTTTCCACCAGGCGACGGCCTTCTGCCGCGCGTAACCTTCGTGCTCGAAGCAGATCCATTCCGACTTGTACTCGTGCCAGCCGACCTTGTAGTCGACGCGCATCGATTTCGGATCGTCCTCGCTAGCGCCGCGCTTCGTGTGGACGCTGTAATACACGTCGCTCACGCGGAACTTCGTGTTCGTCACCTGCCCGGACAGCACGCCCGCCTCCGACGCCTGCGCCCCGTGCGACTGGCGTTCGGGAAGTGGAAACACGAATCCACAATCGGGACAGGCCGCGTAGCCGGCGGCGACGACCGAGTGGCACTCGGGGCACTCTTTCGCGGGCGCGGCCCCCGTGCCGGCGGCGGCTTTCTCCTTCACCTTGATCTGGTCGACGGGGCCGTGCCGCAGCACGTTGCCGCCGAAGTCGAGCACCAAACAGTTCTGCTTGCTCGGATGGAGTCGGAAGCCACGACCGACCAT
>JAXMBK010000026.1:0-2329 GCA_046349935.1 Pirellulales bacterium | reverse complement strand
CTCGCACGCGGCTGCCGTCGTTGGAAGTCGGCATCGAGCGCGGCCGGCAGGCCGGCAGTTGCGACTCCGGGTACAGCTGCGCCTACTCGAACACCATCTCCTGGAAGAACTCCACCACGCCGGTCGCCAAGGAGATCAATCCGCGGCTGGTGTTTGAACGGCTGTTTGGGGCGGGCGCGGCGGGCGGCAAATCGGCGGCGGACCGTGATTTTCTACGGCGCAGCATCCTCGACTTGGTCGCTGAAGACGCACGGGAACTGCAGAAGTCGCTGGGCCCGACCGATCGTCGGAAGATCGACGAGTACTTCACGGGGGTGCGTGAACTAGAACAGCGAATTCAGCGAGCGGAGGACGAGGCGCGGGAGGTGGCGAGCGGTTCTCGACCGGTTCCGAAGATGGATTTGCCGGAGGGAGTCCCTAGCGATCTCGAGAAGCATATTCGCTTGATGTACGACTTGATGGTGTTGTCGTTCAAGACGGATACGACTCGCGTGGCCACGTTCATGTTGGCGAACGAGGGCAGCAACCGCAGTTATTCGATGGTGGGGGTGAACGACGGCCACCATCAGTTGTCGCACCATCAGCGCGACGAAGAGAAGGTGGCGAAGATCCAGAAGATCGACCAGTTCTTGACGACGCAGTTCGCGTATTTCCTGGAGCAGCTCAAGGCGACTCCCGAAGGGGACGGAACGCTGCTGGATCATTCGCTGGTGATGTACGGCAGCGGGTTGAGCGACGGCAATCGTCATCGTCACGACGACCTGCCGATCTTGCTGGCGGGTCGCGGCGGCGGCACGGTCGCGCCGGGCAGTCACGTCCGCGTCGAGAAGGAAACGCCGCTCAACAACCTGTTCCTTTCGCTGCTGGACCGCGTCGACGCCCCGATCGACCAACTGGGCGACAGCACCGGCCGTCTACCCCTGCCCACGTAGCCCCCGTAGAACAGGCTTCCAGCCTGTTACGAAAACCGAAGAACAGGCTTCCAGCCTGTGAATGCCCTCGCCCCGCCGCTCCCGCCTTCGCTGGTGTTCACGGTGTGAACCGCAGGACCCCTCATCCCCGGCCCTTCTCCCCGGGGCGGGGAGAAGGAAGCACGATCCGCGGGTGTCGTTGCGCAACAAACGACATCGAGCGTCACGGTGTCGCGGACGATGCGTTGGAGCGCACGGCGTCGGTCGCCTATACTACGCGGGTCTGTCTGCAGGCTGTGCGACCGCGAAGCGGCGGTCGTGCGACGCAGACATCCCACCTCCAACCACCCCGCCCTGGGGCGATCGAGCCATGGTTGTACGTCGTTTGCTTGTCATCGGTCTGCTGTTTGCGGCGGGGCCGGTTTTCGGCCGCATTTCGTCCAGCGCGAACGCGGACGATGCGGCGCCCGAGTTCGAGGCGTCGGCGATCGAGTTCTTCGAGAAGGAAGTTCGGCCGGTGTTGATCAACCGGTGCTATGAGTGTCACAGCCAAGACGCCAAAAAAATTCAGGGCGGTCTGTTGCTGGACAGTCGAGCGGCGGTGCTGCAAGGCGGCGATACGGGCCCGTCGGCGGTGGTTGGCAAGCCGAAGGAAAGTCTGCTCATCGACTCGATCAACTACGGCGACACCTACCAGATGCCGCCCAAGTCGAAGATGCCCGCCAACGAAATCGCGGCGCTGACGAAGTGGGTCGAGATGGGATTGCCGTGGCCCAAGGAGGCGGCGAAGAAGCCGACGACGGCGACCATGTCGGTCGACATTGCGGCGCGCAAGTCGGAGCACTGGTGTTGGAAGCCGATCGTCGCGCCGCCGTTGCCGTCGGTCAAGCAAGCCGACTGGCCCGCTCAACCGCTCGATCGCTTCATTCTCGCGTCGCTGGAGGCGAAGGGGCTGAGCCCGTCGCCGGCGGCGGACAAGCGGACGCTCTTGCGGCGCGTCTACTTCGACTTGATCGGCCTGCCGCCGACGCGCGAAGAGATTCAAGCGTTCTTGGCGGACGACTCGCCGCAAGCGTTCGAGAAGGTCGTCGATCAGTTGTTGCGGTCGCCGCACTTCGGCGAGCGTTGGGCGCGGCATTGGATGGACTTGGTGCGGTATGCGGAAACGTACGGACATGAGTTCGACTTCCCGATTCCCCATGCGCATCAGTATCGCGACTATTTGATTCGGGCTTTCAACGCCGACGTGCCTTACGACCAGTTCGTGGTCGAGCATGTGGCGGGCGATTTGCTCGCCGAACCGCGGCGGAATCCGCAGACGGGGCTGAACGAATCGATCCTGGGAACCGGCTTCTGGTTTCTCGGCGAAGCCACTCATGCCCCCGTCGACGTACGCGGCGACGAGCAAGGTCGCATCG
>JAXMBK010000025.1:0-3320 GCA_046349935.1 Pirellulales bacterium | reverse complement strand
GGGAACTTACCTGCGCGTCGGCTTGAACAACGAGCAGTCGTGGCGAACGTTCAAACTACGACAAGACTTCGCCGCAGCGGCGAAGATTCAGACGCAAGACGACATCAGCGTGTCGATCGTCGTGCCTTCGCAACGTTTGCAGAACTTGAATCCAAACCATCAGGCGCCCAGCTTCAAGTTCGTGGAGAACTGCGAGCGGCGGTTGTTTCAACGTCCCGACGACGCCGTCCATCGCGGGCTCGACAAACAAACCGAGGCCGACTTGTCGCGTTCCGACAACTTCATCTCCAACTTCGAACCGCTCTCCGCTGCACAGGTGCAGGAGATCGTGCAGTACGTCGTCGACCTCGACAAATTCACGCCTCCCATGCAGAAACTGCTGCGCGAGACGGCCGAGTCGGGGACGGGTTACGTCGTCTGTTCATCGGCGCCGCGGTTGGTCGATGGGAAGCCGAGCAAAAACCCGCGGTACTTGCAGCTGCGTCCCGACCTCTCGTCTCCCATGGATCGCTATGTGGCCGAGATGGGAACGCGATTGTTCCGCGCCGTGCCGGGCGAGCAGCCGCTGCCGATGCCGGTGAATGCCATTCTTTTCGGTCGTCGCAACAATCCGCCCGAGCCGAGCGCGAACATTCGCGGGCTGGCGGTCTACAACCCGCTGCACTTCCAAGAACTGCCCGAGTTGTTCATGGACTTCGTTTCGTCGTTGACGGGCAAGAGTCCGTCGACCACCGGCGCGGGGACCGAGGGCGCGCTGACGAAAGGGCCCTTCAACGCCGTGTCGCCGATCGTCGACATGAATAATGCCTTGGTGAGTTACCTGCTGACCGACCTCGTCGGCTTCTCGACGGCGGCGGGTCACATCGGCCCCAATTTCCGAGTCGATCACGACATCAGCTATTTGATTCCGGAGATTTGGTGTCGCATTTCCCCCGAGGAGCGTTCGCCGCAATTCTTGCTCCAGAATGAACTGTTTGAGCCGGTGCCCGATTTCGAGTTTCAAGGGGAGCTGATTCCCGCGAGTCGCTTGGGTTATCGCATGACGGAGCGATTCGTCCGTTGGTTCTTCGGCCGCGTGTTCGACAATCCGGCGAAAGTGTTCGACGAAGCGATTCTACGACCCGAGACGCAGGACGCAGCGGCATTCGCCGACGGCGTGAAGAATATCTGCGAAGCGCACGCACGCGTGGCCAGGCTGTACTTCGAAGACGGGTCCATCGAGCAGGCCTGTCCGCCGCTCCGAGCGCTGCTGGAGATCATGGCCTTCGGCCACAGTGAAGGACGCGATGTGCGTCACCCCGAGGTGCGCGCCATGTTCACGCGCGAAGCGTTGCTGTCCAGCGATTGGTATCACGCGCGGCTCGTCGCCAAGCAGCAACACGACGTGGCCTTGTGCGAGCGTCACTTGAAGTATCTGCAGGCGTTCCAAGCCGACTCCATTCATGCCGGCGCGGTCGAACGGCTGGATATTGCCGGGCGCATCGCGGCCGTGGAGACCGAGTTGGCGGAAGCCAACTCGCCGCAGCACCTCGCAGGACTGCACGGCATGCTGGGGCTCGACCCGTCGATGCTTGGTTGCTGACGACGTCCTCCGGCAGGGTTAGAATCGTCGCACTCGACGGCGCGGCTCGCGCGCCCGCCGTCGCTTGTTCGTCGTCCTTCCCCCCGGAATTCCCGCCATGTCGAGTCCGCTTGATCGTCGACCTTCGTCTGTTATTTCGCTTTCGCGTCGCGACTTCGTCGGTTCGACGCTGTTCGGGGCGGGCATCCTCGCCGCATCGGGTTGGCGTCGCGACGCAGCCGGCGCTGAAAAGATCGAGTTCGGAGGCGACGACTGGCCGTGGTGGCGAGGTCCGAATCGCGACGGAGTCGCCGCGCCGAATCAAAAGCCGCCGACCAAATGGAGCGACTCGGAGAATGTCGCTTGGCGCACGCCGCTCCCCGGCCGCGGTCACGGCTCGGTGACGATCGTCGGCGATCACGCGTTCGTCGCGACGGCGGAGACCGAGCCCGCGCGACAAAGCGTCGTCGCGCTCGACCGCCGCACAGGCAAGCCCTTGTGGACGACCCTCGTGCACGAAGGGGGACTCGACCCCAAAGGGAATGCCAAGACGACGCACGCCTCTTGCACGATCGCCTGCGACGGTCCACGTCTGTTCGTGAATTTCCTGAACAGCGGCGGCGTCTACACGACGGCTCTGTCGCGCGAAGGAAAAATCCTCTGGAAGACGCGCATCACCGACTTCACGATGCACCAGGGGTTCGGCTCGTCGCCGGCCATCTACGACTCCTTGGTGATCGTGTCGGCCGACAACAAGGGAATGGGGACCGGCGCCATCGCGGCGCTCGAACGCGAATCGGGCCAAATCGCGTGGAAGATCTCGCGTCCCGCGGTCCCAAACTATACGTCGCCGATCATCTTCAAGATCGCCGGCCGCGACCAATTGCTGCTCACCGGTTGCGACTTGGTCACCAGCCTCGATCCGCTCACCGGCAAGACGATCTGGGAAATTCCAGGCGCGACGACCGAGTGCGTGACGTCGACGGTGACCGACGGAACTCACATCTACACCAGCGGCGGCTACCCGCGCAATCACTTGGCGGCGGTAGTCGCCGACGGCTCCGGCAAAATCGCCTGGGAGAACAACTCGCGAGTGTATGTACCGTCGATGTTAATCCGCGACAAACATCTCTACGCCGTGCTCGACGCGGGCGTCGCCATGTGTTGGAAGTCGGACACGGGCGAAGAGCTTTGGAAGGGGCGTCTGGGCGGGACGTTCAGTTCATCCCCGGTGCTGGTCGGCGACGTGATCTACGCGACGAACGAAGCGGGACGCACGTTCCTGTTTCAGGCCGACCCCGCCGGCTTCAAGTTGCTGGGCGAAAACCAACTAGGCGACGAAGCCTTCGCCACGCCGACGATCTGCGGCGGCAAAATCTACACGCGGGTCGCCAGCCGCCAAAGCGGCCAGCGACAGGAATACGTGTATTGCTTGAGCGACTAGCGGCGGCCGGCTGAGTCGGCGGACGGCTGCACCACGGGGCCCTTGGCGTCGAGCTGAAAGTCGAATTGGTTTGAACCTGCTTTGACCGACGCCGTGAGACTTGATTGGGTGTTGTAGTGCGGCGGGACCTGTTCAGGGACCGCCGGACGCGGCGGCTCGGCATCGGGATCGCCCTTCGAAAAGGTGCTGATCGACACCAAGTGTTCGCCGATCTCCGCCCCCTCTGCGTCGCGAGTGTAGCGGAGCGTGTACCGGCCCGAATCATCCGTAACCGCCGCCGACGGGCTTCCGTTCGGCTGCGGCTGGAACTTGACG
>JAXMBK010000024.1:0-5976 GCA_046349935.1 Pirellulales bacterium | reverse complement strand
ATCCTGGATCGGAGCGAGACAAACCACAAGAGAAGCCGCGAGACGCGCCGCAGGTCCCCCAGCAAGCCAATCCAGAGGCGGCGCCCAGCGATCGACAGGAGGACGCCGCGCCGTCGTCCGACCACGACGCTTCCGCCAACACCTTCTACTTCCCGACCGTCGCGCACTTCCCGGCGCGGTTTCATTCGCTCGCTGGCAAGCCCATCGCCGAAGAGGGGGTGCTGATTTATGAGGGCATGTCGTTCTCGATCGAGAAGAACGGGAAGTACAAAGTGACGTTCTGCACGTCGACTCCCAGTCGACCAGCCACGCTGCGACTACAGCTGCTGATCCAGCGAGCGGACGGACTCTGGTTGACGCTCACCCTGCGTCCGATCGACATCCCGTGCACCTACGAGTCGCATCGCACGCAGCGCGACGGCGCCGACCAACCGCACATCATCGAAGGGGTGCTGCCAGGATGGGAGGGGTGCTGCGGCGCGATGGCCGTCCGTCGAGATGGGACCGCTCGATTTGGGTACGAGCGTGCTCAGACGTCCACCACTTGGAAGCAGTAATCGGCTTCTTACCGCCCAAGAGGAGGGATTTCTTGGAGATGCTCGGCGGACCTTGCCGAGATAGCAGAAGTTGACGATTGTGCGGATTGCAACGGCTTGCTCGCAAGGAAGCGACGACGTGAACGCATTGCTTCGATCGGCGGTATTGGGACTCGCCCTCGGAACAGCCTTCCTACTCGGAGGCAGCTGGTGGCTTTCCCGGAGCAACTCGACCGACGAACCGCGCCCATTTCCTGACGAGGAAGCTGCGCGCCGACTGACCGCGGCCGAAGCAGACTCCCACGGACACCCCGTCTACCTAGACCCCCATGTTCAAGTGCCGATCGGCGACCCCGTCGAGGGACATGCGGGCCGCCCCGTGGGCTTCCACGCCGCCGCCCAGGGGGCGCTCTCGGGTCGAGCGGCGGTGGGACAGACGCTGGATGGCGTGAAGCTCCTTCGAATCATCCAGAAATTAAATCAGGATCACGTTGAGATCCAAGACCCGAGGCCAGGCGAAACCCATTACCTGTTCGATAGTCAGCCAACTCTTGTATTCCAGGGTAAGAGCGACGGAAAGTTGACTATCCGTTACGCCAGTCGACCGGATGAGACGGTCTTCAGCCAAGACTTCGCGGACAAGGAGTTCTCTGCGGCACTAACTGAGAAGCTCGTTCCCGGGAGAAACGCTCTGCGAATCGATGTAGAACGGTTCGGAAAGGTCGTTCACTCTCAGGGGCTTCAGGTCGTTGTCGCAGGCAGTGCCAACGAGCTGCCGCTTCCCGATGTTCAACAGTATTCCGTTGGAACCTACGGCCCCCTTCGGTTCTCGGATTCATCAAAGCCTATCCTCGTTTTCAGCGCTAGCCCTTTCCTGCGACTAGCCGGCGGCAGTTTTATCCCCGACGGGACGATTCGTGGATTTCAGCTGATCGGCAATCAACTGACACCCGCCAAGGTATTGAATCGGCCGGCAGTTGATTCTTCATCGGGACGCTGGATGGTCGAGATGGAGCTTATTGGTCCCCCGCAAGACAGCGGCTCATTCTTGATGATGCAGGAGTCCAAGACAGGCCTGAGCGCCCCCGTGGTGCTCCCCTACAAAGTGGTCGTTCCAACCACGGGGCTCGCGCCGCCCGTCATCCGTTCGATCGTCTTGGGCAGTGAAACAGGCGCTGCAGACGTGGAAGTCAAGCCGGACTCGGACGGCGTCAGATACATCAAGTCTACCAAGATCAAGCTCACCACCACCCTCGCATCGCCAGTTGGTCCGCTCGCCGCTGAGCTTGATTACGTCGTTCACGCCTTCCTCGATGACAATCCCAAGCCTTTCGCGAGCGAATACCGGAGCAGGCTTTCGTCCCCCTGGGAATTGAAGGGACTTCCTGAGGGATCTCACCGCGTCCATTTGGGAATGCAATTTGGAAACGAACCTGTGGTCCGCGGACCCGTTTACGAGCTCGTCATCCGCAGCACGGGACCTCGGGTCGTCGCGGTTGAGCCCCAGAACTTTGGCACGGCGCCAGGTGTGACCGCTTTGCGAATCACCTTCAATCCGGAGAACCCTGTCGCCGCACTCACATCAAGCCAGCTTCAACTGCTGCCTGGAATGGGAACAGGCAACTTTGATCGACCGCCTTCCCAAAAGAAAGGCCCCGTAAACGAACCGACTCGAGAACCAAACAGCAACACTTGGGTCGTCCAGTTCACGGACGTCCTCGTCGACACCTATCAGCTCACCATCCTTCCGGGCGTGGTCGACATCTTCGGCAATGCACTCGAGGGGACGCCCGGCAAGCCCGCGACGCCCTTCGTCAAGGTGCTCGGAAAGACGCCTACCGTCGAAGCGTCCTATGAAGCCCGCGGCATCGTGGCGACGACCGGGGAGTTCGTTCCGTATCAAGAGTTCACCAAGCCGCGCGAACAGCGCGATGGCTTCAATCCCAGCGACAAGGTGGAGACGCGAGTCGCTCGCCTATACTACTTCCGCGATGCGCACCGAGTGGCTCAGATCGTCAACCGCAAGGTGAAGTCGTATAACCGCCAGGGCGTCGATACGGCTCGGCAGTTGGCGGATCGCGCTCGCAATGTGGCCGAGCAGAAGGCGACGATCCGTCAGCAAGCGGAACGCGCCGCCATCGAGAAGGCGCAGAAGACGCGGGCCAAAGAGAACGAAATGCGTCGGCTCGAGAACGCCCAGAACTCGGTGCTGAACGAAATCGCCCGCGCTCAGACCGAGCCCTTGCCGGAGGCCGCGGATCAAGCGGCGGCGGACAAAGCGGAACAAGACCGAGCCAAATTGGTCCGCGATCTGGAAGCGGCGGCGCGCTCGTTCGCCAGCCAGATCGACGGCCTGCGGGACCAGATTCAATCGCTGCGCGACGACGAGAACGCAGCCAACGAGGCGACGCAGCGAGCCGAGGCCGAGGAGCGACAGTCGCGCGAAGAACAGTTCCGACGCGAAGTCGCCGCCGCTCGCGCCGACCCCGATACCTACGCCGCTGGCAACCCCGACTCGGACGATCCCGTAGAACAAGTCTCCGTGTCGGTGATCGGCGAGGGATTGATCCAGCTGCGCGGACCGATCAAGGGGATCAATGTCATCCGCACCATGATCGACCAGATCGATTCGCCGGTAGGACAAGTCCGAGTGGCAGTGCACACCGTGCAGTTGAACGGCGAACATGCCAGCCGCATGGAAGAAGTCTCCACGGCGTCGCAGCGCTTCATCGATCAATCGCGATTCCTGACGCTGCAGTCGGGCGAACTGCTGCGGCGGTCGGTCGTTCAGGTGGCGTCGCAACGCGCCGACGAGGCGCGCGGTCTGTATCCGGGCGAAACGCAGTTGGAGCGCGATCAACGCTATCTGTACAGCTTCTTCGGCCGCGACTTTGTCGAAGAGCTGAAAGCGATGGACTCGGAGTTCCTCCGCACCGGCAACAAGCTGTTGTCGCTCCACTCGATGGACACGACGAGCCTCTCGTCCGCACTCACGCTGATGGCGCTCGCGCGCAACGACACGCGCATGGAGATCCTGCAGCAGTTCGAAGAATTCTGCCAAGCGCAGCTGCCGCAATCGGAGCAGAACTGGTTTGAGCAGCAGTTCCACTGCGGGCTAAAGAAACATCACTTGGGAAAACTTTGTGCGCCGCCCGACTTTGTTCCCTTGGCCGGGAACGCGCGCTTCGAATCGCTGCGGGGTTTCTTCGCCGCCGACGTCGGCCATCAGGACACGATGACCCCGCTGCAACGCGAGTTCCTGCGACTGGCGCAGATCCTGAAGAGTCGCCTGATCGTGGAGATGGAGCTGAAACAACGCGTCACCGAACGCGCGATCATTGAGGAACGCGGCGGCAACCGCGCCGCGGAACTCCAAGAGTCGCTGGCGAAGGAAAAGATGGCGAACGAAGCGCTGGCCAGCTTCGAGCAAACTAGGCGAAACCAACAGACCACGGTGCTGGCGATTGCCAGCAATCTGGAAACTGTCGCGAAAAACGTGCAACAGGAGACCGTGGTCCTGCGCGGAGAAGTCGGTGATTACTGGAAGCAGTTCTTGGCTGTCGTCATCGACGAAGTTGTAAAGCAGTATCCGAATTTGAACAGTGAGAAAGGTCGACGGAATCTTGAGGAAGCATTGCGCGATAGTATCCGGAAGGTCCATAAGTCGCCAAGGGAGGCTCAAGCTAGTTTCATCGCTGCAGTTTCAAGAGTGATCGATAGCAGTACGGGGAAGTCAGCGACTAAGGGACCGAATGACGCGGGTGCTCCAATCGCCACAAAGCCGACGCCGTGGAGAGCCCCCATCTACATGAAGGACAAGCAAGGAGCAATGTCGGCAACACGCCTGCAGTTCTCCACGGACAATGGAACGGTAGATGCTGGCGCCGTCCTCAAAGTATCCGACAAGCCGGTGACCGAAGCCGAGGACGACGGTACTAGCTCACCAACCGACATGAGCAAAGATGAACTGTTTCGGCAGCAACGTGCGCTTATCGGCCTTCACATTGAACTCGCCAAGTCGCTGGCACGCTTCAACTACGATGGCGATAATTCATCCCGAAATCTTGTGGCTGAGCTCGAGAAACTAGCATCTCTCGAAATGACGGATTCAACCTTCATCGGCATCCGTCTGATGGACTATGAAATCCTACAGCACCTCTTACCCAAGAGCGAACACGTTGCGATTCGTTCTGCCGAGATAACGCGCAGGATGCAGCGCGTCGTCGCCGAAATCAGCGACGCGGATGGGGACTTGAAGCAAGTGTATCAGGATGCCACGAGTCTCATCGCAGATGCTCGCAAGTACATTCGCGTCGAGACGGATTTCGGTCGCACGGTGCACAAGCGTATCGACGAGTTTGAGCAATCGCTAGAGAGCCTGCTGAAAGCAGAAGTCGCGTACGACTTCGCACGTCGCACGGCCGACCAGTCGCGTCGGCCGCTCGACCACAAAAAGTTTCTCGACATGCTGATCGACGAGACGGAGGACAAGTACATCGAGCTGCTCGAGGGGACTCGAGCCCACACGGCGAACATCGACAACTACATCAAGCGGCTCACGACGGCGCTTGACGACGACTTCAATGCGCAGTTCTACAACCCGGCGTTTCGTCTGGTGCGTGAATCGAGCGCCAAGCGGTACTACAACGTGCAGTTCGGCCAGATCGAGACGACCAGCATCTTGGCGAACAATCGCGCGTTTGCGAAAGTGTCGCCCGCGGCCAGCATGGAGTTCGATCTGCCGCACCGCGATATCTTGATCTCCGAGGCGATCGACGGGGCCATGGCCGTCTATCGCGACGTCGGCGCGCTCGCCAACGACCCATCCTTCTTGGCCATGGCCAAGCTCAAGGCCGGGCAGTCAGCCGCGACTCCAGCGCCCGGTTCCACCGGCGGCTTCTCCGTCGTTCGCAACGTCGTCCCGGGACTCGCGGGCGACACCACCGAACAAGTCATCGCGCAGAACGCCAACGGCGGCCAGCAATTCGGCTCGAACCTCGAAAACCTCATTCCCGATCCGGCGATCTACAAGTTCGAAACGGGAACCGGCTACGAGATTCGGCCGGTGATTCAGCCCGACGGACAGGCGGTCGTGTTCGGCTTCCAGTATCTGTACACCACTCAAATCCGCGAACCGGTGCGGGCCGACGAAAAGCACCTCGGTCGGATCAAACGGCACTACATCGACACCGACGTGCAGTTGAGCAACTTTGAGCTGCGCGAAGTGAGTCGCTATCTGATCGCGCTCAAGGCGTCGCGCACCTCGAAGGGCGTGCCGCTGTTGGAGGACATCCCGATCGCCGGGGCCTTGTTCCGACCGGCGCCCAGCGACGAGTCGTCGTTGCAGCAGAACGTCGTGCTGGCGCAGGCGACCATTTTCCCGACGCTATTCGACTTGATGGGATTGCGGTGGGCGCCGGTCGTCGCCGACCTCGACCCG
>JAXMBK010000023.1:0-8519 GCA_046349935.1 Pirellulales bacterium | reverse complement strand
TGCACATCTTGCATCACGCCGTGATCGAGCCGATTTATGGGACCGAGATGATCGCCGAACTGGGACGGCACGGGTACAAGCTCAGCCCCGGCACGCTTTACCCCATCCTGCACGGCTTGCAGGAGGCCGGTTATCTCACCAGCGACGATGCCGTGGTCGAGGGCAAACGTCGCAAGAATTATCGCGCCACCGAGAAGGGCAAGAAGCTGTTGCACGACGCACGCCTCAAGCTCAAGGAGTTGTTTCGCGAGGTCGTGGAAGAGGGGCGATGATTCTGAATCCTGCCAGGGGGACAACCCTCGCCTGGCGCAGGACGGGTGGTCTAGCCCTTGCCGACTTGATCGATCGCGCGGCTCGGTGCACGCGGCGAGACGACCACTAGCCCTCGACTCGCAGGACGCCGATTGTGCCTCGCTTTCCGCCGACCGCCAGCAGATGGTCGCCGTGAGACCACTCCAAACGACTCACTCCCTCAGGGGCGTTGGTCGCCACAAGCGGCATCGACTGAGTGAAAGGGCGCCAGATCATTAGTTTGCCGTGGTCGTCGGCGGAAGCCAGCAGGTCGCCGATGCGCTGGAAGGCCAACTGGGTGATTCGAGCATCATGGCCCTGGAACATCTTTGGCTTCCGCCCCGAGGGCCCAGCGCCGCGGCAATCCCATAAGACGATCGCATCGCCGCCGCCCGTTGCGAGGAAGCCAGCCGACGAGTGCCACGCGAGCTCCAACACTTTCGTGGGAAAGCCCCGCATCTGTGCATCCTCGCCCGACTTCACCTTCCAGAAATGGACCGTGGAGTCTTGCTCTCCGGTGGCGATGTAATGCGAATCGGGGCTCCAAGCCAGCACTAAACTCGATCCCTTCCATGCATACTTGCGCGGCTTCGGCCGACGATCCGGCACGTGCAGCGACACGCCGAAGTACGCCGCGACTGCGAGTCCGCTGCCATCCGGGTTCCAGGCCAAGTCGGCGATCGTACTAGCATGGTCGCTCGACTCATACTCCAAACGCCGATCGGCGGACCACACCCGCAACCGCTTCCCGGCTGCCGCGGCGACTCGTCCGCGTCGCGGCTGATAGGCGACTTTCGCCGCCCAGTCGCCGCCTGCATCCAACTCATCGACCTGTTGCCGCAATTCAGGGTCCCAGATTCTGACGACCCCATCCTGTCCTGAGGTCGCCAACTCCAGCCCATCGTGCCGCCAACTCACCGAAGTCGCACCGCCGCCATGAGCGCCGATCTCGACCAGCGTCCCCGCCCCGCCTGCATCCTCCACCAAGCAAACTCGCCCTTCTACCGTAACGAATGCAAGTCGACGGTCGAACGGCGCCCACGCCAAGTCGATGACGTACTCGTCGACGCTCTGTTGCCACTGAAGATGAAGCTTCACCTCTGTCTTCTTCGCGGAATTCAATCCAAACATGCATTAAACCCCGCGTTCAACGACTCGCGATCCAAGTTACGGCCGATGAAAATCAGAGCATTGCGACGCGGTTCATCGCCCCACGGTCGGTCTTCGCGGCCGTCGAACAGCATGTGGACGCCTTGGAAGACATATCGCCGGGGAATCCCGCGGAATGACAACACGCCCTTCATTCGAAAGATGTCGGTCCCTTTCGTCGCGAGCAACTCGCGAAGCCACTCTTGGAATCGGGGCAAGTCGAGATCGCCCGGCGTCGTGATGCCGACTGAAGTCACCGCCTCGTCGTGCTCGTGGTCGGGCTTGTACTCGCGCGTACAGATCGGCTCCAACCTCCGTCCTGATGCATCCGCTAGAAAGGCGGCAAACTCGTCGGGATGATGTTCTGTGAACAGTGCATATGCTCCGTCCTCCTCGATGGGAAGAAAGAACTGCGACGCACCCTCGCCCAGCGACAATTGGAACAAGCTGCTCCCCGGATGCAGCGAGCCGCGAGACGGCAACGCGTGCTCTTCCTCCGAGAACAGCAGCACTGCGGGCTCCACCTCGTCTCGCATCGCCTCCTCGGTCGCGGTCGACAAACGACGACAACAGACGTTCATCCCCGGGTCCGGCCCCGGCTGCAGTTCCAGCGTGTACCGCCCGCGACTCAACTCATACGCGCCGCTCCACTCAAACGGGTACTCAGGCTCCAGAAACTGTGGATCGACCGCGAGCGCTCGATCGAGATCAAATCCGCCCAGGTCGAGTATCCGCTCCATCTCAATGGCCGCATCGCGAGTTCGATAGATGCGTGCGGCGGCGTTCATGCTATGGATGCGAGATTCCAGAGCAGAGAGTTCTTCAGACGCGGCGAGATCCGTCTTGTTGATCAGAATCACGTCGGCGAACGCAATCTGCTCCTTCACTTCATCGCCGTCGTCAAGATGCGCCAAGACATGCTTGGCGTCGACGAGCGTGACGATGCCGTCCAATTGAAAGGCCGACTGAATCTCGTCGTCCATGAAAAAGGTTTGCGCGACCGGTCCCGGGTCCGCCATACCGGTCGTCTCGATCATGATGTAGTCGAAACGATCTCGCCGCTTCCTGAGATTGCCGAGGATGCGGATGAGATCCCCGCGAACAGTGCAGCAAATGCACCCGTTGTTCATCTCAAAAATCTCTTCCTCGGCGCCGATCACCAGGTCGTTGTCGACGCCCACCTCGCCAAACTCATTCTCGATCACCGCAATTCGCTTTCCGTGGTTCTCGGAGAGAATGCGATTCAGGAGCGTCGTCTTGCCGGCCCCCAGAAAGCCGGTCAGTACGGTGACTGGCGTTTTGGATGGCTGAAGAGCGGCCGATGTCGGAGACGATTCCACGGCGGCATTCATGGTCAACTCGCTTAGCGCTTCGCTGGGAAACGCAACTTCCAGGGGTTTCGTGAACTTCCGCATGACGCGCGGTCCGCGCGACGGCCGCAACAGTCGACATGCACTTGCATTTGGTGTGCAGGAGCATATAAATAACGTCCATGAATGTCAACGCTCGAATTGGCCGCCTGAGGTTCGCATCCACCCTGCTGTTGGCAGCGGCGCTTTCGTTTGGGAGCGCCTGCCGACGCGACGACCCGTCCGCGCCGTCGACCGCAAGCAGCGCCGAACGCGCTACTCCACCGACCGAGACGCTCGCCGTCGTCGCCACTTACAGCATTCTCGGAGACTGGGTCGCGCGCATCGGCGGCGCACATGTCCAAGTCGCGGTCCTCGTCGGTCCCGGCGGCGACGCCCACACCTATGAACCAACGCCCTCCGACGGCGTAGCACTGGAACAGGCGCGGGTGGTCTTCGAGAACGGTCTCGGATTCGAACCATGGCTCGACGAACTCCACCACGCCAGCCGCTCGACCGCCCTTCGCTGCGTCGTCACACAAGGCGTCCCGACGCGCAGTCTCAGCGACGCCCGCGCATCCCGCGTTGAACTCGACCCGCATGTCTGGCAATCGCCGCAACGCGCCCGGCTCGTGGTCCGAAACGTCGCCGATCAATTGATAGCCGTCGATCCACAACATGCGTCGTACTACCGCACGCGATTAGACGATTATCTCGCTGAACTCAATCGTCTCGACGCCGAGATCCGCAGCCAGTTGGAAGGGCTGCCCGCGGATCGACGCGTGCTCGTGACGACTCATGACACGTTCGGATACTTTGCCGAGGATTATGGCTTTCGAGTGTCGAGCATCTTGGGTTCGACGTCCAGCGAAACGTCTGACCCCTCCGCCAAAGACGTCGCCGCCGTAATTCGCCTGATTCGCGAGGCGGGAGTTCGAGCTGTTTTTACGGAGAACATCTTGAACCCGCGGCTGACGGAACAAGTGGCACGCGAGGCAGGCGTCGCCGTCGTCCCTTCCCTCTACACCGACGCGCTGGGTCCCGCCGGTTCTTCTGGCGCCGATTATCTCGCCATGATGCGATCCAATGTGCGGACGATCGTGGAGTCGCTGCGATGAAGACTCGCGCCGCAGCCACTGACGCACATGCGTCCCCGCGTTGGGCTTACGGCGGGCGCGGGCATCGCGACGCGCTGCCGAATGCACCCGCTCTCGAGGTTCAGCGTTTGCAGGCCAGATATGCACGCTGCGAGCGTCCCGCCATCCACGGCGTCCAATTCGTCGTCGAGCGGGGTCGACGAGCGGCCTTGGTAGGCCCCAATGGCGCCGGTAAGAGCACGATTCTCAAGTGCATCGCGGGGTTGCTGAAGCCCGAGTCGGGCGTCATTCGACTGTTCGGAAATCGCGTCGGCGACTGCCATCATCGAACGGCCTACTTGCCGCAACGCACGGATCTCGATTGGCGTTTTCCCTTGTCCGTCTCCCAGTTGGTCATGACGGGGCGATATGTTCACCTCGGCTGGTTTCGCCGCCCAGCGGCCGCCGACCGACGCCATGTCGACGCGGCACTCGAACGTCTGGGATTGAAAGCGTTGGCCGATCGACAAATCAGCGAACTCTCGGGGGGCCAGCAGCAGCGCGCCTTGTTGGCGCGCGCCCTCGCTCAACAGTCGGACTTGTTCTTGTTTGACGAGCCTCTGAACGCCGTTGATCAACCCACTCGCGACATCCTCCATGACGTGCTCAACGAGCACGCAGAACGAGGCGGAAGCGTCCTCGCCGCCACTCACGACTTGAGCAATCTGGCCGACGCCTTCGACTTCGTCATCTCTGTGCAAGACGGCCAAGCCGCGCCCGCCGAAATCTCAGAATGCCTCTCCGTTCCGATTGCTTCTCTCCAACGGTGCGCGGCGCCATGAACTGGTTGTTTGAACCGCTTCAACACGCGTTCCTCCGTCAAGCGCTTCTGGCAAGCTTACTGGTCGGCGCTACTTGCTCGCTGCTTGGCGTCCACGTCCTCCTGCGACGCATGACGTTCTTCGGCGACGCCATCGCACACACGACGCTGCCTGGACTCGTCATCGCCTATCTCAATCGCTGGAACCTGTTCCTTGGCGCCGTCGTCGCCGCACTGCTGGCCGCTATCGGCATCAGTTGGCTCTGCCGCCGTCGTCGCCTGCATGAAGATGCCGCGATCGGCGTCACACTGTCTGGCATGTTCGCCCTCGGCGTCGTCCTCATCAGTCGCACTCGCAGCTTTCGCGACTTCTCGCATATGCTGTTCGGCAACGTGCTTGCCGTCACGTCTTCCGACCTCCTCGGCATCCTGCTTGTCTTCCTCCTGGTAGTGACGACGCTCTGGCTGCTCCACAAAGAACTGCTCGTGTCCACGCTCGATCCCGTCCATAGCAGTACGATCGGACTGAATGTCGAGCGAATTCGGGACGCGTTGCTGGTGTTGCTAGCGCTCGGAGTCGTCACCGGCATCCAGGCAGTCGGCGTCGTGCTTACCACGGCGCTCATGATTACCCCGGCAGCCACGGCGTCATTGATCACCCGCCGCCTCACCCCGATGCTGATCTGCTCCGTCGTCAATTCATCCCTCGCGTGCATCGTCGGACTCTATGCCTCGTATTACTGGTCGGTCTCAAGCGGCGGCGCCATCGTCTTGTCGAGCACGCTTCTGTTCGGATTGGTGCTCGTCGTCGATGCCGTCCGCCGCTTTCGCATCAGCGCGCGGGACCGTTAGGTCGCTTGCATTCCTCTCAGCGACGGGCTAACCGACGGAAGTAGGCATCGCGTTCCGACGGGTCGTCTTCTTCAACGCACGAGAGCCAATCGGCCAGCGACTCGTCGTCCACCATCCACGAGGTCGCCGACAACGGCCCGGGCGCCGTCGGCAGTTGGAGCGTCATCCCGGCATCGCTCGCCGTCCACATTCCCAGGGTCGCACCAAGCCAGGCCGACTCCCCGCCGTCCTCCCCTTCCCCTTCGCCGCCGGCGTTTGCGCCCGGTCCGTCGTTCAAGGCGTTGATGACCAGCAGGGCGTCGAGCGGCGTGACGAACTGATCGTCGTTGACGTCGACCAACGGCCAGTTCTGCATGTCCGCCGTCGGAACTCCCGGCAGCGCCCGCGATCCCTCCCGATTGAGAAGATTGATGATCCGCAGCGCATCGAGCGGCGACGTGCGGCCGTCGCCCGTGACATCGGTGGGCCGCGTCGCATTGTGCCACCGCTTGTGGACGCTCACCGTCGCCGTCGCCGTCGCCTCTTGCCCGAATGCGTTTCGCAACGTGTACTCGAACGTCTCATCGCCGTAGAAGCCCGTCGCCGGAAGGTAGATTACCTGCGAACCATCGGCGCTGATGGTCGTAGAGCCGCCGTGCGAACCGGCGGTCGTCGAAACAATCCAAGGCCCGGCGCCGGCGGCGTCGGCCGAGTCGTTGGCGAGCACCTCCAGCAACTGCGGGCCGTCCCCCTGGTACGTGAGAAACGCGTCGTCGTTCGCGTCCGCAGATGCCTGCACCGTCGTCTCTGCGCCGACGAAGCGGACTCGCCCCGTCGGCACAGCTTCTTCCGAGCCATACAACGTGAACTCATGCTCGGGCAGCAAGTCGCCCGCCGCGCCGCTCCACGGAATCGTACCGGTCGCGGTTGCGACCAGCGGAATGCGGAACAGCAACCGCGGTGCGCCGTCCAACGAACTCAGCGTCCCCATCGCTCCCGCTTCGTCCAGCAGCCCGGGCGTCGACAAGTCGCCCGCCTGCTGATTGGGATAATCCAGTCCAAACTCCAGTTCTCCCAGCAGATCGACCAGTGCATCGGGATACTCCACATCGACATAGGCGGAGAAGACGCCCGAGCCGTCGTCGCGCAAGTCGTCCACCGTGACCTGCAGGTAGAACGGTTGCCCCACCTCGACGACCGCCAGCAGATTCCCGAACTCGTCGACGGCCTCCAACCGCACCTCCACCAACGGACTAACGTCGACGGTCGAACTGCCGGCGAAGTCGAGCAGCGCACGCAGCTTGTGCGCTTCCTCGATCGGCGTCTCCAAGTCGTGCAGCACTCCGTACGTTCCGTAAGCTCGGCCCGAGGCATGGCTGGTGAACGTGAACTCGTTGTACAGATCCACGCCTGCGTCTTGCGCGCCGTGCAGCAACGTCTGATAGAGGTCGTACATTCGCGGACTGGCCGCCGCTGCCAGCGCCGCCGCATACGCGTCGGACGTCGGCAACGGCGAGGGATCGGCAAACACATGCGAACCGCTCTCGTACGTCACGAACAACAGATCGCGTCCCCATTGCTGTTCGGTTTGTTCCACCAATTCGCGATGCTCATTCAGCCGCGCGAGGGCCCACGGAATGGAGATGTTTTCCAGGTCGTCCAGGATGTCGTCGGCGGTCGTCGACGCGTCGTATTGCAACGCCATCTCGGCGCTGATGCCGGCGTAAGCCGTCGACGAGATGGCGTCGAGATGTCCGTCGACCGCCGCGACCAGTTGTTCCGTTAGCCACACGTTGGCTTGCTGTCCCGCGACGACGCGCACCAATCGCGACTCTTGACCCGCGAACACGTCGCTCCAGATGTCAAAGTCGCGACGAATCTCGCGACCAGCGATTTCGAAGAAGTCGAGTCCCGCGTTCTCAGGCAGCTGCGTCTGCTCCCACAGCCAGCTATTCGTTGGGAAGTAACCGTTCCACAACTCGTTCGACCATTCGACATACACGACTTGATCCGGTTCCAGCGTGTCGCGCACAAGTTCGGCGAACGAGCGAACATAGTCGTCATTCGCCAAGTACGGCATGTTGAACCACGGGTTCGCGTCCAGTTCGTTCGCCAACTCAATCATGTACTCCGGCGCCACGCCGTGCGTGTGATAGAACTCGGGCAAGTCGCCGTCCGATTGCGAGGCGTCATCCAGCTTTGCGCGATCGTCCCACGCGACGACGTCCGTGCTATTGGTGCTCATCCAATCCATGAATCGCAGCGTATCGAACCCTTCCAAGCGTTCGAGGAACAGGGGGTGGAAGGGCGAGCCAGCGTCGCCTGGATTCCAGACGCCGACCAACGACTGTCCTTGATAGTCGGGCATCCACAGATGGATGTTGCGAATCGGATTCGCGGCGTCGGTCGAGCGGATCGTCATGTCGAAGTGAGCGTCGGCCGGCATCTCGACGAGCGCGTAGTGCGTGCCATCGGGATTCACCCCCGATTCGATCACGAATGGCATGACCAATTCTCCGTCCCCTTGCCACTCCGCGCGATAAATCCCGGCCGGCTGCGCCGACTCGTCGCTGAACAACACGGTCGTCGCCTGTTGCTGATAGAGAGTCCCATCGGAGTGTTGCCACACGGGCAGGCTCGTCACCCAGCCATGCTCGTCCAACTGCAGCTCAGGCCCTTCTCCCAAGAAGAACTGCCACGACGTTTCGCCCGTCTCGACGTTACGCGCTTGCACGCCCCACGGGCGCGCTCGGGCGAACGCGTCGCGAAACACATACGCCGGATCCCAATCCAGCGCGCCTGCGAGATTCATGCCCACCTGCATGGGCTCGTCCGCAGGCGGAGGATCAGGGTTCGGATCGTCGTTCGGTGCATCTCCCAAGAACGACAGCAACTGTTCGTCGGTTGCGTCGTTCACCAGATCAACTCCCGCGAGTTCTGCGGGAACGACCGGCCGCGCAAACCGCGCAAAGTCATAGCGCGCCGTAATGTCGGGCGAGAACG
>JAXMBK010000022.1:0-11737 GCA_046349935.1 Pirellulales bacterium | reverse complement strand
GGTGCCGCAAGAAAGTGGAGGAAGGATTCGGATGGTTGAAGTCGGTAGCGAAGCTGGGCCGGAGCCGATGGGTGGGGCGGTGGAAACTCGAGCAGATGTTGCAGATCGGGGCCGCGGCGTACAACCTGGTGCGGTTGCGGACGCTGAAGCCCGCATAAGCAAGACTGATGTGAAAGCGCGGCGAAGCTGAAAGATCAACATGGAGTGACGGCCACCGACGAAAAAGACTCAAAACCGCTTGAACAAGCAGTTTTTCCGCAGCCTGCTAAAGCTTCTTGGAGCTGATCAATGAGCGAGTCGCGGGCGGCCTGGGCGAGCTTGCGGGCGCTGATGTCCTGAATCTGAGCGACGAAGTAAAGCGGGGCACCGTCGCGATTGTGGACGAGTGAAACGCTTAGCAGCACCCAAACGGTATGGCCGTCTTTGCGGAAGTATCGCTTCTCCATGTCGTAGGACTGAATTCGGCCGGACAACATTTGCCGCACGTAATTCAAGTCTTTGTCCAAGTCTTCCGGATGCGTCACGTCCTGAAACGTCAGGTGAAGCAATTCCTTCTCAGGATAACCAACAATCGCACAAAGCGATCGATTGACTTGCAACCAACGCCCCTCGGGAGAGACAATCGCCATGCCGATGGCTGCATGATCGAAGGCTCCCCGGAACCGCTCTTCGCTTTCACGAAGAAGCTCATGCACGTTTTTGAGTTCAGCGACTTCGCTTTCTAAGTCAGCAAGCTGGCGATGCATATCCCATCCGTTGAACAGCGGTGGAGGACAGGAAAGTATCGCTTATTGGTAAGCGTCCGGCCGATGCACGTCGGGTCAGGCGAAGATGGCATGCGGCGATTGATGGCCGATGGGAACCGTGGGCGGAGTTCAGGAGGCGAGCGGGGACCAACGGTGCGGCAGCAGTGTGGCGATCGCTTCGGGATCGGCGGGTCGGGTGCGGAGGTCGGCCAGGCGGCCCAACACGTCACGCAGGTACGCGAACGGATCGATGCCGTTGCGGCGGCAACTCGAAGTCAGGCTGAACAGGATCGCGGCCGTCTCGCCGCCGGTCTGGCTTCCCACGAACAGCCAGTTGTTTCGCCCCACCGCGATCGGACGCAGCGCCCGCTCGGCCGCGTTGTTGTCGATCGACAGCCAGCCGTGCTCGACGTAGCGGACGAGGGCCTTGCTATGGTTGAGCGCGTACGCGGCGGCCTTGCCGATCGGGCTCTTGGGGATCGTGTCCTTCTGCAGCGTTTCAAGCCATTGACCTAAGGATGTCAATTCCGGGGCCGACTTCGCGCGGCGCAGCTCCAGCCGCAGCGCGTCGGCGGCGTCGCCGTCGAGCTTTTCCCGTTCGATGCGTTGGGCCGCTTCCTTTTCGACGGCGTAGAGCCTGCCGATGCGGGCCAACGCCTCGGCGGAGCGAGCGGGATCGGCGTCGCGCGCATCCACGAAGTGACGGCGAGCATGCGCCCAGCAGGCCACGCGGACGATCTTCAGCTCGTCGCAGATCGTGTCGTATCCGCTCAGGGAATCGGCCTGCACCATGCCGCGAAAGGGCTTGAGAAATTCCCTGGGGCCGTCGCGCGACCAAGTGGGCGTGAAGTGGAACACGTCGAGCGGATGGTCGCGGTCGCCGAGGTAGCACCACATGCGGGCCGACTGCGTCTTGCCGGGCGATTCGGGATTTTGCCAGGGAACCTTGGTGTCGTCGGTGTGCACCACTCGCGAAAGCAGCACCTCGTCGATCATTCGCTCGTGCAGCGGCCGCGCGAGCTCGGCGACCGCCTTCATCCAGTCGCACATCGTCGAGCGCGACAACTCGACGCCGTGACGGCCGAAGATGCGTTCGAGCCGATGCAGCGGCAGGTGATCGGCGTATTTGCTGACGACGACCTGGGCGAGCAAGCCCGGTCCGGGCAGGCCGCGTTCGATCGGCGATTCGGGACGAGATGCGCCAGCGACATAGTCATGACACTTCGGGCAGGCGTACTTGCGGCAGACGTGGCGGACGACGTACAGCGACGCTGGGACATAGTCGAGCTGTTCGCGGACGTCTTCGCCGAAGAGAATGCAGTCGACCTTGCAGGTCGGACAGCGGCGTTCGCTTTCGGGAACGTCGTGGACGCGTTCTTCGCGGCGCAGCTTGGGATGGAGTCCCTTGCGGCCGTGGCCATTCTTGGTCGCGGCGCCGGAACGGGCCGAACCTGCCGCGTCCGGCGTTTCGGCTGCCGGCGGATGCGTCGTTTCGGCCGCGGGCGATGCGTCGGGCGATGCGTCGTCGGCCTGCATCTCAGGAAACAGCAGGAGCTGATGGGGATCGGACTTTTCCGATTTGGGGCCGAAGAGTCGGCGTTTGAGTTGGTCGAACTGATGCCGCAGCGCGTCGTGATCGCGTTGCTGCTTCTCGATGATCGCGAGCAGTTGGCGGACGACGTCGCGAAGCATCGCGGGATCGTCGGCGACGAGCGCATCGATCGGCAACGATGCGATCGACCGCGTCGAAGGCGACGGGGGCGGAGACGACGGAGGCGGAGCATCCTGGCTCATGCAGAATGAAACCCCGGCCGGCCGCCGAGGTTTCGAAACGCGCTCGCTGAAAATTCGCCTTTGGGGGAACGGCCGAACGGCCGTCAGACGTTTGCTGGGGACGATCGCCGATAACGCTTGCGGCGGCGAGCGTGCGTCAAATCGATGCCGTCCAGAAGCATCGCCAATTCTGCCGGCCGGATCGACAAGCCATGTTCGCCGAAACGCTCGCGCGACAGGTTTGGGTCGCCTGACGATCCGTTCGCTGATCCGTTCGCTGATCCGTTCGCTGATCCGTTCGTCGTCGCCTCGGCTGCGACAGGCGTGGCGGGAAAGGCGAAGGTTCCTTCTTCGAGCCGCTTGTACCAGAGGGCGTAGCCGTCTTCGCACCAATAGAGGAGCTTGAGGCGGTCGCCGCGTTTCGAGCGGAACACGAACAGATCGCCCGAGAGCGGATCGCATTCCAGATGCTGCCGCACCATCGCTGCCAGACCGTCGAAGCTGCGCCGCATGTCCGCCGGCAACGTGCACAGAAAAATGCGGCCTGGCAACGCGAGACTCAGCATCGCTCGCCTCGCGTGGAGTTGCGGTCGTCCGCAGGACCCGGCACGTCGCGCAAGGCCATGACGATCCGCTGCAACGTCAGGGCATCGAACCCCGGACGCAACCGCAACACGGCGCCGTGCGGCAACGCCATCTCGATCATCTCTTCCGCTTCGCGAGTTTCGCGTGCATGGCCAACTTCGCGCGGCTCAGGCGGTTCGTCCGCCGCGACGCGCACTGGGACAAAGGCGCCACCTTTCGCTTGCGTGGAAGCCGCGACTCGATCGCGTCGCCGCAGTTCCGCCCGCCAGAAGTGAAAGGACGACTCGGCGATTCGTTCGAGGCGACAGAACTCGCGAATGGTTCTCCCCGAATCGCATTGCCGCCGAACGATCTCCCGCCAACGCCGCTCCCGACCCGGATCCGCCGCATGCCCCATGATTCACCTCCCGACAGCAGGCTACCATGCCGCGGAAGGTGACTTCACCGGACGGATACCTTTGGTTCTCGCATGGCTGTCGCCGGACATGGACGAATCGCGGTCGATCGTCTGCTCTCAGTGCGGCCTGCTGCGTCCCGACAAGAAAACGCCTCCGCGAGCGGAGTGGAAGCTGCTTCCCGGCAAGGTTTTCGGCCGGGGCGATCCGCCTTACTTCGACTGGCCCCGTTTCTTCGAGACGTGCCCGCATTGCGGCGCGGGGTGGTCAGATGCAACCTACGAGGGCAACATCAAGGGGAAGGACCTGCCCTGGATGAAACTCGACGGCTACGCGGGGCCGGAGCCCGAGTGGCGGCCGTGGCACAAGTAGACAGCCGGACACAGGAAACGCCCCTGGATCAGGCCCCCGTGATGGCCGCGGATTGCGGCAGAAGGGTCAGCCGCGATTCATTCGGCTTCGATCCAGCGACCTGGCTGCGGATCGAAGCAGCGGGCTCGGTTGTGTTGCAGATCGGGGTCAACATCGTGATCCCGGCCCGACCAATGGTAGCGCGGGTGTAGCTCGTCGGAAACGAAGCTGTCGGCAACTCCATTGTCGGCGACAGAACGGACCGATCCGTCCGCGTCATACGCGACCACATCGAACCCGCTCGATGAGGTTGAAGCCGCGCACGGGGTATCTACCGAACGTTCGGTCAACTTGCATCGGCTCATGATGATCTCCTGCAAAATGGTTTGGCAAAGACTCGGCAGTAAAATATTGCTGAACACAAAGAGCGTGCGCCTAGACAGTCCTTGCGTTGCGGACATCGTTAATGACGAATGTCCCCTTTGTGCGCCTGGATGTCGTTGGCGGGATGGGTTACCCGGAAACAAAAGTGGCGACGGTACTGATGCAGACGCCGAAGAAGGCTGAGTTGTCTGCTTCGTATGCCATTTATTACCCTGTTTTGGCGCAAATCAGTCCTGATCAATCGCTATAAGGGCAGCCCTCGCGGCAATGCGAACACTCTCTACTTCATCGCCTTCTAATTTCGCGACCTTTGATCTTATGTCACGGAACCGCCTGCCACCGCGAGCTATCCCTTCGAGGGCCTCTGTTCTTACATAAAATCGATCGTCCGCTAGACCACTGACGAGAGCAGATTCCATTTTGGCTCCTGCGATTTCGGGACGAATCCGCATGACGGCAGCCGCTACCAGCACGCGGTCATAAAATTCAGGCAGATCAATGAGAGCCGACAATTCCTGAACGGCGCAATCTGCAACCTTACCCAATCGTCCTAGATAAATTATAGCGGTCCGCCTGGCTAAGCTGGTGTCCGATTTGATTTCAGCTGCAATTACCGGTACGTGTCCTGCCGCAAGAGACGGATCTATACGGCAAATAGCGTATGCGGCCTCCACTCTAACGCGGGGATCCCGGTCAGAAAGAACTTTGACTAAGGCACCAATATGTCGCTTCGATCTTGAACCAGCCTCACCAAGCCGAAATGCAGCAAAGGCTCTCGTTGATGGATCGACACTCGTCAACTCGTTTGCCGTGTTCTGAAGCTCAATGTTCTGCACGTAAACTTGGACAGGGCCGCTACAAGCTAAGGCTTCAAAATATACGATCATTGTTTCTACCTAAAAACTCGTTTTTTGGAAAACGTCATATCGGTCGCTGTCGTGAAATCGTTGTTGCCCCAAAAATCGAATCCAGCCAACCTGAACTCAGTGGCAGAATCAGTAACACGGTTTCGGATTTCGATTCCAACTTTGCCGTCAACGCTCAGCGCACCCATGTTGTCCACTGTGACTTCATAGTTAACCGCAACTGACGCACGGTACGCATGAGAATACACGAAACCGATCCCGGCGCCAGCTACTCCGCCTGCGGTTGCACCGATACCTGCCCCTTGCTGCGCAGTGAATGGAGCCCCGATGACTCCCTTATACCAACCTATAGCGCCTCCTACGAGAAATCCCACCCCCGTGCCGACATAGGAGCCGTATGCTGGAGCCACCGTCTCCCTAAGGATTGAAAATGTCGCGCGCAACTGCAGACCTTTACCTTGATTAAATTCGGTGACGAATGGACCATTGCTGGCCACCTCATCTGCGACGCCGAAGTTTACTAAATCGTCTTTTGTGGTGCTTAACCTGGGTGCCCCTTTTACTCGAATACGCCAATCACCATTCTCTTTTACTGATTCTACAGTGACACTAAATTGAAGAGTGGCAATCCCGCTTGGCCGCCGTCCGACGAAAGCGTAAGAAAGAACTGAATTCAATATTGCACTTGCATTGCCGCTTGGATCGAGATTCAGGTGCGGCTGATTGCTGACATATCGATAAAGGTTAGAATCGCCCGCGTTGAAGCTAATCGGATCTTGGCTGACCCATCTTCCGGTCAAAGTGTCATAATACCGAGCCCGGTTGTACTGAAGATCAGCTTCAGCATCGTATTCGCGTCCAGTCCATCCGTACCGACCTCGCGAGGCATCATCCTGGAGCATGTTGCCCCACGCGTCGTAGTCGATCGACTCGACGCCCCCAGATGTGATTACGTCCCGCACCGAGCCGAGATGGTCGGTCAGGTGCCAGAAGCGGTCGCCAGCTTCGATGCGGCCGAAGAGCTGATCGACGATGTCGCCTCTGAAGTACCGAGTTGTCAAAGAGCTGGAGTCGGTCAGGTCGGCCCAAACGTCCCAGTTCTCGTTGCCGATCGGCGTGGACTTGGTGTTGTTCCAGCCGTCCAGGGCGAACAGGCTCGTCACCGCGGCTCCCGAGCCGTCTCCATCGGCGTCCACGATCTTGCGGATGCGGCCGCCGTAGACGTCGTAGGTGTAGTCCGCCTCCATCAGCAAGGTTTCAGGCCCGCTTGAATCGTAGTCGTACTTGCGGACTTCCACAAGCTGGTTGGCGTGGTCGTAGCTGTAGTGCCAGTGAATGTCCAAGCTCACCGAGATTTTGTCGGTGACGTTGCCCTCGGCGTCGTACGTGTAGTCCCACACGCCGTCGTTGGCGATCTGGTTGGTGTAAGTCGAATCGTAGGTGTAGCCGTCCCGATTGCCGTTGGCGTCGTAGTCGTAGTTGGTCGAGCCGTCCTGGGTGAGCTGGCCCTGATCGTCGTAGTCGTAGTTGGTCGTTCGCGGACTGCCGCTGTTCACGCCTGGCTGCGTGTCGATGCGCGATGTGATCTGACCCGCGGCGTCGTACGTGTACTCGAACGAGTCGATCAGCGAGTTGGAGCCGTCCTTGGTCTCGATCTTGGTGAGGCGGTTCTTGCGGTCGTAGGTGAAGTTCGTTTTGGCAATCAGTGTGCTGCCCGACAGGTCGTTGTAGCGAAGCTGCGATTCCACCTGGCCTGACGCAGTGTACGTGAAGTCGATCCGCAGATAGGTTGAGCCCTGCTTCAGCGTGCGGCTCAGAAGCTGGCCATAGGTGTTGTAGGTCGAGCGTTCCTCGCCCCCGAGCGAGTCCTTCACCAGGTTGCGGTAGCCGTTCTCGTCGTAGCCGAAGTCCAGACTCACGCCGAACGGCTCGTCCACATGGATCACCCGCCCCGACGAGTCGTACTGGTAGCTGTAGGTGAAGGTGTGAACGCCATCAGACTTGCTCGCTGCAAGCAACAGACCGTCATCGTCGTAATCCCAAGTCAAGGTCTGCACCACCGTATCGCCGGTGGTCGGGCCGTCGTACCACACCTCTTCGATTAGCCGGTTGTTGTCGTCGTACTCGAAGGTCCGCAGTTTGTCATTGCGGTTAAGGATCGAGGCGACACGGCTCTTGCTGTCGTACGTCTTGTGAACCTCGCCCCCCTTGGGGTCGGTCATCAAGGTCTCGCGGCCGTACGCGTCGTAATCCCATGTCGTCTCATTGCCGACTGGATCGACCAGCGACGTCATGTTCCCGTCGCTGTCCCAGGTGTAGGTCGTGGTAGCCGCGTCCGCTGAGCCGTAGGCAAGCGTCTGCGTCAGCACATGGCCCGCGGCATCAAACGTCTTGCGCGTCTGCCGGCCGAGCGCGTCCGTGACGGTCTGTGCGGCGACGTGCCCGGACGAGTAACTCGTCGCTACGGAGCCGACTTCGGCCCCTTCGACGTAGTTCGTTTGTTCGATCGGCTTCTGGTCGGAGTCGTATTTGGTTTTGGTCGCCGTCCCTTCGCCCTGTTCCCATGCGTAGATGTCCTTTCCCTCGCTCTGGTCGCAGTTTTGGGCGGGGATTGCCGAATTGCCGTCGGAGCGGCGGGTTTTTCTTGCACCCGGAATTCGGCAACGGCGCCCCTCCGCGGATCTCTTGGGTCCCCTGCGTTCGCCTCCATGAGACTTTCGTCGTACCCCGCTTACCCCGCACCGCACGGCTCCGCTACAATCGCCGGTTTTCCGGAGGCGGCGGACGATCGTGTGCGAGCAGCGTTGGTTTTGCCGCGACGACGACGAATGGAACGCGTTCGTCCTGCGGCTCAAGTTGATGCCATGCCCCCACTGCCGGGTGGTCGGCGCCCTCATTCGCCACGGTTTTCTCCACGGCTTCGACGAGACCAGCCCTCATCGCAAAACCCTTCGCGCTCGCCGCGTCTTCTGCAGCAACCGCCATCGACGCCCCGGTTGCGGACGCACCTTTAGCGTCTGGCTCGCCGACAAGATCCGACGGCTGAGTGTTACGACCCGAGGTCTCTTGCGGTTCCTCACGCGCGTCGTCGCCGACGGCATCGCCTCCGCGATCCGCGCCTCTTCGATTCGCGCCGCCGATCACCACCATCTCAGCCAACGGACGTGGCAGCGCGTCTGGAGACGCTTTGACCACGCCCAAAGCGCGATCCGAACCGCAATGTCCGGATACGGGCCGCCGCCGAACGCCCCGCCTGATTCGCCGCCCACCTCCTCGCGCCGGCCCCAAGCCGCGCACGTTCTCGCCCATCTGCAAGCTGCCTTCCCCAGTGCCGACTGTCCGATCGCCGCCTTCCAGCAGGCGACCGGCCGATTCTTCGTTTGAGCATCTCGCGAACGACTGCACAGTATTGCTTATCCGCGCCGAATTCCCAACGCACCGCGCCGCCGCCGGCCCACGCGAATCCGCCGAAAACCGCCGACAACGCAAGACGTCGTCGTGGATCGGGGCCGCTCTTGCTTCAATCTCCTTCGCCCGGCGCCGCGTTCCGCGATACGCAAATGTGCCGACAAGGAGAACCTCCGTGAAAGTCCCGTCCGTCTATCTCAAGATGCGCGTCCTCGGAGCTCTCGACTCCGCTCCCGGACGAACTCGCGACGAACGCGTCCGCAACGTCGCCGACATGGTCTTCCTCGACGAAGACGGCAACCCACGCCAATTCACCTGGCGAACCATCCAGACCTGGCACTACCGCTACAAAAACCACGGCATCACCGGCATGACGCCCCAACCGCGCGTTGACAAGGGACGCGTCCGCAAGGCCACGCCCGAGGAACTCCTCGAAGCTCTCAACGCAGCCAAGCCCCACTTCACCAACAAGCGAACCAACAAACGCGCTTACTACCGCTTCTGCGTCGAAAACGGGCTGCTCGACCCCGAGCGCATCGCCCAGACCACCTTCTACCGCTTCCTCCGCGAATACCAACTCCTCGCTCCCGACGACGCCGATCCCAAGAAACGCCTCGCCTTCAGCATGCGATACGCCAATCAGCTCTGGCAGGCCGACACCATGTTCGGACCCCACGTCGACACAGGTACGTCACCTGGTTCGCGCAAGCAGGCCAAGCTCATCGCCTTCCTCGACGACGCAAGCCGAGTTCTCTGCCATGGCGAGTTCTTCTTCGACGAAAACGTCGAAACCCTGGTCAAGTCCCTCCGCGCCGCCTTCTACAAACGAGGCGTTCCCGAACAGCTTCTCGTCGACAACGGCTCCATCTACTGCTCTCAGGAAATCACCCTCGTCTGCGCCCGCGTCGGCTGCCTGCTCCGCCACACCCCCGTAAGAGACGCCGCCGCCAAGGGGAAGATCGAACGCTTTTTCCGACGCGTCCGCGACCAGTTCCTCGTCAAGAAGCTCGACCTCTCTTCTCTCGAATCGCTCAACCGCCAGTTCACGCTCTGGGCCGAAGGCGATTACAACGCGACCGAGCACGACGCCCTCGGCATGAAACCCATCGACCGATTCGGCATCGACCTGGGCCGCATCCGCTTCCTGCCCCCCTCCGAACACCACGACGAACTTTTCTACGCCGAGGCCGACAGGAAGGTCAAAAAGGACAACACCTTCAGCTTCGCCGCCCGGCGTTACGAAACCCCCGTCGATCTGCGCGACAAAGAGATCCAACTGCGCTATGACCGGACACGCACGGACTCGTCCGCAGTCGTTGTTTACTACAAGGGCCAACGCATGGGGCCCGCGAGGCTCCTCGACGCCGTCGCCAACGGACTGCAGCGCCGAAACGAATCGCCGCGAAACGAATCGCCGCGAAACGAATCGCCGCGAAAGGAGCAGCCATGATCCGCGCCTTCTACGGGCTGACCCGAAACCCCTTCGACCTTCGCGATTTCGAGCTGCTGCCGCACCAGCAGGAAATCCACGACACCCTCAAGGTCCACTGCCAGCAGGGCGGGCTCTGCCTCGTGCTCGGCGTCCCCGGAGCCGGCAAGAGCGTCATCAAGCAGGCGCTGCAACGCCTCCCGGAAAACCAGCACCTCGTCGCCACCGTCGCGCGAACCCTGCATAGCTATCTCAACACGGTAAAAATACTGTGCGACGCCTTCCGCATCGAGTTCGAAGCTTCCGCCTTCCAATGCGAACGCAAGCTCATCGAACAGGCCTTCGCCCTCAACCGAGCCGGCAAATCGCTGACCACCATCCTCGACGACGCCCATCTCATGGACCTCGCCAACCTCCGCAAGCTGAGGCTTCTCTTCGAGGACTTCCCCAAGAATCACAACCTCGTCCTCATCGGCCGACCCAACCTTCTCGCCTCGCTCGACCTCGGCGTCAACCAGGACATCAAGAGCCGAGTGACCTACTCCGTCATCGTCAAACGATTGAACCCCGACGCCCAGCGCGACTTCCTCCTGCGCGAGCTCGATCGGGCCGGGCTAGGGCATAACACCTTCACCCGGCCCGCCCTCGACCTCGTCGTCCGCTCCGCCGACGGCGTCCTCCGCAAGGCGAGAAACCTCGCCGTCGGCTGTCTGATCGAAGCCGTCCGCGCCGCCAACAGGACCATCGACGTCGACAACGTCAACCGCGTCCTCATGCAGCCCCACTGGCAAAAAGACATCGACCTCGTCGACTACTGATTCGCCTTGCTCCCCTCTCCCGTCGGGAGAGGGGTTGGGGGTGAGGGCAAACCCTTCGCCCTTCCAAAGACACACAACCTAGGCAATAAAATGATCGACCCCAACCTGCTGCGACGCCTCCGCAACGACTTGCCCATGCCCTTCGCCGTCGCCACCCTCGGCCGCGAGGGCCCCATCTCGAAAATTATCGAAGGCCACTTCCGCTTCGCCTGCCCCGCCTGCGGCGAACTCCGCGCCACCGTCAACCCGCGCACCAACCTCGCCCATTGCTTCGCCTGCGGCAAAAACACCAACAACATCGACCTGCTCATCTCTCTGGGGCACTCCTTCGTCCACGCCGTCGCCTTGCTCGAATCCTGGCTCGGCCAATACCAAGCCCATCACGCCAAATCGCCGCGGAAGTAGCCCGAAACCTCACGCTCTGCAAACTTCATCGTGCCGCCACGACAGCCGCCCCCTCGCGCCAGCCTCCTCCAAAATTCGAGACAATTCGGGAATCAGCCCCGCGAAAGGCCCAAATCCATACAGCCTTAATTCGGCAACGAATGCGACCACAATTCGGTTCGGCACACCTCGCGTGGAGTTGCGGTCCGCAGGACCCGGCATGTCGCGCAAGGTCAAGACGATCCGCTGCAACGTCAGGGCATCGAACCCCGGACGCAACCGCAACACGGCGCCGTGCGGCAACGCCATCTCGATCATCTCTTCCGCTTCGCGAGTTTCGCGTGCATGGCGAACTTCGCGCGTCTCAGGCGGTTCGTCCGCCACGACGCGCACTGGGACAAAGGCGCCAGCCTTCGCTTGCGTGGAAGCCGCGACTCGATGTCCTTTCCCGCGCTCTGGTCGCAGTTTTGGGCGGGGATTGCCGAATTGGCGTCGGAGCGGCGGGTTTTTCTTGCACCCGGAATTCGGTAACGGCGCCCCTCCACGGATCTCTTGGGTCCCCCGCATTCGCCTCCATGAGACTTTCGTCGTACCCCGC
>JAXMBK010000021.1:0-16150 GCA_046349935.1 Pirellulales bacterium | reverse complement strand
TCACCTTGGCGCAGACGGTCGCGCGATCGCCCACCGCGCCGACCAAGACGTGATAGAACGACAGCTCCGCGGGAGACAGAAAATCGTCGCGCAAACGATAAGGTAAAGCGACGCCCTTGAGCCCGCCGTCCTCCTCGATGGTAGAACTCGCGTCCGCCGGGAGCTTGAAGCCAAACAACTTCAAGACTGCGAGCAAACATCCAGGAGGATTAGATTGAGTCATCTTGCGGGCCGAGTGGTGCGAATTGCGAGTGATTCAATGAAGCAAAGGACTGCAATTGTAGACAAGGAAGATGGACCCTGTCAGATCAACTCCCAAGTCCTTCGCCGTTCCCTCGCTGCGAAAGTTGATCTTGGTCGCTCGACGCGTTCACGATTATGCTGCTCGATGCGTTTCCCCGCGGGGCCTGTTCCCAAGGACCAGGGGCGGCGGGGCGAGCGGTAAAGGGGCTGGAGGTTAGCCAGTGGCCACGAACATGGACGGCGGTCCCAAACGGATTCGAAGTCGACGACAAGCGAAGCGCGCTCGAGCGGCCCTGGTCTGGGGCGGCGTGCTCTTCGTCGCCCTCAACGGGGCCGCCAATCGTTGGTTGCCCGAGAGAATCAAGCCTTGGAGCGACCCGGCTTACCACGTGCGTCGCGAACTGCTCGTGCGACGCTTGGGCGAGCAAGCCGACTCCCAGACGCGGATCGCGGCGACCTTCGGCAGCTCTCGCTTCATGGGCGGAATCGACGGCAGGTCGCTCGAACGCGAACTCAACGAGCAGACGAACGATCCCTGGTTCGTGATCAACTTTGCTTCCGCAGGCGGCGGACCTATCGACTCGCTGGTGCGGCTCCACCGGCTGCTGCGGCAAGGGCCGCAGCCCAGTCTGGTCCTGTTCGAGGTGCTCCCGAATCAACTCAATGCAGCGTCGGTCTGCTCGCCCCCGGTCAGCCAGGAGTCGGAGTTTGACGGCGACGATCTAGAATTCCTCCACCGCGTCGGCATCACCGTTTCCGCCGCTCAGCGACGCCGACCTCTGGATTCCCCCGGCGTTCTCTGGCAATCCTGCGTTCTCTGGCAATTTCGACGAGACGTGTTGCGGATGACGTACCCCCGACTATTGCACGGAGGCGATGCAGCCAGCATGATGCGGGCCTGCGATCAGTATGGAACCATCCCGTTGTCGGCGGAAGCGACGCTTCCGCAGCGCCAAGCGGCGCTTGCAGTCGCTAAGAACACCTACGTCGACGGCGCGTCCCGGTTTCAGTTGGGCGGCGATGGTCTCAAGGCCATGGAAGAGGCCGCTCGATTGTGCCGCGCCCGCGATCTGTCGTTCGTCTTCGTGATCATGCCGGAAGGACCCACATTCCGCAGCTGGTACCGCGCGGGCGTGCAAGACGAATTGCGAGATGCGGTCGCGGCAATCGCCGATCGCTGGAACGGCCGCGTCGTCGACCGTTGGGACGCGCTGCCCGAAGAGTCCTTCGTCGACTCTCATCATTTGCTGGCGACGGCAGCAGGCCCCTTCTCAAGCGACCTAGCTCGTCGATCTCTGACGGCTCTGGACCTGCCGCTCGAGACGCCGCGAGTTTCCGCACGCGACGTCAGAACGGAAAGACGTCAGAACTGAAAGTAGATGAACGGACTGCCGCCTTCAGGGGCGAGCACCAGTAGCACAACCGCAATCGCCGCGTACGCTAATCCTTGAACCGGCGCGGGCCATCGCTCCACCGGGAGTCGGCGAACGGACGGGAGCGACGGCCACAGATGTCCGATCGCGACGAAGCCCCACATCAGGACCACCGCGATGGTCGAAAGGGGCGCTCCTTTGCCCCAGGACGGAACGAACATTCGCTCGTACACCTCCCAGGCGGTCTCGAAGGAACTCGCGCGAAACAGCACCCAAGTGAGACAAATGACGAAGAACGTCGCAGCCACTCGCAGGCCCGTGCCGGCAGACGTGTTCAGCAGCCACGTCAGCCTGGGGCTGCGCCGACAAAGGGCTTGCAGCAGGCGGTGCAGCGACAGCAGCGCGCCGTGCAGCAGGCCCCAGGCCGCGAAAGTCCACGTGGCGCCGTGCCAGAGTCCGCCCAGCGACATCGTAATGAAGAGGTTCACCGTCGTACGAACCGCGCCGCCGCGGCTGCCCCCCAGGGGAATGAACAGATAGTCGCGCAGCCACGTCGACAATGATATGTGCCAACGGCGCCAAAACTCGGAAACGTTGCGCGCCAGGTAAGGCAGGGAGAAGTTCCGCGTCAGCTTGAACCCCAGGCTATGAGCCAGCCCCAACGCCATGTCGCTGTACCCGGAGAAGTCGCAATAGATCTGCAGCGCGTACGACACGGTCGCCATCCAGACGACCGCCGTCTTGTACTGGCCTGGGTCGGCGAAGACAGGGTCGACCAGTTGTGCGAGTCGGTCGGCGATGACCAATTTCTTGAACAGCCCCAGCAGGAAGAGATTGGCGCCCAGTTGCAGGCGACGCCAGTTCCACCGCTTGACGGCGTCGATCTGCGGCAGGAAGTCGCGCGCCCGGACGATGGGACCGGCGACCAAGTGCGGAAAGAAGGTAATGAACAGGAGAAAATGATCGAGCCGCTTCTCGGCGACGACGCGTCGCTGATAGACGTCCACGGTGTAGTTGATGGCTTCAAACGTGTAGAAGGAGATGCCGATGGGCAGGATCACGGAGACCGTAGGCCAAGAGACGGAAACTCCCGCCAGCGCAAGGCTGGCCTCCAGCGAATCCAGGAAGAAGTTGACGTACTTGAAGTAGGCCAGCAGCGAAAGATTGGCAATCAGGCTCGCCGCAACCAGCAGCTTGCGAGTCCTTGGACTTTGGGCGGCGTCGAGTCCGCGACCGATCGCGTAGTCGAAGGTCGAAGTGACGCCGATGAGCAGCGCCAGCTGCTTGTTCCAGGTGGCGTAAAAGTAGAAGCTGGCCGTCAGCAGGATCAGCGTCCGAGCGCGTTGCCAAGGCATCAGCCAGTACGCGCCGAATACAATCAGGAAGAACGGCAGGAACGCGGGAGAGTAAAAGAGCATCGTGACGCTCCTAATGGTCGGCGTATTTCGCAGGGAGCATAGAAGATCTGCCCGAATTGCGACAAGGCTGAATCGGGTCGGGAGCGACGGATGTGGGAAGGCCGCAAGTCGGCATGAAGTACTGCGGGCGTTGATATTGCTGGAATCGAACAAAACGCCTAAGATCCCGCCCCGGTGGACGCTCCGCGCTCATTACGACTCCCTACTAGAACGTCAAAATGGGTTCCTTCCAAAGCGACGAACGACGTGACGAGTCGAACGGTCCTCGCGTATGGATCGATTGCACCGATACACGAGTGACGGACTTCCATACGGGGATTCAGCGAGTCGTACGCAACCTGGCGCACATGGCCCGACAAGTGGATCGCGAGTGCATGCCGGTGGTGCAGGCTTGCGGGCGCTGGTTCGTGATGGACGGAGAGTGGACGCCCCCCACAAGCCCGGTCGCGAGCATTTCGCCGCACCGCGACGTCTGGCGTCGCGGTGCGAGCCGACTTCGCGACGCTGGCGCCTACGCCCTGCAACGCGTCCGCAAATCGGTCGTGCCGCGCCGCGTGGCGTCTGCGACGGTCGACCTGTGCCGCTGGATGCGGTGGTCCGCCAGGCATCGTCCCGTCGAGTTTCAAGCAGGAGACGTGCTGCTGTTTCCCGACGCGACGTGGAATCATCGATTGGCGCCGGACTATGCCAAGTTGCGCGCGATGGGAGTCAAGACAGCGCTGTGCCTGAACGATATCCTGCCCGTGACGCATGAACAGTTTTTTCGGCCGCGCGCGGCGGCTCGATTCCGCGACTGGTTGGACGCCGCGGCGCCTCAGGTCGATTTCTTCATGGCCATCTCTCGAACGGTGCGCGACGAGCTCCGCGATTACGTGCTGCATCGCTTTCCAGAAGCCGGCTTTCGCGCGGATTGCTTTGAATGGTATCCATTGGGAGTCGCCCTGGATCAGACGCGTTCGGATGGGCGAGTACGACCGGAGATTCAGGCGGCGTTCCAAGAGGGCGATGCCGGCGAGTCGTCGCACGTTCGATCGGACCGGGGCCCGTACCTCATCGTGTCGACGCTGGAGCCGCGCAAGAACCACCAATTGCTGCTCGACGCCTTCGAGCAAGTATGGCGCCGTCATCCCGACGCGCGCTTATGCATCGTCGGCCGCGCGGGGTGGATGGTCGATCCGTTGCTGGATCGCATTCGACGGCACTCGCGCTTCGGACGACAGTTGTTCTGGTTTGACGACCTCAGCGATACGGAATTGCACTACGCCTATGCGCACTCGCGCGCGTTCGTCTTTCCATCCTTCGCGGAAGGGTACGGATTGCCGGTCGTCGAAGCACTGCAGCACGGCCTGCCGGTCATCGCAAGCGATACCAAGATTCATCGCGAGGTGGCCGGCGAGTTCGCTTCGTACTTTGATCCTACGGACGCGAGTCGATTGGCGGCGCTTGTCGAAATGCACCACGAGGGACGCATGGCGTCGAAGGTGCGAGATGCCGCGGAATTTCATCCGACCCAGTGGGCCGAGAGTGCACGCGTCTTGCTAAAGAAGTGCCGCCAGGTCGCTCGACTGCTCGACGCGCGTGCGGCCCGTTCACAGGCCGAATCTCCGGCGCGAGTCTTCTCGCACGCGACCCGCTAGCCGTTCTTTCACGTTGGATTCCCGGTTACGATAGGCGCACGCGTGACGATTGCGCCGCGAAATCGGGGAGCCGACGGCTTCCCGGAGGACGAAGTGACACGGGACAAGGAGCCACATGATGAAGAGTGCGACAGGGCGAAGCGTAGCGCGGCGGGCGGGAATGGTAGTGCTGGCCGCGGCGGCGTGGGTCGCCGCAGCGTCGCTGGCGCAGGCCGAGAATTGGCCCCAGTTCCGCGGGCCGCACCATAATGGAACCAGCAGCGAGAAGAATCTCCCCGCCAAGTGGTCGCGAACCGACAACGTCGCCTGGGTCGCCGACTTGCCGGGCGCTTCCGCCGCGACGCCCGCCGTGTGGGGCGATGTCGTGTTTGCGTCGAGCACCGATGCAGAAGCCAAAACGCTGGTCGCCCTGGCGCTTGACCGTCGTACGGGCAAGCTGCTGTGGAAGCAGACGATCGCGGAAGGACTGAGTCAGGATTCGCGCAGCAACTACGCGTCCCCCTCTCCCGCGACCGACGGCAAGCTGGCGATTTTCTTCTACGGCAACGGCGAACTGGCGGCCTTCGATTTCGCCGGCCAGCGACGGTGGCAACGCAACCTGCAGAAAGACTACGGCGAGTTCGCGTTCCAGTGGACGTTCAGCACCAGCCCGCTGCTGTACGACGGGCGGCTCTACATTCAGGTGCTCCAACGCAACGAACCGGCTCGCGGACGCGGCGCCAAGGATGGCAAGAGCGAGTCGTACTTGCTGGCGCTCGATCCGGCGTCGGGGAAGGAATTATGGCGACATGTGCGGCCCAGCCAAGCGAAGGCCGAATCGCTGGAGGCGTTCAGCACGCCGGTGCCGCTGGAGCAAGGAGGACGCAAAGAGATCCTGGTCGTCGGCGGGGACGATATTTCGGGACACGATCCGACGAACGGTCAAGAGCTGTGGCGCTGGGGGACCTGGAACCCGACGCGCATCGGCCACTGGCGACTCGTCCCGTCGCCGGTCGCCGGCGCCGGCGTCGTCCTGGCCTGCGCCCCCAAGGGCGACCCGATCTACGCCGTGAAGCTGGGCGGCAAGGGAACATTGGAAGACTCGTCGCTCGCTTGGGTCAGCCGCGAAGACAAGACATTGACCACCGACGTGCCGACGCCCGTGTTCGCCGACGGCGACTTCTTTGTGTTGAGCGACGTGCGGAAGACGTTGAGTCGCGTGGAGGGAGCGACGGGCAAGGTGAAGTGGCAGCAAAAGACGCCCGGCTTGGCGAAGTACGAGGCCTCGCCGCTGGTCGCCGACGGCAAGGTGTATCTGATCAACTTCGTGGGCGACGTCGTGGTAGTGAATGCGTCGACCGGCGAGATCTTGAACACCATCTCGATGGACGACCCGGCGGACGACGCGGTGCGATCGAGCATTGTGGCGAGCGGCGGGCAGTTGTTCATCCGCGTCAATCGCAAGCTGTATTGCATCGGAGCGGCTGCGAGCGGCAGTTAGGACCTGGCGCGAACCTGCGACGCTTCGCCTCGCGTTCGAATCGCCAGGATGAACGCTCCCGAGCGGTGGGGGCAGCAGTTGGTTTGGTTTTGCGACTTGAGCGATGCCGAGCTGCAGCGAGAGCGTCCGCGTGTTGTTGGAGAAGTGTCGCCGGCGGATGAGCGTCAAGGCGGCGCCGAGGGAAGGTTGGCGCGAATCACGCCGAGCAGCAGTCGACCGTCGGTGCGCCACGGATCGCCGCCGCCGTTGCGTCCCTCGCGGATCAGGTGGAACTGGTCGACGGACGCTAGCTCGGACAGCCGGCCCGTTTGTTTCAGGCTGTCGATCAAGTGATCACGTTCCACGTCGACGTCGGGCGCGATGTGGTGCGTGACTTGGCCCGTGGTATGGCTCAGGCCGACTCGCTCGTCATAGGTCGCGGCGCCGACCCACACCGGTCGTCCATCGGGATCGAGTTTTTCGGAGCGCCAGAAGCGAACGTGATGTCGTTTGCGCGGATCGTCCCCCGCGGGTTGTTCGAACGCCAAATCCTCCTTGCGACCCCACAGAAACAGGTTGCTGACGGGGGCGTCTTCGTAGGGCCGACGCAGCACCGTGGCGGCGGCGATTCCCAGATCGCTGCGCAACCCCAGGGGATCGGCCGGATGCCATTGTGCGGCTTCCAGCAACTGTTTGACTTCCGCCTCGGTGCCGATGAGGGCCACGTTGAGCGGATCGCCGGGATGGCCGTCGCTGGTTTGCGTAACGCCCGGGACGTCGTCGAGCGAGGGGTGGCGCGCGTAGTAGAGCTTCGTGGCGTAGGGAATGATCACATAGGCCGTCGCCAGATACGCGACCAGCAGCAAGCCGCCCGCCGCACCGACCGAGCGTCGCCAGCGCCGGGTTCGCGCCGTTGCATGAGGGGCGGAGCAAGATTCCTCGGACGTCGCATCGGGTTCGGGTGCCAACGTGTATTCCTCCTAGCCGGACGGCATCTGGCAGTTCCTGGGGCGAAGCCCCAGGCTACGCTGCGCGTGGCCTTCAGCCAAGATGTGCGCCGTCGCTTCCCGTCCGAAGGCTGCAAGCCTTGGTTCACCGTAGCCTGGGGCGCCGCCCTGGAGTGACTGTCATTTGTTGCGCAACGACAATCGCAGATTGTGCTCCCTTCTCCCCGCCGCGGGGAGAGGGCCGGGGATGAGGGGTGCCGGCGCAACAACCGTGCCCGGACTCACTCTCAGCTTTCTGTCACTCCAGCATCGCCCCAGGTTGGCAGCGTTCACCGTGTAGCTTGGGACGTTGCCCCAGGAAGGCATTGTGAGGAGTTGCGCGGGACCTGCGACGTTACTGAAAGTACTGGCCACGGTGCCACAGCCAACCGGGGGTATGGCGGCCGCGGGGATCGTGGTGAGTCCAGTGAATGACTCCGCCCGTCTCATTCCATTCGTAGACGCCGGAGAACGCCAACGAGTCGCCGCGTTGCAGCCATTTGACGCGCGGCGCCAGGTCAATATTGTGAGCGACGATGAGCATTTGCCCTGAGGAGAGCGTCACGACGAAACGCTGGTGACGTCGGCCCTTGACGTCGTCCGGCAGCAGGCGAGTCACAATGCCCTCGCCGACGACTTGAACTCCACTGCGTTGTTCGCGAAATGCGGACGACAGGGTCTGATTCGAAGAGACCAGAAGCCTTAAATCCCAGTGCGTCTGGTAAGTCAGCGTCCAGCCCAGGACCAGGGCCCCGAGTAGGCACAAGGAAGCAAGAATCTTCTTCATGTTGACGACGGATTCGCGATTTCGGAGACCGTGTGGCGACGGTGGACGCAGCGACCTGAGATGGATGCCTGCGATTTGAGATTAATTCGGCGAGCGAACCGTGCAAGAAAGAAGGCCCTCCCCGGCGCCGCATTTTTGCGGCGTCGCCCCAGGACGGCAACCTTCACCGTAGCCTGGGGCGATGCTAGTTCACTGGCAAGCGGTCCTTCATCGGCGTCAGCAACGCGTTCGTCAATTCTTCCTGCAGGCTGATTACGGGAGCAATTGCTTGCTCGAGTTCGTTGACCGCCGCCTCGGTCATCGCCTCCGAGTTCTGGACCAATTGATCGCACGCGTTGTAGGCGTCGGCAATCGCCGTGTATTGATTTTGCGTGATCCACTTTTGCTGCCGCAGATCGTCTTGCTCAAGTCGGAGCAAGAACGCCCCAGGGTCGTTGGTCAAGTCTCGCAACTGCTGGATTTCCGGCGAGAGCGGCAGACCAAAGTGCTCGCGGCTCGCACGTTGCCGCTGCTTCACGACTTGCATCTTTCCTTCCTCGGTCATCAATACCATGTCGACATTCGTCGTTCCATTGCGGACCAGCAACCCTGGATCCGTGCCCGGCAATGGCTGGGCATAGCTTCCCGACGTCATCTTGCTCTCACCGTATTCGACCATGTACCGGTTGTAGAGAATGCTGTCTTCGTGGTCCCAAAGCTTCGAGGTGCCTTTACTTTGCACGCCCACGACATTGTTGGCGGCGGCCAATTGTAGAAATGCTTGGCGCGCCTCGTTGTGCATGTAGGTTACATTGTCCAGGTTTGACAAGAGGTTCACTATCGCTGGGCAATCGCCGTTGGATTGAAGCGTCGAAAACTCTTGTTGAAGTTGGGAAAGCCGAAGGCGTATGTCTTGCAGGCGAACCGACGCTTCTTTGGTATCGCTACCCCACGCTGCCCGCTCGCGCTTCTCTTTGCGATCGTTGATCAATTTTGCCAAGGGGGATGTCGACACATGAGACAGTGCGACGAGCGACATGTTGAGTTGATCGGGGAGCGCGAACCCGCGGTTCAAGTGACCAATGTTCTGCGGCGACTCGACCAGTTCTCGCTCGACCGTATGGCCGCCTCCCAAGTCCATCATCTGTCCCCAAATGCTGCTCTGGTTAGGCTGTTTGTTACGGTCGAGGTCGCCGATCTTTGTAAACAACTCAAAGGGGGTGAACGCCCATGGCTGGCCGTTGTTTACATCTTCCTCGAACTTTTGCATGATCGCGAACCACTGTAAGCGGTGCGTGTTCTCGCCGTGACCGATTCCCGGACCAGGATCTTTGGCTTGCCAACCCCATGCGGTCATCCCCAAGAATGTTTCGCCCGACAGAATGCCGACTGGCAACGCCTTCACGTCGGGGAAGCCATGCAACGCTTCCTTGTCGCGCAGCGCGTTTGTGAGTGCATGGTTGTCGTCAACGGTGTTTTCGAGCGATTGGTCGAGTGTAGACAGTAGTCGGATCATTTCTCGCGAGTCTTCGAGAACGGCCGCCACGTAGGCGACGTCATTCTCCATCTCCACGGGCAACTGCGGACAGCGATTGCGCAAGGACTGCCGCTTGCTTGCGATTTGATCCTGCAGGCGTTCGCGCGTCATGGGGACGCTTCGACCAAAGTCTTTCAATTCAAGCGTCTTGCCTGTTAGCGTCTCTCTCGTGCCTCTTACAAGGTTATGGAGAATCGTCAGGGCATGATTGGCCTCGACGTAATTGTCGTCGTCGGCGCACTGCAACGCGCGTTCTCGCAGCGCTACCAGTTGCGACCGTACCCCGGCGACGGCGGGAATCTCTTCGCCGGGCTGTCCCACGACCAAAGAAAAGTCGCTGCCGTAGAGCTCCGACAACTGATTGAAAGACTCGCGAAACTGACGCTTGGCGTCGCGATTCAGTCGCAGCTTAGCGAGTAGTCCGGGCGGCATAAGTCACTCCGTCGTGAATGAATGATGGTCGGGCGAGAGGGAAATTACCCGAGTACCTTGTCGATGTTCGCCAAGCTGGCGCGTAGTGGATCCACGACCCACATCGAGGGAATCACTTCGTTCTCGTCGAGTGAAACCATGAGTTCATCCTGGTCGACGAACTTGATGAAGCGAGTCAACGTCGACCGGGCGACCGCAGCGAGTCGCAACCGCTCTGACTCCTCCGCATTCAGGACGCGATCAAGCTGCTCGCCGAGTTCATCGTTCAGTTGTTCGATGAGTGCACTCAGCCTGGTCAGAGCTTCTGCGAGTTGCTTGCGCTGGTCGAGGTCGTCCTTGAAAACCCGCTTCAATTCGACTTGCAGCCGCCGGATGCCGTCGATTGCGTTGGAGCGAACTTGCTGCCACTCGATTCTTGCCTTTCCAAGCTGCATGACGGAAATGTTGGAGGAAACGCGCGATTGAGACCTCGCCTGCAATCGCGCTCGCAAGTCCTCGATGGCGGTTGCCGCTTCGTCGTACCGTTTCGCTTTGACGCTCACGGCTGCCTGCGTCATGAGCGATACGAGCTCGTTGCGCCGGCTGGGGTCGGTCAGCAACAGTTGGTCCAACTGGGGCCTCAGTTGTTTCAGCGCTTCCGTCAGCTGCGCCGCCTGCGCTTCCCCGGAGTCGTTCGAAGCCGAAGTCGCCGTTCGTTCTGGGACGGCTGACAGCAGCGACTCGATTTGATCCAGCAGGAATGATGCCTTGGGGAAATCGGCGTTCTTGGCGGCGGCCGCGACCTGGCTCATGAGCGTCTTCAGTTCTTCGGCAGTACGCGGGTTTGTCGCGCCAGACGCGTCGAGCCGTGGTTTGACTTTCCGAAGTCGCTCGGCGAATTCCGCGGCCAAGTTGCTCGACGGCGGCGAGGCGGTCGCACGCAGCAGACCTTCCAACTGCGCCAGTTGCAGAGCAGCCGCGTCCAGATGCTCGTCGTTCAGGGCGACGCTCACTTTCTGGCACAGGTCGGCGAACGTCGTCGCCTGGTCGGGGCGAGCGCCGGCCGCCTCCGCAGCTTTGCGCTGAAGTTGCAGAAACTGGGCGACAAGCGGCTGGTCGGGATCGAGCACCAAAGGAGGCACGTCGACGATCTCGAAGGTCGGGGTGCAGGCCAAATCGGCGTGGTCGGCCAGAAACCGTTTGAGGACGGCGGCACGAGTTGGTTCCTTTTCGAAACCCTCGGAACGAGCTAGCTTAAAGGAAAGGTTCTTGCCGACGCCGTCGACAACGCCGTAGCAGGGTTGTCCTGAGCCGAGCGAGCGGGCTTCGGTGAGATGCCGTTCCACGCTGCCCTTCTTGAACAGGACGAGGCAGGCGACGTCCTGTCCCTTGCACAACATTACAAATCGCCGCGGTTTGCCCTTCGAGACATCTTTCAACAACGCGATGCTGTCCTCGGTGATGCAAATCTCGGACTTGGCCATGGATCCCTCGCGTTACCCTGTGACGCCCCAACCGTAACTGTGCTCTTCTCAGCCTACAAGAGTCCAGGCGGCGACGTAAGGTAGGTTGCAACGTGCAATGGGTTGTCGGCAACGTAGCGTTGTACCGCGGGCCTGCCGCGGAATGATCGCGACTTGGTGTTGGACGAAATTCGCGATCCCATGCAGCGCCTCGGGCAGCGAACTGTTGACTCCAAACTCGCTTGCGGCGACATTCGCGGCAGGTTTGCAGATGGCCGTGTCCCATTGGGTTTGGTAGGATGCGACAAGGATTTAACCTGTTTTCATCCCGGGAAACTTGAACCGGGGAGCCATCGTCATGAGCACGGTTGACCGCCTTCGAGAGCGATTGCTGACGTTGCCAATTCGCCAGCGCGCGGCGCTGGCGACTCTGTTGTTGGAAAGCCTCGAAGCGGAGCCTTTGGACGGTTCTTCGCAGCAAGCCTGGAAAGAAGAGGCGGAGTCGCGTTCGTTGGCCTACTCGCAAGGGCAGTTGACGGCGAGCGACTGGCGCGAGTCGGTGGACCGGATTCGTCAGGTTTTGGCGCAAAGACGCAAACTGTGAGACTGCGAGTTCTGTCGACCGCCGAGGCGGAGGTGACCGAAGCGGACTGCTGGTACGACGACCAATCGATCGGACTCGGCGGGGAGATTCCGACGGTGTATTCTTAGAAGATTCCCCTACGCGGTGATCTTCGAAGTACTTCCCGATGAGGTCCTGGTGCTTGCCGTCGCCCACGCCAACCGACGACCGGGTTATTGGCGCGACACTCGGGCAACAACCTGACGATCAGTATGTCTATGATGTCGGGCTTGCACGGTGTTTTGACGAAGGTTGTAAGCCTTCGTTCACCGCAGCCTGGGGCGCCGCCCTGGAGTGATAAAAACTCTGTTGAATTCGGAGCGTTTGGCGCCTCGGCCCCCCTGTCGCCCCGGCCCCCCTGCCGTTTGTTGCGCAACGCTGCCGCTTTTTGCGCAACGACACGCGCGGATGGTGCTCCCTTCTCCCCGCCTCGGGGAGAAGGGCCGGGGATGAGGGGTGTCGGCGCAACAACCTTCCGCGGACTCACTCTCAGATTCCTTGTCACTCCAGCATCGCCCCAGGTTGGCGGCCCGAGCGTCTTGATGAACATGGTCATCGACTCCGCCGCCGACGACCCAGGGCGAGCCGATATCGCGGACGATTGACGCGAAATAAGCGTGTACCCGTTCTCGGACGGGCAGGTCCAACCAGGGCGTTCGATGCTTGGTGCTGAAAGCTAAATGGACATAGATCTTGGCCAATGATTGCGGCATCTGGCAGTGCCTGGGGCGCCGCCCCATTGTGGTAGCATCCCGAAGAGGCGCCGACGCGACGAACTGGAGCCGTCGACTGTCAGCCTTCATTGGGCTGCGCGTGACAAACGGTTGCACGTCACGAATCGATTCTTGAGCATGGCCACGTGATCTCAGGAGGCGACGAGTCGCCGAATCGACAAGACTTCGTCGGCTGACAACGGCTCGATGTCCGATTCCGGAACCGTGACGACGGCAATCGATTCGCCTAGGGCGTTGAAGACCTCCAGGACACAACCGACTTCGCCACCGGTCGGATGAGGCACGTGGTCGACGAAGTAGGCCGCATCGCCCGCGCGGAGCTGTTGCCCGGGCAAGTCGCGTTTTAGCGCGACACGCTGGTAGAGTTGAACCTTCATCAAGATGACTCCCTACGCGGCTCGAACGTCACAATATGAAAGACCACCCGAAACACGTTCGGCCGTCGACCAAAGTGCAATTCACGCACTTCGAGCGACACTTTTCGATTCTCGACGGCCAGCGCGCCGGCGCGGCCGACAAAGCGGGCCAGATGAAGGCGGCGGCGGCGCGAAATCGCGAGCAGGAAATCGCAGCCTCGCGCGATCGGCTGACCCAGGCTCAAGGCCGCCTCTGTTCGATGCTCTATGAGGTAGCGCCGATTTCGGCAGTCAACCGGGTGCTAGCCGCGTCAGCGAAGTGAGAGCTCGAACAGGGCCGGCGGGCTCGCGTGGCGTACCCGTGTTGTGTCCCGACTCGGCGCTGCGCCGACAAGAACCTAAGCTAAGGAAATGTCCGAAGTCATGAACATCGCCGCGTATCAGTTTCTGCCGCTTAGCGACTTGCCCGCTTTGCGGGAGCGGCTACGCGCATCGTGCCAGGCCTGGGGGTTACGCGGAACGATTTTGCTCAGTCCCGAGGGAATCAATCTGTTCGTGGCCGGCGGTCGTGCGGAGATCGACTTGTTACTCCAAGAGCTGCGGGCAATTCCGGGACTCGAAGGCTTTCAGCCCAAGGTAAGCTTCAGCGAGCGGCAGCCGTTCAATCGGATGCTGGTTCGCATCAAGAAGGAAATCATCGCGTTTGGCATCTCGGGGATCGATCCCGGCCGGCGAACCTCGCCGAAACTGGCCCCGCAAGAACTCAAGCGTTGGCTCGACGAAGGGCGGCCCGTCACGCTTCTCGATACGCGCAACGATTACGAAGTAAAACTCGGCACCTTCAAGAACGCAGTGACGCTGGGGCTCGATCACTTTCGTAACTTTCCCGCCGCCATCGAGCGTCTGCCCGACCACCTCAAACAGCAGCCGATCGTGATGTTTTGCACGGGGGGCATTCGGTGCGAAAAGGCCGGGCCTTACATGGAGCGTGCTGGCTTCGCGCAGGTTTTTCAATTGGACGGCGGGATTCTGAAATACTTCGAAGACTGCGGCGGCGAGCATTACGAGGGCGAGTGCTTCGTGTTCGACCAGCGAGTCGGACTCGGTGCGAATCTGGCGACGACGGAACATTCCGTCTGCTTCCAGTGCCGCGCGCCACTCACCGCCGCCGATCGACAAGACCGTCGCTACGTACCGGAGCGGTCGTGCCCAGCTTGCTTTGTGACCGACGACGAACAGCGACTCCGTACGCTGGCGGCCCGCGAGTCGGCGATCCGACGAGCGACCACGCCGCTGCCGGGCAGCGAGCCGTACGATAACTTCCGTCCGCTCAAGATCGCGAACCAACACGACGGCCTGTCGTTGCTCCGTGCGCTGGCTGAAATGTTTCCCCATCTGACGCCTGAGTATTGGAGCGAGCGATTCTCGCAAGACCTGCTGCTGGACGAAGGTCGCCAGCCGGTCGCGCCGGAACAGCGAGTGCGATCGGGCGAGCGATATCTGCACCGGATGCCCGCCCATTCCGAGCCGCCGGTGAACGTGGCGATTCGCGTGTTGCACGAGGACGCCGCGCTGGTGGTCGTGAACAAGCCCGCTCCGCTGCCGATGCATCCCTCGGGTCGCTTCAACCGCAATTCACTGCAGTGGATTTTGAATCAGGTTTACGAGCCGCAAAAACTGCGGCCCGTGCATCGATTGGACGCCAACACGACCGGAGTCGTGGTCTTGGCACGCACGCGACACTTCGCGGGTCAGTTGCAGACGCAATTCGCGGCGAGCGCCGTGGAGAAGCATTACCTGGCTCGCATTCAAGGGCATCCGCCGCAAGACTCGTTCGCCTGCGACGCGTCGATCGGCAGCGACACCACGGACCTGGGCGCCCGTGCCGTCGACGAGCAGGGCTTGGCGGCGCGCACCGAGTTTCACGTGCTCCGCAAGTTCGACGACGGCACGTCGCTCGTCGCCGCCCGACCGCTCACCGGACGCACCAACCAAATCCGCGTGCATCTTTGGCACCTAGGTTGGCCCATTTGCGGCGAGCAAACCTATCTGCCGAACCAGCGCCTCGGCGAGACGCAAACGCATGACGTCGCAGCCCCGCCGCTCTGCCTTCACGCGCAGCGCATTTCGTTCCTGCACCCGCTGACCAAGGAACGGGTGCACTTCGAGTGTCGCGCACCGTCTTGGTCCGAGCCGTGCGATGCCAGCGTCGCCGCCGCCACGTCGATTCTGTAGCTCGCCGAACCACAGAAACAATGACGATCGCTTCGCCCACCTGTCGGCCCAAAACCAGGCAATCGATCGGCGTCGCGTGCGCCGGCCGCCTTCCGCCTACGGAAAGCCAGCAGAATTGTCGTAGGAGAGGACTGAGTCAAACAGTAACTTGATTTGAGGCCCAAAAAGCCAAGCGTAATTTCGCTTGCGTTTGACAACTATCGCCGCGCTATCGGCCTCAAGTTCTTCGCAAACGATCATGAACGGCATGGGTGACGCCGCTTCTTGGATGTAACACGTCCCGCGTTCGGGAACAGATAACAGTCGATCTTCAGACGCCGGCAAGCATGCGGCTGCTCGCCTGGTTGCATCCCAGCTTCCGAAATACGCGCCGATCAGTGCGACGATGATCAAAAGTGCTCGAATGGAGAATCGGAAACGCGGAAACGGCCTTTGTTTTGATGGCATTGGGCCGTCCCTGGGTACGAACTTTTCCGGGGTTATCTGACAGGACGTGTTACGGTTCGGGTACGAGGTTCACTCACTATCTTACGACCGGATTCGTCAGGTTTTGGCGCAAAGACGCAAACCGTGAAACTGCGCGCTCTGTCGACCGCCGAGGCGGAAGCGACCGAAGCGGCTTGCTGGTACGACGACCAATCGATCGGACTCGGCGGGGAGATTCCGACGGTGTATTCTCAGAAGATTCCCCTACGCAGTGATCTTCGAAGTACTTCCCGATGAGGTCCTGGTGCTTGCCGTCGCCCACGCCAACCGACGACCGGGTTATTGGCGCGACACTCGGGCAACAACCTGACAAACAGTATGTCCATGATGTCGGGCTCGCACGGTGTTTTGACGAAGGTTTTCAGCCTTCGTTCACCGCAGCCTGAGGTGCCGCCCTGGAGTGATAGAAACTCTGTTAAATTCG
>JAXMBK010000020.1:0-26203 GCA_046349935.1 Pirellulales bacterium | reverse complement strand
GCCTCGGTGCTGCAAGGCGTCGAAACGAACTACCACATCGACGTTTTGCTGCCGATCGTCCACGCGGCGGCGGACGTCTGTGGGACGAAGTATGTCGCGGGGGATGAAAACGGCCGTCGTCTCCGCCGCATCACCGACCACATTCGAGCCTGCACGTTCGCGGTGCACGAGAATGTGAGTCCCGGCGCCAAGGAAGAAAAGTACGTCATCCGCCGGCTGCTCCGCCGCGCCGTGCTGGACGGACGCATGATGGGGTTGAGCGAACCGTTCTTGTACCAGTTGGTCCCGGCGGTGGCGGCCGCCATGAAGACGCCGTATCCCGAGTTGGCGTCGACGATCGAACGCGTGCAGGCGGTGATTCGCAAAGAGGAAGAGAACTTCTTCGGCACGATCGACGCGGGGCTGGCCCACATCGACCGCATCTTCGGCGACTTGCAGTCGTCGGGGCGGGGCGTGGTGCGCGGCGAAGATGCGGCACGTTTGTACCAGACTTACGGGGTGCCGCCCGAATTGTTCGAACAGATGGCGGCCGAACGCAACTTCACGTTCGACTGGAACGGATTCCGTCGCGAGATGGAGAAGCACGGCGAAGCGTCGGGCAGCGATCAATTCGTGATCTTCAAGACGGGCCCGGTCGAGGCGCTCAAGAAAGCGCTCCACCAGACGACGTTCTTGGGCTACGAGACGCTCGAGGCCGAAGTGGAGTTCAAGGGAATCGTGGCGCAAGACCACTTGTGCGACGAGTTGACCGAAGTGGGCCACGACAAACTGGTCACCGTGGTGCTCGATCGGACCCCGTTCTACGGCGAAAGCGGCGGCCAAGTCGGCGACTCGGGCGAGATCGTCGGCCCCGGATTCCGCTTCCAAGTGACCGACACGCAGAAGGACGGCGACTTGTTCTTGCACATCGGCCATTTGGTCGAGGGTAAATTGAAGGCGGGCGCGAAAGGCACGGCCCGCGTGAATGCGGCCCGTCGCAACGGCATCCGCCGAGCTCACTCGGCGACGCACATCCTGCACTACGCCTTGCAGAAGAACGTCGGCGGACACGCGCAACAACAAGGCTCGAAGGTCGACGAGGATTGGCTGCGGTTCGACTTCTCGAACCTCTCGCCGCTCACGCCCGAACAGGTCGCCGCGGTCGAGCACGATGTGCAGACGCAGGTGGCCGCGAAGGCCGCCGTCAGCTGGAAGTATGTGCCGCTGGCCGATGCTCGGAAGGCCGGCGCGATGATGTTGTTCGGTGAAAAGTATCCCGACCCGGTGCGGATGGTGTCGATGGGCGAGTTCAGCCGCGAATTGTGCGGCGGAACGCACTTGGACAACACGGGGGACGTAGGCTCGTTCGAGGTCGTGGTTGAGGAAGGGGTCGCGGCGGGCACGCGCCGCATCGTCGCCCTCACCGGCGGCAAAGCCGACGAACATGCGCGGCAAGTTCGCGCGGCGCTAGACCAGGCCGCTCAGCGTCTGACCTGTGCGCCGCTCGACGTCACCAACGCCGTGAAGCTGCTGGTGCAGCACGTGCGCGAATTGCGGAAGTTGGTGTCGGCGGGAGGACGCGGCTCGGTCGATCTCCCGGGCAAGGCGCCGAAGGACAAGACGGCGACGCCCAGCTATGAGCAACAGCGAGGCGCCCTGCGCGACGCCGCTCGGTTGCTGAATGTGGCCCTGTTCGACGTCCCGGCGCGCGTCGAAGCGCTGCAGGCGGAAGCGGAGTCGCTGACGCAGCAATTGGCGCGGCTGGCGGCGGCGGGCGCGGTCTCCGCGGAAACGCTGTTGTCGCAAGGCGAGTTGATTGGTGCGACGCGCGTCGTGGTGGCGGAAACGCCGGGCGCAAATTCGAACCTCATGCGGCAGCTCATCGACCAAATCCGCAAGTCGACCGACTCGGCGGCCATCCTGTTGGCGGCCGGCCAAGACGACGGCAAGGTGACGCTGGTCGCCGGCCTGACGCGCGATCTGGTCGACCGCGGCGCGAGCGCCGGGAAGTGGGTCGGAGAAGTGGCCCCGGTGGTCGGCGGCGGCGGCGGCGGCAAGCCCGACATGGCGCAAGCCGGCGGCAAAGACGCCTCCAAAATCCCCGCCGCACTCGACCAAGCCCGCAGCGCAATCCGCGCGATGCTCGGCTAATCCCCGTCACGCGAGCCCATTCGTCCGCCGCAAAGTAGTGGACCGCTCCGCGGTCCATCTCACCCCGTTCCCCAACAACATCCTCAAAGAGCGGCGGCCGCCGCCCATGCCCGGCCGCCGCTCCCTTGCACCCCGTCCACACGTCACGGACGGCAAGTTGGGCGGTTGGACGGCGGCGGAAAAGGTCCGGATCATGACCGACGTGACGCAGATACTCTCGCAAATCGAGCAGGGGGATGCCCGAGCAGCCTCGCAATTGCTGCCGCTCGTGTACGGCGAGCTGCGGAAACTGGCGGCGGCCAAACTGGCCCAGGAACAGCCCGGGCAGACGCTTCAGCCCACGGCGCTCGTCCACGAGGCCTACCTGCGACTCGTCGATGTCGAGGTCGCTCAACATTGGAACAGCCGGGGGCATTTCTTTGGAGCGGCGGCCGAGGCGATGCGGCGCATTCTGATCGAGCAGGCTCGGCGCAAATTGGGACCGAAGGCGGGCGGCGGCTGGACGCGACTCCCCTTAGAAGAGGGCGATCTGCCGTCGCTCAGCCACCCTGATCGGCTGTTGGCCGTCCACGACGCGCTCGACCGATTGGCAGCAGAAGACGACCTGCTCGCCCAATTGGTCAAGCTGCGCGTCTTCGCCGGTCTAAACCTGGATGAAGCCGCGCAGGCGCTCGGGCTCTCGCGTACAACGGTCTTCCGACACTGGACTTACGCACGCGCTTGGCTCCGCGCCGAACTGGCGGAGCCGCAGTAAGAGTCGAGCAACAAAGATCCACTGGAATCTTTTTTGGAATGAATCGGGGCCCATTCTCGCACTGCTGGTGGGACGGCGAAAACTTCGGAGACGACCCATGAGCATCGACCAAGAACACGTGCGGGCGATTTTCAACCGCGCCATCGAACAACACACGCCGCAACAGTGGCAGTCTTTCCTCGACGGTGCGTGCGGGGACGATGTGGAATTACGGCGGCGCGTCGAACGTTTGCTGCACGCCCACCAGGGAGACGACAGTTTTCTCGACCGAGGGGAGCCCGTCGACGCCGCCTCCGCCGACGCCGAAGAGGGCGCGAAAGCCACGGCCGCCTACGGCGAGGCGTCGGAACGAGTCGGCGCCCAAATCGGCCCTTACAAGCTGTTGCAGCAGATTGGCGAAGGCGGCATGGGGGTTGTCTACTTGGCCGAGCAGATCGAGCCTGTGCGCCGCAAGGTGGCTTTGAAAGTCATCAAACCAGGAATGGACACGCGGCAAGTGATCGCTCGCTTCGAAGCCGAGCGGCAGGCGTTGGCCGTGATGGACCACCAGAATATCGCGCGAGTGCTCGACGCCGGTGCGACCCCGTCTGGTCGGCCTTTCTTTGTGATGGAACTCGTGCACGGCGTGCCGCTCACCAGATTCTGCGACGAAAGCCGCCTGACGCCGCGCGAGCGGCTGGAGCTTTTCATTCCGGTCTGCCAGGCGATTCAGCATGCGCACCAGAAGGGCGTCATCCATCGCGACATCAAGCCGAGCAACATTTTGGTGACCATGTACGACGACAAGCCGGTCCCCAAGGTCATCGACTTTGGCGTCGCCAAAGCCATCGAACAGCGGCTCACCGAAAAGACGCTGTTCACTCAGTACGGCTCGCTCGTCGGAACCTTCGAATACATGTCCCCCGAGCAGGCAGAAATGAACGCGCTGGGCGTCGATACGCGCAGCGACATCTATTCGCTGGGCGTTCTTCTGTATGAGTTGCTCACAGGCACGACGCCGCTCGAACGAAGCAAGTTACAGCAAGCCGCGCTCATCGAACTCGTACGGCTCATCAAAGAGGATGAGCCCCCGCGACCCAGCATCCGGCTCGGCAGTACGAGCACTTCGCCCAAGTTCGCCGCGGCTTGCCGAACCGAACCCACTCGGCTTTCGCAGTTTCTGCGCGGCGAACTCGACTGGATCGTGATGAAGTGCCTCGAAAAGGATCGCTCGCGACGCTACGAAACGGCCAGCGGCTTGGCGCGCGACGTCCAGCGTTTTTTAAGCGACGAACCGGTCGAAGCCTGCCCGCCATCGGCCGTTTACCGGACGCGGAAATTCCTTCGCAAACATCGCGCCGGCGCCCTGACGACCGCCATGGTCGTCATGACCATGCTCGTGGGCACGCTCGCCAGCTACTGGCAAGCCTACCGCGCCGCACACGCAGAACAGCGCGCTGTGATCGAGTCGCAAATCTCTCGCCAGGCCAGAGAAGCCGAGGCAACGCAGCGGCAACGGGCCGAGGCCAACGAACGGGCTGCCCGCGTCAGTGAACAGACGGCGCAGCAGCAGCGGGACGCCGCCAAAGCCGCGCAGGCCGTTGCGGATCAAGAAAAGAACGGCGCGCTCGCGGCGAAGGAAGAACTACGCCAGACGCTCTACGCCGCGGAAATGAATCTCGTGCAGGTTGCGTGGGACGGCAAACAGTATGAACGCGTACGCCAGTTGCTTGAGGAACAACCGACAGACCTTCGCGGCTTCGAATGGCGTTATTGGCGGCGGAGATTGCAAAACGGACTGGAAAAAGTGCTGCCCATGCCGGACTTCGCGCCCAACGAATTCAGCCGCTCGTTTTCGGCGAGTCTTGCCTGCGGCGGTCGGCGGGTTGCGGCCGTACTCCGGCATCCGGACGATGGGGCTCAAGCTTACCGATTCGGACGCGTCGTCGTGTTGGACGCGGCAACCGGCAAGAACTTGTTTGAACCCATCGACCCCTTCCCGGACTGGACCGATGATGGTTACACGGATCGCCTGCTCGCGATCAGCGAAGACGGATCGCGTCTTGCCGTCGCCGTTTTCCGCGGGATCTACCGGCCCGGTGATGAACCCGATGGGTCGCCGAACGCGATCGGCATTTACGACGGAAACACCGGTCGATTGCTGCATGAACTCCGCGCTCCAGGTTCCATTTATGGGATGAGTCTGTTAGCGGATGGAAGTCGGTTGGCGGTCGTCTATCTCCAGGATAGGGCGGGAAGAGCAGGGGGAATGGACGTCTGGGACGCTTCCACAGGTCGGCTGTTGCACACGCTGGACAAGTGGGAGCGCGGGTTCACCAACTTTTCGTGGAGCCCGGATGGTCGACTGGTCTTTCGTCGCGCATCGTCCCAGAATGCCGCGCCCGTGGTGCTGGAGGGGATCGAAGCGCGCGTCCCTGACGACTATGAGTTTGAAGTCGTCGAGGTGGAGTCAGGCAAACAACTGTGGCGCCGGTCAGTGCGCAGCCAAGCGACCCGTCCGTCGAATGACGATCCCCTCGCGTTACGTCCTTGGACATGGAGTCCCAATGGAAAGTGGATCGTGGTCGCTCAACGACGAACCGATCATGCCAAAGCCAATTTGCAATTCTGGGATAGCCGTTCCGGCGAGGTCTTGGCGGTCTTCGACCGCGACGATGAAGCCGTGATCGACGAACGCACCATCCGCTTCAGCGACGATGGCCGGTCCATGGCGCTCAGCACTGCCTCGAATGAGATCTACATTTGGCACTTGCCGGATATCGCGCCGCTGGCCAACGGCCAACCGCTCCACGTGCCCAAGCCCCATGCGACGCTCCGATACGAGGGCAATTCGATCGTCGCAGTGGCGTTCAGCGCGGACGGGCAGACGATCTATAGCGCCGCGAAACACGCGCTCGTCCACTGGCGTGCCCACGCCAGCGACGACGTGGTGTTTGGTCCGAGTCCTGACACGGGCGTCCTGCGCCTGTCCGCGTCGCGACGAGTTGCCATCAGTCCCGACGGCACGAAGGTGGTCATGAACGGACGCACCACGGGTCGTCTTCATATCTGGGACCTGACCAGCGATCGGGAGATGGCGGCGATCGAGCAGGAGCAGAATCGTTTCTGGGAGAGCCCCGTTTTCAGCCCCGACTCCCGCCATATTCTCCTGCGGACGCGCGGGAACTCTGACGCCGGAGGTGTTCGACTCACAACCTACGACGCGCTCACGGGCGCTGCCGACGAGGTGATCCCCGTCGATCACGATGGCAACACGGGGCTTGATGTTTGCTACCGACCCGACGGCCGGCACATTGCTGCGCTGGTCAACGTGCAGGCGACGACGCCTCGCAAGCAACTCCTGGTTTGGGATCGCGCCGCCAAGACGCCCCTTTTCTCGGTTCCGGTTGCGGCCGACGAACAGCTCGTGCCGCGCCTGCGGGGTTACACCGCGAACGGCGAAAGCCTGATCGTCGCTTTCCTTGATCGTGCGAATACTCGAGTGGGCCGCAAATTGACAGCAAAAGGGACGACGATCGCGTTTTTCAACGCCGAGTCGGGAGAATCACAACGGTCGATGGCCATCCCGGATAGGCTGTTGCCGCTGCATTGGGCGGCGGAAGTCGGCGCCATGGTTTGCGTGACCTATCCCGATTTTCGCGCCGGCGAAAGGGATGCTCGGTACGGCGCCGAGGACATCGTCGTCTTGGACCTGACCACCGGGCGGGAGCGCATCCGTCTCCGTGGACATCGTGGATTTGATCTGCTCGCAGCGTCGCCGGACGGCCGTCGTCTGGTGTTGGGCAAGGGCGAGAATGCCAACCACGGCGAGTCGGAGATCACGATCTGGTCGCTCGAATCGGGGCGACCCTTGGCGACTTTCGTGCGCTCCGGGATCTTGGAAGCCTTGTCCTTTTCGCGCGACGGCAACCGACTGATCGCCGTCTTTGCCAACGACGTACGCGCCGCGAACAAACCGATCCAAGTCTGGGACGCCGCTCCTCTGCCGGAGGCTTGACAGCAATTAGCCGGTGGTTGAGCGCAGCGACGCCGCCGGTACGTCGGAATGGTCGTTGTCTCGCCGCCTGAAAATGCTTCACAGCATTGCCCTTCAGGGTAACTGACTCGCCGGGGCGACCCAAACCCAGGAGTGATAAAAACTCTGTTGAATTCGGAGTGTTTGGCGCTTCGGACCTGAAACAGTCTGCTCGGAGTCATGCCGATACCCAGGCCCGTGAATTCCAGTTCGAGCAGGGGCTGGTCGCGGATACACGTTACGTTGTGGCGGCCGCGATGACGCGGGTATGCTTGTTGCTCAGCCTGAACAGCAAGCACTTGGCCCAGGTACGCGGACTGCCGCACGTCGAGCGATTGCGGGATCAGAAGTACTTGGGCGAAACGGCCGTCGAGAATCGTCGCTCGACGCCCGGTGACGCCCGTCGTTCGTCGATGAAGCACGGAGCCCCGTCGTGACCAACAAACAAAACCGTGTTGTGGGTGCGACGGCGGGGGCGGCGATTTGCAGCGTGGCGCGGTTTGTGGTCGCGTTGGCGTTCCTTTACTACGTGAGCTATTGGGGCGGGCCATGGTGGAATGGCGCGAGCGACATGTGGCTGGCGGCGTTCATTTCGGCGCTCATCGGGGCGCCGATCGGCGCGCTTGCCGGTTCCACCTGTCAACCCCTTCTGGGAGCGTTCGTGGGCGCGGGGCTGTCCGGCGTTTCATGCCTGGGGCTGTTTGTTCTGCCAACCGAATTGGCGATCGGAATGAGTCACCCTGGCGGGTTTGATCGAATCGAGACGCTGCATGTCCTGGTTGGTTTCATGGCGATGATCCTGGCCGGCGCAGCCGCCGGCGGTTGCGGCGCCGCAATCGGCCGTCGCGGCGGCATTTCGAACTTGGGTCGCTGACTTTCGTGCAACTCCCCGCGGCTCGGGTTACCATCGTAAACGGGGCGGTTCTTGGATCTTTGAGCAAGAGCGACGAACGGCGAGCGAACCAGGCGAGGTGACGCATGCGGAGCGGCAGCAGCCGGATCAGCGGGGCGGGGCGGTCGTGCGTTTGGTTCGCGATCGTCGTGCTGGCGGTCGGGCAGGTCGAGCCGTGCGCGGCGCAAGAACCGGCGGCAGGGCTGACGAAGGAAGCGATGGAGAAGTCGCTGCGCGTCAAGCTGGAGCGCGCCGTTTCCATCGACTTCATCGAGACGCCGCTCGTTGACATTGTCGATTTCCTCGCCATGCGGGAAGACCTGTCGCTGCAGATCGACCGGGAGTTGCTGGAGAAGGCGATGATCTCGGCCGACCAGCGGGTGACGGCTCGGCTGATCGACGTGCGTCTGGCCACGTTGCTCGACGTCCTGCTGAAGCCGTTGGGACTTCAATGGCATGTCGACGATGCCGTCGTCTGGATCATCCCGACCGGCGACCTTGAGCATGCGAACCGGACGAGCATGTTTTCGATCGCCGACCTCATGCCTGACTCCATGAAGGAACGCGAAAAACTCAGGGCGCGACTGAATCACGAATTCTCGCAGGTCGTCGCGCCGACTATTTGGCGCGAGAACGGAGGCAGCGGGAAGTATTTGTTTAGCGAGCGAGGGGTGCTGGTGGTCGATGCGCCGCCAGGCGTGGTGGAGCAAGTCGAACGATTCCTCAACGCGTCGCGGCGAATGCAAGCGCTCAAGCCCGAGGATTTGCGGGCGCCGGTCGCGGATCCGGTCCGAGCGGCGATTGAGAACTTCTCGGTCCACTCGCCGGCCGGCGCGCGCATGCGCCAGTCGCTCGACAAGCGAACCGATCTCGACTTGGTCGAGACGCCTCTGCGCGACGTCCTGCGCCTGCTGGCGGAACGCGCGGGTTGCTCCATTCACCTGGACGGTTTGTCGCTGGAGCGACATAGTCTCGACATGGATCAGCCTGTCACCTTGCGCGCAAAGCAGTGGCAGATTCGCTCCGTGCTGCAGCGAATACTTGCGTCACGAAGCGCCGCGTGGACGGCGGTCGACAACGTCTTGGTAGTGCATGGGCGCGGCGACGCCGATTACATTCACTTGCGACTCTACCCGGTCGCCGATCTGCTCGACGCCCAGGACGGGGCGCGCGACTTTCGAGAGCCGCATCAAGTCTTCCCGTTCGGTTGGCAACCGTTGGACGATGAACTCGAGGAAGTCTGCCAACCGGCCGACGGGTGGGCGGTTGACGGCGGGATGGGGGCGGCGAGTCTATTCCCGGAGTTGGGGATGTTGGCCTTGAATCACAGCGAGGAGGCGCACGAACGGATCGAGGCGGCGTTGCGTCAGATGCGACAAGCCAAAGCGTCGGCGGCCGCTCGTCCCCAGCCGCTGATGGCGCGCAGTTATGTGTTGGCACGCCTGCCGTCGGGCCAGCCGCGCGTGCCCTTTGAGGAAGCGGTTCAGTTGGTAAAGTCCCGCCTGCCTGAATCCGCCCTACAACGTCCCGGGACGACAATCCGATTAATCGGAGATCGAATTTTCGTCGAGCACGATCGCGCGGTGCACGGCCGAGTGGAGGAGATTCTAGGCGAGGAACTAGGAGTGCTCGAATCAACATCGCGCCCGCCGCCCGCTGATTCAAGTAGGGTGGGCCAAGCGAGCAAAGCGAGCGCGGGCCCACCGCTTCGCAGAGAGTAGAGAGTAGAAAGGAGAGAGGAGAGTTAAGTCGGAGCAGAGCAAGCCCTCCCGCCCGCACGGACGCTCCCGCTCCCCGCCCGACCGAGCACCCTCAGCGGCCCTTGCCCGCGCGTTCCACCTCCGCACCGCTCGCGCCGTCCCGCCGTCGCGTAGCGACGACCGAGTGTAGCCCGGCCCTTTCAAGGCCGGGCCTCTCCAAACCTCGCCTACTCCGCGCCCTCAACGCTCCCCCTCCCGCCGCACTGACGCTCCCGCTCCCCGCCCCACCGAGCACCCTCAGCGGCCCTTGTCCGCGAGTTCCACCTGCGCCGTCCCGCCGTCGCGTAGCGACGACCGAGTGTAGCCCGGTCTTTCAAGGCCGGGCCGCGCCTCGCGTCGTCCCGAGTAGCGTAAACGGTCCCCTCCGGGCGTCCATCCAGGCCCAGCAAGGGGCGGGCAGTACCTCAAGCCATCCGCAATAGAGCAAAACGGCGCTCTTGAAACTCTCGGGATTTCGAGACCCTCAACCTCGCCTCTTGATCGACACAAACTTTCTGTCGAATCCTTGCGCGACGGCGTTGGTGATCCGGTGCTGGCAGCTTGTACCAGCTCAAGAAGAACTCGCGAGCCTCGGCGGGACTCGCATGGTCCCAAGAAGCGCCGATCGCCTTGCACGCGGCAGTCGTGTTCTGGCAGGCTTCCAGCACCTCCAGGGCGTGCGCCTCAAACACGATTGAAAACCGACCTCCTGTGGTTCCGCGCACGGAACAAGCACCTGCTTCACCCCGTGCTTGGGGCAGTTACCAAGAAGAAAGAAGAAATGAGAGTGAATCAGAGGCGGGACGGGAACTCGCCCCCAAACCTGCCTGCTCCGCGGCCCGTCCATCCGACCCCGACGCCGTTCTCACGTCCCCGTCAAACGCAGAAACGGCCAAGGTCCCCGTAAGCGCCGATGCAGCTTCCCCGCCAAATGAGTCTTCAATTTGCCCCATCGATGTGGCATCATACTCCCCGATGGGAGACTGCCTGCGTACGGTCTTGAGGAAGGGGCTGCGACAGCGAACCCCCGACGTTGGTTGGACGCTCGCTTCAGGAAGCATCGATTTACCGTGGTGTGTCGAAACCATGACGAACCAGACTTTCGGCGACACGAATCAGCTTGTGGTCCACTTTTATGACGAGCTCCGGCAGTTGGCTCGCAACGCCTTGGCTCAGTTGAAGTCGCGATCGGAGAAGAGCTCCGAGTAGTCGCGGCCCAGCACTGGAGAATCTCGACGGCCAGCAACTCGTCGCCAAAGCCACGATGGAACCACTCCGCGGCATGAGAAATCAACAGCAGCCCATGGTCGCATCCATCTCGACATGCTTGGCGTCCGCCGCGACGCGCGGTCTTTGGAAGCGTCCCGCCTCGAGTCTTTTCATCCAGATCGTGAGGCCGTCTCCGTCCCAATGCAGCAGCTTGATGCGGTCGAGGCGACGGTTGAGGAATAGGAACAAGTCCCCCGCGCGCACGTCGCGTTCAAATTCTTCCTGCACGATCGCGTGTAGGCCGTCGAAGCTCTTTCGCATATCGACGTTTTTCGAATACAAGAAAATCTTGGCCCCGCCGAGCGGACCGGTTAGCGACGTCGGGAGCATGACGTGGTTCCTGCGTCAGCTTGGCTTGACGACGACTTCTCGAAACGCCGGCACTGCGGCCGACATCGCGCGCGTCAGGCCGTCCATGACGCAGCGAACGACGTCCGCATCGGCGCCGAGCGCTCGATCTGTCGCGGGCTTCGAAGTCTCCTTCGATGTCGCCGTGCTGGAGTCGCGGCCGCCTAGTCGTCGCGACCAGTAGTAGAACGCCGACGCCGACACGCCCTCGCGCGTGCAGAAGGCCCCGATCGCCAGCCCGCTGGCCCGATAACGTCGCAGTCGCGACTCCCAATCCGCTCGCTTCCACGCATCACTCGTTCTCGCCATCGCTCTGCACTCCCGTGTCAGTGAGACTCCTGGGAGCCGACGCTCCCGAGAAACACTACACTGGCGATCGCGGTCGTGCGGAATGGTGGTGGTGTACGCTTACCCGGCAGAGTTTGCAAGCATGCGTGTTATCGGGGAGCTGAAACGCAGGGTCTGCAGCAGGATGCCCGGCGCCGGCTATTTCTTCTTCGCGTCGTATTCGCGCCAGAACTCGGCGGCCGTCTTGTCGGCGAGCAAGGTGGACTTCGGATCTTGTTGGTATCCAATGTGGGTGAGCTTGGGAAAGGCGCGGAGGAACTCGATGTTGGTCGCGTTCGGCGGAAGCTGGATATTCTGAAGTTCCTGGCAATCCTCGAGGGGCGAGAGGTCGGTGAGTTCTTTGCAGTCGACAAACCTCACCGACGTCAGAGGCATCCCGCGCAGGGCCGCGATATCCTTCACAGGTGTGCGGCTCATCTGCAATGATTCGAGCCGCATCCCTTTCAGCGGACTCAAGTCGGTCACATGGACGCTGGTGAGGGAGAGTGTCTTCAACGGCATGCCGTGCAACGGGGTAAGATCCTTGACGGCCGTGACCGAGATGCTGAGTTCGCTGATCGGAGCGCCCTTCAGGATCGCGAGGTCCTTGATCGCGGAGTGACTGAGGTTTAACTCCCAGGTGCCGTCGGGCCGCCGCTGAACACTTTTGATCGCGACGCCGGATTCGCGCAGCGTTCGCAACCACATTTCCGAGTCGTATTCCTTCCAGAACTGTGCGGGGGTCTTGTCGGCGAGCCAGGAGGTTATCGGATCGTTTCGGAAGCCGATACGGGTGAGCTTGGGAAAGGCGCGGAGGAATTCGATGTTGGTCGCGTTCGGCGGAAGCTGGATGTTCTGAAGCCCCTTGCAATCCGCGAGGGGCGAGATGTCGGTAAGCTCTTTGCACTGGAGAAGTAGCACGGTATGGAGCGGCATCCCGCGCAGGACCTCGATGTTCTTCACGTTGGTCCCGATGATCTGCAACACTTCGAGCTGCATTCCTTCCAGCGGGCTCAGGTCGGAAACCTTGACGTGGCCCAGCGAGAGTCTCTTCAGCGCCATGCCGCGCAGCGGCGTGAGATCCGTGACGGCAGTGGTGCTAATGTTGAGATCGCTGATTGGAGCACCCTTCAGGAAGGCGAGGTCGCTGATGGCGGTGTTGCTGATGTCCAACTGCCAGGTGCCGTCTGGCAGTCGCTGGACGCTTTTGACCACGACGCCGGATTCGTACAGCGTTCGCGGCCAGGCGCCTGAGTCGTAGCCCTGCCAGAACTCCGCGGCGGTCGTGTCCTCCCCGAAGCCGAGACGACGGAGTTTGGTGACGCCACGGAGGAAATCGAAGTTCTTCGCTTTGGGTGGAAGGGTGACGATCTGGAGGTCCTTACAATCCGCGAGGGGTGAGATGTCGGTGAGCGCGGGACTGCCCATGAACTTCGCCTCAATCAAGGGCATGCCGCGCAACACGGAAATGTCGGTCACTTTGGTGTAACTCAGATCCAATTGTTCGAGTGACATTCCCTGCAGCGGACTGAGATCGCTGACCTGCGTGCGGTACAGCCTGAGATTCTTGAGCGGCATGCCCCGGAGCGGTCCCAGATCGGCAATCGGCGTATGGCTAAGTTCAAGGAATGTGAGCGGCAGTTCACTTATTGGCGTGAGGTCGGTGACCACGGTTCTGAAGAGATTTAGGCGCTCAATCGGCATCCCGCGAAGCGGGCTCAGATCGGCGACGCCGGAGTCCGAGAGATCCACGTCCCACATACCGTTATCCAGTCGACGCAAGGCTTGGGGCTTGATGCCCGATTCATGGAGCCTGCTGGCAAAGCGATGAATCTCCCAAAAATTGGCGGCAGTGGTGTCGGGAACGCCGCCGTAAAGCTGAAATCCCAGCAGTTTAAGTTTGGGCAGCTTCTGCAACGCTTCGACATTCCGCGCGAGGATTGGCACGGTGACCCTTTCCAACGTCGGAATCTCCGCGAGCGCGCCGACATCCGTGATTTTCCGACATCCGTCGAGATAGAGCTCGCGGAGCGGCAACTCCGTCAGCGGCGAGACGTCCGTGAGTTTCGAACAGTTGTTCAGATAGAGGCGGTCGATGGACATGCCGCGGAGCGGGCTCAAATCGGTTACGACGTCGCTGGTAATACTGAGCTTCTCCAGCTTCAAGCCGCGAAGGGGCGTCAGATCCGTGAACAAACAGCGGTGGAGGTCGAGCTCGACAATGGGCATCCCTTTGAGGATCGAGAGATCGCGCAAAGGCTGTTCGCGAATGTCGACCGTATACGTCCCAACGGAATGCTTTCTAAACCCGAATTTGATTCCTTGTAACCGCAGTTCCGAGAAGAAGGCCTGCTCGCGGTCCCACTCCTGCCAGAAGATGTCCTTCGATCCGGTCGCGGCGTAGCCCATGCGATTCATGATCTCCGACCCGAGTTGACGCAGCTCGGGGAGGTTGCGCAGCGCGCCGATGGCCTCGTAATCTTTCGCCGGCAGTTCACGGTAGGTGGCGGGAATCAGGAGGAGTTCGAGGGTCTTGATCTCGGAGAGCACCGCATAGTTGCGTGCTTCCTCGCAACCCCAGATCACGAGTTCTTTCAGCGGCTTGCCGCGCAGGACCCCGAGATCGGTGATGCGGTTGCGCTGTAGGTAGCACTTTTCCAGTGGGAGTTGAGCGAGCGGGGAGAAGTCTAGCACCGGAGCCAGCGAGAGGTCGATGCTCTTGATCGGCATTCCAATGAGGGGCGAGATGTCGGCCACGCGCGTACCGACCAGATCAATGGCTTCCAAAGACATCTTCCGGATTGGATGCAGATCGCTGATGCGACAGCGTTTGCATTCGAGCGATTTCAGTCGCAGCTCACTCAACGCGGTGAGGTCGGACACGCGACTACTGGAGATATCCAGATTCTCCAGCGTCCGCATTTCGCGCAGCGGTCTGAGGTCTGCCACGCTTGTCTCGCTGATGTTTAGGTCGATCAACTCAAGCCCGCGCAGGTGGGAAAGGTCTGACAGATCCTGGCATTGCGAAAGGTTCAGCGCTGCAAGCGGCGCATTGGCGAGCGGAGTGAGGTCGAGCACCTTGGTGCCGCTGAGGTCGAGTGCGAGCCGGCCGTCTTCGCGGACGGTGAGTCGCTTCTCCAGTGGGTTCTCGGCGGAGACGGGGAGGTCTTTGAACCGCGCGAGCCAGTATTCGACGAGGAGTTTCTTCTCTTCGCCGAGCAGCCGCGCCACGGGCAGCAGCTCGGCGGCGGGGCGCTGCTGCTGCTGCATGGCGACATGGAGCTTGGCGAGACTTTCGCGGGAGAGCTTGCCATCGGCGGCGGGCTTTGCGGCGAGCAGTTCCTCGCAGAGCTTCGCCGAAGCCTCGGCGCGCGCGAGGCCGGGCTGCAATCGCAGGGCCTCGCGGTAGATCGCGGCGGCGGGGACGAGCTGGAGCTGGCACCGGAGCAGGTCGCCCTTGGCCACGAGGAACTCCGCCGCGTCGGGCCGCAGCTTGATAGCGTAGTCGAGTTTGGCGATGGCGTCGGCGTATTGCTCCTTCGCCGCCATCCCCCGCGCCTGCTCGGCGAAGGCGGGCGCGGTGGCGCGGAGTTCGTCGACCGTGGCCACGGCTTCCTGTTCCGCCTTCGTCGCGCGCACAGTCTCCCGCTCGGCTCGCTTCATTTGCCACACGCTCGCGGTCATCCCGATGAGGAGTGAGGCGGCGATCGCCGCACCTGCCGAGTACGAAAGCTTCTGACGACGGCGCAATTCCTCGGCACGAACCTGAGCATCCACTTTCGCCAATTCTGTTTCGTGGAGCTTGGTTTCGACCGATTCCAGGTAACCTGTGACCCGCTCCGCCAACACGCCCGCGTTACCCGGACGATTCTGTGGTTCCAGCTCCAGACAGTGCTTTGTCAGGGCGATCAACTCGGCATCGGCTCCGCAGGCATCCAGTCGGGCGAACGCATCGTTGAGCTTGCCCCGCGAGGCCTGACGATAGACCATCGTCCCATCCGTCCCGACGTAGGGCGGTTGACCGGTGAGAATCTCACACAGAATCGCCCCCAGCCCGAACACGTCCGCGCGCTCGTCCAATCGGTCCACTTCGCCGAGCGCCTGCTCCGGCGGCATGTAGGCCGGCGTCCCCATCACGCTCCCCATCTGCGTGTGCGAACCCGTGCTGCCAAACATCGGCGGCAAGTCACTGCCGACACCGCTTCGCAGCGTCTGAATGATGCTCTGCCCCTGCTTGAGCCCCTGCGACTTTTTTTCATCCGCGATGCCGCCGACTTGCAGCACCTTGGCCAGTCCCCAGTCCATCACCTGCACTTCGCCGAATGCTCCGACCATGATGTTGGCCGGCTTGAGGTCGCGATGAATCACCCCGCGCGAGTGCGCGTAGGCCATCGTCTGGCAGACCTGTTCGAAGATGCCGACGAACTTGCCGCGTTCCGCCGTCGGTGCTGCGCGATCGGCCAACAGCTTCGACAGCGTCTCCCCCTTGACCAACTTCATGGCGAAGAACGGCCGCTTGTCGGCGAACTGTCCGAGTTCATAAATCGGAGCAATCCCCGGATGCTGCAACTGCCCGCCGATCTGCGCTTCCTCGACAAACCGCTGCACGACCTCTGGCTTGTTCTTGTGCGCATCGAGCAACACCTTGATGGCCAGATCGCGCCCCAGATCGGTATCGCGCCCCTTGAGAATTGCTCCCATCCCGCCGCGAGCGATCTCGCCATCCAATCGGTAACGGCTATCAGAATCCCGCTGCGGCATCTCAGGCGACTTCGGCTGGACGATCGGCTCGACCCCTTCCGCCGCCGGTTCCCGCAGCATGACGCGTGGAATATCCAGAGTTTGGCCGAGTGTTTTGAGCACGCTATGTCCAGCATTTCCGATCACGACCGCCGCATCCTGGCCAAACGATGCGGCCAGACCGGCCTCCAACGAAGCCGCCCGGTCCGGATTGTCGGGGCCGGGCAGGATGGTCGCGCTCAATTCGGCCGGCGGCCGTTCGAGGAAGCTTTTCGCCTGCTCGTCCGCATGCAGCAGCCGCTCTAACTCGCCACGCAGTTGGTGGTTCTCACCGCACGCCTGATCCAGGAACGCGGCGCGTTCGGCAGCGGATCCAATCTCCACGGCAGCGGCAAACAGGGAGTCCAGATGAGGAGTTTGATCGGACATCAATGGCTCCGGAACGTTAGCTTCGGACGTTCGAATGTTCTCCGTCACCCATCAGTGCGATTTCCAACGCAGAACCCCATCAAACTTTTTTCTATTCTTTCCGAGCGGTCGATTCGCGGCTCATTCGGCGCCGCGAAGTTGGGCATGGAGCCACGCGCGCGAAAACCTCCAGGATCGCTCGGCAGTGGCAGTCGAAATTCCCAGCGCCTCGGAAGCTTCAGGAATCGTTAAGCCGGCAAAATACCGCAACTTGACCAGCCGTGCCTTCTCGGGCCATCGCTCTTCCAGTCGAGTCAAGGCTTCATCTAGAGCCACGAGATCTTCAGTCGGGCTCTCAATCGCAGCAGCGGCCGATTCCAGTTCGATCTGCTTCAGTTCACCACCGTGTTTCAGACGCTGCTTGCGGCGGGCGTTTTCCACCAGGATTCGCCGCATCGCTTCCGCCGCAGCCGCGAAGAAATGGCCCCGTCCGTTCCAGTGCTGTTGCTGGTCCTTGTCAACAAGCCGGAGATACGCCTCATGGACCAGCACGGTCGGTTGAATGGTCTGACCGGGCTTCTCCCTAGACAGTTTCGCCGCAGCGAGCTTGCGCAGTTCCTGATAGACCAACGGCAGCAATTCATCGGCCGCAGCGGCATTGCCATCCACGATGGCAGACAGGATTCGTGTGACATCGCTCATTCCGCCAGTGTACCTGGTTGTTTTGATCGTTTCCTTGGGACCTGCACTCCAGCTGCCTGTTGAAAAAGTCTGACTTCGCGCGATTCTTGTCGCAACGCGGTGGATCGGTGAACGCAGGGAGACGCGGCGATGGCGTTGGGACGGCGGAAGGGCGAAGTTCAGCAGGATTTGTTCATCACGGCGGATCAACTGCCGAAGTCGATCGGCCACGTATTCTACCGAAAGCTGAACGAATTGCTGGCCGAGGCGGGCTTCGATCGCTGGGTGGAAGATCTTTGCGGGCCGTATTACTCCCAGGGTAAAGGACGGCCAGGCATTCCTCCGGGCGTCTACTTCCGGATGCTGATCGTCGGCTACTTCGAGGGCCTCCAATCGTGTCGGGGAATCGCGTGGCGTTGCGCCGATAGCCTCTCTCTTCGCTCATTTCTCGGCGTTCCGCTGACCGAGGACACGCCCGATCATTCGTCGATGAGCCATCTCCGCGACCGCTTATCGCAAGATGTCCATCATTCGGTCTTCGCCTGGGTGCTGAAGCTGGCTCGCGAGAAGCAGCTGCTGAAGGGGAGGACGGTCGGCGTCGACTCCAGTACGCTCGAGGCGAATGCGGCCATGAAGAGCATCGTACGCCGAAACACAGGAGAAGACTGGGAAGCGTATGTGACGCAGTTGATGAGGGCCGACGGAACGACTCCTCCGGACCATGAACCGACCGCGGAAGAGATCCGCAACTTCGATCGTTAGCGAGAGGGCAAGCGAGTTTCCAACGACGATTGGGTCAGCGAGACCGATCCGGAATCGCGTATCACTCGCATGAAAGACGGGACGACGCACTTGGCCTACAAGGCCGAGCACGTCGTCGATCTCGACTCCAATCTGATCATGGCCGCCGAAGTTTATTAGGGGAATCAAGCGGATGTCTCGACGCTGGAAGACAGCGTCAACGCAGCCCAGACGAATCAAGCCGCGACGGGAAGCGAAGTCGTCATTCAGGAAATCGTCGCCGACAAGGGATACCACTCCGGGGAGACCTTGGAGACGATCGCAAACGAGACGCCGTATCGCACCTACATTCCCGAACCGCGACGTAAGAAGAAAGACCGCCGACGCGGGCCTGGTTCAGGGACTGGCGGTGATGAGGCCCGAGCGAAACGCAAGGCCGTGCTGGCGAATCAGCGGCGCATGAGAACTGATCGCGGAAAAAAGCTACAGCGCGTGCGCAGCGAGCGAGTTGAACGGACCTTCGCTCATGTGCTCGAGACCGGAGGCGCCAGACGCACCTGGCTCCGCGGAATCGACAAGGTCCGCAAACGATACTCGATCGCCGCCGCCGCTCACAACTTGGGAGTCCTCATGCGCACCCTCTTCGGAATTGGGACGCCGAGGGGATTGCAACAGTTCCGAGACGGGGCGACGGCCGTTTTTGGCCTTCTCCAAAACGCCCACCTTCGCGTCTGGATCGCTATTTGGACCATCTACGCGCGATTTCAACGCCAAACGCGCTATAAAGGCCCGCCTCCCCCCATCGCGTGGGTGTCAGCGGCAAGCATTTGAAAACGCCACTTGTTCAACAGGCAGCTAGCGATCCTGCTCGCGGGCATCGAATTGTCGAGCGTCAAACGCCGTCGCCGCTATCGCGTGCCGGCGACGAACGCCGCGTCGTAGGCGGCCGCGAAATATCTGCAAAATTAGCGGCAGATTCTGCCATTTCGACTTGCGCTTCTGGCGCAGGTCGCTATCTTACGTCGCATGGACATCGCGACTGACTTGCCGCAAGAACTAGAAGCCTGCCACGCGCTGATTCGAGAGCGACTGGCTCGCCTTGCGCAGCAAGATGATCGTCTCGCTCGGCATGAGGAGACGATCGAAGCCCTGCGAAAGCAGATCGAGCAGTTGGAGGCGGAGCAGGAGAAGCTCCGCAAGCTCGCGGCGCACTTGGCGAACGGCCATCGCAGCGAACGACATGTTCCCGCGAATCCCGATCAACGCTGGCTGCCGTTCGATTCGGCGGCCGAATTCCAAGAGGCTCGGGCGGAGGCGGAAGCCGAAGCAGAGGCGATCGTCCAGAAGTACGAAGTGACGCGTACGATCCGCCCGAAGAAGAAACGCGACGAATCGTTCCCCAGCCATCTGAAGCGCCTCGAAAAGATCGATAACGGCGACGAGGCGCATCAAGTCTGCCCGACGCACGGTCCGCGTCGCCTGCTGGGCTACGACGTCACCGAGACGCTGATGTGGAAACCGGCCGAGCTGCACGTGCTCGTCACCAAGTACGCGAAGTACGTCTGCGACGGCGAAGCGGCGTGCGGCGTGGCATCGCCGGAACGCCCGACGACGCTCGTCGAGGGCGGCCGCTATGACACGAGCGTCGCGGCGGCGGTGATCGACGCCAAGTGGCACTTGCACCTGCCGATCTACCGGCAACAGGACGTCTTCGCGGGGAGCGGCTGGATTCCGAGTCGTTCGACCTTGAACAATCTCGTCCTGCGTGCGGCCTTCGTCGTGGTGGAATTCATGCAGTACATGAAGGCCCGCGTGCAGAACGACGTCTGCATCGGCCTGGACGACACCAGTTGCCGCATGCTGATGCCGCGAGACGAGGTGGTCGTCGTCGCCGGCGACCAGAAGAGTCAACGATTGGCGGAGAAGGTCGCTGAGGCGAAGGCCAAAAGAGAGCAGAGTCTGATCGGGAAAATGTGGGCGTATCAAGGCCTGAGCGAAGCGCCGTACAACATCTTCGACTTCCGCGTGTCGCGGCACCGAGACGGTCCCGAAGAGTTCTCGAAGAACAGCCGCTGCGTGGTCATGGCCGATTGCTATTCGGGGAACACCAGCGTGGTGCTGCGCAGCGACGAGCGATTGAAGCTCGCCGCCTGTTGGGCGCATGCGCGTCGCAAGATCAAAGAGGCTTTCACGTACACGAAGGAGCGCGACACGCTGCTGGAGATGATCAACGCGCTGTACGACGTGGAGACGCGTGCGGCGAATATGTCGAGCGACGAACGGCTGGCGCTGCGCGCCAAAGAGTCGCAGCTCATCTTGAGCGCGATGGGCGCCTGGCTGGATACGACGCCGATCGCGCAAGTACTGTCCAAGAGCGACTTCGCCGAGGCCGTGCGGTACATCCGCAATCACTGGGAGGCGCTGAACGTTTACCTCGGCGACGGTCGTGTGCCGATCGACAACAACTCGGTCGAACGCCTGATGAAGCAGGTGGCGATGGGCCGCAAGGCGTGGCTCTTCGTGAGCAACGTGGAATCGGGCGAACAGAGCGCGATGCTCATGAGCTTGGTGAGCAGCGCGAAGCGACACGACCTCGACGTCTGGACGTACGTGAAGGACGTGCTCGATCAGTTGCTTGCGGGATCAACCAACTACGAGTCGCTGCTGCCTGACGTTTGGAAACGAGCGCACCCCGAAGCCGTGCGCGAGTACCGCGTCGAAGAGCGCCAACAAAAGGCCGAGCGCAAGGAGCTCAACACGGCCAAGCGCCGTCTCGCGCTCAAAGCGGCCCGCGAGAAACGCTAACCGCGCCGCCTGCCGCCGCAGCTCACCGCCGCGTGAACGCCACCCTCTCCGCGGCTGGGACCGCCGAACCCGCCCCCGCCCTCGCCGCCCGGTCGCCCGCTGACAGCCCGCAAAAACGGCCATGGTGCTGGTGTACGCTTACATTCAAAGTAGCTTCCAATCGCCTCTACGTTCACCAGCTTCACTGCCATGCTACACCTCGCGTTTCACGATGCTTTCCGCGCGATCAGTCGATGCGCTTCACGAAAGCAACTTCTACGCTGGTGTACCACGAACGCCGAAAACGCGCCAGTCCACGCAGACTGCCCAGCTATGCGCGCTGGCCGTGGCCCCTTCTCCGCGGCTGGGACCGCCGAACCCGCCGCCGACCTCGCGGCCCGGTCGCCCCCAAAGAACGGCCATGGTGCTGGTGTACGCTTACAAAACACCGCCTACGTCGCGGATGCAACGCTCCCTTGCCGGTGAACCAGGACACCGTGTAAGTGAGAATCCTGGGAGCCGACGCTCCCGGAAAACATTACACTGGCGATCACGATAGTGCGGAATGGCGGTAGTGTACGCTTACCCATCCACGTCCTTGCGGAAGGCCTTGGGAGATCTGCCCGCCATCTCGCGAGCTCGGATTCGATACTCTTCGTGCGTCATTCTTGGGTTTTCCTTCCACGCACGGTTGAGTTCGCCGATTAACTCGCCGACTTGCCGATCCACGAAACCAGCTTCCTTAAGTATCGCGCCTACACTTGGCGGCTGGCGCATCATCTCATAGCAATACTTCTCGCAGACACTAAGAAGCATAGCGTTGAACTGCCCAATGCTACACGCTGACTCTCTCGTCTCGCGAATAATTCTTTCCTGGTACTTTGCCTGGACCTGTTTCCAATCCACGTCAATTCCCTGACTCTTGACTACCTCCTGAATTGCACGTGCGATCTCGTGTTCAGCCACGGCCCGACAGTTTCGTGCAATTTCCTCGCGTACTTGCTGCCTTAAAACTTCATCAGCCCGTTGAATCGCTGGAATTACTAAAGAAAGTCGCTCGATGGTAATAGAAAAGCTATCAAGTACGGATGCCACGCAATGCCTAGCACATTGCCGTGCGAGCGATTCTTCGCATCCTATGGTATCGACAAACCACTTTTTCACTTCCGCGATCTGCTTACGATCGTTAGCGTCCTCAGGATTGAGGTTATGTTGAAAAAACGTTCTCAATACTCGAATCACCCTTTGAAACGCATCGTCGTCAAGTCGAATAAGTGAGTCTCCGCTGCCCTCGACTGAAAAACTCAAGAACACCGACAATCCCGTCTTCTTTGCGGCGTCAAAGAAAAGGCGACAAAGGTATGAAACGCATGCAATAAACCAATGCATTGGGTCGGAGCTTTCGAACGGGTATGCAGGGTCATGCGTTCGGGCCAACAATCGCTCCCCTAATTGCTCATCGCACTGCTGATTCAGCTCCCACAGCCGGGAGATCGTACCGTCAAACTGTCTTCTTAAGTCTGCGCGGTCGCGCACCCTGGCAGGTTCGAAGTACCGTCTACCCGCGACCTTCGGTACAATGACCCTTGTGTACTCCATAATCGACGAAAAATTTCCCGGGTCGAATGTTTCTGCGTAGAACTCCAATGCGTCCTCAATTCGGGTTCGACTCTCCGGTAGGTCGGAAAGAATTGCGTCACACAGTTCCTCGCGAAGGGAACTCCGATCGATCGTTCCTGTGTCTCGCAAATCCGGGATCTTCTTTGTAATACAATACAGAACGAATTCTCTCAGGACGTCCGGTTGGGTATCCGCTAACGACGGTACTGAAAGAACCCTCAGACGACCTGAATACGCCCTTCCCACACACCGCGATACTGGCAGCAGCACTTGAGTCCGAAAGCACTTTGAGATGTCCTCCAAGTACAACAAATGCTCGTCTAAGAACCACCTCGGCAAAAAGTGGTCCTTCCGACTTTCCCGTGGGTGGCGTAGCATTGTCGCGGGAGGACAACGCCGATGCAAGTTGAGGATTTCTACTCGAAGATTCTGGGGATCGAAGAACCGTGGTCGATCTCCGAAGTGCGGTTGGAGCAGAAGAAGTCGCTGGTTCACGTGCAGTTGGAGCACGAGGAGGGATTGCGCTGGAAATGTCCCTGCTGTGATCGCGAGTTGCCGATCTACGATCACTCGGAAGCACGACGCTGGCGGCACCTCGACACGTGTCAGTATGAGACGTGGTTGTATGCTCGAATTCCGCGAGTGAAATGCCCGGAGCATGGCGTGAAGCAGGTGCGCGCCGCTTGGGCCGAGCCGGGGTCGCGGTTCACGCTGCTATTTGAAAGTCATGCGATCGAGGTGTTGACGGCCTGCGAAGTGGTGTCGGCGGCGTGCGACATTCTGCGCATCAGTTGGGATCAAGGTTGGCGATTGATCGAGCGAGCGGTGGCTCGCGGGAAGGCTCGAAAGAAGCCCCGTCGATTGGCTCGCGTCGGGGCTGACGAGAAGGCGTTCGCCAAGGGCCACAGCTACATGACGATCGTCTGCGACGTCGATCACGGAACGGTCGAGTATGTCGCGGATGATCGCAAAAAGGAGAGTTTGGCGGGCTTTTTCGAGGGACTTTCGTCCCAGCAGCGTGGTGCGATCGAGGCGGTCGCGATCGACATGCATGAACCGTACGTCCAAGCCATCAAGGAACAACTCCCGTTGGCCGACGACAAGATCGTTCATGATCGCTTCCACGTGATGCAGCATGCGACGAAGGCCGTCGACACGACGCGTCGGCAGGAGCACAAGCGGCTCACCGCCGAGGGCGATGATCGCCTCTCGAAGACCAAGTACCTGTGGCTCAAGAGCCAGGAGAACCTCAATGAAAAACAGCGACGCCGTTTCGAGGACGTCTTTTCGCTCCAGCTACAAACCGCCAAGGCCTGGGGTCTGAAAGAACTGCTTCGAGAGTTGTGGGAACAGCCGACGGTCGAGGATGCTCGCGAGTTCTTTGCGCAATGGTATCGGCACGTGATTCATGGAAAGCTAAATCCCATGAAGAAAGTGGCCCGCATGATCAAGACGCGACTCACTCATGTCGTCAGCTACTGCCGCCACCGACTCACCAACGCCGTCTCGGAAGGGCTCAACAGCAAGATCATGTCGATCAAAAGACGAGCCCGCGGATTCCGAAATCCCGAGAACTTCAAGATCGCCATCTTCTTCTACTGCGGAGGCCTCGATTTACAGCCCGACCCACGCTAAACCCCGATGGACCCAAAAAGTTTCCACCTCTGACGACGAGTACGTCGCAATCGGAGCGGGCATTGATAAACGGCGACGCGTCGGGTATACCGAACAGGCCCTCCCATGCCAGCGTCGGATCAATTGCGTCGAGCACCAGTTCTTTCACTTGGCGCTGGCGGGACAGATGGGCAGCAATACGAGCGCACAAAAACTCTGATTCCCGATGTGAGTCAGTTGGCATTGCACACACGGACCATTCCGGGTGCGTAAGCTCCCTCACGGCTGCGGGAATCAAGGATTCCGACAGCCACGACGCATCGACACAGGCAACCGGTATTTCATCAAACGACATGGCTACGCCTTGTTTCGCTGCTCTCGCTGTAGTCTTGCCTGCTTGTTGTTGTAGGTGCTCGCTGGTTGTAGAAAGGCACCACGATAGTTAATCGCGACATGAAACCCCGTAAGGGTTCCTCCCGTGGTGCTTTCCGGAAACTGCGCTGTCAGGTACGGAATCTCCATTCGCAAATCCTCGATCCACACCTTGCCCTTGTGCGAGTAGAGTCCGGGACGCGTTTCACCCGTGAATTCCCTTGGATAGCCATTCGGGTCGCTGAGCAACACTAGTGCTCGTCCTCGTCGAAAGTTTCCAACGCTAATTGTGTCCAGGACATTCAAGAATTCCTGGGCGTCCTTTGAGAACCCAAGTTCGAGACTAGCCCATGCCGCGTGGAAAATTGCAAGCTGATTCTCGCTCTCGCCCTCGAACGCCAACCTCGCCCTTGCTAGGTTCAACAAATCCTGCCATTGTTCCCGCGAGAACCCAACCACGACTTCGTCTTGCGCAAAGTATCGGTCCAATCCAGAGTTTACTTGCCACCATAGTCGGTAAAAAAGCAACAAGAGAACTCGCTCTGTCATTAAAGCACCGCCACAGGTGGTAGAAAGGTAGTTCATCGCCGCTTGTGGTCCCTGAGAGTCGATCATCCCGCGGGCAATCAAGGAGTGAATCGCATAATTCCCACGTTCGGTCGATGACCGGAGCAATTCAGCAAGCCGATTGCGATCGCCGATAGCGCTTACGAATTCGTGTTCTCGCACTTCGTACTTGTCCAGTTGATCCGGGTTTAAGTCGAGCTCTTCGTAACGCACAACTAGTTCATTCCACTCAGCGAGTAGATCGTATTTCAGATCCAACGGTACTGGGCACTCATCGAGAAGATTGCGAATGATCCAGCACGCCGTGTCGACAGCGCGTACGTTCTCTTCATCAATACTTAGTGACCGTCGCCAAGAGGTGCGCGCACGCTCGACGGTTGAGGCGACTCGCTGGAAATCACTTGTATTACCACGCAGTCTAAGTGCTGCTGCTAAACATACTAATTGTCCTCCAATCGTCGCGGCCTTCTCGGTGCTGAGTACGGCAAGCATAGTACGGGCGCCTCTAGCTTGGGACGACTGCGCAATTTGCTGCGTTACGTCAGCTTCAGCTTCACTTAATGCTTCTTCAGCCGAGTTAAGGCACGATTCCCACTCCGCCAGCGTCCCGAGATCAACCTTAGAAGTGTCAAGGCGCCCAGTAGCATTGCGAAACTCACCTTGGGCTTGTTGGACGTGCTCGCGAAAGCTATTGGCCTTCACGAGAAGTAATCTCGGGTTCAGTCGGCCACAGCGTTCCTGAATCGCGTTAATGCACTCTGCGATCTTACGGTATCCTTTTGGAATTCGGTACGTCTGCGGACCTTCAGAACCGACAGTCTGAAGTAGACGTACAACAAACTCTAACTCATCGCTCTTATGTCGCCGAACGTCTGCGCACTTAATTCGACTAGCGACATCCAGGATAACATCGAGCGTTTCAAGGGGTGATTGAAACCGACGGGATGTCCATATCTCAGCTTCAAGCCTTAATCGAGCGCGCACTACAAAGTTACCACGTTCTTCATACGCATCGATGAGCGGAAAATCACTAAACGCTTGTTGGTAGACTTCGAAGTCGTTGGCGTTTCCATCATGGCATAACGAAAGTGCAAGCGACTGCGGCATCCGAAGGCCAAGTGAACTCACTACCATCACCGCTTCGACAAGCCGTAAGGCTGGAGAACGATTTCGCAACGTCTCGGAGGCGACGTCGTTAGCAG
>JAXMBK010000019.1:0-97209 GCA_046349935.1 Pirellulales bacterium | reverse complement strand
CCTGTGGAACCTCGACGTGGAAGTCGAAGTCGCGATGGACGTCATGAACCTGCCGCCGAAGGACGCCGATGTGACGAAGCTGTCCGGCGGCGAACGGCGGCGAGTGGCGTTGTGCAAATTGTTGCTGCAGCGGCCTGACCTGTTGCTGTTGGACGAACCCACGAACCACCTCGACGCCGAAGCCGTGAATTGGCTCGAACGCCATCTGGCCGAGTATTCGGGGACGGTGGTGGCGGTGACGCACGACCGTTACTTCTTGGACAACGTCGCGAAGTGGATTCTGGAACTCGATCGCGGCCAGGGCATTCCGTGGGAAGGCAACTACTCGTCGTGGCTGGTGCAAAAGCAACAGCGGCTGGAGCGTGAAGAAAAGTCGGCCCAGGCGCGGCAGAAGACGTTGGAGCGAGAACTGGAGTGGGTGCGGATGGCGCCGCGCGCTCGGCAAGCCAAAAACAAGGCCCGCATTAAGGCGTACGAACAGTTGGCGGCGGAGCGGTTCGAAGAGCGATTGGACGAGTTTGAAATTCAGATTCCGCCCGGCAAGCACCTGGGGGAACTGGTGGTCGACGCCAGCAAATTGACGAAGTCCTTCGGCGATCGCACGCTGATCGAGAACCTGACGTTCCGGCTTCCCGCCGGCGGGATCGTCGGCGTGATCGGCCCCAACGGCGCCGGAAAGACGACGCTGTTCCGACTCATGCTGGGGCAAGAAAAGCCGGATGCAGGCGAGATCCGCGTGGGGCCGACGGTCGAATTCGGCTACGTGGACCAAAACCGCGACGAGCTTGATCCGAACAAATCGGTGTTTGAAGAAATCTCCGGCGGGTTGGATCAGTTGGAAATGGGCGGCCGCAAGGTCAACTCGCGGGCCTACGTTTCGCGTTTCAATTTCCGCGGCACCGACCAGGAAAAGAAAGTCGGGACGCTGTCCGGCGGCGAGCGGAATCGAGTCCAACTGGCGAAGTTGCTGCGCCGCGGCTCCAACGTCCTCTTGCTCGACGAACCCACGAACGATCTCGACGTCGACACGTTGCGCGCGCTCGAGGAAGCGATCTTGAACTACGCTGGCTGCGTCGTGGTGATCAGCCACGATCGCTGGTTCCTGGACCGTATCGCGACGCACATTCTGGCGTTCGAAGGGGACGCGTACGTCCACTGGTGCGAAGGCAACTTCCAAACGTACGAAGAGCAGCGGAAAGAGCGGCTGGGAATCGCCGCCGACCAGCCCCAGCGGTTTCGCTACAAGAAGCTGCATCGGTAGCCGCCGAAAGGCCAGCCAGCAGATTGAATTTCAAGCGAACGCTCCGTAGACTTCCGCGGAGTTTTCCTGGGCTCTTCGTAGTTTTCTTTTTGGAGCAATCGGCGACTATGGCGCGATTCTCGGACGACAAGTGGCGTGACGTGAGGCATGAGGCGTGCAAAGGTTGCGGCGTAGCCGACGCGCTGGCGGACGTCAACAAGTATTGCGGGGCGCAAGGGTTGCATGCCGAACCTGACGTCGATGAAAAACGGATGCAAAAGGCCGCCACAGCCGTGAGCGACATGCTGAAGGCGCTCGGGAAAGCCGAGAAGAAACTGAACGGCATCAAGAAGCCCAGCTCCGACGACAAGACGAAGATCAAGAAGACGCAGGAACTGATCGACGCCTGGCGCTTGGAACTCCAGAAGGACCTCGCCACGTTGGAGGGTTACGAGGAGGAATTTAACAACATCCCGAAGTGGGTGAAGAAACGCACCGACTTCGTCGCCAGGCTCGAGAAATTCGCCAAGACCTACAAGTCGCTGGTCGAAGAGCAATTCAAGACGTTGAAGCGTCTGCCGACGTACTTGGAGATCTTGGAAGATCCCGAAGTGGACGAGAAAACGAAGAACGACCGCTTCGGCGTTCTCGAGATGGAAGCGGAAGACATCGTGAAGCGCTTCGCCATGGAAAAGCAGGGCTGGGACACCTTCATCAGCAAGGACTATGACGCTGAACGGTTGGAGGGAGGCAGTCTCGCGAATTCGGGAATCAATTCGCAAGCGGCGCGAACGGCCGCCAAGAAAGAAGGGACGGGTCTCTGGAGCAAAGCGGAAAAGGCGCGTGTGCAAATTGAAGGCGAGTTCGTCGAGTTCGCCAAGGCGGTCAAGGAAGCGCAACAGCAGCTCTCCCTGGGCAAGTCCTACATGCTGAAGGGGGAAGCGCGAGTCGAGATGCAGGTCCAGTCGGCGGCGAAGTCGCTAAAGACCATCTCCGACGCACTGGTCGCCATCGAAAAGGTCTACAACACGGGCGCAAAGTACCCGTCGCTGCTCAATGAAGAGGCCGAGTACACGATCGGGGTTTGGAAGTCCAAACCGCAAATGATCGACCCGCAACTCGGCAAACACCTGGACTACCGCAACAAGATGCTCAGCATCGTGTCCTTGATCGAGAACGAGTACAAGCGAATCAACGCGCTGGTGAAGCACGGCGAGCGCGCGGGGTCCAAGGAATTGGAACAACTGATGGAGCAGATCGACGAGCAATACGAGCTCCGTTTGGAAAAGCAGAAGTTCTACGACCTCGGGTACGACGAGTACGTGCGTCGCCTGAACGAGGCGAAGAAACAGGCTGGAAACTAGTCCGGCCTGACGTTCGCCTTGACCCCCATGCCGCGAGCGGCTAGAAGAATTGCGATATCGGCGTCGGCAGGCGCGTTTGCTGGAGCACGCGCTGCCGGGCCGACTCACATCGATCCTTAGGAGATTGGCGTCCCATGACCGTGTTGCACTCAGGCACGTCGAAGCAGTATTCCGACAATTGGTCGCAGGCGTTCGGACCAGTTAAAGGGAGCACTGCGAAAGGGAGCACTGCGAAAGGGAGCACTGCGAAAGGGAAAGCCAAGGCGCCGGCGGCGAGCGCCGCCAAGAAGAAAGCAGCGAAAAAGGGCGGCAAGAAGTAAGCGCCCATCTTGGCAGGCGCCCTCTTTGATGCACCGTTCGCGCATAGCTTTTCGGTCACTTACAAACCCGGGTCGTCTTCGTCTTCGCGCAGCGGCCCGCCTTGCCAAGCTTCCATCGCGGCAAGCACTTGATCGCGCTCTTTGCGGCTCGCCCAGACCGATTCGTCTTGTTCGAGCCGCACTTCGTAGAGCCCCTCGCATTGGCACTCTTCGTCGCCGCAAAAGTGCGGGACGGCGGCGACCCACATAATTCGGTAGAGCGGAACGTGTTTGTCGTCGACCAGACAAAAAATCGAGTTCATGAGTAGCCTCGTTTACTGATTTCCCAATTCTTGCGAACGACGCGTCGCCGCCACCACGGCCGCCATCATCGCCGCTCGACCCGCTTGCGACTCGAGCGCCTCCAGACCTGCAATCGTGGTTCCTCCGGGACTGGCCACGCGATCCTTAAGCACCGCCGGGTGGTCGCCGGTGGCGATGACCATTTCCGCCGCGCCGCGGAAGGTGTGAGCTGCCAGAAGCGCGGCGGTGGCGCGGGGGAGTCCTACTCGCACGCCGGCGTCGGCCATCGCTTCGATGAGCACGTAGACAAAGGCGGGCCCCGATCCCGACAGCCCTGTCACGGCGTCGAGCAAAGATTCATCGACCGGCAACGCGAGCCCAATCGAGCTCAACAGTTCGGCCGTCAACTTGCCATCGTCCTGCGAAGCAGCCGGCCCCAGGGCGAACCCGGCGGCGCCGCGGCCGACCAGGCAGGGCGTATTGGGCATCACGCGGATGACGCGCCCCATCCCCAAGCTGTCGCACAGGCGCGCGATCGTGATTCCGGCCGCGATCGAAACGAACAGCTTGCTGGAGGCGACGGCCGGACGCAGGTCGGCCAGCGCCGGATTCATGTGCTGCGGCTTGACCGCCAGAAACACCACGTCCGATTCCTCAACCACCTGCCGGTTGCCGCCCGCTCGACGCACCCCTTGGACGGCGCGCGTCAAATTGTCGAGCGCCGTCGGGACCGGGTCATAGGCGATGACCCGACTCGGCTCGATCAGCCCGGCTTGGACAAAGCCGCGCGCCAGCGCCTGAGCCATTTGACCCGCACCTACAAACCCCACTCGCTGTTCAATCATGCCGATCCTTTCATCCCGGGCGTTTATGCTACGGCAAACGCGGAAACGCGACAAGGCAACGGCGGATTGCCCTTTACACGAGCGGCCGTTTTCAAGATAGTCCGCGCGCGGCCGAGGTACAGGTCGTGGAATGTTTGCCAGGAGAATCGCCATGATACGGATGTCGAACAGTCGTACGGCTCGAACCCCCATGGTCGTCGCCTTCGCCCTTTTGGCCCTGTCGCTGACGGGGTTCGTACGCCCCGAGTCGACGCGCGCGGAGGATGGCTGGAGCCTCTCGAAACTCAATCCATTCGGGTCGAGCGAACCCAAGACCAAACCGAAGCCGTCGAAGGCGAAGGCCAAGACGCCGTCGACCTGGACCACGGTGAAAAACGGAACCTCTGACGCGTACACCAAGACCAAACACACGCTCATGCCGTGGACGAAGCCGACCCCGGCGAGTCGGACGAGCGTGGCGTCGCGTTCCAAGACGACGCCTACGAAGAAGACGGGCGGCCGCACCGAAGAAAAGTCATGGTACGAGTTTTGGAAGAGCGAGCCGGAACCGCCGAAGCGCCCGCGCACGGTGCAGGAATGGCTGGATCAACCGCGACCCGAGTAGCTTAACGGCCTTTCGAGCGGTGCGCGGGGTGGGCTAGAATCCGAGGTCGTTGGCCTCGTTTTTCCCTTTCGCCGAGCCGCTCGTATGTCGCAATCGTTCTTTCGCCGCCTCCCCACCGTCCAAGAACTACTCGACAGTCCGCCCCTCCGGCGGCTCGTACAGACGGCTCATCGCACGTCGGTCGCCACCGGCGTCCAACACTTTTTGGACGCGATGCGCGACGAACTGCGGACGGCGACGGCGGACATTCCTGCGCCAGCCGATCTCGCGGAACGCATCGCCTCGTGGATCGCCGCGCAAAAGGCCGCGCCCCCCGGTCCGGCCATCAACGCGGCCGGCGTCCTGTTTTCGACCGAACTGCAAGGGCCGCTGTTGGCCGAGGAAGCGCAGCAGGCGTTGCACCGTGCGGCCCGAGATCGATCGCTGGGCGCCGACGAATCCGCAAACCGCGATCGCTACGTCGAGAACCAACTGGCTCAACTGGCGGGCGCGGAAGCCGCCGCCGTGTTTCACGCCGGTCCCGGCGCACTCTTGACGACCCTCGCGACGCTCGCCCCCAGTCTCGACGTCGTCGTGGCGCGCGGGCAAGTCGCCGACATCCAGGGGCTGGCCTTGCCCGAGTTGATCGCCGCCGCTCGCGCGCGCCTGCGGGAAGTAGGCGTCGCCAACCGCGTCACGGTCGACGACTACGCCCCGTTCCTGGCCGAGCAAGCGGGCGTCCTGCTGCAGTTGGCTCCGCGCAACTATGCCGTCGTGGGGGACAAGGTGGAACCCTCGCTGGAGGAACTGGCCGGGCTGTCGCGTACGCACCGAGTGCCTCTGGTCGCACACTTGGGAGCGGGCGGCGTCGTAGATCTACCGCAGTCCGCGAGCCCCTGGCCGAGCGCGTCGAGCGCGCTGCAGGCGGGGGTCGATCTGTGCGTGTTGGACGGCGACGGTTTGCTGGGCGGTCCGGCCTGCGGCGTCGTGGTCGGGCGACGCGAATGGGTGGATCGAATCTGCGAGCATCCCTTGCGGACGGCGCTGCGCGCCGACCGGCTGGCGATCGCCGCGCTCGCCGCAACGCTCGACCTGTACTTGGCTCAACCGGTCGCCTGGTCGTCGCTGCCTTTGGCGGCCCTATTGGCGGCGCCGGTCGAAAACTTGCAAAACCGCGCGGAGCGAATGGCGCCGCAGTGGGCCGCGTTGCCGGGGGTGGAGGCGAGCGCGGCGACGGCCTGCCGAACGACGCTCGGCGCCGCGACCGGCGCCGCCCACGATCTGCCGTCGTGGGGCGTGGAACTGCGCGTACACGGGAATACCGGCGTGGAATTGGCGGCCCGTCTGCGTCGACAGACCCCCGCCGTGGTTGCGCGCGTCTTGGAGCGCGGCGTGCTGCTCGACCTCCGCGGCGTCCTCCCGCGGCAGGACGTCGAGTTGATCGGGGCGGTCGAGGCGGCGGTGCGCGCCGCGGCGAAAGCGGCCGATTGAACCGTTTCTCCACCGCGCGAGGCGAAGGATCGTAGCGATCGCACCGACGCCCCCCCGCAGGCAGGCGGCCGGATTTCGCCGTCTGCGCTGGCAATCGCCGGTCGGCAGGTTTATTCTCACCAGTTGCAGGCGGCCATCCAGCCTCGATTTTTCGCGGTCCCCTATGAACGTCCCTCACGAATTCCCAATGACGCGACGAGCCTTTGCCGGCCTGCTGGCGGGCTGGGGATTGGCGTCGTCCGTTCTGCCGCAGGCCGCGGGACAGAATCTGGACGCCGCGGTGATGCAAATGAAGCACCCCTGGGGTAAATGCGTGCCCGGGGCGTCCAAACGCGTCCGCGTCGTCACGGAGACGGTGGACGCGAAGGGGCGAGTCACCAACTCGTCGACGACCGACACCTACAGCTTTTTGGAAGAGATCACCGACCGCGACTACACGCTGCGCGTCGAAGTGACGGTCGAAGTCGGCGGCAAACGGTTTACGTCGCAACCGCAGAGCGTGAAACAGGGGTATTTCGGCGAGTCGCCGGGGCAGGCGGTCACGTTTAAAAAGGTGCGGGACGAAGAAATCTCGCTGTTGGGACGCCCGGTCACAGTGGAAAACCGCGAGGTGACCATCCATACCGACCAGCAGCGGCGTACGGCCGTCGTGCACTTTTCGGACTCCATCTCGCCGCATGTGCTCAAGAGCGTCACGACGGTGACCAACGGCGACGGCAAAACGCCGATTGCAACGACGCAAGTCGAAGTCCTGGCGACGGGCATGCCGTATCGCGTCCTGGGGGAGTTGCGCGAAGCGTCGTACGTTCGCACGGTGCATACACAGCCAAAGCGGACGACGACGATCACGGTCGAAGTCCACTGCGCCGACGTCCCCGGCGGCGTCGTCGCTCACACCTCCAAGGAACTCGATGAAACGGGCGCCGTCGTGAAGCGCAGCATGCTTGAGTTGCTGGAGTTCGACGTCGGCGACCGAGATAACGTCGAAGTGAGCGGTCGGCGGTCGCGTGCTCAGAATCCACGGCGCACGCGAGAACCGGTTCCGGCCGACCGGAATCGACGTCGCTAGTCCCCCCGTTCTCAACGACCCGCGCCGCGCGCATAATGCCGGGTCATTCTGACGCCGACCCCCTTCCACTCGGAAATCCCGCGGTCGGCGTTGTGGCATTTTGGGGAACGGGGGAAGCACCATGGACGACAAGATTGTTCGCACGGCCATCACCTTCGACGACGTGCTCTTGGAACCCCGCTACAGCGAAGTCGTCCCCGCGACGGTCAACGTCTCCACGCAGCTTACTCGCCGTATCCACCTCAATTTGCCCCTCTTAAGCTCGCCCATGGACACGGTGACGGAGAGCGCCATGGCGATCGCCCTGGCGAAAGAAGGGGGGCTCGGCATCATCCACAAGAACCTGTCGATCGAGCGTCAGACCGAGGAAGTGAACAAGGTGAAGCGGAGCGCCAACGGGATCATTCGCGACCCGGTGACGTTGGGCCCCGACGCGCCGGTATCTCGAGCGCAAGAACTGATGACGCAACAGCATGTCTCGGGCGTGCCGATCACGCAGCCGGACGGCCGTTTGGTCGGGATTTTGACTCGCCGCGACTTACGCTTCTTGGAGCAGGCGAACATTCCGATTGCGGAAGTGATGACGAAGGAGGGGTTGGTAACGGCTACGGGAAATGTATCGCTTGAGGAAGCCGAGAAGATTTTGACGGCAAAAAAGGTGGAGAAACTTTTACTGGTAGACGAAAAATACCACCTGACTGGACTCATCACGATCAAAGACATCGACATGATGAAGCGGTTCCCGAATGCCTGCAAAGACGGCCTGGGCCGGCTGCGGGCGGGAGCGGCGATCGGCGTGTTCGATTTCGAGCGGGCGGCGAGCCTGATCGAGAAAGACGTCGATGTGCTAGTCGTCGACTCGGCGCACGGCCATTCGGCCAACGTGATCGAGACGGTGAAGGAAATCAAACGCAGGTGGGACATCGACGTCGTGGCGGGGAATGTGGCGACTCGCGAGGGTTGCCGCGACCTCATCAAGGCGGGCGCGGATGCGGTGAAGGTCGGGATCGGCCCCGGCTCGATTTGCACGACTCGTGTCATTTCGGGCGTCGGGGTGCCGCAAGTGACCGCCGTTTACGAAGCAGCGCAGGAAGCGAAAAGTTCGGGCACTCCGATCATCGCGGACGGCGGCATTCGATATTCGGGCGACATCACGAAGGCGATCGCGGCCGGCGCCTACTGCGTCATGATCGGCGGCCTCTTCGCGGGGCTGGCCGAAAGCCCCGGGACGCTCATCCTGTACAAGGGACGAACGTTTAAGACGTATCGCGGAATGGGTTCGCTCGGCGCCATGGTTAAAGGGTCGAGCGAACGATACCGGCAGGGCGGCGACGCCTTGCCCGGGAAACTGGTGCCGGAGGGAGTCGAAGGGCGAGTGCCGTTCAAGGGACCGCTCAGCGACTTCATCTACCAGTTGGTCGGCGGCATTCGCGCCGGCATGGGTTATTGCGGAACTCGGACGATCGCGGAACTGCGTACGGACGCGCGGTTCATCCTGGTTACCGCGGCGAGTGTTCGGGAGAGTCATCCCCATGACATTGCCATTACACAGGAATCACCGAATTACAGCCCGGAATACTCGACGTCGAACGAAACCAGCTGAAGCAACTTCAGCTGACCTCGGCGGCGGGGCGGTCGTTCTCGACCGCCGCACGCCAACCGCCCGTTGGCGAGGGGCTCTGCGACCGCTCGCCTTGGCCCTGGGCTTCGGCTTGGGACTCGGGACGTCGCTCTTCGACGCCCCGCTGCTGGCTCAAAATCAAGTGCAGCTGCAGCCGCCCATCGTCCGCGGCGAAGACTCCGAACAAACGGACGCAGCGTGGCAAAGCCGCTCCACCGGCGTCGTTCGACCGCAGCGCGCCCCGGCGAACGCGGCGCGGCTGCCGAACGCGGGGCCGGCGATCCGAGTGAACTCGGTCACCGCGGCCAGCGGCGCCAGCGTCCGCTGGAAAGTCCGCGACTCGGGCGTCGAAACGGCCGCCTCCGAAGCGATCGTCGCCGCCCCCGCCGCCGTCATCGTCAATCGCGACGCCAACGTCCGCGCCGTGACGGAACTGCAGTTGAATGATCCGCGTCGCGATCCGTTCGGCGAAGCGCGCGTCATGCGCACGGTTTCGACTCAGCAGGGCGGCGCTTTCGGCGCTCCCCCCGAGGACGAAGCTCCGCCCACGCCCCAACCGTCCGATGAACCGTCGCTCGACGCGCCTCAACCCGGAACCTTGCCGCCTGCCGACGCAGCGCCGGAAGCGGGCGAACCGGGCGACGACGCCGCGCCGCTCGCCGCGCCGCGACAAATTCAGGAACCGCTGCGGACGCTGCCGATGGGCCCGCCCGCCAACCTGCCGCCCAAGTCGCTGCCCGCGGCGCCGCCGCGTAAGCTGGACCTGCCCGCGGAACCACCGACCGGCGACGAACCGCAGCCTCCCGGCGACGCTTTGCCGCCGGCCAGCGACGAAAACGCCGAAGCGCGCAACGCCGCGTTCTGTCGTCGCCTGTACAACGAACGCAATTGCTGCAGCGACGAAAACGCCTGCAACGCGCACCGCGCCTTCGTCAAGTCGCACCCGCTCTCGAAAATCTCGCTCGACATCACCCCGACCTGCAACCTGACCTCGCGGCAAAAGGGAGACGAGGGGGGACAATGCGGCTTCCCCTTCGAACAATCGCCGACGCGCACGTGGCGCGATCGCGCTGGACGAGAGATGGCGCGCGGTCGAGTGACCGCGATGGCCAATCTCCGCGTGGAAGTGACGGATGACGAGGGAAATGCCAAGCGGATTCGCGTGCGAGATCTCGGCGAAGACGACATCTGCTTCCTCGCCGCTTGGTGCGGAGTGCCCAGCGAATGCCGCTTGGACGACGTGGCCCTCGCCGCTCGCAATTGGACCCCGGTCACCATGACGTGGAAGGCCTCCGGGTTGTGCCACAAGCCGCTGTATTTTGAACAAGAACAACTGGAACGGTACGGACACACGGCCGGCCCGATCGCTCAGCCGATCGTCTCGGGCGCCCACTTCTTCGCCAACATCGCCTTACTGCCCTACAACATGGGCATCCATCCGCCGAACGAATGCCAGTACGCCTTGGGCTACTACCGCCCCGGCAGCTGTGCTCCGTGGATGATCCCGCCGTTCCCGCTCAGCGTCCGCGGGGCGTTGGCGGAAACGGGCGTGGTCCTTGGCGGCGTGTTCCTCATCCCCTAAGGATGCGACGAGGGGCAAGTCCCCGAACACAAACGAAGTCTCTGACCGGGAGCGATTGGGGAGCGGGCGGACCCGCGGTGCAAACCGCGCGTCCGCCCGACTCTGTTTCTAGGGGGAGCGAGTGATCAGCCTCCGCCGCCGCACGGGCCGGTTCCACACCAGGGCGCTCCGCAGCCGCCGCCGCGCGGCGACGGCGACGTCGGACCGCAAACGGGCAGCGCAGAACTCGCCTGCACGTGCGCCGCAGGCACACTGAACTGCTTGGTCAGCGCCTCCCCCTGACAGCGCGGGCAAGTCGGCTTCTCCGCGCCTCGCACGAGCACTTCCACAATCGATCGGCAACTTGAGCAGTGGTATTCGTAAAGCGGCATAATAGTCCCATGGTTAACTTTTCCCTCGCTCCAGATCAAGTCCGGGAACTCGATCACGCCGCGACGTACGAGTTCGGCATCCCAAGCCTTGTGTTGATGGAAAACGCCGGTCGCGGCTGCGTCGATCGGCTGGAGCAACTGCAGATCGCCGGGCCGGTCGTCGTGGCCTGCGGCAAAGGCAACAACGGCGGCGACGGATTGGTCGTCGCCCGGCACCTCGAGCTGCGCGGCTACGAAGTGCGCGTGATCCTCGCCGGCACGCGACTCGGCCCCACCCCCGACGCCGCCGCAAACCTCGCCATCGTCGACCACTTGGCGCTCCCTTGCTTCGAAATCAACCAGCTGGAGCATCTCGAGCGTCTGGAGGAACTGTTAGCGGGGGCTGACTGGATCGTCGACGCGCTGCTCGGCATCGGCGTGCGCGGCGCGCCGCGCGCACCGTTGTCGCAGTTAATCGAGCGACTTAACGCCCAGGCAGCGCGAAAGTTCGCCGTCGACGTCCCCAGCGGCCTCGATGCACTGACCGGCGCGGCGGCGACGCCGACGTTTCGCGCCGATCACACGTGCACGTTCGTCGCCCCCAAAACGGGCTTCGCTAATCCGGCGGCGGCCGCTTGGCTGGGAACCGTGCACGTCGCCGACATCGGGGCGCCCCGCGTGCTGGTGCGACGGTTTGCGCGGTGAGAGGAGGGGGGCGAGAGGAGTGAGAAAGACTCTGTTGAATTCAAAGCGTTCAGCGCCTCGGACCCACGGTCGTTTGTTGCGCAACGACACTCGCAGTTAGTACTCCCTTCTCCCCGCCGCGGGGAGAGGGCCGGGGATGAGGGGTGTCGGCGCAACCACAGTGCGCGGACTCACTCTCAGATTTTTATCGCTCCAGAGAGAGGGGCGGGGTGGGGCGGGGGAGAGAGTGAGAGTGGCGGGGCGGCGGTCACAGGCTGGAAGCCTGTGCTACGGGGATTGGTCTTCGTCTTGGGCTTTCCACTTCATGGCGCGGCGGAACGGTTCGATGCGGAGGATCACTTCGCCGTTCTGGAAGAGTCGAACCGTGCCGTTGGATTGACTGACGGCGACCGCGACGGCGCCGGTGACCTTGCTGATTGCGGCGGCCGCCCAATGGCGGGAACCCAACCCCTTGGAGAGGGTCAAACTAGCGTGAGCCGCGTCAATCAACTGACACGCCTTTTCCACCGTGCCGTCCGAAGAGACGATGAAGGCGCCGTCCAGCGGCGCGATCTCCTTCACCGCCTCGCGGACGCGCGAGTCATGTAAGTCGCGTTCTTTGCGACTATACCCCTTTACTGGATCGAAACCGGCGGGGTGGATGTGCTGCATCACGCGGCGCGTGTCGCCGACCACGAACAAGGTCCCCACCGGCGTCCCCTCGCGCCCCTCGCGCCCGATCTCGATCGCCAAGTCCACGACCGCCTTGAGGGTATCGAGCGGCACGCTGGTGACCAACCGCTGCAAGTCGCGTACGGTCAGCCGCCCCAAATGCTCTTCAAGGTGAATGTAGCTCAGCGAATCGATGTGTCCCGCCTCGAAGGCGCTGTAGACGGCGACGACGCCGGCCCCCGGCGCTAGGAACTCGCGAGCCACCGCCAACAGCAGCGACTGCGTCAGCCGTTCGGCGACCGGCGTATCAGTCATGTCGACGACCAGCGACGCGAGCCCCGCTTCTTCGGCGCCCGCAACGGCCGCCGGTTCATCGCCGGCGATAATCAGTCGCGCGGCCCCGGCGGCCTTTTTCAGTGCGGCCCAATCGGTCGGGCCGTCGAGCAATACGAGCAGAGCATCGGCGCTGTTGGCTTCGACGAGCTCGCGAGCCAGTCCCATGATCCGTTCGAACTGCTCCTCGAATCGCACCACTTTCATGCGGCCGCACTTCCCGTCGTTCGGCGTGTCACCCCAATTCCGAGCGACCCGTCGGTCGCTGCGACTTCAGCCGGGAATAGTATGTCTTTTTCTCGCTGTCGGCAACCTCGTCCCGGCCGCCAAACGGCTCGCCGCGAGCATTCGGCTCGCGGCGAGGTTCGCAGGCGTCACGCCGTGATGGAGGGCTACCGAGCCGCAGCGGCGGAGGGCTTCTTGGCGAGAATCACCTCGCGGCTGCCCGGTTTGTCGCCGAAACGACGTTCGGCGTAAATCGCCAAGGCATGCAAGCCGTGTCCCCGCGGCCCCATCTCCCACTTCACGCGTTGCCGACGACTATCCTCGAAAATCGTCGTCAGATGCTCGACCGCTTGCAGCACGCGCGGGTCGTCCAACTGCTCTTTGGGCAGCGAGCAGACGAGCCATTCGAGCATGTGGCCGGTCGTTTCCAAGTGCCGCTTCATGTCGCCGTTGTCGCCGCGACCCGCGAACCAGTTCGTGCTAAAGCTGCCGTCCGAATTCTGCAGCTTGAAGATGTAGTCGTGGTACGACGACACAAACTTCTGCGCCCGCAGCCATTGTCCCTCAAACGGTTCGTTCATTTTGATCCGCTTGTTCACGGCATAGCTGAATCCAGTCATGCGGTGCGTGCCGCCGCAAGCGGAGCCGACGACGGGTTGGGCCAGTTCTTCTTTAATGAGCCGCGGGATGCTCCATTCTTCGCCGATGTCGCTTTTCCACGTGGCATCGGTCTTCAAGTAATGCGACAGGGCAATCAACTTGAAGGTCAGCTCGGTCCGCGCTCGGCACGTTTCCTTCTCCGACTCAATCAAGTCGGCGACCGTAAACATGCGTCCTTCGACCTTGATCGGGAAATCGGTCCGCACGCGCGATTGGGCCAACATCGCCAAGAACTGGCCCGGGTGCCCCTGCACGCCCGGTCCAATGCGGACGCGAATCTTGCCGTTTTCTAGATACATCAACTGCTGGCCGCGGCAGACGCCGTTGTAGCACAGCCAGCCGATCGCATTGACTTTCCGATCGCCGTCGTAGATTTCCGTATCGACGCCGTACGCGATCAAGGCGTGCATGATGCCCCACGGACTATGGTTGCCCGTCGAGATCGGCTCGTGATAGTAGGACTGCAGCACGCCCCGCACGCGTTCGCGAATTTTGTGCAGTTCGGGCGTCAGATTCTCTTCAAACGCCGGCGCCGTCGGCAAGTCGTTCGGGGCGCCCAGTTCGCGCGGCGCCAACTCCCGCGGCTCCTCGGCCGAACGCCCCGCCGCCGCCTCGCGATCGACGCCATTGAGCGTCGGTTCGTCGCTCGGTTTGGCCGCCGGCGACATCGGCTCCTCGTCGGTCGCCTCCGTCGAGCTTGGCTCGTCCGAGGATGGCTCGTCTGACGACGGTTCCTCCGACGTCGGCTCATCTGACGCCTGGACCGCCGCGGGTTCGTTCCGCGGCGCGTCGTCGGCGCGCAGATATTTGGCAGGTTGTCCCAGGAACAACAGCGCGCTGAGGCACGCAAGTAGCGAGAGAGTGGTCCGAGTCATAGTGCGGTAGGCAGCTTAGGGGGGGAATGCCGGCGGCGCCTGCACCGTCCATGTGCAAGCTGAGTAAGAGGGATATCGGCGATTCCCCGTCGGAATTCCAAGCGCGCTTGCGCAGAGGGCTCCCCGGAACAGAGGGGAGCGGTGGATTAGACGCCGCAGCTTTCGCGTCTTGCCAGAATTAGTACAGCATCTTGAGGAAGCGTTCCGCGACGCTCGCTTCCGGCGCCGGCTTGGCCTGGCCGCTTGCCACATACTCCCGCCACGCGCGGACGTCTTCGCCGTAGTCCTTGCCCGTAACTTCCTTCAGCGACGTGACGCAGCGATACTGCAGCGCCGGATTGCCGTCTTCCAGCGCCAATCCGAGCGCCTGGATGGCGACCGGAGATCGGAAGTGTTCGAGTTCTTTGGCGGCCGCCAGGCGGACGTCTTGGTCCGTATCGCTGCCCAGGACATTGGCGAGCAGTTCGGGCGCGTCAGGCCCGCCCCGTTTTCCCCATCCTTTGCACGCCGCGATACGGACGTCGGACTGCGGGTGCGAGAGGGCGAAACGGAGCGACTCCAGGGCGACCTCGGTCGGGAAAGCGGCTTGCGCTTTCACCGCCCGAGTGACCAGAATCGTATTGGTTTCTTGGCGAATGACGCCGTCCAGCTGCTGGCTGACCGCGAGCTGCCGATCTTTGGGCATCCCCGCCGCCTCGGCTTCCCATCGATCCATCTCTTCAAGCCGTTGGGGCAGCGTCTGCCCGTATTTTTCGTCCTTTTTCCATTCGTCGACGAGCACCGGATTGTACTTCGCCAACCCGAAGGGCCCGCCGGCGCAGCCTCCGACGACGATCAATAGACCAAGACCGGCAACGATTTGGCGAATAGGGTTCCGTCGCGGGAAACTTGGCACGGCTGGCGACTCCCTGTACGCGCCCGAGTGGGGCGGACATGATGCGAGTTTCGAAAACGGCGCGGACTGTAGCAAAGGCCTTGCGACGCTTCCAGCCCAATCCGCCGCCGATGCCAGGTCGCGATTCAACCCTGATTTACCTAAACTGTGAGTCAGATTTTACGCCCCATTGCTTTGTCCAAGGGAACGAGTCCATGGTGGATCCCAGTCGGCACGCGAACGACCGCAATCTGATCGAGTCGATTCTGCGGTATATCCCCGGATTTCGCGGGTACTTAGAACAGGAGTATCGGCGTGAAAGCGATTATCTCCTGAGGACTTGGCTCGCCGATCGGCTGCAGGCCTCCAAAAAGGGACTCGACGAATACCTCCAGACGCTCGTCGCCGCCCTCAAGCTGGACGACCTCCCGGCCTTTGAACGAGTTCGCGCCAAGCTCGACGGTCTTATCGGCAAGATTCGCAGCGCCGAACGCGGCTACAGCGCGCTCTTCGCGTTCGTCCGCGTCCGTGAAGACGAACTCGACCGCGTCTACCTCCTCGACAAAGGTTTGGTCGACGACGTCGAGGCGGTCGCTGCGGCGCTCGAGAAACTAGCGGGCGCCGAAACGTCCCCCGCCGCCGCTGCGACGGCCCTTGCGCGCCAAATCGACGAGCTCGATAAACTATTCGGGCAACGTTCCGAACTGTTGCGCGGTCTGGATTAGCAGGCCGAACGCACGGCGAACGCATTTCGTCGCGCGCCGCGACCTGTTCCTCAACCTCATCATCGCCCCTGAAGGATTCACGCCATGCGTTTGGAAGTCATCGATTTCTTCGACAAGGCCGGCAACACGCTCGTCCAGCGCGTCCCCGCCGAAGGCTCCGCCGACATCAAGCTCGGCGCACAACTCATCGTGCAAGAAAACCAAGAAGCGGTCTTCTTTCGCGACGGCAAAGCGCTCGACACGTTCACCGCAGGTCGGCACACGCTCACCACCATGAACGTGCCGATCCTCACCCGGCTGCTGACCATTCCCTGGGAAAAATCGCCCTTCCAAGCGCAAGTCTATTTCGTCGGCAAACAAACGTTCCTCGACCAAAAGTGGGGTACGCGTCAGCCGATTACGCTCCGCGATAAAGACTTCGGCATCGTGCGCCTGCGCAGCTTCGGCAAGTTCTCGTTCCGAGTCACGCAGTCGACGCTGTTCGTCAGCCAAGTCGTGGGCACCGCGGGCAAGTTCACGACCGACGACGTCGCCAGCTGGCTGAAGGACCTCATCGTCTCGAAGCTCACCGACATCCTCGGCAGCTCCGGCGTCGCTCTGCTCGACCTGCCCGCGAAGTTCGAAGAGATCGCCGCCGCAGCGCGAGTCAAACTGGCGGACGACTTCGCCAAGTACGGGTTGGAACTCGTCGACTTCTTCATCAACGCCATCACGCCGCCCGAAGAAGTGCAAAAGGCGATCGACGCGCGTTCCAGCATGGGCGCCATCGGCGACTTGCATGCCTTCACGATGTACCAAGCGGCCAACAGCATGGCGAAGATGGCCGAGTCGCAGGGAGCGGGCGGCATCGGCGGCAACGCGATGGGGATGGGCATGGGCGCCGGGTTCGGCATGCTGATGCCCGCCATGATCCAACAAGCGATGCTCAACGCGGGCCGCCCCGGCGGCGCCGCCGCGACGCCGCCCGTCGCGCCCGGTGTCGCGCCGGCAGGCGTCTTGAGCTTCGATCAGCTCGCCCCCGCCCAACGCGATCCCAAACAAATGCTGCGCAGCGTAGCGCAGTCGAGCGGCTGGACGGTGCAGGAGCAAGGCGAAGTCTGGAACATCATCGTCCAGCTCAGCCCGCTGCGCAAGCAAGTCGTCCAAGTCGACTTCAGTCGCAAAGGGCAGGGCGGACACTCGCTGATCGCCTACAGCTCCACCTGCGGTCCGTCCAACGACAAGAACGCCACCGTCTTGCTGAAGTACAACACGCAATTGGTCCACGGCGCCTTCGCCATCGTCGCCACCGCCGCTGGCGAAATGATCGTCCTCCAAGCCAATCAGCTCGCCGATACGGCCACGCCTTTCGAGATGAACCAAATCGTCACCTCGATTGCTTGGCAAGCCGACAAGGTCGAAGAGACGCTCGGCGGCGGCGATCAGCATTGACAGGGTGCGGTGCGGGGCGCAATGGGCGGAAGCGCGGAGTGCTGCGGTAACGGGCGGGAAGCGCGGGTTACTGCGGTAACAGGCTGGAAGCCTGTTCTACGGGGATGGCGATCACGCCGCCTTGCGCGGGCGCGAGGCAGACGATTTGAGCGGCGTCGCCGGGGCCGGCCAGTTCTCTTTCCAGGCGCGGGACGTCGATGTCGACGCCGCGCTTCTTGATCGTGACGCGCCCCACACCCCGCGCACGCAGCCACTCGCGCACCCGCCGTCGATCAAAGGGCATCGTCTCTAAGATCCGGTACGGCGCGGCCAAAGCGGTTTGAATCAGCCGGTCGCTCGTGAGGTAGCCGGTGACGCCGGGCCAAATCGCGAGATCGAACTGCACCGCCAGCGATGCCAAAAGATCGGCCGCCAACACGCAGGCATGCGCCTCGTACAGATACGCTGCGGCACGCTCCGCTCGCCGCGGCCGCGCTGACGGGATTTCCACCAGCGTCTGCAGCGGGGCGCCGTCGCAGACGGTCGCCGAGCGGCGGCCGACATGACGCGCAGCGCTATGGCTCCAGACCACCAACTGCCGACACTCCCCGCGACTCCCCAGCCACTCGCACTCGATCGGCCACGGCAGGCCGCTGGGAGGGTCGGTCGCCGGCGCTAACTTTACCGCTCCCGGTCGTTCGGCGGCCCACCACCGCTCGAACCACTCCCGCGGCGGCTCGCAGTGATCCCACGACGTGGTGCGTTTCCCCTGCGTTCGCCGATCCGGGTCGGCATGCCAGGCCGTGAACGGAGCGGGGTCCAGCGACTGAGCGGCGGCGCAGACGACGCGACTGCCTCGCGACGTCCAACTCGCGCCCGACAGTTCGCCGTTCGCGCGCGCCAGTCGCGCGACGCACGAATTGAGTTCCACGCCGACGCACGACGCGTGCGCCGCCAGCGCCAGCAGATCGCCGCCGATGCCGCAGCAGATATCGGCCCAGGGCCCCGAGTCGCTGGCGGCGGCCAAGCGTTGCGCCTTGTAGGCGGCAAGCTGTTCGTCGGTGGCTTGTTCCAGCGTCTGACGAGTGAAGAACATTTCCGCGGCGCGAGAGAACTTTTTTTTCGCACGGCGGCGCAAGTCGATTTGCTCGACCACCAATCGCGCTCGTTCCGCCGGCAATTGCTTGCGGAGCGTCTGTTGCAATCGCAGCGGATCGCCCCACGACTCGGCGGCCCGAGCCAACCAAGGCGCGGCCGCAGGGCTTGCCAACCAGTCATAATCGTCTTCCGCAGTCGCCGCCGTCATCATGCAGACTCTCGATACTTGCTCAAGTTCCTTCGACTGTCGCCGTCCTTCGCGACGATGCTTCCCCTATGCGCCGTTTTATGACGATCGTGGGATTCCTGGCCGCGACGCTGGGGCCGTACCTCTGGACGCATCCCGAGGCGGTCGACGCGATTTCGCGCCAAATCTCCGTCTGGACCTCGAGCGGCGGCAAGGGAAAGGCGAGCGGCGGAGCTCACTATAGCGTCTACGGCGGCGACTACAGCGGCGACCTCACGTCGCTCCCCGACGATCCATCGCTCGGACTCGCTTCCAATCTCTTCGGGGGACAGGAATCGCTGCCGATCGCCGGCGCGCCGGTGGCCAACTTCAGTGAATTGTTCCGCTTCGACGCGACTCCGCAATGGGTCACCAGCCGCTGGGCCCGCGTGACCACATTCCCCACGCCGGAGGGCTGGCAAGCGATGCGCGTCCCGGTCGTCACCGGAACGCAAGTCGACGACCTAGCCGGATCCCTCACGTTCTACTTCGACTCGCTGCATCACGTGCAACGCATCACGTTCAAGGGGAGCACGGGCGACGTCCAAAAACTCGTGGACTGGTCCACGCAGACCGCCGGCCTAAAACGGGAAACCACGCTCGCTGCGGAACTTTACACGCGTCGCTGGAGCGGCCGCGCCACCTCGGTGCTGGCGATTCAAAACCATCCTGTGATGCGCAGCAGCGAAGCGCTGCATCGCTTCGACCTCTTGCTGGAACTCAATCCGCCCAAGAGCAAAGGGGTCAGCAGCGAAGTGCAAGAATGGCTCGCGCTGAACCGCGTGAAATAGCGGCGGCCAAACCGCGTTGCACTTCACGTATCTCAGCCGCCGTCTAGCGCTCCAGCGGCTGAAAAGGAAATGTCCTTAGGGCCGCGGCTCAGGAAGTTCCCCCGCCGGTTCGCGGGCTTCCAGAAGCGCTTCAAGCTGGGCGACGCGGCGCTCCAGTCGCTCGACGATCGCATTCAGGCGCGCGAGCTCCTCGGCGACGCCGGCGTCGTCGACGTCGCGCGACGACGGCGGAGTACCGTCGGTGCGTCCTTCGCTCTCCACCTTGCGCTCCAATCGGCGCAGCACGGACGACGTTCCAGCGGACTCGCCGCCCGCAGCGCCGCTCGCCGTCGGGGTTCGCGTCGCCGCTCGCGGCGCTGATGCTCGCTCACTGTCGCGCGCGGCGAGCACCGCGGTCAGCTTTTCGCGCTGTCCGTTGCGCAAGACTTGAAAGGTGACTCGAGCGCCTGCGGCGCGCGAATCCAAGAGTTGCGCCATCTGTTCGACGGTGTCGATCGCGAGACCGTCGAGCGACAGCAGTTGATCATCGACCTTGAGTCCCGCCTTCTGCGCGGGGCTGCCAGGTTTGACCGAGGCGACGACGAGCGTGTTGGTTTGCGGATCTTCTTCGGCGGTGAGTCCCAAGTAGCCGCTGCCGGAGCGCTGCGGGAGTTCGGCCGGCGCTTCGACGCGCACGCTGGCGTCGTTGATGACGTCTTGCACGCGTTGTTCGAGTCGTTGGAGGAAGCCTTGCGCGGGCGCCGAGTCGGGGTTGGCAGTGAAGAGTGCGAACGTGACGGCGAGCGGCGTGAAAAGCGCGAGACTACGTCGAGCAGAGACCATGGCGTTCCTCCTTGAGGTCGAGAGACAAGCATCGCAAGCGGGATCATTATAGCGAGCGTCTTGTTGTTACCAAACAAGAAGTTAGAACAAGCGCACGAGGACTGGCACGCGTGATAGCGACAACTTTTCCACGTCGCGCAGCGGGTGCAGAAGGTTGCGAGCGGCGACAAAATAGCTTGGAATTCGCGTGTCGAAGGGTGCGAATTGCCGAGAAAACAGGGTCCCTGCGTCGACGGTCGCCGCAGGTCGCTCGCTAGCAATGCTAGCACCGTTTGACAGGGCCCCCCGCCTGCGTACAATCGCCCGCGGTTCACGAGAACTTCATGAGTCGTCGAGGCGCCTGCGGAGGCCTCTCGCACTCGTTTTCGGGGAAACCAAGTCGAGCCGGCGCCGTCGGCGCCGGCTGCGAAGTCGGGGGAACTGCTGTAGTTTCCCCAGTGCGTCAAAGTCGCCTAGGAATCTCAGCGCAAAGACTGCGCGCCGAGGAGGCGGGGACCGTGGCCAAGGACGATAAGGAGATCGTGTCGAAAGTGCGCCAAGCACTCATCGACAGGGTCGGATCAGATGTCTTTGATTTGTGGTTCGGCACGCGCGTGACGTGGGCGTGGTCGGGTGGGAAGCTGCGCGTTTTGGCGCCCGACCTCTTCACCCTCGATCGGCTGCGAAATAAATTGCGAACTGAGGTCATTGCCGTCTGCCAATCGGTGACGGGTTCGACGCAGGTGGAGTTCCAGTTGGCCGCAGGCGAGCGGCCGATCTCCCCGCGCCGCACCGCCGCGCCGGTTGCTCGTACTTCGTCCAATGCGCGAGGCGCCATGCGTTCGTCGTCGACATCCAAAGCGCCCGCCGTTTCGTCCGCTCCGCGCGGGCGCGGCGCCGCCGCGCGCGACGCCGGCTCAACACGCGAGAGCAGCGCAGCACGCGAGAGCCATCGAGAGGCCGACACGCGCCCTCAGGCCGCGCGCCCCGTCGCCAACTGGAACCACTTCGTCGTCGGCGACTCCAATCGACTCGCCTACACGGCCGCCCAGTCGGCCGCGGTGAAGCCGGGCGCCGTCTCGCCGCTGTTCCTGTACGGTCCCAGCGGCTGCGGCAAGTCGCTGCTGGTCGATTGCTTGTTGCACGAGGCGCGACGTCGTCATCCTCACAAACGCGCCCTGTTGCTGTCGGCGGAGCAGTTCACCAGTCAATTCCTCGAGGCGCTGCACGGTTCGGGTCTGCCCAGTTTCCGTCGCAAGTATCGCGACGTGGACGTGCTGGTGCTCGACGACATCCACTTCTTCGCCGGCAAAAAAGCCACGATGGTGGAACTGCAACACACCGTCGACACGCTGCAGCGCAGCGGTCGCCAGTTGGTGCTCACTGCCGACCGGGCGCCGCAGGAACTCCCCGGGCTGGGCCGCGAACTCGTCAATCGACTGTGCGGCGGCTTGGTTTGTCGCATCGAGCCGGCGGACGAAGCCATTCGGCTGGGAATTCTCCAACAACAGTGCGAGCAGCGCGGACTCCGCATGCCGGCGGCCGTTTTGCGGATGGTGGCGGAGCAAGTCAACGGCGACGCACGCGTGCTTTCCGGCGCGCTCTTCCGCCTGCAAGCCACCAGCCAGGCCTTGCAAAAGCCAGTCTCCGTCGAGCTCGCTCAGACCGCGCTGGCAGATCTGCTCCGAGCCACTCGGCGCATCATTCGCCTCCCCGATATTGAACAAGCGGTCTGCCAAGTCTTTGGGCTCGACTCGCGCAGCCTGCAGTCGGACGCCAAGAAGCGCACGGTGAGTGAACCGCGGATGTTGGCGATGTGGTTGGCGCGGAAGTACACGCGGTCGGCGTTGTCGGAGATCGGCCAATTCTTCGGCCGACGCAGCCACACGTCGGTAATCGCCGCTCAACGCAAGATCGACCAGTTGCTCACAGACGACTCGGCGCCCCGCAGCGTCGCCGCCATGTCCTGCTCATTCTCGGAAGCCGTTCGCCGAGTCGAATCGCAGCTGCGCACAGGCAGCTGACAGGCCGCTTCTTGACACGAACGACAAAAAAGAGGCCCCGGCGGACTGGTTCGTCAGCCGGGGCTTGAGCTCGTCAAACGAGGCGCTGCGTCGACGCGACGTCGACTTAGACGAACTTCGTCACGCCGGGCTGGGCGACGGTGGGAACCGGGATCGCTCCCCACTCGTACTTGTCTGGTCCCAGACGCACTTCCGATTTCATGACCTGATCGGCCGTGATCGTCGCGCCGGTGTAGCACGCTTCGCGGCCCATGATGGCCATCAGCGTGCTGGCCGTCATGTACTCGCCGTTGTTGATGATGTTGCCCGAGCGGATGCCGGCGAACAGTTCTTTGTGTTCGACGTCGTACATGCTCGGCTTCGGTCCGCGATAGCGCCACGCTTCGCCTTCCTTCGGTTCAATCGTGTTGCGAAGCACGACCGCCCGCCCTTTGGAACCGATGATGTAGTCGTCGACGTCGTTCGAGCAGTCCTGCATCTGCCGGGTGTAGGAGAAGCACTTGCGACCGTCTTCCCATTCGTAGCACACGGCGAAGTGGTCGTAAGCCTGACCGTACATAGCGTCGCTGCGCACTTGGCGACCGCCCAGCCCAAAGCAGCGGACCGGGGCCTTGTCGCCGTACAACCACAGCGCCTTGTCGAGGCTATGAATGTGCTGTTCGACGATGTGATCGCCTGAGAGCCAGGTGAAATAGAGCCAGTTGCGCATCTGGTACTCCATCTCGCTCCATTCGGGCTTGCGACCGCGGTGCCAGAGCGTGCCGGTGAGATAGTTCTCTTGGATCGCCAAGACATCCCCGATCGCGCCGTCGAAGATGCGGGCCATCGTTTCGCGCACGCCCAGATCATAGCGCCAGCACAAGCCCGAAACGACGCTCAGCTTCTTCTCGCGGGCTTGTTTCACCGTCTCCAAGACGCTGCGGCAGCCCGGCCCATCGACGGCGACCGGTTTCTCGCAGAAGACGTGCTTGCCCGCCTCGATCGACGCCTTCAGCTGTTCCGGACGGAAGTGAGGCGGCGTGCACAGACAGACCACGTCGACGTCGGTGGCCAGCAATTGCTTGTAGGCGTCGAAGCCGTGGAAGCTTTGCTCCTTCGGCACCTGGAACTTGTCGCCGATCTGCTTCGACAACACGCCCCGCGCGTGCTCCAGTTGATCCGGGAACGCGTCGGCCAACGCCGTCAAACGCACGTTGTCCTCGGCCTTCATCGCGTTCACCGCAGCGCCCAAGCCGCGACCGCCGCAGCCGATCAGACCGACCTTCAGAATGTCGCTCCCCGCCGCATGCACGCTGGGCTGCGCCAAGCTGCTGACCAACGTTCCCCCCACGACCGCCGCCGTGGAACTCTTCAAGAAACTACGACGCGACTCAGACATATTCCATGCTCCTTCAGACGTTGGCGGGGATTCAGGCAGGCTTCGTCGTGCGAAGTTCGTCCCCCGCGGGGTTGGTCACTGGGCCCTCGGCCCGCAACGCACGACAGCAAATATGATAGCTTGAGCGCAAGGCAGGATGCTAGAGAGGAGAGACGCCGACGCGCGACGGCGGCTAGGAATGAGGCAAGGTGACAAGCGCCTTGACGACGCCTGTCGCCGGGTCGAGCCACTGTGGAAAAACCTCCAGCAGTCCATCCAGCGGCGCGCGGTGCGTGATCCAAGGACGCGTGTCGATGCGACCGCTCTCCACCGCCGCCAAGACCCCGCGGAAATCCGACGTGGAACTGTTGCGGGAAGCTGACAACGTGATCTCCCGTCGATGAAATTCGGGATCCCAAAACTTGACTTCCGCCTGCACTAAGCCCACGAACACCAAACGGCCGCCCTGAGCCGCCAGTTCAAACGACTTCTCCATCGACGCGACGCTTCCCGTCGCATCAAACACCACGCTGGGAAGCTCGCCCCCCAGCCGCTCGCGAACTCTCCCTGCCAAGTCCTCGCCGCTTACCATCACATCGGTCGCGCCGAGTCGAGTGCGACAAAAGTCGAGCCGCGCGGGAGAGACGTCGAGCACCAGCACGCGTGCGCCGGCGGCAAGCGCAAATTGCGTGACGGCTAAGCCGATCGGTCCGGCGCCGATCACCACCGCTTCGTCCGCCGCCGTCAGTCCCGAACGCGACACGGCGTGTGCCCCGATCCCCAACGTCTCGACGAGCGCGAGTTGCTCGAGCGACAAGGAATCGGAACGATGCAGCTTGTGCGCGGGGACGACGATCCGCTCGCGCATCCCGCCGTCGGTATGCACTCCCAGCACTTGCAGCGTCGCACAGCAATTGGTGCGCCCCGCTCGGCAGGCTCGGCAGCGCCCGCAGTTCAAATAGGGTTCGACCGCACAGCGATCGCCGGGGCGGACGTTCGCCACGTCGGGTCCCACTTCCAACACTTCCACGCCCAACTCATGCCCCAGAATCCGCGGGTAAGTGAAGAACGGCTGACGTCCGCGATACGCGTGATAGTCGGTGCCGCAGACGCCGATCGTGCGGACGCTGACGAGCGCTTCGCCAGCTCCCGGCGCCGCCGGTTCTTCGGTCGACGTCGCGCGCAACTTCCCCGGCTCGTCCAAGACAATCGTCTTCATGCGGCCCTCAGTCCAGCTTTTTGAGATACCGTTGAAACTCAGCGTCGAACTTGCCTAGGTCCGACCCAAACGCCGCGCGAAACTCGTCTAACCGAGTTTCCGGGTCGTCGTAGACGACGGGCGGTTTGGCGGCCAGCACCTTGAGGTACGCGGCGTATTCTTTGGAACGCGTCCGCAGGAGAAAGTAATTCAGCGCCCAGGCTTCGGCATATGCGTCCAAAGCGCTGGCCGGATCGCGAAAGCGAGCGTCGTCGCGCAACAAGGACTCGAGCGCCTGCGGCGGGCGGCGCGGAACGTATTTCCGATACTGAATCAACCGCGTGCGGTTGATCGCCCCGATGCTCGACCAGCCTTTCGAGTTGCGTAGGTCGGGCGTTTCAAAATACATCGCCAACCCTTCGCTCACCCACACCGGATTGTCGGCGAAGCGAGTTTGCAGACCGCAGTTGTACGCCAATTGGTGCGTCGCTTCGTGGACGATCGTCGCCACCATCGGCGCCGCTTCGGGTCGTTGCAAGACTTGATTAATCAGCGTCGCCGAATTGACGCGTTCGCCCGCTCCGCGTAGTCCCTCCACGCCGGTGAGGTCGTACATGTTCACGTGGTTCGAAGTGGGACTGTAGTAACCGACGATCGACAACGAGTCGGCGGCCGGCCCCAGTTCGCCGCGAACATGCCGCACGTAGGATTCCTTGCTGTCGAACACGAGCGCCACGAGCGGCAATTCGGGATCGCGCAGATCTAATCCGCGCGTCTCCCAAAACGTTCGGAACCCGCGAAACAGTCGCTCGTAAAGCGCACCACACCACTGTGCATAGGCGGTCGACGTGTTGTAGCAAATGACGTAGTTGGCCGTCGTATGCACCTTGAATTCGGGCCCCAGTCGGCTCAGCAGTTGCTGCGCCACCTCTTCACGTTTCAGCGGGGTGAACGGCGCATCGTCGCGCACGCGATCGGCGTATTCCTCGGGTTGAATCGGCCACAGGGCGCCGTCGGGAGTCAACAACAACAACCCGCCGTCTTCCGCTTCCGCCACCACCCGCCCCGCCAGGGGACGCACCGCCCCGTCCTTCTTATAAACGATGCGATCGACGGCCCCCGCGTGGGTCGCCCCCGCCAGCACCCAAGCCAGCATCAGCAATCCCACTCCTCGCCGACATGCTGCGCCGTTTCGAACGGCGTCTGCCGTTTGAGAACGCCGAACTGCCTCCCTGGACTCGCGCATCACTCGCTCCCTCCCGCCCGCTTCGCCAAACTCCAGGCCGCCAGCGCCGCGACGGCATAGCCGATCGCCGACGTCAGACAAAGCCCGGCCAGCCGATCATCGACGCCGGCATGCAACAATTGAAACATCCGCACGGCCACCGTCGACACTCGGCCCGGAATCAACAGAATCGTACCTGCCAATTCGCCCGCCGACAAACCGGCCGCGATGATCCACGCCGCCGCCGCCGCTCGCCATCGCAGCGGCAGAACGACGCGCCACAGTTGTTCGACCGTTCCGACGCCATCCAGCGTCAGCGATTCGAAAAGTCCTTCTGGGAGCGTGCGTAGCGAGTACCAAATCAGCGCCGTCGCCAATGGCGCGGCGCGCAGCGCCAAATACAGCCACGGAATGAGGACCGTGCGTTCGGCCGCGACATCCAGCCATTCGCCCCCGCTCGAAGTCCGCAAAGCGGCGATCGCCACGGCCAACAGCGGACCTGGAACGGACGCCAGCAGCGCGAGCGCCGCCAGCGACGCGGCCATGCGGGCCGGCGAGCGTCGCGCCCACCACGCCCACGGCGCGGCCAGCAGCGTCGTGATCATCGCCGCGCCGACCGCCAACACGGTCGTCCACCAAAACTCGTCGCGAAACGCGTGCGGCGTCGTCACCACCATCTCCACCGCATGTCGCGCCGACCAATGACGCTCCCAACCATCGCCGGCAGGCGTCGCCACCGTCCCCGCTTTCAACACGAGGCTCGCGAGCGGCACGCCGACCAGCAATGCCGCGCCGAACAGCATGACAAGACTCAGCAGCCAGCCGCCGGCGATCCGCCGCGGCGGCACGGCGCGCGGCGAAAGCGCTCGGAGCGGCCGCCAAGTCCAAGCGCACCCCAGCAGCAACGCAAGGAGCGCGGCGATCGTCAAGATGCTGGGCGCCGCCCCAGCGATCACCGCCAGCGGCTCGTCTTCCAGCGCGAAGTCCGCATACAACACTTCGGCGCACGTCCGTACTTGATACATGTCGGTGATCGTCATGTCGCTGGCGACCATCACGACGGTCCAGGCGGCCGCGAGCGCCAACGTGCCGCGACAGCGCGGCGCAGCGACTCGCCACAACGCCGACCAAGGCCCGCCGTCCAACCAAGCTTGCTCCACCAATTCCGGCTCCAAGTCGCGGAGCCCAAGCCCGATGATCCACGCGGCCCAGGGCAGGGCGACGACCGCGTGCAAGAGAATGGCGCCAGTCCAGCCTTGCAGCACGGGAATCCCGCCCATTCCGAGTTGCGGGCCGAGCAGCCCTTGACGGCCCAGCGCCGCGTCCCACGCCGCCGCTTGCAATAGCACGGGGAAGAACAGCACCGCTAACCCGATCTGGAGGACTCGCCGACGTCCGGGCCACTCGAGCCACGTGCAGGCCCAAGCGACGATGGTTCCCGCCGGAAGCACGATCGCCGTGACGCTCGCCACTAACAGCAGCGTGTTGCCAAGCATCGTGCGTTCACTCCCGCGGAACGACGACGTTCCCGTTGATCAACGTGCGGGCCCCGCCGGCTTCCGCGCTGTCGCCTGCGTTTCCGCCTCCTGCTCGCCAGCGTCCTCTTTCGCTTTCGCAGGCGCCTCGCCAGCCGCCGACGTCTGGGACGACGATTCTTCGGTGAGCCGCGCGAGATACTGCATGACGCTGTCGGCGCCGCTGAAGCCGACCACCGTCTCGTCGAGATCCATCTGACGAGACAGCAAACGTCCCGCCTCCAGATCGAATTTAACGAACCCGTTCGTCATGCGTTGCACTAACTGAGCATGCACCTTCGGGTCGTCCACGGGGGTCAACACTTCGGTCCGTACTTGGATCGTCGCCACGCCCGTTTCCACTTTCTCCAACGTGTACGACTGGCGCGTTTGCACGCGTTGCACGCGGCCATCCTCAAGTCGAATGCGCATTTCTTCGGGAACGTGCCAGCGAGCGCCGACCTTGACTTCTTTCTCAGGAAACGGCAGGGTCAGTTCGCCGAGCCCCGGGTTGAACTGCGGCAGATCGCTTTGCCGCTTGATTACGCGGCCGAATTTGTTGATCGTCACCGTCGCCAACGGGATGCCGATCGACTTGGCCGCCCCTTCGTATTCGCGCGGCGGCGTCTCGTCCGTTCGACTGTTGTAACGCACCTCTTGCCGCCCCGTGACGTTCTGCCACATGTCGACCGCTTCGACTTTGTGCACGAACGTGACGTTTCCCTCCGCGTCGACATTCGAAACTTCCCACAGCTTGCTCGACACGCTGCGCGTCTTGGCCGTCTGCTCGCTGCCCCGAATCTTCGTATCGACCGTCACCAAATGGACGACCTTCCACCGCAGCTGATCGCCCGGTTCGGCTCGATACGTCAGCAGATACGTCTGGTCGCTCGTCGCTTGCCGCGCCGCCGCCTTCAGCTTGGCCGACAAGTTGGCGGAGGAATCGGCCGAGTCGCTCGCGGGCTTCTCTTCGGCCGGCTTGTCGCTCGCCGGCTTCTCTTCGGCCATCACCAGGCGAGCGCCCAGCGTCCAACCGCCGACAGGCACATGGGTCGCGAAGAAGGACGCCAGCACGGCCGTCGCTAGCCAGGCGCGTCCGCGAGACCGACCCACGAATCGCAAGAAACCAGTTCGCATCGTTCGCCTCCCTGCGCGACGCCGCTTCACGCCGCCGCTAGTCTGCTTCTCGCACGCTCCATCCTCACGAGCGCGCCATTCACTTCACATCTCATTCGGGCCGACCGGCGCCGCCGCGTATCCGGCCGCTCCACCCCAGCTTCTCCCGCAAAGTTCGGTAGTAGCTGTGCCCGCGCACTTCCACCAACTGAAACTTGGGAGTCGCTCGCTCTACGCGTACGCGATCGTGCGGTCCCAAGGTCGTCACCATCCGTCCGTCGACCACCAAAGCGGTCGTCGCGTGCGGCCGCGGCACGACGATCTCGTAGACGCGGTCGGCGTCATCGACCACCGGCCGCACCGTCAAGGTGTGCGGATTCAGCGGCGAAATGACAAACGCCGGCAACGTCTTCCGCAAGATCGGGCCTCCTGCGGACAGATTGTGAGCCGTCGACCCCACCGGAGTGCTTAGGATCAAACCGTCGCAACTATAGGTAGTCGCTAATTCTGCGTCAACGTAAAGTTCGATGTCGAGGATTGAGTAGGGGGGGCCTCCCAAGATGGCCGTTTCGTTCAGCCCCAAAGTGCGACAAGTCTCGACGCCGTCGCGCAGCAACGTGCAATCGAACATCAGATGCTCGGCCACCCCGAAGCCGCCCCGCACCACTTCGGGCCAAGCTTCCAAAAACTCGGCCGGAGACAGATCCGCGAGAAACCCTAGCTTCCCCAGATTCACGCCCAGCACGGGTCGTTGTCGCAAGCCCATCTGACGCGAGGCGCGCAAGATCGAACCGTCGCCGCCGAATACGATCGCCAAGTCAAAGTCGAGCGCGGGCAGATCGACGGCGAAATCCCAGTCGACCGCCACCACCTCCGACCGCTGCTCAATCACCGGCAGCAGCCGTGCGACTTCCGCGCGCACCGCCGCACGATCGCCCGGCCCCAGCAAGACGACGCGCGGGCGTTCTAGATTCGACCACGTCCGCCTCATCTGCGACCTACTGGCGATTGCCGCCGCTCGAAACCTCTCGCTCCGCTTCCAATCGCGCCGCTAGTTCTCGGCAAGTTTGAGCCAAGCCGGCCGGATCGAGCCGCAGATCGGCCATCAGTTCCGACCGTTCGCCGTGTTCAATGAATTGGTCCGGAATTCCGCAGCATTTGACATGATGCGTGCTGAGCCCCATGTCCGCGGCCGCTTCCAGCACCGCGCTGCCGAACCCGCCCGGCAAGCAGCCCTCTTCCACGGTCACGACGAACGCACACTCCCGCAGCGCTCGCGCCACTACGTCGCGGTCCAGCGGCTTGATGAAGCGTGCGTTGACGACGCCCACATCGAGCCCCTCGTCGCGCAGGGTTTGTGCGGCCAGAAGGCAATCGTTGAGCAACGTCCCAGCGCACAGGATCACGCCGTCGCGTCCCCACGAGAACACTTCGGCCCGCCCCAACTCCACCGGCGATCGCGGCGCGTCGATCGTCTTGGCCGTCATCTTCGGATACCGAATGCCGCAAGGATGCGACTGATTCAACGCGAACTCCAAGAGCGCCGGCAAGTCGTACGCATCGCCCGGCGCCGTCACGATCATCTTCGGGAACAAACGCATGTAGGCCAAGTCGAAACAGCCGTGATGCGTCGGTCCATCGGGGCCGGTCAGCCCCGCTCGGTCCATCAGGAACGTGACCGGCAGATCCTGCAGGGCCACTTCTTGGAAGACTTGGTCAAAGCTGCGTTGCAGGAACGTGCTGTAGATATCGACGATCGGCCGCAGGCCGGCTTTCGCCTGCCCGGCCGCAAACGCCACCGTATGCGACTCGCAGATTCCCGTATCGAAGAATCGCTGCGGAAACGCGTCGCGCACCGGCTCCAACTTGTTCCCCTGGCACATCGCGGCGGTGAGCACCGTGACGTCCTTGCGCCGCGTCATTTGCTCGTGGATCGCATCGCGCGCCACGTCCGTGTACGCCGGAGACGACGAACCTTTCTTGAGCACCGGCCCGTCGTCGGTCTGCTCGAACGCCGGCGGCGTGTGGAAGAAGACTGGATCGCAGGCCGCGGGCTGAAAACCATGGCCCTTTTCGGTCACCACATGCAGCAGGATCGGCCCCTCCAACTGCTTGACCATTTTCAAGTACTTCCGCATCACGCCGATGTTGTGGCCGTCGATCGGCCCCAAGTAGCGAATGCCCAGGTCTTCAAACAGCATGCCGCCGTGCAAACCGGCTTTGACCCCTTCCTTCACCTGCGCCAGGAACCGTTCGACCGGGTCGCCCAGCAACGGCACCTTGTTCAGCACGCGGACCACTTCTTCCTTGAAGCCGGTGTAGTACGGGTTGGTGCGCAGGCGATCCAAGTAGGTCGCCATGCCGCCCACGCGCGGGCAGATCGACATCTTGTTGTCGTTCAAGATGATCAGCAGATTCTTCTTAAAATTGCTCGCATTGTTCAGCGCTTCAAAGACGATCCCCGACGGGAACGCGCCGTCGCCGATCACCGCGACCGCATGGCGATCGACCTCGCCGCGCAGTTCGTCGCCGCTGCGCAACCCCATCACGGTCGACACGCTGCTGCCGGCATGCCCTGTCATGAACAGGTCGTATTCGCTTTCGTGCGGATTCGGGTAGCCCATCAGGCCGCCCTTGGTCCGAATGGTCCCGAATTCGTGATAGCGCCCCGTCACCAGCTTATGCGGATAGATCTGGTGCCCCGTATCCCAGATCAAACGGTCGCGACGGAAGTCATAAACGCTGTGCAGCGCCAAGCACAGCTCCACCACGCCCAGGTTCGAAGCAAAGTGCGCGCTGCGCGTGCTCAGCAAATTGCACAACACGTCGCGAATTTCGCCCGACAGTTGTTCCAGCTCGCGCAGCGACAGCTTATGCAGGTCGTAAGCCGACTCGATCGACGGCAGCAAACTCGACATCGTTACCGGTTCCTCTCCAGTACGTACTGCGCTAAGCCCACCAGCGTCGCCGCCGGCGCGCCCCACGGCTCGACCGAGGCCATCGCCTCTTCCACCAGCTCTCGCGCCCGCCGCCGACTCTCGTCCACTCCCCACACGCCGGGGAAAGTCAGCTTCCCGCGATCCGAGTCCTTCCCGACTCGCTTGCCTAACGCCCCTTCGCTGCCCGCGACGTCCAGCAAGTCGTCGACGATCTGAAAGGCCAGACCGAGCGTCTTGCCGTAGGTTTCCAAGGCGGCCAGCCGCGCGTCGTCGGCCCCCGCAATGACCCCGCCTAAGCGTAGAGACACTAAAAACATAGCACCTGTCTTACGGCGGTGGATGCGTTCCAGTTCGGCAGGCCCTCCGCCGCGCGTCTCCGCCGCCAAGTCGTCCGCCTGCCCTCCCACCAGCGCCGACGCCCCCGCCGCACGCCCCAGTTCGGCGCAACAGCGAGCGGCCACGGCCGCCGGTCGAATGTCTCGCGCCAGCACCTCAAACCCTTGCGCCAACAGGGCATCCCCCGCCAGGATCGCCAGCGCCTCGCCGAACGCCGCATGGCACGTCGGCAGCCCGCGCCGCAGGTCGTCGTCGTCCATCGCCGGCAAGTCGTCGTGGATCAGCGAATAGGTATGCACCATTTCGACGGCGCACGCGGCCGGCATCAACTGGCTGGCAGCGCAACCGCAAGCCTCGCCGGACATTAACACCAACAACGGCCGCAGCCGTTTCCCTGGCGCCAAGAGGCTGTGGCGAATGGCTTTCCGCAGATCGGTCGGGCAATCGTCGTCATAATCCGCATAAGCGTCGAGCGCCGCCTCGACGTCGCTCCGCCGAGCGGCCATGTAGCGTTCAAAAACCTCGATGCGGCCGCCGGTCATCCTCGGCTCCTCCCCCCCAAGCTGCCCGTAATCCTGCTCGGATTTCCCGTTGGCCGCCATTCTATGCCCAACGCGGGCGCTCGACGAGGGCGCTCGACGAGGGTGCTCGACGCGGGCAGGGGAGCGACGCTCAAAACAACCGCCGAATCCCGCCTGTCCCGCCTCCGCTCGCCCCGCCGCCGCCTTCCTCGCCCAAGTCGCCTTTCTCCCCCTTCGGCTCGGATTTCGCGTCTGCTCGCGAGCGACGCTTGCTGCGCGACGCCGCTTTCTCCTCCAAACTCAATTCCCCCTCGTCGAAGGCCTGCACCACCGGCGTCCCATCCGCCGCGACCCCCGTCATGAGCTCCACTTTCCGCTCGGCCTGCTGCAACAGGGCGTGGCACTGTTGCAAACACCGCAACCCTTCCTCGTAACGCGCCAGCGAGTCGGTCAGCCCCAGTGCGCCGTCCTCCAACTGCCGGACGATCGTCTCCAGCCGCTGCAAAGAAGCCTCGAAACTCACCTCTTCCCCGGACGCCCCAGACGCCGCCGCCTCCGGTTCGCCCCGCTGTTCTTTTGCGTTCATGACCGTTCCTCCCGCACCCGCTCCACTCGACTCCATATCAACCCGCCCGCCAACTGCGTCTTCAACAAGTCGCCCGCACGGAGATCGGTCACCTCCGTCAGCGGTTCGTCGCCGGCGCACGTCGTAACGCTGTACCCGCGCGTGAGCACCGCCAGCGGACTGAGCGCCTCAAGTCGCAACGCGCCTTGCCGCCACTCTTCTTGCGCCCGCCGTAGTCGCCCGCGCAGCGCCACCGTCAATCGCTCGTCCAATTCGTCGGCCCGCCTTACGAGTTCATGGATCCGATCCAGCGGCCGCCGAAAACAACGCCGCTCGGCCATTTCCACCAGTCGTCGTCGAGCCGCCTCGGCGCGGCGGCGCAGAGCGGAACGGAGCCGTTCCCGCGCTTGAGTCAACTGCAACGCCAGCTCCTCGCGGGAGGGCGTCACGAGTTCGGCGGCTTCGGTTGGAGTGAGGGCGCGGACGTCGGCGACGAGGTCGCATAAAGTCACGTCGATTTCGTGCCCGACCGCCGACACGACCGGCAATTGCGACGCAAACACGGCGCGGACCAGCGGTTCCTCATTGAACGACCATAAGTCCTCTAGGCTCCCGCCGCCGCGCGCGACCACCAAGATATCGGGCGCCGGCCGCATGGCGTTCGCCGCCTCGATTCCGCGCACCAACTCCTGCGTCGCCCCGGCGCCTTGCACGCGGGCCGGAATCACGGTGACCCTTAACGCGGGCCACCGCCGCTTCGCCACCTCGAGAAAATCGCGGATCGCCGCCCCCGTGGGACTTGTCACCACCGCCACATGTCGCGGGAACGCCGGCAACGGCTGTTTATGCTGCGCCTCGAACAGCCCTTCGCGGGCGAGCTTCGCGTGCAGCTGCCGCAGCGCCAATTGCAGGGCGCCTTCCCCCTGCGGTTCGATTTGACGCACGATGAGCTGATACGTGCCGCGCGGCGCATAAAGCTCGATGGCGCCGCGGCACAACACGGCCAGTCCATCCTGCGGCTTGAACCGCAGGCGGCTCGCCGCTCCCGCCCAAATGACGCCCCGCACCTGCGACTTGGCGTCTTTCAGCGAAAAGTAAATGTGACCCGCATGCGACTGCGACAAGTCCGAAATCTCGCCGCTCACCCACACGTCGGGAAACCGAGTCTCCAGTACGTCTTTCAACAAAGTCGTCAACTGCGTGACGGTCAGCGTCTGCGGCGCCTGGTCGCTCATCCTGCCTCGCTCGCCTTCGAAAGCCGTCTACCTGTTCGGCGTCCAATCGCCCGAAAAGACCTCGACCGCCGGCCCCGTCTTATACACGTGGTTGTCCGACTCGTCCCAATGCAGCTCCAAATCCCCGCCCAGCAGGTGATTCAGAATCCGCCGTTCCGTCTTGCCCGCCAAAACCCCCGCGACGCAGACGGCGCTGGCCCCCGTGCCGCAGGCCCACGTCTCGCCGGAACCACGCTCCCAGGTCCGCTGTCGCACTTCGCGCGGCGACGCCACCTCCACAAACTCGACATTCACTCGCGCGGGAAAGTTCGCGTCATGTTCGATTTTGGGGCCGACTCCCAGCACCAGCTCGTCGGTCGCTTGCTCGACGAAAATCACGCAGTGGGGATTGCCCATCGAGACGCAGGTCGCGGCGAGCGTCCGGCCGGCGACGGCGAGCGGCGCGTTCACCACGGGACTGCCCGGCAGGTTGGTGGGAATTCGAGCCGCCTCGAGGATCGGCTCGCCCATATCGACGCGCACGCGCTCCACCACGCCGCCGCGCGTTTCCAAATCGAGCGTCAACACGCCGGCGCCCGTTTCGATCTTCAGCGTCGGCTTACGCGCAATCCCGTGGTCATAGACGAACTTGGCCACGCAGCGGATGCCGTTGCCGCACATCTCCGATTCGCTGCCGTCCGCGTTAAACATCTGCATGCGCGCATCGGCCACCGCCGACGGATGAATCAGAATCAACCCGTCGCTCCCGACGCCGAAGTGCCGATGGGAGATCACTTGAGCCAACTGAGCCGGGTTCGCAGGCGCCGCTTGACGTACGCAGTCGACGTAAACGTAGTCGTTCCCTGCGCCGTGCATCTTCGTAAATCGCATAAGGTCGAATCCTCCAAGTGCTGCATTCTAGCGACCTGCGCTCCGTTGTGCTCCCCACAGCCCGGCGCAGAGGGACGGAGACTGAGGGACGGAGATCGAGGGACGGAGACAGGCTGGAAGCCTGTCCTACGGCAGGACGCCTCGTAGGACAGGCTTCCAGCCTGTTGGAACTACTGAACTCATTCGCCAAGAAAAAGCGTGCGCCGATTCATCGCAGGCTGGAAGCCTGCGCTACGGGGCGGGGCGGCGTTGGAAAAACTGGCGCGGGGTGGGGACGCGATTGATGAGCGGCGTTTCGGCGGTGCGCGCGGCCATTTCGGGGAACATCTGCTCCAGCGCGTCGTTGATCGCCGGGACCACCTTGCGGTCGACGACCGGCGATTCCAGCGGGCCGGTGACGCGGATCTCAAACATCTGCTTGCTCGCTTCCGCCAACACGGGCGTCACCACGGGAACCCAAAAATCGTCGCGTCCCATGATCGTGTAAAACTGCAGGTCGACGATTCGGTCGAGGTTCATTTCGCCGCGACCCTTGAGCGTCAGACCTTCCCCCTTGAGGTCGATGCGCTGGAAGTAAATGCGGTCTCCCTGCACGCTGAAATCCACGTCGCTCAACGCCAGCATCGCATCCGTGCGCCGTTGCGACCGACCTTTCAACACCGACACCAAGAACGGGATCTCTTCGATGTTGGTGTCGCGCACCGTCACTTTCCCCAAACCGCGCCAGGTGTGCACGCCGCGCGACGTCCCCTCCAACTGCAACGACGCGAACGCCCGCCCCGACAAGTCGCGACCGCTGCTTGACGCCTCGCGCGACAGCTCCTTGAGGCTCATGTTCTGCAGCCCCGCCTGCATGCGAAACGTCAATTCTTCCCCCAAATTGACGATCGCATCGGCCGCCGCCGCTCCGCCGAACAGCTGGGCCGTGACTTGCCGCGGCGGTCGATCGGGACGACGGACGTTGGCCCAAGCGTCGCCCAGCACCACTTGCCCGGGTCGCAAACGCAGCGGCCCTTGAATCTGGGTCACGTGCACGCCGCGGACGAAGGCTGAATCGATTTGCAGATCCACCTCCGACTCCCAAGCTCCGCCTTGCCAAGCGCCGATCCAATGCGACGAACCTCGGATCTGTTCCACCGGCGTCGTCGCCTGGCAACTGCCGTTTTCCACATCCATCCGCAGGTCCCAATCCAGCCGCGTTTGGTCGGCCGACTGCGACGCGCCCCGCGCCGCCAACCGACCGTCGACGTAGATGGGACCGGACCAATTGAGCTTCCCTAGCGAGTTGCTGGCGGACGCGGGAAGCGCCGTCAACAGGTCGTGATCCAATTGCAGTCGGTCCGCCGCGAAGTCGGTCATTTCCACCTGCCAGGCGCCGTCCGCTTCGACGCGCCCGCGCCCCTTCGCTCGAAACACGGTCCGCGCATGCTCGGCCCGCACCCCTTCAAACTCGAACGCTCCGTCGACGAACCGCAGTCCGCCGACCAGATTGTCGAGCGAATACGGGAAGCTTTGCGGGCGTAACGTCAAATTGCGTCCTTCGACGTTCTGCGAAGGCGGGTTCTTTTGAACGGCGACGTCCACGCCCAGCTTGCCCGCCGCGTTGGGAAGCCGCAGCCCGATCGCGACGTAGTCGATCGTTCCGCGCGGCTGCAGCTGCGCCCACAACTTCTGCAGCCCGGGCGTCAAAGCACTGCGCAATTCTTCCTCCAGCGGTACGTCGTAGGCTTCGACATCCAACTGCAGCGTGGGCGGCTGCGAGCTCCACATGCCGCGCGCCACCAGGTAGGCGCTGTCGTTGCGTCCCGACAGCTCGCCGATCGTCCACACGTCGCCCGCCAACTTCACTTTGCCTTGCACCTTTTCGATCGGGTACGCGAATTTCGAGTACTGAATCGAACAGCGACGGAAGTCGAGTTCCAGCGAGCGTTGCCAGGGGGCGTCGAGCGACTGGCGTTCCAATCGGCCGTCGACCGCCACTTCGCCGCGCGGCTGCAGCGACCGAAAGAACGTCGCGGTCGGCCCCTCGAGCGCATCCAGGAACGCGTCGTCGATCGGAATGCCCTGCAACGCCTTCATCTGAACGAAGCCCGTCTTCTGCGGGCCGCTGCCGGCCAGTTCGAATTCAAATTGAATCGGTCGCTCGTGCGTCAAGAACACGACGTCGCGCGACACGGCGACGCCGTCGCGAAACTCCACGCGCCCGCTGCCATGCGCAAGCGGATAGGGAAATTTGGCGACCCGCATCGTCATGTCCCGACCGACCAGCGACCCTTCCGGTCGCCAATGACGGCCGTCATACGTCGCCGTCAGATCCGCGTCGAATTCGCCGAGCACGCCGTATTTGTCCCACTGACTACGCCACTCGTCCGGCAGCAGGTCGAGCCACGCGCGCGTGACGACGAAGTGCCTCATCCGCACGGACGCCGCGCACGCCCCGTCCCAATCCCAGCCATGCATCGAGAACGTCCCGCCCAATTCGGCGCCGCCGCACCGCGCCTCCGCGCGCTGCACTTCCAAGCCATTCGAATCGGCGCGAAAGTCGAGATCGAGGTCGGTAAGCGGCGCGGGGATTCGCGGGTCGCTCCAGCGTCCCTCCCGCAATCGTCCCTCGACCGAAAACGAGGGCGGTGCATCCGGCGTCGGCGGCGAAGAGGCCACCAGCGTCAGGGCGCCGCGCGCGTCGAGAGTGCGGAGCAGCTGCGCGGCCGACGACCATTCGGCCGGCAAGACTCCCAGCAATTCGCGCGCGACTCGAACTCCTTCCGTCTCGCCGCGCACCAGCCAGCGTTGTTCCTCGCCGCTCCACAGGACGTCCACCGCCAGCTTCGACAGCAGTTCGCCGCCCGCCGTGATGCGCATGTGAGTCACCTTGGCTGCGGACTCCGCGTCGCTCGACGAGTCCGTCTGCCACTCGAGCTTGTCGAGCGTTTCTTGAGAGGCGCGGCGGGCGAGCAGGTCGAGCCCGCGCAGCGACACCAGCGACTCGGGACGGTTCGGGTCCACCAACCAATCGATGGCCCCTTCCTCGACCGACAGCGAGGCCTTTTCGGAGTTGGCGTGCGGGGGCGGTTTCCACCAGCGTTTCCATTCGGCCAGCGCTTCCGGTCCGCCGCGCAATCGCACCCGCGGCCGACGCACCGTCATATGCCGCACTTCAATCTGTTCATTCAGCAAATAAGTCAAGTCGCAGCAGCAGGCGAGCCACAATTCGTCGATCGCGACCACGACCTGATCGGTGCGACGGTCGCGAATCTCCACGCCGCGCACCTCGATCCCTTGCTGACGCACGTCCGGCGCGTCGACGCGACGCGCTTCACGGACCGTGATCTCGAGCGGCGAGTCGACGAAGCTCGCCGCCAACCGCTGTTCGATCGTGCGTCGAATTTCACCGTCTAAATGTCGCTGCAGCAAGATCCAACCGACGGCGCCGGCGGCGACGAGAATGACGCCGAAGAACGCCAAGGTTTGAATGCCGCCCATCAAGTGGCGCCAGCACGAGGGTTGTGCTTTCGCAGGAGTCGTCGAGGTCATCGCGGCGGCTCCTTGACGGCGCGTCCCGCGCGCCATTCCCAAGCGGCCGCTGCCGCGACGACGATCAGCAGCAGGAGCGCCGGCTGCCGATAGCGCAGCGAACTCACGAAGATCACGTGCAGATTGGTGAGGTACAGCGCGGGGATCCACAGCAGCCACAGACCGACGGTCGAGCGGCGTAATCGCAACGTGCCGTAGACGGCCAGCAACATCGTGGGGACGTAGCCGCAGAAAGTCGCCGCCCGCAACAACGTCCCGCCCATTTCGGCCGCATTGGGCAAGGGACTCCACATCCGCCGTAGCTTGATCCACGCCAGCTCGACGACTCGGCGCGGGTTCTGCTTCGCCCACGCAACGGCCGCCTCGCGGTGCCGCCGATCCAGTCGCTCTTCAAACGTCCCCGTCAGCGGCTCGGTCGCGGCCGCATCGGCTGCCTTCTGCGCCGCGTAGAACTCGGGGACGAACCGCATGTCGCTGGCGCCGTCCGCATCCGGTCGCCAACCGTCGTAGAGGCTGGCGCCCACTTGCAGCGTGGTCGGAACGAACCGTCCCGCCGCCTCGTAATTGCGCAGCCACCAAGGGGCCATGGTCGCCGCAAGCGAGACGATCAGCGGCAATGCGAGCCGCGCGGCGCAGCGTCGGTTGGAGGCGGTCAGCAGGGCGAGCAACAAGAGGTAGGGGGTGAAGAGCAGCCAACTGGGGCGCATGAGCGTCGCCAGACCGGCGGCGACGCCGGCCGCCAGGGCCCACGCCGTCGCGCGGCGCGCCGAGTCGTGCGACGATGCGGCGGCCCACGCTTCTCGCAGACAGAAAATGTTCAGCAGCATCAAGGGATGGAACGGCGCCTCGCTGAGCACGAACGTCCCGAGCGCGATGGCTTCGGGATGGACGGCGGCGACGAGGCCCGCAAGCAGTCCGACTTCGGGTCGGAACAGACGCCAGCCCAAGGCCATGACGACGCCGACCGCCGCGGCGCCGCAGGTCGCACTCAGCGCCCGGACGGCCAAGACGGGCGGGTCGTCGGTTCCCAGGAGCTTGAACAGAGCCGCCAACAGAGCGGGGTAGCCGGGCGTACGGAAGATCCGCGAGTCGGGGGAGCCGTATTGGAACGGTTCGCCGCGGTACAGCGACTGGGCGAGTCGCCAGTAGCTGTCGCTGTCGCCGAAGGCCAGTTTTTGACCGGGGGGAAGGCGTTGCTGCCACCAGGCGCCGGCGGCCAGACGCGCGGCGAGCGCCAGCGCCAGGATCGCCATGATCCAGGCGGCGCGACGGCGCACGTCAGAACGTCCTTGTCCGGCCATTTCGCGTTCCTTCGCGAGCGGTGGGCAGAATTTCGGGAAATTACGGCCGAATGGTAGGCCGAACGGGCGAGCAGGGTCAAGATCGAGCGGCCTGAGGCGCTGGTTTACCTTGTCTTTTTTCTCGCTATACTCTTAGCCTTCCCTCGGTCCGGACACCCCTGTTTTCAGGGTGCGCGCCGAGGTTCCCCGCCCCGAAACGGGCCGAATCCTTCCACCGAATTCTAGTTCCAGGCAGACCATTTCCAGGCAGTCATAAAGGGCAATCGGGCATGAGTAGTGCGAGCGGAGCGACAGACCAGCGGTCGAATTTCAATTTATTCCTCGCCAGCTTCCTCACGTTGATCGCGGCAGGAATCGGCTTCGCCGTCCGCGGCGGCGTGCTCGACGACTGGGGCGCCCAGTTCGGGTTCACCAAGAGCGAACTCGGCACGATCACCGGCGGCGGCTTGGTCGGCTTCGGCGTGACCATCATCGTCTGCAGCTTCATCGCCGACTGGATCGGCTACAAGACGCTCATGGTCTTCGCCTTCTTGCTGCACACCGCGTCGGCCGTCGTGACGCTCGCCGCCACCCCCGTCTACGCGGCGGCCGGCAAGGACGCCACCTATTGGTGCCTGTACATCGGCATGTTTATGTTCGCGCTCGGCAACGGCCTGTGCGAGACGGTCATCAATCCGCTCGTCGCCACGCTGTACCCCAAACAGAAGACGCATTACCTCAATATTCTGCACGCGGGCTGGCCGGGCGGTCTGATCATCGGCGGCTTGATCGGCTACGCGTTCGTCGGCAAAGCGGCCGCCGTCATGCAGCTCCGCTGGGAAATCCCGCTCGGGTTGTTCTTGGTCCCGACCCTGATGTACGGCCTCATGTGCCTCAAGGAAAAGTTCCCGCAATCGGAAGCGCGGGAAGCGGGCGTCGATGTGGGCACCATGCTGGCTCAGTTCGCCTCGCCGATCTTGTTGTTCCTGCTCTTCATTCACGCCATGGTCGGCTACGTGGAATTGGGCACCGACAGCTGGATCACGAACATCATGAAGAACGTGATCGAAGGCCAGGAAATGCTCCTGTTCATCTACACGTCGGGCTTGATGTTCGTGCTCCGCTTCTTCGCCGGTCCGATCGTTGAACGCATCAATCCGGTCGGCCTGTTGCTGGCCAGCGCCCTCCTAGGATGCCTTGGCTTGTTCATGCTCGGTTCAGGCACTTCGGGTTGGTCGATCTTCATCGCGGCATCGATTTACGGCGTCGGCAAGACGTTCCTATGGCCCACGATGCTCGGCGTCGTCGGCGAGCGATTCCCCAAGGGGGGCGCGTTGACGATGGGCACCATGGGCGGCATCGGCATGTTGTCGGCCGGTCTCTTGGGCGGCCCCGGCATCGGTTACAAGCAAGACTACTTCGCCTCGGAAAACCTCAAGCAAGCCAGCGCTCCGGCCTACGAACGGTACAAGTCGGGCGACCAAAACGGCTTCTTGATGTTCCCGAAAATCTCGGGGCTCGACGGCCGCAAAGTCTCGATCGTTGCGGATGAGGGCAAGGAATTGGCCGCCACCGCCGAACTGCTGGCCAAGCAACAAGGCAATGAGAAGCTGAAGGAAGATACGGCCGCCCTGCAGACGTGGTGGGAAGATGCTCAAACCCACAAAGCGGAAGACGGACCGATGGTCAGCGCGGCCGGCATCTACGGCGGTCGTATGGCGCTCAAATGGACCGCCGCCGTTCCGGCCGCCATGGCCGTAGGCTATTTGCTCTTGCTGCTGTATTTCGCCTCGCAAGGCGGTTACCAGCAAGCTGTGCTGCACGGCGAAAAGCCCGACGGCGAACGCTACACAGGCGGCGTCCAAGGCCCCGTAGAATAGCGCGGCCCCTCACCCCTGGCCCCTCTCCCCGAACGTTGGTTCGGGGAGAGGGGAAGAGGTGGAGTGATAAAGACTCTGTTGAATTCGGAGCGTTTGGCGCCTCGGCCCCACTGTCGTTTGTTGCGCAACGACAAGCGCGGATTGTGCTCCCTTCTCCCCGCTGCGGGGGAAAGGGCTGGGGATGAGGGGCCATGAGTCGCAAAAGCGAGAAAGCGACTCAAATCGAAGAACGGCGAAGCTCGATTTCGTCGAACCCGCGGTACGCGACCAGACCGTCGGGGAGTTGCAGGACGCCTTCCGCGGCAGGGGCGACGATCCATTCGGCCAGCGATTGCCAATGGTCGGCGGTCATCGATCGTTCAGGCCACGCTTGGCGTCGCCAGACTTGCACCAGCAGTTCGCGGAGCAGGGGGAGCGGTGCGGCGCTCAGCGGCGGGCGTCGTAGGACGACGCGAACGGCGCTCTCGGAGACGACGGCGGCGGCGAACAACTGCTCGAGTTGCGGTTGCAGCAGCTCGCGCCACTCGGCGGCTTGCCGCGCCAGCCGCACTAGCGCCTCGACGACCCGCGGGTTGTAGTCGCGCGCTAGCTCCGCCATTAGTCCATGCCGTAGTCGGTTGCGCGTGTAGCGCGGGTCGGCGTTCGAAGCGTCGATGCGATAGGGCTGACCGAGCCGCTCGAGGTAGGCGAGGACGTCATCGCGCCGACAACGCAAAAGGGGGCGGACGAGGGTCGCGGCGAGGGACAAGGGTCGACAAAACGTCATTCCGGCCAGGCCGGCGACGCCGGTGCCGCGCACCAGCCTGTGGAGCACCGTTTCGGCTTGGTCGTCGGCCGTATGAGCGAGCGCAACGTACCGTGCCGCTTGTTGGTGAGCCGTTTCGAGCAGAAAGGCGTAGCGGGCGTCGCGGGCCGCCTGTTCCGACCGCGCGAGCCCGGTCCCAACGGCGTCGCACGCATTTCCGAGGTGAAACGGCGTCCCGAGCTCCCCCGCCAGCTGCATCACGAACCGAGCGTCCTCGTCGGATTCCGCGCCGCGCCAGCCATGATTGAAATGGGCGACGAGCAGTCGGCCGCGGCCGGGCTGTTTCAGGGCGACGAGGGCGCGCAGCAGGGCGACGCTGTCGGGACCGCCGGAGACGGCGACCAGCGTGGTGACGTCGGCCCAGTCGGCCGGCGGCCAACCGCGGGCGACAAGCTGCTCGAAGGGGTCGGCGCCACTCGTCATGGGGGAAATGGTTGCAGTTTAAGGAGACTCTGGTACGATGACCCCGGCGTTTTACTGCGCCGACACAGGCTCTTCACAGCCCTGGATCGGCCGGTCGACGCTGGGGTTTGGACCCCATGATCGTCAACCCACTGTGCCTGTGGTAGTCCGGAAGCGCTGGTCGTGTAGACGACGGCGGTTCGCCTGCTGGCGGCAACTTTAGCGGGGCTCGACATGGTTCCGATCTGGTACTCAGATTTCCCCCTTCCCGTGCATCACGCGAGGCGACGATGAATCCGTTTCTGGTCATCCTGCGATTCGTGTTAGGTTTGTGGACGAACAGCAAGGCGCCCGCACGGCCTGCGTTTGTTCGCGTCTCCGCAACTCGAATGCCAGGCGGGCGAAAACAACGCACCCGCCCGGAAGGCTTGCGGATTCCGATGCAGCGAGGGGGTCGGCTGACGTTTCCCACTTCGTTCCTGAGAGGCGCGTCGTTCGACGCATTCGACCCAGGAAGCTCGCTGTCATTCGCCTTGGCGCCCTGGCGGCGGCCTCGGCGTCGGCGGTAGCGAACCGATTCGAGCAGCCGGGCAGACCGACACGCGGGGGCCGTTCCCTCCCAGCCGTCGTTTGCACCGCTCGCCAAAGATCCGCAGCAATGCGATTCGTCGTCGATCTCAAAACGATCGGCGCGGCTTGGAGTGCGCTCCGAAGCTGCGTCCGCACCGCGACTACCCCGGCATGCCCAGGCTCACCATAGCTGCCGAGGATTGAGACGTGCTGCCTTACGTCGTTACCGCTTTGGTCACGTTGATCGTGACCGCCGTCGTTGTCTTCATCGTCGTCCGGTTGCTCGACCGGTTGCGACAGCGTGATTTCGAAACCAAAGCCCGCGAAATCGTCGCTCGAGCCGAACAGGACGCCGCGACCAAGGTCCGGGAAGCCGACCTGGAGATCAAGGAACGCAACCTCAAGCAAAAGGCGGCGACCGAGGCAGAACTCAACAAGGCCCGCGAGGAACTACGCGAGCGTGAACGGCTGCTCGACAAACGCCACGAGACGATCGTGCAGCAGACCGACGACCTGCGCAAGCAAGAAAAAATCGCCGAAGCGACGCAACGCAAGGCGAAAGAAAAGCTGGAAGAAACCAACCGTCGGCAAGAGGAGCTCAACAAGCTGCTCGACGCCGAACGCCAGACGCTCCATCAGCTCAGCGGCTTGAATCGCGACGAAGCGACCGAGCGTTTGATGAATCGGTTGGAGGACGAATTGTCGGCCGAGGTGGGGACGCGAGTCGCGAAGCACGAACGGCGCGTGACGGAAACGTGCGACGAGAAGGCCCGCGACATTCTCCTTACGGCCCTCCATCGGTACGCGGCCGCTCACACGGCGGAGAGCACGACCAGTACGGTGGACATTCCCAACGACGACATGAAGGGCCGGATCATTGGTCGCGAGGGACGGAACATTCGGGCCTTCGAAAAGGCGACCGGCGTCGACGTGATCATCGACGACACGCCCGGCGTAGTGATCGTCAGCGGCTTTGACCCAGTCCGCCGCGAAGTCGCGCGTTTGGCGCTCAATAAGCTCATCGCCGACGGCCGCATTCACCCGTCGCGGATCGAAGAGCTGGTCAACGACACGACGAAGGAAATCGAAGCGCTGATTCAGAAGAAGGGGGAGGCGGCGGCTCAAGAAGTCGACATCCCCAACCTGCATCCGCGTCTGGCCTACATGCTGGGGCGGCTCCATTTCCGCACCAGCTACAGCCAAAACGTGCTCCGACACAGCGTCGAAGTCGCATTCTTGTCGGGCATGTTGGCCGAAATGGTGGGGCTCAACGGCGCCATCGCGCGTCGCGCCGGGCTCTTGCACGATATCGGCAAAGCGGCCGACCACGAACTGGAAGGCGGCCATCCCAAGATCGGCGCCGACTTGCTCAAGCGGCACGGCGAGCGCGAGGAAATCGTCCACGCGGCGCTCGGCCATCACGACGACATCACGACCAAGTTCCCCTACACGGTGATCGTCGCCACGGCCGACGCTTGCAGCGCGTCGCGCCCCGGCGCGCGACGCGAATCGCTCGAACGGTACGTGAAGCGGATGGAAGAACTGGAGTCGATCGCTATGGGCTTCCCCGGGGTCGAACAAGCGTTCGCCATCCAAGCGGGTCGCGAACTGCGGGTGCTGGCGAGCGCCCGCGACACCGACGATGCGAAAGCGGCGAAGATCGCTCGCGACATCGCGAAGGCGTTCGAGGAACAGCTCACCTATCCCGGCGAAATCAAGATCACCGTGGTCCGCGAATCGCGTTTCACCGAGGTCGCGAAGTAAGGGGAGGGAGGGCGATGCGTCTGCTGCTGATCGGCGACATCGTCGGCAAACCGGGCCGGCGCATTCTGCTCCACTTTCTCGAAAAGATCCGCATCGCCGAGCGGCTGGATTTCGTCATCGCCAACGGCGAGAACGCGGCCGAAGGCTCGGGCATTACGCCGCAGATTTACTTCGACCTGATCGGCGCCGGCGTCGACTGCCTGACGCTGGGCGATCACATCTACCGCCGCAAAGAAATCTATGCGGTGTTGGAGCGGGAAGAACGCGTCGTCAAGCCGGCCAACTACCCTGCCGAGGCGCCGGGGCGGCCCTGGACGGTCGTCGCCTCGCGCGGCGGCGACAAAGTGGCGGTGGTGAGTCTCTTGGGACGCGTCTTTATGCGGCCCAGCGACTGTCCGTTTCGAGCCGCTGACCGGGTGTTGGGCGAGTTGCCGGCCGACGTGCGGGTGCGCGTGGTCGATTTCCACGCCGAAGCCACCAGCGACAAGCAGCTCATGGGCCGCTACCTCGACGGCCGCGTCTCCGCGGTGCTCGGCACCCACACGCATGTCCCGACGGCCGACGAACAGATCTTGCCGGGCGGAACGGCCTTTCAGTGCGACGTCGGCATGACCGGTCCGCACGACAGCATTCTCGGTCGCCGCATCGACCGCGTCCTCGAAACGACCCTTACGTTTCGTCCGTCGGAGTTTGAAGTGGCGAAGAAGGATGTTCGGCTGCATGGATCGATCGTGACCATCGATCCGTCCACCGGTCGCGCCTCGGCCATCGAACGATATGTATTTCGCGAGCCGGGCGGCCCCTGATCGAGCGTCGTCAGGATCGGCCGCGCAGCGTTCAGCCTCGAGGCTGAGCAGCATTAGGAAAAAAATCGGACTTGTGATGTCGACCGCTCCCCTCTATTCTCCGCCGCCCTCGCTGGGAATCCCGACGCGGATAGCGCTCGGGACCGTCGGCGTCGTGCTGGTTGGTTTGTGGACGGTCGCCCTGTGGCTGTCGCCCGACCCGCAAGGCTACGGCACCCACCGGCAGCTAGGACTTCCGCCTTGTTCCATCGTGCAATGGACTGGTCAGCGGTGTCCCGCCTGCGGAATGACCACTTCCTGGTCCCTGTTGATTCGGGGACGGATTTGGTCGGCGACGGAAGCCAATGCCGGCGGCATGCTGCTCGGTCTGGCCGCACTCGCGGCCGCACCGTGGACGCTGCTCTCGGCCTGGCGCGGCCGATGGTGGGGATGCGTTCCGGACGAACGAATTCTCGCCTTGCTGCTGGGCGTCATCCTCTCGGTCGCGATGATCGATTGGGGCCTGCGGCGGCTGTAGCGCGGACGAGACGATTGAAAACGGCGGGCAGGCGTCGAGGAACAAGGAAGTCCCATGCGACGAAATACGAGTGTGCTGCGTACTGCGAGCGTGTGGCTGCTGTTGGCGCTGCTCCTGTTCAACTCGACCGGCTGCGTCGGCGGCATCGCCCAATTGATCTACGTCATCAAGGGGAACAAGATCCCCGCCGAATTCGACGGCCTGGCCGGCAAGAAGGTCGCCGTGGTCTGCGTCGCCAACAACTCCAGCTACGATCCGAGCGCCGCGGCCTCGATCCTGTCGCAACTGGTGGAAATGCGGCTCCGCCAAAACGTGAAGAACATCAAGGTCGTTCGCCAGCAAGAAGTCGCCAACTGGATCGATAACAACGACTGGGACCAGACCGATTTCCGCGACATCGGCAAAGCCGTAAACGCCGACTTGGTCTTGGGCATCGATCTCGACGGCTACCGCCTGCACGAAGACGCGACCATGTTCAAGGGACGCGCGAACGTGACGTTGACCGTCTATGACATGTCGCAAGGCGGCGACGCCGTCTTCCGCCGGACGCTCGACAACTTCGCCTTCCCGATCAACGGCGGGCAACATGTCAGCGAAACGACCGACACGCAGTTCCAGCGGAAGTTTTTGGCGACGCTGTCGCAAGACATCGCCAAGCACTTCTATCCCTACGAATTCAACGACGAGTTCGCTCGGGACGCCGACATGCTGCACTAGCGCAGCGCTTGATACGCGGCCACCGCCAACTCGTCGCAACGTTCGTTCTCGGGGTGGCCCGAGTGGCCGCGGACGTGAGTGAATTTAAGGCGGTGGCGCGACGCGAGCTGATCCAAACGCTGCCAAAGTTCAAGGTTCTTGATTGCTTTGCCTTCTCGTTTCCACCCCCGTTTCTTCCATCCGGGCAGCCACTCGGTGAGTCCCTTGCCGACGTAGATGCTGTCGGTGTAGAGCTGGACGCGACACGGCTTCTGCAGCGCCTCCAGGCCGCGGATGACGGCGAGCAACTCCATCTGGTTGTTCGTCGTGTCGTGTTGAGCGCCGGCGACTTCCTTTTCCTTCCCCGTCGCCTTGTGGCGGAGGATGAACGCCCAGCCGCCGGGGCCCGGATTGCCGCTGCAGGCCCCGTCCGTATAGAGCTCCACCAGCGGCCACGCATCGCTGCCGTTCGACTCCGCCTGTTCGCCTGCTGCGTTCATGATCTTCGCATTCCGTCGCTGTAGTAAGGATTGGGCCGCACGACGACAATCGTCGGCCTCCGTGAAAAAACCGCCCGCGAGTGCGGAGTCGGCTTGATGATTCCCAAGCTAGGTCCCGCCGGCCGAGCCGCTCGAGTTCGAGGCCATCGGCTCGCGTGCGCCGGGTGCGCCGGCGTCGGGCCAATGGGGGCGGTAAAGTTCATCAAGGCGCGCGGCGAGCGGCGATTCGCCGCGGACCAGTTCGGTGCGATTCCAGGGGATGGCGATTTCAAACGTGCTGCCGCGTCCCACTTCGCTTTCGACCGCCACTTCTCCGCCTAGCAGCTTGCACAACTCGCGGACGATCGAGAGTCCCAAACCGGTCCCTGAGTAGCGTCGGGTGAGTCCGTCTTCGCCGACCACGGCCCGCCCCTGACGGAACTTTTCAAAGATGATGTCGCGATCTTCGGGGGCGATCCCGACGCCCGTGTCGGCGACGGTCAGCACGAGCCGCGCTTGGGCGTCGGCGCGGGCCGAGACGGTGATGCGCCCCCCCTCGGGCGTAAACTTGATAGCGTTCGACAACAGGTTCGTCAGGATCTGCTGGATCTTCCCTTGATCTTGGAACAAGTGCGGCAGCTCGGGCGCGATGTTGACGTTGAGATCGATGTTCTTCTCGTCGGCCAACGACCGCACCAAGTCGCACTGCGCCTGCACGAGCGCTTCGATGCTGAACTCGGTCGGCCGCACGTCCATCTTGCCCGCCTCCATCTTGGCGAGATCCAAAATGTCGTTGATCATCTCCAACAGAACGCGGCCCGACTTCTGAATGTTCTGGGCATACCGACGCTGCTTTTCATTGAGCGCATCGAGCCCTTGCAGCACTTCCGAAAAGCCGATGATGCTATTGAGCGGCGTGCGCAGCTCGTGACTCATGTTCGCCAGGAAGTCCCCTTTCAGGCGATTCATTTCATACAGCCGCATATTCAGCTGAGCGAGCTCGTCGACTTTCGCGTCGAGTTCCGCGTTGACGTTGCGCAGGTTGGCCTGCGTGTCGGTCAAGTGTCGCAGCATGCGGTTGAACGAGTCAGCCAATTCCTGAAACTCGTCGGCCGTGCGAATTTCGGCCCGCGACTCCATTTTGCCGCGACTGATTTCGTCGCTCACGTCCCGCAGGTGCTTCAGCGGCTTGACGATCACGTAGCGGACGATCATGTAGAGCGCCACCATGGCGACGAACACGGTGAGGATGGCCACCGCGATCAAAATGGCGCGCGCTTGATTGATGCCGTTCTGCGTCTCGCGGTAAGTCAGCTCGACCTTGATCACGCGAAAAGGCAAGTCGTGCGAATCGGCGCCTTGGGCGCCGGCGGCAGGCATCACGCCGGCGCCGAACAACGTCTGATGACAATGCGTGCAGGTGGAGCGCCAGCGAATGGGCGCATAGTACTCGTACTTGTCCAACTCCCGAAATCGCCGCTCGACGAACAGTTCGTCCGCCTCTTCCTCCGTCGCCAGCAACAGCGACGCGGGGTCGGCCTCGAGCGCCTTTTCCAAGGACTTTTCGGGCGTCGCGGGCTCGCTAGCCCCTGCGGTCGGATCGGTTTGCGCCTTTTGTTTTTCCAAGAGGGCCGCGTATTGCGCCGCGAGTTCCGCGAGCTGCTCTTCTTCCCAGCCTGGCTCGGGTCGTCGCGGTTCGAACAACTGCGTGACTTCGATGCCGTCGCCCGGCGCGATGATTTCAAATTCGTAGTTCGACCGCGCAAAATCGCGACTCAGCCGCTTGGCGAAGTCGTCTGGATTGTTGGTGTCCCACTTTTCGAGGTGTTTTCCGAGCAGCAGGATGGGAACCAGATCTCGCGCTTTACTGCGCGTCGTTTTCAGCACCAACCGCTCGGCCACGCGATCGACCCAAAAGAAGGCGCCGCCGATGAGCCCCAACAGGCACGCTCCGAACAGGAGACGGCACTTCCGTTCGATGCTCGTTTCGCCGAGCACGCGTTTGATCGAACGATAAGACATGGGGCGCCATCCTCCTGCGGGCCGCGGGAAACCGTGGGTCCCTATTCTACGAACGAGGAATCGAGGAAGCGAGTCCCGTCAGAGCATGTCGACCGGATCGACGTCGACCAGCCATTGCACGCCGCGCGGCAAGTCGACGCCCCGCGTCGCCTCGCGAACCGCCTCGCGCAAGAACTGACCGTCGCGGGAATGGGCCAGAACGTGAAAGCGGTATCGGCCCCGCAGTTTCGCTAAGGGACACGGCGCCGGTCCGAGAACGCGTCCGCGCTGGGCGTCGACCAAGGCGCTCTCCAGTCGCTTGGCGATCTGGTCGGCGTAACCTTCCGCCAGCACGGGCGACTCGCCCCGCACGATGATCCGCACCAACGTGCCGAAGGGAGGGTACCCCAGCGACTCGCGATCCGGCAATTCGCCCTCCGCAAACTGATGATAATCGTGCCGCTGCGCCGCTGCGATCGCCGGATGTTCCGGGTTGTAGGTCTGCACCACGACGCACCCTCCCTGCCGCCCGCGTCCCGTTCGACCGGCGACTTGCGTCACCAGTTGAAACGTCCGCTCCGACGCGCGAAAGTCGGGGAAGTGCAGGGCCGTGTCGGCGTTGACGACTCCCACGAGCGTCACGCTGGGAAAGTCGAGCCCCTTGGCGATCATCTGCGTGCCGATCATCAACCGCACTTCGCCCGACCGAAAGCGATCCAACGCCGCCTCATGGCTCCCTGGCTTCGTCATGGTGTCCGAGTCCATGCGCAGTAGAGGCACGCCGGGAAACCGCTGCGCGATCTCCTCTTCCAACCGTTCGGTGCCGAGTCCCGCCAGACGAATGCCGGTGGAGCGGCACTGCGGGCAGGCGACGAGGGCGGGGATCTGATAGTTGCAGTAATGACACACGGCCAACGCCGCCGACTTGTGATGCGTGAGCGCCAGTTCGCAGTCGGGACACTGCGCGACGAACCCGCAGTCAGGGCACTGAATGCTGGTCGAGAACCCGCGGCGATTCAGCAGCAGGATCACTTGTCCGCCGCCCGCGAGCGCCTGCTTGATCGCCTCCCCCAGCGGCCGACTCACCGCGCCTCGCCAACCGCCCGAACGGCGTTCGGTCCGCATGTCGATCGTCGTGACGGCCGGCAGCGGCAAACCGGACACGCGCCTTGGAAGTTCCACCAACCGAAACTGGCCTTCGCGCGTCCGCTGCCACGTCTCCAGCGCCGGCGTGGCCGAACCGAGCACCAGCGGGACCCCTTCTTCGCGCGTCCGCCACAGGGCGACGTCGCGGGCCTGGTAGCGCGGCTGCGTGTCTTGCTTGAACGAGCCGTCGTGCTCTTCGTCGAGCACGACGAGTCCCAGGCGCGGCACAGGGGCGAAGATCGCACTGCGCGCGCCGACGACCACCTGGACGTCGCCGCGCGCGATCCGTTGCCAGTGCCAGTTGCGTTCGGAGTCGGACAGGCCGCTGTGCAGCACGGCCACGTGGGGAAAGCGCGCTCGAAATCGCTGCCGCGTTTGCGGAGTCAGGCTGATTTCGGGCACGAGCACGATCGCTTGCCGACCGCGCCGAGTGACCTCCTCGATCGCGCGGATGTAGACCTCCGTTTTGCCGCTGCCGGTCACCCCGTGCAGCAAAATGGTCTCGTGGCGTTCGTCGTAAACGGGCGTCAGGATGGCGTCGAGCGCCCGCTGCTGGTCGTCGTTCAGCACCAACGGCGCGCCAAGTTCCGCGGGGCGCTCTTGGATCTCGCCCGAGTCGATCCGCTCGACTCGATCGACGATGAAGCCCTTTTTGCGGAGCGTCTGGATGGGGCTGGCGGAACAGCCGGCCCGCTCGCTGAGTTCCGCGCTGGTGAGCGGTCGACCGGCGGTCGCGAGCGATTCCAGGATCGCACGCTGCCGCGCCGGCAGCCGCCACTGATCGCGGTTGGCCCAGACTTCGGCGGGAACCGTCAAGAATAGCTGTTCGCGGGTCCCGGCCTGAGTCCGCACAGCGGCGGGAACGATGGTTTCCAGCACCACGCCCAGGTCGCAGAGGTAATAATCGGCGAGCCAGCGGGCGAGCCGAATGAGGGCGGGCGTGACCAGCGGCTTGGCGTCGACGACGCCGCGCAGTTCGCGCAACGGGCGGTCGATGCGCACGTCGGTCCCGACGCGGACGCAATAGCCGACGAGCGTGCGCTCGCCTTTGCCCAACGGCACGCGGACGCGCCGCCCCGGTTCGACTTTATCCCGCAAGTTCTCCGGGACGAGGTAGTCGTACGGCCCGAAAGGCGCTTCGGCCAGCGCCACTTCGGCGATCAGCCGGTCGCGCAGTTCGTCCGTTTCCCAGGGCTCTTCGGGAACGTCGCTCGCAAACAGCCGTCCCTGCTTGGCTTCCGGCCCCCGTTTTGCATCCCGTCCTGGACTCGATTCCATCTAGCGCTCGTTCGGCCCTACGCGATTGGCGCCACGCACACTACGATGAGCGGGCTCTTCGCGAACTCTACCAAATGAGGCCCTGGGCATGCGACTAGGCATTTACGGCGGGTCCTTCGATCCCGTCCACATGGGACACCTGCTGCTGGCCGAATGCTGCCGCGAACAGTGCCGGTTGGATGAAGTGTGGTTCATGCCGGCCAGCATCCCGCCTCACAAACGGACGACGCCGCCCGTCGACCCTCGCCACCGCTTGGCGATGCTGGAGTTGGCCGTCGCCGACAATCCGGCCTTTCGCGTTTCGAGCTGGGAGATCGAGCGGGGCGGAGTGAGCTACACGGCGGAGACGCTGGCGGAGTTGCGTCGCGCGCGACCGGGGGACGAGCTGTTTTTCTTGCTGGGGGCCGACGCGCTGGCCGACTTGCCGACGTGGCGGGCGCCGGCGCAAATCGCCGCGACTGCGACCCTCGTGTCGGTGCGTCGAGCTGGAGTGGAGGCGCCTCCGCTGGAGAAACTGGCGGAGGCCGCGGGGGAAGACGCGGTGCGGCGGATCGCGGCGCATCAGGTGGTGATGCCGATGATCGAACTAAGCAGCCGAGAACTGCGTGCTCGCATCGCCGCCGGGCAGGGGCTTCGTTATCGGACGCCGGCCGCCGTGGAACGGTATATCATCGAACACCGACTCTATGTTTAACGCATCGGCAACTTGACACTGGCCCCCCTACCCGGTATCGTGGGGGACCGAATGGCTAACCTGAAAGTCGAACTAGCCTTGCGTGCTTCCGCGGCGTTCGATGCTTGGCCCTGGTTTCGCTCCGCCCCTGGCGGAGAGGAGACAGGCGGGCGTCGAAAGCGACCTGAATGCGGAATCAGGCAAGGCTAACGGTTTAATGGGGCCATGCCGCCGTCGCGGAACCGGCTCCTGCGGGGGAACGTTCCGCGTTTTTTTGTAGGGTCACGCTCGATGACCAGCGTGCATCTGCGAAACGTGTCGAAGGAGTACTCCCGAGGCGCAGCGGCGGTGGCAGGGATCGATTTGACGGTGGGGGACGGCGAGCTGTTGGCGCTCGTCGGCGCCAGCGGCAGCGGCAAGACGACGCTCTTGCGGCTCATCGCCGGCCTGGAAGAGCCCACCCGAGGATCGATCGCGTTGGGAGTCGACGAGGTGACGGCTTGGCCGCCATGGCGTCGACAGACGGCATTCGTCTCCGAAGCAAGCTCTCTGCTGCCGCACAAGACGGCGGCGGAGAATTTGGTTTGGAGCCGCGAACGACGTCGAGCGCAACCGCGAGGACGCTCGTTGTGGCAGCGGTTACTAGGTTGGGAAGGCGAAACGCCTGCGGAGCGTGAGGAAGCTGCGGCTTGGGCGGCCCGTTTAGGGCTGACCGACGTGCTGAATCGGCTGCCGCAGACGTTATCGGCGGGTCAGCAGCAGCGAGTGGCTTTGGGGCGCGCCTTGATGGCGCGGCCGCGAGTCCTGTTGTTGGATGAGCCGTTAGGCAGGCTGGATGGTCCGCAACGAGCGGCGTTGGCGCGGGAATTGAGGCAGTTCCAGCGACGACAAGGCGCGACGTGGATCTATGTGACGCATGATCGCCGCGAGGCGGCCAGCGTCGCGGATCGAATTGGTTTGTTGGACGCGGGACGTTTGGTGCAGATTGGAACGCCGCTTGAGTTGGGGGAGGACCCTGATTCGTTGCGTGTGGCACAGTGGATGGCTGCGAGGCCGCTCAATGTGCTCACAGGGCGGTTCGAATCGAGCGAGATGTTCGCGTGCTCGTGGGGAAGTCGGCAGCCGGCGCCGCTGTCTTCACCGCCCGACGCGGCGACGCGGTCGGCGGTGACAGAGAGCGGCATGCGAGTCGCGGCGACTTGGCGAGCGAACGAAGGGGTGTTGGTTTCGCGAGACGGAGCGGTCCGTCCCGCGGCGACCGACCGCCTATGGTGGGCGGGAGTCGTCACGGAACTCGAGCCAGCCGACGGGGCGACTTGGGTTTGGGTCGCACCGGCGGGGCGAACTCCGAGGGAAACTTCGGGGGAGAACGAACAAGACGGAGACCTATGCGTCGAGGTTTCGGCGGCTAGCGCAAGTTGGCGGCGGGGCGACGAGGTATGGGCGGGGTTTGAACGAGCGCGGACGCGTTGGTTCGAATCGACGAGCGGCAGGCGATTGCGCTAGGAAGATGAGGACGAGGCATGAATCCGAACGAGCTGCTACGAATTGTCGACTCGCTGCATCGCGACAAGAACATCGATCCCGAAATCGTGTTCCAGGCGATTGAGTCGGCCATGGTGTCGGCCGCGAAGAAACACTACGGCGAAGAAGCCGAAATCGTCATTCAGATTGATCGCAAGAACGGGGCGCTCGCCGGCAGCTACAACGGACAGGCGCTCGACCCGGAACTCATCGGCCGCATCGGCGCTCAGACCGCCAAGCAAGTGATCATCCAGAAGATTCGGGAAGCTGAGCGCGATACGCTCATGTACGAATACGAAGGAAAGATCGGGCAGCTCGAAACGGGCGTCGTGCAGCGAGTGGAAGGCAATACGACCTTGGTGTCGCTGTCGCACGTCGAAGCCATTTTACCGCGCAGCGAACAGATTCCCGGCGAATCGCATCACGCCAACGAACGCGTACGGGCGGTGGTGTTCGAGGTGAAGCCGCAAGGCAATCGCGTCAAAGTGGTGCTCAGCCGTACGCGCCCGCAGCTCGTATTGCGGCTGTTCGAGCAGGAGATTCCGGAAATTGCGGACGGCGTGATTTCCGTCAACGCCATTTCGCGCGAACCTGGTTATCGCAGCAAAGTGGCGGTGAGCAGCACCGATCAGCGCGTCGATTGCGTCGGCGCTTGCGTGGGCGTCCGCGGTAATCGCATCAAGAACATCGTCGACGAGTTGGGGGGCGAGCGGATCGACATCGTGCGTTGGAGCGACGATCCGATGGTGCTCATCCCCAACGCCCTGCAACCGGCCAAGGTCGAACAAGTGTTGCTGTGCGACATGCTGGGGCGCGCCATTGTGCTGGTGAACGAGGACCAGTTGTCGTTGGCGATCGGTCGCCGCGGCCAAAACGTTCGGCTGGCCAGCAAACTGTGCGGCTGGGACATCGAAATCATGACGGCGGACGAGCTGGAACAGCAGATCGACCGCGCCGTCAACGGCTTCAGCGCTCTGGACGGCATGCCGGAAGAAGTCGCCCAGAAGTTGGTCGAGCAGGGCTTCTTGTCCTACGACGACTTGTCGGTCATCGAACCGGATCAACTCATGGAGATGGGCGGCCTGACGGAAGAGCAGGTGCAGCACGTCGTGGATCAAGCGGAGGCGAAGGCGGCGGAGGCGGAGGAAGCCAAAGCAGCCGAGCGTCGACGGCAGAAGGAATTGGAACGGATGGAACAGGGGACCGACGAGGTTCCCGACGCGGGCAAGCGTGGCCGCAAGGAGCAAAAGGATATGTGACTTGTCGGACTTCATGCCTGGGAATGAAAGAGGAGGGCGCAGGTGCCCATTCGGATTTACGCGTTAGCCAAAGATTTGAAGATCGATAGCAAAGAACTGGTGGACCTGTGCGTCAAAGCAGGGATCCCCGGGAAGGGTTCGGCGCTGGCCAGCCTCGACGACGATGAAGTCGTCAAGCTGAAGGCCTATCTGTCCGGCTCGACCAAGCGTGCGGCGCCGCGGCCGTCCGCCCCGGACCTCACGCCCATCCCGCCGTCGGTGTCGCCGCCGGTGATGCCGCGCCAGATTCCCATCATGCCGGCGCGCAGCAGCGCCAGCAGCAGTCAGCCGCAAGAGTCGGCGGCGACCGCGACCTCCTCCCTTTCGACCAGCGAGGCTGCCGCGGGCGGCCTCGCCGAATCGGCGGCGCCGGCAGGGACCGTCGCTTCGGGCGCAGCGCCCGACATGGCCGCCTCCGCCGCCGCAGCCGATGAAACGGCGCTGGCCGCGGCGGCCGAGCCGTCGATCGCAGCTCCGACCGACGAAGCACGGGGCGTTAGCGACACGGCGGCCGGCTCCACCGCCGCGATCGCCGCAGCCGGATCGACCGCCGACCTGACGGAAGTTGCGGCCGGTTCGGTCGCGCCGACCGCCGGACTGGACGTCGCAGGACTGGCTGGCGATGCCGCCGCCGCGAGCGTCGCCGGTTCCGCCGGGACGGGCCCCGCCGCCAAGGGCGCTGGTTCGACGAGCGCTCGAGCGCCGGGCGCTGGTTCGACGGGCGCTGGTTCGACGAGTGCAAGTTCCGCGGGCGCTGGCTCTGCCGGCCTGAAGGGACCTGCCTCCCGGACGCCGTCCAGCGACGCACCGGGCGCTCCCACTCGCCCTGGCGCCGACGCGCCTGGGTTTTCGCGACAAGATTACATTTCGCCAGGCGGATCGACGGGCCGCATCCGCATTTTGGACAACCGCGGCGCGAAGAAGCCGACGGGGGGCGACGGAGACGCCGCCAAGCCGCCGCCGCTCAAGCGACGCGAGCCGGTGATCAATCTGGCGAAGCTGCCAGAAGTGAAGCAGCCGACGCCGACGGCCAAGTCGACCGAACCGCCTGCGCAGAAGCCTGATATTCGTCTGCCGAAAGACGCCATTCGCGGCGCCAAAGCGGGCGCTCGCCCCCCCTTGGAGCACTTGACGTCCAAGGCGGAGCAGCGGAAGGCTCGACCGGGCGGCGACAAGCCGGCCGCGGCGGGTCCGCGCGGTCCCCAACCTCCCGCCGCGCCGGCGGGCGCGGACGCCGCGGGCAAGGCGGCGGGCGGCCGGACGCGCCGTCATCGCGATGGGGCGCCAGCGGAAGGGGCCGATACGGAACGCGATCTGGCCGGCATGGCCAGCGCTCGCGCCGACCGCAAGAAGGGGGCGAAGCTTAAGGCGCCCGACAAGTTGACGACCCGCCCTGAGGACGACGATGATTCGTTGTCCCATCGGCGCGCCCGCCGACTCACTCGACGCAGCGTCGGCGTGAGTACCGCGGCGCCGCGGAAAGGAAAGGTCGCCGTGGAAACGCCCTGCACGGTTCGCGAGTTCTCGGAAGCCACCGGCGTCGGCTCGGGCCAGATTCTCAAGGTCATGATGACCATGGGCATTCCCGTGAACATCAACGCCAGCTTGAATCAGGACCAAGTCGAACTGCTGGCCGCCGAACTGGGGCTCGACATCGAGCTCAAGGCGCAACAGTCGCTGGAAGACACCCTGATCAATCAAATCGACGACGTCGAAGACGATCCGGCGATGCTCGAGCCGCGTCCGCCCGTGGTCACTTTCTTGGGCCACGTCGACCACGGCAAAACCTCGCTGCTCGACCGACTCATCGGCATCGACGTGGCGTCGCGCGAAGCAGGCGGCATTACGCAGCACATTCGCGCCTATGAGATTTCCAAGAACGGCCGCAAGATTGCGTTCGTCGACACGCCGGGTCACGAGGCGTTCACCGAAATGCGGGCTCGCGGCGCCAACGTCACCGACATTGCGGTGCTGGTGGTCGCGGCGGATGACGGCGTCATGCCGCAGACCGAGGAAGCCATCAGTCACGCGAAGGCGGCCGGCGTGCCGATCGTCGTCGCGCTGAACAAGATGGACCTCCCCGGCGCCAAGGCCGACCGAGTGCTGCAGCAACTGGCCGCGCAAGGGCTCATGCCCAGCGAGTGGTCGGGCGACGTGGAAGTGGTGCGTTGCAGCGCCATGACCGGCGCGGGGCTCGACGAACTGCTCGACACCCTGTTGGTCACCGCCGACCTGCACGAGTACAAGGCGAATCCCAAGCGGGCCGCGCGCGGCGTTTGCTTGGAAGCCGAACAAGAAGCGGGTCGCGGCGTGATCGCGAAGGTGATGGTGAAGAACGGCACGCTCAACGTGGGCGACATCGTCGTCTGCGGTGCGGCGCACGGCCGCGTCAAGGCGATGTACGATACGTTGAAGCCGAACGTGCGGTTGAAAAAGGCGGGACCGTCGACGCCGGTGAACCTCACCGGTCTCGATATCGCGCCGCAAGCCGGCGATTCGTTCCACGTGCTTGAGGATATTTCGCAGGCGCGAGAAATCGCCGCCAGCCGCGCGGTCCAGCAACGTCAGTCGAATCTGGCCGGTTCGTCGCGCGTGTCGTTCGATCAGTTCCAACAACTGCTCACCGAAGGACGACTGGGCGAGAAGCAGCAAGCGGTGACGCTCAACTTGATCCTCCGAGCGGACGTACGCGGTTCGATCGAAGCGATCCTCAAGGAACTGAGCAAATTCAGCCACCCCGAAGTGCAGCTCAAGGTGCTGCAAGCGGCGGTCGGCGGCGTCACCGTCGCCGACGTCACCTTGGCTCACGCGTCGAACGCCGTGATCCTCGGCTTCAACGTGATCCCCGACGATGCCGCTCGGACGCTGGCCGACGAACGGCAGGTGGAGATCCGCCGCTACGACATCATCTACAAGGTTTCCGACGACATCAAAGCGATGCTCGAAGGGAAGCTCAAGCCGGAAGAACGCGTGGTCGAACTGGGGCAAGCGATCGTCAAGCAGACGTTCGTCATCAGTCGCGTCGGCACGGTGGCCGGCTGCTACGTGGCCCGCGGGACGATCGAGCGAAACTGCCGAGTTCGCGTGTTCCGCGATGGGCGTACGATCGGCGAGTACGCGATCGATTCGCTGAAGCGTGAAAAGGACGACGCCAAGGAAGTTTCGCGCGGCATGGAGTGCGGCATTCGTCTGGTAGGCTTCAACGACGTCAAAAAGGACGACGTGTTCGAAGCGTACAAGGTGGAAGAGGTTGCACGCACGCTGTAACCGGCGAGCGTCGCGACGAACGTTGGCTGCGAGCCCGTGGATGCGGGCTCGCGGATTGGGGCGTGCAGATGCGCGTCCTCTGATTCGAGTCCTCAGTAGGAACCTGGCAAGGAATGAGTTCGCGAAGACTGCTGAAAGCGGCGGAAGCAATTCGCGAGGTGGTCAGCATGGCCATCCTCACCGAATTGAAAGATCCGCGCGTGCGGGACGTCACCGTGACGTACGTCGAAGTAGCGCCCGACATGCGGTCGGCCAAGGTCCACGTCTCGATCATGGGAAACGAGACGAAGCAAAACTTGAGTTTGCGGGGGCTGCAGAACGCCGCCGGCTTCCTCCAACATCAAGTGTCCGAGAAGATCGATACGCGGTACACGCCGCGTTTGCAATTCGTGCTTGATAAAGGCGTCAAGCACTCGATCACCGTCGCTGAAATCTTGCGCGATGTGCTTCCTCCCGCGCCGCCGCCGACCGCGTCGGACGACGCGGCGCCGGACGCCGCGGCGCCAGACGATTCGGACGACTAACCCCTCCTTTTCCGGTTGCCCGGAGTTCGTGCCGCCATGACCGCCTCCAACCGCTCCGCCTTGCTCGCCAAAATCCATAAAGTGCTGAAGAAGCACTATAAGCCCGTCGAACCGCCGGGCGAACGCACCCTGCTGGAACACTTGCTGTACGCCTGCTGCCTCGAGAACGCGCGACCGGAAGCGGCCGACGAAGCATTCGCCAAACTGCAGCAGTCGTATTTCGACTGGAACGAGGTGCGCGTCACGACGGTGAACGAACTGGCGGAGCTGCTGGGGAATTTGCCGCATCCAGTCAAGTCGGCTCAGCAGTTCAAACGCGCCTTGCAGTCGGTGTTCGAAGCGCACTTCGCATTCGACATCGAATACTTGGCGAAACAGAACCTGGGGAAGTCGGAAAAGGATTTGGAGCGGTACACGCTGGGAAATCCGTTCTTGATCTCTTACGTCGTCCAACATGGCCTCGGAGGCCACTCGATCCCCGTCTGCCAAGGAACCGTGGAAGCGCTGATGGCGCTGCAAGTCGTCACGCCGGCCGAAGCGCTGAAGATGCAAGTGCCGGGGCTGGAGCGGGCGATCCCGAAAAATAAGGGAGTCGAGTTCGCGTCGTTGCTGCACCAAATGGGCGCCGACTACGCCGTCAGCCCGCCGTTCTCGACCAAGTTCAAAGCGGTGCTCATGGAGATCGATCCCGACGTGAAGGATCGCTTGCCGAAAAAACCGCACAAGCCGGAAGACTTCGTCGTTTGGCCGCTCGCTGGCTCGCGCCCCGCTGCGGAGACTCGCCCGCCCGAGAATCGCCCGCCGGAAGGGCGTCCCGGCGAAGCCCGCCCCTCTGCGCCGGCCGGCAAGGAACATCCAGGCAAGGAACACCACGGCAAAGAGCCGCATCCCAAAGAGGCTCACGCCAAGGATTCTCACCCCAAGTCGCCGGCCAAAGACGCCGGGAAAGAGGCGGACAAGACAAAATCGTCCGCCAAGCACGACTCGTCTTCGTCGGCGCGCGACGAGAAGCGCGACGACAAGAAGGGCGGCGCCAAGAAGCTCGTCAAGAAGAAGCCCCGCTAGTTGCGGCAAGTCGACGACCGCTGGGCGGCGAACCGGGGCTTGGCATCCGAAATGAGGCAAGCCATGTGCAGCGTTCTGCATTCTGTTCGAGCGGCAGTCGTGCGACGCAAGCCTTTCTTTCTCCTCGCCGTCTTCTGGCTGGCAGCGTCCAGCGACTGGGGGCGAGCGGACGACGACGTGCGAGCGCCGGCGGCGTCTGAATTCGAAGAGGCGCCGCAAAAGTTCGTACCGCGTCGTCTGCCGTCCGAAGCGGAGCAGGATCGCGTGGAAGCGTCGGTGCGCTATGCGGCCGCTCGACTGCAACTGCAGCGCGACGATTTGCCGGGCGCTTTGCGGAACTTCGAACGTGCCTGGCGGTATGACTCCAGCTTGGTCTCCGTCCACGACGAAATCGTGTCGCTCGCGCTGCGGTTGCGACGTCCCGAAGAAGCGGCCCGCTACGCGGTGCTGGCCCAAGACCTCGACCTGGGTGCGACGGTCGTGCTGCTGCGGCTGGCGGCGATTCACGGCGAACAACGCGACTGGCCCCAAGCAGCGCGGTTGTACGAGCGGATCGTGGAACTGCAGAAGGAGGTCGAACCTGACTTTTCGACCGTCATGATTCAGATGGAGTTGGGGCGGATCTACTTCTTGCTCGACCGTTCGGCCGACGCGGCGCAAGCGTTCGCCAAAGTCCGCGAGGCGCTCGACAATCCCGATAAGCACGGCTTGAACGAGCAGTATGTCAAGCTGCTGCTGGAAAAGCCCGAGGCGACGTACACGTTGTTCGGCGAGGCCTTTTTCTCAGCGAAGCGCTGGGACGAAGCGCAGGCGATGTTCCAGCGCGCCGACCAGTTGCGGCCTGATCCACGTCGAGCCGCATTTCTGCAGGCGCGCATCGAATTCGCGAAGCAGCGTTACGCGGCCGCAGCCGCGGCGTTCGCTCCGTTTTGGCAGAACGCGCCCGAGGACCTGGAGGCGGAACCATGCGCGTTGTTGGCGCAAGTGGAGTTTGAACGTGCACGCGCGGCAGGGGAAGACGAACCGACGGCCCGCCGACGCGTCGTCGAACGACTCGCTGAGTTGGCTCAAAAATTCCCCGATCGTCCGGCGCTCGTCTTGGCGTTGGCCGCGGCGCAAGTCCGAGTCGGTCAATACGACGACGCCGTTCGCCGACTGGAAGCGCTGGCCGCCGCTGGCGATTCCGAGGAGGTCTTGTTCGCGCTGCGCGACGTGCGTTGGAAGGCGCGAAAATGGGCGCCGTTGGTGGAATTGTTGCAGCGCAGCGCGGCGTCGGCGACGTCGCTAGGGCAGTTGGAAGAGTTGATTGAACCGTTGACGCCTGATGTGCAGGCCGTGCAGGAGATTACGACGCGGACGGAGCAGGGAGCAGCGGAGCGAAAGCCGGGCGCGGCATTGTTGGGCGCCGTGATGGCGTATGCCGGGCAGCGCTACGACGACGCCGATCGCTTGTTTGAATTGGCCGCGAAAGAAGAAGCGCCTGGCGCGGCGATCGTCTATCCAGCTTGGGGCTTGGGCATGTTCGCCGTCGACCAAGGCGCTCGAGCGGCTCGCGTCTTTCAGCGTGCGATCGACGAAAAGGTGCGTCCCGAAGCCAATGCCACGTTTTACTACTTTCTGGCCGGTTCGCTGGAACTGCAGGGGCAAACCGACGCGGCGCTCGCCGCAGCCAAACAGGCGGCGGCCGGAGGCGCCAACTCGCCCCAATTCCAATTGCGACTGGCCTGGATTCCCTTCCACGCCCGACGTTACGACGAAGCCGAACGCGAATACCGTCGCTTGCTGGAGAAGTTCGAGTCAGCCGGCCCCGATCCGGCCTTTCGCGACGCGGCGCGCGAAGCGCGGACGGCCCTCTCCAGCATCGCAAGCGTCCGCGGGAAGTCGGCGGAAGCGGCCGAATGGCTGGAGCAAGTGTTGGACGAGCACCCGGAGGACGCGTCGGCGCTGAACAACTTGGGGTATCAGTGGGCCGAGCAGGGAGTGCATTTGGAACGCGCGCTGCGCATGTGCCAGGCGGCGGTCAAGGCCGAACCAGCATCGCTGGCGTATCGCGACAGTCTGGGTTGGGCGCTGCATCAATTGGGACGCCATGCCGAAGCGCTGCCGGAACTCCAGCGGGCCGCGGCCGGGGAAGAACCTAGCGGAGTCGTCCTCGACCACTTAGGCGACTGCTTCGCCAAGCTCGGGCGGCTCGAGGAAGCTCGTCAGGCTTGGCGACGAGCGCTGGAGGTATTCGATGAAGACGAACGACCGCGCTGGTCCGAAGCGACTCGAAAAAAACTGGAAGCCCCGTAAGCTGCAAGCCTTACGTCGGCGGATCGGGGACCTGGCCGAGCGCGGAAACAGACTGGGAATGGGAAGTCGCGTCGTCGCTTCCTTGTGTACGACGGTTCGAGCGCCTAGAATGCTGGCTCGTTCGCCCGTGACCGGCACTTTTTGCCGAAGAATGCCGCGTGCCGTTTCCTCGTGCTGAGAACACGCATCGATGAGCGATATCTTTCATGAGTGTGGGGTGGCGGCCGTTTACCACCTTCCGGGCGACGAGGTTAGTCCTCTGTGCCCTGAGCAGGGTCCCGAACAGGTCTCGCGGCTCTTGCCGAAGATGCTGCAGGACATACAGAACCGCGGACAACTGGCTGCGGGAATCACGACCTTCAATCCGGGTCGCGATCAACTGATCGACACCTACAAGGAAATAGGCACCGTCAGCGAGGTGTTCCGCTTGTCGCATCGCGCCAAGCACGAATCCTTGATGAAGGAATATGCGGGTCGAGCCGGCATCGGGCACGTCCGTTACGCAACGTGCGGCGCCGAGGATCGCAGCTACGCTCAGCCGTTTGAACGCCACCATCTGCAAAAGCACAAGTGGTTCAGCTTCGCGTTCAACGGCCAACTTGCCAACTACCAGCAACTGCGCGACAAGCTGCTCAGCGACGACGATCACCATCTGGCGCGCGAAACCGATACCGAAATCATCATGCACGAGCTGAGTCGCGAGCTGTCGGGCGACCGCCGGCCGACGCTTGTCGAGATGATGCAGCGCGTGGCGCCTCGGTTCGACGGCGCCTATAGCTTGGTGTTTCTGAATTCGATCGGCGACATGCTGGTCGCGCGTGATCCGCTGGGCATCAAGCCGCTGTGCTATGCGAAAGAGGGACCGCTGTTCGCCGCCGCCAGCGAAAGCGTCGCGCTGCTTAACTTAGGCTTCAAGCCCGAAAACATTCACTCGCTGCAGCCGGGCAAGGCGATCACCATCACCGGCGGGCGGTTCGAGATTGAACGGTTCGCGCCTGCGCCGAGCCGAGCGCACTGTTTTTTCGAATGGATCTATTTTGCGAATGTGGCGAGCAGCTTGGACGATCGCAGCGTCTACCTGTCGCGCACCGCGCTCGGGGCGGAACTCGCGCGACTCGAGAAGCTCGACGCTCGGGTCCCGATCGACCAAAACACGATCGTCGTCCCGGTGCCCGACACCAGCAAAGCGGCGGCCGACGCCATGGCCTACCACCTGGGCGTTCCTTGCTGGGAAGGTCTGATTCGCAATCGCTATTCGGGGCGCACCTTCATCGAAGGCAGCAAGAATCGCGTGCGCAAGGCGGAAAGCAAATACACGCCGCTGCGTGAAGTCCTGAACGGTAAACGCGTGATCTTGGTCGAAGATTCCATCGTCCGCTCGACCACCATGAAAGTGCTGCTTGATCGCATTCGCGAACGGGGCGGGGCGACCGAGATCCATGTGCGAGTGGCTTGCCCGCCCATCATCGCGCCGTGCTTTTACGGCATCGACATGTCGACGGTCGACGAGTTGTACGCCCCCAAGTTCCTGCGCGGCGGACCGCTGACCGACGAGGTGCAGCGGACGATGGCGCAGGATTTGGGCGCCGATTCGCTGCGTTATTTGCCGGTCGAATCGATCGCACGCGCGATCGGGTTCGACTCGGACCAACTGTGCCAAGCGTGCATCACGGGCCGCTACCCGACGCCCGCCGGTCAGGAACTGTATCAGATCGCACTCGACAACCGGGGGCGCGGCGATGACAACGGCCGCACCTATGAGTCGCGAGAAGCGGCAGTCGTCGCTGCGAACTGACTGCCGCCTCCCTGCTGAAACGCAGCGTTCGCTTCCGCCGTAAGGAGTCCCGTATGGCTTGCAGCACACGGCGGTCATGCGGATTGCGTCTCGCGGCGCCGGGCATGTTGGAGCTGGCGATTTTGGCGAGCCTCGCGATCTCGAGCGACGCCGCCGAACCGATGCGTTTGCCGCTGGCCGATCCCGCAAGCGTGGGCATGGGCGGCGAAAAACTGACCGTCATCGATGACTTGGTCGCCGCGGCGATTGCCGACAAGAAGCTGCCGGGGTGCGTCGTCTGCATCGGCCGTCGCGGTCGCCTGGTGTGGCTGAAGGCGTACGGCCGTCGCGCAATCGCACCGGAACCGGAGGCCATGACGGTCGACACGGTCTTCGACCTCGCGTCGCTCACTAAACCGTTGGCGACGGCCGTTTCCGTGATGCAGTGCGTCGAACGCGGCCAATTGTCGCTCGACGACAAAGTGACCGTTCATCTGCCCGAATTCGCCCCGCACGGCAAGGATGAATTAGCGGTCCGCGATCTGTTGATTCACCAAAGCGGACTGATCGCCGACAATGCGCTGAGCGACTACGAGCAGGGGGTCGAAGAGTCGTGGCGGCGGATCTGCAATCTGAAGTTGCAGTCGCCGCGCGGCACGAAATTCGTCTACTCGGACGTCAATTTCATCGTCCTCGGGAAGCTCGTCGAACGACTAGCCGGTAAGTCGCTCGGCGAAGTCGTGCAGGAACGGATCTGCCAGCCGATGGGGCTGCGCGAGACCGGCTTCACGCCGCCGGACGCGTTGCGGGCTCGAGCAGCGCCGACGCAACAGCGCGAGGGGCGTTGGCTGCGGGGAGAAGTGCATGACCCGCGGGCTGCGAAGCTGAACGGCGTCGCGGGGCACGCCGGTCTGTTCTCGACCGCGGAAGACCTGGCCGTCTACGCCCAGACCCTGTTGGCAGGCGGAGCGTGGAACGAGCAGCGAATTCTTCAAGCCGAGACGTTGGCGACGATGACGCGCGGTTATCGCGTCTCGAGCGGCCTCCGCGGCCTGGGTTGGGACAAGCGGACCGGTTTTTCGAGTAATCGCGGCGCGTCGATGACCGACGAGGCGTACGGCCACGGCGGCTTCACCGGCACCGCCATCTGGATCGACCCGGGGCTCGATCTGTTCGTGATTTTCCTGAGCAACCGCGTTCACCCCGACGGCAAAGGGCTCGTCAATCCGCTCGCCGGCCGCATCGGCGAAGTTGCGGCGACGGCCGTCCTCGAGCGCCCTGCGGCGTCCCGTCCCTGACGTGCGCGGCGATTCCCTCTTGCAGCCCGCCGCGCCGCTTGTCATTCTAGAGGCGGAAATTCTGGACAGGAGTATCCACAATGAGCATCACGACGAGGCGGTTGGTTTGGTTGACGCTGGCCTGCGGTTTGGTCGCAGCGCATTTCGCATCGCACCGCGCGGCGGCGGACGAGCCGGCGCGAGACAAGATTCAGTTCAATCGAGACATTCGCCCGATCCTGGCCGAACATTGCTTGCAGTGCCATGGGCCCGATCGCTTGCAGCGCAAAGCAGACCTGCGGCTGGATGATCGCCAAGCGGCGATTGACCACGGGGCGCTCGTTCCTGGCAAGCCCGACGCCAGTGAAATCATCCGGCGACTCGACGCTGCCGACCCCGAGGAGCGGATGCCGCCGAAGGGGCGTCGCGAAATGCCGGCCGCTCAGAAGGAGCTGCTCAAGAAATGGGTCGCCTCGGGCGCCGAGTACGAACTGCATTGGGCGTTTCTGGCGCCGCAACGACCGCAGCCGCCGGCGGTATCGGACGAAAGTTGGGTGCGGACGCCGATCGATCGCTTCATCCTCGCCGATCTGGATCGAGCGGGACTCAAGCCGGCCCCGGAAGCCGACCGCCGTACGCTGGCGCGACGGCTGAGTTTGGATCTCACGGGACTGCCGCCGACGCCGGACGAAGTCGAAGCGTTCGTCCAAGATGCGTCCCCCAACGCTTACGAAAAGTACGTCGACCAACTGCTGAAGTCGCCGGCCTGGGGCGAACATCGCGGCCGATATTGGCTCGACGCCGCCCGCTTTGCCGACACGCACGGCATCCACTTCGACAACTACCGCGAGATCTGGTCGTATCGCGATTGGGTGATCCGCGCGTTCAACGAGAACATGCCGTTTGATCGCTTCACGATCGAACAGTTGGCGGGCGACTTGCTTCCCGAACCGACGCTCGACCAACGCATCGCGACCGGCTTCAACCGCTGCAACATAACGACCAGCGAAGGGGGAACGATTCCCGAAGAGTATCTGGTGCTGTATACGCGCGATCGCACCGAGACGGTGTCGCAGGTGTGGCTGGGCCTAACCGCCAATTGCGCGGTCTGCCACGATCATAAGTTCGATCCGTTGACGCAAAAGCAGTTCTACGAAATGGCGGCGTTCTTCAATAATACGACGCAGCCGGCGATGGACGGCAACGTCAAGGACACGCCGCCGATCGTGATGGTCCCCGCCGCAGCCGACGCGCCGCGGTGGCAAGCGCTGCAGCGCGAGTTGCCGGCGGCGAACCAACGGCGCGACGAACGCAAGAAAGCGGCGCGCGGCGACTTCGACGCGTGGCTCGCTTCCGCCGCCGCCACCGCCGTCGCCCAGCGAATTCCCGCCGACAAACTGCGGCTGCACGCCGCCTTGCGCGAAGGCGAGGGGAGCCAGACGTCGGTGCAGATCGACGGTGCGACGCGGCCGATCGCTATCGCCGGCGAAGCCGCCTGGGACGACGGCCACTTGGGCGCGAAGGCCTGGAAGTCGCGTCCCAATTCCACGCTGGAACTGCCCGACGTCGGAGACTTTGAACGCGACCAAGCGTTTACGGTCGCCGCCTGGGTCTACTTGCCCGACAACAAAGTCACGGGCTCGCTGCTGGCGCGGATGGATGATCAACATGACTTCCGCGGCTGGGACGTTTGGATTGAGGGCGGCCGCGTTGGAATGCATGTGGTGAACAAGTGGCCCGAAGACGCCTTGAAGGTCGTCGCCGGCGATCCCTTGCCCGCCAATCGTTGGACGCACGTCGCCGCGACGTACGACGGTTCCAGCAAAGCGGCGGGCGTTCAGGTGTACATCAACGGTCAACTGCAGTCGAAGCGAAACGCCTCGAGCGACAAGTTGATGAGCACCATTCGCACGAGCGTGCCTTTCAAACTGGCTCAGCGCCACTCGACGTCGCGGCTGAACGACCTCCGGCTGCAAGACGTGCGGCTGTATCAGCGTGCGTTGAATACGGCCGAGGTCGACCAAGTGGCGAAGGGGACGCGCGCCGCGGCGCTGATCGCCCTTCCCGCCGACCGACGCAGCGACGCGGAACGCAATGAGCTGTTCGATTGGTGGCTCGCGGCGATCGATCCTCAGTACGTCCAAGCGTCCGAGCAAGCGGTGCAATTGAAGGCGGAGGAGGACGCGATACGTGCGCGGGGCACGATTGCGCACGTGATGCAGGACAAGTCGGACGAGGCGATGGCTTACATCCTCTTCCGCGGCGAGTACGACCAGCGCCGCGATCCGGTGAAACCCGAAACGCCGGACATTCTCCCGCCGCTGCCGCCCGACTTTCCCCGCAATCGACTCGGCTTCGCTCGCTGGCTGCTGCTGCCGCAGCATCCGCTCACCACGCGCGTGACAGTGAATCGCTTCTGGCTGGAGTTGTTCGGCGCCGGCTTGGTCCGGACGGCGGGCGACTTCGGCGCGGCCGGCGAGATGCCGTCGCATCCGGAACTCCTGGACTGGCTGGCGGTCGACTTCCGCGAATCGGGCTGGGATGTGAAACGGGCTTACAAACAGTTGGTCATGTCGGCGACCTATCGCCAGGCGGCCGTCGCCACGCGCGACAAGCTGGAAAAGGACCCGGCCAACCGACTGTGGTCGCGCGGCCCGCGGTTCCGCATGGACGGCGAGATGATTCGCGATTACGCGCTGGCGGCCAGCGGCCTCTTGGTTCGGAAGATGGGCGGACCGAGCGTCAAGCCGTATCAGCCGGACGGCGTCTGGGAGGCGGTGGCGATGATCGGCAGCAACACGCGCGACTATCGCCGCGATACGGGCGAGAATCTGTACCGCCGCAGCCTGTACACGTTCTGGAAGCGCAGTGCGCCGCCGGCGTCGCTGGAGGTTTTCAACGCGCCGAATCGCGAGACGTGCATCGTGCGGCGCGAGCGGACCAACACGCCGCTGCAGGCGTTGGTCACGCTGAACGACACGCAATTCGTCGAGGCCGCGCGTCACCTGGCGCAGCGCACGCTGCTGGAAGGCGGCGTCCACGATGATGCGCGTCTGGATTTCCTGGCTCGTCGGCTCGTCGCCCGTCCGTTGCGAACGGAGGAACTGCCGATTGTGCGCCAGTCGCTCGCCGATCTGCGAGCTTACTACGCGGCGCACGTTCCGGACGCTCAGACGCTGATCACGGTAGGCGAGTCGAAGGCGGACGCCTCGCTAGCGCCGCCCGAACTGGCCGCTTGGACGATGCTCGCCAACGAGCTGTTCAATTTGGATGAAGTGCTCAACAAGTGACCTCTAGCCGCTCGAGGCGCCTCATGAATCCCTGGCAAGAACACATTGCAAACATCACGCGTCGCTGCTTTTTCCGCCAAGGCGGTCACGCCCTCGGCTGGGCGGCGCTCTCCTCGCTCTTGGCTCAAGATCAAGCTCGCGCCGCCGACTCGGCGCCGTCTGCGCCGCAAGGCTCGCGCACGCACTTCCCCGGCAAGGCGAAGCGCGTGATCTACCTGCATATGGTCGGCGGTCCGCCGCAAATGGATCTGTACGACTACAAGCCGGCGATGGAACAGTGGTACGACAAAGACCTCCCCGACACGATTCGGCAAGGCCAGCGTCTGACCACGATGACCTCCGGCCAAGCACGCTTCCCGATCGCGCCCAGCAAATTCAAATTTGCGCAGCACGGACAAAGCGGCATGTGGGTGACGGAACTGCTGCCGTGGACCGCCAAGATGGTCGACAAGATGTGCTTCATCCGTTCAATGAACACGGAAGCCATCAATCACGAGCCGGCGATCACATACATCCAGACGGGCAATCAGAACACGGGCCGCCCCTGCTTGGGCGCCTGGGCTTCCTACGGGCTTGGCAGCGCGAACGAAAACCTGCCGACCTTCGTGGTCCTCGTCGCCCGCCCGACGAACACCGAACAGGTGCAAGCCATCTCCGCGCGGCTGTGGTCGTCCGGTTATCTCCCGGGCGAACACGCGGGGGTCGCGTTCCGGTCCAGCGGCGACCCGATTCTCTACATCAACAATCCACCGGGCGTCTCCAGCGACGTGCGCCGCAAGACGCTCGACGGACTCAAGGCGCTCAACGAACTCACCGCGCGCGAAACGGGCGACCCCGAAACGCTGACGCGCATTCAACAGTACGAGCTCGCGTTTCGGATGCAGTCGAGCGTTCCCGATTTGACCGACTTGCGGACCGAGACGGAAGAGACGCTGCAATTGTACGGCGCCGAAGCCAAGAAGCCGGGCACATTCGCCAACACCATGCTGTTGGCGCGGCGCATGGTCGAACGGGGAGTGCGCTTCGTCCAGGTTTATCACAACAACTGGGACACGCACGCCAACGTGGCCGGTCGGCTGCCCGACCAGTGTCGCGACGTCGACCAGCCCTGCTACGCGCTGGTGCATGATCTCGAACGCCGCGGACTGCTCGACGAAACGCTCATCATCTGGGGCGGCGAATTCGGCCGTACGATTTACTCCCAGGGCGGCCTCAGCAAGCAGAACTACGGTCGCGATCACCACCCGCGCTGTTTCACGATGTGGATGGCGGGCGGCGGCGCCAAAGGCGGCGCGATCTACGGCGAGACCGACGATTTCTCGTACAACATCGTCAAAGATCCCGTGCACATCCGCGACTTCCACGCGACCGTGCTGCACTTGCTGGGCTACGAACACGAACGCTTCACCGTGCGTTTCCAGGGACTCGACGCCCGCCTGACCGGCGTTGAACCCAGCCGCGTGATTAAGGAACTGCTGGCGTAGCCGCCGGCGCCTCGTTCTTCGGCGTCTCTTCCGTCGCCGCTCGGATGAACTCCGAGCGGTAGACGGGCTCGCCCGCTTTCCGCGTCCGCCGTTCAAAGTGCGTGCGGTAATCCAGGTCGTGCAAGGAAGGCGGCTCGGCGACCTCCACGGGACCGACCAGCGCCGGCACGGCCTGAATCAATTCCAGCGTCGCGTGGTAGTACTCTTCGACGTCAGTCCAGAAGTGCAGGCGTCCTTGGGGGACGAGCACTCGGACGACGTCGGCCAAGAAGGCCGAGTTGAGGACGCGTCGTTTGCGGTGCCGCTTCTTCCACCACGGGTCGGGGAAATAGACATGCACCGCGATCGCGCAGGCCGTCGGCAGAAACTCGCGAAACAGTCGCAGTCCGTCGCCGTCGATCATGACGGCATTCGTCCGACCGGCTCGAGCCAAACGCGAGGCGGTGAACTGCGCGTATTTGTGCGCAATTTCAACGCCTAGGAAATTGTGTTCGGGGCGCACCTTCGACGCACCGTAAAGAAACAGCCCTTTGCCGCTGCCCATCTCCAATTCCAGCGGAGCAGGGCGGGCGAACAGGGACTGCGGGTCCAGGGGCGGCGCAAGCTGTTCGAGTTCGCGGTAATGATTGGACAGATCGATCGCCGGATCGATCTTGCGTAACGCCCGTCGCCCCATGGCTGTCTCGTTTCTTTAGGGCGATGCAACCGACCCGCGTGCGTGAGCCGAAAGCGCCGATTCGGGAATCGCCACCCCCTTGAGCACGCCTTCGACCGCGATTTCGCCCTGGACGACGCCTTGGAAGCGGCAGACGAACATCTTCCCCGGCCGCATGCGCTCCATCTTGCAGATCAAGTACAGCCGGTCGCCCGGAAACACCGGGTCGCGAAACTTGACCTCGTCCAACCCGCCGAATCCGATGATCGACTTCTCGCGAGTCAGGTCCAGGAACTGAAACGAAAAGTAGCTCGCCAATTGCGCGGCGGCTTCCAGCATGACGACGCCGGGCATGAGCGGTCGACCGGGCATGTGGCCCCGCACCCAGAACTCATTCGGCCCAACATCCTTGTAGCCAATACAGACCTTTCGCTCCATGTCGATCAACGAAATGGCCGTCAGCTGCTCCATTTCGAACCGCTGCGCATTGACGCGACGGATCGCTTCCAGATCGGCGGCGACGTGATTGGGGTCGAGCGTGTTGAGATCGAACAGCAAGTCTTTGGCGGGCACCGCCGAGTTCCTCCCGAGGGGGATTGGCTCATCCTCCCGAGCGAAGTCGCGCGGGAGCCGCAAGTCGAACTAGGTCTTGACCTTCCAGCGCTTCATCCGACGCGCTTTCGAGTTTGCGGGACGCTTGCCATGATTGGACTTCTTGTGGCTGCGATGCGGCTTCGCCATGGGCGTAATTCTCCAGTCTGTGTCGTATTCCTATCGCGACGAAGGGACTACCTTAGCAACAAGTGCGGGCCGTGAAAAGCCACATCCGCCCCAAGATGAACTCGACGCCGGCAATCTAGCCCGCCGACGCCTCGGCGAACGGGGCCGCTGCCGGCGTTTCCACCGGACGCCGATTAAATGCCTGCAACAGCGCCGGTAAAAATCCCAGCGAGGTAAACAGGCAGGACGCGATCCCCAGCGTCAGCACTTGGCCCAACGTCCGCAACCCCTGGTGGTTCGCAAAAATCATGCTGCAAAAACCGACCATCGTCGTCGACGAACATAACAGCATGGCCGCTCCGACCGACGGCCGCAGCCGAAACGCTCCGCGCGGCTGCGAACGCCAGTCGTGCACCACATGCACCCCGTTGTCGATGCCGATCCCCAACACCAACGGCAACACGATCATGTTCGCCGGATTGAAGGGAATGCCGAGCCATCCGAGCGTCCCCAGCATGATCCAAATGCCCAACAGCAGCGGAAGGTACGCCAATAGCGAATGCGTCAAGCTCTGGAAGTCGATCATCAGGACGATGAGCACGGCGAAAAACGCATAGGCCGCCGCATGCAGGAAGCTCTTCTGCATCTGCTGCGACGCGTAAAAGGTTTGAATCGGATGCCCCGTCACCCGCGCGTCCACCCGCTCCACCTGCTCCACAAACCGCTGTAAATCGTCGAAGTCCCAGATGCTTCCGCGGGCATAGACGCGAAGCAGGTGCTTGCCGCTCGTCCCCACAAAGCGACGCCGCAGCGGCGACTCGATGTCTTCCATCTGCGGTCGCGACTTCCCGGCGAACGGTGCAAGGTCCCGCAACCGCTCGCCCGCCGCCTCTGCCATCCGCTGCCGCCAGCGGCTCACCCGCTGCGACACCACGGCCGGCGACTGCGTCTGCATCTGCCGCTGCAACCGCTCCCACACCGCCGCAAACTGGGCGTCCGATTGGGCGAACGAGGCCAACCAGGGACCGCCCCCCGCCAGATCGGCGTAGAGATCGGCCATCTCCACCGCCGGCAACAGCGGCGGCCGCTTGGGGACCGACGCAATTCGCCCCTGGATCGACTCCACCAACCGCTCCGTCGCTTCCGACCCGGCCGAGAACAACGTGACGATCTCCTCCGTCCGCTCCACGGCCGGCAAGGCTTCGAAACGACGCTTGAGGTCTCGCAGTTGTTCCGGCGAATCGGCCATCGAGACGGCGAACCATACGCTGCGATCCGACTGTCCGAGCAACACGTGCTCCCAATCGACGCTGTCGAGGTGCTTGGGTTGCAGATTGAGTAGGTTGTGGTCATAGCGGAGCCGCGCGACGCCGGGCGCGGCGACCGCGACCAGCAGCACCGTACCGCCGATCAACCACCAGGTGCGACGCCCCACGCGTTCCAGCAGCGGCTCCAGTCCCAGCGACAACCCCGTCATGCGAACCGGCCAACGTTTATCCAGCGCGAGCACCAGCGGCGGGAGAAAGATCAGAGCCGAGGCGAGACAGACCAAGATGCCGCCGCCGGCGATGACCCCCAATTCGGCGACGCCTGTGAAGTCCGTGAGACCGGCGGCGAAGAAGGCAAAGGCGGTCGTTACCGCCCCCGTGATGACGCCGGGGCCCACCGAGCGGGCCGTTTCGATCAGCGACGCGGCCGTCGCCCGCCCTTCGCTGCGCAGCTGACAAAACCGAGCCAGGTAGTGAATGCCGAAGTCGATCCCCAGCCCGATCAAGATGGCCGCAAACGAGACGCTCAACAAGTTCAAGTGCCCCACCGCCACGGTGACGAACCCAAACGCCCAGGCCATGCCGATCACCAGCGTGGCGACCGCCAGCAGGGCGTAGCGCCAGCTGCCGTAACCGAGGCTTAGCAGCACCACCACGCCGACGATGCTTAACACGCTTGCCACCGTCATGTCGCTTTGACTGGTCTGCATTTCGTCGAACTCGAGGATCGGCATCCCGGTGATCCCGAATTCCACGCGCGGAAACTCGCTCTGCAGTTCGCGGACGATTCCCCGCAGTCGCTTAATCGGAACCGCGTTGCGCACCAATTGCGTTTCCTGCTCGGCGAAACGCAGTGCACAGAGCCCCAATCGACCATCGTCCACTACGAGCGTCTGATCGTCGAACTCATGCATCCGTTCGGCGATCTGAGACAGTTCCGCCCCCGCCGGCGCCTGGAACTCGCGCCCCTCCAGCGCGTCTGCGAGCGACGCAAACCAGTTCTTCAGCGCCGCCGCGGCGCGAGGATCGCTTCGCAGCGACTCCAGCGCCGGCCCCGACAACCGTTTCGAAAACGACAATGCGGCCGGATCGCCTTGGGCCAGCGGCGCGAGCTGATCGACGTAGGCGGCGAGCGCCCGAAGTTCGGGTTCAGGCACAAAATGCAGCCCCTTCGCCTGCAAACGACTCAGGTTGCGCCGCGCCAGCACATCGACGAACATCTGGGGCTCGCGCGCCAGCGCCGCTTCCAGCGCCTCCAGCGCCGGTTCAATCTCGGTGCGCTCGGGGCCCGCGATCAGCACCAGCACGTCGTCGCCGTCGCCGAATTCGGCCAAATAGTCGAGCCACCGCTGGTTGTATTCGCTGTGGGGATTGAGCAGATCGAGGCGACTCGTGCGAAACCCCATCCAGCGCACGGCGACGAAGACTGCGACCAGTGCGGCCGCGGCGCACAGCACGAGCGTGGCGGTCCGCCGCCGCAACACGACGCGCGTCAGGCGTTCGAGTCCTTGCGCAATTCGCGAGTCGTGCATGTCGAGCGGCCTCCCTTCCGCGGTGAAGTCGGCATTCTAGGTCGAGCGGCGGGTTGGGGAAAAGACCGATTGCACCGCGCCGCATGCCGTCTCGCGGTTCGCCGCCGTTCCAGGCAGAATGACAGGCCCGGTTCGCTTTCCACCTGAGCTCGGTTGCCATGCGTCTGCTGATCGACGGCTACAACCTGCTGTTCGCCTCCGGCATCGTCGGCGAAGTCCGCGGCGCGCGCGGCGGCGAGAGCTCGCGGCTGGCGCTGCTGGACTTCCTGGCGGAGGTTGTGCCGACGGCCGTCGCCGCACGAACCACGATCGTGTTCGACGCCGCCGACGCGCCCCCCGGCTTGCCGGCAGCATTCAAACACCGCGGCATCCAAGTCCGCTTCGCGCGACACAAGCAAGACGCCGACGCCTTGCTGGAGGACCTGATCGAGCAAGCGACCGACCCGCGGCAACTGACCGTCGTGTCGAGCGACCATCGCGTGCAGCGCGCGGCGCGTCGTCGCGGCGCAACGTACTTGGATAGCGAGATCTGGTACGCCGAGCGGCTGCGGGAGCGGCGGTCGCGAGCGCAGGCCGCCGACGCGTCCGACGTGAAGCCCGAGGGACGATTGAGTCGCGAGGATGTCGCTGGTTGGCTGCGGGAATTCGGCTTGCGCGACGCCGAGTGACGCCCGACTTGTCGGGCGTCAGCCTCCCGCGTCCTAGCGTGCTTTGTCCGAGATGTCTTTGCGGCACCAAGCGCCGGGCCAGCGAATGCATTTCACGGCCGAGTAGGCCTGCAACTTGGCTTTGGCGATGGAATCGCCGAGCGCGGTGACGCCCAGGACGCGCCCGCCCTGCGTCAGCGCTTCGCCGCCGCCGCCCATCTTGGTCCCCGCGTGAAAGACCTTCACATCGGGCAGCCGAGCCGCTTCGTCGAGCCCCCGGATGGCGTGGCCGTTCTCGTACGGCCCCGGGTACCCCTCGCTGGCCATCACCACGCAGACCGCCGGACGCGGGTCCCAGCGCGGTGCTTCAATTTCCTCCAGCCGGCCGTCGACGGTCGCCTCCAACAAATCGAGCAGGTCGGTTTGCAGGCGCATCAACAACGGCTGGCACTCGGGATCGCCGAACCGCACGTTGTACTCCAGCACTTTGGGTCCCTGATGCGTCATCATCAAGCCCGCGTAGAGCACGCCGCGGAACGGATGCCGCGACCGCTTCATGGTATGGACGGTCGGCACCAGGATGTGCTCTTCGATCCACGACATCTGCTCAGCGGAGACCAACGGCGCGGGACAATAGGCGCCCATGCCGCCCGTGTTGGGCCCCAAATCGCCGTCGTAGGCTGCTTTATGGTCTTGCGCGGCTGGGAGCGTGACGAGGGTGCGACCATCGGTGATCGCCAAGATGCTGGCTTCTTGCCCGTCCAGCCGCTCCTCGACGACGATCGCCTCGCCCGCCGCGCCGAATTCGCGCTGCCGCATGATGCGGTCGATCGCGTCGAGCGCCTCGGGACGCGACTTGCACACGGTGACGCCTTTGCCGGCGGCGAGCCCATCCGCCTTGATCACGAGCGGCACCGGCTCGTCGGGGTCTGGGAACCTCTCGTTTAAGTAACGCACAGCCGAATCGGGATCGCGAAAGACTTGATAGTCGGCGGAGGGAACGTCGGCGACGCGTAGCAGGTTCTTGCAGAAGACTTTCGAGCCTTCCAATTGGGCGGCGGAGGCGGAGGGGCCGAAAACCTTGAGGCCGGCTTTGTCAAACGCGTCGACAATGCCGTCGACCAGCGGCTGCTCGGGGCCGATCACGGTGAGTCCCACGCGATTTTCTTTGGCGAACTTGATCAGCGCGCCGATATCTTGGGGCGAGATGGAGACGTTTTCGGCGTCGATCGCCGTGCCGGCGTTCCCTGGCGCCACGAACACGCGCTCCACCCGAGAACTGCGCTTCAGCTTCCACGCCAAAGCGTGTTCTCGACCGCCGTTGCCAACTACCAAAACGTTCATGGGTTGATTATCCTACCCCGCGAGCAAGAAATCGGACCGAATCGCGGCTCGCAACCGCCGTTCCTCGAAGGCTGGGATTGTAGGGGAAGGCTGTTCGAGTCGGCAGGGGTACCTCGCAGACGTTTGGATTGGGCAATCCTGGGAGTTGACACCGGGGAGCTTCCTCGACTACAACATTGACGTTAGGTTTGTGAAAAATATCACAAACTATCGCGTCCCCTCTTTCGCTCGCCTTTGACTGCGTGCTACTGCCGTTGCGATCGTTCTTTTCGGCGTATTTACCGCCTGTTCGGCTTGGTCGAGCGGGTCGGGATTCTTGCGCGGTCGTGAAACTTGATCCGAGCGTCGTTTCGTCGCGGGACGACTTCCGTTCGAACCTCTGGCCCTCAACGAGCAATCGCGAACATGGCTGACAACAAGAAAATGTCGGTCCAAGACATCCTGGCTGCCGCCCGCGCGCAGAAGGCGGGCGGGGCCGCGCCTGCACCGACGCCGCCCGCGAGCGAAGCGCCGCCCGCGAGCGAAGCGCCGGCCGCCAGCGCAGCACCGGCCGAATCGACGCCGGCGAGCGAGACGCCTGCGGCAAAGCCAGCGGCCAAACCGGCCGGAGGCAAGCCAGGGGCGATGAGCGTCGCCGACATCCTCGCGGCCGCTCGAGGCGACAAAGCCAAACCGGCCGGCGCACCGCCGGCGGCCGAGCCGACGGCGGACAAGCCGGCCGCTCCGGCCGCGGAGAAACCGGCGGCCGCCAAACCGGCCCCGAAGCCGAAGGCGGCGGAAGGGGCGCCGGCCGCCAAGTCGCCGGCGCTCGATACGGCCAGCATCCTGGCTGCGGCCCGCGGCGGCGGCAAACCGGGGCCGCTCTCCAAGGCCGAAGCCAAGGAAAAAGGGGTCGAACCGCCGGTCAAGAAGAAGGCCGAAGCGCCGCCGATGCCGGCCAAGCCGGCCTACGCTCAGCCCAAGCCGGCCGCCAAGGCGGGCAAAGGGGCGAAGGGCGAGTCGCGACGCGGATTTTTCGGGTCGGTCAGCTCCCTCGTCGTCGGTTCGTCGCTTGCTTTGGGCTTTTCGTCGCTCGCCGTCACCCACATCCTCTGGGTGCTCGGCTTGGCGCGTTACCTCTTCCCGAATGTGCTGACCGAGCCGCCGACCAAATTCAAAGTTGGTTTTCCGGACACGTTGGCGCCGGGACAGGTCGACGAACGCTTCAAAGCGCAATTCGGCGTCTGGATCGTCAAGCACGAATATGAAGGCCAGCGACAGATCTTCGCCCTCAAGACGGTCTGCACCCACCTGGGCTGCACCCCGAACTGGCTTGAGGCGGAACAGAAGTTCAAGTGCCCCTGCCACGGCAGCGGTTTTTATAAGGACGGCGTGAACTTTGAAGGTCCGGCCCCGCGGCCGCTCGAACGTTACGCCATTCGCGTCTCGGACGACGGGCAATTGGAAGTGGACAAGAGCCGCGTGTTCCACGAGGAAACGGGGCAATGGAAAGACGTTTCGTCGTTTGTGCCGAGCTGAGTCGAGTTGCGCCGGCCGACTGGCGCACTGAGTGAGAAGAAGCTGGATTGGAACGCACTGGGTCGGAACGTGCCGCGTCTAACTGGGCGGGTCTCATAGCGATCGGGAAATTGAAGCATGCAATCCTTGAGCGAAATCATCCGTGAGTCGCAAATCTGGAAGAGCATCTTCCGGCATCCGATGCCGGTTGATCGCCGCAACCGGATCGTCGTGATGCTCACGAACTTCTTCCTGCACCTGCATCCGGTGTCGGTCAAGAAGCAGGGGATCGCGTTGAGTTACACGTGGTGCATGGGCGGCGTGACGTTTTTCCTCTTTTTGGCGGAAACGGTCACCGGCGTGCTGCTCATGTTCTACTACCGGCCGACGCTCGAGCACGCCTTCAACGACATTACGGCGCTGCGCGACGTGGCGTCGCTGGGCATCCTCCGCGAAATCCATCGCTGGGGCGCTCACGCGATGGTCATCACGGTGTGGCTGCATATGTACCGCGTGTTTCTCACGGGCAGCTATAAGCCGCCGCGCGAGTTCAACTGGGTGATCGGCGTGATCCTGCTGCTGCTGACGCTGTTGTTGTCCTTCACGGGCTACCTGCTGCCGTGGGATCAATTGGCGATCTGGGCGATCACGGTCGGTTCGAATATGGCTCGCGCTCACCCCGTGTTGGGTCACGAAGGTCCCGGCGCCTCGCTGTTGACGATCGACGGCATCGACATGATTACGAACGCGTCCGACGCCCGCTTCGGCTTGCTTGGGGCTCGGTTCGTCGGCGAAGAAACGCTGAACCGTTTTTACGTTTTGCACTGCATCGCCATCCCGTTGGCCGCTTCGCTGCTCATCGCCATCCACTTCTGGCGAGTGCGTAAAGACGGCGGGATCAGCGGTCCGCTGTAAGCGTTCGCGGAGGCCCGCCTCGCGGCGACTTCGACCCGTACTTCGGCCCGTCAAGGTCAGGTAATCGAGAAAGTTGATCATCCATGCACGGTCACGTCAGCGAAGCTGAGTTCTTGCATCACATCGCCGGGTTTCTGGGCTACTACTACGTCGCCCTCTCGGTCATGAACGCCACCGCCGCCCTGTACCTGTGGCGAACGGGCCAGTCGCGGCTGTTGTTCAAGGCGGGCAAGTTCCCCGTGACGACGGCCCTGGTGTGGCTGTTCGTTTCGATGGCCTTCCTCGTCATGGCGCCGTTGGCCTTCAGCGGCAACAAGGGATCGATGGCTTTCGTTTCGGTTCCGCCAGCGCTCCGCGAACTGGCCGACTCGATCATGGGCCCCGTGGTCTACTCGGTCGGCTCGCTGGTGTTCCTCACCGCCATGTATCTGGGCCGCAATTTCTTCGTGAAGCCGTGGGTGGCCTGGACGGGCTTCAACCTGTCGCTGTTGCTGATGGGCTTTTCCATGACCGATCCGGACTTCGCCAGCATTGTGACGAAGCCCGACAACGTGCCGATCGTCGGCTTGGTTTACTTGCTGGGCTTTTTCACGTGGTTGGCGACCTATCGCGCCGTGCAAAACGACGAGCGAACCGCGCGCGGCGAGCCGCCGTTGGAGGCGCTTGATTCCGAAAAAGTGCTGACGTGGCCCGACCTGGTGTATACGGAGCTGATCTGCATGGTGGGCCTGGTCGCCTTCCTCATGATCTGGGCCATCCTGCTCCAAGCACCGCTGGAAGAGCCGGCGTCGGCCATGAAGACGCCCAACCCGTCGAAGGCGCCGTGGTACTTCTTGGGTCTGCAAGAAATGTTGGTGTACTACGACCCGTGGATGGCGGGCGTGGTGTTGCCGGGCACGGTCGTCGTCGGCCTGATGGCGATCCCTTACATCGACTTCAACAAGAAGGGCGCCGGCTACTACACGATCAACGAACGCAAGTTCGCCTACCTGACTTTCCAATTCGGCTTCCTCGTTCTGTGGATCACGCTGATCGTGATGGGTACGTTCCTCCGCGGACCCAACTGGAACTTCTTCGGTTTCTACGAAACGTGGGATGCGCACAAGGTCGAGGCGCTGAACAACATCGACTTGTCGACGTTCTTCTGGGTCGACTTGCTGCAACAACCGCGACCGCAGCCGCCTGAAGGCGCCGGGTTGCTCGTGAAGATCGGCTGGATTCTGTTCCGCGAATCGCCGGGGATCATCCTGGTGGCGCTGTACTTCACGGCGCTCCCGCCAGCCATGGCGGTGCTGCCGTTCTTCCGCGAGTTGTTTATTCGGATGGGCTTTATACGGTACATGGTGATGACCAACCTGTTCCTCACCATGCTCCTGCTGCCCATCAAGATGGTGCTCCGGTGGTCCTTTAACCTGAGCTACTTCGTCAAGATTCCAGAGTACTTGTTGAACTTCTAGTTCATCCCCTAGCTGCCGGGAAAGAGAGCGGATATGCCCGCGACAGAACAGACATGGCGTAACCAGAAGCTGCTGCATCGCGTCTTTGCGGTCGCCAGCCTCTCGTTGCTTGGCGCCACGATGTGGATGTTCTACGCCGACCACAATCGCGAATGGAAGCATTACCAAGACACGGCGCGCGACATGGATCTCGCGTACAACTCTTGGATGCAGCTTCAGCACCAAACGCATGAAGCAATCCAGGAACACGAGAAACTCGCGCTCAACTTGGCCGTCGCGCGCACCTCGCCGATGTCCGAAGCGCTGCTCAGCGCCTTCCGCACGGAAGCCGAGGCGCGGGCGGCCGCCGATTCGACCAGCAAAGATCTCTATGAATCGCTGGGCGTCGAGCAGTTGAATCAGGAAGCCATCGCCGCGTCGGCCCAATTGGGCGCCGATCCCAACCAGGCGGAAATGGCGGCCATCAGCCGCGCAGAGAAAGCTCGACAAGCGGTGGTCGATGCACTGCAAAAGATCGTCGATCGCGCTAAATTCGTGGAAGACAACGCGCTCAACGCACGGAAGTTCCGCTCCGCTGATTTGGACGCCGTGCGTGCTCGACTCGACATCGCCGTCCGCGACAACCTGAAGCCGGAAGAGCAAGCGGCCATTCAAGAGGAAGTTTCCCGAGTCGCCGGCGAATTGGAGAAGTTGAAGCTGGCGTATCAGGAAGCCAATGCGCACCGCCAAAAGCTGCAAGCCATCGTTCGATCGGCGCGCACCAACGAAGAAACGGCCCGCAAGGCGCTCGACGACAATCAGGCTGATATTCGCAAGCTGCAGTCGTCGTACTCTGATCGCTCCATGGCCTACTTCTCGTCGACTTTCCCCTACCTGGGCAAGAAGTGGCTCACGCTGCCGATTATCGACGCGTTCAATTCGCCGCGCAAGATCGACAACTTGTGGAGCGACGATCTGACGATCGACTACAACTTCAAGCGAGTGCGTCGCTTCGATCGGTGCACGACGTGCCATCAAGCGATGGAAAAGACCGCGCCAGGCGCGCCGGACAAGCCGCTGTTCGCTGGCGAACAAGTCTTCACTGTGTCGCTCGAAACGCCCACGAAGGAAGAAATCGAAGCCGCTCGGAAGGAAGTCGAAACGCAGCGCGCCGAACGAGAGAAAGCGGGCGAGACGCTGCGGACTCGGTTCGAACAAGATTTGTTGGCCAAAGTCTACGGCATGCGTTTGGCCGCGGAAGGGCTCGTCAAGCGAGACGATGTCAGCGTCGCGCTCGTCATGCCCGACTCGCGCGCCGCCGCCGCTTCCGCCGCGTTGACTGACGCAGATCGTAAGAAGTCGGAACCGCAAGCCATCCGCGAAGCGATCATCCAGACCGTCGCCAACCGCAAGGCGGAAGAACCGCCCGCCGGTTTGTCGCTCGGCGACACCATCGTCAGCGTCAATGGCAACGAAGTCGACGATCCGTTGGCCGTGGAGCGGATGCTGCTCATCTCCGCCGAGTTCGGCAAGCCGGTTGAACTCGTCATCCGACGGGGCTTCGAGCACCCGTATGCGACCCACCCGCGGCTCGATCTGTTCATCTCGTCATCCAGCCCGCACAAGATGCAGACCTTCGCGTGCACCGTGTGCCACGAAGGGCAGGGCGGCGCGACCCAATTCAAGTGGGCCTCGCACACGCCGAACGACGTGCGGAGCCAAGAAGACTGGGCCAAGGAACACGGCTGGTTCGACAACGCGCACTGGATTTACCCGCAGTTCGCCAAGCGGTTCATGGAAAGCACTTGCTTGAAGTGCCACCATGAAGTGGTGGAACTGGAGCCGAGCGACAAGTTCCCAGAACCGCCGGCGCCGAAGCTCACGCATGGTTACCACCTGTTGCGCAAGTACGGTTGCTACGGTTGCCACGAAATCAAAGGTTTCGATGGTCCGACGCGCCGCATTGGGCCCGATATGCGTTTGGAACCTAACTACTTCGCCGCCGCTCAGCAGTTGAAGGCCGTGTTGTCGAGCCAAGATGCTTGGTCGAAGCTGACGGCCGAAGAGCAACGCTGGGTGCAATCGATCATCGACTCCCCCGAGAAAACCGAACCACGTCACCGCTTGCTCGACCGCCTGACCGAAGACTCCAAGGCCGAATCGCCCGAGTTGCCGGAAGTCGCTCACCAGCTGGCGAGCTTGCTGAAGGATGAAGAAGCGCCGGGCGTGATGCGCCGTCCGGGTCCGAGCTTGCGGTTTGTGGCGAGCAAAGCCGACAACGCCTTCGTCGCCGACTGGATTCGCATCCCCAAGAAGTTCCGCGAATCGACGCGCATGCCGCAGTTCTTCAACCTGTGGAGCCACCTGGAAGGCGCCAGTCGCGACACGGCGAAGAAGTACGAGGCGGTGGAAATCGCCGGCATGGTCCGCTACCTCAACGACCGTTCGCAGCCATTCGAGTATCTGACGCCGCCGGAAGTCCAAGAACCGGCCGCCGATAGCGAGGAAGCGCGAGTCGCGGCACGCGTGGAACGCGGCAAGGTGGCGTTCCAAGAGCGGGGCTGTTTGGCGTGCCACACGCATGCCGACTTCCCGGACGTGGCGAAGTACCGTCGCGAAAATGAAATCGTTCAAGGTCCAGACCTCACGGGTCTCGGCAGCAAGTTTGATCCGGCGCGCAATCCCAACGGCCAGAAATGGCTGTACTCGTGGATCAAGCAACCCACGAAGTACCACGCACGCACCGTGATGCCCGACCTGTACCTCGACCCGATCGTCGTGAAGGACGAGAAGGGCGCGGTCGTGTCGAGCACCGATCCGGTGACCGACATCGTCTCCTACCTGATGTCGTCGAAGCTTGAGAACTGGGCCCCCTTCGCGGACCAGGAAAACGCACAAGGTTCGCTCGACGCACTCGTGCTCGAAAACCTGCAAGAGGCGTTCTTCGAAGCCACGGCCCAGGAATACCTGAAGAAAGGCATTCCCGAGAGCGTCAAAGCGACCTTGAAGGGGGCGGAGCGCGAGTTGGTCGTCAGCGACGACGCGTTCAAGGCGGGCGAGCCGCTATCGGAAGCGCAGAAGTTGAACTACATCGGCAATAAGTCGATCGGCAAGTACGGCTGCTTCGGCTGCCACGACATTCCGGGCTTTGAAGATGCCAAGCCGATCGGTACGGGACTGGCCGACTGGGGTCGCAAGGAGCCCGCCAAGCTGGCGTTTGAACACATCACGCACTTCTTGGAGCATGGTCATGCAGGTCATGGTCACGCGGCTCACGGCGGTCAGGCCGAAGGCCACGACGAACATGCCGAGGAACCAGCGGCAGGCGAGGAAGTGGACGCTGATCCGCAAATCTCCGACTTCTTCTTGAAGCACATTGAATCGGGTCACCGCGAAGGCTTCCTCTGGCAAAAGTTGGCCGCTCCGCGAACCTACGATTACAAGAAGACGGAGAACAAGCGCTATAACGAACGGCTGCGCATGCCGAAGTTCCCCTTCAACGAAGGGGAACGAGAGGCGGTGATGACGTTCGTGCTGGGGTTGGTTTCGGACCCGCCGGCGACGAAGTACTTGTATCGTCCCGACGAGAACGGACAGGCCTGGATTCGCGGCCGCCAGGCGCTCGACAAGTTCAACTGCGCCGGCTGTCACGTGTTGAAGGCCGAGTCGTGGACGGTTTCGAACAAGCCGGGCGAGTTCGGCGAGCAGGCGGAGACGAAGCAGTACCCGTACTTGGCGTCGCGTTTCTCGCTGGCGGACATCGCCAAATCGAAGAAGACCGACGCAGCCGGCCTGATTCGCGCTCATGTTTCCGGCATGCCGGCGCTCAATGACCGCGACGCGTTCCCGCAAGTGAACGACGAGGCGGGGGATCCGCTGGAAGACGGCGACGAATACGATCCGTCGACCGTAAGCTATCCGTTCGAACTGTGGAGCCCGACGTTGATCGACGGGTTCAAGTACGAGCCGGGCGTGATGCTGCTAAACGTGGCTGCGGGTCAGCTCGACAAACGATATCCGGCTGAAGGCGGCGTGTTGGCGCGTTATCTGCTGCCGCATGTGACGAAGCGCGAGAAACAGGTCAATCCGGCCGCAAAGGGGACGGAGTCTTGGGCGTGGGTTCCGCCGCCGTTGGTGGGCGAGGGGGCGAAGGTGCAGTCGGATTGGCTGCACAACTTCCTCTTGAATCCGTATCCGATTCGTCCGGCCGTCGTGCTGCGGATGCCGCGGTTCAACATGTCGTCGCAGGAAGCGGCCGACTTGGCCGAGTACTTCGCACGCCAGGACGGCGTCGAGTATCCGTACCAAGCGACCGAGCATCGGCAGCCGGAATACCTGGCCGCCAAGGATGCCGCCTACCAACAGAAGTTGGGGGACGCGGCTGGCAAGCGGGATCGCATGCAGGACGCGATGCGCGTCATCACCAACAACAACTACTGCGTGAAGTGCCACATCGTCGGCGACTTCGTGCCGACCGGCTCGGATCGCGCCAAGGCGCCCAATCTGGCGCGGTTGTACGAACGGATGCGTCCTGGCTATCTGCGGGATTGGATTGCGAATCCCAAACGCATCCTGCCGTACACCAGTATGCCGGTCAACATTCCGTACGATCCAGAAGATCAAGTGAACCTGGGAGGCATCTCGCAGGATTTGTATCATGGAACGAGCATCGATCAGGTCGACGCCTTGGTCGACTTGCTGATGAACTATGACAATTACGCGAAGCAGAAGGCGTTGATCGCGCCGCTGATTCAGCAGACGCCGCCGGCCGCCCCTGCCGCGCCTGCCCCCGAAGCGTCGACCCGTCGGCCCAATCCGACGTCGCCTTCGGAGAACGGGAACTGACATCCCGCATCGCGAACCATACGGACAAAGCAGGCCCAGCCACGTGACTCGGCCGCTTCGCCCCGCCGGTCTGCGGTGCACATGCATGAAGGAGTGAGAGAATGAGAGTGAGCATTTCTGGCGTGGCGTTGGCCTTGAGCATGGCCTTGGCGGGCGTTTCGCAAGCCGCCGATTGGGGCGATTTGACGCTCCAGTTCCAAATCAAGGGCGCAGCGCCGACGCCGAAGGCGATCAAGCCGGACAAGGATGTCGAAGTTTGCGGCAAGCACAAGTTGGTGGATGAATCGCTGGTGGTCGGCCCCAACGGCGGCGTGGCCAACGTGTTCGTGTTCTTGAAGTCGACCAAGCCGGTCGCGATTCACCCGGACTACGAGAAGGCGCCGGGCGAAGTGGTGCTCGACAACAAGGGTTGCCGTTTCGAACCGCAGGCGGCCGTGCTCTGGACGAAGCAGACCCTGTTGCTGAAGAACTCGGATCCGATCGGACACAACACGAAGATCGAATTCTTGAGCAACCCGCCGATCAATCCGATTCTGCCTGCCAATGGTCAATTGAAGCAGACCGTGAAGAAGGAAGAGCGGATGCCGACGTCGGTCAGCTGCTCCATTCACCCCTGGATGCAAGCGCTCGTCTTGGTTCGAGAGAATCCGTACGCGGGCGTCACCGATGCCGAAGGCAAGATCACGCTGAAGAACATGCCGGTCGGCAAGTATCAATTTGCGATCTGGCACAAGCAGATCGGCTGGATTCGGGATGCGTCTGACGCGAGCGGCAAGGCGGTGAAGTGGCCGAAGACGGGTCCTGAATTCACCGTGAAGAAGGGCGCTACCGACCTCGGCGTGTTCAAGATCGACGCCGCGGAATTCACGAAGTAGGCGAGGTTCGTCGCCGCTCGGCGACGCTTCGCGTGACCACACCAGTCGGGAAATTGTCTATGCGGAAAATGATCATGAATCCCGCTCGTTTGTTCGTCGCCGGGATCTCCCTGGCGACGCTCGCAACCGTCGGCTGCGGCAGTCGTCTCCCCGCCAACGTTTCGCCTGACTTGGCGGTGGCGAAAGCCATGCGCGCCGATTTGGAAGGCGGAGCGGGCGCGGAGAGCGGCAGCGCCGAGGGCGGCGCCGCGGCGAGCGCCATGCCGACCGGCTGGTCGACGCTCGCCGGCACATTCAAGATCACCGGCGACAAACCGACGATTCCAGCACTGACGATCGATAAAGACCAGGAGGTGTGCGCTCCAGGCGGTCGTCAGGTGCTGAGCGAAGAATTGGTGCTCGGCGCCAACGGCGGCATTCGAAACGTCGTGATTTTCGTGTCGCAGAAGCTTCCCGATGACGAACCGTGGACGCACCCCTCAGCCAAACCGGGGAAGACCGACGAGGTGCTGTTCGATCAGAAGGAATGTGTGTTCTTGACTCACGTGCTGGCCTTCCAGGCCTCGCAGCCGTTGCGCATCAAGAACAGCGACCCTGTGGGACACAACACGAGTCTCAAGCCGAAAAAAAATCCGGCATACGACCAGACGATTCCTTCGAACGCTTCGGGCGTTTACCAGCCGAAAGCCGAAGAAGATCAACCTTTCCCGGTCGCTTGCGCCATCCACCCGTGGATGAAGGCGTTCATGTTTACACGCCGCAATTCCTATTTCGCAGTCACGAAGGAGGACGGCACGTTCGAGATTCCGAACCTGCCGGCCGGCGTGGAACTGGAGTTCCGCGTGTGGCAAGAAAAGGCCAATTTCCTGCAGACCGTCACCGTCAACGGCTCGGCCGAAAAGTGGAACAAAGGTCGCTTTAAGCGGACCTTGGCCGCCGACGAACCGCTGAAGCTTGAGGTTGAAATCGACGGCTCGGTGTTCCAATAGCAAACCGTTTCCAGTCTTCCCGGGATTCGCGCCGCGACGCCGGTCGCGCACGTTTGAATCGGTACGAGATGGGGTCGAATATGCAGATTAGTTCCTTATATGGCCGCTTCCCGCGCCGCACCGTTTTAGCGGCTTGCAGCGCCGCGCTGCTCGTCGGCTTTGCGGGCTGCGGTGCTCCGGAAGCCGAGTTTCGCGGGAATCTGGTGTACGTTCATCGCAAGGCCGAGGAATCGAACACCAAGTTCGAGCCGCAGCAGCAGGCGGACATCGCGAACATTTTGGCCGCGTACTTCGGCACTCCCGATGACCCGCACATGCCGCAAATCCCCGGCTTGGAACTCAACGGCGTCGTCGACGGCGATCGGTTGAAGATGTCCGCCGGGCGCGTGGCGAGCGACCGCACAGGGCAACCGGTGGGGCTCTATCGCGAACACTGCGTCCATTGTCACGGCATCACGGGCGACGGCGCCGGACCGACCGCCGCCTTCTTGAACCCGTATCCGCGCGATTACCGCATGGGCCGCTTCAAGTTCAAGTCGACCCTGAAGGGCCAACGCCCGACGCACGACGACCTCAAGCGCATTCTGATGGAAGGAGTCGCCGGCACCGCGATGCCTTCATTCAAAGTGCTCGACGGCGACGAAGTCGAGTCGCTGGTGCATTACGTGAAGTACCTGGCCATTCGGGGCGAGGTCGAACGCCGTTTGACCGACGAACTGGCGGATTTGGATGAAGGCGCCCGCCTAATTGGCGACGCGAGCGACAAGGAAAAGGATCCGGCCGCGTACCAGGAAAAGGTCAACCGGCTGAATGAAATCGTGACCGAAGTCGCGCAGGCGTGGATCGAGGCGGATGGGCAGGCGGTGGCCATCGAAGAACGGTCGGCCGGCTGGAAGGAACCCGATGCTCTGCAAGCCTCGATCGCTCGCGGCCGCGAGATCTTTTACGGTCCGATCGCCAACTGCGTGAAGTGCCATGGCGACTCGGCGCTCGGCGATGGTCAAGTCACCGATTACGACGACTGGACGAAGGAAATCGAACCGACGAAGCCCGAAGCCTTGGAAAAATACCTGTCGCTCGGCGCCTTGCCGCCGCGAAATATTCGCCCGCGCAATTTGCGTTTGGGCATTTATCGAGGCGGTCGACGCCCGATCGACCTGTACTGGCGAATCGTGAACGGCATCGACGGGACGCCGATGCCGGCGGTTCCCATGCAGACCCCGGATAACGCAAAGGGCCTCACCCAAGATGATGTGTGGTCGCTGGTCGATTACGTCCTCAGCCTGCCGTATGAAGCGATGAGCAAGCAGGACAAGAATCAACCGCAATTGGATCGCGAGCGCCTCTAAGTCGGAATGCCTGAAGTCGGGAGATTACCCTGTGGGACGATTTTGGAGTTTGTTGTTCTTGATGGTGCCGATCCTGGGCACGCTGGCCTTCGTGCTGGCGATCGCCGGGGTGGGGCCCTTCCGCGATCACTGGCTGCCGGCGAACGTCAATCAATACGGCGGCGTGATCGATCAACTGTTCATGTTCATCCTGTACCTGACGGGTGTGATCTTCATCGGAACCGGCGTGGCCCTGTTCTGGTTCATGTGGAAATATGACGCCGCTCGCACCACCGAGCCGGTGAAGTACACGCACGGCAGCCACACGCTGGAAGTGATCTGGTCGATCATTCCGGCGGCCACCCTGTTGTTCATCGCCATCTACCAGATGAACGCTTGGGCCGACCAAAAGATGCGTCGCCCCATCAACGGACCGGGTCCCGACGGCATCGAAGGCACCGCGGACGACGTGCTGAAGCCGGCGATCGTCGAAGTCACGGGACGACAGTTCGAGTGGCGCATTAAGTACGCGGGCGCGGACGGCGTGCTGGGTACGTTCGACGACGTGCACGAGGTCAACGACCTGCATCTGCCGGTCGATGAAGACGTCGTGATTCAGATCAAGAGCATGGACGTCCTGCACAGCTTCTTCTTGCCGCATGTGCGAGTGAAGCAAGACGTCGTGCCGGGTATGAAACAATTCGTTTGGTTCCACGGCACCAAGTCGGGCACGTACGACATCGTATGCGCCGAGTTGTGCGGCTGGGGCCACTACAAGATGCGCGGCAAAATGACGCTCGAACCGCGTGAAAAATTCGACGCCTGGTTGGCTGGAAAGCTGGCTGAGCAGGAGCGGAGCGGATTCCAGCCGAAGACGGGAGCCGAGGAAAATGACTAGTATCTCAGTCGGATCTCACGATCACGCGCACGGGCACGAGGCGGAGATGAGTGTCGGAAAATTCATCCGCACCTACGTCTTCTCGCTCGACCATAAAATCATCGGCCTGCAGTTCCTGTTCTCCACGCTGTTGTGGTTCGTCGTCGGCGGCCTGTTGGCGCTCGGCATCCGCTGGCAACTGGCTTGGCCATGGAGCGACATGCCGGTCATCGGCCGCATGCTGTTCTCGGGCGAAGGCGGTCAGATCGCCCCCGAGTTCTATACGACGCTGTTCACGATGCACGCGACGGTGATGATCTTCTTCGTGATCATCCCGATCCTGGCCGGCGCGTTCGGCAACTATCTGATTCCGCTCATGATCGGCGCCGACGACATGGCGTTCCCGACGCTGAACATGCTGAGCTACTGGTTTATGTGGCCGGCGTTCTTCTGCATCGGCGCCAGCTTCTTCATGCCGGGCAACGGCGCCGGCTCGGGCTGGACGTCGTATCCGCCGCTCTCGGTCATCCAAGAGGCGGCGCCGTCGAGCGGCTGGTCGCAGACCATGTGGCTGCTCGGCGTCACCTTCGTCGGCGTGTCGTCCATGATGGGCTCGGTCAATTACATGACCACCATCATTCAGATGCGGGCGCCGGGCATGACGATGTTCCGCCTGCCGCTCACCATCTGGGGCATGTTCATCACGGCCATTCTCCAGGCGTTCGCGCTGCCGGTGCTCACGGCCGCCGGCTTCATGCAAGTCACCGACCGCATCTTCGGCACCGGATTCTTCCTGCCGGAAGGCTTGATTGTCAATAATGCGCAGCCGGTCAGCGGCGGCGGACAGCCGCTGTTGTGGCAGCACTTGTTCTGGTTCTACTCGCATCCCGCGGTGTACATCATGATCTTGCCCGCGATGGGCATGGTCTCGGACATCATTTCCTGCTTCTCGCGGAAACCCGTGTTCGGCTACAAGCCGATGGTGTACTCGATTTCCGGCATCGCCGGCCTCGGCTTTATCGTGTGGGGTCACCACATGTTTGTGTCGGGCATGCAGCCGTTGTTGGGCATGGCCTTCATGGTATCGACCATGATGATCGCGCTCCCGAGCGCGGTGAAGGTGTTCAACTGGCTGGGCACGATCTGGGGCGGGAAGCTGACGTTCAATGCTCCGATGCTGTTTGCATTGTCGTTCGTGTCGATGTTCGTCATCGGCGGTTTGTCGGGCATCTTCATGGCCGCGACGCCGGTCGACATCTTCATTCACGACACCTATTACATCGTCGCTCACTTCCATTACGTGCTGTTCGGCGGAACGGCGATGGGCGTTTTCGGCGCCATCTACTTCTGGTTCCCCAAGATGTTCGGCCGGATGATGAACGACGCTTGGGGCAAGGTGCACTTCTTCCTGACGTTCATCTTCCTCAACGGCACCTTCTACCTCATGCACGTGCTCGGCGCCGTCGGCTTCCCCCGACGCTTGGCGGATCCCTACGACTACAAGGTGTTCGAGCACCTGCAGCCGGTGAATCAGTTCATCACGATCTGCGCGATCGGCATGGTGGCGACGCAAGTGATTTTCGCGGCGAACTTTATCTACAGCATGTTCTTCGGCGAACGCGTCGGACGCAATCCGTGGAAGGCGAACAGCCTTGAATGGATGGCGCCGAGCCCGCCGGGACACGGCAACTTCGATTTCCAGCCGATCATTTACCGCGGTCCGTACGAGTACAGCTCGCCGGAAGTCGACGCCGACTACTACCCGCAGACTCAGCCGCCCCCGCCGGGCGTGAAGCCGAGCCCGCCCAAGGATCACTAGTCCGTTGTTGTGTGCGGTCGCGTCCCGTCCGTCCGTCGTTGAAAGCCCTCGCGTGAACTCCACCTCAGACATGCCTCGCCAGACGCCCTGGCCGCATCGCCTTGCGGTGGCCCTGCTATGCGCCACGTTCCCGCTGATTTGGATCGGCGGGTTGGTGACGACGATGGACGCGGGAATGGCGGTTGAAGACTGGCCGACGACCTACGGCTACAACTTGTTCTTGTATCCGTGGGACACTTGGATCTTCGGCCCCTTCGACTTGTTTATCGAGCATGGTCATCGCTTGTTGGGGTCGCTGGTCGGTTTCATCACGATCGGATTGGTGTTCGCCGTATTCCTCGGGGATCGGCGAGCGTGGATGAAGGTCGTCGCGGTCATCGCTCTCTTGGGTGTGATCGGCCAAGGAGTGTTGGGCGGAATGCGAGTGCTGTTCGACGACCGACAATTGGCCATGATTCATGGCTGCGTCGGTCCGGCATTCTTCGCGTTGGTCGTCGCCATCACCACGTTCACCTCGCATTACTGGCATGAAGCGCAGCGCTACTCGTCGCCCAGCTCTCTGTCGACCGGTCGCAAAGTGCAACGCTTGTCGCTCATCACCTTGGGTCTGGCCTACCTGCAGTTGGTGCTGGGCGCCGGTTTGCGACACATGCCGATCGATGCGACCGCCGGTTACTTCAAGGCGATCGTACTGTTCCACCTCTTGATGGCGGCGGCCTTAGCGGTGCACGCCGTGTTGTTGTTCCGAGCCACCCGCGGCGTAACCGAAATGATGCTCGCGCGACGCGGCGTCACGATCACGGCGTTCGTGTTCTTCCAGATCGCGTTGGGCACCGCCACTTGGGTGGTGAAGTACGGCTGGCCGAGTTGGTTCGCCGACTACTCCTTCGCCGCGGGCTACACGGTGGAGACGAATAGTTGGCTGCAGGTCATCGTCACGACCATGCATGTGGCCAATGGCTCGATGATCCTGGCTCATACCACGGCGATGACGATCGGCGCTTTGCGAGTTTTCCCGTTTCTGGGGACGGCGGAGGAAGAGGAAAGCGGCGAGTCCGCGAAGACGCTGCACTCCGGCAACGCGGCTCGAGGCGCGGGTCTGACTCATTCCACCTGATTCGATTGAAATATTCATGGCGACGACGACGAGTGCAACCGACGTGAAACCGCATCCCGCCCCTTGGGCGGCGTTGGCGAGCGACTACGTTGCGCTCACCAAGCCGCGCATCGCCGTCATGATGCTGATCACGGTCGCCGTGGCAGCGTTCGTCGCTCGCTGGGGCCAACCCGACATGTGGCATGTGATGCACGCCGTCGTCGGCGTCGCACTTGTGGCCGCCAGCGCCAGCGCCGTGAATCAGTGGTTAGAGCGAGAAACGGACGGTCGGATGCCGCGCACCGCATCGCGTCCCTTGCCAGCCGGGCGGCTCACCTCGCGCGAAGTGCTGTGGTTCGCGGCCGTGACGCTGATCGCCGGCACAACCTATCTGCTGGCGACGCTGCGTTGGGATACGGCCGCTTGGGCGGTCGCCACGTGGGTCGTCTACGTGCTCGCCTACACGCCGCTCAAGACGAAGTCGTCAGTGAATACGGCCGTCGGCGCCGTATCCGGGGCGATGCCGGTCTGCGTCGGTTGGGCGGCGGTCGGCGGGGCCTACGACATCCGGATGGCGTCGCTTTTCACCACGTTGTTCCTCTGGCAGTTCCCGCATTTCATGGCGATCGCCTGGTTGTATCGCGAACAATATGCGAAGGCTGGTTTGCAGATGCTGACGGTCGTCGATCCGACGGGACGGCGAGCGGGCGTGCAGGCGGTGTTGTCCGCGGTCGGATTGCTGCCGGTGAGTCTTGTGCCGGCTTTGTTCGGTCCCGCTCCGGGCGCCGGTTTGTATGCCGCAATTGCTTTCCTCCTGGGCGCTGCCCAGTTGGCTTGTGCAGTGATATTCTTCGCTCAGCGCTCCGAAGCCTCAGCGCGGCTCTTATTACGAGCTTCGTTGATTTACCTGCCGGCGTTGCTCGGGCTCCTGATGTTCGTTCCGCTTGCTTGACGGTATTGATTCCATGACGCACGACTCACATTCCGCGCACGGCGATGACCACGGACACGGCCACATCAAGCTGGCCTACCAGCCTGGGCTCCCCTTGGCCAACGGCAAGCTGTGCCTGTGGCTCTTCCTGTCCACGGAAATCATGTTTTTCGCGGGGCTCATCGGCGCCTATATCGTGCTCCGATTCGGCGTCCCCGCGGGCACGTGGCCGCACCCGCACGACGTGCACTTGGTCGAGCCGATTGGGGCGTTCAACACCTTCGTGCTGATTTGCTCGTCGGTCACCATCGTGCTGGGGCTGGAAGCGGCGAAGGTGAATCAAACCAACTTGGCTCGTCTGTACCTGCTCGCCACCTTCCTGCTCGGCTCGGTCTTCCTCGGTGTGAAGATGTACGAGTACAGCAGCAAATTCTCGCACGGCATCTATCCGGCGCAGCCTCGCAGCTTGATCTGGGATAAGGCCGACGTGAATTACGCGTCCGCCGTGCGCCAGCGGCTCAATGATTTGGCCACCAACTTGGCCAAAGAAGCGGGCGAAGGCGCCGAAGGACAGCCTGCCGCCGTCAGCCCCGACCAGAAGAATTGCGAAGAGCTGCGCGACTACTTGGTGTATTGGGCCGAGCAAACGGCGGCGCGCAGCGAGGACTACGGTCGGCGTCAAGCCGCGCTCGACACGCTCGCCTACTACATTTATCCATTGGAGGGGCGCAAGCCGGAGCGTTTCATCGCGGCCGAAACGAAGCGGATGGAAACGGAGCAAGCCGCGCTGAAGAAGCAGCTTGACGACATCGCGGCTCAAACCAAAGCCTTGGACGCCGCCAAAGCAGAGCTTGAGAAGAAAGACGCCGCCGAGGCCGCGCCGCAGCTTGCCGAGAACGCCAAGTCGCGTCAGGGGCTCGATGAACAAACGCTCGCCGCCAAAGAACGCTTGCGTCGCGTCGATGGCTGGCTCGCCTTGGTCCCGAAGTTGGATCAGTATGCTCACGGCATTAATGAAGAATTCCACTTCATGCGGCTGCCGATCCACATCCCCAGCGGCAATATGTGGGCGAGCACCTATTTCTTGCTGACCGGCTTCCACGCAATCCACGTCGCCGTCGGCCTGTTGATGTTCGCCCTGATGCTCCGCTACAAGCTCGATGCGTCCAACGCCCACCTGTTGGAAAACGGCGGGTTGTACTGGCACTTCGTCGACTTGGTCTGGATCTTCCTGTTCCCGCTGTTGTACCTGTTCTAGTTCGGAGTTGATCATGACTGCCCCCGATTCGCATCACGGACACGACTCGCACGGCGGAACCGGAAAGTACTGGAAGGTCTTTGTCGCACTGTGCGTGTTGACGACGCTGTCGTTCTTCACGTACTCGCGCTTCTGGCCATTCCATGACACCCCGGCCGTCGGCTGGGTCTTCATGATGGCCGTCTCGTGCACCAAGGCGATGCTCGTCATCTCCTTCTTCATGCACTTGATTTGGGAAGCCAACTGGAAGTACGTGCTCACCATCCCTGCCTCGTTGATGTCGGTCTTCCTGGTCGTGGCCCTCGTCCCGGACGTCGGCGAACGGACGCGGTACTACGCGGAGGAACGCGAGATCTACGCAGCGACGCCGGAAGTGGACGCACATGCCGCCTCCCATGAGGCCGGCGCGGCCGAAGCGGATGCGACGGAAAAACCTAAGCACGACTAGTTCTTGTTCATGGCGGAAACCGCGGTCGACATTCGCGACGTCTCGTACGCATATGGCGACCGCCTCGCGCTCGACGGCCTCTCGCTCCGCATCCAAGCGGGCGAGATGTTCGGGCTGCTGGGCCCGAACGGCGGCGGCAAGTCGACCCTCTTCCGCCTCCTCTCAACGCTCACGCCGCTGCAATCCGGCGCGGCGCTGATTTTCGGTCGCGATTTGCGTCGCGAAGCTTCCGCGGTGCGCGGCGACATCGGCGTCGTGTTTCAGTCCCCGAGCGTCGATCGCAAACTGACCGTCGCCGAAAATGTGGCCTGCGCGGGCGCGTTGTTCGGCTTGAGCGGCGCGGCGCTGCGCGCGGCGCGCGATGAAGTGTTGCAAGAGTTGGGGTTGAGCGACCGCGCTCACGACCGCGCGGAGACCCTGTCGGGCGGATTGCGACGGCGAGTGGAGTTGGCGCAGGCTCTGCTGCATCGCCCGCGTTTGTTGTTGCTCGACGAACCCAGCACGGGACTCGACCCCGGCGCCCGCCTGGATCTCTGGAATTACCTCCGGCGGCAACGGGACGAACAGGGGATGACGATCGTCCTCACGACGCATTTGCTGGAAGAAGCCGAGAAAGCCGACCGCCTCGCACTGCTCGACCACGGTCGACTCGTCGCCCTCGACACGCCGGCGGCTTTACGCGCGTCGGTGGGCGGCGATGCGGTCACTGTGCGTTCGCCGGATGCCGAGGGCCTCGCTGGGCGCCTCCGCGAACGCTGGCCGCTGGAGGTGCGCGTCGTCGACGGCTGCATACGATTTGAATCCAGCGACGCGGCGCAGTGGATGGGACGCATTCTCGCGGAATTTCCTGCCGACGTGGAAGCCATTACGCTCGGGAAGCCCACGCTTGAAGACGTGTTCGTTGCGCGGACCGGACGCCGCTTTTGGCAGGACGGCGCAGCAGGGGAGCGCAGCGCATGAAGGCCTCGGAACGCCGCTCGAACACGTCTCGTCCGTGGCTCGTCGTCCGCATGCTGGCGTGGCGCGAGCTGGTGCGATTCTTCCGGCAACGGCATCGAGTGATCGGAGCGGTCGGGCAGCCGATCTTGTTTTGGTTGCTCTTCGGCGCTGGATTGCGTCAAAGCTTTCGTCTGGGCGACGAAGGGGGACCGACGTTCGCGGAATACTATTTTCCCGGTACGTTGATGCTGACGCTGCTGTTCACCGCCATCTTCTCCACGATCTCGATCATTGAAGATCGACGCGAAGGCTTTTTGCAGAACGTCTTGGTGGCGCCGACGCCGCGCTGGGCGATGGTGCTCGGCAAACTGCTCGGCGGAGTCGCGATCGCCATGCTGCACGGCCTCTTGCTGCTTGCGCTCGGCCTCACGTTGCAGCCGCCGGCCAGCGCTGCCAATTGGGCGCCGCTGATCGTCTTGCTGTTCCTTTCGGCGCTCGGCATGACCGGTCTGGGGTTCGTCATCGCCTGGCGGCTCGATTCGACTCAGGGCTTCCACGCCATCATGAATCTGCTGCTGATGCCCATGTGGCTGCTATCGGGCGCGTTCTTTCCGCTGCCGGCCGCTTCGGCCGACGCCCCGGCAGGGCAGCTTGTCTTGCACTGGATTATGCGTCTGAATCCGCTGACTTATTGCGTCGCCGGCGTGCGCCGCCTGTGGTCGGACGCCGACTTGCCGCTAGGATACTATCAGCCCGACCTGTCGACGTCGTGGATCGTAGCGATCGCGTTCGCCGTGGGGCTCGTGGCGGCGGCCATCCTGACCGGCCGCACCCGTACCGTGGGAGATTGGCAATGAATCGAAAACTGTTAGCGGCGGCGGCCGTGCTGTTCGTCGCGGGGGGCGCCTTGTTGGCCCTCACCGCCAACCGCATGAACAAAGGTCCTAAGGCCGAATCGCTGGGCGCCCAAGTGGATCCCGAATGGTCCAAGGTCGATTGGATCACCGACTACCATCTCACCGAACGCAGCGGCCGCGATTTCGACTCCAAGGAGCTGAAGGGGCAGATCCATGTCGTCAGCTTCTTCTTCGCCTCCTGCCCCGGGCCGTGCGAACGACAGAATCGGCAACTGTCCGTGAT
>JAXMBK010000018.1:0-99774 GCA_046349935.1 Pirellulales bacterium | reverse complement strand
TTGAATCACTCGCAATTCGCACCACTCGGCCCGCAAGATGACTCAATCTAATCCTCCTGGATGTTTGCTCGCAGTCTTGAAGTTGTTTGGCTTCAAGCTCCCGGCGGACGCGAGTTCTACCATCGAGGAGGACGGCGGGCTCAAGGGCGTCGCTTTACCTTATCGCTTGCGCGACGATTTTCTGTCTCCCGCGGAGCTGTCTTTCTATCACGTCTTGGTCGGCGCGGTGGGCGATCGCGCGACCGTCTGCGCCAAGGTGAACCTGGCCGACGTCTTCTTCGTCGCGCGCGCTGCGGAGGCCCAACGGTTTCGCAACAAGATCGACCGCAAACATGTCGACTTTTTGTTATGCGATCCGCGTACGATGGCGCCTCGGTGCGGCGTGGAGTTGGACGATTCGAGCCACGCACGTCCCGATCGACAAGAGCGAGATGAGTTCGTGGAACGGGTCTTCGAGTGCGCCGGGTTGCCGTTGGTGCGAGTGCCCGCGAAAGCCGCCTATTCGCCGAGCGCCCTTCAGTCGGAGATCGCACCGCACTTGAACTCGGCGGCCAAGCCGAACGTTTCGTCGGTCGCGGCCGTCGCAACCTCGAGCGGTGCGCCGCAGTGCCCCAAGTGCGGCGTCCCCATGGTCCAACGAACGGCCAAGCGGGGCGCCAGCATTGGGCAGACTTTCTGGGGCTGCTCCAACTACCCGCAATGTCGAGAAACTCGCCTCGACGCACTGTGAGCCGGCGCCGCGAACGATCGCGAATAACCGTTACGGATCGCTGACGCGGCGCGCTGCTTCGTCGGCGGCATTCCACTTCGACACGGCTTCGTCGATCTTCTTTTGGTCGTCCTCGCGGGCGCCCTGGGAGAACGTCCTCCAGGCCGACTCGCGTTGGTTGGCATAAGCGATCAAGCGCGTGACCAGCGTTTGATTCGCGCGGTTTTCCGACTGCAACTTTTCCAAACGCACGCGCGTCGTCACCCAGGCCGGCAACAGCTGTTCATCGAGCTGTCGCGCGAAGTCGGCGTTCGACAGACGACCAGCCTGCGAGTCTTCGATCATCTTCTGAAACGTCGCCAAGGCCTGTTTCTCGGAGTTCAAGAAAGCTTGAAATTCGGCTTCAACGTCGACGGGAGGAGGCGGAGCAGGGGGGAGGAATGCGGCGGCTCCCGCGAGTCCCGCGACGCCGACGATCGCCGTCAGCGCGTTCTTCCACCAGCGCCGTCCAAGTGCATCGACGTCCAGCGGTTGACTAAGCAACAACCCGCAGACGACGCCGGCCGCCAACCCGCCGGCATGCGCGGCATGATCGATGTTGCCGCCGCGGAACGCATTCAACAGGTTGTAGACCAAGAAGCCGCCGATGCTGTTCCGCAAATGCGCCAGCACCGCGGGAGGAATGGAGTCGCGGCGCAAGACGATCCACCCGAGCAATACGCCGCCGATGCCGAACACGGCGCCGGACGCTCCGACCGACAACACTTGCGGATTCCAAGCAAGGCTGGCGAGGCTGCCGGCAAGTCCCGTCACGACGTAGGCGATCGCAAAGCCGACGCTCCCCGTCAGCCGTTCGACCAGCCGCCCAAAATCGAGCAGCACCCACATGTTCAACAAGACGTGCAGAATGCTGCCGTGGAGGAACATGCAGGTCGCCAATCGCCACCACTGGCCGTTCATCGTCGCCGGCCCGTAGTTCGCGCCCCACTTCTCCAACAAGCCCGAGTTGGGTTCAAAACCCTGCCTCGACGCGACGAGCGCCGCAACGAGCAGTCCGATGTTGATCGCGATCAACACGGGCGTGACGACCAGGCGCGGCGTGAATTGATGGAGCGACTGAACAAAGTAAGCCAATTGCTCGGCCGGATTCGCGGCGCGATGCTCCGTCGTGTCAAGGACGAACGATTCCGATTCATTCGGATTAGACATGGTGCAGTTCCTCCCGGCCCACTCCGCGACTTATCCCCCGTCTCGACTCACCTGGCTGCGGATATCCACCAGCGTCTCGGCGATGTGGAAGATCACGATGATCCCCTCCAACACGGCGCGCACCCACAAGATTCCAATGATGGCGCCCAGCAAGAACGTAAGGTAGCCGGTGACGCGCGCGATCAATAGCGTCGTCGACGTCGACAATCCCACCGGACGCGTTTCGTACTCCATGGTCGGAGCCATTCCCACCGCTCGACTCGACGACAGCCCGGCCGCCGCGCGCGACGACGCGCCGCCGGCGTCTCCGACCAGCCCGGACAGGAACCAAAACGAAAGACTCGCGATCCAGATCAGGGACAAAACGAGCGTCAAGATCCAGGTGATTTTGACGATGAGCGGCGTAACGTAACGTTTGAACGAGAAGTCGAAGATATCGAGGATGGAAGTCGATGGCGTCATGCCGCGTGGAAGTCGGCTGCTGCTGCGCCGCGACGAACCGCCGCCGGATGTGAAACTAAGGTCGCCCGACGATCCGGAGTCGACGTAGTCCGGCGCCGGCGCAGGAGGGGCAGCGTTTGCGGGGGCTGGCGCGTACGCAGGCGGCGCATACGAAGGCTGCGTGTGCGTGTGCGGGGGCGGCGAGTGCGGGGGAGGGGGAGGCGGGAATTGCGGCGCGGGCGGCGGCGCAGGGGAACCTTGCCCGCTCGACGGCGCGAGCCCCATCGGAGGCACTTTGATCGCCGCTTTGCAGGACGGACATCGCACCGTCTTTCCAACGTGCTGGGGCGATACTTGCAGCGGTTGATCACAACTGGGGCAACGAATGGTCAGCGACATGAGCGCGGGCTCCCTCGTACCAGGGGACAATCATCGGAGGAGGTGAATGACGGCGACGCAACCAGCTTAGATGGCGACTCCCCCCGCCGCCAGAAGCTGCAAACCACTCGGTCGCGGCGCGACTGCCGACTTCGAGCTGCGGCATCGGAAGCGGCGGCGAAATGCTCTTGACCGGATTTCGCGCCCCTTCTAACGTCCCCCCCTTCGGACAAGACCGCCGAGCGTCACGAAGGAAAGCAGCGCCATGAAACTGCGTTGGCCGGGATTGGTGCGCCGCGTGTGTTGGAGGCTTCACGCCTCGACGCTCGACGTACGCCCCTGGTGCGCGCTGGCGGACGAATTGCCGAACCGCTGTCGCATCGCCATCGTGGGGAACGCCGGCTACCTGGCCGACGCCGATCTGGGCGAGCAGATTGACAGCTGCGATCTGGTCGTCCGCATGAACAACTTTCAGCTGCGCGGATTTGAACGATCGATCGGCCGCCGCACGGACGTGTTCATTACGAACTTCTCCCGTTCGACCATGTCGTTCGACAACCCGCACGCCCGAGCGGCTCGTTGGATCGTCTCGTCGCGTCCCATGAACTTTCGCCGGCGTCGCGACTTGGGCGTTCCCGATCGGCTTGGGGAACACGTATCGGCCGGCATGTCGGCCTTGGGCGCCTCACAGGTTTTTGTTCCGTCGCTGGAGTACTTCGCCGCTCAAGTCGGTCGCTTCGGAACCTATCCCACGACGGGAATGATGGCGTTGCAATTGGCAATCGACGTCCTCGCGCCGCGCGTCTCGCAATTGTTCCTGGCGGGCTTCTCCTTTTTCCAGGGGCGCAGCCACTACTTTTCCGACCGGACGGTGGACGCAGCGTTGTGGCACAACGTCGACGGCGAACGACAAGCGTTTCGCGATGTCGCAATACGAAGCGCCGCGTGGATTCAAGTCGATCCCATCATGCAGAAGCACCTAGAAACTGAGGCTTGCGAACATGGCTCGGTCTGATTGGCGAATTCTGGTCGAAGCACGAAAGCATCCAGCGGCCCAACTACTGTTGGACCTGATCGCCGAATCGATCGCCGATGCGGGACACCACGTGGTTCGCTGGCGCGGCCCCAGTTCGGGCCGCGTCTCCTGCGGTCGCGTGCTCTGGGACTGCGACGTCGCGTTCCTGTTCAACGGGACGACGCTGCGATATCAACCGGTGCTCGAGCATCTGCGACGGAACGGCGCCAGCGTCGTGTTCCTGGAGCTCGGTTGGCATCCGCAGTCTTCGACGATGCAGTTGGATCTGGATGGCATCAATGCGGACGCGAGTTGGGTTGCCAAGCCGTTGCCGCGCGCGGGCGTCACGCCGTTGTCAGTCCGTCCTGACGGCGATCTTCTCGTATTGCTACAAGATGAATGCGATACGCAGATCACACGCCATTCGGCGCACTTTCAGCGCATGGACGACTTCATCGCGTTCCTCGCCGATCATTCGGCGCTGCCGCTGCGAGTGCGAGCGCACCCGAAGTTCCCGCCGGGAAAGCCGGTTGAAGAGTTGGTGCGTCGGCGAGGACTCGCATGGGACGACTGCCAGTCGCTGGGCGAGAGCTTGCGAGATTGCCGCGCCGTCGCTTGCGTTAATTCGTCTGGCGCGGTGGAAGCCCTGCAGTCCCGACTGCCGGTGATTTGCTTCGGGCGGGCCGTCTACCGCCACTCGGGCGCCGTCTATTGCTTGGAGCGTTCCGGCGCGGAGCTCGCCGCGGCGACGCAAGAGCTGCTCGACGGGCGATCGAGCCTGTTCGCGGAGCGCGTGGACGACGTCGTCGAGCGAATCATTGGGCAACAGTGGACGCCGGCGGAAATCCCGGGCCGCATTCCCGCATTGCTCGACGTACTACTCGCCCAACGCGCGGCCCCCGCCACGAGCGGCCGTCTCTCGTGGCGCGACTTTTTCCAGGCCGCTCCGACGCTCTGGACGACGTATCTCGAACCCAAGATGCGCGGCATTTCGTAGCTTGCGAGGACGACCATGGACGCGCCGACTTCCCACTCCACGCCCTACGCTCAACTCACCTATGTCGTCGGCCACTCGCGCGGCGGCACCACCTGGTTGGGCGAACTCATCGCTTGCCATCGCGACCTTCGCTACATCTTTGAACCGTTCGCATCGCAGGCCCATCCCTACACGGGCGTCGACACGCAGACGCTCTTCAATGGCGGACGCTTCATCCGACGCCAGAAGCGCGGCGCCGCGCACGCCGACTTGCCGGTTCCTCAGTTCTTTCGCGAGCCGCAAACGGAACAAGATCCGTTTGCGGAACTCACTCAGATGCATCTCGCGCGATTGGCAAACTATTACTTTCCGGACGAACGAGACTACCAACTGGTCGTCAAGCAACCGCGGCTCGAGAACCTCGGCTGGGCCGTGCATACCTTGCGACCTCATCGCATCATCATCCTGGACCGCCATCCACTGGGAGTCGTCAACAGTCTGTCACGCTGGAACGTACTGCACTGGAACGACATTGAATGGCGTCTGTTCACTCAGGACGCTTCGCTTACCCCACAACAACGCCGACTCGCCGCGGCCGCGGAGACGATCGAGGAACGGATTCTGGTGCTGTCCTACCTGAGAAGCCAATACGCTCGCGAGTTCTGTCGAACGCGCCGCGACGCGCGGTGGTTCGAATACGAGTCGCTGTGTGTTGCACCGCGCGAAACGGTTCTCCAAATTTGGGACTTCTTGGCGCTCGACAACGACGACGCCAGCCGACAGCGACTAGACGCAACGCTGGCGGCGCGTGAACCTGAAGCCGACAATTCAATGCACGACACGCATCAAGATCCGCTTCGACGCTCCGCCGCATGGCGGGCGGAACTGCCGGCGGACGTGCGCGAGCGGCTATTGCGGTTCATTGAACGCGAGGCGCTGGACATTCCCCTGCCCGGCGCCGGACTGCCGCCTCTGACCCGCAGCGAGCAGCTTGCGAGCGAACGACACGCGTTGCGTCAACTCTGGCGTCGCTGCCGCCAGTGGCTGAGCATACGCGCTGCGTGATCGGCCCATTCGCATTCTGGGGTTGTCCCGGCGATTCCCGCCTCCGGGAACATCTTTCCTCCGCGAGTCTCTCCTCGCTTTGCACCGACTTGTCTTCGCGCGCCGCTCGCCCTACAACGGCGCTCATGAAACACATCTTTTGCACAGGGTGCGGCGCCGCAGTCGCATGGTGGTTCTTGGCAGTGGGAGTTCATGGCATGGACAAGGCTGGCGCAGCGCCTGCAAGCAGTCGCGTTCCCCCCTCGGCGCCGGTGAAGGTCGTCGCCGACGTCTATCATGGGACGACGATCACCGACTCCTATCGCTATATGGAAGAATTCCAAAGCGAAGAGGTGCAGGCGTGGGTCAAGGCCCAAGCCGATGCGGCTCGACATACCTTGCACTCCCTGTCGAGCCGCGATGCGCTCTTGGCGCGGATCGTCGAGCTGGACGCGGGAGCGCCGTACGCCGTCTTCGGCGTCGAGCGACAACCGAACGGCGACCTGTTCTACTTCAAACAGAGCGCCGGCGAGAACGTCGCCAAAATCTACCTACGCGACGCGGCCTCAGGTCGCGAGCGAATGTTGATTGATCCCGAGACCTTCCCCAAGGTCGATCCCAACGCGCATAGCGCGATCAGCTTCTTTGAAGTCTCCCCCGACGGCGCCAAGCTGCTGTATGGGTTCGCCGCATCCGGCTCCGAACAAACGACGCTCAAAGTGTACGACCTCTCGTCGTCCAGCGACTTGCCGATCGCCATCGATCGCATCGAGGCCGAGTATGCGCAGCCCTGTTGGCTTCCTGACAGCCAATCGTTCGTGTACAGCCGACGCCGCTTACTGCCTGCAGACGCCCCTGCCGCCGACGGCTACAAGTACACGCAGGCCTTTCGGCATCGGTTGGGAAGCGACGTCGAGTCGGATGAATTGATCTTCGCCGACGGCGCCGCGGGCTCGCCCAAGATGGACGAGATGGATTTCCCCGCCGTGATCATCACGAGCGGCTCGCCGTGGGCGATTGGACAGGTGAAACATGGCGACGAAACCGACTTGTCGCTCTATGCCGCGCCCGTCGCCAACCTCGGCCGGGCGGATATTCGCTGGACGAAAGTTTGCGGGCGGAAAGATCTGGCGACGGAGTTCGTCGTCCACGGGGAATCGATTTACTTGATGACGGCGCATCAAGCGCCGCGCTTCCAAGTCGTCCGCCTGCCGCTCGCCAACCCCGATTTCGCCGCGGCGACCGTCGTCGTGCCGCCCGGACGGCAGGTGGTGCAATCGCTGAGCGCCGCGCGCGACGCGCTTTACGTCGGCGTCATGGACGGCGTTCCGCGGCGAATCCTTCGTGTTCCTTACGAGTCGCCCGGCGACTCGACGACCGTACCGCTTCCCGCGGGAGAACCATCAGGCGGGGTCGCCGCCGCTTCGACCGACGTCGACGGCGTCATGATCAAGACCGAGTCTTGGACGCGCGCGGGACGACTGTACCACTACTCGCCTCAAGACAATCAACTTTCCGACGCTCGATTATCGCCGACCGGCAAGTTCGACTCGCCTGACTTCATCACTTCGCGGGAGGTGTTGGTCGCCAGTCATGACGGCGTCGAAGTTCCCTTGTCGATCATCCATCGCGCCGACATTCGCTTGGACGGAACCAACCCGACGTTGTTGTCCGGCTACGGCGCGTACGGCTTTACATCGCCGATGCGCTACAGCGCGACCATGCTCGCGTGGCTGGAGCGGGGCGGGGTGCTGGCGATCGCCCACGTGCGCGGCGGCGGCGCGTTCGGCAAGGAATGGCATCATGCGGGCCGGAAGCTCACCAAGCCCAACACTTGGAAGGATTTCATTGCCTGCGCCGAGCACTTAGTCAAGTCGGGCTACACCTCCCCCCAGCGACTCGCAGGGCAGGGCGGCAGCGCGGGGGGAATCCTGGTCGGTCGATCGATCACCGAACGCCCCGACCTGTTCGCGGCGGCGCATGTTTCCGTCGGCTGCACCGAGATGCTGCGATTCGAGACGACGATGAACGGGCCGCCGAACGTCCCTGAGTTTGGGACGGTCAAGAAGCCCGACGAGTTTCAGGCGCTGTTGGCGATGAGTACGTTCCATCAGATCGTGGATGGAACAAAGTATCCCGCGATTCTGTTGACGCACGGCATTAACGATCCGCGCGTCGAGCCCTGGTTGTCGGCCAAGACGACCGCGCGCTTTCAGGCGGCGACGGCCAGCGGCCGACCAGTGCTGTTCCGCGTCGACTATCATGCCGGCCACGGCATCGGCTCCACCAAGCGTCAGCGTCACGAAGAACAGGCGGACGTCTGGTCATTCCTGTTGTGGCAGTTCGGCGACGCGGCGTTTGCGCCGCGATAGACTGAGTACGCGTCGCGTCCCTCAATGTCTGGTTTCTCGCCTTCCGAAAGGACCTTCTCCATGATGCGGATGTTTCTTGCGCTTGCGTTGCTCCTGATCTCCCCCTGGTGTGCAGCCGCCGACCTGCAACCGCAGATGAACGTTCCCTACGGTGCGCATCCTCGCCAGGTACTCGACTTCTATCCAGCCAAGTCTGACAAGCCTACGCCCGTCGTGTTCTACATCCATGGCGGCGGCTGGCGCGGAGGGGACAAGAAGACCAATCCCAAGCCGTTCCTCGAGAAGGGCATTTCGGTCGTCGCCATCAACTATCGCTATGTCCAAAATGGCGTGGAAGAAAAGGTGGAACCGCCGGTGAAGGCGCCGCTATCCGACGCCGCTCGCGCCCTGCAGTTCATCCGCTCGAAGGCCTCCGAGTGGAATCTCGACAAACAGCGCATCGGCGCCACCGGCGGATCGGCCGGCGCCTGCTCGTCGTTGTGGCTGGCATTCCACCCCGATCTGGCAGACCCGAAAAGCGACGACCCTGTGGCCCGCGAGTCGACGCGACTGTTCTGCGCTGCGGTGAACGGCGCGCAGGTGTCTCTGGACCCCAAGGAGCTGCGCGAATGGATGCCGAATTACGGCTATGGCGCTCACGCCTTCGGCTTGGCCAACTTTCAGAAGCTTATCGACGAGCGCGAAAAGGTGCTGCCGTGGATCAAAGAGTATTCGCCGATCGAACATGCCAGCAACGATGACCCGCCCATTGGTCTGTTCTACGGCGGCGAAGAACCGGTCGTCGGTTCGTCCCCCAAAGATCCGACTCACTCGGCCATCATGGGCGTCAAATTGAAAGAGCGACTCGATGAACTCAAAGTCGACGTCGTACTGGTTCATACGGGCGTCGCATCGCCGCAGTACAAGAACTCGACCGAGTACTTGATCGATCGCTTGACGAAGTAAGTTGCGTTGCACGGCGACGGACCAAATCGCCGCAAACCGGCGGCCGGAGTGTTCTGCGATGACGAGACGTCGATTCGGAGTGCGCCGAGGATTGCTGTTCGTCGCACTGCTGTGGTGCGCTGGTTTGGCATCGAGCGTCGTTAGGGATGCCGCGGCAGGCGACTGGACTGCACCGGCGAAAGAAGCGTGGCCGGACCTGTTCGCGCACCGCAGTACTTGCAATGTGTATCTGCTGCGCGACGGCGAATCGGCGGTGATGTTCAATTTGGGAGATGGTTCGGGGCTGGAACGCCTCTCCTCTCTCGGCGTGAAGAACGTCGAATGGCTGTTGTTCACCGACCATCATCGCGAGCAGTGTCAGGGGATCGCGCGAGTCGACCGAAATCGAACTCGCCTTGCGGCGTCGAAGGACGAGCAGCCGTTGTTCGAGCGGCCGCTGGACTACCGTAAATGGCGTCCGTCGCTCGGCGATGCCCACACCGTGCATGGCGCCAGTTACGTCCGACCGCCGTCGTCGCCCATCAAACTGGATCGAGTCCTGGTTCCGGGCGAGGTCTTCACTTGGCATGGGTATGAGATTGCTTGCCTCGGGACCCCCGGGCATTCGCCGGGCGGGATGACGTTTGTAATCCGTCGCGATGGAAGGTCTTGCGCCATCGTCGGCGGCTTGATGCACGACGGCGCGAAGATGTCGAACTGGTACGACACGGAATGGGACTACGGGTTCGCCAAGGGACTCGATGCGCTGATCGAGTCGGTTCGTGCGTTGATCTCGCAGAAGATCGAGATCGCCCTGCCGGCGCAGGGGCCGGTGATCAACGGCGCCGAGCGGCAATTCGAGCAGTATCTGGCGAAGCTCGTCGCCTTCCGCCCCGACTACCTGCGCGGGTATCCGGTAAACAATTTGACGAAGCGGCCGAAGATTGACCCGCACGTGAAGCCGACCGCCATACCCCAGATCGTGCAGGTGACGCCGCACTTGTACAAGTTCAGCGACCAACTTGCTGGGAAGAACTTTGCAATCATCATCGCCGACAGCGGCCATGCGTTGCTGCTGGACTGCGGACTCTTCCCCGAGACGCAGTTGCACGATTTGGTGACGGAGATGCAGACGCACTTGGGCTTGAAGCAGATCGACGCGTTGTGGATCAACCACATGCACGGCGATCACTTCACGCTTGGATCGGTGCTCAAGAAGCGCTACGGCGTGAAGATCTGGACGCTCGATCGCATCGCCGACAAGGTCGAGAACCCTTTGCGATACGATTACTGTGCGCTGATCACTTCCTACAACCCCGAGTATGAAGGGCTGCCGGTCGATCGGCCGCTGCGCGACGGCGAGGTGGTGGAATGGGAAGGACTGAAACTGCATATCGACTGGATGCCGGGGCAGACCGAGTTCGGCAACTGTTTGTGGTTAGAACTCGATGGCAAGCGGATCGCGTTCACGGGAGACAACTTGTTTGGCGACCCGAGCGACCCGGAGCAGAATGGTCATGAGGCGGTGGTGGCTCGGAACAGTGCGATCTTCGAGGAAGGGTATCTGATGGGGAGTCGCTATTTGCGCGACTTGAAGCCCGACATCGTCATGGGGGCTCACAACGTGCTGATGGCCGACCCGGCGGCGTTCCTGGACCGCTATCACGCTTGGTCGAAGCGAATCATTGAGCACTACAAGCAACTACTTCCGGATGCGAACTACGAGTATCAGTTTGACCCGTTCTGGGTCTCGGCGTACCCGTACCGCGTCGAATTGCCGCGGGAGGGAGAGACGCAGGTGGTCGTGACGATTCGCAATTTTCGCGACCGCCCGCAGCGGCACCGCGTCAAGCTCAACCTACCGCCCGGCGTAACCGCGCACCCCGCAGTGCTCGAGGGGCAAGTTGCATCCAAGTCGCGCGAGCAATACCGAATCACCTTGAAAGCCGACGCCGCCGCAACGCCGTCCGGCCTACTCATCGCCCCCTTCGACATCACGCTTGACGACGAACACTACGGCGAACGTTTCGATTTCTTGATGCAATCCCCGTAGGACAGGCTTCCAGCCTGTCAAGCACTATCATTGTTCCCAACGCCACCACCGTCCAACAACTTTACAGCCTGTCTGACGCCACCCCCCCCTTCACCAAAGCGAGGCCCCCCATGAACCGACGAGTATGGATCGTTTGTGCGTTACTTTTTCTATGTGCGATGCGCAGCGTAAACGGAGCGGAGGGCGACGCACCGCGACTCGGGAAGTACCGCATTTTGTCGTACGGGGCCGTGGGCCGACCGCCGCTTGTGTTGGGCGCGTTCGTGCTGGAGAAGGGGGACGTCTACAAGGTGTTCCTGCCGGGCGATAAGCCGGCGGGACAAGGCGCCTACACCTACGACGCCGCCAAGAAGGCGATCGTTTGGAAGACGGGGCCGTACGCCGAGGAGAAGGATTGGGGCGGCGCCTTTGAAATCGACCGCGAAGGCAAGACGCACAAAATTCGACTGAAGCGCACCACGATCGGAACCAACAGTACGGACGCGCCGTAGGGGTCTCGGTGGTGCAGGGATTAGTGCGGGGGTAACAGGCTGGAAGGTTCGCGGCGTGACGCGGGGGGCGGCGGGGGTAACAGGCTGGAAGCCTGTTCTACGAGTAATTGCAGACCGATGTGGTCGTGGATGTGGAGGGGAGCGTCGTCGGTTTCGTGGGAGGCGGGAGCGGGGCGGCGGGCGATCAAAGCCAATAGAAGCTCGTTGGCTTCGGGGACCCAACCGGGGTCGCGCGCGATGGAGGCTTGGGCGGCGGCGGTCGCTTCCTCGAATCGCTCAGCTCGAAATAGCGCCACGGCCAAAGCGTGGTAGTTCCACGCGTTTTTCGCTCGAGCGACCGCGCCTTCCGCCCAGCCCACCATCACGTCGACGGCGACCGGCGGCTGCTTCGCGAAGCCGGCCAGCCGCGCGAGCAGATAGCGATTTCGCACGACGTTTCCATGTTGCTCGTCAATCCAGCCTGACGACTCCGCCTGCAACTTCGTCTGCTCAACGAAGCGCTGATACTCTTCCGGCTTCCCCGCCAACAACAGCGCCCCGCCGTACGTACATTTGAACTCCAAGTTGTTGCCGACTCGCCGTTCCCCCTCGCCCAGGTCATCGACCGCGGCGGCATAATCTCCCAGCCGCAACGCCGCCTCGCCGCGTTCGATCCACAACTCGGCGCGCGACGAGTCGCGCTCGAGGAGTTGGCTGCAATATTGCCGCACAAGATCGAAACGCGCCGCACGCTTCGCAAACTCGATTGCTTGCCGCCAGTGCCCGTCACGTGCGACGTCTCGTTGCGCCGCCTTCCACTGCGATTCGGCCGCCGTCGCCCAGTCGGACGACCGAACCGCGGCGAGCGCCCGCAGTCGCCACACTTCCACGTTGTCTTCGCCCGCGGCGATGCGGCGATCCAATTCGGCGACCGAAGGCGGCCAACTGGCGAACGTCGGCTCAGCCAGTTCCGTTCCATCCCACACGCGCAGCCGACCCAGGCGATCGTTGGCCGCCAAGCGACGGCCGTCCGGCGAGAAAGCGACGTTCTGAAGCAGTTCGCCCGTCCCCGGCAGCTCCAGCACCAACTGCCCCGTCGCCGTATCCCACAGGCGAACCACCAAGTCCTCGCCGATCGACGCCAATCGATCGCCGGCCGGATGAAACGACAGTGCGTGCACGCGACCCGAGTGTCCCGAGGCGGCGACGGGCTTCGGCGCCGGGTCGTTCAAGTTCCAGACGGTGATCGGTCCACGAAAGTCGCCCGCCGCCAAGCGTCGACCATCAGGGGAAAGGGCGAGCAACTGCACGGAGTTCTCCGCGGCCAACTCATGAAGCAACTGCCGGGTTGTCAGGTCCCACACTTCCAATCGGCTTTTACCGCGCCGAGGATGATGTACATACGCGATACGTCTGCCGTCGGGCGAGATGGCGGCCGTGCCCGGTCGGCGATCCGGCTTGGAGTCGGAGAAGAGCACGCGTCCGTCGGCGGCCGACCATACTTTGACCGCCATCCCGAACGGCGGCTCCGACTGCCACGACAACGCGGTCCCGAGCATGGCGATCAGAGTGCGACCGTCGCGAGTCACGGCGCCGTTCCAAACGTTCCACTCGCCCTCCTTGAGCAATTCTTGTTCGGGTGCGCCGCTCTGCGGCAACACGATGAGCCGGCCGGGAGTCTGTGCCTGAGTTCGACCGTCTCGACCTCGTTCGACGACGGCGAAACTGCCGCGCGACGCCAAGGCCTCGGCATCGTCGGCGGCGGCTGGTGTGATGGCGATGGAGCTGGCTGCGGCGGATAACTGCTCGGGCAGCTGCGCCGCGACCGATCGTCGTTCGAGCCCGTTCTCGGCCATACCGTTCCAAGTGACCGTGCGACCGTCGTCCGAGAACCTCAGTCGAACAGAACGCACCAAGGGAAAGTATCCGGTCGAAGCGTCATGGGCGCTGGCGGGCGGCATTTCCAGCGTCAGCGCTTCGGGGACCCGCTCGACCGACCACAGGGTGACTTGAGCGTCGTTCTGCGGCATCGTGCCGCCGAGCGTGCAATGCGCGGCTGCCAGCGCGGCGACATCGGGCGAGAAGGTCAAGTCGACGATCGCGCGACGTTGGGGAGTGCGAAACGTTCGCTGCAATCGCCCGCTCTTTGCGTCGTACAACTGTACCACTCCCGAATCGCCGCCTAATGCCAAGAGCATGCCGTCGGAGCTGAAGTCGAGCGACGTGACGGACGTGCTTCCGGGGGCGATGCGCAACAGTTCTTCACCCGAAGCCGCGTCCCAGACGATCGCCTCTCCGAGAAACTGCAACACGATCCCGCCGCGGCCGGTCGACGCAGCGAACCTCGTCCCATCGGGACTGAACTTCAATTCCGAAACCGGCACAAAGTGATTGACGTCTTGTTTCAGCAGTTTGAGTTCGTGCAGCTTGGCGCCGGACTCGGTCTCGAACAGTTGCACGACGTGCCGATTCAGGGCCCCCGTCTTCGGCAATAGCGCCAGTCGACGACCGTCCGGCGAAAAGCCGGCCGCGGAGAACGGCGGCACTCGAGTCTTTAGTGCGCCATCCTCGACGTTCACGATTTGTCCGCATGCCAAGGCCGCCCATCGTCCGTCGCGGCTGATAACCGCCGGGCGGTACAGCGACAGCATTTGCAGGGGCGGCAGTTTGCGGCTGGCGTCGACATGCCGCTTCCACGACTTGCCGGTCGCCGCGTCCCAAACCTGAATCGTGCCTTCCATGTCGATCGCCGCTAAGCGCTCGCTATCCGGCGTGAACTCGAGCGCCACGATCTGTCCCAGCCGGCCTTCGCATCCGAGGACAACGTCGCCCGATTCCAAAGACACAATCTGCACCTCGGACCGCGGCGGGCTGTCGAACCAACGAGCAACTGCCCCGACCTGATTACTTGGTGCGAAGGCGGCCGTCGTCGCGGGACTTTGCGCCACCGGACGCCCCCGTTCGCGGTCCCACCAATGCACTTGGTCCGTGGCTGCAGGCTTCGTTCCCAAAACGTCTCGACGCAACATCAACCTCCGACCGTCCCCCTGGAACTCCACGACCTGCCCCAGCGTATGGGCGGCATAGACGAACTGCGTCGCCAGCGTCTGCCGCCGCAAGTAGCGCCATTCCCAATCGCGCCGCCCCGCTTCGCTGGAGTTCAACCATTGCTCGGCCTTGCCCACGTCCCCCAATTGCCACTCGCGAGTCGCCCCTGTGACGGTGTGGAGGTAGAGCAGCCGGCCGGCGCGTTCAAGTTCGATTTCCTTGAGTTTGGTTTCGCGTCGAGCGTCTTCGGTCGCCTTGGCTTCGCGCTTCAGTGCTGCCTCGAGTTCGTTCGTCGCAGCGATTTGCCGCTCGAGGGCGGTGGAACGTTCTTGGAGCGCGATCGACAACTTTTCGCTCACCTGCAACTCCCGCCACAACTGCCAGCTCACCGTCGCCAAGGCGACGACGACCACCAGGACGAGTCCCGCGCTGACGCCGGCCAACCACGGTTCGCGGCGCGCCCATTTTCCAGCCCGCTCCAGTCGTCCGACGGGTCGAGCGGCGATAGGGCGACTGTCGAGAAAGCGTCGCAGATCGTCGGCCAATTCGCCCGCCGAAGCATAGCGACGTCGCCAGTTTTTCTCGAGGCACTTGAGGCAGATGGTCTCCAGGTCGCGGGGCACGCCGGGCTGCAAACGCCCCGGCGCCACCGGCTCTTGTTCGCGCACTTGGCGGAGCGTATCGAGCACCGTGGCGCCGCGAAACGGCGGCCGTCCCACCAACAGCTCATACAGAATCGCGCCGAGCGAATAGAGATCGGCCGCCGGCCCCACCTGGTCCGCCTGCGCCTCGGCCTGCTCCGGCGCCATGTACGACGGAGTGCCGAGGATCGTGCCGGATTGCGTGAGTCCCGAGCGATCGTCGAGCCGCTTGGCGAGTCCAAAGTCGGCGATGCGCGGGGAGCCGTCGGCGTCGAGCAGGATGTTGGCCGGTTTGAGGTCGCGATGCACGACGCCCGCCGCATGAGCGCACTGAGCGGCGTCGGCCACGCGGGCGACCAACTGCGCCGCGTCGCGCGGCGCATACGGTCCCTCCGTCAACCGCTGCGCGAGCGAACCGCCCGGAACATACTCGAGCGCAATGTACGGCCGCCCCTGCGCGTCGCCAATCTCGTACACCTGTACCAGGTTCGGGTGACGCACTCGCGCGGCCGCTTCCGCCTCAGCGCGAAACCGTGCCAGTTCGTCGGCATTCTCGCGATCGCCGCTCAGGATCATCTTGAGCGCCACGAGCCGCTTGAGGGCCGTTTGCCTCGCCAGGTAGACGACGCCCATCCCGCCTCGTCCGAGCGGCCGCAGCAGCTCGTAGCCGGGAACCGTCAGCGATTCAAGCCCGCTCGCTGCGCCCGCTTCGCTTGCCGCGGCGGCCGGGGATTCGTCGGAGCGGTGGAGCAGCGTTTGCGGCGGCTGAGCTAGCGAGGTGTCGGGACGTTGAAGCGGCAGCGTCGGGGCCGGCGGCGCAGGCGGCGACTCGCGGCCAGGACCAGGCTGACGCGGCGTGAAATCGCCTGTTTGGTCGGTCGACACGGCGGAAAGCCCTGTGCGAGGTGAACGGGGGATGAGGTTAGGGGGACGGCAGGGGAGGAGGCTTGGGGGTGACTTGTGGGGTGGAGGGCTGGGGGGGCGCGGGGGTAACAGGCTGGAAGCCTGTTCTACGGCTGGCTAGCGTGGATTGGACTTGGGGGAGATGGGGGTTGATGTGGACGGCGCGTTCGAGGGCGGCGACCATCTGTGGTTCGCGGCCTAGTTCCTTTTCGCATTGGGCGCGCAAGAGCTGTTGCAGGGAGTGGCGGCGGAGGAGGTCGAGTTGGTCGAGGGTCGCGATGGCGCCGCGATAATCGCGGGCGGCGAACTGGGCGTCGGCGAGTAGAAACAGGGCGTTGCAACGATCGAAGCCGGGAAGCGTCGGATCGCCTAAGGCGCGTTCGGCAAGAAACCGCACGCCGCCCAAGTCGCCGTCGAATCGCAAGCGCGCCAGCCACGAATCGACCACGCCGTCCACACCGGGCGTTTGTTCGCGGTACTGCGTGAGCAAGCGGATCGACAGCGTCTGAAAGCGCGCGCGACGACGCATGTTCTCTTCTCGAGTCGCCGCATCCAGATAGGCCAAGCCCGTCGCGCGCAACTGGTCGCTGCGGGTCGTCGAACTGCTCCAGCCGCGAAATGGAACGAGCTGCGCCGCGTCGTTCGTCGCCGGCTTGTGCTTACCGCTCGTCGACGACGACGTCAAATCGTGCCGACCCACTCGATGGTGCGTGAACGCCAAGTGCGGAATGTCCGTATCGGAAGTCGGCATATGGCATGTGATGCAGTCATTGACGTCGGCGGCCTCCGCGGCGGCCGCCTGCTTGTTCGACAACGCCGCTTGCCGTTGTTCGACGGGCGACGAACAGGCCGCAGGCTGATGACATTTCTGGCAGATCGCGTTGTAGTATTCGTGATCTCCCTTCTTCGGCGTCGACTCGTGCGGCGAGTGACACATCAAGCACGTAAACTCGCGCGACTCCTGGTAACACCGACTCAGGTGCATCTGTTCGACGTGCCCCACCACCGTCATTTGGTCGTCAGGCGGGTCGAGTCGAAAGACGTGCTGGAAGTCGTCCAGCGATAGGCCGGGACGATAGTCGCGCTGCGTGGCGCCTCGCGCATCGACCACCGCGGCGCTTCGCAAATGACACTGTTCGCAGACGGCTTCCGCCAATTCGCGCGACAGTCTCCGCGGGTTGACGATCGTCAGATCTTCGCCCGTCGTCCGTCGTTCCGTCTGCAGCTTCACGTGCAGCGAGCCCGGCCCGTGGCACCGCTCGCAGCTAATCGTCGCTTCGTCCACTCGCACGCGATGCATGCTGCCGTCCAGCGACTCGGCCTGCCCGACGTGGCAGCCCAGGCAGTTCACTCCCACCTCGCGCTCGAAGCTCGAGTGGTTCTCGCGATCGTAGCCGGGGGACATATCCCACGCCTTGCGCGCGGTGTACCACGTGATCGGCGACTCCATGAGAAACCCGTCGTCTTCGTAGACGTAGGTCAGCGAATGACGGCCCGATCCGACGACGTACTTCATCGGATACTCGCTGTACAGCACTTCGGCTGCGCCCGCCGGCGTCAACTGCAGTTCGCGATGCCACAGCTTTCCCTCGCGGCGCACTACCTGATAGCGTCGCTGCGAAACGGGATGATCGAACGCTCCATCCGGCGGTTCGCGGTCGAGATCTACGAGCGCCGCGGAACGCCCCATCCCCGTATGTTTGAACGAAGCGTCGTGCTCCTGATGGCACGCGCGACACGCCTCGCTGCCGACGTACTTCGCATCCGAGCGCGTGTTGAGGTAGGGACTCTCAGCGCGGCGTTCGGTTGAGCTGGAGGCGGAAACAGAAACGCCGCCTGCGGTCGACGCAGACGGCGTTGGTTTGGCAGCGTGTTCGACGTCGGCTGGCTGACTTGGCGAGCAGCCGACGAACGAAGCGACGAACAGGCTGACCAGCAGCCCTGAACGCAGGACTCGGCGGCTCCGATTCGCGTTCATGCGCCCGCCTAGTCGGCCAGGGGAAGCACTTCCACTTTGCGAATGCTCACCTTGCTGCCCGGATCATGCTGCTGGAAAGCAAAATGACCGTCTTTGAAGGTCTGCGCAAAGTCGAGGTATTCGTACAGTTCGTTGCCGTCGACCGTGATCTTGATGCGCGTCATCTTGCGGCCGCGCCACACGTCGTCGCGCACTTCCAACTCGTAGGTGAACCACGTGTCGGGCTTCACCAGTTGCTTGTAGACATGGCAGAAGCCGTACAGCGAACCGGTGCGGATCGGGTCGGTGTGCGTGCTGTCGATCTGAGCTTCATAGCCGTCGGTGAAACCCGGCTTGCGCGTGGTGCGGAAGTAGAGGCCCGAGTTGCCTTTGTCGTTGATCTTAATTTCTGCGCGATACTTGAAGTTCTTGTAGGGCCCCTTGGTGCAGACCAGCATCGACGGGACGCCCGAACCTTGAATCGCGCCGTCCTTCACCTCCCAGACGCTCGCTTCATTGCCGACTTTCTCCCAGCCGTCGAGCGTCTTGCCGTCGAACAGCGTCACCCACTTGTCGCCGTCGGCGCCGTGAGCGGCCGCCGTCGCGACCAACACCATTAATCCCGCTACTCCCCGCAACCACATCCCGCGCATAGACATCGCCTCCCACAAACGATCGAAATCAAAGTTGAAATCACGATTCGCCCAAGGTTACTCGGTGCGCGGCGTCGTGGCTATGGCGCGGAGGTGGAGAAGGAAGAGGCGGAGTAACGGAGGGAATGCGATCCGACGGGGCCTGGATAGGTCAGCCCAGGGTAGAACGAAGCGCCGCGCTGGGTTCGCTAAGTCGCCAAGAAACTGTGCAACTTCAAATGGCGGGTGTACGGGTGGTGCATAACAGGCAGGATGCCTGTTCTACGGCTTGTTCCTTAACAGAGGGAGGGTTTGGGCGACGTATTCGAAGAGAGAGACATAGGTGACGAGGACCACGACCCAGGCGGTGACGGGGGGGAGCCAAGTCAGGTCGGGGAACCAGTGCGGAGCAAGCAACAGAGTGAAGGCGCCGACGCCTTGGACGACGGCTTTGATCTTGCCGCTCAATAACGCGCCGGCCGATCGGTTGGCGCGCGTCCACACGATCCGGCAGTACGCCACCGTCACGTCGCGAATGCCGAGCGCCAACGGCATGAACAAGTACGTCTTGCCGCAGGCCGCCAGCGCCCAATACACCGTCACTCGCGATACGGCGTCCGAGTAGGGATCAAGGATCGCGCCAAACTTCGACTCGGCCCCCAACCGTCGAGCCAAATAACCATCAAGCCCGTCGGTGATTTCGATGAGCGACAGCAGGACGACGCCGATCGTCAGCGTGGTCGAATCGGGTTCGGTCGCGAGCACCAAAGCGGCGAACAAGAGCGACAACGGCAGGCGCACGATCGTGAGCGCCGTCACGATGCCGAAACCGCGTTGCGTGGTGGAGTCGTTCATGTGAGTGCCCGTCTTGCGAGAGTCCGTCTTGCGTGAGTCCGTGTTGCGTAAGTCCGTCATGCGCAGGATCGACCACTTTCCGAATTCATCTTGCGAGCCTCGCTCCAACGCATTCGATAAAACCGAAACACCGACTCATCCGACGTCCACAGCCACTCGCCGTCCCACGCCAAATCCTCCACGCCGCGCGACGGCGCCGCAAACTGACGGATCGTCGACCGATGGGCGCTCGCCGTCTCTCGCAGACGGTCGAGCGACAGTTGGTTGACGACGTTAAGTCCCCACTTGTTTTCCGCTTCAAACAAACACCCGTCAAAGTACTCCAACCCCTGCGACAATCCTTCATTCGCGTACGAAAACTCGACGCACCCCTCGGCCGTTCCGCTCTCCAACGCTTCATCGTACCGCACCAACAACGTCCGGCGCGTGCGCATGAAATCGGAGATCGCCAAACACATTCGTCCGTTCCACGGCACGAAGCAACAGGCGCTCGTCCCGCGCAACGTCGTCGCGAACGAACCGACGATCTGCACCCGTTGATCGGCCAACGACTGCTCTAGATCGATACAGTACGCACGATTGCTCTTGTAGTCGACCGCCCACAGGCGTTTCCCGTCCCACGCCAAGCCGCTCGTGTGCACTGCTTCCGGCGGCATGTCGAACCAGCGCAAGATGTGCATCGAGTCGGGATCGATCTCATACAGGCGGGAACGCGCGTCGCGCCAGCTGTTGGCGAAGACAAGCCGCCCTTCGACGAACGTCAGTCCCTGCGGCGTATAACGTTGCTCGCCCAACGGCGTCGGCCCGCGGTCTTCCCAGGCCGCCGCCGCGCGTCGCGCCCGCCTCTGGCGGCGCAGCATCGAGTCGCCGCCGAGTCGCAACGCGGCGCCCCATGCCAAGACAGCTAAAATGAGGCCAGCCAGAATCCAGAACACAAGCGACACGATCCTGCAAGGGAATTCAAAATGCGAGCTCTGGAACTACGCCGTGCGGCCGCGAGCATCCAGCGGCCAGACGTCGACCAGTCGGTCGCCTTGGAACACATGGTACTGATCGTACAACAACGTCGACCAATCGCCGTAGCCCGGAATCAGTTCCAGCTTCTCGCCGATCGCCGGCCCCGGCGCCGCGGTTGACTCGAGCACTCCATGCTCGGCCGACAACCACTGAAAGCGCAAGTCGTCGCGTCCCTTCACGGCGGGCAAGTGCAGCTCCGGGTTCAGCGATTTGCGTCCGACGTCGACGACGGCGCGCGAAGCCGTCGGGCGACTCGTCACCGACGCCATGACCGTGAGTGCAAATTCGAGCGGTTCGATGCGACACCGGCTGCGGTAGAACAAGTCCATGAAGATCGCCCCGCCCGCCTCGATCTCATTCGCCGCGCCGAGCGTCGCGGTGATGGGAAACGAGCCGGTGCCGCCGGCGCTCACGATCGGGCATGGAATCCCCGCCGACTCCAGCAATTCGCGAGTCGCCCGAAGTTGCTGCATGGCCGCTTCGATCTTGGCACGCTTTTCCGCCTGATCCTCGATCAACAGCAGATGCCCTTCCCAGCCCATGATCCCGGCGAGCTCCAGGGCGTCGCAGGCGGCGACCTGCCGCGCGAGCGCCAGCGCTGGTTCGCCCGGCTGGACGCCGCAGCGATTCATGCCCAATTCGATTTCGAGCATCACGCGCAGCCGTACGCCGCCTCGCTGCGCGGCGGCGGCCATCGGAGTCGCTTGATCGATGTGATCGACGACGGCGATCGGGTCGGCGATGCGGCGGAGGGCGACGAGTCGGTCGAGCTTCTGGGAACCGACGAGCGGGCAGGTGATGAGCAGGTCGCGCACCCCGGCCGCAGCAAACACTTCGGCTTCGCCCAACTTCGCGCACGTGACGCCGATCGCGCCCGCCTCGACGACTTTGCGCGCCAACCGCGAACACTGGTAGCTCTTGGCATGCGGACGCCACGCGACGCCTTGGCGGCGAAAGAAGTCGACGAGCCACGCGATGTTGCGGTTCAGCGCGTCGAGATCGAGCACCAAGGCGGGCGTATCGAGATCCCAACGCGAACAACCAATCGATGCTGACATATCAGTAGGCTCGAGCTCTTTCGACGGGAACAGACGCGGCGACCAAGCGTCGCCAAGTCTAGCACCTCTTCCCACAAACGGCGCGGGTGGTTCAAATGCCGCGCAGTGAGTTCCAGGGATTTGCACGAGTGCGCGGGGTGCGGGAGAGAATCGACCAATGGGCACCAGGTTTCCATGCCAGTCGGGACAAGAAGGGGAAGAGCGGCCTCAAGCAGGGTCCAACCGGCCGCTCGTCACGCGCCGCGTCGACCAAATCGAGTCGCTCGACGAGCTGTTCCAATACTGCCTGCCGGCGTTTGGAGCGGCCTACCTGCGGCGCGTCTACACGATTCTCGATCGCGCCATCGGGCAGGGCTGCCCCATGACGCTCGCCATCGCCGGCCCCGCCACCGTCTCAGGCCAGCACTGGACGTGGCTCATCCCGCTGCTCGAAACAGGCTGGGTCGCGTACCTCAGCACCACCGACGCCGTCTGCTATCACGACGGCCACCGAGCGCTCGACGGCGTAAACGCGGAGTCGTTTTTTGAAGTGCCCATTTTCGGGGACGACGGGGCGTTGCGCGACGACAAGACGATCCGCGTGACCGACGTCGGCTTCGATGAACAAGTGCTGCTGGATCAAGACCGCTTCATCTCGGCGTTCCTGCAACGGCCGGAGATGCAGCGAAAGATGACGGGGACCGAGTTCCGCCATTTGCTGGGGGCGGCTTACGGCGAGCAGGAGAAGAAGCGGGAAATCTCGGAGGGCCTGCTGGCCTGCTGTCACCGCATGTCGATTCCGATCTTGGTCGGCGCCGCCGCCGACGGCAGCGCGTTCCTGAATTCCGTGAAGCTGTGGGCGATGAGCCAAGCGGGGCTGGTCGACGGCCACCGGTTTGAGCTCGATATGCACGCCGAAGTGTTTGAAGCGTGCGCGTACCATTACTGGGGACTCACCGAATCGCCGACGAAGGCGTTGGCGACGTTGATCCTGGGCGGCGGAGTGCCGAAGAATTACAACTTGCAGCCCGAACCGGCGCTCAGCCAGATCTTTGGGCTGGAGAACATCGACGGCTACAAGTTCGACGTGCAGATCGTTACGGCCCCGGTGACCGACGGCTCGCTGTCGTCCTGCCCGCCGGCCGAAGCGGTGACGTGGGGCAAAGTCGACCGCGACACGTACCAAACGCAGACCGAAAGCCTGCAAGCCGACTACTCGCTGGTTATGCCGTTCATCGTCCGCGCGCTGTTAGAAAAGCGAGCCCGCTACGAGCGCTGGCTCGAGCGCATGGGGCCCGAAGCGTTGTTTGAAAAGCACCCCGAGGCGCGTGGGTACCTCCGTCCGCGGGAAGGCTACCGCCTGTTCGAACAGCGCGAACGCCTGACGAAAGGCCTCGTCGGCCAACTGCAACAAAACGGCGACTGGTTAAAAGAGAGCCTAAAGTACTAGCCGTCGCGGCCGTAGCACAGGCTTCCAGCCTGTGAGGTCTTCCCCCCCCGCCCCCAAGCGCTGCAAAATCAAGTCAGCGACCAGAGCGAGTTTTCCGAAACTTGGCTTATTGCGCGTGCATAACAGGCTGGAAGCCTGTTCTACGGCGCTCCGCCGTCCTGCGGGCGGCGGAGCGGCGGAGCGACTTGACGGGCCACAGTTCTTTCCAGGCCATCAGGACGGCCCCTTTGAGCGTGGGGCGAATTTCGACGCCGGCGTCGCGCAGGTAGCCGGTCTGAAACTGTTCGCGCAGCGATTCGCCGAAGACGACTTGCGAGAAATAGGCGGCGCAGTCGCCGCGGAATTCGGTTTCCAGTCGGCTCACGGCCGGCGAATTGGAGGCCAGCTGCCGAGCGATGTGCTGGTGCAGCGCAAATAGCTGCCGCACGTCTCGTTCGCCGAAAAACTGCGTCGTGTATTCCTTGGGCTTGCGCGGGAACGATCCGAGTTCGTCCGAGTTGTTGGTTTGGATGATCGTATCGTCGGCCGTACGCCGGACAAACTCGACGTGATGCTTCCTCAGCGTCGTGAACTCCGACTCGCCAAGAATGAATACCGAGATGGCGCCGTCCTGCGTCGTTTTGTTCGTGTAGCAGGCGACCAGCGTCCTCAGGTTGGGGACGATCACGGGGAAATACAACAAGTCCCGCATCTCGAAGCCGCACGCCGTCAGCTGTTCGTAGTCGACGTGCATCGCTTGGCGGACGTCGTTGGGCAGCGCCGCCTGCTGCGGGTCAACGCGCAGGATCTCCGCGGGAACGCGAAACTTGAGCGTCGCGAGGACCAGGATCGGACCGACCACATAGGGAAAGGCGAACGCCACGCACCCAACGATGATCGCCAACGTCACCCATGATCCCATGTTCCACCTCCGCCGCTAAGGAAACACGTTCGACCGCCGCCGTCCCCACTTACGCCCCGCGGGCGATCGGAGCACAATAACGGGAAGCGCCCCCGTTAGGTATCTGGGGATGCACGCACTGAGGAACAGGAACATGGCATCGATTACCATCGCACAGATGCGCGAGTCGCTGTATTCGGCCGTCGTTTGCGACGCGCTCGATTCGCTCGGACTGCGCAACCAGTCGCCGCGCGTGCAGTTGCCTCAACTCACGGGGTCGGGATTGCTGGTCGGCCGTTGCAAGACGACGTTATGGGCCGACATGTTCCACGAGGACCCGCGTCCCTACGAACTGGAGCTCCAGGCGGTCGATTCGTGTCGCCCCGACGACGTGATCATCGCCGCGGCCAACGGTTCGGTCCATTCGGCCCTCTGGGGCGAACTCCTGTCGACCGCCTGCCGTAACACGGGGTGCGTGGGAGCGATCGTTGACGGGGCGGCGCGAGACGTCGCCAAGATGCGCGCGATGGGGTTCCCGGTGTTCGCTCGAGCGACCAGTCCCTATGACAGCTTGCACCGGCAACGCGTGATCGACCTGGACGTGACGGTCGAGATCGCCGGCGTCCGGTTTGCGCCGGGGGACCTCGTGTTCGCCGACGAAGACGGAATCGTCGTAGTGCCGCAAGCGGTCGAGGACGAGGCGATTCGGCGGGCGTGGGAGAAGGTGCACAGCGAAAACCAGGTGCGGGACGACATTCGAGCGGGGATGAAGGCGACCGAGGTCTTCGCGAAGTACGGGATTCTGTAGGCGACCAGACTCTTAGGGCCACCATGGCGAACAAAGGCAAATCGACGGCGAAACCCACCGCGCCGCCGCCGGGCAAGGCGAGCGGCAAAGGGGGGGCGAAGGGCGGCGGCAAAGCGCCCGCGTCGCAGGAGACGATCGTCTCCGACAACCGCAAAGCCAAGTTTCGGTTCGAGATCCTCGAGACGCTCGAATGCGGCATCATGCTGCGCGGCACCGAAGTGAAAAGCCTGCGCAACGGCAAAGTGTCGCTCGAAGAAGCCTACGCCCGCATCAAGGACGGCGAAGTGTGGCTCATCGGCTGCGACATCCCCATCTATCCCCAAGCCAGCATCTGGAATCACGAACCCAAGCGACCGCGCAAACTGCTGCTGCACAAGCGCGAGTTCCTGCGGTTTGCGGGGCGAGCGCAAGAAAAGGGTCTGACGCTGGCCCCTGTGCGGATGTACTTCAACGAACGGGGAATCGCCAAAGTCCTGCTCGGGCTGTGCCGCGGCAAGAAAACGCACGACAAACGAGAAACGATCAAGAAACGGGACGCCCAGCGCGATATGCAACGCGCCCTGCGCCGCCGCTAACGACCGACGGGATCACGCCGCATGCTACGGATCGAAGGGGTCAAGAAGTCGTTCATCGAGCCGAACGGGCACGTGCTCCCGGTGCTCGACATTCCCCAGTTTGAATTGAAGCGGGGCGAGCAGATGGTGTTGCTGGGACGCAGCGGCTGCGGCAAAACCACGCTGTTGCACTGCATCGCCGGCATTAGCACCGTCGACCAAGGCGCCATTTCGCTCGACGGCGTCAACCTCGTGAAGCTCTCCGAGGCCGCTCGCGACCGCTTCCGAGCGGCTCGGTTGGGCTACGTCTTTCAGACGTTCAATCTGCTCCCCGCCTTCACCGCACTCGAAAACGTGCTGCTCGGAATGACCTTCGCCAAGCGACGCCGCGATGTGACGCGGGCGAAGCAGTTGCTCGAGCGAGTCGGATTGTCGCACCGTTCGACGCACACGCCGGGGACGCTCTCGGTCGGGGAACAGCAACGCGTGGCGGTGGCGCGAGCGCTCGCGAACCGACCGGCGCTTTTGCTGGCCGACGAACCGACGGCGAACATCGATCCGTCCAACCAGCAGAAGATCGTCGACCTGATCCGGGAGACGTGTCGCGAGGAAAACATCGCTCTGCTCATGGTCACCCACTCAATGGAAGTCGCCAACCAGTTCGACCGCGTCGACCGCTTGGAGGAGATCAACCTGGTGATTCGCCAAGCCATGGGGACGAACACCCCGCCGTCCGCAGGAGCCGCTCGATGAGTCTCTGGAAGATCGCGTGGCGGAGCATCCGCCAACGGGGCCTCGCCTCGCTGCTCACCGCCGCCTCCATGGCGCTCGGCGTCATGCTGGTCGTCGCCGTATTGTCGATCATGGGGGTCATCCAGCAATCGTTCCGCACAAACGCCTCGCTGGGCTACAACATGATCGTCGGGGCCAAGGGCGGCAAACTGCAACTCACCCTCAACACGGTCTATTACCTCAGCACGCCCGTCGAGAACATTCCCTACGAATACTACATGGAGTTCATGAAGCGCGAGCAGCGTGACGCGGAACGAGCCGTTTCGCTGCAGCAGGCGATTCACGACGAACGCGCCGCGCTGTTGGAACTCCAGTCGCTCGCCGCCGAACTACAGGGCGGTCCCGCGCCCGCCGTGCACGACCGCGTCCAAACGAAGGCGCTCGAGTTGGCGCAGCGCCGGCAGTTGGACGGCGGCCGCGACGGTCGCTTTGCACAGTTCACCAAACTGGTGATTCCGGTCTGCCTGGGCGACTACTTCGGCCCCTTCCGCGTCGTCGCCACTCGACCGCTCATGTTCGAGCAGCTGAAGTACGGCGAGCGTGGGGATCGAGCGTATTCGTTCCGAGACGGTCGCAACTTTCGAGAGAACAGCGAGGAACACGGATTCTTCGAGGCGATCGTGGGGGCGACGGTCGCACGGGAAAAGAAGGTGAAGGTCGGCGACCAGATTGCGGTCGCGCACGGCGACCCGGACGGAGCGGGGCACGGCGAGCTGTTCACGGTGGTCGGCATCTTGAACCCGTCGGGAACGCCGAACGACCGAGCCGTCTTCGTGAACCTCGAGGGGTTCTACCAGATGGAGAACCACGCCAAGCCGCTCAAACAGACCCCGCGTCGCGAGGGGCAGGCAAAGGAGACGGAAGGGGAGGCCGAGCAGCGGATGCTGGCGCAGCGGCAGGCGGCCAGCGCGGTGAAGCACGAGCGGGAGCATGGACATTTTGAGCCCCTGCCGCTGGAACAGCGTGAAGTGACAGCGTTGCTAGTACTGACGACCAGCCCGACGGTGACCCCCGGCCTGACGAACGTGATCAACGAAGATTCGGTGGCGCAAGCCGTGCTGCCGGTGGCGGAGATCGTGGCGTTGTTCGAGCTGTTCGTGCGCCCTGTGCAGACGCTGCTGCTGGTGCTCACCGGCATGATTTGCGTCGTGTCGGGGGTCAGTATTTTGGTGAGCATCTATAATTCGATGAACGACCGGCGGCATGAGATCGCCGTGATGCGCGCGTTGGGGGCGAGCCGCGGGACGGTGATGACGATTATCTTGTTGGAGTCCATCATGTTATCGCTGGTGGGCGGCGGCGCGGGCTGGGTCGCCGGACATGGCCTGAATGTGTTGGCGAGCGATAAGATCGAGGCGGAGACGGGGGTGACGATCGGGTTTTTCGATGTGGCCCCGCCAGTGAACCTTTTGGAACTTCTGGGCGTAGAGTCAAGATTGAATATTGGACTTTCGATGGAACTGCTGTTGATCCCGGCCCTGTTGCTGTTGGCGGTCGCAGTCGGCTTTATGCCGGCGCTCTCCGCCTACCGCACCGACGTGTCGCGATCGCTGGGTTCGTAGGGAGTCCCTAGGGGAGGGTCGAGTCATGCGAGGCGAGACGAAGACGAGCTGGATTTCGGGGCGCGGGCACGTTACGCGCCGTGCTGCGATAGTGCTGCTAGCACTCGCCGGGCTGCTCGCCGGTCAACTGCGAGAAGCGGCCGCTTGCCCCTTCTGCTCGGCCCAGTCCCAGACGCTCAGCGAAGAAATCGCCGCGATGGACGTCGCCGTCATCGCGACGCTCGATTCCCTCCCTAAACCGCCCAAACCGGGCGACGCAGGGGACGAAGTGGTGAAGGCCAAGTTCCGCATCGTGACCGCGATCAAGGGGGAAAAGCTGATCGCCAAAAAGCCGGTCCTCGAAACGGTGTATTTCGGCGAGGCGAAACCGGGGAAAAAGTTCTTCATTACGGCGGTGGGCCCCGAGAATCTGCAATGGTCGACTCCGCTGCCGCTGAGCGATCGCGGGCACGACTACATCCTGTCGCTCGGCAAATTGCCGAAGGCGGGCCCCGAGCGGCTGGAGTTTTTCCAGAACTACTTTGAGGACAAGGACGACCTGCTGGCGCGGGACGCGTACGACGAGTTCGCTAAGGCGCCGTACGACGTGGTAATTGCGCTCAAACCGAAGATGCAGCACGACAAGCTGGTGGGCTGGATCAAGGACACGAACGTGTCGACCAGCCGCCGACGGCTCTACCTGACCCTCTTGGGCGTCTGCGGCAGCGACAAAGACGTCCCGATGCTGGAGGAGATGCTGAAGTCCGAGGACCGCAAGCAGCGCGCGGGGCTCGACGCCCTCCTGGCTTGCTACCTGCTGCTGAAAGGCCCCAGCGGCCTGCCGTTGGTGGATGAGCTGTATTTGAAGAATGCGAAGGCGGAGTACGCGGACACGTATGCGGCCATCATGGCGTTGCGGTTCCACGGCACCGACGTGACGGTGATTCCGAAGACGCGGTTGGTCGAGTCGCTGCGGCTGATGTTGGAACGACCGACGCTGGCCGACTTGGTGATCCCCGATTTGGCTCGGTGGGAAGACTGGCAGAGCATGGATCGGTTGGTGACGCTGTTTAAGGAAGCGGACGAAAAGACGAGTTGGGTGAAGGTTCCTGTGATCAACTTCCTGCGCGTCTGCCCGCTGCCGGAAGCCAAAGCCCGCATCAAGGAACTCGAAAAGCTGGACCCCGAATCGGTGCGTCGCGCGAACACGTTCTTCCCCACCCCCAGCACGCCCCCCGCCCCCGCGAAGTCATAACGTAGCACAGGCTTCCAGCCTGTGATGAATTCTTCCCGTCATCCTTCACCCCCAACCGTCACCCGCAGGAGATTCCACTCATCATGTCGATGCAAACGGCCCAGATGTCCGACGTCTCGCCGGACATCGAACATGCAGACGGCTATAAGGTAATCAGCAAAACGGCGGTTCTGTCGCTGGCGTTTGCTTTGTTGTCGGTGGCGGCGTTCATCGCCCCCGGCTTGGCCTTTTTACCGCTGGTCGGTTTCGTGTTCGGAGTGCTGGCGCTGCGCGCCATTCGTCGCTATCCGGACGAATTGACCGGCAAGATTCCGGCCATACTGGGGACGGCGGCGAGCGGCCTGTTGCTGGCGGGGACGATCGCGTTTCACACGACGGTGTATTTGACCGAGGTGCCGGAGGGATTCGAACGGCAATCGTTCTACGAATTGCAGCCGGACAAAGAACATCCCGAGATGGCGATTCCGCCGAAGGCCTTGTCGCTGCATGGCAAGCGCGTTTTCATCAAAGGATACGTCCACCCGGGCGTGGCGCAGATGGGGCCGGTCGACCACTTTTTGCTGGTGCCCGACATGGGAACCTGCTGCTTCGGCGGTCAACCAAAACTGACCGACATGATTGAAGTCAAGCTGACCAAAGGCCAGACCCTGGCCTACTCGGTCCGCAAACGAGCGCTCGCGGGGACCTTCCAAGTCGACCCGACCATCACCGCCCCCGATGGTTCGCAAGGACCGTGCTATCGGCTGGTCGGCGAAGTACTGCACTAACCGTCCGACGCGCCTGGGCGGCGACAGAAGGAGCGACGCATGCAAGCGGCAAGTCGACGACGGTTCGCCATCCGGCTGACGGACGCCATGAAAGCTGCGGTGCTGACCGGCGTCGCCTGGTCGAGCTTCGCGCTGACAGGTTGTACGTTCAGCGTTGACGAACCGACGAAACCGGTCGCATCCAACAGCGAACCGCAGGGCGAGAAGGTGGAAGTGAAGGCGGGGACAAGAGACCGGACGCCCGAAGACGCCGCGCCGCCCGCGACCAGCGAGAAGCCGGCGAACAACAGCGAATCGCCCGCCGCGGCGCCGCCCAAGCCGGCGTCGGCGGGGGAGAAAAAGTCGCCGCTGCTGCAAATCGAGTCGACGTCGCGGCGCGCGGTCGACCGAGCGTCGGGGATCGAGCCGATCACGTTCGACGAACTGAATCTGGGCATGCAGGCGGACATGGTGTTCCGCGACTTTTTGTTGACCGATCGCGTCCGCGAGCTGGACGGCAAGAAGATTCGGCTCATCGGCTACATGGACGGCGGCGTTTCGCAGACCAAAGGACTCAAAGAATTCGTCCTGCTGAAGAACACCGAATGCAAGTTCGGGCCCGGCGGCCAAGCGGACCACCTGGTGCGCGTCCTGATGAAGGGGGACGCCTCGGCCGATTATTCGCTGAACGCCCTCCAGATCGAAGGGACTCTGAAGATCAGCCCCTTCAACGGGCCCGACGGCAACACCTGGAGCGTCTACGACATTGAAGGCGAGTCGGTGAAGGTGATCCGCGCCAGGTGACGTCGGTGGCGTAGGGTGGGCCAAGACGGGCGAATGCGTCTTGCGCCGACCTACCGATTTACCACGACCGGCGCGGGCCCACCGATTCGAATGACGACCCGCGACTCGCGGCAATGCTGGTGGGCCCGCGCTCGCAGAGCCTCGCTTGGCCCACCCTACCGCCCGTAGGGTGGGCCAAGACGGGCGAGAGCGTTCGTGCGCCGACCTACCGATTTACCACGACCGGCGCGGGCCCACCGATTCGGCTGACGACCCGCGGCTCGCGGCGAAGATGGTGGGCCCGCGCTCGCAGAGCCTCGCTTGGCCCACCCTACCGGCCGTCTGGCCGGCTCTTGCTTTCGACTACTTTTCGACCGAAAAACGGTGGACGGTGGTCGACTTGTAGGTCTGGTCCGGGTTCAGGCGGGACGTGGGGTACGCCGGCTTGTTGGGCGAATCGGGGTAGCGTTGAGTTTCGAGGCAGAACGCGTCGTGCTGCTCGTATTTGTTCCCCTCTTCGCTGCCGTCGAGGAAATTCCCCGTGTAGAACTGGATGCCCGGTTCCGTGGTGAGAATCTCCATGACTCGGCCCGTCTTGGCGTCCTTCACGCGCGCGGCCAATTCCAGTTCGCCCTTTTGGGCCCGCAACACAAAGCAGTGGTCGTAGCCCTTCGTCGTGTGCGGGTCCTGCTTGAGTTCTTCGATGCGGGCGCCGATCTTCTCGGCCTTCGTGAAGTCGAAGGGCGTGCCGACGACGGGGGCCGGATCGCCGAGCGGGATGGAGGTGGCGTCGATCGGGAGGTACGAATCGGCGGTCACGGTCAGCTCGTGATCGAGAATCTTTCCGCCGCCCGCGCCGCTGAGATTCCAGTAGCAGTGGTTGGTTAAGTTGACGACCGTCGGCTTATCGGTCTTGGCTTCGTAGTCGATACGCAGCTCGTTCGCGTTCGTGAGCGTGTAGGTCGTGACGACGTCCAAGGCGCCCGGGTAGCCTTCGTCGCCGTCGGGGCTGCGCAGCGTGAATTTGACGCCGACGCCGTCGGCGTTCTTCACTTCTTCCGCCTTCCAGACGAGCGCGTCGAAGCCCTTCTTGCCGCCGTGGAGGTGGTTCGGACCGTTGTTGACGGCGAGCGTGTATTCTTGGCCGTCGAGGCTGAACTTACCGCCGGCGATGCGGTTGCCGTAGCGACCCACGGTCGACCCGAAGTACGGGTGGCGTTTGAGGTAGCCGTCGAGCGTCGGGAAACCGAGCGTGATGTTAGCCAGCTTGCCGTCGCGGTCGGGGGTCTCGACGGCGACGACCGTGGCGCCGTAGTCGGTCATTTTGACGACGAGCCCCTGGGCGTTGGTGAGCGTATAGAGGCTGACTTCCTGGCCTTCCGCCGTCTTGCCGAACGGCGACTTTTGAATGGACATCTTGGCTTCGCTTCCTTCAGCAGGCTTGTCGGCGGCGGGCTTGTCAGCAGCGGGGGCAGGCGGAGGCTCGGCCGGCTTGTCGGCCGGTTTCTCGCCGCTAGACGCCGGTTCCGCCGGCGTTTCGGCGGGGGTTTCCTTTTCTTTGGCCGGTTCGGCGGCCGGCTTTTCGGCCTTTGGAGCGGCGCCGGTGGTGCTCGACCCGCTCGCGGCGCCCGAAGACGCGGCCTTCGGGGAGGAGGGAGGGGCGGCGGCGGGCTGGCAGCCGAACGAGGCCAGCATGGCGCTGGCGGCGAGGCACGCGGCGAACGACGAACGGAACTTGCGCATGGATTCCAACCTAATTGGGATCGGGAAATGGGTAGAAGGCCGCGTATTATGAACAAACGTACGGCGAATTGGCAAGAAACCCCCGACAGCGGCAACAGACGATCCAGGAGAACGCGTTGATTTCCTCGCCGAACCATCGAGTCGATTGGGCCGCAACTCTTGCCGCGCACGAGCGTTGGCTGCGGACCATCGTGTTTGCTCGGCTAGGAGAACGGGACGCGGTGGATGACGTGATGCAGGAGATCGCGCTAGCGGCGGTGAAGCAGTCGGCGCCGATCCAGGACCCGTCGAAAGCGGCCCCCTGGCTCTATCGCATCGCCATCCATCAATGCCTGTTGTACCGCCGCAAGTGCGGTCGTCGACGGAAGCTGACGGATCGGTACATCCAGGCCAAGCCGCCCGAAGAGCATGATTCGACGACCCCGGATCCGCTCCACTGGCTCTTGGCGGACGAACGCAAGCAGTTGGTGCGGCGCGCGTTGCAGCGAGTATCGCGGCGCGACGCCGAAATCCTGCTGCTGAAGTACTCGGAGAATTGGAACTACCACGACATCGCGCGGCAGTTGGGGTTGAGCCACAGTGCGGTGGAGGCGCGATTGCATCGCGCTCGACGCCGTCTGCGGGACGAACTGCTGGCACTCTCGGCGACGGAGGCGACTCGATGAGCCCCCTAATGAACGACGAACAATTTCAGCGGCAGTTGAACCGGCTGGTCGACGGCGAATTGAGCGCGACGGAATACCGTCAGTTGCTCGCATCGCTGGACTCGGCGCCCGAAGGCTGGCGTCGGTGCGCCTTGGCGTTCTTAGAGTCGCAGGCGCTGTCTCGCGACTTGCTCGGCGTCGCGCGTGATCCCGCGCCCCGGTGGTCCGCCATGTTGGCCGCCGCCAACGCGCCGGTGACGCCTGCCGAGTCAGCTCGAAGCCCCATGGCCGTCCAGAAGCCAGGGAACGTCGTGGACGGCGAGCGACCGCCCCTTCGCCGCTCGGGCGATGGAACCCTGTCGGCGTTCCGTTGGGCGGCGCTGGCCGCGAGCTGGCTGGTGGTGTTCGGCGTCGGCTGGGGTCTGCATGGGACGACGGCGAATCATGAGCCGCCGCGCGGCGTCTTGAAGCCCAACATTCGTTCAGGGTTAGCGCTAGACGGCTCCGGTATGAGTGCGGCGCCGGTCCGAACCTCCGGCGGCGGGCTGGGAGGACCGGCGGGAAAGCCGGTCGGACCGGGAACCAACGACCCCGTGCGGGTTCCGAGCGCCCCGCACGAGCAATTGGTCGACACCTATGTGCCGCCCGAGTATCGTCTGCCGCCGGCCGACATCCGCGAAGACGTGCGTGCGCGCGGCATTGATGTACGCGAGCGGGAAATGTACTTGCCGCTGCAGTTAGAGGACGGCCAGCAATACGTCGTCCCGGTGCGTGAATTGAAGGTAGCCCCGTGGAAACGCCCCGCGTATTGATCACGTAGGACAGGCTTCCAGCCTGTCTCGCCGCGCAGCGGCGCCAACAACTAAACAACTCAAATCAGTAGCGCAATTGTGTATCGCAGTCCAGAAGAAACGTCGGGACAGGGGCTGCGAAGCATTGACCTTTTTCGACAGGCTGGAAGCCTGTCCTACGGGAGCTTGAAAACATGAAATGGAACGCTGGTCGGTTGTCGGTGGCGTCGGCTGCCATGTGGGGTTTGTTGGGATCGGGATTGGCGACGGCGCAAGAAGCGCCGGCGCCGAAGGTGATCGAGGTGCAGGTGCAGGCGGAAGCGGGTGCGGGCGGCGACAAGCAACCGGTCCGCGTGCTGCTTGTCGCTCCCCCCGGCGGCGCGCCGCAGATCGCCCCGCTCCCCGCTTCGCCAACCTTGCCGGCGGAAGCTCGAGCCGTCCGTGTGATCCAACTGACGCCCACGGGGACGCAGGAGCAACAGTTGGATCTGAATGCCGTCGCCACGGTCGCTCTGGGCGACTATTGGCTCGGCGTCCAACTCGGCGAACTCACCGACCTCGTCAAGTCGCACCTGACGCTCGAACACGGACTCGTCGTCAACGGCATCTTGCCGGACAGCCCGGCGACGAAAGCAGAGCTCAAGATCCACGACATCATTCTGGCGGTGAACGATAAGCCGACCAAGGAACCGCTGGACTTGATCGAAGCGGTGAACACGGCGAAGGAGACGGAGCTGACGTTGTCGATCATGCGAGCCGGTCAGAAGACGACCGTGAAAGCGACGCCGGCCAAGCGTCCGGAAACCCCGACCGCCGTCGTGGGTCAGGCCGTCGTGGCGGCCGACGTCGAAACGCACTGGAACAAAGTGTACGACGCGCTGAAGCACCTGCCTGTGGTACCCGGCCAGCCGCCCGTGCAGGTCTGGAGCTTCGGGCAACCGCTGGCGGTCCCGCCGGGCGTCGACGGCAAACAACTCACGCTGTCGCTTAACTCCGCCTCCGCTCACGCCAAGCTGCCGCCGAACTGCACCGTGCAAGTGAACAAGCAGGGTTCGGAACCGGCGAAGATCACGGTGAAGATGGGCGAAAAGACCTTCGAGGCGACCGAAGACAAGCTCGACTCGCTCCCCGCCGAAGTGCGCGACTCGGTGCGAGTGATGGTTGGCAAGCCGTTCCCTCACGACGTTCAGTTTTTCCCGGCGACGCCCGTCGCGCCGCCGCCCGGGCGGAATCCCGGCGGAGCAATCTTCGTCCCGAATCCAGCGCCTCTGCCGACGCCGAGCTGGACGGCGCCGCAAACCGAGGAACTCTCCAAGAAACTCGACGCCGTCCTGCAGCGTCTGGAGAAGCTCCAGACAGAGCTTGAGGGACTGAAGAAGTAGTCTCTCCGCTCGCGGTCTCCGCCTTGGAACAGCACGAGCCGACGCACGTCGCCCAGACGTCCGTCGGCTCGCTTTATTTCCCCCCCATCCTGCTTGATCCCCCTGGCAGCGGTAGCCATAATCCGGCCGCTTGCTTTTCAGCCGACAACCAACTCAAGGATATTCATCCATGAATCAAGTGCTCAACCACAATTTGTTCTTCATCAAAGAGCACGTCGGCATGTTCAAAGCGGCGAGCAACTATGACGTGTTTGATCCGAATACGAATCAGTTGCTGTTGAATTGCCGCGAAGAGCGTCTGGGGTGGATCACCAAGATTCTCCGCTTTACCGACTACAAGCGGATGACGCCGTTCGAGGTGATGATCCGCACGCCCGACGGCGGGCCGGTGCTGATCGTTCGTCGCGGCGTTTCGCTGTTCCTTTCGAAGGTCGACGTGCTCGACGAAAACGGTCAGCGCATCGGCGGCTTCAAGCAAAAGTTCTTCTCGCTGGGCGGCGCTTTCAAGGTTTTGGGCCCGAACGACGAAGAGCTGTGCACGTTGCAAGGCAAGTGGACCAGCTGGGAGTTTTCGTTCAAGGTCGGCGAACAAGAGATCGGACGCGTCACCAAGAAGTGGGCCGGTCTGGGCCGTGAATTGTTCACCAGCGCCGACAACTACATGCTGCAGATCTCCGAATCGGTCCCCCCGAATCACCCGGTGCGCCAAATGATCGTCGCCGCCGTGATGTGCATCGACCTCGTGTTGAAGGAATAACCGTAGGACAGGCTTCCAGCCTGTCTCGCCGAAGGCGCGCGTCGTGATCAACGACCGGCGCGGCGGCGTGGGGAGTCGGTCACAACAGGCTGGAAGCCTGTTCTACGGGGGCTGCGCAATCTGGGCGGCTTTTTTCCCGCGCGACGGGCCGTGTGCGGCTCAAGTTTCCGGTGCGCGCGCACCGATGACGACTAGCGAGACTTTGCCGGTTGTATCGATTGTCACGGACGGAACCGACTATGCTGCGCCATGGAGTTCGCCGAAAGGCTTGGGTCGTCGTGCTGCTGGTCAGCGTCGGCTGCTCGGCCGCGCAGAAATCGCCGACTCCGCCGCCGGCGCCGCCCGCGCCGACGTCCGCCAACGTGGGTCAGACGACGATCGTCGCGATCCAACCGTCGGCCCCGCAGCAATGCTGTCCCAAGATGACGTTGCCCGAATTTCTTGGGTTCAAGGGGATGTTCAAGGCGATTGGCGGTGCGGGGGCGCATTTGTTCTCGCGACTGTTCCGCGCCACGAATCTCACGGGACGCTTCCCGGCGCTCCAGCCGCAACCGCCCCTCCTGCCGCTCACTGATCCCGCGAACATGGCGCCGGACGCACCGCCCGTCGTGCAAGCGGCCGCCGAAGCGAAGCAAGAGGAAGACAAGGCGGGTCAAAAGATCATGGCGCTGCGCTATCTCGCGACGCTCGGCTGCGGCGGGTGCTACGACAAGATCGAAGATGCGCTCCTCGAGGCGCTCAACGACTGCACGGAAACGGTCCGTTACGAAGCCGCGCTCGCCCTGAAAGGCAACTCGTCGCAAGGCCGCGGCAAGTGCAAGTATTGCAGTTCGGGCTCTTGCTGCAGCGCCAAGGTGCGCAAGAAGCTCCAGGAGCTCGCCGACAAAACCGACGCGATGGGCGAGTACCTTGAGACGTCGGAACGTGTGCGCCGAGTGGCTCGGTTGGCGCTCGATCAATGCGGCGGCCCGCCGCCCGATTCGCCGACCGAAGTTCCGACGGAGGGTCCTCAGCCGACTCCCGCCGCGACGGCGTCACGCGGGCCAGCCGCCAGCGGCGCGCGTTCGTCGGCGTGGGTCGCCGACATCGCCCTCATCGCCTACCAGCAGACGGCGCCGCGCAAGGGCGGCGAGGACGTGATCCTAGCGCAGGTCAACGGCGAGGCGATTTACGACCACGAAGTCTCGCCGCGGGTGGAGCAGCGATTGGTGGAGCTGCGCGACGCCGGGAAGGTGCTCAGCGCTGAAGAAGTCCAGCAGTTGCTGCGCAAGGAATTGCAGCGCGTCATCGACGTGAAGCTCGTGCTCCAAGTCGCTCGACGCGACCTCAAGCCCGAGGTGACGGCTGCCAGCGTCGACGACGAAGAGGCGACGGCCGAGTTGGATTTGGTGGAAGTGGAGAAGTGGTTGTCGGAGCACATCGAGGTGCCGGACCACGTATCGATCCTGGAGCTGACGCAGGAATACGCCGCTCAGAAGCAACGTTTCGGCGAAGCGCCGCGCGTGCGTTGGGAACGGATCACGGCTGACGTGCGGCAGTTCGCCTCGCGTGAAGAAGCGTATGCGACGCTCGCGGCCGTGCGAGCTCGAGCGGTCGGGCAGCCCGACGTGGCGCCGCCCGCCAACCGGTCGCTCTTGCAAATCGAAACGCATTCGTGGACGATGCCAGCGGACGTCAAGTCGCCGCTAGTGTCGCGAACGCTCTTCGCCCTGCCGGTCGGGAAGCTCAGCCCGATCCTGGACGAGAAGGACCGCTTGCATGTGGTGCGCGTGCTGGAGCATCGGGGCGGAGGCGCGAAGCCGTTCCAAGACGTCGTCGACGTACTGCGCCAGGACGTCTTGGCGCGTCGCCAGGAAGACGCCGAGCGGCAGTTTGTCGAGAACCTGCGATCTTCGGCTCAGATTTGGACCGTCTTTGATTCGGGAACCAACGTCGCACCCGGCGACGCGGCCGTTCGTCCGGCGAGCGGTGCGCAACAACCTTAGTGCGGAAAGTCGCCATGGCAGTGGAGCAGATTTCGGCGAAGTCGCAAAGCGGATCGACGCGCCCCGGCTGGTCGGGTGCGCCGCGCGAGCCCGAAGCGGGTCCGCAACGGCAGTGGGAGGGGGGCGCGGCCCCAGGCATCGATCGCTACTTCCGTTCCGCTCGACGCCGCTGGAAGGCGCGAATCCTCGCGCTGTTGCTCCTTTCGCTCGCCCTCACTGCCGCCTACTTAGTGTTGTTGGCGCACTTTCCGCAGCGCACGCCGCTCATCGTCGTTGCGGTGGAAGGCTACAGTTGGCCTTTGGCCCCGAACGCTTGGTCGCGTGAAGACGTCCAGGCCTTCAAGCGACTGGATGGGCAAACCGTCCGCGTGCTCGACGCCTCCGCGAATTGGAAGTCCCGTCAGCACATTCTGACGGAATGGGAGCGGACGCTTCAGAAAGTCGCCGACAGTCCCTCCGAAACCAACTCGGCCGTTTTCTATCTCAGCGTGCACGGCATCGTCGACGCCGAAGGTGCGCCCTGCCTCCTGCCGCCGAACGCCTCGACGCTGGAACGCGACGAGTGGGTCGCCGTCGATGAATTGCTGCAGCGCATGAAGTCGATCCTTCCCAGCCACGTGCACAAGCTGCTGATCCTCGATTGCACGCGGCAACTGGACAACTGGAACGCCGGCATCGTGCATAACACGTTCGCCCAGCGGGTCGCCGAGCTGGCTCAGCAACGCACGGTCCCCAACCTGGCGATCTTGAACTCCACCTCCGCCGGCGAGCGCGCCTGGGCGTCGCCCGAATTGCGCGGCTCCATCTTCGGTCGCACCGTCCTGCTCGGACTGGCGGGCGAAGCCGATCGCATCGTCGAGCTGGCTGCCGAATCGCCGCCCGGTTCGACGTCGAAGAAATCGGTGGAGATCGATCCTTTCACAGGCAAACCGGCGGTCGACAAAGTCAGTCAAGCGACCAGCGCTCGCCAGCCGCAACTCGGCGGCAACGGCGACGGCCGCGTCAGTTTGCTCGAGCTGCAGATCTATGTGGCGCGCGAAGTCGAACGTTGGTCGTTGCATCATCGACAGGCGACGCAGTCGCCAAGACTCGCCCCCGCCGACGTCGCCGACTTCGTCCTCGCTTGGAACGTCAATCCTCGATCGCTCGCCAAGCTTCGCCAGGAGCTGGAAGCGGTCACGCGTCCGGCCGACTCCGTTCATGAAGACGAGATCCATGCGCTTTGGTCGTCGCTGGACGCACTTCGGCCGTTGGAAGTCGAGCGAGTTGATCCGATCGCGTTCCACGATCTCGAGAATCGCTTGGTGAGTCTCGAACAGACGGCGGTCGCCGGCGAGGCGTATAAGGAAACGTCGGAGAAGACGTATCAAGATTTGCGCAAGCGTCTGGACGCGGCGGCCAAGCAGGCCGAGTTGCTTCAGGCGCGGCCGACGCTCGCCGCAGAACTGACCCTCTTCGACGACGCGCGCTCCCTTTGGCCGCGCACGCTGCCCATTGCATCGCTGTGCATGGCCGAACAACTGGGAACGCTTAGCGCGGCGCAAGCCAAAGCGGTGGAAGCGGCCATCGCGGCCAGTGCTGCAGGCGGCGGCGAACCGCTGCCGGCGGAAACCGAGTTGCCGCGAGAGCGTTCGGAACGACTGTCGGACGTGCATTGGCAGCGCATCGTCCGTTGGTACCACGTCGACGGCTTGTGGGCCGACGCCAATCGCACCAACGATTTTCAGGCCGCCCGTTTGAAGTTGGAAGAGATCGCCGCGCGACACGACCCGCGCGCCCATCGTCGACTTCGCGCGGCACTCGACGAAGCCGACGTCGCGCGCCGCCGCGCGGAAGACTGGCTGTTGGCGGGCGAGAGCGCCGGCGACGTGAATCCGGTAGCCGCCTTGCAAGCGGCCTTTGAGCAACTGGCTGGTCGCGATGATTCGCCCGCCGCAATGCTGGATCGCGCTTGGTCGGTGCGCGACGCGGCCTTGGCCGAGATTCCCATCTGGGCGCGCTGGCTCGCGTCGGCCGCGGACGAATCGAGCCCGGTGCTCGAGCGGCTCCCCAAGCTCGTCGTAACGGCCTTTCAACTCAACGAACGACTCGACGCCGACCCCGACCCGAACGTCGACGATGCGCAAGAGATTCTCAATCTGGCGAACCAACTGCAGACGGAGCTCGATGCGTTGCGCCGCGATTTCGCCGCCGAGTGTGCGCAGTTGGAAAAGGAACCGGCGGCGACCGGTCAGATTTGTCGTCGCATCGAACACGCACTGCTTTCGCCGCACATACCGGCCCCGCAGCGACTCGCGCTCCGCCGCGCCCTCGCCCGCAACTCGAAGGAACTTTTCGCTCCCAAATCGGCCGCGACGGCTAGCGAAGTGTCGGCCGCCGAGTATGAGCGGGCCAACGATGTGCTGCAGCGCGTCTCGAGTTGGCGGACTCACCCGCTCACGTCGGTGCTGTGGTCGCCGCAGGAGCAAGCCTTGTTGAAGATGAACCCAGACGACTTCGCGGTCGCGGGAACCGACGAGTTCTGGAAGCAGATGGAGCGTACGGCCAGTCGACTGCGCTCGCGTCTGCGCGATATCCAAGCGGCGTCGCGCGGGCAAGTCAACGCCTCGACCGACGTCGCCGCGGCAGGCACGCAGAAGCCGGACCTCGAACGGCGTTCGAAGATCACGGAGCGAAATACGCGTCTGGCTGCGGCGCTGTGGATGCCGGTCACGCCCAATGATGCGATCTTGACGCGACGCCGGCGCGATCTGCAACGCGTGCTATTGTGGTTCGCGGGGCGTTCGCTAGAGGACGCCTACGGCAGCGGCCCGCGCAACCCGCTCGTGCCCGTCCCGCCGCCGCCGTTCTTCGAACAATCGGTCGGCGACTATCTCGTCGCCGCGTCGCTCATCGCGCCGCTGGACGCCGAATCCAAAGCCGAAACGGAACGTCTTCGGGTGCAGTTGGCCAACCGATCGCTCGCCATGAAACGCTGGGCCAGCCTGCGTGTCGCCCGCCGCGACTCGTCCGCCGACGGGCAGACGGCGCTTTACGAAGCGACGATCGTTCCCGCCTCCGCAGCCGTCTCGATCGCGAACGATGCGTCGGCCGCCGCGGCGGGCAAGCCCGACGCTCTCGCTCGCGGCGCAGCGACGGCGTTTTTGCGGTCCGCCGATCGACGGCCCGTAGGCGGCCGTTCGACTTTGGAACTGCCGCTGGTCGGCGAAGAAGTGCGAGTGCCCTTGAGCGCCCCCATCGCCGCCGCTCAAGACCTGGGACTCGAAGCCGTCCTCCTGTTCCGTGGACACGAGTTGCCCGAGGCGATCGACGATCGCTTGCCGACGGGGTTGGTGATTGAATCGCGAAACGTACGACCGTCCTCGGCGCAGGTGACGGTCGTCGGCGACCGACGACAGCGTTCGTCGATCGTCTTCATCCTCGACTGCTCGGGCAGCATGGCGTCCGAGATCGCGGTCGAAGCGGCCGGTCCCGCGACGCTGCCGCGATTGGAACTCGCCCGCTCGTCGCTTCTCGCCTTGCTTGATCAACTAGCCGTTCGCGGCGATGCTCGCATTGGAGTCCGATTCTTCGGTCACCGCGTCGGCTTCTCGACGGAGAAGCCGGTGAAGGTGTTGCGACAGGAGTCGTATCCGGATCCCATTCCAGACGACCTGCATCCCAGCGACGACGTCGAGCTGTACTTGCCGTTGGGACGGTTTGACTCGGTGGAAGCGGGGCGCGTGACGCAGCGAGTTCAACGGCTCAAACCTTGGGGACAATCGCCCTTGTATCGGTCGCTGCTGCAAGCGCGCGACGACTTCGAGGGCGAAGCTAGCGATGTGAATCGCAGCGTCGTCGTCATCACCGACGGTGAAAACTATCAGTACGCCGGCAGCGACCCGGCGCTAAAGGCGCCGCAACCCGCCACCGCTCAAGAGGTCCAAGCCGCGTTCGCGGGCGCGAAGACGCCGATCTACATCCTTGGGTTCGGAGTCACGTCGGCCGACAATCCGAACGCCGAACGCGAGTTCACTCAGTTAGCCGAAGCCACGGGCGGCGGCTACTTCCCGGTGCAAAATGGTCGCGATCTGCTCAAGACCCTGCGCACGCGTTTGGGGCTCGGCACGTACACCGTCGTCGATGGTCGCGGTCAACCCGCTTCGGGCGCGGAGCGCGGCGAATCGTCAGTGCGTTTGAACACTCCCGTGCCGATCGGCGACTTGAGCGGCGCGGCGCAGCCGTACACGGTGCGCTTCGAGTCGGCGGCGGAACCGATCGAACTGGAAGGGGGCGAGTCGATTGTGCTGCAGGCGACGGCCGATGGTCGCGACTTGTCCGCCATTCCTTACGAGCAGGGGTTGCCGACGAGCGATATGTTGTCGACGGCCGGTCGTAAGGAGCGGTTTACAGTGCGAGCGCATCGCCCGCAGTTGGAAGGGCGTACGGCGAGGTTTCGAGTTTCGTGGCAGGACGAAGATTTGAGGTTCACGCCGCGGCCTGCCGAGCTATGGATCGAGATTAAACCCATCTTGGCAGACGCGGGCGTCGAGGCGCAGTCGTACGTGTTTTACGACCGACAATTCGCCTCCGACGAACCGGTCCCGGTGGTCGACTGCGTGGCGACGAATTGGCCAAGCGGCGCTCGACAAGCGGAAGTGCGGGTGTGGAGCAAAGCGACGGCCACGCCGGCCGTCCAGGATGTCCCGCTGGCGGATGTGTTGGCGAATCGCGAGCGATTCCAACAGCCGCAAGTCGTCTCAGGCGCGGACGGATTGCAATTCGTCTGTTCGATTCACGAATCGCCTGGCGGTGCGGGCCCGTGGGAAGTGCGCGTCGTCACTCAGTTGACGCTTGAGGGTTCCGACATCGCCCATCTCCGCGTCCTCTGGGATGGCGAATTCGGCGTCCGACCGCTGCGCGTCGTGCACCGCTATGAAGTTTCGCGTCGACAGGCGGTGCACAGTTTCTGGTTTCCCGCCGAGACGGCGCCCAAGAGCGTCGCGGACGGGAAAGGGCGGATCGCGTTTACGCATCGCTCCGCAACTCGCGACGGCGCATTCCGCACCCCCAACGACCGCCCGCTGGTGGTCGACGTGCAAGGCGCGTCCGACACGCTGCCGCTCGACGCCGCGTCTGGCACCCGCGGAACTCGCTAGATTACAATTCCCAGGTCGTCCCAAGCGAGCAGTAGGGTGGGCCAAGCGAGCAAGCAAGTAGGGTGGGCCAAGCGAGGCTTTGCGAGCGCGGGCCCACCACAGGCCGCCCGACGCATCGGGGGATTTCCAATCTTGCAGAGTCGGCCGCGGGTGCGAGCCGGCTGAGGGCCGTGCTTGAACCTTGGAGCCTCTGATGGACGGTCGATCTTCTTCGGTTTCGGTCTCTCGGCGCGGGCTCTTGGGTTCCGCGGGGCTGATCGCGGCGGGGCAGTTATTTCAGCATGACGCCGTCGCGCAAGAGGCCAATCCGGCGGCGCAGGTCTCGGACCGCGGCGCCGACTTGCGCATCAAGTCGCTCCGCGGATTTCGCGTCGGCACAAAGGCGTACGTCAAGATCGAGACGAATCGCGACTTCGTTGGTTGGGGCGAAGTCACGGGACTCGACCCGAACGTGGCCGTGGCGCTCGCCCATTCGCTCTTCGAGCTGCTCGACGGCGAGAACCCGACGCGCATCGAGCACCTTTGGCAAAAGCTGTATCGCTCGCATCGCGACATGCGCGGCGGCCCATTCATGACGCATGTCATCTCGGCCATCGACATGGCGCTGTGGGATATCACCGGCAAAGCATGGGGAGTCCCCGTTTACCGCTTGCTCGGCGGTCCCACGCGCGACAAGGTGCGCGTCTACCCGACTCCCAAAGCGCAAAAGACAGGGACCGGCGGTCCTCATCCCTACTCGGGCGATCCACCCGACATTGAAGAACTGGTCAAACGCGTCAAGCAGACGCGCGAACGCGTCGGGCCCGACGGCACCGTCATGTTCGACGCGCACTGCGCCGTGCCGCCCGCGATGCTCATTCAACTCGCCAACGCGTTGCAGCCTTACGACCTGCTGTTCCTAGAGGAGGTCGCCGTACCGGGCAACATTGAGGTGTTCAAGCGACTCAAGGAACACATCAAGATCCCGATGGCGACGGGCGAGCGCGACCGGACGATCTGGGGCATGCTGCCTTACTTGCACGAGCGCTGCATTGACATCTTGCAGCCCGACTGCGGTCACACGGGAGGCATCAGCCAGATGAAGAAGATTGCAACGCTCGCCGAAGCCTACTTCGTCCCGCTCGCCCCGCATTGCACTTGCTCGGAGTTGGGCGTATCGGCAAGCCTCCATTGCGCGTTCGCCATCCCCTTCTTACTGATCCACGAGATGTATCTCGACGGCCACATCATGCCGCCGGGCGTGGCCAAGAAGAGTTTCGAAGTCGACGACAAAGGCTACGCGTCGTTGCCGCAAGGCGTCGGCTTGTGCGTGGAGATCGACGAAACGCAGTTCGAGAAGGTCAACGCCGACCCCAAACGGCAATTCAAATGGCCGACCCCCAGAATGGCCGACGGCGCCGTCATCGACTATTAATGCACCCCCGTAGGGCGGGCCGCGAAAGTAGGGCGGGCCGCGAAAGTAGGGTGGGCCAAGCGAGGCTTTGCGAGCGCGGGCCCACCACACGCGGGCCCACCAAGCACCACCAGCCAGCCCCCCACCTCAAGCATTACCAAAACCGAGGCGGCACGACATGAAACTTGCCCACAAGCGAACCGGCTGGCTCGCCGGACTCGGATTCGGGGCGTTCATCGCGAGTCTCGCGATCACGACGGCGCTGCACGCCGAAGCCGCGAAGCCGAATGTGGTCGTCATCCTGGCCGACGATCTGGGTTACGGCGATTTGCGATGCTACAACCCCGATCGAGGTCGGATCTCCACGCCGCACCTCGATCGCTTGGCCGCGCAGGGGCTGCGATTCACCGACGCCCATTCGTCTTCCGGCGTCTGTTCGCCGTCGCGCTACACCTTGCTCACCGGACGCTATCACTGGCGCACTCGCTTACAATCCGGCATCGTCGGCGTCTGGGGCAAGCCGCTCATCGCGCCCGACCGCCTCACGATCGCCAGTCTCGCGCAGCAGCAGGGATACCGCACGGCGTGCATCGGCAAGTGGCATCTGGGTTGGGACTGGCCGATTGCGGACGACGACAAGCCGCACTTTCATGAATTGGCGCCGCGCGGCATTCGGCCGTTGAACGCGAAGGGGGAAAAGAAGACGGCGTCCGACCAATCGCCGGTTCAGGCCACCGACGCGAACCGCGCGGCGTGGCGCATGGTCTTCTCGCAACCCATCCCTGGCGGACCTACGACGCGCGGTTTCGACCTTTACTTCGGAACCGACGTCCCCAATTGGCCGCCCTATTGCTTCCTCGAAAACAATCGCACCATCGGCATCCCCACCGAACTGCTCCCGCCCAGGCTGCTCAACGGAAACCTAGCCAGCCTGCAAGGACCTGCGCTCGCCGACTGGACGCTGGAGCCGATTCTCCCGGCGCTACGAGATCGCGCCTGCCGCTTTATCGAACAGCAGGCCGCCGCGAAGCAGCCCTTCTTGCTCTACATGCCGCTCACCACGCCCCACACTCCGTTGGCAGTGAACGAACCGTTCCGCGGTCAAAGCGGGCTCGACAACGCCGCCGCGGATCTGATCATCGAAACGGATGCGGCCGTGGGTCGCGTGCTGGAGGCGCTGGATCAGAGCGGCGTCGCCGATCAAACGCTGGTCGTCTTCACCTCGGACAACGGCTTCGCCCCCTACGTCGGCGCGAAGCAGTTGGAACAGCGCGGACACTACCCCAGCGGCCCGTTGCGCGACTACAAGGGCTCGGTTTACGAAGGAGGACATCGCGAGCCGTTCGTGGTCCGTTGGCCGCCCGTCGTCAAGGCGGGAACGGTCTGCGGCCAGTTGGTTCATCACGCCGACTTGCTCGCCACGCTCGCCGATCTCTGGGACGTCGACTTACCCGACGACGCGGGCGAGGACAGCTTCAGCCTCCTGCCGTTGCTGAAGGGCGAGGATCGCGCGGTTCGCGAGTACTCGGTCAGTTGTGCATCGAGCGGCGTGCCGAGCTTACGGCAGGGATCGTGGAAGCTCATTCTGAACGACCCGCTCGAACTGTATGATCTAGCCAGCGACTTGTCCGAGCGTCGCAATACGGCGGCCGAACATCCCGAACGCGTCTCGGCGATGCAGAAGCAGTTGGAGCAGTTGATCGTGCGCGGCCGCAGCACGCCCGGGAAGCCGCAGAAGAACGACGTACGCGTCAAACGATACGCCGCGAAGTAAGCTCGTCCCTGCACCTCCACACGTTCCTCGCCTCCACGCCGCCATGAAGATCACTCCGCGCCTCGGACTGTCGTTGTTACTTGGATTGACGTTGATTGCCGCGGGAGCGGAGGTGCGAGCGGCCGGCGCCGCCGAGCGGCCCAACGTTTTGGTGCTGTTCGCCGACGACCAGCGCGCCGACACCATCGCCGCTCACGGCAACCCTCACATCAAGACGCCGAACCTCGACCGACTGGCGGCGGAGGGAGTCAGCTTTCGACGCAACTATACGTTCGGCAGCAACAACGGCGCGGTGTGCGTCCCCAGTCGCGCGATGTTGATGTCGGGCAAGACGTGGTTTCATATCGACGCCCCGACGCTGAAGGACGTTCTGCTGCTGCCCGAACATCTGCAGAAGCATGGCTACACCACCTTCGGTACGGGCAAATGGCATAACGGCCAACCGTCCTGGCTGCGCGCGTTTCAGCGCGGCAAGACCATCATGTTCGGCGGAATGTCAGACCATACCAAAGTCCCCGTCCGCGACTTGGGACCCGACGGCAAATTGACCGCCGAACGTTGGGGCGAAGACTTCTCGACTCGCATGTTCGCCGATTCGGCCATCGAGTTTCTGAAGACGCACGACCGCTCGCGGCCGTTCTTCGCTTACGTGGCGTTCACCGCGCCGCACGACCCGCGGCAGCCGCCGCGCGAGTATCGCGAACCTTACTACCAGAACCTGCCGCCGTTGCCGCCCGACTTCCTCCCGCAATTGCCGTTCGACAACGGCATGATGGCGGGCGGACGCGACGAGAACCTCGGCGCATGGCCGCGCACCGAGCAGATGGTCCGCGAACAACTGGCCGAGTACTACGGACTGGTCACTCAGATGGACGACCAGATCGGCCGCATCTTGGCGACGCTGCGGGAAACGGGCGTCGCCGAAAACACGATCATCATCTATACGGCCGACAATGGGCTCGCCATTGGCAGTCATGGCCTGCTGGGCAAGCAAAGCGTGTACGAACACAGCATGCGCACGCCGCTCATCATCGCCGGTCCCGGCATCCCCCAAGGAAAGTCGTCCGACGCGTTCACCTATTTGCTCGACCTATTCCCCACGCTGTGCGACGTCCTGAACGTCGAGCGACCCGCCGATCTGGCCGGCCATTCGCTGCGTCCACTGTGGGAAGGTTCCCAGCCTTCGGTGCGAGATTCGGTCTTCCTGCCGTTCTTGGATTTCCAGCGGGCTGTGCGCGACGAACGTTGGAAGTGGATCGCGTATCCCAAGATCGGCTACCAACAGTTGTTCGACTTGCAGAACGACCCCTATGAACAGCACAACGTGGCTGCTGCACCTGAGAACGCCCCGCACCTCGCACGACTGCGACAGCGTCTGTCTCAATGGCAAGCCGACGTCGGAGACAAGCTGGAATTGCCGCAGGAATTGGCGACCGACCCGCCGTCGATCGACTTGACCGGCCGCGAGCGCAAGACGGATCCCTGGCAGCCGCGATGGATCGTCGAAAAGTACTTCGATCAAGTCGCCGTGCAGACCGAGGAAGCTCGCTTTGAACGGCAAACGCTGTGGATTAGCGGTCGCGACGGCTATCACACCTATCGCATCCCCGCGCTGCTCGTCACGCCGCGTCAAACGGTGCTTGCCTTCTGCGAAGGACGCAAGACGGGCGCCGGCGATCACGGCGATCTCGACCTGTTGGTCAAGCGCAGCACCGACGGCGGTCGCACTTGGTCGCCGCACTCCATCGTTTACGAAGAGGGCGGCGACGCCCAGATCACGATCGGCAATCCGTGTCCCGTCGTCGACCAGAAGACGGGCCGCATCTGGCTGCCGTTCTGCCGCGACAACAAGCAAGTGTGGATCACCTCCAGCGACGACGAGGGACAAAGCTGGTCGGCGCCGAAGAATCTGACGGCGAGCGTCGTTCGCGACGACTGGGACTGGGTCGCGACGGGACCGGGGATCGGCATCCAACTGCGTCACGGCCCGCACGCAGGTCGGCTCGTCATCCCCTGCGACCACAAACGGCAGCTCGATTCCAAGTCGCCCGAGTGGAACTCGCACACGATGTACAGCGACGACGGCGGCGACACGTGGCAGATCGGCGAACCGATCCGCGCGGGCGGCAACGAGTGTCAGGTGATCGAGCGCGCCGATGGTTCGCTGCTGGTCAACACGCGAATGCAGGGTCATTTTCACGGATTCCGCGGCGCAGCGACCAGCACCGACGGCGGCTGTACTTGGACTGCCATCGAAGACGACCCGCAACTGCGCTGCCCCAAGTGTCAGGCGAGTCTTTTGGAGTATGAACCGGCGGGCCCGGACAAGCCGGGTTGGGTGTTGTTCAGCAACCCGGTACCGCCCGCCGCCGTCGAGGGCAAGCCGAGCGGCGCGCGGATCAATTTGACGGTGCGGGCGAGCGACGATGAAGGCCGTACGTTCAAGGCTGGTCGACAAGTTCATGCGGGCCCGTCCGCCTACTCGTCGCTCGCACGGCTTGCCGACGGCACGATCTTGTGTCTGTACGAAGGCGGCGTCGCGAAACCGTATGAGACGCTGCTGCTGGCGCGGTTCAACGCCCAATGGCTGCGCGACGGCGGCGAGCTTCAGTCGGCTGCGAAGCCTCAGCCTGCGGCAAAGCCCCAATCCAACAACAAGCCGCAAGCAGGTAAACGTCCCAACGTGGTTCTGTTCCTGGCCGACGATCTGGGCTACGGCGACCTCGGTTGTTATGGCCATCCCCTCATCAAGACGCCGCACCTGGATGCCTTCGCCAAACAAGGACTGCGGTTGACTCAGTGCTATGCTGCGAGCGCCGTCTGCAGCCCCTCGCGGTCGGCCATCCTGACGGGCCGCACGCCGCATCGCAACGGCGTCTTTACCTGGATCGCGGAGGGCTCAGAGGTTCATCTGCGCCGTTCGGAGGTCGCTCTTCCCGCATTGCTGGGTCGCGCTGGTTACGCCACATGCCACGTCGGCAAATGGCATCTGAACGGGCTCTTCAACGACCCCGCTCAACCGCAACCCGGCGACCACGGATACCAATGGTGGATGGCGACGCAGAACAACGCCGCTCCCTCGCATGCGAACCCGCAGAATTTCGTCCGCAACGGCAAGTCGGTCGGTCCGCTCGCAGGCTACTCCGCGCCGCTCGTCGCCGACGAAGCCGTTCGCTGGCTGCGCGAGCAACGCGACCCTGCCAAGCCGTTCTTCCTGGCCGTTTGGACGCACGAGCCGCACTATCCAATCAAGTCCGATCCGCGCTTCAAGGCGTTGTATCCCGACCTGACCGACGACGTTCAGCGCGAGCATCACGCCAACGTGACGCAGATGGACGCCGCCTTCGGGCAAGTCATTCAAGCGCTCGAAGAACTGAAACTGTCAGACGAAACGCTGGTCGTCTTTACGTCGGATAATGGTCCCGAAGGGGACGGCGTCCAGTCGCCGGGCCGCGGATCGACCGGCGGTCTGCGCGGACGCAAGCGCGACCTGCACGAGGGAGGCATTCGAGTTCCGGGAATCGTCCGTTGGCCGGGCAAGATCGCGGCCGGTTCCACAAGCGGCATCCCGGTCATCGGCAGCGACTTGTTCCCAACGCTCTTGGCCGCCTGCGGCGCCGCACCGCCCGCCGACCGGACGCTTGACGGCGTCAACCTGCTCCCGGTGCTGACAGGCGAAGCCCAATCGGTCGAGCGACCTCAGCCGCTGTATTGGCGACTGCACATGGCGCCGAATGCCAAGGTCGCATTGCGCGTCGGCGATTGGAAACTGCTGGCCGACGCCAAGCTCTCTAAGTTCGAACTCTACAACCTTGCTCAAGACCCGCGGGAAGAACGCGACTTACACGCCGCCGAGGTGGAGCGGTTCGAGTCGCTGAAGCGTCAGTTGCTCGCACACCAAACGTCGGTCGACGCCGAGGGGCCGGATTGGTGGAAGCGGCTGACTCCGAATGGCGGCAAAGCCCGCAAATAGTCGTGGATCGCTCCGCGATCCAACGCCGGCCCGCGGAGCGGGCGCGCAAACAAGCTAATGCGTTGGACCGCGGAGCGGTCCACGACGATCGAAACGGCGATTCCAACCGCCTCGATAGATGATTCACTATGAACCCCACCGATCCCTTCCACGCTGAATTCCCTGTCGCTCGGTTTCGCGCCGAACTTGGACTGTCGGACGCGGACGAGTCGCTGTTTCTGGACGCCAAGGCGGCCGTGCGGCAGGAGTATCGCGACTGTTCGAAGTGGAAGCGATTGCGGTGCCGCAAGGTCAGCGTTGTTTCGGAGCGGGATCGAGGCACGGTCTTCGCCGTCCACGTGGGAAGCACGGTCGAGTTTGATTGGACGTGGGAAGGAGCCATCGCGTTCCGGCCACAGGCGCTGCCGGACGACGGCGATGGCGACATCGACATGGCGGACTTCGAATCGTCGCCGGTCGACGAGGGGTCGCTGTGGTCGGGCGAGATCGTCGAAGTAGACGAACGAAACGGCTGTCTGTTCATCCGTCTGTCAAACCCCGAGAACCCGCCCGTCGTCGGCTCGTTCTTAGTCCGCCCCTTCGACTTCCTTCATACGCTCGACGCGATCTACCACGATCCGCGCTTTGCCCCCATGCGGGAAGAGCTGCGGCGACGGCTGGCAGCTGCGGCCGGCGATCGTCATCCCCTCGCTGCCACGCACTCGGACGAAGACCCTCCCTACCACGGACTGTCGCAACTACGCGCGATGTGGCGACATTCCTGGTGCCTTCTGTGGGGGCCGCCGGGCACCGGCAAGACCTACACCACCGGCCGGCAAGTCGCCGCTTTGCTGGCGGACGAGGACGAGCGCATCCTCGTCGTCTCGACGACGAACCGAGCGACCGACGCTGCGGCGCTGTCGATCGGCAAAGCGGCGATCGGGAAGCATGACGAAGCACTGGAGAACGCCCAGTTGCTGCGGATCGGCAAAGGAGCGTCGTTCGCCGCGTACCGCGACGCGGGGCTCGAGTCGATGTTGCAGGGGACCGAAGCACAGGTGCTCGATCAGATCGACGAGTTGGCGAAACAAATCCCGTCGCTCGAACACTGGGAGGACAAGGCGCTCGCCCGCAAGCAAATCTCCGAGCTGCGCGTGAGCGGTTCGGACCAAAGCCGACGCGTGTTTGTGGCGCCCGAAGTGCGAGTGGTTGCGTCGACGGCGTTCAAGGCGCTGAACTTACTGGACTCCGAGTCCGTGAGGCGGATCGTGGAACAAGGCGACGCGCCGTTTACCACGATCTTCATCGACGAAGCGGGGCTCATCTCGCGTGCCGCCGTCGCCGCCCTCTCGTTGCTCGCCAGTCGCCGAGTCGTGCTTGTCGGCGACTCCAAGCAATTGGCGCCGATCAGCCGCATCGCGCGCATCTTGCCGACGCGCCAGGAGACGTGGCTCGCCAGCAGCGGCCTGAGTCACCTGGATCAAGTCGACCCGTTGCCGCGCGCGGTCCATCTGCTTACCGAGCAACGCCGGATGCATCCCGAGGTGTGCCAGGTGGTGTCCGAGTTTCAGTACAAGGGAGCGTTGACGACGGCGCCGGAAACGATCGAACGACAGACACCGTTGCCCAAGCTGTTGGCCGAGGGGCCTCGGGCGATCTGGTATGTCGTGGACGAGGAGGGCGAGGAGCTCGCGTCGATTCGTGCGGAGCGCGGCCCCGGCAACCGCAGTTGGGTCCGCATGGTCACTCGGGAAGTGCTTGAAAAGCTATTCCACGATCCGTCGATGCGCGATTGCCAGGGCCTCTTCATCTCGCCGTACCGCGGCCAGGCGCAATGGGTCGCCGAGTGGTTCGGCGCCGAGGGAATCAAGAGCTGGTCGGCGTCGACCGTACACAGTCAGCAGGGCGCCGAGGCCGACGTCGTCGTGTTCGACACCGTGAACGCCGGCAGTTGCAGTTGGCCGTACGACGAGTGGCGACGATTGGTCAACGTGGGCATTAGTCGAGCGCGCGAGACGGTGATCTTGGTCGCGAGCCGCCACGAGATGGAGGAACCGCACCTGCGGCCATTAGTCGATCTCTTGTCTCCGCGCGTGTTGCGACGTCACGGGGGAGACGTGCGTTGGGAGGCCGTTTCGACCTGCGCGACGACCACCGGCTCCATCACCGGCGCGACGACTTCGTCGACGCACGCGATGCCTTCGGCGAACAACTTGGGCGGCCAGTTCGCGCGGCGCAAGATGCTGCGTCCGATTCTGTCGCACGAGCAACAGCGATTGACCAATCTTGAACTGGACGGCAAGCCGCGATTGGTCCGCGGCGTGGCCGGAAGCGGCAAGACAGTCGTCCTTTCGAACTGGGTCGCCCGCACCGCCAAACGTCTGTCCACCGACCCGCAGGCGCGGATCTGGGCCGTCTACGCCAACCGCTCGCTGCACAAGTTGCTGCGCGAGTCGATCGAAGCGGCGTGGCGCGGGTCGGGCCAATTATTCGAATTCCCCTGGGAAAACGTGTCGCTGTTGCATGTCAAAGACGTGCTGGCCGGACTGCTCCCCAGCGTGTCGTTGTCGATCGATTCGTTTGAATTTGAGTACGATCGAGCGGCCGAGGAGTTTTTGAATCGACAGTCCGAAGCGGAGATCATGCCGCGGTGTCAGGCGCTATTCATCGACGAGGCGCAGGACATGGGGCCGAACACGCTGCGGCTGCTGCTGTCGCTGGTCGAGAAAGCGAGCGAGTCGGATCGCAATAGTCGTTCGGCGCACATCTTCTTCGACAACGCGCAAAACATCTATGGCCGCAAGACGCCCAAATGGTCCGAATTCGGGCTCGACATGCGCGGCCGATCGGCCATCATGCGCGAGAGCTTTCGTTCGACGCAGCCGATCACCGAACTCGCCGTCAACCTGCTGCATCGACTCTGCCCATCCACCGAGTTGCATGATCACAAGGAGCTGTTGTCGCTCGGGTTGCTCGAGCGCGTGCAGCGCGGCGGCGAAGATTGGCTGCGTGTGCACTTCAACCAGGTGGAAGGGCCCAAGCCTTACGTCCACCTATTCGGCAGTCGCGAAGAGGAGATGGCGGCGCTCGGCAACCACATCGTGCAACTCGTCACAAAAGAGGGAGTCGCTGCGGCCGACATCTGCGTGATCTACAACGGCAAACCGACCGTCAGTTATCTCGAAACCAAACTCGCTCCGCGCTTGCAGCAGATCGGCGTCGAGCTATCGGTTCAGACGAATCGTCCCTTCGAGCGACGGGAGAACACGCTCATCGCGACCACCTCGCACTCGTACAAGGGCTACGAGTCAGAGGTGGTGCTCATCCCGTCCGCGGACCAGTACACGACGCAAGACGGTCAGATCCTGGCGTCGAACCTGTACGTCGCCATGACCCGCGCTCGATCGATCCTCGGCATCTATTCGCTCCACAGCCGCTTCCCCGCCGCCCGCAAGTTGAACGACGCTCTCCACCTCTGCGCCGCGCTCGCTCGTTAGCCGCCGAGAGGACGGCCGCCGAACTGCTTTTTGCCACAGAGGACGCCGAGGTCACTGAGGGAGCGGACGGGATGCGGGGCGTTCATCGCAAGGAAGGGAAAAAGGGAAGGGTTTTGAAGTTGCATTGTTCTGGGCATTTGGCGTCGATCGCGTCTTCCGCGGCGGCGCAGGAAACAAGCAACACCTCGCCAAACAACGGCCAATCAATCCCCTGCGAATTGTCTCCTCTGAGTCCTCCGTGAACTCGGTGGCAAAAAACTCGGCGGCTTCTTTCTCGGCGGCTACCCGGCTTCGCCGGGGTCGAGCAACTGGATGACGTGGCGCACCTCGTAGGGACGCGCGACCAACTGCGCGGCGCGGGCCGAGTTCCATTGCTGCATGCAGACGTGGTTGGACGTCGCGAGGATCAGCGGATCGCCTTCGGCGTCGTTCAAGAACGCCGACTTTGTGCGGAGGATCTCACGGGCGTTCTCCGGCTTCTCCAAATGATAGATGCCGCCCGATCCGCAGCAGTCGCGCGCTTGCGGCGCGAGTTCCCAGCGGTAGCCGGTCGCGTCGAGCACCTGCGGAGGAATGCCGGCCGCTTTCTGACCATGCACCAAATGGCACGGTAAGTCGACGTACACGCGCGCGCCGCTCGGTCGCCCCTCGCGCCTCTTCGGCCCCAACTCACCCAGAAACTGCAGCACATCGACCACGCGCACCTGCCCCGCCAGCGACTTGCTCAACGAGTATCCGCAACCCGATGAATTGGCGACGACGGCGTCGACCTTTAAAGAACCAAACGCGTCGCGGTTCGTCGCTTGCAACTCGTCGACGCCGCCCAGCCCCGCATGTTCGTGGAACGCGCCGCAGCACGTCTGGCCGGCCGGCACTTCCACTTGGCAATTGTTCTCAACCAGTACGCGGACGGTCGCGAAATTGATTTCACGAAACATTCCCTCCATCAAGCAGCCGGTCAAGAGCGCGACGCGCGGGCCCGTGGGTCGTTTGCGAGCGACCAGCTGGCGCGCGTAGTCGGCCGTCGACTGAACGATCGCCGGCGCACCGGGAAACACAGCCGGATGCTGCAACAAGCCCACTCGCCGCAGCAACCGCGCCGGCAGCGACGCCAGTTGAAACAACGCGGGTCGTCGAGCCAGTTCGGCGGCCCACCGCACCAGGAGGCTCGGCCGCGTCCGCTTCGCGGCCACATGTTCGTGCCGAACATGCTCGAAGATCTTTCCGTAGGGCACGTTGGCCGGGCACGCCGTCTCGCAGGCCAAACATCCTACGCACTCGGACGTGTAATGAGCGGTCCAGGCATCGGCCGGCAACCGTCCATCCGCCTCCTCGCGCCACAAGCGCAAGCGGCCGCGCGGCGAGTTGTTTTCGTCGCCGGTGAGCTTGTAGGTCGGGCACACTTCGAGGCAAAAGCCGCAATGCACGCAGCTCGTGAGCAGCGCGTCGTCCTGCAGCGGCGAGTGGGTCATGTCCTTCACGAGTCGTGCGTTTCCTGTTCCAAAATAGAGATCCAGCGCGCTTCGCGTTCCGCAGGCACATTCGGCGGCAGATGCCGCGAGTGCCAATCGCCGCCCGATTCATGCAGCCGCGTCGCGTAGCGTGCGACGATCGGCCGCAGACGTTCCGCCGACGCTTCGCCCAACTCGCAATACACATGCACCACGCCCGGATAGCAAAGCGTCGTCGTGCGCACGGCGTGATCGCGCGCGACTTCGGCCCCGATCGCGATCGCACGATCGGGAGTCGTCTTGAGCATCAGGTCGGGGAGGCCGTCGAGCGGCGCGGGGCGGTCGAGTTCCGCGTCGCAAGTCAGTCGGTGTGCAGCGGCGAGCGACTTGACGTAGCCGTCCGCCACGTTGGCTTCGTTCGCGGGCCCGTTGATGACGAGCCGTAGTTCGGGACGCGTCGATTCGCGTGCGGCCTGGAGCACGTCGAGGGAGTCGAACCAGTGCATCCAGCAGTTCTTGAGCAACGCGCCCGCCGCCCGTTCAACGCTCTCCAGCGATCCGCGCAGCCGATAGACGTTCGTCGGCCCGCAGTTCGGCCGCAGTCGCACGACATAGTCCAGCGGCTCGCCCCACCGCGATCCGCCGCCCAGAACGAAGCGGAACAGATCGTAGCCGGTCGTCGTCTTCACCACTCGCTCGCCGAACCGCACCACTCGGCCGCTCGGCAATCGCCAATTCATCCCGAGGATGTTGTCGCAGTAGGGCCCGAAGCGCGACGAGGCCGACGCGTAGCCGGTGGCAAGCACATGTTCGCGCAGCGAGGCATCGGCATCGAGCAGCAAGGGATACCGTAGAGGATGGTCGCCGATGGCGCTTCGTAAGTCGGCGGCCTTTGCCGCGGCCGGCACGCACGCCACGCCGTCGATCTCGTCCAGAAACGGCGTGAACAGGCGCGCGTCGGTCGCGGCGCCCGCGAGCGGCGTCGACTTCGTCGGCGCCGGCGCACCGTTCGTCGATCCGCCCTCATAGCGGCGCTGGTTGAACACCTTAAGCGGGTTCATCTGGTGGGCCGGGTTGAAGATGTTGGGGACGGCGAGCTGGATGCGCGTCATCTCGGGCCCGAACACAAGCGGCATGTAGGCCGCTTTGTCGTTGCCGATCCCATGCTCGCCTGACAGCGTGCCGCCCACTTCGACCACGCGCTGCATCAGCCGCTTGCCGATGTGCTCGACCCGCTCCAGTTCGCCTGGCTTTCGCGCGTCGAACATGAAGTTGGGATGCAGATTGCCGTCGCCGGCGTGAAACACGTTTACGGCCGCCACGCCCGCCGCGTCGGCTTCGTCGTACACCAACTGCAGCAGTTCGGCGAGCGCTCGCTTGGGGATCACCGCGTCTTGCACGACGAAGTCGGCGCTGAGCTGCCCCATCAGTCCGCCGGCGACTTTGCGCGCCTTCCAGAGCTTCTTCCGCGGTTCCTCTTCATCGCTGTAAACGACGTCTTTCGATCCCGCATCGCGCAAGATTTGCGCCACCGATTCGACTCGCGCATCGACCAGTTCGCGCGGTCCGTCGATCTCGGTAAGCAGCATGAAGGAATCTTTGGGAAGCCCCACGGCCATGTGGCTGTTCTCGACCATCGCCACGCAGCGCGGGTCCATCAGCTCAATCGCCACCGGGAAACTCGAGTGGGCCGCCAGTCGATGAATGGCGCGTTCGGCGGTGACCAAATCGGCATACGTCGCGCGGAAGGTCCACACCTTTTCGGGACGCGGGAGCGTGCGCAGCCAGAAGCGAGTGAAAGCGCCAAGCGTCCCTTCGGAGCCGACCATGAGACGCTTCCAGTCTTCGCGCCACGAGCCGCGACCGCCGGCCGGTCCGCCGAACCGTTGGACGGTTCCGTCGAGCAGCACGGCTTCGACTCCCAGTACGTAGTTGCTGGTCACTCCATAACGAAAGCAGTGCGCACCGCCGGCGTTCATGGCCACATTGCCGCCCAGCGTGCAAACCGGGCCGCTCGACGGATCGGGCGGATAAAACACGCCGTACGGCTTGAGGGCTTCGTCGAGTTGGTTGAGCGTCACGCCGCATTCGACTTCGCACCAGAAGGCGGACGAATGGATTTGCCGGACTGAGCGGAGCGCGGAAGTGTGTACGATGACGCCGCCCTGAGCTGCGACGGGGCCGCCTGACAGAGAAGTGCCGGCGCCGCGCATGCAGATGGGGACGTCGAGCAGCTTGGCGTGCTGCAAGACATTGGCGAGTTCTTCGGTCGAACCGGGAATCACGACTGCATCGGGGCGAAACGTCTTGTAGCCGATGCCGTCGGCGTCGTAACCGGCCAACTGCGCCGGCGCCGTGAGCACTCGCCCGCGCGTCACGCACTGCCGCAGCACTCGTTCCAATCGTTGCATGTCAGTCCGCCTTCGCCTTCCCTTTGGCCTTGCCTGGGCCCTTCTTCTTGCCGCCCACGGCCGCTTTCGCAGCCGCGCGGGCCCCCTTCCAGCGCGGTTCTATCAATTCCTGGCTCCACGCTTTCCAGGCGTTCTCCAGCTCCGCGACCTTCTCGGGCTGAGCGGCCGAACGATCTGTCGACTCACTCACATCTTCGCGCAAATTGACAAGCATGGGCTGGCCGACGCCGTTCGCGTGCACAAGCTTCCAGTCGCCGGCACGGATGGCGCGCTGAGCGCCAAAACGCCAATAGAGCTTGTCATGCGGAGGCTGATCGTTCGCCCCCGTCACGAAGGGCAGAAGATCGACGCCGTCGAGCTTCACGTCCGCGGGCGCTGACAGTTGAGCCGCCGCCAGCGCTGTTGGAAAGACGTCCAACTGAATGACGGGCTGATCGTAAACCTTCCCCGCCGGGACTCGGCCTTTCCAGGACATGAAGAACGGCACGCGCACGCCGCCTTCCCACGTCGTCGCCTTGTGGCCGCGCAGCGGTGCGTTGCTCGACGCATTCACGGCCGGTCCGCCGTTGTCGCTGAAGAAGACCACGAGCGTGCGTTCTTCCAATTTGGAATCCGCGAGCGACTTGGTCACACGCCCGACGGCGTCGTCCAGCGCCGACATCATGGCCGCATAAGCGCGCCGCTTCGGGTTCTCGATGCTTGCGAATCGCTCGCGGTACTTGTCGGTCGCTTCCAGCGGCGTGTGGACGGCGTTGAACGCCAAGTACAGAAAAAACGGCTGTTGCTTGTGACGTTCGATAAACGCGACCGCCTCCCGCGCGAACGCGTCGGTCAAATACTCGCGCTCGTCGAGCGCCTCGCGGCCTCGCATGATCGGATTCTGCTTCTGACCGCCGGCGCCAGGCAGGTAAGGGTGAGCGCCGCCAAGAAACCCAAAGAACTCGTCGAACCCGCGGCTCAGCGGATGAAACTTGTCGGCATGTCCCAAGTGCCATTTGCCGACCAGCGCCGTGCGATAGCCAGCCTTTTGGAACTGGCTCGCCAAGGTTTGCTCCGTCAGCGGCAGGCCCAGCTCTCGAGTCGCCTCGGCGGGCGGTCCGGGATTGAATTCGTGACCGAACCGCTGCTGGTAGCGACCGGTGAGCAACCCGGCGCGAGTGGGACTGCAGTAGGGACCGGAGACGTAGCCGTTGGTGAAGCGGACGCCCGATTCGGCCAAAGCGTCGAGGTGCGGCGTGGGGATATCCCGAGCGCCCTGGATTCCCAAGTCGGAGTAACCCATGTCGTCGCCGACGATCACAATGACGTTCGTCCTCGGCTTCTCGTCCTCTGCCAAGGCGGCGTGCAGCGTTATGAGAAAAATCGCGACGCCGCTGACGACGACGATCGTTGCTCTCTGCATCCAAGTCTTCATCTGCGTCTCCCGCCAATTGGCCGCTGCGAACGACAAGTCCGCCATCCTAGGACGACCGCCAAGGACCGTCCAGTTGCCCGGCCATGCGAACCTCAGCGCAACGGCAGCCAAAGGCGCGACGGCGACTGCGGCGAGTGATGAACGCGTTCGGTCGCGACGGCCGTCTCTTTCCCAAACGGGCCGGCCGCCGTGTTGGGATTGCGGTCGAACAGGGGAAAGTAAGCGCCGCACACGTCCACTCGCAGCGTGTGACCGACGCCCAACTGAACGGCGACGGGACCAAGATCGACGACGATCTTCGTCGTTTCGCCGGGCGTGAGCAGCTCGGGCTTCCGTTCCGACTTGCGATACCGGGCTCGCAAGATGCCGACGTTCAGATTCTGAGCGAACCCGTCGGGATGCACGTCGATCAGCTTCACGACCCAGTCCGCGTCCGGCGTGTCGGCGCTCACATACAGCTCGGCCTTCACATCTCCGGCAATCGTCAGCGGTTCGGCCAGCTTCTCGCTGCTGTAGACCAAGACGTCGGGTCGATCTTCAAGCGGCCGCTGGTCGACGGGCGCCCAAGTGGCGGCATTTAGAGGACGCTGGGGCGTGACGGGACAGGCGGGGACCGGGGCGGCCGGGTCGGCGCGGAATTCGTCGTGCGGTTCGTCGGAGGTCGGCGCGGTTCGCGTGAGCCGCCCGTCCCCCGCGCGCGTGTTCGCGCCGCCCTGCGAATGCAAGTAGAACGGCGTGAGCTGCGCGTCGGCGGGCGGCCACGTCTCCGCATTGAACCAGCGGTTGTCCCCCATGGAGAAATAGCGCACGGGGGCGAAGGGCCTCGTCTCCAACTCGGGTGCTTGTTTCACGTGGCGATCGAACCACTCAAGGTTCGCCGCTTGCAGGTCCCACGCCGCCTGCGGGCCGAAGTCGACGTCCCCCACCTTCGTCTGGCCGATCGTCCCGTGGTCCCAGGGACCCAGAATCAGTTGCTGTCGACGCCGAGTCGACTCCAGCTTCGCACGTTGCTGCATCCGCACGAACGACTCGACCGATTCCCGCGAAAAGAAGTCGTAGTAGCCGACGACATGTTGCACCGGCAAATCCAGTTGCTCAACCTGCTGCGTCAGATCGAGCCGCGTCCAATACCCGTTGGGCTCGGGGTGCGTGAGCATGCCGCGCAGCCACGGGATGGGCCAGCCGATCGCCAGATCGAAGTCGTCGAGCGGCAGGTGGTGGAGCGTCTGGTCCCAATCGTTGGTCGCCGTCGCGCCGGGAGGGATCGGCGAGTTGCCGGCGGCCCAACGGGTGATGAGCGACAGCCGGACGGCGCCGCCCAAATACAAGTTGCGATAGAAGCTGGTCCAGGTGGCGGTCGGCGCGATGGCGACGAGTCCCGGCGGTCGCTCGACGGCCGCCTGCCATTGCGTCGCGCCGACGTACGAGCTGCCCCACATGCCGATGCGGCCGTTGCACCACGGCTGCTTGCCGATCCACTCGACGGCGTCGTAACCGTCCTGGCCTTCTTGGTTGTACGGGACGAACGTCCCCTCGGACGCGAACTTGCCGCGGCAGTCCTGCACGACCGCGATGTAGCCGGCGTTCGCGAAGTACTGCGCCGCCCCTTTCGCGCGATCCTTGTTGTAGGGGGTGCGCATGAGCAGCACGGGGCCCGACTTCCGATTTGCGTCGCGGTAGACGTCGGTCGCCAACCGTATGCCGTCGCGCATCGGCGTCAGCACCGTCTCGACCGTGATTTCGGCTCGAGCGACCTCGGGGAACGCCGCCCACGACAACGCCGCAAACAGCCAGCACAGCAGATGACGCATGGCAGATGCTCCTCGTTCGCCACAAACACAAAAAAACCCGCTGTCAGAATCTGAAAGCAGATCCTGACCGCGGGTTGCGTGAGGGGTGGGCTAGGGGACTTGAACCCCCGACCCCCAGATCCACAATCTGGTGCTCTAACCAACTGAGCTAAGCCCACCGTTGCGTGCTTTGTAAGTCTACTGACGAGCTCAAAGAGGGTCAACCGGCTCGAAAGGTTCGCGCGGGCGAGGGGGGTCACAGGCTGGAAGCCTGTGCTACGGCCTGTGCTACGGCTGGGGGTAGGGAAAGCTTTCGTCGACTGGGGCGGCGGATAGGTCGACCAGGAACTGGCCGAGACGTTCGACGAGCAGATCCATCATGCGGCGGGCTTTGTCGGCCGAGGCGGCGTGAGGGTAACCGGAGCCGCTGTTGGTGGTGAGCAAGTGCCAGGGGCGGGTAAGTCCCACCCAGCCGCGGTTGATCGCTTCGAAACGCGTTTGAGCTTGCCGACCGTCGTCGGCGGCGAGCGTCCCGTCGGGGTTCTTGGCGACCAGATGGGGGAAATAGGCCAGGCCGAACGACGTCTCCATCTCCCCCGCGTGGTCGTCCCGGTACTCAAACAGGTCGCCGTAGCGATCGGCGAGCACCTGGAACCAATTGCAAAGGAATACGTGCGCCGGCGTTCGCCCGTACAGCTCGCGCAGCAGCGGCTTCATGTCGTTGCCGCCGTGACTATTGAGCAGCACGATTTTGCGGATGCCGCTGTTCGCCGCCGATTCCACGATGTCCTGCACGAAGCGGAACAGCGTCGTCGGCTGCACGTTCATCGCCAGCGGAAAACGATTCAAGTTGCTTTCGGTCCCGTAGGGGATCGTGGGCAACAGCACCACTTTCGCGCCGCGCGCATGCGCCCATTCGCAGATCTTCTCGCCGACCGTCGTCCCCTCGAACACGTCCGTCCCGTACGGCAGATGCAAATTATGCGGCTCGGTCGCGCCCAACGGCAGGACCGCCACCTCGTACTGATGTTCTTTGGTGTAGCCGTAATTCGTTTCGCTGAGAATCCAGTGACGCATCGGGACGATCTGGGGTGGAAAGGAAAGGGGTGCGACGAGAACACAGTGACATCGACAGCGGGGCGTCGACGGCGGGGCGCCGACGAACTACTTCAGCGTGTCGGCCGGCTTCACGCCTTTGGCGGCGCCGCCGAAGCTGAAGTTCCGCGGCTTGAACTCGCCCACCAAGTCCACCTGCGACTTGTCGGCGATCTTGTCCTCCAGCCCCGCCGCCCAGTAGCAGGCGTTCACGAGCAGGCGGCGAGTCCCTTCGGTGACGAAGTCGGTCGACGAGCCCATGGTGGTGGTAAAGACGCGCGCCTTTTTGCCTGCCGCGCCCTGGTACGACTTGGTCCACGCGACCGGCATCATCGGGTTATTCTTGGGCCCTTCGACCGGCTTGTCGTCGGGTTTCATGCCGACCAGCACCTGCCCCATGACCAACGGTTGGCTGTCGCCTGGCAGCGGCAACTTGACGCCGTAGACGTCGGTCGGTCCCCACACGTCGCCGTCGTTGATCCCGCGCAGGATCGGATGCGACTCCTGCCCCTGGGCGATCAAGCCGCGCGTGCTTTCCTTGCCGTGGTGACCGTGATGGCTGATCCAGGTTTCGCCCAGCACCTGCCGACCGAAGCCGCCGTCCCATTCTTTGCTGGTCCAAGTGTATTTCTTGAACTTGGATTCACCCGAGATATTGAAGGCATGCGTCGCCGTTCGCAAACCGACGATCGGTCGTCCCGATTCGACGTAATCGACGAGGTGCTGCATCTGGTCGTCGGGCAAGTTGCGAAAGCGAGTGAAAATCACCAAGAGGTCGGCCGTCTTCAGCGACTCGAGGCCCGGGATGTTGTTGTTGACGTTGGGATCGATCGTGCCGTCGGCCGGATTGATGGCGAATAGGACGGTGCACTTGAAGCCATGGTGCTTGGAGAGGATTTTGGCGAGCGCCGGGAGGGTTTCCTCCGAGCGGTATTCCTCGTCGCCGCTCACCAGCACCACGTGCTTCCCTTGGCCCGGTCCTGCGCCGCCCTCGAGCACGATCCACGGCTTGTCGTCCGCCTGGGCCGCCGCGGCGCCGAGCCACATTCCCGCCAACACAATCCCGATTGCTCGCCAACTCTTCATGGTGATCGACTCCTGCCTGGTTCCAGTCGCAACGCAACGGTCGATAGCTTAGTACCGCTGAACGAGCGGCCGCTAGTAGGCGGCGACTGCCGCACCGCAATACGCCCGCTCGGGCGCAGTCGGGTGCTAGCGCACCGGCGGCGGAGACGCGGTTAGCGCTGCGCGATTCTCGACAAGCTGGAAGCCTGTCCTACGGGGACTAACCTGACGACTTGGCCGTCCCACAGCGTCTTGAATTCTTCGACCGTCCATTGTTCGCGGCCGATGCCGGGGGTGGGGTCGGCCACTTCGACCATATTGTGGGCCAAGAAGCGGAGGAAGACGACCGAATGGCCGGTGCCGGGGCGCCAACCGAGCTCTCGTTCAAACTCGGGCCCGACCTCCGCGCCGGCCGACAGACCGACTCGCAGCAACAGCGGTTCGGCCGATTGGCTCGAGAGTGCTTGCAGGCTGGCTAGATCGATTCGCGAAACTTCGACGTCCCACGCGGTCCCCGCCGTTTTGCGTTTCAGTCCGTGATACAGTCCCTGCCAAGTGGTGCCGCGGCGAGTCAAACACAGTTCGGCCATTTCCTGTTCGGTCGCGTCGATGCCGTAATGTCGCAACAACGTCGCGGCCGACGCCGGCGTGCAAGTGACCGGCGTCGTCTGCAGACAATAGCGTCCCTCCATCCACTCCGCCCCGCACTCGGGCGGACGCCCCAGGAAAGGGGCGACGAGCGAAAACAGGGCGACCACGGCCAGCGCCCCGACGTCGCAGGCGCGCCGCCACGGTTGATGGGCCGTTCGCCGCCAAATCAACGCAGCGAGCGCCGCCGACCACAGCGGAAACCAATTGCCGACCACGATCAGATTCGCATAGGGAAACAGCCGCGAGAGCCACCAGCGGTCCCACACCAAAAGAATGTAGGCGACCATCAGCACGACCACGAGGACGGCCGACGCGTTCAGGGCGGAAGGAGACAGCCGCCGACTGGCTCGCTGCACCATCGCGAACATTGCGGCAGATAACACTGTCATCACCACCAGCGACAGGTATAAGTCCGCCATAACGCCTCGCAGCAACGGCTCACAGAAACGCCTCGTCGAGGCCGTTTCATGAAGACTGGATGAACATCCAACGAAGACTATAGGTTGATTTCGGGTTTTTTGCGAGAGAACTTCGTGAAGGTTGCTGGACGCTTGCCGGGTGCGCCCGCGGCGACGGAGTTGCACGAGTGCTGTTCTCAGGGAGAGGCCGGGTCGGTATGGTGGTGGGTAATTCAGAAAGAGGCGTTTACGTCATGACCGAATACGATTTCTCGCAGGGTTCGGAAGACCGTCGGATTCCCCACGCTCCCCCGACGGTGCCGAACGAGCCGTTTCACATCCGCTTTGCCGACCGCGTGAATCGGCTGCCGCCGTATCTCTTTGGACGCATCAACGCGATGCTGTACCAAAAGCGCCGCGCGGGGCTCGACGTGATCGACATGGGGATGGGCAATCCGTCCGACCCGCCCGCCGACATGGTGATTGAGAAGTTGACCGAGGCGGCGCACGACCCGGACAACCACGGATACAGCAAGTCCAACGGAATTCTCAACTTGCGCCGCGAAGTCGCCGCCAAGTACCTGAAGAAGTACGGCGTGCGGCTCGACCCCGACTCCCAGATCATCACGTGCCTAGGGTCGAAGGAAGGCTTCAGCCACCTTTGCTTGGCGCTAATGGGCCCTGGCGACAACGCCATCATCCCCGCGCCGTATTTTCCGGCCCACATGTACGCCATCGCCTTGGCCTCGGGCAACGCAATTGCGCTCGAAGTGAACGATCAGGATCGATTCCTGTCGAATATCGCCTATACGTGCCAACACCTGTACCCGTCCCCGAAGCTGCTGATCATCAACTACCCCCACAATCCCTCGACCGTGACGATCGAGCCGGACTTCTATGTGGAAGTGGTGAAGATGGCGCGGCGGTACGGCTTCATGGTCATCAGCGACTTTGCGTACGCCGACGTCGCCTTCGACGGATATCAACCGCCCAGCTTCCTGTCGGCGCCGGGGGCGCTGGAGGTCGGCGTCGAATTTACGACGATGAGCAAGGGCTACAACATGGCCGGTTGGCGCGTCGGTTTCTGTTGCGGCAACGCGGAGATGGTCCGAGCGCTCGGGACGATCAAGGGCTATTACGATTACGGCATGTTCCAGGCGATTCAGATCGCGGCGATCGTGGCGTTGCGCCACACGGATGCCGCGGTGGAGGCGCAATCGCGGATCTACCAGGGGCGTCGCGACGTGCTGGTGGAAGGGCTGCGGCGGTTGGGATGGCAGATGGATGTGCCGCGCGCCGGCATGTTCGTCTGGGCCAAGGTGCCCGAACCGTGGGCCAGCCAAATGTCGACGATGGATTTCGCCATGATGCTGCTCGAAAAGGGCAACGTCGCGGTGAGTCCCGGCAGCGGCTTCGGACCCGCGGGCGAAGGCTACTTGCGCATTTCGCTCGTCGAGAACGAAAACCGGCTCCGACAAGCCGTCCGCCAGATCGCACGCTGCCTCGATCAACAAGGGAAACTCGACCAGCAAGGCAAAGACGCCGGCGGTGCAGCGAGCCCCGTGATCGCGGCGAAGAAGTAGGTCCTACCCCGTCGCTAGCTTGCTCGCTATAATTCGCCGAGCGCGCCGTGGGAAGGCAGGTAACTCTGCGCGGTCACGCCCTGCGCGCATAAAAAAAGAAGGGTTCTTGCTCGCCGCAACAAGAACCCTTCCGAATGGCTGTCCGGGCTTTGGAATGGTTACCTCGGCTCGGAGACCCACAGCCGTAATGAGGGTATCGGGCCTAGCCCCAGACTGACTTGAGCAACCCGTGCAACTTCGGCTGCGGCCAAGGTGGAGCGAGGTTGTCAACCGGAGCGACTATGAGCAACCCCGCGAAGTTGGCGTTGGAAGATGGGACGGTTTTCACGGGGGAATCGTTTGGTGCGCAAGGCGAGGTGGACGGCGAGGTGGTCTTTAACACCTCCATGACCGGCTACCAAGAAATTCTGACCGATCCCAGCTATCGCGGTCAGATCGTCACGATGACTTATCCCGAACAGGGAAACTACGGCGTTAATGTCGAGGATGTCGAGAGTCATCAGCCGCACTTGGCGGGTTTCATCGTCCGCGAAGGAAGTCGCATCGCTAGCAACTTCCGCTCTTCCGGGACGCTGCACGATTACTTGGCGCAGCACAACATCGTGGGGCTCGCCGGCATCGACACCCGCGCGCTCGTGCGCCGCATCCGCACCAAGGGAGCGCTCAAGGGAGTCATCTCCTCGATCGACTTGAACGACGAAAGCCTCGTCGCCAAAGCGAAAGCCAGCCCGGGGCTCGTGGGACGCGATTTGGTCCGCGAAGTGCTCCCGGAACAGCCTCGCAATTGGGATGAAGGACTGACGCAGTGGTCGCGGATCGAGAATTTGACAAGCGACCCGCCGCCGCCCGCCGCCGGCAAACACGTCGTGGCGCTCGACTACGGCATGAAATGGAATATCGCGCGGCACCTGCGCATGCAGGGCTTCAAAGTCACGATCCTGCCCGGCACCGCGACGGCGGAACAGGTCCTGGCGCACAAGCCGGACGGCGTCTTCCTGTCGAACGGCCCCGGCGACCCGGAACCGTTGGAGTACGCCATCCGCTGCATCCAGGGCGTTTTGGGCAAAGTCCCCGTCTTCGGCATTTGCCTCGGTCACCAACTCCTGTCGCTCGCCAGCGGCGCCAAGACCTTTAAGCTCAAGTTCGGTCACCGCGGCGCCAACCAACCGGTGCTCAACTTGGACAACGGTCGAGTGGAGATCACGGCGCAGAACCACGGGTTCGCAGTGGAAGAGTCGACGTTGCCCGCCCATTTGCAGATCACGCACCGCAACTTGAACGACAACACAATCGCCGGCGTGCGCCGCACCGACGTACCCGCGTTCAGCGTGCAGTACCACCCCGAAGCCTCCTCGGGCCCGCACGACAGCAGCTACCTGTTCGACCAGTTCCGCGCGATGCTGGCGTAGCTTTGCGCAAAACTGGCGCAGCTCCGCACGAGTGAGGACGGCCATAGCCAACCCGAGTTGCCCCAAATACACTGGGCGACTTAAGGGAACTTTACTGGCCAGGATGGTTGGGTCGTCGTTCACTCGGGAGGGACTGCAACATGGTGCGTTCTTGGTTCGTCGTCGCGCTCATCGCCGCCAGCGCGTGGCTCGCTATTGCAGAATCGGCCGCCGCGCGCAATTTGCGCCGGCAAGAAGGGGAAGACGGCGCGGCGTCGCCGAGCGACCTGCGCCCGATGCGCCCCATGCCCATGCCGACTCAATTGCAGAAACAGGTGCAGAGCCCCTATCAGGCGCCGTATCAGGCGCCCTACCAAGCGCCTTATCAAGCGCCGATTCAGAAGGGCGGTTGCGCCCCCTGCGTCAAAGTGATTCCACACGGTCGTTCGCGCTGCTGCGACGTCTATCAAACGGTGCTCTACCACTGCGACCCGTGCACGGGCTGCACCACCGCCATCCCCCTTTGCCTCCCCGTTTGCTGCGACGGCGAACCGCGAGTCGTGGAACGCGTCGGTGCGCTGGGCCGCTCCGTCGTCGTCTACCGCTGGTGCTGCGGCACCGTCGCCAAAGTCATCACCGACCGCTGCGGCGATATCGTCGTGCACTTAGTCTTGCGTTAAGAGCGCGGGCTCGTTCGCGGGGATGCAAGAGGGGAGACGGCGGGGAGACGGAGTAGGTTGGGGAGACAGGCTGGAAGCCTGTCCTACGGGGGTGGGTTTTGAATCACGATAATCGGGTGCCGGAGGCGATGACGGTGGCGTGGATGCTGTCGCTCATGGCTTGCCTTTTGGCTGAGCTGGGGGCGGTCGCGGGCTTTGGGCTGATCGCGGTCATGGGCGGAGTTGATCAACTGCCCGGCATGATCGCCTTGATGCCGCCGGTACTCGCGTTCGTTGCTTGGGTGACCGGCACCTGTTGCCTCGGTTTGACCATTCTCGTTCGCCGCATTCGACTCACCCCGCCCCCCGCCGCCATCGTGCGTACGGCCCTGGTCGCGGGGACGCTCCCTTGGCTGGCACTGGCCGGTTTGTGGCTTGCTAGTGCGCTGAAGTAGAGGGGATTAGCGGCGGGCTGGAGCGCTAGAGCGCTGGGGGCGGCACAGGGCGATCAGTAACAGGCTGGAAGCCTGTTCTACGGGGGCGAGAGGCGGCGTTGGACTAAGGGCCTCGCGACCTGGGGCGCGCGACGCAGCGCCTGTTGGTAGAACAGGCGCGCCACGCCTGGCTTGCCGGCTTCGGCCGCGGCGTCTCCTTGGCGGATCAGGTCGAGCGCTTCGTGGGCGAGGGTCGTTTGTTGGGCTGCTTGCTGAGCGCGAATCGACGCTAAGCTGGCATCGCCGCGCGAGGCCGACGAGGCGCTGACATCCTGCGCGGACTGAGTCCTGGAGTCGGCGGCGGTCGTCGTCGACGGATCGTCGCCGCGTCGAGCGGCCGCGTCGGCCAGCACCGCGGCATCCATCGCGGACAGATCGTGAATCCAGGCCGAAACGCTCGCGGCCGATCGGCCGGTCTCCCAGCCAAACGCACGATTTTTGAATAGCCGATTCGCGCCCGGCACGTGACTCAACCCCGGCACGCCGCGCGTCGTCGAGCCTGACCGAGCGTAATCGACGCCGCCTAGCGACGTCGAACCACGGTCGGGGACCAACACCGACGTGTCGACCGAGAATGAATGAAACGTCGGCAGTTGGACGGTCGTCGGTCCCTGGGCGTCCGAGCGTGTCACGACGCCCACGATCCCCCAAAGCCCTGCCGCAACTGCGAAGGCTATGCGTCCCCAACGAACGGCAGGAGCGTGCGCCATGGTCGTTTCTCCTCGCCGACATCATATCGGCTATCATGCCACGAGTCCAAGCAAGAAACGGCCGCACGCGTCGCGCGTCGAGGGACCATTCCTCCTGTTCGCAGGTTCGCATCGTCATGGCAACTGAATCCAACGTCGCGCAGATCCGCTGCGCGGTCCATCTGTCCACTCAGTCCAGTACAAAGGCGGCGGTCGCCGAAGCGCTCGTCGCCGTCCGCCAGCAGCTTTCCGTCCCCGCTTCGCTGGTGGTGATCTTCGCGTCGGGTGACCACGCGGAATCGTTGCAGGACAGCCTGACTCAGATCCAAGAAACGCTTGAGGCCGGCTGCGTCGTGGGGTGCACGGGAGAGTCGATTGTGGGCGGCGATCGCGAGGTCGAAGCCAGTTCGGCGCTGTCGATCTGGGCGGCGTCGTTTCCCGCGGCGACGGTCGACGCATTTCGTTTGTCGTTCGCGCGCACTCCGGAAGGCGGCGTGATCGAGGGTTGGCCCGAGCAGCTCGCGGGGGAATGGCCGGACGAGTCGCTATTGATCTTGCTGGGCGACCCCTACACGTTTCCCGCCGACTTTTTGCTTGAACGACTAAATGAAGATCGCCCGGGGGTGAAGGTGGCGGGGGGCATGGCGAGCAGCGGTTCGGGGCCGGGCGAGAATCGGCTCTATCTGCACGACCAAGCATATACCGACGGGGCCGTGGCGGTGCTGCTGCGCGGGCCGGTCGGATTGCGAACCGTGGTTTCGCAGGGCTGCCGTCCGATCGGCAAGCCGTTCGTGGTCACCAAAGCCGAACAAAACGTCTTGGTGGAATTGGGCGGCCGCCCCGCACTCGAACAACTCAAGTCGCTTTTCGCCGAGCTGCCGACGCGCGAACAACAGTTGTTTCAGCGCGGACTGCATGTGGGGCGGGTGGTGAGCGAATACCGCGAGACGTTTGAGGCGGGCGATTTTCTGATTCGCAACGTGATCGGCATTGATCCGCGGCGCGGCGCGATCGCAGTCGGGGACTTCATCCGCCCAGGGCAGACGGTGCAGTTTCATCTGCGCGATCATGAAACGGCGGACGATGATCTGAAACAGCTGTTGCGCGGGGCCGGCGGCGACGAGTCGGCGACGCCGGCGGGAGCGCTGCTGTTTACCTGCAATGGACGCGGGACGCGCCTGTTTCCCATCGCCGATCACGATGTGAGCTGCGTGCATGCGGCCTGCGGACCGATCCCGGTGGCCGGCTTCTTTGCGGCCGGGGAGCTGGGACCGGTGGGGAAGGAAAACTTCATGCACGGGTTCACCGCCAGCATCGCGGTGTTCACGAACCGCAAATCGTAGCGTTCGTGCAGCGCGCCCCTTGGCCGAACTTAGGGCGACTGCGTACGATTCCCCGACATCACGTGGGGCGTGAGGTTGTGGGAGTCTACCAATGCGCGCCCCCGCTGCGAATTCCAACAGCAACAGCACCGTCGGCAGCACTGCCGGTAACGAGCAACAAGAGCGTCGCGATCAATTGCGGCTGGCACTCGTCGCCGGCGTCGGCCCGCTTACTCGTCGCGCGCTGCTGGAGCGCTTCACCACCGCCTCCGCGGTGCTCGACGCGCCTCTCAAGCGGCTCGCGGAAGTGCCGGGAGTCGGCCCCAAGTTGTCGCAGCGCATCGCGGCCGCTCGTCGCGAGATCGACGTCGACGACGAACTGCGGGTGTGCGCGGCGCATGGGCTGCGCGTGCTGATGGAATCGGACGACGACTATCCAACTCGTCTTCGCGAGATCCCCGATCCGCCTGGAGTGTTGTTCTTGTTGGGCCAACTGACCGACGCCGACGTGTTGTCGGTCGCCATCGTCGGCACTCGCCATGCTACGCAGTACGGGCTGCAGATGGCCGAACGGTTTGCGTATGGGCTGTCACGCGCGGGTTATACGATTGTGAGCGGCTTGGCGCGCGGGGTGGATGCGGCGGCGCATCGGGGAGCGCTCTTGGCGGGCGGCCGCACCCTCGCGGTGCTCGGCAGCGGCATCTTGAACTTGTATCCTCCCGAACACGGCGAGTTGGCAGCGGACGTAGCGCGGCACGGCGCGATTCTCAGCGAGGCGCCGCCGCGGATGGCGCCGCAAGCCGGCATGTTTCCGCAGCGGAATCGAGTGATCACAGGGCTGAGTCTAGGGGTGGTGGTGATTGAAGCCGCCGGCCGCTCCGGAGCGCTCGTCTCCGCCATGCATGCGATGGAGCAGGGGAGGGAAGTGTTTGCGGTGCCGGGGCGGATCGACAGCCGCATGTCGCACGGTTGTCATCGTCTGATCCGCGACGGCGCGACGCTGGTCGAATCGGTCGACGACGTCCTCGAGCAACTCGGGCCGCTCACCGGCGTCGCGCGCACCAGCGACGGCCGCGAGGTGCATCACGCCGCGGAGCTGCAGTTGAACGATCAAGAGCGTTTGGTGTTGGAAGCGATCGACGTCTCCCCGACGCTCATCGAACTCATCGCTCGCCGCACGCAGCTTTCCCCTCAACGCATCCTCGCCACCCTCACCGTCCTCGAAATGCGCCGCCTCATCCGCCGCCCGAGCGGCAGCACCGCCAGCCGCATGCCCCCTCCGTAGCACAGGCTTCCAGCCTGTGACCTCCCAGTCTCTCCCCCAGTCTCTCCTCGATCTCTCCCCCATCTCTCCCTCCACCTCCCCTCCCCCCCTGGCGTGATAAAAATCTGAGAGTGAGTCCGCGCACTGTTGTTGCGCCGGCACCCCTCATCCCCGACCCTTCTCCCCGCAGCGGGGAGAAGGGAGCACAATTCGCGCGCGTCGTTGCGCAACAGACGACAGTGGGTCCGAGGCGCCAGACGCTCCGAATTCAACAGAGTTCTTATCACTCCCTCCCCATCTCCCCGACTCCCCCCCTCACCACCACCCCGCCCCCACCCCCGCGCAACCTGCTAAAATCCCTCGTCGCACCACGCGCAACCCTCGAGTCTCCCTTCGTCCCATGCGTCACGGCTCGCACCTCAATCCGCCGAATCGGTTCGAGTCGACGGAGACGGTTCCGGACGTCGAGCACTTGGAGTGGGACGACGAGCATCTTCGCGGCGGGCCGCGGCGCGAGATCGTGTATTTGCCGGACGAGTCGAAATCGATCGTCTCCGAAAACAACTCGCCGGACATCCCGTTTCGCTACAGCGTCAATCCGTACCGCGGCTGTGTGCACGGTTGCAGTTATTGCTACGCCCGCAATTCGCACGAGTATCTGGGGCTGAATGCGGGTCTTGATTTCGAAACGCGCATCCTCGTCAAGCACGACGCCGCCAAGCTGCTGCGCGACTTTCTCCGCAAGCCGAACTGGGAGGTGGAGACGATCGTGTTTTGCGGAGTGACCGACTGCTATCAGCCGGCGGAGCGCGAGTATCGGTTGACGCGCGCGTGCTTGGAGACGGCGCTCGAGTTTCGTCAGCCGGTGAGCGTAATCACCAAGAACGCGCTCGTAGTGCGCGATCTCGACGTGTTGCGCGAGTTGGCGGCTCGGCGGTTGGTGCATGTCAATCTGTCCATCACGACGCTCGACCCCGAACTCGCGCGAGCGATGGAGCCGCGGACGAGCATTCCGGCGGCCAGACTGAGAGCGATCGAGTTATTGTCGGCGGCGGCCGTGCCGACGCGCGTCATGGCTTCGCCCATGATCCCGGGGCTGAACGATCACGAACTTCCCGCAATCTTGAAGGCCGCTCGCGCTGCGGGTGCACAGGACGCGACGTACATTTTGCTGCGTTTGCCGCAGACGGTCGCCCCGGTCTTCCTGGAATGGCTGCGACGCACTCAGCCGACGAAAGCGGACAAAGTCGAAGGTTTGATCCGCCAAACGCACGACGGGGAACTCAACAGCCCGCGCTTCGGCGAACGGATGCGCGGCGTCGGCCCTGTCGCCGACCAGATCCAATCCATGTTCCAAGTCTTCTACCGCAAGCTGGCCTTCACCTCTCTCCCGCCGCTCGACCCCGCCCAATTCGCCGCCCCCACGAAACAGTTGCGCCTCTTTCCGTAGAACAGGCTTCCAGCCTGTTGCCAAAGCCGCAGGTGCGCAGCGCTCTGCCCTAGCGGCTATACCCCTATCGCCGCGACTGCGAGACCCCCGCATGCTTGCACACTCCCTTCTTGCGGTCGTACGATGCGCCGCATGAACCACTCGCCTTTTCGCCTCGCGGCGTTACTCGCGTTTCTCGTCTCGGTCGCCTCGGCTGCATCCGTCGCGAGCCTTCCTGCCGTTGCTCAAGAACCGTTGCCGGCCGAGTCGGGGACGTTGGAGGAGGAGTCGCGCACTCGTTGGTATCCGGCGCTCGCCCTGGGCTTGGAAGGGCAGGGGTGGCGCGACGTGAAGTCGCCGTATGATCGGCTGCCGGCGCGGGCGGAGGGGCAGGTGCGAGCGGCCGTGTGGGGGTTGAGCCAACAGTCGGCGGGACTCGCCGTCCGTTTCGTCACCAGTTCCCCGACGCTGCAGGCACGCTGGACCGTCACGTCGTCGAATTTGGCCATGCCGCACATGCCGGCGACGGGCGTCAGCGGACTCGATCTCTACGTTCGCCAGCCCGACGGTAAATGGCGGTGGCTCGCCAACGGCCGCCCCGCACAGCAGACCACCACGGCGACGCTTGTCAGCGGTCTTCCCGCGGAACCGCGCGAGTATCTGCTCTACCTGCCGTTGTACAACGGCGTGAAGTCGTTGGAGATCGGCGTGGCCGAGGGGACGGCGCTGGCGAAAGCGCCGCCGCGACCGGCCGAGCGGCGGGGGGCGATCGTGTTTTGGGGAACGTCGATCACACAGGGAGGTTGTGCATCGCGCCCTGGCATGGTCCATACCTCGATCCTGGGACGACGCTTGGATCGCGACGTCATCAACTTGGGCTTTTCTGGCAATGGAAAGATGGAGCCGGAGGTGGCGCGGCTGGTCGCCGAATTGGACGCGGCCGTCTTCGTCATCGACTGCCTGCCGAACATGGACGCCGCGGAAGTGGCCGAGCGTACCGAGCCGCTGGTAAAGATCTTGCGCGAGAAACAGCCGCGAACGCCGATCGTGTTGGTCGAGGATCGAGACTACGCAGACGCCTACTTAGTCGTCGGCAAACGGCAGCGCAACGAATCGAGCCGCGCGGCACTGCGCGCCGCCTTCGAACGGCTCGAGAAGGCGGGCGTCGTCAACCTCCACTACCTCCCCGGCGCCATCCAACTCGGCGACGACAGCGAAGGCACTGTCGACAGTTCCCACCCCACCGACCTCGGCTTCGTCCGCATGGCCGACGCCTTCGAACCCCTGTTGAAGAAAGTACTCCCGCCGTAGGACAGGCTTCCAGCCTGTCACGAACCCCACCCCGCATCGCCACGACACGGCCCCCTCCCCACACGACCCACAAGAACGACGACGATGCTCGATGAATGGGGCTGACAGGCTGGAAGCCTGTCCTACGGATTTATCGACTTGTTTTGATGGATGGCGGCGAGCACAATAGGCGATTGCCTACCGAGGCGGCGGCGAGCCGAGACCCACAGCTCGATGCTTCCTCACCCACTACCTCCAGCCTCCCAGGGGGCTACATGCGTATTCGTTCACTCGCCGCGTGCTTGGCTTTCGTCGTCGCGCTCGTCGCTGCTGCGTCGACGGCGGTCGCTCAGCCGGTCCTTTCTTCGACGACCCCTGGCGCCGTCGCGCCCGGGAAAACGGTTGACTTGGTTCTCCAAGGCCAGAAACTCGACGACCCGCTGACCCTGTGGTCGAGCTTTCCGGGTAAGTTTGAACTCGTGCCGCTCGCCGATCCCAAACCGGGCCAGACGACGCGCACCGTGAAAGTCACGCTCGACCCGGCCGTTCCGGTCGGCGTCGGCGGCATCATGGTCGCGACCCCCGCCGGCAGCTCGGAAACGCTGCTGCTGCTGGTCGACGACCTGCCCAGCGTCGCGGACAACGGGCAGAACCAAGCGCCCGTACAGGCGCAAGCGCTCACGCTGCCGATCGCGGTGGACGGGGTGAGCGACGGGTCGCGGTTCGACTACTACAAGTTCAGCGTGCAGGCAGGTCAGCGCGTGGCGGTAGAGGTGTATGCGGGTCGGCTGGCGCAAGACTACGACCCGGTCCTCCGGCTGCTCGATGCGACCGGCAAGGAGCTGATCTCGGCCGACGACGACGCGGGGCTCGGCGCCGACTGTCGTTTCGCCCACACCTTCCAAGCGGCCGGCGATTACTTGATCGAAATTCGCGACAACCAATACCGCGGCGGCGGGCGTTATCGGCTGCGAGTGGGCGACTTTCCGTTGGCTTCGACCGCCTTTCCGCTCGCCGTCCAAGCCGGCACGACCGCGAAAGTGGGCGGCGCTGGTCCGGAAATGGAGGGCGCGGCGCAGGCGGATGTCGCCGTTCCCGCCCCGATGGCCGGCGAACGATTGCCGGTCGGCGTGAAGTACCCCGGCGGCGTCTCGTCAGCGTTGGCGACGGTCGTCGCCAGCAAATGGCCGGAAGCGGTGGAAGTGGAGCCGAACAATGAGCTCGCGCAGGCCAATCCCTTGTCGACGCCGGGCGGCGTGAGCGGCCGATTTGAATCGCCGCGCGATCGCGACTGTTATCAATTCGAAGCCAAAGCGGGGCAGCGGTGGGCGTTCCGAGCTCTTTCGCGCAGCGTCGGTTCGCCGGCCATCGTGAAGATGTACGTTCAAAAGGCGGACGGCGCCGCGGTGGCGGAAAGTCCGGTGAGCGAGGCGGACGAAGAGTCGTTGGTTGTGGCGATTCCCGCCGACGGTTCCTATCGGCTCGTCGTTCAAGATCTGCTCAAACGCGGCGGTCCTGACTTTGCCTATCGAGTTTCCGCCGAGCCGGTCGCGCCGTTCACGTTGTCGTTGAAGCCCGATAAGGCGACTCGCTATCGCTACCAACTGGCTAAGAACGGCGCCATGTCGATCGAGGTGCTCGCCGCTCGCAACGGCTACGATGGTCCGATCACGCTATCGGTCGAGGGACCGGGCGGCGCGTATCAGGTCTTCTCCAATGTGATCGGAGAAAAGGCGCCGAGCGCTCGCATGTACGTCATTCCGCCCGCCGGGCTGACGCCCGGTCAGTTCGCGGCGATCAAGATCGTCGGCACGGCGACCGTCAACGGCGAAGCGGCGACCGCCACGACCAGCACGGCCGACTTGGTCCGAGTGCTCCGACCGCAATTGGCGTATCCGCCCGCGTGGCTCGACGGCCTCATTCCCACCGCGGTCGCGAACGACGTGGCGCCGTTCTACACCGCGACGCTCGACCGCCCGATGGTCGTCATCGCACGTTCGGCCCCGCAGGCCGAGTTCAACGTGAAGCTGGAGCGAAAGGACGCCAACTTCAAGGACCCGCTCACCATTCTGTTGCCGCAGCAGCCTGCAGGTTTTTCATTTGAGGTGAAGCGGAATGGCAACGGGCCGCAAGAAACCTATCAAGTGGTCGTGAAGCCGCCCGCGGGAATGCCCGATGGCATGCACACCGTGAAGGTGCTCAGCTACGGCGAGCTCGCGGGCCAAGGCTACGTCGCCTTGTCCACCGAGGTGCCGATTCAAATCGTCACGCCGCTGGCCGTGACCTTGTCGCCCGGCGGCGGACTGGTCTTCGGCAACAAGCAGAAGATCAAGGTCTCGGTCGCGCGCACGGCAGTCGGCGGCGCGGTCGACAAGCAGCCGGTGGTGGTGAAGTGGAAGAAGCTGCCGCCGGGCGTCACAGGCCCTGCGGAAGTGACGATTCCCGCCGACCAAGATGCGGCAGTGGTTGAATTGACGGCGGCGCCCGATGCGGCGGCCGGCGCATTCGCGGACCTAACGGTCACCGCGACGACGAAGTTTCAAGGACAGGATGTCGCGATCGACAGCGCCCCGTTGGGCGGAGAGATCGTGAAGTAGGACGCAGGTCCTAGTATGACGGCACGTGAACAATTACGACGACCGGATTTTTTGAACGACGGTTCGCTGCGAGGATGAGCTCATGCGATACACGGTGCAACGCGGGCGTTGGCGCGAATGGATGATCGGATGCTTGTTGGGCGCAGCGGTTTGGGGTGGAGCGTCCCTGAACCGTGCGACCTTAGCGGCTGACGGCATGATGATGGACCAGCCGGCGAAGTTGGAGCCGGTCGTGGTCGGACAGCCGCAGCGGATTGAAGTGTTCCCCGCCGCCGTGAAACTCACCGGCGTCCGCCAACAAATGCAGCTCGTCGTCACTGGTTTTTACGCCGACGGCACGTTGCAAGACCTGACTCGCGTCAGCCAATTCACGACCACGAATGCGGCGATCGCCGACCTTCAAGGTTCGGTCATTCTGCCCAAGGCCGACGGCGCCGCCGAGATCGTCATCAACGTCGGCGGCCAGCAAGCCAAAGTGCCGGTCGAAGTGACGAACCAAGGAAAGCCTGATCCGGTGTCATTCGAAACCGGCGCGATGGTGGCGCTGACCAAGAACGGCTGCAATGCGGGCGCGTGCCATGGTTCGCCGAGCGGCAAAGGCGGCTTTCGCCTTTCGCTGCGCGCATTCGATCCGGCCCTCGACCAACTCACGTTGATCCGCGAGGACTATGGTCGTCGCACCAACCCGTTCCAACCCGAACAAAGCCTGTTGCTCACCAAGCCGTTGATGAAAGTCTCGCACGGCGGCGGGCTCAAGATGCGCAAGACCGACCCTGCCTACAAGGTGCTCCGCGACTGGATCGCCGAAGGCTGCAATCTCGACGCGGCCGACGCGCCGCGCGTGGTGAAGGTCGAGGTGTATCCGCCGACGGGTCGCGTGCTCAAGCGCCCGGCGCACACGCAGCAAGTGTGCGTGCTGGCTCATTACGCTGATGGAACGGTCAAAGACGTCACGCCGTTGGCGTCCTTCTCCAGCAGCGACACCGAAGTCGCGTCGGTCGATGAGGCCGGCTTCGTCGTCGGACGCGATCGAGGCGAGTCGGCGATCGTGGTGCGGTACATGGAGCATGTCCAAACTTGCTTCATCACGTTCGTGAAGGACGTGCCCGGCTTCGTCTGGAATCCGCCTGCGGCGCACAATTACGTCGACGACTTCGTCTACGCGAAACTGCAACAACTGAAGTTCGAACCGTCGGGCCTGTGCACCGACGAAGAATTCTTGCGCCGAGTATCGTTGGACCTCACCGGGCTGCTGCCGACCGTCGCGGAAACGAATCGCTTCCTGGCCGACTCTTCGCCCTACAAGCGCAAGCAACTGATCGACGACCTGATGCGTCGTCCCGAACACGCCAAGTTCTGGGCGCTAAAGTGGGGCGACCTCCTGCGCATGACTTCGACCGCCGTCGGCGGCGATGGCGTGCACAAGTATCACCGCTGGGTCCAGAAGGCGCTCGAAGAAAACATGCCGTACGACCAGTTCGCGCGCGAACTGCTGGCCGCCTCGGGCAGCACGCTGGCCAATCCGCCGGCCAATTTCTATCGCACCACCGCCGATGCGAACGACTGCGTCGAGACGATCTCGCAGGTGTTCCTGGGTTCGCGTCTGCAATGCGCCAAGTGCCACAACCATCCGTTCGAACGGTGGACGCAAGACAACTATTACGGGATGGCGGCGGTGTTCAATCGCGTGCAGAAGAAGAAGACGCGACGCCCCGATGAGTTGGTCGTTTGGACCGCGCCGGCGGGCGAGATCACTCAGCCCCGCACGGGCAAACAAATGAAGCCCTGGGCGCCGGGCGTCGGCGACCTCAACTTGTCCGCCGACCAGGACCGACGCGACCCGTTCGTCTCGTGGCTCACCGCTCGGGACAATCCGTTCTTTGCAAAGGTCGAAGTGAATCGCATTTGGGCGCAGTTCTTCGGCCGCGGTCTCGTCGACCCGATCGACGACTTCCGCGACTCCAATCCCGCTTCGAACGCCGCGCTGCTCGACGCACTCGCCCGCGACTTCGTCGATCACGGTTTTGATCGCCGTCACATCATCCGCACGATCCTACAAAGCCGCGCCTACCAGGCCAGCTTCCGCACCACGCCGCTGAACCAAGACGACTCGAAGTACGCCTCGCACTTCCAGCCGCGTCTGTTGAGCGCCGAGCAACTGTTGGACGCGATCTGCGCGGTGACCGACGTCGCCGAGCAGTTCGGCGGACTCCCCGCCGGCACCAAAGCGACTCAGATCCCCGCGCCCGACTTGGCGAAGAACGAATTCCTGAAGACGTTCGGCCAGCCGGAACGGCAGACGGTGTGCGCATGCGAACGCAGCAACGAGTCGAATCTGGGGATGGCCATTCAGTTCTTCAATGGACCGCTGATCTACGACAAGTTGAAGAATGAAAACAACCGATTCCGTCGGCTGCTGAAGGCCAACGCATCAGACCAGGAGATTATTCGCGAACTGTACTTGGCCGCCGTCTGCCGCACGCCGACGCAGGCCGAATTGGACGCGAGCCTTAAGCACATCGCGGCCAAGCAGGACCGGATCGTCGCCTTTGAAGACATCTGCTGGGCGCTGCTGAACACGAACGAGTTTCTGTTCCAGCACTAGTCGGCGCGTCCCCGACGTTCACGATCCTCCTGCGCACTCCGCCCGCGAAATCCCGCCTACTTGATCCCGCCGCGTACGAAGGGAGCCTCCACTCATGTCCTTCATTCGACTCGCCGCCGCTTGCTTGTTCCTGGCCAGCGGCCTGTTGTCGTTCGTTTCGACCGCCGCCGCGCAGCCGGTCAGCTTCAAGCAAAAGATCGCCCCCATCCTGGTCGACAATTGCCTTGCCTGCCACGGCCCGAAAAAGGCCGAGGGAGGCTACCGAGTCGATACGTACGAGCGCGCGATGGCGGCGGGCGAGTCGACGCTGCACGGTTTCGCGGCCAAGAGCGTGGAAGGCAGCGAGTCGTTCCGGCGAGTCACCTCGACCGATAAGGACGACCGGATGCCGCTGGAAGGCGATCCGCTTCCGCCCGATCAGATCGCGACGTTGAAGCAATGGATCGAGGAAGGTGCGGCGTTCGACGGCTCCGATCCCAAAGCACCGCTCGCCACCATCATCCCGCCGCCCACGCATCCCGATCCGCCGGAAGCCTATCCGCAGACGTTGCCGATTACGGCTATCGCCTTCAGCCCCGACGGCTCGCAAGTGATCGCCGCCGGCTATCACGAGCTCACGATCTGGAATCCGGCCGATGGTCAATTGGTTCGTCGCATCAAGAATCTGAGCCAACGGACGTACGGACTGTCGTTCAGCGCCGATGGAAAGCTGTTGGCCGCTTCGGGCGGCGCTCCGGGAAAACTGGGCGAAGTCCGCATCCTCGACTTCGCCACGGGCAACATCGTCAGCGTCATCGGGACGACGTCGGACGTGGTCTTTGACGCCGTCTTCAGTCCAGCCGGCGATCGCATCGCCGTCGGCGGCGCGGACGGCATCCTCCGCGTCTTCGAGGTTGCGACCGGCAAAGAACAACTCACCATCAGCAGCCACTCCGACTGGGTCCAAGCGGCCGCATGGAGCCCCGATGGCAGCAAGCTTGCCTCAGCCAGCCGCGACAAGACGGCCAAGGTGTTCGACGCCAAGACGGGCGAGCTCTTGGTGACCTTCTCGGGCCACGGCCAGCCCGTGAAGGGCGTCGCCTTCCATCCCGACGGCGCCGAGGTCTTTTCCGCGGGCGGCGACAACAAGATCCAACGATGGAAAGTGGCCGACGCCGGGAAGACGGCCGAAATCGGCTTCGGCGGCGAAGTCTATAAGCTACCCGTCGGCGGCGGTTTCCTCTGGGCCACGTCGGCCGATAAGACGGTCCGCCAATTCGACGCCAAATCGCATGGCGCGGTTCGCCAGTACGCCGGCTCGCCCGAATCGGTGCTGTGCGTCGCCTACCACGACGGGACGAAGCGCGTCGCGGCGGGCGGGTTCAAGGGCGAGGTTCGCATCTGGAACGCGGCCGACGGCGCCGCCGTCACGAACTTCTTCGCCGCTCCTGGATTGGTCAAGAAATAACGCGACCTGTGAGAGGCTGGAAGCTTGTCTCAGTGCTCCCTTCGCCCCGTCGGCTTCGCCGCGGGGAGAAGGGCCGGGGATGAGGGGCGGCGAACCGGGGATGAGGGGCGGGGGAGGTAACAGGCTGGAAGCCTGTTCTACGGCCTGTTCTACGGCTTGTTCCCCCTCGCTGACGCCGTTGAGTTGATTGATCACCCGCAACGCGTCGATCGGGGCGACGGTCAAGTCGGCGGTGACATCCAAGTAGGGCATCTGCAGGGGCGGGGGAGGCAACGCGCCGGCGCCCGCCTGATTGATGTAGTTGATCACGATCAACGCGTCGATCGGCGCCAAACCGCCGTCGGCGTTTACATCCAGGGGATCAACCGGATTTGTTCCCGAGTATTCGTTGAACCAAAACCAAGCATCGCCTGGGTCGACAATCTCGTACGGCGTGACATCAGGCAGAGGCGCGACGACGCCTGGTACAAAGGTATACGGCACGGTGCTCGCATCGCCCCCCGGATAGCAGTATGGCGTCGGCGAGCCGCTCGGGCAGCTATAAAGCGGCGTCGTGCCTGGATCGACCAACGGCGGACCGACCGGGTCGGATAACTGCGCGCCCACCAGCGTCAACGTCGTTTCCGCCGGCGTCACGCCGTCCGACAACCGCGACGCAATTTGCACTCGATACTCGCCCGCATCCAACAAGACGCTCGGCGCCGATCGAAACGTTCCCGCCTTCGTCGCCGCCAAGAAGACGGGGCGCGAGTTGCTGTCGTAGATCGTCAGCCAGGCGACGGCCTCCGGGTCGCTGGCCACGGGCGTCGAATCGATGCCGAAGCTGAACAACTGCGTCCGCGCGATATACAACGTAAACTCGCCCACCGGCTCGGCCGCGTCGACATGGCGATTCAAGAACGTATCGCGCACCAACGGCGCTGCGTCAAAGTCGGCCACAATCGTGTAATTGCCCGTGTTGTCGCTCAGTCCGCTCGACTGCGTCTGTACTCGGACCGTGTAGTCCTTGTTCGACTCAATGTTCTCGGCGTGAAAGACCACCAACCCCGACCCGTTCGCGATCACCGTCGTCGGCACGACCTGCCCGAGCGTATCGACCAATTCAAACTCGCCGATCACTCCTTCGCGCTCCAACGATTCGATCGTGACCGTCATGCCGCGAGTTTGCGGTGCATTGAACGAGGGAGCGCGAAATCGATAGTAGTCGACGTCGCTGGTCGCACTGATCGAGCCCACATACTGGTAGCGCACCAATTCGGCCGTATCGATCGCCGGCTTCAGCCGCTTGGCCCCGTCGCTCGTATCGTCGGTCCCCGCATCGTCGTCGACATGCGGCCTCTGGACGCCTTGTAGAATTGGACGCACATCGAGCAACGCGTAGGTATCGTCGGTCTGACCGCGCCAGCGGAACCCGGAACGCACCGCGTCTGCAATCTCTTGTTCGGTCGACGACATCAGCGAGTCGTATTTCACAACCACCGCATACCCGCCGAACTCGTACAGGTCCGACGTCGCGCGGTCGACCCGCACGTACATCTTCTCGCCCGGATGGGCGCCCACGGTCACGGTCGCTGTGCCGCCCATGCGCCCCGTGAACGAAGCTTGCCCCAGTTCGTTGTCATTCCTGTCGTACACCGTCACGCGCGGCGCCAGCAAACTCAATCCGGCCGTCCGCACCTCGAATGTCAAGTCGCCCGCGTATCCCGCGAGCACCGGCAATTCAAAGAAGTCCGAATCGGACGCCGAATGCAAGTCGCCGAACTGCACCAGCGGCAGCGAGCCGTCGAAGCCGTCGACCGGCTGGGAGAAGCGAAAACGAACGGCGCGCTTTGAAGAATCATTGTCTTGCGTGCGTTCGTTTTCATCGGGCACGCGCGGGCCGTAGAGCGCTCGCAGCGCCGCAATGTCGTCGGCGGTGGGCGTTACGTTGTTCGATACTCCATGCGTGAACATGGGCGACGCCGGATTCGTGCTGTGTTCCAGACCTAAAACGTGTCCCGCTTCGTGCAACGCCGCCGAGAAGATATCGTTGGGAGTCGTCCACGCCGCCTCGGTATTGAACAGCATATCGCCGGTCCACGTCCCGGCCGACAGACGCGTCTGATCGACGGCCGCCGCATACGTCTCGGCCGACATGGGAATGCCGGCCGCGCGAATGTCGCCGAACCGATCGTCGCCGTGCGACGCGCCGCGGATGCCTAGCGGCGCCCCGGAATCGGCCACGACGCCGACGTTGATGTTCGCGTACTGGGCCCACGTCTGGAACGCCCGTGCCAGCGCCTCCTGCCACGCGGCCGTCGACTCGATCGGCGTCCATTCCGCATCCAACGCACTCACATGCGACCCCGCATGTGTTCCGTCCGGCGCAAAGCTCAACGTGAGCGCCGACGCGTTGTCCCACGCCGCGGGATCGCCGTTCATCGCATAACGCGGCTCCAGCGTCTCAAACATCGCTCGCCGCGCACTCCGTTTGCCGCCGTTGCTGTTGCCGCGCCTGCCGTCCTGTCGGTGCGTCCGCTTACTTGCCATGTTCCACCTTCGACTCTTCCACCAACACCAGCGCCGCACCGATCAACCGCGCAAACCGCATGTCGCTCCGCAAGGCCGCCAAATCAGGATCGTGCCGCATATCGAGCGCCAGCGCCGGCTCTTCGTCGAGCGCCTGAGCGATCAACGTCCTCGCACGCTCCAGCCGAGTCGCTTCGCCGCACGCGACCAGGGCGATCGCGCACGCCGCTTGATAGCGATTGAACGGAGCTTGCGACCAGCGCAGCGCTTCCTCCGCATCGCGCAGCGCCTCGTCTGTTCGTCCCGCGCGCCCGTGCAATACGGCCCGACTGCCCCACGCCAACGCATCCTTGGGGTACGTCTTGATCCATTGATCGAGACAGTCCAGCGCCGCCTCGGACTCTTTCAGCCGCTCCGACAGCACGTGCGCCAGATTCGCGCGAGCGACGGCGCAATCGGGATCATGTTCGAGCGCCGCTTCCAGATCGGCTCGAGCGCCAGCGGCGTCGCGTCCCAGGCGTTCCAGCGCCCGCGCCACGTAACTCAAACTGTCGGACGGCGTCTCTTCCATCCCGCGCTGGCGGTCGCGCCCCGCCGCCTCGGCCTCGCCCAGCGCGGCATGCGAACGAGCGCGTAGGAAGTAAACTCGCGTGTGGCGGAAACCCCGCTCGAGCGCACGATCGAAATCCGCGATCGCCTCGGCATGCTTCTGCAGCGCTTGCGCCGCCAGACCGCGATGAAAGTACGCCTCAGGCGTCTCCGGCGCCAACTGCAGCGTTTCCGTGAAGTCGTCGTACGCCGCCGCATGCCGCTTCATCTCGAGTCGTGCGAGACCGCGGAAGTAGACGCCGACGTGCAATTGCGGCGACAACGCCCGACACATCGAATAGTCGATCTCGGCCTGCGACAGATCATTCAAGCGAACGTGACAGTAGCCCAACGCGAGCCACGCCGCTGCGTCGCGTGGGTCGCGCAAGACGATCGCTTGCAACCGGCCCGCCGCCTCCGCATACCGCCGCTCGCGACAGAGCGCCATCGCGGTCGCCAACGGCGACTCAACGCGCCCTGCAACAGGCTGCGCCTCATCCGTCGTCTCATCCGTCGTCTCGTTCGTCGCTTCGACCACCGCCAGCAAGCCGGCCAGCTCCGCCAGATCGTGTTCGAGCTGCGTTTGTTCGTCCGCGTTGAGCCGCCGCACGGCCGGCTGTTCGCGCCATCGCGCGTTAGTGGTGAACTGGTATTGATCGAGCAGCCGTCGAGCATGTTCGACTCCGCGCTGCGCGACAGCCGGCTCAAGCGTTTGCACGCCGGGCGCGAGTCGCACCCGCGCCTGGGGCAGTTCATCCAGGAAGGCGCGTCGCTGAGCGGCTGCGTCGGCCCGCTGCAGTTGCACGCCGCGCGCCGCCCAGGCGCCGATCAACAGTCCAACCAGCGTCGCCGCGCACAGGCCAACGCCCGTCGCCGACGACAAGCGTGGATGCCGCCGCGACCATTTCGTCAGCCGCTCGCGCAGCGAACCATTCGGCGCGTAGCGCAGCGGTCGATGCGTGAGATGTCGGTCGAGATCTTCGGCCAAGTCGCGCGCCTGGGCGTATCGACGCTCCGGGCTCGGTTCCAGGCACTTTGTCACGATGGCGGCGAGACCGGGCGTCACCGACGGATTCCATTCGCGCGGCGACCGCAGCGGTTCGTTCCAAGCTCGCCGCAGCGCCGCCGCGATGCTGTCGACGCTCCCCCGCGTCAATTCCCGAGGCAAGCGCCCCGTCAACAACTCGTACAGGACCACGCCGAGTGAAAACAGGTCCGACCGCGAGTCGACCGTCGGACAATCGGCTCGACGCTCCGCCCGCAGCGCCTCCAACTGCTCCGGCGACATGTATGGCAGCGTTCCACCCACCAATGCCACGCCGCTCGCCGCCGGCCCGAGTTCTTCCGACAAGTTGAAATCCAGAATCAGCGGCTCGCCGTCATCCGCCAACAAGATATTCGCCGGCTTCAAATCGCGATGTACGATCCCGCGGATGTGGGCATGCGCTAACCCTTCTGCAACGTGCGACGCCAGCCGCACCACGGCCGACACGTAGCTTTCGGATTCGATTTGTTCGAGCAACCTCGCGCCGGGCGTCTCGGAGGACGGCGTTGAATCGGCTGGCAGCTCTAGCTGCACGGTCGTTTCGCCTGCGAAGGTCGACACGATGGAGCGACGCGCCGCCAGCGTCGAAACGATTGACCGGCCGCTCGCCGGCGCCGCGGTCCGCGAACGGCCCGAATGCCACACGCTGCGCACCACGTCCGCCAGCGTGGCGCACCCCAGGAACGGCATGCAGACGCCGGTCAGCGAATCGCGCGTGTGAACGGAGTAGATGGGAACGATGTTGCCATGCTGCAGTCGCGCCATGCGCCGCGGCTCGACGGTCGGACCCGCCGTCACCTTCAGCGCGACGAGGCGTCCCGCCAGCGACTCTTGCCGCGCCAGAAACACCCGCGCAAACGCGCCGCGCCCCAATTCCGACAGCAACGTGAATCCCTCGAATGCCTCGCCCACGTTCGGCAACAAACGGCACGCCTTCTCAAGCCGTCCGGCGTCCTCGGGCGCGTCGCGAGAGAAGGATCGCCACCGCTCCTCTTCGGGCTCCAATTCGGGCCAGGCGGCCACATCCACGCCGTATCGCATCGCAAAGTCGCTCGGCGTCACGCTCTCGCCCGCCTGAATTCGCAACCGATACTCTTCGAACGCCAACGGCCCCAGCACGTCGGATTGAGCAAACACATCGGGATAGTCGTGGCGGAATCGATCGATCGCGCTTCGATCTCCGCGCGACCACTGATGCTCCAGCGTAATCCGCAGCAGCTCGACTAACACTCGAGCGCGCACCGCCTCCGACGACGACGGCGGCAGGTAGTCGCGCAGGTTGAGCGACGCGGCTGACCCGGCAGCCAACTGCGACTCGTACGCTTCGATATGCGATTCGAACTCGCTCAACATCGCATCACTGTGCGTCATTACTGTGCATCACTATCGTCCGCAAGGTTTGTGACTTCGCCGATTTCTTCGGCTAACCGCTGTCGAAAGCCTTGCAACACACGCTCCACCGTCCGCTTCGATCGCCCGACCGCCGTCGCGATCTCCTGCACCTCCCGCCCCTCCATCCGCAACTCGATGATCCGCGTCGCGTGTTCGTCGAGCGACTGGAGCAGTTCGTCGATCGTGACCTTCAAGTGCGCCACGGCGCCCTCGTCGTGCATCCCCGGCACTCGACCGACTTCGTCGCCGGCGATCGTCCGCCGCACGTCGCGCTTTTGAGCTCGATGGTGCTGGCCCAGCTTACGGAGTTTGTTCAGGGAAATGACGAGCAGCAGTTTCCAGAGTTCGCCGCCGTCCGGTACGTCGTACGCCCCGGCCGAGAAGCGGCGAAAGAACGTACGAAACACCGACTGCACCACATCTTCCGGATCGAAGCGGCTCGCCAAATCGGCCGGCGTCTGACGCCGCGCCAGGTTCAACAGCCGATCTGCATACCGCAGATACAAGTCGGTCGCCGCATCCCCCTCGCCGCTCCGCAAACGCAGCAACAGCAGCCGATCCGAGGCATTGGCGCCCGCGTAGGGCGAGTGATCTGTCATGGCGACTCGCATCGAACAAAACCTGGCAAAACGTCGTTTTCTCCGTCTCATCTTATCCACGGAGTACGTTTCGAGCGTTTCATCCGCCAGGGAATTCAAGAATGCGTGAGAAAATCGGCCGTTCGGCGGCTTCTAACGAAATTGCAATCTTGAGATGGCGGATGGCACCCCCTTCTTCGACTCTCCCTGTCGCCGGCCATCGAACGATTTGTGCGACTCGCGTCGCGCACCGATCGCCGGCTGCTTTTTCACAGGGGGGAGTTTTGCCATGACGAATCTGTCCGGTTCGGCTCAGTCGGTGCGTCGCTTTCTGATTTCCACCTTCGCCATTGCCGCTCTGGCGGTCGTGGGCGCCTGCGGCTCGCATCACGCGGACGCGGCCAGCGGCAAGAAAGAGGTGCGCGTGGAGGGGCGAGTCGCGTCGGTGGACGTTGCCGCCGGCACGGTGACCATCCAGACTCGCACGATCGCCGTGCTGGTGCGCATCAACGGCGCGACCAAGATTGAACGCAACGGCGTGCGACGTCCGCTGTCGGCCTTTAAGGTCGGCGACCGCGGCCAAGCCCGTTTTTACGACGCCGCGGCCGCCTTCGCCAGCAAGGTCGAAGCCGTCGGCCCGTAGGACAGGCTTCCAGCCTGTCTGCGCAACCAACAGTCTCGACAACCAACGCGACACTCTTCGCGAGTTGCGGCCGCTCGCTCCTTGACTCCGTCGACGTCGGGTTCGGCAGTGGGACGGCGGGGGGACAGCAGGGGTCACAGGCTGGAAGCCTGTGCTACGGGGCGAGGTAGCGGCTTAGGATGTCGAGGTTTTGGGAGAACGTTTCGGAGTCGATGATGCGGCGCGTGTCGTCGGCTTTGCCGTGATACTTCAGCTTGCCGTCGACCACCCAGGCGCCGCGGGAGTCGAGCGAACCGAGGACGGCGCGGACCGATGCGTCGTCGGGACGGGCCGTCGACTTTTCCTCCCCAAGCTTCTGGCGGCGGGAGGCGAGCTTTTCGGGGGTCAACTTCAGGAGGTCGCGATACTGCCGCTCGATCGACTCCAGCTTGCTCGAGACCTTGAAGCTGTAGTGCGTCGGCAGGTCGCCGTCGTCGTACGTGAGCTGATAGTCGCGCGTGAAATACAGCGGCCGGTTGGTGCGCAGTTCATAGAACCGCGCCAACTGTCCCGGCGCGATCTGCGACTTCTTGAGGTACTCTAGCGCCTTCGGAATCGGCGTCAGGTACTTTGAGTCGCCCGACTCCAGGTACAACCGTAACAAGACTCGCAACAACCCCTGCGATTCGCTCCCCGACACGGCCGGCGGCTCGAACTTCCGCGCCCACGCCGGCTGCATTTCAAAGTTGTACTGCTGCGCCCAAGCCGGCTGGGGGTCGGGCAACTGCGCCAGCAAGATAAAGTCGCCCGCCTTCAGCGCCGCCGCGCGATACCGCGGCTCGCTGTAAACGCGAGCCGCATACAGCAGCGTCTCGATTGTGTCGGCGATGGCGTTGTCGTTAAACGTGTAGTGCCACCAATACGGACCGCCTGGATACTCCCGCGGCCAGTCTTCCGGGAACGCCGCAGCTTTCACCGGATGCTTGTCCGGTTCCGGAAACGTCTCGAATCCCTGCGCCCACGCTCCGTTGGGGAATTGCGCCTTCAGGATCGCGTCGAGCGCCGCGGCGACCGATTCGTGAATCGCCGCATCGCGAAACTCGAGCGCTCGATCGAGCCGCACAAGCATCCGGACGGCCGACTGCGTCTTGTCGTCGTCGAACGTCGACACGTTGAACGCACGCTTGGCGCGGTCCGGGTCGACGCGATAGGCGAACCGGCGTCGCGCCTGAGCCGAAAACTCAATCCGATCCGTCCACCCGCCGCTGGCCAATTGCCCCTGCCGCAGGCACTCCCCGGCCGCACGCGCCGCCTCGAGCAGATACTTTTCGCCCGTCCGTTCATAGGCGGCCAGATAGGCTTCGCCGACCAGCGGCGTTCCGGGAGGCTGCACCCACACCGTGTCGACGTCGGTCTTCCCTTCGCCTTCGCGTTTGGTCAGGTCGGCGCTGTAACGATAGACGTACCCGCCGTGGCTCGACGCCTGCCCATGATAGAACTCCACCGCGCGTCGCAGGGCGTTCGCCGCCTCCTCGCGCAGCGACTTCGACGCCGCAGCGTCGTCGTCTGCCGCCGTCGCAGGACGCCAAACCGCGCCCGCCATCCCGCTTGCCGCGGCGCTCGCCATCCACTGCAAACTGGTCCGTCGCGTGATCGCGTCCATGGGCGTGATTCCCTACGATTTCAGCTGTTGGTCAAGCCACTCGAAGGCTTCATCCTGCATCGCCGTCGTCCAGTGATGAGGCTCGTCGTAAAACGCGCCGCGGAATTTCCCCGCTGCGCCGGCCTGAGCGTACCGAGTCGCCAGTCGCTCGAGCGAGTCGCGCATGCCTTGCAGAGGAAACAAGCGATCCTGCCGGCACTGCTGCACGAAAAGCGAGCGAGGAGCTGCGAGCGACGCGACGTCGGGAAAGTCGAGTCCCCGATGGAGCCCCGGAAGAAAGTGAATCCAAGAATGCGTGTCGACGTGCGCTTGCAGCATCGACGTCATGGTCGACATGAAGCCCACGACGCACGCCGCCTTGATCCGTTGATCGAGCGCCGCGAGGTACGCCGACCGATAGCCTCCCATGGAAATGCCGATGCACCCGATGCGGTCCGGATCCACCTCGTCGCGCGATTGTAGATAGTCGATGACGCGGCGATCATCGTAGTTCACGATTCCCAGCCAAGTCGTGCCAGCCAACACCAGGCTTTTCGCGATCGTCGACTCTTTACCGCGGCATTTGGCGTTGAGCTGCTGGACGTCGTCGAGCGAGTATTGGGACCGATCCCAGCCGAACCGCCGATCTTCGTCGAGCAGAATGCGGCGCTCGCCGAAACCGAAGGCGTCGATAACGGCCACGACATAGCCGCGTCGCACCAGTTCCGTCGCCGTCGGACGTCCCCCGTAGTTTCGCTGGTGGTACTGCGTCATCGCCGGGTGGTTGTCCCCCAGGTCGATGACCTTCTCCTTGCCGAACAGAAACATGCCGCCGTGAGAATGCAGATCGACGATCGCCGGCGCGCGTCCCGTTCGCCGTTTCGGAACCAACAGATAACCGGCCGGTCGAAACCAGGGGGTCGTCGAGATCTCGAAACGCTCGCGAACGTAGTCGCCGCAGTCGACCTTCTCCACCGTCTTCGGAGACAACGGCGTTGCAGGCGGCTCGTATTGCAACAGCCCCAAAACCTCGCGTTTGACGGCGGAACGCATGGCCGCATCGAATGGCTCAAGCGACCGCGGCGCGTTCCAGGCGGCGATCTGCCGCACCACATCGAACGAGGTTCCCAAATCAGCCGCCGTCGCCGGCAACTCGCGCGGAGCGTCGCCCGCGGACAATACGCTGCTCAACCAAGGCATGGCCCCGAGCGCCATGAGCATCGTCCGCCGCGTCTCGGACATACCACCTCCCGTTGGTCAAGCGGCAGGTCGGGATGCGACTGCCGTGCCCACGACCGGCCGTAGTGTTAGCGCGCGTCCACTTGGCGGCAGTAGGCTGCAATCTCGTCGATCGACTTGAACTTGTCCTTCTTCGACCCGCCCGCACCGGCGCTGGCGGCGGGGGCCGCAGGCGCCGCGGCCGGCGTCTCGACGACAGGTTCTTCGGCGGCCGGTTCTTCCGCGGGCGGCGCCTCGACGACCGGCGCAGCCTGCGCGGCCGGAGCAGGGGCCGCAGCCGGCTTGTTGCCGCGCGCGGCAGCCAGGATGTCGGCGACGCTCATCTTCTTCGGATCGGCGGCAGCGGCCGCCGGTTTCGCGGCGGCTGGCTTTTCAGCCGCTGGTTTCGCGGCAGCGGGTGCGGCGGCCTTGCCGCGCGCGGCAGCCAGGATATCGGCGGTGCTCATCTTCTTTTCGGCCGGCTTTTCGGCGGCTGGGGCGGCAGCCGGTTTGGCGCCGCCGCGAGCCGCGGCCAGGATGTCGGCGACGGACGGCTTGCCAGCGACTGCCGCGGCCGGCTTACCAGCCGCCTTTTCCGCAGCCGCCTTTTCCGCAGTCGGTTTGGCGGCGGCCGGCTTGGCTTCCGCCTTCTTCGCCGCCGGTTTCGCCTCGGCCTTGGGCAGCGGCGCGTCGATCACCTTGAGGAACGGCAGTTCAATGTCGTACCACCCGATATTGTTGTTCCCATCAAACTCGACCAGCGCTCGGCCGTTCATGTTGATGGTTTTGATGGTGCCGGTGAGTCCCTGGAAGCGGCGTAATTCAGGTCGCCCTTCGTCGACGACGACGTACTTGTCCGTGTATTCGCGTTGCAGCTTCTCGATATGCTCGAACATGTCCGCAGAGCTCCCTAGGGCGATCAGAACCGCCCGTTATTTTGGCCCAGGGTCGCCGGAAATCAAGGTGCCGTACGGGGGGGCCCAGATTTGACGGTTGAACTGGACATGCCTAGCATTCCGATGTTGCCCGCAGAGGGGTGCATTCGCGATGCGTTTCGACACGCATCTTCGCTAGGGACGGCACAACCGGCGCGGAAGCTCTTTTCGAGTTAATCCGGCATTCCGCCAAGGCCCTGATTCAGCGTCCCAGTCGTTCCGATTGTGCTGGGAAGACGGAGTTTGGACCACGTCGGTTTTTTTGCCCCTTGGTAGTTCGTGGTCTATATTCGACTACGCCTGGAACTACACGACGCGCCGGCACTTGATGTAGCCGCGGCCGTCCCCATGACGACGCGAACGACGTGACGCACCAGCCCCGGAACACCCTCGCATGCGACTCCGCTGCAGCTCCCTACGCTTCGCCCTCGCGGTCTGCCTGCTCGGCCTCGGCAGCTTCGCCGGCGCACCGCTGGTCGCTCGAGCTCAAGCGCCCGCCGCCGGGGTCGCTTCCGCCTCCTCGCCCAACTCGGGCGGCAGCGAACTGGTGTCGATCCTGGAACGGGGTCGGCAATTGGAGCGTGAACGACGCTGGGCCGATGCACTCACCCACTACGAAGACGCCGTCCGCCACCACCCCGCGCACCGCGAACTGACCGACCGCCTGGCCCTCGCTAAGGCTCACTTCGACGTCTCCCGCCGGTACGCCGACGCCAGCTTCCTCAATACGGTCCAGACGCTCAGCCAACGCGAGACGCTGGATATTTACACCGAGGTGCTGAACAAGATTCAGTCGCATTACGTCCAGCCGCCTCAGTGGCACGATCTGGTGCGGCAGGGGACCTTCCATTGGGAAGTGGCGCTCACCGAGCCCTCGTTCCTGCGGAAACATGTTCCCAATGTTCCGGCCGACCAAATCAACGCCTGCCGGCGCGAAATCCGCCAAGTGACCGACACGCGGGCGCCGCGGAATCGCAATGAAGCGCGCGACCTGATCGCCTGGGCCGCTCGCACCGCTCAAGAACGCATCGGCCTGCCGGTCGCCGCGACCGTCTTCGAATACACGTGCGGCGCCATGAACTCGCTCGACGATTACTCGGGCTTCCTCACCTCCGACCAACTCGAAGACGTCTTCTCCCAGATCGAAGGCAACTTCGTCGGGCTGGGGGTCGAGCTGAAGTCGGACGGCGAAGGGCTGCTGATCGTCCACGTCATCAAAGGGAGCCCCGCCGACAAGGGGGGACTCAAGGCGGGGGACCACATCGTGTCGGTCGACGGCCAATCGACGCGCGACAAATCCACCGACTCCGCCGCCGACATGCTCAAAGGCCTCGAAGGGTCCACCGTCGTCGTCAACGTCGTCGGACCGGACGGCATGGAATCAGCCGTGCGGATGGTGCGCGAGCGAGTCGAAGTGCCCAGCGTCGACGACGTGAAGATCGTCGATCGCGACTTGGCCGTCGGCTACTTCAAGTTGACCAGCTTCCAGAAGACGACCAGCCGCGACGTCGACGCCGCCCTGTGGACGCTCCACCAACAAGGCATGCGTCACCTGATCATCGACGTACGCGGCAACCCCGGCGGGCTGCTCACCGCGGCCGTGGAAGTGGCCGACAAGTTCGTCAATGAAGGCGTCATCGTGATGACGCGCGGTCGCAGCGCCAACGAAGACTTCGACTACAAAGCTCAAGCAAATGGGACGTGGCGAGTGGCCCTGACCGTGCTCATCGACGGCGATTCGGCCAGCGCCAGCGAGATTTTCGCCGGCGCCATCCGCGACCATCGCCGCGGCAAGATCGTGGGCGTTCGCAGCTACGGCAAAGGAAGCGTGCAGGGCATCTTCCCGCTCACTGCCTCGTCCGCCGGCGTCCGTTTGACGACCGCCAAATTCTTCTCGCCCAGCGGCCAGGAGATCAACAAGCGAGGCGTCTCGCCTGACGTTACGGTCCGAGCCGCGATGAAGCCGGCGGCGGGCGACGAGTCGTCGTTGGCTCGAGTGCAGGGCACGGCGGACGACCTGACGCTGCGTACGGCGCTGCAGGTCATCCGCGAACAGTAGTTCCTCAGTTCATCCGTGAGCAATGAACCGGGCCGGTTTGGCTCGTCCCACCGCTAGTCCATCCCCGGAATCCACAGCTTCGACTTGCCCGCTGCGGGCGGCGGAGCAGCCGCGGGCGCGGCAGCGATCGGCGCCGCAGGCGAACCTTGATCGGGCGTCCACAGACCGCCCGACGCTCCTCCCGCTCCCGCCGTCGCAGCCGCTTCGCGGCTCGGTAGACGCAGCAACGTGCGGCCGTCGGGCATTTGCTGCATGTAAGGTCGCAGCGTCCGGAACAGGTATTCGGGGATGCCCTTCTCGCTCATGTGCTTGGTCTGCAGGATCTGCACCAGCTCCATGGCGCGGCGGGAGTCTCCCGTCGGGATCGCAATCTGCAGTTCGCCGATCAAGTACGGAGCAGGCGAGCGGCCGAGCTTTTCGGACAACTTGGCCGCTTCACGGTAGTGGTTCATCGCTTCCGGAATGCTGCGCGCCGTCTGCGCCAAAGCCGACAACGCCAGCAAGTGGACCGCCGAATCGCGTAGTGCAGGCCGCTGCAACACGGCTTCCGCCGCCTTGTTCTTGATCGTCGACAAGGCGAAGTAGTTCGTCCGCTCCAACAGCGCCGTCAGTTGCTCGTCGCTTAGCGAATCAATCTTCACGCGGCCCAAGCGGACCAACGACAGGTGGACCAAGTCGACGTCCTTGCCGTCGATCGGTTCGAGCGTCGGGAGTCCCAGTTTGGCGCGCAGTTCGTTGAAGTCGACGCCGTACTCGTCGTTCGCGTGGCGCTGTTCGAGCACCAGGATGTCGGCCAGCAGCCGGTTGCGGTAGGCCGGATCGGCGGCGATGTCGCGCGGTCGTTTGCCGTCGAGCGACTTCCAGGGGCGGCTGATCCACTGTTCCATGATCGCCTGCCGACGCGACTCGCGCGCCACCGCTTCCAAGGCGTCGGGCGAAGCGTCCGGCGGCGGCACAAATTTCGACTCCAGCAGTTCCGTCAACGCCGAGACTTTGTTGATCGTCTCGGGAGCGCTCGCCGCCCCTGCCGACTCGCCGCACACCTCGCGCAATTCGGCGACCACCGGGGCCGGCGCCGCCACCGACGTCGAAAACTCGATCCGCGCCTGCCGGTCGGTCTGACGACCGAACAGGAAGGCCAGGCCGAGCGACCGGGGGAGGGTGTCGAGCGACAGGTTGGCGGCCGACGTGAGCTTGGGTCGGTCGAGGAACAAGAAGACGGCCTTGGGGGGCGGTCCGTCTTCGTTGTCCCAATCTTCGGCCGCCCCCGGCGCGGGCACGCAGCGCGGATTCGACAACAACCGCTCCATCACGCGGTCGGTTTCGCTGAGCGGAATTTCGATTTTGACCAGGTCGACCGTTTCTTCGTTCTTCGACTCCAGCACTCGAGCCGTCGCCAACGCCTCGACGGCGTCCTCCAGCGGCACGTTCGCCGCCTGCGCGAACGCGCGCCAGGCGGAGGCGGCCAGCGGCATGTTGCCCAGTCGGCTGCGCAACAGAGCCAAGTTGTAAAGGATGCTCGACTGCCCCGGAAACTGCGAGTTCAGTTGCTCGAACGCCTCGCACGCCTTCCACCAGAAGCCCTGGTTGAACAGCAGGCGAGCGGCCTCGAACGCTTCGCGCCACACCACCGTGGTCGGGCAGTCGCGCGATTCAAACTCTTGCTTGAGCAGCGGGATGAGGTTCGGATTCCGATCGATGCTCGCCAGCCCGTTCGACGGCGTGAGCTGCCCTTGTTCGGATTGCAGCAAGCTTTCGAGCAAGAAGTAGGCGCGGGCCCCAAGGACGTCGCCCGTGCCAAGCATCACGGAGGCGACCCCTTCGATGGCTTGAAAGAGCGTCTCGTGCAACACCTTCCGCTCGATCGACGTCTCCAGCGCCCGGTTCAACTTTTGGACGGCGGCGACGACGTCCAGGCGCTGCGCGGCGGCGAGCGTCGCGAGGGAGAGGGCCAGCGGATTGGACGGGTCCTTTTGCAGGAATTCGTTCGTGGTCTGCGTCGCTCCCTGCTCGTCTTCCTTCGCCAATTGCAGCTCCGCCTTGAGCGCCAACAGCGACATGCGCTTGCCCTTGAAGTCCATCAACTTGTTGATTTGGTCGATGGCCGAGTTGCGTTGGTCGCCCTCGATCGCGCGAAAGACTTTCTCGAGCTCGGGGAGGATGTCGTTCGAGCAGCAGAACTTGACTTTCTTCCCGCTTCCGCACGGACATAGCGAATAGTGATCCAACGTCATGGCGAGTGAATTCTCCGTGGCGAATAGCGGGGCGACATCGGTACGCGGCGACAATCCGTGAAAGTCAACCGAAAATCGTAGCAAACGGGGAGGGGCTTGGCGAGCGGCCGCGGCGTTGCGTTACCGCGGCGACCGCGCTAAGATGAGCCGCTTTCCAGCAATCCGGTTTCGTAGACTGACGAGGAACAGGCGCATGGCCAAGCCGCTCAATATCGGCATGATCGGGTACGGGTTCATGGGGCGGGCGCACTCAAACGCCTACCGCAAGGTGAGCAACTTCTTCGACCTGGAGTACAAACCGGTGCTCAAGGCCGTGTGTGCTCGCGACGCCCAAAAGGCGCAGGCCTTCGCCGACAAATGGGGCTATGAATCGGTCGAGACCGACTGGCGGAAGCTGATCGCCCGCAAGGATATCGACGCCGTCGACATCTGCACGCCGAACAACCTGCACAAGGAAATCGCCATCGCCGCCGCCAAGGCCGGCAAGATGATCCTCTGCGAAAAGCCGCTCGCCATGAACGTGGCTGAAGGCGAGGAGATGATCGAGGCGGTGGAGAAGGCCGGCGTCCCGAACATCGTGTGGTACAACTATCGCCGAGTGCCGGCGGTAACGATGGCCAAGAAGCTGATCGAAGAAGGGCGGCTTGGTCGCATCTTCCATTACCGAGCGGTGTTCTTGCAGGACTGGACCATTTCGACCGACCTGCCGCAAGGCGGCGCCGCCCTCTGGCGACTCGACGCCGCCGCGGCCGGCAGCGGCGTGACGGGCGACTTGCTGGCCCACTGCATCGACACCGCGTTGTGGCTCAACGGCAGCATCTCGACCGTTTCGGCCATGACGGAAACGTTCATCAAGGAACGCACGCACACGGGCACGGGCAAGGTCGAGCCCGTGAAGATCGACGATGCGTGCGCGTTCCTCGCCCGTTTCCAGAACGGCTCGCTGGCGACCTTCGAGTCGACTCGATACGCGCGCGGCCACAAGGCGCTGTACACGTTCGAGATCAACGGCGAGAAGGCGTCGATTCAGTGGGACCTGCACGACTTGCACCGGCTGAACTACTTTGATCACCGCGACGAAAGCAAACTGCGAGCGTGGCGGTCGATTCACGTCACCGACCACGGCGGCGAGCACCCCTACATGGACAAGTGGTGGGTGCCGGGTCTGCAGATCGGCTACGAGCACAGTTTTGTGCACCAGGTGGCCGACTTCCTGGAGGGGCTCGCCACGGGCAAACCGGCCGGCCCGACCTTCCGCGACGCGCAAGAGACTCAAAAGGTCTGCGACGCGGTGCTCGCCAGCGCCCAATCAGGCCAGTGGGTCAACGTCGGCTAAGTCTAGAATTCGCCCGTCCCCCGACGCAAGGTCGGGGGAGGACTCGTAGGGTGGGCCAAGCGAGGCTTTGCGAGCGCGGGCCCACCATTGGCAGCGGTAAGAACTAGCCACCGAGTGCACGGAGCACACCGAGCCGAGAGTCGCCCCCTGCCGGTTGCTGGGCCGGTACGTCTCCTCTCTCCTTTCTCCCCACTCCTCTACTAACCCGGGGTGGGCCAAGCGAGGCTTTGCGAGCGCGGGCCCACCGGCTGCGCAGAGAGTCGATACGAGAACGTAGTAAGGAGAGTCGCTGCAAGCAACGAGTTGCTCGCCACGAATTGAATTTGCCCGCGGCGTGTCGAGCTCGCTACATTGGGCATGGTGCTTTGCCACCGACCGATCTTTGGCAAGTTGAAGCTGCTACTCACTTTTCCGCCACCGCGGCCGCCACAAAACGAGTCGCCGCTCTGGGCAACTTCGCAACCCACTCTGTTCCTGGGAGTTAACGCAAATTCTTGCGCCAAGCAGAAAATTTCGCTTCGCAAGAAAACCCAAAACACCCCAAAGCGGGCAAAACCTCGTCGCAACCACCCAGCCTACAAGAACTTGCAAACGCCGCAGTTGCAACGACATCCCGAAAGTGCACGGGATTGAGACTTTGCTGTGCAGCATTGCAGCATGACGTAGACAACGTTGCAACGACATCCCGAAAGTGCACGGGATTGAGACTTACTCTTGTTGCCGGCTGCTGCGGTTGCTGGGGCTGTTGCAACGACATCCCGAAAGTGCACGGGATTGAGACCTGGGCTTCCGTGATGGTGTAGGTGATCGTCCAGCTGGGTTGCAACGACATCCCGAAAGTGCACGGGATTGAGACGTAATTGTCACTTGCTGTCCGAGAAAAGCGCCTTGGCGTTGCAACGACATCCCGAACGTACGCAGGACCAAGCCCTCACGATGATCCCTCCGCAACGTTGCAAGACGAATCGCAACGGAACCGCCCCAAGGGGGCGCAACAGGTCAACCCAGGGCGCCATTTCACAGCCCCTGCGAGGCGGAATGCGAGTCGACTTGCACGCTCACCGACTCGAGGTCGGGCGAGGACTCGTAGGGTGGGCCAAGCGAGGCTTTGCGAGCGCGGGCCCACCGATTTGGTCGAGGAGGAAAGGAGTAAAGAGAAGCGAGAGGGGTCCGAGAGAGAACCGCCCTGCGAAGCGGCGTCTACATCAACGCCTGTAGACCGGCGTTGGACCGACGGAGCGGTCCACGACGATGGTCGCAGTTCGCGTGGCACGCGTTCGCCCCTCCCCCGACGCAAGGTCGGGGGAGAATTCGTCGGGTGGGCCAAGCGAGGCTTGGCGAGCGCGGGCCCACCGGCTGCGCAGAGAGTCGATACGAGAACGTAGTAAGGAGAGTCGCTGCGAACACCGGGTTGCTCGCCACAAATTGAATTTGCCCGCGGCGTGTCGCGCTCGCTAAATTGGGCATGGTGCTTTGCCACCGACCGATCTTTGGCAAGTTGAAGCTGCTATTCACTTTTCCGCCATCGCGGCAGCGACAAAACGAGTCGCCACTCTGGGCAAATTCGCAAACCCCTTTGTTCTTGGGAGTTAACGCGAATTCTTGCGCCAAGTAAGAAATTTCGCTTCGCAAGAAAACCCAAAACACCCCAAAGTGGGCAAATCCTCGTCGCAACCACCCAGCCCACAAGAACTTGCAAACACCGCAGTTGCAGTTGCAACGACATCCCGAAAGTGCACGGGATTGAGACGCACCAGCGCCGCCTTTGTTGCTTCGCATCACGAACACGTTGCAACGATATCCCGAAATCGCACGGGACCAATCCCTGACGATGATCTATCCGACTGGTTGCAAGACGAATCGCAACGGAACCGCCCCAAGGGGGCGCAACAGGTCAGCCCAGGGCACAGCGAAGCGACGCCCTGGGTTTCCCGAACCACGCGAGGCGGACTAACCCAGGGCGCCATGTCACAGCCCCTGCGAGGCGGAATGCGAGTCGACTTGCACGATCACCGACGCGAGGTCGGGGGAGGACTCGTAGGGTGGGCCAAGCGAGGCTTTGCGAGCGCGGGCCCACCGGCGGCGCAGAGAATCGACAGGAGAAACCGGTAAGGAGAGTCGCTGCGAACACCGGGTTGCTCGCCACGAATTGAATTTGCCCGCGGCGTGTCGCGCCCGCTACATTGGGCATGGTGCTTTGCCACCGACCGATCTTTGGCAAGTTGAAGCTGCTACTCACTTTTCCACCACCGCGGCAGCCACAAGACGAGTCGCCACTCTGGGCAACTTCGCAAACCCCTCTGTTCCTGGGAGTTAACGCGAATTCTTGCGCCAAACAAAAAATTTCGCTTCGCAAGAAAACCCAAAACACCCCAAAGTGGGCAAAACCTCGTCGCAACCACCCAGCCCACAAGAACTTGCAAACACCGCAGTTGCAACGACATCCCGAAAGTGCACGGGATTGAGACTCAAGTCGGCACGTTTGCAGTACGCTAGTACCTCGTTGCAACGACATCCCGAAAGTGCACGGGATTGAGACTCGATCCATCATCGGATTCATCCTTGATCCACACGAGGTTGCAACGACATCCCGAAAGTGCACGGGATTGAGACGCTCCCTTTCGTCGTTTGCGTCTCGCCCTCGCCGCGTTGCAACGACATCCCGAAAGTGCACGGGATTGAGACTGAAGACAAACAGAACCAACACCGCAACGACGAACCGCGTTGCAACGACATCCCGAAAGTGCACGGGACAAAGACCTGAGGACGATCCCCTCCGCAACGATGCGCTGCGATCGCAAGGGAACCGCCCTGGAGCGATAAAAGCTCTGTTGAATTCGGAGCGTCTGGCGCCTCGGACCCACTGTCGTTTGTTGCGCAACGACACGCGAGGATTGTGCTCCCTTCTCCCCGCCGCGGGGAGAGATGTACCGATGATTTTCAAGGGGCGTCGAGGCGTGATGACGCCGGCGCGGTTCGATTTCTGTGGCACGGGTTCGCGTAGTGCATGATTACGGGTTCCTCTTTTC
>JAXMBK010000017.1:0-142364 GCA_046349935.1 Pirellulales bacterium | reverse complement strand
TTTTTCGTCGGCGACCCGGCAGGCGCCGGCCTCACTGCGGCGGGCACTCCCTTCTTCGTCGATACGGGTCGCATCCCCGCGAAGGGCTTCAACATGTTCGGCCTTGAAGCGGCCGGCCAATACGGCCCTGCGCACTTTCAGGCCGAGTACATGGGAACGTTGGTCGATCAGACCAACGGTCCCTCGCTGTACTACGACGGCGCCTACATTCAAGGCGGGTATTTCCTCACTGGCGAGAACCGCACCTACAACCGCACGGTGGGCGCCTTTGATCGCGTCACCCCCTTCACCGAGTTCTTCAGTTTGGGACGGAAGTCTGCCTTCTGCGGTTGGGGGGCGTGGGAGCTGACGGCGCGCTGGAGCTACGTCAACTTGAACGATCCCAATGCGAACACGCTTCCGGCGCCGATCACGGTGCCTCCCATCGTCAATCCTGGTCGGCTGTATGACACGACGCTGGGAGTCAATTGGATCTGGAACGCCAACTCCAAGCTTCAGTTCAACTGGATTCACTGCTACCTAGATAACGCCATCCACGGCGACAGCGTCTGCGACATCTATGCCGCTCGGTTTGAAGTCGCCTTCTAACCTGCCTTCCGCCCCTGGTGCTTCCCGCCTCTCAGCCTGATTACGAGGTACTGATATGCCCCGCCGTCGTTTGTTCTTGCTGCTCGGACTGTTCGCCATCCTCGCTGCGACGACTGTCGCCGGGTTTTGTCTTGCAGGCGAGGAAGGGGGAAGCCAATGCGATCGCTGCGGCTGCCGCTGCGCTTGCCAACGCATCTGTCGGCCGGTGTGCGAAATGAAGGAGACGACCAAAGTCACCTACGAATGTCGCTGCGAGGACATCTGCGTGCCGGGACCAAGCACGCGGGTGCGCAAGGCCTGCACTTGCGGCCGCTGCGATTCCTGCCGCCATGTCGCTTGGGAGCCAGGCTGCGGCACGGTGAAAACCCGCAAGGTGCTGGAGAAAAAGGTCGAGAAAGTCTCGAAGCCCACCTACAAGTGGGTGGTCGAATACGTCTGCCCGAACTGTTCCAAATAGAGGACCAGATCACGGCGAGTCTAGAGAGCCGCACAAGGATTTTCGCGTCTGACCTCTCCGCGCCCAGTCCGCGACGCGACGGCGATCAATTCAAGTCGCTTACCGCGTTTCCCAAATGCGAATCACGCCGGCGCGATCGGCGGAGATCAGGCGACGATCGTCAGGCGTAAACTCGACCGCCGTCACCGCCGCCTCGTGACCGCGCAAGGTATGCATCTCCTGGCCTGTCTCCAACGACCACAACTTGACGGTCTGGTCCGAGTAGCCTGCGGTCGCCAAACGAGTTCCGGTCGACGAGAACGCAACGTCCCAGACGGTCGTGCCGTGGCCGCGCAGCGCATGCACGCGTTTGCCGGTCGCGATCTCATACACATCCGCTCCACCCGTGTTGCCGACGACGGCGACTAGGCGATTATCGGGCGAGAACGCAGCGCGGAGGTACCCCCATCCCAATCGCAAGAGACTCCCTTGCAGGTCTGATTTCCAATGCTGCAAGACGCGTCCCGTCCCCGCGTCGACGACTTTCAGTTCTCCATGCAGGTCGTAGTGATAAGGAATGGCGAGCAACCGACCATCTCGGCTATATGTTGGAATCTGCGCTCTGTCAGGAATCGCGAATGCTCGTCGTCGTTCCGGCAGCGTGAATTGAACGAGTTGCGAACCCGCCTCCATCTGGGCGATCGCCAGCTTTCGGCCGTCGCGCGTCATCGCCGCCCCGAGTAGATGTCTGACGCCGGCGAATGCATCTGCGGACGTCAATGTTCGCGTCTCGCCCGTGTCGATGTTCCACTCGATAATCTCCTTCCCTACGACGCCCAGCACGTGGTTCGGATCATCGCTGGATGCCAGTCCCGCGACGGCGTACGCAGCGTCTGTCCATTCGCGCAACAACCGTCCAGATGCGATATCCCAGGCCCGCAGCGACTTGTCTTCCCCGCCGGAAACCACGTAACGCCCGTCGGCGATCACCGCGATGTCATGAATCGCGGCGTCGTTCTTCTGCAAGGTTCGTGCGGTCTGACGAGCGGGCACGTCCCAGATCAGCACGATCCCCATGGCCTCGGTGAAGGCCTGGCCGGACGCCGCCTCAGCGCCGCCGGCTCCGACCAGTTTGCGACCATCGGGCGAGAACGCCAGAGATACCTGACTTCCCGGCATCCCTTGCAACACTCCCAATTGCTTGCCGGATTCCAAGTCGACGACATGGATGGAAAGCACATGCGATTGCCTGAGGATGGCGGCGCGCAGCGAGTCTTGCTCCACATCGCGAGCCGCCGCACCGAATTGAATGACGTCGGCGTCAAGATTCAGGCGCAGCATGGCATACGCCATCAAGCGACCATTGCGACTGAATGCATACGCCTCCGGTCGACCTCCCTCGACTGGGACTCTCACGATGCGGCCAGTCTGGACATGCCGCAATTCGAGTCGCGGATTGCCGAACGGCGCCGCGAACACCAGCCACTCGCCGTTGGCGCCGATCGCCGACGGCGCCGCATCGGGCCAGGGCGATTCGCGCTGCGTCGCGCCGCGCTCGTCCGGATTGATCGGCAGCGGCTCGCCCGTTTCGACTTGCAAGATCAAGGGATCGGACGTTGGTTCGCTCGACGACTCCGGGGACGACGAGTGCGGGTACACGACCAAGCGGTCGCCGAGTCCGAACGCGAAGCGTTCCCCCATCCGTTCGCGGGAAGTCGGCAGCAACCGTTCCGTCAATAGCGTTCCTGCGTCGCTCCAGACTCGCAGCTGTCGCGAGCGACCGGACTCGGGCGGATGCTCCGCCAACAATGCCAGATAGCGGCCCTCGGGCGAGTATTCCAACTGCAGCGGTCGCCCAGCCGCTGCGGCCGACCAGATCGTCGCTCCCGACTTCACCTCGTAGACCTTCAGTCCGTCGGCGTCGACGACGGCCGCTTGAGAGCCATCGAACGACAGCGCAATGCAAGCGGATCGATGCCGCGAATCGCGTTTGATTAGGGCCATTTCGCGGCCATACGCGTCCCACACGCACACCTGCCCCTGCTGGTCGACGACGCCGATTCGTCGTCCATCGGCGCTATATGCGACGCCGACGATCGGCTGCGGTCGATCCACGATGAGACTGGCCGGCGTCACCGCGCACAAGCGCCTCGCATAGTCCCACTCCCACCCTCGTCGCGACTCGGGACACTTGCGGAGCGCTTCGCGTGAGTTTTCGACTTCGCCGACCGCCCACTCGCGTTCCGCCAACGCCAGCAGCGACCGATAGAGTTGCGATTCGGCTCGCTCGTTCGCCTGCCGTTCTCCTTGCAGGGCGCGCCACGTGATGCTGAGCTGCACGCCGCCCACGAGTACCGCGACGGTCGAGGCGATGACGCCGACGGCCCGCGCTGGATGACGTCGCGCCCATTTCCAGACTCGTCGTCCCCATCCCGGCGGTCGCGCCATGATCGGCTCATTCTTGAGCCATCTCGACAGATCGTCCGCCAAGGCGCCAGGCGACTCGTATCGTCGCGTCGGCTCTCGTTCGAGCGCCTTGCGGCAAATCGTCTCCAGGTCGCGATCCACGCGTTCATTCGCCGCGCGCAGCGACGGCGGGTCGCTATCCAGCGCCGCCTGCAACGTCTCCCAAGCACGCTCGGACTGAAACGGCGGCTTCCCCGTGAGACAGACGAAGAGGATGGCCCCGAGGCTGTAGACGTCGGCCGCCGTGGTCAGCGTCCGTTCGCCGCGGATCTGTTCGGGCGCCATGTAGCCCGGAGTGCCGAGCGCGGCGCCCGTTTGGGTGAGGCGATCATGCGAGTCGACCAGCCGTGCGAGTCCAAAATCGGCGACATGCGGTCGTCCCGCTTCGTCGATCAAGATGTTCGCCGGTTTGAGGTCGCGGTGCAGCACGCCGCGTTGATGCGCGAAGTGCACGGCGCGGGCTACTTGCTCCACCAGCACCGCGGCGCGCCGCGGATCCGCGCGTAGAGAATCGAGGTGCGCGAGCAGGTTCCCGCCCTCGATCAGCTTCATCGTAAAGTAACATCGACCGCTTTGCTCTCCGACCTCGTAAACCGGCACGATGTGCGGGTGCTCCAACCGCGCCGCCGCCTCGGCCTCTTGACGAAAGCGAGTCAATTCGGCCGGCGAAGCAGCTCGCCCGGCGAGGACCATCTTCAGCGCCACGGTGCGTTGCAGACTACGTTGTCGAGCTCGGTAGACGACCCCCATCCCGCCCCGCGCCAATTCGCCTTCCAGCTCATAGTCGCCGAACGTCCGCCCCTCAGGTCCGTCGCCAGGCAATCCTGGCCGCGAGTCGCCGGCCCCGCGTTCGACTCCCTGCGTCGACAGTGCGTGTTCGCGCAAGCGGTCGGCGACCAGACCGATTGCACGTCGATTCGCAAAGAACGATCGCAGTTCGTCGGCCAGATCGGGATGCCGCGCGCACCAAGCGGCTTCATCGCAAGCCTCGCCCCTCTCATCGGCGCGGAGGATGTCGGCGAGCACTTGTTCGAAGCGCGAGTCTTCGTCGGGCGTCGATGCGGGGTTCGAATGGTTCATGATTCCAGTCGCTCTCGTAAGCTTCGGAGACCGCGATGCAACAGGCCGGCGACGGCCCCTTCGGTCTTTCCCATCTGCGCGGCGGCGGATGCCAACGTACAACCTTGCAAGTGATGCAGCGTAATGGCAATTCGTTGCGACTCGGGCAACGTCCACAAAGCGTCGGCCAACCGCAACAAGTCTTCGTGCCGGATCGCTTGCCGGCTGGGCGAAGTCTGGTCGGCGGCGAGCATCCGTTCGATGCGCTGCGACGACTCGGCCAGCGGTTCATCCAGCGAGCGTTCCCGAGCGATGTCGCGCTTTTGGCGACGCCAGCGGCGACGCGCGTCGCGAAGGTTGTTGGCGAGGATGGCGCGAAGCCACGCCGCCCGCTCGTCCGGTGAACTGGGCGCCCGTTCGCGACAAGCAAAAGCCTCCAACAGCGTCTGTTGCACGATGTCCGACGGCTCGACCCGCGCTCGTAGGCGCGCATCCAGATGCAGTCCTGCGAGCAATCGCAGGTACGACCGATATTGTTCGAACGGCGTCGCCGCCGAATCATCTCCTGCTTGCTCCACAAACGGCTCCATCTCTTCTCAAGCGACAACCGTCCCCGAATTGTGCGCGCCGTAGAACAGGCTTCCAGCCTGTTACCCCGATTCCCGCCCTCCCCCCCCCGCCGCCAACATTCATTCCCCACCCAGGCAAATAGTTTTCCTCCGCCCCCGCCCACATCCGTCCGTCGCACAAGCCCCAACACCTCCACAATCACCACAACCAACCATCCCAAAGCAACTTACGAACATCGCCCAGCCGTTGTCCACCGAGCGGCCCGCAGTTTGCATGTGGTTCGTTGGACGTTGGTCGGCTTCGACCCCTGAGACCAAGGAGGCGAGTGATGTGGCAGATCGGACCTGATCCGTTCATCTCGACGGACATGCACGAATACTACCGCTCTCTGTCGTCGGCGGACGGCGAAACGGAGGGAGCGATGACGATGTCGTCGACGAACTCTTTCGCCCGTTCGCCGACGGAAGCTGCGGGCTTCGATCCGCTTTGGCAATTGGTGCGCTACATGGCCTGGACGCTCTTCGGGCCGTCGACAGCGGTCACCACGTTGTGCGTCCTCTTGCTGGACGGCGTCCCGTGGCTGAACTGGAAGCTGGTCGTGCTGATTGCCTCGACGATCCTCTCAGCCGCTCCCTACGTCCGCGTCTTTGCTTTGCATTCCACGCCGCAGACGCCGCCGGCGCCGCAAGAGGATCATGCCCTGAAAATGGCGCCATGGGAGACCAGTTGGCGGTAGCACGTCGCATCGGCCGCGCCAGCGATCTCAGCTTTCGGTGGGTCTCGCGGAAGCAGGCTTCTCGGGCGCGGGCCTTTCGGTCGGATTGTCGACCGGCGTCCGTCGCGCCGCCAACTGACGCAACTTGGCGCGCAGCGTCGGGCGACTCACCCCCAACAGTTCCGCGGCGGCGGCCTGATTCCCGCCGGTCCGCAGCATGGCGCCGCGGAGAATGAGTTCATCGAGCTTCTCGACGCTGCGGCGGTAGAGGCCGGGGGAACCCGATTGCAGGTCCGTTTGCAGCAGTTCCGCGAGCGACGCCCAGGTTACGGCGCTATCGCGATCGGCGGCGACGATCTCCACTTCATTGGCTCGCACCCCGATATGTTCTGGCAAGAATTCCGGCAACAGAACCGGGCCTGCCGACCGCAGCAGCGACTCGCGAATCACGCTTTGCAGTTCGCGCACATTCCCAGGCCAAGCATAGTTCTGCAAGCGTTCGAGCGTCTCTTCATCAATCGAACTGACGTCGGTCTGGAGATCGCGATTGAACCGAAACAGAAAATAGTGCGCCAGCTCCGGGATGTCCTCCGTCCGTTCGCGTAGGGGCGGCAGGTGTATCGTCACTCCCCGCAGACGGTAGAACAAATCAAGGCGAAACTTGCCTTCCTCGATCAGCTTCTCGAGATGTCGGTTGGTGGCGGAAATGACGCGGACGTCGCTGGCGAGCACCTCGTTGCCGCCGATGCGCTCGAACGTACCGTCTTGCAGCAAGCGGAGCATTTTGGCTTGGGTGCTCGCCGCCATGTCGCCGACTTCGTCCAGAAACATCGTACCGCCGTCGGCCTGTTGAAACTTGCCGATGCGACGTCGATCCGCACCGGTGAAGGCCCCTTTTTCGTGCCCGAACAGTTCGCTTTCCAGCAGCGTTTCGGGGAGAGCGGCGCAGTTGATCGCCAGAAACGGCATCTGACAACGGCGGCTGTGGTGGTAAAGGGCTCGAGCGACCAGTTCCTTTCCTGTGCCGCTTTCACCCAGGATCAATACGTTGATGTCCTGAGCAGCGACGCGTCCGATTTGTTTGAACACGGAGCGCATGGCAGCGCCGCCGCCGATGATCAGATCGGGATTGTCGACTTCATGTTCGGCGCTCTCCAACAGCGCGGGGGTGCGCATGAGCCGCCGGATTTCGCACGCTTTGTGGACGACGTCGGTAAGCTGGTTGGCGTCAAGCGGTTTGACGAGATAGTCGAACGCACCTCGCTTCATCGCCTCGATCGCCGTCTCCGACGTGCCATGACCCGTGATGAAGATGACGAGACACTTGGGGTCGATGCGTCGCAGCTCTTCAAATACCTTTAGCCCGTCGTCGACGCCTAAGCGAATATCAAGCAGCACCGCGTCCGGCACATCATCGAGCAATCGTTGGCGAGCTTGCTGGCCGTCTTCGGCCACGACGACGTCAATGTCGCCGCCCTCGAACAAATGCTGAATGCTGTAGCGAATCGACGGTTCATCGTCGACGACAAGCAACGTAGGCATCACTCACACTCCCGTTCCACAGTCGTTGCGTCGTCGCGTTACGTTCAGCACTCGAGCGGTTCGCCGGGCGCTTGCCGAAAGGGGCCGACTTCATTCGTCGGCGCCGCCTCGCAGGGCAAGCGAATGGTGAAGACGGCGCCGCTGGTGGGGCGATTCCCGACCCGCAGTTCCCCGTCATGCTCCTCGACCAACCGCCGGCTGATGGCCAGCCCCAGTCCCGTGCCGCGCGCCTTCGTCGTCACAAACGGTTCGAAGACGTGCTCCAACATGCTTTCCGGAATACCGGGCCCTTCGTCCATCACCACGACCTCGCACATCTCGTCGCACTTCTCATCGCACTTGTCATCGAGGTCGGGCGCGCCGCTGCTGGCGGTCGTTCGTCGCAACAAGACGGTTAGCTTCCCGCCCGTCGGCATGGCGTCCATTCCATTGAGCAATAGGTTGACGAAAACCTGGTGCAACTGTTCCGGATCGCACTCCACGATCAGCGGCCGATCCATCTCCGTGCACTCGATCCGCACGCCGTCTCGTTCGGCGCGCCCCTGAACCAGATTGATGGCCCGCTGCAGTACGTCGCGCAGCGCGGTGCGCACGCGGCGCGTGACGGGAGGTCGAGCAAAATCGAGCAGACTTTGGATCGTGCTCTCCATCCGCGCGATTTCGTCTTGAACGACCGCCAGCGGCCCGTGCCTCAGCCCGCTCGACGACGACTGTTGTCCGGCCTTCTGTACGAGTAGTTTGACGGAGGTCAAGGGATTGCGCAGCTCATGCGCGATTCCGGCCGCAAGTCGCCCCACGGCCGCCAGCCGCTCGTTGCGGCTGGCCTCTTCTCGAGCGCCTTCCGCTTCACACAGCGCGGCATGCAGGCGGGAGGCGACTTCCTTCACCTGACGATCGATGACGTCCAGATTGCCGTCCGCCTTAATCGGCTCGACCAGCACTCGCCCAGTTCCCTCCGCTGCGCCTTCCAGGGTGACGTGGATCGCCGCCAGACGTTGCCGCAATCGACTCGCGGCGCGATACCCCAGTCCGACGCCCACGAAGGTCCCCAACATGGCGGTGATCAAGCGAGCGGTCCGCACAAAGCCGCTCCACTTCCGCCGCTCCTGCGACCGAAACTCGATGAGCCGCTGATTGATCGCCTGCAGTTGGTCGCACAAATTGGCAATCTCGACCGCCATCGCCGCCGCTTGTTCGCGAGTCATCGGCGAGGCCGTTTCGCCGAGCGCTCCGTCGAGCGCCCGTGCATACTCTTCAAACTTGTCTCGAATCTGTCCAACGACCGCCATCTCTTCATCCGTCGTCGACGCTCGTTCCGCGCTCGCCAACGCGTCATGAAACTCGGCCGAAACGACCGTCTTCGGCGCGATCGGCAGTTGCTCGGGCGTCGGCGCCGAATCAGCGGCGACGACGGCGACCTGTAGTTCCCACAGCGCATGCTGCATCTCCGCCGCTGCGCGAATCGACGTCACGTTCTCGGCGATCACTCGCTGATGCCACTCGTCCAACCAAGTGATGTAGACCGACGTTGCACCGCTCAGCGCCAGCCACGCGGCGCCGACCAGCATCGTCGGCATCAGCAATTCGAACCAGTTGCGCCACTTCATCCGAGAAATCGTCTGCCATCCAAACATGATCGGGGTTGCGTCGCCGGTTTCAACCTGGCGCGACGTCTTGCGAGCGTCGCCACCGATCATACCAGGGTCGTGTACGCCGCATGCCATCCCTTCCGCCTTTTGTTGAGCTGTAATTCAGTCAGCTGGCGGAGGCATGATGCAATCTGGATGCCAAAGTCGCGACCGACGGTCAATTGCGTTGCTCGCCGCGACGAATGCCGCGTGCCGGGACTTGCCGCGGACGCGGCGTGGGAAAGAAGTTTTCCCAGCGAGCGCAATCCGTTTCTCGTCCCGCCGCCAGATCTGCTCGAAAGTGCGGAATGTTTCCGCCGTCGCCGCTTGGCACGCTCATTGCATACTCCTTTCGCTGCAGTCGCACTCTTTTCTGATGTGAGGTCCAATGATCCTATCTAATCCTCGCAAATCGCCGTCCTTGACGAAGACCGCTGAGTTTCCGCGGCACGGCGTCTGGGTTCAGAACGATATCTGCCACTGGAGCGTCTGGGCGCCCCGCGCCGCTCGAATGGAACTCGTGATGCATCTGCACGGAGAGAAGTCGTTCATCGCGATGGAGCGACATCCGCAGGGATGGTTCACTTGTACCACGCCGCTGGTCGCCGATGGACAGCCATATCGTTATCGCATTGACGGTTGGCTGGAGCGTCCGGACCCTGCTTCCTATTGGCAGCCCGAGGGCGTACACGGCCCCTCGGCCTTTTGGCGACCTGACGCCTTCCGCTGGACCGATCTCGCCTGGCGCGGCGTCCCGCTGGATCAATTGGTTCTCTATGAATTGCACGTCGGGACATTCACGCCCGAAGGAACGTTTGACGCCGTCATTCCGCGACTGGACTCCCTCCGAGAACTCGGCGTCACCGCACTCGAACTGATGCCCGTGGGACAGTTTCCTGGCACGCGAGGCTGGGGTTATGACGGCGTGTATTGGGGTGCAGTGCAAGCAAGCTACGGTGGTCCCAGCGGCCTGCAACGGTTAGTCGACGCCTGCCATGCACGGGGCTTGGCCGTTTTGCTCGATGCCGTCTACAACCACCTAGGCCCGGAAGGCAATTACCTCGGAGACTTCGGTCCCTGTTTTCAGGCGTCGTCCGAAACGCCTTGGGGAGAGGCGATCAACTACGACGGGCGCGGCCGAGACGGCATGCGGTCGCTGGCGCTGGAAAGCGCCCGTCGCTGGATTCGCGACTTCCATCTCGACGGACTGCGACTCGACGCCGTCCACGCCATCCGCGATCGTTCTCCCGTCCACCTGCTCGCCGAGCTTCGCCAAGCGGCCGAGGACGAAAGCCGTAACGCGAATCGAGAAATCCATTTGATCGCCGAAAGCGACCAAAACGACTCGCGCCTTGTCGCCCCTTGCGAAACGGGTGGACTTGGGCTCAGCGCCCAATGGAACGACGACTTCCATCACTGCGTTCATGCCTTGGTCACCGGCGAGCGCGACGGCTATTACGCCGACTTTCAAGATCCACCAGCGCAACTTGCGAAGGCGCTGGAGCGCGTGTTCGTCTACGACGGCGTCTATAGCGAGGTTCGCCAGGCATGGCATGGCCGCCCCGTCAGCGCTCGCCATGGGGCTCGTTTCGTCGCGTACATCCAGTCGCATGACCAGGTGGGCAACCGCCCCTTGGGCGAGCGACTGGCGGTGCTGACGACGCCGGGTCAGCTGCGGCTGGCGGCCAGCCTGCTCCTTTGCTCTCCCTACATGCCCCTGATCTTCATGGGCGAAGAGTACGGCGAGCGACGCCCGTTTCCTTACTTCGCTGATCTGTCGGACCCAGAACTAAGAGACGCAGTTCGGCGCGGTCGGCGCGAAGAATTCTCAGCCTTCGACTGGCATGACCGAACGCCCGATCCCTTTGCGATCGAGACGGCGGAATCGGCTTGTTTAGCATGGAGTTGGCCTGAGGGCGGTACGGCGGCCGGCCTGCGACGTCTGTACCGCGATCTGCTTGCGCTGCGGCGAAAGCTGCCAGGATTTCGCGACGACGAACGGCGATCGGTGCGATTGACGCACGTCGGCGAAGGGAAGCCGTTGCTGCAGATGACGCGCGGCGGCGATCGGCCCGTGCACTGCGTGTTCAATCTTTCGGATCGAGCCGCGCGAATTCCGGATGAATGCCTCGTCCTGAAGGCTCGTCCCCAGTTGTACTCCGAAGACGCCTACTATCGTGGTACGGCGGATGCTTGCGATTCGGACGCTCGACGTTGGCTGCGGCCCTTCGAGTGCCTCGTGCTCACGTTCGACAGCCAGGAGGCAGCATGACCAACCGTCCCACTTCGCTGGCATTCGTCAAACAGGCCGCCCGCGCCACAACTCGCTCTCCCGATCGTGCGTCGCGCAGGTCCGCGCGGCGCGTTGGCGCCCGGTCCTACGAGTTCGCTGTCGATGCTGAAGTTCAGTGCCTATTCGACGAGTTGGAGGAGCGTGCTCGCTTGCGACGGGCGCGCATGAGCACCTACCGTATTCAGCTTCACTCGGGCTGCACCTTTCAGCAGCTCAAGTCGCACGTGGCGTACCTGCACGAGCTGGGAGTCGGCGCCGTTTACGCCTCGCCGTTTCTGACCGCTGCGCCCGGCAGCATTCATGGCTACGACATCGTCGACCCAGCTTCGATCAACCCCGAAATCGGAACGCTTGACGACCTCCGAGCCCTGCGTACCGAGCTGCGACGATACGACCTGGGGCTCGTCGCCGACGTCGTCCCCAACCACATGAGCAACTCGCCGCTGCTGAATCGCTGGTGGAAAGACGTTCTGGAGAACGGTCCTAGCTCGCACTACGCCGCCTACTTCGACATCGATTGGCAGCCGTTGAAGCCGGATCTGGCGAACAAGGTCCTGCTGCCCGTCCTCGGCGACCAATTCGGCAACGTGCTGGAGGCGGGTCAATTGGTCGTTCGCTTCGACGGCGGCGCCTTCAAGTTGCATTACTTTGAACGCCAGTTTCCGCTTGCCCCCCGTTCCTATGCGGCGCTCCTCGCCCCTCGACTGGAAGAACTGCTGACGACGCTCGGAGAGTCGCACCCGGACAGTCTGGAGCTGCTAAGCATCTTGACGGCCATTCGAAATCTGCCGGACCGGACGGAGACCGACGCCGAACGATTGGCGGAACGACGGCGCGAGAAGGAGGTGATCAAGCGACGCTTGCATGAGCTGACGATCCACTCTGCAGCGATCAACAAGTTCATCGCGGACAACCTACGCGACGTCAACGGCGTCGTCGGCCATCCCGCCTCTTTCGATCGCCTGGATCAGTTGCTGCAAGATCAGGCTTATCGTCTGGCCGACTGGCGAGTGGCCGCCGACGAGATCAACTATCGCCGCTTTTTCGACATCAACGAACTGGCGGCGATCTGTACCGAGAACCCTCACGTCCTTGAAGAGACGCATCAACTGCTCTTCAATTTGCTTGACGAGGGCGTCTTGTGCGGATTGCGCATCGATCACCCTGACGGGCTCTACGACCCGCGCGGGTACTTGGCGAAGCTTCAAGAAAGACAGTTTCGTCGCGAGTGTCGTGAATGGCTGGAGCAACGATGGTACGGAGACGCCGAGCAGACGATCGAGCGGCGGCAGTTGGTCGAACAGCATGCGTGCGCGCGATACCAAGCAGACTTGCAGGCGCGGCGCTCCGATGCGCTTCGACCGCTGTTCGTCGTCGTCGAGAAGATCCTCGCCCCAGATGAAATGCTCCCTGACCATTGGCCGGTCGAGGGAACCGTCGGCTACGAGTTCTTGCACACGGTCAATGGGCTGTTCGTGGATTCCGCCGCGGAGCGATCCCTCACCAACTTCTACGAACGGCTGGTGGGATCGCCGATGGACTTTGCCGACATCGCCTATCAATGCAAGCGGCTGATCGTAAAGATGAGTTTGGCAAGCGAACTGCAAATGCTGGGTCATCGCCTCGACCGCATCTCCGAGGGAAACCGCAACACGCGCGACTTTACGCTCAACAGCCTCACTCGCGCGCTTCAGGAAATCGCGTCCTGTTTCGAGGTTTACCGCACCTACATTGAGCCTCAGAGCGTCCAGAAGCGAGACGTCGCCTACATTGATCGCGCTGTCGACGCGGCGATGCAACATAACCGGGCGATGAGCCGTTCGACGTTCGACTTCATTCGCAAGGTTCTGCGTCTTGAGTTCGGCAAGCTTGACGACGCGGAACAGCAGAAGGCCATCCAGCGTTTTGTCGGACGATTCCAACAACTGACGGGGCCCGTGATGGCGAAGGCGGTCGAAGACACCGCCTTTTACCGCTACAACCGATTGGCGTCGCTCAACGAAGTGGGCGGACACCCGGCCCAATTCGGCGTCTCCGTGGCCGACTTTCACGCTCAACAACTTCGGCGCAGTCCGCGTTGGTCGTATTCGCTGAACACCACCTCGACGCATGACACGAAACGCAGTGAAGATGTGCGCGCCCGCATCGCGGTGCTGTCTGAAGTCCCCCGTGTTTGGCAAGATCTGGTGCGGCGCTGGATGCGTCGTCACCGGCGGAACAAGACGCGAGTCGACGGACGGTTCGCGCCCAGCGTCAATTCCGAGTATCTGCTCTACCAGACGCTGGTCGGCATTTGGCCGCAGGAAGCGCCCGATCAAGACGCGATGGATTCTCTCTTGGAACGAGTTCAGACCTACATGCTGAAGGTCGCTCGAGAGGCCAAGGTGCACACCAGTTGGATCAGCCCGCACGCCGAGTACGAAGCGGCGCTGCTGCGATTCGTCGCTTCGCTGCTCGACGCAAACTCCAACCGAAAAACGCTGCAAGAGCTCCACGCGTTCGCGCGACAAGTCGCCGCGCACGGCTGCTGGAACTCGCTTTCGCAGCTCCTGATAAAGATCGCCGCGCCAGGCGTTCCCGACTTGTATCAGGGAACCGAACTCTGGGACGACTCGCTTGTCGACCCCGACAACCGCCGCTCCGTGGACTTCGCTCGAGCGGCCGAATTGTTTCGGACGACCAAGGATCAGATGACGGCGATTCTGAAGAGGTCCGGCGCCAACGGCCGGCCCGACGTGATTCGAAACTGGTTAAGCTTCGATGCCAGCGAGAATCCTGCCGTCGAGCCGCTCGAGGATGAGTTCCTGGCGAAACTGGTCGCTGACCGCGCTGAGGGACGCATCAAGCAGTTCGCCACGTGCTTGGCCCTACGCACGCGACGCGAGCATCCCGAACTCTTCACCAGCGGCGACTACGTCCCGCTCGCCGTCCGCGGCGCTCAAGCCGCACATGTGGTCGCCTTTGCACGACAAGAAGGCGACCAGGCGGCGATCATCATCGCGCCGCGGCTTACCGTCGCCGTGTGCGGCTTCGGCGGCCCGCCTCCTATCGGCGATTGCTGGAAAGATGCCTCGATCGAACTACCCGAGTCGCTGGCCGCGAAGCCTCTATACAACGTCTACACGCGTAAACCCCTGCCGCTTCAGGGCAGGTCGCTCGCCATCGCGGCCGCACTGCACAACTTCCCAATCGCTCTCTACATCACCAAGCCCCACGACTCCACGCTATCTGGTGCATACGCCCTCGCCGTAGGACAGGCTTCCAGCCTGTCTCCTCCGTCCGACTCTCCTCCGCCCGACTCTCTTCTGCCTCCCCCTCTCAACTCGCCCTAGCCCTGGAGTGATCAAGATCTGTGAGTGAGTCCGCGCTTTGTGGTTGCGCCGACACCCCTCATCCCCGGCCCTTCTCCCCGCGGCGGGGAGAAGGGAGCACCATCCGCGCGTGTCGTTGCGCAACTAACGACAGCGTTGCGCAACTAACGACAGTGGGTCCGAGGCGCTAAACGCTCCGAATTCAATAGCGCTTCTATCACTCTACCTAACCCGCATTCTCTCCCCTCGTCTCTCGCATTCCCTCACCTCGCCAACAACCCCGTCGCCCTCAGCCCCGTCAGCAATGCATCAAGAATTCGGTCGAGCGTTTCGTCGTCCACGCCGTCTACGGGCTGATCGTCTCGCAGCACGCGGAACTGGCCGCGCGCAATGACGTCTTCCAGCCATATCCGGAGATCCGCGCGACTTCGAGTGCCGTCAAGTTGCTGGACGAGGGCCCGCGGCAGGTCGCCAAGCCGGGCACTTTCGTGCTTCTGGTTGGTGACAAGCGGGCTGGTTGCAGCTTGCAGACGCGCGAGCGACGTCGCCTGGGGTCGCTCCGAGACGACCGACGCGAGCGGGGGCGGGTCATGCCATGCAATGACCAGGCCGCGAGCGAACAAAGTCATCAGATCGCCTAGCACGGTGCGCCGCGCCAAGTTGCGTTCGTCGGCGTCAATCGCTTGGCCCGTCTCGCGGCCGCGGGCGATCAAAGCCTCCTCCACTTCGCTCCATAGCAACTCAAACGCAGCACTGGCGGGCCAGATCCGATTCAGCGATTCAAGCGCCGATTTGGTGGCCGGGTGGGCGACCGAGATGCGTTCGTGGCGATGAGGGAATTCCCAGGGTTCGTCCGACAGCGCCGGCGTCGCGGGGAGTTCAAGTTTGGCGTCCAGTGCGACATGACAGGCGGCAAGTCGCGACGCCTGGACCGCTCGGTCGATCGCCAGTCCCTGATGGCACAGCACCGAGCAACGAAACATGCGATTGCGCAAGAAATCCATGTACTGTTCTTGGCGCAGGATCGAGGCGTTCTTGAGCAGCGCGGCCGCTTCGGGATCGAGCCGATCGGTGAGCATCGTCGAGAAGTTGCTATCGCCCAGGTAGGCGAGTCCCGCGGCGCTGACGCGTTCGACGAACTGATGAAAGTACAGCGGCTCGTTCACTTCTTCCAGGTGTTCGTGGAACAGGTACGAATCGCTGTGTTGGCTGACGATCTTCGCCTCGTCGGCGAGCACTTGGCGATAGGCTTGCGTGCTGGTGCTGGAGGAGCGGTTAAGGAATGCCAGCAGCAGACGCGCTTGATCAATCTTGGTCTGAGGGTCGGCGAACCCGGCCGTGTGGTACTGCATCATGTCGCGCACGACGCCCCGCATGTGCCAGCCCGGGTAGACGTTGTAACTGACGTAACAGACGCCGCCGCGCACCATATTCTTGGCGGCGATTTGCAAGACCTTGTCTTGCACGGGGCGGGGGACCCACGAATAAACGCCGTGACACAGCACGTACTCGAATTCGCCGAAGCTCTCATCGATATCGAGGATGCTGGCATGCCGCAATTCGATATTCTTGAGCCCCAGTTTGGAGACGACCTCGCGCCCTTCGGCCACTTGCCGCGCCGACAGGTCGACGCCGACGAACTGCGTTTCCGGGAAGCTTTGCGCCATCGGAGTCAGGTTGCCTCCAGAAGCGCAGCCCAATTCGAGCACTCGAGCGCCGCGAATCCGCGGCGGCGTCATCCCAAACAGCGTCGGCAGCACCGCCAAATGACTTGGATGCGTCTGCCGAAACGGCCCGCTGTGATAGGGAATCTGGTCGTAGCTAAGCAGCGAATTCTCGGACATCACTTCCCATCATCTCGGTAAACGGTCGTCTCCCAGTTGCGCAAGACCCGCTCGCGCTTGAACGTCGTGTTCGGCAGCCCCAGCAAATCGGTTCCAGCGCCGCCATCGAGCAACGCGGAACCGGCGAAGAGAGAATCGACAAGCATGCATCGGTCGGCGCCGTCGCCGAGTCGAATGTCGGTCGAGCCGCCGACTTGCAGCTTCTCGAATCTCAGCGCGTCGTTGCCTTCGCTGCCGACGACGGCGAGCCCGCCGGAAACGACGAAGTCACGCGCCGCAAATCGCCCGCCCGTCGTACTCAGCGGCGCGAAGATCTCATCAAGCCGCAGCGTGAAGTCTCCGCCGACTCGTGAACTGGCCGCCGTCATCTCGATGGGTACGCCCGACTCCACCACCAACGACGAGCGTGTGATGAAGCGATCTAACTCGACGATGCTGCCGCGCCCCGCAAACGAAGATTGACCGAGAAACCCGTCGAGTTTCAGGTAGCCAGATTGTGCCGTCGATGAGTCGCCGGAGAACTGCAGCGACATCGAGCTCTCAATTTGCAAAGCGCCGCTCAGTTGGCTTCCAGCAACGTCGATGACAGCGCCTCGCAGTTCGCTTCGCGCGCCCGTTAGCTTGATATACACATCGTCCGCGAAGGCCGATGAGCTGATCTGCAGCGAGACTGGCTGTGAACTGCGCATCTCCGTCGAGCCCGTCACGGTCAGGCCGTCTAGTTCGAACGTCGATCGTTCGGTGCTGCGAGGACGTTCACGAATCTTTTGGAGGGCCATTTCGACGTCCCCCTCGACATAGACGTCGCGCAGTTCACCATGCACCGACGCTGAACTTTCGATCCGCAATCCGCCGACGTCGCTTTGATCGATCGACAGCGAATTCGGCAGGCTGCTGGCGGGCGATATCGAAATCGACAACCGATCGTAGACGCTGGAAGCGGTCATTTCGTAGCTAAGCGGCAAACTGCTATCCACCGACAATTCGCCATCGACGACGCAATCGTCGAACGAAACCGCTGCGCCTCGCTGCGATGTTCTCGCTCCATCCAGCTTCAAGTAGATGTCGGAAAAATCGCACGCGGAAGCCGACAGCGAGATTGGCTGGCTGCTTCGCAGTTCGGTGTCGCCGACGACCGTCAGACCTTCTAGTTCCAGCGACGAGGAGGCCGACGTGCTCAATCGCTCGGATCGCACCTTAGCAAAGTGGAAATGAGCGTCTCCGTCGACGCTCGTATCGATGATCGTCCCTTCGACCGCGGCCGCGGCCTCCACCTCGAGCGGCCCTAGGTCGCTGTCGCGCAAGGAGAATGAACTGATCAAGATGTCCTTCAATTCATACTTCAGGTACGTCCCGTCTTGGACGCGCGAATCGACCAGATCCAACGTACTGGGGGCTGTCGAATCGAAACGCCATTCACCATCAATATCAGAACTCCGCACAGTGATGCTCGACGCTCGCGATTCGCCGTCAGCCCCTTCCAACGTGATCGCTACGTCGCCGGTGTCGCACGCGTGCAACTCCATGGTCAGCGGCTGGCTGCTGTGGAGTTCGGTCGAGCCGACGATGGTCAGTTCTTCCAGCATCAGCGACGAAAATGCCTGGGGTGAGGTGCGGCTCGTCCGTCCCTTCATGAAGCTGAAATGTGCGTCGTTCTCGATGATCGAGTCGGCGATGGAAACGGACAAGGGCGCATCGCTGGCGACAAACATCGACGCCGTCACCGTCAATGCGTCCACCACTAGGCTCGAGCGACCCGCGCCGCCGCCGGCGCCGCTCGACACGCTGCCGGTCTGCGTCGCCCCCCAACTGAAGCGGGCGTCATCGCAGTCGGAGTCCTTGAGCGACACCGACGATGGGACGTTCGACACGACGCTCAGCGAACTCCCCCAACTAAAGCTTTCCACCTGCAGCGAAGACGGCAAGGAGGACGTCGTTGCCTCCCCCTTGATCCCGTCGAACTTGATGAACGCCGCGCCCGTCGAAGATGATTCGCCCTTGATGTCCAGCAGCCGAGTGCTCTCGACGACCATCTCCCCTTTGATGTGCGTTCCGTCCAGCGAGAGGCTCGAGCGACCCGCGCCGCCGCCGGCGCCGCTCGACACGCTGCCGGTCTGCGTCGCCCCCCAACTGAAGCGGGCGTCATCGCAGTCGGAGTCCTTGAGCGACACCGACGAAGGGACGTTCGACACGACGCTCAGCGAACTCCCCCAACTAAAGCTTTCCACCTGCAGCGAAGACGGCAAGGAAGAGGTCGCCGCCTCCCCCTTGATCCCGTCGAACTTGATGAACGCCGCCCCCGTCGACGACGATTCGCCTTTGATGTCCAGACGTTGAGTGCTCTCGACGCGCATCTCCCCTTTGATATGCGTCCCGTCTAAGCTCAGGCTCGAACGATCGATGGCGGCGGCGTCCGTGGCGCCGCCGAACTTGATGTAGGCGTCGGCGGACAGCGACGCCCCTTCGACCTTGAGATACAAAGGCGCCGCGCTCGCGACATCGAGCGCCCCGTCAAGGTCGAGGTCGACGATATGGAGTGCATCGGATCCGTCTTGGTTGCGGAACACAAGCTTTTCGGAGGCACGAAGCGAACTCAGGGCGATGCGGTCGTCGCCTGCCCCCGTTTCGATCTGCAAGCTCGAGAGGATCGTCGGCCCAAGTTCGAGAGAAACGCCGGGGGGAAGACCGTTTAGAGACGTCGAGGCATCGGGTACGATGCGCAGCCCTTCCTTCGTCGTCCCATTGCCGACCGACTGTTCGATCCGCAACTCGTTGGCCGCATCATCGCCCGCGACGAACAGGTTTCCGTCGTTGAATTCGACATGCACGAAGCCGGCCAAAAGATTTCGGCATTCCAAACGCTCACCCAAGGGCCGGCGCGAACGCGCCCGCCCGGATCGTCGGCGTGACATAGGTCGGTTCCTGAAGATAGCAGGCGAAAAGGACGACGCGAACGCCGCCAGAGTATACCCGGCCTACCGGAACGCCAACAATCCAATTCGTAGAACAGGCTTCCAGCCTGTTAATGTCCCACTCTCCCCAAACACGCATTCTGGCGCTACGCACTCGCCTCTCGCACGCTATACCCGCGAACCGTCTATCCCAACACGCCGCGTTGTTCGAGCAGCGCCAAGATTCGCTCGACGCACTCGGAAGCTGACAGTTCGGCCGTATTGAGCAGCAAGTCGGGCTGAGTCGGCGGTTCGTAGGGAGCGGAGACGCCGGGGAAGCTGGCGAGCTCTCCCTTGTCCGCCAGCGCGTAGTGTCCGTCGGCGTCGCGTCGACGGCACACCTCGATTGGACAATCCAAGTGCACGACGAGAAAGCGATCGCGTCCGACGACATCCGCCGCCTTCTGCCGCACCGCTTCGTCCGGCGCGACGAAGGCGCCGAGCACCACGAGTCCCGCGTCGTTGAACAAGCGCGCCACTTCGGCGCTGCGGCGTAGATTCTCGCTCCGTTCGTCTCCCGAGAAGCCAAGATCTTTGCTGATGCCGCGACGCATGTTTTGCCCGTCGAGGACCGCGACCGCTCGACCTTGGTCGAAAAGACGGCGTTCGAGCGCGTAGGCGATCGTGGTTTTACCCGCGCCGGTAAGTCCCGTGAGGAGGACGGTCGCCGGCTTTTGGCCGAAGCGAGCGGCCCGTTCTTCGGGCGAGACGTGGCTGCGGTCCCCAGACAATTGGGCGACTTGGGGCTCGTCATCCCAGTGGTCGTGCCGCCCATCGGCCGTCGAGCGATCGAGAATCATCCCTGCGCCCACGGTTCCATTCGTGATGCGGTCGATGATGATGAACGCCCCAGTGGCTCGGTTGCGACGGTAGCCGTCGAAAGCGACGGGCTGATTGAGAGTCAGCGAGCAGCGGCCGATTTCGTTGAGCCGCAGCGTGGGCGCTTCGGTGCGATGCAGCGTGTTCACGTCGATCTGGTAGCGCAGCGTGTTGATGACGCCCGGCGTGTTCTTGGTCGTTTGCTTGATCCAGTACGATTTGCCCGGAACCATCGGCTCCTCGGCCATCCACACCACCATCGCGTCGAACTTCTGCTCGACGCGCGGGACGTTGCCGGGTCGAACGATCATGTCGCCGCGGCTGATGTCGATTTCATCCTCCAGCGTCAACGTGACAGCCTGGGGCGAGAACGCTTCGTCGACTTCTCCTTCAAACGTGACGATCGACTTCACGCGACTCGTCTTTCGCGACGGCAGCGCGACAATCTCATCCCCTTTGCGGACGATCCCGGAAGCGATGGTGCCGCAGAAGCCGCGGAAGTCGAGATTCGGGCGGTTCACCAGTTGCACGGGGAACCGGAAATCCTCGAGATTACGGTCGGAGCCGATGTAGACGGTTTCCAGCAGATTCATCAGGGCCGGGCCCTGATACCACGGCGTCTTGTCGCTCGGCGCCACCACGTTGTCGCCCAACAGCGCCGACATGGGGATGAAGTGCACGTCGGGGAGGTCGAGTCGCGCGGAGAAGGCTTGATAATCGGCCTTGATCTGCTCGAAGACTTCCTGGCGGAAGTCGACCAAGTCCATTTTGTTGATCGCGACGACGATGTGCTTGATGCCCAGCAGCGAAACGATGAACGAGTGGCGTTTGGTTTGAGTGAGCACGCCCTTGCGGGCGTCGATGAGGATGATGGCCAAGTCGGCGGTCGACGCGCCGGTCGCCATGTTCCGCGTGTACTGCTCGTGCCCCGGCGTGTCGGCGATGATGAACTTGCGTTTGTCGGTCGAGAAGTACCGATACGCGACGTCGATCGTGATCCCCTGCTGGCGTTCGTCTTCCAGGCCGTCGGTGAGCAGCGCGAGGTCGATTTGACCGCCGGTCGTGCCGTAGCGCGCCGTGTCCTTCTGGATGGCGGCGAGTTGATCTTCGTAGATCATCTTCGATTCGAAGAGCAACCGCCCGATCAGCGTGCTCTTGCCGTCATCGACGCTGCCGCAGGTTATGAAGCGCAACAGTTCTTTGCGTTCGTGCTGCGCAAGATACTCGTGAATGTCCGTGGCGATGAGTGCAGATTGGTGCGACATAGGTCTCTTGGGCGACGCGGAGGCGGCGACTAGAAGTATCCTTCCTTCTTCTTCTTTTCCATGGAGCCGGACTGATCGTGGTCGATCATCCGCCCCTGCCGCTCTGAGGTGGTCGTGAGCAGCATTTCCTGGATGATTTCGGGGAGGGTCGTGGCGTTGGAATCGACGGCGGCCGAGAGCGGATAGCAACCGAGCGTACGGAAGCGAACCTTGCGCATCTCGGGGACCTCGCCCGGTTTGAGCGGCAGGCGGTCGTCGTCGACCATGATCATCATGCCGTCGCGCCACACAATCGGGCGTTCCTTGGCGAAATAAAGCGGCACGATGGGGATGTTCTCGAGGTGGATATACTGCCACACGTCGAGTTCCGTCCAGTTCGACAGCGGAAAGACGCGGATGCTCTCTCCTTTGTTGACGCGCGCGTTGTAGAGGTTCCACAATTCGGGTCGCTGGTTCTTGGGATCCCAGCGGTGAAATTCGTCGCGGAAGGAGAAGACGCGTTCCTTGGCCCGCGACTTCTCTTCATCGCGCCGCGCCCCGCCGAAGGCCGCATCGAACTTGTACTTCGTCAGAGCCTGCTTCAGCGACTCGGTCTTCATCACGTCCGTGTGAACTTTGCTGCCGTGGGTGATCGGATTGATCCCCTGCTTCAGCCCTTCTTCGTTCACATTGACGATCAGCTTCAACCCCAGCTCTTCCACGACCAGCTTCTGCCGCAGGTCGTACATGTCCTTAAACTTCCACGTCGTGTCGACATGCATGAGCGGAAAGGGCGGCTTGGCGGGTGCGAACGCCTTGAGCGCCAAATGGACCATGACCGACGAGTCTTTGCCGATCGAGTAGAGCATGACCGGATTCTCGAATTCGGCCACCACCTCGCGGATGATGTGAATGCTCTCCGCCTCAAGCTGTTTCAGGTGCGTTAAGTTGTAGCCTGCCATGGATTTCCTTCTATCCCTCCTACTACCAGTCTTCGGGCAGTATAGGGCAACCCCCGCAACTCAGAAAGCCCGGAAATCTGGCGACGCCTGCCCTCCGTCATCGGTCCGTACACCGTGATTTCTGGCATTGTTCGAAAAAATCGATTGCGATGATCGCTTTCGCGTCCGCTTCATGGAAACGAGTTCGACGATTCGCCGTGAGTCGCTCGAACACGGAATCATGACTGTTCCAAGGAGCGAGACGATGGCGAAGGTATTCTTCTTGTTGGCAGGGTTGGCGGCGGCCGTTACTACGACCAGTTGGCTGCAAGCAGGCGGCGATGGCTGCGGCTGCGGCGTCGCTCATTCCCACCACGAAAGCTCGGCCGTTCCGGGCGGCTGCGACACCATCGGCTGCTATTGCCGCAGCTTCGAGGGCTACGGCAATACGTGCCAGAATTGCGGGCACAACTACCGCCGACACTACTAGCCGTCGCACTGGCATCCTCGTAAGCCAGTGCCACGAGACGAGGGTCAACCGAGACAGCGACCGCACGAAATCGCCGGCGGTCGCTCGCCTCCGCCCGAAGACTCGAGCGACTTTTCAACGCGGCAACTTCGATTGAACACGCCGGTAGGCCGCCGTGGAAGGATCGACGGTCGGCGGAAACGATTCTTGGGCTCGCTGATAGGCGTCGCGAGCAGCCTCTTCATTGCCGACCCGCCGCGCCCCGTCGCCTACCAATTCCCATGCCCAAACCGAATCCGCCACTCGTGGATCTGTCGCCAGTTCCTTGAGTCGCTCCCATTCGCTCGCTTGCGGATGGGCAGCGACCTTCAGGTATTGAGCGACCAGCGCAACGGTCAAATCGGCGGCAATCAGTTCTTGAGGCGCCGTTCCCATGACGGCGACGAGATCCGGGCTCGAGCGATGCTGCTCCAGCAGAATCTTCCAACGCAGACCAAGCACGGCGTTCCACGTCGGATACATTGCCAACAGCTCGTCCACGACCCGTAGTGCATCGTCGTTTCGCCCTTCGAGTAAGTAGCACTCCGACAGATTCACCTGCAGGCGTGCGCGATTGCCTGGATGGAAGCGTTCGTCAACGCACCAGACCTCCAATGACTCCCTGATCGTCGCCACGTTCCGAGCTTCGAGGGCGTTCTCCACGATTCGAAATACGACTCCCTCCAGCGACTGGTGGTTCAAATCAGGCGCTAACCGTTTCGCGAGTTCATCGTCTCTCGACAGCAGTGCGACGGCAGCCAGGCAATCGCGCAGCGCCGGCGTCATCGACGACGACGGCTCGGCAATGCTCCGAGCATGCTGCAACACGTCCGCTCGCATCGGCGGCTGGAGAAGCACGTCATCGAGCATGCGTCGAGCGACCAAATGCTCGCCGTACGAAGTCGTCTGGCCCTCCGACTTCGGCAACTCTGCCGCAGACTTAAATTCCGCGTCCATCAGTTCGAACCACTTCGCTGTTCGTCCAGCTCCCATTGCCAGCGACAGTATGGACGCGTAGTCCATCTCCCGCCAAGCGTCAGCGGGCTGAAGTGCGGACCACGACATGTCGGGCGCTCGAACGCTTTGCAGATCCTCGCGCACTCGGGCGCGCAAGGCGCCATAGTACTTGCCCTTATCTCCCCCGCGCTGAATGGCGGCGAGCGCCGCTGCGAGGAATCGCGCATTCCATTGCGCCTCGATGGAGTGCGCTTCGCTGATATTCCCGCTTCCCAATTCCCGCAACAGCCGAATCCGCGCGAGGCAATGTTGCAGCTGTTCATCGTCATAGTCAAAAGCACCGAAGTGCGCTGCCAGCGCGGTCAGCTCTAGCTGTTTGAGCGACCTCGGAAGCGCCGCCTGCAGGTCTGATTCTTGAACTGCATCCAGCCGCGTCGACGATGCCTGGGCGTTTCGCGCAAGCACCTCGGGAATCGACGGCTTATCCATAAGTCGATCGACTTCGGAACGAATGTATCTCACGAACGGACGATATCGACCGAAACGATTCAGGAACGCGCCCTGCAACAACAGTTCATCGCGACGAATCGAGGGCCGGAGACCGGCCAAGGTCTCGGTGTACTGAGCCAGTGCATCCGATCGATCCGTCAATGTCGGCGACGCGCAGCAATTTCGACGCCATTGCAAGATGCGCGCGCAAGCGGCAGATTGACGCTCTAAGCATTCGGACGAGACGCTCTGCTTGGCCATGAACTCTGCGTTGAATTCCGCGTCGACGGCGTTGGATAAAATCCGCGACTGTTGCATCAACAGGTGAGGACTGTCAGGTTGGCGCGCCGCCAACGCTTGCGCGGGCTCTTCCAATTCACGGAAGCGCTGAGCTGTTTCCGCCCAGTTGCTTCCCTGCCACAGCAACTGCGCTTCCGCAACTCGCGCATCCAATAGGCAGATTTCCCAGGTAATCTCCTCTGGTTCCTCTGATCGTCGTCGTTGGTAAAACTCAGGTTGGAGGCCCGCCCTCTCGACCCTCAGCAGTGCCGCCGCTTCTCGATCGCCTTGCAGGAGCGCCAACTCAGATTGATGCCCTAGCAAGACGTCTCGACGACGAACAAATTCAAAAGCCGTCGGGGCCGTCGTCGCGGCGGCACGGAGCATCCGGTCGCTCTCCTCGCCCAACCGAACAGCCTCCTCCAACACTCGCTCTCGCTCCGACCCCGATAGATCGCGCGCTGTCAGCAACCTTCCGAACGCGGCCGCCCATTGAAAACCACCCGATCGCAGGTCGACGTTCTCCGGATAACGCATCTGCAACTCGCTCGCTTCTCGCGCGAGTTGATCGAGCGTTCGGAGACCATCTTGCATCTGCTTCAAGTCTCGCGAGTCGCTCCGAAACCAGCTCTGGATTCCTTCCGAGATGAGCGACACAAGCCATTCGGCCCGCGCCGGATCGCGCTCGCGAAGCCTCTCCAACCGCTGAATCGCCTGCGATCGCTGCTTGGCCGCCGCTCCGACTCGATGCTGCTCGTCAAACACTTGCGCCAAGCAGGAATCGACATAGTACCGCGCCTCCTGCCATTTGACGGCGTCCTTCGTCGGGCGCGAGCAGGCCTCGAGCAATTCCACCGCCTCCTCCGCGTGCAGAAGCGCTTGGCGAAGATAACCCGTCCGCTGAACCGACTCGACCGACGCCGCAGCCAGTTCGCTTCGCGCAACCAAGCGGAGCGACTGAGCGTGCTCCAGACGGCAGTCATCGCTGGGAGAACTACCCAGAGCGGCCGCCGACTCGGCGAGTGCCAAGCGGCGTGCGTCGAGCGCCTTGCGGACGTTCCCGATCTGCTCGTAGTACCGTCCCAGGCGACGCTGCACCAAACATTGCAACAGACGCAATTCCACATCTGGCGACCGATCCTCGGCGGAGATCGCTTGCAACTGACTTAGCGCCGCGACAAGGTAATCCCTTCCCGCGTGGGACTGATACTGATCCAAACTCACGCCGCTTAGTTCGTGGAGAACAGAGGCGAGCGCCCGACGGTCGGCATTCGAATCATCCCCGGAAGGTCGGGTTGCTGCGTCCATGTCGAGGAGACGTTCGAGCGCCCGCCGAGCTTCTTCGCCGGCGGCAATCGCTTCTTGAAATCGATTGAGTCGCGCAAGAACTTGGCAGCGCCCCTGTTGTACTGCGGCAAGGCATCGCAAATGAGTGGGATCGGTCGCAGCGACCTGCGTTCCCAGGTGAGCCAGCTGTTGATCGAGCGCCGCCAATCGACCTGGCGAGTCTAAATCGCCGTCTCCCAGCAACCGTGCCAATCTGAAGGCGCCCGCCAACAGCTCGTCGACCTGTTGCTGCGATGTGCGGACGCGCGCCAATGCCGCCTCCGTGCGCTCACGCGACGCCGCCAATTCGCGGTTTCGCGAAACGAGCGTCCCTGAACCGATCGCCAGCGCGGCGACGGTCGTCGCGAGCACAGCGCCGGCCGCCAACCACCGGCCTGAATGCCGGCGGCGCGAAAGCGCCAGCCTCTCCGACCACGTGTACGCATGGCCGCCAATCGGCAAATCGGCTGACCAGAGCTCGAGTTCTTCGGCGAACTGTTCGGCGGTCGCATAACGACGGGATGCATCGACGGCCATCGCCCGATCGCAAATGCTGCGCAGCGGCCCAGGGATTCGCAGTTCGCGGGGCCAGGGATTTCGCTCCCCTCGAATCACTCGCGTCGCGAGTTCCTGAAAGGCAGGCGTGCCGGGGCGTTCGGGCGAAAAGGGATAACGGCCGGCCAGCAAGACATAGAGGACGGCCCCTAACTGATAGACGTCCGTCGCGCGCGTCAGCCGATGCCCCATCGCTTGCTCTGGCGACATAAACGCCGGATTCACCGAACTTGCCAGTTCGAGCGGACCCGCGTGAACGTCGGTTCGCACGGGCAACGGGCGCGGACGCTGCCAGCTTCCCTCCGCGTTCACCTCTGGAGATCCCCGCGGATCGGCTTCCCCTCCGCCGACTCGGTCGCGCCGACCCGCGCCCCAATCCAGAAGGTAAACCTCGCCATGCTCGCCGACTCGGATGTTCGCGGTGGAGATATCCAAATGCAATGCGCTGCGCGAGTGTGCGTAAGCGACCGTTTTGGCGATGGTTGCCAGATGCTGCAACAACGTTCGGAATTCGCGTGACTCCACGAGCCCCGCTGCAGGAGGCGACTCATGCAGTCGCACGAGAAGTCGATGATAGGTATCACCCGGCACCAGCCGCATCGCCAAGAACAACTCGCCCGCATGTTCGCCGCAGTCAAAAACCGGCACGATGTTTGGATGCTCAAGTTGCCCATGCAACAGCATCTCGCGCCGAAACTTGACGATCGCATCTTGCTGCGCGGCACGCGAAGTTTGGATGCGTTTGATGAGCACTACTCGCGGAAATCGGGGATCCCGCGCCAAGAATAGCTCGCCCTGTCCGCCCTCGTGATCTGCCTCATAGCGCCCGAGGATTTCGTAACGCGTCTCGGCCGAAATGATCTGGGGAATGGGCCCGCCCAGATTGAGCTTCTCAAATTGAATGAGCCCCTTGAGTTCCCGGTGCAGGTCCGGCCGTTCCGGACACAAGACCGGCAAAGGGATGTCTTCGCCGCGGGTCGTAAACGCCACCCGCCAGCGCTCGTACAACTCGTCGATCAACTTGTCGTCCGCGACGCCGTCCACGTCAGATTTAGCGTAAGCGTCGGAAGCAGAAGATTCTGGAAGCATAAGGTCACGACCACCGCATACAAACCGCGAAGACTCTCGCTGCGTACCAATCGGGCTCAATTCTCAAAGGGCCAATCTTTCCCGTACAGCCGCAAAAACAGCCGCCGGGCTTTGTTCAATCGCTCGCGAATCGTCGACTCCGCCACTCCCTCAAGCTTGCCAAGTTCGACGTTGGTCATGCCCAAAACCACCGATTTCTGCAGCAGGGCGGCCAGCCCCGGCTCGCGCTCGGCCAACTGATCAAAAGTCTGCCAGAACTCCAACAACACTTGCTGGCGGTGCTCGGCGTCCATGACCGCGGCGCTCGGATCAAGCTCGCTCGCCCCTCCAGCCATGCGATTCTCCAGCCACTGATCGAATCGAACCGTATCCGGAAGCGTAACGTCGGCGCTGGACAGGCATCGCCCCCGAGCACGAATCACATCCATCAAGAAGAATCGCATGTGGCGGGCCGCAAGATTCATCAGATCGTTCAGCCCCTCCAGCTGTTGCCGCCATTTTTCGTTCGAAGCGCGTACAAAGAATTTCTCAAGCCGCGCATCCGCCCCATCGGAAATCTCTTCGGTCCAAACCTCCGGCACGGCCGAACGTAAGCCGGTCTTTCGCGCGAGAACGTCGAGCCGTGCGCGGATGCGATAGTAGATGGCGCGGTAAATCTCCCGCCGTTCCTCGTCGGTCGTTGCGGTCCGCATTTTGTCGAGCGAATCCGCGACAAATTGAGTGGTGGAGGGAAGGGGATCGCTGGCGTCCATGGCGCTCCTGCGGCGAAATGGGTTGGATGAATCTTGGAAGCGCCGCGCACGATCAACGAATCGTCGCAGCGCCGCTGTCCTAGAAGCGGACGGAAGTCATGGAATCGCAGACACTCCCCCCAAAATCAGGGACGATGCCGCATCAGAGTGATCCATGACGCAAGAAATTGCAACGTCGCCGCGACGGCAGGTCTTTAAAACGACAAAGGCCGGAACCCGAATAGGTTCCGGCCTTTGCGTTAATGCAAAACCAGTCGCATCTCGCGTCGCGGCTTACTTGGAGCCGACGAGTTGCTGCTTCTTCTTTTCGGCGACGATTTCTTCTTGGATCGAGGCCGGCACCTTGCGGTAGCAGGCCAGTTCCATGGTGAACGTGCCCTGACCTTGGGTCATGCTGCGCAGGTCGGTCGCGTAACCGAAGGTTTCAGCGAGCGGCACTTCGGCGGTGATCGCCGTGATGCCGTCCTTCATATCGGTATTGGCGATGATGCCGCGGCGAGAAATCAAGTCGCCCACCACGGTGCCTTGGAAGTTTTCCGGGAGTTCGATCTCAAGCTTCATGACCGGTTCCAACAACGCGGGCTTGGTTTCCGGGAACATGATGCGGAAGCAGTCGCGGGCGCACGTTTGGAACGCGCGGTCCGAGCTGTCGACTTCGTGGTACGAACCGTCGACGACGACCACTTTGGTCTGCACCACCGGATACTCGGCCACCGGCCCCTTGATGATCGACTCGCGCAACCCCTTCTCAATGCTCGGAATGAAGTTCTTGGGAATACGCCCTTGAACAATCTCTTCCTCGAACACGAAGGCTTCCGGAGCGTCTTCCGGCAACGGCTCGATCCGCCCCTTGATGTGAGCGTATTGACCCGAACCACCGGTCTGCTTCTTGTGTTTGTAGTCGAATTCCGCCAGCTTCGTCGGCGCCTCGCGGTAGCTCACCTTCGGCGCGCCCACTTCGAGCTCCACCTTGTATTCGCGGCGGATGCGTTCGACGTAAATCTCCAGGTGCAATTCGCCCATGCCTGCGATGAGGATTTCGCCCGTCTCCTCGTCGTTGAACACGCGGAACGTCGGGTCTTCACGGCGGAACCGTTGCAAAGCCTTCGACATTTTGTCCGAGTCGGCGCGGCTGGAGGGAGTCACGGCAACCTTGATCACCGGTTCGGGGACGAACATGCTTTCCAGCGTCCCGTACTTTTGATCGCCCGCATACGTATCGCCGCTCGCCGCATCCACGCCCATCACCGCGACGATGTCGCCCGCTTCCGCGAAGTCGATTTCCTCGCGTTTGTCGGCGTGCATCTTCACGATGCGGCTGAAGCGTTCGCTGCGCGTCGTACGCTGATTGACGTACGTTTCGCCCTTGCGAATCGTCCCTTGGTAAATCCGCATAAACGTGAGCTGACCGAACGGGTCGTCCACGATCTTGAACGCCATGCCGATGAACGGCTTCTTCGGGTCCGGCTCGAGCGGGAAGGTTTGCGTCGGATCGTCGTACTTCTTCGCCTTGATCTCGCGATCCAAGGGCGACGGGAGGTAGCGCACGACGGCGTCCAACAGCAGCTGAACACCCTTGTTCTTGTAGGCCGAGCCCATGAACACCGGCGTCGCATCGCGATGCAGCACGGCTTGCCGCACCACGTCGTGAATCATCTCTTCCGGAATCTCTTCCTCGCCCAACAGCTTTTCCATGAGCTGGTCGCTGTACATCGCCAGTTGCTCGAGCATCGAGTGGCGAGCGGCCGCGCATTCGTCCTTCATCGCGGCCGGGATCTCTTCCCAGCGGACCTTTTCGCCGTCGCGACCATCAAAGTAGGCGGCCCGCATCGTGATCAGGTCGATGATCCCTTCCAGCTTCTCGCCGACGCCGATCGGCACTTGCATCGGGATCGCGTCCGCACCCAGCTTCGTGCGCAGCTCTTGGCACACGCGAGTCGGGTTGGCGCCGATGCGGTCCAGCTTGTTGATGAACGCCAAGCGCGGCACGTGATACCGCTTCATCTGGCGGTCGACCGTCATCGACTGCGATTGCACGCCGCCCACCGCGCACAGCACCAGCACGGCGCCGTCGAGCACGCGGAGACTGCGTTCTACTTCGACCGTGAAGTCGACGTGGCCCGGAGTATCAATCAGGTTGATGTCGTGACCTTCCCAGTCGACGCTCGTCGCGGCGCTGGTGATCGTGATGCCACGCTCCTTCTCCAGCTCCATGAAGTCCATCGTCGCTCCGTCCCCGCCACCCTTGACCTCCTCCATTTTGTGGATGCGGCCTGAGTAGAACAGGATGCGCTCGCTCAGGGTCGTTTTCCCCGAGTCGATGTGGGCGGAAATACCGATGTTTCGCAGCTTGGAAAGTTCCATGACACACCTAACACTTGCTTGGCACTGGACTTCGAGCGGCTCGAGTCACCTCGTGCGAATCGCGCTCACAGGGACCGCGGTGGGACATACGAGCGTCCATGAACGACAAGAGCCGGTAACCCGGCCCCACGTGCGTCAACCCCTTACTTTTCCCAGGCGGACACGTAATCTTATCCGAAATCAACTTTGCGGGAAGGGCAATTTGCAAGACGGCCGCAAATTCCCCCGCCCTCCCGCCGCGACTCGCACCCCCGCCGCCTTCGTCAACCTAAGTCACTCACCAGAAACCACTTCCAACAAAAAAGCCCCTAGACTGTCTGGGCCCGATTGCCCCCGTTCCCACACCCCCGACGCCAGCTCGCCCCGCCGACGCTCAAACAGACGCCCGATTTTGGCCTGAGCCGCGGCCAGGGCGGGAATCTCGGTCCGACCGGCGGCTTCCCCCCACACCGACTCGTCGACGCCCCAGTCCGCCTCTCCTCGCGCCGCTTCGCCGTAGAAGTGGACGCGGCGCACGGCCAGCAACCGTCGCACGTTCGTGTTCGGGTCCGGCGCCCGCTTGCTCGACCAATCCTTATAGAACGACACGCAGTGCATCACCCACACGCGGTCGCAGTCCCGCAGCGCCAGTCGGTCCGCTCCCGACAGCGGATACCCCAGATACGGATTGTCGTGCGTCGCCACCATGCCGACCACGCGACGCAGGTCCGCCGGCGCATACCCATGCCTCGCCAGCACTTCCGCCGCGAGCGCCGCACCTTCCTGCATATGCGTCACCCGCACCTCGGGACGATTCCACGCCTCCTTGTCCGTAATCGCAAAGTAGCCCATGTCATGCAGCAAGATCGCGGGAATAATGAGCGGATCGGCGGCCCCGGCCGCGACCAGATCGAGCGCAAACTGAGTGGAGAAGGCGATATGGAGAGGATCGTACCAGCGGCGTTTCGCCGGGTCCGAATACTCCCCGATCACCCACTCCGCCAGCCCCGCCAGCCGCCGATCTCCCCGTGCGACTCGGGCCTGCACGTCCCGCCACACGGGCGTCTCGCACTGCGCCGCCACGTCGCGCAACACGCGCTGCATCTGTTCCGCCGTGATCACGTCCCACCTGCTTTCTGAATCGTCGCCCCCCCCCTCGCTTCCCGCGCGACGCCGAACTCGACATCTCGGACGCGGCGCCGCCTTCCGAAATTACCACACCGCCGCGCCACTTGTCGCGAGGCGCTGCAGCGACCATAATTTTCGGACGGACGCGCCCGTTAACTAATCTTGCGATCCCCGTCGTTATGGCTCGAGCCGCTGATCGAAACGCTTCGCCGCCCCCAACCGCTCGCCGACCCGGGCGACCGCGCGACGCGTCGCTCTCCGCTCGACGTCAAGCCGAGATCCTCGACGCCGCCACTCGGCTGTTCGCGAACCAAGGCTACGCGAAGACCGACGTGCAGCTGGTCGCCGACCAATTGCGGATCGGGAAGGGGACCGTCTACCGCTATTTCCCCAGCAAAGAGAGTCTGTTCCTCGCCGCCGTCGATCACGGCATGCGGCGTCTCAAAGAACATGTCGACGCCGCCGCGCGCCGCGTCGACGAGCCGCTCGACATGGTCCAAGAAGGGGTTCGCGCGTACCTGGCCTTCTTCGCACGCCACCCCGAAGTCGTCGAACTGCTGATCCAAGAGCGGGCTTATTTTCGCGAGCGCACCACGCCGACCTACTGGGTGCATCGCCAAGCAAACGTCGGGCCTTGGCAAGAGCTGTTTCGCGGTCTCATTCGCGCCGGCGTGATTCGCAAGGTGCCCGTCGACCGCATCACCGACGTCCTCTCCGATCTGCTGTACGGCACCATGTTCACCAACTATTTCTCGGGACAGCGGCAGCCGCCCCAACGACAGGCCGCCGCGATCCTCGATATCGTCTTCCACGGACTGCTCGTCCCCTCGGAGTCTCGTCGTCCATGAACCGGTCCCCGCTGCCAGCCTGTCTGTTGCTTGTCGCCGTCCCGCTTGGACTGGCCGGCTGCTCCTCCCAAACAACCGAGAAAGCCGCCGTCGACGCGCCGACCGCCGCCAAAGAGGCGCCGCCGGTTGCGATCACCGTCGCTCCCGCCCGCAGCCAGTCCGTCCGTCGCACCGTCAGCGCCGTCGGAACTCTGTACGGCTTTGAAGAAATCACCATCACGCCGAAGGTCGAGGGGCGGGTCGAGGCGATTCGCTGCGAGGTGGGAGATCGCGTGAAGCCCGAGTCGCTGTTGTTGGAGATCGATCCCACCGACCTGCAGTTGGCGGTCGATGAAGCGCAGCGCGGTCTCGAACAGGAGCTCGCCAAGTTGGGCGTCTCGGAGGCCCCGGGCGAATCGTTCAATATCGAGACGTTGCCGAGCGTCGTGCGGGCGCAGTTGGTCGTCGAGAACGCGCAGAAGCGTTTCGAGCGACAACGGTCGCTGATCGCCAAGAACGTGGCGACGCAGGAAGTATTTGAACAGACGGAGATGGAACTGAAGGTGGCAGACGCCAACCTGCGACAAAACCGGCTCGATGCTCAATCAACCATCGCCGCCGTCCGTTATCGCCTCGCGACGCTCGACGTCGCTCGCCAACGTCTGGCCGAAACCAAGGTGACGGCGCCGCGTTTCGACGCCGGCCCCGAGTTCGGCGACCAGCCGCTCGACTACGTCGTCGCTCAGCGTCACGTCTCCGTCGGCGAAATGGTCCGCGCCTTCCCCTCCACGCCCGTCTATGAACTGGTGCTCGACCGCATCTTGAAGCTCCGCGCCCGCATCCCGGAAAAGCACCTGTCGCAGGTGCAAGTGGGACAGAAAGTCGAAGTGCGAGTGGATGCATGGAAGGATGAGATCTTTCCCGCGACGATCGCTCGGATCAGTCCGACGATCGATCCGCAGAATCGCACGTTCGAGCTCGAAGCGATCGTGCCCAACCGTGAACTGCGACTGAAGCCGGGCGGGTTTGCCAAAGCTGAGATCATCGTCGCCGAAAGCGCGATGGCCGTCACCGTGCCGCTGCAGGCGCTCGTCCGTTACGCCGGCGTGAACAAAGTCTTCCGCATTGAAGGCGACGTCGCCCAAGAAGTGCTGGTCGATCTGGGAGGACGCGGTCCGGGCTGGATTGAAGTGACGAACGGGCTGTCGGAAGCCGATGTGGTGGCGACGAGCGGTCAGGGTCAATTGTCCGACGGCAAGCGCGTCGTGAAGAAGGAAGGAACAGACCAGCCATGAACCTTTGGGAAATCTGCATCCGCCGCCCCATCTTCACGTTGATGCTGATTAGCGCGCCGGTCGTCATGGGCATGGCGTCCTACGCGCGGATCGGCGTCGACCTGTTCCCCAACGTCGACCTGCCGATGGTCGTCATCACCACGACGCTGAAGGGCGCCAGCGTGGAGGAGATGGAGACGTCGGTGACGAAAGTCATCGAGGAAGCGGTCAATACGATCGCCGGCGTCGAACAGCTGCGCTCGGCGACCAAGGAAGGCTATTCGCAAATCGTCATCGACTTCCAGCTGTACAAGGACGGCGACGTCGCAGCGCAGGAGGTGCGCGACAAGGTGTCGACGATCATGAGCCGGTTGCCGTTGGGAACCGACCCGCCGCTCATCGACAAATTCGATCTCGACGCCGCCCCCGTCATGACGATCGCCGTCTCCGGCCGGCGCAATTTTCGCGAGGTGACCGAGATTGCGCGCAAGAGCATTAAGGAAGAATTGGAGACGGTGGCCGGCGTCGGCGCCGTGATTCTGGTCGGCGGACGCCAACGCGCCATCAACGTGTACCTCGACACCGACCGGCTGCTCGCATTCAACCTGTCGGCCGAAGAAGTGCGACAGGCGCTCGTGCGACAAAACTTGGAACTGCCCGGCGGCCGCGTCGACCAGGGTTCGCAGGAGCTGGTTTTGCGCACGATGGGCCGCGTGTCGACCATCCAGGATTTTCCCGACCTGATCCTGGCCGACCGCCACGGCTACCCGGTCCGCCTGCGCGACGTCGGGCGGGTCGAAGATGCAACCGAAGAGGCGCGGGGATTGAGTCGTCTGGACGGCGACAACGCCGTGAGCCTGATCGTGCAGAAACAGTCCGGCACGAACACCGTCGAAGTCGTGCACGCCGTGAAGGACCGACTGGCGCGAGTGAAGTCGACGGTGCCCGAGGACATCCATACCGAGGTCATTCGCGATCAATCGCGATTCATCGAATCGTCGATCGAGGAAGTGAAGTTTCACTTGCTGTTGGCGGCCGTCTTGGTGAGCCTCACGATTCTGCTCTTCATCCGCGATTGGCGCACGACCATCATCGCGACGCTCGCCATCCCCATGTCGATGGTCCCGACGTTCGCATTCATGAGCTACATGGGATTCACGCTGAACAACATCACCATGCTGGGGCTGATCTTGGCGATCGGGGTCGTGATCGACGACGCCGTCGTGGTGCACGAGAACATCTTCCGGCACATGGAAGAGCATGCCCGCGAGGCGATGGAGGCGTCCCGCACGGCGACCGCAGAAATCGCCTCCGCCGTCGTCGCAACCACTCTTTCGTTGTTGGTGATCTTCGTCCCCGTCGCCTTCATGGAGGGGCGAGTCGGACGCTTCTTCAACTCGTTCGGCTTCACCGTCGGCTTCTCGATCTTCATGAGCATGTTCATCTCGTTCACGATGACGCCCATGTTGTGCTCGCGATTCCTCAAGGTCGAAGCGGGGCATTCGTCCAGCAAATCAGGCATGTTCGCGCGGTTCATCGAATGGCTGTACGTGGGCATCCTGGACTGGTCGTTGCGGCATCGCTGGGTGATCGTCGTGGCTACGATCGCCACGCTGCTGTCGACTCCGATCGTTTTCGGCTGGGTCGGCAAGGACTTCGTCCCGCGCGACGACCAAAGCGAATTCGAAGTCGCCATGACGCTTCCGGAAGGCTACACGCTTGATCGCGCCGACCAAGTCTGCCGCGAACTGGAAACGCGGCTCAAGCAGTTGCGCGGAGTAACGCACGTATTCACTGTGATCGGCGACACGACCGGCCGCATCTCGAAAGGACAGGGGGACGTCACCGAGGCGAATATCTATTGCCGATTGGTCGACCTGCGCGAACGGAAGTACACGCAGTTCGAGGTGATGGACGAGGCGCGAAAGGTGATGGCCGACTACCCCGAACTGCGCAGCGCCGTGCAAGACGTGCAAGCCTTCCAATCGACCGGCTTCCGCCAAGTCGACATCGACCTGAACTTGGTCGGGCCCGAACTCGAGGTGTTGCAAGGGATCGCCGATAAGGTGGCAGCTTGGATGCGCTCGACCGGCGACTTCGTCGACGTCGACACGAGCCTCTCGCTGCGCAAGCCCGAACTGCGAGTGGAGATCGACCGTGAACGCGCGTCGGACTTGGGCATCCCCGTTCAAACGATCGCGTCGACGCTCAACATCCTTGTCGGCGGCGAACCGGTGAGCAAGTTCAAGGAAGGGGACGAACAATACGACGTCTGGCTGCGAGCCGAGAAGGACTTCCGGGACGATCCGTCCGCCGTCGACAACTTGGCCGTCCCTTCGCCGACCGCCGGCCTGGTGCGGTTGGCGAGTCTCGCGCGGCTCGAACAAGCCCAAGGGCCGGCGACCATCGATCGCTATGGTCGACAACGACAAATCGTGGTGCTGGGGAACCTCAATGGTCTGGCGCTCGGCGAAGGCGTACAGCGCGTCGACGCCTTCGTCAAAACGCTCGATCTGCCCCCGGGGTATCGTCATGAGTTCATCGGCCGCGCGAAACTACTGTCCGAATCCAACTCGAACTTCGTCATCGCGTTTGGCCTGAGCTTCCTGTTCATGTACATGGTGCTGGCGGCGCAGTTCGAGAGTTTCGCGCACCCGATGACCATCCTGCTCGCCCTGCCGCTGACGCTTCCCTTTGCGTTCCTGTCGCTGGTGATGCTCCGCACCAACCTCGACATCTACGCCGTATTCGGTCTGTTCATGCTGTTCGGCATCGTGAAGAAGAACGGCATTCTGCAAATCGACTACACGAACGTGCTGCGCGAGCGCGGAATGGAACGAAACCAGGCGATCCTGGAGGCGAACCATACTCGGTTGCGTCCCATTCTGATGACGACCTTGATGCTCATCGCCGCGATGGTGCCGATCGCGATGGGGCAGGGGCCGGGCGCCGCGTCACGCGCGAGCATGGCGAAGGTGATTATCGGCGGCCAAGCCCTCTCGCTGCTGCTCACCTTGCTCGTCACCCCCGTCGCCTACTCGATGTGGGACGACCTCACTCAATGGCTCAGGCGAATTGTCGGACGCCGGCGCTCAGCCGAATCGGCGGCGGCGGAACCAACTTTGAACGACGAGACGCGAGCGGAGACGGCGACAAACGTCTGATCTTCTACCTTTACACGAGCCGGGGATTTGCTCAGAATATTCCCCCGGATACCAATGGCTAACAGATCGCGGCCTCCACTCGCGGGAGGTCGCGTGTTTTTTTGTGATGGAGCGACTTTCCGATGAGCAGCGAATACATCCCGATGACCCAGGCGGGATACAACAAGATCAAGGCGGAGATCGAGCAGCTCGAGTTGGTCGAGATGCCCAAGATCGCCGAGAAGATCGCCGAGGCGCGCGCGGAAGGGGACTTGCGAGAGAACGCCGAGTATCACGGTCAGCGCGAGCGACAGGGGCAGATGCAGGCGAAGATCAATTACCTGAAAAGCAAGCTGGCGAAAGCCGCGATCATCGACCCCTCGAAACTGCCGAAGGACGAAGTAGTCTTCGGGTGCACGGTCACCGTCAAGGACCTGCAGTACGGCGACGAAGAAGAATACACGCTCGTCGGCGCCGGCGAAGAGGACTACGACAAAGGCAAGATCCTCTGCACCAGCCCGATCGGCCTGGGCTTGATCGGCAAGAAAGTCGGCGAATCGGCCGAGATCAAAGCACCCAAGGGGATTATCAAGTTCGAGGTGGTCGGCATCCGCTTCAACCTCGACGAGTAACCGAACGTCGCGGACCGCTCCGCGGTCCAGTGCGTTCGTCGCGGACCGCTCCGCGGTCCGACGTGTTTGAATGTCGTGGACCGCTCCGCGGTCCAACGGGCTCAAATCAGCGCCCGATGGATCGCGGAGCGATCCACGACTATGGCGCCGAGTGGGCGTTGCCTTGGATCTTTTTGCGGATTTCGTCTTTCAGGCGTGCGAGTACCGACTGTTTGTCGGTTTGATCGAGGATTCGCTGGACGACTTGTTTGGGGCCCTCGGGGCCCCAAGACGCTCCGTGCTCGAAGTAGTACTTGGCCGCTTGGCCGACGATGAACGAGCCGTAGCCGGAGGCGGCGCCCTGGGGGATGGCCGTGAATAGCGTGCCGTAGATGGGGACGAGCGCCTTGAAGGTCGACGCAGCCCAGTGGGTGGCGATTTCTCCGGCCAGCACCCAACCCGCCGCCTTCAAGATCGTCGCGGCGAGTCCTCGCGCGGTAACCCAAGAGATTTCGAGTCCGTAGATGTGAGCCAGCGTCGCGACCATGGTGGCGTCGACGGCGCTCCCGCCCAGGATGTCGACGACCGGAATCGGGTTGAAGGCGACGGCCAGCGCCTTCAGCGCCGCGTAGCTCCAAATCGCCACGTTCGCATGCTGCTCGCGCAATTGCACTCGCAACATGGCGATCCGATCCGACTTGTCGGACGCATACAGAGCGCCGTTCAGCGCGAGCAAAGCCAGCCCATCGCGGTCGAGCATTTCGAGGATGCGTTGCTTCAGTTGTTCGATGTCGGGCGCCGGCTTCCGCCACTCGGAGCGCGCTCCGCCCGTCGGCGTCTCAATTAGATACTCGACGGCCCGCGGGTCGGCGGTCGTCGTCACGACGTCGTCGGGCGCAACAATCCCCGCCAACCGCTCTTCGCGCAAAACATACAGCAACCGCTCGCGCTGCTCGCGCGTGTACAGGTCGGCCTTGTTCAGCACTACCAGCATCGGCTTGTGCGCTTTCGCCAACTCCAAGAGCGCCGCATACTCGGTTTCATTGAGATCCGAGTCGGTGACGAACAGAATCAGGTCCGACCGCTGGGCGACTTCCCGCGCCATCGTCGCGCGATCGACGCCTCCGACCTCGTTGACGCCCGGCGTATCGACGAGCACCAACTGCGAGTTGGCGAGTCCGGGAATGCAGTAGCCGGCGCCGTTCCACGGGACGTGCCACACTTCTTTCGTCCAACCGCCGCGGACGTCGACCGACGTCACCGCCTGCCCGACGAGCGCGTTGATGAGCGCCGACTTCCCGGTGCTGATCTCGCCGAAGACGACGATCTCGACGCGTCCCTGGGTGAGCTTCTGGAGCATCTCCTGCAGATGCCCCAAATCGCGCCGCAGGTGCTCCTTCTCGGCCTCGGAACAGCGCTGCATACGCGACAACGTCTGCTCGACCGACGCCATCGCATGCCGATAGTGCTCGTCGCGCGACAGGTCGGTCGGCTTGGATTCAGCCAGTTTTGATTCTGTCAGTTTGGCGTCGGACATTGCGCGGCCGTAGGGTGCGCTACCTGAAGACTTGTTTGACATCAGGTTGGTTGAGCAGCACGATGGCCCAAATGCCGAAGACGAGTCCGACGACGCAGCAAGCGCTGCAGGGCAGCATGCCGGTGATCGCGCCCGTCATGGCCCAACCGTAGCTCTTCCCTTTCAGCATTTGGATGGCGCCGAACAGGGAGATGAACGGCACCACGCCGACGCCCAACATGCCGATGACGGCGCCGATGATGAAGCCGATGCGTTCTGGACCGTCGGGCGGAACCTGCATTTCGCCGTTGGACAACTGCACGATCACCGTCACCGCATTGACCAGCGCATAGCAGATGCTGAGCGCGGCGCAGACGATGAGCCCGATGGCGGGCACCTTGAGCTTTGCGCGGGCGTCGCCGCCGCCGCCGCTGCCGCCATAGCCGCCATACGAAGGCGCCATATACGGATTAGAGGGAGGAGGCGGAAAACCGCCGACCGGAGGCAACCCGCCCGGAGGCGGTCCGTATCCGGTCGGAGGCGGAAAGCCTCCCGGCGCCCCGCCGGCAGGCTGCGAAGGAAAGCCGAATCCGCCGGGACTCGAACCTTGCCCCAACGGCGAGGGAGGGGCGCCGAACGGATTCAAGGCAGGTTCGGCGCCGAAACCGGGGGCGCTGGGCGTCGTCGGCGCTGCGCTACTGGCCCCGCCGGGACTCGAACCGCCGGGGATGGTGGCGATCGTGCTGCACTTGGGGCACCGCGCCTGCTTTCCCTCCGACCCGTCAGGGGTCCGAATCACGGACTGGCAGGTCGGACACTGAAACTGAATCGGCATGAATAACTCCCTAACGGCGATGTACTAGGCGGCTGATCCAAGATAATTGCAAGTCTGATTTAACCAAGCCAGCGTGATTCAAGCCATACGTATCCGTGACGCCGACGGTTAGACGTTGGCGGGATCGGGATGCTCCCAGGGGCCCCGATAGGGCCGTTTCAGGAGTTGGTTCGCCTCCTCATCCCCCTTCACACGCTGCCCCTCAAGATCCCACTCCAGCGATCGCCCTAGCGATTGCGACAGGTTCGCCAGGATGCAGGCGGTGGTCGAAATGTGCCCTTGTTCGATGTCCGCCGTCGGCTTGCCGCGCGTCCCGATCGCGGCCAGGAAGTCGCGCATGTGCTTGCGGATGGCCGGCGCCACATGCTGCTCCAAATCAGGTTCGGTCTTGTCCTCGGGATATTGGTCCAGTTCGTAGGTCACATCTCGATGCACCCCTTGGCCGCCGCCCTGCGGAATGAAGTCGTAGCCCATGACGCTGAGCTTGAGCGTCCCCTTATCGCCGTAGATCGTCGCTCCCCAGGGATACTTGGGGTCAGGCGCCTGTCCATAGGTGCGATGCTGCCAAACGACCGGCAACCCGTCGAAGTCAAACGTTGCGACCTGCGTGTCGGTGATGTTCGCCTTGCTGTTCTTTTCCACCAAAATGCCGCCCGTCGACGACACGCGTCGCGCCCATCCCAGATCCATCATCCACCGGACCATATCGAGCATATGGATGCACATGTCGCCGACGATCCCGTTGCCGTACTCCATGAACGCTCGCCAACGACGCGGATGGACCAGCGGATTGTAGGGCCGCAGCGGCGCAGGCCCCGTCCACATCTCGTAGTCCAAGTAATCCGGAGGCGGTGCGTCGGGCGGATTCTCGCGCGAGCGCATGTGGTAATAGCAGTAGATCTCGACATGGCCGATCGTCCCCAACTTGCCTTCGCGCAGAAAGCGATCTCGCGCCTCGATCAGGTGCGGAGTGCTGCGACGCTGCGTCCCCACTTGCACGACTCGCTGGTGCTTCCGCGCCGCGGCCAGCATCGCCTGTCCTTCGACCACATCGACCCCGACCGGCTTTTGCACATAGACGTCGGCGCCGGCTTGCATCGCGGCGATCGCCGCCAAGGCATGCCAATGATCAGGAGTCGCCACCAACACGACGTCGAGGTCCTTTTCGCGGAGCATCTCGCGATAGTCGCCGTAGGTGCGCGGTCGATGGTGCGACGCCTGCTTCGCCGCGACCAGATCGGCGGCGCCGGAGAGCATTCGCTTGTCGACGTCGCACAAGGAAACCACTTCGACCGGCTCGACCTGCAACAGACGCAGCAAATCACACTTGCCGTACCACCCGCACCCGATCAACCCGACGCGCCGCGGCTTATCTTGCGCGGCGGCGACATGCGGCGTCCAAAATGCGTTCGTCGCCAGCGAGGCTCCGACGCCGGCCGCGACGCTCGTGCGCAAAAAGTCGCGTCGCAACAGTTCCAGGCCGCTGGTCGCTCCCGCCGCCCGCTGGGGACTCGCGCTGCGTTCTTGTTGGTCGCTCATCGTGCTCATGCCTCGCCTGTAAGTCGTCCACCGCCTGCCTCTCGACGCCCGAATCCTACGCGCGACGCACTTCCACTACAACGGCAGCGCGGGGAACCCCACTCTGGGCCGGCAGATTGTGATTGCATCCCCCCCAATTTGTGACTTATGATTCGATCGAAGGTTGTCGATCCATCGATTGGGAGCGTTCGCCTATGCAGTCCCCCTCGCCCGCTTCGGCGCCGGATGCAGCGCGTCAGACTACGTTCGTGCACCCGCGCGTCAGCCGCCGCATGGCCGTTCAGGCCGGCGCGATCGGACTTCTGGGTTTGGGGATGAATCACCTCTCGGCGCTGGCGGCCGAGACGACTTCCGCGGCCGGTGCGCCGGCCGTTCGCACGGCCAAGGCGAAAGCGTGCATCTACATCTTCCTCTCCGGCGGCTTGGGGCAACACGACAGCTTCGACCCGAAGCCTGATGCGCCGGACACGATTCGCGGCGAGTTTAAGCCGATCGCGACGAAGACGCCGGGACTGCAGATTTGCGAGCACTTGCCGCAGTTGGCTCAGTGCAGCGACTTGTGGGCCGTCTGCCGGTCGCTGACGCATCCCTCCAACGACCATTCGGCCGGCCATCACATCATGCTGACCGGCCGGACGCTCGTTCCCCCCGGCTTCAACCCTAGCGCGCCCTCGCGTTCCGACTGGCCATCGATCGCGGCCGTCGCCAATGCAGCCACGTCGGGACGCAATAACCTGCCGCCCGCCGTGGTGCTCCCCGAACGCCTCGTCCACTACTCAGGCCGCGTCATCCCCGGTCAGTTCGCCGGCGAAATGGGCGCGCAGCGCGACCCCTGGTTCGTCGAAGCGTCTCCGTTCCACAACACGTCGTATGGCGCGTTTCCCGAGTACCAATTCGACCATCAAGATCGCGGCAAGGCGGACCAGCGGAAGTTCGAGGCGCCCAACTTGTCGCTGCCGGCTTGGCTCCCCGAACAGCGCTTTCAAGGACGCATGAATCTGCTCGCCGAACTCGACGCCCAACGTCGCGAGTGGGATCGGCACGCCGCCACGCAGAATTTCGACCGCTACCGGCAAGGCGTCGTCTCGATGCTCACCGACAAGAAGGTCCATTGGGCGCTCGACGTCACTCGCGCCGAGGAACGCTTGCAAGAACGCTACGGGAAAAACGCCTTCGGTTGGTCGCTGCTCATGGCGCGGCGACTGGTGGAAGCCGGCGTCAACTTGGTGCAAGTGAACTTGGGCAACAACGAGACGTGGGATACGCATGGCAACGCGTTTCCGCATTTGAAGGACAACCTGTTCCCGCCGACCGACCGAGCGCTCGCGGCCTTGCTGCAAGACCTGCAAGAATCCGGACTGCTCGACACCACCCTGATCGTGATGGCGGGCGAGTTCGGTCGCACGCCGAAAGTCTCGCTCTTGCCGCAACACTACAAGCTGCCGGGCCGAGACCACTGGGGCGCCGTACAGTCGGTCTTCTTCGCCGGCGGCGGAGTTCGCGGCGGCACGATCATCGGCTCGTCGGACAAGATGGGCGCTTATCCTGCGTCGAGCCCGCAACGCCCTGAGAATATGGCGGCGACGATCTACCGTTCGCTGGGCATCCCCGAGACGGCCGTCTGGACGGATGCCACGCAGCGTCCGCACAACATCTACTATGGCGAACCGATCGACGGCCTAACGTAGCCGGCCGCCGACTCGAACTACGTGCTCGGCGACGTCACTTCCTTCAGCTCATGGCCGTCGCGCGGGCTGCGGTAATAGGCGTAGCCCTTCGAGTAGACTTGGTCGTCGGGCAGATGCAGGTAGGTGTCGAGCGACCCCCATTTGCTTTCAATGAGGACGAAGCCTTCGGCGCCGACCGCTTTGACGATCCCCGTGTGGACCGGCATGCCGCTGTGATCGCGGTAGATGATCAGATCGCCCGGCTGCGGGTCGGTCACAATCTGGTACTGATTGTCGCGCAAAATCGTGTCGACATATCGACCACGAATCATGTACTTGCCTTTGGTGAACACCCAACCATGGCAGTTCGACGGCGAGTCGGTCGAACTGTCGATGATCACGCGCGACAAATACGGACGCGGCACGCGTTTCTCCGCCGACTGACCCCCGGCGTCCGATTGGCCCGCGGCGTCTGACTGGAGGATTTCCAGTTCCAGACGCTGGCCGGCGTCCGTCACGGCGTACACGCCGTCCGCCGCCACCGGCGCTCGCACCTCGTCTTGCACCTCTGCCAACACCGGACTGGTGCTCGATTCCACGGCCTTCGACCATTCGTCGAGCCGCCAGCGAGCGCCGCCGACAAGCCCTAGGGAGACGACCAACAGCAGCGCCGCTTGCCCCCCTTGCTCCCACCATCGCGTCTGCTCCACAGGCCGCTGCTTGCTTGCCGTGCGTTCACGTCGCCCGACTACTCCCAACAACGGCAGGCCTACCGAGATCAGCACGCCGATCGTCAGCATTCGCAGCCAAGGTCGCAACACCGGGTCGCTCCAGCGCTCCGCGTCGCCCAACAGTTCGGCCGCCAGCGCCAGCACGATTGCCAACAGGCTCCAACGCAAAGCCGCCCACGCCGATCGACTACGCCAGCGCGGCGACACCATCAACACCAGCGACGCAAGCACGCAGAGGCCGGCCAGCGTCATCGCCGCCATCCAGATCGCCCCCGGAAATCTCGCCGCCATCACGTCCATCGGAGTCCCATTCACCCACAAAGCCCATGCAATTTGTCTGCAACGCAGACTTCTCTAACACTCCACACTAGACAAGGTTGCGAACTTGTCGACCGTTTCGTGATATTCTGGAGTCACATCACCCTAGGATGACTGGGCCCAACTCACGCCACGCCTTTCACTTTCGTAATGAACGCAGCATGAATCACGATCCGCAAATGCGTGCGACCTTGCGTTGGTTCGGCCTGATTGTTTTGGTCGGGATCGGGCTCCTCATCGGCCTCGTATTCATGCTGCGCACCCCGCCCACCCCCGCCGCTCGCCCCTCCCTCGGCGCCGATTTATCGCGCGGCCCCCACGAGCTGGTGCCGGACAGCGGCGTGTATTACCTGGGGTCGGACACAAGCTACGGGTACACGGCGTCCTACGCGCTGCGCTCCCCGGAGGGGATCCTCGTCATCGACCCGGGCCTGCGCTACGACATCCTGGTCGAGATGTTCCAATCGCTGGGACTCAATCCGGCCGACGTCAAGCACATCGTCATCACGCACCGCCATGCCGACCACTGGTTCTGCGTCCGCGAACTGGTCGCCAAAACGGGCGCCGTCGTCCACGCTCACGCGGCCGAAATCCCCGTCCTCACCGCCGCCGCCGACCTACGAAACTACTACTCGATCTACGCGCAACCACTCCCCGACGTCCCGGTGCTCGCCCAAGTCCAGCCGCTGCACGACGGCGACATTCTCCGCGTTGGACATCAGGCGCTCGAGGTGCTGGCGACTCCGGGTCATACGCCGGGCAGTCTCTGCTTTCGGACGACCGTAAACGGGTACACGCTGCTCTTTTCCGGCGACACGCTCATGACGCTCAGTCCGTTCGAACACGGCGGCGATTACATGACGCGACTCGGCCCCAAATTCGGCGGCGACGCCCAGGCCTATATTGCGACCTACGAACGCCTGCGAGACACCCCCTTCGATCTGCTGCTGCCCGGCCACCCGCTGTTGGGCAAGGATTTCGATCCAGAAGCCGGCGCCGTGACCTTTCGTCGCACCGTCGACGCCAAGATCGCCGTCTTGCGCGAACGCATCACCGCGCGCACCATCGAAACTCGAGTCTTCCTGGATGGGACGCCGAAGCCGATCTTCGACCAGATCTACTACCTCGGCGACTCCGAGGGAACCGCAGGCTACGCCGTTGCGACCTCCGACGGGGTGCTCGTCTTCGATCCCGGTCGACGCTCGCTGGATCAATTGCAAACGCAGTTCGAAGCGCTGGGGCTCAACTTGGGCGACGTGGCGGCCGTGCTGCTCACCGGCGTCTCTCCACAACACGCCGCAGGCGCTCGCGCCGTCTGTGAACTCACCGGCGCTCCCCTCTGGTGCGGCCTCCTCAATGACTCGCCGCAGTCGACCGGCGCCATCCGCCCCGACCGACAGCTGAAGTCGCTGGAAACGATCGAATTCGGCGGCGTGCGCATCCGCGTCTTCGCCGGGCTTCCCAATGCGGGCGCCGATCTCTGCTACGCGCTCGAACTTTCTGGCCGAACGGTGCTCGTCAGCGGCGATAGCATCACCCGCTTCTCGAACGTCCCGCCGACGCCTCACGCCGACGTCGAAGACGCAGTCAAGGGCAACCCCGCCAGCTTCGCGGAATCGGCCAAGCAGCTTCGAGAACTCCCAGTCACCCTGCTGCTCCCCGCTCACCCCCAAGCCGACGACTCCCCGTTCTTCACGCGCGAAGAATGGGAAGAGCGGATGACGGGAGAGTGAGGGAGTGAGGTGGAGTGATACAAACTCTGTTTGAATTCGGAGCGATTGGCGCCTCGGACCCACGGTCGTTTGTTGCGCAATGCTGTCGTTTGTAGCACCACGTCACACGCGGAGGATGCTCCCTTCTCCCCGCCGCGGGGAGAAAGGCCGGGGATGAGGGGGGCGGCGCAACAACCATGCGCGGACTCACTCTCAGTTCTCTATCACTCCAGAGTGAGGCGGGGAGTGAGAGAGAGGGGGGTGTGAGAGAGGGGATTGAGAGAGAGTGTGTGTGAGGATAACAGGCTGGAAGCCTGTTCTACGTTAGGGGGTGCAGTAGGAGAGTGCGAGGAGGGCGAAGCCGGTGACCAGGTTGGGATCGCCTTCCATCCACTTGCGGTCGGTGTTCACCCATGAGCCGTTTTCTTGCTGACGGCTAGCCAGTTCGGCGATGAGTTCGGCGCGCCAATTGTGCTTCACGCCTTTCGAGTCGGTGAATGTTGGTTCCCCGAGCGCCTCCAGCGTCTTTGCAAACGTCTGGTAGTAATAGAACACGCCGGCTTGCCCCATCCCCGGGTTGTCGGAGATGGAGTAGTTCTTCGCCATCCAGCCGAGCACCGCTTGAACGCGTTTGTCGTCCTTCTTCACGCCGGCATAGATCATGCTCTTCAGCCCCGCGTAGCTCATCGAACCATAGCTGCGCAGCGCCCCTTCTTCCGTCTTCCCCGCCGGACTGCCGCCGCCCGCCGCCACCGTGTAGAAGAAGCCGCCGTCCGGATTCTTCACCGCCGACGGCGTCACCGTCAGTTCGGTCTCAAGATTCTGACAGCGACTCACGAAGATCAACGCCCGCTGGATGGCCTCGCTGTCCGCGTCGTTTCCGGTCGCCTTCAGCGCATCGACCAAGAACGCCGTATTCGATAGGTCGGGCCGGCTGTCGCCTCCGTATCCTGCCCCGCCGTAGTTCACATCCGACTTATCTTTCCCCTGAGCTTCCGAGAACTGCTGCCCCTTCAAGTACGCGTCCGCCTTCTTCAACAGCGAGTCATAACGACCATCTTTGTTCGCCTCGCTGAAACACATCACCGCCAAGCACGTTTCATAGTTCGGCAAGCGGCTCCCCTGCTTCGCGATTGATCCGTCGGACTGCGCAAAGCCCTCCAGATACTTCAAGCTCTTCGCCACCGCGGGGTCGTCGACCGTACGTCCCAAGCGGAGCAGAGCGGTGGTGTTGAGCGAGGTGACGCCGGGGCCGATCGGGGAGTTGTAGGAACCGTCGGCGGACTGCCCCTTCGTCCGCAAGTAATCAACTCCCTTCGCGACCATCCGTTCGTACGTCGCCGCCACGTCCGCGGGAACTCGAGCGGCGGCGGGCGTCTCCTGCGCCGCGACAAAGTCGGTTCGCGACGCGAGCCCCATGCCAGCGGCCATCAAAGCGACAGATGCAGCCAGCGCCTCGCGACGGTCAATCGACAGACAATGCATGGGACGAACTCCTCGGATTGAGATTAGGGAATTGCCGACTTCAGTGTGAGCACCCGGCATGCCAAGGTTGCTCGCTCCCCAAGAACGGCAATCGAACCAACGATATCGAGGCGATTCGCGGATTGCGCAGGTCGAAAGAAAACGCCCCTGCGTCGAGAATAACGACAGGGGCGCTGAAAGTTTCGACATGTCTCGGAACGCGTCGTTACGCCTTCGCTCGACCTTCCGCGTCGAACACCCCTTCGAACAGGACCGAACTGAGGTAGCGTTCGCCCGAGTCGGGGAGGACGACGACGATCGTCTTGCCGGCGTTTTCCGGCCGCTTCGCCAGCCGCACGGCCACCGCCGCCGCCGCGCCGCACGAGATGCCCGCCAGGATGCCTTCTTCTTGAGTGAGCCGCCGCGCGACCTGGATCGCTTCCTCGTTCGTCACCTGTTCGACGTCGTCGATCACGGACAGGTCGAGCACGCCGGGGACGAACCCCGCGCCAATGCCCTGGATCTTGTGCGGGCCTGGCTTCAACGGTTCGCCGGCGCGCGTTTGGGTAAGCACGGGGCTCGCCGTCGGCTCCACCGCCACGGTGCGAATCGCCTTGCCCTTCGCCTGCTTGATGTACCGCGACACGCCCGTGATCGTACCGCCCGTCCCCACGCCGGCGACGAACATATCGATCGCCCCTTCGGTGTCTTCCCAAATCTCCGGGCCCGTCGTCTGCTCATGAATGGCCGGGTTGGCCGGATTCTTGAACTGCTGCAGGAGCACGTACTTGTTGGGATCCGAGGCCGCGATCTCTTCCGCTTTCGCCACCGCGCCGCTCATCCCGCGCGGCCCTTCCGTCAGCACCAGCTTGGCGCCGTAGGCAATCAGCAGCTTCCGACGCTCGATGCTCATCGTCTCCGGCATGGTGAGCGTCAACGGAATGCCGCGAGCGGCGGCGACGAACGCCAGCGCAATCCCCGTGTTGCCGCTCGTCGGCTCCACCAGTTCTTTGCCTGGCCCCAGCAACCCGCGTTTTTCCGCGTCCCAGATCATCGCCGCGCCGATGCGGCACTTCACCGAATAGGCCGGGTTCCGTCCCTCGATCTTGGCCAGAACGGTGCACGGAGCGCCGTCGGTCACACGATTGAGCTTAACCAGCGGAGTGCGACCAATCGAAAGCGAATTGTCTTGAAACCAGCGCGGCATCGAAAACCTCCTGTCAAAGGCGAGCGAGTAAGAATGACGCTGCATCGCTGTACGGACCCCGCGCCGACCAACGACGCTCGACGCACCGCGCTCCGTACAACAAAAGCGGCCAGTGGTCGTGCGACGCCCCACTGGCCTCCGGATTGCCGGTCAGCTGCTTTAGTTGAACCGCTGAATATAGCGGGACGGCGATTCCCGCGACAAGCTGACCTGCCCCCGCGCCGTCGGACGTCGCTCATGACGTCCCTCCCCCGATTCTCTCGGCCCGCATCGGTGCGTTACGATCGTCTCCCGACGTTCCCCGCTGAACTCCTGACAACCTGGGACACTCTGCATGTCGCTCCGAACATACACGCCATTGCTGTTCGTCGGCTACCTCCTGACGCCCCTGTTCGCTGCGGACGCCGCGCAAGCCGAAGAAACCGCCCTGCGGCAGGCGCTCGAACGCGCCGCCGACAATCGCGCCCAACTTGTCGCCGCACTTGAAAAAGTCCCCGCCGATCAAAAGCGTGGAATGGAGTTCCTGATCGAAAACATGCCCGACCGCGACCTGCGCGAGCTGCAGGCCGACTTTCTCCTCGAGAACTGCGAACTCGCATATCGCGTCTGGCGACAGTCGCCTTGGAAAGACAAGATCCCCGAGGACATCTTCCTGAACAACGTTCTTCCTTACGCCAACATCAACGAACGCCGCGATGCGTGGCGTAAGGAGTTCCTGGAAAAATTCCAACCGCTTGTCGCCCAAGCCAAATCGCCCGCCGAGGCGGCGGCGATCCTCAACCAAAAGGTATTCAGCATCGTCAACGTGAAGTACTCGACCGGACGCCCTAAGGCCGACCAAAGTCCGCAAGAGTCGATCAAGGCGGGGCTCGCTTCCTGCTCCGGACTCGCGGTGCTCCACATCGACGCTTGCCGCGCCTGCGGGATTCCGGCCCGCTTCGTCGGCACGCCGCTGTGGCCGGATCGCAGCGGCAATCACTCGTGGGTCGAGGTGTGGGACGACGGCTGGCATTTCACCGGCGCGGCCGAACCAACAGGCGACAAGTTGGATCAAGCGTGGTTCGTCGACCGAGCGTCTGGCGCACGACGCGACCACCCGCTGCACGCCATCTACGCCGCAAGCTTCCAACGCACTCCGCTCCGCTTCCCGCTCGTCTGGGATCGCTCCATCGATTACGTCTACGCCGTCAACGTCACGGACCGCTACGCCGACAAGTCCCCGCCGCTCGCCGCAGGGCAGCAGCGAGTCGGCGTCCGCGTCCTCGATTCTCAAACTCGCCAACGTCGCACCGCGCGTCTGACCTTGCACGACGCCGACGGCAAGTCGGTCGGCGAACAAGAGTCAAAAGACGAGCGTTTCGACGCCAACGATCATGCGACGTTCGTCGTCGCCACGGGCTCGACCTATCGCGTCGAAGCACGCGTAGACGATCGGTCGATCAGCGCGCAGTTCGTCGCGACCCCCGCGGCGTCGCTGGTGACGCTGACGCTGGCCTCCGCCTCGAAGGCAGCCGAGTCGCCCGCAGACGCCTCAACGCCTCCCGCCAACCTCAAGTCGGCGACGCTCGAGCAGCTCGACGCCTACCTGGCCAAGCCCGCCGCCGACCGACGGCCGCTCGGCGACCAACCGTTTGCCAAGTCGCCGTTGAGCAAGCCGGAAGCCGAAGAAGCGCTGCGGCGGCTCGCCGCGGACCGCGCGACCCTCCTGCGCGCCGAACGGCAGAAGGAGCACGAGTCGCGGGTGATCAAGCTAGGCGAACTTGAGATGCCGTTCGCCTTTCGCGTCTTTGGCGAGGCGCCGAAGAGCGGCCGCAGTCTGTACATCTCCATGCACGGCGGCGGCGGAGCCCCCAAGGGGGTGAACGATCAGCAGTGGGAGAATCAGAAACGGTTGTACGAGCCGGCGGAGGGGGTTTACGTCGCGCCGCGTGCGCCGACGAACACCTGGGATCTGTGGCACCAATCGCACATCGATCGCTTCTTCGATCGACTCATCGAAAACTTCATCCTCTTCGAGAACGTCGACGCGGATCGCGTGTACCTCATGGGCTATTCGGCCGGCGGCGACGGCGTCTACCAAGTCGCGCCGCGGATGGCAGACCGGTTTGCGGCCGCATCCATGATGGCGGGACATCCCAACGAGTCGCAACCAGCGGGGCTGCGCAACTTGCCCTTCTCCCTTCACATGGGCGGCAATGACGGTGCTTACAAACGCAATGAGGTGGCGAAGCAGTGGGGCGAGCAGCTGGCCAAGCTGCGGCAAGCGGACCCGATGGGTTACGAGCATTGGGTGAAGATTTACGAAGGGAAGGGACACTGGATGGACCGCGAAGATGCTGCGGCCGTCCCTTGGATGGCCAAGTTCACTCGCCGCTCCTTCCCGGATCGCATCGTGTGGCGGCAAGATGATGTGACCGAACCGCGGTTCTATTGGCTCGCCGTCCCCGACGACCAGCGACAAGCGGGTCGACAGGTCGTCGCCGCCGTCGAGGGGCAAACGATTCAAATCAAGTCGGCGGACGTCGATAATCTGCGAGTGCTGCTGCACGATCGGCTCGTCGACCTCGACAAGCCGGTGAAGGTGGTCGCGGGCGACCGAGTGCTATTCGAGGGCTCGGCGCCGCGAACGATTGAGGCGTTGGACGAAGCGCTGCGCGGGCGAGCGGACGCCAAGGCGGCCTATTGGGGCGTCGTCGACGTGACGCTCAATCCCGCCCCGTCGAAGTAGCGTCCCGGAGAAACTCCGTCCGCAGCGCCGCGAGCGCTCGCAGCCACAGCATGCGTACCGCGCCGGGCGAACGCCCGAGGCGCGTCGCGATCTCGTCGTGCGACAACTCCTCGAGGTTGCGCAAGACGAGTACTTCGCGGTAGTCGCTCGGCAGCCGGTCGAGCGCCGCCGCCAATTGCAGCGACTGCTCTTCGCGCTGCAAGGCGGCGCTGGGCGTCGATTGATCTGCGGCCAGTACGTCGCGTAAGCGGTGAGCCGATTGGGCCAGCGATTGGTCGAGCGACTGTTCGCGCGCGGCGTCGCGTTTCTGCGTCGCGCCGTAGCGCCGAGCGAGGTGGGCGAGTTGGTGGGCGAGGATCTGTCGTAGCCAGGCGAGTCGCGCGGGTTCTTCGTCTCCCTGAAACCGATCCCAGCAACGCCATGCTTCGAACAACGTCTGTTGCACCGCGTCTGACTCGGAGAACTTGCCTTGAAAGCGCCGGTCGATTTCCAAGCGCGCAAGCAGCTTGAGCCACGCTTGGTAGCGCAGCAGCCATTGCGTTCGGGCATCGTCAGGAAGCGGGCGGAGTTCATCGGCGGAGTTCATCGGCGGAGTCGTCGTTCATGGAGCGTCGGTGATTACGAGTCGGAATTGCCGCGCGGGTCAGAGGGTAGGGGGCGCGTCGACGGGCAAAGGGGGAGCGAGTTCGTCGGCAGTCGGCATCCGCTCGCGACCGCCCTCGGCGGCGCGAGCGCGACGACGCCGCTCGCGCCACCAATCCACAACGGTAATGATCGGCAACGCGGGCCACGACAGAAAGTAGAATCCCATGCCGAGAATCACGTACCAACCGTCCCACAGATAGTAGGTGCGCGGATCGGAGGAGTTCCCGAGATGATCGGCTGCCAAGCCGACTACGGCGAGCACGAGCGATGCGCAGACGGTGAGCCCCAGCCACAACGCGACGCGTTTCCATTGCCAGCGGCAGCTCCAGATGAGCAGCCGCAGTCCGAAAATGACGGCCGGCGCCGCGACCAGAGCGATAAACCAGCGCAGGCCGGGACCGGGGGCGACTTCTCCCGACGGCAAGACGCCCAACGGCGGGCGAACGGTGGAGACGAGAAACATGACGCCGACGAACAACGGCGGGATGAACATGCTGCGCAGCGACCAGCGCCCGCGTCTCACGAGGCGCTGAAGATAAGCGAGCGGTGCGACGACGAGCAACAGCGAGAGCAACGCGGCGGCAAACAAAATTTGAAACACCTCGCCCATGTTTCCCGAGTCGATGTGCCACGGCAGGTAGCGTCCCCAGCGTGAATCGCGCCGCGGGGATTTCGGGAAGGCGCGAACGGCGGGCGTGCGCAAGGCGACGTCGCGAATGACGCCGGCGTCGACCAAGGCGGCCTGGCGACAGATGGCCAGCTGTTCGGCTTGAAACAAGTAGTGCGGCAATGCGTTCGGGTCTTGGTTGAGCGGCTCGATGCGCCGCAGAAGCATGTTGCCTTGTGCTTCTCGCAAGAGCGGTCCGGGGCACGACCAGACGACGCGCCCCGTCGGGGCTTCGATCCCTAAGACCGTGTTGTCCCCCGGTTCTCGTAGGGCGGCAAGTTCCCAACGCTGGCGACCGTTGGCTTCCGAGACGCGGCGCGCCGCGAGGACTTGGGCGAGAGGGCCCAGTTCGTCGGGTGAACGCCAAAGCGGTTGCGATGCTCGACGCGGATCGACGATCCAGGCTTGCCGATCGACGCGGACCGCCACTTCATCGAGTCCATCTTCGTCGAGATCAATCGGATGGAGGCGCGGGGCGGACGCCAGCTGCGGGAGAGGAATGATCTGAGGCGGTCCGACGCCGTTCCAGACGCAGAGGGCGCCCGAAGGTTCGCCGACCATCGATGCGGCCACCGCTTGGCGACCGTCCCCGACGCGCACGACCGCCAAGTCGGACATCATGGTTCGGTCGCCGAGGACATGCGCCGCGTGGTGCTTGGCGATCGGCGACAGTGAAAACGTCGTTCGAACCTTGCCGGTCGCTCCGTCGAGCAGCTTCCACACAGGGACGACTCGGTTCGTCCCAGGCTCATTCAAGGGTTCGAATTGGACGAGCGCGATCTCGAGCCGACGATCGCCGTCGACGTCGATCAGCCGCGGGGCGAGATGGTGGAAGAGCGCATTCTGCATCTCCGAGGAGGGCGGCAAAGGGTGCTTCCAAAGCGACGCGCCGTCGCTGCCGCGCAGCGCCTTTAGTTCGAATTGGTCGCCCGACTCGCCGATCGTCAGCGAAACGACGTCGTCGACGCCGTCGCCGTCCAGGTCCGCGAGGTGCAGCATGTCGAAGGATTGATCTTGGCTGTAGATGGGAAAGGACTGGCCGCTGAGGTTCTGGGCGGCGGGGTTTTGGCTCGTGGGCGCAGAACTGCCGTAGGGCAAGCTTAGCGGCGTCTTCCATCGCAAGCGGCCGGAGGGGGCGTCGAAAACGGCGAGCCACCATTGCAGGTCGGCGCTGGACGTCATCATGCGCCATTGGTCGTAGTCGAAGTCGCTGGCGAAAGCCACGAGCAGTTCGGGACGTCCATCACGTTCTAGATCTGCCAAGCGCCAGCCTTGAATGCCGCCCGACGCGCGGGCGGGAAACTGATCCGCTTCCCAGATCGTCCTGCCGGTTCGGCCCGACAGAATGACGAACGGGGCGATCGACGAGCCCATTTGTCGCGAGTGCCAAGCGAAGACGTCGCCGACGCCGTCGCCGTCGAGGTCCGCGAGGGACGGATCGATGTCGCCCCGGGAGTGTTCGAGATGCGGCGGGCGGGCCAGTGCATAAGGGAGCCAGCTAGGTGCGCCGGGGAACTGAGCTTGCCAAAGCCCCTTTCCCGTCTTTCCACACCGGGCTTGGATTCCATAGGCGCCGGCGGTAGCGAGCAGGTCGAGAAAGCCGTCGCGATTAAAGTCATCTGCAGGCACTCCAACAAACCCCAACCGATTCCAGGGTTCGCCCGCGACGCCGCGGAGACAATCGAGCATGCCGCCGTTTTCTGGACTGGCAAAGTTCGTCGGGACGTACGCGACGAGGTCGTCGATCCCGTCTCGATCGACGTCGATCGCATCGCAGCGCGCGACGTTCGTTCGATGGTGCAGCAGTCGCCCATCGGCCGCGGACGCCAGGAACGTCTCAGACTGATTCGGGTTCGACGACTCGGCCTGGACGGTGACGATCAGTTGCGGCCAACCGTCTTCGCTGGCATTCCACCAGGAGATGGCCGCCAGATGGTAGGTGGAGAAATCGATGCCGTCGTGGAAGGAGTGCGGGCGAGTCCAGAGGGTTGCGCCGTTGCGTCCGGAGAGACAGTCGATATGGAGCATGAGGGGGTATTCCGACAGCGACGCGACAAACAGGTCGCGATGTCCGTCCCCGTCGACGTCCGGGCCGACTAGAAAGCGATTGATCTGTTGGTCGCAGTCGACGATGCGCGATTCGAAACGGATCCCGCCGTTCTTTCCATCAAGGACGACCAGCGAGCCCCACGGGATTTCGAGGTTCGGACTGACGCCGAACGAGTTGACGTGGGGGGCGATGACCTCGGACGCTCCGTCGCCGTCGAGGTCGGCGACGACGGGCCAGTCGGCCGATTCACGCAGGAACGATTCTCGCTGCGGAAAGCGGCTGTCGAGCGACGTAGTCCAGAGAGTCTTTTGAAGCTTCGGGCTGTAGACGCTGATGTCGGTGTATTGGCCGGCGATGCCGGCGGGCGGGACGCGCGGCGAACGAAAGACAAAGTCGACATGTCCGTCCCCGTCGCAGTCGGCCCAGCGTCCGGGGCTGCCGGGGCGTGCAGGGAGCGGATCGTCTTGCAGAAGACTTCCATCGGCCAGATGGAGGGTCAGCAGATGGTCGCCCGCCGGCGCCAGAACGCGGTTTTGCCCTGGCTGCGCGACAAGTCGCGGCTCGTCGAAGCGGTAGATGAAGGGGCCGTGGTAAGCGGCCTGAACGAGAGCGTTTCGGATGAGGTGCCGATGGATCAAGTAAGAACCGCCGCTCATGCCGCTGCTCACGCCAAATCCGTTGCCGACGAGCCAATGGAATTCGGGCGGGCACTCGTCGTGGTGTTCCAGTTGAAAGGGCTCCTCGGGGAGCAACGCTTGCCAGAGCGATTCGCCGGAGGCGCCGGATAGCAGTTCGACTCGCCGTTCGCAGGCGACTAAGTTGCCGCCAAGCGATGGCAGGAGATCGCTGCGCGCGGCGTCTTGGCGCCCCGGCGTGTCAGTCCAAGAGACGAGCAGATCATCGACTTGGTCGTTGTTTTGGTCGGGCACGACAAGGGGAGCGAAGAGGACGGAACTGCGAAGTTCGAGCGGCTGGGGAAAGGGTTGCGGCTTCGGTGCTTGGCGAACGTCGTGGCCAAGCGGGCGGAGCCAAAGCGGCTGGCCGTTAGCGCCGGAAAGGACGAGCACGTACGCTTGGTGGCGAGCGGCGAGGATCAAGTCGCGCACTCCGTCGCCGTCGACGTCGACAGTCTTGGCGGCGGGGAGCGGCGAGCGCTGGCTGGCGCCTTGCGTGAAGTGGGCGCGTCCCGAGGAATCGAACCAGGGCCAGCAAGCGGCTGGGGCGTCGGGGAATTTCTGAGCGAGTTGCTGGGCGAGCGTGATGGACCAGCGAAGTCGCTTGGGCAAGTGCGATTCAAGTCGCACGCCGTCGGCGTTGAGGTGGACCAGCGCGCCGCCATGGGAATCGTCGACGAGCTGATAGGAGTTGGCGATTTCGGTGGCGGGCCAGAGCTGCTGATCGTTGAGGGACAGATCGATTCGCGAGGCTTCGCCAGGAGAGAGTTCCACTTGATACTTGCGGTCCCAGCGGTTGGGAGCGGCGACGCGGAGCGTGTACGGTCCGCCGGGGAGCGGCACGGGCCGGTCGGTAGGAACAGGGACAGTGGCGAGCGAGTGGTCGGAGGAGTCGAGGATCTCGGCGGTGAGCGGGCCGGATTTCGAGGTGAGCGAGAGCGGAGATTGGCGCGCGACTTGGAAGAGATTCCAGCTCACAACGGAGGCGACGACGACAAGCAGTGTGGCGGCGACGGCGAAGGAAGAGTTTTGGAAGGTTTGGCGGTGGTCGCGAATCCAGCGGGCCGTCCGTTCTGCGAGGTTGGCTCGGCGAGCTCGGATCGGGCGTTGTTCGAGGCAAGCACGGAGGTCGTCGGCGAGTTCGCGGGCGGTGAGGTAGCGTTGTGCGGCGTCTTTCGCGAGGCACTTCATGACGACCGTTTCGAGGTCGCGTGGGACGTCGGGTCGCAATTCTCGCAAGGGGCGAGGGGCAGCCGTGAGGATTTGTTGAATGACTTGATGCGGCGAGTCGCCTTGGAAGGCAGGTTGGCCGGAGAGGAGCTCGTAGAGCGTGGCGCCGAGGCTGTAGACGTCGGTGCGCCGATCGATGAGGCGTCGAGTGGCGGAGGCTTGCTCGGGGCTCATATAGCGGGGCGTGCCGAGCAGAGCGCCGGTCATGCTGAGCGTGACGTCGTCGAGTCGGCGGGCGAGGCCGAAGTCGGTGAGCCAAATGCGGCCGTCAGGAGCGAGGAGCAGGTTGGATGGTTTGACGTCGCGGTGGATGACGTTGCGCTGGTGAGCGTGTGCGAGCGCTTCGGCGGCTTGAAGTCCCCAATGAGCGACATCGGAGATGGCGAGGGGGGCGGTGCGGCGCGCGAGAACGTCGGCAAGGCTTTGACCGTCGATAAACTGCATCGCGTAGTAATTGACGCCATGGTCGCATCCGACGGCGAAGACGGGAACGATGTTGGTATGGTGGAGCTGCGCGACGGTTTCTGCTTCGCGTTGGAAGCGGTCGATGGCTTCGGGGTCGGAAACGCCGGCGTAGCGGAGGACTTTGAGGGCGACGCGTCGGCCGAGCGACACTTGGACGGCTTCGTAGACGGCGCCCATGCCGCCGCGTCCGACTTCGCGGAGGATGCGGAAGTCGCCGAGCATCTTTTGGGGGCGATTGACGAGCGGCGGTGCGGGGCTGGCGGGCTCGGCAGCGCCCTGGATGAACTCGAGTCCGGCGAGGCAGGCGTTAAGTTGCTGAGCGAGTTGGGGGTGTTGAGCGAGGAGTGCATCGCGTTCGGGCGACTTGCCGGCTTTGAGATCCGCCAGGTATTGGTCGAGGATTTGGACGAGCTGTTCGGCTTGTTCTTCGCCGCCGAAGTCGAGCGTCGGTTCGAGCGTCGGTTCGTGTTGGCCGCCCGAGTTCTGTGGCGGATCTGGTTGTGGTTGTGGAGCGGCCATGATGGATCCTTGCGATTGCGACGTTAGCTCTGCGTCACCTCAATAATTCCCATCCGGCGCAACGTGTCACGCGGAACTCGGAAAACTACCGACTTTTTTACCCTGCCCACACCGTCAGCGCGCACCGCGAGCGTCCGCGACGTTCAATTCGCGTAAAATCCGGCGCGTGACAGGCCCCGCAGAGGCGTCCCTCGCGCTGCCGACTCGCTCGACGACCGCGCGCGGGGGCTTTGGGCGCTTTGGGCGAAAAAATTCAGACTGTCTGAATTAGGTTTCCTTTTTCGCGCGTTTTTTCCTTTCCGCCGCCTGCCGCGCGCACTGCGCCCCGATCCGCGCAAAACGTCGCGCCGCCGCCGCCGCCTCGTCGCTCCACGTCGCCTTGTCCCACCCCAGCCGCTCCAACAACGGCGGCAGCTCCGCCGGGATCACCCCCCGCTTCCCCTCCGTCCGCTCCCGCCCGCACGCATCCAACAACTGCAGGTACTTCTCCAGCGTCATCGGCAAGTAACCCTTGTCCGACGCGCGCCGCCCCGCCGCCGCCCCCGCATACCCGTCCCCCTCCACGCGCACCGGCGACAGCCACCCCGACCGCGGCTTCTTCCGCCGCAACACCCGCCGCGCATCCAGCTCCAGTTCGTCCGGCCCCTCCCCCAGCACCCGCCGCAGCGTCTCCCGCTTCCGCCGCCGCTGCGCCAGCAGCTCCTGCTGCAAATCCCGCAGCCGATCGCAGGCCCCCGTAAAGATCGACGTCTCCGGCGACGTCGCCGCCCCCGCTCGGATCGGATTCAGGTCGACGTACAAACTGCACACCAACAGCGACTCGTCGTTCTCCAGCCGCATGCTCCCGAACCGCTCCGCCCAAAAATGCCCCGACATCTCGTCTTCCAAGTTCGCCCGCAACGCCAGCGGCTCGTTCAGCATGATCATGAACCAGCTGATGTTCGACAGCCGCTTCCGCAGCACATCCACCCGCCCCTTCGTCTTCAGCAGCTCCTCCACCTGCTCCCGATCCGGCGGGTCGAGCAACGCCAGCCGCTTACGGCTCAACCGCAACCACCGCTCGGCCACCTCCCGCTTCGTCCAGGCCCGCGCCACATCGGGCCGGTTCCGCAGGATCGAGTGCACGTGATTCTCCATCACCGCATGATCCAGCACGTCGATCGCAAATACGCTCGCCAAAGCCTCCAGCCGCTGCCGCACCCAATCCTTGCGGTGGGAAAAGTCGCGTCCCGTCTCCAAATCGATCCCCGCCAAGAACGCCCGCCGCACGCAGCGGGAGTAACAGTGGTACGCCCCCACCCGCGTCGGGTCCATAATCTCGCGTCGTCGTTTCGCCGGCATCGCACACGCTCCTTCCGACACTCACCTCCGCGGAGTCGCTCTCCGCAAGCACCACGGTCCAAACAACCGCGCAACTCACCAATCGCAATCCGTCCGAAAATCGGCCCCGGAAAATCACCGATTGTCGGAAAAAGTTTCACCAAGTCGCGCCACGTTTCTCTTGCTCCCAGCCCTCCGCGACGATACATAAACTACTGTCGATGAACCCAATCCTGCCGCCGTTTTCGTCTTGCTCGAAGTCAACGCGTCGTTCCGTCCTCCCCAAGCGACAGCCCCCCAGAACCCACCATGGCCGACCACTGGAACCTTTGCCGCACCTGCCCCGAGTTTCAACAACTCGACCGACGAGCCTTCGTTCGGGCTGGCACGCTCGGCGCCGCGGGGCTTTCGCTTTCCCAGCTCCTGCGACATGAGGCTCGAGCCGCCAGCGCCGCGCCGCGCGAAACGTCCGTCATCATCCTGTGGATGCGCGGCGGCCCGAGCCACATCGACATGTGGGACCCCAAGCCCGAAGCGCCGGAAGAGTTTCGCGGCGAGTTCGGCGCCATCGACACCAGCGTGCCCGGAATCCAACTCACCGACATGCTGCCGCAGACCGCCCAGATCATGCACAAATGGTCGATTGTTCGCAGCCTGCATCACCACGACGCCGGCCACTCCACAGGCGACCAAATCTGCTTCACCGGCTACAACGCGGGCCCCAATCCCGATGAAAACGTCCACCCAAGCTGCGGGTCGATCGTCGCCGAACAACTCGGAAGCCAACGACGCGACTTGCCGCCCTACGTCATGATTCCGCGGATGGTGCCGGGCACGGGCAGCGCTTACCTTGGCGTATCCTATAAGCCGTTTGAAACAGGTGCGGACCCCGCACAGCCAGGCCCATTCAGAGTACAGAACTTCGCCGTCGCCGAGGGACTCACCGTCGACCGACTCGGCGACCGTCGCAATCTGCTCGGCAGCCTCGACCGCGTCCGTCGCGAGCTCGACAATCGCGGCCACATGGAAGCGCTCGACCAGTTCGGCCAAAAGGCCTGGGATATCTTGTGCTCGCCCGCCGCCCAGCGGGCGTTCGACCTCGACGCCGAACCGGCCGATGTTCGCGAACGCTACGGCTTCATGCCCGCGTTCGATCCTGGAGCGGCCAACCGCTGCGGCGCCCCCGCGTGGAGTCAGCGCATGCTGCTGGCTCGACGCTTAGTCGAAGCCGGCGTGCGGCTCGTCACCGTCGATCTGCGGTGGTGGGACACGCACGTCCTGGGTTTCGATTCGCTCCGCCGCGGCTTCCTCCCGCGCTGGGACCAAGCCTACGCCGCGCTCATCAACGATCTCGACGAACGCGGCCTCCTCCCCTCGACGCTCGTCGTCGCCTGGGGCGAATTCGGCCGCACGCCGCGCGTCAACAAGGACGCCGGCCGCGATCACTATCCGAATGTGTTCAGCGCCGCCCTCGCCGGCGGTCGCATTCAAGGCGGGCGAGTGTTAGGTGCGAGCGACAGCCACGGCGCCTTCCCGCGAGACAATCCCAAACCGCCGCAAGACGTGCTGGCGACAATCTACCAACACTTGGGAGTCGATGCGAAGAAAGCCTACCGCACGCCCTCGGGACGCCCTGTCGCCGTACTGCCGAGCGGCGAACCACTACGCGAACTCTTCTCGTAGCGGCGCGGCGTCTCGACCCGCGCGTGCAGTCGCCCCAGGCCGTCCCGCACAACGCCGCGTCACTCGGCCTCAAACGGCAGCGACTCGCCGTTGATCTCCGCCAACGCGTTGCAGGCCGCCCGCTGTTCGGCTTCCTTCTTGTTGCGTCCCCACGCCGGCGCAAACTCGCGTGTACCCGCGCGCGCGCCCATCTTGAAACACTTGCTGTGATCAGGGCCCTTCTCGTCCAACAGCTGATACGACGGCGTCGCGCCAAAACGCTTCTGTGCGATCTGCTGCAACAGCGACTTGGCGTTATCGCTGTGAGCCAACGCGACGGCCGCGGCGATCTCCTCGGCCAAATGCCGCGCGAGAAAGTCGCGCGCCACTTCATCGCCGCCATCCAAGTACATGGCTGCAATCAGCGACTCAAAGACGTCCGCCATGAGCGACTGCGGGACCGCCCCCGTCGACGCCATCCCTTTGCCAAGAATCAAGAACTCGTCGAGCCCCAGCGCGGTGCTCAACTTCGCACACGTCTGACGACTCACCACGCTCGATTTGACGCGAGTCAGTTCGCCTTCCAAGAACGACGGGTGATTCCGATACAACACGTCGCAAACGACCAACCCCAAAACGGCGTCGCCGAGAAACTCTAACCGTTCATTCGACGCCAACCGGTGCTCGGCGCCCGACGCATGCGTCAACGCCGCTCGCAACAGCCCCTTGTCGCGAAACACGTACCCCAGCCGCTCTTCGCACCGCGCCATCTTGTCGGCGATCGGATTCTCACCGCCCTGACTCTCAACGCCCTGACTCTCAGCGCACGACATCCCCTCGGTCGCCTCAAGCGACTCGATTCCCCCCAGGATCGACTCCTCTGGATCAGGATCGGATGCCATCTGCCTCGCCTGTCGTCATGACGTCCCACTTACGGTAGCTTGTGTCAAATCTAGCCCGTATCGAGCGGTGAAGCGAGAGTACCTTGACCGAACGCCGTACCCCAAACGCACCCCTTCGCCGTGCGAAGCGAGTCGATTCCGACGCTCCCGCGACGCCGCTTCTAAGCCGCCGCGTCGAAATTGCGCTCGCCTGCTCCCTCTTGGCCTGCGGAATCATCCTCCGCTGCGGTTTCCCCGACCGCTTGGGAATCGACCACTTCGACGAGGGCGTCTACGCGTCGCAGACGCCCCCCGGACCGCTCGGCCATTCGCCTTACCCGCTTCGTCATCTCTATGCTCCGCCGCTCGTTCCCTTTCTTCAACATCAGGCGCTGGCGGCGACTCACGACCTGCCCGCCGCTCCCAATTGGGCCGGCGTCGTCGCGGGCCTGCTCACCCTCGTCGTCCTCTGGCTGCTCGCACGCCAATGGTTCGGGCCGATCGCCGGCCTCTGCACCCTCGCACTGGCCGCCACCAGCGACGTTCACGCCGCCTTCTCGCGCACCGCACTCACCGACCCCTGGCTCCTCCTCTGGCTCATCCTGGCCGTCGCATTCTTTGAGCGAGCCCTAAGGCGACGAGCCCTCTTCGATCTGCTCGCGGCCGCTTTCTTCACCGGACTCGCTTGGTGGACGAAGTACAACGGCTGGCTGCCGCTCGCCATCGGCGCCGCAGGCTGGCTGACGCACGCCGTCGCCGAACGACTCTTCCCCGCCGTCGGGCGCGACGCCGCCGCCCGATCGGCCACCGCCTCCTCCGCGCTCGCCCCGCTGTTCGGCGTCGCGCTCATCGCCGGCATTCTCTTCTATGCTCAAATCTATCTGCTCCAAGCCGATGGACATCGCTACTCGGAGATCGCCGCCAACCACCGCAAGTACGTCGTCGGACTCGTCGGCTGGGGACCTTCGTGCCTACGACAAGCGGCCAATCTCCGTTGGTTCGACGGTCCCGCCACTCTGCTGTTGGGCCCCGCGCTGATCGCGGCGCTGGGCGTCGCCTGCCTGCCGCGCACTCCCCGCAATCTCTTCTTGATCTTCGCCGCCGCCTGTGCGGTTCCCGTCGTCGCGACCTTGGGAGGCAGTTTCCCGCTGCTACTTGCAGCGGCGGGCGCCGCGGTCGCGTGGACGCTGCTCACGCCCGAACAGACGCTAGCACGGCTGCCGCAGGGCGCCTGGCCTGTATGTCTCCTCGCCGCCTGGCTTCTCGGACTCGCCGTCGCCACTCCCGGCTATCACCCCTACGCGCGACTCACTCTCCCGCTGCTCGCCGCCGCTTGGCTCGGCGCCGGCTGGCTTTGCTCCCGAGTCCTCGCGTGGATCGCCGAGCACAGCGAGCAAGCGTCGTTAAACGGCTGCCGCGCGGCGGCGATCCTCGCCGGCCTCGCCTGCCTCGCGACCACGGCGTTCGCTTGGCCGCGATTCGTCGCGACGGGCGTGCCGGCTTGGCAAGATCGCACGACCTTGCGACGTTCGGCCGAAGAACTGTTTCAGGAGGTCTACGAACAGCTCCAACAGGAAGCCCGCGCGTCGCGTCCCGAGGCGGTGTTCCTGACCTATGGCGAGCCGGCGGCCTACTACGCCCTCAGCCGTCTCGACTCGTTCCAAAACTTCAACGAACTGGCCCTGATCCCGGCCGGCGGCGTGCCGCGCGAGACGATCGACCGACCGTTGCTGTTCGTCACCGGTCCACACTCGCTCACCGATGACGACGTACTCCAAGCCGCCCAGCGTCCCGATTCCCCGCGACTCGAACTGATCGGGCGCAAGTCGTTCCATCCGAGCGACATCCTGTTGCTCGACCAAGCCGACCCGCGGTCCCTCGATCGACTCCGCCCCGCGCCGATGGAACTGCGGTGCTACCGAGTGCGTTGACGGCCAGAAGGCCGAGCCAAGAATCTTTGGGTCACAACAGGGACGCGGTCGCGTAACGAAGGCGGAGACCTCGCGCACCCCGGCAACTTCGCTCGGGTCGCTCGCCCACGAGGTTCGCATTCGGGAATGCCGCACCATGTCGCTCTTCGACTTTCTCACGTCGCTCGTCCCCTCGTCGAACTCCCCGTCCTCGGTTTCCGCGTTGCGCCGCACTCGACGCCGTCGTTTATCCACGCAAATCGCCCGCGCGGCCCGTGAAGGATTTGAACGGCTGGAGTCGCGCAGCCTGATGGCGGCGGACCTGATCGTCAGCCCGCTGGGCGACGACTTACACGGGCTCGGCACCATCGACGCCCCCTTCGCGACGATCCGTCGAGCGCTCGACGCCGCCTCGCCCGGAGACACGATCAGCCTTCGCAACGGCGTCTATCAAGGCGGACTCAATATCGACATCGACAACCTCGCCATCCGTTCGTATCCCGGGGAGTGGGGCGTGATCGAGGCGCCGGTCGACGACCCGCAATTCGGCAGCGTCGTGCGTTATCTGAACGACGTCGAAGGCGGCCGACTCGAGAACGTCGAAATCGTCGGCGGCTATTGGTACGGCGTAAAACTTGAAGACTGGTGGGACAACCCGGGCCCCGACGCCGTCCGCCGCGGCGCCAGCCAAATCACGATCGTCGGCTGCAAGATTCACGACACCGGCTGGGACGCCGTGAAGATCGTCCCCGGCGCCGATGACATCACGATCGAGAACAACGAGATCTTCAATCCGGGACGCAGGCTGCGTGCGAGCGCCGACGGGATCGACAACAACAACGGCGATCGCATGATCGCGCGCAACAACTACCTGCATGACATTCCGGGCGTCGGGATTCTCACCACCGGCGGCACTCACGATTCGCTCATCGAAGGCAATTTGATCGTCGACGTCGCAGGCGCCGGCATCACCGTCGGCTTCTACTCGGAACTCGAATGGATGGACCAAGACTCCAACCCGGAACTCTACACCAGCTTCCATACAATCGCGCGTAACAACATCGTCGTGAATGCGGGTCAGGCCGGAGTCGGCGTTTACGCGTCTTACAAGCCGGTCGTCGAACACAATACGCTCATCAACTCGGCCGACGATGCTCAAGCTCCCATCCAACTCGGCGGCGTCGACATCTGGGTCTCCAACACGCTCCCGGATCAGCATGTCGCGAGCGTCGATCCGGTCATCCGCAACAACCTCATTTCACTCGACGAGGCCAATCTCACGCGTCTGTTCGACGCACGCTTCCAAAGCTACGTCGGCACGCTCACCGTCGACGGCAACCTTTACCACGCCCCCAGCGTCCTGGGCGCACGCTTCGTTGATCGCAATGCAACCGGCGAGGGGACGCCCGAGATGTTCTGGTCGCAGTGGGTTGCAACGGGGCGCGATGCCCATGGAATCCTGCAAAACCCGCAGCTCGACGCCCACTACCATCTCACGGCGACCAGTCCGGCGCGAGACGCGGCGATCCCTAGCGGCGCGCCGACCCACGATTTCGACGGACAAAGCCGAACGGACGGCATGCCGGACATCGGCGCCGATGAATTCGTAGTCGGCGCCAGCCGACTTGTTCCGCCCCCCGCCTTCGGCGCCCCGTCGCTGGAGTTCACCGCCCGTGCGGCCCATGCCAGCGAAGGCGAGACGGTGGAAGTGACCGTGCGTCGCAATGGCTTTGCCGGCGATCAACTGACCGTCGACTACCGCACGCTTGCGGGCAGCGCGACCGAGCACATCGATTATCTGCCCATCGCCGGGACGCTGACGTTCGCACCCGGCGAAACCGAAAAACGGCTGCTCGTGCCATTCATCACCGACGGAACCGTCGAGGGGAACGAACACTTGTTGCTCGCGCTGAGCAATCCAACGACGCAGGGAACGCTGCCGGTGCGAGTGGGTTGGCAAGGCAGCATGTCGCTGACGATCGACGACGCGCAGGCCGCACAACCGGTGCACTACCGCACGCTTTGGGTGTCCAACGTCGGCAGCGACGTGACGGGCGACGGCTCGCAGGAACATCCCTGGAAGTCGCTGCAGTTTGCGGCTGACAACGTCGGTCCCGGCGACTATGTCATCGTCGAACCGGGGAACTATTGGGGCTTTCAGATTACGACCGACGGCAAGGAGGACGCCCCGATCACGTTCCACGCCCGACCCGGCGTGCTCATCGATGAGCCGAATCCCGAGAACCGACTGGATGGCATCAATTTGGAGGGCGCCGACCATGTCGTGATCGAAGGGTTTGAAGTGCGCGACATGCCGCGCACCGGCATCCGCTCGGTGCTCAACACGGGCGCCGTCATCCGCGACAACGTCGTCGACCACAACGGCTACTGGGGAATCTTGACCGGCTGGAGCGACAACTTGCTGGTGGAGAACAACGTCGCCTCGCGATCGGTGCGCGAGCACGGGATCTATATCAGCAACAGCTCCGACGACGGCGTCGTGCGCAACAACTTGGTTTGGGGCAACCACGATAGCGGCATCCAGTTCAACGCCGACGGATATCTGGAGGGCGACGGCGTCCACTCGCGGAATCTCATCGAAGGCAATGTGATCTTCGACAACGGCCGCGGCGGCGGAGCGGCGATCAATCTCGACGGCTTTCAGGACGGCGTGGTCCGCAACAATCTGCTGTACGACAACCACTCCACCGGCATCGTGCTCTACGTCGGCTTCGCGGCTCAGGGTTCGAAGAACAATCAAGTCGTCAACAATACGGTGGTGCAGGCCGACGACGCACGGTGGGCGGTGCTCATCGAAAACGACAGCACGGGGAATTCGCTGCGCAACAACATCTTCCTCAACGCCAATCCGGCTCGCGGCAGCATCTCCATCGACGACGGCAGCCTCGCCGAGTTCGATAGCGACTACAACGTGTTCGTCGATCGCTTCATTGGCGGCGGCTGGCAAATGATGGATTTCGAATCGTGGCAGGCGGCGACCGGCCAAGACGCCCATTCTCTGCTGGCCTCTGCGGACCAACTGTTCATCGATGCGGGCGCCTTCGACTTCCGCTTGTCGGACGCCAGCCCCGCGGTCGACGCCGGAGACGCCGCGGCGGCGCCGCCGTTCGACTTGTACCAGCGCCTCCGCCCCGCCGGCGACGGCGTCGACATCGGCGCCTGGGAGTCGGGCGACTTCGCGCCGTTGGTCGCGTTCGCCGCTCCCGACTTCGTGACCTATGAAGAAAGCGGCATGGCGCTCGTCACGCTCGTCCGGTCGGGCGACCTCTCCCAGCCGCTCGCCATCGCCTACGAATTGACCGACGGCGCGATCACCGACGGCACGGCGACCGCCGACGTCGATTTTGAGGCGCGCGGCGGCAGCGTTTCGTTCCGCGCCGGCGAGTCGACGAAGACGATTCAGATCGTCGTCCATGACGACGCGACGATCGAACCGCTCGAGACCTTCACGATCCGACTGGCCGACCCGCCCAGCGAGTTTTCGTTAGGGGCCCAGGCGACGGCGACCGTGCACATCGTGAGCGACGATCAATGGAGTCCTGGGAAGTTTCAGTTTCAGACGAAGTACATGGCCGTCTCGGAAGCCGAGGGGGTCGCGACCGTGACGGTCATGCGGACCGACGGCGCCAACGGCCCTGCTGCCGTGAACTACTCGACAAGCCTCTTCACGCCGCCGCCCGCGGTGAACTACGTCCGTCGGCACACGTGGAACCCGCAGCCGACCGACGACGACGAGCCGGCGACGGCGGGCGTCGACTTCGAAATGGTCGCAGGGACGCTTGAGTTTGGCGACGGCGAGACGACGAAATCGTTTACCATCCCGCTGCTCGGCGATCGTTGGTTCGAGCGTGATGAGGCGCTGCGAGTGACGTTGTCCGAGCCGACGCAGGGTGCGACGTTGGGAAAAGTCGCCGAAGCGTTTGTGTCGATCGTCAACGACGATGAGAAACAACCGGGCGCGTTTCAGTTCCTGACGCCGACCGTAACGATGTTCGAAGGACAGGCCTACGGTGCGCTCGTGGTGGAACGCGTGGGCGGCGACAACGTCGCCGCCTCGGTGCGGCTGTATGTGTCGGGCGGCAATGGGGACGGTTCGAGCGCCGCGGCATGGCAGCCGGGCGATTTCGGCAGCCTTCCCGAACAACTCGATTTCGCGCCCGGCGAGTCGTCCAAGACGCTGCTCGTTCCGCTCGTCGAAGATTCGCAAGTGGAAGTCGATGAGTTCTTCCAGGTGCAGTTGTACGCAGCGACGAACGACGCCGCGATCGGCGACGCCTCGCGAGCGACCGTCCGCATTCGCGACAACGATTCTTCGATTGAGTTCGCTCAGGCCGGCGTCTTCTCGGCCAGCGAAGGAGCGGCCGAAATGACGGTGACGGTCGTGCGCAAGGGGAGCACCCTCGGCGAGGCATCCGTCGACTATTCCATGTACGACGAGACGGCGGTGGACGGCGTCGATTACGTCCGCCAGGCGGGGACCGTCACGTTCGCGGACGGCCAGTCGACGAAGACGATCGTGATTCCGGTCGTGAACGACCTAATCGTGGAACCGAACGAGACCTTCGGACTGACGCTGCGCAACTTCACGGGCGCTGCCGCCGGCGTGTACCAGTGGGGCCGAGCGACGATTGTGAATGACGACGCGGCGGCGCAGCCGGGCGTGATCGAGCTCAGCAGCGCTAGTTATTCGGCGGCCGAGAACGGGGGCGGCTTGCTCGTGACGGTGGTCCGCACGGGGGGGAGCGATGGGACGGTGACCGCCAGCTACTCGACGGCCGACGGCGCGGCGGGCTACGGGTGGTCGAAGACGGCCTGGGCGGGCGGCGACTTTGGGTCGGCCAACGGGACGCTCGTCTTCGGTCCTGGGGAGACGGTGAAGACGTTCAGCGTCCCGCTCCTGAATGACTCGAATGTCGAACAGGACGAAGTGTTCACGGTCAAACTGACGGGCGTGGGCGGAGGGGCGACGCTGGGTGCGACCAAGCAAGCGGTCGCCACAATCCTCGAAGACGACTCGACGGTCTACTTCCGAGCGCCAAACGGGGCGAGCAGCTTTACGGTTAAGGAGAACGGGGGTGCAGCCGAGGTGGTGGTCGTACGTCAGGGGGGGACGGCGGGCGCGGCGTCGGTGACGGTGAAGACGGTTGACTGGTGGTCCGCTCGACCGGGGTCGGACTTCACGCCGATGACGACGGTGGTGCAGTTTGCGGCGGGCGAATCGACGAAGACGGTCTTGATCCCGATCGTGAACGACGGGCAGGTGGAGTCGGCCGAGTCGTTCGGAGTCTCGATGTCGAATGCGGTGGGGGCGGCGCAAGGGAGCTGGACTTGGTCGGTCAACATCCAGGACGACGACAATGTGCCGCAGCCTGGCCAATTCCAATTCCAGTACTCCGCTTTCTCCTCGCAGGAGAACTGGGGTTACGCGGTCATCTACGTGACTCGGACGGGGGGAAGCAGTGGTGCGGCGAGCGTCGATTTTACGGCGACCGGGGTCACGGCGACGGCGGGCGTCGACTTCCAGCCGGTCTCTGGGACGCTGTCGTTCGCGGACGGCGAAACGACGAAGACATTCCAAGTGCCGCTCCTAGACGACGCCCTCGCTGAACTCGACGAGGACCTGTTCTTGTCGCTGGCGAACCCCACAGGCGGCGCAACGCTGGGATCCATCGACGCCGCCTTATTGACCCTGATCAGCGACGAATAACCCCGTAGAACAGGCTTCCAGCCTGTTACGTCCCCACCTCTCACCCTCCCCACCTCTCACCTCCCAACCTCACCTCCCCACCTCTTCCCCTCCCCAAACCCTGCCAGCTCCCTTGGCTCCTCGCCCCCTCCCTGCCCGCCAACTCGTTACTTTTGGCACGACGCTTGCTAATAGAGCAAGTGGAACAGAAAAGTAACGAGACGCAGAAGAGGTTTGGGAGTATCCCAGGGGCCGGAACGTCAGAGGCAGCTCGGAACGGAAAAGAGGCCCGTGAAGAGCAGCTGGACCTTGGACAGGAAGAGGCAAAACTCCTAACTCATCCCCTTGTGGTTCTTGAGGTTACAGATCAAGAACCACGCTGGGGACCGAACTTCGGAAGCGAATCGTTGCGGACGGGGCCGCTCCTGTGAGGCCGGGAGTGGCATTGATGCGGGCGAATCGGGGCTGCGGTGCAAGCAAGGTCCTGATTCGCCCGCTTTCTTTTTTGACCGTAGCGTTCCGAAGCAGATGCTTCAAAACGCTACACTCAACTTGATGCATCTTAGTTTTCGACACCGAGCGACGCCAACAATTTGCGCGAAAGATTTTCGACGCGAATGATTTCTTTTCGGCGAGTACAATAGGGCGGCTAGGTCGTTAATAGCTGCGAGTGCATCTTCTCGCACGGGCGGCGGGGGTATCTCAGGAGAGGCAGAATGGTAGGCAACATTCCGAGCAAGGTGGGCCAAGTCACTCGTCGAGCGTGGGCTCGATGCGCCGTAACCACTTTGACCGCAATCACTTTAACAACGGCGATGTACGCCGCGTCAAGCCCGCTTCTCTCCGGTCCCGCCGCGGCAGCCGAGAAGGCGCCAGAGGCATCTGCGAGCAGCAAGAAGGTGGAGTCGTCGATGAGCAAGGACTTTGGGATTCCCCAGGTCCGCGTCATCAACGAAGAAATTCGGAAAGTTTGGACGGAGAGCAAGATTACTCCGGCGCCGCAGGCGACGGACGGCGAGTGGTGCCGTCGAGTTTATTTGGATTTGATCGGCCGCGTGCCGTCGGTGGAGGAAGCGAAGGAGTTTTTGAGCAGCAAGGAGCCGGACAAGAAGGCGAAGCTGGTCAGCAAGCTCTTGTTCGACGAGTCGTACACCGAAGAGTATGCCCGCAACTGGACGACGATTTGGACGAACGTGCTGATCGGCCGCAATGGCGGGAACGAAGAGCGTTCGCTGATCAACCGGCCTGGGATGCAGAAGTACCTGCGAGATTCGCTAGCTCGCAATAAGCCGTACGACACGATGGTGAAGGAGTTGATCACGGCGACGGGCAGTACGACGCCGGGCGCCGAGAACTTCAATGGTGCGGTGAACTTCCTGGTGATGAAGGTCAATGAGGAGAAGGCGACGCTGGCGACGGCGGAGATCGCCAAAGTGTTCCTTGGCCTGCAAGTTCAGTGCACGCAGTGTCACAACCATCCCTTCAACGATTGGAAGCAGCAGAAGTTCTGGGAGTTCAACGCCTTCTTGCGGCAAGCTCGCGCCTTGCGCAAGTTCGTCCCGGGAACTCGGGATGTGGAATCGGCCGAGTTGGTGGACGAAGATTTTGGCGGCGAGGGCGGCGACGCGTCGGAAGCGGAGATTTACTACGAGCTGCGGAACGGCTTGACGAAGGTCGCGTATCCGGTGTTCGTGGATGGAACGGAAATCAAGCGTAGCGGATACGTGTCGGAAGTGAACCGCCGCGCGGAGCTCGGGAAGCTCGTGCTGGGCTCGGAGTTCCTCGACAAGGCGATCGCCAACCGTCTGTGGGCGCACTTCTTGGGCTATGGCTTTACGAAGCCGATCGACGACTTGGGCCCCCACAACGCTCCGACGCATCCGGAACTGCTGGAATTCCTGGGCAAGGAAGTTCGCAAGAACAGCTACAACCTCAAGGAATTGATGCGGTGGATTACGTTGAGCGAACCGTACAGTTTGTCGAGCCGCATTTCGTCGAGCAATTCGGTTGACGATCCGCTCATGGGCGAACGCCCCAAGTTCAGCCACTTCTACTTGCGGCAGATGCGCGCGGAGGAGCTGTATGAGTCGCTGTTGGTGGCGACGGAGGCGCACAAGACGCGCGGGAGCTACGAGGAGCAGGAAAAGTCGAAGGGCGAGTGGCTGCGTCAATTCGTCATCGCGTTCGGCAATGACGAAGGGACGGAGGCGACGACCTTCAATGGGACGATCCCGCAGGCGCTCATGATGTTTAACGGCGACCTGATCAAGAAGGCGACGAGCCTGGAGAAGGGGAGCTTCCTGGAGGAGATCGCCGCCGACAAGTCGATGAAGCCGGCGGACAAGATCAATTACCTGTTCCTCGCAGGACTCGGACGCTACCCGAACAAATCGGAATTGGATATCGCCAATAAGCTCTTGGTGGCTCGCATGGGCAACACGGGCGCGGCATTGCAGGATGTGTGGTGGGCCGTCTTGAACAGCAACGAGTTTATCTTCAACCACTAGTCATTTCGTCTGCAGCAAACCAGAAACAACCAACTAGAAACCCGCTTTCGCCAATCCCAAGGGAGACCTTTACGATGTTGTTCGAAACCCCCAACGGCATGTCCCGCCGCCATTTTATGTCGCACATGGCCGGCGCCTCGTCGCTGGTCGTCCCCGCCCTGTCGCTCGGCCAGTCGCTGCGCGTGCACGCGGCCGACCTGAAGAAGCGTCGCAAGTCGGCGATCATGTTGTGGATGAGCGGCGGACCGTCGACGATGGACATTTGGGATCTGAAGCCGGGCGCTGTGACGGGCGGTCCGTTCCGTCCGATCCGGACTGCGGGCGATGTCGAGATTTGCGAACACATGCCGGAAACGGCGAAGGTGATGAACCACCTCTCGATCGTGCGTTCGATGAGCACTCGAGAGGCGGATCACAACCGCGGTCGGTACTACATGCACACCGGCTACGTGCCGAACCCGAACGTGGACTATCCGAGCTACGGGGCGGTGCTGTCGCACGAGCTGATCGATCAGCGGCCCGAACTGGAGATTCCGCCGTTCGTGTCGGTGGGCGGTGCGAGCGAAGGGCCGGGCTTCCTGGGCATGGCGTGGGCGCCGTTCGTCGTCAGCAGCAACGGCCAAGTTCGCAACCTCGAAATGGGGCTCGACAACAAGCGGCTCATGCAACGCATGGCGGCGCTCGACCTGATCGAAAAGGGCTTCATCGGCGAAAAGCGCGGCAGCTCGGCCGAAGACCACCAGAAGGTCCTCAAGAAGACGCTCGACCTCATGACGAGCGAGCAGATGGAGGCGTTCAAGGTGATGAAGGAGCCGAAGGACGTGCAGGAACGCTACGGCAACGACGCGTTCGGCCGCGGCTGCTTGATGGCGCGCCGCTTGGTGGAAGCGGGTGTTCCGTTCGTCGAAGTCGATTTCGGCGGCTGGGATAACCACGCCAACATTCACACGACGCTGAAAGACCAAAAGCTGCCGATTATGGACAAGGCGATCAGCTCGCTGGTCACCGACCTGGATGAACGCGGGTTGCTGCAAGACACGGCCATCATTTGGATGGGCGAGTTCAGCCGCACGCCGCGGATCAACGGCAACGCAGGCCGCGACCACTGGGCTCGTTCTTGGAGCGTCGTGGTGGGCGGCGGCGGCCTGAAGGGCGGCATCGGCGTCGGCAAGACGAACGAAGACGGGACCAGCGTCGAGACGGAGCCGTACACGTCGCAGGACGTCATGGCGACGATCTGCAAGACCCTGGGCATCTCGCTGGAGACGACGTTCACCAGCAAGAACGGCCGCCCCATGAAGATCGCCAACAGCGGCAAGGTCATCAAGGAACTGGTGTAGTCCGTTCCCCGAACAGGCTGAAAGTCGCAACGGGTCGGGGCAGTGGTGCCTCGACCCGTTTTTCGTTAGAGTCGGTGTCGCTTCTCTAATTCGCCGGTCCGAGCGACGGGAAGTCTCGTCCCCGACTTTGTTTCGGGATGATTCCCGCCGAATTCCGGCGGAGGCGTCGAGTACAAATCACGGGCGGACGCGTTGTAGATAGTGAGTCATGGATTCGTCGTCCCCCGAGCCGGCCGGCGGTTTTGATCCCCAACGGCTGATCGAGACGCATCAGGCCGGCGTGTGGCGCTATCTACGAGCCTTAGGCTGCGATAGCGCTCAAGCCGACGACTTGACTCAAGACACGTTCCTGCGAGTCCTCCAACAGCCCTTTCAGGATTACAGCCAAGCGGCGACGGCGGCCTACTTGCGACGAGCGGCCTATCACCTGTTCATCTCGGCTCAGCGCCGAGCAGGACGGATGGTGGCGACCGACGAGTTGGAAGCCGTCGACCACGCCTGGGCGCGGTTGGCGGCCGAAGAGAACGGCGAAGAGATGCTGCAGTCGCTCCGAGAGTGCCTCCAGCAACTCACAGAACGAGCGAGAATCGCACTGGAGATGCGGTTTCGGGATGACAAGTCTCGAGCCGAGATCGCCAGCCGATTGTCGCTCAGCGAAGACGGCGCCAAAAATCTGATGCAACGCGCAAAAGATCGGCTCCGCGAATGCATGGATAAGAAACTGCGATGAACCCCTCCCACTCCCCTCCCGATCCTGCGCAAGACAGCCACTGGCTGGACGCTTCGCTGGAAGAGGTGCTTGGCGGTCGACGGCCGCCCGACCTCTCCGCTCGCATCCTCCAGGCGCTCCGCGCCGCTCACGGGGAGCCCGAAGCGCCGCCGATCGTCGTCGCGGCAGCCTCATCGCCGCCCGCGTCTCCGACGTTGCCCGCGACGCCGGCACTGAAGACGACTCGCCCTGCCGCAGGGCGCCCCGGCGCCGCACGCTCCCTCCAAGCCCGTTCCGCCGCGGCCCCGACCAGCCCCGCGATGGCGGCGGCAACCTTGGCGATCGCCGGCATCGGCGCCGGGTTGCTGGCCTACCTCGTCGGCCGTGAATCCGTCCCCGCTCCCATGTCGTCGATGGCTCGCGCAGTCCCCTCCGCGAGTTCATCGGCGTCTGACCGGGCGGCGGTCGAGAAGAAGGCGCTCGAGAAGGCAGCCGAGAAGGCTCGACGATCCTGGCAGGGATCGGAGCGAGTCGCCGTTCGGCCGCAGCCGAAGCACACTCCGTCCCCGTCGCGCGATGCGGCGTCTGCAGAGTCGGCAGCCGACGCGGCTACGTCGGCTGGTGCGGAAGCCCAAGCGGCGGCTAGCGCGGTCGCCGAGTCGCCGTTGGACGAAGCCCAATTGGTCGCTTGGATGAACGAGCAGCTCCGTCAGTCCTGGCAGGCGGCGGGGGTCGCGCCGGCCGAACGAGCGACCGACGAAGAGTGGTGCCGCCGAGTGTTCCTGCGCTTGCTGGGACGCATTCCCACGATCGAAGAAGTGCAAGCGTTCGCCGCCGATAAACGAGCGGACAAACGGGCGCAATGGGCGACGCTGGTGATGGCCGCCGACTCCAAGTACGCCGCCGAATTTGCGACGCACTGGGCCGAGATTTGGGCCAACGCACTCGTCGGTCGCAAAGTCGACAACCAACTGCAGGCGACGGCGCGCGAGCAGTTGGTGGGCTTCTTGAAGCGCGAGCTGATGGCGAACCGCTCCTTCGACTCGCTGGCCTATGAACTCATCTCCGCCACCGGCAGCAACTCGCCCAATTCCGACGACTACAACGCCGCAGTCAACTTCTTGCTGGCGCATGCCGACGGCAAAGCCACCGAAGCGACGGCGCGCGTATCCCGAGTGTTCTTGGGCCGCAATCTGCAGCAAGAGCCGCGCGGAGCGGGGTCCGACGCCGAGGACACGTCGGCGCAGCAGCAGTTCTGGCAACTCAACGCCTTCTTCCGGCAGATGCAAGTGGAACGGCTGGAGGGCGGGGCGGCGCGATTGGTGAATCGCGACTTCCGCGGCGACGGCCAAGCCGCTCGCGATCCCTCCGACGCGGCCGTGTACTACGAATTGGGAGACGGCAAGTTGCGGGCGGCGTATCCCGTCTTCTTGGACGGAGCGGAGCTGCCGCACAGCGGCTTGGTCGGCGAAGTCGATCGGCGTCGCGAATTGGCGCGTCGAGTGGCTCAATCGCCCGAGTTTCGACGGACGGTCGTCAATCGGTTATGGGCTCACTTCTTGGGCTTCGGCATCGTCAATCCGATCGATGATCTCTCGCCGCAGAACGAAGCATCTCATCCAGAATTGCTCGAACGTCTGGCAGGCCAATTCGCGGCGCATGGATACGACATGCGGCAAGCGGTCCGCTGGATCGTGCTCAGCGAGAGCTTCTCGTTGTCGAGCAAGACCGGAGCGGGCGAGTTGGCCGACGCGCCCGAGCAGGGCCGCACGCCGCTGTTCAGCCGCTACTACGCACGCCCGATGCCCGCCGAACAAGTCTACGAATCGCTCAAGCTGCTGGCCGGCGTTCGCAAAAACGGCGGTTCCAACGGCGGCAGCGCCTCGAACAACAGCGGCAGCGCCGCCGCCAACGGCATCGCCGCTCGCGAATTGGGACGACGCGACTTTTTGGGGCGCGTGACGAAGCGCGGCGGGTTGGAACAGCCCAACGACTTGTCGATCATTGAGACGGTGCCGCAGTCGTTGATCAAGGTCGACGGCGAGCTGCCGCAGCGCGTGCTCAGCGGCGAGCAGGGCAGCTTGCTCGAAAAGGTCGCCGCCGACAAGCGTCTCAAGCCCGACGAGAAAATCGAACGACTCTTCCAAGCCTCGCTCGCTCGCCGCCCCACGCCCCAAGAACTGCAGGCCGCGCGCGAGCTGCTGAAGCTCAGCCCCAACGATCCGCTGATCGGACTCCGCGACCTCTGGTGGGCGCTGTTGAACAGCAACGAGTTTCTGATTGATCGGTAGGCGCGGTGGGAGGTAACAGGCTGGAAGCCTGTTCTACGTCAACGGGGCCGATTCTGAAGGGCCGCCGCTTCAAAGGTCGACTTCCAAAGCCAATCGGCTGGCAATTGTCGCCAGTCGTCGGAGTCGACGTTCCAGAAGCCGGCGACGTCGGCACAACTGGCGATGGTATCCTCGAATTGTTTCTGAAATCGTTCGGGTCTGTTGACGCCGTAGTTCCAAGCGCCTAACCGGACTTTTCGCAAAGCGGCTTGCGGCGTATCCGGTTGCGCAAGCAGCCGCAACTTTACAAAGTCCTTGATCGCCTCGAAGTCAGGCATCCCGCCGCGGGTGATGAAGACCCCATCCAACGGCGATTCTGCATTCTCATCGATCGAAAAGTCAACGCGATTCTGGCAACGAGCAAAGACGTTCATCCCGCGCTGGCGGGCCGCGTCGATCAGCGGCCTTGCGGCCTGCGATCGAAAGCCATCGAGGAATAGCCCGTCGACTCCCACTGTCCGCCACAGTTCGATCTCCGCCAGCCATTTCTGAGCGTCTCCTTGCGACATGGAGAGATACCCCAACACCTTCATGTTGGCCGGGCGTCGCGTTTGAGCAAAGTATTGACGAAACGACTGAATGCCGTCGCCTTGCGTGTAGCAAACGGCCCACAGCACGCAGGTCGGAAAATTACCTGCGGTCGCACGCATTTGGTCCCAGTTCCCATCGGGAAGTGTGCTGTTGTGAATGGTAAACAGCTCCATGCGACTTGACCGCAGCTTGGGGTCCACCCACCAACGATTCGCCAGGATCTGTTCGAAGTGCCCGATGTCTGCCATCCACGGATGCTTCTCGGCGGCATCTGGATCTTCCACGAGCGCCGACTCCTTGATTCTTTGCACTTCAGCCAAAAACATTTCGACTCGTTTGATGCGCTGCTCCTCCACAAACAGCGCTGCCGATTCGCTGCATACCGTGATCGCCGCATCGTATTCAACTTTACCCGCGTCGCGTGGAGGCGCATTACCATCGGTCGCGCAAATCGTGCGCAACGTGGGGATGTCGAGAACGCCGTTGCGATAAGTCGGTTTTGTATTGGTCACGCGCATCAAGGATCCTGGCTGGACCTTGACGACTTTCCCCGCACTTACCCGTTGATTGAGGAAACGACTCCAAGAGTCGCACACGAGATAGCTCGCGTTCAACGCCTTGGTCGGTGCGACTCGCGGAACCGACGCGGGCGTCGCCAAGACATCTATCGAAACTGACGCGGTAGGCTTGTTCTGCCTCCCGGGCGGAGAGCCGAAAACCAGCGTGGCGGCGTTCTGGCGTAAATGAGTGATGAGCCAACCGACGCGCAATTGGTATGACCTGACCCGCGCACTTGGTTGTTTCGCGGCTTGCAGGATCGCAAGTTGATGTTCTAGTTCGATGATCACGTCTTCAGCCGACAAAAAGTCATTGAGGAGCGAAGACGCCGTGACAGTGACTTTGCTTTGTGCATTGACGCTTCCCAGCGTCAATCGACGCGGTATCTTGATGTCCGGGTCAAAACGATCGCTCGTAACCGTCTGCAGCGTGTCGAGAATCAGGTGATACGACTTGAGTTTCGGGACGGCGAGTTCTATTTGGCCGTTCGCGTCGGATGTCGGCGTCTGTCCGGCTGGAACTTTCGCGCATTCGTTGGCGACATCGAGACCTTGCGAGTCGACGAGTAGAAATGGAGTGTCCACAATTAGGCCGACGGCATGGCCCTGCACGAGCTTGGCACAGGTAACGGTGAATTTGCCTGGGGCTTCCGTCTTTTTGGCTTGGGCTTCAACCACGGCAGATGGCAAAAAGATCGCGGCGGGAATCAAGACCAACACGGCGCCCGAGAAACAGCTAGACCATATGCTCTCATACGATCGCCTCCTGGATGCTCGCAACATTTGCCACTCCATGCATTCAGGGTTCTTTCGGAAATTCGATTCGTACGTTGGCGGCGGAACTCGCACCAGTACCGTAGTACACGATTGCCTGAAAGTACAAGTTGCACGGCTCCGCCCGAGCTTCGGCGACTTCGTCGATCCTGAGCTGTTCCTTACCGAGGGAGAATCGGGCTGAGACTTGGTCTTGGCGTCTGTCGAGATAATCTGGGAACAGCAGATAGGTTCTAGCACCCGGACTGGGATGATGACAGTAGACCACTAGGATCATCGAAACGGCGGCCAAGTCGCCCGGCTTTCGCTCCATCGTGCATTCGAAGACGTCCGGCAGCTTCGTCACGACTGCTTGTGGATCGGAATACTCCGCGATCAACGATTCGGCGCCGACATCCAACGTCGATTGCCACGCGTCGGCGCTGGTTCGTGAAATCACCCGCGCATCGATCCCCTTAGGATGCCGAGGTTTTAGTTCGAGCGGCGTGATGAATTCCGACGGCTTAATCGACTCATTCCTCGTTTGACCCAGCCGCAGCAGGCGACTCTCCCGAGGTTTTACCGCGAGTCCAGCGACCTCCAGTCCCGCCAGGCTCAGCACGCGCTTACGACAAGCGGGGATCGACATCATCGTCCCCAATACGACGACTGACGCCATCGCGCTGACGAACAATCGTTGCGACCACTTGGAGAGCATCTGCCGCTCGCGATGTGCCAGATATAAGCTACGCAGTTCACTCTCCACCCCTCTTTGCAACTCGAACGCATTTGTGAACTTGATGTGCTTAAACTTCTGCCAGCGTTTCAAACGCTCCAGGTGTTGTGCCTGAGCTGCACGCTGAGCCGTGGCTACATTGGAGTCGGAAACTGCTTGAAAGGGAGGCGCATTCACTCCCTGAGCGACAAACACCGGCAAGTCCCGATCTTTACGAAACCGCTGGTGATACAGGGCCAGAACGACTTCCCACTGGGTGAAACTAAGATCGGCCGCCTCTTCAACAGCGAGACCAAACTCGCCCAGCAACTTCGGATAACGTTCGAGCAGTTTGCGGCGGTCGAATTCAAGGGGAATGCTGCTCCCATCCTCTTTCCCAGTACGCTCACCCACCAGATGCAGCACCACGTCGCATTTGCGGATGTTATCATCGAGCATCAACAGCGTGAGAAGTCCATTGTCGACGAGGCTCTCCTGGCAGAGGACTTTGAACTCGTGACCATTCAAGTACTTCGTGAGCTCTTCGCGATAGTTTTTAAACTCTTCCGTTACCGATGATACAAAAACAGTTAGCGATCGACGCGCTGTCATATTGCCCCTTTGCAGATCACCTTTCATATTGCATGCGTACGATAGCCAACGGCGCCGCCCCCTTCAATCACGGCGTCGAGTCGACCGCCATGCGCAATCGCGCGCGTACGACGTCGCTCGAACCTCTTTGGGGAGAAAGGCGATTGGGAAGGCTGGATTTGGAGTAGGGGAGAAGTTAGGTGGGAGGTAACAGGCTGGAAGCCTGTTCTACGGGGGCGGACATGATTCGCGTGGGCGTGGTGGGGCTGGGGCGGTTTGGGCGTTTGCATGCGCTTACGCTGGCGCGGTTGGGCGAGGCGCAGTTGGCGGCGCTGGTGGCGCGGCGCGCGGAAAGCTTGGCGAACGTGCAAGCCGAGCTGCCTGGCGTGCCGGGGTGGACCAGCCTGGATGAGGCGATCGCCGAGTCCGATGCGCAGGCGTGGGTCGTCGCTTGTTCCACGTCGCAGCATGCGGACGTCGCGCGAAAGTTGCTCGCCGCGGGCAAAACCGTGCTGCTCGAAAAACCGATCTCGGAGTCGCTGGCGGAAGCCGAAAGCCTCCGCCCGCTGGTGCGCGACGATTCGTCCAACTTGATGCTCGGCCACATCGTGCTGTTCAACAGCGAGTTTCGAGCGCTCCGCGCCGAGGCCGCTCGAAGGGGAACGCCGAGCTACATTGATTGCGTGCGGCATCGGCCGGCGACGATCGTCCACGACTTTCCGGGCGAGAATCCGCTGCACGCGGCGATGGTGCACGACCTGTACCTCGTGCAGGCGCTGATGGGCGGGGCCGAACCGGAAGGGTTCACCGCTCAGTACCACCGCACTCCCGACGGTGCGATCGACCTGGCCGTCGCTCAGTTGCGCTGGCCCGCTCCGCGAGGCACGGTCGCGTCGATCGCCGCGTCGTACCTCGCCCCGGCCGGCATGCCTCCCCGCGGCTTCGATCGGCTCGAACTGTTCGGCGAAGGCTGGGCGGCGCGGATGGAACCCAACCCGCGTCCGTTGACGGTCTACGACGACCGCGCCCGCTGGCCGCTCGCCCTGGAAATCCTCGCCGACTCCTCCGGCGTCGCCGGCATGATGGCCGAAGAGCTCCGGTGCTTTTGCCGAGTCGCCGCCGGGATCGAGCCGGTCGCCGCCGGCGCGTCGTACTTCGACGGCCTGCAGGTCCAGCGCTGGATGGAACGCTTAGCCCGCTCGGCCGACGAACACCATCGATAGATTTTTTTGACTTGCGGCGCAAGGTCGTTAGATTAATCGCCCGTGCCGAGGATGCGACTCCAGTCGGCGAGTTGCGCACCGAACGTTTTGAGCACGTCCCAATTTCAACTTTGCGAGTCATCTCGTCATGGCGAAAAAGAAAGTCAAGAAGAGTGTGAAAAAGACGGCTAGCAAGAAAGCCCCCCCGCCGCGCAAATCGCCGAAAGGTGGCTCGGGCGGCTCGAAGAAGAAACCGGAAGCTTTGCGCGCACTGAAGAGCGGTACGCCGCTGCACCGTAACGGAAACCCACCGACTTTTTTGGTCATCCATTCGCCTACCGGCGGACTTCCTGCACTCGACGATGTTGGGCTTGTTCCTTCGACCGTTATCAAGAACAGCGCTACGTGGGAGTTGACGCCGCATAAGATTTCGCTCGACAGGAAGTCGTTGCTGGTCAAAGTGACGCGAACCCGCGATGCGGTCGGCAGCGACTTGCTCGATGATCCGCTGGACCTCAACGTCACGGTTACGAATACGGCGACCACGCCGCCAGCTCCAATCGGCACCGTTTCCATTTCAACGGTCGTGACTAACGAAACGCCTTAGCTTCGCGCGGTTCGCCAACACCACTTCGATAGGCATGAATCATTTGCGAGCCGGAAAATGAAGCAACGCGTCATCGCGGCGTTCCCCATCATTCACGAATACACTTAATCACGGGAGTTCTTCACGTGGCGAAGAGCAAGAAGCCTGCAGCACCGAAGCCAAAGACGCCGAAGAAGGAGGCGCCTCGCCCAAGCATCACGGGCGTCGTCAACCTTGGAAGAGTCGTCATCAACGTCAAGAAGGAGCACGACTCAAGTGGCCCGAAGGACGTACGTACGCTGCTTAAACTCGACGCACCGCGCGGTACGTTCGCCACGCAAGTGGAACGCAACCGAGTTGACGAGAGCGCGAACAGTCACAGCCATTTCGTATGGAAGGCCAAGGCCATCGACGTTGGCCCCGATGGCGAATACCTGATCGTGGCAATCAATGCCAAAAGACCGCGTCTCAAAACCACCAAGAGGAAAGGCTTCTATGCCGACGACCCCTTGGTGCTCGACGTCACCGTCCCCTCCGGCGGCGGATCTGTCACCTATGAGGTTAGCATCAGCGCCTTCGCGGGAAACTACGACCCCGTCGGCCCCGTGCCCTAGTCCAGGTCTCGTGCGGCCGCTTGGCGTCGCTCAGAACGTCAACAGCCTGCGACGCAGCATCTCGCCTACATCGCTTCGATTTGCTCGAGCAGTTGGCGAGCGGGCACGTGCTGCGGGACTTCGTTGACGAGCGCCCGCTGGAGTTCGAGGGCTTGCGCTCGGAGCGTCTGAAATGCTTCGTCGTCGCCGCGCCGCTTGGCGGCTTGTGCGGCGAGCCACAAGACTTCCGAATGCGCCTCGCGAGTCGCCGTGGTCGGCGTCTTGGCGAGCGCGTCGCAAGTCTCGATGGCTTCCCTAAACGACTCGCGCGCCGCGTCGTGCTTGGCTTGCAGCGAATCGAGCGCGCCGCGTTGGGCGAGGAGCCGCGCCAAGAGCGTGCGGTAGGACGGCAGTCGCGGGCTGTCGTGATGCGCTTCGATCAAGGCGCGACATTCGGCGATTCCTAGTTCCGCCGCCTGCTGCGACTCGACCGTACGTCCCGCGTCGGAGCGCAGGATCAAACACTGCTCCAACCGAACTCGCGCCGAGAAGTACTCCAAGTTCGCGTCGCCTTTCGGCTGAGCGGCCAGGTAAGCCAACGCGTCGCTGACCGCCTTTTCCGCCCGCTCGAATCGCTCGGCCAACCGCAACGCTTCGATCTCGATCTGCATCGCGAGAACGAGGAGACTCGCGTCGACCGGCTGCGCCTCGGAACTCAAGGCCAGTTCGCGAAGCACGCGTACGGCGGCTGCGGCCTGTTCAGGTGCGTCGTGCACGCGATCCGTCTGCGTCAGCAGCGCGGCATAGCCCACTCGCGCGGCCCCTTCGGTGCGTCGATACATCATCACTTTCGGAAACTCGTTCCGCAGTGTTTCGGCGATCGCCAGCGACTCCTCGAAGCGCTTCAGCGCTTCCGGAAAGTCGCCGGTGCGTTTAAGCAAGTTGCCCTGGTCCTGGAGGGCCAGCGACAACATATCGCGCGGTCGCGGCGCTGACGGATCGGCGGCTTCCAATCGTCGCAAGATGGCGGCGGCTTCTTGGTTGGCTTGCAGCGAGCGTGGCAGGTCTTCGCTCCAAGTCAGGTTGGCCCAAGTGCGCAGGGCGTCGGCCAATTCCATCTCCAATTCAGGGTCGGCGTTTTGCTGGCGCGCGAGTTCCTGCAAGACCTTGAGGCTTTCGTCGGTGAGCGCGCGGCGGACGGCGCCGAGTCCCGGGATGCGCGCCGTGCTTTCGGCGAAGCGCAGCAGTCGCGACGCCCACGTGCGCGCGACGGTCAAATTGGCTTCCGCTCGCCGCTGTTCGCGCTGCGCCGCGCGAAACTGCGTCACGGCGTCGTCGCGTGCAATGCGTAGTTCCTGATTCTGTCGCGAAACCAACAGCAAGATCGCCAGCAGGGCGACGGCAGAGGACAGGACGACCGCGGCGCCCGCGGCAAACTTGGTGCGATGGTTCCTCACCGTTCGCGACAGCCGGTCCATCCACGGCTCGCGATAGACCGACACCCGTTCGTCGGCCAACCAGCGCTCCAGATCGTCGGCAAGCGCACGGGCGTTGGGGTAACGGTCTTCACAGCGCGTGGCGAGCGCCTTAAGGCAAATGGCTTCGAGCGCGGGCGGGACGAGCCCCGGTTTGATTTGCGATGGCGGAGGAAAGTCGCCCGCCGCCACTCGCGCTGAAAAGGAGCTTTGGTCTTGCGACGTAAAGGTCGGTTGGCCGGCAAGGATCGTATAGAGCGTCGCGCCGAGGCTGTAGACGTCGGTTGCGGGACCGAGGAGGTCGAGTCGCCCTTGGGCCTGTTCGGGGCTCATGTAGCCCACGGTTCCGACGAGCGTACCCGCGAGCGTACGAGAGCTGTCGCCGGAGCGCGGCATGACGGTGGCTTCGTCCGCGTTTTGCGCGGGGTCGCTGCGTCCCACGGGCTTGGCGAGCCCCCAGTCGACCACCAGCGTCTCGCCGTACTTGCCGAGCATGATGTTGCCGGGCTTGAGATCGCGATGCAGGACGCCGCGGCTGTGTGCGTAGGCGATCGCGTCGCAAACATCGATGAATCGCGCCAGCAACCGTCGCAGTTCCAACTGCCGCTCGCCGGGCGGCCAACCCTTTTGATCGCGGCGATGCAACGCAGCGACGGCCGTCTTCAGGCTGTCTCCCCGGATGAATCGCATCGCGTAGTAGGGGCGGCCGTCGGAGTATTGTCCGAGGCTGTAGACCGGGACGATGCCCGGGTGCTCCAGCGCGCCGGTGATCTCCGCCTCTGCCACAAACCGGACTCGGTTTTCTTCATCCGCCGCATATCGCGGCTTGATCTCTTTGAACGCGACGTCGCGATTGAGCTCCGCGTCATGCGCCACGGACACGCGCCCCAACCCGCCCTCGGCGTGAAAGCGCAACACGCGAAAGCGTTGGGACGAGCTCCCGGCGCTCGAGCCGAGGGATTCGGTCTGTGTGTGATCCAAGTCCTCCCTGGATTGCCTCGGCGCCAAGAACTGAATCGTGGCCTCCAGATCCTGCGAAGGAATGTCGCGCAGATCGTCGCGCAAATCGGCGGCCGAGCTCATGGAGGCCAAACTCTGTTCGACGCTCCCTCCATGCAGCTCGATGTGTTTGTTCATGAGCGCCAACAGCAATTCGAGCGTCGGCGAATCGAGCAAGCGGCGGTCTCGGATGAGGTTCTCGATCGGTTGCGACCGATCGTCGATCCAATGGCGCACCAGTTCCAAGAAAGTAGAACGCGTGAGAAAGCCCATTTGCAGGGCGAGCAGGGCTACCAGCAGATTGCGATCGGTCGGTTGTAACGACATGGACGCCCCCCTTGCGGCGTTTGCATCCCGGGTGTTCGCTCTTGTTTCTCGCAAGACAGACGTCTATAGTGCACGTGTATCGGATTTGCTGAGGCGATTTGTCGCGACGACGTCTGTGTCCACGCTACTCCTCCCCCGCCTTTCCTTTATGGCCGGGTCTACGTCTTGATCCACGGCCTTTCTTGCCGGCTCGAGCGGAATCGAGCGGCTTCGTCTGGCGGGTTGCGTTGGGATTCTCGAACGACCTGCGAGTCTCTTCAGGAGTGTATGCGATGGGTTTGAAGTTGTATGTGGGCAATCTGAGCTACGAAACGACCAGCTCGAATTTGGAATCGCTGTTCAGCACGTTCGGCGAAGTGCGCAGCGCCCAAGTGATCATGGACCGCGACACGGGCCGCAGCAAGGGCTTCGGCTTCGTGGAGATGCAGGAATCGAACGCGGGCCACGAAGCCATTCGTTCGCTGCACGATCAGGAACACCAGGGTCGTCGCTTGACGGTCAACGAAGCGCGCCCCCGCGAAGAGCGCTCCCCGGCGGGCGGCGGCGGACGCCGTCGCTTCTAGAGCGACGTGCTGCTCCCGTTACGGCACGAGTTCACTCTACATCGCGAGGTACGACATGGCACAGAAGCATCGGTTTCGACAAAATCGCGGCAAAGGCGGCGGCCCCCCTTCGGATCGCCGTCCCGCGCCGCTTCCCGTCTACGAACCTAAGCCCCCCGTCGTCTATGGCAAGCCGATCCTCGTCCTCGAGGACGCGACGCGTAATACGTTCGAGTTCAAGTCCGGCGCATGGATTCCGTTCGCCATGACGATCGCCGAATGTCGACGTACATGTCAGGTGAAGGAACTGCCGCAGAAGATCAACAACATGACGCGGTACGAAGTCCGCTGCCCCGTCTAACGCGCCAAGGCGATCGCCTTAACGCGAACCACGATTCGGATTCGATCGGCCGTCGGGAGTCCTTCCTCCCGACGGTCGGTTCGACCGGCCGCTCGCCCCGCCCGACGATGTTCTCGCCCCATCCGCCGGCTCGCCCGTCAAGATTTCGCTGAGTGCCTCGCGCACCGCTTGCGAAGTCGTCGAGCCCTCGACTTTGAGCACCTGAATGGTGGCCGACGGTTTCGCCGCTTCATCCAGCTCGCGGACCATCTTCAGCACGCTCTCCATCAGCTCTTCGCCTTCGGTCGAGATCAACAGCGTATTGGAAATCTCGTCGATCCCCACCGATAGTTTGCCCTTGAACGACGACGGCGCCGGACGATTCTTCTGATCCGGCGTTTGACTCAGCGCCTTGTCGTTCGCACTCAGCAAGTCGCGGAAGACGTCCTTCACCGCATCCGCCAACGACTCGGCCTGCGACCACTGCACCTGGTACTTCTGAGTCACGCGCGCCAGCTTCGGATCTTTCGGCTCAGGCTGGTCATACAACTCAACCAAGTCGCTGATGATGCGCAGTTGGTTCGCATCCGCACCGCTCACCAACAACGTGTTTGTGTCAGGATCGGTGACGAATTTCAGCTGCTTGCGCTTCGAGAGTCGGCGACGCGGTTCGGTCTTCGACGGCGGCGGACCGTCGAAGAAGTAAAACGAGCGGGAACGAGACGAACTGGCATCTTTATCTTTCTCCTCGAAGAACTCTTCGATGTTCATCTTCACCCAGTAAGCCCGGGCGTGCTTCAGGTGAAAGACTTGGTAGTCTTTGCGCGGAGCGGCCGCTTCTTCTAGCAACTGTTCCAGTTGATCGAGCGCTTCGGCGTCGGTGGAACTGAGCGTCAGCCGACCGTCGGGCAAGATGCCGACGCGAATCGGCGCCGGCGCCGCAGCCGGGCGCGGGGCTTCATCTGCCGCCGGGTCCGCATCGTCCGCCGACGCCTCTTTTTGCTGAGTGAACTGCGCGGCGCGAATGATCGGTTGCCGCGGGCGAGCGGGCGAGTCTTGCAAGGTCGACTTGTCCGCGCTGGGCGCAGTCGCCTTCGCGGGCGCTTTGTTCACAGGCTTGCCGTCCGCGGGCTCACGGTCCTCCGACTCGCTATCCGCCGGCAATCGCTCCTCGGTCGGCTTCGACGGACGTCGCGACGGCAATTCGGGCAGCAGCAACGGATTGGGGGACAACTGCGGCCAAATCCGCTGGATCCGCTCCAGCACCTCGCGAGGATCTCGTTCTGGATCGACCGACAGCACGCGCGTCGTCGGTCCCGTGCTGGTCGCCGCGCCGCCCTGGCGTCGCTCGGTGACTTCGCCCAGCTTTTCCAGCAGGCTCAGAATCTCTTCGATCTCGATCTCATTCCCCCACACCAGCAGTCGATTGTTCTCCGTGTCGGCGTCGATCCGCAGTTTGTCGGAACCAGCGTCCTGCCGATCGCGGCTGCCGCGGTCATAGAAATCAAAGAACCCGCGGCGCGACGATTGCTGTTTCTCCTCGCCGCCCCCCAACATCATGAATTCGATCGTGCCTGCGACATAGTCGGCTTCCAAGCGCCGCAACGGAATGACGTGGAACCGACGGCCGCTGCCGTCCAGCTTCTCGATCACCGCGCGAATCGTGATTTGGTCCGCTAGCGAGCCATGCACCACGATCGCGCGATTGCGTTCATCCACCTGCACGCGCGTGGTCGGGTCGAGCCCGCCGGATTCCTCGAGCAACTTGGCCACGACGGCCGGGTCAAGCGCCGCAAGCCGATAGACCTGCATGCGCTGGAGGCTGCCGTTAAGCGTCGCTGCGTGCTCAGGCGGCACGTCGAGCATCTTCACGGCTTGGGTGATGAGCGCCATTTTGTCGGGGGCGGCGTGAGCCAGAATGCTGTTTCGACGCGCGTTGACGACCAGATAGATCTCCGGCTTCTGGCTGCTCGACGATCCGCCGCGACTGCGTCCGCCCTCTTGCTGCTGCCGCATCATCTCCATCTGCTGCTGCATCATCTGCTGCATCTGTTCGGGGCTGATCCCTCGACCTTCACGTCCGCCGCGCGACGCGTTGGCTTCTTCGACTCCCAACAGTTTCAGCAGTTGCTGCTGGACTTCCGTCGCCTTGGCATGCTCCAGTTCAAACTCGCGCACGACGCGATCGTGGACGTCGGTCGATTGCTCGTCTCCCAACACTTTGTACAACGACCGCAAATTGATCACCGCGTCCATCGCTTCCACTCGATTGGTCGACTTCAGCGAGGTCAGCTTGCCAAACGGACTCAGCATCGGCTTGAGTTCTTCGACCGTTGCTTCGGCCAGCAAGGAATCGAGTTCGAAAGAAACCTTGACGAACTCGTGCGGCATCCGCCGCAGCAATTCTGCGGGTTCGACGCGCGGCACGAGCGCCGGGTCGAGCTTCTTGAGATTGACGACGTTCAGGACCTCGCCGTCGATCAGCAGCGTGAAACCTCGAGCCAGCAGGTGGCGATTGACCAAATCACGGGCCTCGTCGACCGTGTACGTCCGCTGGGTCGTCAGGTTCAAAAAGTCCGCCGGCAGTTCCTGCCAGTCGAGGCTCATCTGCGAGATTTCAGCGAGCCACGTGACGACCTCCAGCCAGGGCTGGCCGCGGAAGTTGAACCGCACCTTTCCGTGGGGGTCGAGCTGCACTTTGAGTTCGCCTGGGTTCGGCTGAGCGGGCGGAGTCGTGGGGCGCGAGATGACCCCCGAATCCCCCTCGGACTTCATTGGCTCGCCCGGCTTCGGCGTCTCTCCCGACCTTGGCGGGTCGCCAGGTTTCACGGTTTCCGGCGGCTTTGACTCTCCTTCGGGCGTCGGCGCGGCAGCGGCGGGCACAGCCGCCGGGGCGGGCGCGGCCACGGGCGCCGGCGCTGACTGACCGTACGCAAAGTGAGTCGACAAAAGCAGTAACGAACTGCCAGCCCAACTCCAATTTCGTACCGAGACGCCGCCTAAGCGTCGAACTGCGGTCGCAGCCGCGCACGTTTCCTGTCGTTGCATCATCCGCCTCCCAAGCCAATCGAACCCAACGCATTATGTTTCGCTTGCGCGTTCGATGCAACGCTCGCCGGCCGATCCAACGCCGACGGGGACGACGCTAAACTAGGTCGCGGCGGAACTGCACATACAACGCGAGGAGCGAGGCCGTGAAGGCATTGATGAAGCGCGACGCCGCACCCGGACTGTGGCTGGTGGATGTTCCCGAGCCGACGGTCGGGATCAACGACGTCTTGATCCGCGTCCACAAGACGGGCATCTGCGGCACCGACGTCCACATCTACAAGTGGGACGCTTGGGCGCAGCGCACGATTCCGACGCCGATGGTGGTCGGGCACGAGTTTGTGGGCGAGGTGATGGCGGTGGGAGCGAATGTCTCGGACTTCCATCCTGGGGAGATTGTGAGCGGCGAAGGGCACGTGGTGTGCGGGCGCTGCCGCAACTGCCTCGCGGGGCGTCGCCACTTGTGCGCCCACACGCAGGGGATCGGCGTGAATCGGCCGGGGGCGTTCGCCGAGTACATTTCCTTGCCGATGACGAACGTCTGGCACCACGCGTCCGACATCGACCGCGAGGTGGCGTCGATCTTCGATCCGTTCGGCAACGCAGTCCACACGGCGCTTTCGTTCGATCTGCTGGGGGAAGACGTGCTCGTCACGGGCGCCGGCCCGATCGGCATCATGGCCGCGGCCGTCGCTCGCCACGCGGGCGCTCGCTACGTCGTCGTCACCGACCTCAACCCCTACCGACTGGCCCTCGCACGTCGCATGGGCGCCACCATCGCCGTCGACCCGCGAGAAACCAGCCTCGAACAGGTCCAAGCGCAACTAGGCATGAAGGAAGGCTTCGACGTGGGGTTGGAGATGTCGGGCAGTCCGGTCGCCTTCAATGGCATGATCAAGGCGATGGCGCATGGCGGAAAAATCGCAATGCTGGGCATCCCCGAGAAGGAAATGTCGATCGACTGGAACGCCGTGATCTTCAACATGTTGACGATCAAAGGGATCTACGGTCGCGAGATGTACGAAACGTGGTACAAGATGACCGTGATGCTGCAAAGCGGACTCGACATTCGTCCGATCATCACGCACCGCTACTCGTACGAAGACTTTCAGCGGGGCTTTGAAGTCATGCTGTCGGGCGAGTGCGGCAAAGTGGTGCTCGACTGGCACTCGGCCTGACCGTCCGATTCCCCGCGACGGTCCCTCGCGACGCAACCCTAGCACGACAGGAAGCAACGTATGAGCGGTCTCCTTGAGCATCTGGACGGGCAGTTGGACGAGATTCGACGGGCCGGTCTGTACAAGCGTGAACGAATCATCGACACGCCGCAAAACTCGCATGTGCGCGTGCAGTCAGGGGCGGAGGTGCTGAACCTGTGCGCCAACAACTATCTGGGACTCGCCCAACATCCCGACGTCATCGCCGCTGCTCATAGCGCCCTCGACGCCTGGGGCTACGGCATGGCGTCGGTCCGCTTCATCTGCGGCACCCAAACCATCCATAAGCAGCTCGAGCAGCGTCTTTCGGCCTTCTTGGGAACCGACGACACGATTCTGTATTCGTCTTGTTTCGACGCCAACACGGGGCTCTTTGAAACGCTGCTGGCCGCGGAAGACGCGATCATCTCCGACGAGCTGAATCATGCCAGCATCATCGACGGCGTGCGGCTGTGTAAGGCCCAACGCTTTCGCTACAAGAACAACGACATGAGCGACCTGGAGGCGCAGCTGCGCGATGCGCGCGAGGCGCGGTTCCGCCTGATTGCCACCGACGGCGTCTTCTCCATGGACGGTACGATCGCTGACTTGCCGGCGATCTGCGAGCTGGCGGACAAATACGACGCCATGGTGATGGTCGACGACTCGCACGCCGTCGGCTTTATGGGTCCGCGGGGACGCGGCACGCCCGAGCTGCATGGCGTGACGGAGCGGATCGACATTCTGACCGGCACGCTCGGCAAAGCGTTGGGCGGGGCGAGCGGCGGGTATACGAGCGGCCGACGCGCGGTGGTGGAATTCCTCCGGCAGCGGTCGCGGCCGTACCTGTTTTCCAATACGCTGGCGCCGCCCATCGTCGGCGGGTCGCTGGCCGCCCTAGCGATGCTGGAAAGCTCCACCGAACTTCGCGATCGGCTGGAAGCCAACACGCGTTATTTCCGCGAGTCGATGAGCGGCCTGGGGTACAAGATCGTCCCTGGAACGCACCCGATCGTCCCGATCATGCTTGGCGACGCCGCGCTCGCCGCCCGCATCGCCGACGAAATGCTCGCCAAAGGGGTCTACGTGATCGGCTTCTCGTACCCCGTGGTCCCGCACGGCAAAGCTCGCATCCGCACGCAGATCTCCGCCGCCCACACGCGTGAAGACTTGGCGTTCGCCGTTCAATGTTTCGGAGAAGTACGCCCGTAGCACAGGCTTCCAGCCTGTGAAGTCACTCCCGTAGCATAGGCTTCCAGCCTGTGAAGTCACCCCCGTAGCACAGCCTTCCAGCCTGCGACGTCCCCCCCCCAATTCACCCCCGCGCCGAGCCTACCCGAACGCCGCCACCGCTTCCGCCTCTTCGGCGTGGATCGCGAACAGTTTATCGAGCCGCAGGATGTTGATGACTTCGCGGATGTCGCGGCGCAGGTTCGAGAAGCGGACGGAGCCTTTGGCGGCGCGGGCTTTGCGATCGAGCTTGATCAAATTGTTGATCGTAGCGCTCGACAGGAACTCGACGTTGCCGAAGTTAAGCACGATGGCTTTGCGCTGATCGCGTTCGATGAGGGCGAACAATTCATCCCCCAGTTCGTCGATGATCGCCGGATCGATGATCTTCTTGTCGTTGAATTGAACGACCGTGACGGCGCCCGATTCGTTGAGCGTGATTCGGTTATAGAGCGCCATGCCAACTCTCCCGCAACCTGAGCAATCGCAGTTTATACAGCCGCAGCTTCAACACTCGCCGCCTTAACAGATGCAGCCTGACCAGATGCAGCCTGACCAGATGCCGCAGGAACGACCTGAAAAGGTCGCATCATCTTATTCGTCGGGAGGCCGCTGTCAAACTGTCAACCGCCGCTAGGCTTCGGCATCGCCAAACTATGCAGCAGCAAGACGGCGCCGATGGAAATCAGCGACAGCCCGACCCAGCGGGGCGGCTTGATCGTCCGCTTGGATTGCGGCGTCGACGGCATCAGGCCCGGATTCCAAGGTCCGGCGGCCGCCACGGTCGGCCCATCCGAAAACTGCTCGGCCACGTACGCCGACGCCTTCTCGTTCAGTACGAACGAATCGACGTAGCGAAACTGGACGCCAAGCAGAATGAAGAGGACGCCGGCGGCGAAGTAGTGATTGCGATTCAATTCCATATCCCCGATCCCCCGTGGGTAAGGCGAATTCGTCCCGTTCGCATTACGCTCCAGAATCGTCTTATCGAGTCGCCTGGGGCGGCGTCTGGAACGGCCTCCCAAAAGGCGCGAAGAAACTGGATTTTCCAATCGTTTGGCGGGGCGACTTCCGTTGACGTAATCGCTGCGGGTGGCGACAACTACAGGCCTTCTGCCGGTCGTCCGCTTACGTCGAGTGCGTCGCTGGCGGCTTGAGGCCGCGAAACGCCGTTTTGGAGGGAGCCGCCAACCGATGTCCGAGTCGAATTCGCCGTCGCCTGTCGCCGTCGGTCAGACGACGCCTGCCCCGCAGCTTGAGGGCGTCGATTCGCTCCGCTCCCCCAGCTTCCTCTCCCTGCTCGTCATGCAGGCGCTCACCGTCGTCAACGACAACGCCTTTCGCTGGCTGGCCGTCGGCATTGGCAAGCAGTACGTCGCCGCCGAACGCCATTCGCTCGTCCTGTCGCTCGGCGCCGTTGCGTTCGTCATTCCCTACCTGCTGCTTGCGGCGCCCGCCGGCTATTTGGCCGACCGCTTTCCCAAACGCCGCGTCATTTTGGTGTGCAAATTCGCCGAAATCGTGCTCATGGCGCTGGCGGTGCTCGCGATCTGGAAAGGAAGCCTCGCCGCGCTGTTCGTCATCCTCACGCTGCTTGGCGCCCAATCGGCTCTGTTCTCCCCCTCGCGACTCATGTCGCTCCCCGAACTGCTCAAGTCCCAACACCTCTCCGCGGCCAACGGCCTCATGGGACTCACCACGGTCGTTTCGATGGTCGTCGGGTCAGGCGTCGGCAACTGGCTGACCGACGCCACCGGCAAGTTCGGCCAAGAACGGCTGTCGATCAGCGCCGCGTTTCTCTTGAGCGTCGCGGTCGGCGGCTTTTTGATCTCGTGGTTCATTCGGCTCATTCCCGCCGCCTCCCCGTCGCGCCGCTTTCCGTGGAACGCGGTCCCGCAGACGATCCGCGACTTGCGCGAATTGGCCAGCAACGGGGGACTGTTTCGAGTGGCATTGGGGATCATGTTTTTCTGGAGCCTCGGGTCGCTCGCACAGCTGAACATTCACGAGTTTGCCTTTGAGAACGGGATCAGCAAGGACATGCAGATCGCCCTCGCCCCGCTGCTGGCGGCGCTCGCGTTGGGCGTGGGAGTCGGCAGCGTCTTGGCGGGGATCTGGTCGCAAGGGCGAGTGGAACTGGGGATCGTGCCGCTGGGCGGATTTCTGCTCGCCTTCTGTTCCATGCTGTTGTTCACGGTTCGCGGCACGTTGTATGACGCATCGAGCAGCGGGGCGGGACTCTGGGAGTCGGTCACACTCTCGTATTTCATCGCCGCCGCGCTGCTGTTTCTCTTGGGAGTCGGCGCGGGGATGTTCGACGTGCCGCTGGAAGCGTACCTGCAACACCGCAGCCCGGCCGCGTCGCGCGGTTCGATCCTGGCCGCCAGCAACTTCATGACGTTCGGCGGCATTACCGTCTCGTCGGTGCTGTTTGCGGGCCTGCGAGCTCCCGTCCGGTCCGGCGCCGCGCCGCTCTTCACCGCCGGCCAGATCTTCCTCCTCTGCGGCGTTCTCACGATCCCCGTGTGCTTCTACATCATTCGTCGCATCCCGCAGGCGACGCTGCGTTTCTTCGTGTGGTTGTCGAGCCTCACAATTTACCGACTGCACGTCCATGGACGCGAAAACCTGCCGCCGGAGGGGGGCGCCGTGTTGGTCGCCAACCACATCTCTTGGCTCGACGGCTTCCTGCTCATGCTCACCAGCTCGCGCCCCGTCCGTCCGATCGCCTGGGTCGGTTCGATGCAGAACAAATGGGTGAAGCGGTTGGCCGATCTGCACGGAGTGATCCCGATCGATGCGTCGAAGCCCAAGTCGATCATCGCGGCGCTCAAGACGGCGCGCGAAGCCGTGTTGCGCGGCGAACTGGTCGCCATCTTTCCCGAGGGCGGCATCACGCGAACAGGCATGTTGCAAGCGTTTCGCCCCGGCATGCTGCGAATCACCGACGGCACCAACATCCCCGTCGTGCCAGTCTTTCTGGAGGGTTTGTGGGGCAGTATCTTCAGTTTCTCGAGTGGCAAGTTCTTCTGGAAATGGCCCAAATGCTGGCCGTATCCGATTCACATCCACTTCGGAAAACCGATCCCAACGCCCGAAAACATCCACCAAGTTCGCCAAGCCGTCCTGGACCTCGGTTCGCAAGCCAAGACCCATCAGAGCCAAAACGCCATGCTCGTCAGCCGCTCGTTCATCCGTCGCGCCAAAGGCCGCCTCCGCAAACTCAAGATCGCCGACTCGCTCGGCACCGAAGCCTCGGGCGCAGAACTGCTGCTCCGTACGCTCATTCTCCGCCGTCTGCTGAAGCAGCATGTGCTGAGCGCCGACGAGAACATGGTTGGATTGTTGTTGCCGCCGTCGGTCGGCGGCGCTATCGCCAACGCCGCGCTGGCGCTCGACCGACGCACGTCGGTCAATCTGAATTACACCGTCTCCAACGAGGTCATGAACGCCTGCATCAAATTGGCGGGCATCAAACACGTCCTCACCACCCGCAAATTCCTCTCTCGATTTGAATTCAAACTCGACGCGGAAGTCGTCTTTCTGGAGGACCTGCGCAGCAAAGTGTCGCTCGCCGACAAAGCGATCGCCGGCCTGCAGACGTACGTCCTGCCGTCGGCGATCGTTGAACGGTCGCTTGGCCTTCACAAAATCAAGTCAGACGATGTGCTTACCATCATCTTCACGTCGGGCTCCACCGGCACGCCCAAGGGTGTGATGCTCACCTACGGCAACGTAGGGTCGAACGTCGAGGCCATCGATACGGTCGTGCGCCTGAATTCCACCGACATGCTGGTCGGCATCCTGCCGTTCTTCCATTCGTTCGGCTACACCGTCACGCTCTGGACCGTCCTGTCGCTCGACATCGGCGGCGTCTACCACTTCAATCCGCTCGACGGCAAAATCGTCGGCAAGATCGTCGAGAAGTACAAAGGGACGGTGCTGCTGTCGACTCCCACGTTCTTGCGCACGTATTTGCGACGCTGCGAAAAGGAAGAGTTCCAGACGCTCGACGTCGTCGTGGCGGGCGCCGAAAAGCTGCCGATCGATCTATGCGATGCGTTTGAACAAAAGTTCGGCATTCGGCCGGTTGAAGGGTACGGCACCACGGAGCTCTCGCCGCTGGTCTCCGTCAACATTCCTCCTTCCCGATCGCTGGGCAGCGACCAAATCGATCGCAAGGAAGGCACCGTCGGCCGGCCGGTTCCCGGCGTCTCCGCCAAGATCACCGACCCCGAGACGGGGGCGGAACGACCGACGGGCGAAGCGGGCATGCTGTGGATCACCGGCCCCAACGTGATGAAGGGTTACTTGCATCGCGAGGATCTCACGGCCGAAGTGGTGCGCGACGGCTGGTATATGACGGGCGACATCGCGCTGATCGACGACGACGGATTCATCAAGATCACGGGACGCGAGAGCCGCTTCTCCAAGATCGGCGGCGAGATGGTGCCGCACATCTTGATCGAAGAACACCTGAACAAGGCGATCGGCGTCAACGAGGAAGAAGGACTCAAGGCGATCGTCACCGCCGTCCCCGATGCCAAGAAGGGCGAGCGGTTGGTCGTCATTCACCTGCCGATCGGCAAGACCCCCGATCAATTGCAACAGGAACTCATGGCGCTCGGCCTCCCCAACATCTACATCCCATCCCCTGACAGCTACTTCGAGATCGAATCCCTCCCGATCCTCGGCACCGGCAAACTCGACCTCAAAGCCGTCCGCGAAATCGCCAAGTCCAAGACCAGCAGCTAACGCCCAAATGCTCCCCTCGCCCCAAGCGCAGCTTGGGGAGAGGGGTCAGGGGGTGAGGGGCTTCACCACCTTGTCCCACAACAGCGCACAGCTCACGATCGCGTAGAACAGCGAACACCCCACGAGCGCCGCACGGCGCCACCAGCTCGGACGCAGCTCCGGCGGCAACAAGGTCGTGTTCACTCGCAAGATCTGGATGGCGGAGGGAACAAGCACGACGCCCGCGATCGCGGCCAGCACCTTGAATAGCGTCATCGCGCTCGCGAAGTGGACTACGATCAGACCCCACGCCGTGAAGCCGATCAGCAGCGTGTAATACAGCTTCCCGACGCCCAGTTTGGGGTTCGAGCGGATCGGCGTGCTGCTGGTCCACAGCGTGTCGGTGACGGTGCGCACCAGCACGTCGGTGTTGCCCAGGTGCGTCGAGAAGAGAATCCAAAAACCGTTGAGCAACCCGAAGTACCAGAGGCCCTTCCAGAGGTTTTGCGACAGGTAGTGCGCCTGGTAAGCCCCCGCAGCCTCGCCCGCCATGCTCGTCCCAGGCGGAATGATGGCGGACGCCAAGTTGACGTTCAGAAACATGCCGATGAAGCAGCCCAGGCCCCATAGCCAGATCTGGTCGGCCTTCACGTAGCTCCACCAGGTCCGCCAGCGGCTCAGGTTTGTCTCGTTGATCGGAAACACTTTCCCCACGTGCGACAACTCGACATGTTCGCCCCCGAATGCGCTGGGGATCGCTCCGACGCGTCCTCCCATCCCCATGCCTTTATCGCGGACCCAATTCGTGATCGTCAGATTGCCGATGCCGCCCGAGCCGGCGGTGGTGGCGAGCGCCGCGAGCAGCATCCAGTCGATGCCTTCGGGCAGATATCCGAAGCGGACGAAGCCTGACGCCGTCTCCAGCGAATGTCGCCACGGGACGGCCAAGAAATTGACCAGGATCAGAAAGCCAAAGATGTAGACGACCATCGCCCAAGAGATTCGCTCGAGCATCCGTTCCACAGTTCCGCCGAACAGCAACAGCGCGAGTGCGAACAGGATGACGCCATAGGTGATCAGCAATAGCGTCGTGCGATCGCTGCCGTCTTCCGCCGGCAGTCGCCCGGCGCCGAAGGTGAAGATGACCGATGAACAACCGGAGGCCAGTGCGGGAACTCCCAGTTGAGCGGCGGTGAGGGCGATGTAGAACGTCGCCCAAAAATTGGCCCCTGGTTTCAACCGCATGATGCCGCTGAGGATCGGCTCGCCCGTGTACAGCGTGTACCGAATTCCCTCGAGATTGAACATCAGCTGCAGGACGATCCCGAGCGACGCGATCCAGAGGATGCCGAGCCCGTGTTTCACGGCGATCGCCGGCCCCACCAGCCACTCGCCGCCGCCGATCGACGCCGCCAGCATGATTGCGCCGGGACCGATGACGCGAAACATGTTTCGCGCGTTAAAGGGCAACGGTTCTGGCAAGTCGTCCTTGCCCCATGCGGGAAGATCCGCCACTTCCGCCTCGCTTTCTCAAAACTTGAAGGCTATTCGGGCAACGGCTGTCCCTTGGTCTCGGGCGCAAACCAGATCAAGACCATGCCGATCGCGTACACCAAACTCAACAAGGTGCACGCGGTCGCATAACCGCCCGCCAGTTGGATGAATCCCAGATCCAAGCCATCCTTGAAGGCGCCGACGAGCGTCCCCAGTTGGAACGAACCGACCGCGGCCAGAATGCGACCAAAATTGAAGCCGAACCCCTGACCTGTCGCACGGACGCTCGTCCGGAACAGTTCGGGCAAGTACAGCGGCAGCCAACCGTAGAACGACGCCGTGCAAGTGCCCGCGATGAAGGCGCTGAACAGCATGAACGACGTGTACGATTTGTTCGCATGGAACAGCAACAACACCGAACCAAACGAGATGACGCATAACAGAAAGTAGGCCTTTCGACGCCCCAGAATGTCGCCCAACATCGCGGCGGCCAACGTCCCGACGATGGCGCCGACGGAGAGCCAGATGAGCATCTGTTCTTTGGCCTTGGGTTTCGCGAGCGCCGCGGCGGCGTCCGCTTGTCCCTGGTCGACCAGCGCTTGCTTTTCGAGTTTCCATTGCTGTTCGACCATCTTGTCGACCCAGGCGGGAGCTTGCTGAGTCGCGCCCCAGGTGCCCAACAGCGCGACGCCGCTGAGGCACGCTGCCAACGCCATACGACGCAACGTCGAACCGAAGATGCCGCCCGCGACGGCGCTTTGCGATTCGCGATAGCGTTGCAGGAACCGCACGACCGGATAGGTGTAGCCCAACACGGCGAGCACCAGTCCAAACAGCGTCGCGACGATGCGGAGGCCGCGCGAGTGCTCGATCGTCGTCCCGCCCAACGTGGTCGCGGGAAAGGCGTACAGGTAGACCATGAGCGCCGGACCGAGCGCCCCGACCAATACGCCGAACAAATCTTGCGTGGCCCAATTCGACGTGCTTCCCTTCTCCTTCTCTTCCTGCCACTTCTCCGACTCCGGCACAAAGATCCGAATGAAGAACGTCAACAGCGCCGGAACGATCCCCAAGATCATCATCACTCGCCAACAATCGTTCGCCACCAGTTTCTGAGCGATGTCTTCGGGCAACCCGAGACTGCCGACGAACTGCTGCAAACTCGACCGAACGCTTGTAATTCCCAACCCGACGACTCCGACCAACAGATAGCCCACGTTGGCCGCCGCGCCGATCAACCCCGCCATGAAAGCGCGCGACCGGTTGGGAAAGACTTCCATGACCAGGGCGACGCCGAGCGACCATTCGCCGCCCATACCTAAAGAGGCGATGAAGCGCATCGCGCCTAATTGAATAGGCGAGCCGGCGAAGCCGCATAGCGACGTAAACACGGCGTACGTGAGGACGCTCACCGTCATCGCGCGCACCCGGCCGATGCGATCCCCCAGCCATCCGAACAGCACTCCGCCCGTCGCCGCACCGACGAGGAACAGGCCGGTGATGAGCCCCAACCCGTCCGCGACTTGCTTTTCCTTTTCCGGCCCGTCCGGCAAAAGGTCCATCAGGGCGGGGCGACCGACAAGCGAAAAGACGCCCATCTCCGCACCGTCGAACATCCAACCCAAGAGTGCGGCGGTCAACGCCAGCCACGCCCCGCGACTGAGAGGCGCCGGAGCGGTCGCCGCATCAAGGGACGCCGAGGGCGTTGGAGCAGGGGCCATGTGGGAACTCCTGGTGGGGCGGCAGTGGCAGGTAGAATCGCATGATGATAGATCAATTCAGGGGGGATGCAACGAGTTCCGACCGGGGTTCGCCACTTGTCAGACTCGACCCGCTCGCCCCACAATACGCGCGTGATCAGGCGAAACGACGTGGGGAAAGGAAACGAGGCAGTGCGATGGATATGTTGAGCGTTCGGACGGCTCGCGAAGCCGCCTCCATTGGTCGCTCGGGACGCATTCAAGGTTGGATTCGCACCCGCCGCGACTCCAAGGGCGGCTTCAGCTTCCTCGAAGTGAACGACGGCTCTTCGCTCGCCAATCTCCAAGTCATCGCCGATGCGACGCTGGAGAACTACGAGTCCGACGTGAAGAAGCTGGGAGCGGGCTGCAGCGTCACCATCGAGGGGACGGTGCAACCATCCGGCGGCAAGGGGCAAGCCACCGAACTAAAGGCGACGCGCGTCGTCGTCCACGGCGGCGCCGACCCCGAGTCGTATCCGCTGCAAAAGAAACAGCACTCCTTCGAGAAGCTCCGCGAGTGGGCTCACTTGCGGCCCCGAACGAACACGTTCGGCGCGATCGCTCGAGTCCGCAACCAGGTGTGCCGCTCCATCCACGACTTCTTCCAAGAACAAGGCTTCCTCTACGTTCATGCGCCGATCGTGACGGCGAGCGACTGCGAGGGGGCCGGCGCCATGTTCCGCGTCACGACGCTCGATCCCGACAAGCCGCCGCGCGTCGACGGGAAGGTCGACTACTCCCAAGACTTCTTTCAGCGCCCCGCGTTCCTCACGGTGAGCGGCCAGTTGGAAGCGGAAATCTTCGCCTGCTCGCTGGGCAAGGTCTACACCTTCGGCCCGACGTTCCGCGCCGAGAACTCCAACACGTCGCGCCATTTGGCCGAGTTCTGGATGATCGAGCCGGAGATGGCGTTCTACGAACTCACCGACAACATGACGCTCGCCGAAGCGTTCCTCAAGCGCGTCATCGGCGACGTGCTTCGTGAGTGCGCCGAGGACATGGCCTTCTTCAACGAACGCATCGACGAAACGCACACGCTCGTCGAAACGCTCAACAAGGTCGTATCCAGTCAATTCGTGCGACTGCCGTACACCGAGGCGGTCGAGATCTTGGAGAAGAGCGGCCAGAAGTTCGAGTATCCGGTGAAGTGGGGCATCGACCTGCAGTCGGAGCATGAACGGTACTTAACCGAACAGCACTTCCAGAGCCCCGTGATCTTGTACGACTACCCGAAGGACATCAAAGCGTTCTACATGCGGCTGAACGAAGACGGCCGCACGGTGCGCGCCATGGATGTGCTCGTTCCACGCGTCGGCGAAATCATCGGCGGCAGCCAGCGCGAAGAACGACTCGACGTCCTTGAACGCCGCCTGACCGAAATGGGGCTCGACCCGCACGCCTACTGGTGGTACTTAGACCTGCGGCGCTACGGCACGGTGCCGCATGCCGGCTTCGGGCTGGGACTCGAGCGACTGATGCTCTTCATCACGGCGATGGGCAACATTCGCGACGTGATCCCGTTCCCGCGTACGCCGGGAAGCGCCGACTTCTAGTTCTTGATGGATTCAGATTGGAGACGAGAGACATGTTGCGAAACGTAAGCGGTTGGGTCGTCGGTGCGGCGGCGGTTGTTTGCCTCGCGAGTGCGTGGGCGCAAGAAGGCAAGCCCGATTCGCTCGACGTCGTCAAGAAGAACTTGTCGGCGAAGAAGGCCGTGTTGCTCGACGTGCGGGAAGACAGCGAGTGGAAAGACGGGCATCTGAAGGCGGCGCAGCTGTTCAGCTTGTCAAAGCTGCGCGAAGGCGCCGACCCGAAGACGGCCATCCCCGATGCGGCGAAGCCGGGGATGATTGTTTACTGCCATTGCTTCGCCGGCAAGCGAGCCGTGGCCGCCGCGGAGCTGCTGCGCAAGAAGGGCTATGACGCTCGCCCCATCAAGGAAGGCTATAACGACATCGTCGAGGCCGGTTTTGAAGAGACGAAATAGCGACGCTAGCGACGTCCGGGCGGCTTCGCACGAAAGATGGCGACGAGGCCGCCGCTAGAGTCGAGGTGCTGCTGATCGCGACTCCATTCCTCTTGCCGCTCCCACAGTTGCCGCAGGCGTCGATTGAGTTCGCTTTGTTTCTCCGTCGCCTGCGCCGTTTCGCCGGCCTCCTTGAGCTTCTCGATTTCGGTTCGCAAGTCGGCGAGCGCCGCCTCTTCGGCTTGCTGAGCGGCCTGGAACGCTTGAGCTCGCTTCTTTCGCTCGAGCATTTTCTCGTGAATGTCAGCGCTGCGCCGCTGATGCTGCTCGCGCGACAGCTCGCGCCGACGCACGTCTTCGTTGCGTACGCGAACAGCCGCATCGCCGACCGAGGGAAAAACCAGCAAGCAAGTCGCCGACGCCAAACCGGCGCCCGCCCAACCAAGAACGCGCAACATGGGAAATTACCTCAAGGGGGTTGAAGCCCTCATTCTGCTTCGCCCCCAAGCCGCTAGCAACTCACCGTAGGGTGGGCCAAGCGAGCTTTGCGAGCGCGGGCCCACCGGCTGCGCAGAGAGTCGAGTGTAGAGAGTAGTAAGAAGAGCGCCCGTAGCCCGTAGGGTGGGCCAAGCGAGGCTTTGCGAGCGCGGGCCCACCGGCTGCGCAGAGGGTTGTGGGTAGAAAGTAGTAAGGAGAGAAAGTCTGCGGCGGTGGGCCCGCGCGGCCTGCGGCCGACTTGGCCACCCTACGCCGACTTAGCCCGCCCGTCCATGACGATTACGAATTGCCGTGGAGGTAGCGGATGTCGAACAGGTCGGTGCGGCGGTCGTTCCAGTTGAGCACGCTCCCCGATTGACGATGACGCTTCAGCAACTCCAGGTCCAAGTCTTCGAAGATCACCGTCTCGATGTTCGGAGTGCATTCCGCGGCGATGGCGTCGCGTTTGAAGGGAATGTCGGACGGCGTAAAGATGCCCGACTGGGCGTAGTGCAACCCCAGACTCTCGACGTTCGGCAGGTTGCCGACGATGCCGGCGATCGCCACGTAAACGTGATTCTCAATGCACCTGGCCTGCGCACAGTATCGCACTCGCAGGTAGGCATAGCGTTCGTCGGTGCAAAAGGGGACGAAAATCATCTGCGCACCGCGCTCGACGGCGATGCGAGTCACCTCGGGGAACTCGATGTCGTAGCAGATTTGAATCGCGATCCGTCCCTTATCGGTGTCGAACACCTCGACTCGGTTGCCGCCCTTCACGCCCCACCAATGCCGCTCGGACGGAGTCACATGCAGCTTGTATTGCTTGCCGAGCGTCCCGTCGCGGCGGAACAAATAGGCGATGTTGTAGAGGTCGTCGTCTTCCACCGTAAAGTGAGAGCCGCCGACGATGTTCACGTTGTACTTCACCGCCAGTCGCGCGAAGAGCTCCAAGTACTGGTCGGTAAACTCCGACAACCGCCGCACGGCCGCCGACGGGCTCTCGGCATGCACCAGCGACAACAACTGCATCGTGAACATCTCGGGGAACAGGATGAAGTCGCACTTGTACTCCGAGGCGACGTCCAGAAAATACTCGCATTGTTCCGCGAACGCTTGAAAGCTGGTGACATGCCGCAACTGGTACTGCACCACGCACACGCGGACCGGCGCCACCGGGACGAACCGGCGCTGTGCATGGGGAACGTAGTCCAGGTTGGCCCATTCCAAAAACGCCGCATACCCGCGCGACTCCTGGTCCATCTCCAAGTAGCGCGGGATCAATCGCTTGAGGACGAAGCCGTTGGAGAGCTGCGTCGTGAGGATCGGGTCGAAGAGCGTCTTGCTCATCACTTTGTCGATGTACTCGCGCGCGCCCATCTTGTCGGCGTGAGCCGCGTATCCGGGAATGCGTCCCGCCACGACGATGCGCATCAGATTCTTCTCACGCGCCAGCTGTTTGCGCGCGTCGTACAACCGCCGTGCCAACTTGAGCCCGCGGTATTCGGGCGACACCATGATCTCGATGCCGTACAGCGTCGTGCCATCCGGCTTGTGGTTGGTCAGAAAGCCGTTGCCGGAAATCTCGTCAAGGTTGTGCCAATCCTTGTAGAGCTCGAAATCCAGAATCAAGCTGCTCGATGACGCCACCAACTTTCCCTGATACTCGATGCAAATCTGTCCTTCAGGGAACGTCTTGATCTGGCTAGCGAACTGCTCCCGAGTCCAGACCTCCATGCCGGGAAAGCAGCAACGCTGCAGCTCGACGACCGCCGGATAGTCTTCCAGTTGCAGCGGCCGTACGTGCAGGTTCTTCTCAAACTTGCGCAAATTGATCTTGGCGATGGCCAGTTTCCTCCCGCCCTCAATGGACCGACATCTGCCCCTTCGTGAAGACCCATGGCCACATGTAGAAGCTGACGTATCGAGCGGCGCCGGGGTCGAGCCGCAGGAACATCATGTTGGCGCCGCACTTGGGAAAGAACAAGTAAGGGAAGTACACCTCGACGGCGTAATCGCCCGGATGAAACAGAAATCGATGGTTGCCCCACGACAACCTCACCGCCACTCCATTGATCACCACCACGGGCGTGCAAAAGTAGAAGAAAATCGCCAGCGGAAAGAAGCTCAGCGAGAAGTGAATCTCGCCGGGCGGCAATGGCTGCCCATCAGCGGTTGCCGCGTAAACGATCTCTGTGTTGGACATCGTGGACTTTATCGGTTGAAGAGAAACGCCGGATTATTGATCAGCGCCCAAGCCAAATCCTGAACACCCAACAAGCGTCGGTTCTTCACCGCCTCCGCGCTCTTCTGCACCGTCGCCGACAGATCTTGGTAGCGACTATCGCGCGCTCGGAAATAGCGAGTCAAAGCAGCCTGCTGCTCGGGAGAACGCTTGTCCTTCGCCGTCGCCAAAGCGGCCGCCACGTCGGCCGGCAGTTGACCGCGATCGAACGGGCGCGGCGAGTTCGTCGCCGACAATCGCAGCCGGCCGAGCAGATGCTTGCCGTCCGCGAACTGTTGGCTGAGGGTGAAGGTCAACACCGAACCGCCCGGTTGTCCGACGGCGGACTTCGTTTCCGCCGTCAACGTGTGCGTCTTGCCGAACTGCGGCGATACGGCCCAGCCAGTCCCTTCATTGCCGTCCACCGCCCCCGGCGCTGACCAGCTTTCTTGTGCAAAGGTCGCCATCGCATTCTGGAACGACGCCGACTCCGTCTTGCTCGGATCGGCCTTCGACGCCGCCGACATTCGCAGCTCGCTTAACACAAAGTTGCCGTTCTGAGCGCGCCCCGGTCCGCCCGCGGGCAAACCCGGATCTGCCATCGCCTCCAGACGCACCCCCGTAATTCCAACCAAATCGGTCGGCGCCGTGATCGTGTAGACATCCTTGCCCTCGGGCCCCGCGACGACGATCGAGCGATCTTCCTTCTTCGTCATCTTCGCACCCGTCTGCGAACTGAACTCGGCAATCTCCAGCTCGCGCCACACGGTCGGTTGCCCCGCCACCGCCTCCCACTCCGCCTGCTTCGCATCCAATTGCTTCTCGTACGCCTGCAGTGCGGCGACCAATTGGGCGTGATCCGAGCCGGCGTTCTGGATGGCGTCGAGCCCCAGGGCGATCTCTTCCGCCGACGGCTTGCGTGCCAGGAACCGGAGGAACACCTCTTCCACGACCTGTCGATCATCGGGATTGCTCGCGACCAATTTCGTGAGCGCGTTGTTGGGGTCGGCGATCGCATCGGCGACCGTCGGTCCATTGATCAACTTCATGACCGGCCCCAACACCATGCCGCTCGAACGCTCGCACTCGCAAGCGCTCTCGCGCACGGGCCGGCCGAAGTCCTCCAGGAACGCGTCCGAGACGCCTGCATCCGGCAATTCGGCGGCGCGGAAGCCGGTCGGCGCCCCGGCGACGCGCGGCGTCGAGCCGGTCGCCGCGTAGATCGCGTCAAACAGCACCTCGGCTGGCAAGCGGCGGGGCAGGGCGTGCGAATGGTTGAGTTCGTCGTCCTCGTTCCAGCGATTCGCCTTGACCGAATGTTGATAAGTGCGCGACTTGCAAATCGTCCGCAGCATGTGCTGCACGTCGAAGCCGTGATCGACGAAGTCGCGAGTCATCGCGTCCAGCAGTTCGGGATTCGATGCGGGGTTTCCAGCGCGAATGTCATCGATCGGCTCGATGATCCCCCGCCCAAACAAATACCCCCACAGCCGATTCACGTAGCTCTTCGCGAAATACTGGTTGTCCTTCGACGTCAGCCAAGCCGACAACTGCTCGCGACGCGTTCCGCTCGCCGCCGAGATCGACGGCTGGTACGGGAACGACGGCGGAGTGACTTGTCCCGTGCGGTCGTGCTTCACTTCGCCGCCGCCCGCGTCGTAGATCACTTCCACCAGCGGCGCGGCGCCCTCGACGGCCGAACCACCGATGCGCTGACCGGCGAACGACGGGTCTTCTTTCCGCGCCACCTGAGCGAAGAACGCCGACATCTGATAGTACTGGTCCTGCGTCCATCGTTCGAATGGATGGTCATGGCACTTGTTGCAGTTGAACCGAATCGCCAAGAACAGGTGCGTCGTGTTCTCCATCAAGTCTTGCGGCGCACGCAACGTCTTAAAGTAGGCCGCCGGCGGATTGTCCACATTCGAGCCGCTGGCGGTAATGACCGACCGAGCGAACTCGTCGTACGGCATGTTCGTCGCCACCGCGTTCTTGATCCAGTTCCGCAAGGCGATGGCGCCCTCTTCGCCCAAGAACTTGCGATTCACTTGCAGCAAGTCGGCCCACTTGTTGGTCCAGTGTTCGACGAACGCCGGACTGCCGACCAACTGATCCACCAACTCGTCGCGCTTCACCTTGTTATCGCGACGATCGGCAACGAACGCCTTCACCGCGTCCACGGACGGCGGGAGGCCGGTCAGGTCGAGCGTCGCGCGGCGGATGAATTCCTCGTCCGAACACAGGCCGCTCGGCAACACCTTCACGCGCTGCAACTTCTTATAGACCGCGTCGTCGATGTAGTTGTTGACCGGCGGTGGTTGCCAAGCAAAGCCGCTGCGGTCCCCCATCACGATGATCGTCGTCGCCGCATACGCTCCTTCATATCGCACCAGCACCGGCGCTTCGCCTCGTCGCAACATCGTCAGCACGCCCGACGAGTCGGCTTCGATCACTTCGATGTTGCCGCTTTCGATGAACGCTTCGCGAGTCACATCGCGTTTGGAGCCGTCGGAATAGGTAGCGATCACCACCATCTGCTGCTTCATGTCGGCTCGCGGCACGATCGGATCTTTCGGAAGCACTTCGACGCTCGTCACGCGCGGCACAGTCAGATCTTGCTTCACGCCGCTCGAGATCCAGCGACGCAGTAGTTCGTAATAAGGCGAGTCGACCGACGTACGGACGCCGCCGACGTGCGGAATGCTGCCGGTCGCCTTGAGCAACATGAGGCTCTGATCTGGTGCGGCGCGGTTGAAACGACGCGAACCGATGTCGTCTGTGAGCGCTCGATGGTCGTAGATGGGGTCGTAGCCGCGCAACGACAGCTTAAATCCGCCCTTGCCGTCCTTCGCACCGTGACACGTCCCCTGATTGCACCCCATCTTCGAGAGCACCGGTTGGATGTCGCGCACAAAACTCGGCTCAAACGGCTGCTCCACCCCCGTCACCTTCACGGCGATCGGCAGCGAGTGGTCGCCGTAGCGGAACACCAGTTGTTCCACGCCGTCTTTCTTGGCGCTCACCAGTCCGCTGTTCGAGACGGCGACGAACTGGGCGGGCGTCGCCAGTTTGGCCATGCGGGTCAAGTCGACCATCTCGCCGGCGTCGGTGCGGCCCAGCACCAACAATTGACGATAGTCGAAGCGATGCGTGAGTTCGATCGACGGCGGAAAGGCCTCGACCGACGTGATCTTCACCCCTGCGGGCAACGATTCGGCCGCAGCGTCTTGTGCCTGAACGCTCGTCGGTCGACCGGCCCACAGGGTCAACGCCAACGCCAAGATGCCGCACACGACGCAAAACAACTTATGGGAAACCGCCATACCTGAATCTCCTCGTTCGTTCCTCACGCGGCGCGACCGCCTCAACGCCTTGTCTAACTCGCCGCTTCGCTTACTTCGCCGCGACCGTCTGACCGACTGGTACGGGGAAGAAAGCCTTCTGCAATTGGCCGGATGCGGCGTCGAACAGCCGCACCTGACCATCGAACCCGCCGCACGCGATCGACTTTCCGTCGGCGCTGAACGCGACCGTGTAGAGGCCGCCCGTCGGCACTTCGGCCCGCATCACCTGCGCGCCGTCGGCCGCGTTGTAGACGCGCACTTCTCCCTTGCCGTCCAAGCTGCTGACTGCGGCGATGCGTCCGCCGTCGCGGCTGAACGCCACGCCGAACACGCGGCCCGGCAACCCGGGAAACTCGCGAATCAAGTTCGAGTTGTCGCCGATCTGCCGCGCTTTGTCGCGCACCATCTTGTAGACCTTGGGGATGCCATCCGCGCCGCCGACCAGCAATTCGTCTTTCTCGGGATGACGCGCGACGGCGCTCAAACCGCCCTTCAGCGCTCCCGGCGTGATGCTGGTGATGTTGTCGATGAACCGCTGCGTCGAAAACTCGATCAGCTTCATCGACATGTCGCGGCTGACCGTGATCACATGATCCGACTTGGCGGAGAAGGTCGTGTCGAGCACCCAGTCGTTGTGAGCGCCGTTGAAGAAAACTTGCTTCCCCGTGTCGGCTTCGATCGCGCGCACCGTATTGTCAGGGCAGCCGAACGCGACATACTTGCCATCCGCCGACCACGACGCGCCGTAGATGGTGTCGTAGCCGACGGTCAGAGAGAGAACGAGCTTCTTTTCGGCGACGTTCCAGATTTGCACTTCGCCCAAACGGCCCGGCGAACCGCCGGTGACCGCCAGCCGTTTGCCGTCCGGCGAGAACGCGGCCGACTCGATGCGTTCAGAAAGTCCGACCAAGCGAGCGACCAGCGCCGACCCGTCGGCCTTCGTCACCAGCACTTCGTGGTACCCCGACACGGCCAGCAGTTGTCCGTCGGGCGAGTAGTCGACCGAAGTAATCACCGGCGCCGCCTGATAGGTCGGCGGGTGTTCCATGTCGAATTGGGGACGCGCTGACGCCGGCGAGTCGTCCTTGGCGCCTTGTTCAATCCAACGCTTGATCAAATCGACCTGCGCGGGCGTGAGGGGCGGCTTCCCCTTGGGCATCGCCGCCTGCCCCTCCTTCGCGATGATTTGTTCAACGAGCGCGCTCTTGTCCGGATGTCCCGCGACAATCGCCGCTTCTCCCGACTCGCCGCCTTTCGCCAGCGTCTCGAACGTGGTCATGACGTACGCCCCCCCCGGCTTCGCCGGTTGGTGACAGCCATGGCACTGCGCCTGGAAGATCGGCCGGATCTCCCGAAAGTAGCTCACATCGCCCGGCTTCGGCGGCGCGTCATCCGCCCGCAGACCCGAAGCCCCCGCCGCCGCCGCGCACAAAACCCACGCCCAAATCCAACGCATAAACACCCCCATATAGTCCATCCGACTATATCCCCCCGTAGAACAGGCTTCCAGCCTGTTATCCCGCACCCCAACTCCCCTCACCCCCACTTCCAGCCTGCCCCCCCACTTCCAGTCAGCCACCACACCCCCTACGGGATATAAACAAACTCCTTCACGTTCCACAGCACGTGGCACAGATCGGCCCAGACGCGTGGATCGCGGACCGCCGCGTCGGCGGCCAGCCTATATTCGGCCCCCTGCGTCGTCAGAAACTCGATCGCCGACGTCGTTTCGTCGGTCGTGGGCAGTCGCCCCAGCGATTCCTCGTACAGCCGCGCAATTCGTTCGGCCGGCGGCGCCTCGCCGGCGGCCAATACGCGTTCCGCCCACTTCCGCGACTGTTCCACCACCAACGGGTCGTTCATGAGGATCAGCGCCTGGGCGGGGACGTTCGACGTGTTGCGAGCCCCAACCGTGCTGAACGGGATCGGCGTGTCGTAGGCCAGCATCATCGGCGGCAGAAAGTTGCGGCGCACCTCGGTGTACAAGCTGCGGCGACCCGCGCCGTCGACCGGCCCGCTCCCGCCCGGCCGCCCGCGCCCTTGCATGAACGGCGTCAAATGCACCGGCACGCTGCCTCCAAACAGCGTCGGGTCGAGTCGCCCTGAGATGCGCAGAATGGCGTCTCGAATGGCTTCGCCTTGCAGTCGTCGGATGCGTTGCCGATGCAACAACAAGTTCTGCGGATCCAGTTCGTCCCCCTTGCCGTCCGGTGCACTCGACATTTGATAGGTGCGGCTGAGCACCAGCGCGCGGAGGAGTCGCTTGATCGACCACCCGTCGTTCGAGAACTGCTCGGCTAAGTGATCCAGCAATTCGGGATGAGTCGGCTCCTGTCCCAGCACGCCGAAGTTGTCGACCGACCCGACGATGCCGCGGCCGAACAGATGGTGCCAAACGCGGTTCACGATCACGCGTCGCGTGAGCGGGTTTGCGGGATCGACCATTCCCCGAGCGATCTCCAGTCGACCGCTGCCGTGATCGCCGGCGGCCGCCGCCGTTTGTTCAAACGCCTCCAGCAACCGACGCGGCGCCGGCTCGCCCAACGTGCGGTGGTTGCCGCGAATGTGGACTCGATCATCCTGCCCCGTCCCGTCGGCCATGGCGAGCACGCGCGTCGGCGCGGGCATCGACTCGGCGATCTTCGTCAGTTCCGCGGCCGTCTCGGTCGCTTGCTTTTTGAGCGCCGTCAGTTGCTCGGGCGTCCCTAACAGTTCATGCCGCAGCAGCCAATTCACGAGGTCGGTGCGCGGACCATCCAACTTGCCCGCGGCCCAGTCGCGCACCGTTTGCTCCAGCAGCTTCCCATAGCTGGCCGCCAACGACTCGACGGTCGGCGTCGCCGTCGCCTCCAGCACCGACAAGCCCAGTGGATTCTCGTCATCCGGCGGCGGTCCCGAATCGGAAAGACGCACTTCCTCAATGGCCGCGTACCCGTCGCCCAGGTCGAGCACCTCGAAGTAGGCGCGATGTCCCGGATAGCGACTCACGTCGCCGCCTTGCACCAGCCAGCCCCAGGTCTGCCGATTGTCGACCTTCTGATTGCAGCCGCCGAACAGCAGGCCGCTGTAGACGTCCATGAAGTAATTATCGATGTACAGACGAATCTGCACATTGTGCCCGCGGAGCCGATACAGCACATTGCGGTGGGTGAGCGTGAAGGTGGGCGAACGATAGACGCCCTGTTCGCGCGGCGAATTCTGCTGACTATCGGCGACGCCCGGACGGACTAATTGCACCGCGCCCGACGAAGCGTCCCACTGCCCCGATTGCGTCGGCTGTTTGCCGAACGCCCAGCCTGAGGTGAATCCGCCGTCGTACGTCCCGCTGCGGAAATCGACGACCGTCGGCGACTTCTCACGGAACTCATTTCCCCGCTGAATGGCGGCCGTCAACCGCTTCTTCACCGCCTCAAACTGTCCGCCATTGATCGGTGCTGCACGGTCCTGCGCCGCGCCGGCCGCCGGCGTCGCCGCCAATTCCAACCAAGGCTGAAAGGCATGCTTTGGCTGAGCTGCGTCGGGATCCTGCAGCGCCGCGAACCAACGGCGGAGCAGGGCGGGGTCCACTTGCTGCTCGCTCGCAATCCTGTCGATCGATTCGACGCCGGTCGCGCGAGCGGCTCGAGCGGCCGTCAACAACCGCGCAACGCGCCCCGCCGATTCGGGCGAGTCGGCCTGGGACTTGGCCCACGCTCCCAGCGACGCGTCGACCCGGCCGCGCGTCGCCGTCAATTGCTGCGAGACGCGCGAGATGCCGTCCCCCGACTCCAACAGCGCCTCTTGCCGCCGTGAACTCTTGAGCACGCCCGATAACGCGTAATAGTCGCGCGTCGAGATGGCGTCGAACTTGTGATCGTGGCAGCGTGCGCACGCGAGCGTCACGCCAAGGAACGTTTTGCTGAGGACGTCGAGTTGGTTTTCGATGCGACCTTGCTCGTCGCCGCGCACGTCGACGGGGGCATGAGTGGCTTCGCCGAGAAACCAGAAGCCGGTGCCCAGGATCGATTCGTTCAGCCCCGTCTGCGGATTCCGCCGCGGTTCGGCGAGCAAATCGCCCGCCACATGCTCGACCACGAACTGGTCGTACGGCACGTCGGCGTTGAAAGCCCGAATCAAATAGTCGCGATACTGATGCGCATGCGGAATCGGGAAGTCGAACTCATGTCCGTACGTTTCCGCATACCGCACCAAGTCCATCCAATGCCGCGCCCAACGCTCGCCGAAGTGCGGCGACCGCAACAACTGATCGACGACCTTCTCGAACGCTTGCGGCGAGTCGTCCGCCAAGAACGCTTGAATCTCTTCGCGCGTCGGCGGCAGGCCGATCAAGTCGAAGTAGACGCGCCGCAAGAGCGTCCGCTTGTCCGCCGCCGGCGACGGGCTCAGCCCCTTCGCCTCCAGCGACGCGAGAATGAAGCGATCGAGCGGTTGAGCGGGCCAGTCGGCTTGCTTGACCGACGGCAACGGCGGCGCGACGATCGGCTTCCAACACCAGTGCTCCGACTTGCGCGCCGCAATGTCGACCGACATGGTCGCCGTCGTCGGCTTCTTCGCCGCCTCCTTGGGCCACGGCAATCCCATCTCGACCCACTTCGTCAGCGCCGCGATTTCGTTGGCGGGCATCTTCGACTTGGGCGGCATCTGGTAGGTGTCGCCGTAGTTGATCGAGTCGATGAGCAGACTTTCCTTCGGCTTGCCAACCACCGCCGACGGGCCCGTATCGCCGCCTTGCAGCACCGCCGCTCGACTGTCCAGCAACAGACCGCCCTGAATTTTTTTGGCGTCTTGGCTGTGACACTCATAGCACCGGTTGATCAACACCGGCCGAACTTCCTTCTCGAAGAACTCGATCGCCGACGCCTCGAACTCGGGCGCCGCATCGTCCGCGTTCGCGCTGGACGAAATGCGGCCGAAAACCGGCCCCGCCGCAAACAGCAGACCGATGACAAGCAAACGACGTACAACCATGGCTCGATCGCCCCAGGGCGGGGTGGTTGGAGGTGGGATGTCTGCGTCGCACGACCGCCGCTTCGCGGTCGCACAGCCTGCAGACAGACCCGCGTAGTATAGGCGACCGACGCCGTGCGCTCCAACGCATCGTCCGCGACACCGTGACGCTCGATGTCGTTTGTTGCGCAACGACACCCGCGGATCGTGCTTCCTTCTCCCCGCCCCGGGGAGAAGGGCCGGGGATGAGGGGTCCTGCGGTTCACACCGTGAACACCAGCGAAGGCGGGAGCGGCGGGGCGAGGGCATTCACAGGCTGGAAGCCTGTTCTTCGGTTTTCGTAACAGGCTGGAAGCCTGTTCTACGGGGGCTACGTGGGCAGGGGTAGACGGCCGGTGCTGTCGCCCAGTTGGTCGATCGGGGCGTCGACGCGGTCCAGCAGCGAAAGGAACAGGTTGTTGAGCGGCGTTTCCTTCTCGACGCGGACGTGACTGCCCGGCGCGACCGTGCCGCCGCCGCGACCCGCCAGCAAGATCGGCAGGTCGTCGTGACGATGACGATTGCCGTCGCTCAACCCGCTGCCGTACATCACCAGCGAATGATCCAGCAGCGTTCCGTCCCCTTCGGGAGTCGCCTTGAGCTGCTCCAGGAAATACGCGAACTGCGTCGTCAAGAACTGGTCGATCTTCTGAATCTTCGCCACCTTCTCTTCGTCGCGCTGATGGTGCGACAACTGATGGTGGCCGTCGTTCACCCCCACCATCGAATAACTGCGGTTGCTGCCCTCGTTCGCCAACATGAACGTGGCCACGCGAGTCGTATCCGTCTTGAACGACAACACCATCAAGTCGTACATCAAGCGAATATGCTTCTCGAGATCGCTAGGGACTCCCTCCGGCAAATCCATCTTCGGAACCGGTCGAGAACCGCTCGCCACCTCCCGCGCCTCGTCCTCCGCTCGCTGAATTCGCTGTTCTAGTTCACGCACCCCCGTGAAGTACTCGTCGATCTTCCGACGATCGGTCGGGCCCAGCGACTTCTGCAGTTCCCGTGCGTCTTCAGCGACCAAGTCGAGGATGCTGCGCCGTAGAAAATCACGGTCCGCCGCCGATTTGCCGCCCGCCGCGCCCGCCCCAAACAGCCGTTCAAACACCAGCCGCGGATTGATCTCCTTGGCGACCGGCGTGGTGGAGTTCTTCCAGGAGATGGTGTTCGAGTAGGCGCAGCTGTACCCGGAGTCGCAACTGCCGGCCTGTCGGCCGCGTTCGATGCCGACTTCCAACGACGGCAGCCGCGTGCGAGCGCCGATCTTCTCGGCCGCTGCCTGGTCGACCGACATCCCGACGCGAATGTCGGCGCCCGCCGTCTTCACGGGGTGAGCGCCGGTGAGGAACGACGCAGCCGACCGCGCGTGATCGCCCGGCCCATCCCCCTTCGCACGCCCGTTGTCCTGCGCCAAACCGCTCAGCACCAACAGGTCGTTGCGGTGCGCCGCCAGCGGCGCCAGGGTCGCCGGCAACGAGTAGTCGGACCCCGTCGACGTCGGCGTCCAGGAATCCATGATTGCGCCGTTGGGGAAGAACACGAACGCCAACCGCACCGGCGGCTTCGCCACTTCTCCGGCCGCTCGCACCGTCCTCGGCAGCATCACGTCCAGCAGCGGGAGGCCCATCGCGACGCCCACGCCGCGCAGAAACGTTCGTCGAGGCAAGTTGCGAAAACGCTGACTCATGGCTTCATCTCCTCTGAACGTCGCATGCGGAACGGAGCGCTCCGCACGACCGCTTGCACCAAAGCCGACAACCGAAACTCGTCTTCGGCGACCTGCTTCACGATCCGATCCACCGCACAGCGATCGGCCGCGACCAGCCCGCGCCCCAAGGCGTACGTTAGCATCCGCTCGGCGGCCGTACGAGTGAATTCGGTTTTCTTCCCCTTCAAAATCGACACTAACTCTTCCGGCCCCGAGAACTTAGCCCCGTCCGGCAGCACGCCGGCCGCGTCGACCGCGTGGCTGCCGTCTTTGTCGCGCCAACGCCCGATCGCGTCGAAGTTCTCGAACCCAAACCCCAGTGCATCCATCTGCAAATGGCAAACGGCGCAGTTGGGGTCCTTTCGATGCAGTTCCAGCGCCTGCCGCAACGATGCATCCGGCGCCGCCTTCTGAGTCGCCGCCAATTCGGGCGCATCGGGCGGCGGATCGGGCGGCGGCGTCCCCAGGATGTTCTCCATGATCCACTTCCCGCGCTTTACGGGCGAAGTTCGAGTCGGGTTCGACGTCAACGTCAAAATGCTGGCGTGCGTCAGGATGCCCGCGCGCTTGCTCCCCGCCAAACTCACGCGCTGAAACTTCGTCCCCTCCACCCCTTTCAGCCCATACAGCTCCGCCAGCCGACCGTTCACAAACGTAAAGTCGGCGTCCAGCAGATCAAGCAGACTGCGGTCGTCGCGCAAGAGGGAATCGAAGACCAATTCGGTCTCGCGCCGCATGTCCGCACGCAGCGTTCCGTTGAACTGCGGGAACTGTTTCGGGTCCGGCGTAAGTTCATCGAGCCCCCGGAGGTTCAGCCACTGAGCGGCGAAATTCTCCGCCAGCGACCGCGAACGCGGGTCGGCCAGCATTCGCCGCGTCTGTTCCATCAGCGTCGACTCGTCGCGCAACTTTTGGTCTTCCGCCAGTTGCAGCAGTTCGTCGTCCGGCATGCTGCTCCACAAAAAGTACGACAACCGCGACGCCAATTCGAAGTCGTCCAGCGACCGACGCGCCGACGAATCGCCGGGCGTTCCCTCGCGTTCCACTCGAAACAGAAAGTGCGGCGACACCAGGACCGCGGACAACGCGACTTCGATGCCGCGCGGATACGTCGCGCCGCGCTCCATCGCGCGTTCCACCAGCTTTGCATAGACCGCGACTTCCCCTTCGCGCGGTTTGCGGCGAAAGGCGCGGCGGACGACCGGAGCCAGCGTCGCTTCGGCCGCGGACGCCGTCGACCGCCCCCCCTCGGGCAAGACGATCGTCAGTCGCGCGCCGCCAGCTTCGCGCGGGCGTGTCGATCCAAGCCGTTCGAGCTCAATCGCGCCGACCATCAAGTTGCGATCGCGCGGCTCCCCTTTCGGTGCATCCGGCTTGTAGTAGTCGTTGATGAAATGGACCGAGATGCGATGCGCGCCGGCGTCGAGCCGCTGGCGCCATTCGTATTCGCCTACTTTATCGGCGGTCGCCTCGACGTCGAACGTCTTCACTTCTTTCCCGTCGATCCGCAGTTCCATCTTCGGCAGCTCCGGCCCCGCCTGCTGCCCGGCCGCTCGCACGCGAATCAGGTACTCGCCGCGCCCCGCCGCTTCAAACCGGCCCGTCACTCCGCCGCGTGAATTAATCGAGTGGATGCCGAAGGGGGTCAATCGTGCAGCGCCGTCGGACTCCAGGTCTTTGCCGCGACGCACCTGCTTGTCGGGCCCCGTCGACTTGGCCGCCGCCACCGCCGACGCCGCTACTTTCTCCGCCGCTCCGAGATACTTCTCGACCAAGATCGGCGAGACGCTCAACACATCGCCGATGTTGTCGAAGCCGTGCCCCACGTCGTCCGACGGAAAGTCGTCCGCCGGCCGAAAGTCGACCCCCAACAGATCGCGCACCGTATTGTTGTATTCCACTCGATTCAGCCGCCGAATGGTCACGCGCCCTGGATCAATCGCGTCCGCCGCATCGCAGTCCAAGTTGAAGAGGACGCGTTCCAAGAACCGCACCAGCTCGCGACGTTCCTCCGACTTCAAGCGCGGACGATCGGGCGGCGGCATCGCCTCCGACTCGATCATCTCCAGCACCGACGTCCAAACGGGCCGCGCCGCTTGGATCGCCTCGACGTTCTTGTACGTTTGAAACGCCAAGTCCGACTCTTGCTTCTGCGGCCCGTGACATTCCAGGCAGTGCGTCTTGAGAAGCGGCACGATGCGCTCGACATACACCTGCTTCTCGTCGCGCGGTGCAGGGGGAGCGGCAGTGACGGCGCGCGGCGAGGCCGCGAGGACGAGCACGCTGCAAAGCGTCAGGCTCAACGCCCCGGAAATCGCCCGTGCGTGAACGGGACGAGGAGGCAGCCGGCGGCGCACGAATCGTGGGTCAGGTCGTACAGAATTCATGCCGACGATCGTACCGCGCCGCGCGGGGGGTTCGCCATCACTTGGCGCCGCGCTTCTCGTCGCCGCTCAAGCCGCTTTCCGGTCGCGACGCGCAAACCAACTTTCCGCCAGCACCGTCAATGCCACGCGGTCTTCCAAGTTCGGCCGGAAGATGGTCAGCAGCATGAGCGGCAGGTACCAGGCGACGTAGATGCCGCCGCCATGCGGATGCCAGAACTGCGTCGCCACCATGATGGCCGCCGAACAGCTCAACAGCGTCCCCAGATTCTTCTGAGCCGGCCAGATCGCCAACGTGCCGCTGATCGCGATGAACGCGGCCAGCACCGGCAGTCGGTAGACCGGGTCCCAGCCGAGCCCCCAGATGCCGCCCAGGCCTTGCCGAGCGGGGAACCAAAGGCCGAACATCTTCTGCACGTTCCCCTGGAACTCGCCCCAGTCGCTCGACACAAACATCAGCGACAAAATCATGATTCCCAGCGTCGCACTCACGCCCGCCAAGAATCGCCAAATGCCCCGCTGCCAATAAAAGCTCAGCCACAACGGCAGCAGAAACACGGGGTAGTAGACGACGCCCGCCGCCAACCCGATGAAGATCCCCGCCACCAGCGGTCGCCGGTAACTCACCACGGCCCACAGCAACAACGCGGCCGGCAAGATGTGATCGATGCGCCCTGTCATGAGGGCCGTATAGGGGAGCATTAAGTAGAGCGCCGCGGCGCCGATCCCCATTTTGAGATTGTCAAAGTGGCGGTAGCCCACCACGACGATCCCGAATACGACCGCGAAATGAGACAGGATGGCCATCACCTTCGCGACGATGGCATACACATCCTGCGGATTCTTGGGGTCGGTCTCGCGATTCAGCAGCGACATCGTCGGGACGCTCGGCAACAAATTCAGCACGGCGTAGCCCGGCCCATGTCGACTCAAACCGTTCTCTTCCTTCGGCAGCGCCTCGCGACTCAACAGCGCCACCGCGCTGCGCGGTCCGTGCAAGTCGTCGTCCGTCGGAACGCTGGTAATCACATTCGCCATTAAGAAGACGAACATCGAACAGGCGATGAAGATGAGCCCCCCGGTCGAGAGGTTCGGTTCCAGCAGCGGTCGACGAGCCATGGTCGGATCGAGCAGCAGTCGGACGAGGAAGATGCCGCCGACGAACAACAGCGCCATGTATCCCCACGCGGTCACTCCCCGCGCCTTCTTCCACTTCGTCTCCGCCTCCGCAAACTGTCGCTCGGCCATCGCCAACGGCGACTCCACGGCCTCGGCTTCCGCCTCTGCGCCCGCTGCGGCCGCATCCTCGTTCGTCGTCGCTTGCGCCACGCGCGGCGCCGGCGGCTCGTCCGGCGGCGGCGTCCCCGAACTTGGGTCCGCGCTAGCGTCGTCCTGGCTCGAGGAATCCGAGTTCGCGTCGCGCGCCGGTTCTCTCGTCGCCCCCGCTTCTCGCCGTTGTCGCTCGGCTTCGGCCGCTTGGGCTTCCGCCTCCGCCCGTTGTTCGGCAAGCTGCGTGTGAGCGTGCTGGAGTGCGGCGCGAGTCACGAGCGCGGACTCTTGGCCGAAGTAAGTCAGCAAGAGACCGGGGGCGAGCAAGATCAGCAGGAGCAGGTCGAGGTTCCGGACGCTCCAGAACCGGCTGAACTTGAAGTACAGGCCGATCATGAGCAGCGACGACAGGTAAGCCCAGGTCGTCGGGTTCACTTTCTCGTATTGAAAGAGAATTTCGCTCATGCCGTGCGACGGAATCGAGTTACGTGCGTGCGCAGTCCCTCCCTGCATCGAGCGTTTGACATACACGCCCGCGGTCTCCGGTACCGGCGTTAACTCTTTCAAAATACGTCCCGCCGCTCGATTTGGAAAGCCACCCGCCCCCAGCGCCCGCTCCCGCCCGCCCCTCAAGCACACGCGCGCCCCACCCCCGCACACTCGTCCCCCGTCCCCCCAGCGTCCCCCGTTGGCACTGCAATTGCACCCGTAGGACAGGCTTCCAGCCTGTCACTCACTCCCAACTCCCCCCCCCAAAGCCCAGCCAAATCCGCCCCCAACACGTCCTCCCACGGCAACTCCCCAAGCCCCCCCTCAACGCCCCAAGCCCTACCCGTCCCCTCCAACAACGGCGTTCCAACCGCCCCTAACACACGCCCGCATTCCTCGCCCCCAAGCCCCGCATCCCCGAACGACACCCCCGAATCACGCCCTCGAACCATGCCCACCGACCACGCTCCGCCGCTCGCTCAGCTGCCTCCCGAAGAGGCCATTCGTCGGATCGCGAAGGCCCGCGAACTGATCCTCGACGAAGTCCACAAAGTGGTCGTCGGGCAATCCGAATTGCTCGAACTATTGCTGGTTGGACTTTTTTCTCAGGGCCACTGTCTGGCCGTCGGCGCGCCGGGACTCGCGAAATCGCTCGCGGTCGAGACGCTCGCGCGCACCATGCAGCTTTCCTTTCACCGCGCGTCGCTCACGCCCGACATGACGCCCGAGGACTTGGTGGGGCGAGAAACGCTGGAAGAAGATCCGGCGACGAAGCAGCGCGTGCGGCGCGCGACGCCGGGTCCGATCTTCGCCAACGTGCTGTTGGCCGACGAAATTCAAGCCGCTCCGCCGCGCACGCAAGCCGCGCTGCTCGACGCCATGCACGATCATCAAGTGCAGATCGGCGAGTCGCGGTTGGAGCTCGAGGCGCCGTTCTTCGTGCTGGCGACGCACAACCCCGCGGAGATGGCGGGAGTGCATCCGTTGCACGAAGCGCACTTGGATCGCTTCATGCTGTCGATTCAGTTGCGTTATCCAAGCCGCGACGAAGAGCGGCAAATGGTGGCGGCGAGCACGCGCGCGGGGCAGCCCGAGGTGAAGCCGTTGTTGCGACCGCGCGACATTCTCTGGATTCAGCAATGGGTGCGGCAGATTCCAGTCTCCGAGCCGCTGGTGGCGTACGCCGTCGACCTGGCGCGCGCCACGCGTCCCGCGGAACAGGACGCGCCCGAGCTGACGAAGCGGTGGCTGGCGTGGGGCGCCGGTCCCCGCGCCGCCCAGTCGCTGGTCTTAGCGGCCAAGACCCGAGCGCTCATCAAAGGCCGCGCCGCCGTCCACTCGGCCGATATTCGTTGGGCCGTCAAGCCGGTCCTCAGCCACCGCCTGCAACTCAACGCCGCCGCGCGACTCGCCCACGTCACGCTCGACCAGTTCCTCGATCACCTACTGCACAGCGTCCGCGACCCCGCCCCCACTCGCCCAATTCTAGAGCTGCCTCCGTAAAGCCGTAGAACAGGCTTCCAGCCTGTTACCACCACCACAACAACAACAACAACAACAACCGCCCTACCACCCGCGCACCGCGTCGTGCTTCCGGGCGTCGCGACGGCGTCGCGACGAGACAGGCTGGAAGCCTGTCCTACGGCCTGTCCTACCGCGTCAAAACAGTCGGTTGTAGCCGTTCAGGGCGGCGACGCGGTACGCTTCGGCCATCGTCGGGTAGTTGAACGTCGTATTGATGAAGTACAGCAGCGTGTTGGCGGGGGGCTGCTGCGTGAGGATCGCTTGACCGATGTGGATGATTTCGGCCGCGTTGGCGCCGAAGCAATGGACGCCCAGCACCTCGAGCGTCTCGCGGTGAAATAGCAGCTTGAGCATCCCGACGGTTTGGCCGGTGATTTGAGCGCGGGCCAGGTTCTTGAACTGTGCGTGTCCGATTTCGTAGGGGATCTTGGCTTCGGTGAGCTCCCGTTCGGTGCGTCCCACGGAGCTGATTTCGGGGCTCGTGTAGATGCCGGTCGGCACGTCTTGCACCATGGCGCGCTGCACGTTGCCGCCGAAGCAATGGCCCGCGGCGTAGCGGCCTTGCACGTAGGCGGCGCTGGCCAGCGACGGGAAGCCGATGACGTCCCCCACGGCATAGATGTGCGGGACCTGCGTTTGAAAATCGGCGTTCACCTCGATCTGCCCGCGACTGTTAGGGACGATGCCGACCGACTCCAACCCCATGTCGTGCGTGTTGCCGGTGCGGCCGTTGGCGAACAAGAGGACGTCGGTCTTCAATTGCTTGCCGGACTGCAGCGACAGGATGACGCCGTCGTCGCACCCGCGCACCGACTCCATCGTCTCGTTATGCCGTACGAGCACGCCGCGGTCGCGCATGTGATACGCCAGCGCGTCGATGATCTCGTCGTCGAGAAACTCGAGCAGCTTGGAGCGGGTGTTGATCAGATTGACCTTGCAATTGAGGTTGCGAAACATGGTGGTGTATTCGCACCCGATGACGCCCGCGCCGTAGACGGTGATCGATTGGGGGGTATGGTCGAGGCTCAGGATCGTGTCGCTATCGAAGATCCGCGGATGGTTGAAGTCGACGCTCGACGGACGATAGGGTCGCGAACCGGTGGCGATGACGATCCCTTTGGCGTTCAGGATGCGGCGCACGCCGGTCGTCTCTTCCACTTCGACGCGGTGAGCGTCCAGCAGCCGAGCTTGGCCTTGGATGACGGGGACGTTGTTACGGTCGTAGAAGCTGGTCCGCATGTCGACCTGCTTCGAGATGACCGACCCGGCCGCTTTGCGCAGTTCGGGAAAGGACAGGCGCAGCGACGACCCGGCCGATCGAAACACGGGATTGTTGTTCGTGTCGATCATCCGGTAGATCATGTAGCGGAGCGACTTGCTGGGGATGGTGCCCCAATGGACGCAGCCGCCGCCCAGCCGGTGATGGCGTTCGATCAAAGCGACCGACTGCCCTTGTTTGGCGGCCTGCATGGCCGCCCCTTCTCCCCCTGGCCCCGACCCGATTACGACAAGATCAAATGACTGTTCCAAGATCTGCGCCATGACTAGATGTAACTCCTGAGCGACTCCGGCGTCTCAGGCTCTCGGACCAAGCAACGCGACACGCATTCTAGTGAGGAACGACGGCCGGAGCGAGGCGGAGCAAGTCCGCAACGTCCGCGGCGCGTGTTCCTCCGCCACGAAGGGGCAGCGACAAGTTAGCCCAGGGCAGCGCGACACGGTGCAGCCGTGGAGCGACGCCCTGGGAAGGCCACGCGCTATTTCGCGACGAAGGCCATCCAGTAGAAGACCCAGCCTGTGGCGGCGGTGAACGTCATGCCGATGCTGGCGAGCCACCCGAGCCGCTTGTGGGCCAAGCTATGGGCGCCGGGGACGGGCGGCGCGGGGAAATGACGCAGCGCCTGCACGATGACGACGACCCACAGGACGAGCGTCGGGATGGCGAAAAACAGGTGGATGGCGAGGCTGATCCAGACGGCCGACCAGCCTTCGGGCGAGTAGTAGGGCGAGCCGACGGCGCGGGCTTCCCAGTCGGTGAAGAACCGCATGTCGACTTCGAAGGCGGTGACGGCGACGAGCAGAATGAGGCCCAGGGCGAGCTGGATTTGTTTGTGGAGGGTGTAATGGAGCCGCGATTTGACGGTGCGGATGCTGAGCCCCAGGACGGGGACGATGGCGAACATGGCGAGAAAGACGACGTCGAGCATCAACGAGGCGCGGGTGCCGAGAAAGCCATTGATGCCGTCGACGACCGCCGGTGCGGAAGGTTCCACGAACAAACTCCAGACGAAAGACCCAGTTGCTGCACCGCCCTCAGGGCGGCCGTCCGACCGCCCCGCGCGTCCCCACTTCCGAGAAGCGCCCGGCTGCCGTAGTCTCTCTATAGTGTTCCGGGCCCGCGGAGGGTAGCACCCCAACCGCCCCCCGCCCGCCCCAAGAACACCACTCCGGCCGAGTGGCGAAATGGCAGACGCACAGGACTTAAAATCCTGAGAGGGGTTACCCTCGTGCGGGTTCGAGTCCCGCCTCGGCTACTCATCCGAAACGGCCTGTTTCCCCGAGGAAACAGGCCGTTTCTTTGCGCCTTCCCCGTGGATTCCCGCGAGTTTTCGCGCTCGCCAAGTCCCGCGTCTTGGTGGCAATTCGCGGCAATCTGCGGCCAACTCGACCGTAGAGCGGCGAAGTCGACGGCACCAGGAAAGGCACCAAAAGTCCTGTGTCTCGGCACCACTGTCGGCACCTCGAAGATGAAGAATCGAGCGGCCTTCACTGGGGAGTTTCCGGCTGGGCGAGTGGGTCAAAGTCGTTCGACTTCACTCAAGCACTTCTGAGCCCTGTTGCAGCTATCATCTAGTTGTCTCGATGCAGCGTCGATCAATCGAGGGCCCGTAGCGAACAGGCGATCAACCGATTCGCCGCAGTGGCAAGAAGCGGCAAATCCGTACCAACTTTACGAGCCGGACGCATTCCGTGTGAAACATGATCAGTCCCGACCCAACATGGAACGCCATTGGTGTTAGCGAGCAGGAGCTTCGCACATTTGCCGAGCGGTTGGGTGACCCAAACAACCTTCCTCCGCTTGTTCATCGATTCTTCGAGCAGGCTAGTTCGTTAATGCTGCACGCGTGGTACAGATACTCCTTCGCATCGATTGCTTTTTTCCACGCCGTTATCGGGGTCGAGAAAATCCTGCGGCTGGCTTACGATGCAGAACAAAAGGATTCCTTTGCGCAGCTTTTCGACAAAGCCGTCGAGCAGAGGATCATCCACGACGGCGTTTTCCAAGAGATTGAACCGATAGGGAATGGCTTTCTGAGGAAACAATTGGAAGAGTTTCTGAAGGAGCGGAGGAAAGGAAAAGACGCTCCATCGTATCCCGCTAGATTGGCAAGTCTGGTGCCGCATCTCAGAAATGAGTACCTTCATGGAAAATACCTCATGGCGCTAGCATTCGTTCCGCTAAGTCTGCAGATGCGACAAGTGGCTGATGCTATCGCGGCTTCCAGGCACATGGACAAAGCATTGAAACCACACGTCTGGCTTGGCTGACACTCTAACGCTGAGCGACGAACGATACGGCATCAGGAACGTCACCTATGCCCAACAGCATGGCACGACTGTCGGCACATCGAAGATACTCGAATCTAGCATGCCGACTGATCTATTCGGTATTCGGTTCTTAGCGGAGACTTGAAGACATGTACCTCCTTGCAGCCGATGAAATAACCTTCTCGGGCATCTGCTTTGCCTTAGCCTTGGTCTTTGCAGGCTGGCTACTTGGACTAGCAACCAATGAATTTCAGCATTGGATCATGCTGAAATTTCGAGGTCCGGAACTCGACATTACCTTCGATAACGCGGAGGACTGTCAAACGTTGACTCCAGAGTTCTTTGACACTCCAATCGGCTCTTCGGCCGTGGGCACGAAGCAAGGTCAACGTTTGGTGTTTTACGCTCGGCTTCGAGTACAAAACAAGAAAACTCGAATAGCAGATCGTTGCCAAGCATATCTTGTCCGCGTTGAAGAACGGCAAGGTGATGGCACGTTCAAAAGCACGATTTTTAACGATAGCATTCCATTGATATGGTCGTACGATCCCGATAATGCGACCGTTTCGATTCCCAAGGGAGTAGTCCGACACATTGATCTTGTCCGAATCCAGAGCGACAAGGCGATGATTGAGCCTCAGCTTCGATCACACAACGGCTTTGTCTACTCCATTGAACGTTACAAGCCGATTTTTGAAAAACATTCTACACTGCGTCTCACCATACGGCTAAGCGCAGAGGACATTGCGTCTGAAGAGAGGCAAGTTACAATTACATGGAACGGAAACTGGCCGCCAACTGCCGCCTGATTCAGAAAAACGATCCAGACGCAAACCACTTAGTCGAGAACACGATCGCCAGACCCGAGAATGGTGTGACATTCGCCTGCTGTTTTGGATACCGCTCGCCGACTTGAAGCTAGAACCATGTGTTTTAGGCTGTTATCGGCATGTGGGATCGGCGGCAACGCCTCGACCGCCGCCGCCTGATCGAGCACGCCGAGCATCGTATACGTGTTCATCGTCAGGTTGATGTCCGAGTGGCGGGCAAGAAGTTGGGCGGTCTTGGGCGAAACGCCGGCGCGGGACAGGTTGGTGATGAACGTCTTGCGGAGGGCGTGGAAGTCAGCGTATTGGCCCTGATCGTTTTGGTACTTCAGGAATGACGAGTGCTCACGGCGATAGCGTTCCTCGGCGTTGGGACTTTCAGCGATCCACGCGGCGCGAGCGGCCGCGAGGTCCTTCTTGAGCATCTCGGCGGTCCGCTTCAACGCGACATTCACCAGCGGCTTGGCCGGATCGAGGTTCTTTTTGCTTGCGATCCAGTCTTTGATTCGTTTCGCGAGATCGACGCGAATCGGCATCACGTCGGTGCGCCGGCGTTTCGAGTAACCTGCCTCGACCGTCAACGTGGGCGGGTCCGAGTCAAAGTTGAACGAGTGGGCCTTCACGGAACCGATCTCGTTCCGCCGAAACCCGGTGTAGCAGGCCAGGATGTAGACGATCACGCGGTCGGGACCAGTGAGACTCTGGCGGCTGGGCCCCCTTTCGACGGCCTCAAGCAAACGAGCGAATTCCTCGGGGGAAAGCGGACGGCGTACCCGACGACGATCGATCGCCGGGTTCTGGGCGGACAGATGGGCCAAGCGATCGTCGTTGTTTCGGCGGTCGCGAACGAGCCACCGCGAGAACATCTTGATCGCGCGCTGGTAGTGATTGATGCTGTTGACCGACAGGCCCTCGCGCCGAAGCCGACTCAGAAAAGCCTGGACGTCGCTCGCGCTCAAATCATCGATCGTTTTGAACTTGCAAGCCTCCACAACCGTTCGCACCTGCTGATGCGTGCGAGCGACGTGGCCGGGCGTCGATCCTTTGTTCCGGAGGTACGTGGCAAAGTCGACTACGTGCTCGCCGATCGGCCGCTGCCGATGTTCCTCGAGCGGATCGCTCAGTCCGGCGATACGCCGCTCAGCCTTCTTTACGCACTCGTTGAGCATTGCCAGCGCCGCCGCTCGGTCGACGGCCAACGGTACCCGCTTTTCCCTCCCGTTCTCGTCCCGAAAACGCCCCCACCATTTCTTGGACTTTGTTTTCACGCGCTTGCCGGTTTTCGGGTCCGTGATCACCACCGGCTTTTTGTAGATATTCGCCATCGTCTTGAATCTCCCAGACGCTCGCCCGACGTGGACCAGCTTGGATCAGGAGTTACCTCTGTCGGTAACCGAACTCAAGGCAAGACGAGCACGTTCCGGTGACCGCTCCCACGCCTCTCGGTTCGGGCATCCGGCAGCGATCCATGCGCGCACCTCATCGATTCGCCAGAGCGTGGAACGCCCAAAACGGATCGGCCGTGGAATCCGTGCGGTTGAGTTCCAAGTGCGCCATGTGCGCGACGACCGCCCGCACAACGCGGCTGCGGCCTCGGCCGATATCAACAATGGTTGTGATCCCTCAACCCGCGTGTTCCGGACCTTGGCCACGCCTCGACTCCTTTGCGACAAGCAACGATTCATCCGCGACCGGAACCATCTACCGGTTCCGCTAAGCGGACGCGAGGAATCACAGGATTCCACACCTGTTACATATGCCGCGAGAGTCGCGAGAGAGCCCAGTTTCGGGAAGAATTACACCAGAAGGCAATGACTTTCAGGACGCCTGGTGGCACTCAACGAATTGAAAGCCACTGGGCAGGACGGCGGCCGCTACCCGAATGTCTTCGCTCACGATTTACGAATTTGAAGCGTAGCGTAGGGGAAGACACCTCGATTCGAAATCCGAACGGAAGCCGTGTGGTGCATTACCCAACCGCCACTACTCGTAGCCAACAAACGTGGAATGTTCAATGCGGGGCTCATGTCTCCACTGATGACTGGCCGTCCCCGAGCGAATTCGCGCCTGCACGGACCCGAGCCGGCGGCAGACGCTAACTGCCTGTTGAAAAAGTCTGACTTCGCGCTATTCTTGTCGCAACGCGGTGGATCGGTGGACGCAGGGAGACGCGGCGATGGCGTTGGGACGGCGGAAGGGCGAAGTTCAGCAGGATTTGTTCATCACGGCGGATCAACTGCCGAAGTCGATCGGCCACGTATTCTACCGAAAGCTGAACGAATTGCTGGCCGAGGCGGGCTTCGATCGCTGGGTGGAAGATCTTTGCGGGCCGTATTACTCCCAGGGTAAAGGACGGCCAGGCATTCCTCCGGGCGTCTACTTCCGGATGCTGATTGTCGGTTACTTCGAGGGCCTGCAATCTTGTCGGGGAATCGCGTGGCGTTGCGCCGATAGCCTCTCTCTTCGCTCATTTCTCGGCGTTCCGCTGACCGAGGACACGCCCGATCATTCGTCGATGAGCCATCTCCGCGACCGCTTATCGCAGGATGTCCATCATTCGGTCTTCGCTTGGGTGCTGAAGCTGGCTCGCGAGAAGCAGCTGCTGAAGGGGAAGACGGTCGGCGTCGACTCCAGTACGCTCGAGGCGAATGCGGCCATGAAGAGCATCGTACGCCGAGACACAGGAGAGGATTGGGAAGCGTATGTGACGCAATTGATGAAGGCCGACGGCGCGATTCCTCCGGACCATAAACCGACGGCGGAAGAGATCCGCAACTTCGATCGCCAGCGAGAGGGCAAGCGAGTTTCCAACGACGATTGGGTCAGCGAGACCGATCCGGAATCGCGTATCACTCGCATGAAAGACGGGACGACGCACTTGGCCTACAAGGCAGAGCACGTCGTCGATCTCGACTCCAATCTGATCATGGCCGCCGAGGTTTATCAGGGGAATCAGGCGGATGTCTCGACGCTGGAAGACAGCGTCAACGCAGCCCAGACGAATCAAGCCGCGACGGGAAGCGAAGTCGTCATTCAGGAAGTCGTCGCCGACAAGGGATATCACTCCGGGGAAACCTTAGAGACGATCGCGAACGAGACGCCCTATCGCACCTACATTCCTGAACCGCGACGTAAGAAGAAAGACCGCCGACGCGGGCCTGGTTCCGGTGCTGGCGGTGATGAGGCCCGAGCGAAACGCAAGGCTGTGCTGGCGAATCGGCGGCGCATGAGGACTGATCGCGGAAAGAAGCTGCAGCGTGTGCGCAGCGAGCGAGTTGAACGGACTTTCGCTCATGTGCTCGAGACCGGAGGCGCCAGACGCACCTGGCTCCGCGGAATCGACAAGGTCCGCAAACGCTACTCGATCGCCGCCGCCGCTCACAACTTGGGAGTCCTCATGCGCACCCTCTTCGGAATTGGGACGCCGAGGGGATTGCAACAGTTCCGAGACGGGGCGGCGGCCGTTTTTGGCCTTCTCCAAAACGCCTATCTTCGCGTCTGGATCGCCATTTGGACCTTCTATGCGCGATTTCAACGCCAAACGCGCGATAAAGCCCCACCGCCCCCCATCGCGTGGGTGTCACCGGCAAGCATTTGAAAACGTCACTTGTTCAACAGGCAGCTAACGCCCTACCAATAGATAACGTTGCGTTCTGGCTCAAGCTCGCGAAGTCCCCACGCTCATCATTAGCGATCGCCAATCACTACATGCACACACTGCTAGCACGTTATGGCGTTTGGATTGGCCTGAAACCAATCCGGAATGCCCTGCTTAGGGACCGGTAGCTCAGTAAACTCGATCGTGCACGTTGCGGGCACCAGACGCCTCATTCTTCCAATTACCTCATGCGGCTGTAAATCGATCACTCCGACACGCCGCACCTTCCCGCTCTTGCACGACTGCTGAATCAGCCTGGCGAATAGAGCATCACTAGTCGGCAGCGAGAATCCAAAGAACAGAATCGACTCCGCTTCAGAAGCTGCTCTATTGGCCGCTTGCCACATGGTCGCGATCTCTGGCATTTCACTCAAGCTTTTGCTCATGGTTGGTAACACGAGCGCCAAGTCGCACAATTCGCGGCACATCGAACACGTCTTGCCCGCGACTGGCGTGAAATTACATTCCGCGACGATACATTCTGCTTTGCAGCAACCAGGATTTACACATCGGCTCCATGCAATAGACCCATGCGGTTTCAACAACGCGCCCTTCCATAAGTCACCAACGACATCCGATCGTATCGCACAATTGCATGTCGCTTCTAGCAGCTGCCTCATCTTACAATGTGGACAATTACCGCCGTCACAATGACGTGTTCCACGCCGATGGGCTAAGATCACCTCGGCAACGCTATCGTAGTTCATCGAAATGAACGTAGTGTTGAACCCCGTAGATGCCAGTACATTCACAGCCCAATTGCAAGAATCAATACGGATCGCATCCAACAGCCGAAACAACGTGTATTCACCGACATGCCTTCTTAGAAGCGGCACTTTGTCCTTCCACTCATCCATCCATCCTTTACAAACTCGTGGTTCGGAGGCCCGAATTTGGTCAAGTGTTAGCAGCACCTCTTCAATGTTTGCTTCTTCGATCATCCTACAACTCTGATCGCAACCGGTTTCGAGCACGAACTCATACAGGTCGGGATACTTATCTTTCTTTAGCCGATCAAAGTAGCCCTTCATCAAAGGCGTCCCATCATTAGTGGCAGCCCTGGAGAATCCAGCTCCAAGAATTACCAGCGATGTGTTCGCGAAGTCCCAGCTATTCACCGCAATACCCCTGACAAGGCTTTGGTGGTTTTCAACATCAACGTTCGCCATCTAGGCAATGCCGCCCTGCAGTGCGCGACAACGCTGAACAAGGAGATGCGTCTCCCAACAGGCGGTTTATTGCTGACGATACCAACGGCCCTTGTGGCGCAATTGACGTCCAAGGGTCTTGATTGCTCTGACGCAACGTCGACCGAGCAATTGCACGTCGAAGCCGCATCCCGTACGCTTGGCCACATCGTTCATTCTCCGATCGGCTTGAATGCAAACCCCTTACTTTCCAGCAGTTCCTTAAACAAGATTACTTCAACATTCTGCCGTGCGTTTGGAATTACGATGTAGCGAGATTTGGTGCCTTGCGCATTTGTCGAAATCGTGTAAGTACCTTTTCGGCCGCCAAGATCGACTACCTCCGTGCCGTCTTTAACTTTAGACGTCCAACAGATCACAGCCTCAAGATGTTCAAACGTGTGATTAAAATCCGGCTTCAATTCCGTCTTGAACTCAACAAAAAGGTGCTTGGTTTCTGCGATGGCCAGTTCCTTGCTTCGAGTCGCGAGGCCGTCGAATCCGAAGTGGGAATCATAATCACGAACCACAAACGGAAGTATGTCCGGAATGAGTGCCTGAACACCGCTCACCAACGCTATCAAATCGGATTCCGTAGTTGGTGACAGGAACTCAATGTCTTTGATCTTGCAATACTGTTTTGCCTCAAGTCGCTTTAGTCGACGTTTGTAGTCCGCAACTTCTCTGGAAGCGTGACGCTGCCGCTCGACGGCCAACAACTCATCGAGAAACTTTACATAGTCATTATCTGACTGAATCTGCTCAAATAACTTCTCGACGGTCCTCTGAATGTCTTCGAGAAGCTCTTGGGGCGTATTTTCGACGCTCCCTCGATTTGCTGTCAAATTGAGATTATTGCAGTTCACGAAGGCGTGCATTCGCGTATACTCCGATTGCTCCGCCACCCAGGAGTTGAATCGTTGTACGGGAACGTAATCTCGCCCTAGCCACAATCCATATCTTTCTTGGGATAGATAATCGCCCGGCCGCCGGGGCCTCCCTTGTCGACGGAGCATTTCATTGTACTCACGCCGCGCCCCTTCACCCTCCAGTGCAAACAGGAAATCGATGGTCTTGTCAGGATTGTTAGCAAGTGGTTCATTTGCAAAAGCCCATGTGCGGACGTAGTGTTTCAGTGGGTCGGCGTCGTCCTTGCCACGCAGTTTCTTGATATCAGTACAGTCTTCTGCGGGAAACATGTGCCCGAAACCAAGTTTCTCGTCAGTGTCGGGAGACGGCTTCGCAAGGCCGCGCAGATGCAAGGAACACCGACTAAAGTCTGATACTTCGTCGCTTTGCGAGTTCGTGACGATTCTTAGTTTAGGTTCCCAGCTACCCCATCTCGTAAACCAACGAACGTAATCGACAAGTAAGACGTGCTCCAATCCCTTTTTTGTGTTGTCGTGATAGCCAGTTACGCGAACAATAGTGCCCTGGCCGTCTTTCAGTTCAGCAAATCCCCATTCCGTACGACGTTTGAGCAACTCTTCAATTGAAAGTTCTTCAATCTCGGCTGTTGGAGAAGTCCCTTCCGACAAATGTCCCCGAGGGTCATTTAGTCGGCAATAGACCGGCAATTCGTTTTCGATGCGTGATAACACTTCAACGCTTTCAGAGTTGAAATAGACCTTTGTTCCATGCCCCTTGTAGCCAGTCATTCTTCGCTTGACCATTCCTACGGGTGCAGTTGCTGGCTTACTCGAATCGGATAGGTTCAAGAATGACTTGATCGTTTCTGCGTTCATACCGATCCCGTCATCGCCGAGATAAATGACGACTTTGTCGCGAGACTTTACGTTTACGACCTGAACGCGTAGCCAGATGTTTGTGGCGTAGGCATCAAGTGAGTTGGCAATTGCCTCGCGGAAAATCTCGGCTGGTTTTGCGAAGTCCTGGCTTATCTCGCGAAAGGCGTGGCCGGGCTTGACTTCGGGAGTGTAGGTAGCTTTTTGCATTGGAAGATCTATAGTGGCTGAAACGTTGGTGAATGAGTCAGTGGGTTCAGGGGTGATCAAAAGTCGCGCTAGTTAATGTTCCTCGAATCCATACTCAAGAAAACGTAACGTGCGGCAGTTTTCTGAAAGGTCGCGCACCAGCTTTTCGGAAGCACCCTCGGGTAGATTGGACTGTATTTCGATAGTTACCACGACAGTAGCCCCTACTATTGCAGTGAGGTGCTGTACAACTTCCTCCGCAATCCTACTGGCATCCCGGCCGAGCCGAAGTGGGTCAACTTGAACGGAACCGTGGAATCGCGCGGGCGTTGGCGTGGCCGGGGCCGGAGGCGTAATGGGCGCGACAGGGGTTGAAGGGCCAACGACCGGACCAGTTTTGGGTTGGTCTGGTACGATGGTTTCGCCGCTGCCGGTGTGTGCGGGGCGATGGTCGGCGTCGAGTTGGGCTTGCGCGGCTTCGGGGCGAACGAGGACGCTGCCGTCGTCGATGATGACTCGTATGTGCGCTCCGCACTTCAGACCTTGATAGCGCTGGCGACTTTGGTCCCAACGTTCGGCATAGCAGAAGGTTTCGTCACGCCAAACGAGGTGGGCGACGCCCTCGTGGATTGCGGCGACTAGGACCTGTTCGTCGCGGAGACGGGGGAGGTACAGGTAGCGGGCCATGTACTCGACCAGTTGCTTCACGTTGACGTGGTTTCCGGACCAGAGCGGGATACGGTCGAGTTCGGTCCGGAGACGGATGGCTCCCATTTGAACTAGAAGGGATTCTTCGTTCTTCAGCTTCTTTGCAGCACGTGTGGCGAGGCTTTCCTGGCCTTGCAGCTTTAGGCCGGTCCACTCGACCTCGCCTTTGGGATCGGATTGGCCAGGGACAAGGAGCCACTGGTAGGCTTCGGAAATGCGCAGATCAACCGCCTCGTTCGCGCTTTTGCGCTTAGTTTCGGCTTGGCGGAGTTGGAATTGATCGAGGTTCAATGTGACGCGGTCGTCCCAGATCGACGTCCAGGCCAGGTTCTGTCGGACCGACTGTTCCAGCTCCCGAAGGCGATTTACGTCGCCAGCGAGAAAGACCAGTGTGTTCTTGTAGTTTCGCGGTGACGTGCCTCGACTTTCGAGAATACACCTAGCTTCGTGAAGTGCCGGACTGTTCTCGGCTCGGCCAGTGTGAGGATACTCGGGGCCGAGAATCACCAATCGGGCTTCCTTTTCATCTGGTACATCGCTGCTGGGGACACAGGCGTGTACCTTGGAAAAATCGGCACGCGTGCGGGCCTCTTCGCGAAGACGTTTGACAATCTCGTCGGCGACCTCGTCGTCGGAGAGTTGGCCGGCTCGATCGTCGGCAAGGCGAGTCACCGTCGGCTGCGTGGAATACCAATAGCGCTTGCCGTCGACGTAGAGGTACGTGGCGCTGTCCGTAAGTCGGCGAAGGGCGTCGCCAAACGTAGCCACCGCCTCACCCGGCTGGACGCAGCCAAGTTTTATCTGTCGATCATCGATTCCTCGGTGTGAAGCCCGCAGCGTCGGGGCTGAACCCATGTAGATCGTGCGGGAAACTCGGCGACAGGCTGAATAGCGGCCGAGATTGGGATTATCACGGTCGAGATTTAATGGCAGCGAGTTGCTCCCGTCTACGTCTTTCTCGATCACTGGAACCCAGTGGTCCTCCAGGTATCGAGTGAGTTCAAATTGAACGAGTTGGTCGTCAACCGGAACGTTGCCAGGCATTATCAGGACGCTGCTATCCTGACGCTCCCAGAGCGAGTGGATCACTGACGCCATCAATCGCAGCACTCCCCGGGTTCGTTGGAACTTGTCGAGCGTCGACCAGTCGTTGTACAGCCGGTCGAACATCTCGGGGTGGATCGGGTACGCCATTTTGATGCGGCGCTCGTAATCGGCTTCGCGGCATTCCGACGGAAATTCTTGCTGCTGGGAGCCGTACAGGTCTACAAACGCCCTGGCGACGGAATCGCGAGTTACGAACTGGTCGCCAGTTAGCGGCTGAAAGAGCCGGCGGCGAACGATTTCGAAGCCCTCGTCGGGGCTGGCGGGTCGCCACGACGCCTCAACACGTCCAATGGCGTTCTTGAGACGCGAAAGCGCTTCGCGTCCTCGTTCGCCTCCAACTTCGATGTCCGTGACCCCTCGACCCTCCTTCTGATGCGGGCTTTCGGAGGCAGGAATGCTAACGACCAACAACGTATTCTTAGCGGCTTTGGCGGCTTCGCTCAGCGCCTGAGCGAATGTGAAGTGTGTCTCAAACGTGCCCGCCGGCAGATCGTTGGTGCCGTGCAGTTGCCGAGCGTACGCCACCCATTCGTCGATCAAGATCAAACACGGTCCGTATTTGTTGAACAGTTCCTTCATCGAGTTGCCGGGATTCGTCGCTCTTTCGTCGTCCTCGCGAATGAGTGCATAGCCTTCTTTTCCGCCCAATTGCCACGCAATTTCGCCCCAAACCGTTCGAACCAGTGTGCCGTCCGGTTTCTTGTGTGGCTTGCCCGGTGAAATCTGCGTTCCAACAAACACGGCGCGGCGGACGCTTTTTGGTAACGCGACACCAAGCTCCTTGACTAGTTCCTCGGCCCCAGGCAACTCGCCAGCCGCTGCGCCTGAGAATAGGTGATACAGAGCGAGCATCGAGTGTGTCTTGCCACCACCGAAGTTGGTTTGCAACTCAACCACGGGGTCACCGCCCTGACCTGTCAGACGCAGGACAGCCTGAGTAAGCAGTCGGCGCAAGCCCTCCGTTAGGAACGTACGACGGAAGAACTCGGTCGGGTGTTTGTACTCGTCCGAACCTTCGCCTTGGTACACCTGCCATAAGTCAGCGGCGAACTCGGCTTGTTGGTATCGCCCTGACGCTACATCTGGATGAGGAGTGACGACTTCCCGCCACGGTTTTAAGGCACCGTGCGGCTTACCCTCAGTGGGCTGAAAAGACTTTTTACGCATCTCTTGCCGGCGCTGATCGTCGAACATCGTCCGCATTAAGTCCATGCGCATCTGCCCGACTTCGGCACCGGCGTCCGCAGCGGAGACCGCGTTCAATAACCGTTCTATTGAGTCAAGCGCTCGGATGGCATCATTACTGCTGAACTGTTCGTTGTGCGCCCAACGATTGCGAACGTCGCGTAATTCGCTGACGATGCTTCTCTCGCTATGTCCCAAGGTATTCTTGAAGACCGTGTTCCATTGATCCCAGGCCAGCCCAAGGAGAATCTGAGGGTCGTCGAGATTGACGGGCTTCAACTTCGCCTTCGCACCTCGAGCGCTTCCATCGAGAAGCGAGGCCTGCCAATTGTCGCCAAGGACGGACGTAAGCTCGCGCTCAACAAATGACCGCAAGCCAACTGCCAGCAAATCGAGGCCCTTGCCGACACGATCACGATTCGAGAGTGCCATGTCTCAGTTATCCATCAAGTAAAAAGTTCGGATTGCGTCGATCGGCGTTGGGGCCGAGCCGCCGTCGCCAGCTTTGTCAACTCGGGCCAGGCGACAACCAAGCTGTTGTAGGCCAATGCCTCGGACGCCCACTTCTTGCGTTCGCAGGTGGAGTACAGGCGATAGGCCAGGTCGCGGGCGATTTCGGAGACACTGCCCAATTGGCCGACCAGCGCAGCGGCTCCAGATTCGCCATGTTGGTCGAGCCGGCGGATCAGGTGTTGGGTGACTTCCCAAATGGTGAGCCGGCCGTCGGTGGCTGGGGACCAGTCTTCGGGTAGCTCGTCACGGCGGACAAGTCGCACTTTGCCGGCGCGCGCCGTGACGATGCCGGCCTCGACGAGTCCGTTAATAGCGGTGTTCTTTGCCTTGCTGAGCGTCTCTGCGTCGCCAAACGGGCCTTCATCCATGCCGAACTGCTCGAACCAGGCCAACGCCCAACGGGTGTCGCCGTCAAACTCTCCTTCCTGCTCGGCAAGCACTTCGTCAAGCGACTGGTTGATTAGTCCTAGCGCAGTACGGACCGTCATCGGCGAACCATCACTCTCCAGCACTTTGGCGTAGCGGGTAAAGACGGACATTCCTGGTCCAATCGCCGCCTGTGCTAGGTCCACTGGCGCAATATTACCACGTTGCAGATTTCGCAGCGCCTCCGGCAGTTCGCGGCGAAGGGCCGTGATGAACTCTTTGCGAGTCGCCAACGAAGCATTGCCGGGACGGGAACGGCAGACGAGCACGATGGACGAAGCTAGGGCATTGACGTTGAACGCTCGAAGCCCTTTCGGTTGCTCGGTCCGGATTGGCCACGTTCCGTCGATTACGAATCCAGCATTTATGACTCCGGCCAACATTGTCTCCCACCCGGTCGACATTGTGTTAGCCTCCAGTTCATCTTCCTCGTCCGTTTCCGACTGCTTAAATGCGTAAAAGATAGTCAATGGATACGCCAAATTGCCGACTTCTCTCATTCGCGCAAATGCCCTGCTCAGTCCTTGCTCGAAGAATTGCTTTGCAGCCTCGCGACTACCACCATGACGATGAGACACGGCGATCAACTCTTGTTTCTTCGGCGTCAGCACAGTTGAGAAAAGCGACGGGTAGATTCGACCGAGGGCACGACGCAGCCACAGGTAGAAAAAATCGCTCAAATCGGCGTAACCGATGTTGTCGTAGTAGGGCGGATCGGTGCTAATCATCGGCATTGCGTTGGACTCGAACTCGGTTGCATCAACCTGATTCACACAACCAACTAATCCATCGTTGAGATTGTCGAGGACTTCGCAGACAGACTCGACAGTACCATATAAGTCACCACCGGCACCCGCGAACGGATTTGTTTCGGCAAAGTCCCATACCATTGGCAATGCCTGACGACCAAAAGTCGCAACAATGCGGTCCATTGTGTTTTCCCAAAGGCATAACGTCGTGTTGCGGTTACACGCTTTGCTTTGAGCGAAGGCAAGATAGGTTGCGACCGCGTCGGAGTAGGCGATCGGCCCTCTTCCACCGTCACTAAGCGGCCTTTCGTCATCGATCCATCCTGACTCAGCGGCGTCTCGTCGCAGCTTGTCGCGTGCTGCCCCAATCAAATCGCTGAAGGTGGTCAATGCCGTCAATTGGCGGGTGGTGAAGAGGTCTGCAAAGTTTGGCAATCCATAAAGCGGTGGCGAAAACCAGCGTCGATCATTCGTAATCGGTTGCTCCAAGAACGCCACATCCGGCCTCGGAACGCTCGCAGTTGGTACATCATTGTCGCTTAGGTAGACACGCCCACGCGTCCCCTCGGCCACAATCGCTAAAGGTATTGGAACAACTCCGTGCTCGATTGCGAGATTACGCAACTGCTGTTTCTTTACGAACGTCTCACAAAACAAACATCGTGCGCCAGTTCGGTCGGTCGTGTGTTTCGGAGGTTGTCCTTTGTTTGAAATTTCGAACTGCACCGTCTTCAAAGCTTCGTCGAGAACGGGTTTGGCATAGCACTCCTTGCCCTTCTTTTTCGATAGCCAAAATGATCGGATCAACGGCATCCGAGCCCGACAGCCGGGGTTTGGACACTGAATGGTTCTGGCCCAGAGCCATGCGATGATTGTGAGTTCCTGCCCCACGTACGGGAGCAAGTCGGGACGGCCTTGAGCCATTTCCGCGGCGACTTCGACCTTGGGATACAGATTGCCGATCCGCTTCTCGGCTTCGTCTCTCATCCATTGTCCGTAGTACCGGACATCCTCAGCCAACCCGCGCGCGCCACACCACGTCGTCGCCGCCTTCTGCTCTTTGTTTTTCTTTTGCCAACTCGGATTCACGGGCGGATGGCCAGCGAACTTTGACGGAATCTCGATCAGTGCCTTGTTGATGAGAACGGGAATCGGGTTGAGGTCACTGGCGTTCGCCCGCAAGCCCAATCGATGAGCCTCTAACGGAATAGAGCCACCTCCTGCAAATGGATCGTGCACCGGCGGCGCGTGTTCGGCGAGAAATGCGTTCACCAGTGGCCGGCTTGCCAATTTGTGCTTGATGTCGTGCGCCGTTGCCGCTTTGTTGTCCACCGTCACCACGACCTGCTCGTTCCTCCAATCGCCATCCGCCACCTTGTTGGCAGCGATGGAACGGGCAATTTCCGCGCGAGCCTTGCTGATAACCTCGGGGTTGTTTGAATTCTCCCACTTCACCAAGTCCTCGATCAGATTGAACAACTTGGCGCGTTCGCTACCGGCGATTTCCTCGCTGACGCCATACATCGGATCATCACCCGGATCGTTGACCAGCGAGGCGAACAACACGGCCCGGCAAGCCGCCAGCGGCCGCCGCGCCCACCACAGGTGCAGCGTACTCGGATGCCCATGCCGAATCGACTTCTCCCGCGCTGATTCAGCGTTGATCGCCGCGAGTGGGAGAGCAACCTCGATGAGCTTTTTGCGGTAGGTTGTTGTCGGCTTCGGTTTGGTCATGATGGCTTCTTCGCCTTGGCGAGCAGCTTGTTTAGATCGAAATTGACGCTAGTGGCCCGGAAGTCTGGCTCTTGATCAAACGGTTCACGGACGTACAGAGGCTCCGAGTCATCGGCGTCGTGCAGCACAATCGCCAGGATGAACGATTCGGGCTTGTTCAAGCCGGTCAGGATTTCATTCCGGGTGATCGTAACCGTTTTCGCGCCGCGCGCACGCCCCTTCACCTCGATAAACCGAAGCAGCCCCGTTCCAGGGATCGACGACTCGATGTCGTAACCCAGATCTAGGATACTGACATCGCGCGGTACGAACCCCAACTGGCGTTCTACGTCGATAACGGCCTGCATCGCGCGCAGTTCCGATTCATCGGTCTCTTGGGCGAACGTAGGGGGAGTATCGGAGGCTGACGCACCCAGTTTTCGCAGCATGCCGATCGGCACGATCATCGCCCCCCCTAGAACCACGGGGGGTAACGCTGAGAGCTTGCGTTCCTGGTCGATCTCTACCAGTCGCTTTTGGAGTCGCGCCGTCAGGTCGTCGGCTCGCTGGCGAGCGATTCCCGAGTTCACCTTCGCGTTGACCTTTCCAGCCAGTTCCTGGTCCTTGAGCGTTGCGGCTCGGTGGTCCCAGTAGTTGATTTCCTTGGTCAGTCGGTCTTGGACGGCGGCTCGCGTTTTGTCCAGAAGCTCTTCCTTCCGTCGTCGAACTTCGCCCAAGTGCGAGGGAACCAGATGAATGGCTGCGTGATCCATCGCTTGGCTTTCGAGTTTTTCGCGAATCCAGTCCGGGTGAGCCAAACTAGACAGCGCCGCTGTCTCGGCATCGGTGGGAGGCCGGTAATCCAGGTAGGGTGCCGGGCCGGCGCTCGTCACATGCCCAGAGGCGTCGACGTTGACGAATTGAAGTCGCTTCGACACGACTCGTCGATTGCCGGCTCGGTCGAGGCGCGCATCTTGGATCGAATGCTCCAAGTAGAGCAACGCTCGGGGCTCGGTCGATTCGTCGGTGTCGTCGACCAAAATCGCTCCTCGCTTGAGCAAGTCGCGGTGACGCTCGATGACGACGTCGATCGTTGCGTCCAGCAGTGGATGGCCGGGACACACGAACGCCGCCAAGGGCTTTCCGGTCACATTGATAAGCGTCTTGTCAAACGCAATTCGCTCGTAGCGAGGGAGCACGGGACTACCTCGACCGATCTCGCGGTCACGATTGCGGACGACGGCCGGCACATGCTTGATCTCGTACCGATTTGACTCGCGCTCATGGATGGTCCCTCCCAGCAACTTGAACGCTTCAATAAAGAACGACGCAATGAAGTGCGGCTGCAGCCGACGGGCGTCGGCTCGCTCCATGTCCTCCCGAATCCGTTGAACTCGGGAAACATCCATTGAATCTTGCGTGAGCGCTCGTCCTTCAACCAGCTCCCGCAAGTGGTCGCGGTCGAGAGCCTTGTCGACCACGGTGAACAGTCTTGCCCGCACTTCGGGTTTGTCGCCGTACCGAATCGCGTCAAGCAATAGTTCGCGTAAAGGACGTTCCTCGAACGTCAACTGTCCGAGTACGTCGAACACTTGGCCGCCGAGCGCCTTCCGTTCCTCGTCGAGCTTTTCGAGCAGCCGCTGGTAAACTTCCCCCTCGCGAGTGTCCTTAGCCACGAGGTTCCAAAGATGGCAGACTTCGGTCTGGCCAATGCGGTGAATACGGCCGAAGCGCTGCTCAAGACGGTTGGGATTCCAGGGAAGATCGTAGTTCACCATCAGGTGGGCGCGCTGCAGATTGATACCTTCACCGGCCGCGTCGGTCGCGACCAGAATCTCGACATCTTTGTCGTGTTTGAAGGCCTCTTCCGCCTTCCGTCGTTCCTCGCGACCGATGCCGCCGTGGATAATGACCACGTTCTCCGGTCGACCCAGCAGGGCACGAATCTTCTCGGTCAGATAATTCAGCGTATCGCGATGCTCCGTAAAGATCACAAGCTTGCGACGATGTCCCTCGGCGTCGAACATCTCCGTCTTGTTCTGTAACAACCGCGACAATTCGTCCCACTTCCGATCCGTTCCGGATTGCCGAACGCGAAGCGCCGTACGCTCAAGATCTTGTAGCTGGCTGATTTCAACTCGCAGTTCGGCGATGGTACGGGCAGCAGACGCCTGGTCGACGATGCGTTCTTCCGTATCCTCGTGCTCCGAGTCGGGAGCATCTTCGAACTCATCCAAATCGTCTTCCGACAACATGGGCAGGCCGGCGACCAAGTCAAGTCCAACCTCGCCTCCGCGTTTCAACAGTTGCTCCTCGCGTAACCGCTTTTCAAGCCGCTCGCGACGTCGTCGCAGCGACTGGTAGATCGCTTCCGGCGACGAGGCGAGGCGGCGCTGGAGAATCGTGAGGGCGAATCCGACCGTTCCTTTGCGGCCTTCGTTTTCGAGCGCTTCGGCGCGGTTGAATTCCTCGCGAACGTAATCGGTGACCTCGCGGTAGAGTTGAGCTTCTCCGTCTGAAAGAGCGTAGTTCACGGTGTACGCCCGCCGCTCTGGGAACAACGGCGTGCCGTCAAACTTGAGAAGCTGCTCCTTGACGAGCCGGCGCATCATGTCGTTCGCATTGTGAACGTGAACGCCCTCTCGGAACTTGCCCTCGAAACGATCGCCGTCGAGAAGGGCCATGAATAGCTGAAAGTCCGCCTCCTTCCCGTTGTGGGGCGTGGCGGTCAGTAGCAAGAAGTGCCGCGTCAACGTCGAAAGCAACTGCCCGAGGTGATACCGCTTCGTGTACTTCACCTCGTTGCCGAAATACGTGGCGCTGAGCTTGTGGGACTCGTCGCACACCACGAGGTCCCAATCAGTCTGTTGCAGCTTGACTTGGGCGTCCTCGTCGCGGCTGAGTTTGTCCAGGCGGCAGATCGCAAGCGGATTCTCGCTGAACCAGTTCCCGGTTCGAGCGGCTTCGAACGCATCGTTGGTGAGAATCTCAAACGGCAGGTGGAACTTGCGATCGAGTTCGTCCTGCCACTGTTCGACCAAGTTGCCGGGGCAAACGATGAGACATCGCTGAAGATCACCGCGGGCAACGAGTTCCTTGATGAACAGCCCCGTCATGATCGTCTTGCCGGCCCCCGGATCATCGGCGAGCAGAAATCGTAGCGGCTGACGCTCAAGCAACTCGCCGTATACGGCGGTGATCTGGTGGGGAAGCGGCTCGACGAGCGACGTATGAACGGCCAGGAGTGGATCGAACAGGTACGCCAGCCGGATTCGATTGGCTTCCGACACGAGCCGAAACAGAGCGCTGTCGCCATCGAAGCTCCAGGGCCGCCCGGACTCGACAATTTCGAGCGACGCCTCCTGGTCGCGGTAAAGGAGAACCTGGCCCAACCGGCCGGAAGTGTCCTTGTACGTCGCTTCGATGGCGACCGTGCCGATCCAGCGAACGTCACTGACCGTGACGATCCCGTCCGGCAAGATGCCTCGAACGATCGATCCGCGCGTAATCGATTCCAGCGAAGCCATTCTATTTCCTCGTCGGTTTCGCGACTTTCGCGAGAAACTTCGCCAAGTCGCGTCGGCGAAAAAGGCGATAGCCGTTGGCGGGATTCTTGTGCATCGGAATCTTGCCGGCCTCAGCCCAGGTTCGGAGGGTATTCTGAGCGACACCGAGGATTTTCGCCGCCTCCGCAACCTTGACGTATTCCGTGAGCTTGACCATGGGCCACCCATCTGGCGTGGTGTTCGATTCGGCAACCCAGTGAGTTTATCAAAGTCTTCAGTCGGAAAACAGCTGCGCGAGGCGGCGAGTCTACCAGTCGGGGGGGGCGCACGCGGACGCAAAACACCGAATCGCGATGGGCCATCCTTCGCCAGGACGCTCGTGTTTGAGTCGCACGGTCGGCGAACTAGGATTGAGAAGTTCGTCCCGATCCGCACCGACGCCTCCGGGGACATGGGACTCCGCTTTCGTCGGAGCGACAAATGCTTACATACTTGGGCCCTCACCGATGTTGACGCACGCGGCAATCTCACACCGGACGACGACGAAGAGTATTCTCGACCTTCAGAATCTCTATGACCGCGACCACTTGAACCTTGAGCCAGGGTTTCAGCGACAATCCGTGTGGACGGAACGCGATCGATCGAAGCTCATTGACAGCATTCTGCGTAACTACCCTCTTCCCGCGATTTTCCTCTATAAGCGCGAGGAAGGTGGTCATCTCGTATTCGACGTTATAGATGGCAAGCAGCGTCTAGAAACAGTCTTGATGTTCATGGGCCGCATGCGAGGACGGTTCTCATGTCGAACGCAGCTTCCAAACTCGGATGAGGTGGAGCATGTCGATTGGCCATTGCTCAAACGCCGAGGTTTGCAGCATTTGGTCAGCGGTTATGAGATTCCCGTCATTGAGGTCGACGGCGAGATTGGCGACATAATCAACGTCTTCGTCCGAATCAATTCAACGGGCAAGGCACTGACCCGCCAGGAGCAGCGTCACGCCAAGTACTACAACAGCGAGTTTCTGAAGGAGGCGGCGCGACTTGCAAGCCGTTTTGAGCAACAACTTCAGCAGAATGGCACGTTTAGCGCTGGGCAAATCAGCCGAATGAAACACGTCGAGTTGATGTGTGAATTGATGCTATCGCTGGTACAAGGCGACGTCCTGAACAAGAAGACCGCGTTGGACAAGGTCATGGCAACGAAGTCCTTTGATGGCCGCCAACTCACGAAAGCCTCACGCTTGGTGACGACAACTCTGAACCGAGTGCGGCGAATGTTTCCCCAGCTCAAGTCCACACGATTTCGCCAAGTTACAGACTTCTATTCGCTCGTCGTGCTGGTTGGAAAGTTCGAGCAAGAAGGGTTGATTCTCACCGACAGGCGCAGAAATCGTCTCGCTTGGGACCTACTGAAGTCGTTTGCAACGAATGTCGACGAGGTTCGAGAGCTCCAACGACGGGCGAAAGGCGCGAAACCACACCAAGAACTGTTCCGTGATTACTTGCTGACGGTGTCGCAAATGACTGACGACGTCGCCCAGCGGCGCAAACGTGAAGAGATTCTTCGGGGCATCCTCGGGAGCTTGTTCGCGCGAAAGGACTCGCAACGCGGATTCAGCCTGGAGCAACGCCGAATCATCTGGAATAGCGCGGGGAATCGAGTGTGCTCAAAGTGCGGATGCAAGCTCACCTGGGAGGACTTTACGATTGACCACATCAATCCGCACAGCAAGGGCGGTCGAACGGCACTCGATAACGCAGCGCTCATGTGCCGGAAGCACAACTCAGCCAAAGGGAATCGAGTTAGATAGTTGACGGGATGGCTGAAGATGTAGGTCATCCCGAGTCAGTTGCCGATTGGGCGATTGACAAGAGAGTGTGAAGCGGGCGGCGAGAGGTCATGGACGCCTGATGTTCGTCGCCACACCAAGAAGCATTTGGTTGCCGTTTCGGTCGATGGTGCCGTCGTTGAGTAACTCGAAACCGAGCGCCCCCAGATCGTCGGCCGTCCAGAGCGATCGGTGCCTTTCGAATTCGTTTCCATACGCCGCTCCCTGATCCATCCAAACGGCGGGCGTGCCGACGAAAAGCCGACCTCCAGGCGAGAGCCGACTGCGAAGGACGCTGAGGATGGCCTTGCCCTGCGTATGCTCGAAGTGCTCTAGGACATCGAGGAGGAGGATGGCGTCCCAGAGGTCGGCGTTGGTTTCGAGGAACCGCTCGATCGACGACTCAACCACTTCGTCGTA
>JAXMBK010000016.1:0-178809 GCA_046349935.1 Pirellulales bacterium | reverse complement strand
TACGGGCAAGCGTCGTTGCCAGTTGGCCTAATGCGCGGTGGTATCCCATTTCCAAGTTCAAAAGCGTCCGGTAGTCTCGGATTACCCGGTCGAAAGTCACCGTGTTGTTGATGAGAGACTTCTGGTCCGCCTCGAAGGTCTGTCGGGCCTGCGGAAGGATCGATGTTTCGTAGAGTTCAACGGTCTTTTGACTGGCGCGGGCCTGCTCCCAAAGGTCCCGCAGCAAAGCGTCTAAACGAATCGCGATCTCGTCTTCGGACGCATGGGCGGCATGATGCTCGCGTGAGGCTTCGGAAACCATTGCGTCATACTTGCGGTGCGAAATCGGGATGTTGCCGGAGACGCCCAGCGTTAACGAATCCCTGCCCGCGTCTGGCATCGTTGCCCCGGGCGCATCCATGACGATCCAGCCTACTCCAAAGGTCAGATCGGGTCGTCGTTTCAGACGAGCAACTTCGATCCCCCAGCGTGTGGCCGCCGTTCGCAATCGAGCGGCGTTTAGCTCAGGCTGATTCTCCATCGCGATTTGCTTCAAAAGTTCATGATTCCATTCGGGAAGCTGGACGTCAATTCTAGTTGGCGGCGCGATGGGCATGCTGGCATCGCGACCGACCAACCGATTGAGTTCGGCTGTCGTTGATGCAATTTGTTGGCGATAACCCAAAAGCTGCTCCTCAAGACTGCTCAGCTCCAGCGTCGCCATGAGTGCGTCCCCTGGTTGGGCGTCGCCCGTTCGCACTCGGGCGTTGGCGGTTTTGATAAGTGATTCGAGCTGCGCCTGATCCGCCTCCGTCGTCTCAATCTGCTTTCGGAGGACGTACAGCTTGAACCATGTGACTCGAATGTCACCGATGATTCGCAATCGCTCTGCCTGGTACTGAGTCTCGGCCACGAGCGCTTCCGTATGCGATTGTTGGGCCTCGGCCTTTAACCGTTCCAGCCACGGGATCATCTGCATGACTTGAATGTCTGCCACTTGCCGGTCAGGCTCGAAGTTCATGGGGGGCGTGAAGAACATCGTGGAGACTGTTGGGTCCGGAAGTTTGCTTACATAACCGGTCTTCGCCCAGGCCGCACCCGCCTCGTGCTGCATGCGCCTTAGCGTGGGATTGCTTGCCATCGCAATGGCTTCAAGTTCCAGCAGCGATTCGTTGGGGTGCAGATGCGGCGCAACGAGGACTTCCGGCTCGCGTTGTTCGAGTGGCAGCAATTGCTGGGAAGCCTCCTCTTGCTGCCGATGGGATGCCAACCGCACTGTGGACTCCGTTTTGGCAAGGACACGTGGGACGTTAGGATCAATTGTCTTGTGCGCGAGCGTTGAACCGGGTCGAACCTGGTTTTTGGACGTCTCACACCCCGCGCAGGAAACGAGTACCAAAAGCACGAGTATGGCGGCGTTTTTCGCTAAGCGAGGTACCTGAGTCATTGCCTCGATCCATCCTTAAGTTGCGCCGTCAATTCAACGACTTGCAGCCACAATCCGAAGCCGTTTCCCTCGCGCATGGGAGATACGGCTTCATCGTCTTCATCGGCATATCCCCGATGTAAGGTGCAAGCGTTACGAGCGGACTGCATGGTTTACCACGGTGAGTTCCGGTTGTAGCGATTAGGAAGGAAAGGAGGCGATCTGGGCCCTTAGTCCTTCAAGCCAAGCTCAAGCGAAACTTCTCTTCCTCGCTCTCGGACGCTAACCACGGCGTGCGGTGATTCGCCCGATACCATTCCGCCGTGCGCCCGTTTTCGCCGAGTTCGTACCCGATGTTCTGAATGCGGCTGAGAGTCGGAAACGGTTCCTTCCGCATTCGCTGGTACTGCGAGCGAACACCGCAGATGAAGCACTTCGGGTTGCGAGTATCGCCGGAACGCGATGGCGACGCTTTGCGTCGACGGCACAAACTCGCTGCACATTTCCCAGGGGTGCTTCGGTCGACGAATCATTCGTCGACCTCCTCCTTCATCGAGTACCGGTTCAGATTGAGAACCGGCAAATGCTTGGCAAGCCGCAACGGCTCATTCACACCAATCGGTATGCCGAAGGTGACTTCTATTCGTTCACGTAACGGCGGGGATCGGTCTTCGGTAGCAGGTGTCGCTGTCCGAGCGGAACAGCATTACTCGTGGTCCGGCGGGAGACGTTTGGCGAGCTTGGTTCGTACGAGTAGCGTCGACCTGCATCCGCTGTTGCGTCGGCACTCGGAGCGACAGCAGCCGTCGTCGTTCCCGAGGACTTGCATCTGAACCAGCGGCCAAAAACCCCAGCTTCGGCGGATCGCGGCATTCCAGCCAGGCCAACCAAACCGGCAAACAGCAGTGTCGTGATGAGGCGTTTCATGGCAGTTCTCCACTTGTTGAGCCGGGTCGTCGGGAGGGAAGAGTTCTGAACGACGTGCGGAGGCGGGCGACCCTGTGTTTTGGCGTAGGCGACCTTCTTCCCTTCCGAAACATTAGATGCAGGCTCACGCGTTTTCCTTCGGACAAAAGGACTTCGCTTTCCAAACCTCTGCTGCGCCGTCGTGCGATCGCTGCTTGCGGGACAAGCAGTTACGGCGAGCGTCCGTGGCAAAGGAATCTTGCTTTGCCTCCCATCTGCTAGCCGTTTGCATCGCCTAAGTATTGACTGGCTCGTGAATTGCGACGCAGCGGTCAGCACGGACTTCGGCGATTGGAGGAAACCGGCACAGGGTTTGATTAAGCCATCGGTCGCTGACGCCATGTTTTCCGAGCGGCCCCCTGCCGGTGGTGCACGAAATGCGGTCTTTTCATGTCTTTGTGTTAATGTGGACTTTGGCATCGTCTGGTCAGGCACAAACCACGGAAATGAGCGTGAGCTGTCCGTGTGCCGACACCGTTATGGTATGCCCGATACCGCCGACCGAAACATGCGCTGGTTTCTCGGTGCGAAGTCACCGGGGCGGTCCTGCCGTGGAAGTCGTTGCGACCCAATGTGAGACCATCCGCAACTCGTGGAATAAACGATGGCTGAGCGGCAAGCACGCCCCGAAATGGAAATCGCCGTGTGAGATCGTCATCCACGTTCAGCGCCAGAGTTATCTATCTGCGGTCGGACGCGCTGGCGGGTCGACCCTAGGCAGCAGCTTAGTTCGCCGCCATCAGGACGGCACGGTCACCCGTCGGATCGATCTGTTGACGACGGAAAACGGCGAGTTGCCAGCCCTGGCTCACGAGCTCGTGCACGTGATCTTGGCAGATCACTTTTCCGAAGGAACGCCACCGCTATGGATCGATGAAGGGCTGGCGATGCTCTTGGATACGCCGCAGAAACAGGCGTTGCATTTACGCGACTGCCGAATGGCGATCGAGTCGGGTACCATGCTCCCCTTGCAAGACCTCCTGCAACTGGATCGACCGACGTCGCCAGCGCAATTCCCTGCCGTTTACGGTCAGAGCCTGACGCTCACGAGGTTCAGCGCGCTAGTCAACACGAATTCGATCGACCGCGCCGGCGTCTCCATCCAGACGATTTCGTAACGATCGTGACAAGCGTTCTTCAGCGCGAGTCCTTTGTAACCCGCATACGCCTGCCACATGCCGGGATTCGCGTACCAGTCGTCCACGGCGATCGTCGTATTGCCGGGCACCCAAGCACTGCCGTCCCAGGTCAGGATCACCGCCGGCGCGGAACCACCGAGCAAGAGATCGCCCAGCAACTGAAAATGCACGAGCGCCTGGGGGACAACCGCGCCTGGACTCGCGTTGGGATTCGCCGTCAAGCGACGGAGATCGCGTTGGTATTCCGCGAGTTCGCGGACGAGGCGTCGCTCCTCGGTCTGCAATTCGTCGATCCGTTCGGAGGCTTGCCCGCGGACTTGCCGCACGGTTTCGGCGACGATCGCCGGATCGCGACCGATGCACTTGATCTGTTCGACCACGAATCGTTCGACTTCACCCGCAGGCAGCGACGGCGCGAGGCATTCGTGCCAGCCGCGCTTTTGTGCGTTTTGGCAGACGTAGTACCTGTACCGCCGGCCTTCTTGGGTCGAGTGCGACGGCGACATCGCACAGCCGCAGGCGGTGCAGTGAATCAATCCCTTCAAGATCGCGCCGAACTTGTTCCGCACCTCGCGGCCGCCCGTGCGACCCTGGCGAGCCAGTTTCGCTTGGGTCTTCTGCCAGGCATCGGGCGACACAATCGGCTGGTGCTCGGCGTCGTGGATCTCGTCCTTGTAGCGCAATTTGCCGATGTAGGCCACGTTCGTGAGCAAACGCCAGAGGCGGTTCTTCGTGAAGGGTTGCCCGCCTCGCGACGAAGCCTTCTTCGTGGTCCATTTCTTGGTCCGCCAGTCCCTCCGGTTCAGTTCTTGGACAGCCGGAATCAGGCCGTCTTGCTGCAGGTAGAGGGCGAAAATCTGGCGGACTTGCTCGGCTTCGTCGAGATCGACCACCAGTTTCGAGTCGACCACGTTGTAGCCCAGGAGCGGCATGCCGCCGACCCATTTGCCTTTGCGCCGGGCGGCGGCAATCTTGTCCCGAGTGCGCTCACTGATCATCTCGCGTTCGAATTGGGCGAACGACAACAGGACGTTGAGGACCAACCGGCCCATCGACGAGGCGGTGTTGAACTGCTGGGTCACGGAGACGAACGACACCCCGTGCTTGTCGAACGTCTCCATCATCCGGGCGAAGTCGAGTAGCGAACGGCTGAGGCGGTCGACCTTGTAGACGACCACGCAATCGACCTTGCCGGCCTCGATGTCGGCCAGGAGCCGCCGCAGCGCCGGCCGATCCATGTTGCCGCCGGTGAAACCACCGTCGTCGTACCGATCGGCAAGGCACTGCCAACCCTCCGCCACCTGGCTCTTGACGTACGACTCGCCGGCGTCGCGTTGGGCGTCGAGCGAGTTGAATTCCTGCTCCAATCCGTCCTCGGTCGACTTGCGGGTGTAGACGGCGCACCGGAACGTCGGGGCGGACGGAGCCATCGGTTTGCGGTTCTTGGCGATCATCGGTCACCTCCTTGCTTCGTCAGGCGAAAGAAGAGGTAACCGTTGCAGTGCGAACCGGTGATCTTCTTGGCGACGGCGCTGAGGGATTTGTAGACCTCCCCCTCGAATTCGAAGCCCGCCGGCAGGACCGAAACCGTAAGCGTTTCCCCCTTGTACACCCGCGTCAGGACCGTGCCGGGGACCGGCAGACGGCGGTCGCCCGTGGTTGCCACCGTGGCCGCCCTGGGCCGCACAGGCGCGGGTGGCGGGGTGTTTGGCGTCTTGGGTGGCCGGCGACGCAAGTCGGCGTCGTTGGCCAACTCGGCGGCCCTGCGCCGGGCCCGTTCGGTGAGGTCGCCTTCCGCCAATGCCTGCATGCGCCAGATAATCCGCTTGACGAGCCATGCCTTGTGCCTGGCGTTGGTCGCTTCGCCGAACACTTCGACATACTTCGCTCGTAACGCCGACACTGGCATGCGATTCAGCTCCGCCAGTTCTTTTCCCACGTTCAGTTCCATCGTGCTTCTCCTGGTTCGAAACCCCTAGACCGTTAACCACGGTGGACACTGAGCCTCGTTTCCGGGGAAACCTCAAGGCCGGCCGGCGAGGAATCGGGCGGCTTGGCGGGGGGCAAGGCGGCACGGTTGCGGAGCCGGAGAATGGCGGTCGCCAAGATCGCGGCTACCTCGCGGCGGCGGTCGTCGGGGGACGGGCGCGCGGGATCGGCGCAGTCGGACATGGGGATCGCTCCGGGAGATTGTCACCCGCGCGGGCCGCGACGCGGGAGGCGTCGTCGAAGATTGAACGCGCGGCCCTATGCTGTTAACCTACCGGGTACCAGGGGCAAGTGTCGGGAATCTTGGTGCGTGGAATTCGACCATCGATGGCCCAATACTCAGCCTTGGAAGAACGAATTGACTGATCGGAGCTCCGTCGACGAAAGGCCTGCGACGCTTGGATTGGCCAGCGTGCAGACGTCGATCGTCGCGCGGCGCGGGAAGGAGGTGGCCTTTGAAAGCCATTTTGACTTCCGCCCAAACACCCCTTTAAACAGCGGGGATAACCACAGACCGGGAAGCCACACTCTGGCCAGGCGATCACCCGCCTGAAAGGTCGTTCAAGATGTGGTACAGCCAAAACGACGACGAGCACATGGACTCCAGAGGTGGGTCTGGAGTTTGTTTTCCTTGCCTATAATGGTCGAAAATGTTTAGGGACGATCAATGATAGATTGAGCGTACACGAGCACCTTCGGGTTGCGGGTCAGATTGAAGTTGGTAGTTGAAGTTTCCGTGGAGTGGAGTGTCAAGCCTCTCGCAGCAGCATTGTCACACTTCGTCAACGAAGTCACTTACATTTGCGAACAGCTAAAGGAGATTGCCATGTTGAGACTACACGAAATAGTGTTGTATGGAGCCGCTCTACTGCCGGTGCGGATATGATTGGCGAAAGTCAATCTGGCCGTCACTCCACTCACACAGAAACTGATGTCCATCCAGAGGTCTGATCTTCCAGAAGAGTAGAGTAAGCGGGGTTCGATTCCCCCCACCGGCTTTTAGAATCTTTGTCACCAACGAACTTTTATCACCCAAATTCGGCGACGGTCGCATCGATAACTTCTTTCAGAAGCGGCTGTTTGGCTTTGAACTCGTCGCCCGTTACGGAGACTTCAAGACGGCGCTTGCCTTGGCTCTTGATCGCGATCCCCTCCCTCTCAAATCGCTCTTTCCAGGGCATTACGTTCGACATGCGAAAGCCAAGGTGAAGCGTTTTCGTCGACTTCTTGAACCAAAACCAAATGAAGTTATCGGCCACTCCGTTTACTTTTAGGCCGATGTACTGCTGCATGTAGCTGAGCTCACGACGCGGCCGAGCTGTTTCGTTAATGAGCTTGAGCACGTCGTCGCACATTTGGATCAAGGCAGCCCCCACGTCTCGCTCCCAATAGCTGCGATCAACCTTAGCGCCACCCGTGTCGCCCGCATCATCAAGACGAAGATCCGTCTGATCCAGAACTTGCACGAAGTTCAACAGAATCGTTTGATTGACCTTGAGTGCATCAAGTTGAATGGCGATCAAAGGAATGCTTCCCGACATCAAACTCAGAACATTGAGGAAGCGGGTTGTCACATCCTCGGCAATCAGAACCGCAACATGTTCGTAGCCGGGATATCGGCGTCGTTCGATGTCCCAGTACTCGATCGTCCTGACGATATGGCTCGGATCGGTTGCGCCAAGCATAACTTCGACTTCGTATCTCCGATTGTTCTCCTCGTCGAACAGTAAGATGTCGAGACGTCCACCAGCCGACTGAATTCGCTCCCGATCAATGACCCGAACATCGCCTAGGCCGAGGATGTCGGGTGCCTCGCAAATCCGCTGATGGAGCCATGCCTCGTTGAACTCGGAGTGCCCCTTCAGGCTCAGTTTCTCGTGACGTGCGTAGGTGAGCGAACCGGCCATTTCGACATCTCCAGTGTGAATCGCGATCCGAACAGCCGATTCTAAGCACGCGCCTGCGAACTGATAGCCGTGCTGCCGCAAACTATTGCGGGAAGTCTTCGATTCCGACAATTACCACCCCGAACGCAACCGGGTTGTTAACCCCGGAGGCCCTGTTAAACGGAGAGCGCGAGAGTTTCGAGACGGAAAATGAGTCGCCCGAACGCAACCCTGGCGTTTTGGGCGTCCGCCGGTTCGAACGGGCGGTTCGGCGAGAGAGTGGGCCAGAGACGGGCGTCGTCGCAAGTCGTTGGAAATTCACGGGTAAACGCAAAACGCCGAGAGCGGTTGGCTCTCGGCGTTTCGTGTAAACCAATGGGTCGGCCAGTTTCGCGGCCGGAAAATCAGCTCCCCCGGTAGGACTCGAACCTACGACCCGGCGGTTAACAGCCGCCTGCTCTACCAACTGAGCTACAGGGGATCGGTAAAACGTACGGCCTAATCCTATTTCATCAGGCCGCTCCTCGCAAGACGCCTTGGAGTGGTCAGAGGTTCGCGCTACGACGAAACACGACCTTCCGCTCGACTTATGCAAGTTGCTCCACCTTTATCGGCTCGGGACGCCGGCAACTTGATGCTCACGACTCGCGTTCATCGAGGCCGACGATCTGACGCATTGGCCTGACGCATTGCGTCGACGATCGCGGGATTGCGAACGCCCCAACGCCGGCCGCGGTCGCGGCGGCGGCGGCGGAAATGATGGTTGCGAAAAAGGTTAGGAGGCAGAACTAGGAAGCCGAGTTCGCCTCGGCCCGAGGTCGCAAGGGGCCGTTCGGAGTCGGGACCGTGGGGCCGACCACCGCCGAATGGTCCAAAATCAAGGGCTCGCCACCCGGCACTTCCGTCGACTGCGAGGCTGGCCGCGAGTCGGCTTGCGCCGCGTGCGGTTGCAGCTCGTCCCGGAGCACCCGCACGTGCGCCGGGGCCTCAATCCCCAAACGCACTCGGTCGCCCGACACACGCACCACCGTCACCACAATCGAATCGCCCACTCGAATCCGCTCACTCTCGCGACGTGTCAATACGAGCATAACGGTTAACCTCCTTGTTGCGGTCGTCCAAACGCTGGGTACAGGAACACGGGACTGGGAACATGGGTCGGGGCATACGCCGATCGCTCTCGCGGTTGCGGCTGACATGTCAGTCGCAGCGTGTATATTTGTACACTATCATCGGCGTGGGTGTCAAGCGGCTTTTTTGGGGCCGGAGGAATCGAGGAAGAGGACGTTACTGAAGCGCCTTCCACAGCGCGTCGGCGATGGCGGCCATGCCCTTGTCGCCCGGATGGCCGGCCACTCCCGCATGCTCGATCTGCCGCTCTGCACGCGCTGCGTGCGATGGATCTCGGCCGATCGCGCGGATGTCCACAAAACGCACTTCTGCGGCGTCGGCGGCCTGCTTCAAAAGCGGGTCTTTGACGTCGTCGGGCCAGAATTGGCTGCGCACCAAGATCGTGGGGCGGCCATGACGCTGCAGCTCCGTCAGCAACCCTGACACGGCCTCCAAGAACCGCGTCCGCTCGGCTTCCGTCTGCGGCGCGGCGGCGTTTTCTCCGATCGCGACAATCACCAAATCCGCCTGGAATTCCAGCTCTTCGCGCAGGTTCTTCGCGATCGGATAGTCGCCCAAAGTCCGTTCAAAGTCGGCGATGTTGCGGACCTTCACTTGCGGCCGTCCCCCCGCCGCCTGGGCGATTCGCGCCGTCAGCAGATGGACGTAATCCTTCTCCGGGGCGCTGGCCGCCATCCCCCAATTGCCCGTCCACCCGATGCTGGCGAGCGGCCCGTGCAGCGTGATGCTGTTCCCCAGAAACAACACTCGGTCCACCGGCTGCCGGCCCACGCGCAGCGGTTCGGCCGCTCGCACGTCGGCCGTCCAGACGCTCATCCCCGCCAGCCAAAGGCCTGCCAGCACCAGGAGCTGGCTCCCCAGAGCGATGAACCGACTCGTCGCCGCGGCCGATTCCCGATTCCAACATTTCGTCTGCAAACGCTTCGTCCGCCAGGCGACCATGACGCGCTCCCGTTTAGACGGTCACAGTGCGCCTGGCGGACGTCGCGGATCGCGTCACTTATTTGCCAGCCGCCTGGGCCGTCGCCGTGTTTAGTTTCTCCAGGGCTTCCGTCTTCCCCTCTTCCATATTCGCGCCGCCGACGACCAAGAGCTGCGTCCCTTGCCACGGCAACAAGCGATGAAAGAAGCGGGGCTGTGCGAGCTGCCCGACGTACTCCCACGCCTTCCCCTCGCCGCTCAGCCGCTGAATCGAGCCGGTGACGGTGGTGACGTAGAGCGAATTCTGGCAGGCGAAGGCCGACGCGCCAAATCCGTCCATCGCGCTTCCTTGCAGCGCCGGTCCCTCCGACCAGCGGTTTGCGGCCGGATCATAGATCGCGACCGCCGTCGTCGGTCCCCCCGACTCCATCATGCCGCCGACGCAAACCAGCTTCCCGCGCCACTCGGCCAGCGCCAGGGCCCGGCGCTTGAACGGCGGCGCCGCAATCTCGCGCCACGCGAGCTTGTCGGCCGACAGGTCGAGCGCCAGCGCCGTCTCATGCCACTGGGAGTTCTTGCTTTCCCCTTTCAAGGCCCAACCGCCGACGACGTACAGTGTGTCGCCGATAAGCGCCGCGTCGTGCGACGATCGCGGCTGCGGCAAGCTGGGAAGCGACTCCCAGGTGCGCGTCTGCGGATCGAACCGCGCGACGTCGGACTGCGACACCAAGTTCTGCGGTTCGCCCGTCTTGTTCTGAGCCGTGAACCCGCCGACGCGGATCAGCTTCCCTCGGTGCTCGACCATCGCCAGCCCTTGCAGGCGCGGGCCCGTGCTGACGACTTCCCATTGGCCCGGCTTGTGGAGGTCGAGCCGCCAGAGGTCGCCCGACTGGTCTTCGTTGGCGTATTCGTGCGCCGACCCGTAGTTGCCTCCATAGACGAAAAGCGCATCACCCACCACGGCGCCGCCGAAGCTGGTCGTGCCTTTGGCGAGCGGCGGGAGGTCGTGTGCGGCCGGCGACAACTGCGCCGGAGCGTAGTTCAAAGACAAGGTCGAGTAATGTCGCACCGACTTGTACTCCTTGCCGTCGTGCGTTCCCGCGGTTTCTTCCGAATGCTTGGCGCGGATCGAATAGAGGCCCGGCTGCGCGAGCTGGCAGACGAATCGGCCTTCGGCGTCGGCGGGGCCTTCCAGCTTCGAGTCGATGCCGGGACCGTTCACGGTGACGACGGCGCCAGGCAGCGGCTTGCCGGCCCAAGTCACCGTCAGTCGCAGGCCGTCGGCGGCGAGCGCGGGGGTGACTTCGAGCGGCAGTCGCTCGGCGTCGCGCACGGCGTTCCAAGTGCCGGGCAGGGCGTACGGATAGGCCTTGGCGTAGTACTTGAGCAAGAACGGCGCGCCCCCCTTCTCCACCACGCCGTAGTTGTGGCGCAGGATCGAAGTGGCAGGGCGAGCTTGGTCGGCGGTGAGCGAATCGGAGGAGTGGGTCAGCGGGAGCGACTTGGGTTGGCCGCGTCCTTCCAGCGACCAGACCTCGGCCGCGGCGACTTTGCTTAACAGGGCCGGGTCGTCCGGTTCGGCCGCTTCGCCGAAATAGACTTGGATCTTGCCGCCGTGTTGCGCATCACGGACGAGCCACAGGAAGTGAGCCTGAGCGGCGATCGGCTGCAGCCAGGCGCCGCAGGCGAGCGTCAGGAAGAGAAAGAGCGAGGTTCGTTTCATAAAGATCTCCTGGTTGAGAAACAGTTTAGGGGTGGGGTGCGGCAAGTGGAAAGCTTCAGCGGGCCAAGGGCGGCAGAGAAACGTCGTAGACGTTCGTTCCCTCGGCGATGACCGTGGTCAGGTTGGTTGGTGCGCGAAAGGCGGGTGGACCTGCGCCGGCTTGCGGACGCCCCGAATTGCGCTTGGCGAACTCTTGTTCGTCGTCGATCGCGAAGCCCAGTTGGCGGTCGATTTCGACCTCGACCTTCTGCGGTCCGACGACCGGCCCTTCGGCTGCGGAAAGCTGATAGACGCCGTCGCGGATCACGGTGGATACCGTGGGGCCTCCCTCAGGTCCTTGCGACGTGAACAGGATGCGTCCCGCGGGGAGCGGCTTGCCGTCCAGCGTGACTTGACCCGACACGGCGCCGCGCGTGAGGCCGTCGCCGCCGCAACCGGTCGCGGCCAATGACCACGCCAGCAGGCAGCTCGCGGCCGCGCGAAACAGTCTTCTGCGCCACGCTGCGGCGACCGGCGGCGTTTCGATCCCATGAGTCATGGTTCAAAGCTCCTTGTGCTGTAGGCTGCCGGAGCGTTATTGGTTGGAGACGGCTTCGCCGCCGTCGCGCGTGGCGGCCGCATCCAGCACGGCGTGGTTGACCGTCTCGGACCAGAAGCGTACCGATCCGTCGACATTGGCCATGTTCACGCCGCCCGGATGGTTGCTGCGGAAGTTGGAGAGGCGACTGGCGTCGCCGGCCATCGACTTGGGGTTGAACGGGCCGCGCGTCGTAAACGCCGTCGCGAGCGGGTAGGGCGACGACCAGTAAGTGAAGCCGCCGCGAATTTGGCCCGCGCATGGGCCGCTGGTGAACAAGTAGTCGCGGAACGTCCAATGCGATTCGCCGGCCAGCAGCGTGTTCGACGTGCCGTCGAGGATCGAGGCGAAGTTGGTCTGCGGCGTGTAGGCGGTGGCGATGGCGCCGTTGTTGGCCGCCCAGGGATCGCCCGATCCGGTCGAAAAGGCGTAAGTGCCGGGCGCTCGATAGGCGTCGCAAGCGCCGGCCGGCACGATCCGTAGGAAGGCGGCCGACGGGCAGAGGAAGGCCGGGATTCGCTGGGAGACGACCGCCGTGTTGACGGGGTCGCTGTTGCCGCGCGAGAAGTCATACAGTTGGTACAGGTTGTTCTGCTCCATGAAGGGCAGGATGGCGGCGAACGCGCTGCTGCCCGTGTTGGCGGGGGACGTCGACGCGGGCGGCAAGTAGTTGTAGACGTCGTGGTAGTTTTGCGTCGCCAGCGCAATCTGCCGCAGGTTGTTCGTGCAGCTCATCCGACGCGCCGCCTCGCGCGCCGCTTGAACGGCGGGCAGCAGCAGCGACACCAGGATGCCGATGATCGCGATGACCACCAGTAATTCCACGAGCGTGAATCCGGCCGAAAGGGGGCGAACGGGACGGGGGCGGCGGGCGAGCCGCGAAACCAAGCGAGTGCGAGCGAACGGGGGCCAGGTGCGAGCCATGAGAGGCGCCTTTCCAAACGATTCCCAAGAACGGTTGCGCGACGAACACGAACGGCCGTGCGTCGGCAGGGGAACGTGGCTGGCGAAGGCGCAGGCGAGCCGGCTCGAGTTCGAGCGGCGGGAGCCGGCCGGTGCTGGCTACGGACATGTTTTCAATCGCGATTCTTGCGAAAGCGGCGATTGACTTTGATACTGAGTCTCAATATACATGTCTGGGTTCGAATCGCAAGGGGGACGCAGCATGGTGGATGAAAAAAATGTCGGGGCCGAGGGGCCGGAGCGGACGCCCGGTACTTATGAGGCCGATAGCGCATCTCCTAACAGCGAAAGTAGATCGGTCGAATGGGAGTGCATCGCGGCGGGACGCAAGACGATCACGATCCGCTACAAAGGCATGACCTACCAACTCCGTGAAACTCGCAACGGAAAGCTCATTCTCACCAAGTAGGCGGATTCGAAGTCCGTCGGGTGAGGTAGAATCTGACGGTGTGAGAGGGGAGCCGGCCGCTAGCGCGGGGCGGCTGAGGAATGGGGGGCGGTGGCGAGTGGTTTGGGTAGGTGGGGAGCCGGCGTGGAGCGATAGAAATCTGAGACTAAGTGCGCGAATTGTCGTTGCGCCGACACCCTCATCCCCAGCCCTTCTCCCCCGCGGCGGGGACAAGGGAGCACGATCCACGCGCGTCGTTGCGCAACAAACGACCGTGGGTCCGAGGCGCCAAGCACTCCACATTCAACAGAGTCATTATCACTCCAGGGCCGGCAGGTGGTGCTGTGCGGCGGACATGGGGGCTATATGTCGCCGCGGTGGATCTTGGTTGCGGGGGTGGTGGTCGTCGCCCTCTTCTTCTTGGCGATGTTCGCCCCGGCCCTGCTCCGCTCGAACCCGCTCCGACCCCGGACGCTCAACGACGTCGCCCTCCCCTGTGTGCGGATCACCGAAGGCACAGGCTGGGAACTGCTGCAGGAACGCAGTCAGCTCAGCACCATGTCGAGCGGCCGATATCTACAACGTCGCGGCGAGCCAATCTTGATCGACGCTCAACTGCGACTCTATGAAACGTCCAACGTGACCATGAAACAGAGCGCCCTAGGGCTCATGTTCACCGGCCCCAAGATGCTCGATCTGACCTACGATCTCCACGAGCGTACCGATCGCACGCCCGACGACGCTCGGTCGCTGCTAGTCGACGCCATCTCGTGGTCGTCGGACGAAGAGCGGCGCTTGGTGCGCGAAGAAGTCGGTAAAATGAGCGACTTGAGCCAGATGGTCGCGAGACTGCGGCGCGAGCGTGATGAGGCGTTGAAACCCCGCGAAAGCGACGCTGATTAAGCTCGCGCAGCCGTTGCTTTGATTCCCTCAATGGAATGCCGTTCGATGTCGAACCGACGACAGTTCGTACGCGACGCCGCGATGGGCGCGGCGCTCGCCTCGGTCAGTCTGGCTGCTCAGCCGGCGTCCGCCTTTTCGACGCCTGCGGCGCCCGAGCGACGTCGGCGCCGCATCGACGTTTTGGTTTGCGGCGGCGGCTGTGCGGGGACGGCGGCGGCGCTGGCGGCCGCACGGGCTGGAGCAGACGTATTGCTTGTCGAGAAGGCGCCGTTCGCGGGCGGCATCATCACGTCGGTGGGGCTTCCCTACTTTGACGGCATCGCCGACATTCGCGACAACCGCATCGTCGCCCGCGGCATTCCGCTCGAACTGCTCGCCAAATCGGGCGTCTGCAAGCCCGACGCGACGCACACCGAGAAGCACAACCCGACGATCGGCAATTCGTTCGCCTTCAAATTGCTGCTCGACCGCCTGCTGACGGAACAGCGTGAACGGCTCTCCGTCCTTTTCAATTCGTTCGCCTGCGGCGCGACGGTGCGCGGCGACCGGATCGAGTCGGTGTTGGTCGCGAATAAGGACGGGCTGACCGAGGTGGAGCCGCAAGTCGTAATCGACTGCACGGGGGACGCGGACGTCGCGGCGTGGGCCGGCGCGGCGTTCGAACAAAATGCGGAAGTCCAGCCGCTCACCCTACACTTCCGCATCGGCAACGTGCGACGCGAGCCGAGTCTCTCGCAGAACTGTCGCGCGGCGCTCGAAAAAGCTCAGCGCCTCGGCGAACTGCCGCTGTACTACGGCCCGGGCGTGATGTTCTTGTTCCACGAGAGCGAGGTTTACATCCATGGCGTGCGCGTGCCGGCGAACCCGACCGACGCGGCCGACTTAAGCCGCGCCGAGATGCAGGGGCGCGCCGACGCGTGGGCCATGTTTCATGCGTGGAAACGCGACGTGCCGGGGTTCGAGCAGTCGTACTTCATCGAAGCCTATCCGTGGATCGGGGTGCGCGAGTCGCGACGCTTGCTGGGGCAGTACGTTCTCAACGAAGAAGACTTGATGACGAGCCAGCGGTTCGACGACGCGATCGCCACCGGCTGCTGGTACCTCGACCTGCATCCCAACAAGACGACGGTCGGGTCGGCGAACGACTTCGCGCCGCAGAAAGTGCAGCCCAAGCCTTACGATATCCCGTATCGTTCGCTGCTGCCGCGCACTGTCTCCAACCTGCTGGTCGCCGGTCGCTGTCACTCGGCGACGCGCGGGGCTCACGCTTCCACGCGCGTCACGGTGACCGCGATGGCGCTGGGGGAGGCGGCGGGCGTGGCTGCGTGGCTGGCGACGTCCAAGAAACAGTCGCCGCAAGAAGTCTCAGCCGCCGACTTGCGTCGGTTGCTGGCCGCTCGCGGCGCTGGTCCCTTTACTGATTGAGCTTCCTCCATGTCTTCTCGCCGCCGTCGCCGGATCGGTCGGTTCGCTTTCCTCGTCGCGACGCTGGCTTGGGGGCTTGTCGTTCACGCCGCCTCCGCCGCAGACGGTCCACGAATCGACTTGAATCAGGACACGGCGCGCGGCGACGTGCGCAGCGTCGACTGGGAGAACTGGCGCGTGACGGAGGGCCAAGTTGCCGCGTTTCAGCTGGGCTCGCTGGAAATGAAACTCGAGGCGCTCGACGCGGATCGACCGCTGCAAACGCAGTGGTGGAAGCCGGGTTTCGACCATCCCGCGCGGATGGCGTCCGACGGCGTCGTGTGCCGCGGACGGGTGCGGTTGACCGTGCGTGGGTTGCCAGCGGGCGAGCACTCGTTGGCGACGTACCACAACGAGCTCGAAGGGGCGGCGCCGGCGCCGCCGCTGCGCGTCGTCTGCGGAAGCTCCATTGAACAAGCGACGCCGACGGCGCGCGTCGTCGACGATGAGCGGGCCGCGGTCAGCTACGTGCGTGCGCGAATCGCTGCAGGCGAAGTCCTGGCGGTGGAGTACCAGTCGCGGGACGGCGGACGAGTGGTCTTGAACGGGCTGGAACTTGATCGATCCGATCCGCGTCGACGAGCTCGTACGCCGTCGCCGGCCGACGGGGACGAGCATGCCGTGGAGTCGCCGGTGCTGCGCTGGAAGGCGCCGGCCGACGTTCGTTCGTACTCCCTCTATCTTGGCGCTTCGCGCGACGCGGTGGCGCGAGCCGACGAGAGCGCGCCGGAATACCAGGGCGATTCCTCTGCTGCCGAACGACCGACGGTCGACATGGCGGTCAACATGACGATCGACCATCGCCAGACTTGGTACTGGCGAGTGGATAGTAGGCCGCAGGGCGGCGGCGAGACGGTGCGCGGCGAGGTGTGGCGCTTTCGCCCACGGCGGCTCGCGTTTCCGGGCGCGGAAGGGTATGGGCGATTTGCGATCGGCGGACGGGGAGGTCGAGTTTTGGAGGTGACGACGCTGGCCGATGCAGGGCCCGGCAGTTTACGCGAGGCGGTGGAAGCCGACGGCCCGCGCACCGTGGTGTTCCGCGTCGGCGGACTGATCTCGTTGCGGTCCAAACTGATCGTGCGCAATCCGTATCTCACGATCGCCGGTCAAACCGCGCCGGGGGACGGCATCTGCGTCAAGAATTACACCTTTGGCTGCGCCGACACGCATGATGTGATCGTGCAGCATGTGCGCATCCGCGTGGGGGACGAATCGGGGACGACGCAGGACGGCTGCGGGGCGCGAGGTTGCGATCACGTGTTGTTCGACCACTGTTCGATCAGTTGGAGCATCGACGAGGGATTCAGTTCGCGCGAGGCGCGAAACATCACGGTGCAACGCTGCTTGATCGCCGAAGCGCTGCATCTGGCGGAGCACAAGAAGTATCGCGGGACTGGCAAGGGGCACTCGTTCGCCGGCAGCATTTCGGGAAACATCGGCAGCTTTCACCACAATCTGCTGGCGCACTGCACCGGCCGCAATTGGAGCCTCGCCGGCGGGCTCGATCGCACCGACCAGCGGCTGGCCGGGCGGCTCGACATTCGCAGCAACGTCGTGTTCAACTGGCGCGACCGCACGACCGACGGCGGCGTGCGCGAGTTGTGCTTCGTCGACAACTTGTATCTCCCGGGGCCTGCAACCACCGTGTTCTCGCTGTTGAAGCCGGATCCGGGCGATGCGGGACGCGGCATGCGGGCGTTTGTCGCGGGAAACGTCATGGAAGGGAAACCGCAGGTCGCCGCCGACAATTGGAACGCCTTCATCGGGACAGCGGCCGATCGAGAACAGATCCGTGCGACCGAGCCGCTATGGGAGTCGCACGTGACGTCGCAGCGGCCCGAACAGTTGCTCGAGTCGCTGTTGGACGACGTCGGCGCCACTCGGCCGCGTCGAGACGCGGTCGACGCACGCATCATCGCCGACGTGCGGGCGCGACGCGCAACCTTCACCGGCAGTCGCGGTCAACTTCCAGGCATCATCGACTCGCAGAAAGACGCGGGAGGCTGGCCCGACTATCAGACAGGCGTCGCTCCGGCCGACCGTGATCACGATGGACTGCCTGACGCCTGGGAGTCGACTCACCGGCTGGATCCCGACGACCCGGCCGATGCAGCGACCTACGGTTCCGAGGGCTACACGCCGCTGGAACGCTATCTACATGAATTGACGACGGCGGCCCGGTAGGGCTGGAATCGGGGGGATTGAACAAGTGGGCAATTGACCACAAGAACCGGTGGTGTCGCTTCGCTCAACCACCGGCTAATTGCTATCAAGCCTCCGGCTTGAATCCGTGCCCATGCTTGGCCCAAGGCTGATCTGATGCGCCCCTGTGGCACGGGTTGCGTCGACGAATTACTTCGATTCGACGGTGATGGCCATGACGATCGGCGCCGATTGGTCGGGGCCTTTCACCAGTTCCACCGTATCGATCACGTCCGACTTCTTCGGCTGGATCGCCAAGTACCGAAGCTGCTGGCCGCGTAGGCGGTAAGCCAGTTTCGACTCGGGGACCTGCTCCACTCGGATGTAGTCCGCGAAGTGAACGCCGTTCTTCAGCTCGTGGTCTTCCTTCGATCCGTCGGCGTAATGCAGACGGACGATCATCGACACCGAGCCCTTCTCGCCGATCGGCCAGCCCCAGCCCGAGATGCCGCTCAGGAAGTGGATCGCTTTGGCGGGCGAGCGGCACGGCAGCGACACCGACTTGGGCATTCGCGGCGGAATGCGGCCGTTGGGGCCGTGCAAGAGGATCGCGTTCGGACGGCGATCGCCGTTCGGGTCGACCAGATAGAACGGCACTCCGTCGAATGTCTTGGGCGACCAGTCGGAGAAGACCAGTCGTTCAATCTCCGATTCCTCCCCGAAGAACATGCCCTTCGTGGTCGTGCTGGTCGCGACTTTGGCCAAGTCGAGCGGGAAGTACTTGCCTCGCGTCGTGAGGAACTCGAGCAAGTCGCGCAGTTCTTCCGTTTTGACCTGCTTCTCAAAACCCTCTGGCATGAGCGACTTCTTCGACCCGACCAGTTGGTCGATGTCCTCGCGGGCGATGGCGTGTCGCTTGGCCTCGGTGTCGATAATCTCGATCGCCGTCTTGCTTTCGCCGGCCAACATGCCGGTAACGACGCGACCGTCGTCCAACACCACGGTGTAGACGCGGAAGTTGCCTTCCACGCTGCGGCTGGGGTCCAGGATGTGGATCAACAATTCGTGCTTGGGATGCACGGCCATGCCGGTGAGGTCCGGGCCGATCCGCTGTCCCTCGCCCGTGTGCATGTGGCACTTCGAGCACTGTTTCTTAAAGACTTCCTTGCCCGCAACGGCGTCGCCCTTTTTCTCGACTTCGTGGAGCAGTTCGTTGATCACCTTCTCGCGGTCGGGATTCGGCAAGCCGCCCAACTGCTTGAGCAGCTTTTGGGCGCGTTGGCGAATCTTCGAATCGGGGTGGGCGTTGAGGGCTTGCTTCTCGTCGAGCGACAGATCGGCAAGCTGCAACGTCCCGGCTTCGACGGCGTCGAGGTACGCGACGGTGGTGGCGGGACGGCCGAGCAACACGCGCGTCGCCGCATTGCGCGCCGACGGACTCAGCGCGGCCATGCGTTCGATCAGCTGGGCGCCCAGCTTGGGCGACTGACTGCTCGACAACGCGTCGAGAATCTGCCCCGTCAATTCGGTCGTCGTCCGCGGCGTGATCAACTCGAGCGCCTGCTCGACCACCTCGTCCGACTGCGGCCGGAATCCGATCAATTGACGGACCGCGTCAGCGCGAGCGGCGTCGTTACGTTCAGCGTCGCCGGCCGTGGCGAGCAGCGACGAGACGATCTCCTCGGCGAACTTGTCGAGCGACTGGCTGCCCCAGACGCCGGCCAGTTTCACCATCTGTCCCTTGCTGCCGGCCGGCAGCTTTGTGAACGCTTCCACCAACCGCTTCTCGCCGGCGGGCGTCAGCTTGATGGCGTGATCCTTCGGCCAATTGCGCGAGAGGCCGGCGATGAGGCTTTCGGCGAGCGGCGCGGGGGCGCCGTCGATCAGGGCCAGCACTTGATCGACCGTCTCCGCGTCGGGACGGCCTCGCGCGATGTGTTCGGCCACTCGAGCCGCCACGTCCCAAGCCGGCGACTTGGCCGGCGCTTTTTGGCCGGCGGCCGATTTGAGTTCCTGTAGGAACGCGAAACTTTGGACGGCGGCGGCGCTGGTGACCGCGTCGGCGAGCCAGCGGTCTTGCATCACGTTGGCGGCGTCGAGCGCGAGCTGCGCGGTTCGCTTGCCGGCGGCCGGGTGAGAAGGCATGTCGGCGAGCGCCAGGATGGCGGCAAGTTTCACTTGCGCATCGTCGTCGGAGGTCAAGTTGGAGGCCGCGATGGCTTCCGCCGACGCGGCGGTCGACGGCAGGACCTGCACCGCATTGCGGCGCACGCCGGCCGACTTGTGCTGGAGCGCGGCTTGCACCGCTTGCAGCACGTCCGGGTTCTTATCGTTGACGACGCTCAAGCCGTGCAGCGTCCACAAGGCGTGGATCGCGCCGACGTTGAGACCGATTTCGTCGACCGACGGGTCGGCGACCAACTTCACCAATTCGGGAACCACGTCGACGCCGCCTCGCTCGACCAGCAAACGCTGAGCGTGTCGCCGCCACAACAGGTTGTCGCGGCGGAGTGCAGCGACCAACTCCTGCGGGCGGTCGCTGGAGAGCGGCGCGGCGTCCGACTTGCCGGACTTCGTATACACGACGCGATAGATGCGGCCGTGCTTTTTGTCGCGCAGATCCGACTCGTAGGCGTTCCCCTTGCCCGTCTTGAAGCCGGCGGGGGTCGGATTGTGCTGCACGATGAAGTTGTACCAGTCGAGCACCCAAACGTTGCCGTCGGGGCCCACTTCGGCCATGATCGGCGCGGCCCATTCGTCGTCGGAGGCGACCAGATTCATGGGGCTAGTGCTACGGTATCCGGCGCCGTCGCGCGACAGGACGAAGGTGCCGACCAAGTGTCCGGTCGGTTCGGCCACGAACGCCGTCTGATTCCAGAAGGCCTTCGGATAGGTGCGCGCCGTGTACAGGGCGTGGCCGGCGCCGGCCGTGTAGCCGCCGAACTGGTCGACCTGCCGCACGTTTTCCGTGATCGCCTTGAACAAGTGCGTGTCGGCGATCGTGCCGAGCTGTTCGGCGGACCAACCGCGCACTCGTTCGTAGTAGCGGTTCGCAATCGGCATGAACATGCTCGGATTGTGGTTGGCGGTGGAGCCGAAGATGAGCCCCTCTTCGCTCATCCCAAAACCCCACGTGTTGTTGTTCGAAGACCGAATGAACTCGACGTCCGCGACGGACGGCAAACCGCCGTTCGATGCGGGGCCGGCGACTTGGAAGCGGAAGAAGCCTTGGCGGAAGGCCGACGCTTTCTTGCCGTCGCCGAACTCGGGGGCCGAGCCGTTATAGCCCTGCATGGCCCAAATCCAGTTATCGAGACCCCACTGGAAGTTGCTCACGCCGCCGTGCGTATCGCCCATGCCCCAGCCGCGGATGAGGACTTCGCGCACGTCGGCCTTGTCGTCGCCGTTCGTATCCTTGAGGAACAGCGTCTCGATGCCGTCCTGCACGACGACTCCGCCGCGATAAAAGACGAGCGCCGTCGGGATGCTGAGGTTGTCGGCGAACACCGTGAACTTGTCGGCCTTGCCGTCGCCGTCGGTGTCTTCGCAAATCCGGATGTGATCGCGACCCTTGCCGCGCGGCTGGAGCTCGTTGGGGTAGTCGAGCGTCTCGCAGATCCAGAGCCGGCCGCGTTCGTCCCAATTCATCGCGATCGGCTTGCCGGTGAAGTTCTCTTCCGACGCGAACAGTTCGAGCTTAAAGCCTTGCGGCGTCGAGTAGTGTTTCAGGGAGTCGGCGGGCGGCAGCGGTTGCTGCATCTTGGTGAGCGCCTCGCGTCCGGCTGCCTTGTAGTTGGGGATCTTCGGTCCGACGTCGACGTAGTCGAACTTCGGCGCGTCGGGAGCGATCGGAGTCATCGGCAGCGGTTCGAAGCGGTTCGAGAACGTGCCGGTGAAGTCGGGTACGACGGCCGGATCTTGGCCGCAGGCCCAGCGGATGCCGCGTTCGACGAGGTTCACGAAGCCGGGATTGCCGAAGGTTCGTTGGTCGTGGCCCCAAGCGGTATAAAAGACGCGTCCCTGGCCTTGCGTGCGGACCCAGGTCCACGGTTCTTTGTCGCGGCCGTTGGCTTGTCCGCCTTGCACGCGATACTCGAGCACCGTCCGGTTTTGCTCGTTGTGCTGCGTGTGGATGTACGTTTCGTCCCAGCTTTCAAAACCGCCGTAGCCCTTCATCACGGGGTGAGTCGGCAGGGCGTTTTCGACTTTGAACACTTCGCCGCCATGTCGTTGGAATTGGGCGCCGACGAGCGCGACGAACTTGGGCGAGTTGCGGAAGCAGAACGAGGCGCAGTGGAGCGGGATGAACCCCTTGCCGCCTTCGACGTAATCGAGCAGCGCCTTTTCTTGGTCGGGCGTGATCTGGTCGAGGTTGGCGTAGAGGATCAACCCGTCGTATTTCGCCAGCGTGTCGGGGGTCAGTGCTTTGGCCGGGTCGTCGACGTACTGCAGCTGGATCTGGCGTTGTTCCAGCGGCGGGGCGAGCTGCGCGAAGCGTTCGGCGGGCCGGTGGTGGCCGTGATCGCCTAGGAAAAGCAGCTTGAGCGGCGGAGGATCAGCGGCGAAGAGCGACGCGGGAAACGCAGCCAGCAGAGCGAGCAGAGCAAAGGCACGCATAGCGAATTCTCGGCGGTTGGAACGATGTGGCACAGCCTTCCCACGACGAGCGTCCGCCTCGTTCTTGGGAATGCTCCCTTTATCTCAAAGTACCCTAGCCGTTCCAGCCCCCCGAATCTTGTGGTAATCGGACAATTTTTGTTATGTTTCGGACATGAGTGCCCGACTGGCTTCGTCCAATCCGACCGCCATGCCGCCTGATCCAAGGGCGTATCAGGCCGCTTTCTTTCGACTTATGGGCGGTCCGCAGCAATTCCAGCAGCTCTTCGAACACTTGCCGGACGTCTACTTTTTTGTGAAGGATCGGCTTAGTCGCATGGTTTGCGCCAGCCCGTCGTTTTGCGAACACTTGGGGGTGAAGTCCGAGGTGGAGATCATCGGCCGGACGGACGACGAGTTCTTTCCGCAGCATGCGGCCGACCATTTCCGACGGGACGACGAGTGGGTGATGTCGACGGGGCGACCGCTGATTGGGCGGGTCGAACTGTGGTACACGCAGCACCGAGTGCTCGACTGGTTCGTCACCAACAAGCAGCCCGTGCGGGACCTCGCGGGAACGATCATCGGCGTGATGGGGATCGTCCGCAGCTACTAGGGGCAACGTCGCTCACTGCAGCCCATGTCGATCATTCAGTCGACGATCGAGTACATACGCGAGCATCACAACGAGCGACTCACGGTACGCGACCTGGCCGCTCGCGCCGCACTGTCGCCGCGGCAACTGCATCGCAAGTTTCGCGAGGCGTTCGGGCTGAGCGTCCGCGAGTTCTTGGTAAAGACGCGCGTGCAAGCGGCGAGCGACTCGTTGCTGAATACGGACGAACCGCTGGCAAAGATCGCCGCCGAGTTTGGGTTTTGCGACCAGAGCGCCTTCACGCAGTTGTTTCGCAAGTACACGGGGCTGACGCCGCGGCAGTTTCGGTTGCGCTATCAGGCGAGCGTGTGAGAGGGGGCGGCAGTGGTAGGCGGGGAGGTGGACAGAGGTTTTGCCACAGAGGGTTCCGAGGGCACAGAGAGGGGCGGGAAGTGAGAATGGAGATGAGGATGCCTTCCTTTTTGCCGTTTCGAATGGATTGGGAGTCGCTGATCGAGGTTGCGCGGCAACGGTTCGTTGCCGCGCAAAAGACGTCGGCGTCGATCACGCTGGACCAGATTCAACATGAGTTGGCGCGCGAGTATGGGTTTCGCGATTGGTCGGCGGTCTGTGAACAGGTGACGATGGTTCGAGCGCCGATCCTCAAGACGCTCGGTGCGTCGATGGAGGCCGCGGCGAGCGCATCGCCGGTGAGTACCGACGATGCGACGCTGGCGTTGGTGCTGAAGTGGACGCGCGAGGGGAATGTAACGGAAGTGATGAAGGCCCTGGCGGTGCGACCCGAATTGGCGCGGGCTGCCGGTCCTCAGGGATTCGCCCCCTTGCACGCGGCGGCGGAAGCGAACGACTCGAGACTCGCCGTTCTCTTCCTGGCGTACGGCGCTGATCCGTTGACGAAGATTGGCGAGACGGGGCACGACGCGCTCTCTTGGGCCGTCACATGCCTTGGGCTCGATTGTGCAAAAACGTTGGTGCGCCTGGGAACGCCGCTTGACCTGTACACGGCTGCGGGCGGCGGATGGATCGATTCACTACGCGGCTTTTTTGACTCGGAAGGCCGGTTGTGCGATGCGGCCGTTCGTACTGGGAGCTCGCGATTTGATGCCGCGGGCCAGCGATTGCCATGTCCGCCGCCGACGCCAACGGAGCGGATTTCCGACGCACTCGCTGTGGCCGCCCGAAACGGTCAAGCCAAGGTCGTCGAGTTTTTGTTGTCGAAGTCGCCCGATTTGTCGTTTCGCGCCTTTTCCGGCGCGACAGCGTTGCACTGGGCCTACTTCAGCGGTGATCGCGCCACGATTGAACTGCTGCTGAAGGCGGGGGCGTCGACCCAGGTGCGCGACGAATGGCTGGCCGCGAAGCCTGAGTGGTTCGGCGTGTGCACGGCGGCCAGTTGGGGACTGTTGTTCAAAGTGCGATCGCTCGTCGAAGCCGAGACCGAAACGGTCGGACGGCCAGCCAACGTGCGGCAGCCAACGACCTCCCCGAGATGGCGGAACTTCTAGCCTGAGAGAGGCTAATGCCTGAGTGCTTCCGAGGGCTTCTTTTCCTCGGTCATCCGCGTCAAGACGTAGGTCGCCGCAGCCGATTCGTCGCGAAACCCAGTTGGACGTCTGTCATTGTCTCCGAGGCTGATCTGGAGTGCGCCATGTTCGATTCTCCAGAGGCCGCGGAGGGTCTTCCCCTGACTCTCACCCTCGGTATGGATGAGGTCGATGTGAGCAGGCGATGTCGTCATGTCCAGTTGATATCGAAATCGCGTAAAGCCTGGTTCTCCCGGAATGATGTCGAGGTCGTCTTGTTCAAAACGAAACTGCAGTGCTTCGATGATCTCAGACGGCGCCTGCCGGCCGCTGGCGTCGATCGAGACGACCTTCCACAGTCCGACTAGCGACGGGGAGGCAGCTGGCGCTAAATCAGGCGGCGGGGGCGACTCTCGATGGCTGGTTGTCGCGGGAAGCGTGGTCGGATTGGGGCCCAGCCAACGGTCGACGAGTCGGTTGAGTCTCGAGAGGGGAAACAACAGTGCGGCGAGAAGCAAGAGGATGCCGAGCGGCGTCTTGAGCCACGCGTATGCGGATTCGCGACGCTTCGTAGGCCCAGTCGGCGCCTTGGAGAGACGCCCCAGCGACTCGACGGCTGCGGGCAGTGGCGTGCGCCCTGGCTGTTGCCAGTGCTCGAGGCAAACGCCGAGCAACTCGGACAGTTCCCTGGCGGTTGCGATCCGCTCGGCGGGTTGTTTGGCGAGCAACTTCATCACCAGATTTGCGAGCCAATCGGGAATCTCAGGGTTGAGTTCTCGCACAGGCGTCGGTTCAGATTCACAGACTCGCCGGAGCACCGCGGGAGTCGACGAGCCGCGAAACGGCGGACGGCCGGTGCATAGTGCGTAGAGGACGCCGCCGAGGCTGAATAGGTCAGATCGCGCATCGACCGGTTCACCGTGAGCCTGTTCCGGCGACATGTATTGCGGCGTGCCCGAGATGACGCCCGTTTGCGTGAGGCTGGCGTCGTCGACTGCGCGGGCCAGTCCAAAATCGGTCAGTTTGACTCGCTCAACGCCGTTTTCCAGCAGTAGGTTGGCTGGCTTGATGTCGCGATGCACGAGTCCTTGGGCGTGGGCGGCGGCGAGTCCCGCAGCGGCTTGCATGCCGATTCGCAGGATGTCAGCGACGCTTCCAGGTCCCCGCTGCTCGATTCTCTGCTGAAGCGTCTTGCCGGCGACATATTGCATCACCAGAAAGGGGACGTCTTCGACTTCGCCCACCGCGTGGACCGCAACGACGTTTTCGTGGCACACGGCGGCCACGGAGTGTCCTTCGCGCACGAAGCGCTGACGCGCCAGCGGGTAGGTCGCCAAGTGAGGAGACATGACCTTGATGGCGACGACGCGATGCAATTTGGGATCAAACGCTCGATAGACGATCCCCATCGCGCCGCGGCCCACTTCTTCCAGGATTTCGTAGTCTTGCAGGCAGCCAATTTGACCTGGTTGTTTGGGCGGTGCGAACCAATGCCGTGGAAGGTCGGGACTCACCGCCGCTACACCAGCTTCCATCGCCGCATTCGGCTGTTGCAACAGTCGTTGCACGACTTTCGCCAACGGCGGAGGCGCCGCGGCACTAGCCTGACCTGCTTGAATCTGTCGAGCGACGTGTTTCCATGGCAGGCTTCCCGCCGCCAGCCGCTCGACCGTTGCTCGACACGCCGCGCAATGTTCCAAGTGGGCGGCCGTCGCCTCCGATTCGTCGGAGTTGGTCGACGACAAGATCTTTTCCCACTGAGCATCCTCTGGACATTTCATGACGTCCGTCATGTTTCACCTCGCTGTTCACTCGCAGGCGACTCAAGCAAGTCCTCGCCGTCGACTTCCGCGACAAGTTCTCGAAGTCGCTTCATCACGCGGCTCTTGGCCAAGTAGACCGCGGCGACGGACATTTCCAGCAACTGGGCCGCCTCTTGCCCGCTCCTCTCGTCCAGCGTCGTAAGCCGAAACGCTTCCCAAGTTTTGGCGTGGACCTCGCTTTGCACCTTTTGGGCCGCCCATGCGAACAAGCGTTCCTCGTAGGCTTGTTGCCAGAGATCCTCTTCTTCGCGGCTTTCGAGTTCGCCGAGACGTTTCTGGACGGTTGTTCCGCCGCCCGCCTGCTCGCGTCGACCTTGCGAGGAGAACCAGTCGTAAAGTTCATTTCTTGCGATCGTGAGCAACCAGCTTCGGAAGCCGCCGCGCGCCGCGTCATAGCGACGACGGCGAAGCGCATCCGCCACGCGCCAAAGCACTTCTTGCACCAGGTCGGCGGCGTCGGCGTCCTGAAGTCCTCGTGCCTTCGTAAACTGAAACACCATCGGGGCGTAAATCTCCACGAACTGCCTCCAAGCTGCGTCATCTGCGGCGCAGGCTGCTCGCAGGATCAAGGTTGGTCGAGTTGCTGGGGAGTCGTGCATGGCGTTGATCTCTTACGTAAGATACCGGCGACTCGCCAAAACCTATTCCAAAAATCTGAGGACGCGGCATTCACCATTCTCGGTGAACTCCGCGTCCTCTGTGGCGCCAGAACCCCCTCCAGCAAGGTACAAGCATGTCGCGCATCCTGACTCTGTGGCTCGTGACGATGTCCAGTCTCGCGGCGGCGGCCGATCTGCCGCGGAGCGCGCCCGAGTCGCAGGGCGTTTCCTCGGCGGCCGTCCTCCAGTTCGTCGAGGCGGTGGACGGCGTGGAGTCGATGAACAGCTTCATGCTGGTTCGTCACGGGCACGTCGTCGCCGAAGGCTGGTGGACGCCGTACAACCCGCAAGCACGACACTCGCTCTATTCGCTCAGCAAGAGCTTCACGTCGACGGCGGTCGGACTGGCGATCGCCGAGGGCAAGCTCAAGCTGGACGATCAAGTCTTATCGTTCTTTCACGACGACGCCCCCGCCAACCCCAGCACGCAGCTTAAGGCGATGCGCGTCAGCGACCTATTGCGGATGTCGACCGGCCATCAGACCGAACCGCCTCGCAAATCTGACGAACCGTGGACGAAGACGTTTCTCGCCCACCCAGTGCCGTTTAAGCCGGGGACGCATTTTCTCTACAACACCTCGGCGACCTACATGCAGTCGGCGATCGTCCAGAAGGCGACCGGCCAAACGCTGCTCGACTTTCTCCAGCCGCGTCTGTTTGGACCGCTGGGGATCGAGAACCCGACATGGGAGATGAGTCCGCAAGGAATCGCGACGGGCGGCTACGGATTGAGCGTGCGGACGGAAGACATCGCCAAGTTCGGGCAGTTGTACTTGCAGAAGGGAGTGTGGAACGGGAAGCAGATTGTCCCCGCCGAGTGGATTGAAGCGGCGACGGCGCGACAGACGTCCAACGGCAGCAATCCCGCGAGCGACTGGGATCAAGGCTATGGGTACCAATTCTGGCGTTGCCGCCACAACGCGTACCGCGGCGACGGAGCGTTCGGTCAATACTGCGTCGTGCTGCCCGATCAAGACGCGGTGATCGCGATCACCAGCGGCGTCCGCGACATGCAGGGCGTTTTGAATCTGGTGTGGGACAAGTTGCTCCCCGCCTTCCACGAGAAGCCGCTCGCGACAGACTCTGCCGCACGCGCAGCGCTGACGCAAAAGCTCAAGTCGCTGACGGTGCGATTGCCGGTCAGCTCGGGGGCGGCTCATCCCCATGCCCGCAAGAAGATCGTCTTCCCAGCGAACGATCTGAAGCTGGAGCAATTGTCCTTGGAACTCAACCAGGAAACGGGCCGTGAGACGCTGGTGATTCGCGCGGCGGGAGTCGAACAGCGCATCGAGTTGGGACGCGACGCGTGGGTGAACGGCCAAACAGCGTGGGGCTATCTGCCGCGACAAGCAGTCGGCGCCGCGGGTGGTTGGCAGGACGGCGTCTTCACCGCCAAGTTGGTATTCTATGAAACGCCCTTCATTGCGACGGTTCGCTTGCAGTTCAGCAACGATGGGGCCAAGTATGAAACAGAGACCAACGTCGGATTCGGCCCGACGAAGATGCCTCCTTTGCAAGGCGCGTTCGAATAAGCCGCCGCTAGCGCGGTTCGGCTAAGCGAAGGCGAGTTCCGACAGCGAGCCGTTCGAAGACGCAAAACCGGGGACTTCGACGCCTAAGCGATGCAGAAATTGAACGTACAGGTTGCAAAGCGGCGGAGGCTTGGCGGGGTCGAACGCCAGGTGTTGACCGTGTCGGAACCCGCCGCCTGCGACCAGGATCGGCAGATTCTTGTTGTCGTGGCTGCTGGCGTTTCCCAAATTGCTGCCGAACATCACGATCGTGTTGTCGAGCAAGGTGCCGTCTTCTTCGCGGGTACGCTTGAGCTTCGTCAGCAATTCGCCGAGCAACTTCATCTGTTCCAGTTCAATCACTCGCAGTTCGGCCAGCTTGGCCGGATCTTGCCCATGGTGCGACAGGTTGTGCCAGTCCTGCGTCACGCCCGCGATCACCGGGACGGCGTTGAGTCCATGGAGGGCGAACGTCACGTACCGCGTGGAGTCGGTTTGCAGGGCCAGATGCAGCATGTCGAACATGAGGCGAACTCGCGCCGGGATATCCTGTGTGTTCGCGACATCGGTCGGCGCTTTGACGTCGACTTTCGGTTTTGGGCGTTGGGCCCAGGCCTGCGACTTGTTCAGTCGCTGTTCCACATCGCGCACCGCTTGAAAGTACTCGTCGAGCTTTCTTTGGTCCTGTTGGCCCAATCGCTTCTGAAAGTCTGCGGCCTCCTCGCGCACCACATCCATGATGCTCCGCCCCTGCTGCAGCCGCTGCAGTTGCGTCTTGATCTCCGTCGTCGTGCCGTCGACGAACATGCTGCGAAACAGACGCGATGGTCGTTCCTCGGCGGGGATCGGCACGCCGCTGCGCGAAAATGACAGCCCTCGGCTCGAACCGGACGACAGCGTGAGCGAGGGGAAGCGAGTGTCGGGCGCCAGCTTCTCGCAGATGAATTGGTCGAGCGAGATTGTGTTCTTGAAGTTGTCGGCGCGTGGATGTGGTGCAGCCGTAAGAAAGCACAACTCGGCCGGATGACCGCCGTCCACTTCGGGATGCGAAAGCCCCGAGATGACGGTGAAGTCGTCGCGATGCTCGCGAATCGCCTCCAGGTACGGCGTCAACTCGTACTGCTTCCCCGCTTCTTTGGGAAACAGGTTCGGCGTATGCAGTCCCAGCGTCGTGTTGATGCACACCAGCCGTCGGGGCGAGGCGGCCGCGGGCTCGGCGGCGCAAGCGGCCCCACGAGCGGTCGCTTCGAGCAGCGGCAGAGCGAGGCTCACGCCTGCAGCCTTCAAGAAACGTCTACGAGCGAATGACGGACTCGACATGGATTCTTCCTTCGCGACGTCAGGATCGCTATTTCTCGCGGAACAGACGGCTAGCGACGACGGCGTGTACCAGCGACCGTAAACCGTATTGAGTTGACTTGGACTGTGCCAGGATACGGTCGATCTCCTCGCGGTCGGCTATGTCGACGGGATGGCCCGTGGCGTACGCGACGAGCTTCTCTGTCATGCACCGCACCACCGGCTCGGGTCGCTCCAGCAACCGCCGCTTGAATTGGGCGATGTCGGTAAACTCGCGTCCGTCGGGCAGCGCGTCGCTCGATTCCACCGTCGGACCCCATCCATACTGATAGGCCGCCAGGTATTTGGCGAGCGGCCCGACTCGATTGTCGACCCAGTTTTTGCGGTCCGTGACGACGCGATATCGGTCGCGCCAACCGCCGATTGCGTCATAGTTCTCGAGCGCGAACCCGGGAGGATCGATGCGCGTGTGACAACCGGCGCAGTTCTCAGTTGCACGATGTTTGGCTAATTGTTCGCGGATAGTCGTGCTGCCGCGAATGTCAGGCTCGACAGCCGGGACGTTCGGAGGCGGCGGCGGAGCGGGGCGTCCGAGAATGTGATCCAGCACCCACGCGCCGCGGACGACGGGGCTGGTATTGGTCCCATTCGCGGTCACCTTGAGCACGCTGGCGTGCGTGAGAACGCCGCCTCGCCGCGACCCCGGCGGCAACGCCACCTTCCTCAGCGCGACCCCTTCCACGCCCGGAATGCCATAGTGATCGGCCAACCGCGCGTTGAGGAACGTGAAGTCCGAGTCGATCACATTGAGGACGCTCAAGTCGTTCCGCAGCAACTCGTCGAAAAACATCTGCGTTTCGCGCACCGCCGACCATTGCAGCAATTCGTCGAACTCGGGGTACAGCGTCTTGTCGGGGGTGGTCGCTTGGATGTCGCGCAGGCTGAGCCACTGGCCGGTGAAGTTTTCGGTGAACTCAGCCGCATTGCGGTGCTTCAGCATGCGCTCAACTTGCCCGCGCAGCGTTTCTTCCAGGTGGAGTTCACCGCGAGCGGCGAGTTGCAACAGTTCCTCGTCAGGCGGGCCGCTCCACAGAAAGTACGATAGACGCGACGCGAGCGCGTAGTCGTCGAGCGGTCCTAGAGGCTCATCGAAGTAAAGAAATCTCGGAGAGGCCAGCACGGCCTTGATGCCGGTGCGCAATGAAACGTCGTAGGAGTGTCCCGCTTCCAGCGACTGGGCGACCAACTTCACAAACGGCTGAACTTGTTCGGGCGTGGTGGGGCGACGGAACGCGCGCGGCAACAATTGTTCAAGCACGCGTCGAGCGTCGTCCAGTTTCCCAGACTTGGGATCGGAGTCGCCGAATACTCGCCGATAGCTCTCCGACGGCCACGCGTCGTAGAACGGACCCTCCACCTCGATGTGATGGATTTTGAGACCCGGGCCGGGATAGTCGGGCATCGTCTCGTGCCGCAGATAGACGAAGGGCAAGGCGACCGGCGTCACCTTGAGGGTGTCATTTTTCGCAAGCAATCGTTCTTCGAATTCGATGACCTGCGGCTCGCCGGGGGGCGCATCGAAGTAACCGACGTGCCGCGTCGGATTGCCGCTGACGACGAAGTTCCCGAGCAGCACGGCCATAGGAAGAGGCGCCTTGGCGTTGTGCGCCGAGGCGGAGATGCGGAAGCGATAGCGGCCCGGCCCGGGCGCTCGGTATTGCCGCAGATCGCTGGCCGAGTCGCCGCTGTTGCGGAACAGAATGACGCCGTCTTCCTGCTTCCAGACGCCGGCGACGAACCATTTGGGAAGCGAGTCATACAGGTCGAAGCGTTCTCGTTTGGCTTCGAATGTCGGCGGCTGAGCGACCGCTGCTTGCAGCAAGGCGTCCGCCGCTTCGAGGTAGCGTTCTACGAGCACCGCGGAAACTTGCAGCGCGGCGCCGATATTGTCGAAGCCGTGCGACGTCGCGTCTTCGGGCAACATTTCTTTCACCGAAACGTCGACCTGAAACAACTCCCGCACCGTGTTCTCGTATTCGGTTCGATTGAGCCGCCGGAGCATCGTGCGCCCCGCGCCGCGGCGTTTGCGAGCCGCGGCCTGCAGCGGGCCGTAGAGGGCGTCGATGAACTGGGCTGTCTCCGCTGCGGGCGGCGGTGCTTCGCCAGGAGGCGGCATTTCCCCCGCCTCCAGCCGCTGCACGACCTTGCGCCACGTTGCGAAAACGGCCGGATCATCGAGTTGGCTGCGAAGTTGATCGAGTCGCAGCCCAGCCTTCGCGTCGTCGCCTTGGTGGCAAGCGAGGCAATGCGTTTGCAGAAAAGGACGAAGCGACTCGACCCAGGAGTCGGCCGCCGCCAGCGTGCGACTCGAACCTAACACCAACAGCGGCATGAGAAGTACTGTCGCCGTGACGCCGCGGAATCGCCGCCGCATTGAATTTCGACTCGCCATCCGCTGCGGCCTCATCGCGTCGCTCGATGCGTGGTTGCAACCTAAAGCCGACGACTCGCCCGCCGCGCGCCGTCGACTCGCCACGATAGCGAACTAACGCGACAGAATCCAATAGGCGACGGCGGCGAGGATCGCGCCGCAAGGGACCGTGCTTACCCAGGCCGTCAAGATTTCAGCGACTTTGCGCCATTTGGCTTGGTGCGTCACCGAGCCCATCCCGACAAGCGAACCGACGCTGACGTGCGTCGTGCTGACCGGCAAGCTGTGGAAACTGGCGGTTGTCACGAAGACCGCGGTGACCAGACTGGCGGCGAACCCCTGTCCGGGGTTCATATCGGTGACTTTCTTACCCAGCGTTTCGGCGACGCGTCGCGCGTCGAGCAGTCCGCCGACGGCGATCGTCGCGGCGACGGCGAGAAAGCCATAGTGAATTTCGACGCTCGGCGCGACCAGAAACAACGCGACCATTTTCGGAGTGTCGTTCAGTCCGCGCGCGAAACTGGCGGCGCCGGCGCTCGCGAAATGCAACGCGTCGAGCGTCTTGGTGCGATGGTCGGGGGCGAGCTTCAGTAGGCGTAGGAGCGGGTACGTCGCGGCGCCGAGCGCCATGGCGACTAGTGGACTGAAGAAGAGCGGATACAGGAAACTCTGGCCCAAGCCTTGCCAGTGGACTTGCCCGCCGGCGCCCATCAGCCCAGCGCCGAGCAAAGCGCCGACGAGCGCGTGAGTCGTGGAGACGGGGAAGCCCCAACGCGTGGCGAGAAAACTGGTCAGTGCGGCGCCGAGGGCGACCGCACAGACAAACTCAGGCGACTTCACCAACGTTTCGGGGACGATGCCGCGACCGCTAAAGGTCTTGAGCATTCCTTCGCTGAGAAGGAACGCGGTAAGCGAACCGGCGAAGGTACAGCCGGTTCCCCAGTACAACGCCGTGCGCAGCGACGTCGTGCCGCTGCCGTACAGCGACGCGACCCCCTTGAAGTTGGCGTTGGCGCCGTTGGTGAAGGCGACGAACAGGACGGCCAGGATCAGCAGAGCAGTGAGCACGCTTGAGACCTAGCGAGCCTTGTTTTCCTGCGTCTCCGCAGGCAAGTGCTTGAGCGACGCGTACTCTTTCCATGAGCCTTCGTAAAGTCGCACGTTGGGATAGCCGGCGACAAACTTCAGATAGAACCGCAGCAGACTCCCCTCGCGCGACGTTCCACAGTAGACAATGATCTCCTTGTCGGGCGTCAGACCCGCCGCGGTCAGTTGCGCCTTGACCTTTTCGAACGGCAGGAACTTGTGCGTGTTTTCCGTCTCCATCAGTCGGGCCCAGTGGAAGCTAATCGCGCCCGGAATGTGGCCCTTGCGCAGCCACACGTCGTCGTCGCCTACGTACTCGTTGTGCGGGCGAGCGTCGACGAGGACGACGTTCGGCTGCGTCTTGCGATTCAACAGTTCATCGACGCCGATGCCGATTTCGAACCGCATCTTCTCCGGCAGCACGCCGGCCGGGTTGCCGAAGTACTCCTGAGTCACCGGCAGTTTTGCGGCTTGCCAAGCGGGAAGTCCGCCGTCGACGATGCGGATGTCCGCGACGCCGAATTTCTCCAGCACGTACGCCACCATGCTCGCGCTGAGGATTTCATCGTTCGGCAAGCGTTCGCCTGTGGCGTACACCAAGTGCGTCCGACGGCGATCGACTCCCGCTCGCACCAATAAGGCCCGCGTGAGCTCGTCTGGCAGATACTGGACGGGGACCCCTTTGTCGGTGCCGCGCAGCGTGTCGAAGTTGAGGTGGTGTGCGGTCGGCAGATGCCCGCGGAAGTAGTCCTTGTAGCCGCCGCGCGTGTCGAGCACGATCGGTCTCTGGGAAGCGTCGGAATGCTCGATCAATTTCTGCGCGTCGGCCGACGAGATTACGCCGATTTCGGCGCGAGCGGTCGTGGCCAGCGTCAGCAAACCCAAGAAGATCAGGCATCGATTCATGTTCCTACCTGTATGTTCCGCCAAGTCGTCGTCGCTGCGTCGTTGTCATTCGGCATCTGTCAATCAAACGCATGGTTATTCAAACGATGGTTGGAGCGTAGGGGCCGCCGAGCGGCCTGTCAAGCAATGGAGTCGACGCACAATGTCGGGGTCGTTCATGCTTGTCTTGGGAACCCCCTCGCAATTACTATGACATGGAATCTGGAGAGGTGTGCGTTCCTCCGGCGACTCGGGTTCATCAAGAGGCGAAATCGGCATGGCGAAGCGACCCCGCGGCAACTCGTCCAACGAACGGCTCGCAGCACTGGAACAAGGACTGCAAGAGACTCGCGTCTCGCTCGAGCGCCTGACGGAGCAGGTTGGTCGGCTCGCGCTTTCTCCGCCGATGGGGGAAAATTCGCGCACAACTCCCGCGACGCTCGGGGCGAGCGGCGACGAATCGATTCCTCGCGAGGCGCCGCTGCTTCCGGGAACCAAGTCGCTGGCGCAGTTTCTGCGGGAAGTCGACGACCTGACGGGGCCCGAGCGGTTGCAGATTGCTGAAGCGGCGATTCGGATGTTGGAAGGGCTGTTCGTCCATCTGCCGCTGAAACGCGCCATGCATGGCATCGATCCCGTGCAGCGGATCAAGTTATTGCGACGTCGATTGGAGAAGGAGCAGCAAGCGGCGCGTCCTCCCAGCAGCGCTCGCGCCTTTCACGCCGAGATGATCGAGATTTTTCATTCGCTGCGCGATTTGCATACCAATTACGTGTTACCCTTCGGCTACCAGGGATGGACGGCGTTCTTACCGTTCTTGGTTCAGGAGTACGTGGAACGCCATCCGGCCGACGGCGCTTCTCGCGCCCGATTCTTGGTCACTCGTTTGGCGCCGGGTTTCAACCACCCCGCATTCCAGCGCGGCGTTCAAGTGGTGAGTTGGAATGGCATCGAGATCGAGCGCGCGGTCGAGATCGCCGCCGCACGCGAGGCCGGCAGCAACGAAGATGCTCGACATGCTCGTGGACTCGAGTCGCTCACGTTGAGATCCTTGGCCCTGGGAGCTCCGCCCGACGAAGAATGGGTAATCGTCGGCTACGAATCTCAAGGAGTTCGGCGGGAGCTCAAGTTCCCTTGGATGGTGTCCAGTTCTCCGTCCTTCGGCGCCGTGGTCGATTCGGACGAGGAGGCCGTATTGGCCAGTGATGATCAGGCCGCCGAAGTGCTGGGCTACGATGGAGGACTCCTCGCCTTGGCTCGAGCTCGCAAGGCGATCTTCTTCCCGGAACTCATCCGGGTCGAAGAGGAGATTGCGGCGAGACTAGAGGGTTGGGAGCCGAACAACGTTGGAGCGGCCGTCTCGGCGGACGACGATTTTTTTCGCGAGAAGTTTGCGCAGCGCGCGACCGCCGCGCCGCGGCGCACCCTGGAGCAAGCAGCGGGGCGCGTCCATGACGGTGTACGCCGCGCTCGCCGCCCTTCGCCACGCTATGCAAACGTCAGAGACGCCGGCGTGCGTCTCTCGGCGGCCGCGGATTCGGTCGTGAGAGCGGCCGTCGCTGCTGCAACCGACGTGACCGAGCTGGCGATGTCGACGTCGACGTCGGCGACAACGCCGAGCGCCGCAGCGCAAGAGAGCAGTCTCTTGCCGGAGTTCTTCGCCTATCGAACGCTGGAGATTGACGGGCGAAAGATCGGCTACATCCGGATCTATTCGTTTATGACCTCCGACGCGAACTCGTTCGTCGCAGAGTTTGTGCGGATGGCTCAGCGCCTGCCGCCGGAAGCTCTGTTGATCGACGTTCGCGGCAACGGCGGCGGCAACATCAACGCCGGCGAGATGCTGTTGCAGGTGCTGACTCCTCGAGAGATAGAACCTGAGCGGTTTCATTTCATCAATTCGCGCGAGACGTTGTTGCTCTGCCAGAAAAGACCGGCGCTCGCGCCATGGATCGATTCGATCGACTTGGCGATCGAGACTGCCGAGGTGTATTCGCAGGGGTTTCCGCTCACGAGGCGCGAGGATGCGAATGCCGACCTGTGGAAGTATCCCGGCAAGACGGCGCTCTTGATCGACGCCTTGTGTTACAGCACGACCGACATCTTTGCGGCCGGCTTCCAGGATCATGAAATCGGCCCGATCATCGGAGTGCACTCGCGAACGGGCGCCGGCGGTGCGAATGTGTGGACGTACGATCTATTCAAGAACGTTCTGCAGTTCCCCTCGTTGCCCAAAGGGGCGACGTTTCGCACTGCGTTGCGCCGTGCAACGCGAGTCGGGAAGCACGTCGGCGTGCCGTTGGAGGACTTGGGAGTCGTTGCCAATGAAGTGCACCAATTGACTCGCGACGACCTCCTGAAAGGGAACGTGGATCTGTTCCGTTTTGCCGCCGGCAAGCTGACTTGAGTTCTGCAGACGACTGGCCGGCCCTCGCTTCTTGCATTCAGGAGCCAAACACATGAACTCAGAATTACGACGAGTGCTGGCTGATTTGGTCGTCGATCCGCAGATCGCCGAGGCCACGCGCCGGCGCATCGTCGAAGCACTGTTTGCGGAACTGCGGAGCGAGGCGGCGGGGGCGGCGGCGCGCGTCGCCGGCGCTGCGGTCGAGCAGGCAGGTGTTTCCGAAGTATCCGCAGCGGCCGCGGCGTCTGCTGCGCCGCGCCGCTTGGTCTACGTGCACGGCATTTGTCGACACGACGAAGGCTTTTCGAATGCTTGGTGGGAGGCCATGAAGGGGCATGTCGGCGACGTCTATGGTGCAGGAACTTTGAAGCAAGAACGCCTGGAGGTGATTTGGAGCGACTTGGTGAACGAGGCCTCCGATATGCTTGTCGGAGCGCTGGCCGACGCCGTTCCCCCGGCGACGGCTTCGGCGAGCGAGTCGTTGCGCAAGCAGGCGGCTAGCGAGATCCTGGGCGCTTTGCGCGATCGCGTCGACCAGCTCGATGCGCCGGTCGAGTTCATTGGGTCGTCGGATGCGCCGACCGGTGATCCGACCGTCGTCGGGGCGTTGAGCATTCCCGGATTCAATTGCATCGACGACTTCGCCATCTACCTTACGAGCGATTCCGTGCGCGAGAAGATCTTGAAACGCTTCACGGAGGTCGTTAGGCCGCTGTTGGCGAGCGGCGTCCAGGTCGACGTGATCAGTCACAGCTGGGGCACTGTGGTCGCTTATGAGGGGCTGCGCGAACTCGCCAGCACGTCGCCGTCCACGCCGCTGGTTCGCAACTTCTTCACCGTCGGCTCGGCGCTTTCGATCGGACCCGTGAAGGCGCGATTGCGGCCCGCGAATCGGGACGGCGGCAAACCGGCCAACACGAGACGCTGGATCAATCTCGATGCACGCGGCGACGTCGTCGGCGGCGCACTGCAGGGGCGACCGTTTGCGGTCGATGAGGAGCATCTTCAATTGGCGCCGGTGGGATGCGCCGGGTTGGGGTTCTTGGTCAATCCGCAGTGTGCGCATGGGTCGTACTTTCGACCGGCCAACGTGGCGGTGAATCGCGACATCTTCGCGCGGAATATCCTGTCGTAAGCCGCGCCAGATGATCGTCGCTCGTTTAGCGATTCTCCAGCAGACGCACGACGTCGTCGGCGCCTTGGTCGGCGGCAAGCGACGCGGGGGAACGGCCCATTGCATCGATGCGGTCTCGGCGAGCGCCGGCGTCGAGCAGCATTTGAACGGTGCGCGAGCGGCCGGTAAGCGACGCGAACATGAGTGCGGTCTGCTGCATTGAGTTGCCGGCGTTCACATCCGCGCCGGCGTCGATTAATCGTCGCAGCGCACGTTCGTTTCCCTTGAATGCCGCGCCGGAGACGGCCGTGAGTCCCATGCGATTCCGCGCTTCGATGTCGATGGCCGGCGCCGCCAAAAGTCGCTCCACCACCCCTAGGCTGTCGTAGTACGCGGCGACGGTCAGCAGCGTGTCGCCGCGCGGACTGCGAACATTCGGCGAGAAGCCCTCTTTCAGGTACTCGTCGATCGTCGCGACGTCGTCGTGCCGAGCGGCCTCGAAGATGACTTCCAGCAACCGCTCCCGCATTTCGGCGTCGAGCACCACGCCGCGGCGATCCACGAGCGGCGGCGACTTCATCGGCGACGTTCGCCGCGAATGCCAAACTTGCCAAATCGTGGCGATCGCCGCGACCGTCAACAGCACGACTGACAGCAGCGCGACGCTTGCCAAGGCCGAACTGCGAATCCAAACACTCATGGCATGGCTTCCTATCGTGGGAGGGAGGAGAACCGGCCGCTCGATGCGAGCGGCCGAATCGCGAATGGGGGATTAACGCAGGGCGGCGGCCAAACGGGCGCCGTACTCGGGGTCGGCCTGCTGGAAGTGGCTGAGCATTTTGGCTCGCACTTGCGGGTCGCGCACCTGGTTCAAGTCGGCGGCCAAGTTCTTGATCAAGTTCGCTCGCTCCGACTCCGAGAAGCTGCGGTACAGCTCGCCGGCCTGTTGAAAGTCGGCCGTCTTGTCGAGCGGACGTTGTTGGACCGTGCCGCGAAGCGGGGCTTGGCTCGCCTTGTACTCCGGTTGGTCGACCAGGGCGCCGTCGCGTCCGCTGGGCTGATAATTCACGTCCGAATCGGTTTGGCCGAAATTCATCGCGCCGTCTTGGTTCACGTTGTGTACCGGCGTTCGAGGTGCGTTGATCGGCAGCATGAGGTAGTTCGCGCCGAGTCGGTAGCGCTGGGTGTCGGCGTACGAGAAGAGACGTCCTTGCAAGAGACGATCCTCCGACGGTTCGATTCCCGGCACGACCATCGCTGGCGAGAAGGCGACTTGCTCGCTGGTCTGGAAAAAGTTGCCTGGGACCTTGGTGAGCGTCATCTTGCCGAGCACGGTTTCGGGAATCCCGTTCCAAGTCTTGGTGACGTCGAGCGGGTCGTAGGGGAAGTCATCCAGTTGTTCGGGGGACATGGTTTGCACGGCCAACTCCCAAGAGGGAAAATCGCCGCTGCGGATCGCGTCGTAAAGGTCTTGCGTGTGGCCGCTATGGTTGCGAGCGATGGCGGCTGAGGCTTCTTCGGCCGTGTAGTTCTGCAGGCCCTGCAGCGACCGCCAGTGAAACTTGACGTAGGCGACTCGCCCTTCGGCGTTGACGAACTTGAAGGCGTGGACGCCGAAACCGTCCATTTGTCGCAAGCTGGCGGGCGTGCCGCGGTCCGAGTAGACGAAGGTCAACATGTGCGTGCTCTCGGGCACATGGCTGAAGAAGTCGAAGAACCGATTCGGGTCTTGCTGGTTGGTGACGGGGGACGGCTTCAGCGAGTGGACCATGTCGGGGAACTTCATCGCGTCGCGGATGAAGAATACGGGCAAGTTGTTTCCGACCAGGTCCCAATTCCCCTCGTCCGTGAAGAACTTGACCGCGAAGCCGCGCGGGTCGCGCAATTGTTCGGGTGAACCGGCCGGATGGATGACGGTCGAGAAGCGAACGAACACGGGCGTCGTCCGGCCTTTCGCCGCGAAGACGGCGGCGCGAGTCAACTTTGACCAGTCGCCGTAGCTTTCGAACTGCCCGAACGCGCCGACGCCGCGAGCATGGACGACGCGTTCGGGAATCCGCTCGCGGTCGAACCTTGCCAGTTTTTGCAGAAGGTGGAAGTTGTCGAGCAGCACGCCGCCGCGCGGTCCGGCGGTGCGCGAATTTTGGTTGTCTCCGACCGGCTGTCCGCCGTCTTCAGTCAGGGGGCGGGGGGCGGGCGGTTCGGCCCAAGCCAGCGCGGAGGAGAGCGTCACAGCGGCGGCGGACGCGGCGGCGGTGGAGAAGAGTCGAGAAACGTTCATGATCGTCGCTCCTGTAGCGTCTTGTCGACACGCACGCGTCAGCCCTCGGCCGTCGTCGTCTCGCGTGTCGTTGGAGGAAGTATCGGGTCGAGATCGTGATGCGTCCAATGCATTGTTGGTATGCTGACGATGCGTGTCGTGCATGAAACGTTGCGGAGCGACTGGCCATGGAACTCGATCAATTGAGGCACTTCGTGAAGGCGGCCGAGCTGGCGAATTTCACTCGAGCGGCTGAGGCGTGTGGACTGTCGCAGCCGGCGTTGAGTCGTTCGATTGGGCGGCTGGAAGAGGAACTGGGCCAGCCGCTGTTCGAGCGTCAGTCGCGCAGTACGTCGCTTACGGATGCGGGGCGACTGCTGCTGGAACGAGCAACTCAGATTCTGACGCTAGTGGAGGATGCCAAAGCGGAGATTTCCGACGATGGGCGCACGGGGCGGGTGCGCGTCGGCGCCATTCCGACGATCGCCCCATACTTTCTCCCCGAGCGGCTGCGGCGATTTCAGACGATGCATCCCGACGCGCATGTACTGGTTCAAGAGGACACCACCGACAACTTGCTGAAGAAGCTGGCGGACGGCGAGATCGACATTGCGATCGCGGCGCTGCCGATCGAAGCCAAGTACCTGAAGACGGAGCGGCTGTTCGAAGAGGAACTGCTGGTAGTCATGGCCGCCGACCACCCGTTGCGAGACAAGAAGCCGCTGCGCATCACCGACCTGGAGTCGCTGCCGTTTGTGCTGTTGGGGGAAGCTCACTGTTTGACCGACAACGTATTCACCTTTTGTCGTCAGAAGTCGTTCCATCCAGTCTCCGTTGAACGCACGAGTCAGCTCGTAATGGTCCAAGAACTCGTGGCGCTCAACCACGGCGTGAGTCTCGTCCCTGCGATGGCTCAGTCGCTGGATCAAAGCCCCCGCCGCGTCTACCGCTCGCTGTCGGGCGTCAAGCCGACGCGCACCATCGTGATGATCACGAACCCATACCGCTTCCAAAGCCGACTGGCTCAATCGTTTAGGCAGGTGCTGCCCCCGTAGGACAGGCTTCCAGCCTGTCTCGCCGCGTCGAAGACGCGGCGCAACAATTCGCAGCGCCAGACAGGCTGGAAGCCTGTCCTACGGCGCGCGACGCTAGGCGAAGAGGTCTTTGACGATGCGGCCGTGGATGTCGGTGAGGCGGAAATCGCGGCCGGCGTGGCGGAACGTCAATCGCTCGTGGTCGACGCCGAGGGCGTATAGCAGAGAGGCATGGAGGTCGTGCATGTGGACTGGGTTTTCGACGGGGCGATAGCCGAATTCGTCGGTGGCGCCGTACGTGAAACCGCCGCGGACGCCGCCGCCGGCGAGCCACATCGTAAAGCCTTGCGGATGGTGGCCGCGGCCGTCGCCGTTCTCGACCGTCGGCGTCCGACCGAATTCGGCGCCCCAGACCACCAAGGTATCCTCGAGCAGCCCGCGCCGCGCAAGGTCTTCCAACAATCCGGCGATCGGCCGGTCGACCTTCGCCGACTCCGTGACGCTGCCTTCCTGCACCTTGTTGTGGTGATCCCAAGTGTAGTTCGTCGACACTTGAATGTAACGCACGCCTTGCTCCGCAAACTTGCGCGCCAGCAGACATTGCCGCCCAAAGTTGTCGGTCGGCTCCACGCCGATCCCATACAGCTCGTGAGTCGATTTCGACTCGTCGTTCAAGTTCATGATCGTCGGCATCGACGACTGCATGCGGAACGCCAGCTCGTAGCTCGCAATCAGTCCCTCGACCTGCGCATCAGACTGCGAGTCGACGGCGTGCCGACGATTTAAGGTCTGAATCAGGTCGAGTTGCCGACGCTGCTCGGCGGCGCTCAGGCGTTTGTTTCCCAGGTTCGACACGACGGCCTGGGCGATCGGCGTTTCGGCGGCGCCGATGGCGAGCGCCTGGTGTTTCGCAGGCAGGAACGCACTGCCGTAGTTCTGCACGCCGCCGTGGCCGCGGGGCGGAGAGATGGTGATGAAGGCGGGCAAGTTGTCGCTCTCGCTGCCGAGTCCATAGCTGACCCAGGCCCCGACGCTGGGCCGCACCAAATTCGCTTGGCCCGTATGCAGGCGCAACAGCGCCTCGCCGTGAGCGCTGCCTTCGGTATGCAGCGAACGGATGACGCACAACCGGTCGGCCTGCTTGGCCAGGTGCGGGAACAGCTCGCTGATCCACACGCCGCCTGCACCATGCTGTGCGAACTTGAACGGAGAGCCGATGAGGTTGCCAAGCTGCGGTTCGGGGCGGCCGACGGACGAACCGGCCAGCGGCTTACCTGATTCTTCGTTCAGCTTTGGTTTCGGGTCGAACAAGTCCACATGGCTTGGTCCGCCCCACATGAAGAGAAAGATGATCCGTTTGGCGCGCGGAGCAAAGTGGAGCGACTTCAGAGACGCGTCGGCAGGGAGCACGGCGTTGGCGACGGCGTCCGCGGAAGCGTTGCGACCCGTCAGCGCGGCCAAGGCCAAATGGCCGAAACCGCAGGCGCTGGCCTTGAGCAGGTCGCGTCGAGTGGTCGTCGTCAGGAAGTGATGGCAAGCCATAGTTCAATCCAAAATCTGAAAGCGGCTTGAAGCAAACAGCGCGTGGCAAACCTGAGTCCAAGCCTGCAACTCGGCGTCCGCCTTCCCCTGCTCGCTCCAACTCTTCTTCGTCGACTGCACAAACGCCTCGATCGCGGTCCGCTCTTCTTCTGTCGGCCGCGATTGAAACAGCCGTTCAAACAACTCGTCCACGAGCGCACCATCGCTGCGTTCTGTATTACTGCGTTCTGTACTGTCGGGTTCCGAACGACCCGCCAGCAGTCGGCCCGCAATCAGTCGCCGCGCCAGCGACTGGGACGCGGCCATCACCGACTCGTCGTTCAGCAGGAATAACCCTTGCGTCGGCGCCATGGTTTGAGGACGCAGGCCCGTGGCGAAGTGCGGGTTGGCAAAGTCGAAGACTTCGAACAACTCGGGCAAATCGTTACGGATTACCGGCAAGTAGACGCTGCGGCACGGAAAGTCGGTGCGACGACGCACTTTGTTGTCGCCCACGGCGGTGGCTTGATCGCCCAAATAGGACACGGTGGAGTCGTAACGGGCCAAGTGAAGTTCGCCGGCAGCGTCGAGCATCGCGTCGCGGAGCGCCTCCGGCATCACGCGTCGTCGATTCGATCGCCACCACAGCTTGTTCTCGGGGTCGACGGCAAACGACGCCTCGTCGAGCCGACTATCGAGTTGAAAAGTGCGACTCAGCGCGATTTCGCGAACAAGCGACTTCACCGACCATTGGCGTTCGACGAGCTGCCGGGCCAGATGGTCGAGCAACTCTGGGTGCGAGGGCGTTTCGCCGGTGCGGCCTAGGTTGTCAACCGTTCGCACGAGTCCGCGTCCCAGCAGATGATGCCAGATGCGATTCGCCAACACGCGCGCGGCGACTCGTCCCGCACCCTGCTCGACGTCGACCAGCCAGCGAGCTAACTCCAACCGCCCGCTTTGCCCCTCGGGAATTGCGGGCGGCGAATCGCTGGCCACGCGCAGGAAGCCGCGCGGGACGACGTCGCCTAGTCGATTGAACTTGCCCGCCAAACGAATCGCTTCATTCGCCGGCTTGTCGGCGTCTTTCGGAATCATCGCACGGGGCGGAATGGGCGGCGGCGATTTGAGCTGTTGTTCGAGACTGGACAGAAACTCGCGCTGAGCGGCGACGCGCGCGTCTTTGGGTTGAGCGGCTTCGGCGGCAGCGGGCGCGACCGAGTCGCGGTGCTTTTCCAGATGTTCCGTGAACGCCTTGTCGTCGGCCTTCTCGTCGGCTTTCTCAAGCAGTTCGAACGCCTTGCGGGCGTGTTTTTCTCGCTCGCGCAGCTGCGGCAGTTCTCTATAGTATCGCTCGTACTCGACGTTTACGCGTTCGCCGTCGGCGCCCAGACCGATCAGTTGCTCCATCATCCGCTGCTCGTTCAGCATGAAGCGCGTCTGCATCACCTGCGTCGAGGTGAAGATGCCGGCAAGTGCGTAGTAATCGGCGGTTGGAATCGGATCGAACTTGTGGTCGTGGCAGCGGGCGCAGCCGAGCGTTTGACCCAAGACGACGCGGCCGACCGTATCGAGCTGCTCGTCGGCGACGTCCATGCGTCGCTCGTTGGGGTCGTTGCCGAGCAGCACTTTGGGGCCGATCACGAGAAACCCGGCCGCGATCCGCTGACGGTCGCGTTCTTCGATTGAACTGTAAGGGAGCAAGTCGCCCGCCAGTTGTTCGAGCAAGAAGCGATCGTACGGCATGTCGGCGCTGACCGCTTCCAGCACCCAATTGCGATAACGCCACGCTTCGCGGAACAGGAAGTTCTCGTCGAGCCCGTTGGAGTCGGCGTAGCGGGCCAGGTCGAGCCAATGGCGGCCCCATTGAACGCCGAAGTGCGGCGAGCTCAACAGGCGATCGACCAATCGTTCGTACGCGTCCGGCGAGTCGTCGCGGATGAAATCGTCCGCCTGCTCGGCTGTCGGCGGCAGGCCCGTCAATTGGAAGTAGGCGCGGCGTGCGAGCGTGCGGCGATCGGCGTCCCCCACCGGCGCGACTTTCGCTTCCGCGCGACTGGCGGCGATGTAGGCGTCGAGCGGCGCTGCGGCCCAACGGCGATCGACGGGTGACGCGGATTCGATAGGCGGCGGCGCCATGTTGAGCGGCAGGAAGGTCCAGTGCGAGCGACCGGCGATCGGATCGGACGGTTTGGACGCGCCGGCTGCGGCGGCGCTTTCCTTTCCGTCGCGGGGATCGACGGCGCCCTGCTTGACCCAATGCTCCAGTTTGGCGATCGCGTCCGGGGATAACGGCCGCTCGGGCGGCATGCGGAAGTCGGGATCGGTGTACCGGACCGACTGGATGAGCGGGCTGGCGTCAGGGTCGCCGGGGACGATGGCCGGCCCGCGATCGCCTCCCTTGGTCCAGCCGGCGAGAGAATCGAGGGCGAGTCCCCCCTTGGGTTTTCCCTCGCGCGCGTTGTGGCACGCGTAGCAATGTTCGACCAGCAAGGGCCGCACATGCCGCTCGAAATAGGCCGCCTTTTCCGCCCGCGACGGATCGCCGGTCGCGTCCTCTGCAGCGAGGCTGCTCGCCGCAGTCAACACGCACGCCAGCCAGCCGCCACCTAGCCAGATCCATTTGCGTCGACTCATGCGTTCGATGTTACTCGAATCAGCCGCGTCCCGCCATCCGCGGAGGCTGCCTAGAAGAACCCTCCGCCCATGCCTCCCATCCCACCCATGCCGCCTCCGAACGCGGGTTGCGCGTCGCCGTGTTGGATCTTGTGCAACAGGTCAGGGATCTCGGCGTGGACCTTGCGCTTTTGTTCGATGACGAGGATCGAGTATGCAGCGGTCGGCGTCTTGTTGGTTTCCCCCTCGCCCGCAACCGGCTGACTCCACGACCGCAGACGGCGAATGGTTCCCACGGCGGCGGGCTGCTTTTCGGTCTTCCAGCTATCGGGTTGCAAGAGCGTCGGCAACGACTTTTCCAAGTCCTCGGCTACCTCGGTCGGCATGCGGTAGTACTTGACGACGATCGCCTCGGGGTCTTCCTCGGCGGAGATGCGGCGTTTGGAATTGCGGAGCGCGAAGCGGTAATTCTCGAGCAGTTCTTGGACCGAATCGAGACCGCGTTCGGTTTGTTGCATGACCATGATGCCAGGTTTGGCGAACTCGATCTGCCCTGGTCCTCCGTCGTCCTGCCACCCTGGCGTATCGGCTTGTCGCTCAATCGCGTCCTTCAGCAATTCGGACGACTTGCTGTCGGGGCACAGGTCGCGGACGTCGAACACGGCCGTCTTGAGGAACCCTTGGGCGACGTCGTCGGTCGTGATCCACAAGACGCCGTCGCGCAAGATCCAAGAGAGTTGGTAATTCGCCAGCATCAAATCGAGCGTCGTTTGCAGGCTTTGGTCGCGCAGTTCGAACGTGATCGGCGTCCGTTCGTTGATCTTCATACCGCGCAGTTCGAGCAGATCGAGACGCATGTCGACGCCGACGTTTTTCGTCAACTCATCGATGGCCGCGCCGAGCGGCTTGGACTTGAACGCGACCGTCACCGGCTTCGCCAAGGCAGCGCGCGTTCCGGCATGCGAGGCTGCATCGTCGACGAGCACTCGCCGCGCGGGAGTCCGCAAAGCGGCGAGCAGACCGGAGATGCGGCGGTGAGTACGACTGTCTTGGCGAATGAAGAGAACGTCTCCCAGCAGCACCATGTCGCCGGCGCCGCCGTCGTCCGTCCAGCCAGTGATGCAGGTAATGCCGTGTTGGAGCGTACTCTGCAAGTCCTCCCCGTCGAACTTGAGATCGAGTAGGTCGCCGACGTTGTATTGGGTGTTGTAGAGCACCACGTGATCGTCGAATGCATGCAACTGCAACACGCCGCCTTGCAGCGTCCAGCCAATCTTGTGGCGCTGCAGTCGATCCAGCAATTGATGGACGGGCGCGTTGTCGAGCCGATCGGTGATCGGAGAGTTGGAGTCGATGCCGACCGACTCCAGCGAGCGGGCGTCGAGCGTGACGTTGAGCCCGGTCTGCTTTTGTAGCCAGACCAAGACATCGGCGAGCGACGTCTCTTGGAACTGAATCGTCGCCGGCTGTCGCAGTTTAGGGTCGACAAGCGTCGCCGAGTCGACCGCTTTGGGTTCGTCGGCGACCTTCACCGCGGCCGGGGCCGGCTCGGCGGCGACTGCGGCGGGAGTCGCGGCGGGAGGAACGGCCGGTTTGGCCTCTTGCGCCAGCGACAGGTGCGGCGCCAAGGCCGCACTTGCCGCGAAGAAAATGCCATGAAACGCGACGCCAGTTCGCCTGCGAAATTGCTTGTCTACGGCCATGACTAGCCTCCGAGTAAATGAGTCGTCGGGCATCCCCCTCGACTTGCGTTCATCACACTATACTCGGCCCGCGCGGAAAGGCTGCAAAATTGCGAGCTAACGGGTGGCTGTTGCGGGGACCGCCGTCGTCTCGCCGGTCGACGTTGCCTGGAACGGCGTCAGTCGATATTGCTCGATGAACCGTTGTAGAGCGACGCTTCCCGTTTGCCGTTGGCGATGCACGAGTAGGGCGTTGCGGAATCTGCCGATTTTGAGGTACAGCTGGTAGTCGGGCGGAATCGGGGCGCCGAGGTCGCCGAAGTCGAAGCGGCCGTTGAGAAATCGCTCTTTGGCTTCGGACGCAGGCAGTCTGTCGATCCACGTTGGGTCGGCGAGGGGCTGTCGGGCGAGTTGATCCATGAGCTGTTCGTGCTCGGGCGTGATGAGTTCAATCCGCGCCATCATCACGCGTTCGATCGACGCCGGACGCGAGATCTCAAGCGGCAGGACCAGGTCGGTCCAGACGCGCGGGACGGTGAAGAACAATCGCGTGCCCGAACTGCGAAAGTAAGCTCGTTCCCAAGTGGCGAGCATGGCGGTCGCTTCGTCTTCGTAAAGTCCGTCGGCGACGAGGGCGCGTCGCATGTCGACGCGCAAGGCGTCGAGCCCCGTGAGAGGGAGCGAGTCGGCTGCGGCGTCGAACTCCGCGACCACGCGCTGAGGATCGCGATCCACTTTCCAGGGGCCCAGCGTCTGATAGCGGACCGAGCCGTCGGCCGCGATCGAGACGATCCAAGCTCGACGAATGTCCACCGTTCCGCCGCCCGCAATCGCCTCGGTGAAGTGCGCGTGCACTTGACGTTTGGAAGTTCCGTCGATGCGGGCGATGCGCAGCGGCGCATGGAGGTTGGCGACGCCCCGATAGAAAAGATACTTCTCGCTTTCGCCGCTCGCGGCGGTGAGCGAAGCGGACTGTGTCTTGCGGGGGGCGATCCACACATGTTCGTCGGTCTCCGGCGGCGTTCCGGGCTGGCCGATTTGCAAGTCGCGCCAAGTCAACTCGCCGATCGTCTGCGGCGTGAGTTCGCTGAAGCGGAAGCCCCGATCATGCAGCCCCGGCGCCTCCGCTTCCGCCCGCGGATAGAACTCGGTGAGCCATCCGCCGCGAAACTGCACATGGACGTCGCACGAGAAAGGCGTCGACTCGCCCGGCGGCGGATAGAAATAGAGCACGGGCGTTTCGAGGCGCATGGTGACGTGCGGGTGCCGCTGCGGTGCGCCCTTCATGCGTTGAATCCAATGGCTGTTGGAGGTGAAGGCGTTCGCCAGAACGTACGGCGCGAGGTTGTGGACGAACCTCGGCACTGGTTCATCATCGATGTTGATCCCCGGCAGTTCCTGGCCAGCATGGTCCTGGAGGACGGTGAACGTCCCCCATTCATGAACCGTAAGGCGCTCCGCGGCGGCCGACTTGCCTAACGGTCCCGCCGGCGAGTGTCGCCAGCCTAGAAGTACGATCAGCGTGAGCAACGCTTTGGTTACGCCCGCAACTCGGCTCGACATGACACGGCTCCTGCGATGAACGGATTCGCTCGAACAAGCGGTCTAGCTTGCTGGAGGTGGATCGTAGCGCGAGCGTGCAAACAGCGACAAATGGTTTATCCTTGTTCTTATCAAGGAAATCATTGTTTAAAGAGGGCGAAGCGCCATGCCAGACTTGTCGCTGTCCACGGATCAATTGTCAGCCTTCGTCGAGCTGGCGCGTCGCGGCAGCCTGCGCGAGGCGGCCGAGTCGCTGATGATTACGGAACAGGGAGTGCGTAATCGGCTGATTGCGCTTGAGCAGCGGTTGGGCGCCGAGCTGTACAAGAAGTGCCGCGGAGTCCGCCGCGGCACGCCGCTAACTTCTGCAGGAAAGCTGCTGCTGCCGAGGGCTGTGTCGCTTCTGGAACAAGCGGATGGATTGCGCGAACTTTTCCAACAGCCGACTTCGCGGGAGATCCGCGTGGTCGCCAGCCAGTACTTGATCGCCTATTCGTTGATCGACGCCGTCGTGCGCTTCCACCAGAGGCGGCCTGACGTGCGCGTCCGCTTGTTGGCGCGAAAGGAGCAGGACATCGAGCAAGCGCTGTTGGACGACCCGGAGCTTGATCTGGGCGTCGCCGCGCCGCTCGATATCTCCCCCGACTTAGAGTACACGCACCTCTTCTCGATGGACTGGCGACTCATCGCCGCTCCCGGCCACCCGCTATTGCGGTCGTCGGCCGTGACATTGCGACAAGCAGCCGAGTTTCCCTTGATCGTGTACGAGCCCGGATCGACGGGGCGGACGCATGTGATGGAAGCCTTTCGCCAAGCGGGCCTGACGCCCCAAGTGGAGATGGAGGCGACCAACACCGACCTCGTCGTCCGCATGGTCGAAGCGCGACTGGGAGCGGCGCTCGTGCCTTTGCATCCTTCCGGGGCGGTCACGCGGGGAAGGCGCATTCAAGACCGCCCGCTACGCGATCCCGTGCGTCGCATCGACTCGGGAATCTTGCGTCGCAAAGGAGAGAAAACGACCGAACTCGTGCAGGCCTTCATGCAGTTTGTGATGGAGTCGCAGGGCGCCAGCGCCGCCGCGCCCAGTTCGAGAGCGGTTGGTCGAGGTAGCGGTCGGCGAGCCACGAGACGACGGCCGTAACGGCGACGATCAGGGCCAGTCGCAACCAGGCCGGGATGGGAATCAGGGCGACGCCGACGGCCAGCAACATAAACAGCGGTTGCAGAATGAAGATGGAGAAGCTGGTCGCGCCCAGCGTCTTGAGCAAACTGGCCGACAACGCCCAGGCGAGGAGGCCGCGACCGCGAGCCAGATCGTAGGTCAGGACGATGAACAGCGGCGCCAGCAGTCCATGCCGCAAGAGGAAGTTAGGCCGCCACTCGCCCAGTTGCAGCCATTCGGACCACGTCGCGTCGGGGATCGCCATCGCCAACAGCGCCAAAACGGCCGCGGCGTCGCCAAGGCTCGGTCGTCGCGACAGCGTCGAAGGCGCACCGCCATGGCGCGTCAGTCCGGCGACGCGCGTCACCAGAATCCCCATCAAGAAGTGCGGCAGCCACAACAGCGGGCAGCGAAATAGAAACTCGCTGGCGACGGTGAGTCCCGCGGGCGGATCGGCGAACTTCATGTAGATCAAAGTGGGAATGAGAGCGACCAGCGGCAGAACCGCGAGCAGCGCCCATTGCAGGGGACGCGTCAGCCGTGCCGCACGCGGAGCGACCACGGGAAACATCACGTAGAAGAAGACAACCGTCGACAGCGCCCAGGTCGCAAAGTTGCCTGACAGTGCGTACTCCGGGAACCACGCCTGCACAAGCAACGCGTTGAGGACGAGTCCGATCAGTTGATACAGCGGGAAGGGGATCTCGAAGCCGAAGAAAGCGGGCGGCGTTCCCAACGGCGTGGCTCGCGCGACCGCTTCGGGATTCATCAACCAGCCCAAGAGCGAAAGAGGTAGGACAATGATCGCCAGCAGCGCCAGGACGGCCATATGGAATGGATAGAGTCGCACGAATCGCGCGACGAGGAACTCGCGCGGCGCGACCGTGAGTCGACCGGCCGCGTCCAGATACAGATAGGCGAGCACCACTCCCGAGAGCAGGAAGAAAAGGCTTGTGGAGCAATACCCGCGATGCAGGATGTTCATCAGCCAGATCGGCAACTCGCGAAACAGCGAGAACAGCGGCGTCTGCCCCGAGAGCTCGGGAACGCGCTCCCCTTCTGACACGTGAAACAGCAGAATGTGCAGCGCCGCGAGAAAGCGAATGCTGGTAAGCGGTGCGAGGATCGGTTTAACGTCAGTCATGGATGGAGTGTGGATCGTCGTGGATCGCTCCGCGATCCAACGCCGGACCAACAGAGCAAGTTGACAAGGTGAAAGCAAGCAAGTTGGACCGACGGAGCGGTCCACTACAGATGAGTTGGACCGACGGAGCGGTCCACTACTTTGGGCGTAGGCTCTTGCTAGTATTTGATGCGATCTGACTTTTTCTCCCAGCGCCGAAAGGCTTCGTTGGCTTCGTCGCGCAGTGCCTGCTCGTTGAACAGCTTTCGCTCGCCCCACGGTTTGGATAACTCAGAATAGATCTCGCCGTCGTCGAAGCCAGCGGCGGCGGCGTCGGGGCAGCGAGCGGCGAAATAGACTCGCTCCAGTCGTGACCAGTAGATGGCGGCGAGGCACATTGGGCATGGTTCGCAACTGCAGTAGATGTCGCAGTTCGTGAGAACGAAGTCGCCGAGCGACCGGCAAGCGTCGCGGATGGCGACGACTTCAGCGTGAGCGGTCGGGTCGTTGGTCGTCGTAACTTGGTTCCAACCTCGTCCGATTACCTGACCGTCGCGAACCACGATCGCGCCGAACGGCCCCCCCTGCCCTGCCTCCATCTTCTCGATCGAGAGGCGAATCGCCTCGCGCAGAAACTCAGTTTGCATGCCAACTCCGTGGAACAATTCAGAAAGGCGTCGAGCGACGCGAGGCGAACGGTCTACAACTTGACGTTCCGGAGGCGATGTCGCAAGGCGAGTCGCAAAACGGCGTTGGCGTTGGGAATATTCGGCGGCCGGGAAGACTCGTACGTCTTACCGGAGCAAGGCGGATGAACGGTGAATCGCAAACAAAGTCGCGGTGGGCTTGGCGGATCATGCGCTGGGCGTTCGTATTGCTGCTGATGACTGGCTCGTTCATCGCCGGAGCGGCCGTGTCCGCGTTCGTGGCAGTCGGCCTGTTGGCGCCGGTCGCCTCGGTGGGCTTTTCCCTGGGAATGGCGGGGCTCGCTTCGGCCGGCATGGCGTCGGTTCTCCATGCGCTCTACGCCGGCGATTCGGCGACGCGTTTGACGACGCTCGAGCAGTTGGAGCAGACCTTCCTTTCGAATCCCAACCAACCGGTCGATCCCGCGCTGGCGGAAATGCTGTTGCCGGCGTTACGGCAATGCGAGGGAGACTCAGATTGGAAGGTCGCATTACTCGCGAGCCAATTGATCGAATGCATCGAATTCGCGCCGCAACCTTAGCGGAAAAGAGAGCCCATCCATGTCGCCGACTCGTTGGATACTCGTCACGGGATTTTTGGCCTTCGTGATTGGCTGCGGCAGAGAGGAGGGATCGCTGCCCAACTCCCTGGCCGCTCGCAGCAATGCGACCACGACCAGTCAGGCGGGAGAGCAGGCCGACGAAACGGGCGCGTCCGAGCAGGTTATGGCGGCTCGGCGCGTCATCCGGCGCGGCGAGCTGTCCTTGGAAGTAGAAGATTTCGATCCGCTGCCCAAACGAATTGAAGACGCCGTGCACGCACAGGGAGGATTCGTTTTCTCATCGAACATCAGCGGCGGCAAAGCGGCTGCCGCGCTGGAGGATTCACGCGGGCTTCCCTCGCGAAATGGAACTTGGACGTTGCGAGTGCCGACGGAACGCTTTGCGGCTCTGCTAGCCGACCTACGAAAGCTCGGAGACGTGCGTTCGACCAAGACGAGCGCCGACGATGTGACGGCCGACTATGCCGACTTGGAGTCGCGAATTCGCAACAAACAAAGGGAGGAAGAGCGACTGCTCAAGCTGCTCGCCGACGCCACGGGCCGGTTGGAGGAAGTGCTGACGATCGAGCGCGAGTTGACTCGAGTGCGCGGCGAGATCGAGACGGCTCAAGGACGAGCAGCGATGCTCAAGGATCTCACCGACTTGGCGACGTTGGTGGTGACCGTGGTGGAAGCCCAACCGTCGCCGCCGCCTCTACCGCCGCCCCTGACCTACTTCGAAAAACTGGCGCAAGTCTGGAGCACCTCGTGGGAGCGGCTGGCTTTGTTCTTGCAAGGCGCCTCGTTCATCCTCGTCGCCGTCGTCCCCTGGCTCTTGTTTCCCGCCGCGGGGGCGGTCGGATACTATGTCGTCCGACGTTTGGCTCTTGCTCGTTACGCAGCGAAGAGTCGCTGACGTTGCCGACCGCCCCTTTCCAGCCCAGTGCAACGCGACGTTTCATCCAGAGCCATCATGTTTCGACGACAAGAGGCTGACCTTCCGAAATGCTTCGCATCGACTGTGATCGTATTGATCGCTTTTTTTCTTGGTTGGCCGCCAGCGACGGCCCACGCCCTCGATCGCGACCATGTCGAACGCCGGCGCGGAGCGAGATGATCTTGAGCGAGTTCTCTGAATCGCTGGCGAAGGTTCGAGGTTGGGAGTGGGCGGACCGGCTTTACGACGCGGCGCACACGCCGCGGCAGAGGCTGCTTGTCGCCGCCGGCGTACTCAGCGGCGTCGCCAACGCTACTGGTGCCACTCCCCGGTGAACGGCACGTAGAATTCGCGCCATTCCCGGCGGTGCCAGACAGGAGACGACGGAAACCCTTCTTGTCCCAGCGCGTCGACGGCGACCACGTAATAGCGTCGCGCCGACTTTCCTGCCGACTCGTCGCGGTATTCGGCAGCGGCGAGCGGTGTGGTGGTGAGTCGCGAGACGGGGTCTTTGTCGTAGCGACCGTCCATCCGGTAGATGCGATAGCCGACGATGCCGCGTTCGGGATTCGGCTGCCACTTGAGGTCGCAAGCCGTCTCGACTTCGCGACTGAAGACCTGCTGCGGCGACGAGGGGATCGTGAAGAGCGGCGGCGAGGGGCCGCTGAGTTCGCCGTCTCGATGGACCACGCGCACGCAATAGGCGTACACGCCGCGTTGGTAAGGCCGGCCGTCGGGATCGACTTGATCGGCGGGAAGCGAGCGATCGAAGACGAACTCCGTCTCCGGGGAAGCCTGTTCGTCGGCGGGACCGAAGCGGCTCGGCTGAGCCAAGTCGATCGTCGAGTCGACGAAGCGCGGTTCGACGAGCGGGGCGGCGTTCAAAGGCCGAAACGGGCCGATGCGTCGCAAGGCCCCGACCACCGGTTGTTCCAGCGGCGCCGTTCGTTGCTTGAGTCGCTTTAGTTGATCGTCGCTATAGACCTCGACCGCCGCTCGTTCCACCACATAGCCGCGAACCCCTTCGATCGTCGGCGGCGTCCAAGTCAGTTCGATTTGCCGCTCGGACAAGACCGAAGCGACTCCGTCGACGACGATGGGCAGCGCGGCGGCGGGAGGCGGAGGGGCCGCTGGACTCGCGGCCGTCAGCCGATACGTCCACACCTGCTGTTCGCGCGGTTTGCTGGGACAGTTTTCGAGGATGGCCAGGTTGAGTTCCGGGGCGAAGGTCAGATTGCGGGCCCGATTGCCGGAGGGAGTTGGTTCGGCGGTCGGCGCGAGCCGCCGCCACTGGTTCGCGCCGGCGTCGTAGGCCCAGGTCTGTAATTCATGCGCTGCCGAATCGTCGACGCCGGTGGTGAGTTTGACAATCGCGAGTACTTGGCGGCTGTGTGGGTCGTAGGTCAGCACGGCGTCGTTCTTGTTGGTCGGCGGTTGCACAGCGGGCTGCGTGTCTCGCCACTCGTTCTTACGCACATCGTAGGTCCAGGTGTGCGCGTCGTCGTCGAATTGCGAGCCGAACAGGACATGCAGTTTTCGTGCTGCGTCGTACGCCATGTTGCCGCCGCTGCGCGGCGCCGGCTCGACCTGCGGCTTGGGCCAACGCCACTCGTTGCGCGCCGGATCATAGATCAGCGTTCCTTCGCGGCTTCCTTCGCCGCCGAAGACCACGACGATTCGCTCGTCGGTATCCCACGAAGCGCAGCGGTAGGGGGCGAGCCGCGGGGCGGGGAGCGGTCGCATGTTTCGCCAGCAGTTCGCGGTCAGGTCGTAAGTCCAGACGGAGGAATCATTGAGGTAAAGCTCACGCGACCATTGCCAGCCGTGACTGCCGCTGAAAAACGGAAACCTCACATATCTGTCATGGACGGGGTCGAAGACATTTTGAGCATTGCAACAGACGCCGGGGGGAGACGTGTTCGGTTCGTGGAGCGTCCAGCGGCCCGATTCGAGATCGCACGACCAGACTTCCGCGCCTTGCTCGCCGCCGCCGCCTTGGTTGTGACCGCCATAGCGGACGAGCCGTCCGGCGCGAGGCGCCCAGACGCAGGCCCCTTCGTAACCGAGTCGCGGCGAGGGGATGCCGCCGGCGAGCGGCGTGCGGAGCACCCAGGTGTTGGGCGGCTGGTCGACGAGCGACGGCGGAGCGGCTTGGACGGGCGGCGCTGCGCAAAAAGCAAGGCTTGACGCCGACAGCAGGAGCGAGAGAACCGAGGGCGTGAAGCGGTGGAAAGAGGTGAAAAGCGTTGCGGCCATCCCGAGGCTCCTGCAAAAGGGGCGAGTCGCGCGATAGGATAGCGGGCCTTGAGGCGGTCCGTCACCTGTTTACCCTGTTCGTAGTCGTCCCAGGGCTTCGGTCCTGGAGGCTCAGAGGTTTCCGCGCTCCATGAATCCTACGGTAGTTGAAATCCTGGCCACGGTCTTCTTCGTGTTGGCCGTGCTCCACACGTTCTCGGTCAAACGATTTGCACACTGGGCGCATAAATACCCCAGTGGCTCGATCCCCGAGAATCTATTGCACTTCTTGGCGGAAACGGAAGTGGTGTTCGGGTTGTGGGCCGCCGCGCTGTTCCTCGGCATTGCCGCCGTGAAGGGCTCGATTCATGAAGCGGTCGCCTATATCGAAGGTTTGAACTATACGGAGCCGAAGTTCGTCGTGGCGGTGATGGTCGTCGCGGCGACTCGCCCCGTCGTTATGCTGGCCGAGGCCATCTTGACCTTCCTGGCGCGACGCTTGCCCTTCAGTCCGGGGATCTCGTTCTACTTCGTCGCACTCGCGATCGGTCCGCTGTTGGGATCGTTCATCACCGAACCGGCCGCCATGACCCTGCTGGCGCTGGTGCTCAAGCGACGATACTTTGATCAAGAAATCAGCAAGAAGCTGGCCTATGCGACCATCGGCTTGTTGTTCGTCAACGTCTCGATCGGCGGGACGCTCACCCACTTCGCGGCGCCGCCCGTGCTCATGGTCGCCTCTACCTGGGAGTGGGATACGGTGTACATGGTGACGCACTTCGGCTGGCGAGCAGCCCTGGCGTCGGTCGCATCGACCGTCCTGTTTGCGATCGCATTCCGAGCGGAATTGAAGGCTTTGCCCGAAGTGGAAGATCGTCGCCAACCGGTGCCCTGGTGGCTCACCGGTCTGCACCTGGCGTTCTTGGCGGCGGTCGTGTTCTTCTCGCACCATCCGGACGTCTTCCTGGGCGTCGTCATGTTGTTCGTCGGATTGACGATTGCGACTCGCGAGTACCAAGACGGTTTGAAGCTGCGTGAAGGGTTGCTGGTCGGCTTCTTCCTCGCCGGCCTCGTGACGCTCGGCAGCCTCCAGGAATACTGGCTAAAGCCGCTCATCACGAGCCTCGATGGTCCGAAGCTCTACTTCGGCGCCACGGCGCTCACGGCCATCACCGACAACGCGGCGCTCACCTACCTGGGTTCGCTGGTCCAGGGCATCTCGGACGACCTGAAGTACGCATTGGTCGCCGGCGCCGTCACGGGCGGCGGGTTGACCGTCATCGCCAACGCTCCCAACCCGGCCGGCGCGGGCATCCTGCAACGAGCGAAAGTGTTCGGTAGCGAAGGGATCAGCCCGATGGGGTTGCTGGTCGGCGCTTCGATCCCGACGCTCGTCGCGATCATCTGCTTCTGGTTCATCTAGGCCAAACGTTCGACGATGGTCCGTACGATGTCCATCGTCTCGCGCTGGCGCTGCTGCACCAATTCCCGCGCCCGAGCCGCTCGGGCGCGGGCGTCGTCCAGATCGCGGGCCAGGGCGAGGACGGCGGGGGCGACCGCTTTGCGCTGCTCGTCCTGGTCCAAATCGAAAAGCCAATCGCCGAGCCCGATGTCGCGCCACATGATCCCTTTGCTGGTCTGCTCCTCAAAGCGACAGACGATTGCGGGGACGCCCGCGCCGATCGCCATGATGGGCGAGTGCATCTCGCTGCCGAACAGGCCGGCGCTGCGAACGTAGGTGCTGAGCGCCTCGTCCGTAAGCCAGAACGATTCGCGCCAAACCACTCGCGACCGCACCTCCTCGGGCAGCTTGTCGAACAACTGTTCCTTGCCCACCGCCATCTGCGTCATGTCTTCCGGGCATAAGAGCACCTTGAGCGGCGTTTCGCGGACGATTTGCACGATCGCTTCGACAAGCGGCGCGTGGTCCAATTCCTTGCGCTCTTCGTTCCTGGCATGTCGCTTTGCGTCGAACGGTCGCTTGTCGCCCGGGATCGACCAATACGGCGTGAAGCGCAGTCGCGAGAGGCAGCAGAGGAAGCGGCCCGGTTCGAGTCGGCGTTCTCGAAGAAATGCTTCGGCCTTGGCATCGTCGCGCAGATCGCACGCAAACGCGCCGTCGGGAGCGAACTGCATGACGGGCGATTTTACTCCTTCGCGCTTGGCCCGTTCGAGCGACACGCTGTCGCGAAAGAACACGAACCGAGCTTCCGACAAGAGATCGCGGTCGGGGCCGGAAAGGAACGAACCGTGGGTGATCGCATAGACGCCGAAGGGCTTCTTTTGATGACGCACATACGCCGCCACGTCTTTGGAGGCGACCAAAGAAGGGCCCGAGCCATGGAGCAAGAAGTCGGACCAAGCGAGCGCATCGCCGAGCGCAGGGTTCGACGCGCGTCCCTGCTCGTTGATTGCTCCCTTCACAATCTCCAGTTGCGGAAACCTCCGCCGTTCCATCGCGGCCGCCGCTTCGCTCAAGTTGCTGGACGCCCACAGCTTCACTTCCGCTTCCGGGAAGTGGTTTTCTAAGAGCGTTAAGACGCCGGGCGTGTGCGCGATATCGCCGATATTGACGACCTGCCATGACGACCGAAGCAGGATGCGTGGACGGCGCGGTGCGGCGGCGTGAACGGGCGGGGCCCGCCCAGCGTCCAGGCCCGGCATCGCCCCGACCGCCCCTGCCCACTTCACCGCGGACCGCATGAACCGCCGTCGAGTCAAGTTCCAACGCATTGCGCGTCCCCGGTTCGAGAGAATGAAGAGCCTGACGACATCGTAAAGGGGGCGCGGGACGGGCAACAGACGCTGCCGCAGCGGCCATAAATCGGTACACTATCGCGCGATGAGCCGCTCCAAGTCACGTCGCCCAATTCCCGCGACTCCTGTGCATCCGACACTCGCCTCAGTTCGTGGCGCGCATGCTGGCGTTCGCCTACGACTACCAGCTCGGCCTCATGACCACCTTGGCGCTCAGCGCCGCTCATGTGTTCCTCGAACTGCCGCTGAACGTCATCTCGATCCGCGGACTCGTCGCTTCGACGAGCGCCGATCGAGCCGTCGGGGACTAGCGTCAGTCGTCGCGCTTGGAAGCGGACGCCTCGACGGTGACCGCGTCCACGGTGGCGGCCATGGAGGACGGCGCGGGGGATCTGGAATCATCCAGCGTCGGCGTCGCCAGTACCAACTTCGCCGGACTCTCCTGCTGGCTTTCATTCCTCCACCACGACGCCGCGTCCTGTTCCGTCCAAGCGTTGGCGACGGAACAGGCTGCGAGCGCTGAACGCAATGCGTCGGCGTCAGCGAATCGATCGGCCGGGGATTTGGCGAGGCACCGCAGCACGATTTGATCAAGATCGGGCGGGACCGCGGCTTGGAATTTCGACGGCGGAGGGACTGGTTCACTTTGATGAGCGGCCAGCAGTTCCATCACGCTGTTGCTCACGAACGGCGGTCGACCGGTGAGCAAGCAGTAGGCGACGGCGCCTAGTGAATACAGATCGGCGCGGCCGTCGACGTCGTCGTAGCTCCAAGCCTGTTCGGGCGCCATGTACAGCGGCGTACCGCTGAACTTGCCGGAACGAGCGGCGTCGTCGGACGAATCGCGGCGTTCCTTCACCAAGCCAAAGTCGAGCAGCTTGGCGACGTCGTGCACTCCGCCGCGCTGCGAAGCAAAGATGTTCGCCGGCTTGATGTCGCGATGAATGAGTCCCACCGCATGCGCCTCGTGCAACGCGCCGCAGATCTGCCGCAGCAAATGCACGACGCGCCCCGGCGGCAGCGGTCCGTGCTTGGCGACGAGCTCCTCAAGACTCATCCCCGGCAACAGTTCCATGACGTAGTAGAACGTGCCGTCGTCGGTGCGACCGTAGTCGTAGATTTCGATTGTGTTCCAATGCGTGAGCCGCGCGGTGGTTTTCACTTCCTTCTCGAATCGAGCGACGGCGACGGCGTCGGTTTCGCTGGCCGGCTTGATGAGCTTGATAGCGCAAGGACGTTTCAGCAGCGTGTGCTCTGCGCGATAGACCTCGCCCATGCCGCCGACGCCGAGTCGATCGAGCAAGCGATACTGACCGAACTGTCGGGCCTTGAAGGCTTCGCGCCGAGCGGCGTTGATGACGTGAGCGGCGAAGGAGGCGACGAGCGCCGCGACGATCGGCATCGGCAAGGGCGATTCGGCTTTGGCTTGAGCGAGCAACGCCGTCGTTTCAGGGTGAACTCGTTGCAAGCAAGCGACGATCGCGTAGGGGAGAAACGACATCGGCAGCAGGATGACGGCCGCTCGCTTCCACGTGTTCGGCATGAGCGTGCCGTAGATAAAGATCAGAATGCACCAAGCCATCAGGTATTGATGACGCGACGCGATGAGCGTGGGACCGTCGTGAGCGGCGATGAATTCTCCCAGTCGCGTCCACATCATCAGTGCGAGCTGAAAGACGACCGCGCCGAAGATGACTCCCTCGACGATGCGGAGGGCGCCGAGCGAGAGTTGGGGATGGAATCGCAGGCCCGCTGCGGCCGCGACCGCAATGCCGACGACCGCAAAGCGAAGTCCCCAGTAGGTCGTGATTCCTACGACTAGATTGCCGACGAACGCGGCGGCCAGGACGACGGCGACCAGCGATGCGGCGGCGAGCAAGCGACGACGCAGCAGGGCCGCCGTCTCGTCCGCGAACTTCTGCCGACGTCCCGCCACGACCCCCACGGCGACTTGCGAAACGTCCAGCGACCCGCGCGTCGCGTGCGGCGAAGGCGCGGCGGAAGAGACGAGATCGACAGTCGCATTTTCCGAGTCCATATACACCAAGTTATTGACGAAGGCGGACGTTAGATACAAGCGTAGGACAGGCTTCCAGCCTGTCTGCCCGCGCAGCGGGCTTCGCGTGCAGGAGTTTGCTCGCTATCGCTCGAGACAGGCTGGAAGCCTGTCCTACGGCGGTTGTTCGCAACTCGGGAAACTGGAAGAATTGGGGCATGAGCGACATCTATCCTGTCAACGATTATGGGCCGCTGATGCCGGGGCTGGTGATGGCGGCGGTCGCGATCGTGCATGTGTTTCTGGCGCAGTTCGCGGTCGGCGGCGGAATTCTCTTGTGTTACTTCCAATGGTTGGCGATGACCGGCCGCAGCGCGGCGGCGCGCCAGTTTGTGCATGGCTACTTCAAAGTCTTGGTACTGGTCAGCTTTGTTCTGGGTGCGCTGACGGGAGTTGGAATCTGGTTCACGTCCATCCAAGTTAGCGCACCGACGATTGGGCAGATGGTGTTCAATTTCCACTGGATCTGGGCGACCGAGTGGACTTTCTTTTGTCTCGAGGTGGTCGCCGGTTACTGCTTTTATCGTTACCACGACCGATTGACCGATCGACAGTGCCTCACGCTGCTCGGACTCTACGCGTTCGCCGCTTGGATGAGTCTCTTTTGGATCAACGGCATCCTGTCGTGGCAGTTGACCCCCGGAACTTGGGTGGAGACGCACTCGATCGTCGACGGCTTTTTCAATCCCAGCTTTTGGCCGAGTCTGTTCTTTCGCACGATCGTCTGTCTGACTCTGGCGTCGCTGGCGGGCTGCGTCGTCGTGAACTTGATTCCAGGGTTGGAACGCGAGCAACGCCAGGAACTCATCAACAAGGCGGCGCATCTCATGACCCCGATGCTCGTCATGCCGTTGCTGGGCGGGTGGTATTTGTCGACGATGCCCGACGATAGTCGCGGTTGGGTGTTGGGAGGCAGCCCCGCGATGATGCTGTTCTTCATGATCTCGGTCGGTGCGTCGCTCGCGATCGGCGGCTATGCGCTGCTGGGACTGTGGCTCCAAAAGCTGTACATCAACGGGGCCACGGCGACGTTGCTGTTGTTTATGGCCTTCGGCGCAACGGCGGGCGGCGAATTCGTGCGCGAGGGTTCGCGAAAGCCGTTCACGATTCGGCACGTGTTGTACTCCAACGGGATCCGCCCCTCCGAAGTCGCCGCGCTACGGGAACGCGGTTGCGTCGCCGACGATCCGTTTCCGGTAGTGCACGAGCGGCACTTGCCGAACGAAACCGTGACGGTCGGCGCCAAAGTGTTTCGGAGGCAGTGCGCGGTGTGCCACACCATGGAGGGCGCGAATGCCGTCGTGCACTTGACCGGCGCCTGGGACTTGGAACAGATGCGGATGAACATCGCCAAGTTGCAAAAGACCAAACCTTTTATGCCGCCCTTCGCAGGGACCGCTCGGGAACTGGAGTCGCTGGTGCAGTACATCCGTTGGGTGCAGTTCAAGCGTCAACGCCCGTGGCCCGATGAGCTCGACGAAGCGGCCGTCGAGCAGATTGAGAGGTGGTTGGAAGAGGCGGGTTGTCAATGAACCACATGTTTCCGTTCGGCTTGGATGGCGGCTGTTCGTTCTATCTGATGGTTTATGTGCTGACGCTCGTCGTTCATGTGGTGTTGATGGCGTATGTCTTGGCGGGAAGCCTGTGGGTGGCCTGGTGTACGCTTTTTCCGGGGGCGGGGCTCATGCCACGGACAAAGCAGCCGTTGTCAAGAATCCTCCGCGATTGGATGCCGTTCATGTTGAGCGGCGCGATCACGGCGGGCGTCGCACCGCTTCTGTTCGTGCAAATCCTGTATCAACGGCAGTTCTATTCGGCCAATTTGCTGTTGGGGTGGCGGTGGATGGTCGTCATCCCGGTGCTCATCGCCGCCTTTTACTTGCTGTATGTGATGAAGAGCCGCGTGGTGAGTCGCTGGCCGTTGCCGGTCCGGCTGGGGCTCGCGGCGGGGATCGCCGGCTGCTTCTTGTTCGTCGCATTCTGCTGGACGGCCAACCATCTCTTGGGGCTGGAGGCGGCCGCTTGGCCCGAAGCCTATCGAACGGGCGACGCAGTGAAGTCTCCTCTGGCTCTGACGCTCCGCCTCGCGATCTGGATCGCGGGTGCGCTGCCGACGATGGCGGTGCTCGCCAGTTGGCAATTGAAAACGATGCGCGGAGATGCGGCAAAATGGGACGGAGCGATCGCCGAGTCGGATTGGGGCGCGATGTTTGAAGCCGATCACCGCCGGTTGGGCGTCGCGTCGCTCGCCGGGCTCGCCGTCGCCGCCGCCTGCGGCGGCGCTTACGTCGCGACGCTTTCCTCTGCCGTGCGTGCGGCGCTGCTCGGGGCGGCCGGTGCTCCGTGGTTGATGCTGGGACTCGCAAGCGTCTTGATGCAAGCGACCGTATGGGGGCTGCATCTACGGCGCCCTTGTCTATGCGTTCGTTGGCACGCAGTGCTGGCGGTCACGCTCGCGACGACGCTTGTCTCCGTCGCGGCGCTGCGCGAAATCATTCGGCTGACCCAAGCCAATCTCGACCAAGTCGTCGCCGCCGCGAAGTCCGCCGCCGCCGTCGGCGGCTTCGAACTATTCGTCGTCTTCACCCTGCTCAACGCAGCGCTCATCGCCTGGTGCGTGCGCCTCGTCCGAACGTAGGACAGGCTTCCAGCCTGTCTGCCCGCGCAGCGGGCGCCGCGGCGTCGGCGTTTTGCTCGCTGGCGCTCGAGACAGGCTGGAAGCCTGTCCTACGGCGCGCCGCCGCACGGTATGCGCCGCGGCGTCGGCGTTTTGCTTGCTGACGCTCGAGACAGGCTGGAAGCCTGTCCTACGGCGCGACTAAACTCACGGAGGATGTAGACCATGATTCACGGAGCGTAGGCAACATGAGACCTGTCTTGTTTCTGGCCGCGGCGATTGCGGCGCTGGGCGCTGGTTCGGCGGTTCGAGCCCAGACGGCGGATGCGATCTATCACAACGGCTCGATTTTGACGATGGCGGGGAAGACGCCGGCCTACGTCGAATCGCTGGCGGTGAAGGATGGAAAGATCGTGTACGTCGGCGAGAACGAGACAGCGCTGCGCATGCGCGGGCCGAATACGAAGGTGATCGACCTGGCTGGGAAGTCGCTCTTGCCCGGGTTCCTCGATGGGCACAGCCACTACAGCAATTCGCTGCTCGTCGCCAACCAATGCAAGCTGTATGCGCCTCCTTCCGGCCCCGGCAAGGATGTTCCGAGCATCCTCGCGGAGCTCAAACGGTACGTCGCTGAACGCAAAATTCCGCCAGGGCAGCTCGTCGTCGGCTACGGGTATGACGACACAGTGATGCCGAATGGACGACTGCTCAATCGCGACGATCTGGACGAGGCGCTGCCGGACCATCCCGTGCGCGTCGACCATGTATCGATGCACGGCTGCGTTTTGAACAGCTTGGCCTTGAAGAAGTACGGAATCAGCGCCGCCGCCGAAACGCCTCCCGGCGGCGTCATCGTCCGGAAGCCGGGGACCAACGAGCCGTGGGGGCTCATCATGGAAACGGCGTTCCTGCCGATCTTCGAGCAATCCGAACCGCTCACGGCGCAGCAAGAGATCGAGTGGACTCGAGCTGGTCAATTGCTGTACGCCGAGTCGGGCATCACGACGGCCCACGAGGGAGCGACGCACCTGCCGCAGTTGCAGGCGATGAAGCGCGCGGCCGCCGCGGGCGCGAACGTCATCGACGTCGTCGCCTATCCGTTCATCACCGACGTCGACAGAGTGCTGGCACAGTACCCGCTCGAGCAATGGGGAAAGTACGACCAGCGGCTCAAGATCGGCGGCGTCAAAATCACGCTCGACGGTTCGCCGCAGGGACGGACCGCCTACTTCAGCACCCCGTACCTTACCGGCGGTCCCGCGGGCGAGAAGGACTGGCGCGGCGAGCCGACGTTCCCGCGCGACTTGGCGAACCGGATGTTCAAGAAGGTCTATGAGATGAACGTGCCGCTGTTGGTGCATTGCAACGGCGACGCCGCGATCGATCTGTTTCTCGACGCGTATCAATTCGCTCGCGGCGGCGACTTCAGCCGCCCCTGGAACGTCACCGCAATCCATGCTCAGTTCTTGCGCAAGGATCAGATCCCCAAGTTCGTCGAGTATCGATTGCGACCGTCGTTTTACACGCTGCATACGTACTATTTCGCCGAGGCGCACATCGCGAATCGCGGTCGAGAGCAGGCGATGTACATCAGTCCGCTGCGGGATGCGATCGAGGCGGGGCTGCGGCCGACCAATCACACCGACTTCGTCGTCGCGCCGCTCGACCAAATGATGATGCTCTCCACGGCCGTCAATCGCGTATCGCGCGGCGGAGCGGTGATCGGCGAGCAACAGCGGGTGACGGCCTACGAGGGGCTCAAGGCGATGACCGAATGGGCGGCCGAGCAGTATGGCGAACTGGATCGAAAGGGGACGCTCGAGGTCGGTAAACTGGCCGACCTTGTGATCCTCGATCGGGATCCGGTCCAGACGCCTCCCGCCGCGATCAAGGACATCAAGGTCGTGGAAACGATCAAAGAAGGCGTTACGGTTTTCCCAGCGCCGTCTCGTCCGACGTCCGCGGCCGCCGCCGCCGCTGGGGAGTCGAGCAAAACGTACCTCTGGCGGGCCCATGTGTGCGACATGGCCGACGTCAATTTGGCGGCCAATCGCCAGTGGACGCTCATCAAGCTGCAGGGCCGTCCTGTTTCCGCTCAGCCAGCGCCCACGCTGCAATTCGCGCGCGGTCGACTCGCGATCTTCGGCGGAGTGAACCAGCTATCAGGTTCGTACGCGCTCGTCGGCGACAACGTCGTGCTGGGCGACTTGCTCAGCACGCGCAAAGCAGGCCCGCCGGAACTCATGGAGCTCGAACAGCAGTTCGCCAAGACGCTGGCCGCCGTAAACGGTTTTCACGTGCACGGCGACGAACTGCAGCTATTGACGTCCGGCCAACCGGTCGCCATCTTTCGGCTCAAGCCATCCCCGTAGAACAGGCTTCCAGCCTGTTACCAAACCAACACCGTAGAACAGGCTTCCAGCCTGTTAGTCCGCATTTCAAAAAAACCGTCTTTCCGCCTGTCGAGAATCACCTCCATCCCGCCTCGACTCCACAAACGGCATTCATTGTGACGACTCGCTTTGTCATCCTGCCGGGACTCGATGGTTCCAGCGAATTGCTCGAGCCATTCATCGAGTTAGCGCCGCCAGGTTGCTCGGCGACCGTCATCGGGTTGCCTGACGATTCGACTGCAAATTACGAATCGCTGCCGGCGGTACTGGCGTCTCAAATCGAGCGATTCGCGCCGTGTCATTTGATTGCGGAGTCGTATTCCGGCCCGCTCGGAATTCGAATTGCGTCGCGATATCCGGAACTTGTGAGCCGACTGACCTTGGCGGCCACGTTTGCGACGCCTCCTGCGCCTGGAGTCGTGCGACTTCTGCCATGGTCGCTTCTATTTCGCCTTCCCTTGCCGCGGTGGGCTGCTCAGGTTTTTCTCACGGGGGCGGATCGCAAGGTGGCCGAGCGACTGTGCATCGCCGTACGACGAACGTCGTCGGCCACGTTGGCGAAGCGACTTCGCTGCGTGCTGACGGTCGACGTCCGATCGGAGTTGCAGTCGTTGGCCTGCCCGGTTCAGTACCTACGTGCGACCAGGGATCTCGTCGTTCCGGTCCGCGCGTTGCGTCGCATCCGCGAAGTGAATCCTCGCGTGCAGGTGCGAGAGATCGAGGGCCCGCATTTGATCCTCCAAGTTAGGCCGGAGGCCGCATGGACCGCGATCATGAGAGGGGCTGGGGAATAGCTGCAGGAAAGAAGCGGAGTCGCCGCTGGACGGAAATTGTCCCGAACGTACCCGAGCGAAGAGAGCGAGTAGCCGAGATTAGGTGGAGCTGCCGCTCAACTGACGCTGTGAGATGGCCAACGGTTCGAGCCAGAACGCTCTCGATTGCCCGACTCCGCGACTTTAGTCCGCGGATTGGACACGAAACAGACGCGAATCCGACTATGAGTCGGACTTTTGGTACGAAACGAGGGTTTTGGACAGTGGTCGTGGGACTTCTGGGACAACCAGAACTCGCAAACCAAAAGACAAAAGCCACTTGCGTTATTTGCAAGTGGCTTTTGTAGTGGAGGCGGGAGGACGCCAATAGAACTCTTTATGGTCGGGGTCAGCTCTTTTTCCTCGCAGGAACAACAGATGATTCGATTGCTATTGGCACCATGTTCATGATGGCAAAAGTCCATTCGGTTTGAGTTCAAGTTCAGCTTGCTCGCCATCAAATGTCGCTGTGAAGAAGTCCAGGCAGCCACCGTGTCCCAGGATGATGACTTCGTCGCTGGCCGATCCGAAATCGACGAATCCGACGGTCGTTTTCCACGCGACTACATCCTGATCGGATTCAATTTGTAACTCCACATCACCATAGTGAATTTTGAGTCGGTCGCCGGAAATACCTGCCGCCTCGCTGATCAATTCCTGATCGAGTTCAACGCCAAGAACCTCCGCAAGTGAAAGCGGAAACAATGTTTCATCTGCGCCGGAATCAAGCAGCGCATCCCAACGAGCATCCGCATTCGGGCCAACGACTCGGATCGTAATAACCGGCCTCAGGATCAATCGATAGTCGTTTGTGCCCGGAAAAATGCTGACATACTCCCGGTAGTAAACTTCATCGCGCACCCACGAAACGGACGTCGGCGAGGGGAACTTTTTCAAAGATCGGATCTTCGACCTGCTTTTCCTGCGCCGCCTGCCAGAGTTGCTGCAACGTTTCAGCATGAGCAATGATGCATGTGTGCTCGGCATTCCAGACAATCCATTTTCCGCCCAATTCAGGAGGAATCGCGGTTGTACGACCCTGATCAGCTCTTTTGGTTGGCATGTCTGTCTCCTATTCAGGTCCATCCTACCCACTGATGGCGTCGAGACGGAGAGAGAAGAAGGGCCCTTCAGTCAGAAACGCGATGGCGACCGCAGAAAGTTCAAAATCCCCTTGCCTCACACGCCGCAAGGCGTTGCGTGACAAGGGGATTTGAATGAGTGGAGGCGGCGGGAATTGAACCCGCGTCCCGCGGCATTTTCATGCGTGCTTCTACGTGTGTATTCGCTTGATTTAGTTTCGCCGCCGCGGCGCCCAAACGACCAGGCTACGCGTCGACTATCCAAGAACATTTTTTAGCCGCGACCGTACCCGGCGTGAGTCGCGACGATCTGGATTTGGCAACTGACTTTTGGGTCTCTCCAGCTAAAACCCGCAGTCAGGGCTACACAGTGTTAGGCAGCCAGAGCGAGGTTACCCTCGGCACTTACAGTGTGGTCAGCTTTTAACGTGGCCAACTGACCAACCACGACACGCCACCCGCACTTCAGTCTACCCGGTCGATTCCAATTCGCCCCCGTGCATCACAAAGTGCTCAAGGAGCGGTGACTCCTCGCAGTGCATTGTAGCGCTCGGACGAGGTGGGACAAGGGGCGGATGGGATGTGGGCGGGGGCTTAAGGGCAGCACGCTTTCAGACGACGCTGCGCTAGCGGACGGCTGTTGGCAGGGCGCGGTGGGCGCAGGCGATGCGACTTTGTGTGGGTTGTGGCGACGGGTTGCTGTGTTGTGAGTGGGGCTGACGTTGGAAGTGCGCTGGCTGCGTCACAGGCTGGAAGCCTGTGCTACGGACGGGGGCTTTTGCCGTTTGGGGATCGCCGCCATAATGCTCGGTCCTACCTCATCCACTCGTCCGCCCCAGGGGGCGGATGTACGTCTTGATTGCTGGAGGCAACTATGTTCAAGATTCTAAACCCTGTGGCTGTCGGGGTTTCCGGACGTCAAAGCGAAGTCATCGAGCTGGCGCTCACCTACGGGTTCAGGCATCTCGAAGTTGATCTGACCGAGTTCCAAAAGCGAGTCGAACAACAGGGACTCCCCGCCGCTCGACGCCTCTTCGATAGTGCCAAACTGGCCGTCGCCTCGTTCGAACTCCCCTTCTCCCTGGGGATCGCGGAACCCGAGTACCGTGCCGCGCTCGAAGCGCTCAAGCCGGTCGCCGCGATCGCTCAGCAGCTGGGCGCCGCCGTGTGCTGGACGCAACTGGAGGCCGGCTCCGACGAACGACCCTTTCACGAAAACTTCGAGCTCCATCGCAAGCGGCTCCAAGAGGTCGGCGAACTGCTCGACGGCTTCGGACTCCGCCTGGCGGTCGGCATTCAAGCCGCCGAAGCTCATCGAGCCCCCAAGGCGTTCCAATTCATCTACCAGCCCGATCAACTGTTGCTGCTGTTGAAGACAGCCTCGACTGCCAACGTCGGACTGCTGCTCGACACGTGGGATTGGTTCGTCGGCGGCGGTTCGCTCGACCAAATCCGAAAACTGACCGCCAACCAGGTTTTCTCCGTGCGCCTAGGCGACCTCCCCGCCGAAGTCGAACCTACCGCGGCGGCCGATGACCAGCGCGCGGCGCCCGGCGAGGGAGGAACTTTCGACATCCAGGCGGTCGTGCAGCATTTGGTCGACATCCAGTACGCCGGTCCAATCACCGTCGCTGCGCATCCTAAAGCGTTCGCAGGACAGCGTCGCGAAGTGATGGTCCAGAAGCTGTCCGCGTCGCTCGACGAACTGTGGGCCGCGGCGGGACTTGGCAAAGACGGCCAGCCTTTGCCGACGGCTGCCAAGTCGTAACGTGTTCTACTTCGAAGACGGCCTGCGAATCCCAGCTCTTGATTTGTCGATCGACGTGAGTCGACGACAGGCGCGGGGATTCGTCTCGCACGGCCACTTCGACCACTTCGCTGCTCACGAATTGGCCATCTGCTCGCCGCTCACCGCACGCTTTTACCGACGTCGATTGGGCGGCGAACGCTGGGTCCGCGAGCTCCCCTACGGCGTTCCCTACGTCTGGGACGAGTTTCAACTCACCACCTATCCGGCCGGCCACATCTTGGGCTCGGCCATGTTGCACGTGCAGGGTCCTGAAGGTTCGCTGCTGTACACGGGCGACTTTCGCTTGCGTCCGTCGGCGACGGCCGAACCTGCCGCGCCGCCGCACGCCGACTGGCTGGTGATGGAGTGCACGTTCGGCGACCCGCAATACCGCCTGCCGCCGCGCGCCCAAGTCGTCGAACAACTGATCGGGACCCTTCGGCAGTGTTTCGCGGCCCGCCTTGTTCCGGTCATCTACGCGTACGCGCTCGGCAAGGCGCAAGAGGTGACGCGACTGCTGCGCGACGCGGAACTGCGAGTCGTCCAGCACGCGTCGCTGTTCGACTTAAGCCAGGAGTACGTCGCGGCAGGCTGCGATTTGGGCCGTTTTGAACGCTTCGACGAACAGAGCGACTTGAGGGACGCCGTGCTGATCATGCCTCCGCCGGGCCGCCGGTCGGTCGGGCCTCCGCCGCCCCGCGACTGCGTGAAAATCGCCGTGACCGGCTGGGCGCTCGACCCGCGGTACAAGTTCAAGGCGGGCGTCGACTATGCGTTTCCGCTCTCCGATCACGCGGACTTCGACGAACTGCTCGAGTGCGTCGAGCGGGTGGCGCCGCGCCAGGTGTATTGCTGGCACGGACAGCCGACGTTCGTCGACCACCTGCGCGCTCGCGGGTGGAAGGCGTATTGGCTGCCGAGCGTCCGGCGACCGCGGGCGAACGATGGGCGTGCTTGAATCCCTCCGGGGGGCGTTTTAGGATGCCAACCACCTTCACCTTCAAGAAAGGACGTGCCATGCGAATTTCGTTCGTTTCGTTCGCCGTCGTGTTGTGCGGTCTGGCGTTGTCGCTGCCGTGCGCCATCGCTGACGATAAGCCGGCTGCAGACAAGCCTGAGGCTGTACGGCCGGAAGCGGCCGCTCAGATTGAAGCGGTCATTCAAGAAGCCAAGAAGTTGAAAGAAGCCGGCCGTCACGAAGAGGCGCTCGAGCTGCACCGGAAAGCCGAAACGCTGGCCCGGGAACTGAAACAGCGTCAGGGCGAACGGGCGGACCGAGTTCGCGAAGAAGTGCGCGAGCGCAGTGCGGAAGTGCGGGAACAAGCGGCGGAATCGCGTGAGCGAGCCGCACTGCGTAGCCGAGACGCGGGACGAGAAGGCGCCGAACAGCGGGCTCGTCGACTGCTGGAAGCGGCCGAACTGCTGGAAGTCGTCGGCAAGGCGGACCTGGCGGACCAACTGCGTCGCGAGGCGCGCGCGAGCATCGAGAACCGGGATCGGCCGCGCGAGGAAGGCCGCCGCGATGAGCCGCGTCGCGACGAACCGCGTCGCGAAGGCGAATTGCATGAACAGTTGCGCGATCTTCAAGCGAACATGCGCCGCATGCACGCGGAAATGGAAGAGCTGCGCGAGATGGTACGGCGTCTGGCGGAACGCCGCGGAGAACGTTAATCGGCATGGATGATTTCATGGCACTCGCCCCTCGACTGCTTCTCTGGGGGGCCGATGCGCACGATTCGACCGTCACCTGGGTCACTTTCGCCTACGTGGCGGTCGCGATTGCGCTCGTCTTTCTCAACGGCTTTTTCGTGTTGGCCGAGTTTGCGATCGTCAAGGTGCGCGCCAGTCGACTCGAGGAACTGTCTCGACAAGGCAATAAGCAGGCCAAAGCGGCCAAGCACATGGTCTCGCAGCTCGACAACTATCTCTCCGCCACGCAGCTGGGCGTCACGGTCGCCAGTCTGGGGCTGGGGTGGGTGGGCGAGCCGGCGTTCGCCAAATTGGTCACCCGAGCGTTCGGTTGGACCGGCATCCCGGCGCTCGCCAGTCACACGGTGTCGGTGGCGTTCGCCTTCGGCATCATCACGTTCCTGCACATTCTGCTGGGGGAACTGGCGCCGAAGAGCATGGCCATTCGCCGAGCGGAACAGTGCCTATTGGCGATCGCCACGCCCCTACGCTGGACCTATTACTTGTTCTTTTTGCCGATGACCGTGCTGAACGGCGCGTCGAATTTGCTGCTGCGCTTGGTCGGTCTACAGCCGGGGCACCATGAGGTGGCGCACTCCGAGGAAGAGCTCCGTTTGCTCCTGTCCACCGCGCAAACCACCGGCGGGTTTTCCCTAAACCGGATGCTCATTCTGGAGAACATCTTCGATCTCGGCGGCCAAACGGTGCGCGAAGCGATGATCCCCTGGGCGCAGGTCTACTATGTGTCTCGAAATTCCAATCGCGAACAGATCTTACGTGCGATCACCGAGACGCGATTCTCGCGCTATCCGGTCGTCGAACCGGAAGGGCCGCCGCGCCATTACTTGTTGATGAAAGATCTGCTCGTTCAGCCCGGCGAGGAGCTGGATTGGACTCGAGCGCTGCGGCCGTTGCCGGCGGTGCGGCCCGACGAGAATCTGGAAGTCGTCATGCAGAAGCTTCAGGGGGACGGCGCCAACATGGCCGTCGTGGTCGACGACGCTCGCCCCGTCGGCGTCATCACCCTCGAGGACATACTCGAGGAGGTGGTGGGACGCATTGAAGACGAGTACCCGCGCTTGCCGCGTCTGTATTTGAAAGACGCGCTTTCCGCCGGCGGCGTGGTGCTCGACATTCAGGCGACGACGCCGGAAGAGGCGATCCGCGAGCTCATGTCGACGGTGCCTCCCGTCAATTTGCCGGCGAACGTCAACGTGACGAACTTGGCGTTGGCGCGCGAGCGACAGTTGCCGACCGACGTTGGCCACGGCGTCGCGATCCCGCACGCTCGTTGCCCGGGGCTCGCCCTGCCCATCATGGTCGTGGGCCGGTCGGTCGAGGGGATTGTATTCAATCCGGCCAAGGAAGATCCGGTCCGCTTGATCTTTCTGCTCGTCACCCCCGCCGAGCGACCGCAGACGCAAGTGTTCTTCCTCGCGCAGCTTGCTCATGTCGCGGATAGCGAATTGGTGCGCGAACGGATTGCACGCGCCGCTTCCGCCGACGAGATCATTCAGGTCATTGCGGCGGCGGATCCGGCGGTGACGGGGTGACGAGGGCGGTTGCTTCCAGCGCCCGCCATGGTGCTTTTCACGACTGCTCCGCCCACCACTGCGCCGCCAGACTCGCGCCGTTCACATACGCGGGGATGTGCGGCGCTCCGGGAAGGATGCTGTCCCGCACGGCCGCGACGACCTGGTCCAGGTCGTCGAGCGGCAGCGGACGACGCACTCGAGCGGCTTGACGATCGTATTGCCGCGATTCGGCGTACTGCAGTGCGGGAATGCCGAGCGTCGCCGTTTCGTGCGACAGGTTGTAGCCGGCGGCGCCGAGAACGAGTCGCACGGCGGGCAGGCAGTCGATCAGCGGCACAGGAGATAGAGAAGACTCGGTTCCGCAGGCGTCGCGAGGGCGAATCAGTCGCAGCGGCGGCAAGTCGTTGGGCCACTTTGCGGCCAGTCGCGCCGTCCAGTTCGTCCACCGGTCGACTTCTGGACCACGACCGCTGGCGACGACCAGCACCGCGCCTTGCTCGGGAAGTACTTCTAGCCGAGCCGCCGCCTCCGCGGCCGTCGGCAGCTCGCCATGATCCCGCAGCAGAAATGCCGGCGTTTCGAGCGTCTCGACGAGCTGGGCGAGCAAGCTGGACTCGCCGGGGACGACGATGCGCGCGTAGTGCTTGGAGACGAACGACCGTACGTCGAAAGCGGAGACGTATTCAGGCGGCAGCGGGCGGCTGACGAGCAGTCTGTGCGACGGCGGGGCGGAGCAATCGGGGCGCGCCAGCCAGTCGGAGAGTTCGCCGCCGAGCCCGCGCGGGAATGTGTCGACCACCAGTTGTTTGGGCGCCAGTTCGTCGAGCCAGCCGACGATCCACTGCCGCGCCGATTCGAGATCCAGGTCGGCAGGGACAAGGGTCAGTTCGAGCTGCGAATGGGTTGGCAGGGATCGCTGTTCGACCTCGATCAACGCCTGCGCCGCTAGGCGGAATTCGGTGTTCGCCAAGACTCGGTGCGTGCCCGGGAGTCGGCGCGCGAGCTGCCGGGCCAGGGCGATCGTGCGGGTAAGGTGGCCGAGTCCGCCTCCCAGCGCGTAGTACGCCATCCGCTCGCACATGGCTGTCTACGACGCGCCCAAGTTGTCTTCGAACTTTGCGACGCCTTCGGCTGTCTCTTCGCCGCCGCTGAGCGACATTTCGTCGCTATCAGTGAAGTCGTGGTTGTGGTTCGAGTGAGTCCAACCGTGGCGCGAGCGACCGTAGCCGTATCCGTAGCCGTAGTGATCGCCGTAGAAGTAGGGCGGGTAAGCGCCGTAGGGCGAACCGATGTCGGAAGTAGTCGAGTCTCCCGCGGCGCGGAGCTTCTTCATGCAGCTGACGCACCGCAGCAGCCCGCCATGATCGATCGCGTGCCGCTGACACACCGGCTTCTGACATTCGCTGCAGGTGAACGCCGCCATCTCCCCGCACGGATGCGAGAACAGAAAGCCGGCCGTCTCCTGGCAAGATTCGGCGCTGAATTGGGGCTGACTCAAGATGCGGCTCTCCACGTTCAGAGTGACTTCAGCTTACGACTAGTTTGCGGTCGGTGCGCGTGGTACTCGAGCACGGGTTCGCGGCTAGCGTGTTTGTTGAAAGAACACGCAGCACGCCGCTTGTTGCAGGGGATCGAGTTGCGGGATGCGAAAGAAAATCAGGCCCAGCGGCTGCTGCAGATCTTTCGAGTACAGGACGGTCTTGTCGGACAGATCGCGGAGCACGCGTTTGTCGTCCTTCGTTTTTGCACGGAAGAGCGTTTTGTCGTGCGCGTCCTCGAGCGCGTAGCCATAGTCCTTGTGCCTCAAGCGATAAAGCAACTTATCGCCCGGGGCGTAGAAGTCGACGTCTTGTCCCTTGAGTTTGAATTTGAACAGCTCCTGCTCACCGGACGCATCTTTCAGCATCACTTTGTCGTCTTTGCGTTTGAGTTCGAAGCGTGCGGCGCCGTCGGGGCCGGCGGCCTTCAGTCGTCCTTCGGACAGCGTAAACCGGCCGATTTCCTGATTCTGGCCGTTGCGAACGGTGAGCGACGCCGGCGGACGCGGCTTGAACGAAAGAATCTCTGTTCCGTCGGGATCGCGTAGTTCCATTTTCCCCGCAGCCAAGTTGGGCGGATAGCCGGCCGGCAGCTTGACGGAGGCCGTCGCGGGAGCGGTCGTGGTCTGGCCATACGACAGTGACGCGTTGAAGCAAACGGCCGTGACGACGGCGAAGAGTATGCACCCGCGAAGGGCAGGACGAGAGGGCATCATGAAACGCCTGCAAATTGAGGGACGACGGAGGAGGAAAGAGGCGGCTCGATTTGGAACAACCGCGAGTCGACGAGTCGATTCTCGCGGTGGTATTGATCGCACGTAGCGCAGACGGGCAGTCGAGACATGCGCATGCCTTCACGAAACTGCTGGTACGACGGCCCCAAGAAGATATCACTGAGCGTCTGCTGTTTGACGTTGCCCAGCGACCGCATACGCTCGCGAGTCATGCAGCACGCGTAGACATCGCCGTCATGGCTAATGAAGGTGTGGAAGTAGGGTGCATAGCAGAGACTGCGGTCGTAATGACCTTGCGCGTAGCGTCCCTGCGCAGCTTGTTCTAGTTCGTCGCGGGTGCGGCCATAGGGATAGAGTCGGCCGGCATCGATCGGCATGCGATACTGTCTTCGCAGGGCGACGGTTTGCGGAACAATCTCGTCGTTAAAGCGTTGAATCTGCTCGACAGTTGGACGCGGCACTTTGACGCCGTCGATCGGCATGGGGACGACGTCGACGGCGCCGAGTTCGCCGGCGAGCCGGATGAGTGCGGGAAGTTCGTCGAGATTGCGAGCGGATAAAACGTTGTTGACGCGGATGCGGAGCCGCGAGTCGCGACGTTCGACTTCGCGGCGGACGATGCGAATGGCGCGGACCGTTTTCTTGAACGCGCCGGGAACGCCGCGGACGCCGTCATGCGTCTTGGCGCAGGCGCCGTCGAGCGAAAACGAGGCGCCGCGCAAGCCGGCATCGATCCAGGCTCGAGCGCGCGTCTTGTCGACCAGCACGCCGTTGCTGGTGAGATTGATGCGCATCCCGAGCTCCGCGCCGTGGCGGATGACGTCGACTAAATGGCGATGCAACGTCACCTCGCCGCCGCTGAGGTGCACCTTGAGGCAGCCCAACTGTGCTGCGTGATCGAGCACCGAACGGACTACTTCAAGCGGTAGTTCTTGCCGCGCGATCTGCCAGTAGCGGCACATCTCGCACTTGAGGTTGCAGGCGGAGATGATCTTGAGCTTGATGGAGCGGAGGTAGACGGCAGGCGCATTGCGTTCGACCTGATCGCGCACTGCGGTGCACGTTTCGCGCGACGCCAGCAATCGGTCGAGATTGTACATGTCGACTGCTCCGAACTAACCGCGACAAAGATCCAACGCCGCGTAGACGGTGAGGAACGACTTGAGGGCGTGATCGGACGTGCATCCGCCGCCGGCGGGCAAGTTCTTCTCGATCGACGTGCCGCGGCCTGCGGTGCGGAAGTGAGGGCTGGTGACGCCGACCAGCTCGACGCAATCGTTGACAACTTGGATGCTGGTCGGCTGAAACGGCGTGGGAACGCCGTTAGCGGTCGCGCGCGCGGAGATCTCGGCGAGCGCCGGAAACTTCGCCGTTTTCACTCGAACCGTCAGATCGAGCCGTTCGCGGATCGCCTCGCGGACTTTGGTGTATTTGCGCTTCTGCTTCTCTTTGCGTTTGGCGAGCGAGGTGAGCGACAGATCGAAGCGATGGCCGTCGAGCAGTTGCCCGCGGAGGTTGAGCCAGGGGACGGCGTATTGATATGCGCGCTGAGCGCCGAATAGGCCGGACTTGGAACTGTTCTTGAGGAACGCCGGGTCGCGGTAGTTGCGAAAGTCGAGCGTGAGTCGCACGACCTGCGTCGGCGCCATGTCGTGACAGAGGTACTGCAACACGGTCTGCGGCACTTGAATGCGACGATTCTCGAGATTCAGTCGCGCAAAGTGACTCCATTTGACTCCGAAGACCACGCTAGAGACGACGGCGGCGAGAAAGATGGGTCCCAGCAGATAGGCCAGCGGCACGATCCCGGTGGCGATGCTTGCAATCGTTCCGACGAGCGCCAAGACGCTGCTGCATCCGACCGCGCCGGTCCGCTTCTTCCACTTCGCTTCTTCGCCTTCCATCTGACGATCAAAAGCCGACAACTGCGCTAGGTCTTCCAGCACGTCGCGCACCGCCGCCTCGCGCTCGTAGCGCAACGTCTTCTGAAACGCTTGCAGCCAATTCTCGTGCATAGGCCCCCCGTTGAGTGCGACCATAATAGTCGTGGATCGCTCCGCGATCCAACGCGGGGCGGCGGGGAAATAAGGCGTTGGATCGCGCAGCGATCCACGACTTACGACGCCGAGCGGGCGATCGGGGCGGGGACGGCGAAGTCGGCGAAGGCTTCTTCAAGCGTGCCGAGAATGCGGAAGCCTTTGCGATCGAGCGCCGTGATGTGGAAGACTTCGCGCACGACTTTGTTCATGTTGCACAGACGCATTTCGCCGCCGTGCGACTTCACACGTCGGTCCATCCGCAACAGGGTGCCGATGAACCAACTGCTGGTGCGAACCACCGAGGCGAAATCGAGCACCAGTTTGGCGGGCTTATACCGATCGATGAAGTCGAGCACCTCGTTCTGGAAATCGTTGATTTCGCGCAGATCCGACAGCCGCAGATGGGGAACCATCACCACGACGTCGCCGCTGTACGAGATGTCGAAGAATCGAGAGCCGTTCATGATTGCCTCATGGATCTACATCACCAACCACCGCCGCATTTCTTCCGTCGCGGTGTTGCGTTGATGGCCGGTTTTCCGCCGCCTCTCGTCGCTGCCTGAATGTGCCAGTACGATATCCGGTCTAGCGCCGATGTAACTCCCCCAAGAGGGTTGTGGGTAGAAATCGCTACCGAATCAATGGCAACTCCCTCGATGACGCTCGAATCCCTCGTCGCCGCCGCCTCGCGCCGCGCTCTGGCAGCCGGCGCGCTCGTTTCGATCCCGACTCGTGAAACTCGAATTCAGGATGGCGAGTTTACGTATTTGGTGCGCGTGGTTGGGCAACTTTCTCGCAAAGCGGCCGCGTCGACGCCGACTCCGGAGTCGCCTGAGGCGCCGGTCAGCTCGCGTCGAAACCCCTTTCTGCCGTACGACCCCGACTTGTTCGTCGCCGACCTGCCGCCGGCACACGTCTGTTTGCTCAACAAATTCAACGTGGTCGACCAGCATGTACTCGTGGTCACTCGCGAGTTCGAACGGCAGACCGCACCGTTAAATGAGGGGGACTTTGCCGCTTTGGCAAGTTGTATGCTCGATGGCACTCGGTTTTCGGACGGCTTGGGTTTCTATAACGGAGGCGCCGCGGCGGGGGCGAGCCAGCCGCATAAGCATTTGCAGTGGATTCCGGTGCGTCCCAGCGAGTTTCCGCTGACGCACGCGATCGCAGCGGCCGCCGCCGCGGGCGAATCGCAAAGCGACCGATTGCCGTTCGCGAACCGGATCGAGCGACTGACCATGGCGTCGGCAGAATCTCCGGAGGGCGTCGGCGAGCGGTTAGCAGGCGCCTATCGGCGGTTGCTTCTCGCGACGTTCGGACTGCCAGCGAAAGCGCCCGCCTCGGCTGGCCCTGCATCGACCGACCCGACATCCTCGGTCGCGGCCGCGCTAGGACGCGATTTCGAGCTGCCGCCCTACAATCTTTTGGTCGCGCGAAACTGGATGATGATGGTTCCGCGGCGACAGGAGCATTTTCGCGAGATTTCGCTCAACGCCTTGGCGTTCGTCGGCGCTTTGCTCGTAAAAGACGAGCGGCAGTTGCAGGTGTTGCGAGAAACGGGGCCGTGTGCGGCCTTGGCGGCCGCGGCGCCGCGAGTCTAGCTTGACGGCGGGCGAGCCGTCTGGGGGCGTCGACGCCTCTCCGGCCAGCGGCCTTTGGGCTAGAATACAGGCCGCATCCCGCAGACCTGCTCCCGCCTCCTACCGCTCGAGGTTGTGTCCGTGACCGCTCAGCTGCTCGATGGAAAATCGCTCGCTCGCCAGATCCAGGATGAGCTCCGCGTGCAAGTCGCGGAGCAGATTGAGAACAGCGCGGTGACGCCCAAGTTGGCGGCCGTGTTGGTCGGGGAGGATCCGGCAAGTCAGGTATACGTTCGCAACAAGCAGCAGGCCTGCGATCGAGTGGGGCTGGAGAGCCAGTTGACGCGTCTTCCGGCCGATGTGTCGCAAGACGACTTGCAAGCGGTCGTTGCGAGACTGAATCGCGACGACTCGGTGCACGGCATCCTGGTGCAGCTTCCGTTGCCTCGTCACTTGTCGACGACGCGGATTCTCGACGCGATTCACCCGCTGAAGGACGTCGACGCCTTTCATCCTGAAAATGTTGGACTGTTGGCGCAAGGGCGGCCGCGCTTCCTCCCCTGCACTCCTCACGGCGTGTTGCAGATTCTGCATCGCAACCGCGTGTCGGTCGCGGGCAAACACGTCGTCGTGGTGGGACGCAGCGACATCGTGGGACGTCCGTTGTCGCTGCTGATGGGGGCGAAAGACTCGCATCTGGGGCCCGACGCCTGCAACGCGACCGTCACGGTGTGCCATAGTCAGACGCCCGAGTTGGCCGCGTTCACGCGGCAGGCGGATATTTTGATCGCCGCGATCGGCCGTCCCCAATTCATCACGCGCGACATGGTGCGACCTGGGGCCGTCGTCGTGGATGTAGGGATCAATCGTATCGAGTCGGGGTTGGTGGGAGACGTCGATTTCGGGCCGGTGTCCGAGGTCGCCTCCCGCATCACGCCTGTTCCCGGCGGCATCGGGCCTCTCACGGTCACGATGCTGCTGCATAACACGCTCCACGCCGCCAAATTGTTGCACGAATGAACCAACCTACCCGCCGCGTGGCGGTGATCGGCGGAGGCATCACGGGTCTCGCCGCCGCTCATCGCCTTCATGAACTCGATCCCCACTTGGCTGTGACGCTGTTTGAAGCGGCGTCCGAGCTGGGCGGCATTCTGCAAACCGAGCGGCGCGAAGGGTGCTTGATCGAGCGGGCGGCCGACATGTTCATCACGCGCGATCCGTGGGCCATGGATCTGTGTCGACGCATCGGGTTCGATCGGGATCTGATCAATACCAACGAGAAACATCGCAAAGCCTACATCGTTCACCGCGGGAAGCTGGTCGATGTGCCGGAAGGGTTCACCTTGATGAGCCCCGCCAAGATCGGTCCCATCCTCAAAACGCCGCTGCTCAGTTGGCGGGGAAAACTGCGGCTGGCGAGCGAGTATTTCGTCCGTCGACGCACGGAAGAAGCGGACGAAAGCCTGCACGACTTTTCGATTCGTCGATTTGGTCGAGAAGCTTATGAACGGTTGATCCAGCCGCTGATCGGCGGCATCTACACGGCCGACCCGACGAAGCTGAGCATGGCCGCGACGATGAAACAATTCGTCGAATTAGAACGTCAACACGGCAGTTTGATTCGCGGGATGCGCGCCGCTGGGGCCGGCGCGGGGAAGCGACCTGTCGGAGACGCGGCAGCGAGCGGCGCGCGGTACGGCCTGTTCGTCGCGCCGCGCGACGGCATGTCGAGCTTGATCGCGGCGATCGCGCAACGATTGCCGACGGGGGCCGTCCGGACGAACGCTCCCGTACAAGCCGTGCAGCCCTCGGCCGACCAACAGTGGATGGTGACTTACGGTGCGGAAGAGGAGCGGGCGAACACCGAACTGTTCGACGCCGTCGTCGTCGCGACGCCCGGGCCGCGCGCGGCCAAGTTGCTGCGGCCCTGGAACGCGCCGCTGGGGGACGAGATCGGCGGCATCCCTATGGCCGGCGCCGCGATCGTGATCGGCGTCTATCGCAAATCCGACGTCGCCCATCCGCTCGACGGATTCGGCTTCGTCGTGCCGTTGGTGGAGAAGCGGCGGATTTTGTCGAGCAGCTTTGGGAGCATCAAGTTTCCGGGACGGACCCCGGACGACTGGGTGTTGACGCGGACGTTCTTCGGCGGGGCGTTGCAGCCCGAGTTTCTGCGATGGACGGATAGTCAGTTGTGCGAAGCGGCGCACGACGAGTTGTCGCAGTTGATCGGGGCGCGCGCCAAACCGTTGTTCGGCGGCGTGGTACGTTGGGACGACAAAATGCCGCAGTATCACGTCGGACATCTGGACCGAGTCGACCGGATCGAGCGGTTGGTCGAGCAGACGCCGGGGTTGGCGTTGGCCGGCAATGCGTATCGAGGGGTCGGCATTCCATTTTGCGTGCGCAGCGGAGAGGCGGCGGCCTTGCGGATTGTCGAGCAAATGCGGGCAAGATCGGTATAATCGTGGACCGCCTGGAGAAGGGGCGGCGTCATTCTTCCGGGACGGTTTACACCAGCGAGCGGAACTTAGGAGCATTGCAAAAGATGGCCATCGGATTCGGACTTATCGGTTGCGGCATGATCGCCAAGTTCCATTCCAAGGCGATCGCGGATATTCGCGGCGCCAAGGTGGTCGGCTGCTTCGACACGTTTCCCGCCTCGGCCGACCGACTCGCCGGCGAGATCGGCTGCACTGCCTACCACGATCTCGAGAAAATGCTGGCCAACCCCGAGATTGAAGTGGTGACGATTTGCACGCCGAGCGGCGCGCATATGGAACCGGCGGTCATGGCGGCGGAAGCCGGCAAGCACGTCATCGTCGAAAAACCGCTCGAGATCACCCTCTCGCGGTGCGATGCGATCATCAAGGCGTGCGACAAGGCGGGCGTGACGCTGTCCGCCATTTTCCCGTCTCGATTCCATGAGTCGTCGCAGCTGTTGAAGGCGGCGGTCGACGGCGGCCGCTTTGGGCGACTCACCGTCGGCGACGCCTACGTGAAGTGGTTCCGCACACAGCAGTACTACGACAGCGGCGCATGGCGCGGCACGTGGAAGTTCGACGGCGGCGGTGCGCTCATGAATCAGGCCATCCACAGCGTCGATCTGCTCACTTGGCTTATGGGACCGGTCGTCGAGTTGTCGGCCTACACGGCGACGCTGGCCCACGAACGCATCGAAGTGGAAGACGTGGCGATGGCGACGCTGAAGTTCGCCAACGGTGCGTTGGGCGTCATTGAAGCGACGACGGCCGCTTTTCCGGGGGCGCTCAAACGCATTGAGATCCACGGTTCGGAAGGGTCCGCGGTCATCGAAGAAGAAAGCCTCAAAACATGGGCGTTCGCCAAACAGACCAAACGCGATGAAGCCCTATTGGCCAAATTGACGGACAAGACCAAGACGGGCGGCGGCGCCTCGGATCCCTCGGCGATCGGACATCACGGCCACATGCTTCAGTTCCGCGACGTGCTCGACGCCATCAAGAAGGGACGCAAGCCGTTGATCGACGGTCCCGAAGGGCGGCGGTCGGTGGAGATCATCCTTGCTATCTACAAGGCGGCGGAGACAGGCAAGTCGATCGCGTTGCCGCTGGCCGGCGATCCCAAGCTCAAGGCGAAGGCCAACGTCGTAAAGAAGTAGTCGTCGCCGGCATCTCGGTGGAATCGTTTTCGCGTCGCAGTTCAGCAGGTGAGTCCAATGCGTGCATGGTTTCGAATCGCGGCCTGGGCCGCGCTCGTGGGATGTTTGTCGTTCGGCGGCACGGCGTATGCGCAACGTGAACTGAAGAACATTCCCGATCCCGATCCGGAACTCGAACGCAAAACGTTCGTCGTCGCGGAGGGGTTCGAGGTGAATCTGTGGGCCGCCGATCCGCTCATGGCGAAGCCGATTCAGATGAACTTCGACGCCCAAGGCCGGCTGTGGGTGGCCTCCAGCGAGGTGTATCCGCAGATCAAGCCGGGGCAAGTCGCGAGCGACAAGATCCTAGTGCTGGCCGACACCGATCACGACGGCCAAGCGGATAAGACGACCGTCTTCGCCGATGGATTGCTCATTCCCACCGGCGTCGCTCCGGGGGACGGCGGCGCCTACGTGGCGAACAGCACCGAACTGATTCACTTGCGCGACAACAACGGCGACGGGAAGGCCGACGAGTCGCGAATTGTGCTGTCAGGGTTCGGCACGGAAGACACGCACCATCTGCTGCATACCTTGCGTTGGGGGCACGACGGGTGCCTGTACATGAATCAGTCGATCTATATTCACAGCCATATCGAAACGCCGCACGGCGTGAAGCGACTCAATGGCGGCGGCATTTGGCGGTTCCGCCCCGAGACGTTGCAGTTGGACGTCCTGTGCTACGGGTTTGTGAATCCGTGGGGACATCATTTCGATCGTTGGGGACAAAACTTCGCGACCGACGGCGCGTACGGCGAGGGCATCAACTACGTCTTTCCAGGCTCGGTGTTCGTCACCGCCCCTGGCGCCAAACGCATCGTCGCGGGACTCAATCCGGGCAGCCCCAAGCATTGCGGGCTGGAGATTGCGAGCGGCCGGCATCTGCCTCCCGAATGGGATGGGGCGATGCTGACGAACGATTTCCGAGCTCATCGCGTGTGCCGTTTCACCGTCACCGACGATCCGTCCGGCTACTCGTCGCGCCAGGAAGTCGAAGTGATCAAGTCGAATCACGTGGCGTTTCGGCCGATCGACGTAAAGATGGGGCCCGACGGCGCGATCTATATCGCCGACTGGTACAACCCAATCATTCAGCACGGCGAAGTCGACTTCCGCGATCCGCGTCGCGATCACGTCCATGGACGAATTTGGCGCGTGACCGCGAAAGGACGTCCCACGTTGAAGCTGCCCGATTTGGTCGCCGCGGAGAACGCGGCGCTGCTGGAACATCTCAAGGCGCCGGAAGAATGGGTGCGCTTGAACGCCAAGCTGACGCTGAAGTCGCGCGGCGCTGAACAGGTCGCGCCGGCGCTCGACAAGTGGTTGGCGTCGCTCGACCCAAAGGACGCCGACTTTGAACACCACAAGCTGGAGGCGCTGTGGCTGCACCAAAACTTGGAGCGGGTGAACGAGCCGCTGTTGCGCGAGCTGTTGGGGTCGAAGGATCATCGAGTGCGTGCGGCCGCGATGCGCGTCGTGGCGCTGTGGCTGCCTCGCTTGCAGACGCCGATGGAGTATCTGCGTGCCGGAGTCGCCGACGAGCATGCTCGAGTGCGCATCGAAGCAGTACGCGGCTTGGCGCTTGTGCCGACGGCCGAATCGGCCGCCGCCGCCGCGCTGGTGCTCGACAAGCCGCTTGACCGCTTCCTGGACTTCGCCATTTGGCAAACCATGCGGGACTTGGAACCAGCTTGGCTGCCGGAAGTGAAAGCGGGCAAGTTTACGTTCGGCGGACGCGTCGATCACTTGACCTTTGCGTTGCAGGCCGTCGAAGCGCCCGGAGTCGTGGGGCCGCTGTTAGACTTGTTCAAGAAGAATCAAGTGGCGCCGGATCAGATCGATCGCGTGCTGACCCTCATCGCCACGCTCGGCGGTCCCAAGGAACTCGGCGCCGTCCTCGACTTGACGCTCGACCCCAATTCGGCGCTTCCCCCGGCGGAGAAGGCGTCGCTGCTGCGCTCGCTCGCCAGTACGTCTGCCGCGCGTCGCATTCAGCCGGAAGGAGATTTGTCGCGCGTCGCGTCGCTATTGGACTCGTCGAACGACGACCTGCGCACGGCCGCCGCCAATGTCGCCGGCGCATGGAAGCTAGCCGCCGCTCGTTCGAAGTTGCTAGCGTGGGCCGGTTCCGCCGATGGCGATGCCCAAGTGACAGAGGCCATGTGGCGCACCGCGATCGACTCGCTCGCGCTGCTAGGCGGAGCGGAAAACACGGCGTCGCTAGCGGAGTTGTCGAAGGCCGGTCGGTCGTTCGATCGACGACACGCGGCGATCGTCGCGCTCGTGCGGCTCGACGTGAAACTCGCGGCTCAGCAGGCGGCTCAGTTGTTGACCGAGTGGCCGCTCGGCGCAAACCCGCTCGGACTCATCGCGTCGCTCACGGGACAAAAAGGCGGCGCCGAGGCGCTTGTCGCCGCGCTGGCCGACAAGTCGATCAAGCCCGACGTCGCGAAGCTCGTGTTGCGAGCGGTGCAAAGCGCGCCGTCGCCCAGCTCGGAACTCATCAGTTCCGTGCAGAAGGCAGGCGGACTGGAGTCGGCGGGTTGGAAGCACTCGCCGGAACTGGTCGCTCAGTTGGTCGCGGAAGCGGCCAGCCAAGGGGACGCTCGTCGCGGCGAAGCCGTCTTCCGTCGCAAGGATCTATTGTGTCAAAAGTGCCATGCCGTCGCCGGCGCGGGCGGACGCGTGGGGCCTGACTTGGTGAGCATTGGGGCGAGCGCTCAACCCGATTACCTGGTCGATTCGCTGCTCATCCCGAATTCCAAAGTGAAGGAAGGCTTCCACTCGATCCTGGTCGAGACCGACGAAGGCAAGGTTCTCACCGGCATCGTCGTTCGCGAGACGAAGACGGAGATCGTGTTGCGCGACGCCGAAGACCGGATGGTGACGATTCCGACGAGTTCGGTGGAGCATCGTCAGGACGGTCGGTCGCTGATGCCCGACGGCACAGTCGACAATCTGACTCGCGCCGAACTCGTCGATCTCGTGCGTTTCCTCTCGGAACTCGGCAAAGTCGGCGACTTCGCGGTGGGACGCGCTCGAGTGGCTCGACGCTGGCAGTCGCTGGTTTGGACGAAGGAAGCCCATACGCTGCTGAATCGCACCAGCTACGACTCGGCGGCGACCGACAACCCCGTGCTGGAATGGGCGCCCTCCTACAGCTTGGTCTCGGGCGACTTGCCGACGGGCGACTTGCCGAAGTATCAGATTCACGGCAACACGCCGCCCACGACGTTCGTGCGCACGCAATTGGAAGCGGCCGCGGCCGGCAAAGTGAGTCTGCAGTTCGGCGACGTGCAGGGGCTCGCGCTGTGGCTGGACGGCAAGCCGACGCCGCTGGCGACCACGTTGACGCTTGAACTGAAGCCAGGCGTGCACACGCTGACGATTTCGATCGATCAGTCGGTGCGCAAGGCGCCGGTGCGCGTGGAACTGGTAGACGCCCCGCAAGCGACCGGCAAAGCCGAATGGGTGACGGGCAAGTAGACGAGATGTCTCTTCAAGAAGCACTCAATGGTGCTAGCGCACCGTCGGCTGAGGGCCGCATTACCCTTTGAGCTTCTTGAGCTGTTCGGCTTCTGGAAGCGCCTTGTAGTAGGGGTCGAGCGGAAAGCAGCCCGAGAGGAGGCCTTTCCGCGGGCCGGTCGTGCAGTCGCTGAAGGTGCGGCAAACCTTTTTGCGCTGCAATTGGCCGCGTTCGAGACAGTCGGCGGGCAGGTCGGGATACGACAGGACGATTCGCCCCAACCCCACGCTGTCGATCCAGCCCTCGCGAACCACGGCCTGCGCGACATGCGGCAGATAATCTTGCAGATAGGTGTAAGCGGTGCCGACCATTGGCAGGTCGGGCGCCGCCAGCTTGCATTGTCGAGCGACCTCTAGCTGACGAGCGACTCCGACCAGCGGATCTTCGGGCGGTTGATACCCGTCGCTGGGCGGGAACGAGGCGGGCCGCTGTATGTGCGGGTTGTAGTAGGGACTGCCGCACGACAGGTTCACGGCAAAGACGCCGTCCTGTTGCAGGTCGCGGAGTAGCTGAATGGGTTCAGTCAGGTCGTATTCCAGTGGATTGTCGGGGTTCGCGCCGAAGCCGCAGTCATAGGGCCGCAGCTGCGAATAGTCCATTGGCGCTCCCGGCCCCGCTCCGGCCTGAAATGGGACGAGATCGAAGATGCTCAGCCGCACGCCGATCAGCAGTTCGGGGCGCTCGCGACGCACTTCGGCAATGATCGTGCGCAGGAGGCGCGTTCGCCCCGCATAGTCGCCGCCATAAGGCCCAGGTCGACGTCGAGCGCTGAGGAATTCATGCAGCAAGTATCCGTGGCACGCCTTCACGTCGACGAACTCGAAGCCCAATTCGTGCGCCAGCTTGGCTGCGGCCACATAGCGTTCAATGAGTTGTTCGAGCGCAGCATCGGTCCAGAGAGGGCGATCGTCGTCGGCGGCGATGCCGACGCGCTGATCCAGCAACGGGTGATGGTAAGCAATGCGCGGCTGCAGCGGGCCGGGCTCGGGTTTCGAATAGCGGCCAGAGTGGGTCAGCTGCAGTCCGACCAGCAAGTCGTCGCAGGCGCCGAATCGCTCCCGATGAGCGGTGCGGAGTTCGTGGAGCAGAGCGGCGAGTCCGTCGCGATTGGCAGGGGTGGCGAGCGTTTGGTGGGGATTCGCTCGACCGTCTTCTTGTACGGCCGCCGCTTCGCCGCCCCAGATCCACTTGGCGCCGCTTAACCCAAAGTGCTTCCAACGGCGCAGCGTGTGGACCGAGGGAGTCCCGTCGCGGTTCGCGTCCCAGCCTTCCATCGGGTGAATGCACCAGCGGTTGCCGACCGTGCGACCCGCGAGCGACAGCGGCGCGGCGAGCGGCGAGCCGGCTTGCGCAGTGAGAATGTCGTGATCGACGGGCAGCGAAACGCCGAGCGACCGCAGATGTTCGCGGAAGGCATCGACCGACTTGAGTTGTGCGACTTTGAGGAGCGAGGCTGAAGACACGAACCAGTGGCCTTTCGAGTGCTCAGGCGTCCATGTTGGCGGGCCGGAGATGTGAGTGGATAAGGATGAAGCGCCGCTCTTGGCCGTCGGCTTGGAAGACGACGTTGGCTTGGCGTCTCACTCCTTCGCGACTGAGCGCCACGATTTTGCCGGTGCCGTACTCGGGGTGCTCGACGAGCATTCCCAGCGAGAAGGCTTCCGGCGAGATGCGACGTTTGCCTAATTCACCGTCGGCGTCCTGCAATAGGTTCGCCGCCGTCGTGAGTTTGGCCGGCAATTTGGCGGCCAGCGCCGGCGGAAGAGACGCCCCGACAGACGGAGACGTTGGTTTCGGCGATTCGGTGCGATTCGGGCCGCCGTTGGGACGAAGCGGCCGTTTGGATCGAAGCCCGCGCGCCGGCGACGCGTCGTCCTGATCCTGATCGAAGTCCACGTCCGCCTCGTAGTCTGCCAGCTGCGAGTCTTGGAAGTACTGCGACTCGTCCTCTTGCCCGATCGAGTCGGCGGCGAAGTCGGCGCCGCCGATTCCAGTCGGATACGAAGCGGCGGACCGCGGAATCGACGTCTCCATGTCGTGCCGCGGCAGTTCCATGAGGAATTCGCTGGGAATCGCCAGCCTCTCTGATCCCCGCAGCATGCGTTTCTGCGAGTAGCTCATGAAGAGCTCGTCTTGAGCGCGGGTGATGCCGACGAACAGCAGCCGCCGTTCTTCTTCCAGTTGTGCGGCGTTCTCGCGACTGCGTTCGTGCGGCAGGATGCCTTGTTCAAGCGCGACGAGAAACACGACGGGAAACTCCAGCCCTTTCGCGGCGTGAAGCGTCATGAGAGTGACTTTATCGGTGCTCGCCTCGAATCCGTCGGTGTCGGCGACGAGCGCTGTTTGTTCAAGGAATCGTTCGAGCGGCGCTGCGCCGCCGTCGGAGATATCGAACTCGCGCGCCGCCGTCAGCAATTCGTCGACGTTCTCCAACCGTTCCAGGTCTTCCGGCGCGTCTGACTTTTCGAGTTCCGCGCGGTAGCCGGTGGCGATGAGCACTCGTCCCAGGATCTCTTCGACCGGCGCCGTGGCGTGTTCGCGCAGTTGATCGTACAGCGAAACGAAGCGTGCGACGGCGACCGTGGCGCGGGAATTGAGCTCCCGGATGAGGCCGGCGCGGCGAGCGGCCTCGAGCATCGGGACTTGATGCTTGCCGGCGTACTCTTGCAGATGCGCGATAGTCGTTTTGCCGATGCCGCGGGTGGGTGTATTGATCACGCGCAAGAGGGCTGCGTCATTGGCCGGGTTGTTGATCAGGTGCAGATACGCCACCAGATCCTTCACTTCTTTGCGCTGAAAGAACTCGACGCCATGCACGATTTGATACGGCACCGCGGATTGATGAAAGGCGTGTTCGAGCACTCGAGAGAGGGCGTTCGTACGGTAGAACACGGCGAAATCACGCGGGCGTCGTCGACCTGCTCGCACTTCGATCGCAATGCGTTCTGCGATCCAATCGGCTTCGTTGAGGTGGGTGGGATAACAGACCAGCGAAACTGGCTTTCCTTCGGGACGAACGGCATGCAGTTGTTTCGCTTTACGGCGTGTATTGTGCCGAATCAATTCGTCGGCCACCGCCAGAATGTTGGGCGTACTGCGGTAGTTCTGCTCGAGCCGCACGACCTTGACGCGGGGATAGTCGTTTTCGAACTCCAGGATGTTCGACACGTTGGCGCCGCGCCACGCGTAAATCGACTGATCGGGATCGCCGACGACGGCCAGATTGGGATAGTCGACCGAGAGCGCGCGGACAATGGCGTACTGAGCCAAGTTGGTGTCTTGATACTCGTCGACCAAGATGTAGCGATGGCGTGCGTCGAGCGTCCGACGGAGGTCGGGGTTGGCGCGCAACATGACGGCGACATGCATGAGCAGGTCGTCGAAGTCGACGGCGTTCGCGGTGAGCATCCTGCGTTGGTACGCCGGGTAGACCCGCTCGACGATCGGCTTCCAGAGGCCGCCGCCCGCTGTGGGATAGTCTTCCGGCGTGATGAGTTGGTTTTTGGCCCAGCTGACGGCGTGAGCCAGTTGGTCGGTGGTCACCATGCCGTCGGCGATTTGAGCATCGCGCACGGCCGCGTCGAGGATGCGGCGGCTGTCGTCGACATCGAGGATCGAGTAGTTCTCGTGGAGGCCGACGTACGAACCGAATTGACGTAGCAGCCGAGCGCAGAAGCGGTGAAAGGTCCCCACCCACACGTCCTGGCCCGGCGCCAATTGGGCCACGCGCGACCGCATTTCCTCGGCCGCCTTGTTGGTGAAGGTGAGCGCCAGGATCTGTCGAGCCGGAATCCCCTGTTCCAACATATGGGCGATGCGATGCGTGACGACGCGCGTCTTGCCGCTTCCCGGTCCCGCCAGAATCAATAGGGGCCCTTCGACATGTTCCGCCGCCGCCCGCTGCTCCGGATTCAACGATTCAAGCATACTCCCCCCGTAGAACAGGCTTCCAGCCTGTTACAAGCCGAGCAACGCGAGGCTTGCCAAAACAACAGACTTGAGACTTGAGGCTAGAGACTTGAGACTCTGGTCCCAGAACCAACCCCGTCCCCGCGCCACACCCTGGCGGGAGATTATACCGAGTGTCCTGCTTTCAGAGCAGTTCCACGCCGTGACCGGCGCGCGGCGGGTAGAGGCAGCGACCTTGTTCGATGCGCACGCCGGAGGCGATATCGCGCGCCAAGAGCAGCGCGCCGTCCATGTCGACGTAATCGAGCAGCGGGAGGAGTTGGGCGATCGCGGAGATGCCGACGGTCGACTCCGTCATGCAGCCGACCATCACCTGTAGTCCGCGTCGGTGAGCATCGGCGATCATGCGTCGAGCGGGGGTGAGTCCGCCGCACTTGACCAGTTTGATGTTGATGCCATGAAAAAATCCGTCGCAGCGCGCGACGTCGGCTTCCACGACGCAGCTTTCGTCCGCAATCACCGGCAAAGCCGACTCGACGCGAACTCGCTTCATGCCGTCCCATTGGTCGGCCGCCAGCGGTTGTTCGATGAACTCGACGCCCAACGTGGCCAACTCGAATGAATTGCGTATGGTTTCGTCGGCGGTCCAGCCGCAGTTCGCGTCGACTCGAAACGTCGCCGTGGTGTGTTTGCGCAACGCGCGCACAATGTCGAGGTCATGAGGCGTGCCGAGCTTGATCTTGTAGACCGGCCAGTCGGGGAATTCCCGCATCTTCGCGACCATGACGTCGATTTCGTCAATGCCGATGGTGTAATTGGTGAGCGGCGTGCGGCTGGGGTCGAGTCCCCACAGCTTGTAAACCGGCTCGCCGCGCAACTTGCCCCACAAGTCGTAGGCGGCCTGGTCGAGTGCACATTGGGCGAACGGTTGGTCGACGAACGCGTCGGCCAACTCGTCCCACAGTCGTTCCGGATCCTCGCACGACATCGGCTCAAGACGCGCTTGCAGGGACGTCAGTCGCTCCGTCATCGCCTCGCGCGTGGCGCCGTAATACGCATTGGTCGTCGCTTCGCCGTAGCCGCGCACGCCGTCTTGCTCGAGTTCCACGATGATCGTCGGTTGGACCGAGATCGACTCGCGCGAGATGGTAAAGACATGCTTCAACGGCAGGTCGAACGAGTGGACTCGCAGATGCATGAAAATCGACTTTCGAGGAGAGCGAATTAGCGAGGGCTTGCGTGCCACTCGCGCCACGGCGCCATATCGCGGAAGTTGAGGATCGCGTCGACCAATTCGTCGCTGCCGTCGCGAATCACGTCGCAGACCGGCAAGCCGAACTCGCTGCGCACCCGAGTGCGTTCGGCGGCCGCCTCGGCTGCGGAGACGCGACGGCTGTTCATGGCGATGCCGAGGATTTGGCAACGGTAGTTGGCGTTGGCCATCAACTCGTACATCTTGAGCAGCGGGGCGATGGGCGGGATGGGGACGTGATCGACGCCCGTCACGACATTGCGGCCGATCTCGTAGACGAATATGAGTCCCTGAGGCGCGCAGCCATGCAAGAGGCTAAGCGTCACGCCCGAGTAGGAGGGATGAATGAGGCTCCCCTGCCCTTCGACGACCAGCACTTCGTGGTGTTGGTGTTGCAGGACCATTTTTTCGGCGGCGCCCGAGACGAAGTCGGCGACGACGCAGTCGAGCGGCAAACCGTCCCCTTCGACCATGATGCCCGTTTGGCCGGTGGCGATGAACTTGGCGTCGACGCCGCGTCGTTGCAGGCCTTGAGTGAGTTCGACGGAGGCGACCATCTTGCCGATGCTGCAGTCATGGCCGACGGTGTGAATGCGGAGGCAATCGGAGCGGAGGCCGATGCGGCGGGCGATCTCGCGCTCGGAATTCTTGCGGACGTCGATGATCTTGGCCTGATGTCGTTCGGCCGCCTGAACGAATTCTGGGTCGTTGGAGACGAAGTCGTGAAGCCCCGACCAGATGGTCATGCCTCGGGTCAACGCCTCAAGGATGATGGGCCGCCAAGCGGCCGGGATCTTGCCGCCCGTGGGAGCGATTCCCAGCAGCAGCGTATCGGCGCCCGGCGCCTCGGAAAGACTGCCGACGACCGGCAAGTTGCCGCCGACCCCCAGCAATTCGTCGGTCGTTTTCCCACGCTGGCTGCTATCCAACAGCGCGACGATCTCGCTCGTCTTATACCGCAGCATACAACTGGCCGTCTTCGCCGTATGCGGATTGGTATGTCCCTCGGTCAGAATCACAATGCGTCGCGCCATAGGTCTCCCATTTCCGAAAGACCCGCAATATACCCCCCCCGTAGCGCAGGCTTCCAGCCTGCGACCTCTCCCTCTCTCTGCCCCTCTCTCTGCCCCTCTCTCTCTACCTTTCCCCCTTCGTGCTCACTCCAACTCCACCACAAGCGTCCCGCCGGTCTCGCCCGGCAAGCGCAGCACGCTGTCCGTTTCACCGCTCGATCTCAAGCGACGCGCCTGCACCTCCAGCCGCACCGGCACCGCCGTCGATCCGGGCGTGGTCGTTTGCCCCTCGACTTCGCGTTGGCGAGCGGCGGGAAAGTCGATCAAGTAGGGTCGAAACTCCCAGCGTCCTTGCGGCGGATGACGCCAAACCAAAATCGTCTCGGTCCCCGACCCGGCTTTCGACGGAGCCATGAATACCCAGCGATCCGGCGCCAACTGCCGCGGCGACAGTCGTCGCCAAACGACGTCGCCCGCGCGACGATATTCCAGCCCCGCTTCGGCCCGCGCCAACGTCGACGGCGAGCTGCTCGAGTCGGCGCTGGCTGCGGTCGGGGCGCTTTCCCAGAGGGCGCGACAGCGCACCACCAGCAACTGGTCTGTCGGATGCTGTTCGGGGCGTGCTGAGGCGACGATCAAGAACATGAGCACCGCGCCGCCGAAACCGCAGCACATGAGGTCGAGGTAGGACAAGTAGCGCGAGGCATTCATGGAGCGGTTGCTCCCGGCCACGGCCAAACGGAAACCCAGCCGCCCGCATCGGGCAGTACGACGGTTTGCGTCCAGTGACGCTCGCCGTGATGAAGTTCTAAACGCAGTTCGCCGCCGCCCGGCAACGTGCGCACCTCGATCGTAGCGCCAGCAGCCGGGGGACGCGGTGCGATCAACACGGCGTGCGACGGGCCCCAGTCCCAATTGGTCCCGCGGCGGTCGGCCAAGGCAGCGTCGGACCAACCCGAATAGCGCCAGACGCGTTCACTGGAGTCGACATCGAACGCGGGGTTGGTCGATTGCGCCAGCAAGACGAGCGGGTCGGAGTCGGGGCGATCGCCGGGCGTGGGCGAGTCTGGCGTTGCACTCCATTCCAGACTTCCCTGGACCAGCACAACGACGAAGAACAGGACCAGCATCGCGCCAAGCCCATTGGTGATGACGTCGACGAACGCGAGCCCCAAGTCGGCGTTCGGTTGGGAATCCTCTGGCAGCATGTCAGGCAGCTCACTCTTTTTGTGTTTGTTCGGCGGCGTGCCAGAGCTGGTTTTCCCAGACTCGCAGACGGACGACGACGGCGCTGGCGAGGATGCCCGCCAAAAGCGCCACCAACGTCGTATCGAATGCAAACCCGAGATGCGTCGTGATGCGCGAGATGGCGACCGATTTGTCCTGGGCCTGGAACAGTCCATCCGCGGACAACAGGGCATCCCCCATGCCGTAGACGGTGCCGATGAACCCGAGCGACGGGAGCAGGCCGAGCAAAAAGGACAGCGGCCCATAGACTTGTCGATCCAGCAAGTCGGGCAAGTGGCGATTCTCCATGAACTCGGCCGCCTGCGCCGCGCCATCGTACAAAGGGGGAATGACGCCGCGGGCGCCTTCGTCGCTGCCCGCAATCTCCTGCGCCGCCGCATCCCCGGCGGCTCCGCTCGCGACTCCGCTGCCCGGCGTCGGCACGAACCAGCCATGGGCGTTCAGTCGCATCAACAGCCGAGCTCGATGAGCGGCCGCGAGCAACACGAGCCAAGTGGCGAAGATCGTGGCCCACTGAATCCAGCCGTTGATGCGTTGCAAATTGCGGACGCTCGGCCGCACCTCTTGAATGACCAGGTCGCCGAATCCCGTCAGGAACTCGCGCAAGTCGACGGCTTGTTCTTTCTGTCCGTCGAGCTTGTGTTTCCAGGCCGGGTCGCCGCGTTCGATGCGCAATAGCAGCTCGGCGCCCGAAACAGGCTCGGCGCTCAAGACCAAGAAGCGGGAACCGTGGATGTCGCCGGTGATCCAAGCACGAAGTTGAGCTTGGCGAGCGGCCGCGGTCGACGGATCGGAGGCGATGGCCTCGATCAAGGAGGCGTATTGTTCACTGGCGGGAGCGTCGTTCTGAAAGACCGTCTGCAGCAACGGATGCGACTTGAGCGATCGTTTGGCCTTCGCTTGTTCGCAGACTCGTTCGAGTCGTTCTTCCATCGGCCCCTCTGCGAGCCACTCCAGCGTCGCGCCGCGATACGTACGCTCAACGCTCCATAGCAGCCACGTGTTGCTTGCGCCGTAGCTGACCAGCGTCAAGAGCATCGCTTGGACCGCCAAGCGCAGCGAGAGGCCGGAGTGCAGCAGCGACGCGGTGGAACGCCACAAGTTGACGCACCATTCGAACCCCTGACGCGCCACGCCTGATAGATCGGACGCGGGCTGAGGCGATTTCGCAGGCGTTGCACCGAATGGAGATGGAGCTGGGGGAGGAGGCGGCGGAGTGATCTTCATGGATTCCCAGGTGCAGGTGAAGTTGGATTCAACGCCGAAAGAGACTTGTCCTCGCGACCTGCCAGCAGCAGCAGGCCGAGCGGATGGACGGCGAAATCGTCGTCGCGCGAGCGAACCGAGTCCCAATCGCGCAGAACAGCATGGGCCAACTGTTCGACGGGCAGTGCGCGACGCACGTCGCGCGACTGCCACGCCCGCGGCAAGAACCGAGCATGTTCGCCGGTCCAATCGATCCACGCTTGTCTCGACAGCGCTTCGCATTCGGGTTCGTCGAGCCCGCGATCGGCGACGATCCAATAGCGGGCTTCGTCGTCGAGGAACGCACCGCCAGGGCCGATCCAAGCCGTTCGCCCGCTCAGCGCAGGCCGCTTCCACGCGCCGCGCACGATCGCCTGTCCATGCGACCATAGCTCTTCGTCGGAGGACTCGTGCGGCGCCAAGGTCAGCTGCTTGAGACCTTGCGGCGTATTCCAAACGATCAGATCGTTCGGCAAATCCTGCCGGTGATGAATCACCCAGCCCAGCGACCATTCCGGAAACGACTCGGTCGGCGGCGCGGCGGCGACCAACGTTGCGAGAATGGCGGGACGGGCGAGATGGCTGCGCAGACCGCGTTCCGCCGCTCGGAGGGCTGTGCAAAAGTCTTGGCGACTTTCCACGTCGCGGCTCACCCACGGCGACGCCATGTCGATCGAAATGATGACTCCGTCGTCGTCCCAGAACCAACGGCGGTTCGGCGGAAGGGCGGCGACGACGCCTTTTCGCGGCGGCACTTCGAACGCATAACCGTCCAGCGAGTCGGGAAACGGCAGACGTTGCGGACGGAGGACGTCTCCTTGGCCGGCCGAACGCAGGACGCCCAACTCAAAGCCCACCTTCACCGCCTTCCACAGCATATCTCGACGCCGCACAAAATCGGGCGCTTGGGGGCTAACCGGCGCTCCGACGATTCCCAGCGACTCCAGCGTGCGAACTTGCGCCGGGAGGCTGGTCTGGTCGGAGTGAAACGTCAAGCGAGCCCACGTGCCTTGATCCACTTGGCAGAACAGGATCTCGCCTCCGCCTCGATCGGCCCATTCGATGATCATCGCGAGTCCGAACGTGTTGATCTTCAAATCGGCGAGGTGCTCGGCCGGGATGCGACAGAGCACGCGTTCGTCGGGCGTCCGGACGACGATCGTCGCACCGTCGCGCTTAAACGCACTGCTGCCGTATTCGCGATAAGCGCGAGGCGGCGCATCGGAAGTGCGCACCTGAGTCTCGGGGGGACTTTCGAGTCCCTCCTCGATGTCGACTTCCACCGTCAGCTTGCGTTTGGCGAACTGTCTTTCGGATTCCGTCAGCTGCCGTTTGGGGACCGACTCGGTCAAACTGCGTAACTGAGATTCGGCGGGAGGCGGCGCTTCGACGCCCGGTTCGGGGGCGTTGAGCGTCGCGAGACTTGGGTCCCACTCTTCCACGTACGTTGTGGAGCCGTCGCCGTTTTCGACGCCGGTCTCGGTATTCACGCCTGCTTCCGTCGCTTTAAAGCGGCAGACCAGCGGCCCTGCGCTCCCTTTGCCGTGCAACGTGAAACGATCCATTTTCTGAGCGGCGTCGCCTTTGACCGTGACCGAGGCGACATAGGGCACCTGCACGCGTCCGGTGAGGTCGAACGGCCGCTCGGTCTGGGCGTCTTTCCGCCCCATCATGAAGTTGATGTTGGCGATTTCTTGTCCGCTTACTTTCCCGCGACCTCCCAGATCGAACGCGCCGACTTCGCCGCGATAGGCCAGCTTCCCATCGAGCCGCGCGGGAACCGTCGTCATGCCGGGCAACGGTGCGCGGGCCAAGAAGTCGCCATCGACGTCCCCTTTGGCAAAGTCGACGCCAAGACCCCCGTGGGCGACGTTGGTCGTTCCCGCCACCGCGATGTCGCCCGAGCCGCGTAGCTTTGGCGCCTGCCAACCCGACTTCGACAGCTCTCCGCCCAACTCCACTTCCGTGTAGCCGACCTTGAGCCAAGGATTGATCGGCCCGGGCGGCGAAGGGGGAGTCACCTTGCCTGCCACCGACAACGATCGCTCGCCGATGCCGAACGAAATGGCAGGTTCGCTGAGGGCGAAGTAAGGCAGTGAGAGGGTGCCGGGAATACCGATGCTCAGTTCCTTCGGGGCGTGCAGGCCCGACGTGTCGAGCCAGCATCGACCGCCTTGCAGTTTGACGCCCAGGTACGGGATGCGCGCCCAGCAGCGGAGGGCGATCCGCGGGGGGCTCATCGAAAGCCAGCGGTTCCCTTCAATCCCATGCGGATCCACTTCGACTCGACCGACGCCCGGCAAGCCGACCCAGGAGAGCAGTTCGTCTTGCGCGGCGGCGAGTGCTTCGTCGACGTCCGGCCGCATCTCCAGGGCCATGGCGGCTTCATCCACCTGCGTCCAGGCCCCGTCCAGTTTCGCCTCGGCCTTCTCCTCCCAGTCGACTGCTCCCAGATAGGGAAACGTGATGGCGCTGCGAATCTTCGCGCGTCCCTGCAACGGTCGCCATTCATCCAGTGTGCTGCGAATCGGGCCGTAACGCGGATGTTCCAACAGGCCGTCGCCGCGGTTCCATTGCTCGCCAATCGCGGACTGCACCGAGTCCTTCTCGAGCAACTTGTCGACGCTGGCCACGGCCTGCTCTAGCGATTCGACGGCTGCCGGCCCCAATGATAACTCGGGCCAATCCGAGATCTTGAGCGCCAGACTTACGGCGACGCCGGCGTTGTTCGTCGTCGTCAATACTCGCAGATTCTTTCCAATCGCTCCGTAGGACTGCGCCAGATGTTGTTCGAGCGCCTTCTTCACGGCCGCTTCGCTTACCAACCTCGCGCCCGCGGGCGGTGCGGGTTTCGGCGGCGGCGGGGGAAGCGACGGGATCGCAGGCGGTTGCGACCGCTCCGTGGAGCGGGCATTGGTCTGCCAAACCAGCGCCTCTTGGGCGGAGGGCGTTTCGCCCGGCAACGGACGCAGTCGCCAACGCACCTCCAGTTGGTCGCGGTCGGGACGCAGCTCGATCGCCGTCAAGACCAAGCGATCCGAATGAGCCTGCAGTTCGGGCCGCGCGGACAACAGTCGCTGAGTGATCTGCATGCGGTCCTCCACCGGCGGCAGCGACTGCCACGCGAGCCGTCCGTCGTCGTCGAGCGCGCCGAGCAGCCGAAAGGAACCCCATTGCGGATGGTCGAACGTCGCTTCGAGGGTGCGCGCCGAGTCGCGGGAGGCGGCGAAGCGCGTCGGACAACCGCAGTACTGCGATTGGCTCAACACGAACTGATAGAGGTCTTGGCGCGCGGCCGCGGCGGCTTGCGTGACGGCGTTGCGCCAGTCGGCGAGCGTCGACAGCGGCAGCGACAGTCGCCCCTCGTGACGCCAATCCGGAAATTGACTCGACGACAACACGAATCGCAGCGTCGCCGAAGGCTTCGTCCAATCTCCTGCGGGATCGAGCGTCGCACTGGCGACGGCCAGTCCGCGGGGCAATCCCATTTCCCGCAGAAACTCGTCCACTTGCGGAATCTCGCAACCGACGCACGACGACGAGGGCGGCCAAACGGGTCGCCGCGGTCGCTCGGCGTTCGCCGCATCCTCCGTCCAAGGGACGCAAACCAATCGGATTCCTGTGTCCCACTCGTGCAATTGCCCGTCGACGAGCTGAGCGCCTGCCTCGTCGGCTTCGCCCGCCACCTCCGCCTTCATTCGCACCCACAGCTCCCAATCGGACAGCGTCTTGGGGCCGGCGTGGATCACGGCGGGACTACCCGTTTCCAGCGAGACGAGCCGCTTGAGCTGCAACTGCAGGTCGCCGGCGGCGCCCAACGCGAACGACGACTTGGCTTCCGTCTCGCGATAAAGTTGTTCGACCGGCCAAACTTGCTGGTCGATCGCCAATGCCACGTTTTCAGCCCAACGTACGGCCTCGGCTGGATCGGTTCTGAACAGTCGTCGCCAACCGGTGCGGGCGGCCTTGGAGTGAGGAAAGGGCGTCACTTTCCAGCGTTCGAGGACCGACCGGTGGGCGGGCGTGGCGACGACCTTCGCCAAGCTGGCCTCGCGGCGTCGCACGGCGATGCGGGTGAAGATCGCCTGCAGCTCGGACGCCAACTCGGCGGACTCCCGTTGGCGCAGTTCCGTAAGCGAGATCTCAGGTTCGTCGCGCAGCAGTTTCAGCATGCCGTTGAGTCGCGCGAACTCGCGCATTTGGCTGCGCCCCAATTCTTCCCAACGCTGCGCCGACGCATTGTCGGGCAGCAAAATCCATTCGGCCAGCGTTTGGCTGGCTTCGGGCTGAGCGAACGGCGGATTCCAGTTGACGATCAGTCGCAGGTCGTCGCGCAGTTGGACGAGCTGGGCGGCGTCTTGCCGACCCAGTCGCTCGGCGTCAAAGCGAATCGAATCGCTGCTCCACCACAACAGCACGCCGGCGGAGAACGCAACCAAGAGGCAAGCCGTCGCCGCGCCGAGGAGGGCTCGGCGACGTCGAGACGGCTGTCTGTTCCAAATTGAGACCAAGCGTCGCCAGACTGCCATGGATCGTCTCCTGTCGTCGCCGCCAAACCTGCCCGTACGTTACCGCTCCGACGGCGTGTCGGTTTGCGGCAGGCCGTCGCTGGGCGCCGCCGTGGTGGCAGGAGAGGAGCCGGTCGAGGCCTCCGGCGAGGGGGGCGGCGGAGGCGCGAAGGCCGCAGGCGGCGGCGGCGGGGCCGATCCGCCGCCGCTCGATCCGCCGCAGCCTTGAGGCCCGCAGCCCGACAACCACAAACAGCCGCCCAGTACCATCCAACGCGAAAACTGACGCATGCCTTTTCCCCCTTTGAAGCAATTCAGAATCAACTCTCAGCAGCCGCTTGGTTTTCCTTGCTTGCCGCGTGACGCTAACGATTCCACTCGCGAAGTCCGTCCTGAAAGAGCTTGGAACCCTTTTCGACGCTCTTCTTTCCGATCATGGTCGCCTGGGCCATCATGTGATGCTGACGCAGGTATCCGCCGATTAACCCGTGCCCCGTCGCGGTAGCAATCCCGCTGAGAACCTGTGCTGCACCGCCGACGATCTTGGCGGCCGCTTTGAGTTTGTCCGAGTCAGCCATTTGTGAATCTCCTGTGAAGTTATCGCGATTGGCAACCGGCGCTCTTCGTCGTGGACCCAAGGGATATAGCCGAAGGGCGGCCGTTTTCTCGCGCTCGAGCGATTTTTTAGGGATCGATCGGCGGATCGACCACGAAACGCCGTGGATTGTCGCCCGGCAACTGGGGCGGACCTTGCCACAGAACGACCCCGTCCGGCGAAACGACCTTGATATTCCGAAAGCGACTTTGACCCTGCCACAGTCGCCAGATTCGTACGCCGACGCGTCCTCTTGGAAATGGATTGTTTTTCACCTCCAGGATCGTCCGACCATCGACTTCACAGTCCGCCAAGTCGCCGCGGACGCGAATCCGAGTGCGATACCACTGATCCGCTCGAATGGGTTCGTCGAGTCGCTGGAAGTACGGACCGTTGGGACCGACGAGCTGGCGAAACCAATCGTCGCCCTCGCGGTATTCCACCAATGCCGCGTAGAAGTCGTGCCAGCCGAAGCCGAAGTGTTGGATTCGTCGATCGTCGGGGCTGCGGAACAGGGCGGTGACGCCCTGCGGAAAGCCCTCGTGTCGGACCTCAAATTCAAAGTCATAGTCCTGCCACTGAGGATCGCCGAACAGAAGCCACTGCTCGCCGCGTCCCGCACCGTCGTAATGGTGCAATTCGTCGTCCACCACTTCCCAACGCCCGCTCCCCCACAAGACGGTCGCCAGGCGATCGACCGGCGGCGAGGCAGGTCGCTCCGCCGGCGAGGAGGATTCGGTCGGGAACGTCGTCGACTCGAGGGGCGACGGCCAATGGCGGCGGTCGGCGGGAAGCAAGCGGATTTCAAGCGGCGCACTTCGTCCTGCTTCCACTCGCACCTGTTCGCTGGCCACGCGAAATCCTGGGCGGCTGACCTGCACTCGGCGTTCGCCCGCCACCGCTTCGACGACGAGCCACTGCCGCTCTCCTTGCCGTCTGACTTGGATGCGAGTGCGATCGACGGGAGCATCGTCGATACGGATCTCATAAGGGGCGGGCGACTCCTCGACGACGGCGACTCCCTCCGGCGGACGATCGTCGACGGCGATTTCCACGATGCCGGCTTTCGTCTGGACGCGAAACACGAGGCCGCATGCAACCAGCAGCATCGCGAGGCAGGCGAGCACCGCGAGGATACGACCCAGGCGGTCGCGAAAGTCGCCGCCCGCTTGGGTTGATATCCGCAAGTCGTGGCGACTCAGTTCGGAAAAGTGGCGGCAAGCGCGTTGTTGGTCGGCCGGCGCAGCGAAGGGGAGCAGCAGGCGAGCGGCTTCGGCGGGAGTGGCAGGGCGTTCTCCAGGATGCTTGGCCAGGAGACGATCCACGACAGCGCTTAGCTCCGAGGGCGTCTCCTTCGCCAGCGAGCGCAGCAGTCGCGGCGCGACCTGATGGTGAGCGACGCGCACCTCGACGTCCGAGGAATGTCCTGTCGCTGGCCCAAACACCGGCTCGCCCGCGATCAGCCGAAACAGGGTGCAGCCGATGCTGTAAAGGTCCGAACGGATATCAGCGAGCCGCAGGTCGCGGTCTTGTTCGGGCGAGCAGTACTTGGGGGTCCCGCCGGAAATGCCTGTTCGAGTCAATTCGAGCCCCGGCGGGCCTTCTCGCAGTTTTGCGAGGCCAAAATCGAGCAGCTTGACGATGCCCTCGCGCGTGAGCATCAGGTTGCCGGGCTTGATGTCGCGATGGACGACGCCTGAGGTGCGCCAGGCGTGATCGAGTCCTGCGAGGGCTTGGAGCATCAAACCGACCGCTTGCGACGAGGGCAAACAGGTCGTCGGTGGGCTCGCGGTCAACGCTTCCAAGTCGACCCCGGCGACGTATTCCATGACGAGCAACTGGTAGGGGTCGAGCGATTCCGCCTCGTAGCCCAACACCAGATTCTCGTGCGGCGGAATGGACTGCATCAGTTCCACTTCGCGGCGAAAGCGAGCGGCGAAGTGGCGCCGCGCCGACAAACTGGGTTGCAGGATCTTGAGCGCCCGAAATTCGCCGGGGCGCGTGCGGTCTTCGGCCAAGTAGACGGCGCCTGTCCCCCCGACTCCCAACACATCCAGCACCTGCCAGCGCGGGTGGTCGGCCAGCGGCGGCGGCGGCGGCCAGTGGTCGTCCCAAGTCTGAGTCGCGTAGGCCCCGGAAAGCATGTCGAGACGAGGGGCGACCTGGGACGCGCGCGTCGCCGTGCTTGAGTTCGAAACCGAATCGTCCTCGCCGGTGCGTCGACGATCGATTCGAGTCCGCTCACGGTGAAGGTTGGCGAACCGCGTCGCACAGTCGCGGCATGCGGCCAAATGTTGTGCAATCCAGTCCAATCGCGACTCGTCCCGGCACTCGCCGGCGCGGAATCGCACCAGTTCGTCTTCAGGAAGGCAATCGGGCATCGGGCGACTCGTCAAGGCGAAAGGACGGAGGGGAACCAGAGTTCAGGCGACGCCGCGCAACGCGTCCCCGAAAAGGAAATGGCGCGACCATCGCGATTTTCTCACAGAATCCGGTCGGTCGAGTCAATCGTCTTCCAGGTCCATCAGCGGCGCCCATTCGTCTCGTACGGCGTTCATGATCGATTGCACTTCCGACAACGCTCTATAAGCGGTCGGCAAACTCACATTCGCAATGCCCGCCGCCTCCCCAATCGATTTTTCTTCCTGATGGACTGCTCGATAGACCAGGAAGTATCGAGCGTGCTTGTCGGTCCGGCGGCAGCGTCGCTCCACTTCCTCCCACAGACGGAGGGCCCAATGCCGCCGATGCTGTTCGTCCCAGATCCGGCTGAGTTCGCTGGAGAAATCCCCCCACTGATTTACTTTCGCCAAGACCTCGTTCTCGGAGACGTCCGCCGGGAACTGCTCGGGCCGCCGGCGTTTGAGCCAGGCGAGCGTCTGCCGGCGAGTGACCTCGCGCAAGAATGCGCGAAACGACCCTGGGCCGGTCGGATGGAAGCCCGGGAGCCGCAAGAAGACGACCTTGAACACTTCTTGCGCAATGTCGTCCGCGTCGGACGATTGGAAACGACTCAGTGCACGACGCAGCTCGCCCGCCACGAATGGGCGGTAAAGTCGATCGATTTCCGACCAGCTTTGTGCGTCGCCGCTGCAGGCGTCGGCGAGCAGCTTGTACGAGGTAGCGTCCATGGCGACGCATTGTAGTCGCGGGGAACGCGATCGACAGCGTCGACGCCGTAGGGGGATGGATGCCTGCTGATTGCTGAAGGCCGAGACGTCTGTTAGCATCGCGGGCGAGGTAAAGGAGGCTTCTATGCGTGATGGAATACGATGCGCCGCTCGAGCGGCCGCTTGGGGCGCGTTCGCCGTTCTGGGGACCTGGATCAGCGTTTGCGGGTCGAGCCGCGTTGCGGAAGGCTCCGACTTCAGCCAGTTCTTGCACTCGGTGTTCGGAGACAACCACCGCAAACCGACCGCAACCGAACTGAACTACTATTCCAACATCTACCGCACAGACGGACCGTTGGAGAGCCTCGTTCGCATCCTGGCGACCGACGACTATTACAACAATCAGTGTCAGCGCAATCCAAATACGTATGTGACACGTTTGTACCAGATCCTATTGCGGCGCGATCCCACGGCCAGCGAACGGTCGTATTGGGCGCAGCGAACGCCGCAGTCCAATGCGAACGCTCGACTCGCGTTCGTCCGCCAATTCACGCAGGCGAACAACATCACCTATTACTACGCCCCCGAGCCGGTCGTCTTGCCGCCTCCCATGCGTCCAGAAATCAGCCGTCCGCAAGCCGCCAAAACGCTAGTCGGCAAGTGCGATTCGCTGTTCTCCCAAGTGCAAACGGAACTGGGCGGCACGTATTCCAGCCGCGATCTGCTGATCAAATTGGCCGTGTTGAGCGCTAGCGCGCGCCACTACCAAGAAACGGTCGACTCGTCGTTCGCTCAGGCCGATCTCTTGTCGTTCAATTTTCGACCCGTGCAGCGCTACTCGGGCGAGGCCGAACGTGCGTTTCGCGCCGTCCCCGCCGCTTCTTCCGCCGCGCGCGGTCTGATGTGGGAGATCTCGCGTCTTGTCGCGGACATTGCGGCGCAGCTGGGCGCGACGCCGACGCGACCTCCGCAGCGTTCGCCCATCGAACAGGAGGCCGGACAGTTGGTCGCCGTCGTGCGGCAATTCGCCGCCGTCGTGGCGCCGTACCAGTCGCAAGGCTTCTACTACACGAACCTCTATCGCGATGCGAGCAGCCTGTCGGTGCAAGCTGAAAGTCTCCAGCAGCAAGCACAAGCCGGCGCGGACGCTCGGGCCTTGCGGACTCAGGCCAGCCGCATTTTGAGCCAAGCGAATGATATGAGTCGCCGCGTCGCCGATGCTGATCTGCGCGTCCGACAAGCGTGGTCGAATGTGCGTCACGAAGTCGATCAATTGGCCGGCGTCGCCGGGATCGCGGGCGACTTGTACGTCACGCCCGACGAACCCGTACTGCTGAATCACCCCGCGTGGAGCAACTTTCCGTTGCAGCCTAGTTCGGGCTATTTGGCTTCGAATGACAATCGACGATTGGTCGATTCCATTGACGAATTGGTGCGGTCTATCGACGCTTACGTCGCCGCCATGCGCCCGTATGCGGCGACCGATCGCGACGCCGCACGGATGGTCGACGATGCGCTCGACTTGAAAAACCAGTCGCTCGTATTGCGTCAACAAGCGGCGTCGGGCGCCTATGGAGGCGGACTGCAGAGCGAGTCGCGGGAGGCTCTGCGGTTGTATACAGACGTCGCCAGTCAGACCTTTGCACGGATGGTCGGGCGGCGACCCGAATTGAATTCGCCGCAATGGGCGCAAATCGGTCAGCAACTGCGAGCCGTTGATCGCAGCATCGGCTCGGCGAGCCTGCGGACGCCCTAGGATTCAGTCGAAATTTCCAGGAAGGAAGATCTTATGTCGCACTCAACCCTGTTGTGCTTCGTTCTCAGCATGCTGCTTCTGGCCGTCGGCGTTCAAGCGGCCTGCGGTCAAGACGCCGGCCCCAGCGAGAAGCCGGTTGCCGCGCCGGACGATTCGGCCGTGAAGCGATTGGATGAAGTGTTGGTTCGCGCGCTGAAGCTGTTCCGCGAGTCGCCGACGTTGCAAGTGGAAACGACGACGCGCTGGAGTCTCGCGGGAACGCCGCCGCGCGCGGGAATCACTCGCTGCAAATTGGGCGTCGCAAACCACGGCGCTTATCGGCTCGAGGTCAGCGCGGACGCCAGTCGAGCGGCGAAGCTGATCTGCGGGAGCGATGGCAAACAGACGACTCGGCTGTATGCCGCCGATTCGCTGACCATCTTCTCGAAGAAAGAAGGCGGCCTCGCACAGGCGCTCGACGACGTCCTGACCGACAATAGCCTAAAAGGAACGGGGCTCAACATCATTCTGCGGCCTGATGTACGCGAGTTTGTGTTGGAGTCGGCGACCGACATTCAGGATCACGGGGCGGAAGAGGTCAAAGGACGCAAGGCCGATCACTTTTCCGCCGGCTGGATCGGCGGGTCGAAGATCGATTTCTGGGTGACGACCGGCGACCGGCCGGTCCTCGTGCGCTGGAAGCGGGTCATGCAGATCGAGTCGGGCGCGGGGCCGCGCGAGCTGCGTTTGGACAGCGAGCTGCAGTGGGCTTTCGACGGAATTGATGCAACGTCGCTGGGCAAGATCGCGGTTCCCGATGGAGCGATCGAAACGTCCGACCTTCAGGGGTATCTCGTCCGCGGCGGCACCGACGCGCTGCTAGGCAAGCCCGCCCCTGCGCTATCGCTCAAGCTGCTTGACGGCGCCGAATGGGACGTGTCGAAGCATCGCGGCGAGAAGATCGTGGTGCTATTTTTCTTCGCCTCTTGGGCGACTCCCAGCACGCTCGATATGCCGAAGCTGCTAGCCTTCATCGACGCGTACAAGGAGAAGGGCGTGGTCTTCTACGCCGTGAATGCCGGTGAATCGTCCGCCGACGTCCAGGCCTTTCTCGCTCAAGCCAAGTACACGCATTCGGTGGTCATGGACCCGCAGCAACAGGCGACCAGCGCCTACCGTATCACCTCGCTGCCCGTCACGGTCATGATCGGCAAAGACGGGAAGGTGCAAGCCGCGCACGTCGGCGCCAGCGAAGAAGTCCGCGCCCTCATCCGCCAAGACCTGCAAGTGCTGGTCGAAGGCCGAAACCTGACGCCGTAGAACAGGCCGTAGAACAGGCTTCCAGCCTGTTAAAAAAACAACTCGGCGTCGCCAACCCGGTTCACAAATCCAGCCCACCCGCTCTGCCGGCGATCGATGTCGGCGGGGGGCGTTGGTAACAGGCTGGAAGCCTGTTCTACGGCCTGTTCTACGGCGATAGGTCGCTGCGTTCTTTCAGCCGTTGCGTTAAGGCTTGTTCGAAGTCCGCGACGACGGCGGCGTGGGCGGGGACGGCGGCGAGGTTGGTGAATTGGCCCGGGTCGGCTCGCATGTCGAACAGTTCGCGGCCGGCGGCGGCGTCGACGCCGTATTGAATGTACGCCCAGCGATCGGTGCGCAGCAAATACCCTTTGCTCGACGGCGCTACGCAGAAGGCCGTGTCGCGGACGTTGCGCGCGGGATCGTCGAACAGCGGCGCAAGGTCGCGGCCCTGCAGTCGCGCGGGAACCTCGAGCCCGCACAGACTTGCGGTGGTCGGATAGAGGTCGATCAATTCCACCAACGACGAACAGACGGCGGGCCGCTTCCCTGGTACGCGGATGATGAGCGGCACTTGGGCCGACTCGTCCCTCAGACTTACCTTCGCCCAGAAGTCATGTTCGCCCAAGTGATAACCATGGTCGCTCGTGAAGATCACGATCGTATTGTCGGCCTGGCCCGATCGTTCGAGCGCGTCGAGCACCTTGCCGACTTGAGCGTCCATGTAGGAGACCGACGCATAGTAGCCGCCGATCGCCTTCCGCTGCCGCCGCTCGTCCATCTGCATATTGCGGCTGGTCTTGTAGTTGATCCCCGCCTTGGGAATGTCGTCCCAGTCGTCGGCGACCTTCGTGGGCAGCGCCAGTTTGTCATACGGCAGGTACGGTTCGAAGTACTTGCGCGGCGCTACAAACGGCACGTGTGGACGCACGAAGCCGACCGCCAGAAAAAAGGGCTGGCCTGCGAGTCGCTCGATCAGTTCGACTGCCTTGACGGCGGTGCGCCCATCGGAGTGGACCAAGTCGTCGCCGTCGGCCTCGACCACGACGAACGTATTACCGCCCATGACGGGCTTCATACCGTCCGGGTTGCCTTCCAACGTTTCGCCGTCGCCGGTCGCTTTCCATTCGGGGCCGGGGCTGTTGTAGCGTTCGTCCCACGAATGGGCGTCGTCGGCGCTATGGCTGCCGGTTTCGATGTCGCCGGGCACGCCCATGTGGTAGATCTTGCTGACGCGCGCGGCACGATAACCGGCTTGCCGAAAGTGCTGCGGCCAGGTCGCTCGGTCGCCGATCGCCGGCCGCGGACTGGTGTAGCCGAACACCTGAGTTGCATGCGGATAGTAGCCCGACAAGAACGACGCTCGCGATGGACCGCAATAGGTCGCATTGCAGTAGGCGCGCGTGAAACGCGTGCCTTGAGCGGCAAGCCGATCGATGTTCGGCGTGCGACACACTGCGTTGCCATAGCAGGAGAGAGCGGTCGAAGTCAGATCGTCGGCGATCAAGAAGAGGACGTTCGGCCGACGCGGCTCGGCGGCACGCGCAGCGGAAATGGAGAGACAGAGCGCCGCACAGGCGGCGATGAAAACCGCCTTCAGCTGCATCATCCGAATCATCCCCGCGTAGTACAGACGAATGTCCCAACTTCCCTTAGCTCACGAGTTCCGGAATCGGCGCACCGTGTTCGACGATCCGCGTGGGGCGGCCGTTGAAGTCCTTGATCATCGTGTTGGCCCAATCGATTCCCAGGTGCTGGTACAACGTCGCCAGAAAGTCGCCCGGACCGCAGATACGTTCGACTGAATCTTCGCCCCGCTTGTCGGTAGCGCCGACGAAACGGCCCGTTTGAATGCCGCCGCCTGCCCAAATATTCGAGAACGCGCGCGGCCAGTGATCGCGGCCTGGCTGCATCGTGCCCGCGGCAGCGCTCGCGTCGCCGGCCCCCGTGCTCGCCGCGTAGCTGATCTTCGGCGTGCGACCAAACTCGCCCGTCACCACCACCAAAACGCGCTGGTCGAGTCCCCGTTCATAAATATCCTCGATGAGCGCCGAGACGGCTTGATCGTAGGCGGCGGCCCGAAATCGCATCGCGTCGAAGACGTGATGATTCACGGCGTGGTCGTCCCAGTTCTGAACTCGGCCGCACAGCGGGCCGCTCAAGCTGGTCGTCAGCACATCGACGCCTGCTTCGACCAACCGGCGCGCGAGCAGCAATTGCTGTCCCCACGCATTGCGGCCGTAGCGATCGCGAATCTTCGGATCTTCCTTGCTGAGGTCGAACGCCTCTTTCGTGGCGGGGTTCGTCAGCAACGTCATGGCCTGGGTCTCGAATTCATCGAGCGCGGCGAGTTCGCGTTGCTGGTCGAACGAACGTTCCAGCGTGTCGAGATTCTGCCGCAATGTGGCTCGGCGACCGATGCGATTTACTTCGCGTGGATCGGAGAGACCGATGTTCGGAACCGTGAAGTTAGGCGAGTTAGGATCGCCCGAGACGACGAAGGGGGAGTAGGCGTCGCCGACATAGGCGGGACCGTTGTACTCGAGCGGCGGATTGATGCCGACATAGGCCGGGACGGGCGTCGTACGCGGTCCCCACTGGGAACGGACGTAGTTGGCGACGCACATCCAGTCGGGGTACTTGGGCTTCGGCTTATCGCGCATGTCGGGATCGCCCGACAGCAACTGCATCGAGCCCGCCGGGTGACCGCCCGCCGTTTGCCGCATGGAACGCAGCACCACCATTTTGTCGGCGATCGCCGCCTGCTTCGGCAGCAACTCGGTGAACTGCAGTCCCGGCACCTTTGTGTCAATCAACTCGAACGGCCCGCGATACTCGCTCCCCGAATTCGGCTTCGGATCATACGAGTCGATGTGCGAGAGTCCGCCAGGCTGCCACACCATGATGACGGCGTTCTTGGCTTTGCGCGGGTTGCCCGGGGCGCCGGTCGATGCCTGCGCTTGACTTTGCAGACGCAGGATGCCTGGCAAGCTCAGCGTGGCAAAACCCGCTAGCCCTGTTTGCAAAAAGGCGCGGCGCCCCTGGCTTCCAAAAGGCACGGGGCCGGAGCAGCGGAGCGTCGGTCGCGAGTGATGGCGAGTGGTCATTTGGCAGCCCCTGAGTTCACGCGAATAGCGATCGGTTCAGACACAATGATGTCGACGATATCGGTCGGCGGCGCCGCCGTAGAATCCTTCTTCGGCTCGCGGTACTTGGCGACTGCGCCGCCATAGAACGCAAACCAATGTTCGCCAGGCGGCAACTTGAGAGCGGCGACGTCGATCACCGCTTCGGCTTTGTCCGAAGTCAGCGTGATGTCGAACTGCGGCAGCCGTTCCAAGCCCGCTCCCATCGCCCGCATCTGCATCGTGGCGCCGGAGAACTCGCTGCGTCGAGTCAAGAACAGCGGCACCGCAATCTTGCCGTCGGCGCCCGGTTCCAAGACCTGACCAGCCGGACCGGCGATCGAGAGGGGAGAGAAGTCGACGTCGCTGGCCGACACGACGATGTCGTCGACCAAACGCGGCCGCGGAATCTCGCCCCACGAGTCGGGGATCGGCCAAGCGACTGAGGCGATCCGGCCCGTTCGAGCGACCACTTCCTCGCCGATCTTGCCTTTCGCCACGAACTTTGCATGCGACATCGAGCGGGGAGCGTTCGGCGCGGCGGTCACTAACAACGTCCCGCGCGACTGCCCCGGCGGCATCTTGAGCCCCCGGGCCGTGACGCCTTCGGGCAAACCTTCCAACTGCAGGTCGATTTCGCCGTCATAGCCGTCGCGACGTAACGCGACGACCTCGAGCGCCATGGTCGCGCCGTTGCGCAACGACAACGGCTTCGACAACGCGTTTCGGTCGCCGTTGCGCAGCTCCATGTGCAACGCCCACCCCACGACGGCGAAGTCGGGCGCCGCCTTGCGAATCACCAGGCGATAAACATTGCGAGCGTCGGTGCGCGTGCCGCCGAACAGGTCTGTCAACTGCAGGCGGTACGTTCCGTCTTCTTTGATCACCAGTTTGCCGAGCACGTCGCTGGACCCCGCATCATACGGCGGGCCGTCATACGCATACCCGTTGCTCGACACCTTCACGGGACTGGGGATGTCCGTCAGCTCCACCACGTCGATCGCCTTCTCCCCCTCGGGCGTCTTCGTGATGTGTTGAACCAGCACGGCGGGATCGGTGGGCAGTCCAAACCGCTCCGACGCTGCCTCGATCCACCACTCCTCCCCCTTTTTCGCTTCGAATTCGAACACGTCGACGTCCGCGGCCGGATAGAACGCACCGGACAAGTCGCACGGCAGCGTGATTTTTTGGGCTCGAGCCGCATCGTTGTTCGGTTCCGACTCGGCGAGCGCGGCTGCCGCGGGCAGACCGGTCGGCGGCCACGAAAACGAGTTGACTGGTTTGGTCGTCGGCTGGCGAACCAGCGGCGCATCCTTGGCTAGTTCCCACACGCCCAGCCGATAGTAATACGGCGCGCCGCCGTTAAACGTGAGCTCGTGGATCTTGACGACGTACTTGCCGTCTTGCGGCGCCGTGAAGTCGATCACGCCGCCGCGACGTTCGACCATGAGGTCGCGTCCCAGGGAGTCGGCGACGACGACGGTAGCGTCGAGCTTTGAGTCGATGCCGCGCGTCGCGCAATCGACGATGATTCGCTGATCCTTCCGCGCTTCGAACGTATAGAAGTCGACGGCTCGCGGCGAAATCGAGGCGTTGCAGACGGAATTGAGCGGCAGAGCGAGGGCGGCGGCGAGCGTCGTGTTGGGCGCGGTGCGAACGACTTCATTGAGCGTCCCGACGGAGAAGGCCCGCGCCGACGAGGCGCCCAGCGGCGTCAACACCCGCGCCTCATACACGCCGACAGGGCAATCGGCGGCAATCGTCACGACGTACTTGTTCGGCTCAGGCTTCCCATCGGCGGTGAGCTTCGATTTCGCCGTCAAACGAGGGTCGGAGAAAAATAGCGACTCGGCGCCTTCCAGCCGCTCGCCGGTAATCGTGATCTCCACTTCCGTTCCGGCTTTACCTCCCATCGGCATCGTGGTCAAGAGACGCGGCGCGGGGAGGCCGACCGATTGGGCGATTGCAGGCGTGCGACTGCTCGCAACGACGGAGACCATGATCACCAGGAATGCGATCGTGGGCAGGACGCTGCGTGCGAAGTCGCGGCGAGAATGTCGAAATTGGCTCATCATGTCGTACCTATCGATTTGGCTTGAGCGGGGCTCGAGTTGCACCGTTAGTGGTTAAACAGAAATTCCTTGGTGTTGATCAACGCCCATAGCAAGTCTTGGTAGTTTTCGCGCGCGGCTGCGACCGGATCGATCGGCTTGCCGGAGGCGTCGAGTCGCGGTTCGGACAGATAGTCGAGGGCCGTCTTCAGTTCGTTCGTACGCGGTTCGCGCGCGAACGTCGCGAGATACAGCTCGCGAATCCGCTCTTCGTGCGGACGTGCGTCTTTCGCCAGCCGCTCGGCGCGTCCCGTCCCCGCCGCAAGTTTTCCTTTGATGTCGGCGGCGTTAATCAGGTGGAGGCTCTGAGCCAAGCTCGACGACTGAACTCGCTCGCACTCGCAAACGCTCTCCCCTTCTGGACGACCGAAGGCCCGCAAAAACGGCGATGAACGGTTGTAGCTATTGTCCGGCAGCGCGATGGCGCGAGTCCCGGGAGGCAGATTGGCGAAGTCGGTCTGAGTGCCGGCGACGCGGTCGATGGCGTCCAGCATCACTTCCGCTTGCAGACGTCGCGGGTAGTAGCGCGAGTAGTTTTGGCGATCGCTTACATTGTGCTCGTTCGGCGTCGCGCTCAACTGATAGACGCTCGAACGCGTGATCGTCCGCACCAATTCCTTCAAGTCGTACTGGCTGGCGACGAAGTGCTTCTCCAATGCCGCGAGCAGTTCGGGGTTCGTCGGCGGGTTCGAGTCGCGGATGTCGTCCTCCGGCTCGATCAAACCCCGCTGAAAGAAATGCTTCCAATAGCGATTGACGAGGGCTCGAGCGAAGAACGGATTGTTGGGATTGCTCATCCAATCCGCTAAGCGCAAACGCGGGTCTTCATCGGCCGAAATGGCCGCGATGGAATCGCCCAACGCGGCCGGTTTGAGCGAGGCGCCGGTCTTGATGTTGGTCGCCGCCGCGACGCCTCGCTTGTGGAAGATCAAGTCTTCGCCGCGCGTCGCCGACGGCTTGCGGCCGACCTGCGTAAAGAACGCGGCGAGCGAGTAATAGTCGTCCTGGCTCCAGCGTTCAAACGGGTGGTGGTGGCATTGAGCGCACTGCATGCGGACGCCGAGAAACAACTGAGCGACGTCTTCGATCTGTTGCTTGGGCTCCTTAACTCGCTTGTACCAAGCGACGGGCGGGTTGCCCATCACGGTGCCGGTGGCGGCGAGCAGTTCGCGAACGAACTGGTCGTAGTGTTTGTTGGTGAGCAAGCTGTCGCGGACCCAAGCGTGGAAGGCGAAGTTCGACGCGATATCGCTGGCGTCGTCGCGGCGATTCTTCAGCAGCGCCGTCCACTTGTTCGCGAAGAAGTCCGCGTAGTCAGGAGTGCGCAGCAACTCGTCGATCACTTGATCCCGCTTGTCGCTCGCCGGATTCGCCAAAAACGCGTTCGCTTCTTCCTCGGTCGGCAGGCGGCCGCAAATGTCCAGCGTCACTCGTCGCAGGAACGTCGAGTCGTCGCAGACCGGCGACGGCGGGATGCCCAGTTGCTTGAGATTCTCGAAGACCAACTCGTCGATGAAATTGCGCGACGGCGGCAGCACGCCGACAGGAGCGCCCAGCGGCACGGACGCGTTGAACACGGCGACTCGCCCTTGGTAGCGCACCATGACCGAGAACTTCCCGGACAGATCTTGCACCGTCACCGTCCCGGCGGGAGTCACCTCAGCCATCGCCGTGTCATTGGACTCGTAAAGCGCCGTCGCGGTGACGTCGCGCTGCGATCCGTCGGAATACTTGGCGAACGCCTGCAACGATTGCGTGCCGCGGCGATGGACGAGTCCACGCGACGGATGGACTTCAAATCCGACGAGCTTGGGTTCGTCGGCTGAGCCGAACGGTGCGCCCTGGCTGATCCAGTTCCGCAGAATTGCGTAGCCGGGGCTGTCGCTGGGGAGGCGGACGCCGCCGCCGTGCGGCAACTGGCCGGAGGCCTTTCGCAGCACCAGGCTTTGGTCCGGGGAGGCGACGAAGATCCGACGCCCGCGCCCTTCGTGGACGAAGCGTTCGTAATCGTCGCGCGGTTCGAACCCCAGGACTGAAAGCTGAAAGCCATTCTGACCGCCGCCCGCTTTCGCATGGCAGACGCCGATGTTGCACCCCGCTTTGGTCAAGACCGGGACGACGTCATTGGTGAAGCTCAACGGCCGTTCGTCGGCACGGGCCGGGGCCGTCAAAATCAGCACACTAAACGCGACGAAACCGACAAACGCGACCAGGGCGGCAGGGCGTCGGGAAGCGCGAAGCGAGCAAGTTCTTAAAGTCATAATGACCATCCTCAGGCGGGCCAGCATTCAAGCGGAGGTCGGGAGGCGGGGAGGCGGTGGGCGGGCGGAATCGTTGGCGGTCGCCGGACGGAACGTCGAGCTACGCGGCAATTTCCATAAGAGAAGTCTAATGTGATTTTCCAGGCGGGGGAATACACAAATGGGGCGGGTGAGCAAGTCGCAGGCGGTGCGAGCCGCAACTTCCGCACGATTGCCGGGTTCAGGTGTGCTAGGACTGTCTGTCGAAGGCTCGTCGGCGAGCCCCTGGCGGCCAGTTGAATGGCCCTGGAACTGGAGCGAAACCCATGAACGCCCTCTGTCTGTTCTGCGCTGGACTCCTACTGGCGGCCGACCAGCCTGCCCCGGCCGCGTCCCCCGCCTATGATCCGCTCGCCGTTCCCAGCAACGCCAACCGCGAGCCAAATGGAAGGACGGTCGATCTCACGGTGAAGGATGCGGCGCGCAATCGCGAGATTCCGATCCGCGTGTATCTGCCCCCGGGCGACTCGCAGACGGTGGTGCTCTTCAGCCACGGTTTGGGCGGCAGTCGTGAAGGCTCGACGTTCCTGGGAAAACACTGGTCGGCGCGTGGATACACGGCGGTCTTCGTGCAGCATCCGGGGAGCGACGAGTCGGTGTGGCGCGACCAGCCGCTTGCGAAACGCATGTCGGCCATGCGCGACGCGGCCTCGCTAAAGAATTTCATGCTCCGCGCAGAGGACATTCCGGTGGTGCTCGATCAACTAGAGAAATGGGACCAAGACTCGCAACATCCACTGGCCGGAAAGGCGAAGACGAAGCGAGTGGGGATGTCGGGACATTCGTTCGGCGGACACACGACTCAGGCCGTGTCAGGACAGAATTTTGGAATTGGCGGTCAGCGGCTGACCGACAAGCGAGTGAAAGCGGCGATTGTGATGAGTCCCAGTGCACCTGAACGCGGGGACGTCGCGACGGCGTTCGGCAAGGTGAGCATTCCATGGCTCTTAATGACGGGGACGAAGGATACGGCGGCGATCGGCGGCCAGACGGTGGAGTCGCGGCGCAAGGTGTACCCCGCCCTGCCGCCCGGCGACAAGTTTGAGCTAGTGCTGGAGAACGCTGAGCATTCCGTTTTCACCGACCGCGCCTTGCCTGGCGACCAGCAGCAGCGCAATCCGGCTCACCATCGCGCGATCCTCGCGCTGTCCACCGCGTTCTGGGACGCCTACTTGCGCGACGACGCGGACGCCAAAGCGTGGCTTGCCGGCCCCGCCGCCCGCCAAATCCTGGCCCCCGGCGACGAGTGGTCGAAAAAGTAGAACAGGCTTCCAGCCTGTTCGTCCCCCTCGAACTTTTTTCTTGGGTCGGTCCAGTCATAATTCGCCGCCTGCGGTCAATTACTCCATGGGACGAACCACAGGGGCGATTCCATGGACGACACAACTCGACAGGCGGCGCGACAGTGGACGCTGGTTCAGCCAGCCGTGTCCGCCTTCTTGCTGTCCGTCGTGCGGAATCCGACGGTGCGCGACGATCTCTTGCAAGACGTCGCCGTCACGGTGCTCCAGACTTTCGAGCGATACGATCCAAGTCGACCATTTTCCGCTTGGGCGATCGGCATCGCCCACAATCACTTGCGACTGCACTTGAGACGCCTGACCCGCGACCGGTTGGTCTTTGATGACGACGTCGTCGCCCGGTTGGCAGACTCTTTCGTCGCGACGGCGTCGGAAGAGGCGTCTAAGCTGGATCACTTGGATGACTGCCTCGGCGGGTTGGAGAAGACGGCGCGCGAATTGTGTCGACTGCGATACGTCGAGGAGTTAAAGCCCGCCGCAATCGGCGAGCGGGTGGGGATGTCGGCCAACTCGGTCGCCAAAGCGCTCCAGAGGATTCGCGACCGGCTCCGGGACTGCATCGAGCTAAAGTCGGTTCAGCAGCAGAGGGCCACATGAACGGCGACCCTAGGGATTGGATTGACGGTTACTTGGACGACTCGATTTCGCCGGACGAGTTCGTACGATTGGCCGAATGGGTGCGAGCGTCGCCCGAGCACGCGGTCGTCTTTGCTCGTAGAGCTTGGCTGCACGACCGATTGCAGGTGGAGCTGCGAGTCGCGGCGGAACGGACGTCTACCGGCATCGACTCGTCCCGCGCCGCCTCGACAGCAATGCCAAGCGAGGTAATTCGTCGACGTCGCGAGCGCCGAAAGTGGTACGCCGCTCTTTCGACGGTCGTCGTGATCGTACTGGTGTTGCTGGCAGGCGGACGATTTGCAGGAGAAAACCCTGCCGCGGCTGCGGCGAAGGAACTTGACCGCCTTATCGCCGCCAACCGATCGGGAATGGATCGCGAGTTCTTGATCGTCGTTGACGATGCAGCTGGGGCGAGCGGGCGAAAGGGCCGAGAGGCGGCGTCCGCAGAGAAGCGTCCGCCCAAGGCGCCGCTGGACGGTGCACATCTGACCGTGCGAGACGCGGGGCGCTTTGTCTTGCGTCGGCAGATGCCGGACGGCCGCCCTTTCATCACGGGGGCGAATGGAGTCGTCAGTTGGGCGGTCCGTCCTGACGGACCGGTGCGAGTTAGTTCCGACCCAACGCACTTCCAGCGCGACGTTCCAGGACATGAACATGCAATGTCGCTGGCGAATCTTGACGAGATGTTGCAGCAATTGCGATCGGCATACGACGTTCAGCTTCTGCCGGACGATGGTGGGAGGCCGCCGGGAGTTGCGAGCCACGAGTCGACTCGGACTTTGATTGCGGTCCGACGACGCGGGCAGCGAGGACCGCGAGTCGTCGAAGCCGACTACGTCGCACAATCGCGGCAGATTCGCGCGCTGCGCTTCATCGAGATGCCTTATGGGCCGGATCGACTGACGATCCGACTGACGTTGGTGGGAGCAACGCAGAGGCCGGATCAATTTTATGAGCATGCTGCTCACCATGAAGCGGACCGGATTGTCGAGCAGGAACCGTAAACCGAACGTCCGTTTTCTTCCGAGGGGCAAATGAAGACTTCTCTGCGATTATTCTGGTCGTGGTTTGCGACAGCGGTGGTTGGTTTGCTGTTGGTTTTGGGCGCTGCCGCCCAATCGCCTACCTTCGACGCTGCGAAAGGCGCAAAGATCCGCAAACCTCAGATGGCGGATACGATCCGCGCTAATGTCTACGCCGACAACTGGTTCATGCTGTACGTGAATGGCGAACTCGTCGCCGTCGATTCGATTTCGTTCTTGCCGCATAACGTGGTCTCCGTCGACCTGCTGCCCAGTTACCCCATGACGATCGCGGTGATGGCGAAGGACAACGCCGATCCGGCGACCGGAATGGAATACGCGAACTCCAACATCGGCGACGCAGGGTTCGTGTTGAAGTTCTCAGATGGGACGGCGACGAACGACCAATGGAAAGCGAAAGTCGTTTCGCGCGGGCCGGTCGGGCGCGACGTGAAGAACCCACGTGCCGAGCACCTGCCGATCCCCGAAGGTTGGTTTCGCGTCGACTTCGACGACCATTCCTGGAATCACGCGAAAGAGTACACGACCGAGCAGGTTTCGCCGAAGCAGCCGTACTTCGATCACGACTTCGCGGGGGCGAAGTTCATTTGGAGCGACGATCTGGAACTCGACAACACCGTCCTGTTTCGATACGTCGCCAAGACGCCGCCCGACGGAAAGCAGCGTCCTGATTTTCGCAACCTGAACAACGTCGTTCCCGATGCACCTCCGAAGAAGGGAAAGCGGTAGTTCCATGTCGAACTGCATGCCGCTGCTGATCCTCGCAGCACTATGTCCCACGGTAGAGCCTGCGGTGCAGACGACTCGCGTTCGTAATCCGAACGACGAACGCCCGAACATTGTCTTCATGCTGTCCGACGACCAGGCTTGGAATGGGCTTTCGGTCGCCATGCATCCCGACCTGGAGTCGTCGAAGGGGGCCGGACTTCGCACGCCGAATCTCGAACGTCTGGCAAGCCAAGGCCTGCGATTCTCGGCGGCCTATGCTCCAGCCCCAGTGTGCTCGCCGACGCGCATCAGCATTCAGACCGGCAAGAATCCAGCGCGGTTGCATTGGACAAAAGCCGCGCCGCCCGTAGCGGGAATGAAGCTCGTCGAGCCGCGTTTGATCAAGAACATTCCGCCGCAGGAGTCCACCATCGCCGAACTACTGCGCACGGCAGGCTATGCAACGGCCCACTTCGGCAAGTGGCACCTCGGCGGAGGAGGGCCAGGAGAACATGGCTACGATGCGCATGACGGCGATACGGGAAATGAGCAAGCGTACAAGTTCAAGGACCCGAATCCAGTCGACATCTTCGGAATGGCCGAGCGGGCCGAGCAATTCATGGCTCGTTCAATCCGCGCAGGGAAGCCCTTTTTCGTGCAGCTCTCTTGGAACGCCCTACATGCTTCGGAAAATGCTCGGCGCGCGACTTTGGAACGATATCGTCGAGAATGGAACGGCCAGAACGAGAAGGCGATTGCGCGGGCAGCCATGACGGAAGAGCTGGACGACGGCGTAGGGCGGGTCCTGTCCGCTGTCGATCGACTGGGGGCGGCAGAAAACACTTATGTCATCTACACGTCGGACAACGGCGCGGGCGGCGGTTCGAAGCGAGGCGCCTTGCGAGGCGGGAAGGGCGGCGTGTGGGAAGGCGGCATTCGAGTGCCGCTGATCGTGCGCGGCCCCGGCGTTGCGCCGGGTTCGTGGTGTCATGTGCGCGTCGTGGGCTACGACTGGTTGCCGACGTTCTGCGAATGGGCGCGAGTCCCGCACGACCAGTTGCCGTCCCATCTCGATGGGGGAAGCCTCGTCAACCTACTCGCACGCGGCGGCGGCAGCGTGAATCGCGACCGCACGACGCTCCTATTTCACTTTCCTCACTATCAAGGCCCTGACGGCCCGCACACGGCCGTCATCTCGGGCGACTGGAAGCTGTTTCGGTTCTATGAGGACGATCGCCTCGAACTTTATGACCTGGCGAACGATGTCAGCGAACGTCAGAACCTCGCGGCCAAGATGCCTCAAAAGGCGGCCGAACTGCGTCGGGAGCTAGAGGCTCAATTGACAGCGCTTGACGCCCAGTCGCCGACGCTCAATTCCGAATTCACAGGCGATGGACAAGCGAAACCTTCCAAACGAGGCGGCAAGAACCGTGGAACTAGTAAGTCGCAGGATTAGTTGTTGCGCGAGCTGCTTCCGGGGAGTGCGCAGAGGAATCCGGCTGAGCGTCTTCGCGCTCTGGTTCGGCTTCGCCGTATGCATGAGCCCGTCGGCGAGCGCCCATCCTTGGCACGCACACGGCGCGCGTTCCGCCAAATCAGAGTCGCCCGCGGAGGTTGACGACGACGCCCACTTCACGACGGTTCCGGCGCCAGCGAAATCGCAGCGCGACGTCGCCGCGGACTTCGAGCCGTTTGTTCAGAGAAGGGCGGTCGCGATTCGAAGCGATGCTCGATTCTTGTATGTCGAGTCGAACGGAATTCCGGCTCATCCGATGATGGTTGGTATCACCGCCTGGCAGCAACAAGTTCCGCTCCCTCAGGCGTATCGGGGCGAGAATGCGTGGCGAATACCGCTCGAGCCGACGCCGGCGAAGAATCCTCGTTCGACGAAAGGGGAGTTCTTGCGCGGAGCGATCGCGCTGGCGGTGAACGGCATCCCCATTTTCAATCCCCTCAATAATCGCGGCGAAGATGCATTCCTCGTCGGGGAACTCGACGAATTCGGCGGCCACTGCGGTCGCGCGGACGACTATCACTATCATTTGCCGCCGGTGCATCTCGAAAAGATCGTCGGGGCCGGACGTCCGATTGCGTACGCACTGGATGGTTATCCAATCTACGGCTACCTCGAGCCGGATGGATCGACGCCCAAGGATTTGGACGCGTTTAATGGACACGTGGGGGAGGATGGCGACTACCATTACCACTCGACGAAGAAGTACCCGTACTTGAACGGCGGGTTTCACGGCGAGGTCGTCGAACGGGAAGGGCAAGTCGACCCGCAGCCGCGAGCGAATCCGTTGCGACCGGCGTTGCCGCCGCTGCGCGGAGGGCGCATCACGGCCTACCAGGAGACGAGCCCAGCCAACTTTCGGCTGACCTACGAAGTGGGCGGTCGAAAGGGAACTGTCAGTTACTCGATCGGACAGGATGGAGCGACGCGGTTTGTGTTTGTGGATCCGCAGGGACGCACAACGACCGAGAATTACTCGCCCCCTCGCGAACGTCCCGTGCGCTCGCGTCCCACGGTAAAGCCTGAGCAACCCGCTCGGGACGCCCCGCCGCGGAATTCCACCCCCGCAAACTCGAAAGCCGGAGATGCGAAATCAAGTTTGCGCGTCTCGAGTAGTTCGCTGGATTCGCGTGGACGTCTTGCCGTCGACTGCACCTGCGACGGCAAAGGGCAGTCGCCGGCGATCGCGTGGAGTGAACCGCCGCCGGGAACGAAGTCGTTCGCCGTGAGCATCTGGCACTCAGCGCCCGATCGCGAAAAGTCGTATTGGCTGGTTTACGACATTCCAGCGACGACGACGTCTCTGCCCGCCAAGGCGATCGGCATCGGCGTCGTCGGGCTCAATGATCGACGCCAGGCCGCGTACGACCCAATGTGTTCCCGCGGTCCGGGAGTGAAGGTTTATCACATCACGGTGTTCGCCTTGTCTCGGACGCTGAATCTGCCTGCGTCCGCGACCGACCGCGCCAAGTTGCTCGATTCCATTACAGACATCACGCTCGCACACACGACGCTCGACGTCGAGTATGAACGCCCATGAGATTCCAATCGTTGTTGATGCTCGCGTTCGTTGGGCTGATCGCCGTCGCTGTTTCAAGTTGCGGAGTCGACGCCGCGGAACGCCCGCCCAACATCGTGCTGATCCTGTCCGACGACCTGGGATGGCGCGACGTGGGCTTTATGGGGAATGAGTTCGTCGAAACGCCGCATCTCGATCAACTCGCCAAGTCAGGCGTCGTGTTCACCCAAGCGTATGCTTCTGCGCCCAACTGTGCGCCCACGCGCGCCTGCTTAATGTCGGGAAAGTGGACGCCGCGTCACGGCGTCTATACGGTGGTCGATCCGAGACAGCCTCCTGGTTCACCTTGGCATCGACTCCAAGCGGCCGAGAGCAAGGCCGAGTTGGCGACGGACTTCGTGACGGTCGCCGAGGCGCTGGCGGCCCGCGGATACGCAACGGCCTTCTTCGGAATGTGGAACTTAGGACGCGGTCGACGAGGCCCCGTGACCCCGGGCGGTCAAGGTTTTCAGACGGTCGTGTTTCCCGAATCGATTGGTTTCGGCAAGGATGAATACTTCGACGACCAGGGGAACTACTTGAGCGATCGGCTGACTGATGAAGTGTTGAAGTTCACGGAGGCGAATCGCGAGCGGCCGTTCTTGGTGTACTTGGCCGATCATGCGGTCCATGCGCCTTTCAATCCCAAACCCAATTTGCGAGAGAAGTATCAGCGCAAGGCGGACGCATCGCAGGATCGACGCAACGACCCAGACTACGCGGCGACCATCCAAGCGGTCGACGACAATGTGGGACGAATCGTCGACTGGTTGAAGCGACGGGAGCTGGCTGACGATACGGTCATCGTATTCACCTCGGATAACGGCGGCACGTCGCGCTACAACTCGCCATTGCGAGGCGGCAAAGGAGAACTTTACGAAGGCGGCATCCGCGTGCCGCTCATGATGTCCGGTCCCCGGTTCGCCAAGCCGGGATTGAAAGTGACGAATCCGGTTTCCACGATCGACTTGTATCCAACATTGTTGGAGTGGGCGGGCGGCGACGACGTGCGGGCGCGCGGGTTGGACGGCGTCAGTCTGTCCGCCGCAGCGAACGGGGGAGAGCCGCTTGTGGATCGACCCTTGTTTTGGCACTTTCCCTGTTACGTGGGACGAGCGACGCCCGCTAGCGCCGTGCGAGTCGGCGACTGGAAACTCGTGGAGTTCTTCGAACAAGGCGGCAAGTACGAACGGTACAACCTCCATGACGATCCGCGCGAGATGCACGATTTGGCGTCGACCGAGATTGCAAAGTCGAACGAGCTCGCCAGCATCTTGAAGCAGTGGCAGGAACGGACTCAGGCGGCCCTCCCCCGCGGCGAGAATCCCCAGTACGACCCTAAGGCTCGCCGCATCCGCGGAGAAGTTGCTCGATGAAGCGCCTGCGATGGCTACTTCTTCGGAAGCAGCGACTTTGTCAGCGGCTCGCGATAGTCTTTGTGGCACTTCTTGATCTGCTTTGCCAACTTCTTTGCCGCCTCCTCGCGAGTCAGATCGTCGGCATTCGAGAATTCCCTGGCCGCGTCCGATAGTCCGGCTGGGATCAATTTATATTCCTCGAGTACTCCGCACTTGCTGATGATGTATTTCAAGACGATGTGCGGTCGAGTATTGGCGACCTTCACAAGGTAGCCGTGTTTGCGGACGATGTCGCGCGCGTCCATATTGCCTTTGTCGCTGACTTCGATCCGTTCGAGCAACTTGGGGTGGATGGCGTTGAGCTGTCTGGCGTAGACGTTCTTGTCGGGCGCCGGCGCACGTCCGGCCTTCTTGTTCGCCTTGAGCAGCGCCTTGCGCCACTTGTCGACCCATTCCTGGAGCTCTCGTTCCTTCAGGATCTTGCCCTTGTCGACGAACTTCACGGTGTCCTTGAAGTCGTCCCAGTTCTTGAGGATCTCGCGCATTTCGACGAGCGTGATGACTTCGTCGTGTCCCTTGGCGCCGCCCTCGACGCCTCCTTTGGAAAGGAAGTCTTCGATCGCCTTGTTCTTGACCTTCTTGTAATTGACGACGTCTTCCATATGGATGCCGTCGAGACAGTAGTAGACCGGCTTCCCTTCAGTCTTGGCCCACCACAGTCCGGCCTTGCACGCGATGCCGCCGAGGAACTTGTCGGGGACGATGCCCGCGAGATCCGATAGGCGCAACGTGGCATCTCCTCGCTTCTCCGGTTCGTCGTTTTCATCGAGCACGACGTCGGCGTAGGCGCCTTTCGGCAGTTGCTTGGAGAATTCGCGCAAGAAAGACGCTGCGTCTTTCTTGAACTGCGCGATGAATTCGTCCTTGACGTTCTTGATGTCGCCGAACTTCAGCTGATGCTTGACTTCCGTCGACTTGAAGCCCTTCTCGAGTTCAATCACGCCGAGCGCGACGATTTGGTCGACGACGCTTTCGGGGTCGTCGACAAGTTGCTCGTACATGTCCGGATTCAAGCTGAAGTCGATCGCTTCCCATAGCTCCATCATCCGTAGCGGCTGTGCACCTTCGTCGGTCTCGTGGGCTGCTTGAACATAGGGCAAGCGGATGTCCTCGAATCCCCAGATGGTGCCGGGGTTCTTCTTGAACTCCTTGATCATCTCCGAATTCTCCACGTCCTGCCACTTCGTCAACGTCTCGGAGACATTGTTCCTCTCCAGTGCTGCCAGCACCTTCTTGGCGCCTTGAACCTGCTTCTTCATCGTCCAACCGGGGAGTTGTTCCCCGTTGTCAAAGCGAGGGACTTGCCGCAAGAGCTTTGATGTCACGTGTTGAATCGGCTGGATGAAGCCGCTGTAGACGCCGCCGCCCTTTCCATCTTTGTCATCGACTCGCGTGGCGAGGCTGGTGTCGACGCCCAAATCGATCAGCGAGCAAATCTGGTCGTAGTTCTGGTTGCGCCACAGCGCCTGGCAGACGCGAGCGCCGAGGCCCTTGAGCGGTCCGTCGGTCGCCGTCTGATTGTTCCAATCATCCACGGGCACGTTCCGCGCCAGATCTACAAAGAGCTGCGGATCGAAATTGGCAAAGGCGCTAGTTTCGTTCTTGGCCAGTCGCAACAACGCCCCCGCAACCACGGTCGGCTTTTCGTCGCCGAAGATTCCGTCGAGGTCGAGCCCGTTCAGTTCGTCGGCGGAAATCTCGCTGAGAACATTTTCCGCTAGCTCGCGGCGCGTCGCGAGCAGCTTCTTTCCTTCATCGGTGCTGATAAGGTCGGTACGATGAGTCTTCAGGTCCTCGGGCTTCTCCGTTCCGGCGGAAATGATGTCGGCGAGACCTTCGCTGCGCAGCGCGCGCAGCGAAGATTCGACCCTGTCCTTCCAATTGTCGTCAAGCGGATTTTTCTTGTGCGACTGAGAGGCAAACTCCTGAAGGAAGACCTGCCGAAACTTGTCGACCGCATCGAGCGTCGATTTGCCTTTCTTCGACTTCTCCTCTTTGTCGCGGATCAGCTTGTCGACGGCGTTGAAGACGACCAGATCGAGGTCCTTGTCGGTCGTCTGTTGGTCGCGCGTCTTCTTCGATCCCTTTTTCAGGTTCGACAACAACAGCTTGACCGCGGTCTTCGTGCTGCGATGTTCGCTCTTCGGCGTCTGTCCATAGTCGCGATTCTGGTCGTCGCCCAATTGCAGGATCTTCTTCAGTTGAGCGATCCAGTCGCCGGCCTGACGCAATTCGTCGGGATTCATCACCATCTTGACGCACCTTTGCTAATCTTTCGGACGGGCTCTGACGCCGCTCGCTATTTGGCCAATTGCTGTTCGACTTCATCGAGCGCCCGCAACAAAATCGATTCGACGGCGATGTTCGCTTGCAGCGAGTTCGCCTTCAGATGCTGAATCAATTCTTCCTGCGCAATCTTCGCTCGGTAGGTTCGAATGACGCTGATCGCCTTCGCGTACTTTGCGTCTCCCTCGTTGATCGCATCGTCGATCGCGTCCTTGATTTCGTCGCAGAACTCGTCCAAATAGTCCTGCGAAAGATCGACCAGTAGATCGGCGTCCTCTTCAGGCAGGTTCGCCTCGATGGAATCTCGCAGTGCTTCCAAGTTCGTGCGCACTTCCTCTGGAATCTTCGGCCAGCGGAAGGCCAGGAACTTTCGCTTTTCGACGATGCCCGGCGCGATCTCGGGAGGCAGGCCCTGCTGCGTCGACGACGAGCCGCCTTGGGACGTGTTCGTCTCGCGTCCTTGAAGCACCGACTCGGCCTCATCCAACAGTCGATGAGCCGAATCAAAGTCCTGCTTGCGAGCACCGAGCCCCGCTTCGCGCGCCAACTCCGACGCCTTCTCGCCCGCGGGCGTGCCTCCCGCCGACTTGATCCTCGGCAACATCTGCTTCAGTCGCTCGTTGAAGCGAGCGGCCGGGTCATTGCCGACAGGCGCTGACAGTTTGTCGCGCAAGGCGCCGAGCCGCTGCAAGGCTACGGCGAACTGGCTGGTCTTCGCGGCTTCCAATGTGGCCGCCATCAGCGACTCTAATTCCGCCTGATTGCTCGGCTTGCCGCTCAATGCTTGTTTGTAGCGCGGGCTAAGTTCCGTGAGCTGCTGTTTGAACTGCATCGCCAATTCCGAACCCGGCGCAGGAGCGTTCGGCGGCGGAGGCGGCGGAGGCGGCGGTGGAACAGGAGGAGTAACCGACGAAATGGGCGGCGCGTTCGAGGTCGGCGGTTCGTCGTCGTCGATCACCGAGGTAAAGGCCGGGACGACGACCCACTGCGGCTTGATGGCCAGATCAGCGCTTTCGGAAACAAAGTCCTTCACCTTCTTGATGGCGAGACTTGGTTCCGCTCCCAGTACTTCAAAATTCAGTTCGCCGCCATTGCCGACGCACACGCCCTGAAGCACGGCGTTTCCCTTGAAATCGGTCTTGGCTTTGAGAACCATCGCCTCGGAGATCGTCTTCTTCTGAACGATCATGCCGACGACGCTCGTACCCTTGATGACGAGGAGATAGTTGCGAGCTGTTTTCCGAGCTTGCTGCAGTCCTTCGCGGAGCTCGTCGTCGATTTGAACTTTGTTGTCTTTCGCCATAGGAGGCTCGCCGCCGAAGGGGAAGTGGTGCGTGAAACAACGGTCGGCGAGAAGGCTAGTAGAAAGGTGCTGTTTGTGCAACAGGCGTCGTTCCCAGACGCGGTTCTTTCTCCCTCCCGCGTCCGGCGATAGAATTCGGCGAAGTGTGCACGGAGCAGGCACGAGAGAGACATGTCAACGGAATTACTGAAGATCGTCGAATCGCTGGTGGTGCCGGCTGCCGAGGCGTCGGCGCGGACGATGCGCATTCACGCCGAAGTGCTCGGTCGGTCCAAGTATTTGGACGGTCCGAACTTCACCGTCGTCCATCCGTTCGATCTGGAGCTGCTGTTTGCGGCGTACGATCGCGAGTTCTTTGCGGGGCGTCTGCGGGCCGCGCTAGGGGATGCGCCGCTGCAGTTCTCGCTTTCGCGGCGATTGACAAGTGCGGGAGGGACCACGACCCGGCGCGTCGAACGTCGCACGGGACGAGTGAAGTACGAGATCAAGGCGTCGGCGGCGGTCCTCTACAGCTGCTTTCATGAAGACGATCACCGCGAAGTAGCCGTCGCCGGAATCGTCTGCCGCGACCGACTCGACGCTCTACAACGCATCATGGAGCACGAGCTGGTGCATTTGATCGAAATGATCCTTTGGCAAGACTCGTCATGTGCGCGGGCTCGTTTTCAGTCGATTACCGGGCGGATCTTCAATCACACCGAGCATCGTCACAAACTCATCACGCCGCGCGAACGCACCATGATGGCGACCGGAATCCGCCCCGGCATGCACGTCCGCTTTGACTTCGAAGGCCGCGAATTAGTCGGCGTGGTGAACCGCATCAATCGCCGAGTCACCGTGCTGGTCGAAGATCCCCGCGGACGCCCTTATACCGATGGCAAACGCTACGTCAAGTTCTACGTGCCAACGAAGATCCTCAAACGCGTCTAGCCGCGAGTGGAATACGAGACTTCATGCTCCCTTCCCCCCGTCGCTGCGACGGGGAGAAGGGTCGGGGATGAGGGGGGGGAGGAGAATGTGGGGTCACAGGCTGGAAGCCTGTGCTACGGTCGGCTTTGAGACGGGGAGGTGCGCGGGAGCGCGTTCAGGGTGTAGTAGGCATGGCGGTGAAGCAACTCGTCTTGGTCGCTCGAACGCAGTCGCGCTAAGTCGAACTCGTACACGAATCCTTCGCGCAGGCCCTCGACCTGGAGCGTGGCGGAACGCTGGTCGTCGGCGAGCGTTGCGGTCGTCACTGTGGGACGGTGCTTTTCGATCTCTGGACCGCCGTAGCCGGCGTGATAGGGGTGAGTGAACGCGGACAGTGCGTACGAGTCTACGGATTGGCCGTGCGTCGGATCGACGGGCTTGGTGAAGGCGATGTGAAAGCCGTCGGGGCGAATCGTAATTCGTTCGATTTCAAACGGCGTTTTGCCGCTCCACTGGATCCGCTCGAGCGCAAACGGCTTCACGCCGCGCACGGGCCAGCCGCGGTTGGTGCCGCCGCACAGCAGATTGCCGCCGGCGGTGAACTCGACGTTCAAAATGCCCGTCGAAAGTCCCTCGCGGAATGGGTAACAGGCGCCCTGCCAAACGCCGTCGACATTCTCGGTCGTCGCCCGCATCACGATCGACTGCGTATAGTCGCCCAGGAACAACTGATTCTCAAAGGGGCCGAACTTGCCCTGCGTGCGATTGATCGAGAAGCCCGAAATGGAACGCCCCATCCGGATGTAGGGGAAGACGACGGCGTAAGGAACCAATTGCGGTACGCGCTGTCGCTCCGTCGCAATTCGGCCTCCCGACTTCGGCATCTCCGGCGTCGGTCCCAGCTCGGGCGCCCAGCGATACCAAGGAAAACTCGCCGGATGCCCATGGAAGCTCCCCTGCGACACGGCCTTCAGGCTGCAAGAACAGTTCCACGGCCCCTGACTCTCGATGTAAAACAACGCATCGTGTTCATCGAACCCGATGCCTCCCGGACTGCGCAATCCGCTTGCGAAAGCGCTCGTTTTTCCCTCGGGCGACACCTTCATGATGAAGCCCCGATTGAGCGCATACGAGTAATACGACTCGGACAAACCGAGCGCTACGTACTGGCTGCCGTCGGCGGCCAGCTTCGAACCGAACGCGTACTCGTGATAGTTCGCATAGCCCCAGTCGTCGGAGATCGTCTCGAAGTCGTCGGCCGTTCCATCGCCGTCGCGGTCGCTCACTCGAGTCAACTCGCAGCTCTGAGTCACTCGAAACGACCCGTCATGCCAGGTCAGGCCGAAGATTTCGTCGAGTCCTGAGGCGAAGCGCTGGAAGCGTGGATTGGGCTTCACGGCGTCGACGCCGTCGATCAGAAAGATGTCGCCGTGTCGAGTTCCTACGGCGACTCGGCGATCGGGCAAGACCGCGAAGGCGCCGGCTTCGATCACCTCGCCGGGAGGCAACGGAAGGTTGACGATGGGATAAAACTCCCGCTCCCGCTCTTCCGTCCCCCACCGTTCGCCTACTTCTTCTGCGAACAGCGAACAGGCAAGCAGCGAGCAAGCGAACAGCGAACCCGCAAGCAGCAAACTCGTGATGAGCCGCATCGAGGCGCGCACACCGAGCGTCAGGCTGCGTCGTCGGCCGTTATTTCGGAAGAGGTTCATAGCGAATTTCCAACGAGGATTGGCCCTGCGGGAGCGTCAATTTGAGCAGCAATTCAGAACGATTCGGATCGCCTTCAAGCGGTCGGCGAACGACTTCCGTCGGCGGCAATTTCACTCGCAGCCGCGCCGCTCGATACACGTGTTCCGACTCCTGCTGCAACTCGCCGACGAGCGCTCGGAACCAAACGGTCTGCGGCGTCGGCGTCGTGAAGGTGAACACTCGCTTCAACCAAAGTTGTTCGTCGATCGTCGCCGCTGTTGAGCGATCGTCGATTTGGATCTGATGGCAGCGATAGCGAAACGTTGGAATGGCCAAGTCGTCCAACCCATAGCCGCGAAACTGGTAGCCGTGGTTCTTGGGGTACAGAGGATCGGGGTTGGTTCGCATTTCCTTCGAGGTGACGGGCATGCGCGGCCACGGCGCTTGTTCGTCGTCTAGCTGCGCGAACGAGACATCCTGCGGCAAGAGAATGGCGTCGGCGGCGGGTTGGAAGTCGCCCGACCCCTGGCCGCTCCAGTTCACGTTGACGAAGTCGCCCGTCCAGATCGCCGACAAAGTTCCCGTTTCGGCGTTGAACGCGTAGCTTAGTCGCTCCGGCAAACCGACGGCGATGCCCCGGTACCCGGCGACTCGGCTGCGCCCCCGGTGCAGGTTTGCTTCGTCGCCGACCGCCAGTTTGGTGTTGATGCCGCGGACGCCCGGCGGGTCGGCGGCCGACGTCCCGAGCGACATGTAAAACCAGACGGCCGTTATTTGTTGTTCGGCGTCGCCGTCGAGGATCGTCTTGTGGAGCGCCATTCCGTCGGGCCAAGCGGTCGGCATGACGGTTCTCGGACGAAAGGCGCCCGGATTTCGCACGTACTGATTGAACCAAGCCGACTGGAGCCGCGGATATGAGGCCGTCAAGTCGATGCCTTGATTGCCGGAGGCCGACTTGCCGTTGAAGTTGTGGCACGCGATGCAGTTGAGGCCGCGGTCCCCCAGCAACTGTGCACCCGCGGTTCGCAGCAGCTTGGCTCGTTCTCGTTCGGCCTCCGATCGACTTTCGGGATTGGGGATCTGCAGCGCCGGCAAGGCCGTCGTTCCCGCGGCCGCAGGGAGGACGTCAAGCTGTGCGAATAGGGGCGGCAAATGACTCAGGTTGGCTGCACCGTATTGAGGCATGCGCGTCGTCATGTAAGTGCGAACGGCATCGCCGTCGAACAGGACCTTCTTCAGCCACACGGGTTGGAGCTTGGCGCCGACCAGGGTGAGCGGCGGGGGGATGCGGCCGTCGTCGCCCAGCTTTTGTTCGCTGCCGGTGAAGAAGCCATTGATCGATTCATGCACTCCGCCATAGTCGTCGCGTACGTGACAGGCGATGCAGCGAAATGCGGTCAGCGTCTTGGCGACCGTCGTCGCCGCGGCTTCTTCAACGTCGCGTTTGTCGACCGCCGCGATGATCGCCGCGATTTGCGACGACGTCAGCGTATAACGCGGGCTGTTCCGGGAGTCGGACGACAAGCAGCCTCGCTTTAGATCGGCGTTGTCGAAGGCGTTTCGCTTCGGTGCGGCGGCGAATCCTGGCAGCAGGTGACAGGCGGCGCAGTTCAATTGCTCAAAGTAACGCTTGCCGGCCGCGGCCAACGATTCGTCGGCGGTCCATGCGACATGGCTGGGTGCTCCCTCGCCGATCAGGTACGAGGCGAGGGCTTGGGATTCATCGGGAGTCAATTTCATGTCGGGCATGCGGCCGCCGCTGCGAACCTGGAGCGGTTGGAACAGAAAGTCGCTCAGCGATGCGCGGGTGTATTTGGCGGCGACGTGATTCAACGGAACGGCGATCGGCGCGACAAGTTTGTCCGCCGTCGGCGCTGCGTCCGGATCGTCCTCCGCGTCGTCGGCCGCATTGGGCGTGCGGGCGGCGGCGGGATCCGCATCAGCGCGAGGACCGTGGCAGGCGACGCAGCCGACCGAATGGAACAGCGTCTTGCCGCGCTCGCGATCCGCGGACGTTGGCGGCTGAGTTGCCAGAAGCTGAGTCGCCAGCGGCGTTCGAGACTGAGCGATCAGGAAGTGGGCGAGTGCTTTGGCGGCTTGGGGGCGCTCCGCGTCTTGCAGCGAGTGGAGCACGTCAGGCATCGTCGTGCCGGGGTGCGCCGTCGCAGGGGAGGCCAAGAATCGCTCGAGGTATTCGGGGGCGACTCGCCCGCCGACATGGCTTAGGTCGGGTGCGGTCTTCTCGGGCCAAGCTTGATTCGGGACGCCTTCGTGGCACGCGGCACAACGCAAGTCGGCGATCAACACCGCGCCTGCTTGCGCCTCAGTAAGTCGATGACGGCCAGGAAGAGCCGGCTCGGCAGCCGGCGTCGGTACGACTACCGCGAGGACGGCGGTCCATGCGACAATCGCGGCGGCGTAGCAGTTTGAGTTCGCCTGATTCATTCACTTCGTTCCTGAGGCCCTACGGCATGAAGACGATCAGTTTTGTAGTTCTGACTGTACTCGCATTCGCCTCGTGCGTCAGCGCGCCGCTGCTCGCCGTCGATGCGCCCATTGCTCTTCCGCCCGCCGACGGCAAGCCTGCCGATCTTTCCAAGCCGGTCCAGGTATACATCATGCTGGGCCAATCCAACATGCTGGGATTCGGTCGAGTCGGCCCGAAGGACGTCAAGGGTTCGCTGGAATACTTGGTGAAAGAGAAGGGGAAGTATCCGAATCTGGTCGACGAGTCGGGAAACTGGACCGTGCGACGCGACGTGCGTTACGTCCATGTGATGGACCAGCGCGGCGGCGACTATAAGGATCTGCAACGATTCGGCGCCCCACGCAATGAATGGCTGACTCCCAATCGTTCGTTTGGCCCCGAGTTGGGATTCGGGCAAGTGCTGGGAACGGTGCACGACGAACCCGTGTTACTGCTGAAGGCCTGCATTGGAAATCGCAGTTTGGGCTGGGACTTGCTGCCGCCGGGCAGCGAACGCTTCGAGTTCGACGGCAAGGTGTTCGCCGGTTATCGAGATGTCGCAAATTTTTGGGAAAAGGGACAGGAACCCAAGCCGGTGCCGTGGTACGCCGGTCGGCAGTATGACGCGGACGTGGCGCACGCCAAGGCTGTGTTGCAAAGCCTCGACAAGTATTACGAAGGCTATCAAGGCCAGGGGTACGTCGTCGCGGGCTTTGTTTGGTGGCAAGGTCACAAGGATCAAAACGCAGCGCTGGCGAGCCGCTATGAGCTGAATCTGGTGAATCTCATCAAATCGCTGCGCCGCGATTTCGACGCCCCGAACGCGAAGTTCGTGTTGGCGACCGGCTGCGGAAATCCAGGTCAGGAAGGCTTTGGGAAGCAGATCGCCGAAGCGCAGCTGGCGGTGGACGGCGACGCGGGGAAATACCCGGAATTCAAGGGGAACGTGAAAGCGGTCGACGTTCGCGACTTGTGGCGCGAGGCCGACGTTTCGCCAGTAAATCAGGGCTACCACTACAATCATAACGCCGAAACTTACTACGAGACGGGCGAGCGATTGGGACGAGCCATGGCGGCTCTGGAGTAACCGCCGACGGCGAAGTTCGTCGCCTGCTGAGGGGACGATCGCCCGAACAGACTTGCAGATCGGTCCGGCGATCGTCATGCACATGCACGCCTGGATCTTTGGATCTTGGAATCACGACCGCCCAATGTTGTTGCAAGGAGTCTTGAAATGGTTCGACTGTCTTGGGGGCTTGTCGTGGCAGTAACCTTCGCGATGGTAGGAGCGGCCGATGGGCGGTCGCAAACCGCACAAAGTGCGGCTTGAGCGACAAGAACGGCTCATCGCATCTTGGTGGACGGCAAGGTGGTTCAGAAGTTTGCGGCTGGAGACGCACCCGACTACGACGTCATGAAGCTGGCGTTGGGCAACTATGGCCTTCGCGTCGTCGCACCAGTACGTCGGAAATCGCGTCGGCCAGCTCCGGGAATTGAAATTCAAAGTCGGCGTCCGCGAGACGCCGACTGCGAACGTAGCGCCCGTATAACGCCAACTCGGGATCAGTCCGAAGCAGTAGCGGTGCTCCGATGCGCACCATCCATTCGAAAGCGGGAAGGCCGATCGGCATGCCGACGGCGCGCCGCAGCGTGCGCATGAACTCGGCCTGCGACACGGGGTTCGGCGATGACGCCACATAAACGCCGTGCATGGATTCGTCGGTCAGAGCGCGAGTGAACAATCGATTCATGTCGAGTTCATGAATCCAACTCATTCCTTGCGTGCCGCTGCCGACGCGCCCGCCCAGCCCGAGACGAGCGAGCCAACCAAGTTTGCTCATCGCACCTCCGCCAGCACCGCGGTCGCGTCCGATGACGAAGCTGGTCCTCAACACGACGGTTCGCTGATTCGGCAACGCACTCGCGCGCAGCGCCTCTTCCCAGGCTCGACCTACGTACGGGGCCAAACCATAGCCTTCCGGCGAGTCTTCATCGCACACTGCCCGCGGCGGATCGCCGTAGATGTGCGCGGTGCTCATCTGGACCCATACCGGTGGAGGCGAACTCAGCCGCCGCATCGCGACGCCAAGGACGCGCGTCGACTCCACGCGCGAACGCAAGATTTCATCCTGATGGTCGGGCGTCTTGATGCAGTCGACGGAACGGCCCGCAAGATTGACAAGTCCGTCGGAGTTCTCCAGCGTGGCGGTCCAGTTTCCAAGCGAGCGTCCGTCCCAAGCAATGTGGACTACGCCGGAGCGGCTGGATGAAGGCTCGCGAGTGAGGACGGCGACGGACGCTCCCTGATCCAGCAAATAATCGGCAAGCGAACGCCCCAGAAAGCCGCTCCCGCCTGCAATCACATAGCGTTTTCCCTGAAGCGACTCAGTCATGATTTCCCCTCGCTAAACCCAAACCGCACGATGTTCGACGAGTTAACTCGCTCCTTCCTTTGCATACAATGTGACTCGTGCCGGCGGAGGTGGGACGTGTGAGAGGTAGGGGGAGAGCTGCCTATGTTTCGGTTTCGAATCGCATGGCAAGTTGCTTGGTGCGTCGTGCTGTCGATCGTCGGCGTCAGTCGTTCGGCGACGGCGTTGGAGCCTGCCGCGGACCACGTGAAAGCCTTCTTCGGACGCTACTGCACGTCGTGCCATGACGGCGCAGCACCGGAGGCGAAGCTCGCGCTGACGACGCTCGAACCCGACTACCTGGGTCCGACCTGGGTTCGCATCCACGACCGAATTCGCGACAAGCGAATGCCGCCCGCGGACGCACCGCAACCGTCGGACGACGAGCGATCGAAGATCGTCGTTGCGCTCGCAGAACAACTGACCAAAACGTCTGCCGCTCGGCAACGATCCGAGGGACGCGTCGCCCTGCGACGCATGAACCGGCGCGAGTTTGAGACGACTTTGCACGACTTGTTGGGCATCGCCATTCCCCTCCAACCGTTGTTGCCCGAAGACAATGCCTCTCACGGCTTCGATACGGTCAGCCGCAGCCTGGAGACGTCAAGCACGCATCTACTGCGCTACCAGCAGGCGGCCGATCAGGCGTTGGAGGCGGCGCTGCCAATCTGGCCGCTCGTCAATACTACGCGGCGTTGGACGGGGCGTGAGTTCCTCGATGGGCGACCAAAGCCAAACCGCGAGGGAACGGCGCCTTTTGTGCGCTTCGACGGCGATTCCATCATTCTGTGTGCGACGCTCTACAAACACGGCAGCGTCACGACGCCCGCTGCGCCGGCGCCGGGGCGGTATCGCATTCGCGCCTCCGTGCGGGCCGTTCAGACCAATGGCCAACCTATCCCGGTGCTGCTCGGCCGGATCAGCACCGACCGTTTCGGCCACGAGAAGCTCGAACATCTGCTCGACATCCAAGATGCGCCGGCGAATGCGACTCGCGTCCTGGAAGTCGAACGGATGCTGCCGGCGGGCGAGCAGGTATATGTCGAAGGGATGGGGCTCCCATTTTTTCAGGATCTGTCAAAGCAACGAAACGGCGCGCCGGTGGGAGACGACTTTCCAGGCCCTGGCTTGGCGGTCGATTGGGTCGAACTCGAGGGGCCGCTGGATGCGGGCATCGGCTATCAACGACTGTTCGGCGATCTTCCGCAAGTTCCGTCGCGTTACCTCGCCGACGCGCTGGCGGGCAAACCGGTTCCGGACGACTGGAAGAAGTGGCCCTATCCGGGCGGTGAATTCACCAAGTACCCGCTGACGCACTATTCGCTCGATCCGCAACGCGATTCGGAACGGCTGATTCGCGCCTTCTTGCCGCACGCGTTCCGTCGTCCTCCCACCGACGAACAGGCGACGCATTACGTCAAGATCGCGCATGATCAACTAGCCCAGGGAGTGCCGTTCCATGAAGCGATGCATGCCGCCTATAAGGCGATTCTCTGCTCGCCATGGTTTTTGTATTACGTCGAGCGCCCTGGGAGACTTGACGACTACGCGTTGGCCGCTCGCCTCGCTCGCTTTCTTTGGAATTCGTCGCCTGACGAAGATTTGTATCGCGTCGCTAGCAGCGGAACATTGACGCAGTCCGAGGTGCTGCGAGCCGAAACGGAGCGGATGTTGCGCGATCGCAAGGCTGCTCGCTTTGCCCGAGCGTTCACCGACCAATGGCTCGACCTAGGAAAATTCCACGACATGAAGCCCGATCAGATCTACGTGGAATACGACGAGCAATTGGCGTGGGCGATGCCCGAAGAGACTCGGCGCTTCTTCTGGGAGGTTTTGCAACGCGATCTGCCCAGCGCGTCGTTTATGGATTCGAATTGGACGTTCTTGAATGCGCGGTTGGCAAAGCACTATGGAGTCGCCGGAGTCGAGGGGCTCGAGCTGCGTCGTGTCTCGCTGCCGGCCGACGTTCAACGAGGAGGCGTCGTCACGCATGCGAGCGTTCTCAAGCTGACCACGAATGCCAGCTATACCTCGCCGGTGAAGCGCGGCGCCTGGGTGCTCGACCGGCTCTTAGGACAACCGCCTCCTCCCCCGCCGCCCGACGTGAAGGCGGTGGAACCCGACATTCGCGGCGCCACGACGATTCGCGAGCAACTCGACAAACACAAGAATGAGGCCGTTTGCGCGTCGTGCCACGTGCATATCGATCCGCCGGGCTTTGCGCTGGAACGCTACGATGTCGTCGGCGGTCTGCGCGAACGATATCGCGTGAAGCAAGGTGGAGTGGGGGTCGACTACGTCGATTTGGCAAGATATCCCGGCAAGAAAATCTATCTGGCTAAGCCGGTCGAGTGCGACGGGACCACCGCCGCGGGGCAATCCTTCAAGGATCTCGCCGAGTATAAGAAGATCGTTCTGCAGAATCCTGCTGCGTTGACGCGAGCACTGGCCGAGAAACTGATCGTCTATTCGACCGGCGCACCGCTTGAATTCGCCGATCGAGCGGAAGTCGAGCGAATCGTCGAAGAAGCGACAAGCCGGCAGCACGGCTTTCGATCGCTGATCCATACCGTCGTCCAAAGCCCCCTCTTTACCCATAAATAGCGAGAGGCGTCCGCCATGCATGTTCTCAATCGAATGCGACTGACTCGTCGCGCCGTATTGCGAGCCGGCGCTGTCGCCCTGGGACTTCCGTTGCTTGACGCGATGATTCCCGCGGCCTATAGCCATGCGGCGCGGGCGAAAGTCGCCGCCATGCAGCCGCGTCGCATGGTGCTCATTCATCGACCGCTGGGCACGTACCACTCCCATTTAGTTCCTAAGGCGACCGGTCCCCAATTCGAGACGACGCGGTTTCTGAAGACCCTGGAGCCGTTTCGCGGCCAGTTCACGGTCTTCTCGGGGATGGGGCATCCGGGATATCCGAACTCGCACGGCACCGAGCCTGCCATCTTCACCGGCGTGCCGGATTTCAGCGAGCATGATCTTCATAACTCGATCTCGCTGGATCAGGTCGCCGCGCAAGCAATCGGCGCCGAAACTCGGTTTCCGTTCCTGTTGCTGAATCGAGTGTGGAGTCAATCATTGTCGTGGAACGAGAAGGGAGTGCCGATTCCACACGAAGGCGAGCCCGGGGTTGTGTTCCGGCGAATGTTTCTCGAAGGCACGCCCGAGGAAGTGCGTCGCGAGATGAAGCGGCTCGCACAGGGAAAAAGCATTCTCGACGACTTGCGCGTACAGCTCAAATTGCTTGCTCGCGATCTGGGAGCGTCGGATCGGCAGCGCATCGAGATCCTCACGAACTCGATTCGGGAAGCCGAGTCGCGATTGAAACACGAAGAGTACTGGTCGACCAAGCCAAAGCCCAAGCCGTCGCTGACGCTGGAGCAGTTCCAGCAGCCGGCGCACAACTGGATCAGTCAGCAAGAGAAGTGGATGTCGCTGATTCACCTTGCGCTGCAGACCGACTCGACGCGAGTGGTCGTTTTGGGACTGAACGAACACAACAACTCCAATGTGCCTGACATTCAGATCCAGCACCATGACGCGTCTCACCATGGCAAGGATCCGGCCAAAATCGAGCAGTTGTCGCGTTACGAAGACCACGAGTTCGCCACATTCGCAACGTTCCTGGGCAGATTGACTGAAACGGCAGAGGGCGATCGGTCTTTGCTCGACGCGACTCAGGTGCTCTTCACCAGCAACCTGGGCGACGCATCCGCTCACAGTTCGTCAAACCTTCCCGTGCTGCTTGCAGGCGGTGGATTCAAGCATCAGGGGCACGTGTCGTACGGCGACTCCGCCGACAAACCGCTCTGCAATCTCTACGTGCGCATGCTGCAGCAATTGGGACTCGAACGCGAACGGTTTGGGTCGAGCAGCGGCGTGGTTTCGGAGATTTGACGCAGGTTGCATTTGTCTCGCTGATGACGGACGATGGCGGGCTGGGTTGGATTGCTTGCGGGAAGCAGTTGGCGAGGAGCGGCAGAGATGAACTTATGGAATCGTCGTCGGTGGATTCAAACGGTAGGCGCCGGGACGCTGGCGACAGTCGCGCTCGACGACCATCGACCGTGGAAAAGCAGCGTGGTCTCTGCGGACGACGCGAAGCCAGCCGCCTCAAAAGGCGGCGATTCGCTGGCCATGCAGTTGTACAAAAGTCTCTCGGACGAGCAGCGGCAGAAGGTCTGTTTGCCCGCCGATCATCCGCGGCGAAAATACGTCAGCAATTGGTGGTACATCCATCCCGATCATCGCATCCCCGCGACGTTCAGCGCCGAACAACAGGAGCTCATCAAGAAGATCTTCGATTCGCTGCATAGCGCTGATCATCAAGCGGCCATTCAAGAGCAGGTGCTGTTGGATCAGTATGGCGAATTGAAAAACGCGCCTGCGGCGGGGTTCTTTGGAACGCCCGCGAATGCGGACTTTGAATTCATCTTCACCGGCCACCACGTCACTCGCCGCTGCAACGCGCACACCGACAAGGGGCAAGGGTTCGGCGGCGCCCCGATCTTCTACGGACATTACCCGCATCCGCTGACGAACATGCGCGAGAACTTCAACGAGGCGAAGGACCATCCGGGCAACCCGTATTGGTACCAGGGCCGCCTGTTCAACAAGTTCGTGCAGGCGCTCGACGGTAAGCAGCAGCAACAAGGGCTGGTTGCACTCGAACCGCGCAGCGAGAGCCCCGCGACGGTGATCCAAAAGCCGCAGATGACGCGCGGCTTAAACTGCGCCGAGCTGACCGACGACCAGAAGAAGCTGCTGGTCGATACGATGCGCGGCATGCTTGCGATGTTCCGCGCCGACGACGTTCACGCCACGATCTCCGCCATCGAGCGGCGGAAGATCGTCGATCAGTTGCACGTCTCGTGGTATGCCGGCAAGTACGACATCGGCGCCGACAAGGTCTGGGACACCTGGCAGATCGAGGGACCCGACTTGGTCTGGTACTTCCGCGGCTACCCGCATATCCACTGCTATTTCCACTTGAACAGCTAGCCGCTTTCAGCCGCTCCCGCGCTAGCGGGCGGTTTCCGACCGCTCTGAGCCGCCCGTTAGCGCGGGTCGGCTGAAATGTCTACTTGTCGGCGACACGCTCGAATTGCACAAGCAGCACCGTCTCGTCGCCGCCGGTCTTGAATTCGGCGGGGCGAGCTTTGTTCTGTGCGGCGCGGCGGAGGCACAGTTCCAGCTTGTCGCCCTGAAAGCGCGCAATGCCCAAAATGGTAGGGGCGTTTTGCGGCGGCGTGAAATCGAGCTCCATCGGCGCTTTGCTGGAATCGAACTTGTAGCTGCAACTGACCTCGCGGGCGTCTTGGAAATTGCCGCGCAGCAGCAACTCGTTCTCGCGGAAGGTGAACCGCATTAGTTTCACGGCTTCGGGAGGCGCCTCCTTGTCGCCGAACTTGAGCGATATGGCTTGCCAGACGCCGAGCAGCTTGGTTTTTGGTGAGGCGTCTTCCGCGAAGGCGATCGAAGGGCAGGCGAAGAGACTAAACACGACCAACGACTTGAGGACCACGTTCAACATGGGCTTTCTCGATCGAGTGGGGGTGAGGAATAATTGCACCGAGCGGCTAGCATATCAGGCTTTCCGCGACTTTGCCTCGGACCAGACCGCTGGCCGCCTTTCTTGGAATTCGCTCGATGTACGTCCCCGCTTCCTTTGCCGTCCATGACCTCACACAGCTGCGTTCATTCGTCGCACGGCACAGCTTTGCGACGTTGGTTACCGCGGGGGACGAGGGCCCGTTCGCCAGCCATCTGCCGATGCTCTGGCGTCCAGAAGGCGGCGACTTGGGAACCCTGATCGCCCACGTCGCTCGAGCCAACCCGCAGTGGCGGCAAATGGAGTCGGACCGCGAGACGCTGGCCATTTTCCACGGCCCCCATGCCTACATTTCCCCCGCCTGGTACGTCGAGCATCCGTCGGTGCCCACGTGGAACTACGCCGCCGTGCACGTTTACGGGAAGACGCGGATTCTGCACGACCACGATCAGATCGTCGCCCTCCTGCGCGAGCTCACGGCGACCTACGAAGCCGGGCGCGAGAGCCCTTGGAACGGCGAACTGCCCGACGAATACCGCGACAAACTGATCCAAGGCATCGTCGCGTTTGAGCTGGTCGTGACGCGAGTCGAAGGGAAGTTCAAACTGGGGCAGAATCGGTCCGCCGAAGATCAACAGGCGGTCTACGATGCGCTCTCGGCTTCAGACGATTCCGAGCAGCGGGCGCTTGCCCAGTTGATGGCGCCATTCATTCACGTCGACGCCGAGTGATCTTCGTCGGCGCCTGCTCGACGCACGAGTCGATCGCCTTCGCGGTGCAATTGAGCCAAGTAGGCTAGCTCGTCGAGGAATTGATCTCGCTGGGCGGGCGAGATCATCACAGCGTCCAGCATCCCGGGTCCGAATTGAATTCGCAGGCGATCCAGCGACAACGCGGGAGAACTGAGCGGATTGTTCGTCGGCGCGACTTCCTGAATTTTCGCGAAGTCAATGTGCTGGCGGCAGAGGCCGAAACGCACGGTAAGCCGATCCGAGGCGAGACCATACCGAATCGGGAATAGCAAGCCGATGTACAGTGCGGCGACGAAGAAGGCGACGACGATCCCAATTCCGAAGGCGTCCCAACGTCCGTTGTAAGCGGAGGCGGCGATGACGATGACCGAGGATAGAGGCGGGAGGCACAGCAGCGGCGCCAACCACCAGTCGACTTTGGAGGAATACCAGCGCTCAGGATTCTCGTTCATCTGGATCGTCTCCTTTACGTCTCGCGTCGGCTGGCTGCACCTGCGGCGGGGGCGGCGAGTTGCAAGTAGGCTTCGAGCACTCGTTCGCGACGCGTCTTACGCACCAAAATGCGCACCTCGCCGTCGAATATCAAATCGCTGCCGTGCGGCGCTCGCCCCAGTCGCTCGATGATCCACCCGCTGAGGTTGTGCGCACTGCCGGCTGGCGTCAAGTGAAACGTCGTAAGTTCGTGGATGCGTTCGAGCGTCGCGCCGCCGCCGATGATCCAGCCCTCGCCGGCGCGAATCACGTGCAACGGCAACAAGTCGTGTTCGTCCTGAATATCGCCGATCAGTTCCTCAACGATGTCTTCCAAGGTGATCATGCCGACGACGCCTTGCCGATCGTCGCGCACGAGTGCGATATGGGTGTGCAGTTTCAGCAGTTGTTCGAGGGCCATGGAGATCGACGTGCTGCTCGGAAACTCTTGAATGTCGCGAACGATGCCGCGGATGTTCGGTGCGAGCGGGTTGAGCTTCATCGCGGCGACGATGTCCTTGAACGTCACGTAGCCGACGATCGATTGTGGATCGTCCGCAATTTCGGCCACGGGGAACCGAGTGTGCAAGTCGAGGTGCGCTGCGATCAGGCTTTCGCTGAGGGTTTGGTCGAGCGCCAGCATGCGGATGTGCTCGGCAGGCAGCGCGATTTCACCAATGGGGCGGGCGGAAAGTCGCGCCGCGCCAAGAATAATGTTCTCCTCACGAGAGCCGATCAGCCGAGATGTACGCGCGAGACTGGCGATGGCGCGCAATTCCTGCAACTCGGCCGCTTCCGCCCGCAGGTCGGCGGTTCCCCGGGGACGCCAAATCCGCTCGATCCACGTCATCACGCCGGACGCGGCCCACTCCAGAAGCCATACGGCCGGCCAGACCGCGACGGTAAAGAACTTCATGAGCGGCGAAAGACCCAGACAAACCCACTCTTTGTGCCGCAGCGCGAACAGCTTGGGAACCAACTCGCCGATCACGATCGTGACGGCAGTAAGGGGCGCAACCACGAGCACGACGGCGGCCAAGTCGGCCGTCAGTTCGTCGAAGCCTCGAGCCTGCAGGTGCGGAGCAATATCTTCGGCGGCGCTGGCGCCGCCGGTCGCGCCCGCGATGACGCCGACGAGCGTGATGCCGAGTTGAACGACGGCGAGGCTCTTTTCGATTTCCAGCTTCATGGCCAGCGCCGCCGCGGCGCCGCGGCGCTTCTGTTCGACCAGGGCCTGTAAGCGAGCGACAGAGACGGAAGCGAGGGCGATCTCGTAGCCCGCAAACACGGCGTTCAGCGCCACCATGATCGCGACGACAAGAAACTCAATCTGTGCCATACCGTTAGGGACTCATTTCTATCAGTCTCGCCTCCGACACGCGCAACGTCGCCCCCCAGCCGCCGATCATCAGTCGTCGCGGAGTACGCGGCGGGAACGTGTTGACGTCGAGCGACAACTCTTGCGGGTCGCCCTTCCATTGTGTGACGACGTCCCCGTTGTACAGGACAGTCACTTCGTTCGGCGAGACGACGTAGCGCAATCGCACTTTGGCAGCCGCACCTTGGAAGATTTGGCGAGTCGTAGTGGTTCGGTTCTGGTTTCCGGGTACGCCGCCGACCAAGCTCAGCCCGTGTTGACGGTTGCGCCAGCCTTCGACCACGGACATCACTTGCGACGGCCCGACGACGAGGCCGACGTTCAAAGATCCGTCGCCTTGCAGTCGTTGGACCTGCATGTCCAGCATGTAATGCTCGGGTAAATCGACGGGCGCCTCCAGATAGGCCGCCTGCTCCGCGCGAATGACGAGTGCGCCGTCTTCCAGGCGACACTCGCCTTGAACTTGGTCGCGGGGAAGTTCGATGCGCGCCAGCAAGTCGACGCCGGCCTTCTCAGAACTCGCGGTCGACGACGAAGGAGCCGGCGCGCCCTCGCTCCGAGAGTCTGATTTGGGCGAGTCGCTCGCCCCGCAGCCAGCTACGGCAAGACATACTGCGAGAAGGCTGGCCGCGACCAAGCGTGGAGCGAATTCCTCACTCAGATCGAATCGAGGCGCCGAATCAAGGTGATGCATGCAACTCGCCTCCTCGTAAAGAATTCTTGAATTGGCTTGCGAACCAGCCGCATTCTACTCTCCAGGGAGCGGCCAAATCTCCAGCCGATGCTCCACATCGAGCACCGCCAATTGCGTCAGGTCGGGCGAGATGGCCAACGAGCGCACGTCGACCGTCGTCGGTCGCGAGAAGAGCGTCTTGCCCGTTCGCGTATCGTGCACGCGCACTCGCCGTCTCCAGTCCACCTCGCCGCGAACTCGCTCGCGCCGCACTGCGGGAACATCGCGTTCGAATGTCGCCAAGGCATAGCGCCGTCCATCAGCGCTGAACGCCATCAGCTCCGTCTCACCAACCAGATTGACGGCGGACACGGGGTGGAGGTCGCGTCTCGAGAAAATCTGCGTTTCGACATGAAGGTACTCGCCGCCCGGCACGAGACCCGGCCCGCGATATTGCCCCCATTGCATGTGAATTCGCCCGAGTAGCCGACCTTGGTTTAAATCGAGCTCCGCCTCAAGAACGTCGGCCGTTGGTTTCGACGCACCCGCCGCCTCGCGATCTCGGACGTAGACGTCGTAGGCGCCAAACCGCATGTACTTTCCACCTTCTTGGCCGACAAACAGCCACCGCCGACCCAACTCATCGAGTCCTTCGGGATTTCGTTCGCGGTCTCGAATCGCCTGACGTTCTGGATGCCACCGACGATCTTCATCCGCGTTAGCGACCCGCTCGCCCGTCGACGCATTCCAACGATAAACGACGCCCGAGGCATCGCGCGTTCGCAGCACTTCGTCGTTGACAAACTCCGCGGCGACGACCGACGAGTGGTGACCCAGGTGCAGGCGCACTGGCTTCCCCGTGTTCATGTCGAAAACTCGCGGGGGAGCGTACGGCAACGCGACGGCCAAACGACTGCCGTCATGCGACAGCGTGAATACAGGGACGCCGGTGAGTTCCCTTGCGTTGCGCGGCGTCAGGAGAAGCAACCAGGCGGTCGCGACTTCCCCCGACTCGACCGAGACGATCGCAGCGTGGTCGGCGCCGAGCGCGGCCAACCTCTTCCCATCGCCGCTCAAGATCAACTGCGTCGCTCGAAATCCCAATTCTTGCTCGTCACGCACGCGACACTCGTCGTCCGCATCACGCCGCCGCAGGGCGACGACCGAGTTGGGGGCGCTGACGTCGAAGGGATCATCCGGGGCCGGCAGCGTTTCGCGTTTGCCAGGCGGCTTTGCTCCCTTAATTTCCTCCAACGTCCACCATTGATCGCCGATCTGGATCGCATCGATCGATTGGAAGGGCAATTTGCGTTGCGTCGCGGCGGCTGTGCGGCGACTGGGATCGAGCGCGTCGGGGAGGCTGCGCTCGTGAACCTCGCCCGAGGCGATGTCCCATTCCCAATGCCGCTCGGGAACTCGACACGTAACATGGACCACCCGGCCGTCCGGCGAGAACGCGACGTCGTGAACCGAAGAAAAGGCGAATTGCATCTGCGCCGCAAGCGTCTGATCTGCCAATCGCCAGACGCGCGACTTGGAGCGGCTGACGACTGCGATCAGACGCCCGTCGCGCGAAAAGGCGATGTGATAGTGGCTGAGATCAACGCCGCCCAGGCCGGCTTCCCAGACGCACTGCGACGACTCGGGGCCCTGCACCTCGATGCGTTTCAAGTCCAGCCGATCGAGCAGTTGGAGCCGATCGAGCGCCCATTGGGCCTCGTCCTTCCAACCATACGCGGCGATGTCGCGGAGTCGCGCGAGACGCGCGGCATAGCGTTGGGCGGCGAAATCGGGATCGACCGCCAACAGCAGCCAGGCGAGGGAGTGGTTGTGTGCGTCGTCCAGCGCATCGTAGACGCCTCGGTCTGGACGCTGCGGCGCTTCGGGGAGGCTGGGCGTCGCGACGCCCGGAAACGGTCGGCCGCCTTCCGCCTCCGCGAGCAGGTCGTCGATCAGGCGAGTCACTCGGCCGTCAGTACGCCGAGACTCCAGTTCCGCCAGAATCCGAATGAGACGCGAGTGACGCAAGAACCGACGCTCGCCCGATTCGCTGTTCCACAACTCGCGCTCGACTGCCGCCGTCACGTCGGGGACCGCCGCCTCGCCGTCGACCAGCAAGCGGCGGCTGGCGAGTCGCGCGAAGGGCTCTTCGCGAGTGCTGAGCAGGTCGATCGCTGAGGCGCGCGTCCCCGCCAGGATGATCTCGCGCACCGTGGTCGACGCCCCGTCGCGGCCGACTTGCGTTCGGACGGGATGGCTGTCGCGTCTCGCCAACGACTGATTGACTTGTTCGATCATCGTCACGGGCCAACGCATAAGAATGCGGTCGTCCTCGTCCAGCAGAAATACGACGGGGCCCTCTTCCGGCCAAGAAGGCAGCAAGTGAGGCGGCTTCTTCAGGGAAATCCTCTGGCCTGGCTGATGGCTTCCGTGAAGGACCCGTTCGACCACGAACTGACCAGCGATTTCGCTCTCGCCCGATTCGGGACCAAACGGATCGAAAGGAATGTTCGTCTGATCGGTTGACGGCTTCGTCGGCGGGGCGTCGGAGCTTGCGGCGGGCTTCGCGACGAGGATCGAGGAGGCGCCGAGGACGTACCAGTCGAGTCGCGCTTGAGCGAACGCTCGAGCGGCCGGTTCGTCGGACATGGGAAAAATGCGGTCATATGAGTAATAGCCGTTGAGACTCCAGACGGCCTTCCCGTCGCGCCGTTCGACCACTAGCGAGTAGATGTAGGACTGACTTTCGGCGTCAGCCGGCACGGCCGCATAACGAAAGTCCTCGATGCGGATGCGCGTTCCGGGGGCGGCGCCGAAGAGCACGCGTTCGACGATCAACGTCGGCGGAGCGGCGAGTCGTTGCCAGGCGTCAGCGGGGCTCGCCGCCTGTTTTCGATCCCTGGCCGGATCGGCCGCGTCGCGTTCCAGTTTGGCGACGACGGTCAGTCGCACAGGGCGCGGCGAATGGGGAACATCACGGCCACGTTCGTTCGCGTCGTCATAGACGACCGCCGGACAGACCACATCGACGGCCGTCTGCGCAGGATCGCTTGCAAAGGCGGGCGCTGCCGGCAGCAGGCGGCTCAGAAGGAACAAGCCGAGTAAGGTCGCGGAACGAAGAACCGAACATGCACGAATCGCTTGGTTGTAGAGCAGAAGGAAAGTCGGCATGATGCTGGGCTTTGTCTAGAAAAGATTGCGTCGCGAACCCGCCTTGAACGCGGCCTCATTATCACTTCACGGACCAGCATGATGGAATGGGTTCAGGTTTACGATCCGCTCGGCTCCTCCTGGCTCTCGACGCTCATGGCGGCCATTCCGATCGTCGCACTCCTGGGACTGTTGGTCGCGGGAGTGGCGGCGCATCGAGCGGCGATGGCGGGATTGGCCGTGTCGCTAGCAGTCGCCGTCTGGGGCTATGGAATGCCCGCGTCGTCGGCGTGTGGAGCGGCCTTGTTCGGCGCAGCGTTTGGGCTTGTTCCGATCGGCTGGATCGTGCTGGCCGCCGTCTTTCTCTACCGACTTACGGTGCACGCCGGCGAGTTTGAGACAGTGAAGCGGTCCGTCGTGGCCTTGTCGCCCGATCGCCGCATGCAGGCCTTGTTGATCGCGTTCTCGTTCGGCAGCTTTATCGAAGGGGCGGCCGGTTTCGGGACCCCCGTCGCCATCTCCGCCGCCCTCCTGATCGGCATTGGGTTTTCGCCGCGCTACGCTGCGGGGTTGGCTCTGTTGGCCAATACGGCCCCCGTCGCCTTCGGCGCGTTGGGGACTCCCATCATCACGCTGGCGAAGATTTCGGGGCTGGACGAGATGGCGCTCAGCCAGGTCGCCGGTCGCCAACTGCCCCTGTTGTCGATGATCATCCCCGTGTGGCTCATCGCCATCATGTCAGGGTGGCGGGGCGTCGTCGGCTGCTGGCCTGCGATTCTGGTAAGCGGCGGGAGTTTCGCGGTGTTGCAGTTCGTGATGGCCAACTTCCACGGGCCGGCATTGGTCGATGTGGTCGGGGGAGTCGGCTCGATGGTTTCACTGGCCCTGTTCCTGCGTTTCTGGCAGCCGGCAGATACGTGGCGATTCGCCGACGAACGGGGGGAAGCTGCACAAGACTCGACGGCGAACTCGGCAGCCGGCTCGGCAACAGAGGAGCCGGTCGTGCCGTCGCCGCTCACGACGCGGCAGTTGGTACGCGCTTGGGGGCCCTGGGCTATCCTGTCGCTGATGGTTTTCCTGTGGGGCTGGCCCGAGTTCAAGAGCTTCTTGAACGGCGGCGATCCCAAGTCGCCGAATGTGCTGGCCCACTTCAGTAAGGCGTCCATTCCGATCCCCAGACTGCATGACGTCGTCTATCGAACGGCGCCGGTGGCGGTCGTGGCCGAGGGGACGAATCGCGCGGCCGAAGCGGAGAAAGCGGTGTACGACTTGCCGTGGCTCTCCACGACCGGCACGGGAATTTTCCTCGCCTCGGTCCTGTCGGCTTTTTGGCTCGGCATCCCCGCGCGGGTGTTCTTGCGCGAGCTGCTCGACACGGTGGTCAAGATGCGCTGGGCCTTGCTGACCATTTCATGCATGCTGGCGGTGGCATTTACTACGAAGTACTGCGGAAGCGACGCCACGCTGGGGCTGGCGTTTACTCGCACCGGCTGGTGGTACCCCTTCTTCGCGCCCCTGTTGGGATGGCTCGGCGTCGCCCTTACCGGTTCGGACACCTCGTCGAATGCACTGTTCGGCAGTCTGCAACGAATCACCGCGGAACAGCTAGGGCTCAATCCATTGTTGATCGTCGGCTCCAACAGCACGGGCGGCGTGATGGGAAAGATGATCGACGCACAAAGTATCGTCGTCGCCGCCGTCGCCACCGACCAAGCCGGTCAAGAAGGCCAGATCCTGCGGTTCGTCTTCCTCCACAGCATCGTCTTAGCCTGCCTCGTCGGCCTCCTGACCCTGCTGCAAGCCTACGTCGTCCCGTGGATGATCCCGTAGAACAGGCCGTAGAACAGGCCGTAGAACAGGCTTCCAGCCTGTTAATCTTCGCCCCCCACCCAGCGACGCCCCAAAAAAAGCAGGGTGGGCCCGGCGAATCGCCGGCCCACCCATAAGCATTTTTTTGTTGGCTTTTGCGGCAGCTTTTGTGGCAGACAGTCTAAGGGGGTGGGATCGCTTTTTTTCCGGTGTAACAGGCTGGAAGTCTGTTCTACGGGGCGATTTCGGGCGAGGCGGTGAGTTGCGTACGTTCAACGCGTTCGCCCGCGGAGCCGTAGAACAGAATCGTGTTGCGTTCCGATTCCCAGATCGCCGTCAGCTTCACGCTACGCGGGCCGTGAACGCAGAAGAACAGACCGCACGGTCGGCCGCCTCGCGTCAAGACCCGCTCCGTCATCACAAACGCGCCAAACTCCAACTGATAATGATGGCAGATCCGTCCGTGGACGAATCGTCGCAGATCACGCAGGTCGCGAATCTCTTCCAAGCTCGGGCAGGCCGTCATGGCGCAGTCTCGCTCCAGGGCTAGGGGTGCGGGTCAACCTGACTCGAGCAATGAGGCAGGCTAGAGAAAATGCGTTGAGTGTCAGACAGAGGAAGTATCGGCAGACTGGCGAAGATAATTTGACGCCGATGCCCAGGGAAAATGAACGACCTGTCGACTCCGCGGGCGCGACGCGCGGCGCAGCGTGAAACTCGCGAGATTTTGTGAATGCGAGAAGCACGCGAGGCAGGAAAGAGGCGGACGTTTGGTGGGCGGCGCGTCGGGCACAGGCTGGAAGGCTGTGGTGGCGGCGCTTGTGTCACAGGCTGGAAGCCTGTGCTACGGGGTGGTTCTGCGGAGGCGCACGTTCTTGAGAGCGACGGGGTCGTTGTGGCCGGCGAATCCGACATGACCGGTTAAACGATCTTTGCCGGGGTGTGGGAGGTCGCCCATGAACTGCGTGATCGTGCTCACGTCGGCATGGACGATGCGCGTTCCGTTCAATTCCACTTGGATGGTCGAGCCGCGAACCTCGACGTCCATGAAGTTCCATTGTCCCAGCGGGCGGTTGTAGCCGCGGGCGGGGGCGGCCATGCCGTACACCGAACCGGTGTATTGACGCGGGTCCAGCTTCGCATATTTGGGATGTTCATCGTCCAGCAACTGAATCTCGCACATCCCGACGTACGACGCTCGCCCCTCCCCCGGATAGCGAATCGCGAGCCCATTGTTGCCTGCCTCCGGCATCTGATACTCCACCTGCAGCACGAAGTCGTCGAATGCGTCCTTGTGGAACAGCACTCCCCCCTTCCCCGGTTTGCAGACGATCGCGCCATCCTTTACTTCGTAGTCATTTACCGCTCCCGCCCAACCGTCAAGGTCGCGACCGTTGAAGAGGTCGGAGAAGCCTGCGCCTCGCACGTTTCGCAAGTAAGCGTTCGCCTCCTCGACCTCGATCGGACGCACGTGAATGTTTCGCCAACGGATCTCGCCGCCGTGCGTTTGCAACTGAATCGGACCCGTCTTCCGCAGCGGCTCGGACTTCCGCCAGAAGTTCTCCATCCGAGCGCCGTCGACGACCAACCGGTCGTTCAAGTACACGGTCGTTCGTTCGCCGACGATCATGATGCGGAACGAGTTCCACTCGCCGAACGGCTTGTCGGCGAACACGAGCGGATCGCGGCCGGGTGCGCCTCGTGCGTTGTTGAAGAGCCCGCCCGAACCTTTGTCGGCGCCGCGGTCCCACTTGCCGCCCGCTTTCGTATAGTCCCAAATCTGCACTTGCGGCGTCGCGCGTAAGTAAATCCCGCTGTCCGCGAGTGCGACAGTCTTGTATTCCAACCGCAACTCAAAATCGCCGAAGCTTTCGTCGGTCGTCAGGTAGGCCCCATGGCCGTCATTGATCAACTCCCCCTGCTCCGCTCGCCAATGCTTGACGGCGTCTTCCGTCCCTTTGGCTCGAAACGCCGTTCGCTCTTCCTCGGTCATGGCATCGACTTTGTACGGGTCGAAATGCGCCATCCCGTGCCAGCCGGCCAGATCGACGTCGTTGAACAGCTTACGAAAGCCGGGCGGCGGGTCTGCGGCCCGCGCCGCAGTTGTATCCGTCATGCTTGACGCCCCAACGACGGACGTCGCGACGAACAGCATCGTCAGCACGTTGCGCATATTTTTTTGCCTCGCCGCCGGAGCCACGATTCGAGCCATCACAGACGCCTCGCTGGAAGAAACGCGTCGAGAGAGAACCACCGGCGGGCCGGCCGTCGCGCTCTGAGGCGACGGCCGGAGTTAGCACGCGTCTTGGACTACTTCTTCGAGTATTCCGCGTTGAAGAACGTCTTGCTGTCCGTGACGGTCGGCTTAATGGTCCGAGCGCCGGACTGCCAGTTGGCCGGGCAAACTTCGCCGTGCTGTTCGAAGTGCTGGAGCGCCTGGACCATGCGGATCGCTTCGCCGACGCTGCGGCCGAGCGGCAGGTCGTTGACGACTGCGTGACGCACGATGCCGTCGCGGTCGATCAGGAACAGGCCGCGCAGGGCGATGCCGGCCGGCAGCAGCACGCCGAAGTCCTGCGCGATTTGCTTCTTCAGGTCGGCGACCAGCGGGTAGTTGATCTGCCCCAACCCGCCTTCGGTGCGCGGCACATTGCGCCACGCCAAGTGCGAGAAGTGGCTGTCGATCGACACGCCCAGCAACTGGACGTTGAGCTTCTCGAATTCGGCCGCCGCGTCCGAGAACGCGATAATCTCGGTGGGGCAGACGAAGGTGAAGTCGAGCGGGTAGAAGAACACGATGACGTACTTGCCGCGATAGTCGGCCAAGCTGACTTCTTTGAACGAACCATCCGGCATGACCGCTTGCGCCTTGAAAGCCGGCGCCGGCTGCGTCACTAACGAGCTCATCACTTAACTCCTTATGAAATTGAAACGCGGTGTAAACGTGTGACGACCCACTCTAGGGGCCGCTGGCTGGCTGCCAAGGTACCCGCGCACTCCGCGCGCCGGAAGGGGCTGGCGCTGTCCGTGCCGTCAGGCAAACGCCGCGCGCAGCTGTTCCAGGAACTTCGGGCACTCTTTTCGAGGATCCCCCGCCTCTTCGTATTCCAGCACCACGTAACCGCGATAACTGACGTCGCGCAGAATCTTCGCGAGTCGCCCGAAGTCGCTGGGCTGCTTTTTCTTGTCAGGCCCCGAGACAACCACCTTGATCTGGGCGTTCACTGCGTACGGCGCAATTTGCGCCAGTTCGCCGTAAATGTCGTTGGAGTTGAAATTGCCCGAATCAAGATTCACGGCGAACCACGGGCTTTGCACATCCTTCACAAACGCGAGCAGCCCGGAGGCGGTGGCGGTCGGGCCGCCGTGGTTCTCGAGCGCCAAGATCACGCCGTGCTGGCCGGCATAGTCGCAGCATTCCTCCAGCCCCGACACCATCAGCTTGTGCGACTCCTCGGGCGACGAACCGGGCTTGGCATGCCCGGCAAACACGCGGATCACCGGTGCGCCGAGGATCTCGGCGTAGTCGACCCAGCGCTTGACCAAAGCGATCTGCTCGTCGCGCTTCTCGCCCGGCGGATGCCCAAAGTCGTTGCCGACCGCCGTCCCGCTCACATCCAATCCCAACTCGAAGCACAGCTTCTTCAGGCTTCTCAAGTACTGCGGCGTCGTCTCCTTGGGGAAGTAGTACGAGGTCAGTTCGGTCCCCTCGAGCCCCATCGCAGCGCAGTCGCGAACGAAGTCTTCCAGCGTCAGCTGCGGCGACTTGCCGCTGAGCAAATTGCGGTAGCTATACGCGGCCAAGCTGAATTTGAATTTGGGCTGGCCGTTGCGTACGACCGGCGGGATCGCACGCGCGGCTTGAGCGGCGACCAGGCTTCCCACGAACGACAGACCTGTACAAAGCGCTGAGCGACGCGTGAGGTGCGACATGGAGGCTCCAGTGGGTAGGCGATGTCCGCTATTCCCTCCAGAACTCTTCGGGCGACGCGATCTCTTTCAGACCGATGATGTTCGCCTTGAGAGAGCTATGGACGGCCAGCAAATTCACGGACACCAAATGCGGGAAGATGTTCGCGGCATTGCCGTAGTAGTTGAGCGGATTGTACATCGGCGGCAGATGCCAGTAGACCCGATAGCCGCTTTCGAGCAGGTGCGACAACAACGCCGGCGACTTTTCGCGACGGTCGTTCTCCAAATACAGCAGCGGCCGAAATCGTCGGATCGTATCCGCCGCGCCCCGCAAGACATCAAGCTCCATTCCCTCGACGTCGGCCTTGATGAAGTCGCAGCGCTCCAGTTTCAAACTGTCAATCGTCGTGACCGGGACGCTGGCGCCCCGCTGATGATCGCCCAGCCCCAACCCGCCGAAGTTGTTTTCCTTCTCGTAGTCGAGCGCAGGCACGAGGAGCGTCCCCGCGGTCGCACCGACCGCTTGCCAGCGGCAATCAACGTTGAGCAGGCTATTGAGCGCCACGTTCGCACACAGCGTCTGAAAGATTACACGCTGGGGTTCGAAGGCGATGACTCGCCCTGTCGGACCGGCGATCTGCGAGAGCGCAAGCGTGTGCGCGCCGATGTTCGCACCCGCTTCGACCAACACCGCGCCGGGGCGCAACAACTGTCGAAACAGATCGCACTCCCCTTCCGAGAATTCACCGTACTGTTCGATCGACCGACCGATGTACAAGTCGTTACGGTTGTAAAGGCACAATCCGTAGCGTGCATGCGTCAGCCGCTGAAACCCCGTCGTCGCCGCTCGATACTCTTCCGGCCGCTTCGGACGCACCGTCGGAAAAGCTGCGACCAACGCATCGGCCATGCGCTGAAAGACGTCCGACCATTGCCCCATCTTCGACTGACGAAACAGACGCACCGAGGGGTACCAGGGAGAATCGTCGCGGTCGAGCATCCAGCGCCAGTCGGGCACTTTGGACAGCGCGAGCCAGTAGGGGACGCCGAGCGCCCCGGCCAAGTGGCCGATCGACGTATCGGCTGTGATGACCAGGTCGAGGTTCTTCATGACGGCGGCCGTATCGAGGAACGGCGTTTCGGCGTCCAATTCGTCTCCCAGGTCCTGGACTTGCAGGCCGCCGACGTCGATTTCGCGCTGCGGCGAACCCGGGCCGCGCTGCAGGCTATACAGCTCGATGCCATGCAGCTTGGCCAGCGGCGCGAGTAGCTCGCGTAAGGCGAAGCTGCGATACCGGTCGGCCTGGAACTGAGGGCTTCCCGACCAGCAAACGCCGATACGCACCGCACGCTTCTCGCCCAGCCGTTCGCGCCACCGAGCGACTCGCGCTGCGTCGACATCCAGGTAGCTCGGCGCCGACGGCAATTGTTCGGGCGAATTGTGGGCGAGCATCCCCGGGAGACTCATGAGCGGCGTCCAGACGTCGGCGACGGGGAGCGGATCGCCGATCGCAGCAAACTCATCCACCGGCGCATAGCCAGCCAACAGCGGCAACACCGGACGCAGGATCTGCACCGCGACTCGGCAGGCATATTTTTTCTTGAGCTCTTCGGCGTAGCGAATGAACTGGATGGTGTCGCCCAGCCCCTGTTCGCCGACCAGCAAGATCGTGCGTCCGTCGATCGACTCGCCTTGCCACCGCGGCAACGGGATCTCGGGGACCAAGCGGGCGATCGCCTTCTGTCGCCATTCGTACTCTTTCCAGCCTTCCGCCAGCTTGCCTTGCAACAGCCAAATGACGCCGATGTTCTTGTGCGATTCGGCGTCATCGGCGTCCAGTTTCACCGCCGCTTGGTAGCAGGCGAGCGCCTCGTCGATGAAGCCTTCCCACAGGAGGGTCGTGCCTTTGTTCTTGTGCGCGTTGAGATAGTCGGGCTTGAGTCGAATGGCTTCGTCGAAACAGGCGGTCGCTTCCTTGATGCGTCGCAAGAGACGCAGCGAATTGCCGAGATTGTTCAGCGCGACCGGAAACTGCGGCTGAATCCCCAACGACCTGCGGTACGCCTGTACCGATTCATCGTAGCGCTCCTGGTCATGCAGCGCCATTCCCAAATAACACCAAGCGTTGGCGTTATTCGGTTCCCGTTCGACGACGCTGCGATAGATCTTCTCGGCGGTCGCGTGATCGCCCGTTTGATGAATCTGCCAGCCCCGCCCCAATTCGTCGCCTGTATTCGTCATGTTGATTCGTCGTCGTGTTTACAGCAGTCGCATCCAGACCGCTTTGAGATACTCGCCTTCGGGGCAATGCGCGGCGACCGGATGGTCGCAGGCGGCCCCGGTCCGCGCCAAGATTTGCAGCGTCCGCGAAGCGTGGCGCGGGCGGCCGTTCGGCGTGAGCTGTCCCGGCAACAGCGGGCCCGCTTGTCGCGCCGCCGCGGACAATAGCTTGAGAAACTCGGACTCGGGCAACAAACCCGCACAACTGCAGCTCAACAGCACCCCGCCCGGCTTCACCAACTGCATCGCGAGCCGATTGAGGTCGAAGTGCTTCTGCGTCCCTTCCTCGATTTCCTGCCGGCAGGTGATGAGTTTGGGCGGGTCAAGCACGACGACGTCGTACTGGCGATTCAGCCGCAGCATGTCGCGCATGTAGGCGAACGCATCCGCTTGCACAAAATTCACGCGCACCTGATTCAGGTTCGCGTTGTCCTTGGCCAACTGCAACGGCTGTTCATCCAGGTCGACCGCCGTCACTTCGGCCGCATGGCCCAGCCGCTTGGCCTGCACTGCGAAACCGCCCGAGTAGCAGCACAGATCGAGCACGGAACGGCCTTCGCAAAACGACGCCAGCATCTTCCGATTGTCGCGTTGGTCGCAGAAGAAGCCCGTCTTGTGACCGCCGGCGAACCGCACTCGAAACCGAGTGCCGAACTCTTGAATCGTCACTCGATCTGGAAAGCCCTCCGACTGCCGAGGCTCGGCGAGAAATCCCTCTTGGGCGAGCACATGCGGCGCGGGGCGGATCGTCCAGTGCTTGATCCCGCAGCGCTGCGCCAGCCGCGTCACGATCTCTTCGGCCCGTTGCCACATGGCGAGCGAAAAGACTTCGGCCGACAGCGTGTCGCCGATCTTGTCGATGACCAACCCCGAAAGGCCGTCCGCCTCTGCATGCACCAGCCGGTAAGCGTCCGCGACCGCATCGAGCCGCAGGATATCGCGCCGCAGCGCCGTCGCCTCGGCCAATTTCTCTTCCCAGAACGCCTCGTCGGGAGGTGCGCCATTCCACTGCAGCATCCGCACCGCCAACTCGGACTTCGGGTTGTAGAGTCCGTAACCCAGCAGTTCGTTCTCCGAGTGGTAGACGACGACCAGATCGCCGGGGCGCGGGTTGCCGACGACCCGCACGATTCGTTTGCGGTAGATCAGCGGATGACCGGTCGGCGTTTGCAGATAGACTTCCGCCAACTGCTGCGGCGCTTCCAACGTCCGCTTCAGGCCCGCCGGGACGGCCGACGAACTGCCGGGGAGGTCGATCGTCGGCTCGGGACGCGGTCGCGGCGGCCGGTCGAAGCTGCGGTCATCGTCCGAGCGGCGCTGCGAGGCGGGACGCTGCGAAGACGGGCGCTGTTGTGAATAAGGACGTCCTTGCGAACGGCGAGGACGGTCGGAATCTCCAGAGCGAAACGACATGCGGACTCACGATTCAAAATAGATGTGTTCGTTGATGTGGCGAGCGGGGACCGACTACGGTTTCGACTCGGCGACCGCCTGGGCTTTGCGGAGCACCCGCATGATGTTGCCGCTCATGAGCTTGTGGATCTGCTCGGCCTTGTAGCCGCGGTTGAGCAGTTCTTGCGTGATGACCGGAAAGGTGGAGACGTCTTCCAACTGCTTGGGGACCATCATGATGCCGTCGTAGTCGGACCCAAGTCCGACGTGATCGATGCCGGCGACGCGAATGATGTGCTCGATGTGATCGACCACGTCGTACACCGAACCGGGCTCGATGGGATGTTCCGCCTCCCAACGCTTCTTGGCAATCTTGAACTCTTGCTCCGTGGGATGTTTCGCTCGTAGTTCTCGATTCACCTGGAACATGTTCGCCCGCCGCTTGGCCGATTCGGGATGGATGAAGCCCGAGAAAAAATTGACCATTACGACGCCGTCGTTTTCGGCCGTCAACTTGAGGATGTCGTCGGGCACATTGCGCGGGTGAGCGGCGACGGCGTACGCCGACGAGTGGGAAAAGATGACCGGCGCCTTCGACACTCGTAGTGCGTCGCGCATCGTCTCCGGCGAAACGTGCGACAAGTCGACCAGCATGCCCAGTCGATTCATCTCGCGTACGACTTCTTCGCCGAACGGCGTCAGCCCCGCGTGCTTCGGCTCGTCGGTCGCCGCGTCGGCCCAGCCCAGCGTATCGGAGTGGGTGAGCGTCATGTAGCGAGCGCCCATGGCGTGCAGTCGGCGGAGGTTCTCCAGCGAATCCTCGATGCAGTGGCCTCCCTCCATGCCGATGAGGGACGCGATTTTGCCTGACTGGCGCGCCGCGACCACTTCATCGGCGGTCGTGGCGAGGGCAAAGTCGTCGGGGTACCGCGCAACCATCGCCTTCACCAACTCAATCTGCTCCATAGTCTGCAGCAGCGCCTTGCCTTCTTTCGACGTTTCCGCCGGCACATAGACCGACCAAAACACGGCGCCGACGCCTCCCTTGCGCAGTCGCGGCAGGTCGGTGTGGAACTGCGGCACGGGACCGGCGATGTCGGCCTTGTCGAACGACGAGCCGGCCTCGGTGCGCATCGTCCACGGCAAGTCGTTATGCCCGTCGAAAACAAAGCTCTCCGCGTGAATACGCCGCGCCTCGTCGCTGACGCGGATCACCGGCTTGTCGGCGGCGGTCGCGGTGGCATGAGCGAGCAACACGAGCGGCGCCAGGATGTGCGCAACCCACCAGCGGCGGTAGACGGGTACTTGTTTCATAGGACTCCTTTATAATGCGGCCCGCCATCCGGCAAAACTCCCTCGTTTCGACCGAAAACGATCCCTCGGACGTGATTCCGCCCCATGAGATTCGCCAAAATCGCATTGATTCCCCTGTTCGCCGCTCTGGGGTTCGCCCTGGGGACCGGCGTCGCCGCCGGCCAGACTCCTTCTACTGCGTCCCAATCTGCTGCGTCCCAGTCGCTCGCAAAACTGTTCGACGACGTTTGGGAGTTTGATTTGCAGGAGAACCCGCAGTTTGCGACGAATGTCGGCGACGCTCGCTTCAATGACCGACTGTCGCGCGAGACGCCGGCCGACTATGAACGCCGAGTCGAGCGACGTCGCGAATTCCTCCGGCGACTCGAGTCGATACCACGCGCCGAACTGACGGTCGCCGAGCGGCTGAATTACGACATTTTCGGCCGGCAATTGCGGGACGACATTGCCGAGTTCGAATTCGGCGCCCACTTACAGCCGATCACCAACCGCTCGGGCTTCCATATCTCCTTCCCCGAGCTCCCGCGCGAGTCGCCGTTGCAGTCCGTTCGCGACTATGAGAACTATCTCGCGCGCCTCCGAGCGTTTCCGCAGTACGTCGACGATCATCTCGCGCTGATGCGCGCGGGACTCAAACGCGAACTGGTGCTTCCCGCCGTCGTTCTAGAGGGGTATCGCGATTCGATCGTCACCCACATCGTGGAAGACCCGACGAAGAGCCTCTTTCACACGCCGTTCGTAAAATGGCCCGAATCCATACCGCAGGCCGAACGGGAACGGCTGGCGCTAGCCGGGCGCGCTGCGATCTCCGGCAGCATCGTGCCGGCTTACCGTCGATTCCTGGAATTCATGGAACAGGAATATGTGCCGGCGGCGCGCGGATCGATCGGTGCGTCGGCGCTGCCGCAGGGGCGCGACTTTTACCGCCACCGAGTGCGACTGTTCACCACCACCGACATGACGCCCGAGCAGGTGCATGAGACAGGGCTCGCCGAAGTGAAACGCATCCGAGGCGAGATGGAGGCGATTATCAAGAAGGTCGGCTTTCAAGGCTCGTTCGCCGACTTCCTGACGCACCTGCGCACCGACCCCAAGTTCTACGCGACGACGCCCGAGCAACTGCAGAAGGAAGTCGCCTTCATCCTCAAACGGATCGACGGCGAATTGCCGCGTCTGTTCCGCACGCTCCCACGCACGCCGTACGGTCTCCGTACGATTCCCGATTACATCGCCCCGCGGACGACGAGCGCCTACTACCAGCCGCCGTCCGGCGACGGTCGGCTGGGCGGGTTCTACTATCTCAACACCTACAACTTGAAGAGCCGCCCGTTGTACGAGATGGAAGCGTTGTCATTGCACGAGGCGGTGCCCGGTCACCACCTGCAGCTCGCACTGCAACAAGAACTTACAGGTCTGCCGAAGTTTCGCCGCTTCACAAATTTCACTGCGTTCATCGAAGGGTGGGCGTTGTACAGCGAGCGACTTGGGCTCGAAGTGGGATTCTACGAGGACCCCTATAGCGACTTTGGGCGACTGACCTTTGAGATGTGGCGCGCCTGCCGCTTGGTCGTCGACACCGGCATGCATTACCTCGGGTGGACTCGCGAACAGGCGATCGCGTTCATGTCCGAAAACACGGCGCTCGCCGAGCACAACATCCGCGCGGAAGTCGACCGCTACATCTCCTGGCCCGGACAAGCGCTCGGCTACAAAGTCGGCGAACTCAAGATCCGCGAACTCCGCGCGCTGGCCGAACGCGAACTGGGCGACAAATTCGACGTGCGCGAGTTCCATGACGTCGTCCTGCGCGACGGCTCGATTCCCCTGTCAGCGCTAGAACAGAAAGTCCGCGACTGGGCGAAGGGGAAATAGTCGTGGATCGCTCCGCGATCCAACGCCGCAGGGAGGAAGACGACGGCGCAGCAAAGCGGCGCAGCAAATCAGCAGTGGACCGCGGAGCGATCCACTACGATTGCCACTCCAGGACGAAACGCCAGCGGGCGGTGGCGGGGACGCTCGCTGACTCGATAGGCGGCGCGACGACCTGGAATTCGCGATTGGATTCGTCGATCGTCAGCGTTGATGGCGGGGCGGAATCGTCGATGCGTTCGACCGTGGCACGTAAGAGGCCGCCGGCCGCTTCCCATTCGGCCTGCGAGGCGTTCAACAGGCGGATGGGGCCGCAATCGTGGGCCAGTCGCCAGGTGCTTCCGAGGAAATCGGGGGCGATGGGAAAGCGACACGCCGCGTCCCAGCGCAAGGCTGTTCGGCCGGCCAACGGTTCGAGGCTCAGCGACCAGTGGCCGCGGCCTGCCATGCCGACGAGCAGCCCCACGGCGCCCAAGTCGACTCGCTCTTCAATGTGCAATTGCTGGAGCGGCGGACTGGGCGGCCATGCGTCCGCGGCGCTCCCCTCTCGCGACTCGCATACCTTCGTCCGCACCCCGCCCCGCTCCACCCAAACCGTCTGCCAAAAGCGATCCGATTCGCGACGCAGCTCCACGCACAGTCGTCCCGATCCCGTCAGCTCGGAACGCAGCTCACCCGCCATGGTCATCGAGTCCGTACCTTCCACTTGATAGCTTGTTTTCTCGCCTGTTGATCCCTGCACCGCGACCGTCGGCGTTCGCTACTTCTTGCGTCGTTCGCGAACGAAGCGGACCAAGCAGCCGCGGCCGACCGTCTCCGTCACAGCGGGTTGTTTTCCCGCCAGCGTCGCCGCAATCGCATCTTCCACGTACTTCACCTTCACTGCGGCGGCGTCGGTGGCGTCGTCCATGGCGCCCATGTAGACGACTTTCCGCTGCTTATCGAGCACGAAAAACTCGGGGGTCACCGTCGCGCCGTAGGCGCGTGCGATCTGCTGCGTGTCGTCGTGCAGGTAGACATAGTTGAACTTCAGCCGCTCGGCGCGTTCCTTCATCTTCGGCAGCAAGTCGTCGGCGACCTGGTTCGCGTTGATCGCAATCACGGCGCATTGCTTGCCGCCGACGAATTTGGCCGCGAGCGTCTGGAGCCGCGGTTCATAGTCGGTCGCGGTAGGACACGTATTGCAGGTGAACACGATCACCAGCGACTCGTAGTCGGCATATTGAGCCAGCGAGTGCTTCTGGTCGTCGACCCCCGGCAAATCGCGCCACTCGGGGGCGGCGTCGCCGACGTTGAGGACCGGGTTGTACTTGCCGGCGTGCGCCGCCTGGCAGACGAGGCTGATCACGCAAGAGAGGGTCAAGTAGAGAGCGAGGCGGTGCATGGCGAGGGTTGGGTCCTAGTGTGGGGAAGTTTGAGGGGGGGAGGGGCTACCGGCGGGCGACGGATGGCGTTTGTCTTGAGTCTCAAGCGTCAAGCCTCAGGCCTCAAGTCTCAAGCCTCGCTTCGCTTGGCTTGTAACAGGCTGGAAGCCTGTTCTACGGGAGGGTGTCTTCGGCGCCGGATTTGATCCAGGTCTCGAGGTCGCGGAGGATGTCGTCGTCTAACTTGCCGCGGGGGGGCATTTTGTAGTCGTCTTCGGTGTACCGCATGCTGCGCAGCAAGAAACTGGCGTCGGGGTCGCCGGGGACGATGGCGGGGCCGTTCGCGGCGCCTTTACGCAGGCCCTCGTGCGTGTCGAGCCGCAGCTCGCCCTTGAGCTCCTTGGCCTCGCTCGAATGACACCCATAGCAGTGATCTCGCAGGACAGGCTCCACTTTCTTCTTGAAGAACGCCTGCTGTTCGGCTTTCGACATGTCGAGCGTCGCGGCGGCCGGCGTGGAACGCGAGTCGGCGGCCGCTCGGCTGAGCGCCAGCGGCAGAACGCCGATCACGCCGCAAACCGCGGCGAGCAACCAGAGGAGCAAGCGGGGTCGGAACATGGATGAATGGACCTCTGCCATGGTGTTCAACGGGGACGGCGTCCTAGGTGCGGCGGTGCGCGAGAGCGGCGAGCCGATCGCGGACCCACTCCGCCAACGGCGGCCCGCTGAGCTGCTCGAATCGGTAACTTACTCGCACCACCGGCTGCGCGATCTCGATCAGGCGTTCCAGCCGACAGGGGCTGGCGTCGATCACCGTCTCCGCCCCGCTGGCCGAGATCGTCTGCGCCAACTCGCGTCTTTGTACTTCAGAATAGCCAAGCGCGGGAAGGACCGCGCCCAGTGCGGGGAAATCTCGCCATAGAAGAGCGATGCCGCCGACCGCCGTCGCCCGCGGGTCGACCAGTTCGGCGGCCTGCCAACGGCGAGCGGCGAGGACTCCGGCGCCATAAGTCATGCCGCCGTGCGTCAGGGTCGGGCCGTCCTCGACGACCAGCACGCGACGCCCCGTAATCCGCTCGGGATGGTCGACGTCGATCGCCAACCGCGCCTCGATCACCGGCGCCCGCGGATTCAACTCGGCGAGCGACCGACGGAGCTCGGCGAGCGTCGGAGCGTCCGCGCCGTCGGCCTTGTTGATGATCAGCAGGTCGGCCGCCCGAACGTTCGTCTCCCCCGGATAGAAACGCGACTCGTGACCCGGCCGCAGGGCATCGACCAATACGATCGACGCATCCGGACGCAGGAAAGAAAAGTCATTGTTGCCGCCGTCCCACAGAATCACATCCGACTCGGCCTCCGCCGCCGCCAGGACGTCGACGTAATCAACGCCGGCGAAGATCGTCAAGCCGCGATCGATGTAGGGTTCATACTCTTCGCGTTCCTCCACGGTACACTCGTACCGATCCAAGTCCGCACGCGTCGCCAGCCGTTCGACTCGCTGTCGCGCCAAGTCGCCGTAGGGCATGGGATGGCGCAGCACGCCTACTCGTCGCCCGCCGTTGGTCAGTTCGTGTGCGAGGTGCTGAGCGACGGGGCTCTTGCCGACGCCCGTGCGACAGGCGGTGACGGCGACGACCGGAAGCTGCGAGGCGATCTGCGTGTGTTGCGGTCCCAAGAGCGCAAAGCTGGCGCCCGCCGCCTGCACGAGGCTCGCCTTGTGCATCACCTCTTCGTGCGACAGATCGCTGTACGACAGGAACGCCCAACTGACCTGGTGTTCGCGGATCACTTCCGCCAGCCGCGACTCGGAGTAGATCGGGATTCCATGCGGGTAGTTCGGTCCCGCCAACTCGGCCGGAAAGCGACGTTCGTCGATGAACGGAATCTGAGCGGCGGTGAACGCGACGACTTCCAGCGTCGAATGATCGCGGAAGAAGGTGCGGAAGTTGTGAAAGTCGCGACCGGCGGCGCCGAGGATCACACAGCGCTCCCGCGTCGCACGCGGCTGCGCCGTCACGGCCGCAGAGATGCGCGTGCCTGCGCGGCCGGCTAGCGCTTCGGCCAGGTTTCCCGGATTGCAGATGAGCGCTGTGCGCCCTGTTCGCTCGACGAACCGAATCGCCGCCTCGACCTTCGGGCCCATGCTGCCCGCGGCGAACTGACCGGCGTCGGCGAGCGCTCGCGCTTGAACGGTCGTGAGGCGCGCCAGCGGTTGGCGATCGGGCGCGCGGAAATTGCGATAGACGCACGGAACGTCGGTCAGAATGATGAACTCGTCGGCGTTCAGTTCGACGGCCAGCAGGGCGCCGGTGAGGTCCTTATCGACGACCGCCTCAACTCCCTCCCATCGTCCCTCGCGCTGGACGATCGGGATGCCGCCGCCGCCCGCGGCGATGACGATGATTTGTTCGTCAAGCAGCCGGCGGATGACGTCCAGTTCGAGGACGCGCCGCGGTTCGGGCGAAGGCACCACTCGCCGCCAACCACGCCCGGCGTCTTCGGCCATCACGTATCCATGACGCTCAAGTTCCGCGGCCTGAGCTGCATCATAGAACATGCCGATCGGCTTGGTCGGATTGGCGAACGCCGGATCAGCGGGGTCGACTTCCACCTGGCTCAGCAACACGGCGGACGCGCGTGCGTCGTGGCGATCAGACAGGAGGTTGTAGAGGGCCTGTTGCAGGACGTAGCCCAACTCCCCTTCCGACTCCGCGACGCACACCTCCAGCGGCAGCGGATACGCCTTGCCGATCGCCGCTTCGACGCGGGTGAGCATATGGCCGACTTGCGGGCCATTGCCGTGCGAGATGAGCAATTGGGTGCTGTGCTCCAGCAACGGCGCCAGATTGCCCAGCGCTTCATGCGCGAAACGCAATTGGCCCTGCATCGTGAGCCGTTGGCCGGGCGATGTGAAGGCGTTGCCTCCCAAGACGACGACGCAGCGTTTCATGGTCGCGTCCTCCTTCCGCCCGCCATTATACGATGCAGCCGCGACTAGAACCGCGTGGTCCACTGCCAATAGAAGAAGTCGACGTCGCGCAAGGCGGCAGGGGAGGTGGTGCGGCGGACGAACGAACCAGGGTAGAAGTGCGAGTAGCCGATGAGCCAGTCGCTGCGCGAGCTGCTGACGGCGCGGTAGGTGACGTCCAGTTCTTGACCGACGGCGCCGCCTGCGTCTCCGGTCGGCGCTAGACGGATCGGGATGCCGCGCGCGTTGTACAACGCGTCGTTGACGCTGGCGAGTTGAAACAGGTGCCACGCGATCGTCAATTCGTCCTCTTCATCGCCCGAGACGACCTTCAGGCTGAGGTCGCGGATATTGCGCCGACCAATCAAGTCGCAATAGCCCAAGTAAGAATGAAAGTCGCCGTACAGTAGCTGAAACGTCCCGTCTTGGCCGTCGCCGGGCGTGCGGTCCCCCGACGCCCAGTCGTAGCCGATGCCGACTTTCGAGTAGGGGCTTACCAGCGACAAGGTGCGCACCAACGACCCAGAGAAGAAGCCCGCTGCGAGGTCGCCGCGCGCTGTGCGACCGAATTGGACGGCTGCTTCGGCGTCCCCCTGCCACAACTCGTCGTTCATGAACGCCCGCAGCCCCAATAAGTGCGAATCAAGCTGCGTGACGGAGTCGGTGTTGGCAAGGTAATACGCATCGAGCCCATAGCGCGGGGCTTCGAGCTGCGGCGAGCCGGGTCGTTCGTCGGCGATGACGCCGCCGAACTGTCGAGTGGCGTAGACTCCGTAGAACTGGCGATCAAGGTTCGGGGCGTTGAGATTATGGTCCTGACCGATCTGTTGGGCGAAGTCGATGGGACGCGTCCAAAAGGCGTCCCAACGCCAATCGGGTCCGCGATGAAAGGCCTTCACTCCGTCGAACGTCTGACGCGTGTTGAGCCAGTCGACGGGAGAGACCAACCGCTGCGAACCGTAAAGCAGTTCTTGCCGCCCGCCGCGCAGCCATGTCTCGCCGCCGCCTGCCGACGTCAGCAGCACATCGGCGAACAAGTTTTGCAAGTCGAACCGATTCTCTTCCACGTCGCGCGGCGAGTGATTCTCCCAATGGCTCGCGGCATCCAGCATTTCGGCATACAGGGCCGCCGACTCGCCGTACCGAGCATGCAGGTAGAGACGAGTGCGTTCGAGCAAAAAGTTGTCGTCGAGCGTCGAGAAGTCATCGCGGCGCAAGTTGGCTTCATTCTGCTGCCGCAAACGATACTCGCCCCCCGCGTCGACCACCCAATAACGCCCGAACGTCATTTGCTTCCAAGCGTCGCTGAGGAACTGACGCGAAACTTCAGGATGGTTCAGATAGCGAAAGTCGTTCTCGAAAAACAACGTGCGGTAGGGAGAGACGAGCGTGGCGACGGCCGCATCGAGCGGTTCGTCGGTCGTCGTCGCCGTCGCGTCGCCGGACGGCTCCAAGGAACTCTCCGCACTCTCCGCCGCGGGTCGCGATTTGACGACGCGCGACGATTCGAGCGCCGCGGTGTGGACGGTCTTGAGTTGTCGGAGGTCGTGTTCGGTCAACGGGACGATGATTTCCTGGTCGGTCGGCGTCGTAAACCAGGACTGTGGGACTCGCAATAAGCCTCGATCGGGCGCTTCGGAACCTGCGCTGCTCCTGGGAAGTGCGGTCGTAGGTTCCGAGTCGAGACGTGCGTCGATCGTCAGCGGCAGGCGTTCGGGGGCGCCGCTGGTTTCCTGAGCGCGCAGCCGGGGCGCACAGACGGCGCACACAAGGCACGCCGCAAGGCCGATCGTCGCCATCGGCCGCAGTGCCGCGAGCCGGTTACGGAACGCATTCGCCATGCTGGTCGAAAAGGGGGAGCCGACGAGGTATTGGGCTGTGGATGTATTGGGCTGTGGAAATGCCGGGCTCGAACAGTGCTACAGCACGATCCCGAGCGCACGCATGACATACACGGCGGCGAAGATCAGGCCAATACCAATTAGGTTCACCACCCAGCCGGCGCGCACCATCTGAGCGATGGTGACTTTGCCGGTCGCGAAGACGATCGCGTTGGGCGGAGTGCCCACGGGGAGCATAAACGCACAACTGGCGGCGATCGTCGCCGGCGCCATGAGTTCCAGCGGCGGAATGTTCAGCCCCTTCGCAACGCTGAACAAGATAGGCAAGAAGGCGAGGATCGTCGGCGTGTTGCTGGTGATCTCTGTGGTGAAAATGACGATCGTGATGGTCGCCAGAATGATGAGCGGCGCTGGCAAGTCGCCGAGTAATGCGATCTGACGCCCCAGCCACTCCGTCAATCCGCTCTTCATCATGGCGGTCGAGAATGCGAATCCGCCGCCGAACAACAGCAGCACGCCCCACGGGATTTTGCTCGCCGTCTCCCAGTCCATCGCATAGATGCCGCGCGGCGCGTCGACGGGCAAGATGAACAGCAAGGTCGCTCCCAGCATGGCGATGATGGGATCGTCGAGTCGCCCGACCATGGGAATGCGCGTCGTCAGCCACGCCCAGTGCACCAGCGGGTCGCGAACGACCCACGCGAGCGCCGTGAGCGCAAAGACGCACATCACCACCCACTCGCCGCGCGAAATGGGCCCTAGAACTCGCAGTTCGCTGCGAATCAACTCGCGACCGCCCGGCAAGTCGGCGACCTGAATTCGAAACAGCCACTTCGTGAGCACGAGCCACACAATCCACTCGAAGACCAAGACGAGCGGAACCATGGCGATCATCCACGTGCCGAACCCGATGGTCAGCCCGTTCTTGCTCGCAAACCCCGCCAGCGCGACGTTGGTAGGAGTGCCGATCAGCGTCCCCAAACCGCCGATGCTGGCGGAATAGGCGATGCCAAGCATTAAGCAGGTGGCGAACGACTTGGTCGCCTGCTCGGCGTTCGTGCGACCGCCCGACTCCGCGGCGACCACCCTCCCTAGTTGCTCGCCGAGCAGCGTCGCCAAGCTGATGCCGATCGGCAGCATCATCGCGGCCGTCGCCGTGTTGCTGATCCACATGCTCAGCCCGGCGGTCGCGAGCATTACGCCGCCGACCAAGCGATCAGGGCGAGTGCCGACGGCCAAGATGGTAAGTAGGGCGATGCGGCGATGGAGGTTCCAGCGCTCGACGGCCAGCGCAATGAGGAAGCCGCCGAGGAACAAGAAGATGTTCTTGTCGGCGTAGGGGGCGGCGATTTCGTCGAGTTTCAGGACGCCCGCGAGCGGGAAGAGGGAGAGCGGGAGGAGCGAAGTGACGGCCAGCGGCAGGGCTTCGGTAACCCACCACACGGCCATTAATGTCCCGACCGTCGCGGTGACTCGCGCCGGGTGGGGCAGGTCCTTGGCCAAGGCGACGAGCAACAAGTAGACGCCTAGGGCGGCGACCGGCCCGCCGATTCGTCCTAACTGCTGGATTTGCAGCGAAGTTGCGTCGGCAGATGACTTGAGGGGCTTAGACGAGTTGTTTTTGGGAGTCATAAGGGCGCGGGGCCCGCGTGAGTTGGCGGCGTGCTGGAGCTAGTGAATCTTGGAAGGACGCTAGGGACGGCTTAAGGGGGCTTTGTCGGCCGCTAGGGCCGCTTTGTCTCCAGGGCGGCGCCCGACGACAAGCGATAACGCGGCATTAGTCTAGCGGATTTACGCCAAGTTCACGTCTTCGCCAACGAATTCCCCTCGCCCCGTTTCGCTTGCGGCGTCTAGAATACGCAACGCCCACGGATGGCCTTTGTCTCGGAAACTAACGAGCAGCCCTTTCTCTTCGATGGACCAACGCACTCGCACGCTTCAACTCGGCCAACACGGATCGGTGCCGGCGGTCGACGCGGACACGCTGTCGCTGCGGCAAGGGAGTCGTCGTTCGGCCGACCTGCGGATTCACTGTCCCAAGTGTCGTTTGCCGATCGCGATTTCGGTCGACGGCGAGCTGACGAGCCTCGTTTGCACCGCGTGCCACGCGAAGTTCAATATTGCGGGCGAGCGGGAAGACGTGAAACGGGCGGAAGCGATCGCGACCGTCGCGCACTTCGAGCTCCTAGAACGAGTCGGCATGGGCGGGTTCGGAACGGTCTGGAAGGCCCGCGACACGCAGCTTGACCGCGTCGTCGCGCTCAAGATCCCGCGCCGCGGCCTCCTGAACTCCGATACGCTCGACGACTTCATGCACGAAGCGCGGACCGTCGCGGCGCTCGACCACCCCAACATCGCGCGGATCTTCCACATCGGCCGCGACGGCGACGTCGTTTACTTCGTCTCGCAGTTCATGGAAGGCAAGTCGCTCGACAAGTGGCTTGCAACCGTCGACTGTTCCCAACGCGAACTGGTGGAACTGTGCGTCAAGATCTGCCGAGCGCTGCATTACGCGCACGAGTCAGGCGTGGTGCACCGCGATCTGAAGCCGCAAAACGTGATGATGGACGAACGGGGCGACCCGCACATCACCGATTTCGGACTTGCCAAGCGTTCGGCCAAGCAAGTGACGATGACGCCCGAGGGACGGATCTTGGGGACGCCGGCGTACATGTCCCCCGAACAGGCTTCGGGCAATGCCAACGCCGCAGATCGACGCAGCGACATCTACTCGTTCGGCGTCATGATGTTCCAGTTGCTGACTAATGAGTTGCCGTTCCGCGGCACGGTCGAAGTGATGATTCAGAAGGCGATCGAGGAAGATCCGCCTCGGCCGCGGTCGCTGAACAGCGCGATCCCCGTCGACCTCGAGACGATCTGCCTCAAGTGTCTCGATAAACGTCGCCGCTATCGCTATCAGACGGCGGCTGATGTGGCGGACGAACTCGAACGCTACTTGCGCAGCGAACCGATCCACGCGCGGCCGATTGGAAAGGTCGAGCGGCTGTGGATGTGGTGTCGTCGACATCCCATCTATCCGGTCCTGTTCGCCACGTTGCTGGTCGTCATTCTCTTGGTGCATGTCTGGGGGTGGATCTGGTTTGATCGAGCCTATCGGCAATCCGATCGAGCGCTGACCGGCCGCAGTTTGGCCGGAGTAGGATTTGCCGCCGATACAGTGGCCAGGTCGGCGCAAAGCGAGTTGGAGAACAGCTACGATTTGGTCGAGGGGCTGGCGCGCGATCCGGTGCTGCGCCGCGCGCTGATGGAATTGCAGTCCGACGCCGAACTTGCGCCTGTCCTCGCGAAACTCGACGACCCGCGGCTCGATGAACCCACTCGCGAGCCGCTTCGCAAACAACTGCTCGAACATCCAGCGAACTGCGAGCTGCAAGAGCGGCTGCGGACTGCCAGCGCGGAAACGCCGAGCGTCTTCGGATGGTTCGTCTTGGCGCGAGACGGAATGCAAGTGGCGCGCTGGCCTGCGAACGCCACGATCGGCGTGAACTACGCTTGGCGTTCCTACTTCCACGGCGAGGCTCGGGACTACGCCGACACGGAAGCCTATCGCAAGTCGCCGCGGCGCCGAATTCACGATACACACCTGTCCGCGGCGTTTGTAAGTCAAGTCTCCGACCGCTGGGTCGTCGCCATCTCCACCCCGATCTATCGACTGGACGGCGCTGCGGGCGTCCCCGCCGACGCCCGGCTCGCCAGCCGCGACCCGCTCGCCGCGTCCACCGAAGCCGACGACCGCTTTTTGGGCGTCGTGTCGCTGCTGTTTGAGCTGGGGCAGATTACCGAATTGCCCGGCGAAGAGACCGACAACGTCTTCGCCACGCTCATCGATACGCGCCCTGGACGTGAAGGGGTGATCCTGCAACACCCGCTCTACGAACAGTTGCTCAAGGCCCGCGACCAGCGTTTGCCCGACCGATTTCAACAGCGCCGCGTATCGTTGGAGCACTGGCAGCCGACGGCGCATACGCGCGTCTACAGCAAGTTGAACTATCGCGATCCTCTCGGCGATGATCCACTGGGGGCAGCCTTCGATCAGCGTTGGCTGGCGGCTCGTGCGCCCGTCACGGTTCGCGGCAAGGACACGGGACTCTGGACGGTCGTGCAAGAGAACTACGATCATGTGATCGGCCGCGAACTACGCAGCCTCCGCGAAAAGATTCAGTTCCTGTCGGTCGCCACAGGCTTGTTGATCGTCGGGCTCGTCGTGCCCTTCTGGGCCGTGGCGTATCGCACGATGCGGTAATGGCGTTAGAGACAGCACTTCAGCCGACGCCGTGTTCGCGCCGGCGATGTGGTTAGCGGTCGGCGACGCGTATTGCGGAAGCGTTTGCGTTGGGGAAGGTTGAATAACAGGCTGGAAGCCTGTTCTACGTCGGACGCTTCAAGAATCCTTGGCTCGAGGCGCTGAAGCCTTGGGCGATCAAGTGGGGGGCGAGCGGCGAATCAGCGACGGGGCGGCCGTCGACGCGAGTCAGAAAGACGGGGCGACGCGGGGCGACGAGCGATGCGAGCGCGGCGGCGAGCGGCGGGAGGTCGGCGGCGTCGAATGTGAGAACATGGTCGGCCGTCTTGTGGAGATAGCCGATGGCGACTCCCTGGCGAATGAACACCTGCGCTCCGTCCACACGCTGCGGTCGGTGGTCCGCCGAAGGCGATTCGGGCCAGGGGACGAGCGGACCAAAGGGGTTCGCAGGATCGACCGCGGACAACACGATCGTGGCTTCCGCCAGATCTTCTTCGTCGGCGTCAGGCGACGTCTCCGAAGACGCGACGGACGGCGGCGGCGAGCGTAGCAAGTCATCAGCGCCGGCGAGTGCGAACTGCGAAGCGCCGCGGCCCGCGATAAAGTAGCCGCGCCGCACTCGACCGGCTTCTTCCATCGCCTTGAGCACCGGGTAGATGCTCGAGAAACCTCCCTCCAGCCCCTCGGCATCCGCCGTCTCGCGCAGCACGATGCCGTGACGGCGCAGCAACTGGTTGACCAGCGTCGAGAGTCGTTCCGTCGGCGTAGGCGGGTCGGCATCGACTCGCCCGACCAACGACCAGCGGCCGGCCGTGTCGCTCGTAAAACGCGACCGCCGTGAACGGAAGCGGGCTTTCGCGGTGGAGAGGCTGCCGAGCGGCGGACGGCGACGACGATGCCGCCCCGCGGCGGCGCCCGCACTTTCACGACGCTTGGCGCGCAGCGGCGCCAGCGTGTCGTTGGCCAGTTCTCCGTTCCACACTAACCGCCACAAGGCGTCGTGGATGTCGTTGGGAAAGCCGCCCAGCTTCGCGGCGATCTCCTGATAGAACAAGGCGCCGCGAGCCGCCAGCAAGTCGCGAATGCGGGCGGCCAGCGGGTCGTCCAAGGGCGTCGGCATCGGCGCCAGCCAAGCCCGCTGGTCGGCCAAGTACAACGCAACTCGCCCCTCCGACGCACCGCGCCACGCCACTTCCCCCGCCGCACACAGTTCGTCGAGGTCCGCCGGATCGTAGTCGCTCACGCGCGCCGGAAGAATGTCGTCTTCAAGCGATGTGATGGGCAAGGCGAGCCCCTGCAGCTGTTCGATTGCGTCCAGCAAGGCATCGAGCCCTTGCCGCGGCGCGGCGACACCTTGCCAACGCAGCACGAACTGCACATAGCGCTGCGGCGCGACCGGCTCGATTTGTTTGCGAGCGGCCGCGAGCGAACGCTGACGCAGTTGCCGGAGCACCTCGACGTCGCACCACTCCAAGCCGCTTCCGCCCGGACGAAACTCGCCGCGCGCTATTCGCCCCCGTGCTTCCAGCCGATGCAGTGCGTCGCGCACGACGGCGGAACCCAGGCGCCAGCGCGCCGCAGCTTCCGACTCGGTAAAGGCGACGTGCGTTCGCGCGTACAGCGCCAGCAGATCGTCGACGGGCGTCGACGGGGCGGTCAAGAAGACGGCGGGGAGGTCGGCGGGAATCTCGATCCCGAGCGCGTCGCGATACCTGGCCGCTTGTTCGACCGCCGCATAGCGACGTTCGCCGCTCACGTCGATCGGCACGATGCGCCGTGCGGCGGCGAGCGTGGCAAGCCAATGGTCGAGCGAGCACTCCCGCGCCTCAGGCGGGACCGGCTCGTCGGCGCTCCTGCAGCGCATGGCCAACTCGTCATACGAAAGGTCGCCCAGGCTCAACAGCAGATCGTGCACATGGTCTTCGTGACGGAGCGGGCGGCGGCCGTCGAGCCGTTGAAGTTCATGAAGTGCGGCGGCCACGACGTCGGGGTCGAGCAGTTGTCGCAGCGGGGCGTCGCCAAGCAGCTCGCGCAGTTGAGCGAAGTCGAGAGCTAACGCGTGGGCGCGACGTTCGGCGAGCGGCGTGTCGGCGTTGTAAACGAAGTTGCCGACGTAACCAAACAGCAGAGACGACGCGAACGGCGACGCCGTTTCCGTGACGACTTGTCGTACTTGGATGGCTCGCGATTCGATCTGTCCAAGCAGCGACTTGAGCCCCGCGAGGTCGAACACGTCGCGCACGCACTCGCGGTATGTTTCGATCAGAATCGGGAACTCGGGGTAGCGAGCGACCGTTTGCAAGAGATCGGCCGAACGGCGTCGCTGGAGCCACAGCGGCGTGCGGCGCCCTGGTTGGCGGCGCGGCAGCAGAAGCGCTCGTCCTGCATTCTCGCGAAACCGAGCGGCGAACAGCGAGGAGCCGGCCAATTCGCGCAGCACGGTCGCTTCGACGTCGTCCGCTTTCGGAATGAGCCAGTCGAGCGGCGGCGGGTCGTCGGAAGCGGGAACCCGAAACACGATCCCGTCGTCGTCCCAAATGACGTCGTGCTCGCCAGGCCGTTCTTGCCGCAAGCGGGCGGCGGCGGCGAGCGCCCAGGGAGCGTGGACGCGAAGGCCAAAGGGGGAGAGCAAGGCAATGCGCCAATCGCCGACTTCGTCGCGAAAACACTCGACCACGACCGATTCGTCGGACGGCGGCGGGCCGCGTGTGGCGGAGACCTGTTCGCGGATGTAGGCGATCAACTGGTCGGCGGCGTCGCGCTGCAATCCGTGGCGGGAGGTTAGTTGTTTGCGAGCGGCGGAGGTGGGAAGCTCCGCCAATTGCCGCGCAAGGCGCCCAATGGCGCGACCGAACTCAAGCGGCCGCCCAGGGCCGTCGCCGCGCCAGAACGGAAGTCGCGCGACGGCGCCGGGCGCGGGCACGACCAGCACTCGGTCGTTCGTAATCTCGCGCACTTCCCACGACGAGGCGCCGAGCAGAATGACGTCGCCCGCTTTCGTTTCGAACACCATCTCCTCGTCCAGCTCGCCGACGCGCGCGCCGGCCCCCTGATGGTCGGCCAAGAAGACGCCGTAGAGTCCGCGGTCGGGGATCGTGCCCGCGTTGGCGATCGCCAGTCGTTGAGCGCCTTGTCGAGCGGTCACGATGCCGGCGATACGGTCCCACGTGACGCGCGGTCGGAGCTCGGAAAAGTCGTCCGACGGATAGCGGCCGGCCAGCATGTCGAGTACGCCGTCGAACGCGGTGCGGGGGAGATCGTGAAACGGCGCCGCTTTACGCACCAACGAATACAACTGTTCGACGCGGCGCGGCGCGAGCGAAACCATGGCGACCACTTGTTGAGCGAGTACGTCGAGCGGGTTGCGCGGATAAAACGTCTCCTCGACTTCGCCGGTGGTCATGCGGGCGGCGGCCGCGGCGCAGGCCAGCAAGTCGCCGCGATACTTGGGGAAGATGAGTCCCTTCGAGGGGACGCCGACCTGGTGTCCCGCTCGGCCGATGCGCTGCAGACCCGCTGCGATCGACGGCGGCGCAGCGACTTGGATGACCAGATCGACGGCCCCCATGTCGATTCCCAATTCCAGCGACGAGGTAGCGACGATCGCGGGCAAGTCGCCCGATTTGAGACGCTGCTCGATGTGCTGCCGTTGATCGCGCGCCAGCGAACCGTGATGCGCGAGGGCGAGCGGCGCTTTGGCGGTCTCGTTGATCGCCGCCGCGAGTCGTTCGGCCAAACGGCGGCTGTTCACAAACAACATCGTACTGCGATGTGCTCGGATCTGCTCGACCAACTCCGGGTAGATGGCGAACCATTGGCTGGTGGGCGGCGCAGACGCGTCGACGGGCGCGTAGTCGGACGCAGCCGGCCTCTCCGTCGGCGACCGTTCGGTCGGCGGCGCGACGGCGTGGCCGACAAGCTTACTGGACTGCATGCGTTCGAGCGCCGGCATCTCGATGCGCAGGTCGAGCACCTTCCGGGCGCCGGCGGCGATGATTTCGACGGAACGCGGACGCAGGATCGCGGGATCGGTCGCGTCGAACTCGGCGCCGCCGAGCAGGCGAGCGACTTCGTCGAGCGGGCGTTGCGTGGCGGAGAGGCCGATGCGCTGGAGCGGCGGCGGCGCATCGCGGAGGTCGAGCCGTAGTTGCTCGAGTCGTTCCAGAGTGACGAACAGATGCGCACCACGCTTATTGGCGACCAGCGAGTGGATTTCGTCGACGATCACGGTGTCGACGCTCGCCAACGCGCGACTGGCCTTCGACGTGAGCAGCAGATACAGCGACTCGGGGGTCGTGATCAAGATGTCCGGCGGCTGCCGCGGAAAGCGAGCTCGTTCCGACGCCGGCGTGTCGCCCGTGCGAATGGCGATCCGCGGCTCGCGACTTGGCAGGTTCTCGCGCCGAGCGCATTCGAGGATGCCGGCGAGCGGCCGTTGGAGGTTGAGTGCCACGTCGACGCCGAGCGCCTTGAGGGGCGAAACGTAGAGCGTGCGGACTCCCGCGGGCGCAGGCGGGGAAGGCGACGTCGAGTCGCTGCGCGGAAAAATCAGTCGATCGAGGGCGACGAGGAAGGCGGCGAGCGTCTTGCCGGAGCCCGTGGGGGCCAGCAGCAACGTGTGTCGGCCGGCTGCGATCGCAGGCCAAGCGTGGCTCTGCACGTCGGTCGGAGCGGAAAACGTCTCCGTGAACCAACGGCGTACGACCGGATGAAGGCAGGCAAGGCCGTCGGCAGAATTAGTTTTTCGTAGACGTGGCATGCGCAAAGTGCTTGAATGATCGCCGTCGCGGACAGCGCGAAGGCGGAACTAAACATAGCATGAACGGAGACAGGCGACATGCGATGCGGACGAGGCGGATTGGGGATGGGCGTGCTCTTGCTGCTGCTGGCAGGCTGCATCGAGGGAGATGAGATTACCACGATCATGATCCACGAGGACGGCGCCGCAGACGTGACGGTCATGCGCTCGCATCTGCACTCGTCGTCCGCCAATGCAGCGGGGCAAAAGGAAGAGGAAAACTACCGAGCGGAATTCGATGCGGAGAAAGATAGCGAAGTAACTCGAGTCCGCGACGCGGGCGGGACGCTGGAAAGCAAGCATTGGATCAAGAAGACGTCGCCCATGGCGTGTGCGCTGGTCTTTCGACTTCCCGAGTCCAAAGTGTTGGAAAAGTACCTCACGATCCGCGACGGCGATGGTCCGCCGCCGATCGAGACGCGGTTCGTCCGGCAAGGAAATCTCCGGCAATTGATCGTAACGATTCGGTCGGACAAAGAGGCGTCGACGACGAAGCGGGAGCCTGCGACGGCTGCTTCGCTGCGTCAAGCGGCGGCGAACGGGATCGGCGAAATTCGCATGTCGACCGTTCGGGGCACGATCGTCGACGCCCGCGGATTCCACGTCTCCAAAGACAAGCACACGGCGATTCTGGACAACGAAGCGGTCGAGACGCTGTTGGAAGCGGGCCAAGGGACGGGCGAGTTGCGGTTGGAATGGACGGTGGAGAAGTAAGTCATGGATTCCAATCACGATCGCGCGGATAGGGAGCAATGGAACAAGGCTTACGAGCGCGATGGATTCGTCGTCGTTCGGCAGTTCTTGTCGGGCGAGTCGCTGGTGCGCTTGCAAGCGGAACTGGAGCGTTACATCCGCGAGGTCGTACCGGGATTGCCGGATGGCGATGCGTTCTACGAAGACCGGGCTCGTCCGGAGACGTTGAAGCAACTGAATCGACTGCAAGGAGATGCGTCCTTGGCGGAGTATCTGCGTCATCCGTCATGGAACGAATTGGCGCGGTCCTTGTTGGGAGAAGCATGTCAGGCGGAGGGGATGGAATGGTTTAATAAGCCGCCCGCCACGAACCATGCGACGCCGCCGCATCAGGACAATTTTTACTTTTGTCTTGCGCCCCCGCAGGTGCTCACGATGTGGCTGGCGCTCGACGAAGTCGACGAGGAGAATGGTTGTTTGCGCTACATTCCTGGTTCTCATTTGCGAGGCATCCGACCGCACGTGCGCACCACGACGCTCGGATTTTCTCAGGGAATCCCCGACTACTCGGCGGCCGACTACGCGGCGGAAGTTCCAATCGTCATGCGCCCAGGCGACTTGACGGTGCATCATGGGAATACGATCCATCGGGCGGACGCGAATCGTTCGTTGGTGCGACATCGAAGAAGCGTTGCGCTAGTGTTTCGCGGCGTCAGCTGCGTACGCGACACGACCGCATTTCAACGCTACTTGGCGTCGTCGAAGTCGCAGCGAGAAGAATTCGGATTGAAGTCTTAAGGGAAGTGCGCTGCGAGGCTGGCGGTGGATGCGGGCCGCGGATGACGCATTTTGAGGTTAGAAAGCAATGTTCTTTCAGTTTGACGACGAACTGCTGAGTTTGACGCCGGAGGAAGTAGCGACGCGATATGCAGGCCGCCGCCTGCCCGAGGCCGTGAAGATGTACTTGGCGATCCAAACCGGGTCGAAGATGGAGTCGGGCGAAGGGTGGTTTGGGCCGGCTCAATCGCGGTACGATTGGCGGTGGCTGTTGCAGCGCGCGACAGGCGGCGATTCCTCGTCGCAGTCCATCACGCTTGCCGAATTTCACGGGCCGCAGGCTTGGTTCGAACGACTTGATCGCAATCGCGACGGCTGCATCACCGCCGACGACCTGGATTGGTCTGAGTCGAATCCGTGGGTCGAGCACGCGTATCTGGTCAATCGGCTTTTCAGAAAGCTGAACACTTCCGGCGACGGGCGATTGACGCGAGCTCAGTGGGATGCCTTTTTCGACACGGCGGCGGCGGGACGCGACCATGTGACGTCGAATGATCTGCGCGATCAATGGCTGACCGGGATGACCGCCAGCTTCTTGCCGGGAGATGCTCCTACTCGCGAGCAACTGTTGCGCGGGTTCTTCGCCGGCGAAGTGGGATCGATGTGCGAAGGGCCCGATCTTGGCGCCCCCGCGCCCGACTTTACGCTTGCCGCCGTCGACGGCCGATCGAAGATCCGCCTTTCCGACTACTTCACGAAGTCCAAGACTGCGGCCGACGACCGCAAACCCGTCGTGCTCGTCTTCGGCAACTTTACCTGTGGACCGTTTCGTTCGATGTACGCGGGCGTGGAAGAGGTGCATCGGCGTTTCGGCGATCAGGCGCATTTTCTCTTGATCTATGTGCGCGAGGCGCATCCGACCGATGGTTGGGCGATGCAGTCCAACGAATCGGCGGGGGTGTCCGTCGAGCAGCCCAAGACGATTGGAGCGCGGGTAGAGGTGGCGCGCCAGTGCCACGCGCGGCTGAAGCCGTCGATTCCTCTCTTGGTCGACGACATCGACGATTCCGTCGGTCATGCCTACAGCGGCATGCCGGCGCGGCTGTACGTGATCGATCGACGAGGGCGAGTGGCCTACAAGGGCGGGCGCGGGCCGTTTGGATTCAAAACGGGCGAGATGGAACAGGCGCTCGTCATGACCTTGCTGGACCAAGCCGACGAGCCGCGGCCCCGTTGCAGACTGCTTGACGTTGACGAAGCCTGGAAGCGAATCGCGCCTGAGTCGTCGTTGCGAGCCTCGGCAGCCTTGCCGATCTGGGCGCAGGCGTTGGCGGAAACGTTGCCCGGCGTCGTCGCCCATATGCTGCGACTCGACTTTCTCATTCGCACAACCGACCAACTGTCGGAGATGGAGAAAGGGCTGCTTCGAGTCGCGACGGCGCGCGCCAATCGCAGTGCGTACGGGGCGGACTATGCCCGCGAGGCGCTTATCAGAGCCGGATGCGAACCTGCAACGGTGAACTCCCTTCTCGTCGGCGACGATTCGCCGCTTGACGACCGCTCGCGGCGGCTCGTACAGTTTGCGGAGCAGTTAGCGCGCGCGGGACGCGACGTGTCGAACGAACAGGTCGCCTCGCTGCTCGAAGCCTACGGCGACGCGCGAGCGGTGGCGGTCGTCCTCTCGGTTGCTTACGGAGCGTTTCAAGATCGGCTCGTGCAAGCCCTAGCGCTGCCGCTTGAGCCGCACGGGCCCGTCGCGCCGATCGACATCGCGCCGCCCGATTTGACGTCGGTCGGCAAGTCGACTTCGCCCGATCGCCCGCCGATCCCTGCTTGGGCGTCTGAAAGTGCGCTGGAACGACCAGCGCGAGTCTCCCCCTACGAACCGTTGCAAGCGCGACTCGAGCAGCAACGGGGGCGCGAATCTCGCATTCGGATTCCGGAATGGAGCGAAGTGAGTTCGGTGATTCCTCCTGGACTCTATTCGGCGACGCGGCCGCTAGAGATTCGCTGGAGCCGATTGGTTGTGGGCCGTCAGCCCGAGATCGGCGGTGCTTGGATCAAGACGCTCCGCGCGTTCGCCGCTGAGTCAGGTCAAGATCGAGTGTTTGAAGAGAGCATGTTCTGGATCGTGACGCGGGCATTGCAGTGCGGATACTGCATGGGCCACTGCGAGATGCTGATGGAGGTCGGCGGACTCAATTCTGAGGAGATCGCCTCCCGCACCCAAGCGCTCGCCAGCGGCGCTTGGGAAGAATTCTCGCCCGCGGAGCGAATTGCGTTTGGGCTCGCAGAAAAGATGACGGATGCTCCGTGGAGCATCACGGACGACGATGTTTCGCGATTGACCAACGCGCTTGGAAACGAACGCGGATTGGACGCCGTCTGGTGGATCGCACGTTGTCAATTCATGACGAAGATCTCCGACGCGTTCCAATTGTCATTGGAACGCGAGAACGTATTCTTGAACGCCTATTCCTAATTGCCTTTGATGCACCACATGAACCTACCGCTTCCCGCAAATCTCTACCTCGCCAACCTCTCGCCCACCGATTCGGCCATCGCCGCTCGCTTGGAGGATCGAATCCGCGAAGCGGTGACGCCTCGACGGCTTATCGCGACAAACAACCTGGAACTGGAGGAGTACGCGCAACTGGGGCTTTGCCAATTGAAACTCTCGGACGCGCCGCCGTCGGTGGCGATCTGGGAGTGGGGCGGAGAGGATCACGACAGTCTGGTCACTCATTTCGAACAGGCGGCCTGGCACGTCCGCTGGCGGGATCTCGATCTGTACGTCGTGAAAGCGAGTTGGGATTCCAACTGCGGCGGGACGAGCCGCTTTTGGATCGCGGCCGACGAGCTCGAGACGGCTGAGTCGTTTTTGCTGGATGTGAAACGGAAGACGAACGATCCGGGCGAGTCGATTCTGGTGTTTCACGGCGGGTATTGGCAGCGCAGTCGCGAACTTTATGCGGCGACGCAACAGGCCTCGTTCGACGATCTAGTCTTGAGCGGCACGCTCAAGGACTCGTTGCGCGACGACTTTCATCGCTTCCTCGCGGCGCGTGAGCGATACGAGTCGCTGGGAGTCGCGTGGCGTCGCGGTGCACTTCTGATTGGACCTCCTGGAAATGGGAAGACGCACTGCGTCCGAGCGCTCGTGAAGGAACTGAAGATTCCGAGCCTCTATGTTCAAAGCCTCGCCAGCCGGCACTACACCAGCGAAGAGATGCTGCGCGTGGTGTTTGATCGGGCGCGTCAACTGCGCCCCTGCATGCTCATCTTCGAGGACCTCGATGCGCTGGTGAACGAGGAGAATCGGTCGTTCTTCTTGAATCAGTTGGATGGCTTCGAAAAGAACGTCGGCATGATCGTCTTGGCGACGACGAACCATCCCGAGCGGATCGATCCGGCGATTCTGGATCGGCCCAGCCGTTTTGATCGGAAGTATCACTTCGGACTGCCGGCGGCAGTCGAGCGGCAAGCGTATCTGGAGATGTGGCACGTGCGGCTCGTTGAGGAAACCAACTGGGATGCAGCGACGATCCGCGAATTGACGACGGCCACCGAAGGCTTTTCCTTCGCTTACCTCAAGGAATTGGTGGTGAGCAGCTTGCTGCGGTGGATGGCCGACCACTCGAGCGGATTCGCGCTGACGCTGCTGACGCAAGCCGCCGAACTGCGAGGTCAGATGACGACGTCGAGTACGATTGCCAGCGGCGCGACCAGCGGACTCGGGACGTTGGCGGGAGACGTCAGCGGCGATTAATTGGCTTTATTCTCGCGCCGTCAAGGTTTAGACTACGAGGGTTCGTTTCCCGCCCGATCCCTCCAGCCTTTCCCGAGAATCGTCGCCATGCGTTTCCGACGACTGCTCGCTTTGTCTCGTACTGCGCTCCTGGCCTCCCTGTCGAGCGTGGCAATCCTGCTGTCCTGGACGTCGTCGGCGACGGCGCAGGCGCCGCTGCACGAACAAGTGGATGCGCTGATTGAGGCGCGCATGGGGGGGGCGGCGAGCGAACCGGCGTCGGACGGGGAGTTCCTCCGTCGTGCGACTCTCGACCTCGCCGGGCGCATCCCGACGATCGAGGAGACGCGGCAGTTTCTGGCCGACGCCTCGCCCGACAAACGCGCCAAACGAATTGAGGCCTTGCTGGCAGCGCCCGAATACGCCGACCGCATGGCCGATTTCCTGCACGTGATGCTGATGGAGCGACAGGGGGACGCCGTCGAGTGGCGGAAGTATCTGCATCATTCGGCGACGGCCAACAAACCGTGGGACCAGATGGTGCGCGAGATGATCTGGTCCGATCCGAACCAGGAAGCGTCGCAAGGGGCCGCCTTTTTCTTCACAAAACGGTTGGAGAACTACGGCCAGAACCCGGTCGACATACCCGGCATGGTGCGCGACGTCGGGCGGTTGTTCTTGGGGATGGACGTGCAGTGCGCGCAGTGTCACGACCACCTGTTCGTGAAGGATTACACCCAGGATTACTACCAGGGGTTGTTTGCGTTCGTCGGCCAGGCGCAGATTCGCCGCGACGTGAAAACGCCCGCGCTCGCCGAAACGCCGCTCAAGAAGAAGGTCGAGTTTACGTCGGTGTTCGTGCAAGAACCACGGACGATCGGACCCAAGCTGCCCGGCGGAGTCGAACTGGACGTACCGGAATGGAAGGCGGGGGAAGAGTATCTGACGCCGCCCGATAAGAAAACGAACTTTCCCGGCGAATTGAAGTTCAGTCCGCTCAAACTGCTGGCGGAAAAATTGCCGCGACGCGAGAACCCCGCGTTCGCACGCAACATGGCGAACCGACTCTGGTGGATGCTCATGGGACGCGGGCTCGTTCATCCGCTCGACTTGCATCACTCTGAAAACCCGCCGTCGCACCCTGAGCTGCTCGAGTTGTTGGCAAACGAGTTTGCGGCGCATCAATTCGACATGAAATGGCTGATCGGCCAGCTCGCGCTCACGCGCACCTACCAGCGATCTTCGCGTCTACCGGAGGGAGCGAGTCCCGAGAGCGTCCCCGAAACCAGTTATCGAACGGCCCTGGAGAAGCCGCTGTCGGCCGAGCAAATCTTGGCCTCGATGCGGATCGCCACGGGCCAGGCCCAGGCGGAAGCCGCCGCAAAGCCGAACGACAAGGCCCAGCAGGAAGAGCTGGCGAAACTACGCGAGCGATTCGCGAAGGCGTTTGCCAACCCGCCGAAGGAGCCTGAGACCGAGTTTGCGCCGAGCGTGAAGGCGGCGCTGTTCTTGATGAACGACGCCGTGGTGCTCGGGTGGTTACAGCCGCGCGACGGCAATTTGACGGCGCGCTTGGCGGCGATTCCCGATGCACAGCAAACGCTCGAGGAACTGTTCTTATCGGTCCTCTCGCGGCCTCCCGCGGAGGACGAACGACAAGAGTTGCTGGAACTGTTGCAACGGCCCGATAGCCAGGGCGCCGAACAGCGAGCGGCGATGCTTGGACGTTTGGCGTGGGCGCTGCTGGCGAGCACCGAGTTTGCAATCAACCACTGAAGGCGACGACGGACGGCGATCGAGACCGACGGTGCGAGGCGGCTTACAGCACAAGGCGGGAAAGCGAGGCGTGGATGTCGAATTCAGCGTTATGTCGTCCTTGGGAACATGCCCATTCGCGACGACGTTTCTTGACGAACGCGGCCGTCGGCGCGGCAGGGTGCGCCGCCGCGTCGATGGCGTCGAGCGGTATGGGCGTGCTTGGCGTCCCCGCGGTTGCTCAGCAGGTCGCGGCCAAACGCAAGCAGGTCGTCTTCATCTGGCTCGACGGCGGCATCAGTCAGCTTGAAAGCTGGGACCCGAAGCCAGGCTCGACGTTCGGCGGTCCCTTTCGTGCAATCCCGACGTCGACGCCTGGGATTCATGTGAGCGAGTTGCTGCCGAAGTCGGCGCGACAGATGCACCATTTGACGCTCGTCCGGAGCATGTGCACGCAAGACAACTCGCACTCGGCCGGCGTCGCACGCATCCAGCGCGGCGACCCGAAGAACCGCGGAGTGACTTATCCCTACTTCGGATCGGCGGTCGCCAAATGGCTGGGCCCGGGGGACAGCAATCTGCCGCCGTACGTGTGGATTAAGCCAGGAAGCGGCGGGTTCATTCACCAGGACGCCGGGTTTCTCGGCCCGAAGTTC
>JAXMBK010000015.1:0-183645 GCA_046349935.1 Pirellulales bacterium | reverse complement strand
TCCAGATTTGCGCGTTGGAGCCAAACCATGCTGGTTCGCTCTTTGATCGGGATCGGATTAGACTCGATCCTCACAAAGCACCACGATTCCGGTAGATTCGACGGGGCGCGAACAGGCGACGCTCGGAGGCAAAACTTATCGGTTGATCTGGAATCGCATCGGTCCCTTCCGAGAAACTCGCGGCCTCCTCATGTCGCGTAAACGACTCCAGCGGCTCTTTGCCAAGCAACAGTTGCAACGCTTCCTCGCGAGTATTCCGCAATCCAGCCAGTATCGGTGCCGACGGAATGCACGATTTGCGTCCCAGCCACAGTCCCCATTTGGGATCGGCTAAGGCAGACGCAACTTCCTCAAGTACTACCGATGCACCCTCGAGGATGACGCCGAATGAAGCATCGGCGAGGTACTGGCGGTATGTGATGTGGCAGTCCTTCAAGCCACCATCGGCTTTTCTCGTATTCTGCACCGTATGGTAGTCCTGAAGCCTTCGCACAGCCAATTCGGTGTCAGCGCCGACTCGCCCTTTGCGTCCGACGACCCGAGGAATGGCAATAGCCGTCATCCTCACCTCCGCGAACTTGAGCAGAAACGTGGCTTCCGTCTCACTGCCGCGTGCGAATCCCAGCGCGGCGCAGCACATTCCGGCCACGGCACTCTTCGTGGGCATCAAGTCCGTGTTCCGACGGCTGTACTGACTGTCGACGCCCCACGACTGAAGCGGACCCTGAAGTCGTAACGCAATGTACTTCGTATCAGTCGACATGTTTCACCACCTCGTCCAAAAGCGTCGGTAAACCGACATCAGGAATCGAAGCTTCCAAGGCTGCCTGGATTCCCCAAGTATTCTTTAGAGATTCATACTCGGCCTTCAGACGTTTTGTCGATTCCTGCGCGTACCCCTGCGAGGATCGAACCGGATTCTCGAACGCGTTGATCAACTGGATCGGATGGCCTTCGTTTCGCACGAGTGCTAAGACGAAGACTGGGAGCGTGTTGGCGTTCATCGTACTTTTGCGAGCACCGGGCATCGCCTTGATCGTCGCTTCCACGAAAGTGCGCACCACGGCTTGCCGCTGGGCCAACGCAAGATCGCCCAAATGCTCGTCGTCCTTCAGCATGTCGAGGTTGAGCGCGGCGAATCGGTAATAAGTAGCCGAATTGAACTCCAGCGTACTGGTCATTCCTGCGCCAGTCTCTGCCTTGGGCTGAAGATCATCCACTGCGGCAAAAAAGTCGATCTCGTTGTCAGCTTTGTGGGTAGACAGGGCGTGGGAAAACATGGCGGCTGCCTCGACTGAAAGCGAGGGATCGTTGGCGACCATCCGGCCAAATAACGCGATATCTGCTGCGTCATTGAGCTTGGCGGCCTTGATGGCTTTTGCGATGGCACCCTTTTCCAGACACTTGCCCATCGTCTTCAGGGTTTTATCCAAAGCCTTCTTTGCCTCCTCCTTCTCCTGTTTATCGCCCTCGCTCTGAAGCATCAACGAAGCTCTGACAAGTTCCGTGATCGAGCGCTGAACGTCTTCGGATTGCGCGATCGTTTTGGCGATCATGTCGTATTCCGCCTTCGAGAAGAACATCAGCGTCTTGATTTTCTTCATCCCGTCGGCGTCGTTCCTGGAGTCAAGCGTTTCCACGACATCGGCAACCTGCTCGGCGATCACGACTGCGGCGGGTTCGGCGATGCCGGCTTCGGTGATCGCGTTCTTCAGGGCAAACACCATTCGCCGAGTGCGTTCTCCTTGGAAGCTGGTGGGCGATAACTCTTTGGCCAATTCGCGGATTGCTCGCTTCCAACACTGACTGGAAACTCGCGCCCTTTGAACGCCGCCGAAGACGGCTGTTTTCGGCGAGTTTAAATCATCGCGGTTTAGGCAGGCGACGGGAACGGACTGAAGGATGTGCAGTTCAAGATGTTTCATGAGGGTTCTCCTTTGTGACGGGCAACTACAATTCCACCGGCGCCAGGAGCAGCATGCCGAAGCCAAAGCCCTTGGCGCTGCCGACACCGGTGTAATAGGTTTCGCGAAACTTCGCAGAGTCGACGACTTCCAGGACGCCGCGGAACTCGACGCCTCCATGAAAGGCGACGTGGTCGCGTTTGCGGAAGTGACTCTTTGCCATGGGGCCGATCTCCAACTCGCGATCGTCGACGATCCGAAATCCGCCTTGCACGGCTTTGCGTTCAAGCCACTCGCGCAATTCGTCGGGTTTGGTTAGTGCGACACGTTTTCCATGCCGTCGTCGCTCGCCTTGTTCGTTTCGCTGGACAAGGCATTTGACGGGGTTCGCTCGCAGCGAGAAGGCATAGTGTCGATGTGAAAGGAAGGACACGGCGACTTCCTTGACGGCAAATCGCTCGGGCGGGCACCAGTTTGGCCGCGAGGGACGTGTGGGCGACAACATCCAAAGACGCAAACCGCTGTCAAGACTGTCGATTCGAGTCAGGAAATCTCGCTTACGATCAGGTTGTCGCGGAAAACAATCCCATAGTCGCTGATGCCAGGCGTAACTGTCTGCCACGCCATTGGCGAATGCCGTTTCCGCCTCCACTTCTATGCATGCCAACCAACTCATGCGTCGGCTCCTTCCTCAACGGCGAGTTCTGCGTCGCTTGTCACGTCGGGCGTCCAGAACCGTGCCGCCCACTCGGTCTTCGTTCGCTCGTTCCAGAACCTCAGATCGGTTTCGAGTTGTTCGTAGTTGACGGGGATATCAAGTGACTTTGCGAGCAACACCATTCGGGTCACCCGCTGATGAAGTTCGTCGTCGCTGTCCGCCGCCAGCAGGTGCAGAAAGCGACGTTCGATCGGGCTCAATTTATCTTCACCACGGCTGTCTCCCCGCCCGTGTTGGATGCTGCGGCAGGTGTCACCAAAGTTGCCCTTCCCATCTTTCGGGTGCGTAGCATAAAGCGCGGCGACGACTGTGGTGGCACGGTCGGTGAGGTCGACGCCAAGTCGATGCAATGCCGGCCAAGCGCGGTGTTTCTTGCTCTCAACAAGCGCGCAGCGAAGATCGGCGAGAAGGCCGCGATCCTCCTTGCGTTGGCGGAGTCGATCCAAGAGTCTACTCACGGCATATTCTCCTTAACTGGAGTCTTCAAGTTACGATGGGATGCGTGAAAGAGCCGACGATACAGGTGAATCGTGTTGAGAATCAGTGCACTCATGTTTCCTCCTCGTCCCCAGTGGTTGGGGAAGCGACTTTTTGTTTCACCAAGCGTTTCCAGCCTTCGGCGAATGCACGTACCTGTCGAGGCGTCTCTTGGCCGCACGCGGTACGAAAGGCGTCGAGAGCCGAGATGAAGAGCATTTTGTGCCATGCTGATCGAGTGGCACCCGCATTGTCTGTGCCAAGCGACTCAATATGAGTCATCAGCAGCGGCAAGTTTTTCTCGACGGCTGTCCAAAAGTGCGTTGCGGCGACGGCATGAAGCTTCGCTCTCAGTTCCGCTTTGCTTGGGCCTGCGCTCTTCAATCGCCCCTCCCAGCCACCGTCGAGGGCTGACCTATACGCTTCAACTGCCCGATTCAGTTGTCCGGCACGTTCTTCGGCCGTCTTCACTTCGGCTTCGTAGGCTGTAGTGCCTTCGAGCGTTGTGAGGCGTGGCGGAATGCGAAACACCGACTCCACCGTATCGACGACCGTGGCTTGATCGCGAGCCATGGAACTAACGATGAGATCACAACCTTGACCGTCTGGTATCGCTCGCAGAGATAGCGGTCCTCCGCTCCCCTCAGACGTCCGCTTGACAACGATCGCCGCCAGTTCTCGCCATAGTGCTTTCGAGGGGCGAAACGAAAGAAGCATTCTATCTTCGCCTCCGGTACTTTGACGCACTACCACTGTGGCGGTCGGCTCAGGGGGAAATCCATCTGTGAAAGTCGGATAAACCAAGCCGCTTCCGAGGAGCATCTTGTCGCCGCGAGGATCAAGTCGAATGAACCTTGACATTGGCGTCAGACGTCCGACATAGGTAGCGGTGGCGTTTTGTATGTTCCTCGAATCACTAGGGGAAACGGGGACTTGCTCCCAAACCGGCCTGCCGATTGGAGTGTCTCCGTAGCTAAGGCGAACGTCTTCGAAACTGGGCAGGTTGAGGTGTACAGACTCTGCGAGGGTTTGCCCGCGAAGAAGCCCATGGACCATCGAGGCGGGAGCGCAGGGTGCGTCTTTAGAGGTCTTCGTCGTCTGCTTCCCAGCCCAGTAAACTTGCGCGATTAACCCTCCTGGCGAGAAGCACTGATAGGTCAGCATGGAAAGCACCAAGTCGGGAGCGGCCACACAACGCGTTTGACGCATCCCTGCGTGGTCGAAAAGAGTCGTCGTGTTTCCCGTGGCGAGGGAGAAATTCAATTTGGAGGTGGAAGTCCAGTCTGACGAGTCGTCATTCGCAGTCGGTGCCCCTTCACTCTTGGAAAGACCTGCCACTTGCAGCCACGGCGTCACAGGATGGAAAACTTCGAACGAGTCCCTCCACTTCTCCAGGTATTGCGTCGCTGCGGAAGGAAGACGCGACGGAAGTCTGCACCAATCTTCGTAGTCTTTGGGCCCATCGAGTGCCGCATGGGCGACGCATGTCAAAAGCCGCATTAGGGCAACGCGTTCATGCGGGCGCACGGCCAAGTCGGCGAACTCTTCGCCACGAGCAAGCACGTCGCATAGGCTGACCAAGCGTCGTTCGCCACAGGTCTTCACGACCGGAATCCACATGTCGAAGGCTACGTTCATGTTTGCTCCTTTTCCGGTGTGGTTTCAATGATGATCCCCAGATGCGGCGACCAATGGAGTCGGACCGAGTCGTTCAGTTCTTCCGCGATGATTTCCCCATCGGAACGAACCAAGCCGACGCAATGACGGCCCTGAAGGTAGCGGGCAATTCCACCATGATTTGTCGTTGCCCTAAAGTAGTGGGCTGGGACCCGAACCAGGTTGCGATGAACACACTGAGCCGTTTCCAGGCGGAATTCATCGCCCTGAAAACCGCCCTGTGAGGAGTCTAGGAAGTCGGCATCTGTCTTCGTCAGCCGACTGCAAAGCACCAGGGATATCGTTGGAAGATCATTGAGTCGAGTCTGTACCCCTTCGTCGTCTTCCAGAAGCACCGTCCATGGGTTGCTATTGCGGGCCGCAATCAGCTTCTTAGCGGAATCAGTGCCGAACCACTCGTTCCACAATTCCTGCCACGATTCAGGATCGTCGTCTCGTTCAGCATACGTCTCTTCGATCAGACCTCGAATCTGGTTAGGCAGCTTCACGCGCTGGCGGTCACTCCAGGCTGCCAGCGATCGCAGAAGAACGTACGGGGAGTACACGCGGGCTTTGCCTCCCAATGCTTCGACAATCATGGACTTGCTCATCCGGCGAAACTCGTGCAATGGCGCCGTTTCCTTCAAAATGACTAGACAGGGGTTGGACGCTGCTCTCGAACTGCGTTCATGCCGCCAGAGTCGCCCGATTCGCTGCAATAGCATGTCGGTAGGCGCCAATTCGGTGACCAGCAGGTCGGCATCAAGGTCGACACTCTGCTCGACGATCTGCGTCGAAACGAGGATCGAGCCGCAGCGTGTGGCTCTCCTCTTCCCGAGTCGTTCCATCCACTCATTTTCCAACTCCTCACGACGCCAGAACGGGAAGCGAGAATGGAGGAGGCCCAACCGAACCGACTTATCATCTATGGCGGCCTGGAATCGCAGATACTGTTGCTGTGCCGAGGCTACAGTGTTGCAGATCCATAGAACCGAACCGCCGTTCTTCGCAAGTACGATCGCTTTCAGTGCCGCATCATCGAGAGATTGGAAGATGACGTCAACTTCATGCGATGACGGCGGAGTTGCGGCCACTGGACGAAATGAAGTCCCCTCACGCCTTCCGCTGATGAGCGGATAAGACAACTCAGCTTCCTCGTCATTGTTACCCGCAGCGGTGATGATTTGGTTTCGGCGCTTGCCCGTGAGTGTGGCCGACAGGACGATGACCGTGCTGCCCAATTGTTCGAGCATCGAAATCAGCTTGTCGATTAGTGTTCCCGTATAGACGTCGTAGGAATGGACTTCGTCCAGGATGACGACCTTGCCCGCCAATGCATACCGGCGCACAAAGAAGTGTTTGGCGGCGACTACGCCTAACAGGGCTTGATCCACCGTGCCAACGCCAAACGGAGCCAACAGCGCGCGTTTAGCCGAAGCAAACCAATTGCGTCCCACGCGAGCATCGTCTGTGGCCGCTTGCTTTCCGCTGCCCGACGGTGAGAGCCCAGGTTCGTGCTCCATCAGCCACGAGTTTGCGTGAATGAGTTGGCTGCCTGCCGTCGTCGGCGCAATGCGCCGCACGAACTCGGACATGCGCAAGTGCATTCGATTGCTGGTCGCCTGGGTCGGCAATGCAAAATAGACTCCTCGGGCCTTTCGATCGACCAGCAGTTGATAAGCCGCCCACAATGCAGCTTCCGTCTTCCCGGTTCCCATCGGGGCTTCGATCACGTAAACGCCAGGAGAGGTGATGGTCGACGCCGTCTGAAGTTGCATAGCGTTCGGACGGAATTGTGTGGTCGGCTGACGGGCGTCATGGAACAAATCATGAAACGATAGGCCCGGCTTGACCTCCGGCGGAACGAGTCCGACCTGAGTAACTGCTTGCCGAGCGATGGCGAATGAGTGCTGCGCCCCGAGGCCGTGTGCCGGCGAGAAAAAACGTTCATCCGAGCCTACCCAGTCGGAGACCGAAGTTAGCCCAGCGAGCCACCACAATGCCGGCGAATTCTGGTCGAACATGAGCTTCTTTAAGTCGGTACCAAACGCGTCGCATGTAGCACGGGCTGCCGCCTCTCGTTCCCGGTCCCATTCAATACCGCTGTGCTTCTCCGAGATCGCTTTTGCTGGGCGGAAGCCACGATCATTGGGCGGCTTAAGTCGGCCATGATGCCCGCCCAAGACTGCCGAAATGTGCTTGGCAGACGAGCGGCTTGTTCCATTGCGGACCAGGAACTCCTGTACCGCCGCATGAGTCACTTGGCCGTGATCCGATTCTAAGTCGCGCTCCCACATGAACTGACGCGACGTATCGGTGAGACCATTCGCTCTTAGCCAAGCTGGCAGTTTCTGTTGAAACCCGGGAGAGATCTTGCCCAGATCGTGTAGGGCCGCTAGAGCCGACGCGTCAGCTGTGTCGATTTGAAGGCGGCGTAGCAATTCGGGTGTCGCCTCAGCCAAACAACGTGCCACAAACCCCACGTTCAGCATGTGGTCGAAGACCGAGATGCCCGGCTCGTCATCGGACGTGCTTTTTGCCCAAAAATGTACTGGCACGGTCTTCTTCGTCCTTCGTTCGTCAGTCCGCTTGTTGACTGAGTGTCAATTCATCGAGTGGTCGCTGGCAAGTTTTGGACCAGCGATCCGAAGCGTGGCCATCACATTTGCTGTTGAACCTGTACCGCAAGCTGGTCAAAAGGGCGACGTTGACGCTGTGGCTGGCATTGACGGAGATTCTTCATCCGAGAGGGCAGTTCAATTACCTTGCTCGACGCGGAGCCATCGTGGCGAGAAAGCTTAGCAAAAGCTACTTCGGCGGGCTAATAACGACACCCCTCAAAGGTGTGGTGCGTCGCGGATGGCTTAGCGTAGCCTTGGCACGATGGCGAATCGAATCGCCAACCGCATCATTGACAGGATTCTGTGGAGATCGAAAGTCACGTAGGCGCCCCGGGCTCGACGCCTACGTTTGGATCATGCGCTACCTCTTCTCACCCTACTTCCCGCATGATCTCAGCGGCCTTGGCGAAGTTGCGCTCGGCGTACATCTCGGTTACCGAGAGTTCCGAGTGACCGAGGACGGTTTGGGCCGCCTCAATCCCGAACTTCTCACGGAGCATGGTGGCGCGCGTGTGCCGTAGCTGGTTTGGGGACCACACGTGAGCGGCTCGCCACTCCGCCGCCTTCTTTCGGAGTTCCGCTTTCTGGCTCTCGGGGAGTTTTCCCGGGATCACCCGCAGCTCTCGTGGCATGCCGAAGGCCTTCTCGCAGCCCCGTGCGATGGCGCGAGTGTACGCAGTGCGGTCGTATTCTCGCGTGGGCTTCCAGCGCGGAGCGACCTTTCGATTCGTGCCGGGGCGATTTCCATGCGTTAACGGCAAACGGCGCCGTAAGTGGGCCGCGTCGCGCTTCGCCTGAATTGACTCGGCTGGGCTAAAGCAAAACTCGTGCGGCTTACGATCGAGGTACGGGCTGAGGATGGCTTGGCCTTCTGGGCCGATGTAGATCCTTCGCTCCTTGCCTCGGTGAGCCGTCTTGTGATGGGCAGGCCGGTAGAGCCATGGCTCGGTCGATCGGTCGACGTCCTGAGGGCGCAACTGGCAGATTTCACCCGGACGTGCACCCGTCGCCAGTTGCAGCCGAACCATGTCGGCGACGACCTGGGGAAGGTGGGGCAGAGTCGCGTTTACTGTTGCCACACTGACCGGGAGGATGCGCTCTGACTCACGGGCCTCTGTACGACCCACACGCAGGCATGCAACTCGTCGTAATGCTTCGTGTACTGTGACGTCAACCAGTTCATTCTCGACGGCCCAAGCGAACATGCGGCGAATGCGATGGACCATGTCGTTGATGCTGGTGCGGCAGTGGCCCTTCTCGATCATTCGCTCCCGTACTCGCTTAAGTGCCAGCGGGCCGAAGTCGCTTGCCAGCGTCGTCCCGAACTCTTCGACGAGCGGCCGGAAGGCGCTACGCAGCGAGCCGTACTCAGAGGTGACCGTACCGCTGGGGCTGCGGTAGTAGTGCTTGGCGTATTCGAGGTAGTCGATGCACAGAAGGTCAATCGTGAGCAATTCGCCGCTGGCCATCGGTGACTGGCTTCTTTGGCTTTTGAGCCATTCGCCCACCAGTTTTTCGTACTTGGCGCGTGAAGTGGCCGAGTTGTACTCGCCGAGATAGTGATCCTTGCCCGCGATTCGAACGCGAGCTTGACCAGACGCCTTGTGAAGTAGATATGCCGGCTTCTGAAGTGCTTTCCCCACAGCAGCGCTCCTTGGGTAAGGTGGTAGAAACGTGGTAGTAACCCACGTTTCACGCCGCGCTGCCGGGTTTGGCAGGTAGTCGCAAGATGCGACTCAGCAAGACTTTACAATCAGTCGGGGTGATAGGATTTGAACCTACGACCTCTTGGTCCCGAACCAAGCGCTCTAGCCAAGCTGAGCCACACCCCGAAACATTCAACGGGCGATATCTTAGCCGACTCGGTCGGTTCGTCCAAGGGGGATTTGTGTGGATGTCGGAAAGCGGCCAAATCGCCGGGAATTGGCGTTCGGGCGGGCGAGCGAAGGTGCTATTCTCCGGTCGCACCCCCGCGGGGCTCGGACGCATAGGACGTCGGGGATTGGCTCGGAAAGCGTCGCTGGGGGATCTCGCAGACGGATCGCGCAGAGGAATCGCGGAGGGAGAGCGGGGATGGCTGAGGAGGGGAGCTCGCGGGTGACGCGCGGTAGAGTTTATTTGGCGGCGCTGGTGTTGGCGCTGGCGGCCGCGGCGGCGCTGGCGGTCGACCTGCCAGTCGCTCGCGCTTGTCGAACTCATCCTCAATCTCAAAAGTCGGTCGTGCCGCGGGATGTCAAGAAAGTCTTGACGCTCGGCGAAGTCTTCGCTCATGGCGCCGGGGTCGTCGGCATCGCGCTGACGCTGTGGATCTGCAACCCGGCGCGCAAACGCGACGTCGTCCGTCTGCTCGTCGCGTCGCTCGGCGCGGGGCTCGCCGCCGACCTCGTCAAGTTCCTGCTCGTCGCCCGCACTCGTCCCCACGCCTCGAACCTCGACCTCTCGCCGCTCGATACGTTCGTGGCCTTCGTGCCGCTCGCCTCCAGCCGCTTCGCCGAAACTCGCTTCAGCCGCGACTTCCAGTCGTGTCCGTCCGCTCACGCCGCCGTCGCGGCCGGGTTGGCCGTCGCCCTCTCGGCCATGTATCCGCGCGGCCGCTGGTGGTTCGCCCTGCTGGCCGCCATCGCCATGGCGCAACGGATCGACGCTGGCGCGCACTTCGTCAGCGACACGCTGGCCGGCGCCTCCCTGGGCTGCTTCGTCGGCGCGCTGGTTGCGCTCCGACCTGCAACTCTAGGGCCTGCGACTCCAGGGCCTACAGCGCCTCAAGCGCCTCCGCCGCCAGCGACGCCAAGTTCGGAATCGCTCGGCACGCCGCCGCATGCCGCGGGTGAATGAACACGCGCACCCTCTTCACGTAGTCGTCGAACTGCTCGAGCGCCAACGTCCGCACCACCGGCGACACTTCGCCCAGCGGCCGATAGCAACCTTCCTTTTCGAAGTGGATGTCCACATTGAACTCCACCTCGCGCTTCACCGGCGGCGCGTCGAACAGCACCTCGTGCGACGCCACCTCCGTCCCCACCTCGCGACTCAACCTAATCGCCAGCCGCTCGGCGCACTCCGTCAAATACGCAAACGGACGGCGAGCCAGTCGCGCATAAAGCTGCGGCTCTTGGAACAGGCTGAATTGCGCGAGTCGCTTGTACAGCCGTCGCCGCGGACCGAACAACCCTGAGATCAGTTCGCCGCCGCTGGTTCCCGTCGCCGCGTCCAGCAGTCGGTCGATCATCGTCGATTCGCTCGTGCTGAACAGCTCGTTCAAATCGAACTGACGGTGAATGAGCGAAAAGCCGCGTTGCAGCATGGCGGTCGCCGAACGCACCGCGTGGTGCCAGTACACTTCGCTGAACATCACGTACCGCGCGAACACCATCATCTCGGCGGCCGTCTTGCCTTTTTCGCTGATCGCCAGTCCGTCGCCGACTGCGTTGAGGCACAGGCTGCCGACCAACCGCTGTTGGTCGAAGTTGCGGCCGTAGGGGACGCCCGCGTGCAGGCTGTCGCGCGTGAGGTAGTCCATCTTGTCGATGTCGATCGGTCCCGACAGGATGCTGCGCAGGATGCGCGAACGCACATCGGGACGCTTTTCCGAGAGGATCGCCGCCACCTCCGCCGGCTCGATCCCCCAATGTTCGCGCAGCACTCCGGCCAATTCGTCGTCTTCCAAGAAGCGCCGCGCAAACGCTTCGTGCCGGGGGACGCCTTCAAGTCGGATGTCTTCGATGGGGTGACAAAAAGGCCAATGGCCGATGTCGTGCAGCAGCGCCGCAACCATCAACAGTTCCGCGTCCCGCACCGTCACCGACTCACAGAACCGCGGGTCTTCCGCCAACTGCCGCAGGTAGACCAGCGCGAGCCGATAAACGCCGAGCGAGTGTTCGAAGCGCGTGTGGTTCGCGGCCGGGTAGACGAGCGCGACGAGCCCCAATTGGCTGATTTGGGTAAGTCGTCGGAAGGCGGCCGTGTCGATGATCCGCCGCACGCGCGGCGTAATCGGCACATCAAGCTCGGGCGGGATGCGGATGAGTTGGCGACGAGCGTCGAGCCCGCGCAGTTCTGGGATCGCTGACAATCCGGACATGAAGACGGACGCTTTCAGGTCGAGACGCAAAGAGGGATGCGAGTTTCGGCTGCCTGCGGAGTTAGAGCGGGTTCAAGCCCACTACCAGCCGCAAGAGGACCGTCACGACCAAGTAGAACGCAAAGTGGACGGCGCCGGTGCCGAACGTGAGGTTCATCGACGCGAAGCCGACGCCGGCGCCGGCCGCCGCAATCGCTCCGACCGCAATCACGGCGACGATGGGATCGGGCATCGCCCCTGGAGGCACTCCGAGCGCCACCTTGAGTCCGAAATACACGCCCCACAGCGCCGCATACGCGGTGGCGCAGATGGCGGTGCGCACCCACAGCTCTTTACCCGAGAGCGGTTCTAGTTCGTCGTCGCGCAAGAACGAATAGCCGCTCCATGCCAGCACAGGCGCGAGCGCCACAGCGCCGAGCGCCAGCCAATAGACGGGCACCTCGCGCACTTCGCGCTGCAGCGCGGGTCGTCCCGGGCTGGCAGGGCGCGCCTCGACTTTCTTGAGCGGGTGCGTCATGCGTAAGGCGACCGCGCCGCCCAATACCAAGAGGATTGAGCCGACGAGGATCGCGATCCGCGTCGGCGTCATCCGCGCGTCTTGACGCTGCAGCGGCTTCAGGACGGCGCGTCCTTTGGAGTCTTTGGGCCCCGAGTGTTCGGGAGCGTGGACCACCACCTCCTGCGACTTCTCGGGCACTTGAATGATCGACTTGCACTTGGGACACGGTCCCTTCTTGCCGGCGAATTTGTCGCTGACTTGGAAACGCGTCTTGCAGCCTGCACAGGTGACGTCGATCGGCATGCGTCGATTCTCTTCTCTGCGTTCGATCCGGGATGACGAGATGGAGGTGGATTCTAAATCGACGTGAACCGGTCGGGAAGGATGAGCGCCGGAGAAGTCGGGGGAGGACGGAGAGGTGGGAGGTGGGAGAGATAGGAATCTGAGAGTGAGTCCGCGCACTGTTGTTGCGCCGACACCCCTCATCCCCGGCCCTTCTCCCCGCAGCGGGGAGAAGGGAGCTCAAACCGCGCGTGTCGTTGCGCAACAGACGGCAGCGTTGCGCTATAGACGGCAGCGTTGCGCAACAGACGGCAGTGGGGCTGAGGCGCCAAACGCTCCGATATTCAACAGAGGCTTGATCACTCCAGGCGGGGGTGGGGCGGTTGGCGGGGGGAAGTGGGAAGTGCGTCGGGGAGACGGATTTGGCGCGGGAATTGGCGCGGGGTAACAGGCTGGAAGCCTGTTCTACGGGTGGACGCCTTTGATGTTTGCCTCTAAGATTTTGAAGACATCCGGCGGTAAGGCGGGCCACGGACGAGTCGCGCTGCCGACGGGGGGAGTGTTTTCATGCTCATCACCACTCGGCACGACGTGCGCGCAACTCTTACGATCAACGGTCATCTGGCGACTCGCTGCGACAACGAACTGGTCGGTCACTACCAGAAAATCTTGACGGAACGAAAGGTTCATTGGACGAACCATTTCCATCTGTCGAGGTTGCTGGGGAGCGGCGGGCAGGGGGCGGTCTACCTCACTCAATTGCGCGGCGCCGACCAGTTTACGGTGCCCGTGGCGCTGAAGGTGTTTTCGCCCGAACGCTACGAGGACGCGCGCAGTTACGCCGAATCCATGCAGCGGATGGCGCGAGTCGCGTCGTGCGTCGCTCAAATCCAGCACGACAATCTGCTCGACATTCACAACTTTCTCGACCGCGACCGCATCCGCATGATGGTGATGGAATGGGTCGACGGCTACGACATCAGCCGGCTGCTCGTCCCGCAGATGCTCGACCGCATCCGCTCGCAAGTCAGCAATCGCCGCTGGGAGTACCTCAACCGCGTCATTGTGACGGCGGGGCCCGAGCAGCCGCGGATTAAGCCGGGGATTGCAGTCGCCATCGTGCGCGACTGCCTGTCGGCGCTCGCCGCCCTGCATCGCGAAGGGATCGTTCACGGCGACATCAAGCCGGCGAACATCATGCTCAAACGCACCGGCAGCGCCAAAATCATCGACATCGGTTCGGCCTTCGAGGTCGACGAACCGCCCGTGCATCGCACCTGCACGCCGGCCTACGCCGCCCCGGAAGTGCTGGACGGTTCCGAGATCACGCCGTTGAGCGACCTTGCGTCGCTGGGCTATGTGCTGATCGAACTGCTGGCCGGTCGGACTCTTTTCAGCGGCTTGAACAACTACCGCGAACTGTTGGAGGCGAAACGGCAGTTGCCTCAGCGGCTGCACGAAGTGCTGCCGCAGGATGCGTCGGTGAACGAGCTGCTGATGAAGTTCTGTCGCGGGCTTATCGCGCCCGATCCGATGCTGCGGTTCGAAAGCGCCGAGACAGCCGAGATGAACAAGGATGGCGCGGCGGGATTTCACCGTCAGCTGGTCATGGGCGATCTGGCCAGCGAATACCCGAACGAAATTCGGCTGTGGCTCGAGGAACTCAAAGAACTCGACGACCAATACGATCGCGATGGCACACGCCAAATCTGAACGCCCTCGCTATCTGAACGCCCGCGCTACAGGAAGATGCGGCGCGATTCTTGGAAGCTTTGGCGTGCGGCGAGCAGTACGCCCAGCGAGTGGTAGGTGTCTTCGAGGTCGCCGATCTTGCGCACGAGGCTCGTCACGGCGCGGTGGAACAGCATGAGCAGTTGTTCGCCGACTTGTCGTTCGCTTTCCAGCGATTCCATGTGTCGACCAGCTGCGTCGAACCAGATCAAGGTCGCAGGCAGATCGACGAAGGCGACGCCGTTTTCGCAGCAAACTTGAAGGGCCGCGGGCGGCCGGTAGGTGACCGCCTCGTGCCAAGCGGCCGGCATATAGCGACCGCAGCTGAGTTGCGCCAGGGCGCCGCTGCCGAGCTGGCCGGGCGGGGAAAAGTCGAGGCTCATCATCTGATAGTCGTCGTCGGCGTCTTGGCCGTGATGTCGCACGCCGACGACCGACGTGGGATCGCTGCCGATCACGTAGCGGCACCAGTCGACGAGCTCCATGAGGTTGCGGTTCGCCAGGTGGCCCGGGGAGTGGCGGCGGACGTTATGCGCGGCGGGGGCGAGGGGCATTCGTTGGTGGCAGAAGACGAGTCGGGGCTTTCCGAGCCGCGTGGCGATGAGTTCCTTGAGCCGCAGCGTGGCGGGAAACAAGCGGCGTGGAAACTCGGCCATGAACGCGACGCCCGATTCGGACACGCGCTGTTTGATCTGCCGCGCTTGCTCGACGTCCAGATCGAGTGCGTCGGCGCAGTAGACGGCTTTGCCCGCTTCGCACGCGGCGAGGATCGGCAAGGGACCGTACCATTCGGGCGAGAGGACCAAGACCGCATCGACGTCGCTGCGTCGAGCCAGCGCGCGAAAGCCGTCGACGGGCGTCGCATGGAACTCGTGCGCCACGCGTTCCGCAAAATGCGAAACTTCGGTGCAGACGGCGCGCACTTCAAAGCGATCCGCGAGCGCTCGGAGGGCCGGCCGATGCCGATTCTCCCAAGCCTCGCCAAGTCCAACAATGCCGATCCTAAGCTTCATGGGTGCTCCGCGCCTGGTCGCAAGAGGCCACAGTTATACGACAAATTGGGCGCTCTGTAGACAACGGCGCGCGGTGCACTCGATTTTTTTGTCGACTCGGCGTTCTGCGGGAGGGGTTTACCGGCGCGTTTGGCCAAGTATAGTCGCGGGACGACTGGAATCATCCTGTCTTGAGTTTGAGTGGTTCGCTGCCTGATTCGCTGTCTGAGGAGTCGCTGGGTATGACTGGATTCGCGTTGTCGCTGTTGGTTGCTTCGTCGCTGGTTTCCGAAGTTCGCAGTTACCCCGAAGCGCATGCGGCGGCGCAGAAAAGCGGTAAGCCGATTCTGGTGTTGGTGGGCGCCGATTGGTGCCCCGGCTGCCGGACGCTCAAGTTTCAGACGATGCCGCGCTTGGAGCGTGCAGGGAAGTTGAACCAAGTGGAATTCGCGCAGGTCGACACCGACCGCGAAGATGCGCTGTCGGACCGGCTCATGCGCGGCAGCACCATCCCGCAACTCATTCTCTACACGCGCACCGCGACCGGCTGGTCCCGCAAGCAGCTCACCGGCGCTCAAGCCGACCAAACGATCGAATCGTTCGTGAAGCAAGGCCTCGAATCCCACGTAGGACAGGCTTCCAGCCTGTCTCCCGCCGCCACAACGCCCGCCACTGCCACCCCCTCCGCCACCCCCGCCCAGCCCGCGTCGGCCAACGGCCAATAGGGGCGGCCGTCTTGGGGCGAGCAATTGGTGGAGGGGCGAAATGTTGCGGGGGAGTCGACGGCCGCGGAGGCAGGTAAGATTCAGACGATGCAGGCTTGTTGTTCCTAGCCGGCCGCTAGTGCGGCGTCGGCTGAAGTGCGGGGTGACGAACCATGGTCGAGGCAAGGCGGCGAATCGCGGTGGTGATGGTCTGGGCGGTGTTGGGCGCGGCGGCCGCGAACGGGCAAGAGGCGAAACCGCGGTTCGAGCCGGATGATGCTGGGTTTCGCGAGCGGATCGTGCCGTTTCTGAAAACGCACTGTTTGCGCTGCCATGGCAAGGAAAAACAAGAAGGCCAGTTTCGCGTCGACCGCCAGCTCAAGACCGACTTCCTCGACCTCGCGACGAAAGAGAAGTGGGGCGAGGTGGTCAATGTGCTGAACAGCCATGAGATGCCGCCCGAAAGCGAGCCGCAGCCGAAAGCGGACGAGACGGCGGCGATCGTGGACTGGATCACGCAGCAGATGACTCGCGCCGAACTGGTGCGACGCGAGCGGCGCATCGTGCTGCGGCGGCTCAATCGCGACGAGTATCGCAACACGATCCGCGATTTGGTCGGCGTCGACTTCGACGCTTCGGGCTTCCCGCAAGACCCGCCCGCCGGCGGCTTTGACAACAACGGCAAGGCGCTGACCATTTCGCCGCTGCACACCGAACTGTACCTCGACGCAGCTCGAAAAATCCTCGACCGAGCGCTTGTCGAGGGCGATCGCCCGGAGACGATTCGTTGGCGCTTCGAACCGGAGACGGGCGATTCCGACTCGAACCGCGTCCGCTATGGCAAGAACAATGCAATCGTCAACGGCGGTCGGAATCCGGTGCGCGACGGCTACAAGGTGCTGCATCACGAATCTTGGGACCGAACGCTGAACGCCCGCGACTTTCGCGTCGAGCAGACGGGCGAGTACATCGTCCGCGTGCGTGCCGGCGGGCGGACGCCGAAGCGCGACGAGGTGGTCGCTTCGGCCGCCAAAGCGCTTGCCGATCGTCGCGACAAACAAAATGCCGAGCGTCCGCAAGGAAAGAAGTGGAACGACGAGCAGTACGAGCGCGACCTCGAGCACTTTCGCAATGACCGCATGTACGACTACGGTCCGCCGCGGCTGAAGTTGATTCAAGCCTTGGGCGGCCAACCGCGAACGATCGCCGAGTTTGACGTGCCGGCGTCGGTGGAACAGCCCGAGGTGTACGAGTTTCGCACCCGTTTCACGACGGAGTCGGCCGGGTTGACGATCGAGTATGCCTACAGCATTCCGCGCGTGCTGGAGAACTTCTGGTTTCAGGGGCACGATTCGTTCGCGCGGCCCGAGGCGTACGTGGATTGGTTTGAGTTGGAGGGGCCGGTGGTCGAGTCGTGGCCGCCGCGATCCCACACGCAAATTCTGTTCGAGTCGCCGTTGGCGCAGTCGGACGAACCGGCTTATGTGCGCGAGGTGCTGCGGCGGTTCATGCGTCGCGCCTACCGACGGCCGGTCGCCGACGAAGAGGTCGAGGCGAAGTTCGCGCTGTACATGCGCGTGCGTCCGGCTGAGTCGTCGCTGGTGCAAGCGATCAAAACGCCGCTCATCGCCGTGCTCGTGTCGCCGCACTTCTTGTATCTGGCGGAGCCGACGGCGGACGACGAGCAAGGACCGGCGCAGCTGACCGACTATCCGCTGGCGTCGCGGTTGTCGTATTTCTTGTGGTCGGCGCCGCCCGACGAGCCGTTGTTGGAGGCGGCCGAACAGGGGCGGTTGCGCGATGCGGCGGGGATCGCGGCGCAATTGGAACGCATGTTGTCCGATCCGCGCAGCGACGCCTTCGTGCGGAATTTTGCAAGCCAATGGTTGGGGCTGCGGGAGGTCGGTGCGAACCCGCCGGCGGCGGATCTCTATCCGCAGTACGATCGGCACCTGGAAGTGTCGATGGTCGGCGAGTCGCTGGCGTTCTTCGACGAGATCTTGCGTCGCAAGCGGTCGGTGCTTGATTTCGTCCAATCCGATTATGTGGTCATCAACGAGCGGCTGGCGCGGTTTTACGGCATCGACGGCGTGCGCGGGGACGCGTTTCGACGAGTGCCGGTTCCCGCGGGCGTTCATCGGGGCGGCGTCGTGACTCAGGCCTCGGTGCTCGCCATTACCTCGAACGGCACGCGCACTTCGCCCGTCAAACGCGGCACGTGGGTGATGCGTAATTTGTTGGGAACCGACCCTGGTTTGCCGGTCGCCAACGCGGGCGACATCGCGCCGAAAGTGCCGGGGATCGACAAAGCGACCGTGCGCAAACGCTTAGAGATTCACCGCGAATTGCCGCAGTGCGCTCGCTGCCACAACAAGATCGATCCGCTGGGGTTTGCGCTTGAGAACTTCAACGCGGCCGGTGAATGGCGCGACCAGGAAGGCTTCGGCTACAAGGGACGCATCGAACGGAACGACCCGCGCATCGACGCTCGATCGAAGCTGCCAGACGGCACGGAGATCGACGGCGTCGACGACTTGCGGCGCGTGTTGCGCGAGCGAGAAGACTTGTTCTTGAACAACCTAGCGTCGAAACTACTGACCTACGCCTTGGGACGCGAACTGGGCGTGGCGGATCAGCCGACGGTGAGGTCGGCGGTCGCCCATTGCAAACAACACGACTACACGCTGCAGTCGCTGTTGACGTTTATTGCGACGAGCGACGCGTTTCGAACCAAGTAACCGGGGCGCGAGCGAACGTTGCACGCAGGCCGACTGGGGAGACGAACGACATGCTTTCACGACGACATGTATTGCGCGGTCTGGGCGTCTGCTTGAGTCTCCCGTTGCTCGACGCCATGCTGCCGCGTGCCGCCGCGGCGCCGTCGAAGTTCGAGCCGCTCGGGACGTCGCTGGCGAAACAGCCGCGGATGATCTGCTGCTATGTGCCCAACGGCGTGAACATTCTGGAATGGATGCCGCAAGCCAGCGGGCTGGGATACGAGCTGTCGCCGACGCTAAAGGTGCTTGAGCCGTATCGCAGCGAATTCACCGTCGTCACGGGGCTGGGGCATCCGGCGTCGCAGGGGGGCCACAGCGGCGCCGACACGTGGCTGACCGGCGCCGATCTGAAGTCGACCCCCGGCGCCGACTACACCAACTCGATGTCCGCCGACCAGTTGGTCGCGGAGGTGCACGGCAAGCAAACTCGCTTTCCGTCGCTGCAGTTGTCCGACATGTCGGGAACGGGCGGCGCAGGGCATAGTCACACCTTGTCGTTCGATCGCGCCGGGACGCCGATTCCCGCGGAGAACTCGCCGCGACGTTTGTTTGAGCGGCTGTTTGTGCCGGAAAGCGAAGCGGATCGAGCGGCGACGCTGCGACGCTACGCCGAGCGTCGTTCGATCCTGGACGACGTCTTGGCCGAGGCGAAATCGCTGGAACGCAAGCTCGGACAGAACGATCGGCGAAAACTGGGCGAGTACCTGGGATCGGTGCGCGAGACGGAACAACGCGTGGAACGGATGGAATCGTGGGTCGATGTGCCCAAGCCGACGGTCGACGCGCGCAATCTCCAATTGGCCAGTCAGCCGATGAATGGTCATGACCGTCCCATGTGGCTCGACGTCATGCTCGAGATTTCCTACCTCGCGTTCGTCACCGATGCGACCCGCGTGATCACGTTTGAATGGTCGCGCGAGGCGGGCGGTTACGGAGGAGGCGGCGAGAATCACCATGAGTTGTCGCATCACGGCGGCGACGCCGACATGCTGAAGAAGCTGGCGAACATCGACCGTTTTCACCTCGAGCGACTGGGACGCTTCTTGAGATTCCTGCAATCGACCCGCGACGGCGAAGGCTCGATGCTCGACCACACCATGGTGCTGTATGGATCAGGGATGAACTCGGGCCGCGGCGGCGAACACTCGCCGAAAAATCTGCCGACGTTGGTCGCTGGCGGAAAGCGGCTGGGGCTGAAACATGGACAGCATCTGGCGCACGACGCCGAAAAGCATCCGCCGCTGGCCAATTTGCTGTTGACGCTGGTCCAGCGAATGGGAGTTGAAGCGGAGCAGTTCCGCGACAGCACGGGAACGCTCACTGGGCTAACCTGAACTCGACCTGCGGCTCTCTTGTGTGCGGTCTTCGTTCGCTGCGTTGCGCGCGGTGATCAGCGCCGCTTGCTTTGCTACACTGGCGCTCCGCGTCGTCCCGAACATCAAGTTGAGTCTTCGTCGCAGAGGTGTCGCCGTGAGAGGTTCTGCTTGCGCGCTACGGGCCGGGTGGTCGGCCGTTCGGATCGTCCTTTTCGCGAGCGTGGCGGCGTTGGCAGGAAGCGTCTTGAGCGCATGCGCCGATGCGGACGAGCCGGCGCCCGTGCGACCGAACATCTTGTTTGTGTTCGCGGACGACTGGGGACGTTACGCGAGCGCGTATGCCGGCGTCGACGGAGCGGGGACGGTCAACGACGTGGTGCGAACGCCGAACTTTGATCGCGTTGCGCGCGAAGGCGTGTTGTTTCGCAAGGCGTTTGTGTCGGCGCCGTCGTGTACGCCGTGCCGCAGCGCGATTGTCTCGGGACAGCATTTTTGGCGCACGGGGCGTGCGTCCATCTTGCAGGGCGCCGTGTGGGACGGCTCGCAATACGCATTTCCGCTCGCGCTGCGCGACGCTGGCTATCACATCGGCGAGACGTACAAGGTGTGGAGTCCCGGGACGCCGGGCGATGCGCCGTTTGGAGCGGGGCGGTATGCCTATGAGAAAGCGGGCGGACGCATCAATCAATTCTCGCAAGTCGTGACTCGGATGGTCGCCGCCGGCAAGCCGCTGGAGGAAGCAAAGGAGGAGGTGTACCGCGAGGTGGCGGCGAACTTCGACGCATTTCTGGAGGCGCGTCCTTCGGGCCAACCGTTCTTGTATTGGTTCGGACCGACGAACGTGCATCGCAAATGGATCGCGGGATCGGGACGCAAGCTGTGGAACCTCGACCCCGAGCAACTGAAAGGCAAGTTGCCGCCGTTCTTGCCGGACGTGCCGGAGATCCGCGAGGACTTCGCCGACTATCTGGGCGAGGTGCAGGCGTTTGACGCGTCGCTGGGCGTACTGTTGCGAAAGTTGGAAGCGGCCGGCGAGCTTGAAAAGACGTTGGTGGTGGTGAGCGGCGATCACGGAGCGCCGGGCTTTCCGCACGGGAAGTGCAACTTGTACGACTTCGGCGTCGGCGTGTCGTTGGCGATTCGCGGACCGGGCGTGCGGGGTGGACGCGTGGTCGACGATTTGGTGAGTCTGACGGACTTGGCGCCGACGTTCGTCGAGGCGGCGGGCCTCGCGATTCCCAAGACGATGACGGGACGCAGTCTGAAAGGATTGTTGGCGGCCGAGTCGCAGGGGCGTGTGGAGCCTGCTCGTGACGCCGTGTATGTGGGGCGAGAACGGCACGTGGAGAGTGCACGGGCCGACTTCATGCCGTATCCGCAGCGGGCGATTCGGACGCACGACTTTTTGTACATCGTGAATTTCAAGCCCGAGCGGTGGCCGCTGGGCGATCCCTATCGCTTGGACGGCGACAATCCGCCGACGCGCGAAGAGCTGACCGAGGAAACTCGCACCACTTTGCCCGACGACGATGCAGGGCCGGCGAAGGCGTGGCTGGTGGAACGGCGGAATGATCCCGAATGGAAGCCGTTGTTCGAGCGTGCGTTCGGCAAGCGGCCGCGCGAGGAACTGTACGACCTCCGCACCGACCCGCAGCAGATGCAAAACGTGGCGGGCGATCCACACTATGCCGAACAGCGCGCGGCGCTCGAGAAGCGGCTGATGGAGGAACTGACTCGGACGGGCGATCCGCGCTTGATCGACGAGGGGAAGTTTTACGAGACGCCGCCCATGTCAGGGCCGGTGACGCCGGCGCGTCGGAACGCGAAGAAGACGCAGGCGACCTCGAAGCCCGCCGAGGACAAGCTGAACGTCGTCTTCATCATGGCCGACGACTTGGGCTGGGGCGAATTGGGGTGTTACGGTCAGAAGAAGATTCCTACGCCGAACCTGGATCGTTTGGCCGCCGAGGGGACTCGATTCACGCAGCACTATTCGGGAGCGCCCGTGTGTGCGCCGTCGCGCTGTGTGTTGATGACGGGGCGGCACTTGGGGCATGCGGAGGTGCGAGGGAATTTGCAGGCGAAGAAGCATTTTCCGGAGTTTACGGAGGGACAGCATCCGTTGTCGGCGACGGCGCGAACGTGGGTGCAGGACTTTCAAGCGGCCGGTTACGCAACAGGTGCGATGGGCAAATGGGGGTTGGGGCCGGTCGGCAGCACGGGCGATCCCAACCAGAAGGGCTTCGACCTGTTCTTTGGTTACAACTGTCAGGCCGTCGCGCACAGCTATTTTCCGTCGCATCTGTGGCGCAACGCCGAACGCGTGCCGCTGAACGAACGGCCGATTCCCGGGCACAAGAAACAGCCTGACGGAGAGGTGAAACTGGAGGATTGGCAGGGGGAGCACTACGCGCCGCGGAAGATGATCGAGGAAGCGGAGCGGTTCGTCGACGAGAACGCGTCGCGTCCTTTCGTGCTGTACTTGCCCTTCATCGAACCGCATGTGGCGATGCAGCCGCCGCCCGAGTCGGTCGCGAAATTTCCGCAGGAGTGGGACGACCGTCCGTATCGGGGGCAGTGCGGCTATTTGCCGCATCCGCGGCCGCGCGCCGCCTACGCCGCGATGGTCTCGGACCTTGACGGCTACGTCGGCCGCATCCTGGCGAAGCTTGAGCAGCATGGATTGTCCGAGCGGACGCTGGTGGTGTTCACCAGCGACAACGGGACGACGCACGCTCATCAGGGTGATGCCGCGTTTCATGTGGGCGGCTGCGACGCGGAGTTTTTCGACAGCACGGCGGGGCTGCGGGGCTACAAGGGGAGCGTGTACGAGGGAGGGATTCGCGTGCCGATGTTGGCGCGACTGCCGGGGAAGATTCCGGCAGGACGCGTGGTGGAGGCGCCGAGCTACTTTGCGGACTGGTATCCGACGCTGTGCGACGCGGCCGGGCTGGCGGCGCCCGAGGGCGTCGACGGCGTGAGCCAGTGGTCGCTGTTGACGGGGGGCGAGCCTGCGGCGCAGCGGCCGCCCCTGGTGTGGGTGTTTCCCGAGTACGGCGGCCAAGTCGCCGTGAGGATGGGGCAGACGAAGGTGGTGCGACGCGGTCTGAAGACCAAACAGCCGGGCGCCTGGGAGGTCTACGATCTGGGAGTCGATCCGGGCGAGCAGAACGACGTCGCCTCCCAGAGTCAGGACGCGATCGAGCGGGCGAAAGCGATTCTGAAGGAACAGACCGACGCCAATGAAGTCTTTCCGATCTCGATACCTGACGACGCGGCCCAGAGCGACAAATCGAGTCGTCCGAACCTGGTATGGATCATGGCCGACGATTTGGGCTATGGCGAATTAGGGTGTTACGGCCAGCAGTTGATCCAGACGCCGCGGCTCGACCAGATGGCGCGCGAGGGGCTGCGGTTCACGCAGTTCTACGCCGGGGCGACCGTGTGTGCGCCGTCGCGCAGCGTGTTGATGACGGGGCAGCATCATGGACGCACGCGTGTGCGCGGCAATGCGGGGCAGGGCAATCCACGGGCGCAAGCGCTGCGCGACGGCGACGCGACGGTCGCAAAAGTGCTGCAGCAAGCCGGCTACCGCACGGCGCTCATCGGCAAATGGGGGCTCGGCGACGTCGGCCCTGCGGATTCGGGATTGCCGCGGAAGCAGGGGTTCGATTTGTTCTACGGGTATCTCAACCAGCATCACGCTCACAATCACTTCCCGGACTTCCTATGGCGGAACGAGCAGCGCGAGACGCTGCCGAATGTGGTGACTCCCGTCGGCGAGACAGGCGCCGGATTTGCGACCGAAGCCCGTGTGTTCGCCGACGATCGGTTTGCCGAAGAGTGCTTGAAGTTTATGAACGAGTCGAAAGAGCAGCCGTTCTTTTTGTACTGGAGCCTGGTGACTCCGCATGCGAACAACGAGCGCACGGGGCGACTCAAGAACGGTGCGCATGTTCCTGACTTTGGTCCGTACGCCGATCGCGATTGGCCCGATCCGGACAAGGGGCATGCGGCCATGATCACTCGGTTGGATCAGCACGTCGGCCGGTTCTTGGATGAACTGAAACGGCTAGGGATCGCCGAGAAGACGTTGGTGATCTTCACCAGCGACAACGGTCCGCACAACGAGAGCAATCATCACCCGCCGCGTTTCCAGCCTGCGGGTCCCTTCTCGGGATTGAAACGCAGCTTGACCGACGGCGGCATTCGCGTGCCGTGCATCGCGTGGCAGCCGGGGCGAGTGGCGGCGGGACGAACGACGGATCACGTCGCGTACTTCGGGGACTGGATGGCGACGGCGGCCGAGTTGGCCGGCGCGAAGACGCCCGACGGATGCGATTCGATCAGCTTCGTCCCTACGCTAAAGGGGCAGGGCGATCGGCAGGCGAAGCACGAGTTCTTGTATTGGGAGTTTCACGAGCGGGGCTTCAGCCAAGCGGCGCTCTATCAAGGGCGCTGGAAGGGGATTCGCGAGCGAGCGGTCGATGCGGCGCTGGAGTTGTACGACTTGCAAAGCGACGCGGGCGAGAAACGCAACGTAGCGGCCGAACATCCCGAGATCGTCGCGAAGCTCGACGCCTATCTGAAATCGGCTCGCACCCCGTCGGACGACTGGGCGCCGAAGGCGGCGCCGACGGGCAAGAAGAAGTAGCCTTTTCGCGGCGACGAGCGACCTGCCAACTTCAGAACAGTGCGCATTGGGCGAGGGGACGCAGTCGAAGCGACGCAGTCGAAGCGACGCAGTCGAAGCGACGCAGACGAAGCGACGCAGACTAAGCGACGCAGACTAAGCGACGCAGCGGGCGACGACGAGCGTGATATTGTCGCGACCGCCGCGGTCGAGGGCCATGGCCATGAGTCGATTGCAGGCTTCTTGCGCGATCGGCGATTCGGTGAGCGCCGTTTTGATTTCGTCGAGCGAGACGACGTCGGAGAGGCCGTCGGAGCAGATCAGCAGTTGGTCGCCGAGCCCCCACCGCATCTCGCGCGTTTCCACACGCAGTTGGCCGTCGTCGCCGCCGAGGCAGTTGGTGAGCACATTGGCCATGCGGACCATGCGCGGGTCGACCACTTGCGAATGCCGCATTTCTTCGGCGAGCGTATGGTCGCGCGAGATTTGAGACACTTCGCCGCCTTGCAGCAGGTAAGCTCGCGAGTCGCCCAGGTGGATGAGGACGAAGCGGTGTTGGTAGACGACGGCGGCGGTGAGGGTCGACGCCATGCCGCGTAGTTGTGGATTGCGTTGCGCTTCGTCGAGCAGTTTGCGGTGAACGTGTCGCGCGTCTTTCGTCGCCTGAGCGGCGACTTGGGACGGCTCGAGTTCGGCGAGTTCAGCGAGCCAACTACCGCGCCCCAAGTAGCCTTGCGCTTGCAGCGTCATGGCGCTGGCCAGTTCGCCGAAGGAATGTCCGCCCAAGCCGTCGGCGACCGCGAACACGTACACATCTTCACGCGGCGCGGCGTACGACAATTCGTGCAAGTTCGTATCGAGTACGCCGCGTTCAATTCGACGCCGGTAGATGAAGTAGTGGTCTTCGTTGTGCGGGCGCACTTTGCCGATGTGCGATTGGCCGGCACAATCAATCTGACGACAATCGCGTCCTTGACGCTCCACATCGCGCAGCGTCTCGTCGCGCAGCACGAAATCGACCGTGGCGTCGTCGAGCGACGTGGTGGGCTTCAGGTCGTCTTGGGCCAGCGGCTTATTTGCATCTCGACGCATGATAGATCACTCGATGGGGAGTTCGTCCCAGCTACAATTGGCGGCCCACATGTCAAGCTTCGCGAGCGTCTGACGAATGCGACGTCAAAGACGTTTGGAACGGACGAGCGTCACGAGGAGCAAACCCCACTGCCTTCGTACGACAAACTATATCCCTACCTTACCCCACCGAAAAGTGGTATGTACCCCAAAATGGCCCTATTTTTCAGGAGTCGCCGCATTCTTGGGGAACCGGCTGCCAGGAGGCGTCGTCGTAAAGAAAAGTTTGCAGCCGGATCGCGCTTCGCAAGCCTAGTCTGTAGGCAACCATACGGCTGCTCGCGGGTCCGCCGCCAGAATTATTGCTGGTAGGCTCGTTGATTTTGGCGTGACAAAAAGCAGATGATTCATCCTTTCAGCCAGCCGACCTTGGTGCGAGAACCGGTTTCATGCCCCGCATATCTTGCCAGATTGTCTCCCCTGTTGGGCCGCGACGAACCATCTGGACGTTCTGCGGATGGCTGACGGCCATGGCGACGTGCTGCGCTGCGCATGCGGAGGAGCCGGCGGCAAAGCCTGCCGCGCCCGAGTCGCGACGGTGGATCGTGACGATTGCCGGGCTGGGGGGAGATGAGCCGCAGTCGATTCGTTTTCGCGAGGCGATTCGGGGAGTGCATGAGGCGGCGCGCCTGCGTTGGCAGGTCCCCGAAGCGCAGCGGCGCGCGATCCCGCACGGTGATGCGCCCGATTCCGTGACGCTGGGCGCCTCGCGCGAACAGATCACGACGTCGCTGGCCGAACTAGCTCAACTTGTTCAACCCGACGACGCAGTCTGGCTGTTTGTATTCGCTCACGGCAATTACGACGGTCGACACGCCTATCTGCATCTCTCGGGCCCCGACGCTCCGCCCGCTCAATGGGCCGCGTGGCTTGATACTGTACGTTGCCGCGAACAAGTCGTGTTCTTGACCGGCGCGGGATCGGGTTGGTTGTTGAAGCCGCTGTCGCGTGCGGGGCGCGTCGTCGTGACGGCCACGGCTGCGGACGATGAATTCAACGCGACCGAGTTTCCGTCGGCGTTGGTGGAAGCGACCAACCTGCCGCTGGAGAAACTGGACCAGGATCATGATGGACGTGCGTCGCTCGCCGAACTTTTCGTCGCCATCCACAGCGCGACGACCAAGCGTTTTGCCGACGACCAGCGAATCGCCACGGAACATGCGCAGTTGGATGACGACGGCAATGGTCGCGGCGCCGAGGCCGACGCCGTCGAGCGGCTGCTGAAGGCGAATTTGACGGAGTCCGCGACGGTCGATGCGCCGCCGCCTGGAACGCCGCCCATGGAACCTGCGAGTGCGGCGGCGACCGACGGGGCTGTCGCCGCCAAAATCTTCTTGCCGCTGGCCCCCGCGGCAACCCCGGAAAGGGCGCCATGAATCAACCGAGCGAGTCGTCTGACGCGAGTTCTGGAACGGGTCCGTACGTCGCCAAGCTGGCCGCGAGCAACGCGAAGCCGGCGGTGGATGCGCAAGTGGAGGCGCAGGTGGTCGCCGCGACGCTGGCGCATACGCCCGAGCAGGAAGAGGCCGTGGCCAAGCTGCATGCGGCGCGCGAGCGGCTGAAGCAGGAAATCGCCAAAGTGGTCGTCGGGCAGGATCGCGTGATCGACAGCCTGCTGGTCGCGTTGCTGAGCCGCGGGCATGCGCTGATGGTCGGCGTCCCGGGGCTCGGCAAGACGCTTATGGCCCGTACGCTCGCCCGAGCGCTCGACCTCGAATATCGCCGCATTCAGTTCACGCCGGACCTCATGCCGTCGGACATCACGGGCACCGACATCATCAGCGAAGACCCCGAGTCGGGACGCCGCAAGCTGGAGTTCTTCCGGGGCCCGCTGTTCGCCAACTTCCTGCTGGCGGACGAAATCAACCGGGCGCCGCCGAAGACGCAAGCGGCGTTGCTGCAGGCGATGCAGGAGTTGGAAGTTTCGGTGGGGCGATCAACCTATCCCTTGAGTCCGCCGTTCTTCGTGGTGGCGACGCAGAATCCGGTCGAGCAGGAAGGCACTTATCCGCTTCCCGAAGCGCAGTTGGACCGCTTCATGTTCAATATCCCCGTGACGTATCCGACGCCAGCCGAAGAAGCGCAGATCGTCAAGAGCACGACGTCGAACGCGTCGGCCGAGCTACAGCCGATCCTGACGTCGGCGGACGTGCTGCAGTTGCAGAAACTGGTGCGCGGCGTGCCGGTGGCGAACGACGTCGTCGACTTTGCCGTGGCGATCAGCAACCATACTCGCCCCGAAGTGGTGGCTCAGAAGCGCGACGACTTGCATCGTTACATTCGCTACGGCGCCAGTCCGCGCGCTTCGCAATGTTTGGTGCTCGGTGCAAAAGCACGCGCCTTGCTGCTCGGTCGCTTCCACGTCGACTTCGACGACGTGCGCGCCGTGGCGTCGCCGGTCCTCCGCCATCGGCTGGTGCTGAACTTCCACGCGCGCGCGGAAGGGATCGATACGGACGAGGTGATTCGCCGCGTCTTGCAGCAGGTGCGACCCGCATGAGTCGATCGCACGCAGGTCAATCGCCGTTCGCCGCGCACGCCGTTCCCACGGCGGCCGCGACCCAGTCGTGGACGCATGATCCACTGTGGCGCGAGGTGTCGGACCCGCGTCGGCAGGCGGCGGTGGAGGACGTCGAACTGGTGGCGCGATGGGTGGTCGAAGGATTCATGCACGGTCTCCATCGCAGCCCGTACGTCGGATTCTCCGTCGACTTTGCTTCGCACCGCGAATACCTGCCCGGCGACGACTTGCGGCACCTCAATTGGAAGCTGTATGGTCGCCACGATCGTCTGTACATCAAGCAATACGATGCGGAAACGAACGTCGATCTGCATGTGGTTCTGGACGTCAGCGGATCGATGGAGGTCGGCGACGATTCAGGCGGCAAGCGACGGTACGCGTCGCTGCTGGCCGCGAGCCTCGCGCACCTGGCGCGGCGACAACGCGACGCCGTCGGCCTGACGATTTTCGCCGACCGAGTGCTCGACCACTACGCGGCCCGCAGCAACTCGGACCACGTCATGGCGTTATTCGCCGCGCTGGCGCGAACGCGACCGCACCCGCGTGTGGATTCGCCGCGCGTGTTGCACGAGGTGGCCGAATTGATGCCGCGCCGCGGACTGGTCGTCGTCATCAGCGATCTGTACTACGAGCCTGACGAGTTGCTCGCGTCGCTGGACCACTTCCGCCACTTCGGCCACGACTTGCTGGTGTTTCAAGTGCTCAGCCCGCTGGAGCGTCGCCTGCCGATCGAGGGTGCAGTCAAGTTGGTCGATGCGGAGACGGGGCAGGTGGTGGAGACGTTGGCGCATGAGATTCGAGACCGCTACGAGTCGGCCGTCGAGAAGTGGCTCGAGCAAATCCATGTTGGTTGCATGGCGCGCGATATCGAGCACGATGTATTGTTGACCGATCAGCCGTTGGAACGCGCGCTGTTCGACTATTCCGTGCGGCGGACGCAGTGGTTCTGAAAACGCAGTGGTTCTAACCATGAACTTCATCCACTTGGGATTTTTGGCGGCAGGAGCGGCGATTGCGATACCAATCGCGATCCATCTGCTGTTTCGTCAAAAGGCGCGAGTGGTGCCCATTGGATCGATTCGCTTCTTGCAGCAGGTGGTGCGCGAGCATCAGCGGCGGCGACGGATTCGCGAATGGCTGTTGTTGCTGTTGCGGACGCTGGCCGTCGCGGCGCTGGCCTTGCTATTTGCGCGTCCCTACTTCGACGCGGCCGCTCGCCAGGCGCTGGACCAAGAAACGGTCGTGTTGATTGACGCGTCGGCCAGCATGCAGGCGACGGACGGCGCCGGGGGATCGTCATGGACGCGCGCCGTCGAACAAGCCCGTACGACCCTCGCGTCGCTCGACGAAAACGTCGTGGCTCACGTCGCCCTGTTCGACTCGACGGGCGCTCGCGAACTGTCGCTCGAGCAGTGGGAGAACGAGGCGCAGCCAACGGCGGCGGCGACCGACTACAGCCTCGCGCTGGCTTGGGCGCGCGACGTGCTCGCGGCCTCCAATCGTTCGCGGCAACGAGTCGTGCTCATTAGCGACGCGCAGCGCAGCGGGATCGTCGAGACGCCGCCCGAACTGCTGCCGAAGTCGGTAGAGTTTCTGATGCACGATGTGGGAGCCTCGCTGGCCCCGAATGTGGCGCTCACGAGCGTCGAAACGCTGCGGACCGAGATTCGTCCGGGGCAGCCGATCGTGGTGCGAGCGACGCTGCGCAACTTTGGGCCTTTGCCGGTGCGCGGACTGCGCGTCGAATGCAACATGGAGGGACCGAACGGCAAAGTGGAAGCGTCGGGCGCGGTCGATGTGCCGGGGCGCGGGACGGCGCGCGTGGAGTTGCCGCTGACGATCCAAGCCGACGGCGTCTACCGGGGCGCCGCATCCTTTGAACATGCCGACGCCCTGACGCTCGACAATCGCCGTTGGTTGGCCTTCGAAGCTCGACGCCCCGACCGCGTGTTGTTGGTGGACGGCCAAGAGGGGCGATCGGTGTTCGCTAATGAGACGTATTATTTGGAGACGGTGCTCCGCCTGCGGCCGCCTGAAGGTTCGTCGCAGCAACGTTCGTTCGAAGCCGAACGCATCGTCTGGGAGGCCGGCGAAGGCTTCCCGCGACTCGACGGCTACCGCGCCGTGGTCCTGGCGAACGTGCGTCAGTTCAAGACGAACGACGCCCAGCGGCTGCGGGCGTACGTCGAGGGGGGCGGCAGCGTGTTGGTGTTTGTCGGGGATCAATGCACTCGCGAGTCGCTGCGTCCGTTGGCCGACGCGGGGCTGTCCGTCGGGACGATCGCCGAAACGCCGCGCGAAGACCGGTTGCGAGTCACGGCGTGGGACGAGAAACATGCGGCGTTCAAGCCGTTGGCCGACCCGCAGCGCGGCGACTTGCGAAGATTAGAATTTCAACGGTCGCTGCCGATCGAGCGACCTGCGGAAGGAACGCGAGCGTTGCTTTCTTCTGGACCGACGGTGCTGGCGGCCGAAACGCAAGTCGGTCGCGGCAGGTATGTCTATTTCGGCAGTTCGGCCGATCGCGACTGGAGCGACTGGCCGAAAACGCGACTTTACGTGCCCCTGGTCCGACAACTGCTGGCCTACCTCACCGACCAATTGGCCGAACGTTCTCTGGTCGAGGTGCGCGAGGTTGAGCGGCAGGGCGATGCGCTAGGCATCGCGGAAGGCGAGTCGGGAATGTTGACGGTGCGGAATCTGGATCCTCGCGAGTCGTCGTTGGACCGAATGGAACCGGACCAGTGGCGCGAATCGCTGGGTTTGGCCCCGTGGGCGCCGGGCGAGTTGGCCCAGTCCGCGGGACTCAATATCACGCCGCCGCCCAACGCGCTGCGGGCGGACGAGATCTGGACGACCGTCGTATGGATTCTGTTTGTCGTGCTGGCGGCGGAGACGTTGTTGGCCAGTCGAGTGCATGCGTGAGCGGCGTGGTGTAACGTGGTACGGACATCCTAAGGAACGAACCGATGGCAATCGTCACTCAGTCCCCACACGCCGGCCCGATCGAACCAGCTGCGTCCTTACAGTCCGCGACGTTGACCGTCGAGCGACGGTGCGACGAACGCCTACGCCACGAGCTGGAAACGGCTTGCAAGGGAGTCCGCAGCACGCGTGCGACTAGCCTGGCGGCGACCGGATGGGCGGCGCTGGGGTTGGGCATCCTCGCGCTGGCGGCCATCGACTATCAACTGGAAACCACTTGGAATCTGCGTGCGGCGCTGCTGGCGATCATGGCGACGACGACGACGGTCGTCGGAGTGCTGCGGTGGCTGAATTGGGGGGCGCGGTTTTCGCTGACGCAAACGGCGGCGTTGGTGGAGCAGCGACAAGCGACGATCGGCCAGCGTCTGCGCACGACGCTGGACTATGACCAAGGTCGTCCGTCGCCTTCGCCGGCGTCCCCGGCCTTGCTCGAAGCGCTCGAACGAGAAACGACTCGCGCCGTGCAGTCGATTGCCTGGTCCCAGGTGGTGGATCGTCGAGCCGCTCGCTATGCCCTGACGGCGGCGGCCGTGGTGTGGGGCGCGGGATTGGCCAGTCTGGCGGCGGGACCCGAATGGCGGACGGCGCTGGCCCGCACGCTGCTGGCGCCGCTGGAATACACGACCGTCGAAGTCAAGCCGCTCGAGTCCACCATTCGCGCGGGGGAAAGCGTGACAGTGGAAGTCGAGATCACGGGGCGACCGTTGCGAGAGGCGACGCTGCGGTTTGGTGCGGATGCGACTCGTGGGAGCGAACTGCCGTTATTGCCGCCCGATACCTCGGCTGACGACCGTCCTGAACTGCTCAGCGGCAAGCTTGAGGCGACGCTGGCGGATTTGCAGGAAGATACGTCCTTCGAAGTTTCGGCGGGACCGCGAGAATTGCCGCGCGGGTTTGTGCGCGTGCTGCAGCCTTTGGAACTCACCCAGCTGACGGCCGCCGTCACTCCGCCGGCTTACACCGGATTGCCCCGAGAGACGCTGAGCGGCCGAGAATTGCGAGTGCGCGAAGGTTCACGCGTGGAGCTGCGCGTCGAGTTCAACCGCTCGGCGTCCCTCATGCAACTCACGGACGTCGACGCTGCGCAAGCGAGTCACACGCCCCTGTCGCCCGCCCCGGGCGCGAATGCGACGGCGTTCGTCGCCCTGCTGGAGGATGTGCGCGAGAGTCGCACGCTGGAGTTGCGCGGCAACTCGGCGGACGGCATGCAATTGTCGCCGGCGACGATTTCGATCCGCGTGATCATGGACCGAAAGCCGAAGCTGACGTTCGTCGACCCGCCCGAGCAACTGGAGGTGCTGCCGACGACCGAAGTGCCGATCAAGGTCGCTGCGCAAGACGACCTCGCGTTGCTCAAGGTGGGCGTCCTGGCGCAAGTGGGCGATCAGCCGCTGCAGGTGTTGGTCGAGCAGACGGTGGATCGCACGCAGGACCCGGTGGAAGTGTTGTCGACACTGCTGCTCGAAAATTATCCGCTTACGCACCAGCACGGCGTGACGTACCACGCGTTCGCCGAAGACGACTACTTTGGGATGCCGCGCCGCGTCACGACGCCGCTGCGGTTCATCGACATTCGTCCGTACCAGCGCGACTTTCAGCGTAAAGAAGGGGGCAACTGCTCCAGCTGCAATTCAACGACGTTGGAAGAGTTGATCGCGCGCCAACGCCAAAACGCGTCGCAGACGTTCATGCTGCGCGACCAGACGGTGCGCTCGAATGACCAAGTACGGTTGGCTACGAACGAACGAGAAATCCAAGCGGCGACCGAAGAACTGACGACGGGGTTGGCGGAGCGGGGCATGTTCATCCCCGAGTTGCCGGAGGCAGTGCAGGCGATGAAGCAGGCGACCGAATCGCTGGAGGCCGGCGACATGTCGGCGGCGTCGGATCAACAACAGACGGCGCTGGCGAAGCTTCTGCACGCTCGGCAAAACTTCCGCAAGATGATCTCGGAATGCAACAGCCAGCAGCAAAGCGAGTGTCAAAAGTTCGACCAACAACAGCGACAGAAACTGCGCACTCCGGAACAGAAGAAGGAAGAACAAAAGCAGGAGGTCGCCAAAGCTCGGAAGGAACTGGAGCAGCTCGCGCAGCAGCAGCGCAAATGGTCGGAAGAGGTCCGTTCGCAATGCCAAAACAGCTCATCGTCCTCTTCAAGTTCCCAATCGCAGGCGAAGTCCCAGTCCCAATCCCAATCGCAGTCGGAGTCAAAGTCGGAGTCAAAGTCGCAACCGCCTGAGGATCGGAAATCGCCGGAGCAGTTGGCGCAAGAGCAACAGAAAATGCTCGAGCAATTGGCTGCGTTGCGGGAGCGGTTGGAGCAGGCGGGGGCGAACAGCGAAGCAGGTCGCGAGCAAGCGCGGCAGGCAAGCGAGTCGATGAAGTCGGGACTCGAACAATTGCAGCAGGAGCAAGGCGAGCAGGCGGCGTCTCAAAGCGAACGCTCGGCCGAGCAACTCGAGCAATTGGCTGACCATCTGCATGCGTTGCAGTCGGGCGACCTTGCAGGTCGATTGGATCAGGCTCGCCAGATGGCCGAACAACTCGCGCGTCGACAATCAGAGCTCGCCAAGTCCGCCGGGGCGGCAAGCACTTCTGGCGTCTCCCGCAACCCTAGCGAATCGGCCGCCGATAAGGCGCAGACAAGTGCGGGACGCGAGCGACTGGATGGGACGCCCGAACAGCGGCAAGCATGGGCGCAAGCCGAACGCGACTTGGCGCAGCAAGCCGATCTGCTTGGCGAACGACTATCGGCCTTGCGCGCGGATGCGAGCGGCGAGAAGAGCGGGATGGACGAGCGGCTGGAGGCGGTGAACGAGGAACAGTCGCCGTCGCAGTTGGGCGCGGCGCTGCGGCGCGCGGCCGAGGATGCGCAGGCGGGTCGAGCCGGAGCCGCGAAAGAGGGGGCGCAACAGGCCAAGTCCGATGCCGAGCGGTTGGCCAAGTCGCTAGGGGGACTGCGTCAGGAGCTCACACAGCCGCAGCTGCAAGAACTGATGAAGTTGGAAGAGCAATTAGCGTCGCTGGAGCGACAATTGGCGCGACAGCGCGCGGAGGGAGAGCCGAGCGCCGCCGGCGAACGCTGGAGCCAAATCGCCCCGCAACTGGAATCGCTTGCCAAGGGAGATCGACGACTCGCCGAAGCCATTCAGCGGATGGCGCAGTCGAGTTCCGCCGAGCATCGTGAAGCGTCGGGGGACGTGTTGCCGCCGGGATTCTACGGATGGAATGAGCTGGCCGAGTTCGCGCGCGTCAATGAAGTGACGAAGGTCGTTCAGATGAAGATCCAGGAGGCCATCCTGGCGGGGGCGCTGCAGGAATCCGACGAACCGGTGCCTCCCGAATTCCGCTCGCTGGTCGACGAGTACTACCGGGCGCTCTCGGATGACTTGTCGCCATGATCGAGTGGTCAGGACCGTACTCAGCTTGGGTCTATGCGTCGGTCGGCGCGGGCGCGTTGGCGTTGGTGATCGCCGCGCGCCGACTGGCCATTTCGCCGCGATTGCGGCGTTGGATCTTGCTCGCGCCGCGCTGCGGCGTCCTCGGCGCCCTGCTGCTCGTGTTGCTCAACCCGGTTCGTCGTCATGAGCAAGGGCTGCCGGATCAACCGGCGCTCGTGCACTATTTGATCGACGGCTCGCGCAGCATGTCGCTGGATCGTCCGCTTTCTCGGTCCGCGGTCGCTCAGCAGGCGATCGAGCAATCGGAACAACAATTGAATGCGAACTCAACGCGGCCGCGCGTGCAGTGGTTTCGGTTCGGCAAGTTTCTGTCGTCCGCGACGGAGGCGAGTCAATTGCAGCCGCGCGACGACGCCTCGCAGTTGGGCGGTGCACTCGGCGAACTCACGTCGCGCTTCTCGCGCGACCTGCCGAAGGGCGTCGTGGTCTTCTCAGATGGCACGATCGACGATGCGGAACAGTTGCACGAGGTCGCGGCCGCTTACCGCGATCTAAAGATTCCCTTGCACGTCTATCCGCTCGGCGATTCAACCTTGCGCGGCGATGTGGCGATTCGCGATTTGGTCGTGCCGCAACGCGTCGAACCACGGACGAAAGCGACCCTGCATGGCGTGGTTCGCGGACAAGGGTTTGAAGGCCAACGAGTGCTGGTGTTCGTCCGCTCGCTCGACCGTCCCGACCTCCCGCCGCTCGCGACGCTCCCCTTGACGCTCGACGGACAACCGCAACCCTTTGAGCTCGTCGTCGAGGCGAATCCCGACTACGGCGAACTGGTGCTCGAGGTGCCGCCGCTGGCCGGCGAGCTCAGCGACCGCAACAATCGCGTGCCGTTTCGTTTGGTGCAGGCGCCGCGAAAAATTCGCGTCTTGTATATGGAGGGAACGGGCGGCAACGAGTACACGTTCATACGCGACGCGCTGCAAGAGGATAAAGACATCGAGTGCGTCGCGATGTTGGCCGACGCGCAGTACGTGCAGCGGCCCAGGCTGGTGCGAGTCGGCGATCCCTTCCGCGGCTACCCCGCCGCTCGCGAAGAACTCCTGCAGTACGACTGCGTCATCTGCAGCGACATTTCGCGCGGTGCGTTCACTCGCGAGCAGCTGGATTGGACCGTAGAACTGGTCGCGGAACGCGGCGGCGGATTCGCCATGGTCGGAGGTCACACTAGTTTTGGTTCGGGCGGTTGGGACGCCACCTCCTGGGACCAACTGATCCCAATCGACATGACCGGCGGCGATTTGGGACGCGGCTGGGTCTACCACACGTTTCGCGTGCAAGTGCCGCGCGATCCGAAGATCGAACAGCATCCAGTGTGGCGCATCGTGGAAGATCCCGCCGAGAATCGTCGCGTGCTCGACCGTATGCCTCCCTTCTACGGGACGAACTTCATGCAACGCTTGAAGCCGGCTGCGACAGCGCTCGCCTACTCGTCGGAACCGATTCCGCAGGCCGGCGTCATGCCGATCTTCGCCGCTCAACCCTACGGCCGCGGACGCACATTCGCCTTCGCGCCCGATTCGACGGCCGACTGGGGACGCGACTTCGAACGGCAATGGGGCGAGGGCGGAGACAATCGTTACTTTCGCCGCTTCTGGCGCAACATCGTTCGGTGGCTTGCGGAAAACTCAAGTGCCGGCGTAAAACGCGTGCGCGCCGAGACCGATCGCGTCGTCTATCGCCTGGGCCAGCCCATCGAACTCGAAGCACACACATTCGACTCGGAACAGAACGAGACCACAAAGTACGACCTCGTTGCGAAGCTGGCGGCCGACGACGCCTCTGGGGCCGCCGCGCCCGCCAACTCGCCGGAACCTGAGTTCGCCGTGGCATTGACGCCGACGCCGGACGGAAGCCGCTATACAGTGACGATCGATTCCCAGCGTTTGGCCGCGAATCTTGATTTCTCGCAAGCCGACTCCGCCGTGTTGCTGAATCGCAAGCTGCAAGTTATCGCCAGCGAGAAGGGGCAAGAGATCGGCCGGACGACGGTCGCCGTGCAGTTGCTACCCGACTCCCGCGAGCTAGATCGGCCCGCAGCCGACCCCTCGACGCTGGAGCAATTGGCGGCCGCGAGCGGCGGCCGAGTGCTGCGTTCGCCGCGCGAGTTGGCCGATTTGATCGGCGTCCTTCCACCCACGAAGGGCGACGTGATCGTGAGTCGCACGCCGGTGTGGGATCACCCGCTGTTGTGGACTGCGATCATGCTGTTGTTAGCCACCGAGTGGACGTTGCGCCGACGGCTATCGTAGGGTGGGCCAAGCGGCGGATGCCGCGCGGGCCCACCGCTTGGCGTGCTGCCGCGTACTGCGTCGAGAGATGTTCTCTTGCCACCGAGTTCACGGAGGCCGCAGAGGCGAGGGGTTGTAGGGTGGGCCAAGCGGCGAAAGCCGCGCGGGCCCACCGCTTGGCGTGCAGCCGGGTACTGCGTCGAGAGCTGTTCTCTTGCCACCGAGTTCACGGAGGCCGCAGAGGCGAGGGGTTGTAGGGTGGGCCAAGCGGCGAATGCCGCGCGGGCCCACCGCTTAGCGTGCTGCCGGGTACTGCGTCGAGAGATGTTCTCTTGCCACCGAGGGCACGGAGGCCGCAGAGGTGAGGGGTTGTAGGGTGGGCCAAGCGGCGAATGCCGCGCGGGCCCACCGCTTGGCGTGCTGCCGGGTACTGCGTCGAGAGATGTTCTCTTGCCACCGAGTTCACGGAGGCCGCAGAGGTGAAGGGTTGTAGGGTGGGCCAAGCGGCGAATGCCGCGCGGGCCCACCGCTTAGCGTGCTGCCGGGTACTGCGTCGAGAGATGTTCTCTTGCCACCGAGGGCACGGAGGCCGCAGAGGTGAGGGGGAGGGTGGAGGATGAGAATCTGTGAGTGAGCCGCACTGTTGTGCGCCGACACCTCTCATCCCCGGCCCTTCTCCCCGCGGCGGGGAGAGAGATGTGCCACAAACGACTGCGCTTACAAACTCCAGTGGGTAGGGTGGGCCAAGCGGATGCCGCGCGGGCCCGCCGCTTGGCGTGCTGCCGCGTATTGCGTCGAGAGATGTTCTCTTGCCGCCGAGTTCACGGAGGCCGCAGAGGTGAGGGGGAGGGTGGAGTGGATGAGAATCTGTGAGTGAGTCCGCACTGTTGTTGCGGCCGACACCCCTCATCCCCGGCCCTCTCCCCGCGGCGGGGAGAAGGAGCACCATCCGCGTTACAACTCCAGTGGGTAGGGTGGGCCAAGCGGCGAATGCCGCGCGGGCCCACCGCTTGGCGTGCAGCCGGGTACTGCGTCGAGAGATGTTCTCTTGCCGCCGAGTTCACGGAGGCCGCAGAGGTGAGGGGGAGGGTGGAGTGATGAGAATCTGTGAGTGAGTCCGCGCACTGTTGTTGCGCCGACACCCCTCATCCCCGGCCCTTCTCCCCGCGGCGGGGAGAAGGGAGCACCATCCGCGCGTGTCGTTGCGCCACAAACGACAGCGTTGCGCTACAAACTCCAGTGGGTAGGGTGGGCCAAGCGGCGAGCCGCGCGCGGGCCCACCGCTTGGCGTGCTGCCGCGTATTGCGTCGAGAGATGTTCTCTTGCCGCCGAGTTCACGGAGGCCGCAGAGGTGAGGGGGAGGGTGGAGTGATGAGAATCTGTGAGTGAGTCCGCGCACTGTTGTTGCGCCGACACCCCTCACCCCGGCCCTTCTCCCCGCGGCGGGGAGAAGGGAGCACCATCCGCGCGTGTCGCGCGCCACAAACGACAGCGTTGCGCTACAAACTCCAGTGGGTAGGGTGGGCCAAGCGGCGAAAGCCGCGCGGGCCCACCGCTTGGCGTGCTGCCGGGTACTGCGTCGAGAGATGTTCTCTTGCCACCGAGGGCACGGAGGCCGCAGAGGCGAGGGGGAGGGGGGAGTGATATGAATGGGAGAGTGAGTCCGCGCACTGTTGTTGCGCCGACACCCTCATCCCCGGCCCTTCTCCCCGCGGCGGGGAGAAGGGAGCACCATCGCGCGTGTCGTTGCGCTACAAACGACAGCGTTGCGCTACAAACTCCAGTGGGTAGGGAGGGGCAAACGGCGAATGCCGCGCGGGCCCGCCTGCGTCCAGGCGGCGTTAGCGCTTCACGTAGATGCCTTGGACCGAAACGACCAATGTGCCTAGTCCGTTGACCTCGCCTTTGCCGCGGACGATCACGAGCTGGTCGCGTTGGGCGTCGAGCAACGTTTGGGCGTCGACCGCGAGCACCTCGCCCTGTTCGTCGACAAATTGAACGATCGCCGTCGTTTCGGCGGGAGAGGATCGACGTTTGCAAAACGGACAATTGTCCTTGTCGTGGTTCGGATCCTGTTCGTGCCCCGATGGCTCGACCGCCGCATCCGAGATCACAAACGTCGCTTTTCCCTTTTCCCAGGGATCGTGTTTGCCCGCGCCAATCCGGCCGGTCAGCACCACCTCGGGACTTTGCTCGAGCGCTCGCTTGGCGTCGTAGATCGTCACGGTCCCGGCCGGGGCCTCGGCGAGCACATACTTTCCGCGAAGCTGGTCGATTTGCGGATCGACCGCCGCGGCCGTCTGCGTCGTCGCTGGATCGCGCGATTCGATCGTACAACCGGTCGACAACCCTAACCCCACCGCGCTCGCCCAAACGGTCGCGCGGAAGATACGTCCTGCCCGCATCACTTGGCTCTCCTCTCCTCGTTGCTGCCCCGCGTCTACTTACTTCTCGGCCTTCGGCAGCTCAATCTTCTTCAACTGTTCGATGGCGGCGTCAATTTTCTCGGCCACCTCCTCGTAGGTCGCACCTTCCTCGCCGTGCAGCTTTTCGTCGACCTTCGTATAGTTGTCGAACAGCGCATCGACGGCCTTCTTCACTTCCGCCAACGCCGCTTCGTCCTTCGATTCTTGCCCCGCCAACACCGGCACTTGCTCCAGCAACTTGCCGATGTCATGCAGCGGCCCGTGCGCCGCATCGACGTCTTTCTTGCCGAATGAGTCGCGGATCGCTTCATACTTCGCGACGACCGTCTGCACCGACTCGGCGTATGACTTTGGGGCCGCGGCTTCCGCCTTCCCGTCGTCCTTCTTGACCTCGCCCTGACCTTCGCCCTTGCCGTGATCGTGATCGTGGTCGTGATCGTGATCATGCCCATGATCATGGTCGTGATCGTGGCTGTCCGCCGGTTTCCCGCCGCCGCCCGCCGGGGGCGTCGATGAATTGCAGCCGAGCGAAAAGACGAGAGCGTACGAGGCGAGCGTCGCGGCCATCAGCCAGCGGAAGCAGTGCATGATGTGGGGCATCCGTGAAAAAAGGGTGTTCGTGAAGGTGCCGACGTATCCTAATCCGTAATGCAATTCGATTGCAACGGCGTGAGGGCTGGGATGGAGAATTGGTTGCGATTCCTGAGGCGTACGCTAGCGCGGCGGCGCTTGCCGGTGTTGCAGCTGACGCCAGAAACGTTCGGGCGGCTGCTCACGTGTCTGATACGTACGAAGGTACTCGAGGGTTTGCGCATTCTGGGGATATTCCGACTCAGGGTACGGATAGGACGGCATCGCCTTGAATGGCAGCGGCTCCACCGACTGCCCGTACACCGTATGGATGTCGGCGTCTTTATCCCAGCCGACGTTATGGAGCAGGAAGTCGCGCTTCCAACCTGCGGGCGGCGGCGGGCCGGCGTCAAACTCCAGCGTCATCTCGTCCCCCGCCCCCAAGACGACCATCCGGTCGTCCCATTCCCCTAGCAATTCACGCACGTCGCCATAGCGAGTGAATTTCCCGGCCATCGGCGGCCACACCGGTTCCACTTCCACTTGCTGGTGATCGTATTTCCAGGGGATCGCAGGCGACGACCGAGGCAGAGGGCGCGAGACGCCCCGATAGTGTAGGTCGGCCGAGCGGAGTTTCAGCGGCGTCTGACGCATTTCCGCCGGCGCTTCATCCACGGAAAAGAACGCCTCGTCCCAACGTATCTCGTTCGTCGTCGCGATCCGCAAGCGAGCATCTCCGGGGACGAGCAACGACGTGACGTCGACGGCGATCGTCTTCGTCTTGCCGCCGGGGAAGCCCATGAATCCGAGCGCCTCGCGCCAACCGCCTTGACCGTCTGGGACCAAAATGTACGGCGGTCGCGGGCCGTCCAATTCGCGGTTCTGCGACAGGCCGATGTTCAGCGACGTGTCGGTCGGCAGAATCCATCCGGTCAAGAACAGCGTCACGTTCTGGGGATTCTCGAGCGGCCCGAGGTGCAGTTCGAGGAAATGCGGTTCGGCCAGTCCTTGGCGGTAGGTGCGTTGGTAGCACTGAGCGAACTGATCGTCGCGTTGTGCGAGCAAGGGCAGGAGGTCGCGGCCATACGCGTCGGTCGCGACGATCGGCCGTCGACGTTGCCGCACCGGATGCAGCTTCCGTTCGGCGATCTCCGCCGGTCCGACCTTTTCATTCGTGAACACCTCGACGTCCGCCGGATGATCCACCGCGATCAGTTCGACTTGGTCGAAGTACCCCGCCTCCCACAGTTCTTCGGTAATCTGAATTCGATAGACGCCGTCCTGTGCGACCAACTTGTCGCCGTCCACTTTCAGATATTCCCAGGGGCGGTCGCGGAGCAAGACGCCGTCGGCGATTTGCAATCCGAGCGGCGCGTTCCACAACAGGTCGGTGTAGAACTCGTACTTCTCGCCGTTCCAAACGTATAAGTAAGGGCAGGACCCCTTGAGTGCTTGGGCTTCGCGAACGACGACGCCGGGCGGCGGTGCGAGCACCGACTGAGGCACGCCGTTCGTAAACATCACTCGCACCACATCCACTTTCTCCGCCGGTCCCAGGCCGAAGTGCGAATAGGGACGCGTGACGAGCTGCGCTTGATATCGCGCGTCGCTGCGCACTTCGATCCAACCGCCCAGACCGAAATGATTCACTCGGCCGCTGATGTCTTCGTCGAGTCCGCGGACTAGCACGTCGAGCCAGCGGTTGCCATTGCCTCCCTCATTGATCCAGACGCTGATGCGGTCGGCGGACGCGGCGACGAGGTCCAAGTCGCCGTCGCCGTCCAAATCGACCGGCTCGCAGGCCGTCGCGTCGGCGGGGAAAGCCGGCAGCAGTTCGGACGTTTTCTGCAACGTCCCGTCTGGTCGTCCGCGGTAGATCTCGGCGGTCGCGCCCCAGGCGATCGCGTCGGGGAAGCTGTCGTTGTCGTAGTCCCAAGGGAAAACATGCCGCATCGGCGTCTTCGAGACTTCGTGCCCCTTGAGAGGCCGGACCGAGCCGGGGGCGGGGGTCGTCGTGAGTTGCAATCGCACGCCCGTTTCGCTGGCGACCAACAAGTCCCACGACGCATTTCCGTCGCACTCGACGACCGCCAACTCGGTCGCCCCGCGCAACGCTGCGAACTCCGGCGGCAATTCGCGCCACTGAAATTCAATATGCCGCAGGTTTTCGAGGTATCCGAGCAACTTGCCCGAGGCGTCGGCGACCAGCAAATCGGCGTCGATGTCGCGATCCCAATCGACGGCGATCAACTGCGCCGGACGTGGTTCGGTGGGAGGCAGCGTGGAGCCGCTGGTGACGTTGTCGAACGTGATGTTGCCGCGGTTGGTCCAGAGGGTGATGCCGCCGTCGGCGACGAGCGCCAGGTCGAGATCGCCGTCGTGATCGAAGTCGGCGAGGGTCGCGGCAACCGCATCCTTTACCAACTCCAACCCGCCGTCTTGCGCCACCACCTCTAGTTTACGCTGCGCCGCTTCGCCCTCGCGCTCGTTGCGGAGTACCTTCACGCCCGCAGGTCCGTAAAGCACGAAGTCGGCGTCGGCGATGTAGAACGCGGCGGGCAAGTCGTCGGTTGGTGCGACCTCGGGTTGTGAGCCGGCGGCGGTTGCGGGCGGAGTCGCGGGCGCTGCGGGCGTCGGCGTCTTGCTGGTTCCGGTGAGCTTATTGTCGGTGTCGAAATCGGCGATCAACACGCGCTGGTAGCCGGCGCCGACTTCCGTTTCCAGCAGCACTTTCCATTGAGCCGGATCGGCCTGCCACGTGCGATTTGCGGCCGGCGCCGCCTCCGAGACGACGCGACCGTACACGCGCAGCCGTTCCCCTTGCAGGACGACGATGTCCAGTTGGCCGTCGAGGTCGAAGTCGACCACCTTGAGGTCGTGGATCGGTCCGCCCAGCTTCTCGCCGCTCGCGTTGACGGCGAGCCCCGCCAGTTCACGGGGGACGAACTTCACTTCGACCGGCGGCGCCTCTTCGGGCGCCAACTCGGCCAATTGCACGCTGGAGAAATCGTATACCAGCAATTCGAGCGCATTGGGGAGCGTGCGGCGGAAGTCGGCGCGCTGGACGTCGTCGGGGCGGACGATGTTGCCGATCATGCGCACTTGCCCCATCGCCTGGGGCCATTCCTCTTTCTCGACGTGGGCGAGGAGGGCGTCGAGCGTCGCGTTGATGTCGCGGCGCGAGCGACGCTGGAGGCCGGCGGCGATGGGACGCACCAACTTCCGAAACGCTTCGACTTCCTTCCGCAGCTCGGGCGACTTCGACTCGACCGCAATCTCCAGGTAGGAAATGAAGACGGTCATATTGGTCGGCGCAATGCGATGCGCGTCGATGATCGCCTTGCGGCCGGCTTCGATCACGGCGGGGTCGGTCGATTCCTTGGCGGCGTCGAACAGTTGGAATCGCGGCACCACTTGATCGGCGCCGATTTCGGCCGACTTTTCGAACGCTTTGACCGCCGCCGCGATCCGTTCGTTCCGCTTATCAAAGTCGCTTTGCCGATTTCGTTCCAGGTTCTGAATTCGTCCCTCGACCCAGTACGGCACCCAAGACTTGGGAGCGACTTTCTGGGCGTGGACGGCGGCTTCCAGCGCACTGGCGAACGCCGCATCGCTGCGGTCCGCCTTCTCCGACTCCAGCGCTAGCAGCTTGCCGAGCGCCCGGTTGACGGCGACGAGCGGTTCATCGGGCAGTTTTTGCGCCATCTCCCCCCACAACTGGTCGGCTTCCGCGACCTTGACGTTCTCCATCAAGCCGATGGCCTGCGACTTCATCCGCAGCAGCTCGCGCGTGTCGGCGGCCGAGAGTGCGGGGAGAGTCGGCGGTCCGCCGCCGGCTTGGCCTGATTGGCCCGCCGGGCCGCTTGGTCCCGCCGGCGGGCGGAACAGACGATGGACGACGAATAGTCCCACGGTGACGGCGATGACCGCCAGCAGCAGGACGATTTGTTTGGGCGGCGGGTTGCGCCGAGAGGCCGATCCGTCGCGGGAACTCGATGAGGAATTCATTTCCGTGTTGCGCCTGGAACGAGAGCGGGTCGAGGTCGTTCAGTCTATCGCCCGCCTCCTAGCGACTCTAGGGCTGACGATGTTCGGGGTGGGCGATGTTCGGGGTGGCGACCTACTACCCAAAGTGCAGCGAGGACGACAAGATACCCAGGTATGAGCACCCCTATCGTCCAAGAAGAATCGCTGCCCGTCGTGCGTCCGGCGCCGTTTCACATCGGCCCCATCTGCGTCGATCCGCCTGTGCTGCAAGCGCCCATGGCTGGGTATACGAACTACGCCTATCGAGAGATCGTTCGGGAATATGGCGGCGCGGGGTTGCAAGCGACCGAAATGGTCAACGCCAAAGGCTTCTTATGGCTCGATGAGCACGATTGCGAGCATCCGGACCGGTTGTGGGGGGTGAAGGACGAACCGCGGCCGCTGGCGGTGCAGATTTGGGACAACGACCCCGAGACGCTCGCCAAGGTCGGCGCCGTGTTGGCTCACGAGTACCAAGTGAGCATCGTCGACATCAATTTCGGCTGCCCTGTGAAGCAAGTGACGGAGAAAGCGCAGAGCGGTTCGTACTTGCTGCGTTATCCCGAGCGGATGGGACGGATCATCGAACGGGTCGTGGAGGCGTGTCGTCCGACGCCTGTGACGGCCAAAATTCGCTTGGGCTGCACGCGCGATCGAATGAATGCGATCGACGTCGCGCAAGTGGTGGAAGGCGCGGGGGCGGCAGCACTGACGGTGCACGGCCGAGTGGCGGCGGATTTTTTCAAGGGGACGGCGGATTGGGAGCGGATCTCCGAGATTCGCCCCTATCTCAAACGCATTCCGCTGATCGGCAACGGCGATCTCGACTCGCCCGCCAAGGTGCTGGAGGCCTTCCGGCGTTACGCGGTCAACGGCGTGATGATCGCCCGCGCGTCGCTTGGCCGCCCCTGGCTGTTTCGCCAAGTGCAGGCCGCTTTGCGGGGCGAACCGATCCCGCCCGACCCGACGCTGGCCGAACAGCGTGCGGCGATGCTGCATCACTATGAATTGTGCTGCGAGCGGTTCGGCGAGCAGAAAGGGACGCAGTTGATGCGCATCTACGCCTGCAATTACGCCGCCGGCCGCCCCGGCGCTCGCCAATTCCGCGGCCACATCGCCCACGTCGGCACGCGCGCCGAATTTCTGGCCGCCGTCGAGAACTACTTCCCTTCGTGAGATATGCCACCGAGGGTGAGGGGCGGTGGATTGGCCACAGAGTTCACTGAGGTCTCAGAGGATTCATTTCTTCGAGGTCTCGAAATAGGGTGAATTCGGGGTAGGGACGACCCCAATTTCGAAATCTCGGTGCTCTTCGTGATCTCGGTGGCAAATCGACTCGGGGAACTCGTCGCGCGGGCGCGTTAGATCTGTTCGATGTGAATGCCTCGGCGGCGGCGTTCTTTGCGACGCACGTCGTCGATCAAGCCGGCCACTCTTTGCACATCATCGATGCCGGCGAGCACCAGCGTCGGATGAGTCCGGTCGCTCGACTCCAGCAAAATCGTCCCGACGCCCAGGCCGCGCTCGATGATGCCTTGCTTATAGGTCACGTCGTCGATATCGATCACCTCGATCCGGTCGGTGGTACGCACCAAAATGCCCGACTTGTGGATGAACCGCTGGTTGGTCAATTCATACTCGATTCCCAAGCGGCGATAGAAGAAGTACCCGAAGGCGTAGACCCATAGGAGACAGATGACGGTGGCGACGATGACCGACCCGATGCCGGTGGGAACGAGTGCGAATGCGACGACGCTGAGCGCGAGCGTCGCGATGACGCAACCGATCCACGTGCCGATCATCGCCTTGCCGGAGAAGCCGCCTTGCCACAGTTTCTCTTCGGGTTCATCAGCGCGTCCCGACCGATCGCCGCGCTGCAGCGAACCATTGCCCGGACCGCCGGCGGAGTCGCCGCCAACCTGAGCGGCGCCGCCGTTCACGGGCGTTCCACACTTGGGGCAAAACGAGGCATCGTCGGCGAACTCCGCTCCGCAGGCCGTGCACTTCATCTGAGGCGACTCCGATTTTCTCGAGTGGGTAGTGTGCGCACATTCGCTGGCGAGGTGGGATTATAGGGCCCGCCGCACGATTTGGGGGAGACCGCCGACCGGTGAAAAGGCGACGAACCGCTTGCCGGCCAAGCACTTTGGAGGCCGGCGATCAATTTGGTCGCTTCTTCCAAACGGGGCTCGCGCTCGGAAAAAGCTGCCTTTTTTGCCGAAACTTGGCGCACTTCGGCCAACTCGTCGGGTATCATGCCGCGACGTGTCGAGCCAAGGTCGGTCAGACTCGATTGGCCAGATCAGGAGCAGTCTGTCATGCGATGCCCGTTTTGCCGTGTGGACCACGATCGAGTTACGGACTCGCGGACCTGTGAAGACGGTCAGTTGATTCGTCGTCGTCGGATGTGCCTGAAGTGCAAGCGTCGCTTCACCACGTACGAGCGGGTCGAGGAGATGTCGGTCAAAGTTGTGAAGAAGGACGGCGTTCGGGAGCCGTTCCAGCGGCTGAAGATTCGCGCCGGCTTGCAGAAGGCCTGTTGGAAACGGCCGATCAAGGATGAAGACATCGACAAGATCGTGTCTGCGATCGAACGCGAAGTCTACAACCAGTTCGAAGACGAGATCGACAGCCGCATGCTGGGCGAGATCGTGATGGCGCACCTCGTGACGCTCGACCAAGTCGCTTATGTACGGTTCGCGAGCGTTTATCGCGAATTCAAGGACGTGCGCGATTTTGTGGACGAGCTGCAGCCCATCTTGCGGCGCAGCGAGGACGATCTGCGGCGTGCGGAAAGCGAACGTCGGCGTGCGGAAGCTGCGACGGCGGCGTCGACGAAGGAAGTCGTGCGTCGGCGAGTTCCCAAGGCGCCACGGTAACGCGTGTTGCGCTAGGTTGCGGCCAACGTCAACAGCGCCAACTCCGGCGGGCAGTTCCAGCGCAGCGGCTCTTCCCCCGACAGGCCGCGACTCACGTGCATCACGGTTCCGCGTTCTTGGAACACGCCGCCTGCATAGCGCACGCCGTAGCGGCTGGGCGCGACGACGGGGCCCAATACGGGAAAGACGATCTGTCCGCCGTGCGTGTGACCGGCGAGCATCAGCGGAAAGCGTCGCTGTACGGCCCAATCAATTTGATCCGGCGCGTGCGACAACAGGATCGGAAACTCGTTCTCCACCCCTTCGAACGAGACGTCGGGCGCGGGCGAAAACCACGGAAGTTCGTTGCCTGCCAGGCAGACCGTCGTGCCGCGAATCATCCGCCGCGTTACTTGGTTCCCCACATCGATCAACCCGGCGTCGACCAATTGGGCCCGCAGTTCGGTCGGATGTCCCGGACGCAGATCGTGATTGCCCAGCAAGAAGTAAACGCCATGGGGCGCTTGCAAACGACCGAGCGTCGCCGGAATCCACTCGCGGCACTCCCAGGCGTCCAGAATATCGCCCGTCACGACGATCATGTCGGCCTGCAACTGCAGCGTGCGCTCCACCTGATATTCAAAGTACTCACGCGCGATGCGGCCGGTGAAATGCAGGTCGCTGAGATGCGCAATCGTCAGTCCCGCGAGCGCCGGCGGGAGACGCGGCACGGCGAGCGTCTTGCGCGTGATCTCAAGCAGAAAGATTTGATTGCCGGGGAGTCGTGCGCAGAAGCGGCCGACGGCGTTGCCGGCCAGGGACCGATCGAGCAGGCTTGCGACGTTGACGAGTTCGGAGGAGGAGGAGAGCAGGGCGGCGGGAGGGCCGCTGAGTCGTCGCGACAACCATTCCACGAAGACCTTCAGCAGCATCAAGCAGCAGAAGAAGGCGTAGAGGGAGAGCAGAATGGAAGCGATCAAATTCTCGCGAAGCTGCCACGCTGCGAGCGGTGCTCCGAGCAGCCACAGCCCGACCGGAAGTTCGCATACCTTGATGAGTCGGTAATGGACGGCGGTGGAGTGCATGCGATTGACGAGCGAAACGCACGTCGCGACATGCCCGACGTACGCCAAGACGCCGCCCATAATGGCCCAACCGCTCACGTCGCTTCTTTCTTCGACGACTTCTCTTCCAGCCACTCGAGAATCAAATCCACCGTGTCGACCACCTGCTCCGGCTTCAGCGGCTTGAAGATTTGGGCTTTCGGGTTCATGCCGGCTTGAATCGAGTCGCGGATAATATGCAGCGGATCGTAGCCGAATCCTTTCATCATGATGATCGGCAGCGACGGACAGTGTTCCTTCAGCTTCACCAGGAAGTCGTAGCCCGTCATATCGTCGAGCAGGAAGTGAGTGAGAAACAAATCGTAGGGCGCGGACGGATCGCAGCTGCGAATCATCGCCTGCGCTTCTTCGCCGTGATGGGCGATCTCGACGACGCAGCCAAACTTCTCCAGCATGTCGTGCGAGTCTTTGTGAGTTTGCTCGTCGGAATCAATGACGAGAATGCGGCGATTCCGCAGTCGCGAGCGATCTTGCCCGTCGGACGCCGGCAGCGCTTCCGACGGCGCCAGCGTCTGGCCGATGCGCATGATCACGTCCTTGATCGAACGCGCGTTCTGCAGGATCGTGCGCATGCGATCCCAGTCTTGGCAATCTTTGCCGATGTGCCGCTCCATGACCAATACGGCGCTATTCAGGATGTCGTCGATCGGCTTCGCCACTTCGCGGTGAATGGCTTCGACGCTTTGCTGCGCCGTATCGATTTGCTGAGCGTGGAGCAGGTCGAGCGTGTTGAGCGAGTTGGCGACGGCGCGCGAGAAAATCTCGAGGAATTGGAGATCGCTTTCCGAGAACGCGCGGGCGATGGGGCTCTCGACGTTAAACGTGCCGATGACCTGATCGTGCAGCATGAGCGGCACGGTCATCGAGCTCTTGGCGCCCGAAGCGCCCGTACGATAGATCGGATCGCGAAAGGTTTCTTCGCATAGATAGCTCTTTCCGGTGGAGGCGACGAAGCCCGTGATCCCGTTGCCCTTTCCTTCAGCGAAGATCTTGCGTTCCGCCGCTTCGCGATCCAACCCGTAGGACAGCAGCGGCGTGAGTTCGCGCGACTCGTGGTCGAGCAGGCGGATTTCAATCACGTCGAAATGCAGCAAGTGCTGCGTGAAGTGCAGGATGTCTTCCTTGAGCAAGGCGGCCCGTTCTTGCTCCGTGTGACGCCCCACCTCTTCCGGGAGCATCTTGGCCAGCTCCGAGCCCGCTTTGTGGATCGCCTCCATCATCTGCAGCTGCAGCACCTCCTGCGTCACTTCGCGGATCGTGACGATCAACTGCTGCGGCGAGAGAAACTCGTGTCGCACGGGCGAGACGTGAAAGTGAAAGAAGCGATTGTCTTTCGTGCGAATGCGCGAGCCGCTGGGTTCGCCCATCACCAGCGCCGTATTGAACGGGCAAAAATCGGGGCCCAGCAGTTCGGGAGTCTTCAGGACTTCGTAGAACCCGAGGTCGATGGGGTCGTCGCACCCGGTCCATTGGCGGAACTTTTGGTTCGCCCACTGAATGACGCATTCCGAGTCCAACACCACCACGCCGTCGGGGAGGTGTTCCAAAATCCGCTCTTGCGGCATCGCGGTTGTCATGAGCAAGCCCGTAGGTCTCACGGAGAGAACGTGACGCAGATCAGGCCGATGATGAAGTATAGGTAAGCTTTTCCGCCGCCACAACGGAAATGGCATCGATCTGGTCCGGCACATTCTCAGAGGTTGAATCGGATCAGGCCGCCCCATAAATTCACCAAGCCGCAATGTTTCCCGCCGCGTTACGTTTTCGCTCACCCCTATACGCGCTGCATCCGTTGTCTTCCGCCGCTTTCCCAACCTGCGCGTCTCGCCTCGCACGTTGCGCCGTTTACGGCGTCGCATGGGCGGCGGCGTGCTGCGCGCTCGTGTTTCGGGAAGCCAGGGCGGAGGAACCGCCGGCGACGCGCAGCCAGCGGCGAATGGCGGCTTACGCGACGCTTGTGCGGCGCAGCGGCGTCGAACCGACCGCTGGCGAGGCGCTGCGGTTTCTCGAGTCGTACGGGACGCTCGGCGCCAACGCCGATGTTCGCGGCCCGCGCGCCGCCTCGATTCATGGTTGGCTCAAGCAACTGAGCGCACCTGAGTTTGAGGTGCGTCAGGCAGCGCAGCGCGAGTTGTCGGCAGCGGCGTGGGTCCCGGCCGCTTGGCTGCGCCCGCTGATCGAGGGCCAAGATCCCGAAGCGGCTTGGCGGGCTCAAGCGATTCGCGATGAAGCCGGATTTCGACACGATCAAATGTTGCGCGCCGTCACGGCGTTGGCAGCCGGCGACCCCGCGACCGCCGCACCGCTCGGCGCCATCCTCGATTCGTTCATTGGGCCCGCCGACGAGGCCTTGTTGGCGCGATTCGTGCGCGAAACGGCGGCCCGCAGCCCGCGATTGTTCGACGACGCGACGGACGTTTACGACCGCGCGCCGCTCGACGGGACGCTCGTCGCCACCGGCGCCCGTGGACTCGTGCTGGAATTCGATGCGGAAGGTCGCGAACGCTGGCGTGCTCCGTTGGCCGCCTGGAGCGCCGAACGTCGTCGGAGCGGCCGCACGCTCCTGGCGTCGCTCGAGGATCGTCGCGTGGTCGAAGTGGAACGCGATGGGCGAATCGTCTGGGAGCAACGGGGCGTGGCGGCGATCCGCGCCAAGCCGCTGGCCGATGGGACTTGCTTGGTCGTCGACTACACGGGACGACGCGTCGTGCAATGGAATCAGGCCGGCCGAATCGTTTGGAAGCACGCAATGAGCGAACCGTGTCTGGATGCCGAGCGGCTGGCGAATGGGCACACGCTGATTGCGACGGCGAACCAAATCAGCGAAGTGACGCCGACGGGCGAAACCGTTTGGCACTGGAGCGTGCAGGGACGCATCAACGGCGTACAGACGCTGCCGAACGGTCGTTTATTGGTCGCCAATTTCGGCTCGGGGGAAGTCGTCGAGTTGGACGATGAGGGCCGCGTGCAGATGCGGATCGCCGAGCCTCAGACGAGCGACGCGTTTCGCACGGCGGACGGTTCGACGCTGACGGCGAGCGCCCAGCGGATCGCGGAATTCGGTGCGGACGGAGTTTTGCGTCGAGTCGTCACGACCGCGCGGTACGGGTCCGCTCGGCGCTAGCCGCGCGACTGTCGCGATCGCGCTAGCCAGCGTGTTGCGCAGCGCGCGGTCGATTCTTGCATGAATGCGGCGCGGCGCGTTGCGGCGTCGTACGCAGCGCGTCCGATCTTATTGGAGCGCGATCGTGCGCGCCGCTCGCGAGGCTGAGCGGAACTCGATGCGAGATACGACGGGGAGGCGAATCATGGTGAGGGCGATGTTCTTGGCCTTGGGCCTATGCACGTTGATCCTGGGCCTGGAGTGCATGGTGGTCGAGAAAGCGACGTTGGCGAATCCGCCGCAGCAGCGCAACACGTGGGGGCAAGTCGTCCCGGCGCCGCCCAAGGAAATTACTCCGCCCGAATGGGCGCCTTGGGGACTGTTATCCACCGGCGCCGTCGTCCTCTTGTACTCGTTCACGATCCCCAAACGGGTCGCTGGCGGCTGAGCGACGAGCGCTCGTGAGGGCCGGCGCTGGGGGCGGCAAAAGTTGCTGGCACAGGCATCCATGGTCGGTTATGCTTACCGGCCGGATTCCAACCTTCAGGAGACAGCGTTATGTCGCATCGTTCGCGTCGCGAGTTCCTTGAGCAGTCCATGTGGGCCACAGCCACGGCGGTCGCCGCCGGTTCGACTTTGGTGCACGCCGAGGAAAAGCAAAGCTCGAGCCCCAACGAGAAGCTGGGGGTCGCGGTGGTCGGAGTGAAGGGGCGGGGCGGAAGCCACATCGGCGCCTTCGCAGGCCGCAAGGACACCGAGATCTTGTATGTGTGCGACGTCGACGAAGAGATCGGCAATTCGCGCGTCAACGAAATCGGCAAGCGGCAAGGCGGGCGTGCACCGCAATGGGAAGCCGATTTGCGAAAGGTGTTGGAAGACAAGCGGGTCGACATCGTCAGCATCGCCACGCCCAATCACTGGCATGCGCTGGGCGCGATTTGGTCGATTCAAGCCGGCAAGGACGTGTACGTCGAGAAGCCGGTGAGCCACAACGTGTCGGAAGGTCGACGCATCGTCGAGGCGGCTCGCAAGTACAACAAAATCTGCCAGACCGGCACGCAGTCGCGCTCGAATCCGGGGCTGAAAGAGGCTGCCGAATTCGCCAAGAGCGGCAAGATCGGCGAGGTCAAGGTCGCGCGCGGCTTGTGCTACAAGCGTCGTGGTTCGATTGGACCGTCGGGCGACTACGCGCCGCCGAAGTCGGTCAATTTCGATCTCTGGTCGGGCCCCGCGCCGCTCGCCAAGACCACTCGCAAGCAGTTCCACTACGACTGGCATTGGCAGTGGCTGTACGGCAACGGCGACTTGGGCAACCAAGGCATCCACCAGATGGATATCGCGCGGTGGGGCCTAGGCGTCGATACGCTGTGCCAGGGCGTGTTGAGTTACGGCGCGCGGTTGGGCTACGTCGATGCGGGCGAAACGGCCAACACGCAAGTCGTCATTTTGGACTACGGACCGAAGTCGTTGGTCTTCGAAGTGCGCGGGCTTGAGACGCCGCCGTATCGCGGTGCGGGAGTCGGCGTGGTCTTCGAGGGAACCGAAGGCTACGTGGTGATTCCGAGCTACAGCGCGGGCGCTGCGTTCGACAAAGCGGGGAACAAGATTGCCGAATTCAAGGGCGAGGCGGATCACTTCGCCAACTTCCTGACTGCGGTGCGCAGCCGGAAGTCGAGCGACCTGAATGCCGACATTCTGGAAGGGCATTTGTCGAGCGCCTTGTGCCACTTGGGCAACATCTCGTATCGCCTGGGCGAAGAGGTGGCGGCGTCCGAAGTGGCGGCGAAGATCTCGGAATACAAGTCGGCGGACGACGACAAAGCGACGCTCGAGCGGACGCTGGAGCACTTGGCGGCGAACAAGGTCGATGTGAAGTCGTCCAAGATTCGCGTCGGGGCGGCGCTGACGTTCGACCCGAAGACGGAGCGGTTCCCAGTCAACAACGAGGCGGCGAACGCCATGTTGTCGCGCGAGTACCGAGCGCCGTTTGAAGTGCCAGCCGAAGGCAAAGTCTAACCCCTTGTTGGAATGATCCGCCGGAGGTCGATCGGGCCTCCGGCATGATGGGCATCGCATGAGTTTCGGCGACGAGGTGGAGTTGTTATGGGAAGACGGGCCCTGCCTGGTCTTCAACAAGCCGCCGGGGTTGCTGACGCAAGCGCCTCCCGGCATCGATTCGCTGGAGACGCGCATTAAGCGTTGGCTGATGCGGCGCGGCGAACTGGCTGCACCGCCCTACTTGGCCACCATCCATCGGCTCGACCGCCCGGCCTCGGGCGTAATCCTGTTTGCGACGAAGATCAACGCGGCGCGGAAGCTGAGTCTGCAGTTCGAGCACCGTGAAGTATCGAAGACCTATTGGGCGCTGGTCGAGGGGCGGGTCGAACCGACGGCAGGCCGCTGGGTCGACTGGATGCGCAAAGTCGAGGGCGAACCGCGTTCGGAGATTTCCGCGCCCGACGTTCCAGACGCTCAGGAAGCACGGTTGTCCTATCGGGTAGTCCGCGAAGCGGGCGAGTCGACGTTGCTGGAGATCGAACTCGAGACGGGCCGCACGCATCAGATTCGTCTGCAAGCTTCCGCCCATGGACACCCGCTGCACGGCGACGAACTGTACGGCAGTCGTACGCCGTTCGGTCCGCCGACGCCCGATGAACGAGCGCGCTGGATCGCGCTGCACGCCCGTTCGCTGACCTTTCTGAACCCCGTCAGCAAACAGCCGGTGACCGTCGCCGCCGACCCGCCTTGGCCCGTGTAGGAAGGGCCAAGCGAGGCTTTGCGAGGAATTCATTTCCATTCCAAGAGTCTCGGCGCATCTTGCGTTCGTCGCCGGCGACTGTCTTGCGACGTATCGCGGACGGGAGCATGTTGATCCGCCTAAAGGCGGTACTACGAGCGCGTTCGTCGTACCGCCTTTAGGCGGAATTCGTTCAACGATGGTTTCTCAAGACAGTCGACGGCCGCCTCTTACCTATTCCCCAGGTTGCGTTTCAGCGCCACGATGTAATCGCCTTACGGTCGGTTCTGTGCGAAATCCGTCGGCTTCTGTTGAGGTGTCTAAGAGTTCAATATCGCGGTTGAGTTGGCCCTCAGGCCTGTGTTCTGTCGAAAGCCATTGGCGCTTCTTGACGCGAGTTTCATGTCGGATTGCTGCGTCAAGCTGTGGGTATCGAAAAAAGCAACGTAATGCATCGCAAGATTCGCTTGGACGATGTGGGGCGCCGCTCGTAGAAATTCATGCAGGGCGTCAAGCCGTCTAAAGAAGCATGAATCAGACAACCCACTACGAGGAGCGACTGCCATGAAGTGCCCACAGTGCAATCTGCCGTTGGTGATGGCTGAACGACATGGGGTGGAGATTGACTACTGCCCGGAGTGTCGCGGCGTTTGGCTCGATCGAGGGGAGCTCGACAAGATCCTCGAGCGGTCGTCGGCAGGAGGGACTCGGCGAGCGTCTTACGGCGATGATGACGACGACGAAAAGGAAACGAACGGCAGGATGCGGGAGGAGACGTCGCGGAAGCGGCGTGGAGGATTTTTCAGCGAGCTATTCGACTTCTGAGCGGCCCTCAAGGCGGCGTGGTGTGGGCCGTTAATGGGACGGCAGGTCAACGGTTAGCAGTGAGACGGCAAGGACTCCCGGCTCGCTGGGCGGGACGGCTTGGACTCGACATCCTTCGCGGGCTTTGCCGAGCGAGGCGGGGGTTCTATAATCGCGACGAACGTCGGGTGCCGGAGTCCCTTTATCATGAATGCCGCTCGAAAGTTGCGCGTCGGCGCTGTGTCGTATCTCAATACGCGGCCGCTGGTGCACGGACTGCGGGAGCTTGCCCCCGAGATCGACCTTGTCTTCGATTTGCCCAGTCGGCTGGCCGATCGGCTGGCCGTCAGCGATCTGGACGTGGCGCTGATTCCGTCCATCGAGTACTTCCAAGATCCGGAGTACCGCATCGTTTCGGACGCCTGCATCGCCTGCCGCGGACCCGTGTTAAGCGTGAAGTTGCTGAGCCGCGTGCCGCCGGAACGCATCCACACGTTGGCGCTGGATGAAGGCTCTCGGACCAGTGCGTCGCTGCTGCGAATCCTGCTCCGCGAACGCTTTAAGCTCCAACCGCGACTCGAACGCCTGCCGCTCGGCGCCGGCGTGAACGACACGCAGGCCGACGCGATCCTGCTGATCGGCGACCGGGCGATACACACTCCGCCCGGCACGTTCGTCGCCGAATGGGACTTGGGAGAAGAATGGACGCGCTGGCTTCAACTGCCGTTCGTGTTTGCGATGTGGGTGGCGCGTCCCGACGTCGACGTCGACTCCCTCGCCCCGGCGCTGAGCGCCGCACGCGATGCGGGATTGGCGGATTTGGAGTCGATCGCCCGCCAAGCCGCGCCGGAGGTCGACCTCACGACTGAAGCTTGTTTGAGCTATCTGCGCGACAACCTGTACTTCTACCTTGGCCCCGAAGAGCTCCAAGGGCTGCGCTTCTTCCGTGAACGCGCCGTCGCCATGGGACTTGCGCCCCCCGAAAAGCCGCGCTCCAACGAAGCGTTCGCGACGACGGGGAAATAGCGGTGCGGGGTTTGATTCCTTCTTGTTGAGAGATGCCTGTCGATGATTGCACGACGCGATTCGTCCCTTCAACCATTGCTGGATAAAGCCGTCGCGGGCGAACGGCTAACGCCTGCCGAGGGACTGGAGCTGCTCCGGTCGCCCGACCTGACGGCGCTGGGGCGGGCCGCCGATCTGGTCGCCAGGCGGCTCCATCCCGAGCCGTACCGCACCTACAACATCGACCGCAACATCAACTACACGAACGTGTGCACGGCCGTTTGCGACTTCTGCGCGTTTTATCGCAAGCCCAAGGACCCCGAAGGCTACGTCCTGCCGCGGACCGAGCTGCTCCAGAAAGTGGCCGAAACCGTGTCGCTCGGCGGTGAACAAATCTTGCTCCAAGGCGGGTTGCACCCCGAGTTCAAACTCGAGTGGTACGAAGAGATGCTCGGCGACATCAAGCGAGCGTTCCCGCAGGTGAACATTCACGGTTTCAGCCCTCCCGAACTTTATCACTTCACGAAGGTCAACAAGATCCCGATCCGCACGGTTCTCGAGCGGCTCAAGGCGGCCGGATTGGGGAGCATCCCCGGCGGCGGCGCGGAGATCCTGGTCGATCGCGTCCGCTCGGCGATCACGCGCGGCAAAGTCATGACCGACGACTGGCTGAACGTCATGCGCGTGTGGCACGAGCTGGGCGGGAAGAGCAGCGTGACGATGATGTTCGGGCATGTCGAGACGTTGGAAGAACGGATCGAACATCTGGAGCGAGTGCGACAACTGCAAGACGAAACGGGCGGCTTTACGGCGTACATCTGCTGGACTTTCCAGCCCGACCATACCGACTTGTCGCATCTGCCGGCCGCGAGCCCCTTCGAGTATCTCCATACACAGGCCGTGTCGCGCCTGTACTTGGACAACATCCCGAACATTCAATCGAGCTGGGTGACGCAAGGACTCAAGATCGGGCAGCTCGCGATGACCTTCGGCGCGAACGACATGGGCAGCTTGATGCTGGAAGAGAACGTCGTTGCCGAAGCGGGCACCGTCCACTTCCTGACGCTCGACGAGATCCGCGCCGCGATTAGCGAACTGGGGTTCGTGCCTCGCCAACGCAATGTGTTCTATCAGCTGGTGAGCGACGAGCACGAGCAGCGTGCGGTCGAGGCGAATCGGCGGCGGGGGTAGTGCGCCCCTCATCCCCAGCCCTTCTCCCCGCGGCGGGGAGAAGAGAGCAGTATCTGGGCCGGGTTCGGCGGGATTACAGGTCGATTCCCAGCCCCGGTAGCGTGGGGAGGAAGAGGCGGTCGGCGCGATAGTCGAGCGGGACGGCGGGGAGCGGCTGTTCAAAGTACAGCGGGCCGATCAAGTCGCCGGGAAACCGTTCGCATTGGATATTCGGCGTTGCGACGGTGAGGTGGGCCATCGCGGCGGTGGCGACTTCTCGCTCCAAGTTGCTCCCGATCGTGCAGACGACGCCGGCGGCTTCGGCCATGCGCGCGATATTCTGAGTGGCGCGGATGCCGCCGTGTTTGCCCGGATACAGGCTCATGACGTCGGCCGCATCGTGGCGCAGGACTTCGAGTGCATCGAGCGCCGTGAAGACGCTCTCGTCCGCCATGACTGGGATGCCGACCTTGCGCCGCACCTGCGCCATGGCGCGATGATCGCCGCGGCGAGTCGGTTGTTCCAAGAGCGCCACATCAAGCGACTCGAAATGCCGCGCCGCCCAAGCAGCTTGGTCGACCGTATAGCCGCCGTTGGCGTCGACGGTCAGCAGCACGTCCGGCCCGACCGCCTCGCGCACCGCGCGCATCCGAGCCAGGTCGGCGCGCGGGTCGACTCCCACTTTCACCTTGATCGTCGTCCAGCCGCGCCCGACCATCAGCGCCGCGCGCTCGGCTGCGACGGCGGGCTCCACCTTTCCGATGACGAACTTCAAACGCACGCCGCGGTCGCTGGCCGCCGGATCACGACCGCCCAAGAGTCGCCAGAGGGGCGCGCCAAGCAGCTTGCCTTGAAGGTCGAGCAGTGCGCATTCGATGGCCGCCTTGCAAAAGCTGTTCGCAAACGCCGCTCGGTCGATCTTCCGCATGATCCAGTCGACGTCGAACGGGTCGGCGCCGACCACCAGCGGCGCGAGAAACTCACGCACGAGCGCAATCACCCCCGTCTGAGTCTCGCCGCTCCAGACGCTTGTGACGCTCGCCTCGCCAACGCCGGAAACGCCCGAATCATCATGAACTCGAACCAAAACATAATTGCCGACCAGATGTTCGCCGAGCGAACTGACGATCGCGATCTCCTGCTGAACTTTTCCGCCGATCGGTTCGACGGTGACTTGGGTGACGGCCATAGCGAGGAAGCTCCGAGGCGGGAGTGGGGCGAGGGAAGAAGTCTGTTACTTGGAGGATTGCAGACGGCCGACGATTCGTTGGCTCAGCCGCTTCACATAGTCGCCGTGTTGCGGCACGTCCTCTGCGGCGGCGATGCGGGCGAGCAGTGGACGAGCCGACTGGCCGGCCCGGTCCAGCTCCGTCATCGACTCGACTCTCAAGCCTGCGATCGGAGAATCGAGCGCTTGGCCGAGCGCTTGCAGCGCCGCCTCGACGTCGGTCTGGTGGGCGACAAGGGCGCCGGCGGCGGCGATTTGGACGCTGGGCGACGGATCACGCAGGGCGCGACGCAGGCTGGCGGCCGCTGCATCGCGTAATTCAGCAGTCCACGCCGCGTCCTGTTCGTCGAGTCGCAGGCCTCGCGCCGCCCAAGTGCGGACGGCCGCGTCGGGCGACTGGAGGGCGTCGCTGAGCGGGCCGACGGCGGCTGAACCGTACTGCGCCAGCGTCGCCGCGCCTCGACGCCGCAATTCGGCTTGGTCGCTCTTGATCAAGCGCGTGCAATCCTCGACCGTCAGACCGGCGATCGTGCGGTCGACGTTGACGTGCGATTCCTTGGGCTGGGGCGGTGCTTGCGCGAGGAGGACGCTCGTCCAGCAGAGAGACGCTTTCAGGACGACGGCAAGCGTCCAGCGACTCAGATTCCTCCCCCGTTTACGGCCGAAAAAACGGGGACCTGTCACGCGCGGAGAGTTCATCAACGTTTCTCGCTTTTGCTTGTCACCGGCACGCCTGGAGGGATACGATATCGGGAGCATTCGTCGCTGTCGAAGGGGCACGATCTGCCCGAGAGGAAATTCCATGTTCGCGGATACTTCGAGTACTGTGCGCGCGACGTCGGATCGTCGCCGCCGCCGTCGGTCGCGCTGGCTGGCAAGGACGCTCGCACTGTCGTTGTGCGGCGCCATCAGTTGGCTGAGCGTAAGCGAGTCGGCCGCCGCAGCGCCCCCTGCTCCGCAGCAACTGGAAAAGCTGTTGCAGCTTGGTTGGGACGCGAAAGTCGAATCCCGCTCGGCGGGCGATGCACTGTTTGAAGAGTTGGCCGAATCGACGACGCGCGATCCGAGCGTCGTGTATGCGCAGGCGTTGGCGAAGATTAAGCAGCGTCGCTACACCGAGGCCGCTCCGCTGATCGAAGAACTTGCCGCCGCCGACGCCAAGAATCTCGATTATGCACGAGCACGCGTTTGGCTCTTGGTCTTGCTCCGCAAATCGGAACAGGGACTCGTCACGCTCGATCGTCTGGTCGCGCAGCTGCCCAAGCCCCCGGGCGAAGGGGAAGAGGAGGCCGCCGCGACGCTCGACCTGCTGCGGTTTGCGGGACGCGTGCACGGCTATCTGGAAGGACCTGGCGGCGGCACGATCCCCGAAGCGACGGTCCACGAGCATCGACTGAAGTTGGTTGCGTCGCTAAGCGACGCGCGCAAAGAGGTGTTCATCGAGGGGCGAGATGCGGTCGTCGACCGTTGGTTGGGGCAGAAGGACGACGAACAGTCGACTCGCGACAAAGCGAAACGCGACCAAGAGCAACAGCGGGAAGAGCGACTGGTCGATCTCGACAAGCAGCGCGAGGCGGATGAGCGGCGCAAGGCGGAGTTGAATTCCGAGCGAACGCGTCTGCGATCGGAAATGAACGATCAAGTCGCCGACCTGCAGCGCAAAGAACGGCCGCTCATCGACCAACTCGCACGACTGGATTCCCAAGCCGTCGTCAATCGCCGAGAGCTCAGCTTGGTCGCGTCCGATATGGATCGACTGGAGGCGCTGCTGCTGCGCGAACGCGATCCGATCCTGCGCGACCAGTATCGACGCGACCTCGCGCGACTCGACGCCCTCGCGACTCGCTATCAGGCGAACCTCGCAGCGCTCAATCGCCAAGGCGCCGGCGTCGCGGCGCAGCGCGTCGAGCTGCAACAGCAAGCGGGGCAAGTGCAGCAACAATTCCAGCGGCAGATCGATTCGTTGGATCGCGAGCAATCCGAGATCCAGAGACGGGCGAAGTCGGCGGATGGGGAAGAGCGGCGTTTGCGCAAAATGCCGCTCGGCGATACCTCGCAGCTGCGCGCCATGTCAGCGCAGTCGTCAGCGTTCACGACTTACGTGTCGTTCCCGGTCGAAGAACAGCGCCAAAAGCTGCTTGATGCGGCCAAATCGAGCAAGCACGAGTGAGATCGCTGGTCGTTTGGGGCGGCGAGCGGCTCCGTCCTTCGACGCGCTAAGGCTGTTCCCAACGCAGCGACTGAAACACAGGCTGTGCGCCGGCCCACGCCTTGCTTCCCAGCAACCGATCGTTGCGTTCGAAGTAGGCGCGGAACGACAGCAGGTCGAGCTGTTCCCAGGATGCGAGCGGGCGCCCATCGAGCGTCTGGAAATCGCGCGGCGCGAGAGAAACGTGCTGTGGTTTGTCGCCGCCCGTCAGTGGGACGACGGCGACGTACTCGTGCTGCGGGCCTCTATACGAGCGGAAGAAGTTTTCCGTGAGCACGATGACGAGCGCGTTGGCGCGGGCCGCTTGAACGTCGAACGCCAGTCGCTCGTCGGCCGCCCCTCTCCACTTGGAGTCGGCGATCTTGCGCGTGGAATACTCCCAGTGATGCGGATTGTCGGCCGACAGCTTGTACCAATCGCGCCAACCGTGTGCGAAGTCGTCAATCAGCGGGGTGCGACGATCGTCGGCGACGACTTGTTGGGCGGCGAGTTCTTTCGGGGCGACCGTGTGCAACAGTGAGCTGATAGCTAGTTGCTGGGTGGGCGGGGCATGCGGTTCCGACGCCGTTTGTGCGATGCGGTAATGAACGTTGGCAAACGCGAACAACGGCTGGTCGACGGAAAGGATCGGCAGGCGTGCGGTCCAACGGCGGTCGCGCTGTTCGACCTCTTCCGCGGACCGCCAGAAGCGAGCGCGAGGGTCTGGGTCGATCGAATAGAAGATTTGTACGTCGACGATCTCGAGTGCGGCGTCGGGTTCGACTTCGAGTCGCGGGATGTGATCGTCGGCGTCAAGCAGCAATTGAGTTTTGGGCGTTGCGGGAAAGACAAACTTTGCTTGTAGGTGCTGGTCGAACCAGAGAGGCCGAGCCGCCGCGAATTCAGGCGTGAAGCGGTGATTCATGTGAGGCGTGAAGGCGTATCGTTGGCGGTCGTGCGGGACGAGGGCGCCGGTGAGGTACGTATCGTCCATAACGCCATGGAAGTCGTTGGTCGAACCAAGCCACAACAACGGCGCGGCGATGCGCGGGGAGTACGATTCGAAGCCGAGCGTGGCGTCGAACAGCCGTACGTCGCCGTTGGGCAGTTGCGGCTTTTGTTCGGGCAGCAGCGAACGCGGACGCGTACGGAAGCCCGAGCCGCCGACGGACGGCGCCGCCGCCTTCACGCGCGAATCGCTGCCGGCGACGTAAATCGTGAGATTGCCGCCCATGGAATGACCGTATACGCCCAGTCGCTCGGGATCGACTTCGGGTTGTAGTTCCAGGAACGTAAGTCCGCGGCGGGCGGCGAGCGTCAGCAGGTACCAGTTGTTGTTGCGCGGGGAATCGAACGGGTCGAGGTATTTTTCGCCAGGTCGGAGATTGAAGTAGCCGGGGACGTTTTGCTGCGTCGGGTCGACGGCGCCCCAGTCGGTGTTGGGATCGTCGGGCCGCGCGTCTTCCATCTCGCGTCCGCCCCAGTTGATCGACAAGCAGGCGTACCCGCGTTGTGCATAGAAGCGGACTTCGTGCAGGAAGGCCCGCTGTCCGCCGCCATGCAGGTGGAGCAGGGCGGGCAGCTTCCGGCCGCTGGCGGGAAACGCGTAGAACCCGGCCACTCGCGCCGGCCGTCCCTTAAAGTGACCGACATGGTACGTGACGTACCGGAGCACGACGTCGCCCTCGCGCCATTCACGCACGGTCTGGATGTCGAGCGGTTCGCGGCGCGGGTCGATGTCGGCGAATAGTTCGGCGACCGTCGACGGCGGCGTCGCCAGCAGAAGGAAGCTGCAGACAAGGATGCTGTTCATGCGTGGAAAAAGCCCTGGAGGCGTTCGTCGTCTTTGATGCCGAGCGGAAAGCGCTGGGCGAGCGGGTGGTCGGCGATGCCGGCTAATTCGCGGAGCGCTTGGTGGATGTGTTCGGGTCGGACTCGCACCCCCTTCTCAGGGGCCAGTGCGAGCGTTTGGGGATCAATAGGGATCGTGAACTGCTTGTCGTCGGTCGCGCCGAGGACGCGATTGCCTTGAATGCCGCGACCGATGAATTGGATCGAGCCGATCGACCAATGGTCTTTGCCGTTGCCCTGGTTGTAGGTGGGAGTGCGCCCCATTTCGCTTTGGATGACGATGACGAGCTGTTCGCGGATCTTCAGCTCTTCGGCGCGTCGCAACACGTAGGCCGCTCCCGCCAGAAACTCGGGGATCAGCTTCATCTGATCGACATCGTTGTTGGCATGACTATCGAACTGGCCGATGTCGAGGTTGGCAGAGACGCAGACGCCCGCTTTGAAGGACGCGAGTGCGATCTCGGCCTGTTGCGACAGCCGTTCTTTGGGCGTCGACTTGGGGATGTACTGCGTCACTCGCTGGAGCGCCTTGGAGTTGACCTGGGCGGCGTAGAGCATGTTCGAGGCTCGCGCGGCGCGCGGCAATTGCGGCGTCTGGTCGGACGCGATTTGAAATTCTTTCAACGCCTTTTCGATGCGATCGAGCGCGAACGAATCGTGATACGGTGCGCGCGCATTGCCTTCCACTCCATCCGCCGCGGCGATCCGCTGCAGCGACGGGAGATAGGGAACTCGCGACATGGCGACCAAGTTGCCGGTCGCCGAGTAGTTGCCGAAGGTTAGGAACGCGATGGGGCAGGCGGGGCCGCGGCAAGCGGCGACGAGCGCGGCGAAGGTGGGGTAGGCGAGGCTGTCAAGTTTCCCGGTCGCCATGTATCGGGCGCCCGGGGAGTGGTTGTTGACGGAATAGTCGAGTCCGTTGAACGTGAGCAGTTGGTCGCCGAACTCGGCGTAGAAATCCTCATTGCACAGGCCGCCGACGGCGTGCGACTTGTTCGGCGCGAACTTGTGTGCGCCGTGCGTGAGGATGTCCCCTTCCTTATAGAGGCGGTTGATTTCATTGACCCCTTTCGGGTCCATCAAGTACGTCGTGTCCCAGCCGCCGGACGCGTTGAACACGACGTAGTACGGACCCGCATAGCCCTCGTCGCGCGGTTCGTCGCCCAGCAGCCGTTCTGGGGTGCACGGGACGGCCAACTGGAGTCCGGCGAGTCCCAAGAGTTTGAGAAAATCACGACGCATGGCGGGGGCTCCGAACGGCATGGCGAACACTCGTTCTGATCACTCGTATAGGAACTCGGGGCGGCGCAGCAAGTAGGTGACGACCGCGCGCCAGGCGCGCATCGTGTAATGCGGGTCGTCGGCCGTGTCGCCGGGATTCTCGCGATCCGCTCGACAATAATACGACTCGCGCTTCTCGATCCCCTTCGTCTGGGACGCGTCGTTCACGATGGCGGCGAATAACTGCACGGTGCGGTCAATCTCGGGCGAATCTAGCGGCTCGTAGCGGCCGAGGATGCGTTCGTGCAAGTGCTGGGCGTTGCGTCGAATGGCGGCGTCGGCGTCGGGGGATGCGCCGGGGACGTCGTCGAGTTGCACGTGGGGGAAGAGGAGGCGTTCGGGCTGAGGGCGCAGGAAGTCGCGGTTCGTGTGACGACAGGCGACGTCGTTGGCGAGCATCCGTTGGATGGCCCCCATCGCGCCGCTGGGGTCGACGGCGCGGTCTGTGACCTCCTTGGAATCGATGCCGCCGTAGAGCGTCGCGAGCTGCTCGTGCAGACGCCCCCACCGCTCGCCGAATACGGCGCCGACCTTGCGCTCGAGCTGTTCCGGCGAAAGCAGTCGCATGAGGCCGACGTCTTCGAGTTCTGCTTTGCGGCAGGGATCGGTCAGCGAGGACGCAAGCGCGTCGGCGCGATAGAAGTCGGACTGAATCCAATCGCGAAAGACGTGTTTGAGGTTGAAGCCCTGTTGCGCGAACGCGGCGGCGATGGCTTCCGTTTGTCGCCGCTGTTCGGCGTAGGCGCGTTGTCGAGCGGCGAAGAGCGGGTCGTCGAAATCCTTGGGCGGAAGGAGCACCTTGCGGCCCGTGAGGAGGTAGTAGACATGTTCGGTCATCGCGACGGCGAAGCGTGGATCTTTCGCGGTGCGTTCGCCGAGCCAAGGCAGAGCCCGCCACCGCTCGTCAGCGGGCAGCGTCTCGCCTTCGAAGCCGGCGGTGAACATGTCGTCGAACCAGCCTCCTTTGCGACGTCCGTAGACTCCTTGGTCGGCGAACTTCCAATAGTCCTGGAATGCGCCGGCGACGGGGTCGAGCGTACGGTGGCACACGACGCACTCGGCCGCCTCCATCGTCGGAACTTTGTACTTGGCCGTCACGGCGGCCGCATCGGAGACGCGCGCCGCCAACTCCAAGACGTCGACGCCGAGGAAGTGCTGGTAATACATCCGCGCCCGCAGTCGATTGCGATTGGTTTCGGTCGTGGGATAGCGCGTCAGGTACTGAAATGTGCTCAGCATCCCGGCATGGGGATAGTAGCCGGTCGCCGATTCTTGATCCTCCGACCGATTGCGACCGACGAGCGCTTTGAGTCGTACCGGGACGTATTCAAAGGGGTCGTCGGGATTCTTGAACTTGTTTTGGACTTCTTCGAAGACGCCGTAACCACGGGCCGAGTAGGGAGAGACCATGATGTAATCGGCGGTGACGATCTCGGTGAACGGCCGATCATGACGGACGATGTAATCGATCAACTGCAGCGGCTCGCCCAGCAGCGCTTTGCGGTATTCGGCGGCGATCTTCCATTCGGTCCGCTGCCGTTCTTTGTCGTCCTTGATGTGGCTGAGGTCGTACTTTTGGTACCAGTGTCGCGTCTTTTCGAAGTGCTCGTAGGAAAGGCAAGTTTGGTCCGGATTGCCGTCGACGCCGAGCGTGAGAAAGATGTCGTTGAAGCCTTCACGCAGTCGCTCGTAGAACGCCTCTTCCTTCATCAGTTCGTCGAGGATCGCCGGCAGGGCGGCTTTTCCCTTCTCGGTCACCGCCGCAAATTCAGCAGGGGTGGGGAGCCGGCCTGCAAGCGACAGCGTAACGCGGCGCAAGTGGCGGCGATCATCCAGGGGCACGATGCCGTCAAAGAAGGGCGGCAGGGGCGAGGAGGCGTTGGGCGACGATGAACCGCCGCCGCCTGCGGAAACGCGCCTTACGAAATCGGCCAGCACGCGGTATCCCGACGAGTCGACGGGGAGCACCGCTTCGCCGCCGTGTTCTAGTGCACCGGTCACTTTCAGGAGCAGTCGCGATTCGACGTCGCCATGTCCTGGTTCTTGCACGAGCGCTAGCCGCGTGAATGCGGCATGGTTGGTGCGCAGCGCCGCGGCGCGCTGATCGACGCTGACTTTGGCGGGATCGATCAGCACCAGGCGACTGGCTTCCGCGTCGCCGCCCTTTTGGTGGCAGACGAGACACTTCGTCGCGGCCACTTTGTCCCAGACCTGGGCTTCGAAGCTGGCGGCGGCGGCGCCGCAGGAGGACGGCGGCGCGGCGGCAACCGCCGGCCGGCTGGGAGCGACGAACGCTGCGAGACTGAACGCGATGGGCAACAGCGAGACGAGGTAGCGCATGGCGAAGTTAGGCCCCCGGCAGAACACGGTCAAAGAGCGATGTCGTGAATGAAACGAGTGAGTGGTTACTGGCGGCATCCGCCCCGAAGGGGCACGACAGGTCAGCCCAGGGCAGAGCGAAGCGCCGCCCTGGGTTTGGGGCTTTCATGTTTCTCACGGAGACAAGCCTGCCCGGGGGAGAACGAGGACGTCAGACATTCGTCATGTCCCGCCGTCGCGGCCCCTTCTGGGCGACTCACGGGTCGATCCAAAGCAGGGACGACTGGCTTGGCGGAGGCGGCTCGTTTCGCGCCCGCCTTCTTGCCGGCTGGCTTGTTCAGCGGCGGGGGCGAGTCGGGCGGCTGGAACGAGAAGCGGAACGGATCGTCGTGCCGTCGCATTTCGGCGAGCAGCAAGGTGCGTAGTTCGGCCAATTTTTCGGCGTGGGCCGGGTCGTCGGCCAGATTGATCTGCGCTGCGCGCGGCGTCGAGCCGATGATCGCGGCGGTGGAGGGAACGCGATGTTCGACGAGTAGTTCGTCGGGATTCTCGGCCAGATTGAAGAGCTGCGTCGTCCGAGTCGGCGGGGTGCTCGACTCATATTCGATCAACTTCCAGTTCCCTTGCTTAACGCAGCGCATGCCGGGCTTTGCGCCGCCGCAGTACACGCCGTACAGCACGTCGCGCATCGTTTGGCGACGTCCCTCGAGCACCGGTCTGAAGCTGAGTCCCTCGTTGGATTCCGGCGGTTCGACGCCGGCCAGATCGCAAAAGGTAGCCAACAGATCGCTCAAGTAAACATTGCCTTCGACTCGACCTTGCCGAACGCCGGGGCCGGCGACGATCAGCGGCACGCGCCACGTATGTTGGTAGAGATTCTGTTTGCCCATCAGTCCATGGCGGCCGATCGACATGCCGTGGTCCGCCGTATAGACGACGATTGTGTTCTCGAGCTCGCCCAATTCACGAAGTCGCTCGAGCACGCGATGGACCTGTTGATCGATGAGTTCGCTGCACGCGAATTCGCGCCCCAGTTCGTTGCGGACGGTCGCTTCGTCGCGTCGGCGCCACACGCCGCTGACCGCCGTCTCGTCGCGGACCTGCGAGTCGGTGTTCTCGAAGGGGTGGGCAGGGAGGTAGTTGATCGGCAGCCGCGGCTGGCGCGCGTGCAGCGGCGGGGGCGCAGAAGGATCGACGTGATTGACGGCGCCGTACTTCTCCAGCAACGCGGGCGCACCATCGCGCGTATCATGCGGGTGCGAGAATCCGAAGTAGATCAAGAAGGGGCGTTCGTCGCGCGTTTCTTTGCGTTGCGCGAGGTACTCGAGCACGCGATCCGCGTGCCAGGGACTGCCTGATTCGGGGGCGCCGCCGCGCTTCGTGGCGTCGCGACGAACTTCGAACTGCCGGTTCGCTGCTTCGTAGCTGTTGCCTTGTTTGCAGGTTCGCATCGTGGCATAGCCGGCGCGGCGGAAGACGGCGGGCAGCGTCATGGTTTCCAGCGCGGGCGGAGAGCGCTTTTCGGCGAGCGGACCGATCGGGAGATGCCATACCGTCCGGCCGCTCATGATCATGTGTCGCGACGGCGTGCAGACGGCGCCCGAGAAGGAACCCATGTGGTAGGCACCGTCGAAGACCAGGCCGCGGGCTGCGAGTCGGTCGAGTTCGGGCGTTTCGAGCGTCGAGTGTGGGTTGTAAAGTCGCAGGTCGAACGGCGACTGATCGTCGACCAGAATAAACAGGATGTTGGGCCGCTTGGAGTCCGCAGCCGAGGCAGGCGTCGCGGCGGCGGGCGCGGCGGCGCTGCACACGGCGCTGACGCAACCGAGGAGGAATGCGACGAAGAGCGTAATTCGAGAGCGCATCCGCTCGCCTTTCTGCACGGGAGATGAACGTCGCTTAGGCGATTACATCATGGACGATGCGGCCTTCGACATCGGTCAAGCGGAAGTCGCGGCCGGCGTGCCGGAACGTCAGGCGTTCGTGGTCCAGCCCGAGCAGGTGGAGCATGGTGGCGTGCAAGTCGTGCACATGGACCTTATTCTCCGCCGCAAAATAGCCGTAGTCGTCGGTGGCGCCGTACCGCGTCGCGGGCTTTGCGCCGCCGCCGGCGAGCCACATGGTGAATCCTTCGGGATTGTGGTCGCGACCGTTCGTACCGCCTTCGGCGGTCGGCGTGCGCCCGAACTCGCCGCCCCACCAGATTAGCGTGTCTTCGAGCAGCCCGCGGGCCTTGAGGTCGGTCAGCAAGCCGGCGATCGGCAAGTCGACTTCACGAGCGTTCTTCTCGTGGCCGTTCTTGAGGTCTGAATGTTGGTCCCATTGCACTTTGTCGTCATTGTGAGTGACTTGAATGAACCGTACGCCGGCTTCGGCGAAGCGACGGGCCATGAGGCACATGCGGCCGAAATTGGCCGTGACCGGGTTATCGAGTCCATACAGTTTGTGCGTCGCCGCCGTTTCACTCGACAAATCCTCGATCGTGGGGAGCGACCGCTGCATGCGGAACGCCAGCTCGAACGAATTCATCCGCGCCGCGAGCGCTCCCTCGACGCCCGCCCGCGCTTGATGCTCGGCGTTGACTTGCTGGAGTCGATCGAGCTGCAGTCGCTGCATCGCGGGGGACAAGCGGGAGTTGCGAATGTACTTCACCTTGGCTCGTTCCGAAGGCACGCTGGCGTCGCCGATGGCCGTGCCTTGATAGACGGCCGGAAGGAAGGCAGAGCTCCAGTTGTTGATGCCGCCGAAGGCCAAGGTCGGGCAAATCGTGACGAAGGCGGGCAGGTCGCGATTTTCCGTTCCCAATCCGTAACTGACCCACGACCCGATGCTGGGGCGGATGAAGTTGTCGCTGCCGGTGTGAATCTTCATCACTGCGCCGCCGTGAGCCGGATTGGACCCAAACAGGCTGTGGATCAGGCACAAGTCGTCGACGCGCTGGGCGAGATGCGGAAACAGGTCGCTGACCCAATGGCCCGACTCGCCGTATTGGCGAAACTTCCAGGGGGACTTCAACAGGTTGCCGGTGGAGTTGAATTGAACTCGCGGCTTGGCGAACGGGAGCGGCTTGCCGTCGTCGCGATCCAGCAGGGGTTTGGGGTCGAACGTGTCGACCTGCGACGGCCCGCCGCTCATGAACAAGAAAATCACTCGTTTCGCACGTGCTGTGAAATGCGGCAGCTTGGGGGCCAGCGGGTCGGCGGGCGTTTCGGAGGGGAGCGCGCCGGTCGGCGGCCTGGGCTCCGCGGCGGCCGTTTCGGCCAGCAGCGATGCGAGGGCCAGTGAACCGAAGCCGACGGCCGACTGTTGAAGCCAGCTACGGCGGTAAAGGAGGGAGGGGTGCGGATCGTTCATAGGCGGCGCCTCGCGATGCATCGGGACCGACTTATTCTAGGCTCCGGTCGCGCCTTGCGCAAACAGGCGTTCGCCTGCCCGTTCGGTAAATCCTGCACGATCGTCAGCGATGCGGCGCCGCGATCCAGGAAAGTCGCGCAAATCACTCGGGGTGAACTCGAATCGAGCGACATAATTGGTGCGGGCGGGGAAAGGACGAGCGATGAGTCGGACGATAGCGATTGTGGAGTTAGCGAGCTTTGCGCCTGCGGGGCGCGGGGCGGCCGCGTTGGCACAGCCCTCGCTGCTGGCCGACCGTTACCTGGGCGGCCAGTCGCTGCTGCGCTGGTTAATCGACCGCGTGTCGCAAGTCGATTCGATCGACGACATGGCGCTGTTGGCGGACGACGAACTGCACGATGTGATTCGTTTGCGGCTAGGCGGCGAGTTTCCGCTGTTGTCGTACGGCGGTCGCGATTCGCTGGCCCGGTTCGACGAGGTTGCTCAGACGACGGGCGCGTCTTCCGTGATCCGGATCATTCCGGGCCATCCGTTCGTCGACCCCGACTTGGTCCGGCGGCTGATTGAGTCTGCGCGTCGTCGCTCTCCCTGCGACTATGCGGGCTACTTTGTCTCCGGCGGCCGACGGTCGTTGATGTCGCGCATGGGGATGATCGTGGAATGGCTGAGTCGGGGGTCGCTGGCGGAAGCGAACCGTCGAGCCGTGGAGCGCGACGACCGCGAAGATGCTTCACGCTTCGTCCACTCGCATCCCGACCTGTTTCAGGTGCGGCATCTGCCGATGAAACCTCCTTACGACTATCGCGACGTGCGGTTGTCGCTGGCGCAACCGGAGGACTGGGAGCACGCCCAAGTGCTGTTTGAGACGCTGCGCGAGCAGGGATTGACGTGGCCGGCGATCGCCGACTTGGTGCGACGCAATCCGGTGATTCGCAATCGCATGGTGCAGCTGAACCGCACCGAGCGCGTCTAGCTCCAGCCGAGGGCGTCGAACAAACGCGGGTCGGCCAGCGTTTCGAGGACCAAGCGAGCGCCTTGAAAGTCGTGATGGCGGCTATGGTCGCCAGGCACGGCGACGGCGAATGCGCCCGCCGCCACCGCCGCTCGACAGCCATTCTGGCTGTCTTCGAGGACCAGCGTTTGGGCCGGCGGGAGACCGAGCCGTTCGGCGGCTCGCAGGTAGATCTCGGGATGCGGTTTTCCGTGCGTGACGTCTTCCGCGGTGAGGATGAAATCGAAACGCGGCGCCCAGGAGAAGTGACCAAGCACCTTGGCGACGAACGATCGCCGACTGCTGGTCGCGATCGCCTTCGGCATGCGACGCGCCTCCAGTTGTTCGAGCAGCGGGACGAGTCCCGGCATGGGGGCGAGTCGCGCGGACAGGATCTGATCGAAGATTTCGTCGGTCTCGTGCTGCAATTGAGCGACGGTGGCGTCGAGCTGATGGAAGTCGATCATGATCTGCAGCGCGATCGGGCTAGGCCGGCCCATCATCTGATTGAGCAGCTCTTGGGTGAGCGCATGGCCGCGTCGACGGAGCAACTCGGTCCCCACGTCGTGGTACAGTTCTTCCGTGTTGAACATGAGGCCGTCGAGGTCGAAGACCACGGCCTGGAGATGTGCCGAATCACCCATGGGGGAACCGAGTGCCCTGTGCGGAAAGTCGAGCGTCCAATGTCGATTGTCGAAGGTCGCATGGCTGGCCGCGAAACAGGCGGCCGCCGTCGCTTCAATATAACGAGGGAGGCGGCGGGCGGGGCGGCAGATCGCAATAGCCACGGCCGACTCGCTCCGATAGGATAAGCGACCTGGCCGAAACGCTTTTTTCGGCGGATGCTAGGCAGGAAGCACTGGGAAGTCACGCATGGCGACGAAGGGGACAAAGACGATCGGCGAGCGATTTCGCCGCATCCGCCATTCGGCTGTCGGCCAAGCCAAGGAAGCCGGCCGCACGAATCAAGCGGGCCGAAATCTGACCGGGACGGCGGGGGCTAACGCCGTCGTGCAAGATCCGCATGCGCCGCTGGAGCATTTCATTCCCGTTCGTCGAGAAGACTTGCTGCAAGCGCTGACGGCCGACCTGACGACCACCGACGCGGATCGCGAGCAACTGCAGCACATCTGTCAGTTGCTGGAGGACTCGTTCCACTTCCTGCACTACCGACGCTATCGCACGCTGTTGTCGGATTACAGCCCTTTCGATCCCGACGCCGACACGCCGCCCTTGGCGATGGACAACGAGGCCGAACGCACTCGCCGCGCCACCGCGCTGTGCGACAAGCTGGCATCGCTTCTGAGGCAAGCCAACTTCCGACGCTTGGAGCGGGACGACATTGCGCTGGCGCTGGAGGCGGCGAGCGATTGGGGGTTGCGGCTGAAGGTGCGTTTCGAAGACTTCGAACAGCTGGAAGTGTACGCGCGGGGCGAAGGGGTGTTGGAACGCGAACGACGAACGTGGCGCACGTTGTTTCGTCCGCGGCCGGTGGAGGTGCCGGTATTTCAGCGGCTCGCCATCGTGTTTCGCCGCAAGGTCGGGACGGAACCCGAGGCAGGGGCGCTCGAGCCGGACGAAGGGGCGGTGCACATCAAGCTGTTCAAGAACATTCCCAAGTACGACATCGAAATGCTGCTGCCAGGCGTGCAGGTGAAAATGTCGTGGTTGGATCGGGGACGCATCCTGCTGCCGACCATCTCGGGGCTGGCGCTGACCGGTTACAAACTCATCAAAGGCGCGCTCGTCATCGCCGCCGTGAGCCTCTACGGCATCCTAGCGCTATTGGGGCTGATCGGCGGCACGCTGGGCTACGGCGTCAAGTCGCTGATGGGCTACCTGCGCACGAAAGACAAGTATCACCTGCAGCTGACTCGCAACCTCTACTACCGCAATTTGGATAACAACGCAGGCGCCTTGTTCCGTTTGGTGGCGGAAGCGGAGGAGCAGGAGTTGCGCGAGGTGCTGTTGTCGTATTTCTTGCTGTGGCGCGACGCGGGCGTCGAAGGGTGGACGTCGCGGCAGCTAGACGAAGCGTGTGAAGAATTCTTGACGCGCCTGTTGGGAACCGACGTCGATTTCGAGGTCGGCGACGCCATTCGCAAGTTGGAACATCTGCGGTTGGTCGATCCGCGGCCGGGGCACCGTTGGCGGGCCATTTCGCTGGACGAGGCGTATCGCCGCTTGCGGGAAAAGTGGCAAGCCTATCGCACCGCCGAGACGTAATCGCGGCGGTCGCCGTCCGCCGCTCAGCAACCGGTCGCTGCGACCAAGGCGATGGCGGCCGTTTCGATGCGGAGGATGCGAGCGCCGAGCCCGAGGGGACGCCAGCCAGCGGCCAGCGCGGCGTGGACCTCGTCGTCCGTAAAGCCGCCCTCGGGGCCGACGGCGAGCCACGCGGGACGAGCCGGCGCGGCCGCCGCGACGACCCGCGTCCAACTCGCTAAATCGAAGTCCGCCGACTCATCCGCCTGCGCTGTTCCTGTCGTGGTCGATGCGCCAGTCGCCGTGTGCGGCCACAGCGCCGGCGGATGAGCCACTCGGCGCAGCGCTTCTTCCGGTGCGCTCGCCACGAACTGAGCCCACTCGATGGGCGCGTCGATCTGCATCAGGCGATTGCGACCGCACTGCTTCGAGGCCTCGATGACCGATCGACGCAGTTTTTCGAGCGTCCCGCCCTCGGGTTGGACGACGCCGCGGCGAGTGACCAGCGGCACGAGGCGCGTGGCGCCCAGTTCGACGACTTTCTCGACGAGCCATTTTTGGCGGTCGCCTTTGGGGAGGGCGACGCCGAGGATGACGGGGCGGGGAAGCTCTCGATCGACTTCGCGCACCGCCTGAATGTCGACTTCGACCGTGGAACGCGTCGTGCGGGCGACGACCGCGTCGAATTCGCGGCCCGTCCCGTCGAATACGACGATCGCTTCCCCGACTTTGGCGCGCAGGACATGCAGGAGGTGGTGCGCTTCGGCGTCGACCAGCGTCGCGTGGTCGTCGGCGACGGGCGTTTCGGAGAAGAAACGAGCGGACATGGCGGTGAGTGGCTCGGGAGGGGAACGGCGGAAGTTGGGTGGTTTACGCGATTGCGGCGGCGCAGCGCCGCCCAAGCAGAGGCAGTTTAGCGACCGAATCGTCGCCATCGCAGGGTGGAACTGAAGACGGATGGGGGAAGGCGTCGATATTTCCGGGAATAGGGGTCGTAGGGCCTTTCACCAAGCACGTCAGGCGCAAGGATGGGACCGATGAGCAGGTCGAAGCCAGGAAGCGAGTCGCGGGGCATGGGCGAGTTCTTCATGGGGAGCACGCAGGACGAAGCGCTGGCACGGCTCCATTACCTGTCGGATCGCCAGAAGAGGCTGGGCGTCGTCCATGGGGCGCATGGCGTGGGGAAGACTTGGGCGCTGCAGCGATACGCCGCGGAAGTGCGACGCCGCGGCTGCGACGTCGCGCTGCTGGATCTCGCTGGCCGCGACGGTCGAGAGTTCCTGCATCAACTGGCAGATGGATTGCTGGCGCGAGTGAGTCGCCAGGAGGCTCGCTTTCAGCTGTGGCGGGGCATCCTCGATCGGTTGACCGAAAACCGCCTGCTGCAGACTTCGACGATCGTGGTCTGCGACCATGTCGACGAGGCGACCGACGAAGTGCGCGGGCTGCTGCTGCGACTGCTGCACGCGGCCGACGAGCCGGGCGCCGGCCTGACGGTCGTGCTGGCGACGACGCTGCCCGGCGCTCAGGGACTCGATCTCCGGCTGCGCGAACGCGTCGACCTCCATGTTGAGCTGGAACCGTGGACGATGGACGATGTGGCGCGATACGTACAGTGGTGCAGCGACCGCGAGACGCACGGGGCGCTGGCGTGGGAAGACGGGGTCGCCGAATCGCTGTGGAGGACGACCGGAGGAACGCCACGCGCCGTCGCGCGGCTGGTCGATCTGACCCTCGTGGCCGCTCGGAGTGAACGCGAGTCGCGGGTGACGGTGGAGATGTGCGAGTCGGTGCGCAGCGAACTCGTGCTGCATTAGGCTCGGAAAAACGCCCGCCGATTCGCGGCTGACGCGGGCCCGTCTTCAGGCTTCCAGCTCGCGTCGTCTTTCGTTTACAATACTCGGCTTTGCCCGACGAATAGCGGCTCGGTTAGGGGCGTCGGTTTGGTTTTCCGGCGTCGAGCTCGAGCGCGAAGCGAGTGAGCCTAGTGATGGCGGAACCTGAAGCGGCGTCGAGCGATTCGGCGTCGAGTGAACCGGCGGTCGACTTGCGGAATTCGGCGTTGGCCGCGCTATTGGCGTGGTTGATTCCAGGCGCCGGACATGCCTATCAACGCCGGTACGGAAAAGCGGCGTTGTTCACCATTTGCGTGCTGGTCACCTATTTCTACGGGTTGATGCTGGGCGATGGCCACGTCGTCTACGCTTCTTGGAAGCGCGAGGATTTTCGCTGGCAGTATGTGTGCCAAGCGGGGGTCGGGCTGCCGGCGCTGCCCGCGTTGATTCAGAATCGCCGCGTGATGGCGGATCGCGATCCGCTATTTGGCGGCTGGCTAGCGCCGCCGCGACAGCCGGTGCGTCCCAACGACAACGACCAATTGGCTCAATGGCACTTGGAAACGAAGTGGCGTTTCGACTTAGGGACGCTGTACACCATGGTCGCCGGCCTGATGAACATCTTGGCCGTGTATGACGCGTTCGCCGGTCCCTTCGTCGCGCATCAGTTGCGAGCCAAGGAACTGCAGGATGCGGAAGAGGCGCGTGCGAAGCGCGAACGAGAAGCCAAATCGGCGAAGCGGAGTTAGCTGCGATGGACGAAATGCTGATTTGGGCGCTCATGCCGCAGAAGCAACTTTGGCACCTGTTGCCGCTGGTGATCGTCGTGAGCCTTGTGTACGGCGCGACGCGTCACGAGGGCTGGCCCGACATCCTGGATCACGCCCTGCGATTCGGCGTCTGGATTCTCGGCTTCCTGTCGGTCATCTTTGCGATCCTGCTGATCGTCTCGTGGTCGCTGTAGCCGCCGTAGCACAGGCTTCCAGCCTGTGAAGCACTCGCACACGCTTCCAGCCTGTGAAGCGGCGCAGCAGCGATACGGTGTGGCGGCCCACTGCGCCGGCCCATGGCGCCGGCCCATGGCGCCGGCACGGTGTGCCGGCGAGACAGGCTGGAAGCCTGTCCTACGGGCGTTAACCCACTTTGCGGAGGCCCTTGTCGGACTCTTCGGCTTCCAACTGGTCGGGGATTCGCAGCATGGCGGTGCGGGGGACGCGGCGTTCTTGGACGAAGCCGCGGCGGCCGAGCGACAGGAATGGGGCGAGCACCGACGCGGGGCCCTCGGGATAGGCTTGCTGCAGCGTGGCGATCACTTCGGTCCAGGTCATGCCGCTGCGGTACATCACGCGGTAGGCCGCTTTGAGATCTGTCATCTGGGCGTCGGTGAAGCCGTTGCGGCGCAGACCGATGCGATTCAGTCCCACAACGCGGCTGGTGCCGCCGTCGACCGTCACGTAGGGCGGGACGTCTTGAACGATGTGAGCTTGGCCGCCGACCATCGCATAGCGGCCGATACGGCAGAATTGGTGCACTCCGACCGCACCGCCCAAGTACGCGCGGTCCTCAACGATGGCATGTCCGCCGAGCATCACATTGTTGACGATGATCGTGTTGTTGCCCAGTTGTACGTCGTGTCCGATGTGCGCGTTGACCATCAGCAGATTATTGTCGCCGACGATCGTCCACTTGTTTTGTTCCATCGCGGCGTGGATGGTGCAGCCCTCGCGGAAGCGATTGCCGCTGCCGATGCGTACTCCGCCGTAGATGTTGTGAATCTTGGCGTGCTGCGGCTTGCCGCCGATCACGGCGCCTTCGCCGATCTCGTTGTCATGGCCCAGGATCGTCCCGCGTTTGATGACGGCGTGGCCGCCGACGACGCAATCGTCGCCCAGCTGCGCACCGTCTTCGATGATCGCAAAGGGGCCGATTGTGATACGGTCGCCCAGGATGGCCGTCGGGCTGATAACGGCGGTCGGATGAATGCTGCTCGCCACGGTGTTCCCTTTTCCTTCCTTGGAGCTGGGAGAGTCGAACCGGCCTGTGTGGGTCGCAAACATATCGGGAAGCGGGGCATCTTGGAAATCGCAAAATATGCAGATTTCGAAAAATCCCTCCTTTTGCAGAAGACGCCGCTGGCGACTCGGGCAAGCTAGGCAGATTCGCGAAACCGCGCGCTGGCGGGCGAGGACCGAGATGGGGCGTGTCTTCTCCCCCCGCCCGCGTTGACCCGACCTGGACATCGTGCCACCATGTTGGACGGTGCTCGACGTTTGTTCCGGCCCGTCGATCGCCCCCGTTTGGAGTTCGCTGCGTTCGCAGGGGACCGCCTTTATTTTTCTTCATCTTCCACGGCCGGGCGAGAATGGGGAGTCATTCACATGGAGCGCACCACGCGCAGCGGGCCTTGGCCCATCGTGCTCGTGCTGTTCGCCGTCGGCCTCGTCGCCGTCGGCTGCAGCAAAGAGAAACTCGACGAACTCGTCGAGAAGGGCAAACAGCAGATCGATCAAGGCGTCAAACAGGCTCAAGATTCGGTCCAGCAAAACGTCGAACAGGCCCAACAACAAGCGACGGCCGCGGCGGGCAAAGCGCAAGAACAGTTGCAGTTGGCGGGCAGCATTTCGCTCGGACCGGACGGCGCCTTCAAGACGGCCGGCTGCTACGCGCGGTTCATTCCGCCGACGGGCGGGCGTCCGGGCGTGCTGCGCATCCAAAGCTATCGCGATGCGGCTTCCGAGTCGTATCCGTCGGCGCTCATTCAAGCGCAGGTCGCGGCCAAACAGGCCGGCGAACTGACGGGGCAGACCATCCCCGCCCAAATGTTCACGCAAGCTCAGTCGGGCGGGCCGGTGTGGTTCGCCACGACGGCCGCGCCGGTGCAAGTCAAAATCATTTCGATCGAGGGCGGCAAGCTGGTCGCCGAGGTGGCCGGCGGCGTTTTGGTGCACTCCGAAGGCGGACCTGCCGTGCAAGCGGTGGGCAAGATTGAAGGAGCCATCCAATGAAACGCACGAAACACTCGTGGGGACGGCTGCTCTTCGCGACGCACGTTTGGATGGTCCTCGCGGCGTCCACGCTCGGCGGTTCACTGTCGGCGGCGTCGAAGACCGTGAATCCCAACAGTCAGGACCCGACGCTCGCCATGGCCGTCCACGGCGAGAAGCTGAGCGACAAACTGCAGGATGACGCACAAGGGCGCTACACGACGGCGGCGAAGGCGCTCAAAGCGGCGCTCGAAAAGGAAGAGAAAGGACTCGTGAACAAAGTCGAGGCGAAGGCGGTGGGGGAAGCCTACGCCGCGACGCAACAGATGCGGCGGTTAGCGCAACAATTGCAATTATTGGGCGAGTCGGCCGGAGTCGATGTGCAGTTGCGATCGGAGTCCATGAGCGGCCATCTCACTCGCGTCGCCCAAAAGTACGCCGGGACGCCGGAAGGGACCGCGTTTCTCACGAAAGCTCGCGCGTTTCTCAACAAGTCGCAGCCCGAGCGCATGAACACAATCAAACGCGTCGCCGAACTGTTGCGGAAGGAGCAGTGGCGCGAGGCGGAGACGCAACTGTACCTGACGCTCGACAAGCTCGCGACCATCACCGTCTTCATGTCGCCCGAAGAACAGCGACCGATTTACGAACCGTTCGCGGAGGTGCTCAACGGAGTCACTCGTGCGATGGCGGCCGTTCGTCACAAAGAGTCGACCGACATCCTGCAAGCGCGGCTGCGCGAGTTGACGCCCCGATACGCGACTCTACTGAAGAAGGCGGGCGCCGGCGGTGCGAGCGCGGCCAAGGGGCCGGCCGATTTCGAGGCCGAACCGGCGGTCGACGGCGCGGCGGCGGTGGAGCCGAAGACGGGCCCCGAACGGGTCGCCGCCGTGCTGGCCGATTGGCAGCAGCTGCACGTCAGCGTGCAGAAGTTTCATGCCCTGAGCCAATACTTGGCCGGACGCGGCAACAATCCTGCGTATTCCGCCGCGATGCCGACCGGCGAGTCGACGCCGCTCGACCCGGTCGTCGCGGAGTATCTGGATGGGTTCTATACGCAGATCGTCGCGTCGCTGGCAAAAGTCATCGAAGCGGACGCTGCACAGGCGACCGAGTCCGATGTGCCGACGCTGCACGCGGCCTACCTGCAAGCGATCGGACTCGCGGCGGCCCGAGATCGCGACGGGGCGCTCGCAAAGTCGCTCGCTCCCGCCCTGCAGAAACTGGCGGCTAAGTCGCCGCCGTATGCGGCGAACGTAGCGGCCTACGACGAGTCGACGACGGAGTTGCTGCGCTGGCGACAACGCGTTGCGGAGAGTCAAGCTCGCGCACGGTTGGCGACGCACCCGACCGTCGACAAACCGTTCCGACCGGCGTTCCAGACGAAGGTCAATTATTTGGGATTGTTCGATGCGGCGCAGCCCGACTTCGAGGACCCGCGACTCATGCAGTCAGCACCGGACGTGTTGCTGCCGGCGATCGAGCAGGTCGTGGGGCAGAAGGCGACGGTGCCGAGCGTACGCGCGGTGGGGACGGGCAAGAACGCCGTTTCCGTGCTGAACTCGCGCACCTACGCGACGCTGCGCGGCGTACGGACCGCGGTGGGACCGGCCGTCGAGGCGCTCAAGGCCGACCTCTTCGTCAGCGACGCGGCGGGGCCGTTGACGTTGGTCGCGGCTTCGGCGCTAGCGACTGCAGAGGCGGGGGACTGGGACTGGTGCGGCGGCACGCTGACGCAAGTGCATCTGGAGGGCTACGTGACTCGCTTGATGACGCTTCCCGATGCGGCTTGGCCCCTCGTGCCGCTCGGCGCCGTCGCCGTTTCCGCGGCACGCGCCGACGCGCCGAGCAGCCCGCTGTTGAGCAAGTCGGTGGTGCGGTTCGACGTCGCGCCCGAGTGGGTGCAGCATCGCTACTTCTTGGCGGAGACGCCGTCGGACGAGGCGACCGCCGCCGCGTCGCGCTGACGCGGCGGTTATACGTCCTGGGAAGGCGTTGACGACTGCGCTAAGCGACGGTCCTGGCCAGAAGTTTTCTGAGAAGTAAAAGGGATGGATAAAGCGGGGCAGGTCGGCCGATGAATGGGGTGCCGGTCACGGAAGCCGGGAGGACTGGGGCAGGGAGCCCGTCGTGAATCCCCCCCCGACTCCCCGCAGCGAACCAACCCCGTGACCCGCACCATCCCGAACTATCTCAAGCTTCACGTCGAGGAATTGGCCGCTCAAGCGAAGGCCGCCTCCGCTTCGCTCACTGGACTCACCCAGAGCTTTACCGAAGCGACGGGATGGGGCCTGACCTTGCCGTCAGCCCCGACCGAATTGCGACGGCGCGTCCGCAAGACGCCGGATGCGCCGACGCTGGAGCGCGTAAACGATCCGACTCGCGAACTGCCGTCGTTGGAACTGGCGCGCGTAAAGCCGTTGGCGGAAGCGATCCAGAAAGTGGTCGCCGATTTGGAGCTTGCGCAGCGGGCGTTGGTCGAACGCGAGGCCGAATTGGCGTCGGCGATCCCCGTCGGGACGTTGCGGGAAGATGCTCGCCCCCTCGGCCGACGGCTCGAATCGCTGTTGAAGACGGCCGCGGAAAGCGTGCAGACTCGCGCGGCTGCGGCTTATCTGCTCGATGACGCGACGAGCAAGCTGAAGCTGCGAGCCCATTATGGGTTGTCGACCGACCGTTTGTTCTCGCCCGCGCGGGGGCTGCGCGGGCAAGCGGCCGATCTGGAGGCGCTGTTGGGGCGTGCGGTCGTCATGAACGACACGCGAAATAGCCTGAAGTGGAAAACGCCCGAACCGTGCGGGGCCGCGGTATGCGTCCCCATTTCGACTCCCACCACGCCCCTGGGAACCCTCTGGTTGTACGCTGACTTGCCGCGCGAATTCACGCCGCTGCAGTTGAATCTCGTGGAGGTGGTGGCGGGGCGAATTGCCGCGGAATTGGAGCGACATGCGGCGTGTCGCGAGTCGTTCCAACTGGGGCAGTTGCAGCGGCAGTGGAAACTGGCCAGCCGTTGGATGCGGGCCCGCGTCCCAATGGCCGAGCCGATGGCGGCCGGGTGGGATGTCGGCGCATGGACGCCGCAGTCAGAACAGCTCAGCGGCCAGTTCGTGGATTGGGAAATGCTGCCGGAGGGGCAGATGGTGGTGAGTCTCGGACGAGCGCCAGGGGCGGCGCTCGACGCGGGCCTGTCGGCCGTCACCATGCAAACGCTGCTGAAGGCGCTCGCACCCGTCTGTCGCGGACCTCGGCGGCTGGTCTCGCGCGTGAACGACACCGCTTGGCGGACCGCGGCCGGCAGTTCGCTCGGGTCGCTCGTCCATGCGTCGGTGACGCCCGAGACGGGGGAGGTCGAATTGGTGGCGACCGGCGACGTCGGGGCGCTGGTGGTGCGCGCCGCGTCGCACGAGTGGATTGAGCCGGGGATGGAGCGGTTGGGGGAGACGCCCGACGTGTCGTTCCGGCTGCGACGTCATCGGCTCGAGGCGGGAGAGACGCTCATGCTGTTGGGCGCCGCGTTGCCCTCGGGCGACGCCCGTGATTCGGGATTTGAAACGCCGACTTGGCAGGGACGAGGCGGGCGGATCGACGATTTGTTGGGGGTGCGAACCGCCCGGTTTTCGCTCGACGCCCTGCAGGTCGCCGACATCGTTCGGACGCGAGTCCACGCCGGCGCCGCAGCGCTGGTGGAGGGGCTCAAACTAAGCGCCGAACAGGCGGGCGAAGATCAAGTCGAGCCGACCGCCATCCTCGCGATCCATCGTCGGTCGACGCCTTGACGGCCGAACTGAATTGCCTAGACTTGGAACATCCTCGGGGGGAAACGCCTGCGTTGCTCCCCTAACTTTCGCGCTGCGGGAATGGCGGAATTGGCAGACGCGCTAGGTTGAGGGCCTAGTGGCCGCAAGGTCGTGCAGGTTCAAGTCCTGTTTCCCGCACTCGTGTTCGCTCAAGGACTTACGGCGCTGCTGTGGGTCCTTTTTTTACGCGCCGACTCGACTTGAAGCGTCGTCGCTCGGCAGTCAGGGAGGCCTTGTAGTGACGTCGCAAGCACCATGGCCCTCGACGTGGGTCGCGGCGGCGACCGTCGCGTCCTTGATCGCGTTCGCCGGCAATTCGCTGCTGTGCCGCCAAGCCTTGTCGGCGGGAGCCCTTGATCCGGCGACGTTCACCGGAATCCGCTTGGTCGCCGGCGCCGTCGTGTTGCTGGCCATCGTCGTGGTGCGGCGTCAGCCGGCGGGCGGTCCCCGGCTGGCCGGCTCCTGGACGGCGGCCGCCGCCCTGTTCGTGTACGCGGCCGGTTTTTCGTGGGCGTATCAAGGCATGACGGCCGGAACCGGGGCGCTGCTGTTGTTCGGATCAGTCCAAACGACGATGGTGGCCTGGGCCGTGTTGCGAGGCGAACGACCGCGGCGCGCCGAGTGGCTGGGATTCGCCGCGGCGGGCGTCGGACTGGGAGTCCTCTTGGCCCCGAAGCTCGCGCCGCCGCCGTGGTCCAGTGCGGCCGCGATGATGCTCGCCGGCGCAGCGTGGGGCGTCTACTCCTTGCGAGGTCGCGGGACGACCGACCCCACGGGAGCGACTGCGGGCAACTTTCTACGTGCATCGCTGCTCGCGCTCCCTTGGATGTGGTGGAGCGGCCGGTTGCCGCTCGGCGTCGCGACGGGGCAGGAGGAACTGATGCGCGGCGCCTTGCTGGCGGTGATCTCCGGCGCGGCGACTTCCGGTTTGGGGTACGTTGTGTGGTACGCGGCGCTGCGTGGTTTGTCGGCGACGCGCGCGGCGCTCGTCCAATTGTCCGTGCCAGTCCTCGCCGCACTGGGAGGCGTCGCGTTTCTGCGCGAATCGTTTTCGACAACGCTGGCGCTGTCGACCGGGTTGGTGCTGGGCGGCGTCGCGTGGGCCATTTATCGGCGGCGCACGTGAGCCATACGAAATCGAACGACTGCGAGATAAGGAATCGCCGGATGAAACCGTACCAATGCCCCTGGGCTCGCTGGACTGTCTGCGTCGCCGCCCTCTGGATGTGGTGGAGCGTCAGTGGCGCGGCGAACGCAGTCGAATTGCGAACGCTGCATGTCGCGCCGGACGGCAATGACGCTTGGACTGGATCGCTCGCGCGGCCGAACGCCTCTCGAACCGACGGACCGCTCGCATCGCTGGACGGCGCTCGGCGCGCGGTGCGGCGCCTGCGCTCCACAATGCCGGCGGCGGCGATTCAGGTGGAGTGTGCGACGGGGCGATATGAACTGTCCGACGTCGTGGTGTTCCGTCCCGAGGATTCGGGGTCGGCGGAGGCGCCGATTCGGTACGCGGCGGCGGCCGGCGCCCATCCGGTCTTTTCAGGCGGTCGCATTTTGGGGCGTTTTCAAGCCGGCGAACGAGGCCTCTGGACGCTCGACATTCCGGAAGTGCGCGCGGGGAAGTGGTACTTCGAGCAACTGTGGGTCGACGGCGTCCGAGCGACTCGGGCCCGCACGCCGAATCAATTCTTCTACTACATGACCGACGTCGACGAGTCGGTGGACGAACGCGCCGACGGGCAGGGCGGTCGACGAGCGAAGAGAGCGACGCAAACCGTGACGACGCCGCCGGAGCACCTGGCGACGCTCCGCGGTTTGTCCGCCGAAGAGTTGCACGACGTCCAGATGGTGGCGTTTCACAAGTGGGACAACACGCGCCGATTCCTCGACGCCGTCGATGTGGCGCGCGGCGCTTTCACGGTGTCGGGCGAAGGCATGAAGCCCTGGAATTCATGGGATGAAAAGACTGGCTTCCATTTGGAGAACTATGCCGCGGCGCTCGACGCACCCGGCGAATGGTTCTTGAGTCGGCGAGGGACGTTGTATTACAAGCCACGCGCCGGCGAGTCGCTGGAGACGGCGGTCGCGACGGCGCCGCGAACGGAACGCTTCGTGCGATTGGAGGGACGGCCAGCGGAGGGAAAGTTCGTCGAGCACCTAACGTTTTCAGGGCTGAGCTTCCAACACGGTCAGTGGCTTACGCCGTCGACCGGTTTCGAGCCGGCGCAAGCCGCGGCGCCGATCGAAGCCGTCTTTCAGGCCGATGGCGCGCGACACGTCCAACTGGACCGCTGCGAGTTAGCGCACTTTGGACTGTATGGCGTGTGGTTTCGTCGCGGTTGCCAGCACTGCACGGTGACTCGCTGCCATCTGCATGACTTTGGCGCCGGCGGCATTCGAATCGGCGAGGCAGGGATCGCCGCGAAAGAGGAGGAACGAACGCATCACGTGGTCGTCGACAACAACATTGTGCGTCACGGCGGACGAGTTTTTCCGTGTGCGGTCGGCGTGTGGATCGGACAGTCGGGCGACAATCGCGTCACGCACAACGAGATCGCCGATCTGTATTACACGGGAATCTCCGTGGGTTGGCGTTGGGGTTACGCCGAAAGTCTCGCCCAGCGGAATGTGATCGACTTCAACCATATTCACCACCTGGGATGGGGCCTCTTGAGCGACATGGGGGCCGTGTACACGTTGGGGCCGTCCGAAGGCACGACGGTCAGCAACAACCGCGTGCATGACGTGCGGGCGTGGGGCTATGGCGGCTGGGGGCTGTACAACGACGAGGGGAGCACCGGCATCGTGCTCGAGAACAATCTGGTGTATCGCACCAAGTCGGGCGGATATCACCAGCATTACGGTCGCGAGAATCTCGTGCGCAACAACATTTTCGCGGATGCGAGCGACCAACAACTGCAACGCACTCGAGTCGAGCCGCACGTGTCGTTTCGGTTCACGAACAACATCGTGATCTGGAAAACGGGCCCGCTATTGGCCAGCAATTGGAAAGATGATCAGGTCGTGTTGGATCGAAATCTGTATTGGAACTCGGCCGGCGAACCGGTGACGTTCCTGGGGATGTCGCTGGCCGACTGGCAGAAGTCGGGAAAGGACGTGCATTCGCGGATCGCCGACCCGCGCTTCGTCGCGCCCGAGCGGGATGACTTTACGTTGCCGCCGGACTCGCCGGCGCTGGAGTTGGGGTTCAAGCCGTTCGATCCCCGTCGTGCGGGCGTGTATGGCGACGACGAATGGAAACGGTTGGCCGAGTCGACGACGTACCCTCCCTTCGAAACGCCGCCGTCGTTGCCGTCAGCGGTTCCGCTGACTCTGTCCGAAGACTTCGAGCGACGAGCGGTGGGGACGCCGCCGCGCAAAGCGCACGTGAGCGTCGAGAAGAAGGGGGACGTGGTCGAGACGACTGACGAGCGGGCTTCGTCGGGGCGGCGCAGTCTGAAAGTGACCGATGCCGCCGGCCTGCGCGCGGCGTTCAATCCACACTTTCATTTCACGCCGCGTCACGCGGCCGGCGTGACGACCTGCGAATTTTCCGTTTGGACGGCGCCCGACACGCACTTTCAACACGAATGGCGCAACGCGGCGCAGCCCTATCACGCCGGTCCATCGCTGCAAATCAAAGAGGGGCGGTTGTCCGCCGGCGGCCGTTCGCTGGCCATTCCCTCCGGCCAGTGGGTGCGACTGACGATCACCGCGGGCATCGGCGTCGACTCGACCGGAACATGGTCGCTGCAAACCGCCATCCCCGGCCAAGCGCCGGTCCTGTGGCGCGACCTTCCGTTGCCCTCGTCCGCATGGAAGTCGCTCGACTGGCTCGGCTTCATTAGCCAAGCTCAAAAGTCCACCACCTTCTACCTGGACGACCTCCAGTTGAGCAACCATCCGTAGCGCGGGCATCCAGCCTGCGACCATCCGTAGCGCGGGCTTCCAGCCTGCGACCAAGTGCAGCACGCTCCGTATTCGCCGCACATTCGCCGCACCCCCGCCCTCAGTTCGCTGCGCGTTCGCTGCTCCCCCGACACGAGGTCGGGGGAGGTTAGCGTTGCTCTGACTTCCAGACGTGGAGGAGGATGAGGGCGAAGGGGATCCACCAGGCGATGTCGTTGGTGAGGATCGTTGCGCCGGCCATCCAGGGGAGTTCGCCGCGCGAGGCGGTCCAGAGGAATCCGATCGGACCGAAGATTTTACCGAGCAGCCCCACGAGCACGATGGGCCAATGTCGGACGGGATCGAAGGCGGCGATTGCGTAGCCGATCCCGTAGACGCCCACTATCATGCCGATGCATTGCCAGAGGCTCGGATAGTTCGGCGGCGCCATACCAATCCACTCGAAGGGTTGGACCGGCAGCAGCACCGCAAACGCCCCCCAAGCCAGATTGTAAACGCCTGCGACCAGCAGGACGGGCTTCATCCACCGGGGAGTCGTCGGGGAAGAGCGAGTCGGGGAAGCGGGCGTCGACATGGAGATCCACTCAGGTAGAAACGTGGTGCGAGGGCGAATTGCCGCTCCTTGGCATTAACCGGACGCCGCCAACAACCTTAACGGTCATCACCCGTGGACGATTACTCGCTGTTTCTTTGCCAACTGAGCGCCGCATTGTTCATGACGGGACTGATTTGGTTCGTTCAAGTCGTGCACTATCCACTGTTTGCACAGGTGGGCGCCGCGGAGTCGATCGTCTATGCGCAGCGGCATCAATCGCGAACGACCTGGGTGGTGGCGCCGCCTATGTTCATCGAACTGCTCGCCGCCGCTGCTCTGGTCGTACACCATCCGCAACGCTTGACGCGGTGGCCAGACTTGACCGCGCTCGCGCTGTTGGCCGTCATTTGGTGTTCGACGGCCTGGGTGCAGGTCCCTTTGCATCGCCGCTTGCTGTCGGGGCGCGACGACGCGGTCATCCGCCGCTTGGTGCGCACCAATTGGGTGCGCACCGCGGCCTGGACGTTGCGAGCGGCGATTTTGCTTTCGCAGCTTCCGCAGGGCGTCGTTACTTGACGCGCACCAGCTTCATGATGCGGCCCGAGACGTTCCAATCTTGGATGTAGAGGTTGCCCTCTTTGTCCCAATAGGAACCGTGTGTGCCGGAGAAGATCCCTTCGATCCACTGATCCTGCGGGATGTTGAAGTTCATCCGTTTGCCCGGGTCGGGGTTATGGCCGAGCACGGCGCAGATGGTGTTGTTCTTGTCGAGGATGACGAGTCGCCCGTGGAGATCTGGGACCGAAACGTAATCCCCTTGGACGGCGGCCGAGGTGGGCATGCCGAGGCCGGTGACCACTTCGTCAAGGTAATTTCCATCGAGATCGTAATGCAGCAACCGACCTTTGGGTTCGTGATTGCGATCGCAGATCAAGAGGCGAGGCGGGGTGTAGCGCGTATCGAGCGTCATGCCGTGGGCCGTGTTGAATTCCTTGAGGCCGTTCCCTTTGACGCCGAAGTGCTTGAGGTACTTGCCCGTCTTGTCGAACTTGAAAACGTGATTGCTGGCGTAGCCGTCCGACAAGAAGATGTCGCCGTTCGGCGCTACCGTGATCGCCGTGGGGCTGAACTTGGTCAGATTGAGTCCCGATTCTTTAGGGAACGGGAGACGTAGGGCGACTTCGCCCGAGCGGGCGTTGAACTTGATGCCTTCCGCGGCCGCGTTGCGAGCGCCATAGATGAATTCAACGCCGTCTTCCTCGCGGATTTCGATGTCGTGCAGCATCGTGTACGGTTCGCCCAAGTACTCCTTGATCACCTTGCCGTCGGGGGAAAAGACGACGACGCCCTTGTTGGCGCTGGTGAAGATGTTCCCTTCCTTGTCGACGACCACGCCGCCGTGAGTGGGGCCGAGCGCCGACTGGCCGTCGGGGCGCAGTCCCCAACCGGGAACCGTGTCGAAAGTCATAACGCCCGCACCCATCCGCACCGGTTTGGCCGGCTCGGCCGCTGCCGCACCAGCCGCCGTCGTCAATGCCGCGGCGACCGTCGCTGCGATCGCCGCCCACTTTCCAAACGCCCAATTCGTCCCGCTTGCTCGCATGCTGCCGACTCCCGCCGCGGGCGCACCGATCCCGCGTAACTTGGTAGGAACGAGGCGAGGCACAACTTGAGGTGCGATCGCCGCCCGTCGTGGGTGCGGGGCGTAGTATGCGGGCGGCGCGAGTTGATTTCAACCAGCCGCGCGACGCGGTCGACGAGACGAAAGCTCTCGCTCTAGCGCTGCTTCATTCTTGACGATCGATGCGCGGGCGTCGCTGATGAGCGACAAGAGGCTCGAGAAAACATGGTCTCCGGGAAGGCGGCCGTGCGTGTAGTCTTCCAGCAGCCGACGCTTGATGTGGGCCAGTTCCGACTCGCAGCGTTGCAGCGACTCCAACGTGTCCACCGTCCGAGGATGGACGTGCGTCAGATCAAAAACGGCGTGTTCGAGGGCGCCGATTTCCGCGGCGTAGGTTTCGGCGCTGCGCCCGCGTCGTCGTCGGTAATATCCATAAACGGTGAACACGCCCGCGCTGAACGCACCAAAGACGCTCAGGCCGTTTTGCACCGTCTCGACGAAGTCGCGCAGAACGACCGGCGAACGACTTTCAAAGTACCACTGCAAGCTGGCGGGCGCCGCGTATTCAAAGTGGAGTGCGCTGAGTTCCGGCGGAGGGACGTCGCTGGCGAATGGGCTTTCGTACAACGTCTTGATCAGACGGTGAAACGTGTCGCTGGGGAGGTCGGGACGGGCGACGACGATCGTCGAGACGCCGATCGTTTCCACATCGTTTACGGGATTGGCGGGCGCCAATCCATACGTGCACGCCGGGATCTTCATCGACCGCACCAACCGTCGCTCGATACGGAACGACTCCTCGCCGCTCGCCCGCGCCCCATGCACTTTGAACGACTCGGCATACGGCAAGGGACGCAAAGCGTAGCCCGCCTCCATCAGTTCCGTCGCTGTGACCGCAGGCAGCGGATGAAGCAAGAAGATCGCGTCGGGCAGATTATCTAGCATTCGCTTGCGTTCGGCAGCGTCTGCCGCCGTGTCGACGGCTCGGACCAGCGCCCAGAGTTCGTCGTGGGAGAGTTCGAGTTGTTCGTAGTCGCCCGTTCCGTCTTCATCGCGCGGTTTGAGACCGGCCATGGCCAACAGTTCGGTGGAGAGTGCGAACACGCCGCTCCCCTGGATGCCCACGTGGACGCGTTTGCCGCGCAAAACAGACAAACCGTCCATGGCGGTGCCGAGCGCCAGTTCTGGCTTGACGAGAAAGTGCAGTGGTTCGGCGCCGACCGTCGCCAACTGAACCGTGCGGCAATGCTCAGGATGGCGAAAGCCGCCCGAAATGAAGCCGACATCGATTGTCCCTCTCTCGAGTCGATCGAGCGTCTCTTCCGATCCTTTGGTTTCGACCAAATGGGCCCGGACGCCGTGCGTGCGCGAGTGGCGTGCAAAGAGGTCGGCCAGGTAATGACGCGAAGTAAGCGGCGAGCCGGGGCTCACGATCAGCTCAATCGGCGCGTGCTGACTCTCGTCGCCGAACAGCCACTGGTAGCCAGCCAGAACGGCGACCAGCAATCCGGCCCCGATCAGCAGCCATTTTCGATGCTTCTTCGCCCACATCGCCGTCGTCTTCATCACGCCCTCCTTGGCGTTAAACCCTTGTCGGCGCGGATCATAAACCGCATCGACGGTCCCTGTCGATCCCAACCCGTCCGTAGCACAGGCTTCCAGCCTGTGATGCACCTCCGTCCCCCCCCCCCCCCCCAAACACACACACGCTTACACACATTTCCCCTCCCTCCCCCGTTTCGCCCCGCCCCTGATTCATTCCAAGAGTGGCGGACGGGAGTCGCGACCGTGTAGACTGGTCAGGCAGCCGCGCCTGGCGGGGTGGGGGCTTGTGGGGCGTTTGAGGAGTTTGAGGGGTTGAGGGCGGGAGACAGGCTGGATGCCTGTCCTACGGGGGGCACATGCATCGACGCGACGCCATGTTGGGATTGGGGACGGCGGCTTGCGGGGCGCTGACGTTGCCGGGATTGTTGGCGGCGGAGCAAACGCACGCGGGGGCGGTCGCGAAAAGGCGGACGGCCAAGTCGTGCATCTTCTTGTTCATGTGGGGCGGACAACCTCAACAGGACATGTGGGATCTGAAGCCCGAGGCGCCCGAGGGGATTCGCAGTCCGTTTCGTCCCATCGCCACCTCCGCGCCCGGAATTCAGCTCAGTGACCAGATGCCGCAAATCGCGCGACAGGCCGACAAGCTGGCGATCGTCCGTTCGCTGACGCACACCGCGACCGACCATGGCGTCTCCGTGTTCCACGCGCTGACGGGACGGGCCATGTCGCCGCCGCGCACGTTCCCCGGCAACGCGCGCAAACGTTCCGACTACCCGTCGCTCGGCGCCATGTTTTCCTATCTGGGGCGGAAGTCGGAGCAGTTGCCGGCGAGCTTCACGATACCGCGCGCCGTGGCGCACGACGGGGTGTTCTACGCGGGGACTCACGCTGGCTTCCTCGGTGCGGCGCATGATCCGGTCGAGTTGGGGACGGTGTTCAATCACGTGGAGACGGGCCCGCGCAAAGATCCACCCGCCATCCCGCTCAACCTGCCCGCCGACATGTCGCTCGCACGACTTCAAGCCCGTCATGGGCTGCGCGCGTTGCTGGAGGCTCAAGACCGAGCGTTCCAGCAATCGGGAGACGTGCGGGCGCTGGGCGCCGCGTACGACACCGCGTACCGCTTGCTGCAGGCCGCGACGGTTAAAGAGGCGTTGGATTTGGAACGTGAATCGTCGGCGACGCGTGATCGATACGGCCGCAATGAATACGGCGAGAGCTTCCTTACCGCGCGTCGGTTGGTCGAGGCGGGGATTCGGTTGGTGAACGTCAATTGGATGTTCATCACACCGGCGGCGAAAGTTTATAACGTGTGGGACGCGCACGGCGGACTGGGCGATCTCGAACACGGTCAGACCGGCTATGGGATGTTGAAGGCGGCGTATTGCTTGCCAGCGTTCGATCAAGCGTTCTCGGCGCTCTTAGAAGACCTCGCGCAGCGCGGGCTGCTCGACGAGACGATCGTGGCCTGCGCCGGCGAGTTTGGTCGGACGCCGAAGATCAATGGCAATCAAGGACGCGATCACTGGCCGTTCTGCTATTCAGCCGTATTGGCCGGCGGCGGCATTCGCGGCGGCACGGTCTACGGCGCGAGCGACCGCGACGCCGCCTATGTGCGCGACAACCCGGTTACTCCCGGCGATTACCTGGCGACCATCTGCGCCGCCTGCGGCCTGGACGCCTCGCGCCAAGTCTTTGACCAAGAAGGCCGCCCCCACCGCCTCTGCGAAGGCACCCCCATTAACGAACTACTCTCGTAGCACAGGCTTCCAGCCTGTGACCCCCACGCCCCCTCATCCCCGACCCTTCTCCCCGCGGAGGGGAGAAGGGAGCACCATCCGCGCGTGTCGTGGCGCCACAAACGACAGTAGGTCCGAGGCGCCAAACACTCCGAATTCAAACGAGCTTTTATCGCTCCCGCCACCTTCTCTCTCCCCTCCCTCTCTCCAGCCCGCCCCCGCCTCTTCGCTTGCATCCTCCCAACGGGGAGTCTATTCTGGCTCTCGGAGCGGGCGGCTCCCCTGATGTGCTGCGAGCGTTGGGATCGGACCTTGATCGTCACAGGGGGAACGCGATGACTTTTACCGCCAACACGTACGGCAATTTGGTTTCCGAGTCGACGAAGGCGCAAGAACGCCTGTTTCTGAAGTACATCGGGCCGCGCAATGACTTCGACGTCATCGTCGTCGGATCGGGGATGGGAGGCGGAGTCCTCGCCGATTCGCTCGCGGAAAAGATCGGCGCTCGACAGCGCATCCTCGTGATCGAGGCCGGTTCGTTCCTCTATCCGACTCATGTGTACAACATGTGCCGGTTCCCAAATGCGAGCCTCGCCAAGCACTTTGGCTGCGACACGTTTTGGCAAGCCGGCGACTCGAATCAAGAACGCTTCATCGGCGAGAAACCGCAGATTAACTTCGGCGGGCGTTCGGTCTTCTGGTCGGGGCTCATTCCCACGATCCAGCCCTGGGAGCTTGAGTTCTTCCCCAATCGAGTTCGCTCGGAGTTGGCGAACGGGATGTTGCACGCGGCGGGGGAGATGATGAACGAATCGCGTTCGTTGGGAGCGACGGCTCGGGCGATTGTCGGCCGCTTCAACAGCAGCCCGCTGGCGCAGCATTTTGTGATTCGCGAGACGCCGCGCGCATTGCATCAACCGTATTTGAATTCCGACGGCACGCCGAAGGATCGTTTCTTTACCGAGCCCACGGGGGTGTTTAACACGGCCGAGTTGCTGATCAATCAATTGGGGCTGACGCCGGGCGTCAGTCACGGCGATCACGCGGGCCTGCAAGTGGTGCTCAACCACTTCGTCGAAGATCTGCAGAACCACGGCGATCACTTTGAACTGGTCGTGCGCAACACGCTCGACGGCCAGTCGCGCGTGTTTCGAGCGCGCAAGGTCGTGTTGTCGGCGGGGTCGATCGAGAGTCCAAAACTGCTGCGGCGCTCAAGCGTCTATCCTTGGCTTCCCGAATCGGTGAAGAACCTCATGGGACGCGGCTTGACGGACCACCCGACGAGCAACGAGCTGAATACGTTTGCGACGCACATGGGCGAGATTCCCATTTCGCGCGATGATCACGCCAAGATCGTCTTCTATTCCAAGGGACATCGCGACGCGAACAATCAGATTCGCTTTCCGTTCAATGTCGAGATGAACATCAACCACGAGTATTGGCATTTGCGCGAGAATGACCCGAGCGAACCGCGTTCGCCGTCGAATGACGGCGGTGCGTCGCGGATCGACATCAAATTCAGCTTTGGCAACTGTCTTGACGACGAGAACGAAGTACAGCCGGCGCCGCCGTTCGGCTACGTGCCCGAGATCCGCTTTCGTAACCTCAGTTGGTTGAACCACCTGGCGGGGAGTCGTTTCCCGCGACTGGCCGGGTGGAACAAGAGTTTCGAGGAGATCTTCGCGGTGATGAACGAAGTGACCTATTCGATCTTCTCGCAGTTCGAGTTGAATGGCCGCGAGTCTCGGCCGGAGAACGAGATTTGGTATGGCCAGGGAGGCAAGGGATTCGGTTGGGGGACCGTGCATCACGCGGCCGGCACGTTGCGGATGCCCTACCGCAATCGCTATGACGCTCCCTTTGAATCGGCTTCCGTCGTCGACGAAGACCTGCGCGTCGTGGGCCTCGACAACCTGTACGTCTGCGACATGTCGGTCATGCCGTTCAGTTCGGCCGCCAACCCCGTCCGCACCCTCGTCGCACTGTCCCTGCGGCTCGCCAACCACCTAGCCGCCGCCCCGTAGCACAGGCTTCCAGCCTGTGAAAAAAATCGCCGCAAACCCTCCTCTACGCCAACACTCCCTTGACCACTTTCCCGGCGACGTCGGTCAGTCGGTAGTCGCGGCCGCTATGGCGATAGGTCAGCTTCAGGTGGTCCAGCCCCATCAGATGCAAGATGGTGGCGTGGAAGTCGTGAACGTGAACGCCGTCCACGGCGACGCGCACTCCGTATTCGTCGGTTTCGCCGTAAGTGATGCCCGGTTTGACGCCGGCGCCGGCGAGCCACGACGTGAACGCCCAGTTGTGGTGCTCGCGTCCCTTCGCATCGGCCGTGTTATTGAACGGCGTGCGGCCGAATTCGGTCGTCCAGACGAGGAGCGTTTCATCGAGCAGGCCGCGGGCCTTGAGGTCTTTCAGCAGACCTGCGATTGGTTGGTCGACGTTCTTCGCCAAGCGAGCGTGATCCATCATGTCGCCGTGCGAATCCCAATTTCCCGACGAGCCGGTGTCGATCAGTTCCACGAATCGCACGCCGCGCTCGATCAGTCGCCGAGCGACCAGGCACTGCCAGCCGAAGCCTTGCGTACTGCCGCGCGGCAGGCCGTACAGATCGAGCGTATGCTGCGGCTCTTTCGACAAATCGAATGCGTCCGGCACCTCCATCTGCATCCCGAACGCCGTCTCGAACGAGCGAATGCGGGCGGCGAGCAGCGGGTCTTGAGACCGAGACGCAAGGTGTTGTTGGTTGAGTTTATGGATCGCGGCGAGTTCCATTTCTTGCCGAGTGCGCGGCACTCGCGGCGCGATGTTCGCCACCGGCTCCGGTCCGGGGACGACGAGCGTTCCTTGATGTGCACCGGGGAGGAAGTCGCTGGCGTAGACCTGCGAGCCCGCGTAGGTTTGAGCGGGCGCGATCGTGACGAACGACGGCAGATTGCGATTTTCGGTTCCCAACCCGTAGCTCACCCACGACCCGATGCTCGGGCGCGCAAAGGCGAACGATCCGGTGTGCATGCCGAGCGTCGCGTTGTAATGATTTGAGTGATCGGTGTGCATCGAACGAATCACCGCCAAGTCGTCGACGCACTCGGCCACATGCGGAAACAGGCTGCTGACCTCCGTCCCGCACTCGCCGTGCTTTTGAAACTCCCACTGCGGCTTCTTCAAGAAAATCCGCTCGTAACCCGGCCGATTGCGGATTTCGGGGTGGTCGAGCTTCACTTCTTTGCCGACATCGGCGGTCAGTCTGGGCTTCGGGTCGAACGTGTCGACATGCGAGACGCCGCCCGTCATGAACAAGAAAATGACGTGCTTCGCCTTCGCCGGAAAGTGCGACGGTCGCGGGGCCAGCGGGTCTGCGTTCGCGCTGTTCTTGGCGGCGGAAGATTCGTCTGCGAGCAGCGATTGGACGATGCCCGGCATCAACAGCGAACCCGCGACGAACGATCGCAAGACTTGGCGGCGATCGGTCGGAGTGGGAGCGACAGAATTAATCCACATGCAGCACCTCGTTACTCGCCATCAAAATCCGCGACAGTGCTTCCCACGCCGCCAGCGCCCGCTCCGACTCAGGCAGATCGCCCAGCATCGCGACGTAGTCGGTGCGGAATTGCCGCATGTCGCGACGTTCCGAGTCGGTCGGCGGTCGACCAAACAACCGTTCGTACGCCGCCGTTTCTCGGCGTTCGTCGTCCGGCGTCTCCGCGAGGAGACGCTGCGCGTATTGGGCGGCGCGGGCGTGCAAGAACGGATCGTTCAAGAAGAACAATGCCTGAGTTGGTACGGTTGTCACATCTCGGACCGGCGTACTCGCGTTGGGGTCGGGCCCGTCGAATAAGGCGAAGTACCGCGTACGACGATTGCGCTTTTGCATGACATAGACGCTGCGTTTCAGCGTGTCATACTCGGCCGCGAACGGCCCATGTTGCGAAAACGACCAAGTCGACTCGGGAGGAAACGGATGCGCTTCCCCCGGCGTCAAATCGAGTTCGCCGCTGGCTGCCAACAGCGAGTCGCGCAGTTCTTCGGCCGTCAACCTTCGACGCGGAAACGAATCGTATCGACCTGAGTTCTCAGAACTCGCCGAACTTTGCTGGTATGCGGCGCTGCGCATGATCTCGCGGTGTAGATGCTTTAAGCTCCAACCGGACCGTACTAATTCGCCAGCCAAATAGTCGAGCAGCTCGGGATGCGTGGGCGGCGCACCGCGCACGCCGAAGTCGTTGGGAGTCGAAACCAGGCCGCGCCCAAAGTGCCACTGCCAGACGCGGTTCGCGATGACGCGCGGAGTGAGCGGATTGTCGGGGCCGGTCAGCCACTGGGCCAATTCCAGCCGGCCGCTTTGATCGGTCGCTTGGAGCTTCTGACCGCCCAAAACGTCGAGGAACTTGCGCGGCGCCGGATCGCCCAGGTCGGCGGGCTCGCCCCGCTTATGCAAACGAGCGTCATGGGGCGTGCCTTCGGCCACCGCGTACGCGACCGGAATGACGGGCCGCATGGCCGCCAATTCGGTTCGCTGGGCCGCGAGCGCCGTCTGCGTAGCACGCGACTGGCCGAGCGACGCGAGGTGCGCACCGTAGTCGACCGCCTCGATCTTCTGCAGCGAGAAGGAGACGCCGTCGAGCGACGCGGGGTGCGCATCGGCGACTCGACCTTCCACTCGCACCACGGCGTCGACGGGGCTGATCCAGGCGACGGCGACCGGTCCGTTCGGACCCGGATGGACGAAGAAGCTCTTGGGCGGCAGTTCGGTCCACACCTTCACCGGCTGTTCGCCTCGATTGACGAACACCGACGGCGTGTCATTGCGATGCCACGCTTGCAATTCTTCACGGCCGTCGATCTTCGGTCTGCTTTCGCTGAGCAGTTGCGGACCCTCGCGAGCATCGAGGAAGCACCACGTCGATTCATGGCCGTAAGCGTCTGCGTGCGGGTTGCCGGCCAGCAGGTCGGAGGCGAGATCGGCCAGTCGCCAACGATGCGGCTCGCCGCCGACCGTCGCGATCGTCCATTCGACCAACGTCGAGTCGGCGCCATGATTGCCGCGCGGGGAAACGACCAACTGCAAGACGTCGCCGCGCCGGACGGCGACGGCGTCGAGCGGCTGCTTGGCGGCAACGCTAAAGTCGACCGACTTCCCTTCCTCCACAAGGGCTTCGCTGAGGACGCGCGTCGCTGCTGCTGCGGCGTCTTGCACTCGCTTTGCATCGGCAGCGTGGCGATCGGTCGCTTCCTTGATTTGTCGATCGAGTTCCGCGATTTGAGCGTCGATGCCTTTCGCGAGTTGCTCCTGTTCCGCGGAGAACACGAGCGGGACGAGGTCGCGCGGTTGCTGTTTCGGCTCGCAACCCGGGAACGCGTAACGCGTGCTGTCGAAAATGCCGTACAGCCCGTAATAGTCGAGGGCGGTAAGGGGATCGTACTTGTGATCGTGGCACCGGCAGCAGCCCAGCGACAGACCGAGGACCGACTTGCCCAGCGTGTCGATGGTGTCCTCGATCGTCAAGTGCATGTCTTTGTCGATGTCGTGTCCGAACCGGCGTGCGATCGCGAGGTACCCGGTGGCGATGACGTGTTCCGCGGCCTGTTCGGGCGGAAGCTTCTTCGCCAGCAAATCGCCGGCGATTTGCGCTCGAATGAACTCATCGTACGGCCGGTCTTTCCAGAACGAGTCGATGACCCAATTGCGATACCGCCAGGCGTGCGGCAGCGGATGATCGCTGTTCTCCCCCGCCGTATCGGCGTAGCGGACGACGTCGAGCCAGTGACGCCCCCAATGTTCGCCATAGGCGCGCGACTCCAGGAGACGCTCAATCACCTTCTCGAATGCATCCGGCGAGGCGTCGTCTTCAAACGCCTTAATCTCGGCGTACGTCGGCGGCAGCCCGGTGAGATCGTAGGCGGCGCGACGCAGCAGCGTTCGGCGGTCGGCGGGCGGAGCGAACGTTCGTCCTGCGGCCTCCAAAGGTTGGAGCAGAAAACGGTCGACGTTCGTCCGCACGGCGGACATCGTGCGCACCTCGGGCGGCCGAGTCTGCGATAGGGGCGCGAAGGCCCAATGCTGTTCCGCCTCAAACTTCGGAGACGACGGAGGCCAACGGGCGCCGGCGACGATCCAGGCTTCCACGTCCTTGCGCTGCGCGTCCGACAACGGTTTGTCGGGCGGCATCGCCGACACATCGTCCTCGCGACGGATCGCCCGCAGTAGAAGGCTTTGAGCGGGCGTCGATGCATCGAGCGCCGGTCCGCTTTCGCCGCCTTTGGCCAGCGCGTCGCGCGAGTCGACTCGCAAACCGCCGCTCACTTTCGGATCGCCGTGACAACGGAAGCAGGCGCCCGCGAGTACGGGGCGCACACGCTTCTCGAAGAATTCTTCCGACGACGGATCGTCGGCGGCCCGAGCGGCGTCGGCGACGACCATCACGCTGGCAACCGTGACGCTGACGAAACTCAGGACCGCCAGGATGTTCCCGAGTTTCGCGTGGTGGCGGTGCTGCATAGGATGCAATTAAACCTCGTTGAGCGGCTCGGCGGCGTCGCCGAACGACTTCGGTCGCACGCCCATCTTGTCCATCATCGACATATAGAGTCGACACATCTGCCGATTCGATTTGTCGCGGTAGTTGAGTACTCGACCCGTCTCGATGCGGCCGCCGCCGCGCCCCAGCATGACGACCGGCAATTGGTCGTTGTTGTGTCCCCCCGTCATCATGCTTGAACACAACATGAGCATTGAATTGTCGAGCGCCGTGCGACTGCCCTCTTGGATCGAGTCGAGTTTACGCGCGATATAACCCAGCTGTTCGACGAAGAATTGGTTCACCTTCAACCAGTCGGCGGTATCCGAGTGGGAGAGCAGGTGGTGGATCATGTAGTCGACTCCCAGATGCGGGAATCGCAAGGAAGAATGATCGTTGTTCAGCTTCAGTGTGGCGATGCGCGTCGTGTCGGTTTGGAAGCCGAGCACCAGGATGTCGCACATCAGCCGCATGTGGTCGGCGATGTTCTGAGGAATGCCGTCGGCGGGCCGCGGCATGTTGGGCTTGTCAAGCGTCGGACGCCAACCTTGCAATTCGCCCTTCTTGCCCGCTTGCTCGATTCGCAATTCAACGTCGCGAACCGAGTCGAGGTATTCGTCCAACTTTCGCTGGTCGGCGGTGCTGATCTTCTGCTTCAGGTCGGCGGCGTCGGCGAGCACCGCGTCGAGGACGCTTTTGTCCCCCTTTTGCACGTCGTCCTTGAACAGGCGATCGAAGGCGAGGGCCGGGTAGAGCTCGAGCGGCGTGGGAGTCGTAGGCGACGACCACGAGATGTGCGAGCTATACAACATTGAGTAGTTTTTGTGGACCGACGGGTTGGCCGCTTCGCAGCCCAACACGAGGCTCGGAACTTTCGTGCTGCGACCGTAGGTCTGCGCGAGAAGTTGATCGAAGCTGGTGCCCGAGCGGATTTCGCCGCCCGCGGCAAGCGGCGCGCCGGAGAGGAGGTTGCCGGTCTGCGAACTGTGGATGTTGCCCTTCGTCGCCTCGACGTTGAACAATCCTTGCACGAAGAGCATGCGGTCGCGGAAGTCGGCGACCGGCGCCAACACCTGTCCCACCTCCAGGTTTTTTCCTTCTCCTTTCGCCCACCATTCACGGCCATGGAACCCGTTGCCGGCGAACAGCACCGCGACGCGGACCGGCGCCTCGCTGCCGCTGGTCGGCCGCCCTTCATCGCCCCACACCCGCAGCGACTCCAACCACGGCAAGGCCATGGATACGCCGATCCCCCGCAACATCGTCCGACGCGAAAATTCATGCGACATCTTTCACCCCCGTAGAACAGGCTTCCAGCCTGTTGTCTGCAACCCCGCCACAATACCCCTGCCTCAATACCCCCGCCACAATACCCCCGCCTTCCACCAGTGTCCCAGCAACGCCTTCCAGCCCAGCGTTGCTCCGCCACCCGTTCATTCTTCATCCGTCGCCGCATCGCGTCCGCGAATTTCGCGGAACTGGCGGCTGCGTACGACGGCTTCGAGCGCCGCGACGACTTTATAGTCGTCGGCCTTCAGCGCCGCCTGCATTTCGGCCAACAGCGGCTCATCAGACAATTGTACCGACCGACCCAAGGAATAGCCGAGCAACTTGCGGCAGAATTGACGCACCAACGCTTCGCGCCGCGCTCCCAGCAGGTACTTGCGCAATCCCTCAAGCCCTTCGATCTGCGTCCCGTCGGGAAGCGCTGTCTTGGTGTTGATCGGCAGCCCGGCGGCGTCCTTCAAGCGGAAACGCCCGATCGCGTCGTAGCTCTCCAGTGCGAACCCGAACGGATCGATACGAGCGTGACATTTGGCACAAGCGGGATCGGTGCTATGGAGCTCGATCATCTGCCGTTCGGTGAGTCCTTCGGGCGCCGTTTCCGCCAACTGCGGCACGTTCTTCGGCGGTTTGGGCAGCTTCTCGCCCATGACGACTTCGCTCAGCCAATTGCCGCGCAAGATGGGGCTGGTGCGCGACGCGCCGGCTTGTTTGGAGAGCGTCGTCGCCTGTGTAAGCACGCCGCCCCGCTGATGTTGCCGAACTCCTTCGACGCGCCGCCACTCGGCGCCGGTCACGCCGGGGATGCCATAGTGTTTCGCCAGCGGCTCATTCAAGTATGTGTAGTCCGCATCGACCACGTTCAAGAGCGATCGGTTCGCTTGGAACATGTCGGTGAAAAACAGAATCGACTCTTCGTACATCGCCCCGCGCAACTCGGCGAACGTAGGAAAATGGCGTTCGCTCTTCTCATTGAGATGGTCGAAGTCGTAGATATGCAGCCAGTGGCAAGCGAACTCCGTCGCCAACCGGCGCGTCTTGGCGTCCGCCAACAGGCGACGCATTTGCGCGACGAGCACGTCGGGGTCGCGCAGTTTGCCTTCGCCGGCGACTTGCAGCAGCTCTTGATCCGGCTGTGAAGACCACAAGAAGTAGCTCAACCGCGTCGCCAACTCAAAGTCGCTCACCGGCGTCGCTTTGGTTCCTACGCCCGGCGTTTCCGACTTATATAGAAATGCAGGGGAGACGAGCATCCGTGCGAGCACCAGTCGTAAGGCCTCGTCGTGCGGAAGTTCCTGGCTTCGCAAGCTCGCATACAGCCCGCGCAATTGCTGCACTTCCGCGTCCGTCGCCGGCCGACGGTAAATGCGAGACGCGAGCGACAGCAGCGCGCTCAACTGTTGCGGCTCGTGCGCTACAAGGCTCAGCTTGAACGCGGCTGCGCGATCCAGCACCGGCTTGCGCAGCGGCTTGAAGGCTTCGACCATATCGGGCCGGTCTTGCGTCGCGAACTCGGAGATCTGTTCAAAGGCGACCAGCGTCTCCAACGGTTCGCGCGCGACATACAGCATTTCCGTCCACAGCCGATCAAGTTGTGCGGCTTCTGCGTCGGAGAGCATGAGCCGTCGATACGGTTCATCTTCGCGATAATACAGCGTCAGCGTCACGACCTCGTCGACGGGCACGATCTTCGTGTAGCACAACGCGGGCGGGAACCACTGCCGGAACGACGCCAACTCGCGTTCGAGTCGTTCGCGGGCCGGCCCCTGTTCCGGGGCGACGATCGGTGCGGCGGCGTCTTTGACGGCGGACCGGTCGCCGAGCACGGCTTGCAATTGCACCGTTCCCTCGCGGCCCGTTTCCACGTGCAGGTAGCCAGTCGTCGCCAATTCGGCGCCCGCGACCAATTCGGCCGGCAGACGAATCTCCAGCGTTCGCGGCGCTTGCACGCACAAGCTGCCAGGGTCGATCCCGCCGCCGCGCGGATGTTTGCCGAACAGTTTTGGATCGAGTCCCATGGCGGCGTCGCCCGCGGGGGCGTCCGCCCCTTGGTCGGCGGCGATGGCCTGCAACGCGGTCGTCATGAAGGGACCGCTAAGCGAAGTGAGTTGGCGATAGAGGGCGGCGTCGGCCGATTCAGGGGCCAGCGCCTTTGGGCCCGCTTGCAGCAGCTTTTGCAGGTCGGACGCCAACTGCCGCTTTTCGTCCAGCTTGCCGGCGGCTTGCCAGCGGGCCAGCAACGAACCCGCCGGGATCACGCGTCCCGTTCCGCCGCCTGCCGCGGGTTCCGAGTAGAAGTGCCACACGCCGCCGCGTCCTTGACCATCGGCATGCGGGTTGCCCGCCAGCAGGTCGCTTGAAAGTTCGCGACTCAAGGACCACGTGGACGTTCCATCGGCGATCGTCAAGTCGATCGCCGTGAGGTCGCACGAATGGTTGTTGTCGCGTGGGTTGATGACGAGCGAGATCAGGTCGCCCGGTTGAACGGCGACGTTGTCGAGCGGGCCGATCGGCAGCACCGCGGCGCCTTGCGTGACGCCCGCCGCCAGTCGTTGGCGCGTGTTGCCGCGACGCAGTTCGACCGACCACGCCGTCCCGTTGCCGCACTCGGGATGAGCATGTTGCACCGAACCGGCGATCTTCACCGCGGCGCGCACCGGGCTTTTCCAACCGACGACGATCGACAGCGTCGGCGATGGATGGACGGCCACGCTGTGCGGCTTCATGTTGCCCGGGATACGCACATGCTGATCGGACGAGTTGGCGATGATGCTGAGGGCGTCGTCTCCAACCCAACCCTTGACGAACTCGTAACCCGATGCACTCTCCATCTTACGAGTGAGATAGGAATTGATTTGGACGTTGCCTGAGGCGCCGATGCCGAGGAAGTCGAGCCACGCGGTGAGCGATTCCACGTCGACCTTATGCTTCGCCGCGAGCGCCGCCACGTCGACTTGTCCGTCGCCCGCGGACGCTTCGACAGCGCCTTCCAGGCAAGCCGCCGCCTGTGCGAATTGTCGTTCTCGTCGCCGTCCGAGTTCGCTCGCAATTCGCCGCACGTCGCGCAGAAGAACGTCGGGCCGCCCCGGAGCGACCAGCCGCGGTCGTTCCCACACGACGAAGTCGCTCGCATTGCCGTCGCCGGCGTCGTGCGCCGCGAGCGTGACGACGACGTCGCGGCCGTCCACGGTCGCCGGCAGCTTCAACTTCATCTCTTGTCGCGCGACGAGGGGCGATACAGGCTCCATCCAGGACTTCACGGAGCTTGTCGCACCGATGTGACCGATCGAGTTGAATTTCCACAGGGCCGATTGCCAGCGACCGAACTGCGCAGCGAGCTGCGGGACGTCGGCGGCCTGCGCGGTCTTCCAGCGTGTGCGAATGGGGTCGAGCGTCAACGGCTCGTCCCCCTTGGCGGGAGACGACAAGAGCTTCCAGAACGACTCCAAGTACTTCGCGCTCAGGCCGCGCCGCGCCGCAACGTCGGCGAACGATGCTTGGCCCGAGGCGAGCGGCTCGCGGTCGACGATGGTCGCTTCGAGGTAGCGTTCCAGCGGCATGCGTCCGCCCTGGTTCGTCTCAAACTGAATCCCTTGCAAGTTGACGTGCGAGCCGCCCCCTGACGCCGCATACCGCCCGTAGAACGAACGAATCTCATCGAGATACTCGTTAGTCCAATCGCGTCGAGTTGTATGTTGCGAGAACTTCACTCCGTCGGGCAGCAGCACCAGGTGTTCGGCGACCCCCTTGGACGCGTCGAGGTATTTGGTCAGCAGTGCGGGAGACATCACGAGCGCGGCGCCGACGTTCGTGAAACCTTCGCCTGCAGCGCTGTCGACGGGGAATTCGCGAGCCGGATCCAACGTCGGCACTCCGGTCAAGTCGCGCAGCGTGTAGGTGTACTCGGAGTTGCTGAGACGGCGCATTACGACCGGGCCCGGGTCGCCGGCGCGGGCGGCCGCTTCGATTGTGAGCACGGTCCGAACCCATTTCTGCATGCGCGCCTGCTCGTCGGACGTCGGCTGCTTCGAATCCTTCGGGGGCATTTGCGCCGAATCGAGCATATCGCCCACCTTTTGCCACGCCTTGGCATGCTTCCGGACGTCGGCGAGCGATTTGAAGGCGGCCAGATCGATGTCGGCTTCGACATGCGAATCGGCATGGCACTCGTGGCAGTACTTTTCCAACAGCGGCCGAATTTCCTGGCGGAAGGCGGCGTCGAGCTGCGTGTTGCGCGCCGCGTCGTCGGCGGCTTGGGCGTAGGCGATCGTCGGCAGCCCGATAAACAGCAGGGCCGCGAGCAAGGAAGAAGCACGGCGGCGGACGAACGAGGGGAACATTATGTCCGCTCTCCTATTCGTTTCTTGTGGCTTTCGATGTGGGAACGCATACGTCGCTCCGCGTCGTGGACGCGACCAGCGCGCAAGGCGTCGAGAATTTGCTGATGACTGACGATGCCCGCCGACCACTCAGCCCGTTTTACGCTTTCGCGGAAGCGGCGGAAGAAGACCGACAGGACTTCGGCGAACGCCATGAGCGGCGGGAGTCCGCCCGCTTCGAACAGTCCGCGGTGAAAGGCAATGTCGCGCTCGACCCACTGCGACAACGTGCGGGCTTGTCGCAGCGACTGGTTCACGGCCGTGAGACGAGAATAAAGTTGCTCGTCTTGTCGCATGCGACGCGCGACGTGCGGCAAGACGCCCAGTTCGAGGATGATGCGCGTGTCGATGAGCGCCTGCGACTCGGCGTCGCGCAAGGCGGGATGGAAGCACAAATGCGAGGCGACTCGATCCAAATCCATGTCGCCGACGGTGAGCCCGCGCCCGGGACGCGCCTCCACGATTCCCAGAAACTCCAGCGACTTGGTCGCCTCGCGCAAACTCAGGCGACTCACGCCGAAGCGTTCGGCGAGCTCGGTTTCGGTCGGCAGCCGATCGCCGGGGCGCAATTGCTCGTCGCGGATCAGCGCCTTGAGGCGCTCTGCGACCACGTCGCGCAGTTTGGCTCGTTCCGTCGTCGATACCACAGTCTTTTCCTCGCAAGGCTCGCCGCCGACCCGCCGTCGGCTGCGGGCAACAATGGACAATCGTGTCCAGTAAATTATCTGACAATCTGGCGCGAGGCAAGCTCGAAGTCTGCGTTTGTCTGACAATCTTTTTCCCGCTGCTCGCTGCTCGCCGCCTCGTCCCGCGTCTGTGCATAGCGACGCCCTGAGCCGCGCAGTACATTGCGCAGCTCGTCTCCAACCTCGTTTCGCGAACTTTCCTTACCCCAGGAGCTGCTCGATGCCGCGCGTGCTGGTCGCTGAATGCAAGCAGGAAGTGTCCACATTCAATCCGGCGCCGAGTCGCTTCGCCGACTTTCGTGCGGCGCGCGGCGACGAGTTGCTGCGACATCACCGCCGCTGCCGCGAGGAACTGGGCGGAGCGCTCAGCGTCTTCGACGGCGACGCTTCGATCGAATTGGCGCCGGCGTTAGGTTTGAGCGCCAACACTTCGGGCGGCGTGCTCGCTGCCGAGGACTTTCGTCAATTGTGCACGGAGTTCCTGAACGCGATCCGCGAGGCGGGACCCGTCGATGCGGCTTACCTTTCGCTGCATGGCGCGATGCAGGCGGAGGGCGAGGACGATCCTGAAGGCTATCTGCTCGAGCAAGCCCGCAAGCTGCTTGGCGAATCGATCCCCTTCGTCGTGTCGCTCGACCTGCACGGCATTCTCACCGACAAGATGCTGCAGCACTCCGACGCCGTCGTCGCCTATCACACCTATCCGCACGTCGATTTCTTCGAGACCGGCGCTCGTGCCGCTCGGCTGTTGCTGCGCATCCTGAGCGGCGAAGTACGACCGGTGACGGCGCGAGTGAAGATCCCGGCGCTGGTGCGGGGCGACGAACTGATCACCGCGACCGGATCGATCCGCCACGCCGTCGACCGCGCGAAAGCGATCGAGGCGTCGCCCCAAGGGCTCTCGGCCGCCCTGATGTGGGGCAACCCCTTCACTGACGTGCCCGAGCTGCGGACGAGCAGCTTCGTCGTGACGAACGATGATCCGGAACTGGCGAGTCGCTTGGCGCTCGAGCTGGCCGAATTGTTCTGGCAACACCACGAGAAGATGCGAGTACCGCTGACTTCGTTGGAGGAAAGCGTCCGCCAAGCCGCCGCGGTTTCCAGCGGTACGGTGGTGATGATGGATGCGGCGGATGCGACGAGTTCCGGCGCATCAGGCGACAGCAATGCGATCCTCGCCGAACTCGTGCGACAGTCCTATCCCGGGCGAGCGCTGGCGCCGATCGTCGATCCGGCCGCGGTGCAGCAGGCCTTTCGAGCGGGCGTCGGTGCGACCATCGACGCGCAGGTCGGCGGTGCGCTCGACCCCGGACGTTTCCAGCCGTTGCCGTTGCGAGCTCAAGTGCGAATGCTTTCCGACGGGAAGTTCTTCAGCGAGTCGTTTGGTTGGCCCTGGGACTCGGGACCGACGGCCGTGCTGCAGTCGAACAACCTCACGCTGGTCGTCGGCACTCGGCCTGTGAGTCTCTTCGACCGTTCGTGGTTCTACGCTCACGGTCAAGATCCGCGACGATTCGATCTGGTGGTCGTCAAGTCGCCGCATTGCGAACAGCACATGTTCGCGGCCTGGTGCGCGAAGTTGATCCACGTCGACGCCCCCGGTTCCACCAGCGCCAACGTCAAGGCGCTAGGCCACCGCAAATGTCCGCGCCCCATGTTTCCGCTCGATCCAGAAGTCCCGTTCCAGCCGCAAGTCGAGTTGCATCGCCGCCGTAGGACAGGCTTCCAGCCTGTCTAGCACCGCAGGAAAACGCAGCCATTCGAGACGATAGCGCCGCGTCGTCTCGATTGGCGACGCACGCAAGTTGCAGAGGAGACAGGCTGGAAGCCTGTCCTACGTAGCTGCGTGGCCTCTCCGTAGGACAGGCTTCCAGCCTGTCTAGCACCGCAGGAAGACGCAGCCATTCAAGACGATAGCGCCGCGTTGTCTCGATTGGCGATGCGCGCAAGTTGTAGAGGAGACAGGCTGGAAGCCTGTCCTACGGGGGTCGTACGGTTGCTTCTTTGCGTTGATCGACGTTAGCTTGGGCTCTATGAAACGCATCTTGTTATCGATCGGGATGGTGCTGGCCGGGGCGGCGACGGCGACGGCGCAGGACGCCGCGACGCCGCGCGTCGACTTTGAAAAGCAGATTCGACCGCTGCTGGCGGCGAAGTGCTTTGAATGCCATGGCGTCGAGACGCAGGAAAGCCGCCTGCGGCTGGATCGTCGCGCGGCGATGTTGCGCGGCGGCGATTCGGGCGAGCCGGCGATCATTCCAGGCAAGGCGGCCGAGAGTCATTTGATTCAGTTGGTCTCCGGGCAAGAGGCGGGCAAACTCATGCCGCCCGACGCGTCGGAACGGTTGTCGACGGAGCAAGTCGAACTGCTGAAACGGTGGATTGACCAGGGAGCGGAGTGGCCAGGCAGCGAGGCCCAACCGGATGAGGCGCCGACGGCCAAGTCAACCCACTGGGCCTTCCAACCCGTCGTCGCTCCGCCCGTGCCGCAATTCGACGACGAGGACGCTCGAAAGTTCGTCCGCAACGGCGTCGATGCCTTCATCCTGCAGGCGCTCCGTGCCAAGTCGCTGACGCCGAATCCGCCGGCGACTCGAGCGGAACTCCTCCGCCGCTTGCACCTCGATATGCTCGGCCTGCCGCCCGCCCCGGAAGCGGTGCGCGCGTTTGCGGCGGACGCGTCGCCCGAGGCCGTCCGCGAGGAAATTGAACGCGTATTGGATAGTCCACACTACGGAGAACGCTGGTCGCGCTATTGGCTGGATCTGGTGCGCTTTGCCGAAACAAACGGCTTTGAGACGAATCGCGAGCGACCAAATGCCTGGCCGTACCGTGATTACGTCATTCGCGCGCTCAACGAAGACAAGCCGTACGACCAGTTCATACGCGAACAGATCGCGGGCGATACGTGCGGCGCTCCGGAAGCGACGGCCTATTTGGTGGCGGGCCCGTACGACTTGGTGAAGAGTCCCGACATCAATCTGACGCTCATGCAGCGTCAAAACGAACTTGACGACATCATTGCCACGACCGGCACGACGTTTCTGGGGCTGACCCTCGGGTGCGCCCGCTGCCACAATCACAAATTCGATCCTGTGCGCCAGACGGACTACTACGCGCTGCAAGCCATTTTTGCGGGCGTGCAACATGGCGATCGGGCGTTGCCGATTGATTCGAAGAAGCAAGAAGAAGTCGTCGAAATCGACCGGCGACTGGCGACGCTTCGGGAGCAATTGCGGCCGTTCCAAAAGGACGTCTCGTTACGGCCGAGCGTTCAGTCGCGGGGCAACGAGGACCGCTTTGCGCCGACGAAAGCCAAGTGGATTCGCTTCTTGGTGCTGGCGACGAACGCCTCAGAGCCGTGCCTTGACGAATTGGAAGTGTTCAGCGGCGCTGCGAACGTCGCGCTCGCTTCGCAGGGTGCGAAGGCGGCCTGCTCCAGCGCCTTGCCGGGTTATCCGATCCACAAGTTGGAGCACATCAACGACGGCAAGTACGGCAATTCGCATAGCTGGATTTCCAATGAGTCGGGCGGCGGCTGGGTGCAGGTGGAACTGCCGCAGCCGCAGATGGTCGATCGCGTGGTTTGGGCGCGCGATCGCGAGGGAAAGTTCGCGGATCGGTTGGCGACTCAATATCGGATCGAGGTCGCCGTCGAACCTGGCGTCTGGACGCAGGTCAGCTCGTCGGACGATCGCCAGCCGTACACCGGGGCGGCGCCGAAGCCGATCGAGTACGACTTCGCCAAGGTTTCCCCCGAGGCGGCCCGGCTAGGACGTGCGCGACTGGAGGAGATTCGCAAGCTGCAAGAACGCAAGTCGTTGTTGCAGGCTTCGACCACCGTCTACGCCGGCAACTTCCAACAGCCGGGCGCGACGCACCGCTTGTTTCGCGGCGAACCGCTGGCCAAACGCGAGCAGGTTGCGCCGAACACAGTCGCGTCGCTCGGGAAACTCGACCTCCACGAGGGCGCGCCCGAATCGCACCGACGCGCGGCGCTGGCCGACTGGATTGCGTCCAAGGAGAATCCGCTGACCGCGCGGGTGATGGTCAATCGCCTGTGGCAGTTCCACTTCGGCAAGGGGTTGGCGGCGACCCCCAGCGATTTCGGGGCCGCCGGGGTGCGCCCGACGCATCCCGCGTTGCTGGACTGGCTTGCACGCGAGTTCATGGACCATGGTTGGTCGATCAAGCACATCCAGCGGCTGATCTTGAACTCTTCCACTTATCAACAAAGCGGTCGACCGCGCGACGACGCGCTGCGTCTGGATGCGGGTTGCGAATGGTGGTGGCGTTTTCCGCCGCGAAGATTGGAAGCCGAGCCGATCCGGGACAGCATCCTCGCCGTGACGGGCGTGCTGGACCGCCGCATGTATGGCCCAGGATTCAGCGGATTCGAGGTCGAACTGGAGAACGTGCGACACTATTTCCCGAAGAAGAAATACGGTCCTGAGGACTGGCGGCGAATGATCTATATGACGAAAGTGCGACTCGAACAGGAGTCGGTGTTCGGCGTCTTTGATTGTCCCGATGCGGCGACGTCGGTGCCGCGACGCAGCCGATCGACGACGCCCTTGCAGGCGCTCAATTTGTTCAATAGCCAATTCGTCCTGCAGCAGGCGAACTTGTTCGCCGACCGTCTGAAACGCGAGTGCGGCGACGATGCGGCGGCGCAAGCGACGCGGGCGTTCGAATTGTGCTTTGGTCGAGAACCGACGGCTGAGGAGCTTGCGGAATCGCGGGCGTTTATGGCGGCCGAGTCGCTGGCGGCGTTTTGCCGGGCGCTACTCAACAGCAACGAGTTCGTGTTCTTGCAGTAGTCTGCCGCAGTTTGAATTTCGCAGGAGTTTCAACATGACGCCGCCGCCGCTCGCAGGACGACATTTGCTGAATCGACGCGGTTTCTTAGACCAGTCGGCGACGGCGCTCAGCGGCATCGCCCTGGCCGCGTTGCTCGCGCAAGACGGTTTGCTTAAGGCTCAGGAGACGGCGCGTCCGACGGTCAGCGGCAAGTCGCCCATTCGGCCCGCGATCGAACCGGCTCGCCCCTTCGCTGCTCGAGCGTCTCATTTTCCCGCGGCGGCGAAACGCGTCATCGTGGTTTTTTGTTCGGGCGCTGTGAGCCATGTCGACACGTTCGACTACAAGCCGCAGCTGATCGAGCGGCATGGGCAGCCCTTGCCGGGGGCCGAAAAGCTGATCACGTTCCAGGGAGAGCAGGGGAGCGTGACGCGCAGTCCTTGGAAGTTTCGACCGCGCGGCGAGTGCGGCAAGATGATCTCCGAATTGGTCCCGCAGTTAGGCGACATGGCCGATGACATTTGTTTCTTACATTCGTTGAAAGGCAAGACCAACACGCACGGCCCCGGCGAAAACTACATGTCGACCGGATTCACGCTCGACGGCTATCCGAGCATCGGCGCATGGGCGTCGTACGCTTTGGGGACCGAGAACGAGAATCTGCCGGCGTATGTGGCGATTCCCGACCCGCGCGGAACGCCGCAAAACTCCGTCAACAATTGGGGCCCCGGTTTCTTGCCGGCCGCATTCCAGGGGACCGATTTCAACACGTCGCTGCCGATCCGCAATTTGGCGCGCCCCGATTCGATCGGCGAAGCTTCTGATCGTCGGACGCAAGACTTCCTCAAGCGGCTCAACGATCGACACCTCGCGCGCTTTCCCGGCGACAGCGAACTGGCGGCCCGCATCTCCAGCTACGAACTCGCGGCCCGCATGCAGCTGAGCATTCCCGAAGTGCGCGATCTGTCGACCGAGTCGGCGACGATGCTTGCCCTGTACGGCGCGGACGACGCGCAGAACAAACTTAAGGCTGCTTACGCCCGCAACTGCATCCTCGCACGCCGCCTGTTGGAACAAGGCGTGCGGTTCGTGCAGTTGTTCAATGGGGCGTATCAGACCGGCGGCGAAGGGGTGAGCAACTGGGACGGCCACAAGGCGATCGAACAGCAGTACAACGTTCACGGACCGGTGCTCGACCAGCCTACGGCCGCCCTGCTCAAAGATCTCAAGCAGCGCGGACTGCTCAAGGACACGCTCGTGGTGTGGTGCACGGAGTTCGGTCGGATGCCGACGTTCCAGAAAGGGGCGAGCGGCCGCGATCACAATCCGGAAGGCTTTACGTGCTGGTTGGCGGGAGCGGGCGTTAAGGCGCCGTTCAGCTACGGGCAGACCGATGAGTTTGGGTACAAGGCGGTCGAGAACGTGGTCAACGTGCATGATTTTCACGCCACGATCTTGCATCTGCTCGGGCTTGATCACGAGCGACTCACGTTCTACTACAACGGGCTCGAGCGACGACTGACCGATGTGGAAGGCCGCGTCGTGAACGAAGTCCTAAAGACCTAGGAGACCGAGTCATGCAGTGCCTGGCTTCGACGCACGCGCGTCCCGTTGCGCGCCGCGTCACGCGCCGCAGCCATGCGATGGGGATCTTGCTTCTCAGCTTGAGTCTTCTCGCTGGATGCACGCCGGGTCAAAAGCTGGTCAAGGTTCAGATTCAGCAAGATGGCAGAACCGTGCTGGAAACGATGTACGGTACGCCTGACGACTGGAAGATCGACCGGATCTGGATGCGAGCGGCCACGGTGGATTTTGAGGCCGTCGATTCTTGGGGCGAGTCGACGCCGACGACGGATGGCGTCATCTTGCAAGGGAAAGTGCGAGTCGTCGTGCTGCACGTTTCGCGGACGATCGCAACCGCCGACTTGAGCGAGCTGCGGTTGGTGGAGACTTCGACGAATCCGCCAAAGTGGAGGCTAGGACCTGGTGAAACGGAACGCGCCGCCAGATTCTTGAAATAGGAACGCGATGATGATTCGAAGTCCGTGTGCGTCGAGAGTCGTCTTCGCCGCGGCGTATGGATGGTGTTGCTGGAGCGGCCTGGCGGTCGTCGCCCAGACGCCCGATTTCGGTCGCGAGGTCCGGCCGATCCTGGCGGAGCATTGTTGGAGATGTCATGGTTTCGACGCCGCCGCTCGTCAAGCCGATTTGCGGTTGGATGAGGAGGCGGCCGCACGGAAACCGGCCGAGTCGGGGCGGGCGGCGATTACTCCGTTCAAACCGGAGGAGTCGGAGCTGATTCGACGCCTTACGGCGCTCGATGCGGCCGAACGTATGCCGCCCGCCGAATCTGGGCGTCCGCTCAATCAGGCTGAAGTCGACGTCCTGAAACGCTGGATTGCCGGCGGCGCCGAGTATCGGCGGCACTGGGCGTTTGAGCCATTGCGTACGGCAAGTCCGCCGGATGAACGGGGCGGTGCGAATCCGATCGATGCGTTCGTCGCCGCGGCGCAGCGCCGAAATGGATTGTCGTTCGCGCCGGAAGCGGAGGCCGCGACGCTGTTGCGTCGTGCGTCGCTCGATCTCACCGGACTGCCGCCGACCCGCGACGAGCGGCAGAGTTGGTTCGACCAGTCGTACGAGCAGACGATCGATCGCTTGCTGCAATCCCCTGCGCTGGGAGAACGCATCGCGTCCGAGTGGCTGGATGCGGCGCGTTATGCCGATACCGACGGCTACTTCGGCGACAAACCGCGCCACATGTGGTTGTGGCGGGAATGGGTGGTGAAGTCGTTGAATGATGGTACCTCCTTTGATCGCTTCACCATCGAGCAGCTCGCGGGCGACCTCCTGCCAGAAGCGACCATTTGGCAGAAGATTGCGACCGGCTTCAATCGCAATCACATGTCGAACGACGAAACGGGATTGATCGACGAAGAATATCGCGTGGAGTATGTGTTTGATCGCGTCGACGCGACGATGTCGACATGGTTGGGGCTGACGGCCGGCTGCGCCCAGTGTCACGATCACAAGTACGACCCGATCACGCAGCGAGAGTACTACCAGCTGTTCGCTCTGTTCAACAACGTACCTGAGAAGGGTTTGCTTTCGGGCCACAACGCACCGCCGCGAATCGCCGTCTTCTCGCCAGCTCAACAAACTGAACGTGAACGATGCGAGACGCAATTGGCCGAGGCCGAACGACGCTTCGCGCCGCTACGAGATGCAGCTCGCCGAGCGTTGAACGAGTCGATGTCTGCCTGGCTGAACGAGCTGACGCCGCCGCCTGAAGACGAAGTTCTCGCGTACGTTTCGCTGGACGATGTGAAGTCGCTCGGCGGGAAGGGGGGCGTGCAAGCGATCGGAACGTCGTTGCAACCCTCGGCCGGAATTCGCCACGGGGCAGTGCGTCTGGACGCGACGCAGCATGTCGAATGCGCCGCGCCGGCCTGGACTCTCGACGGCCCATGGACGATGGGAGTCTGGTTTGCTTCGGAGACGTCGCTGGGCTGTCCTCTATCACGCATCGAGCCCGCGGGGAATCGTCGCGGCGTGGAGGTGCTGTGGCAGAAAGGTCGACTCGCCGTCAACCTCGTGCATCAGTGGGGAGCATCGGCGATCGAGACGACGACGCGCGAGCGCTACGCGCTGAACTCCTGGCATCACGTCGTCGTGACGTACGACGGTTCGCGACAAGCGAAGGGGCTCGCCGTGTTCGTCGACGGCGTCGCCGCGACCCTGGAGGTTCGTCGAGACGGATTGCAAGGGAGTTTAGAAAACAACGAGCCGCTGAGAATCGGACGGCGCGACGAGGGGCTTGGGTTTTACGGTCTGCTGGATGAAGTACGCGTTCTGGGGACCCGACTGAAGCCTGAGCAAATTGCGCGTTGGTCGGCCGACGAACGGCTGCGCCCGATTGCCGAAACGGCGCCGGAGAAACGAACGGCAGCCGACGCCGACCGGCTGCTCGACGCCTACATCGACCGTCTTGCCGACGACGCGACTCGGGCCGCTCGGCGAGCGTTCCGCGAAGCGTCCGCGGCCAGCGCGGCCGCGCGAGATGCGGCGCCTTGGGCGCTGGTGATGGAGGAACTGCAGACGCCGCGTGCGACGCACGTGTTGCAGCGTGGTCGGTACGACAAACCGCAAGAACGGGTCGAACCAGGAATTCCGGCTGCACTCGGCGACTGGCCGTCTACCGCGCCCCGAAATCGACTGGGGTTCGCGCAGTGGCTCGTCGGTCCCGAAAGCTCGCTTGCGGCGCGAGTGGCGGCCAACCGATTATGGGCCGTCTGCTTCGGCGAAGGATTGGTGCGAACGCCGAATGACTTCGGCCTTCAAGGGACGCCTCCCGATCATCCTGAGCTGCTCGACTACCTGGCGCTGCGTCTGCGAGACTCCGGCTGGGATTGGAAGGCGCTGCTCCGACTGATCGTCACGTCGCGGACCTATCGCCAGCAGTCGCAACCGATCAACGAACGAGTCGGGAAGCTTGATCCCGAAAATCGATGGTTCACGCGTGGACCGGGGTTCCGCCTCAGCTACGAGATGATTCGCGATCAGGCGTTGGCGGCGTCGGGGTTGTTGGTTCGGCGCATCGGCGGGCCGAGCGTCAAGCCGTATCAGCCGCCCGGACTTTGGGAGGAAGTGTCGTACAACGGCGATGAGTCGTACGAAGTCGACGACGGTGAGGGCCGATATCGACGCAGCTTGTATACGTACCTCAAGCGACAAGCGCCGCCGCCGATGCTGCTACTGTTCGACGGGCCGACTCGCGAGAAGTGCACGCTGAAACGGCCGCGGACAAACACGCCCTTGCAATCGCTGGCGCTGTTGAACGACCCTGTCTTCTGGGAGGCGGCTCGCGAGCTGGCACGTCAGACGCACGAGGCGACGCAATCGGCAGTCCCGACGAAGTCCGGCGAGTTCGAACGACGGATCGAAGGGTTGTTCGAGTCGATCCTGGTGCGACGGCCGAACGAGCAGGAACGCGAAGTCTTGCGCGGCCACTGGCGGCGCGTACGTGAAAGCCTGGCGACCGCCCCTGATCGCACGCGACGAGTTTTAGATCTGCCGGAGTCGACGCCGATCGACGACGAGATGATCGACACGGCTTGCTGGACGATATTGGCTCATACGCTGTTGAACTTGGATGAAACGGTGGTGCGGCGATGAATCGGTTTTGCGCCGGCGAAGCGGCGATAACGACGACGCGACGCTCGGCGTTGCGCTCGGGAATATTGAGCCTGACGAGTGCCGGCGTCGGCGGCGCAGCCCTTTCATCGCTATTGGCTCAGGACGGACCCGCAACGGGAACGCACTTTGTTCCGCGAGCCAAACGAGTGATCTATCTGTTCATGCACGGCGGTCCTTCGCAACTGGATCTGTTTGACTACAAGCCGAACTTGCGCGCGATGCACGGTCAGGAACTGCCCGAGTCGGTGCGGAAAAGTCAACGGTTGACGGGGATGACGAGCGGACAGGCTTCGTTTCCCGTGACCTCGTCGCTGTTTTCCTTTCGGCAAGCGGGGCAGTCTGGGATGCGGCTTTCCGAATTGCTGCCGCGCACGGCCCAGATTGCGGACCGGATCTGCGTGGTGAGATCGCTTTACACCGAGGCGATCAATCACGATCCGGCCGTGACTTTGATGCAGTCAGGGCATCAGCATCCGGGGCGGCCCAGCTTTGGGGCGTGGGCCAGTTACGGGCTCGGAAGCGAGAACGAGAACCTACCGGCGTTCGTCGTGATGATCTCGCGCGGCAGCGCCGCTCGCCCCGCCGACCCGCTGTACGCTCGGTTATGGAGTTCCGGGTTTCTCCCGTCGAATCATCAAGGCGCGGCGCTACGCGCCAGCGGGGACCCCGTGCTGTACTTGGAGAATCCCCCGGGCGTCGACGCGCGTTTGCGTCGCGAGCAGCTTGACGTCTTGGCGGAGCTTAACGGCCGCCGCGCCGACTCGGCGCTTGATCCTGAGATTCAATCACGCATTGCGCAGTACGAGTTGGCGTTTCGCATGCAAGCGGCCGTGCCGGAGCTGATCGACCTGCGGGACGAAACGGCCGCGACGCTTGAGGACTACGGCCCGCAGGCGACGCAGCGCGGATCGTTCGCCGCCAACTGCTTGCTCGCGCGGCGACTCGTCGAACGCGGCGTGCGCTTCGTACAACTGTACCATCGCGGCTGGGATCAGCACTACAATCTGCCGAGCGATCTGCGACTGCAGTGTCGCGACGTCGATCAGCCGGCGGCGGCGCTGGTGCAGGACCTGGCGCGTCGCGGGCTGCTTGAGGATACGCTGGTGGTGTGGGCCGGCGAGTTTGGTCGCACGTCGTACAGTCAGGGAAAGCTGGAGCCGACCAATTACGGGCGCGACCATCACGGCGGCTGTTTTTCAGTGTGGCTGGCGGGCGGCGGCGTTCGCGGCGGATTGGTGTACGGCGAAACCGACGAGTTCAGCGTCAACGTGGTGCGCGACGGCGTGCATGTGCACGATCTCAACGCGACGCTGTTGCGGCAGTTGGGAATTGATCACACGCGGCTGACGTTTCGGCATCAAGGACGCGATTATCGTTTAACCGACGTGCATGGACGAGTCGTCTCGGGAATCATTTCGTAAGTTGCGAGAGGAATCAACATGGTCGCTCAAGGGGTGCGAGTTGCAAGACGCCTGGGAAGGTTCGCGGCGACGGTCCTGTTCATGGTCGTCGGTTCGCTCTTGGCGAGCGGTTTGCAAGCGGCCGACGGACCGTTTCTGTTCAGCTACTTCAAGGGAAACGGCGAGGACGGACTGCATTTCGCGTGGAGCGAGGACGGGCTCAAGTGGGAGTCGCTGCGAGGAGATAAGTCGTTCTTGACGCCGCAGGTCGGCGGCATGCTGATGCGCGATCCATCGATCGTGCAAGGGCCCGACGGCGTGTTTCACATGGTGTGGTCGAGCGGCTGGTGGGATAAGGGATTTGGCTATGCTTCTTCCAAGGATTTGTTGAAATGGAGCGAGCAACGCTCGATCCCTGTGAATGAGAACGTGGCAGGGGCGAAGAACACTTGGGCGCCCGACTTGTTCTTCAATGAGTCGACGAAGCAGTTCGTCATGGTGTTCGCAACGACCGTGCCGGGGCGCTTTCCTGAAACCGACGAAGGGGGCGATCATAACCACCGACTCTACTCCATAGAGACGCGAGACTTTCAGAAGTTCTCGGAGCCAAAGGTGCTCATGAACCCGGGATACAACAGCATCGACGGGACGCTGTTCGCGGCCGCCGGCCGACTGGGGATGATCTTTAAGGACGAACGACCGGGGCGAAAACGCTTGCATGCGGCGTTCGCCGATCGGCTCGACGCCCCCTGGACGATCGGCGAACAGCCGATCATCGCAAGGGATTGGGTCGAAGGGCCGACGGTCTTGCGCGTCGGCCGGACCTACCGCGTGTACTTCGATTGTTACACCAAGGGCCATTACGGCGCTGCGGAGAGCGCCGACGGCGTCACGTGGCGCGATATCACCGACCAAGTCCGTTTTCCGGCAGGGGCGCGGCACGGGACGGCGTTCCCCGTCTCGCGAGCCATGTTGGAGTCTCTGCGCTAACGGCCGCTGCCGCGTCCACTAAGGTTTCGGGTTGGCGGGGAGCATGATGGCGTTGACGCCATGCTGACCGGCGACGGCGAGTTGAGCCCGTTGAGAGTCGACAAGCAAGGCGTGGGGGCGGCCGACGCGGCCAGGGAAACGTCGCAGCACCTCCAGCGATTCGAACGAAAGCTCGCGCACTTCGCCGTCGTTGCAGGCGACGTAAAGTCGCTCGCCGTCGTGCGACCAAGCAAGAGCGCGCGGCGGGGAAGGGAGACGCGCGAAACGTACGAGCCGGCCGATGGCGGGCTGCCACAAACGAACCGTGCGATCCTCCGAGATGCTGGCGACCCAGTCGAGCACGGTCGATTTCGATTGTGGTCGCAACGCCGCGTCGTTGATGGGAGCGACGTGATTCTCGAGCGTTCGCGCAGTGATTCCGGTATGCGAATTCCATAGTCGCAGCGTCATGTCGACGCCGCCGGTAAGGCATTGCAGACGAGTGGAATCGTCGCCTTGAATGTCGCCCGCCGCCGCAGACAGCAGGGTCAGGGCCAAGACGGCGCGCGAGTGGCCTCGATAGGCTAGGCGTTCGGTGAAGTCGGCGGCATTCACAACTCGACACATCCCGTCGCCGCCTGCGGCAACGATCAGTCTGTCTTGCGCAGCCCAGCGAACTCGATAGACGACGTCGTCGCCGAGCCGCACTGTGCGATTCGGCTCGCGCTGTTGCAGGTCGAGCAGTTCGATGCGGCCGGATTGAGCCGGTTCGCCGCCGGCGACGAGCAGACGCTGACCACCCGCGTCGATCGCCAGATCGTGCATCTGCAAGACGCTTGTCGTTTGTCGCTGCTGTGGTCGCAGCTCGGGCCATGTATAGAACTGCAACCCGGACTGCGAGCCGGCGATCAGGAGGTCGCCGCGGGGATGGAGAACGAGCGCCGTGACGGGCGGCTGCGACGCCGATTCGTCGACTTGCGTTGTTTCAACGGCCCGAACGGTCGACAAGCGAGCGAGGCAAAGCCAGGCCAGCACCGTGCAGCTCGCCAGTGCTTGTGGCCACGATCGACCGCGGTGCGAGTCCGGATTAAAGCAGGGCCGAGACAACTTGTCCGCCTTGATTGAGAGGGATGGGGCGTCCGTCGGCCGTGATCAGTTCGTGATCAGGATCGATGCCGAGCTTGGTATAGATGGTGCGCACGAGGTCGTTGGGAGTAACGGGCGATTCGGCGGGGCTCTCGCCGAATCGGTCGCTCGCGCCGATCACCTGACCGCCGGGCACGCCGCCCCCGGCGAACACCGCGCTGAAGACGCGCGGCCAATGGTCGCGGCCGGCGCGTGCGTTGATCTTGGGGGTGCGACCGAACTCGCCCATCGCCACGACCAGGGTCTGGTCGAGCAACCCGCGGTCGCGGAGGTCGCTTAACAGAGCCCCCATTGCCTGATCAAACGTAGGAACGAGTCCTACGCCGACTTTGGCGCCGCTGTATCCGTCGCGTAGTGCGAGCGTCATGTTTTCGTGCGTGTCCCAGCCAGGGAAGTGAACGGCGACGAACGGCGTCTCCCGTTCGACGAGCCGTCGCGCGAGAAGACAGCTTTGGCCGAAGGTGCGCGGTCCGTAGCGAGCACGCACCGATTCCGGCTCATCAGCCAGCGTAAAGGCGCGCCGCGCTTCGTCGGAGAGCGTGAGTTCAAAGGCCTTGGCGAAGTTGGCGTCGGTTGATGCGCCGGAGGAACGGTCCAGTTGCGACAGGTAATCTTGGCGACGACGCACTCGCGCTTCGTCGACTCCCGGGAAGGTTTGCATGTCGCGTACGCGAAACTCGGCCTGGCCAGGGTCGCCGCCGGTCGCAAATGGTTCGTACGTCGCGCCCAGAAACCCCGCGCCGACCATGCCGCGCGCGTCGGGGATGGCGATGTAAGGCGGGAACAAGGCGGGCTGCGATTGCATGCGCGCAACCACCGACCCGAGGCTGGGGTACTGCAGGACGGGGGACGGCTTGTAACCGGTGAGGACGTAATGGTTCGCCAGTCCGTGTTCACCCAGCGGCGAGGTGATGGACCGCACGATCGCCAGTTTGTCGGCGTGCTGAGCCGTCCTCGGCAGCCACTCGCTGAGCTGAACGCCCGGCACGGAGGTGGAGATCGGGCGACATGGTCCGCGCACTTCGGCCGGCGCGTCGGGCTTGGGATCAAACGTCTCCAGGTGGCTCGGACCGCCGTCCAGCCACAAAAGAATGCACGACTTCGCGCGTCGCGTCAGCGGCGCCAGCGGGGCATCCGCCGCACAACGATCGACGAGACGCTGCCATCCGAACGGCAAGAGGACGCTGGTTTGCAGGAAGCGGCGGCGTCCCGGCGACAACCATTCTCGAGTGTTTGAGGGAGTCGGCATTTTCACGTCTCAATGGTTTTCCCGAAAGTCGCGGCTGTTCAACAAGCTCCAGATGAAATCTTCAAAACGACGGCGGCGTTCGGCCGGATCGTCGGAATGCAGCCGTTGCGTCCAGCGGCGCGATTCGTCGTCGGTCGGCGGCCGGGACCAGGTGCGCAACATAAACTCGCGGATCAACCGGGCGTCATCCGTGGAACGGCTTAGCTCCTGGGCGAGCCGACCGTCGGCACTCGCAAGTCGCTGGTTGATGAAGTCGCCGTTCAGCAGGTGGAGGCGTGCGGCGAGGCCGCGGTCGAGTGCAGACGCGGCGTCGCAACCGGCCGCGCGTGAGCAGCGTCCGAGCAGGTCGAGCGAAGGTGCGGGAACCAGAGGATCAAGCCACTCCACGTACCTTCGGTCGGTCGGCGCATCGTTGGAGTTTCTTCCGCCGAGCGTCACATCGACCACGGCGTCGGCCAGCACTTCGGGTTCGAGAGGGCGTCGCGCCGCGGCGGCAAGGTACGTCGTGCGATACGCCGGCTCGTCGGCGCCCAACGTCGCTCGAGCATACGCGTCGCTCGCAGCCATTTGTCGCAACAAGGGACGTAAACGGAATTGATGCTGCAGGCAGCTCTCGGTGAGTCGATCGAGCAATTCGGGGTGCGTCGCCGGATTCGTGGGACGCAGGTCGTCGACCGGGTCGATCAGTCCGCGTCCGAAGAGGACCTTCCACAGGCGATTGACATAGGCGCGGGCCAGGGCGGGGCGGCCTTCGGCGACGAGCCAATCGGCGAAGTCGCGACGAGGATCGGGCGTCCCTGGAAGATCGCGCACGCCGGGGATGCGCGGCACGGCAGGTTCGCCCGTGCGGAGATTCGTGACGGCGCCTCGGTCAAGCAACTGGACGCGGCGGCCGCGGTCGAGCTTCGCGAAGACGGCCGCCAGTCCGTGGTAGTCGTCTTGCGTCCAACGGTCGAGCGGATGGTCGTGGCAGTTGGCGCAGCCCAGTCGCGCACCCAAGAACGTCTCGGCGACCAGTTCCGCGTGTCCGCGCGCGTCGCCGACCATGCGTGCAAAGTTGGCGGGGCCGACGGAGTGCGAGTCGCCGTCGGCCAGCAGCAATTCGCGCGTGAGGGAGTCCCAGCCGGCATCAGCGGCGACTTGCTCGCGAATCCAGCGACCGAAGACAGTCGGAGCAACGACGTCGTTGGGTAATGCATGCAGTCGCAACCAACGTGCCAGACGCAGCGTCCAGACATCGACGAACGCTTCGGACTGAAGCAGCTCGTCAAGCAACTGATAACGCTTGGCAGGAAGCGGATCGGCCAAATACCGCTCGACGGCTTCGGGGGTCGGCAAACGCCCTGTCAGGTCTAAGGTCGCTCGACGCAAGAACGCGGCGTCGTCGGCCAGCGGAGCGGGAGTGATGCGCAGTTCGCGGTGAACGCGCGCGACTTCTTGATCAATGAAGTTGTCGGCCCGTTGAGGGGCGATGGGCGGAGCGGCTGCGGGCGCGGCAGGGGCGTCGGCCCAGGGAACTCGCAACGTGACCGGGACGATGTGGTTGCGGTAGCGAACCAAGACGATGTGACTGCCGCGGCGCGTGATGCGAGCCGTGTTTTGGTCGTCGATGTCGACCGCGGCGGGATCCGCGGACTGGAACTGCGCCAACTCGGAAACGTCGAGTGCGACGGGGGCGGAGACGTTGTCGATGAGGGCGACTACCTTCAGCGGCACAGCGGCGGGCGTCGCGTCGACCGTGATCTGACGCGGCTCGACTCGCAGTTCGCGTACCAATGTTGTTGCGCCGCGCGGAGCGCCGCCGGCGAGCCAACGCAGCAAGCGTTGAGCTTCGGGAGAATCTTCGGCGAAAAGGCTGCCGCCGCCGTGGTCGATTTGTCCGGTAGGTTTGAGGAGGAACAGGCTGCGGGCCGGCGCTGCGAGATGGACTCGACGTCCTTCCAACGCGTGCACGATCGCGTCGTAATCGGCGTCCGGGTCGGCGCCGAGCAGGGAAAGTCGAAAACCACCCCGTCCGGCGGCGGCCCCGTGGCAGGCGCCCGAGTTGCAGCCGACGCGCGTCAGCAGGGGGACGACCTGCAAATCAAAGTAGGAAGGATCGAGGCTGCACAGCGACGCGACAAGCAGGGCCCCGATCACGGCTGTGCCTCTTTGGGCTTGGGTTCCTCGCGCGGTGCGCCGTCGGGGCGTTGCGGAGGAGCGATTTCCTGCGACCAGCGCCGTAGATGTTCTTGCGCTTTCGGCGTGCCGTAGTTCGCAAGTTTGCCGGCATCGATGATGGTGTGGACGATGCGACCCAGTTCACGGCGAGCGGCCGGATCGTCGGCGATCCGCTGATCGATTGCGCGTGCCGCTGCAGCGACCTCGTCGTCGCTCGCGCCTCGTTTGATCAATGGAGCGAGGAGCGGCCGAAGGTTGGGTGGTTCCGCAGCGCCTTTGGCAGGCGATTCCATTCTTCCGCGCATCTCGGGAAGTTCGTCGAGCGACGGGGCTTTGCCGCCGGCGACGGCGACGACGGCGGCCAAGATCTTGGGCAAGTCGACCTGCAGGCTAGGCTGAATGAGCGCGAAGTTCGCGGCGACTCGGTTGTCTTTGGCGACGAGGATTGTGAGCATGACTTTGCGATTCAGGCCGTAGCTGCCGGGGCCTTCGACGCCGTCAAGTGAAATGCCGACCGGCGCTTGAGGAGTGAGAGCGTGCTTGATGCGGTTGAGCATCGTTTCGGCGGCCGTGGCGTCGTCGTCGAGCCACACGATGCCGGTCGCGAGTCCCTCGGCGGCGCGGGAATGGGTGTACTGGGAGAGCACTCGCGTCATGCTGATCGACTGACGATTGACGTCGTGCACGAAGATCAGGACAAGGGGCTTGCCGTCGGCGCGCTTGACGAAGTCTAGCTCCATTCCCGCATCGTCGTCGAATACGCCGCGAACGCGAAATGGCGGCAGCTTCTCGCCGACTTGCGGGCCCGAGAAGACGGGATCGTCTGCGGCGCGACCGTCCGTGATTGCGAACACGGCGCACAGGATTGCGGTGCAAAGTGCAACGAGCGACGCGGCGGATTTCGAGGCTAATGGTGCGAGCGACATAGTAGGCGATTGCGGGCCGGAGGAAGAGTCTCGGAATGAAGTGATTGTCGACGCGCGGCTTGGCGATTGTCAAATGCGTGGGCGCGCACGGACCCGTCGACCGCCGCGGCGCCGGCTTCTATGCTTTGTCGTCTCGGACCGTCGTCGAGCCCGACAGGCGTTGTACAGCGCGTCGCCTGCGATGAAGGGCTCGGCGGACGGCGGCCGAGTTAACCAGGAAGGGTGAAACGGATGGAGGCGTTAGGCGCGGCGGTTGTCGTAATCGGGAGCCGGCGGGGGGCAGCAGCTTGGGGCGTCGTCGCTTGGGGGATGGCGGCGATCGCGCTGGGGTTGGGGGCGCCGCCGACCATGGCGCAAGAGGCGACTGGAAAACCGCCTACAGTGCGCGTGGAGTCGGTGCGACGCGTGTTTCACAACGGCGAGCACAATGCATTCACCGACTTGGTGCGGTTCAAGGGACATCTTTACCTGACGTTTCGCAGCTGCCCGGACGGGCACATGGTGCATCCAACGGCGTCGACGATCGTGTTGCGGAGCGTGGATGGTCGCGAGTGGGAGCAGGTGCATCGCTTCCGCGTACCGCTGCGGGATACTCGCGATCCACATTTCTTGGTGTTCAAAGATCGGCTGTTCGTCTACACGGGGACTTGGTACAGCGGCAAAACGACGATTCCCGTCAAGGATTACGACCTCAATCAACACTTGGGGTATGCGGCATACAGCGACGATGGCGCGAAGTGGACGAGCCCCGTGATGCTGGAGGGCACGTTCGGGCATTACGTGTGGCGCGCGGCGGCGTTCGACGACAAGGCCTATTTGTGCGGACGTCGCAAACCGGGCTTCGAGATCATGGCGCGCGGCGAACCGGAGAATGTGGAGTCGCTGATGTTGGAAAGCGACGACGGGCTGGTGTGGCGCAAACGCGCCGTGTTTCAGGAGACGGCGGGTGACGAAACGGCGTTTGCATTCGCCGCGGACGGGAGCGTGTTGGGCGTCGGTCGCCATGGTGCAGGGAAGGAAGCGCAGCTTTTGCGTTCGCGACCGCCGTACATCGCCTGGGAACGAAAAAGCTTGGACCGGTCGGTAGGTGGGCCGTTGTTGGCGCAGTGGAGCGGAAGGACGGTCGTGGGGGGGCGGAAACAGACGACGGACCGCGGCCCGAAGACGTCGCTGTGTTGGCTGGTGGACGACCGTTTAGAGGAGTTTGCGGAACTACCGAGCGGCGGCGACAACTCGTATCCAGGACTGGTCGAACTCGCGCCGACGCGGGCGCTGGTCTCGTACTATTCGAGCCACGAACAGGATGCGTCGGGGAAGCCGTTGACGGCCATTTATCTCGCGGAGCTGGCGATCGAACCGTAGCCGCGAATCTCGAAGCCCAAAACCCAGGGCGGCGCTTCGCCCTGCCCTGGGCTGACCTGTCGTGCCCCTTCGGGCAACGCTGTGAAGCATTTTCAGTCCGCGAAACGGCGAGACATGACGAGCGTCTGACGTCCTCGCTCGCCCCGGTCAGACTTGTCACACGGAGACACGGAGACACGGAGATGCAAGAGAACGAGACTGGACTTTGATCGATGAAGGATCGCGTCATGGGCTCCGACCACAGCGAGTCTTAAGTCTTTCTCCGTGTCTCCGTGCCTCCGTGAGAAACAAGAAAGAGCGAATCAGGAGGTGCACCGGCGCGGCCGGGAATGCCGTGGATCGCCCTTGAGTGACCGAAAGACCTCGTTTTTCCCGTAAAAAATGCTTCACAGCGTTGCCCTTCGGGGCGGATGCGCGCAGTAGCCACTCGCACCATTCATTCACGACAACGCTCTACGATCGCGTCTTTCCGCGGCGGCAATGGAAACAGCCGTCGATATTTGCAAGACAGCGCAACTTCAAAAAGCCGCAAACGCCGCTCGTCGCTGAATCCCGGCACTTTTCTCGCAGATTCTCTCTTGCTACGTCGATAGTTGACGTGTAAAGTATTGACGTGTCGCGTATCGGCGGGCGACTTGAGCGAGGGGAGCGGCAGGCGATGACCAAGGCGAAGCAGGCGAAGTCGACCGGGCGGTTGCAGGGAGAGCTGAAGAAGCGTCGTCCCTTCGATTCACTGACCGAAGAAGCACTGCTCAATTTGCTGCGCACGGCGAGTCGTCTGCAGCTGCAGATCGACCGACTGTTCACTCAATTCGGGCTCACTTCGACGCAATACAACATCCTCCGCATCCTCCGCGGCCAAGGGACGCCCCTGCCGATGCTCGAGATCGCCGACCGACTGATTGCGATGGTTCCCGGCATTACGGGGCTCGTCGATCGCCTGGAAAAGGCCCAGTTGGTCCAGCGGGAGCGCTGTCAGAAAGATCGGCGGGTGGTGTACGTCGCGGCGACCGAGAAAGCCCTGAAGTTGCTCGCGCAAATCGACGCTCCGCTGCGGCGGTTGCATGAGTCGATCATGCGGCCGCTCGATCAGCGCGAGCAGCGACAGTTGGTGCAGTTCATGGAGCGGCTGCGGGCCGTTGCAGGCGAAGCAAGCGACGCGGACGACTCGGGCCAAGGCGAGGCGGATGCTGGGTGACGTTTTTTTTGAACGCCGGCCGCGAGCGCGGCGTCGACTGGGAGGGGGAAACAATGTGGACTCGACGGTTGGGAAGCGAGCGAGGTCAGGCCGACTGGGGGTGGCTGCAGGCGCGCTATACGTTTTCGTTCAGCGAGTATCGCGATGAACGCCACATGGGGTTTCGCTCGCTGCGCGTAATGAATGAGGACCGGGTCGCGCCGGGACGCGGGTTCGACATGCATCCGCATCGCGACATGGAAATCGTCACCATCGTGCTCGAGGGAGCGCTCGAGCATCGCGATAGTCTGGGGCACGGGGCGGTTCTTCGGCCGGGCGAAGTCCAGCGCATGTCGGCCGGTACGGGGATTCTGCATAGCGAGTTCAATCCGTCGACGGACGAGCCCACGCACCTGTATCAAATCTGGCTGTTTCCAGAACGTCGCGGCTTGTCGCCCAGTTATGAACAACGTCGGTTTGATCCGTCCGAACGCGTGGGCCGCTGGCAGTGCGTCGCCGCGCCGGCGGGCTCGTTCAGCGAGGGGGAAGAGGCGTCGCCCCTGCGCATTCAACAAACGGCGCGACTTAGTCTCGCGACGCTGCCAGCCGGGAGTTCGCTGTCTAAAGACGTAGATCACGGTTGCCATGTTTGGCTGCAAGTCCTGCGCGGCGCCGTGCGGCTGGCGGAACTTGAACTGTCCGAGGGCGACGGCGTCGCGTCGAGCGACGAACGGTCGCTGGAACTGATCGCGACGAACGACGGCGACGCCGAGGTGTTGCTGTTTGAAATGGCTTGAGTGACGCGAACTTGCGTGAGTGTGATTTGAACTCTTCTAGGAGCTTGGATTCGATGAGTACGACGATACCGAACCTGCTATCCCCCTTTTCCCACGGCGAGCTCCAGCTGGCCAATCGAATCGTGATGGCCCCGCTGACCCGAGCGCGCGCCGGAGTGGAACGAACGGCCAACCAGCGCATGACGCAATACTACGCGCAACGGGCCTCGGCCGGCCTGATCGTGAGCGAAGCGACGGCGATCAGCGAGCAAGCGATCGGCTGGAATCAGACGCCGGGCATTTACACCGACGCGATGGCGCAAGCCTGGCGTCCGATCGTGGAGGCGGTGCATGCGCGCGGCGGCAAGATCTTTCTGCAGCTGTGGCACTGTGGACGGGCGTCGCATAGCGGTTTTCGAGCCGACCGTTCGCCGCCCGTTGCGCCGTCGGCGGTGAAACTGAACGGCGAGTACATCCACACGCCGCTCGGCAAGCAGCCGTACGAGACGCCGCGAGCGCTTGAAACGGACGAGATTCCACGGATCGTGGCCGACTATCGAGCGGCGGCGCTGCGAGCGCGCGAGGCAGGGTTCGACGGCGTGGAGTTGCACAGCGCCAACGGCTATCTGATCGATCAGTTTTTGCAGTCGCGAACCAATCAGCGGACTGACCGGTACGGCGGCAACATTGAGAATCGCTTTCGTTTTCTGCGCGAAATCGTCGAGGCCGTGTCGACAGCCTGGTCGCCGTCGCGTTTGGCGCTGCGTCTGTCTCCTAACGGAATCTATAACGACATGGGATCGACCGACAATCGCGAAACCTTCACCTACGCCGCTCGTGAACTTGACGCCTATGGACTCGCTTACCTGCATGTCGTCGACGGGCTGGCGTTCGGATTCCATCAACACGGCGAGCCGATGACGTTGGCCGACTTTCGCGCGGTGTACCGCGGTCCGCTGATGGGCAACTGCGGGTACGACCAAGAGAAGGCGGAGGCGGCCGTCGCGCGCGGCGACGCCGATATGATCGCCTTCGGTCGCCCCTACATCAGCAACCCCGATTTGGTGGAACGCTTTGCCAACCGTTGGCCGTTAGCCCCCGAAGCCGACTTCTCCGTATGGTACAGCCACGGCGACGAAGGGTACCTCGATTTCCCAAGGTACCAGGCCAATTAACGCAGCACAGGCACCTAGCCGTAGCACAGGCTTCCAGCCGTAGCACAGGCTTCCAGCCGTAGCACAGGCTTCCAGCCGTAGCACAGGCTTCCAGCCTGTGTAGAAACGGTAGAAACAATAGAAACAGTAGGACAGTCCTTCAGCCTGTCCGAACGCGCAGTTAACATACGGCGTCAGCAAGCGAGGGCGGCCGCTGCAGGCTGCTGCTGCTTCTGCTGGTGGTGGCGGTGTTGGCTTGTTTGCGGTTGGGGTGGAGAGACAGGCTGGAAGCCTGTCCTACGGGGGACTTATGAACCGATCTGGGCCGTTGGCGCGGCGTACGTTCTTGCGCGGCGCGGGGGTGGCGTTGGCTTTGCCGTTGTTGGACGCCATGCGGCCTCTCGGCGCCGCGGATGCGCGTCGCCCGACGCCGCGGCGCATGGTCGCCATCGAGACGAACATGGGCATACTGCCGCAGTTCTTTTTTCCTGAGAAAGCAGGACGCGACTTTGAGCTCACGCCCTACCTTGCCAAACTGGCTGATGTTCGCTCGCAGTGGACCGTATTCTCAGGCACGAGCCACCCAGGCGTGACGGGCGCTCATGCGGCGGAGAAGTGCTTTCTCACGGGAACTCCGCACCCGGAACGCGGCGGTTTTCGCAATTGGGTGTCGCTGGATCAGTACGCCGCCGAATTGATCGGCGATCGTACTCGCTACCCTTCGCTGGTGCTCGCCATGTCCAACGAGGGCGGCACGCTCAGCTTTACTCGCAGCGGCGCTCCGATCGCTCCCGAACGCAGCCCGCGACGACTATTCCAAAAGTTGTTCATCCAGGGAAAGCCGGAGGAAGTCGAGGCGAACGTCGAGGCGCTGCGACAGGGACGCAGCGTGCTGGACTTCGTCGGCGACCAGTCGAAGCGTTTGAGTCGGTCGTTGTCGGCCGACGATCAACGTCGCATCGATCAATACTTCAGTTCGGTGCGCGATCTCGAGCAGCGGTTGGCGAGCGCCCAGGCATGGGAGCATCGCCCGAAGCCGGCGGTCGACGCCAAGCCGCCCGAGGAACTCGACGACGCCCGCGCCTTCGTCCAACGAACGCGCATGTTCTTCGACGTCATCAAGCTGGCGCTCGAGACCGACTCGTCGCGCATCGTATCGCTGTTCATCGACACGACCGTGATTCACAACATCACGCATCACGGCAATCGTCCGGAAGTGATCGACGAGCTGCGACGGCACGAAGAGGGGCAATTCGACGCGTTGGGCCAGTTCCTCAAGAGTTTGGACGGCGCGAAGGAAGACGGCGAGTCGCTGTTGGACCGCACCATGGTGCTCTACGGAACATGCATGGGGAGCGCCAATTCGCACTCCAACACGAATCTCCCCGTGCTGCTGGCCGGCGGCGGTTTCCGCCACGGCCAACACTTGGCCTTTGACAAAGACGACAACTATCCCCTCACGAACCTGTTCGTTTCGATGCTGCAGCGTCTGGGAATCGAAACCGATGCGTTCTCCACCGGCAAGGGAACGTTCCGCGGGCTGGAGGCGACCTGACGTGAAAGTCGAAACATCCTGGCCTCGCGTCGGCAGGCGTTCGCGGAATTGGTTTGCGGCGCTCGTGTGCGGCTGGTTGGCCGTGAGTGCGGGCGGCCGAGCGAACGCGGAATTGGAAGAGGCGCACGTGCGGCCGTTTCTGGAACGGCATTGTGCCGCGTGTCATGCCGGGGACGAGGCGGCGGCCGGTTTGGATTTGCAGCGTTTGGATTGGAAACTCGACGATCGCGAGTCGTTCCAGCGCTGGGTGAAAGTGTTTGATCGAGTTTCTTTGGGGCAGATGCCGCCGAAGGACGCTCCGCAGCCGCCCGTCGGCGAGAGCGAAGCCTGGACTCGTGCGTTGCGCGGCAGTCTGCTGGTCGCCGAACGGCGTCGCCTTGGTGCGGGACCGCGCACCGGCCTGCGCCGCTTGACTCGCGCGGAGTACGAGAACACGATCCGCGACTTGTTCGACATGCCGGGAATCGCGCTGCAGGGAGAACTGCCCGCGGATGGCTCTGCGCACGGCTTCGACAAGAACAGCGAGGCGCTCGACGTGTCGCATGTCAACTTGGCGAAGTACTTGGAGTCGGCCGATCGCATTCTCGACATGGCGATCGCGACTCGCCCCGTCGCGCCTGCGGTGAAGACTCAGCGAATCTCGCTCGCGAATCCGCCGGGGTTTGTCGCGCACGTGCTGCTGCACGGCGACGGGGTGCTGTTGAAGAACAAGAAGCCGGACCCCGAGTTTCCACCTGCGGGCGAGCAGATGCATTTGGATCAAGGCGCCCATGAACGAATGGGCTCGTTTCACAACGGCGCCAGCGTTGGACTGTTTCGGCATGAGGACGAAGCATTTCATCCGTACTTCAACGAATTTGTGACGATCTACCCGGGGCGTTATCGAATCAAAACGTCGCTGTGGAGTTTTCAGTGGGATCGTGGACAAGTCTTGCCGTCGCGCGGCGTCGAGGCGGCGCGGCTGTCGATCGTGCAGCTGACGGGCGATGGTCGCGGCGGCGGGCATCCGAGCACGGTGTTGGCGTATTTCGATGCGCCGTCGATGAATGAGCAAGTGCACGAATTGACGACGTGGCTCAATCCCCGCGAAACCATCGGCTTTAATGCGGCGTCGCTGGTGAGCGGCCACACGCGCGGAAAGCAACGGGCGATGGGGTATGTCGGACCGGGGATTGCCTGCGACTGGCTCGACGTGGAAGGACCGCTGCATGAAACGTGGCCGCCGACCAGCCACCGCGTGTTATTCGGCGACTTGCCGCTGCGGGAGTTCAAACCGGAAGAGCATCCCGGCGTGCGTCCACCCCATCACGTTCCTGCTCGACAGCAGATGTTCATGGGAAAAAACACGCCGGATCGCGAAGAAGGCGTTTGGACGGTGCTGTCGGAGCAACCGTTGGAAGATGCAGACCGGTTGTTAGCGAGTTTTTTGCCGCGGTTGTTTCGTCGGCCGGTGGGCGTCGAGGTGCGACGTCAGTATGCGGCGCTGGTGGAGCGCGGGCTCGAATCGGGCGAGTGTTTTGAAACGGCCATGCGCCGAGCGTATCGAGCGGCGTTGTGCGCACCGGACTTTCTCTATCGCGTGGAGGCTGCCGGCGAGCGAGCAGGAGAAGTCGACGACGACGCCTTGGCTGCTCGACTGTCCTACTTCCTGTGGAACTCGGGGCCCGACGAGACGCTGCGGATCAAGGCGGCGTCGGGCGAACTGAGAAACGGGAAAGCGTTGCGGGGTGAAGCGGAGCGGTTGCTGCGCGATCCAAAGTCGCAGCGATTCGTCGTCGATTTTTTGGGGCAATGGCTTCGACTTCGACAGATTGCCGCTAATGACCCGGACAAGAAGCTGTACCCTGAGTTCAGTCCGTACTTGCAAGATTCGATGGCGGCGGAAACGCAGGCCTATTTTCGCGAGCTGTTGGAACGCGACTTGGATGCGCGGCATTTGGTGCGGTCGGACTTCGCGATGCTCAACGAAAGATTGGCCGTCCATTACGGCATTCCCGGCGTAAGCGGTTCGCAGATTCGGCGCGTCGCAGTTCCTGCGGGCTCGGCGCGCGGTCCCTTTCTCACGCAAGCCGCCCTCTTGAAGATCACGGCGAACGGAACCACTACGTCGCCCGTTCCGCGCGGGGCGTTTGTGATGGCAAGATTATTGGGACAGCCGCCGGAACCGCCGCCGCCGAATGTGCCGGCGGTTGAACCCGACGTCCGCGGAGCGACGACGATTCGCGAGCAGTTGCAAAAGCACCGGGAGCTCGCCGTTTGTGCTTCATGCCACTCGCGGATCGATCCGCCTGGCTTTGCATTGGAGGCATTCGACGTGATCGGCGGCCTCCGCACTCGGTATCGCTCCATCGGCGTCGGCGACCCGGCGCCGCGCGGTGCGATCGACCCGATGATCGCCATTTCCTTTCGACTGGGGCCGCCGGTTGATTCCAGCGGCGAATTGCCGTCGGGAGAAAAGTTCGGCGATGTGCTGGAATTGCAGCGTCTGCTGGCCGCCGATGCGCGACCGTTGCTGCGAAACGTCGCTCAACAATTGACGATCTACTCGACGGGACGTGACGTGGCATTCAGCGACCGCGAGATGCTCGAACAAGTGCTGTCCGCGACCGAACGCCAGGGTGGAGGTCTGCGGACGCTGCTGCTTGAACTGATCGACAGTCGGCTCTTTCGAATGCACTAGGGGGATGGCCATGACGCGGTCGATGGAAGGCGGGAAGGATTGGCGAAGGCGGTGGGCGACGGTCGTCTCGCTGTGTCTGTGGTCGGCGTCTGGATTATCCGGCCGCGCTGACGCTCAGGATGACGCGGCAGCGAATCGCGCTCCAGCATCGGAGGTCGTCTATCAAGTTACGGGCCTGTTCAATGCGGCGCGCGAACGCGACCTGAAGGAAGTTTTCAGCCGGATCAGCGAAGTGCGTCTGGTGCGCGTCGACGTCGCCCAGGCGGAGGCGACGTTGGCCTTGGACGCTGCGCAGGCCTTTCCGGGGGCGAAGCCCGAACAGGTGATCGAGCGCATCGATCAGCTTGTCCGCGGCGCGTCGCGTTATACTTTCGGCATCAAGGCGCGGCGCGAACTGCCGCTCGACAAGCTGCAACGGATCGAGATCGCCGTCGTAGGGCTCGACTGTCGCGCTTGCGAACTGGCCGTCTACGAAATGGTGTATCGATTGCCGGGGGTGGAGATGGCGACCGCCAGCTTTCCCGAACGACGGTTGGTCGTCTATGTGCGTCCTGGCGAGTCGGATCGCGCGTCGATCGAAAAGCTGCTCCGTGAACGGGGCGTCGAGTTGCTCATGCCGCCTGGACCGTAGCTGTGTCGGCGCCCTCAGGGCCGCACCGAATCCAACTTCACCCAAGAGACCTGAGTGATCAGTTGGTTGAGGGCGGCGTAGGAGATGGACGCGTTGACGGCAAAACGCGGCGACTTGTTCGAGGGAAAGGTCGCCAGCGATGCATCCGCGACCAGGAAGACATTGAAGTCTTTAGACAGATTCTCGTAGCCGGCGGTGGTGCGGCAGTAGCACATGTCGGTGGCGTAGCCGGTAAGCAGCACGTGTCGTATGCCTTGTTTCTTCAAGAAGTCGCGGAGAGCCGGATAGCCTTCTGCGTCGTAGATGACGACGTCTTGGGGATCGACCGTCACCGACGTGCTGACGGGGATCGGCAGGTCCCAGAATCCGGCGCCGTTAAAGCGTGCGCCCGCATCCAGTCCGGGGAATTGGCGAAAGTAATCGATGACCGGCTTGTCGCGGTTCAAGGACAGCTGTTCCGGAAGCGGTTGTCCTGCGTACTGAAATTCAGACAACTTTTGTCGGAGTTCGCGTTCTCCCGCGGAGCGTTCCGCGGGCGACGGCGTCTTTTGAAACGAACGATAGACTTTGGTGCGGATCGCGTCGGCGGGACCGGGGAGGCTGTACATGACCAGCGACGCTCGACCGCGCAATCGCTTCAGAAATGGATCGATGACTTGTTTGGTGTGCTGCGCGGCGAGGCCGTTTTTGGTCGGCGTACAAAAGTCGGCGACGCCGGCCGGCTGGGGCGTCTTCCAACCCCATTCATCGTCGATGGCCCAAGGATGGACCATGATGACGGCCGTCTCGCGCGATCGTAGGTGATTCGGCATCTCGATGATGCCCCGTGCGTTGTACGAGAACCTCCAGGCGCGGACGTGAAGGTCGGCGTTTTCGTCGTCGACGATCGCCGGCGCTTCGTAGTGCGCTTCTTCGATGATCGGTTCAAAGAACTCCGGATAGTCGGCCAACAGCGGACGCGGCGACTCGATGCGGCGCAGACGGTTCTCGTAAGGACGGGCGTCGGTCGTGGGTTCCGCACCGAGAAGCGTCAGCGGCGATGGTGAAAAGGGGACTGCGAGCAGCATTGCGACGACGGCAGACGGCGACAAGATGCGGGGCATGAGCAAGCTCCTGGCGACGGGGGCGGATTCAACGCGGCGTCGAATCGGAGGGAGAGACGGGTTGGGCCGATTGAAGGTACGCGAACAAATCGCGCAGCGCTTGAGGTTTGAATTGTCGGTAGAGATCGTCGGGCATCAGCGACCGAGGCGACTCGTGTAACTGCGCGATGTCCGACGTCGCAACCGTCTGTCGATCCCCTTTGGCGTCGACCAGCGTGAGTGCGGCCGCTGTGCGTTCCACGGGCAAGCCGGCGAGCACTCGACCATTTTGCGTCTCGACGATCAGGCTGGCATATTCCTTACGGATCACGCTGCTGGGGTCGACCAAGCTGACGAGCAGAAAGTCTCGATCCTGTCGATTGGCCGAAGTCAGATCGGGACCGACCTTTGCACCATCGCCGAACAGGACGTGGCAGACGCCGCAGTGCTTTTGGAAGAGCATGCGGCCGGCCATTGGATCGCCCGCAGCCGCTCGAAGGTCGTTGTTCAGCCGCCGCACCTCCGCCAACTTCTCTTCGCGCGTAGCGCCCTCCAACCGCCCCCAATGCTTGACGACGAGCGGCATGAGCGTCGGCTCATTCAGCAGGGCGATGCGCCGAATTTGTTCCAGCGACGCGGCGGACGCGGGGAGGCGTCCTTGGTCGACCGCCTCGAGCCACGCGCGAGCGGATGCCGGCCGCGACAACAGGACGTCGCAGACGCTGGCATGGAGCGGGCTCGGCGGCGTCGCTCGATGCCACTCGAGCAACTTCGTCGGCAGGGAAGGGGAATCGAGTCGGGCGAGGAGTTGCAGCGCCGCGCGGCGCAGCGCTATCGGTTGGTCCGCGGCAAAGAGGGCGAACGCAGGAAGTTCCCACGCCGCGTCGGGCGCGTCCCGCAGCGATTCGAGCAGCGCGAGTCGATGGTTGGCGTCCGCTTGCGGATCAAACGCTTCGCCGACGGCCGTCGCGATCGCGTCTGGATGGCGTAATGCGACGCACAACTGCAGCAGAGTCAGACTCGCCGGCGTCGTCGCGGGGGCGGCTCGCCAGGCGGCCAGCGCCTTGACGCCGAAGGGGTGTTGGCGAGCGGCGGTCAACCAAGCATCGGTTTGCCAATCGTCGGAATGTTTGTCGCGCGGCTGTTCGCGCCAACCTTGGAGAATGGGCTCCCAGAGCGCAGCTTGAGCGGCGGCGTCGGGTGCGGCGTCGAGCAGTCGAACCAGGGCGGCGAGGTTGTCAAGTTTGCGTTCTGCGGCGTAGCGACGGGCGAGTCGCGGGAGGAGGACGTCGCGGCCCAGATGCGACTTCCAGAGCGTGGGACGGACGAACCGCTTGAGCACTTCCTCGCGACCGGCATCCGCGTGACGCTCCACGGCCCACCACCAGAGAAGCGGCAAGTAGGGGTCTTGCAGGTCTTCGCTGATGTCGCGGTTGATATGGGCGTTGATGATCGGCAAGGCGTGTTGTGGTTCAAAGCGAGCGGCGCTGCAGGCCAACTGTTGTCGGACGGCGGCAGCGGGCTCCGTTTCCGCGAGTGCATCGAGTGTATGGGCCAATTCGTCGGAAAGACGGCGGCGATCTCCGAGCAAGCGAATGGTCCAGACGCGGACGGCGACGTGCGGACTGTGCAACAACTGGTGGGCGAGAGGTTCGTCGAGCGGCGAGATTTGGTCTAGCGTCCAGAGGGCTTCGAGCGCCGCCGTTTCGTCGGCGTGCTTGGTCGCCCGTTCTTCGAGCGTCGGGCGCAGCGACCGCACGGCCGCTTGGTCAGAGTCGCTGCCGAAGTGCAATCGTCTCACCAGTTCTTGTCGCGCTTTGCGCACGTGCCATTGACTTGGGTGGCTGTGCCGTTCGAGGAGTTGGGCGACGGAGGCCTGCGCAAAGTCGACGGGGGCGATGGCGAGGGCGACGGCTGCTTGGTTGCGGGGCGCGAGTCGATAGATGCGACCGTTGGAGCGATCCCAGTCGGCGTCGGGGTCAGGGTGAGCCGTGCGCGCGTCGTGCCAGTCGGCTGCATAAACGGCGCCGTCGGGCCCCAAGGTTACATCGGTGGGGGCGAACCACGAGTCGTTCGCGACGAGCAGCTCGCCGCCATGAGCCGTCTGTACAGACGAGCCGCGTGGCTGGATTGAATGCCAGTAGACGCCATGTCCCAGCAAGTCGCCTGCGATGTATCGACCGCGAAACTCGGGAGGGAACAAGTCGCCTTGATAGACGATGCCGCCGACGGAGACATGCCCGCCGCGAAATCGGTCGTGCGGCGCGTGCTCGAAATAACCATAGGCGTAGGGATTGTGAAGGGCGCCATGCTTGCCGAACGACTTGACGAAGTACCCTCCCTGGACGCCATGCAACAAGACGTGACCGCCGTAATTCGTGCTGTAGAACAGGCGACCGGTGCGGTCGAAGTCGAGTCCCCAGGAGTTTCCGCCGCCCTCGCAGAATAATTCGAATTGACGAGTCGTCGGGTGATACCGCCAGACTCCCTGTTGGAACTCGACGCCGCGAATGTCGGCGGTGACGGTGCTGCCCTGGCAGCCGTAGAGCCAGCCATCGGGTCCGAACGTGAGCGAGTTGGCGACGCTGTGGGCGTCTTCCATCCCGAAGCCTTCGAGGAGCACTTCGGGATCGGAGTCGGGGACGTCGTCGCGGTTGCGGTCGGGATAGAACAGCAAGTAAGGGACGTTCAGCACGAAGACGCCGCCGTGGCCGAACGCGAGTCCCGTCGCCAGATTGAGGCCGGCGACGAAGTCGCGCCCGCGGTCCATGCGGCCGTCGCCATCGACGTCTTCGAGGATGGTGATGCGATCAGCGCCGCGCGGGCCGCGCGGCGGCGGTTCGGGAATGCGATCGTACTTCGTCCGAGAATAACGATCGACCTGCACGCGCTGCAGTCCCTCGGGATTTGGATATTGCAGGTATTGAATGACCCACAGGCGTCCGCGGTCGTCGAACTCGATCGCGACCGGCTGACGCACGAGCGGTTCGGCGGCGACCAGTTGCACCTGGAAGCCGTCGGCGACTTGCATGCGTCGCGGCGCCTCTTCAGGCGAGTAGCCTTGCGCGAGTGCGCGGACGGCGAGGGCGACGGTCGATGCAACAGTCAAAAAAGCGACTCGCGATGCATGGCAGTCGGCGTAGCGCAACCCGCGGAGAAGCGACACGGGGGGCTCCTTGCTGTTCAGGAGGCGAACAGACTGGACAGGGGATCGGCGTCCGCCAGACGCCAGGGACGTTCGGTGCGATCGTGCATATGCTGAGCCGGATGGAGGCCGAATCGCCAATAGATGGTGGCGGCGAGGTGGGCGGGAGTGACGGGGTCTTTCGCAGGATAGGCCCCGATGGCGTTGCTCGCGCCATAGATGGCCCCGCCTTGGACGCCGCCGCCCGCGAGGAGAACCGTATAACAGTCGGGCCAATGGTCTCGGCCCGCGTTGGCGTTGATCTGCGGCGTCCGGCCGAATTCGCCGGCGGCGACGACCAGCGTCGACTCGAGCAGCCCGCGACGTTCCAGATCGACCAACAGGGCCGCGAGCGCCTTGTCGGCGGGCGGCAGCAGGTGATCGCGATGCTGGGCGAAGTTTTGCGAGTGGCTATCCCAGTTCTGACCTTGTTGGCGAAAGTCGTAGACATTGACGAAGGGGACGCCTGCTTCGACGAGCCGCCGGGCGACGAGCAGGTTCTGGCCGCGCATGTGGCGCGCGTAGCCATGTTCCGCGCCGCCGGAGGGGCCTTGTTGAACGGCCGGATAAACGCCGTACATCTCGCGCGTCTCGGTCGATTCTTCTGACAAGTCGAGCGCCTTGCGAATCGACTCGGAACTGAGCAATTGAAATGCCTTATCGTAATACGGACGCAAGTCGGCGCGCCCTTGCGGCGGCGTCGCATTGGCCGACTGCAATTGGGCCAGCAGGTCGGTGCGACTGCGCAGTCGTTGCGTCGGCAGGTCGCCCCGCAGCAGCAATTCCTGCACGGCGTAGCTTTGCTTCTCCGGATCCACCGTGGCTCGGAACGGATCGAACGCGGAACCGAGGAAGCCGCCGCCTTGGCAGGGAACGTCGATCACATTGCGAAAGACGAAGGGCAACGCGGCGTGGGAAACGACGCGCTGGGGATCTCGCTTGAAGTAATGAACGACAGCGCCATGACACGGAAAGAATTGCTCGATCGGCGCGAACTCTTCGCGGTCCCCTTGCGCGGCTTGGCGTCCCGTATGAGTCTCGATGGAGGCTGAGTCGTGGAGGCGATTGGCGTGGTGCATGCTGCGAATGAGCGCGCAATGATGCATCACCTTCGCCATATTCGGCAGATGCTCGGAGACCTGCAGCCCCGGAATGGTCGTTGCAATCGGTTTGAACTCGCCGCGGATGTTGCTCGGCGCTTCCGGCTTCAGGTCATAGGTGTCGAGATGACTCGGACCGCCGTAGTAAAAGATGAAAATGCAGGCGCGAATCGGCCGCAGGTTCGTTGGAGGAGGCGCGATCCCGGTCGTCGAGGGGGCCGCCGAGAAGGACGTTTGGGTGCGCAAAAGCCCGCCGAGCGTGAGTGCGCCGACGCCGCCGAATTGCAGGAATCGGCGACGAACCAGTTCGGATGCTCGCGGATCGAACTCCATCGGACGTCGTCCCTGCAGTTTGACGAAACGAATTTCCACGCGACAATCTGACATCCGCCTCGGAGCGACGCCAGTATAGTTGTGTTCCTTGTTGCAGAGAAAGACGCAGTTGCAGAGAAAGGCGCAGTCCATGAATCGTTCTTGCCACGTCTCTCGGCGAGCAGCCTGGATTGTCGCTGGGGCGATCGCTTTCGCCCTGACGCCGGCGGCGACGCCGCAGGATTGGCGGGCCAAATTGACGCAGCGCATCGCACAACATCCGGGCGAGGCCGCCGTGGTGGTGCAGTTCTGTGAAACGGGCGAGCGGTTTGCGCATCGCGAGAATGAGACTTTTCCGACCGCCAGCTTGATCAAATTGCCGGTCATGGTGGAGGCGTATCGTCAGGCTGAAGCAGGGGGGATCTCGCTGCGAGACACGGTCGTCCTCCGCGAAGCGGACAAGGTCCCCGGATCAGGGATTCTCAGTACGCACTTTTCAGAAGGAGCGACGTTGCCGCTGCGCGACGCCATTCGTTTGATGATCGCTTGGTCGGACAACACGGCGACCAATCTCGTGCTTGATCGAGTGGGGCTGCGAGCCGTCAACGACGCGATGGCCGAGTTGGGGTGTCCAGAGACGAGAATTCAGTCCCAGGTCTATCGTCGCGATACCTCGATCGATCTAGAGAGAAGTCGACGTTACGGCTTGGGCTGCACGACCGCGGCCGAAATGATTCGACTGTTGGAAAAATTGCAACGCCGCGAATTGGTAAGTGCCGCCGCGTCGGATGAAATGCGAGGTCACTTGGCGGCGTGCCAGGACAAACTGCTGTTTCCTCGCAAGCTGCCGTCGCGAGCGCGAGTAGAGCACAAGACGGGCGGAGTGACCGGGGTGCGGACGGATGCAGGGATCATCACCGGTCCGGGAGGCGTCGTCTTGGTTTGTGTGCTCACATCCAATAATCGCATCCCGCCGGGCCAGCGCGAGGATCCGGGCGAGCTGCTGTGCGCAGAGGTTGCGGCCATCGCTTACGAGAAATTAAATCTCCAAGCCGAGTCGGGCCGCAGCGGCAAAGAGGCCGAGTCCGAGTCGCCGCCCTTGCGACTAGGAGATTCGGGCGCCGTCGTACTTCGTTTGCAGCGGTTGCTGAATGAACGCCAACCCGCCGACCCGCCGATCGACGTGGATGGGGAGTTTGGCCCCCAAACCCGCGCGGCCGTCGAGCGTTTTCAAAAGGGCGTGCAATTGCCGGTCACAGGCGAGGTCGACAAGGCGACCTGGAAGCAGCTCGAAGCTCCAGCGCCCTAAGCGGCGCGACGGACTTCGACGTCGGGAAAAACGGCGGGGCGGAAGACGCGTACGACGCCGTCCGACGGAGCATAGAACTTGACTTCGTTTTCGTCGCTGAACCAAACCGCCAAGAACTCTCCCGCCCGAAAACGGCGGCCGCAATACTGCCCGCCTCGAAGCAAGATCGTCTCTTGCACGCACGACGTGTCGGCGCCGAGTTCTTCCAACGTCGATCGTACGTAGTTTCGAAGTCGCTCGAGATAGTCAAAATGGTCCATCGACTCGGAACCTGACATTGGTGCGGGGGAGTCACGAGGGTCGCAACGGGTAGGCTTTATGTTCCATCGGTAACGATTGGGAAAAGAGATGCGTCGACTTGCTTATGCCCGCGAAGTCGAACCAGTTTCGCCAAACCCCCGTAGAAGCGGCCCCAACTGCGCCCGGCCGTCTGAGAGACTGGGATATCTAGCGGGATTGCGACGCACTGCCAGGATGTTGGTCGCCGAGCGCCCGGGCTAGTCCGATAACGAGGACTGGGTTTTTCGTGAATTCGGGAGCGACATCATGCCGTCAGACGACCGACTTGAAGATCAACTTTCCAGCGAGGACCTGCAGGAGCTTATTGAAGAATCGCAGGTGAGCGCGACGCCCGAGCAGTTGCGGGCCATCCTGGCGTTCATCGAGCAAGCGGGCGGGATTGAAGAAGCGCAGGAATTGCTGGAAGAACTGCGCAAAGCTGCGTAGGCGGAGGGAAGAGTCATTAGCCGCCGGTTCAACGCCGTGATCGACGAGCGATCACGGCGTGCAAACTGTGGGACTGTCTGTGAGAGGCGAGATTACGCGCCCAACTTGGCAAGCGCGTCGAGAGCCGCTTGTGCCTGAGCGACTCCACCCAACTTGGCGGCAAGTTCTTTCGCTTGCAGCAACGTTTCCAACGTCAAAGCGCCAGAACCGACCGACGCCGCGGCGGCAGACGCCTTCGGGCGACCCGGTTTACGCGGAGCGACCGTGCCTTTGGCTTCTTTCGCTTTGGCGAGCGAACGGATGGTGCTCACATAGCTTGGCGTGACCTTGGAGAAGCCCATCTCCAGCATTTTGGCGGCGACATCTTTCGTTTGCGCGTCAGGGTTCGCTTTGCAATAATCGCGAATCGCCTGCGATGCCGAGGCGCGCTTCTCACTCTTCTTGGCCATGAAATTCCCCATGTGAAAAAACCGAAGTCAAATTCAATAAGGTCAAATTAGGTCATATCCCCCATTTGGTAAATGCCCCTCCTTGTGGGTGATAATGGGCCAATCTGGGTGTAACGCGATTTTTGAAAGGCGACCTTGAAATGCTCCGCAGCCAAGGCCCTCGCGAAACGAATCTCGATCCGCTAAAATCACCACCGCTCGTGTGCAGTTCGGCCGCTTGGTGAAATTGGCAGACACGCAAGACTTAGGATCTTGTGCCGCGAGGCGTCGGGGTTCGAGTCCCCGAGCGGCCACTCGCTTATTGTTCTTGCTGGAGCTGGTGCAGTTCGTCAGCGTCGTCGGTCAGAATGGCGTCCACGCCTTGTTGGATCGACGCCCGCCAGTTCTCGGGTTGCTGAGACGCGAACAGCGGTCCGGCGACGAAAATCTTCTTGCCGGCCGCGTGCAATCTTTCCCTCTGTTCCTTGGTCGGGACGAATCGCAAATAGGCCCAACTCGACCGCGTGTCGCCGAGGACCGCGTTCAGGTCCGCCGGGGACTGGGCTAAACGAGCGCACGCGACTTTGTCGTTGGCTTTCCACAAGCGTTCGCGTACCTCGGGATGATCGATCGTTCGACCAATCATGACGAGCCGGTCAAGGACTCCATGCTTTTGGGCGAGCGCCAAGACGTCCGTTTCCACCCGTTCGTCGTCTTGTTTGAGGTCGACGGCGATGTGAGAGCGCGGTGAATGAAAGCGTGCGACTATCTGAAAGACTTCGTCGATTGTCGGCACTCGCTCGCCGCGAAATTGCGGCGCGAACCAGCCGCCGGCGTCGAGTTGTTTGATCTCCGCCAACGTACGGTCGGCGACGCGGCCTGGCTCGCCCGTCGTGCGGCGGAGGTCGTCGTCGTGCAGGCAGACGAGTCGTCCGTCGCGCGTGCGACGCACATCGAATTCAAACCCATATCCCCGTTCCAGACATTCGCGAAAATTGACCAGCGTGTTTTCTGGATACTCGCGCAATAGCCCTCGGTGTGCGACGACTCGGGAGCGAGCGGGGAGCGGGTCGGTGCACGCGGCCTCGACGCGTTGGCGAAACGCGGCGAACGGGAGGATGCCGCCCGGATTCTGTGTGAAGAAAACCCCCAAGAGATCGCGGTGTGGATCGAACCAAGCGTAAGTGCCGTCGGAACCCGAGTGCGCGCACACGCCGTCGTCGCCGACTTGCCAACCGAGTCCGTAGTAGGTTGGCGGCGTCGCGGCTGCCGTGGAACGAGCTGGTTCGCCGCCGCTTGCGGACCGATTCGTCGCAAGTTCGCGCGTCTCGGCGCGGAGCGCCTGACGCAACGACGCAAAGGGCAACACGACATGTTCGCCGACCCGGCCGCGATCGAGGAGCATTTGGAGGAAACTGGCATAATCGGCGGCGGTGGTCAGCATGCCGCCCGAAGCGCGGACGAACGGATACTTCGGTGGATCGCCCGGCTTCCAAAGGCGAATCCAGTTTCCAAGGAGCCGCTGTTCAATGGCCGGACGACGAGGGCCCAAGACTTCGTTGTCGACGTGCGCCGTCGAGTGCATGGCGAGCGGTTGGTAGAGGCGTTCTATCAGCAGTTGGTCGAGCGTTTGGCCGGCCGCCTGCTCAAGTACGGCGCCCGCGACGTTGTAGCCCGCATTATTGTAAGAGAAGCTGGTTCCCGGCTTCACGGCGACGGGAATGGTTGCAAACCGATTCGCCTCGCTGCGCAAAGTGGGGCCATGCGGGAGTGCGTCCGAGCGGGGAGATAAAGGTTCGAGAAAGATGGGGCCGATGCGGAGCCCGCTGGTGTGACTGAGCAACCGTCGCATGGTGACGCCCGCATAGGATTCGCGATCAAACTCGGACAAGTATCGGCCGATGTCGGCGTCGAGTTCGAGTCGCCCTTCCGCGGCTAGCTGGAGCGCTGCCGCGGCGACGACCGGCTTGGTGTTCGACGCGACGTGGAAGACCGAGTCGAGCCGCATCGCGCGCTGCTCGACGAAGTCGGCATGCCCGATCGCTTCGTGAAGGACGATGCGCCCGCGGCGCGCAACGAGCAGTACCGCGCCGCGCAATTCGTTTCGCTCGACCGCCTCTCGCACGAGGCCGGCGGCCTGGTCGAGTCGAGCGGCGTCGAGCTGCACTTCGGAGGGCTGGGCCGTCGGCAGCGGTCGCGACGCAGCGGGACGCGCGAGCCCAGGAACCGTCCACATGGTCAAGGCGAAGAACAGGGCGGCGGCGAAGGGGCGAGTTGGATTGCAGGAGGACATCAGCGACGCTCGACGAAGAGGGATGGCGAAAGTCACGTTGCGGCGCATTCTGAAGCGACGAAAGACGCCATGCAAGCGACGCCAAGCAAGCAACGCCGCCGGAAGGCCGACATTCCAATTCCGGATTAATCTTGTTGACCCTGTACGTGGCGACAGGGAAGATGTGGCGGCGTCGGACTCGACGCTGAATTGTCTTTATTGCCCTTTTCGAGGCTCAGTGAGGTGCATGATGAAGCGCTGGATCGCGTGGATTGTTCTGGGGGCGGTGGGATGGTGCTTGCTGGGACGAACTGAGGTCGTTCGAGCCGACGACGGCGCAAAACCGGCGGCAGCTGAGGAAGGCTCGCTGGGAGATCAGCTGAAGAAGAATCCCAATGACTTGAAACTGCTGAACGAGTTCATGACCAAGTCGTTGATGGATGTCTTTGCGTCTCTGCCCGCGAATCCAGACGATGCCGATAAGAAGATCGACGCGATGCAGACGATCTTGGAGTCGCTGACGCCGGACTCGGCGGACGCCAAGCAGTTGTTGACGCGGGCGAAGGCGGCGGTCCCCTTCTACCGGGAGCAAGTAGCGTTGTCGCGCACGACGCTGGCCGAGTTGGAGGCAAAGGTGACCGCGTCGCCGAACGACGCGCAACTGGCGACTCGCTACGTTCGCAAGTTGACCGACGAAGTGAATCGCCTGACGGGGTCGGATCCGGAGGCTGCGGAAAAGGCGCTCGCTGCAGGACGCGACTTCCTGAAGTCCATCAAGGCCAAAGGCAACGAAGATTTGGCGAAGATGGTCGACTTGAATGATCGACGACTGCAAGGCCTGCAACGCTCGATCGAGAGTGCGAAGCGCATCGCCGCGCTGGTCGGCAAAGACGCCGCGGCGTTGGATGTCGAAGCCTGGGTGAACGGCGAAGCCCTGAAGGACGAGGATCTCAAGGGCAAAGTGGTGCTGCTAGATTTCTGGGCCGTTTGGTGCGGGCCCTGCATCGCCACGTTTCCGCATCTGCGCGAATGGCAGGAAAAGTACGCGGACAAGGGGTTGGTCATCATCGGACTGACTCGATATTACAACTTCGATTGGGACGACGCGGCCGGTCGGTCGGTCCAAGCGAAGACGCCCCTTAAGCCGGAAGACGAGCAACAGATGTTGCTGAAGTTTGCGGCGCACCACAAATTGCAGCATCGTTTCGCCATTCAGCGAAAAGAAGGCAAGCTGGACGAGTACTACGGCGTGCGCGGCATTCCGCACGCAGTCGTCATCGACCAGGAAGGGAAGATTCGCATGATCCGCGTCGGCAGCGGCGAGAAGAACGCCAAGGACATCGGCGGTCTGCTCGAAGAGCTGCTCGAGAAGAAGTAGCTCAGCGCGGCAAATCCACTTGTCCGGGACCGCTCAAGTAGGCGATCAAGTCCCGGACTTGTGCCAGCGACAGTTTATCGAGAAGTCCCTCGGGCATCATCGAAGCGGGGGAGGTGCGTCGACTGGCGATTTCGCGACGCGGAACCACCACCTTCTCGTTGATCGACTGCAACGTGACTGAGGCGTCATTCTCGGACACGACCAACCCCGTCAGTACGCGTCCCGCTTCGGTTTCGACCACCTGCATCTGAAAGTCGCGAGAAATCGCCGCGCTAGGGTCGACGAGGTTCTCGAGCAGATAATCGAGCTGAAAACGCTGGGCGCCGGTGAGATCGGGGCCGATGACGCCGCCGGCGTCGAACAGCTTGTGACAGTTGGCGCACTGAGCCTGAAAGACGACGCGCCCCGAGGCGCGGTCGGCTTGCCGAATTACGTGCGGCGGCAACTTCCTCTTGTAGTCGGCGATAAGTCGCTCTTTCTCCGCGGCCGGACGGCGCAAGTCGCCCCACAGTCGGGCGACGCGTTCCTGGATCGCCCGCTCGCCCAGACTCGATAACTGCCGAGCGGTAAACGCGGACAAGTCGACGCGCGCGACCTTTTTGGTCTCGACGGCGTCGAGCAGCGGTGCAGCCCATTCCTTGCGCGACGCCAACGTCTGGACGATGTCTTGCCGCAAGCCGGCGTCGTGCGAGGCTTGCCGGTAGAGCTCCAGCAAGGCGGGCACGGTCTGCGGATGTTGGTATTCAGCCAAGCCGCGCACCGCAACGGTGCGCAAGGAAGCATCTTCGAGCAGGTCGATCAGGAGGTCGGCGACCTCGACCGACTTGTGGGCGATGAGCGATCGGAGCGCTCGTTCGCGGGCGGCGAAGGGCAAGCCGCCGTCTTTGACGCGATCTTGAAGTCGCTGCGGCGCCGTCGGGTCGTCGAACAAGAGCGCCAGCTCGAGCGCCGCTTCGCGCACCTCATCTTGAGGATCTTTCTGCAAGAGTCGAAAGACCCGCGCCCAGTCATCGGGCTGGGAAAGGCGTCTGCGGCCGGAAAGCCCCTCCAGCGTCCCTTGCAGCAGATCGCGTCGAGCGGCGCTCGGCGCAGACGCCAATGTTTGCAGGAGCGCCGGCAGGGAAGCCGTCGGCGTTGCGGTCGATGCGGCTCGCTGAGCGACATGTCGTCGCAACAGAGGCAGGGCCGATGCGGACGCCAGTGCGAACGCGCGGGGCGGATCGAGCGGAACCAGTGGCTCCAATGCGTACCAGATCATCAGCGGCAGGTTCGGATCGGAGACGTCTTCGGAACGGCGAGACAGGGCGGCGAGGAGGGCCCAGCGATCCGCGGCCAGCGGCAGGCGTTGTGCGGCGGAAGCGAGTTGCAGGCGGTTGTGAGCCGAGTCGCCGGCGGCGGCGAGTTGCAGGAAACGCTGCTGCACATCGTGCGGCCAAGGTGCGGACTCACTGAAGAGTCGAATGGCCCACGATCGAACGTACTCGTCGCGATGAGCAAGCCAGTCGCGCAGTTGCGCCTCGTCGGCGCCGCCGGTGACGAACAAGGCCCACATGGCGCGCAGCTTGCGCGACGTCTCCGGTTGTTCGGTGAAGATCTTCGCGAGCGCGGCATGTACGTTGGACATGTCTTGTCCCGCGGCCGATCGCTCCTGCAATACGCGCCGCGCGTGACGCACATGCCAATCGTTCGCGTGTAGTTGCAGCGCGACCAGCTCGTCGTTCGCCAAGGCGTTTGTCGGTCGGTGCGGCGGACGTCGTTCGCCGTACGTGATCTTGAAGATCCGCCCCGTCTGGCGGCGCGTGTTCTTCACGCTATGGCATTCGCCTGTATCCGACCAGTCGCTCGAAAAGACCCCGCCGTCGGGACCGTATTGCAAGGTGACCCCCATGAACCAGGGATCGCGCGAGCGAACCAGGTCGGGGCCGTGCGACGCGACATAACCGGAGCCGACGCGACGAGGAATGTCGCAGTTGATGCGTTTGCCGTGAATGTTGTGCATGAAGATCGAGTTGCGATAGTCGCGCGGCCAGTCGTCCCCCAAGTAGACCATCGTGCCGCAATGCGCGTGGCCTCCGCCCGCCTCGTCTTCCTCGGGAGTGCCGAGTCCCTCGCGCGTGTTGGCCAATCCGACGAAGTGCAGGTGGTCGGCGATGCTGGCGATGCGCTGATAGGCGTGGCGACTGGAGTCGCGATTGCGCCACGGTTCGTAATGCGCGCCTTGGATGACTTGAAAGAGATGCGGGTCGACGCAGTTGCAGATGAAGGCGTCGCCGACGTCGTTCCAATCGATGCCCCAGGGGTTGGTGCTGCCGTCGGCGAACGGCTCCCAGACGTGCCGCACGGGATGATAGCGATAGACGCCGCCGTCGAAGCGAATGCGCTGCGCGTCAGGAACGCCGGGCTTGCCGATGAGCGACCAGTTCGTGCGCCCATGCGTGCCATAAAGCCAGCCGTCAGGACCCCAGGCGAGCGCGTTGGCCAAGTTGTGCGAGTTGGCGTGATTGCCGAGTCCGTCGAGCAACGTCTGCGGCGGTCCGTCGGGGCGGTCGTCGCCGTCGCGGTCGGGGATGAACTGAAAGAAGGGCGGCGAGACGACCCAGACTCCGCCGAAGCCGACTTCCAGCCCCGTCACGTAATTCAGTTGGTCGTAGAAAACAGTCCGTTTGTCGAAGCGGCCGTCGTTGTCGACGTCCTCGAAGATCAAGATGCGATCGCCGGGCTTCGTGCCATGCACCGGGTAGTTGTACGCCTCGGCGACCCAGAGCCGACCGCGATCGTCGAGGCAAAAAGAAATGGGCTGCACCACGTCCGGCTCGCCGGCGAACAAAGTCGCTTTGAAACCGGGCGGAAGACGCATGGTCGCCGCGGCCTCGAGCGGTGGGAGCGGCTGGTCAACTTCGGGTTCCGCGCCGGCGGCGAGGCGGCCGTGCAAGAGGCTGAGTCCCAGGAGGGCGGCCAAGGTCAGGGTGCATCGAGTCTGCATAGTGAGCGACGTGGTTAGGGGCCGCGGAAAACGAGCCAGCCGAAGCGGTCTGGGGCGTGGAACGTGCCGCGCAACGTGGGAGAGAATGCGAGTCCCGCGCCGTGATGCCGATCATGTCGAAAGAGATTAATCCGCCAGCGCGCGTCGACCTGCGGAGCGGCGGCGGCAATTCGCGCAAATGGGATGCGAATCTCCGCGCGCCACACTTTGCGGTCCGCGTCGACCGCAACTGCGTGCTCCATCTGGCTGCTCCACGCAAAATCTTTCTTCGGCAAATCAATGTCCAAGTCAAGCGACTCGCCGTTCGGCGCCCACTCGTATTCGGTATAGGCCTGCGGTCGGTCGAGTTGCGCGCCGATGAACGCTTCCACGACGTCGTTGTCCCACAGTCCGATTCGTTCGCCCGGCTGCATCGGCTCGAAGACGCTCAGTTTTTCGTACGGACACTCATACGACAAATAAAGGAACTTGTCGGACCACAGGGCTCGCACGGGCGTGCTGAGCTCGGGGCGCGCCGCGGCGTCGTGCGATTGATACTCCAGACGCACCGGCTTCGCGGCGCTCCATTCGGGTTCGTCCAGTCGACCGTCGGGCGCAAAGTCGCGGTCGATGCGACGCGCCTCGAGAGTCGGCAACGGGAGCGAGCGGGCAAGCAACTGACGTGCATTGTCGAAGTAGATTTTGCGGCAGGCCGAGGCGGGCAGTTGGATGCTGCTGATGGTCCAATCGCCTTGGATGGGCGTCATGTGCGCCCAGTCGCGATCGGCCGTCTCAAACCAACGCCAACACTTGGCATAGAACATGACTCCCTCTTCGTCGGTCGGCCGTTCTTGATCGCCGCCGGAGCCGAGAATCAAGCGATCGTAGACCATGAAGTCGGACGCGAAGAGGATGCGATCTTGATGCTTGACGAACAGTTCACGCACTTTCTCCGGCGGATGTCGTCCGATCTCTGGAATGCGCGCGGCGAGGTCGGCTCGCATATTGGGGCGAGCGTCGAGCGTGCGATCGACCCAAGCAAGGTCTTCGGCATTGTTGGCAAAGTGAACGCAGACGAAGGTGGTCGCAGGGTGCCGAGCGATGACGCGATCGAGGGCCGCGAGCAGCTCTTCGCGGGGCGGGTACTTGGCCGGATCTCCGAACCACCAACTGCGATGGTCCTTCAATTCGGTCCAACGTTCATTGGACGAATCGTAGGGCGCCCAGAAGGCCTTGGGATCGGCGACATGAATTGAAACGGGCAGACCCAACTCGCCGCAACGCTTCCAGACGGGGTCGAGCTTCGGGTCGTCGATCTTGATGAGTCTTCCAGCGCCGTCTTTGAGGTAGAGTCCAAGTCGCTTGAATTCCTTGAGACCTGCCGCGCCGAGTCGATGCCCCTCCTCGATCTGCGCCACGGCTCTTTGGCTCCAATCGTCCGCGTCCCAGCCTTGATAGTCGAGCAGCATGTGAGCGACAAAGCGTCCTGGGTAACGTTCGTCAGCCAGCTTCTTGGCGCGTTCGAAGGCCGACGACTCGCCCGGCTTATGCGTCACGGTTCCTGCGCCCAGCAGCACGCCGCCGCCGACGCCTGCTTGATCCAAGATTCGGACCGCTCGATCGAAGCGTTCGGGCGTGGGATCAATGTGCAGATGCATGTCGAAGATGCGCTTCTCGCGACGCCACGCTTCCGGCGAAAAGGCCGCAACGCGCGGATCGGGCAGCGGGTCCGCCGCCGTCGCACGCTCCGCAAGGGGATTCGAAAGACTAACGACCAAAACGTAGAGCGAGAGACGTACGCGAAGTGAAGCAAGACGAGTCATAGCAGCTCCGATGGAGGCGTAGGCGACATTCGCCACGATACTGGCGGTCGAAGGGGATTGCTAGCCGAGCGACGCGCGACGCGGCGCCGGGGTTTTCCGGCTGCGTCAAGAGCGTTCTAATCAGGCCGAATGAAACCAGAGTTCATCATCGACGACCGGCGTCCCCGGAAGAGGAGTCTTGTATTTATGGATCTGCGTCGCTTGAATCGCGAGCTGTGCTCTAGCGCTGGTCTGAGCCTTGTTGGCGGTCGGTTCGTCGCCCTCGCGCTGGTTCTACTGACGGCGGTCGCTGCGGAAAGTCGTGTGCCGGCCGCTGAACAGGCGACTGCTGAACAGGCGTCCGCTGAACAGTCGGCTGTGGTGCGCGAGTCGCAGTGGCCCCAATGGCGCGGGCCGTTGGCGACCGGCGTCGCGCCGCAGGGCGATCCGCCGACGCGCTGGGACGAGCAGACGAATGTGCGTTGGAAAGTCGCCGTTCCGGGCCGCGGCGGGTCGACGCCCATTGTCTGGAACGGCCGCATCTATCTCACGACGGCGATCGACACGACGAAAGTGGTGGAGTCGGCGGAGAAACCGGAGAATCAACCCGAGCGACCGTTTGGGATCAAGTATCCCAACACCGTTTACAAGTACGTCGTGTTGTGTCTGGACCTCGACACGGGCAAGACGATCTGGGAGCGGACGGCGATCGAGGAGCTGCCGCATGAGGGGCATCACGGCGACAACACGTTCGCGTCGTCGTCGCCGACGACGGATGGTCGCGCGCTGTATGTATCTTTCGGTTCCCGCGGTCTGTATGCCTATTCGCTTGACGGCGAACTGCTGTGGAAGCATGCGTTGCCGAATGTGAAGACGCGTTTGAGTTTTGGCGAGGCAAGCTCGCCCGTGATTTTCGACGACCGCGTGGTGTTGGTGCGCGATAACGAGGGCGCGTCGCGGATCGTCGTGCTGGATGCGAAGACGGGCGAGACGAAGTGGGAGGCGGAGCGCGACGAAGTCAGCGCCTGGGCGACCCCATTGGTGACGGAACATCAGGGACGGAAGCAGGTGGTGACGAACGCGAGCAAGCGAGTGCGCAGTTACGACCTGGAGTCGGGGGCCTTGTTGTGGGAGTGCGGCGGGCAGGTGGCGAACGTCATTCCGTCCCCCATGCGGTATGGCGATCAGGTGATTTGCATGAGCGGCTATCGGGGGAGTATGGCCATGTCGCTGCCGCTGGCCGCGGAGGGCGACGTTACGGAGCAGATCAAGGCGGCCTGGAAGTTTGAGCGCGACACGCCGTACGTCCCGTCGGCGTTGTTGTATGAGGACTTGCTGTATTTTCCGAAGCTCAACACGGCCATCCTCACGATCCTCGATGCGCGGACCGGCGCCGTGCGACTCGACGCGACTCGAGTTCCCGACTTGGGCAACGTGTATGCCTCGCCGGTCGCCGCGCAGGGCCGCGTCTATTTCCTGGGCCGCGCCGGCGCCGCCGTGGTGTTGAAAGCGGGCGACAAGGCCGAGGTGCTGGCGACCAACAAACTGGACGACGGCTTCGACGCCTCCCCGGCCATCGTCGGCCGCCGACTACTCCTGCGCGGCTACAAGTCCCTGTATTGCCTTGAATCCCCGTAGCACAGGCTTCCAGCCTGTGACCGCCACACCTTCCCCCCCCCCACGCCGCCGCCGCGCCCTTGGAGTGACAAGAGTCTGAGAGTGAGTCCGCGCACGGCTGTTGCGCCGACACCCCTCATCCCCGGCCCTTCTCCCCGCGGCGGGGAGAAGGGAGCACCATCCGCGCGGGTCGTTGCCCAACTAACGACAGTGGGTCCGAGGCGACCGTGGGGCCGAGGCGCTACACACTCCGAATTCAACAGAGTTCTTATCCCCCGCCCCGCTTACGCCCGTCATCGTGTTGCATCGAACCACCGCCCGCGACTAGACTTAGCTGATCGCCTGCGTTTCCTCCCTCCTGATCGCGAACGAACCCTGCCATGCGATCGATTGTTGCCATTTCTTGCCTGCTGGCCGCGACGGTTTTCGCCGCGATATTCGTGTTTTCACCGGTGGTTCGGGGCGAGCAACCGACGGCCGAACAGGTAGAGTTCTTCGAGAAACGGGTGCGGCCGATCTTGGTCGAGCGTTGTCAGGAGTGTCATGGCGAGGACGCGCAGGAAAGCGATTTCCGGGTCGACTCGCTGGCCGCCTTGTTGCGAGGCGGGACGCGAGGGCCGAGCATCTTGCCGGGGGACCCGAAGAACAGCCTGTTCATTCGCGCGGTAGGGCACGGCGAAACGCTGCAAATGCCGCCGAAGAAAAAGCTGGCCGCCAATCAGATCGCCGACTTGATGGAGTGGGTGAAGCAAGGCGCGCCGTGGCCGATGCAAGATTTGGCGCCGCTGGCGAAAGGGGGCGCCGCCAACGGCAAGTCGCCGCAGATGACTTTTAATGACGCGCAGCGCGGCCACTGGTCGTTCCAGCCGTTACAGCCACAAACGCCGCCGATGGTTCGCCGCTCCGAATGGGTGCAATCGCCGCTGGACGCGTTCGTTCTGAAGGGACTCGAGCAGGCCCAATTGTCGCCGGCGCCGGCGGCAGCGCCGGCCGCGTGGCTGCGACGCACGGCGTTCAATCTGACAGGCTTGCCGCCGCGGGTGGACGAGTTGCAGACGTTTCTGGCCGACGATGCGCCCGATGCAAGGGCGCGGGTCGTCGACAAGTATCTGGCGTCGCCTCGTTACGGAGAACGCTTCGGGCGTCATTGGCTCGACTTGGCCCGCTACGCCGACTCCAACGGGCTCGATGAGAACCTGGCATACGCGAACGCGTTCCGCTATCGCGACTATGTGATCGCGTCGTTGAATCGCGACAAACCTTACGACCGGTTTGTGCAGGAGCAGATCGCGGGGGACTTGCTGCCGCACGACGGCGACGAGTCGGAACGCGAGGGGATCGTCGCGACCGGCTTCCTTTCGCTCGGTGCGAAGATGTTGGCGGAAGACGATCCGGTCAAGATGCAGATGGACATTATCGACGAGCAGATTGACACGCTCGGCAAGTCGCTGCTGGGGATGACGTTGGGGTGCGCTCGTTGTCACGATCACAAGTACGACCCGATCGACTTGCATGACTACTACGCGCTGGCCGGCATCTTCAAGAGCACGAAGACGATGGTGAATCACAACGTGGTCGCCGTCTGGCAAGAGCGACCGATCGCCGACAAACAGACCGTCGCGCGGCGCGATGCACTCAAACAGCAGGCGGAGGCCAAGCGTTCGGAAGCGACGTCGCTGGCGACCGCGGCGGCGAAAGCGTGGCTGGAAGCCCAGCGTCCGCGCGCCGGCGAGTACCTGTTGGCCGCGCAACGCAAACTGGACGTGGAAGCAATTCTGGCGAACGCCGAGCCCTACGGCGACATGTCGGCGGCCGAGCGGGAAAAGCTGGCGGGGCTGAAGGTGCTGGAAGCCGAACAATATGACCGCGGGAACGTGACGAAAGACACGACGACGTACGGCGCCGGAATCGGCGTCTTGGTGAATCGCGGCGAGACGCCGAACTTCGCGGAATACGACATCGAGGTCGAACGAGCCGGCGCGTATCGGTTGGAATTGCGGTACGCGGCGGAAGCCAGTCGTCCGTGTCAGGTGTTTGTGAACGGGCGGCTCGCGGTGGAAGGCGCCGCGGGAAAAGTCACCGGAAGTTGGCAGCCGGAAGGACAGAAGTGGTTCATCGAAGGAGTGGTGCGATTGTCGGCTGGCAAGAACACCGTGCGGCTTGAGCAACCCGTGTTCTTCCCGCACATCGACAAACTGCTGCTGGCGTTTGAGAAAGACGACTCCTTGGATCCGGCCGCGATCGACTCGAGCTCCGCAACGGCTGCGCCGTTGGATGCCGCGTTAATCGACCAGTGGACGCAGTTCCTGGAGGCGACCGTCGACAAGATGGATTCTCCTTTGGCCGTGTGGCGCGCGGCGGTCGCGCGGCGCGAGGCGAGTTCGCTTACAGGGGAGATGGCCAAGCAGGTCGCCGAGCGAGTGGGCTTCGTGGGGCTGCGTCGAGCGGATGGCAGTTACGATCTGCGGGAGTTGGCGGAGCGATTAGGACGCGATGAAGCGCTCAAGCCGGCGTTGCACGGCGCCAAGGGACCGTTTGCACAGCCGAAGAACGTGGAAGCCTTGTTGTCGGAAGACGTCCGGCGGCAGTTGACGGCGCTGCGCGACGCGGCGGCGGCGATCGAGAAACAGATGCCGGAAATTCCCGAGGCGATGGCCGTTTCCGATGTAAAACCGGAAAACGTCCGCATCCATTTCCGCGGCAGCCATCTGACGCAGGGCGAAGAGATCGCGCGTCGCTTTTTGCGCGTGCTGCCGGGAGGCGAGTCGGCGACGATCGGCGAGGGAACGAGCGGACGCTTGGAGCTCGCTCGCTGGCTGACTCGACCCGACCAGCCGCTGGCGCCGCGCGTGATCGCCAATCGGCTTTGGTTATGGAACTTCGGGCAGGCGTTGGTGCGCTCCCCAGACAACTTCGGCTTGTTGGGAGAGAGTCCGACGCATCCTGAGTTGCTCGATTGGATGGCGCGAGAACTGATTCGTCGCGAATGGAGTTGGAAATCGCTGCAACGTGAAATGGCGTTGTCGGCGACGTACGCGATGAGCGACCAGTGGGATGAACGAGCAGGCGCGGTCGATCCCGAAAATCGGCGGATGTGGCGCATGCCGCGTCGGCGCCTGTCGGCGGAAGAGATTCGAGACGCCATTCTGGCGGCGTCCGCGGGGCTCGACTTCAAAATGGGCGGGACGAATCTGCCCATCAAGAATCGGCAGTATGTGACGAGCACCGCGAACGTGAATCCGGCGATTTACGACCTGCGTTGTCGCTCGGTCTACGTGCCGGTGGTGCGCAGTGCGCTCTACGAAGTGTTCCAAGCGTTCGACTTCGCCGACCCCAGCGTGGCGGCGGGGCAGCGGGAAGCGACGACCGTGGCGCCGCAAGCGTTGTTCATGTTGAACAGCCAGATCACGGCGACGGCGAGTCGCGAGTTGGCGGTGCAGTTGTTGCGCGAGCCGGCTGTGGATGACGCGGCGCGCGTGACGCTTTTGTATGAGCGCACCGTGTCCCGCTCGCCGAAGGAAGACGAAGTCGAACGCGGATTGGCGTTCGTTGATCGGTATTTGACCGCGGTGCGCGGACAGACGGAATCAGAGGGCGAGGCGCGGGAGTTGGCGTGGCGAGCGCTGGCTCGCGCCGTGCTTTCGGCGAACGAGTTTGTGTATTTGGACTAAGCGGAGGAAGTTCTCCATGCGACATGCGTGCCGTCAGTTTTCGCAGGTGTGGAGCCGACGCGAGATGCTGCGCGGGTGTGCGGCCGGTTTCGGGAGCCTCGCGTTGGCCGGATTGATGGGCGAACCGGCGAGCGCCGCGTCGCCGTCGCCTGCGTCCTCCGCCAGCGCCAATCCAATGTCGCCCAAGGCGCCGCACTTCCCCGCGAAAGCGAAACGCGTGATCTTCGTGTTCATGCACGGCGGGCCGAGTCAGGTTGACACGTTTGACTACAAGCCGCTGCTGGAGCGCGATCACGGCAAACCGTTGCCGTTCGACAAGCCGCGAGTCGTATCGTCTCAGACCGGCAACTTGTTGAAGTCCCCGTGGAAGTTCCGGCAGTATGGACAAAGCGGGGCGTGGGTCAGCGATCTGTTTCCGCACGTCGGCAAATGCGTCGACGACCTGTGCATCATCAACGGCATGTGGGGCAGCAATTCCCGTCACGGCGCCGCGCTGTTGGAACTGCACACGGGCAGCGATACGTTTGTACGTCCGAGCATGGGGTCGTGGATCACGTATGGGCTGGGGACGGAGAACGAAAACCTGCCGGGGTTCATTACCGTTTGTCCGACGCTGACGCACGGCGGCGTGAATGCCTACAGTTCGGCCTTTTTGCCGGCCGTGTACCAAGGAACGCCGATCGGCAACGCCAGCATTCCCGCGGACCAAGCGGCCATCCCGTTCATTGCGTCGGCCGACAAGACGCCGCGCCATTTGCAGCAACTGGAACTCGAGATGGTCCAGTCGCTCAGCGCCTCGCATTTAGAACAATCGGGTCCCGACTCGGCGCTCGAAGCCCGCATTCGCTCGTTTGAACTTGCGTTTCAGCTGCAGACGGCGGCGCCCGAACTGCAAAGCGTAGCGGACGAGACCGAGGCGACTCAGCGGGCCTACGGACTGGACAATCCGGCGACTCGCAATTTTGGTCGACAGTGCCTCATGGCGCGGCGATTCGCCGAGCGGGGCGTACGGTTCGTGCAGATTTCCCACAGTTACAAATGGGATCAGCACGGCAATCTGAAGGCCGATCACGGGCGGAATGCGATGGAGGTCGACCAGCCGATCGCAGCGCTGATCCACGATCTCAAGCAGCGCGGGCTCTTGGAAGACACGCTGGTATTGTGGGGCGGCGAGTTTGGACGGACGCCGTCGGCGCAGGGGAATGACGGCCGCGACCATAACCCGCAAGGGTACACGATGTGGATGGCGGGGGGCGGCGTGAAGCCAGGGATTCGCTACGGGGCGACCGACGATTACGGCTATTATGCGGTGGAGAACAAAGTCCACCTGCACGACCTACACGCCACGATGCTGCATTTGCTGGGCTTCGACCACAAGAAGCTGACCTATCGTTTCGCCGGCCGTGATTTCCGGTTGACCGACGTGCATGGCGAAGTGGTCGACGGCGTGTTGGCGTAGGCGTCGAACGCCTGACTTAAAAGTTGCACTTCAGCCGCCGGTGCGCTAGCACTTGGCTTCGAGAAACGCCGCAGCGCGTCGTCGCCGCGTCCTGCGGCGGGGCGCATCGTCAGCCGTCCGCTAGCTCGGCGTCGGCTGAAATGGTCAGCCGACGCCGCGGTTCTTGATCTCGCCGTTACGACTTCTTTTCTTCTTCGCCGGTGAACTTCACGAGCGATTCGGGCAGTTCGACGCCGCCGATGTCCTTCATGACCTGCATCATCGGCGGCAGGGTTTTGGACATGTTCGAGAGGAAGTCGCCCACGGCGCCGCGGCCGCCGTTCTGAGCGCCGCCTTCCCAAACCACGACCTTGTCGAACTTGATGTTCGAGATGGCGCGGCTGGACGCTTCGGCCAGATTATCGAGGTGTTCGAGCATCAGCATTTGGAAGGCTTCCTTCGAGCCGCCGCACGCTTCGATGATTTGTTTGAGACCTTCGCCCTTCTTCGCCAGGATCTCGTAGTTGCCGCGAGCTTCGGCGTCGAGCTTCAGGAAGATGGCGTCGGCTTCGGCCTTGGCTTCAAGTCGGCGGCGTTCGGCAGCCGCTTCGGCATCGACGATCTGTTTGGCTTTCTGAGCTTTCGCGGGGGCTTCGAGGGCCGCTCGCTGTTCGGCTTCCACGCGTTGCGCTTGGGCTTCGGCCGCCTTGGCCATCGCGCGGTTTTGGGCTTCGAGTACCGCGGCTTCGGCTTCCTTCTTCTTGCTTTCGCCCAACTGATAGGCTTCAGCACGGTGGACGGCCAGTTCGGCTTGCGACGCGGCGATCTTGGCTTGCGACAAGTTTTCGCCGGCGATGGCCGAAGCGTCGGCCTCCGCGACTCGAATACGCATCTGTTGTTCGGCCGCCTTCACTTGCGATTCGCGTTCGAACGCCGCCTGCTTTTCGCCGATGACTTGTTCCTTTTCGAGCGACGCGAGGCTTATGGCCTGTTCGCGTTCGGCGGTGCGAGTACCGATGGCTTGTTCCTTGCGCGCTTCGGCGACTTGAACCGCCTTGTCGCGGTCGGCCGCAGCGACTCGGATTTCACCCATCCGCACGTTGTCGGCCACGTCGCCGCGCGCCTTCTGGATCGCTTCCGACGCCGCCTTCTGGCCGATCGCGTCGATGTATCCCGACTCGTCGGTGATGTCGGTGATGTTCACGTTGATCAGCTGCAAGCCGATCTTGTTGAGTTCCGGTTCGAGCGACGTTTGGATGTGGGCGAGAAACTTATCGCGGTCGCGATTGATTTCTTCGATGTGCATCGAGGCGATGACTTGGCGCAACTGGCCGAAGATGATTTCTTCCGCCTGTTTGCGAATCTCGCCCACGGACAGCCCGAGCAAGCGAACGGCCGCGTTCTGCATCACCTCGGGCGACGTGTCGATGGCGACGGTGAACACGCTGGGGACGCTCACTCGAATGTTTTCCGCCGACAGGGCGCCGCGCAGCGGCACTTCAATCTGAATCGGCTCCAGGCTGAGGTAGGCGTAGTCTTGGATCAGCGGCACGACGAAAGCGGCGCCGCCGTGGATGGTTCGAGCCGCGTTGCCGACCTTTCCCGTTTTCCCGTAGATCACCAGGATGCGGTTGCTGGGGCACCGCTTGAATTGCTTCATGAACAGGATGACGAACATGAAGAACATCATGACGATCGTGCCGCCGATGATCGTCAACAGGACCTGAGTGGTGTCCGCGAAAAGAAGCGGTGCAGACATAGTGCTGGATTCCTTGTATTGCGGGTACGAACCGAATCGTTCATCCGATGCGGATAGCGACGCCGGCGCGCAGCCTCTCCGCAGTCGACAATGGCCATTCAAAAAGCCCGCGCCGGTCGGCGTCGATCAAGCGACGTGCCGAGCGGCGGAAAAGCGCCGTGCGTCGGTCAGGTTGCGACCGACTCTTCTTCCACGGGGCGGACCACGAGCGTGTTCCCGCCTCGGACGGCGACCACGAGTACTCTAGCTCCCGTTTTCAGTGCATGCGTCGAAGTGTTGACGGCGGTGTACTCGACCAAGCGATCCTGGACGCGCACCTGCACTTTCCCCACGCCTTCGTTGTGCGCGGGGATCGGGATGTAAACCTTGGCTTCACGACCGATGGCGCGGGTTACGCGGATCGTGCCGTCTTCCGCCAGCTTGAAAAACAATCGCATGACGCTGTGCACCACCAACATGGCGGCTAAACCGCTGCCGATGGCGATGGTCAAAGTCGTCGGCAGCGGCTGGTCGGCCGAGATGCAGGCCATGCCGCTGAGCCCGAAAAAAGTGAGCGCTGCGACGATGGTGCGGAACGAGATGACGCCGAACAGCCAGGTCGAGCCGTGCTGTCCGCCCGCGTCATGACCTTCTTCGACGCCTGTTCCGCCATGCGCGTCGGCGTGGACTTCGGCATGCGGCACGTCGGCGTGACCGTCGGGAACATCCGCGTGCCCGATGTCGCCGCCGTGGCTGCTGAAATCGCCGCCGTGATCGCCGCCGAGACCCAGGAGGGTGAGTGTGAACTGGCAAACCAGCACCGTGCCGCCGATCACTGCACAGACCAGAAAGATCGTCCACATACTCTAACTCCTGTTGCGAGAACGGATTGTGTTTGGCCGCTTACCGAACCGCGGGGCCCCGTCCTCATTTGGCCCCTTATTCGCTCGAGGCGCGCCGTTCTTGCCGGGCGGCTCGAGCAGATTCCGCATTCCGCCGAGATCTACGCAACGCTAGCTTGCGGAAGACTTTCGGGCCAGCTCCACCAGCGTGCGGACGAACAACCCACTGCCGCCCGCGTCCTGCCAAGCCTTATTCGACTCGTAGTAGGCTGGGCCGGCGATGTCCAGGTGGGTCCAAGGCTTGCCCGCGACGAACTCTTCCAAGAACTTGGCGCCCGCAATCGTGCCGCCCCAACGGCCGTCGCCGATATTCCGGATGTCCGCCACCTCGCTCTTGATGTGCTCGTTGTATTCCGGCCACATCGGCAGCTGCCAGAGCGGCTCGCCCGCGGCGCGCGCGGCGGCGAGCACCTGGTCGCACCAAGCTTGGTCGTTCGCCAAAGCGCCCGCCACGTCGGTTCCCAGCGCCACGACGCAAGCGCCGGTGAGGGTCGCCAGGTCGACGATTTTGGCGGCGCCCTTTTCAACGGCCACATCGAGGACGTCGGCCAGCACCACTCGCCCTTCGGCGTCCGTGTTGAGGATTTCGATCGTGCGTCCGTTGCGCGCCTTGATGACGTCGCCGAGCTTATAAGCGTCGCCGCCGATCATGTTTTCGACCAAGCCGCACAGCGCGATGACATTGACGGGCAACTTGAGTCGCGCGATGGCGCGAATGGCGCCCAAGACGGTCGCAGCGCCCGCCATGTCGCACTTCATCGTCTTCATGCTGTCGGACGGTTTCAGCGACAGACCGCCTGAGTCGAACGTGACCCCTTTGCCCACGAGCGCCAGCCAGGGCTGGTCCGCGGCGGCGCCTTGGTACTTGAGGATGACCAGGCGCGGCGGACGCGACGATGCGCGCGCGACGGCCAGCAGCGCTGCGCAGCGTTCGGAGGCCAAGCGGTCGCGATCCCAGATCTCGCTTTCCAACTGGCATTCCTCAGCCACGCGCGCCGCAACCACGGCGAACGCTTCCGGGTACATCTCGCTGGGCGGTTCGTTGACCAAACGGCGCGTCAGCAGAATGCTCTCACCCACGATGCGGGCGGCGCCCAGCGTCGCGTCGTCGACGCCGTGGAAGGCAAGTTCGCCAAAGGGGTGCCGCTTCTTTTCAGCGCGATACAGATCCTGCCCGTGGCAGCCCGACATGGCGCCGCAAACGGCCGCTTCGAGAAAGTCGGCCGACCAATCCTGTCCGATGGCGTAGACGACGCGCTTTCGCGGTTTGGCGGCCAGTTGCTTGGACGCGGCGCCGGCCGCCTTGTAGGCCAGCGCCGTGGAAATCTTCGCCCGCTCGCCGAGCCCGAGAACGACGACTTGCGTCGTCTTGAGACCGGACGGTGCGTAAATCGAGGTGACTTCGAGCGGCTTGCCGGCGATTTCTCCGACTTCGCGCAGACGCGTGATCACGCCCCCCGTCGCTCGATCTACGTCCGCCGCCGCGCCGCTCAGCGGCTCCGACCCGTAAACGGCGACGACCAACGCATCGGCTTCTAACTGTGCGACCCCTGACTCCGTCGAAACAACCTGCATAGAGACATCCCTGGATGATGATTCGAATGGACGTCGGCCTACTGTCGGCCGACGCGGCTCGTTATTCTAGCGTCCCTGCAGCGGTTTCTGGCATGTGGACGCGGCACGGGGCGACGCCTATACCACGGCGGGGCCGGAAATACCGCGGGACGGGAAACGACGTCAGGCAAGTACAATTCCAAACGCAAGGGCAAGGGAAAGGGAACGGGTCGAGCGTGGGGTACCGCAATCTGCGTCAATGCGTCGCCGATTTGGAGTCGTCCGGGCATCTCGTGCGGCTGGAAGATGCGGTCGACGCCCACCTCGAAGCGGCCGAAATTCATCGTCGAGTCTACCGCTCCGGCGGGCCGGCCGTGTATTACGCCAACGTGCGGAATTGCCGCTTCCCCATGGTTTCCAATCTGTTCGGGACGCTGGAACGAGCTCGTTTCCTGTTCCGCGATACGCTCGACGACGTCCGCCGGCTCGTGGCCCTGAAGGTCGATCCGACCGCCGCGCTCCGCAAGCCGCTGGAATTCTGGAAGACGCCCCTGACGGCGCTCACCATGCTGCCGCGCAGTTGCTCCACCGGCCCCATTCTTGACGGCGAGACGCAATTGAGCCAATTGCCGGCGTTGCAATCGTGGCCGGAGGACGGCGGCGCCTTCGTGACGCTCCCGCAGGTCTACACGGAACACGTCGACCGGCCAGGGCTCATGCAGTCGAACTTGGGCATGTACCGCATCCAGTTCACCGGCGGTCAATACGAACGCGACCGCGAGTTGGGGTTGCATTATCAATTGCATCGCGGCATCGGCATTCACCATACGGCGGCGGTGCGCAAGGGAGAGCCGTTCCGAGTGAATGTCTTTGTGGGCGGTGCGCCGGCGATGAGCGTCGCGGCGGTGATGCCGTTGCCTGAGGGGCTGTCGGAGCTCACGTTTGCCGGCGCCTTGGCGGGACATCGCATCCCGATGATCACGCGCAAGGTTCCGTTGCCCGTTTATGGCGAGGCCGATTTCTGCATCAGCGGCGTCGTCATCCCCGACAAGATGCTGCCCGAGGGGCCGTTCGGCGACCATTTGGGCTACTACAGCTTGGCGCACGACTTCCCGGTCATGAAGGTCGACAAGGTGTATCACCGACGAGACGCGATCTGGCCGTTCACCGTGGTCGGTCGGCCGCCTCAGGAAGATACGTCGTTCGGGGCGCTCATTCACGAAATCACGGGGCCCGTCATCCCGACGGTGCTGCGCGGCGTGAAGGCCGTGCATGCGGTGGATGCAGCCGGCGTGCATCCGTTGTTGTTGGCGATCGGCTCCGAACGCTACACGCCGTACCAGTCGGTGACGCGTCCCCAGGAGCTGCTGACGCAGGCCAACGCAATCCTTGGACAAGGACAATTGTCGCTCGCGAAGTACTTGTGGATCGTCAACGAATTGGACGACCCGGAGTTGGATATCCACGACGTCAGGGCCTTCTTCGAGCATGTGTTGCGACGCGTCGATTGGCGGCGCGATCTGCATTTCCAGACGCAAACCACCATCGACACGCTCGACTACTCGGGCGCCGGATTGAACTCGGGCTCGAAGCTTGTCATCGCCGCCGCAGGACCGCCCGTGCGGGAACTGGCGACGCAGTTTTCCGCCGCGGACGCCGCCGCGCCGGCCGAGATCGCCGGATTCCGGAAGCCGCGCGTTTGCTTTCCGGGGGTGTTGGCGGTCGAGGGGCCGCGGTTGTCGCCGGCGCCCAGTTTCGCCCCGCGACCGACGACCGCCTGGCGGGACGCCGCGGCCGGACATTCGGCGGCCGGTGACTCTGCATTCGGTCCAGGCGAGGGCGAGCGACAGATGGAGGCCTTTTGTGCGTCGATCCGCGAGGGAGATGCCTGGAGTCGCTTTACGTTGATCGTCGTCGTCGACGACAGCGAATTTGCGGCCCGCGATCTGGGCAATTTCCTCTGGGCGACGTTCACGCGCAGCGATCCAGCGACCGACGTGTACGGGGCCGGAGCGGCCGTGCGCCATAAACATTGGGGATGTCGCGGGCCGCTGGTCATCGACGCTCGAGTGAAACCGCATCACGCGCCAGCCCTGTCGGAAGATCCGGACGTCGTTCGCCGCGTCGATGCGCTCGCCGCCCGTGGCGGTCCGCTGTCCCGCTGGCTATAACGAACCCTCCGTCGTGCTCGACGACGACGAATTTCGACGACACCCCAGGATGCGCGACCGAGCTCATGAACCTGATGTGGCCGCTGTGGGCGGCGCTCGACCCTGCCGACAGCCTGACGCTGATTCAATGGACCATGTGGTGGCTGTTGGTCTTGTGGCTGCTGTGCGTCGGCGGTTGCTTCGGCAGCTTCATGAACGTCGTCATCTATCGTTTGCCGGCCGGTTTGAGCGTGACGAAGCCGGCGTCGCGATGTCCGCAATGCCTACACGCCATCCGCGGTCGCGACAATATTCCGGTCATTAGTTGGTTGGTGCTGCGTGGTCGTTGTCGAGACTGCCATACGCCCGTCTCAGGGAGGTATCCGGCCATTGAGGGGCTGGTCGCCGTCATGTGCGTGACGCTGGCGTTGGCCGAAGTGTTTCCCGGCGGCGAAGGGCTGCCCGACGCGGTGAGGTTGGACCTCCAGGCGAATCCCTGGCAGTTATGGACGATGTTCTCGGGCCATCTGCTGCTGTTGTGCACGTTGGTTTGTGCGGTGATGATCCAGTACGACGGACATGCCGTGCCGTGGCGCTTGTATGTACCGATCGTCCTGGCTACGGGGGCGCTGGCGGTGCTGGCGCCGGAGGCGTGTCGGATTCGCTGGAGCGTTTCGGCGCCGGGAACCTGGGCGGGCAACTTGGTGCAAGCCGCCATGGCGGCGGCCTGCGGCGCGTTCGCCGGCGCAACGCTCGCCGCCTTCGCGCGCGAATCAGACCGCATCTTGCGCGGCGCCTGGGGGCTCGGGCTCTACATCGCGCTCATCACGCTGTTCGTCGGTTGGATCTCGGGACTGTTGATCGCCGTCGCGAGCGGCATTTTGGCGTCGATTCAACGCAAATTGGCGCAGCGCTACCCGACGCTCGAACACATCCCGACGCTGGCCTGGACCACGCTCGTCACCTACCTATTGCTGGTCTCCTGGCGTTGGCTGTTGCCGCATTTCCCGGCGCTGGCACTCGATTCCGCATCGTCGTTCGCGGTCGCGACCGTGGTGGCTCTGCTGCTGATCAGCGCTACGGCGTGGTGGCTCGGCCCCTGGTCTCCCTTGTACTGGAGCGCCGACCGCGAATCGTTTGAATCGCGCTTCGGGATGGGAGCAGACGCGGGCGAGGGGCGGCCGCGCGGGACGACGGCCCGCGTGGTGGAAGAGGAGTTCGACGACCTCGACGATCCGCCGCTCGACGTTCCCGTGACGCGACGCCGTGAACCGAGAGCCAAGCCGCACGACGACGGCCATCACGATGAGCGAGCCGATTCCGAGGAGCTGCCGCGATGATCGACCCTGAAAATGACGCGCGCATTCAACGCATCCTGCAATCTCCCAGCTATAAGTTGGCGGAAGACGATGTTGCCTTGATCAAGAGCAACGAAATGCGACCGTTGCGAGTGCAATTGGAGCTGCAGAAGCCGGAGTTGGCGTTGGCGGCCAACAACATCCGCTCGACGATCGTCGTCTTCGGTGGGACGCAGATCGTACCGCAAGAAGCGGCCGAGCGGCGGCTGGAGGCGGCCCAGGCGGCGCTGGCAGCCAAGCCGGACGATGCATTGCGGGCGCGCGCCGTATCGCGGGCTCAGCGGCTGTTGGAAAAGTCGCACTTCTACAATGCGGCTCGACGCTTTGCGCACTGCGTGTCGCTGGCTTCGCAGCGGGCCGAGGCGCGGGAGTATGTGATCGTCACGGGCGGCGGTCCCGGGATCATGGAGGCGGCGAATCGCGGCGCCTTTGACGCGCAAGGGAAGTCGATCGGACTTAATATCACTTTGCCGCACGAGCAGGTTCCCAACCCGTATATCACGCCCGACCTGTGCTTTCAGTTTCGCTACTTCGCGCTGCGCAAGATGCACTTTCTGCTGCGCGCGAAGGCGCTCGTCGTATTTCCCGGCGGCTTTGGGACGCTCGATGAATTATTCGACGCACTCACGCTGCGACAGACAGGCAAGTTGCAGAAGATCCCGATCATCCTGTTCGGTCGGGCGTACTGGGAACGCGTGATCAACCTTTCGTTCTTGGCTGACGAGGGAGTCATCGCGGACGACGATCTGAAATTGCTGTCGTACGCGGAAACGCCCGAGGAAGCGTGGAAGATTATCGTCGACTTTCATGCCCATCTCTCGCCGGCCGACATTTGCCGGCCTCAGTAGAAGGAAGTGCGGCCATGGCGCAGTGGGGCGAAGTATTCGGCTGCGACCAACCGGTGGCGATGGTGACCGGCAGCGGTGCGCCGCGAGTGGGGCGAGCGGTGCTGGAGCTGTTGGCGGCGCGCGGTTGTCGAGCGGTGGTGCATGCGAATCGCGCCTGCGACGAGGCAGCGGCGACGGCGCAGCGTTTACGGGACGCGGGCGTCGCCGCGACGCACGTGTGCGGCGACTTGACCGACGAGTCGACGGCGCGGCGCGTGGTGCGCGACGCGGCCGCCTGCTGGGGGCGGCTGGATGTGGTCGTCAATGCGGCTGCGATCTGGGAGCGCAAGCCGCTCGAAGCCGTTACGGCGGACGATGTGCGGCGGCACTTCGAGGTGAACGCGATGGCGACCTTCGTGACGGCTCAAGAAGCAGGGTTGTTGATGGTCGCCCAGCCTTCGGGAGGCGTGATCATCAACGTCGGCGACTGGGCCGTCGCGCGGCCGTACGTCGACTATGCGGCCTATTTTCCGAGCAAAGGGGCGGTGGAGTCGCTGACGAGGTCGCTCGCGGTCGAACTGGCCCAACGCAACCCGCGCGTCCGCGTCAACGCGGTCTTGCCGGGGCCCGTGATGCTGCCGCCCGATCTGCCGCAGGCGGAACGGGATGCCGCGATCGCCGGAACGCTGGTAAAACGCGAAGGGACTCCCCGGCACGTGGCCGAAGCCGTGCTGGCGTTGGTGGAGAACGATTTCATCACGGGCGTTTGTCTGCCGGTCGACGGCGGCCGTCGACTGGCGTAGGCTGTCGCTTACCTTCCGTCAGTCCAGGAGAACGTCATGCATCTAAATCTGATTCTCGTTCCAACCGACTTTTCGACTTTTAGCGACGCAGCCGTGCGGCTGGCGACGATCCTGGCGCGCGACAGCGGCGCTCGGATTCTGTTGTTGCATGTGGCCGAACCGCGACCGGCGTACACCGTGGCGGGGGTGTATGCAAGCCTGCCGGCGGGCGGCAACGAGTTCTCGGCGGAGAATGAACAGCTTCAGAAAGTGACGTTGCCCGATCCGGCGGTGCCCCTGGAGCGGCGGTTCGCGGTCGGCAGCCCGGCGGAGGCGATCGTGCAGATCGCGCGTGAAGAGCAGGCCGACATGATCGTGCTCGGCACCCACGGCCGCACGGGACTCGCACGCCTGCTGCTGGGCAGCATCGCCGAAGCCGTCCTGCGCCACGCCGAATGCCCGGTGCTAACGGTCAAGTCCTAACGTAGAACAGGCTTCCAGCCTGTTAGATAAGTCGCCGTAGAACAGGCTTCCAGCCTGTTAGAAAAACACCTCGCACAAACTGCCGGCCTGTCGCATCGCATCCGTCCCCGCCGCGTGATCCAACGCCCTGATTGGGACGAGGGCGCCGCCGACATCTCGGCAGCGCCCTCTTTCGTCCTCTTTCGACCGCAAGTTGGACCGCATTCGTGCGGCCGCCGCTTACGGCATGTTCGTGACGACTTCGCTCCCCTGCGAGGTGCTCAAGGCCCGCCAAATATTGATGTCGACGGTTTGGGGGATGAAGCGGGTGCTGGCATCGCAGAACGTGACTTGGACGCCGCCCGGGTGTCGGCTGCGTGCGGCGAACATCGACGGATAGCTGCTGCTCGCCACGACGCACGGCAGGTTTTGCAATGGTTGGTTGTTGCAGTAGGCGCTCGTGTAAATCGCGTCGGGCAGTTTGGAGTTGGGGCCGAGGTACGCGCTGAAGCCCGAGGCGTCTCCCCACCACGTGAAGCCGCGGAGATCGGTGCCGCGACCCTGCAGTACTTCGCCGACCATCATCGTGTTGCTGGTCCCGTCGAGGATGTCGGCGAGGCCGAAGACGCCCCAGCCGCCGCCGGGATTTTGGAATTGAAACGGAGCGCCGCCATGCGTGACCCCGTTGAGCACCGCGGGTTGGCCATAGGCGCCCGTGTTGCCGACATTCACGGCATAGTTGTGGCTGGTAATGCCGCCGATCGGCGCGTTCGTCTGGTCGCTGGGGCAGGTAAAGGCCTTCAGCCGCAGAGTGGTGACGTTGGTGGTGTTGGGCGCCGAGCCGTACCGCGGGCCGGTGGCATCGTTGCCGCCGTGATTGACGTAGAGGTCGCGGAGGTTCTGCAGTTCGATGAACGGCAAGATGTTGACCTGCCACGTTCCCCAGCAGCAACCGCTGGCGCCGACCATGGGAGGCAGCTTGCCATGGACGTCATGGTAGTTATGCATCGCCAACCCCAATTGCTTGAGGTTATTCGAGCACTGAGTGCGGCGAGCGGCTTCGCGCGCCGCTTGGACGGCGGGAAGCAGCAGGGCGACCAGGATGCCGATGATGGCGATGACGACGAGCAATTCGACCAGCGTAAAGCCGGCGCGACGACGGGACATGGTTCGTACCTTTGCAAATGAAATCGGAGCGAGAATCGAGGAACGAATGATGACGATGTCGAAGGATGGGATGGTGTGTTGGTGGGAAGGGGGGAGGGCTAGCGGTAGGGGGGAGTATGAACTTGGCTGCCGCCAAGCCAGCGCCTCAGCCGGCCCAAACGCGTCGCTCAGGGGATGTCGGCGTTGAAGACGCTCGCCTTGTCCGCCTCGACCGTCAACTCCAACTTTGTGTTGGTGTTGTAGTCGGCGGGAATTCGTTCCTTGGCGGGAGGTCCTGAGACGCCGGGCATTTCGGCCGCATCCACGGCCGGACCGTCGCCGGCCGACGTGATGCGGACGTCGTAGACGCCGGGTTCTAAGCCGCTTTCGCGCGGCACCTGGTACTTGCCGTCCTTGATTTCCGCGCCCGACATGGTGCCGGGGCCGCCCTTCTTCGGGCTGAACATAATCGTGCCCTTGTCGAGCGGAGCGCCCTTAAGCTTCACCTCGCCGGAGACCGACTGGCGAGTTCCATGGTCGCCGCCGCAACCGAGCAGAGTGGTGAAAAGCAAGCCGAGTGCGAGCACAGAGAATCGATACGTTTGTGTCATTGCAGCCAATCTTCGAAGTGGTGTGCTTACAACGCATCTCGCGGCCGGCGGCGCAGACCGCGAGACAATCCCTGCGGCGGAACCATGGGGATGGCTTCGCCGCCCAGTGACTCTTTGGATTTAGAGTTGCAACGCTCCTCTAGCCTAGGCCCGATGGAGCGTCATCGTCAAGAGAAGCGGGCCGCTCAAGGCGGTTCTCCAAACGGGGGAGGCTTCAAGGCGACGCCGACCTGCGGCGCTGGCGGACAGGCCGCGTCGCCCCCCGCTGGTCCTGAATCCCGCTCGACCCGAGATCGATCGCCGCCGCGACGGGTTCTTTAGAGAACGCTCGTCGCGAAAACGGCGCGACGAGCGTTGGCGGTCGACAAAGATGCTGGCGTACTTAGGGACGTTACTTCGGGGCGCCTTCCTGCATCTTCTTCATCTGTTCCATTTGCTGCTTCATCTTGGCCTGCATCTGCGGCGGCATCTTTTCCATGCTTTGCTTCATGGCTTCTTCCGCCTTCGTGGCGTCAAGCTTTCCGCCTGCGTTCGCATCGGGCTTGATTTCTTCCACGCTGGCGCCGCAGCCCGCCAAGGCGACTGCGAACGCCAAAACCCCGAATCCCGCCAACTTGCGCACCATACGATTGCTCCTTGTAAATCGATCTGCCTGGGATGAAAAAAGGGCTACTTGCGAGGACGATCCGACGCGGCTCGCGTGCGGAGATACGTCACATACTCCTCCCAGCCGGTCGCCTCTTTGGGGCGCTTCAGCCGACGGTAGAAGTCGACGACGGGCTGTAGTTTATCGGGATCTTCCAGCGACCCCAAGGCCTGCCGTAAGGACTGGTGGAGTTTGTCGTTGGTGAGCTCTTCGACGACCTTGATCTGGTCGCGGAGCGCGGCGGCTTCTTCGGTTTTGCGCAGCTGCGTCAGGCAGGCCGCCTTGCGGTTCAGCGTCCGCCAATCGACCGGTCCGGGCCAATCGACGAGCGCCTTGTCGTACGCTTCCATTGCGCCGGCGGCGTCGCCCTCCACTTCTTGCCGAACTTGGCCCAGGCTGAGCCAGTATTCGTAGCCCGAGTGTGGTTCGGGCCAGGACTTCATCACCTTTCCCGCGCGGTCGATGTCGCCCGTTGCAATCAACACGTTGATCATCGTGGCAAGGAACATCGAGTCGCGGGCGGTGGACGGCGCGAGTTCGGCGCCCTTCTCCAAGACCTGCAGTGCGAACTTGGGGTCCCCTTGCTGCTCGAACCACCGCGCCAACGCCGCATAGCCGAAGGCGCCGTCCGGCTCCGCATCGCGAAACCGAATGAACCGCTGCGCTTCGGTGCGCGCTGCATCTTGCGTCGGGGCGCCGAGTCCCATGAGCTGGTCAAGGGCCGGATTGGCCGTCGCCGGATAGAACTGGCTCATGTACCACTCGTTGAGTCGCGGGCCGCGCTCGGCGGGATGCGACGCTTCGTACACCTTCCAAAATTCGGATTCCGCCAAATGCGAACGACCGGTCAAGTCGTACAGTTTCCAGATCATGAAGTACGGGTCGATCGCCGTCGGATTGACTTCGATGGCATGCCGGAACCGCCGCTCGGCCCGCTCGGGCCGATTCAGCAGAAACAGTTCCAGGCGTCCTTCTTGCGAGCGCGCCATGGCCGCGAAGCGGGACGAATCGGGGACCGCGGCCAAATGAGCCGCAGCGCCGACGACCGCGTCGACGCGCGGCAGCGCCTCGTCCTTGACGAACGCTTCCGCCAAGGCCAAGTGGGCTGCGTCATCCGCCGGATGGAGCCGCAGATACCATTGCAGCGACTGACGCGCATCGGGCCACAGTCCAAAGCGCGCGTACTGTTCGGCCCGCTGAAACCCTTGCTGAGCTTGCCAAACCAAGAACCCGCCGGCCGCGAGCGCCACGACGGCGGTTGCGAGCAACAGTCGGCGCACCATCCCGCCGCGCATCAGGAACCTCCCGTCGGTTGCGAGACGTCGTCGGGCGACTGGTCCGACTCGGCCGCGTTCAGTACGAGTTGCGGCGCTGCGCCTTCGTAGAGGGTCCAATAGCGATCAAGCGCCAATTCAGGCAGCTCCTGTTTCAATCCCGAGGGCCAGTACACGGTGACGCGCACGGGGCCGGCTGCATCGCGAAGTCCCGCCAGCAACCGCGAGTCGGGGCTGGCGAGGTAGCTGCCGCCAGCCTGGTACAACAATGTCTGCTCGCGATCGCCGAGGTGCAGCACGACTCGAGCGCCCGTCGGCGGAACCCGGTTGAGCGTTCGCAGGTCAAACCCCAAGTAATGGCGGTCGGTCTGCGTGTCGTTGCGCAATAACGCGGCTGGGCGGAGTAGATGCGAAACGACGATGTCGAGATCGCCGTCCTGGTCATAGTCGGCGCCGGCGGCCGAACGTCCAAGCCACTTCTGGCGGAAATAGTCGCCGGCGACGTTCGTCACATCGTGAAACCGCGCGGCCCGCTCGTTCCAAAGCAACTGCGGTTCCATCTCATACGGAGGAATCTCCGGTCCCAGCACATGGCCGTTGGCGAGAAACAAATCGCATTGGCCGTCGCGGTCGAAATCCAGCGGCACGGTTCCAAACCCCAGCGATTGAAAGCTGGTCGCAGCAACTCGAGTGCGAAAACTATCGTCCTGGAAGCTCAGTCCTCCCAAGTTGCGATAGAAGGTGTTCTTCGCGTTGAAATAGTGGGTCAGGTACAGGTCGGGCAGTCCGTCGCCGTCGAAGTCGGCGCAAGAGATGCCCATGCTGGCCTCGTTCAGTCCCATGCCGCTGACGGCGCAGCCCGCGGCCGTGCCTACTTCTGCCCAGCGACGCGGGAGGCCGTCGGCCGGTTTGCCGGCGAGCGGCGCGTCGCCGCGCGTGAACAGCAGATTCGAGTCCATATCGTTGGCGATGTAGACTTCAGGACGAGCATCCAGATCGAGATCGACGATGGTGATGGCGAGCCCCTTGCCGTTCGGGACGCTCATCCCCAACTCCGTGAGCCGATCGACGAACGTCCCGTCGCCTTCATTGATCCACAGTCGGTCTGGGACCGCATGGTATTCGCCGGGACCGCAGTAGCCAGGACGCTTTTCGTAGTAGCAGATCTTCTTGTTGGCGAGCGTGACGTCGAGATAGTTGACGACGTACAGATCGAGGTCGCCGTCGTCGTCGGCGTCGAACCATGCCGCGCTGCTGCTCCAGTCATCGTCGCTCGCCCCGCCGCTGTCGGCGACGCGCGTGAACGTTCCGTCGCCGTTATTGTGCAGCAGTGCGTCGGGACCGAAGCAGGCGATGTACAGGTCGGGAAAGCCGTCCGCGTCATAGTCGCCGACGGCGCAACCTTGGGCAAAGCGGCGATCGCAACCCTGGGAGGTCATGGTCGCGTCGGCAAAGCGTCCGCGGCCCAGGTTGCGATAGAGGCGACTGGTGTGCATCGCCGCCGGCGACGCTTGCGGTTCCAACTGGCAGCCGTTGCCGAAGAACAGGTCCAGTCGGCCGTCGCCGTCGTAGTCGATCCAGGCGACGCCGGAACCCATCACCTCGGGGAGGAAAAAACGGCCCGGCACGGGATCGCTGAAATGCGTGAAGTCGATGCCGGAGGCGGCGGCGACTTCGCGGAATACGGGCGTAATCGGCGGGGCGGGGGGCGCGTCGGACTCGCGAGCAGCCGCGGAGCGCTTCAACGGCGACTCGACCGAGGGCGCCGCGGGCTCCTGGACGGAAGCTTCCTCCGTCGGCGCAGAATTACAGCCGCTCCCGCTTCCCAGGATCAGCAACGCCATGGCGAGCTGGCCGAAGAAAACGAGAGCGGCTGTGAGTTTCATGCGGACACGAGTGTGTCAAACGTTGCGCGGCGAACCTACGGCAGCGTGATGTTTTCGCCGCCGTTGCGGGTGCCCATGCCCCACCACACGTCCGGAGCGACCGTTTGAGCGACGAACCGCACAGCGCCGTCGGTCATGCCGACGTTGACGCCGCCCGGGTGTTCGCTGGTGGCCGCGAGAACGTTCGAGCCGCGCCAGTCGCCTTCGTGCGAGTGGCAGCTCTTTTCGTTCGGCATCATGGTGTGGCTGTAGGTGCCGCCGTTGCCGACGAACGACCACGACCACGCGCCGCCGCGCATGTCCGGTCGACCGCTGAGGCCCGTTTGGGCCAAGCAGGCTTGGCGAACTTCCGCGGTCGACGTGCCATCGGCCCAGTTCCACACTTGAGCGCGGATCTGCGCCTTCTTGGTGGTGGCGCCGTTGGTAACGTTTGGATCTTGCACCACGAACTCCGAGTAGGCCGCGGTGTTCGAGGTTCCGTCTTGGACCGACGCCATGCGGGTCGGCGGGTCGTTCCAACCCGGGTCGTCCCACGAGTAGGTGTACGACGCGATGCCGTTGTGAATGCCTTCGCGGGCCTTCACTTGGTTCGACGCGGTGTGCGACGGCTGGTGCGACGTGCCGTTGTTGATCGCGTAGGTGAAGTTGCCGCGACCGCTGTACAGGTCGTTGGGGTTCGACGGGCAGTTGAACACCGGCAACTTGCCGCTGAACGACTGCGGATTGCCGCCCCACCACGTGGCATGGTAGACGCCGCCGTTCGGTCCCGGATTGGCGTCGGGCACGGTGACGTTGTTCGACGTGAAGATCTCATACTCCGCGCGTCGTTCCACGTAAGGCATCAAGCCGACCTTGTCGGAATAGCCCGTGTACGTGCCGCCCGCCGACTGTCCCCATCCGATCGAAATCGGGAACGCGCCGTGCGTGTCGTGATAGTTGTGCATGCCCAACACGATCTGCTTCATGTTGTTCGTGCACTGGGTGCGTCGAGCCGCTTCGCGGGCCGATTGGACGGCCGGCAGCAGCAGCGCAACCAAGATGCCGATAATCGCAATGACTACCAGCAATTCCACCAAGGTGAACCCTTGGCTTCGGCGTGGAGACGCCTTCCAAGACATGTGACTGCCTCCTCTGAAAAATGGAACGAAATAGAACGCCTTCGAACCAAGATTCCCTGAGGCTCGTACGAATGCTGACCAAACGCTGGGTACGAACCGGAGTCTCTTGAGTCTGTTGAAAACGAAAGTACGAACCGAGCTCGCTGAATGCGAAGCACCGTCCGGCACGTGCGACTGCCGAGTGCGATTGCCGCGCGATTGGGAAAAGTTGCCTCGAAGCTTGATGGGCGATCGCCGCTACGATGCCGACCTAAGGGCCTCTTATTGCGCCCTTGCTTATAGCCTGATTTACCCAGACTGTCAACGAATAGTGACTTATATCGGACGCCAAAGTCGTTGGCGTGACTCAGGTTGTTTAAGACCCCCGCCGCAACGGGTCACTCACCGGAGGGGGCTTTGCCTGGGGCGGATGGAATGCCCTTGGCTCGAAACAACGCATTCGACCGTTCCAGTTCGCCGATGATCTGGGCAATTTCGTCCACATCGATCCCCCCGTCCTGGTTGGCGTCTGCGGACTGCAACCCCGTCCCCACGCTTCCCGCCACCGCTCGGGCTTCCTCCGGCGAGAGCTTTCCGTCGCCGTCTTGGTCGTGCTTGGTCAGCAGCGCTTGAGCCGCCTCGGCGGGCGTCGGCGGTGCGGGCCGGCCTCCCTCTGCCGTGGGGCCGCCGCTCGACGGGCCGGCCTCCCCGCCCGTGGTCGCACCCGACGGCTTGGGAACTCGCAATTCAAAATGGTTGGTCGCCGGCGAAGGGGCGACCGAGATTGTGAGCGGCGTAGTGGAAAAATCCGCAAACTCATTGGGAGTCAGAAGATCGGGTGCTCGAGCTCCCCCCTGCGACTTCGGATCAGTCTTGCGCACGATGACTTTGTGTTCGCCGACGAAGATCGCTTCCCGCAAGTCTCCCTTGATATCCATCTTGAAGGTGAACTTGCCCTCTTGGTCGAGGTATCCGGCCGCCCCCGCCAATCCGGGCGTCGTGGGTTCCGTATACACTTCCCCGCCGCTCAGCGGCTCGTCGCCAAAGTAGACCTGCCCCGTCGCCGTCACCCGCTCGGGCAGCATCCACTCGCGAATCTTGTTCGCCCCGTCGTAGTAGCCCCAGAACCAAAACGCCCCTGCGATCACCGCCCCCAGCGGCAAGACCACTCCCAGAACTCGTCCCAATCGCAATTTGGGCGCTTCCGCCGCCGCGGCGGCAGACTCGTTGGCAGGTGAATCAGTCATGGACGCTACTCCGGCAGAGGATGAAGGACGACCGGTTCGTCGGGCGACGCAGGCTCGAGAACCAGCCAACGTTGGCCAGGTTGAAGATCGGGAACCGCCGACGCCGTCCCCGACGGCCAGCGGATCGTGAGTTCCAGCTTTGGCGACTCGCCTGCGCGGGCGGCGTCGTGCGGCACGGCGAGCACCTGGCGCAAGTCGGACGCCGACAAGTAGCTGCCGCCCCCTTTGACTTGCGAATACGACTCGCCGAACGACGACTTCAGCGACAGCGCCGCGCCGACCGCGTCGCGATTGCTGCGCACGCCGACCAACTTCAGGGTGATCGAGGCCGCGGGCGGCCGCGCGTCAGGCGGCGCAGACTCGTCGGCGCGGTGTGGAACGGCGATTCGCTCGTTGCGTAACAGACCAGGACGAGCATCTTGGTGAGTCACCACAAGATCCATGTCGCCGTCGTTGTCCAAGTCGCAGGCCGCCAACCCGCGTCCGCAGTGCGGTCGCCGGAAGTAGGTTCCCCCCTCGTGACTCGCTAATTGATACCGCGAACCATCATGGCGATACAGCAGGGCTGGCTGTTCATACGGAGCGTTTTCGCCGATCTCGTGTCGATTCTCGTCGACATGACCGTTGGTGATGAACAGGTCGAGCCATCCGTCGAGGTCGAAGTCGACGAACAGGGTTCCCCAGCCGACGTGGACCAAGCTGTCTGCGACGAGTCCGTAGCGGCCGGTCGCGTCGAGAAAGAAGTCTTCCCCCAAATTGTCGTACAGCGTGTTGGATTCGAGCTGAAAGTTAGTCGTGAAAATCTCAGGTCGACCATCGCGATTGACGTCGGCCATGTCGACCCCCATGCTGGCTTGCACCGCGCCGGCGCCGTCATAGGCCGCCCCCGACGATTCGGTCGCATCATGAAACTTGCCTCCCTCCGCTCCTAAGAACAGAAAATTGGGCTGCAGGTCGTTGCCCACATAAAGGTCAATGCGGCCGTCGCCGTTCGTATCAGCCGCGACGACGCCTTGGCCGCGACATTGACGCGCCCCCAGCCCCACTTCCTTCAGCACTTCGCGGAACGTCCCGTCGCCTTCGTTGTGATACAGTCGATCCGGCTCCGGCGGAACGGACCGCGGCCCGCAATGCATGCGGATCTTGCGCACCGGATCGCCGCAATACGGATTCTTCTCCCAAGTCCAAACGGCGTAATTGCACACATACAGGTCCAACAACCCGTCGCCGTCGTAGTCGAAGAATGCGGCGCTTGTGCCCCACAGCGGGTCGGCGACGCCGGCTGTTTCTTCCACGCGCTCGAACGTTCCGTCCCCTTGGTTGCGATACAGCAAGTCGGGCCCAAAACAGCTCACGAACACGTCAGGAAAGCCGTCGTCGTCAAAGTCGCCGACGGCGACGCCGGCGCTAAATCCGTTGTGTCCCAAGCGAGTCGCCGCGGTGACGTCCTGAAAGTGCCAGCCGCCCTGATTTCGATAGAGCCGGTTGACGGGGGAAGTGCGCGCGGCGTCGAGCGGAAACGACGTGCCGGTGCAGAAGAAGGCGTCGTAGCGTCCGTCCAAGTCGTAATCGAACGTCGCCACGCCGCTGCCGTTCGCAGCTGGGAAAGGACGCTGCGCCGAATTGCCCGAAACGTGCCGAAAGTCGATTTCGGTTTGCTCGCTGAGATCGGCGAACCACGCAGGTCCGGTCGCGGGCGGGAGGGCCGGCGGCAAAGGCGACTGCGAGTTCTCTTTCGTCGTCGCCCTGTCGGCCGTCGTCGACGTCGCTGTCTGCGTTGGCGCAGCGGGCGCCGCCGGCTTCGTCGCGGCATCGCGCTGTTCACTTTGACAACCGGCGACGACCAGCACCAAAGCGATGGCGAACCGCAGCGTCGCGTCGCGCGCAACTCGCAGGTCAGGGAGGGCAGGCGACGCGTTCATTGGATCGGCAGTTCCGAGAGCGGCGGCAATTCCGAGCGATCGCGAATCGCCTGTTTCAACTTGGCAATGAAGGGATCTTCGACATTCTCCAGCGGCAGCTCGCGCAACATGTCCTCGGCCTGCTTCCAATTGCCGGCTGCCGCAAACTGATGCACCCGGACGATGCTCGTCCAAAATGCGTATGGCGCTCGCAACAGCGTTTCATCGATCTTCGACGCCAACTCTTCGCGCTCGCGAATCTTCTCCGCCCGCTTCTCCCACAATTGGCCGGCTTCTTTGTCGCCCGACAGGGTCCAGACGCGCTGAAACAGATAAGCCGTGCTGCTTGGCATCTCAGGCCGATTCTGCAGTGGTTCGAGCCACTCGCGGGCCGCCTTGAAGTCCCGCTTTTGCAACGACGCGTTCGCCAGCGACTCACGCGCTGCGCCATTCTGCGGGTCGATCTTCAGCGTTTGCTTCCACGACTCGATCGCCGCATCGATCTGCCCTAACTGGCTATACGCCTTTCCCAGGCCGATTTGAGCAACCGGGTCGGGCTTGAGCGCCAGACTACGCTGCAGCGACGTCACCGCCTCGGACGGTCGACCGGCATTGATCAGCACGAGTCCGTGCTGGCAGAACACTTCTTCCGGCGGCAGTTGCAGTCCGAGGGCATCGGGCGAGTAACTGAACATGCGGTCGTAGCATTCGAGCGTCGCCTTGTAGTCCCCCAAGTCGTTTTGAACGGCCGCTTGCAAGACGAGCCCGCGGGCTTCCTGACCGGGAAGTTCCGCCAACTGCTTGGCCGTGTCGAGCGCTTCGGCAAGGAGTCCCAGTCGGATGCGGCAAGTCGTAATCTCGTGCAGCACGTCGGCGTTCTTGGGTTGCAGCGCCTGGAGACGAACAAGCATCGGGAGCGCGCGCGTCCATTGTTGATTGATCAGCAAAGCTTTGGTCCAAGCGTGCAGTTCGTCGAAGTCGGCCGCGCTGGTCGTTTCAAAGATCGTCAGCGCCTCGTCGGCTTGCCCCATTTCCACGAGCGCTCGGGCCTTCAGCACCTGTGCGCGAACGTCGCCGTCGTGCGTGGCGAGATAGAAATTGGCGAGCGCCGCCGTACGGGCAAAGTCGCCGGCGCGAAAGGCCGCTTCCGCCTGTCGCAACGGACGGTCCTGCCACCACAACGCCCCGTAGACGGCGCCGCTTCCCAACACGGCGACCAGCAACAGGCGGCTCGCCCAGAATGCCGCGCGACGCGCGGAGGAAGAAGGAGTCGCCGATTCAACGGGAGCGACTGCGCCTGCCGTAGTGCGCAGCTTCTCCGCCTCCGTCGTCGTCTCCCGTGGTTCTGACTCCGCCTTCGTCAACTTCACGTTCCTTACACCCGCCGCTCATGAAAAGGTCACTAGTTTACTCCGCCGACCGCGACAGTGAGTAGACCTCGCGAACGGCCCGCTGCTGGGATCGACGCCTGCTAGGGCGTCGCGCGCGCGGCCCCCCGCTCCAACTGCTCCGCCTCCGCAGTTTTGCCCGTCCGACGATAGAGTTCGGCCAGCCACTTGGTCGCAGGCGGCGCCGACGGGTTGAGCTGGCGAGCTCGTTCGGCGGCGGCGACCGCCTCGTCCATCCGTCCCAACCGAGCCAACAGCAGGGAATAGCGACCTTGAGCGTCGGCGACCCAGGGATTCACCGTCACCAGCCGCTCGGCGTACCCTGCCGCCCGCGTCGTTTCCCCACGATTCATCCAATACAACAACAGCGACTGCAACGCCGATTGCCGCCGCGGGTCGTGCTTCAACGCCTCGCCCCACAACCGCACCGCCTCGTCGGGCCGCTCCAAGAGCAGCTCGCAAACCGCGAGCACATCCAGCGACTCGACGTCGTCCGGCGCTCTCGCGACCGTCTCCCGCAACCGCGGGGCCGCGCGCTCCGCCAACCGGCGGTCTCGCTGTTGTTCCGCCGCCTGCCCCTCGATGAGTCCGCGGGCGCGCTGTTCTTCCCATTCCGGCAGACGCGATTCCAGCCGCTCAAAGATTTGCCAAGCCGCCAGATCGCTTCCACCGCTCGACTCGCCGTCTGTCGGCTCGCTACCCTCCGCCTGGCTACCCGCCGCTTGCCGCGGCACTCGATGATCGGTCTGCGTCGTATGGGGAACATCGTGCGCTTGCAGCCGCGGCATGTGGCACGCGATGCACGAACCGCGGGCCGGAGCTTGCGAGCGGGCCGCCGCATCGACCGAGCAATCGCGGTCGTCGGCATGGCATTTCCTGCAACGATCGTCAAAGTAGGTCGTGCGCGACGCTTCTTCCGGCGCCTCATGCGGATCGTGGCACGAGGTGCACCCCAGCTTCCCGCCGCTCCCCTGAAAGCACCGGCTCGCATGCATCTGTTCGACGTGACTCACGGCTTTCGTCATCCCCGCGCGTCCCAATCCCTCGCCGCTCAAGAACGTCACCCAGACATCGCCGACCAAGTCGCCCGGTCGGAAGTCGGCGTGTCGTCGACCGTACCGCAGCACCTGCGCTGCGCCGGTGAGGTGACACTGATTGCAAACGTCGTCTGCGCGCCGCGCATCCAGCCGACTTGGTTGCACGATCGGATCCTGGGTCGCGTCGCCTCCCTTCGCGCGCCGCCATGCGACATGTCGTCCGCCCGGTCCGTGGCACCGTTCGCAACTGATCATTGCTTCGGCGATCGGCGGTCGGCCGTAGCGTTGTTGCAGCTCATTCGTCGGCTCGTCGGCGTAGTTCAACCGTCCGGCATGGCATTGCAAGCAGCGGTCGTTGGTCGGCCGCTCGAACCGCGGGTGGCGAAGCGGATCGTACTCGGGGGATAAATCCCACTTCTTTTGGCCGGAGTACCACGACAGAGGCGACATGAACAACCAGCCATCGCGATCCAGGCAATACGACCGGCCGCGGCGTCCCGAGCCGATCGCCCAATCGACGGGTTCAACCTGTTCGTACGGGGCTGCACCGCCGCCCCCGCCATGCGACTCGATGTGCACCATGCGCCCGGCGCGCGATTCCACGCGATACGTTCGCCCATCGCTGCGTTGGAACGCGACGGGGTCGGTCGGCGCCACTGAGACCGGGGTCAGCGAGCGAGCCATGGGATGAGCCGCGTAGCGCTGCGACACCTCGGCGTGACACTCTCGACAGGCGTCGCTCCCGACGTAATCGCCGTCGCGCGGCGCCGGGCGTGCAATGATCGGCGTCTCGGCGCTAGACCGGCTCGAAGGCGAATTGGACGCGGCGCCCGAGGAGGTCGCCCCTGGATCGCGGCAGCCTGTGCTCGCCAGCAACAGGCCGAGCGACAGCCAGGCGATGCGACGTGCAAGCGGAGACGGTAAAGGCTGACGCGACATAAGCAAATGGACGCCTTCGGCGAAGCGACCGACATCTCCCGGACGCGCGGACGCACGGGGCGATCCGCCGCCCACTCGCCGGTCCGCTATACTACCGCACGTCCCGCGATTTAGTCTAACTCAACTTGATGAGCGATCGACACGGCATGACTGCAAAACCCTCGAACCTCCGCGAACTCCGCGACAGCGGCTGGATCTCGAAATCGGTCAAACAAGAACTGCACGATAACTTTCTCGCACAATTGGCCCGCGGCGACGAATTGTTCCCGGGCATCGTCGGGTACCAAGACACGGTCATCCCCGAGATCAACATTGCGTTGTTGGCCAGCCACGACATGCTGTTCCTGGGTGAGAAGGGGCAAGCGAAGAGCCGCTTGATGCGGTCGCTGGTCCGCTTCCTCGACCCGGAAATTCCGTATCTCGACATTCCCGACGCGCCGTTTCACGACGATCCCTATTTGCCGATCAGCCGCGTCGGCAAGCGGTTTATCGCCGAGCACGACGAGGCGGAGACGCCGATCGGATGGTGGAAGCGCGAGGACCGCTACGCCGAGCGGCTGGCGCCGGGTACGAAGTTCGCCGACATCATCGGCGAGATCGACCCCGCCAAGTTGGCGGGCGGCGTGAGCATGTCGACCGAGGAAGCGCTGCACTTCGGCCTCATCCCGCGCATGCATCGCGGGATCTTCGCGATCAACGAAATCCCGGAACTTGATGAACTGGTCCAAGTCGGGCTGTTCAACATCCTGGAAGAACGCGACGTGCAAATCCGCGGCTACCCGGTGAAGTTCGATATCGACGTGCTGCTGCTGTTCTCCGCCAACCCCTCGACGTTCAATCGTAGCGGCAAAGTCATCCCGCAGCTGAAGGACCGCATCGGGTCGGTCATTCACACGCACTATCCGCGGGAACGCGACTTGGGGATTCAGATCTTTCAACAAGAAGCCGCGCTGGATCTGGGAGGAGACTACCCGGTCGTCGTGCCGCACTTCATGAACGAGATCATCGAGCAGATCACGGTGCAGGCGCGTAAGTCGAAGTACGTCGACCATAGCTCGGGCGTCAGCGCCCGCTTCAGCATCGCCAACTATCGCACGATGGTCGCGAGCGCTCGACAACGCGCCGTCGTGCTAGGGGAGCGCCCCGCCGTGCCGCGGATCAGCGATCTCGGGCACCTCTACGCCTCGTCGCTCGGCAAGCTCGAACTCGACTTGATGGGCAGCCATCAAATGTCGGAACGCCAGGTGCTCGACGCCGTCATCGCCGAAGCAGTGCGAACGGTGTTCGAAGAGTACGTCGACCGCCATGGACTCGAGGAAATAGCACAGATCTTCAGCCGCGGCGTGAAGATCGAAGTCGGGGACATGCTCCCCTCTGCGGTCTACTCGGACCGTCTGCAACGCGTGCCGCCGGCTTGGGACAAGGCCTTCGAGGTGAACGCCTCGCAAGACGCGGCCGTGCGTGCGTCGTGCGTCGAGTTCGTGCTGGCGGGCTTGTACGCGATGGACAAAATCTCACGCGGCACGCAGTACGGACGGATTACCTATGCGATCGAATAGCCGCGAATGCGGCCAGGGACTGCCATCATGAACGAGCCACTCCCGCGTCGTGCGCCGATCGGCGGCGTGATCCACACGTATCAGAAATTCGATCCGCGCCATTTCCCCAGCCCCACGCAGCCCCCGCCCGACTTGGTCTCGCCCGCGTTCGAACATCTCTTGCAATACGGCGGCTATCGGCCGCTTACCGAAGCAGAACTGGCCCGCGCCATTCGGCTTGACCCCAGTCAAATCGCCGGACTTGGTCCGAGCCTCGACGCCCTACGCGCCATGCTGCTCGAACGAAAGCGGAAGATCCTGGAAAAGTACGAGACGCACGGCGTGCAGCGGGCGGCGGGGCGCGCCTTCGAGCAAACAGCGCGGACCGTCCAAGTCCCCGATGAACTGCGGAAAGCCTTCAAGCAGGCCGTCGAGGCGGAGCAAATCTACGACCTGGAACGCCTCTGGTACGCACTCGGCGACGACGCCTCGCCCGTCGCTCGCCGGATGATCGGGCTGATCGAATCGCTGGGCGAGAAGTACCAAGTCGACGAATTGGCCGCAAAGTATGCGTTCACGGGCCGAACGTCCCTGAGCGTCCCCGAAGCGCTGCAAGTCAAAGAGGAACTCGAAAAAATCGACAAGCTCCTCGAACAACTCGAGGAAGCACAGAAAACGGCGCAGATCGCGATCATCGACATGGAGATGCTCTCCGAGTTCACAGAACCGGGCGACATGTCGCGGCTCGAAGAACTGCAGAACATGGTGGAGAACTTCGTGCGCGAGGCGGCCGAACGCCAGGGGCTCCAACGCGATTCGAACGGCGTCTTCCAGGTGACGCCGCAAGCCTACAAGGTGTTTCAAGGCAAACTGCTCGAACGCATCTTCGCCAACCTGCAAGCCTCGCGCAGCGGTCGCCATCAAGGTCCCATCGAGGGCGACGGGGCGGTAGAACTCCAGCGCACGCGTCCCTACGAGTTCGGCGACTCGCTCACGCAAATGGACATTCCGCAATCGTTCGTGAATGCGCTGCTGCGGACGGGCGGCGAGTTTCCCGTGCGACTCAAGAACGAAGACATCGTCGTCCATCGCACTCGCAATACCCCCAAGTGCGCGACGGTCGTCGTCATGGATATGAGCGGCTCGATGCGTTACGAGGGGCAGTACATCAACGTCAAACGCATGGCCCTGGCGCTCGAGGGGCTCATTCGCAGCGAGTACCCCGGCGACTTTCTGCGCTTCTTCGAAATGTATTCGTTCGCGAAGGCTTGCGCTCCAGGTCAGATCGTCGAACTTATGCCCAAGCCGGTCACCCTGTTCGATCCGATCGTTCGGCTAAAGGTCGACATGAGTCGCGACGATGTGAGCGAGAGTCGCATTCCGCCGCACTTCACGAATTTGCAGCACGCGTTGCAACTGGCGCGACAGTCGTTGGCGACCGTCGACACGCCGAATCGGCAAGTCATCGTCATCACCGACGGCCTCCCCACCGCCCACTTCGACGGTTCGTGGCTCTACCTGCTCTACCCGCCCGACCCGCGCACCGAAACCGCGACGCTGCGCGAGGCGCAGTTGTGCCGCAAACAGGGAATCACGATCAACTTGTTCTTGATTCCCAGTTGGTCGCAAAGCGAAGAGGATATTCGGTTCGCCTATCGGTTGGCCGAGTCGACTCAGGGCCGCGTCTTCTTCACGGCCGGCCGCGATCTTGATCGCTTCGTCGTGTGGGATTACGTGCAACGCAAACGCGAGATTTTGGGCTGAGCCGCAGAGCTCGTTTTTTGCCACAGAGGACGCCGAGGACACGGAGATTTGTCGGGTGGGCCAAGCGAGGCTTTGCGAGCGCGGGCCCGGCTGCGCCGAGAGTTGAGAGTAGGAAGTAGTAAGGAGAGCTGACCCGACGGCGCGTAGGGTGGGCCAAGCGAGGCTTTGCGAGCGCGGGCCCACCACCTTCGCTCATGGTTTTTCAATCCACTGAATTTCCGAGAGGATCGTCCAACCCTCGTGTACGGGGAGTGCGTTGGCGAAACGGATCGCCGGTTTGTCTCGCCAAGGGTCGCGAATGCCGACGGCCAATCGGTAAACGCCGGGGGCGGCGTCGAACCTGAGGCGAGTGTTTTCGGAGAACGCACCCGGACGCCAACGACGAATGTCCCAGTCGGTCGCGGCGCGTGAAACCAATCGGCCTTGGGAATCCAACAGCGCCCATTCCACTTTCCAAGGGTAGTAAAACGGGGCCGTCCCGCGATTGACGCCGCGCAGCGTCACAAGCAACGCTTCGTTCGTCGTCCCCGCTGCTGGATGCGTCGCTTCTTCAATCTGAAACTCATACCCCATCCTGCGCACTAATTCTTCACTGCGCTGGCGGAACCGTTCGCTGGAGTCGTTCGCGAGCGCGGGACAGTAGGGGCCGACCCAAGTGAAACGAGCTCGATCGAGCATGGTACGCGTCGTCTCATATTGGTCGCCCAGCCACTTGGAGGCTTGGCCGGGGACCATTTCTCCGCCCACGACGGCGACCCGCCAGTTGTCGGTTCTCTTCGCGGATCGCAACCCAGCTAAGAAGCTCCAGTCTTGTCCGTTATCGGTGTCTTCGGGAAACATGTCGTCGTGAAACCCGATCCATTCTTGCGCTCCCGCCGCGCCGCGCGCGTAACGCACCATCAGCGATTTGTCGGGGAACGCTTTTCGGTACGCATCGATCACGCGACGCTCTGTCTCCGCCGACGCGTACAACTTCGTCCGCGGATACGTATGCCACTCGCCCCAGAACCCCAGCAATCCCAATTGAATGAAGGCGATGCGCGGGTGGGTGTTGTAACGTCGGCCGAGCGACGCGATGAGCCTCTCCATCCCCGCGACCATGCGCGGGTCGTTGTAGTCGGGAGACAAACCTCCGCCGTAATCGTCATACGGCGTCTCGCGTACTCCTGCTGCTCGCAGCCAATCCGGCAGCCCTGACTTCTTGGACGGGTAATCGATGTACACGCGGAACAGAATGTGTTTGTCGCGCGCCGCGGGTGCGTCCCACGACTGCTCCCAGCGTTCAAATCGATAGTCGCCTTCGAGCGGTTCGAGGTCGCGCCAGGAGACGTACTGGAACACCATCGAGTAGGGCTGGTGAATCGGTCCCGCGTCGGTGTAGGGACACCAGCCCTTCAGCGGATTGTCGAGCGGCCCGAGTTGTGATGGAGGGCGGACGGCGACAAGGTCCGCACCGCGGGCGCTGAAGGTTGTCAGAAGCAGCCACGCGACGAGTAGAGCGAGCGCGCGGCCCGATTGATCGAAGAGCCATGTCGTCATGGTTCGCATGCGTGGTCCTGTTCGTCCGCAAGCCGCAAACTGCCGGCGGTTGATGGAAAAGATTTTTGGCGAAGACTTGTCGCGCTTCAGAGTTCTTGGGCGGTTAGTCCCGTGGTGAAACAACAAATTGATCACACACACGACTGATTCAGGAGCGACAAGCATGCAACGTCTTAACTTGACTGAAGCTCGGAAGCGAGAGGGGAACGCGTCGATGCGCTCGCAGGTCCTGGATCGGCGGCTGCGGCGGCAAGGCGGACGGCTGGGCTTCGAGCGGCTGGAGTCGCGACGCGTCTTCGCGGGTTTTCAAGACTCGTTCGAATCCGCGACGCTCGATCCCTTCTGGTCGACCGACGAATACTCGGGCTACGTCACGTTTCCCTCGACCGCGCAAGCCCACAGCGGAACTCAGTCCGTGCAATTCAATTCGGTTCCTGGCAGCATCGAGAAGCAGGCGGGGATCTGGCACAAGCTGGATGCGCCGTCGTACGGCGAGGTGTCGACGTGGTTCTATGACTCGGGCGCCGACGTCGGTTCGAGCAACTACATCCAATTGTGGCTGCACAACACGGTCGAGGTGCCGGGTTGGAACATCACGATGGGGACGTATGACTACAACTTCGGCGACGGGTCGTACTATCACATCAACATGCAGGGCGTTGATCCGTCGACCATGCAAGTGCAGCGCACGCCGGGCTGGCACCAGTTGGGCGCTCGCGTCTTTCCGAACGACGTCACCTTTACCATCGACGGACAAACGGTCTACCACGGGACCGAGGATCTGCGGTTCGACCAAATCGAACTCGTCATGTTTGCGCCGTTCTGGCGGCCGTCGTTCGAGACTTACTTCGACGATTTCAGCTACACGCCCTACGAACCGGAAACGACCCATCCGGACCTCGCGGCGGTCGAGGTGGAACTCGACGGCGAAGCAATTCAAGCCACCTGGAGCATCGACGGCGCAGCGCTGGCCGACGATCCGGTGGTGAAACTGTATTGGTCGCATGACGATGTATTCGATCCGCAGATCGACGTCGAGGCGCACCAATTTGATACGTCTGGAATGCGGGACCCCGGACAATACTCGGCGACTACGTCGCTCCAATCGCTCGGAACGCCTCAAGAACGCCTGCTGTTGGTCGTCGACCCCGAACGTGCAATTCACGAAGCGGATGAAACGCTGGCGGGCGAGTTGGGAGCGAACAACGTCAGCGCCGCCGCGACTTGGTTCGTCGGCATTGACGTCAAGCCGGGAAGTCGCAAGAACCCGATCAACGTCGACGCGAAGGGAGTCATTCCGGTCACCTTGTTCACCACCAGCGATTTCAACGCTGCGTGGGTGGATATTTCCAGCATTCGATTCGCGGGCGCTGCGGCGAAGAAGGCCGTCTTTCAGGACGTCGATCGCGACGGCGACTTGGACCTGGTGCTCCACTTCCGGCTGGAAGACACCGATCTACGCGAAATGTACCGCGATTTGATCGAGGAAGATGAACGGCGCTGCGGGGCGCGGGATCGTCGGCGCGCGGCGACCGTGACGTTGACGGGAACTGCGCACGGCGACGACGGAGAGACGTTCGACTTCGTGGGGGCGGAGGAGGTGGAGCTGTTCGCGTCCCGTTAATGTGGGAGCGCGGAGTCAAGTCGCTTTTGGCCGGTGATCTCTTCGGTGGTCCAGCGGTAACGGCGGTCGCCGATCAATTCATTGGCCATCTGAACATACCGACCGATTTGGGCGAGATCGGACTTGTTCGGCGCGACATTGGCGCGGCGAGCTCCATGGTGCGACAACACCAAGACGTAATAGCTGCCCGACTTGGGCAGTGAGATGCGAAACTGGCCCGCGGCGTCGACGCGGGCCAGTCCGCCGCCAAGCAACCGGAGTTTCTCAAGCGATTCATGGTTGGCGTCGAGCGGCAAGTCGGTCGGCCGCAGTCCCTCGTAGGCGATGCGCTCGTCGGCCGCCGGCCGTTGGCTCGCGGGAAACACGAGCACCACGGCGCCTTCATCGGGAAAAGACGTCCCGCCGCTCGTTCCGTACTCCACCTTGCCGCTGAGCGTCGCGGGGCGTGCTGCGAGCGTCTCTTGCGCTCCGCCGTCGCCTGCCCGTTGACTCGCACGCCCCAGTCCAAAGCCGACGGCCAGCATCACGACGAGCAGCAATCCTTGCGCGACCACCAGCCCGGCCGCGACCCGCGGTCCCTCCGGCGACTCGCCGGTGCGAACGACCGAACGCGGCGCCTCTCGCCCTTCGTACATCCACGCGAGTTCGGGCGGCACATCGTCTTCGTCTGCGGGCGCTTCCTCCACGCGGGCCGGCGCGAACGCGGTCGGCGCAGCCGCGGTCGACGGAGCCGCGGTCGACGGAGCCGCGGTCGGCGGAGTCGCAGGCTTGACGGCCTCTGGCTTCGGAGACGCTGTCTTTGCGGGCTCGGGCTTTGCGGGCTCGGGCTTGACGCTGAGCGGCTTCGCGCTGGCTGGCGTCGAGGCGGCGGGAACGGGCGGGGCTGTCGCCACGCGCGGGATGTTGGCGACGGGGCCTGCGGGGGGAGGCGGAGGACGTTGCGGCGCGGGACGCGGCGGCGGGGCCGGCGGGATGGGC
>JAXMBK010000014.1:0-213074 GCA_046349935.1 Pirellulales bacterium | reverse complement strand
GACCTGTCGACGTCGTGGATCGTAGCGATCGCATTCGCCGTGGGACTCGTGGCGGCGGCCGTTCTGACCGGCCGCACCCGTACCGTGGGAGATTGGCAATGAATCGAAAACTGTTGGCGGCGGCGGCCGTCCTGTTCGTCGCGGGAGGCGCCTTGCTGGCCCTCACCGCCAGCCGCATGAAGCAGGGTCCTAAGGCTGAATCGCTGGGCGCCAAGCCGGATCCCGAGTGGTCCAAGGTCGATTGGATCACCGACTACCATCTCACCGAACGCAGCGGCCGTGATTTCGACTCCAAGGAACTGAAGGGGCAGATCCATGTCGTCAGCTTCTTCTTCGCCTCCTGCCCCGGGCCGTGCGAACGACAGAATCGGCAGTTGTCCGTGATTCACGACGAATTCGCGAAGCGCGGCGTGAAGTTTCTCAGCATCACCTGCGACCCGAAACGCGATACGCCCGAGGCGCTCTCAACCTACGCGAAGAAGTTTCAGGCCGATGCGGACCAATGGCTGTTCCTGACCGGGGACATGCTCCTGTTGCGACGCGTCGGCGCCGAAGTCTACGGCGTGCCGCTCGACGAACAAACGCACGTGGAGAAGTTCTTTGTGTACGACAAGGAAGGCAATCTCGTCGGGAAGTACGCCTGGAATAAGGCCGATGCGATCGCCGAAATGCGTCAGGCGCTCGAAGACTTGCTGGCCGGACGCCCCGTAAAGAAGAAAGCGGCCGGCGCGGTCGAAGAGCCCGACATTCCGTCCAAACACACGGCGGAAGATGACGCGGCGGATGAGACGCCGGTCGAGAAGAAAGCCGAGTAGCTGCGATGGACGAACTGGCGAAGATCCTGCCTCATGTGAACGCGTCGCTCAACGCTCTCGCGACCTTGCTGTTGCTGGTCGGCTGGCTGCTCATCAAGCAGCGTCGCGAGACGGCGCACCGCAACACGATGCTCGCCGCGTTCGCCGTGTCAGGCCTCTTTTTGGCCTGCTATTTGTTCTATCACTTTGGGACCAAGGCAGGCGTGGGGACGCGGTTCCCCGACTACCCGCCGATCGCCGTACGCTACAGCTACTACGCCGTCCTGCTGACCCACGTGCTGTTGGCGATGAGCGTCCCGGTGCTCACTATCGGCACGATCTACTTCGGGTTGACCGAACAGCGTCAGAAACACCGCCGATGGGCCAAGATTACGTTTCCCATTTGGCTGTATGTGTCGGTGACCGGCGTCGTGGTCTACCTGCTTCTGTATCAGATTTACCCGCCGCGGTAGCCGATACAGAGAAGGTTGGGTAAGCTTGAGGAGTTGAGAATTCGCTTGGGGACTCCATGATGAATCGATTCGCCAAACTCAAGTCTATCGCTCCCATCCTCCTGGCCGCGCTCGTTTTCGCGGTCGCGGACACGGCGTTCGCTTGCCCCAATTGCAAAGACTCGCTGTCGCACAACGACCCGACCGCCTCGGGACTCGTCCAAGGTTACTTCTGGAGCATCCTGTTTATGCTCTCGATGCCCTTTACGCTGCTCACCTGCCTGTGCGCGTACTTCTATGTGCTGGTGCGACGAGCTCGCCGTTCGCCCGCTGCCATGGCGGCGGCAGTCAGCCCAGAGTCGCTGGTGCTGCATTCCAATCTGCCGCGGTGGAATCCGGCGACGATGCAGTCATAGGGGCGTCGGGGTAAAGGACGCTCTCGCGGCGGCAGTGATAACAGGCTGGAAGCCTGTTCTACGGACGGGCGATCTCATAGACGGCAGCTTGCCAGGGACGCATGTCGAGGTAGAGGCCGGGCTCGGTCAGTTCATCGCCGGGACGGTCGTAGACGTCGCGGCTGAGGAGATCGGCGAGTCGCCAGGAGCGCCCCGCGAGGTCGGACCACGGCAGTCGGACGCGGCATTGGCTAGGGTGTGACGCGTAGTTGACGGCGACGACGAAGCGGGCATCGTCCGCACCGCGCCAAGCGAACAACACGAAGTCCTCGTGCGACGCATTGCCTTCCCAGGCGCGGTCGGCGGGCAGCAGCCGCCAGTCGCCGTCGCGAAACGCCGGGTTCTTGAGCACTGCCAGTAGCGAGGCGTAGAAGGCTTGCAGGTCTCCGTCCAGCGGCTCCTCGGGACCGCGGCCCAGGTGCGGCGAGATGCGCACCTTCCGCCCCTCGAACTGCCCTTGGTGAAAGAAGCGCAAGCCGGGGGACAAAAAGGTGATCGCCGCCGCCGCGGCATGCACGTCGCGGGGGAACGTCGCCGCCGCGCGCGGTTCGTCGTGGTTCTCCAGAAACCGCGCCAGCTTGTCCTGAAAGTCGAGGCCGGCGTAGAGATGCTCGCGCACCGGTCGCGCATGCCGCTCGCGCAATCGATCGTACAAGCGCTTATCGTAGGCGTAGTCGAAGCCTTGCTGTTGGAGCGTCCACTCGAGGTCCCAATACACCTCGGCCATGAACGTGAAGCCCGGATGTCGTTTGCGAACCTGCTCGGTGGCGCCGGTCCAGAACAGCGGCGCCGCCGCGCCCCACGTGCGTTCAAACACTTCGGGCAGCACCAACATCGCCATGTCGCAGCGCAGGCCGTCGCACTGTCCGGCGATGCGTTGCAACTCGCCGATCATCGCCGCCTGCGTCGTCGGCTGCGCATAGTTCAATTGCAGCGTATCGGGCCAACCGTCGAAGTAGGGATCGCGACCGTGCGCGAGCAGCAGTTTCCCTTTCTTGCTCGCGACGCGGATGTAATTCTGCGGCGCCCGCGCGTGATCCGCCTCCGTTCCAGCGACGAAGTACTCGGGATGCTCATCGACCCAGCGGTGCCCGAGCCCCATGTGATTGGGGACGAAGTCGAGCATCAATTTGAGGCCGCGTTGGGCGAGTCGTTTTCGCAGGCGCGCTAGCGACGCATCTCCGCCCAGTTGCTTGTGCACTCGATAGTCGGTAATCGCGAACCCCGACCCGGGAATGTCCTCCTCCGTCAGGTCGGGCAACGTCTGCTCGAATTCGCGCCGCCATCCCGGGTGAGCACGCGACACGTCGCGCGCTTGGGGCCCCGTCTGCCAAACGCTGAGCAGCCAGATCCAATCGAATCCAGCTTGGGCGAACGAATCGAGCTCCGCGTTAGGAATGTCGTCGAGCGTCGCCGGCCGACCAAGCTGCTTCGAAAGTTGAGCGAGCCAGACGCGCGTGTTGACTTGATACAGCAGGGGATACCGCGGCGACGACATGAGAGAAGCCTCCCTTCGGCTTTAGAATGTGCGATGTTCGGCGGATTACCATGTCCTAGCGTCGGGACTCAGGGTTGCTCAGAACTTCTCTTCGACATAGCGGAACGGATAGTCCGGCTCTTGGTACCCGCCCGCCTTTTGGCGTTTCGGGAGTTTCACTTTTTCGCGAGGCGCTTCTTCATACGGGATGCGGCTCAGCAGGTGCGTGATGCAATTGAGTCGCGCGCGGCGTTTGTCGTCGGAGCGGAGGACGTACCACGGCGCCCACGCCGTGTCGGTCGTGCGAAACATTTCGTCGCGGGCCCGCGAGTAATCGTACCAACGACTGTACGACTTGAGGTCCATCGGGGAAAGCTTCCAAAGTTTGCGGCCGTCGTGCATCCGCGACTCCAGCCGCCGCGTCTGCTCTTCGGGACTTACCTCGAGCCAGTACTTGATTAGGATCACGCCCGATTCGACGATCGCCTTTTCCACGAGCGGCGCGGCCTCGAGAAATCGCTTCGTCTGTTCCTCGGTGCAGAACCCCATCACTCGTTCGACGCCGGCACGATTGTACCAGCTACGGTCGAAGATGACGATTTCGCCCGCAGCCGGCAGGTGCGGCACGTAGCGTTGGAGATACATCTGCGACTTCTCGCGATCCGTCGGCGCCGGGAGCGCCACGACGCGAAACACGCGTGGGCTGACCCGCTCGGTGATCGCCTTGATCGTTCCGCCTTTGCCCGCGCCGTCGCGTCCTTCGAAGAGGACGCAAACCTTCAACCCTTTGTGCCGCACCCATTCCTGGAGCTTCACCAACTCCACGTGCAGTTTGCGGAGTTGCTTTTCGTATTCCTTGCCCTTGAGCTTCGCACGATCGGAGTCTGCAGCGGGCTTCGCATGGTCGGCGTCGCGTTTCATGGCCGTGATGCTCGCGGTGTGGAAACAGACTTGGAAAGCAGCATTCGACCTAGCGCCTGCTCCGTCTCGGTCGACCTACTCGCAAGTAGGACCTGCCGCCTTGATTTCCGCACTCGCTCCTTCGGCGTATTTCTCGAAATTCGCTTGGAACAGGCCGGCCAGCTTCCGAGCCGTCGCGTCGTAGCTCGCCTTGTCGGCCCACGTCTTGCGCGGCGACAAGACGTCGTCGGGAACGCCGGGGCAATGCAGCGGCACTTCGAATCCAAACACGGGATCGCGAGCCGTTTCCACCTGCGCCAATTCGCCGCTGTGGATGGCGTTGATAATGGCGCGCGTCAACTTCAGTTTCATGCGAGCGCCGACGCCGTACGCCCCGCCGCTCCACCCCGTGTTGACCAACCAGGCGTTCGCCTGGTGCTGCTGCATTTTGGCCGCGAGCAGTTCGGCGTACTTCGACGGTCGCCACACCAAAAACGGTCCGCCGAAGCAGGGAGAGAAGGTGGCCTGCGGCTCGGTCACGCCCATTTCGGTCCCGGCGACTTTGGCCGTGTACCCGCTGATGAAGTGGTACATAGCCTGAGCCGGCGTGAGCTTGCTCACCGGCGGCAAGACGCCGAACGCATCGCACGTCAAGAAGATGACGTCGGTCGGGTGCCCGGCGACGCACGGCACTTTCGCATTCCGAATGAACTCGATCGGATACGCGCCGCGCGTGTTTTGCGTAATCGAGGTGTCATGGAAGTCGACATGGTGCGTGCTGTGATCGAACACCACGTTCTCCAGCACCGCCCCGAACCGCAGCGCCTGAAAGATCTCGGGTTCCGCTTCGGGGGTCAAATCGATCGCCTTGGCGTAGCAGCCGCCCTCGATATTGAAGATGCCGTGGTCGGTCCAGCAATGTTCGTCGTCGCCGATGAGCAACCGGTGCGGGTCGGCGGACAACGTCGTCTTGCCGGTGCCTGAGAGACCGAATAACAGCGACGAACGGCCCGACTTCTTGTCGGCGGTGGCCGAACAGTGCATCGACAGCACGCCGCGTTTCGGCGCGTAGTAGTTCATCATCGTGAAGACGCCCTTTTTCATTTCGCCGGCGTATTCCGTACCGAGAATCACGAATTCGCGCCGCTCGAGCGACAGGTCGACGCTTGTCTTGGAACTCATGCCTTTCGTCTTGCGATTGGCGGGGAACTCGCCCGCATTGAAGATCACGACATGCGGCGCGCCAAAGTCCTGCAGTTCCTCGCGAGTCGGTCGGATGAGCATGTTGTGCATGAACAGCGCGTGATAGGGACGCGTGCAGATGACGCGCACCTTGGCGCGATGCGTGGGATCCCAGCCGGCGAACGCGTCGACCACATACAACCTCTTGCGGGTGTTGAAAAAATCGATCGCCCGCTCGCGATTGATGTCGAACGTTTCGTCGTCAATCGGCACATTGACCGCCCCCCACCACACGTCGTCTTTCGAGTCGGGATGCTCGACGACCCGTTTGTCTTTGGGAGACCGGCCCGTCTTTTCGCCGGAGAAGGCGATCAGCGCCCCGGTGTCGGCGATATCGCACTTCGGATCGTCGCGGATCGCTTCCAGGTACAAGGCGGCGGGCGAAAGATTGCGTCGCACGTCGGCGACGTGAATGCCGTATTGAGCCAAATCGAACGGAACCGGCTTCGAGACTTCGTCGGGCAGCGGGTCCTTCGTCGGTTGTGCGGAAGCGTTATTCACGGAAGCCATCCTTTCGCGGGCAATTTCGGTAAAGAACATGCCTGCGTCTGGATGCAACCCGCGTACCGATCGTGCGGCTGCGGCTCAGACCGCCAAAAACGAGTCAATCAGGCTCATCGTGCCAACGAAGTGTGCGCGCCGTCGCGAGCACCGCACACCCCAAGTGTGCGAAAATGCGCGCCGTAGAACAGGCTTCCAGCCTGTTACCATCCGCGCCCATCGCCGCAGCCTCACTCCAACGCCTTCAGGAACTTCCGAGCCTGTTCGCGGCCGTGGTCGATCAACCGTCGGACATGCCCCGGTTCGCGCGACAATTTGCTGACGTAGTCCAGGTTCGCCTGCACCTCGGGGTCCATCTGGATGAAACGGATTTCAATCGGCTCCCGCCTAGGAAAACCCGATCGCTCCAGGCTTTCGAACGAGACTAGTTTCTCGCGCAATAACATATTGTAAAACTCGACCCACTCCAGACTCTGGAACAACGAGACATTTCCGGTCATCTGGTTCCGGCGGTCGATGATTTCGGACGTCGTCGTGGGCACTTTCGAGATGTTCGTTGGATTGATCTGGATCACCCAGACTTCGTCGGGGATTCGTTCCGCGCCGACGGTGATGAGTCGCACGAGTTCCTTGATGGGCGGATTGTCGGAGAACAATCCGTCCCAGTAGTAGCTTGCGCCCACTTGCACGGCCGGAAACAGCGTCGGAATCGCCGCCGACGCCAACACGGCCTCCACGCAGATCTCGCCCTTCAAAGAATTGAATTTCTTGAGTTCCCCGGTCAGGACGTCGGCGGCGCCGAGCAGCAGAGCGGGGCTGTCTTCCTTGGCGAGCGTCGCGAGCTCGTGAAAGTGAATATGCTTCTCCAGCGAGGCCCGCAAGTCCGTGAAGAACGGACGCGGCGCGTAGGCGGAAATCATGGAAAAGAACATCTGACTGATGGTCGAAACGGGGCTGACTTCCACGTGCGGCAGGAGCCCCTTGTCGATCAAACGCAACATTTCCGCCAGGTAGGTGTCAAGCTGGATTTCCGCCGGCGTTTGCGCGACGATGTCGGCCCAAAAGTCTTCAATCCGCTGTCCGATCGACGATGCGTCTCCGTGCGTCTCCCGCAAGATGCCATACCACGACAAGGTCGCACAAATCGCGCCGCCCGACGTGCCGCTCAGCCCCACCACGCGTCGCTTGTGGTGCACGCCTTCGTCAAACAAAGCCGCCAGCACGCCCGCCGTAAACGCCGTCTGACTTCCGCCGCCCTGACACGCAATTGCAATCTTCTTCATGACTTCCTCACTCATTTCTCAGCCGCCCGCAGGTGAACGACTGGATGATAACATACCCCGTAGAACAGGCTTCCAGCCTGTTACGCACCACCACGCCACCACGCCACAACGCCACCACGCCACACCGCCACACCGCCACACCGCCAACGCCCCGCCGCGCTGCCAACGAGAGCGCGCCAACGAGAGCGCCAACGCAGAGGGGTGCTCGGTGGGGAGATGGGGAGATGGGGAGATGGGGAGATGGGGAGACAGGCTGGAAGCCTGTCCTACGGCCTGTCCTACGGCGCTCGGTCGGCGGCGGGTTGGCCCGCTTCGAGGAAGCTGGTGAGCAGGATCTGGGCGGCCAGTTGGTCGCGCCGCTCCTGACGGCGTTTCTTGGTGAGTCGCCCTTCAGTCAGGTAGTCGTCGGCGGCGGTGGAGGAATAGCGTTCGTCGTAGAAGACGACGGGCAGATGGGTCGCACGCGCCAACCATGCGCCGAAGCGCCGCGCGGCGGTCGACAACGGACTTTCGTCGCCGCTGGGATAAACGGGCAAGCCGACGACCCAGCCCACCAGCCGCTCATCGCGCGCCATTCGCTCGAAGTACGCGGCGTCTTGCGCCTCCGACTGTCGAGTTCGCGTCTCCCAGGGACTCGCGAATCGACGCTCGGGATCCGTCACCGCGACGCCGATTCGCACCGTTCCAAAGTCGACGCCCGCGATCCGCCCCTGGCTCGGCCACTCCGCCGCCGTCGCGTCACTCATCGATCGGCTCGCGTTTCCCGTCCGCTCGAAAACATCCCTGTTGCAAGAAGCGCAGCGTCGCCGCTTGCACTTCCGAGTCCCGCAACACGCCCGAATGGACGTTTGGCACGAGCAGAAAGTCGCGTGCGCCCGCGAGCCGCGTTTCTTCGACCGTCACGACCAAATCATCGTCGCCCGGCAGGAGAGGATTGTTTCCCTTTTCATTCCCACGGCCGCCCGCCACGATCCCAAAGTCGCAAGGAGGCGTCGCCAGCCGACCCACGAATTGGTCCCATTCCCGTCCCAGCGAGACGCCGGCCTTGCCCGCGATCGGGGCGAACAGCCCCGTGCTATGCAGCCGCTTCGCGATCACCGCTCCGTTGTTGGGCGGCGTCAGCATCACCACTCGCCCCAGCGGCATGCGCACTCGCCCCTGTCCGCGTTCGATCTCGTCCGCCAAATAGTGTCGGACCACGATGTTCCCCAGGCTATGGCCGACGAACGAAATCTCGTCCGCTTCCTGCAAGTAATCGACGACTTTCCGCAGCGCGTCGGCATGCTGGTCCACTCCCTCGCGCGTGCTCGCATAGGTCATTCGCAACGTCGTGTATCCACCCTCTTTCTGCAAATAATCGGCCATCGGCTTCACGACGGCCCGCGATCGTCCAAGTCCATGCAACAACACGACGACCTTGCCGCGCACCGGCGGCACATTTTGCTCCGCCAGCACCTCGCGAAACCGCTGTTCGCATTGTTCCCACGTGCCCCAAGCCAGCCGCCGATCGCTTTCGTCCAGCAAGCGATAGTGTCCGGTGAGCACGTTGCGCTGGATGTGAAACTCCCCGTGCACGCGTTCGTCGGTCCACAACTGCTTGCCGCCCATCGTCGGCATGACCCAGTTCATGTTCTGCAGCACAGGACGATCAAGGTCCATGTCGTCGGCGCCTTCTTCATCTCCAGGCGGCGGAGGCGGCATCGCAAAAGCGGGGGACGCGATGCCGCATTTGACCAGCGTCACGCACAGCGCCGCCCCAACCCAACGCCGCCAATTCCAGCGCACCGCGTGCGGTCGGTAATCCAACGTCCAAGCATCCATGCTTCTCGCTCCTCCCCTCGCGACGCAGCAGCCCGCTGCGACTCCTTCGCCGGCGCTCGCACCGCGTGCGCTGGCGAACCTATCCCCGAACGTTGATTTTGGCAAGTGCGATTTGCCTACTTCAGCGACGCCGCCAACGTCCCTGCCAAGTCCATATTCGCACGTCGTCGCGCGACATTTCCAAATGAATCGCGCCGTCGTAGGCCGTATGCAACTGCGTGGGCCTGAAGGACGCCCTGGGCGTCGCTCGATCCGCCGTCGCCCGCTCGTCAGACTTCGCTTTCCCCGCCGCACCGCTCACCACCACGACGTGCGGACTGGCCCACCGCACCAACGCCTCCGGCTGACTCCTGGCGCTGCCATGGTGGGGGGCCATGAGCACATCGTGCGGTTGCGGGTCCTGTTGAACCAGCGACCGCAAGCCATCCCCCTCCAGATCGCCCGGCAACAACACGCGCCGCCCCGCCGCCGACAACGACAACACGAGGCTGCGTGAGTTGTCCGACGCGCCGACCGCTTCCGTCGCAGCCCCCGGCGGCGGGTGCAGCACCCGACACTCGCCGCCCGTGAACTCCGGCAAGCACCGCCCCGACTCGATCACTTCCAACGGCGTCCCGCGGGCGACGATCGCGTCGCGCACCGCCGCCCATCCCGCGTCGCGACGGCGCGCCATCCCGCGCGAAATGTAGACGCGGCCGATCGAGAACCGCGCTAGCAGTTCCGGCAACGCGTTGTAATGGTCCGCGTCGGCATGCGAAATCACCACGGCGTCGATGCTTGACCAGCCGCGCGACCACAAAACGGACGAGATGGAGCGGGCGCCGAGCGACGGGGCGCCGAGCCGGCCGCAGTCGTACAACAACGTGCCGCCCGCGGGCGATTCCACCAGCACGGCCGTTCCGTGTCCCACTGCCGCAAACGTACAGCGCCAGGGCGCAGGTTGGTCCCCAGCGCGATCGCCTCGCACATGCCACGCGCCGCGCACGCCCGCTCCCGAGGGGGACCGATCGCACCACCACGTCGCCGGTCCCATCAATCCGACGACGACCGTCGCCCCCGCCAACCAACTTGCGCGCCGCGAGCCCCGCCATAGAGGTGTCATTGCCAAGCCGGCGTAGAACAGCGCCACCCACCCGCCGCTCGGCCCCGCCCACCACACATGACTCCCCGGCAACCGCTCCCCCCACGCCACGCAATACTCCAGGCATTCCAACGACCAACGGCAACACGCGCCCGTCGCGGCCGCCGCGCTTGGCGCTGCATCCGCCGTCACCAACGTGAAGAAGCCGGCGTACAGCGCGACGGCGGTCGGGGCGAGCACCACGGGGTTCAGCAACAGCGCCACGGGAGACACGAGATGAAACTTCCACACCACCAGCGGCAAGCTGGCCAACCACACGCTTCCGCTGGTCGCAAACACGTCCCACCACCACGCGAGCGCTTGTCGCAGCCGTCGTTGCCACCACGGGCGAGCTCGTTCCAACATCTGCTCTAGGGCGTCTCGACGCGCAGGGCGAGTCCGCCGACTCGTCGTCCGACACAACACGCCGACCGCGAGAAACGACAACTGCGTCCCGGTCTGAAACAGCGAATCGGGGTTCGCCGCGAGGATGGCCAGCGCCGCCGCCGCCAACGTGTTGTAGGCCAGCCCCTGCCGGCCCAGAAAGCGAGCCGTACAGACGCAAACCACCAAGATCGCCGCGCGCACCACCGGCGGGTCGGCGCCAGTCAACAACGCGTAGAAAACGGCCAACAGCCCCACGATCGCCAACGCCCCTCGCCGCGGAAACCACCCCAACCTGACCACCGCCCAGAAGCCATACGCAAAGATGGCCACATTCAGTCCTGAAATGGCGAGCAGATGCGCGAGTCCCGTGACGAAGAACGCCTGATTACGCTCCGGCGCCAACTCGTCGCGCGTCCCGAGCAACAGCGCGGACGCGAGGATCGCCGACTCGCCGCCCACATATTGAGTCAGGCGGCGTTGACCTGCAGCGCGGAGCTCGGCCAGGGTCCTCCGCCAATTCCACGCCAGCGGCCGTGCTTGGACCGTCACCGCGGCGGGCGACTTCACAGACAGCCGCAGCAGTCGCCGCCGCCCCCGTTCGGCTCGTGCCGCATCGTACTCGCCCGGGTTTCCAGCGGGCGTCGGCAAGGCAGCCTGAGCCAGCAATAGGACTTGGTCGCCGCAGTGAACGTCGTCCAACTTTCCCGTTACGAAAACGCGCGCCTCTCCCGACGCCGAAGTCCACCCTTCCGGCGCGCGCACCCGTCGGATTGTCGCCGTGAACTGCGTTTCCGGCCGCGTCGGCGCCCAGGCAGGTCCCGGGCTTCCCATCGCCATCCTCGTCCGCGGCTCCGCCTCCACTACCGCTTCCACGCAGACCGCTGCGGGTTCGCGTCCCAGACGCCGCGCCAAATGATCGGCCGGATACCGATCAAGATAAATGTGATGCCACAGCCCGCCGACCGCGGCGGCGGCCAGCCCCAATCCCAGCGTGGCGCAGCGCGGCGCGGCCAGACCTTCACTGCGGCGCCAAACCGCCAACGCGGCCCCCGTCGCCAGCAGCCAGCATCCCAAGCCGGGCCGAGCCCAAGCGGGCAGGGGCCCCAGACGCAAAGCGTCGTTCGCCGCAATCCCCAAGGCGATCGCGGCAGCCAACAAGACCAGCGGCTGATAGCCGGCGGCCGGCAACTCATCAAACCGGCGCGACGCGCCGTGCACATTCTCGTGGGGCTTCATCCAACGGCTCCCGCCTCGCCGCCCAAAAACGGCCAAGCTGCGCACGCTGGTCGGAACTCCTAGCCCCACGCCGACCAACGTACTCGCGACTCACAAATGGCTACTTCGCTGGCGTCAAATCCCTGTGCTACAGGTTGAGATCGTCCAACGCATCGATCAAGTTGTCCAGTTCGTCCTTGGGCCCGGCTGGGCCCGTCGACGTCTGCCGTTTGGGCATCCCGACCGACATCCCGACCGCCTCGCGCCCTGCCGCCAACAACTGTTCGTCCCGTTCCCGAGCGGCCATTTCAAAGGCATCGACGGCCCCTTCGGGCGCACCGAACAACTTCGACAAGTCGATCTTGAGCGCCCCGGCCGCCTCGGCAGGCGCACCCGCGATCGCCGGCGTCTTGTGTTGCGGGAACATAATCGCATTTTCGGGACACACTCGGCTGCACGCCGGACATCCTTTGCGACAATTGTCCGGCTGCTCCACTAAAATCGTCTCGGACTTATCGACGCCGTACACGCCGAACAAACAGAAATCGATGCACTCCATGCAATTCGTGCAGCGGCTGAAGTCGATCACCGGATACCAGCGCCGCTCCGTCGCCTCCACGATCCGCAACGCTTGCGCCGCTTCGCTCGCGGCCGCCGAAGCGGCCGCCGCAACCGTCGGTCCCGAACCGCCGATCGCCGTGTCGTTCGTCGGCGACTCAAACCGGGCGAGCGCCGTCGGAGAGGGAGCGCCGCCGATCCAATCGCCGAGCTGCACCAATTGCAGGCGGTTCTCCTCCGCGATCCGACGGATCTCCTCCACGTACGGTTCGACCTTCGCATGCACACGCAAGTCGATGCAGTAGACGCGACGGGCCGGCGTCGTCCGCTGCTCGATCACACGCAGCTTGTCGCCCGTCTCCTCGCTTGCCGCCCCGTCTTTCGCCTCTTCCGCCGCCTGCGACTGCGCCTCGCGCAATTCGTCCGCGTCCTCGTCTGTTTCGTCGTTCGAACGCAGCAGCGTCACGCCGATCTTGCCGTGAACGCCGTATCGGTCCAGGATCCACCGAGCCGCTCGTTCGTAGAGCCACGACAGGACGACGACCGGCCCGGGAATCCCCTGCAGCGCAATGACGCCGGTGCCGTCGGCCTTCAGATCGTAAAGGTGCGGGACGACCACCACTTCGATCCCCGGCTCCATGATCAGCGCCGCGACCAAATTCTCCTCAAGGTCCCGCTTCGCCGGGTTCTGACTCTGCCCCTGAGAAATCACCACCGTCGTACGCTTCGCCATGGCCGTCTTCACCGTCGTCGATTAACCGAATGTCGCAAACCGCTCGCGTCTCATCGGCCTCGCATTTTACTCCGCTGCCCCCTCCTGAGGCCACTCCCGGCGGAGTCGCGGAGAGGAGAAATTGCGCGAGGGGCGCGGGTTTTGAAGTTGCGCTGTTTTGCAAGTATCGACGGCTGTCTCCCTTGCCGGCACGGAAAAGAACGATCGTAGATCGTTGTCGTGAAGGAAACGGGCGAGTGGTGACTGGCGGGCATCTGCCCCGCAGGGGCAACTCTGTGAAGCATTTTTTTCGGGAAGAACGAGGTCGTTCGGTTACTCAAAGGCGATCCACGGCTTTCCTGTCCGCGCCGGTGCACCTCCTTGTTTGCTCTTTCTTGTTTCTCACGGAGACAAATCTGCCCGGGGGCGAGCGAGGACGTCAGATGCTCGTCATATCCCGCCGTTTCGCGGCCTGAAAATACTTCACAGCGTTGCCCGAAAGGGCCTAGAGCTCAACGGCGAGAATCGAAGCGAGTACGAGTACGAACCACGGCGTCGAAGCCGGATGAACGGGCCTTCCCCGAGACTGCCTGGGCGTTTTCGTCTGGCGCTTTCGGGCGACGCTAATGGGCCGTCCGTCGGGGCCGTCGTACTCGTACTCAGTGCAACGGTACTCGTACTCGTACTCGGGATGGATTGCGCTAGCGAGCCGCCCGCTCCCACGGCGCCTCGACTGTCTGGCCTTGAAGGGCGTCGCGCCACGGCTGCGCCGTGTCGCTCTGCCCTGGGCGCAACTTCCAAAGCCGCGGGCAGGGGCGGGGGCAGGGCGCGGCGCTTGCTTAGTGCGCTGCGCGTGCGCGGGGCCCCCGACGCGAGGTCGGGGGAGGCGAGGGCGAGGGGCTATTCGTTGAGTTGTCCTTTGATCGTGCGCTGCGTGACGTCCCAGACCGATTCGAGGTGCGCGAAGTAGGCGGTCGGCGTCAGCAACTCGTCGCCGGCGCCGGACATTTCGAACAGCCAACCGGCGCCGTACTTGTCGACATTGATGCCGGAAGGGTCCGACAACAGTTCTTCGTTGAATCGGACCAAGCGACCGGCGAGCGGTGCATACAGAGCACTTTCGGCTTTCTTGCTCTCGATCTGCCCTATCTCTTGCCGCACCGCGAGCTCGGTCCCGGCGTCGACGATCCAGTCCAGGAAGTAGACGTCTTGCAGCAGCCGCACGGCGTACGACGTGAAGCCGAACCGCCAGCCCGCGGCGACCGGCGCCGCCCACATGTGATTCTTGGCATAGCGACGATCCACCGGCAGTTCGGCGGCGAACTTGCCCATCATGAACACGAGCGGCTCGCTCATGTGTACCGCACCCCTTGGTGCTGCGGTTCGAAGAAGGGCGGCAACATGCCATCCACTCGCAGCAGCCCCGCGCGAGTCAACTCGATGCGGTCCCCCGACAGGGTCGCCCATCCCTGCGCGACATACGCCTCCCACTGCGAGCGCCATTCGTCGCGAATGTCGACGCCGAACTTCTCGCGGAAGTAGCTCGCGTCCAAATACCCGCGTTTCAACTGCAAAATCATCTCGCGAATCAACAACTGATGCGACGTCGGTCGCATGGCGCGTCCTAACGGCAATTCATTGCGTTCCAACAGCGACCCGATGTAGTCGTTCCATTCGGGCAGATTCTGATAGTGCACGCCCGAAACATGTCCGAAGCTGGCGATCCCCGTCGCCAGCAAGTCCGACCCGCGCCACAGGTTGTCCCGATAACTGAAGTTCACCTTGTGCGGGTCCTTCACCATCGTGTAAGCGCTCGATACGTGATACCCGGCCTTCGTCATTTCATCGAATGCGTAGTCGACCCACGCCCGCTTCGTCGGCCAGTCCGCCACCGTCAGCTCCACTTGGTTCCCCAAGATGTCCTTGGAGAAGACGGTATTGAACGGCAGCTCCAGCTGGTAAATCGTGACGCTATCCGGCGACAGCTCCAGCGTCCGACGAATGTTGTCGCGCCAATTCTCCCACGACTCGCCCACCATCCCCGCAATGAGATCGATGTTCACATTCGGAAAGTTCGCGGCGCGAATCCAATCCCACGCGCGATAGATTTCCGGCGCCAAGTGAGCTCGGCCGTTCTCCTGCAACACCGCGTCGCTGAAGTTCTCCACGCCCAGGCTGAGCCGCGTGACGCCCAGTTCGCGCAGCGCGTGCACCTTCGGTTCGGACAACGTCCCCGGCTCGCACTCGAACGTCACCTCCTCTGCGTGATCCCAGCGGATGTTCGCCCGCAGGCGATCGACCAGCGACGTGAGCTGCTTCACGCTGAGGAACGACGGCGTGCCGCCGCCGAAATACACGAAGCGGAACGGCCGTCCCCCCATCACCGGCTGGCGACTGACCAATTCAATCTCGCGCGCCAGCGCCGTCACATACGTCTCGATCTCGCCCGCCGTGTTCTCGGTGAAGACCTTGAAGTAGCAAAACTTGCAGCGTTTTCGACAAAAGGGAATGTGCAGATACAGCCCCAGCGGCACGTCGCGCGGCGGCGACGCCAGGGCCTCGCGCACTTCATCCACGCATTCCTTCTTCCACTGCGAAAACGGCGGGTAGTTCGAAATGAAATAACTGCCGACTTCCGTCTTGGCCGGTTCGCTGGATGTCGTCGCCATACGTGCCTCGCTTCCCGTCGCGCGGGTCTCTTCTACTTCTTCTCGCCAAAACAGAACACGTGCCCCTGATCATTGGCGATCACGAGCCGCCCGCGGGACACGGCCGCGGAGCCGTTGAATCCGCCGCCTGCCTCGTATTGCCACACCGCCTTGCCCGTCTTCAGGTCGAGCGCCATCAGTCGGCCGTCGGCCGCCCCCACGAACGCACGCTCGCCCACAATCACCGGCGATCCATCCACTCGGTTCCGAGCGGTGAATTCCCACAGCGACTTGCCGGTGAGCGGGTCGAGTGCATGGACGCGTTTGTTGCGACCGCCGAACACCACCGCCTCGGACGTGACGGCGGGCGAACTTCGATAGGGCTGGCTCCCCTTGGACGGTTGAAACTCCCAGGCCACCGTCGCCGTCTTCCAGTTCACGGCGAAAAAGGTCCCGCCTTCCGTCCCAAAATACGCCATGTCCCCGCGAACCGCCGGCGTCACGCCGGTGGGGGACTGGATTTCGACGGCCGCGACTTCGGTTCCCTTGTCCAGATCGACGACGTGCAACTTGCTGTCGCAGCCGGCGACGAACACCCGATTCTCCACAATCGTCGGCGAACAGCGAATCTGATCGGCGATTGAGAACTTCCATACCAGCTGGCCGTCGGCCGAGTTCAGGCAGTACAGCGTCGCATCCTGCGAGCCGACCAGGATGCGGTCCTTGTAAAAGTTCGCGCTGGCGTCGATTTCGGCTTGCGTCGCGAAAGCCCACTTTGGCTTGCCGGTCTGCGCATCAAGACAATAGAACTTGCCGGCGATGTCGCCGACGTAGACCGCTCCCTCGCGCACCGCGGCGCCCGCCATGAACCCGTCTTCAAACTTCTGCTCCCACAGCTTCTCGCCTGATTGCAGGTCGAGCGCCAAGAAGCGGCCGTCGAGATCGCCCAGGTACACCTTGCCGTCGACGATGGCCGGCGTCGAGTCGAATGCGCCGTTGGGAATCGAGTGCTTCCAGAGCAACTCGAGCTTCTCCGGGAGCGTCCCGAGGGAGACGCCGGAAGCATGTGCGTCGCCGCGGAACAAAGGCCAATCGTCCGCCGCCGCCGCGGTCCCCGCGAATGCGAGTCCGATCCATGCCAAACACCACATGACGGCCGCTGCGACCCACCCTGCGCTACGCTGGTCGATTCGAAGCATGGGAATCCCCTTGGGAAAATTGCGCTCAAGCCCCGCATCGCCGTCGCGACGACGCGGCAGTTTACGGCTCCTGCGTCACGCTGCAATCTAGTATGCCTGACGGTAGATCGCCAGCAGTTCGGGCGTTCCGACCGGCCGCGGATTGAACCCGCCCGTCCACTGTTTGGCCGCAAACTCGGCCAAGGCGGGTAAACGCTCCTCCGGAACGTCGCAATCGCGCAGCCGCGTCGGCAATCTGGCCGCGACAACCAACTCGCCGATAAACTCCACCAGACCTTCCACGCCTTCGGCCGGCGCCGGAAAACGGCCGGTCCCGCCCGTCGATTCCAACAGTTCCCGATACAAGTCGCCCACCGTCTGGCCGTTGAACCGCACCACATGTGGCAACATGAGTCCGATGGCTTGTCCGTGGGCGATGCCGAATTCCGCGGTGAGCGGATTGGCGAGGGCGTGCGCGGCGCCGAGCATCGAGTTTTCGATGGCCAAGCCCGCGAAGCAGGCGCCCAATTGCATGGCGCCACGAGCGGCCAGATTCTGCGGATCGCGGAGGACGATCGAGAAACTGGGCGCCAACAACTGCCACGCCTCGCGACTGAAGGCTTGCGACACGGCGTTCCGCTTGGTGGTCACGTACGACTCGATCGCGTGGGCAATCGCGTCGATGCCGGTGAGCGCCGTGACGCGCGGCGGCTGCGTGACCGTGAGGACCGGGTCGAGCAGCGCGACTTTGAACGCGGCCTTCTTGTCGCCGCAGGCCATCTTGATGTGCGTCGACGCATCCGAAATCAGCGCGAACGATTGCGACTCGCTGCCCGTCCCCGACGTGGTCGGCACGGCGATCATCGGCAACAGGGGCGACTTGGCTTTGCCGACGCCCCAATAGTCGTGCATCCGCCCGCCGTTGGTGAGCAGAAAGTTGATGCCTTTGGCGCAGTCCATCGAACTGCCGCCGCCCAGGCCGATGATCGAGTCGGGTTGGAAACCGGCGGCGAAATCGCGTCCCCGTTCCACATCGGCGGTCGATGGATTCTCATGCACGCCGTCGAACACGGCCGTCGCCACGCCCGCCTTCGCCAACACCTCCAGGCCGCGCGCCGTGTGACCGGCGGCAATCACGCCCGGATCGCTGACGACCAGCGTCCGACTGCCTCCTAACTCGCGAATAAGCGTCCCCAGCGACTCGAGTTTGCCGGGACCGAAGACCATGCGCGTGATCGGCTGGTAGTCGAACGCAATCATGAGCGGCTCATTCCGTTGAGCATCGCGAACCACGCCTCTCAGCGTGAATCGCGATGCGCGTTAGCGAGTGTCCTGCACGTCGCGAGCGGCGACGCGTGACGTCGTCGCCGCCGACGACGACGTCCTCGATCCTTCATCCCAGAAGCGGCAGCCGTTCGCAGCTTATGCCGTCTGCAGCTTATGCGGTCTGCAGGGCCCGATTGCGGAACAGGAAGTCGATGATGTTCCCTTCGTGCGGCTGCAGCCAGTTGAGCCTCGTCGTTGGAATCGCGCCCAGATTCAAACGATCGATGTGCGTGGCGTCGACGCACTGCCGCATGAACTTTTCGTCCTTGGTGATAATCGTTCCCACCAAGGTCGGGCCGATCTTGCTCAACATGTCCGCCTGCGGGCAACGGACCACGGTGCTGAAGGGGAACATGTATTCCTTCTTCGCAATCGCGTTCTCGGGCGCTTCGCAGTGCACGATCATCGGACGCAGGTACGCGCAGCGTTCCATTTCGACCAACCGCGCGCCATAGGCTGCGGTCGCGTCGGTCACGCCGCTTTCCTTCAGATCGGCTTCGATCATCCCCCACACGGCTTTGGCCTGCCCTTGGACCGTGAACGCCGCCAAACCGGCGGTCGGATCTTGCGGCGGCTTCGCCTCGATCGGCCCCAGCTTCTTGGCCAGCGCCTCGGCAATTTCCTTGGTATGTCGCGACGCCCAGATGCCCGAGCAGTTGATGCAACCTCGACCGCTGTTGATGTAGATGCTTTCCGCCATCAAGTCGATGTACTGCTCCCACTGATCGACGACGTCGTCGCCCAGCAAGATCTTCGAGAAACCTGGGCCGTGCGCTTGCACGCGGGGATTCCCTTTGTACTGCTCGACCGTCGCCGTTCCGCCGAAGATCATCGCTCGCGACGCGCTCGACAACACGGCTGCTCCGGCGTCGGGACCGCCCGGATAGATGCCCCACACCTCGGCCGGCAAACCGGCGGCGGTGAAGGCCGAGTAAACTCGCAGCGGCGTCCACGGCTCTTGCGGACCCGGCTTCAGCACCAATCCCAACTGCAGCGGGATCGCCGGCAGCCACAGCGTGTGCACGCCCGGCGAGTTGGACGGGAGCACCGCGCTCAGCACGGGCGCTTGAGCCTGGTAGCTCACCGTCACGCCGCGGCCTTCCACGCCGTACCCTTGGCTGAGAATATCCAACGGCAGCCCGCGCGTCAGCGATTCAAGAATCTTGTCCATGTTCCGCAACACGAACGAGTTCTTCGGCATGTTCATCCGGCACATGTGCTCGGGCAAACCGGTGCTGGACGACTGTTGCTTGGCGAAGTCTTCAGGCGATTGCTGACCATCGCCGATCGGCAACGTCGCCGATTCGTACAGATCGGCCGCTTTCTTAATGCGCGTGATGATCTCGTCGATCGAGAATTGACGCAGGATTTCCCGCGCCTTGTGCGCGGTGCGCATGTCGCGTTCGATCAATCCGCGGTTGGCCTGACTGACCTTCGCGATCGGTTCGCCCGTGGCGAAATGAACGACCGTATCCGTATCCAACGACTCGTACGGTTTGCCCCAACGAATGACGGGAATATTGAGCACGAGAGACTCCTTGAGGTGATTTTGGGGAAGACCGTTAGTACACGCCGACCGTGGTCTGCGAAGCGATGCCGCGGAACGGCTTCACGCCGCTCACGCCATCCCACGGATACGTGTCGAACGGACGTTCCCGCTCTCCCTCATCGCGCTCGAGGAAGCCCGGGATGAACAGTTCGCGAGTCAACGTATACAGCTTCACGCGACCGCTCTCGCCGTACGGCACCACCTGCGTATGGTCGTCGAAGCCGACCACCTCGGTGACCGCTCGCGGCTGCGGCGCGTAGTAGCTGATCTTATACCCCTCGGCCGCCGTCACCGGCTTGCTGCAGGCCAAGCCCATCAGCGTATTGCCGTAGGTCGGCGTCATGTACACGCCGCTGGTCTCCGGCGGACCGCCGAAATACTCCTCTACGCAGAACCGCGTGAACTGCGGAGTGAACTCGGTGCCGCCCGAGAAAATGCCGGTGATTCCCGTGTCGGCGAACGACTTGCCTTGCTTCTCCAGCGCCGTGCAAAGCGACTCGAGCAGCTTCGGCGTAGTGAACATGCACTTGATGTCGTGCCCGGCCGAGAGGATCGTCAGCGCCTGATCGATGCAGTGCTGCTTGTACGCCTCGAGGTGCTCCATCCACCCTTTCTTGATCAGCTTCACGACCCAGCGCGGATCGAGGTCGACGCAGAAGCAAATGCCGCCGCGATATTGGCACAAGTGCTCGACCGCCAACCGCAGCCGACGCGGGCCGGAGGGTCCGAGCATCAACCAGTTGCTCCCCTTGGGAAAGTACTGGTCCGGCAGCGTGTCGCTGAACAGTTCGTAATCGGTCCAGTGGTCTTCGAAGACCAAGCGGCTCTTCGGAATCCCCGTCGTGCCGCCCGTTTCGAAAATGAACGCCGGCTTGTCGGCCAAGCCTTGCGGCTGCCAACGACGCACGGGGCCGCCGCGGAGCCAATCGTCTTCGAACAGCGGAAACTTCTTCAAATCGTCGAAGGACTTCACTTCCTTGAGCGGATCGAAGTTGTATTCCTTCTTCTTCTCGAGCCAGAAAGGCGAGCCGGTCGACTCATGAAAGTGCCACTGCACCATCTCGTACGTGTGGGCGTCCAATTTTTCTTTGGCGGCCTTCACAAGTGAATCCAATTCGACCGGTCCGGTGCCCGTAGCGCTCATGCCTGTACCTCAATCAATGCAAGGAAATCGAAAGCGACAGATTCGGAGACACTTTATAGGAGGCCAAGATCCCCGCTGGAAAGTGAACGTGCTAGCGTGGTTTGCGTCGTTAGGCGGGAAAGTCATCGACGGCGGGCGATCTCAAACCCAAGAACATACCGGTCGCGATCACGTATGACAACCGCCCCGTAGAACAGGCTTCCAGCCTGTTACTCCCCCTCACTCCTCGCCCCCCCCTCACGCCCCTCAACCTTCGCGACCAACCTGTTACGCCTCGCACAACCACCCGCGGATCGCTTCGGCCAACGGGGCCGAGCAGCGTGTGTAGTTATGGTCGGCGCCGCGGATCGTCGTCAGTTCCAGCGGTTGATCAGGGCGCGCCGCCGCGCGAATCGCTTCCGGCACGCCGTGGAAGGCCGCACCGCCTGTCTCCAATTCCACTTGCCCATACGCGAAAAACGTCGGCCGCTGCAGGCGACTCACCAACGGCACAATGTCGTACCGTTCGGCCGGCCCATACTTCTCGACATAGCCTTTCGCGGTAATCAACAGCGGAAACGGGTACTGCACGCGAATGATCTCGTCCCCTTGGCCGGCTTCCACGCGCTGCTGCGCTAGATTAATGGCCTCGAAGAACGCCGCCCCGGAAGGGTCGTCCTTGAAGTTGCGATAGCACAGCCGCGGCGGCGACAGGGCCAAAATGCGCGTCACCGCAGGATGCGGTTCGTAGGCCTGCGAGTAGATCGACTTGATCGCGCCCAAGCTGTGCCCCATCAGCCCGATGCGTTCCCAGCCCGCGCGCCGGGCCCACGTGATCCAGCCCCCAATGTCCATCCGGCATTCGTCGACCGACTCGAACGCCGCCCCCAGCCACCGCCGACTCCCGCGCACCGTCCCCGCGTACACATTGTCGCGTCCGCGCGTGTTGGCCCACACCAAGGGGACGCCCAACGATGCCAGCGACGGCGTTAGCGCCTCAAACAACGACGAACCATAGAAGTTGCTTGCGACCCCATGAAAACAGATCAGCCCGTCGACCGGCAGCTGCGATTGGGGTGCGGCGGAGGCGGCATGCAACGCGCCGTCCAGGCGCAAGCCGTCCTCCGTTACGGTCTTCACAAGATCCACCAACATGCCGCTAGTCCATCCCTCCCGCTTCGCCCACCACGGGTCCGCTGAGCTGCGACAACACTTGCAACACGCCGTTCAAGTGCGCCAGTCGGGGCCCAAATCGATCCACGAACTCGTGCAACATAAAGTCGCTATCGGACAAGCTTTCGCCGCTGTCGCGCACTTCTTCCGTCAACTGAAACAAGAATTGCGTCTGCACCTTGCCTAACGTGTCGGCTGCTGCGCGACACGCCGACGCCAAGTGCGGATTGGCGGCTTTCCATTGATTCAGTTCCTGGAGGCGTTGACGCTGCGCCGACTGCAGCTGTTTACCGAGTTCCTCCAAGAGCTGATTCTGCTTGTCCTGAGCCGTCGCCAAGCGTTGCAGGAGTTCGACGACCGTGCGCTGGAAGACGACTTGTCCTGGATCAGGTACCGGCGGCGCAGCGCCTCCGGGAGCGACATCGATCCGGAACGACGTGGTGAGGTCCACGGGACCCTGGTCAGGCGTCATGTCTGGCGTTCCTCGGCAAGCGGTGAGCTGGCGGGCAGGGGAGGGGACGACGGAGGGGACGAGCGCAAGCGGCACAGCGACACGATTGACGCCATCCGGTGCACGGGAATCACAGTATACGCGAGCCGCTTGACGAATGTCGAGCAAAGTCGGGAGGTCAAACTTTGCGGCCTGGGAAAGGCCTTCGGGTCCGAGAAGCAGGTCGGTTCACGCAAACTCGGAGGCGTCCCCAACGTCGCCACAAACCACCTTGCCGAAACATCTTACCGCAACGCCATTGGCGCACTTCAACTTGCCGATACACCCGGCAAGCCCGCTAAAGTCGCGCGCCGTGCCCGCCCGATTCTTCCCACAACGAAACCTCGCCACGTTCCGCCTCCCCCACCGAGAGACCATGAGTTCCAGCGGTTCCAAGTCGCTCCCCGCCATCGCCTTCCTCACCGCCTGTGAACATGCCGAACAAGGCACGTTCGCCGGGCTGCTCGTGCTGAACTGCAACGGCCGCCCGCTGGAATTCCATTGCACCGCCCCCGTCAAATCCAACCGCGCTCAAGAAATCCTCTACGGCCCCACCCTCCGCCGCTTCCTGTACGGCGAACAATTGGGGCCCGCGCTGCTCTCCAAAGTGAAGTCCGAACTGCTGTTTATCTGCACCGATCAGCCCGACATGCTGGCCTTGCGCGACGCCAGTTCGTCCCCCGTCCTCTTGGTGCTCGCCGACGAAGACGACCTCCCCAAGCAACTCACCCGCTTCTCCCTCGGCGGCGACAAAGTCGCGGTCGAAAACAACTGGCAGCAAGACCGCGACGAGATTAAGCGACGCTGGGAGCCGTACGTCGGCCGCATCGACCTGCCCGAGCCGTTCACCCGCATTCGCGACGCGATTGCCGAGGCGCGGAAGGCCGCCTGACGCGGCTTCGCGTGCGACCATCCTGCACGGTACGTCCTCCACCCGTTCGCCGCCTACGCGGCGCCGAACGTCCTCCAACCCTCCGTCGACGTCCGCATGGAATTCTTCCCCTCTGACGCGTCTCACACGCCCGCCGCCCCCGCGCCTCCCGCGCCGACGGCGGCCGATTTTCCTCCGCCGCACGTGTTGTCGTGGGACGTCGAGACGTTCGCCTTCGCCGCTCCACGCACGCAGTTCGTCTCCCCGCTCGCGGGAATCGATCTGCCCGCGGCGCCGCGCGTCGTCAGCGTGCGCATCCCCAAACCGTCGATCAAGGTCGTCGGCTTCATGTTCCCCGAATCGCCGTGGGCCAACGCCTGGATGAAGCCGGCCGCCGGCGACGCCAAACCCGCCCCGGCGAAACCCAAGTCGGCTGAGGCGCCCGCCGAGCCCGGTCAGGCCGCCCCCAAGAAAGCGACTCGCATCAAGCCGCCCGGCGACGTCATCAAGCTTGAAGATCGCCTGTACTACGTCCTCCAGCCGCCGCTGGAATCGCTCGTCTCGACCGGCGACATTCACATGCCGTTCGAACCGTTCCCCTACCAGTTCCAAGGGATCGGATTCCTCTATCCCCGCTACACGGCGATCCTGGCCGACGAGATGGGCCTGGGCAAAACCATGCAGGCCATCACCACGATGCGACTGCTGCTGCGCGCCGGCGAAGTCAAAAACATTTTGCTGGTGTGCCCCAAGCCGCTGGTGAGCAACTGGCGGCGGGAGTTCCAAACGTGGGCGCCCGAAATCCCCGTCGGCATCATCGAGGGGGACCAAGCGCGTCGTCACTGGCAATGGCGCCAACCCAACACGCCGGTCCGCATCGCCAACTACGAACTCCTGATGCGCGACCGCGACATCCTCGACGACACGCTCCACTTCGACCTCGTCGTCCTGGACGAAGCGCAACGCATTAAGAACAAGTCGAGCACCACCAGCGAAGTGGTGCGTTCCATCAACCGTACGCGCAGTTGGGCGCTCACCGGCACCCCGATCGAAAACAGCCCGGAAGACTTGGTCGGCATCTTCGAGTTTCTCTCGCCGGGCTACTTGCGCGCGGACATGCCGGCGCATCGCATGGGCGAGCTAGCTAAGGAGACGATCCTCCGTCGGACCAAAGACATGGTCATGACCGATATGCCTCCCAAACTGTTCCGCGACGCCGAATTGGAACTCAGCCCCGAACAGTTCGACACCTACAAACAGGCGGAGGATAAGGGCATTCTGAAACTGGCCGAGATGGGGCAAGAGATCACGATCCAGCACGTCTTCGAGCTCGTGCTGCGTCTGAAACAGATCTGCAATTTCGACCCCGTCACCGGCGCCAGCAGCAAACTCGAACGACTCGAAGCCGATCTCGAAGAAGTCGTCGCGAGCGGCCAGAAGGCGATCTTGTTCACGCAGTGGGTCGTCACCATCGCGCGGCTGCGCGAACGATTGGCGCGCTTCGGCACTCTGGAATATCACGGTCAACTGCCGCATAAACAACGCGAAGGAGTGATCGATCAGTTCAAGAACGATCCGACGAAACGCGTGATCATGATGAGCTACGGGGCGGGCAGCGTCGGACTCAATCTGCAGTTCTGCCGCTACGTCTTCTTGTTCGACCGCTGGTGGAATCCGGCTATCGAAGACCAAGCCATCAATCGCGCCCACCGCATCGGCGTCTCCGGCCCCGTCACCGTCACGCGGATGCTCACGCTCGGCACCATCGAAGAACGCATCAATCAGGTGCTCGATGAAAAGCGCGAGCTGTTCAACTCGATCTTGTCGCACACGGGCGGTCCCGAACGCACCGGCATGTCGCAGAAGGAAATCTTCGGCCTGTTCAACCTCAAGGTTCCCTCGAAAACGAAGGCGGCCTGATCCACTCTATGTCCAGCAACGCCCCCGCGAAACTGCGCGAACTGCTCGCCCGTCCCGGACTCCTGCGGTCGCTGGCGCCGCACGACGTGTTCACGGCGCGAGTGCTAGAAGCGGCCGGCGTCGAACTGCTGTTCTTGGGCGGCTTCGGCGTCTCCGCCAGCCAACTCGGACTGCCCGACCTGGGACTTGCGACCCTCACGCAAATGGCCGACGCCGTTCGACACGTGACCGATCGCGTCAGCGTGCCGGTGATTGCGGACGGCGACACGGGACACGGCGACCTGCATAACGTCGCTTGGACGGTGCGACAGTTCGAGAAAGCCGGTGCGGCCGGCATGTTGCTGGAAGATCAAGTCGCTCCCAAACGCTGCGGCCACTTCGCAGGCAAACAAGTCGTCCCTGTCGCCGCAATGCTCGACAAACTTCACTGCGCCCTCGACGCACGCCGCGACGCGAACTTCGTCATCCTCGCCCGCACCGACTCGCGGGCACTCGAAGGCCTCGACGCGGCGCTCGATCGCGCGAACCAGTACGCCGCCGCCGGCGCCGATCTGGGTTTCGTCGAAGCGCCGCAGTCGCTGGAGGAACTGACGCGCATCGCCCGCGAGACGTCGATTCCCCAGTTGGCCAATATGCTCCCAGGCGGGGTCACGCCCCTCGTTCCGCTCGACCAACTTGAGCGGCTCGGGTTCAAGATCGCCGTCGATCCGCTCGCCACCCTCATGCTCACCGCGCACGCCGTCGAACAACTGGCCCGCGCCTGGCTCGATGCGGGCGAAGTACGCTCGCTCGCCGATCGCATGTGGTCGTTTGACGCGGTGAAGAAGGCGGTCGGCGTCAGCGAGTTTCTTGACTGGCAAGCCAGTGCGGCGCCGTGGGCGCAACGCGAATGGATCGCGCACACTCAACTGCTGCTCGATTCATACCGCCGATTTCTGGGCCGCGAATTGCTGCCGCGCGACGGCTCGCCGCGCGAGCAATCCCGAGCGCTCTACGAAGCCCCGTTCGTCGTCGTCTCGCACGGCACAGAGGACGATCCGATCCTCAACTACGCCAACCGCACCGCGCTGCGACTGTGGGAAATGGAACTCGACGATTTCTTGCGCACTCCGTCGCGTCACACAGCCGAACCAATGCACCGCGACGAGCGCGCCCAGCTGCTCGAACGCACTCGCCGCGACGGCTACGTCGACGACTACCAAGGCATCCGCATCGCCAAAAGCGGCCGCCGCTTCCGCATCGAACAAGCCGTCGTCTGGAACCTCGTCGACGCCGCCGGCCGCTACGCCGGCCAAGCCGCGACGTTCACGCCCCCGTAGAACAGGCTTCCAGCCTGTTACCAAGCCCCCACACGCAGTTTTCCCCCGCGCAAACACCCCGCGCACGCCAATGCGCCCCCCGCACGCCGACGACGCCCATGGGCGTCGTCGGCCTGTTCGTGGTGCAGACAGGCGGTGGTGCAGACAGGCTGGAAGCCTGTCCTACGGGGTTACAGCACGAAGCGAGTGGCCGCGGGCTTCGTCACGACGCCGGGGATCAAGATCTGCTTGCCGCCGCCGCTGCCGCCGTTCAGCGTCAACGTGCTCGTCGCAAAGTCGATCTGCGAGTACAGAATGCTGTACGCCGCCAGATTGATGAAGTCGTACTGCATGTCGGTGATCGTGTCGGCGCTGGCCGTGTCGCCGGCGAAGACGAAGTAGTCGTTCCCCGCACCGCCCGTCAGCACGTCGACGTCGTCGCCGCCGTACAAATAGTCGATCCCCGAGCCGCCGTTGAGACTGTCCGCCCCCGACTCGCCGTACAGCGTGTCGTTGCCGTGCATGCCATACAACCGGTCTGCGCCGCCGCCGCCGTAAAACAGATCATCGCCGTTGGTGCCCCAGATCGTGTCGGCGCCGCCCAAGCCGTTCACCAGCGTCACCGAAACGAACACCACCGTCGACGAACTATAGATGTCGCTCGCCGTCGCACTCGTGCGGAAGTCGAACACGTTGTCGCCGCTGGTCCCCACGATCGCGAATCCATTCCCTTCGAGGTACTCAAAGGCCTGGCTCGGCCGCGTTGAACGACGCCAACACCAAGTCGGTCGTCCCCGCGTTGCGGATGCGGTCCGTGTTCGCGCCGCCGTTGACGACCAGATCGCCCAGCATCTCGTCGCCGCGCACCAGGAAGATGTCGTTGCCGCCGCCGCCGTTGAGCGTATCGTCGCCCGCGCCGCCGTCGATCGTGTCATTGCCCAGCCCGCCGGAGATCGTGTCGTCGCCCGCTTCGCCCACCAGCGAGTCGCCGCCGCCGTTGCCAGCGATCGAGTCGTTCCCGCCGCCGCCGATCAACACGTCGTTGAACTCGCTGCCGTTCAACTGGTCGTTCCCGCCTAGCCCGTTCACGAATGCCAACGGGCTCAGCGTCGTGAAGGTAACGCCCGCCAGATTGAAGACGTTGTCGTTGACGTTGCCGTTCAAGCCTTGGCCGGCGCCCAAGATGCGTTCAATGCCGTTGACCGCCAGCGAGAACCCATCGATCGACGCCGCGACGCCGCCGATGATCTCCAAATCGTCAAACTGGTTGCCGCCGCAGCACGTCGAATTCGGCTTCGGTTCCGAAGACTTGCAGCTTGTCGACGCCGTCGTCGCCGTTGACCGAGTCGATCCCGGCGCCGCCGTCGAGCGTATCGTTGTCCGCCTGGCCGCTCAGCGAATCCGCCCCCGACTCGCCCCACAGCCGATCGTGGCCCAATTCGCCCGACAGCGAATCGTCGCCGCCGCCGCCGTACAGCCAGTCCTCGTCGGCGCCGCCGAAGATTTGGTCGTTCCCCCGGCCGCCGCGAATCGTGTCGTTCGCTTGATCGCCGTACAGTTCGTCGTCGCCCGACCCGCCCACGATCTGGTCGGCATCGATGCCGCCGCGAATCGTGTCATTCCCCGAGCCGCCGAGGATGATGTCCGCGCCGCTGCCGCCGACGATCGAGTCGTGGTCGCGTCCGCCAAAGATGCAGTCGCCGGCCGCCAGCCCGTCGATCGTGTCGTTGCCGTCCTGACCGAAGATGAGATCCACCAAGGGTGTGCCTTGATCGAGTCGTCGCCGGACGTGCCGACCACGATCTGGTCTTCGCTCACGATTGCAATGAAGCAGGCCGTGATGTCGATGATGACGTCGTCGTCGTATACCGCCAGCGACGCCGACTCGAAGTTGGTCGCCGAGAAATTCCCCTTGGCGTCGTCTTGCGTCAGGCTCAGGGTCAAGCCGCTCGGATTCGCCAAGTACTGCTGGACCGTCTGGATATCCGCGGTGGTGAAGCGCGCCCAGTTGATCGGGCGTGAACACCAGCGTCACGTGGTCGTCGTCCGCGCCGTTGTCGTAGGCGACTTCGTCGATGTTGTGGTACGACGTCGTCACGTCGTCGTCGTTCGGCCCGCATCGACCGTCGGGCGCGTCGACGATGCTCGTGAAGCCCGAGTAGTCGTTGCCGCCGCCGTTGCCCTGCAACGCAGCCCCCGCGCCGTCGTAGCGATCGATGCTGTTGGCGAACTCGTTGTACACCGAGTTGAAGCCGTTCAGCGTCACCGGCCCCGGAACCGACGTTGATCATCAAGTCGTCGTCGCTGGCGTCGCCCACGCCGCCCGTACCGCCGATGATCACATCGAACTCGGCTTCCGTCCCCTCCACCTCGATGCGATCCGGAACTCGCCGCCGCCGTCGACGTCGTCGACGCCCGCCTTGGCATTGATCGTGTCGTCGCCGTCGTTCCCGCGAATCAGGTTGACATCGGCATCGCCCACCAGCGTCTCCGAACCGCTGCCGCCCAGCAGATTCTCCACGCTGCTGCCGACGTCGCCGCCCGTCCCGGCGGCGATGCCATTCGCCGCCGCCGAACACAAACGAGGCCGTTCCCGTCGTCAAGTTGACCGACACATTCGTCGTAAAGTCGGTCAGATCGAGCGTATCGCCCTGCGTCGTGTGCGTACCGGCGTCGATCGTACCGCCCAACACCACGCCGTCCTTCAAGATCAGGACGTCGTCCCCGCGCCGCTGGCGAGCGACGTCGCAACCGCCGCCGGCACGGTCCACACGACCAGCGTATCGGCCGCGGCGTCCGTATCGGCCGTTGTCGGAGTCGAGCAGCAACGCCGTGAGCGCGCGCGCCGGCCGGTCCCGCCGGCGTCGCGCCATCGACGCTCATCAGCGACACCAGGTCGCTGCCGCCGCCCGAGCGGACGACGGCGTTGCCGAAGCCGCTGAACAGCGTCGGGCGCGAACGTCGTACTGCCGGCGTTCGGATAGACGACCGACGCCCCGTCGGTCGACGTACCGGCGTTCAAGCCCGCGATCGGGTCGACTCCGGCGCCAATCAGGGTCAAGCTCGTCACATCGCCGCTGGGCGAGCTGCTGGCGTCGACCACCAACGAACTGCCCGCGCCGACGAACGTCAGCGCGATGTCCTCGAACGACATGCCCAGCTGAGGCGCCGCGAACGTGCCGTTGGTCGCCAAGCCGATGTTGCCGCTGCGGGCCGTATCGAGGCTGTCCGACGTAGACGCGCCGACTCGTCGTGAGCAGCATGCACCGCATCGACGCCGCCGCGGCCGTCGAAATGCACCTTCACCGGGACGGTCATATTGTCGTAGCCAGTAAGGCTGGTGAACGTGTTGCTGACATGGCTTCCCGGCGCGCGCTCGTGCCAGCGAAGACCGGCAAGCCGCTCGCGGTCTCTTGAATCTCCAGCGTGTCGGGGAACGTTGCCGCCGGCGGTGGTGTTGCCGCCGAGCACTTGCAGCGAGTGATATCGGCGTCGGCGCCTTGAAGACCAGCACGCCGTCGACGCGCAGTTCCAGGTTAACGCTGTTCTTCTGCACGTTGATCGTGTCGCCGTTCAGGTCGCTCGTGGTGAGCGACGGTTCCATGTCGAGAATCAAATCGTACGCCGTGCCGGTCGGCGTGGTGTTCACCGACTCGATGCTGGTGTACGAGACGGCCGCCGCGTTGCCGAACGACCAAGCGCCGACGTTCGCGCCGCTGACGGTCAGCGACGGCGACGTGAGGCCGGTGATCGTCAAGTTCAACACATCGCCGGGGGCGACGGTCGGGTTGTTGCCATTGACTTGGAACGGCGTAAGGACGTTCGACGCGTCTTGATCCGGCCGCAGGTTGAACACGTCGCCGTTCGCCGGATCGTTGGCAGTCGAACCGTTGAAAACCGCCAGCAATGCATCGAAGTCGCCAGAGACCGTAAACGTGCTGCTGGCCGAATCGACCGCCGTATCGACGCTGGTCAACGTGATCGAGCCCGCGAGGGCAGCGAGCGTCGCCGTGGACGCGAGCGAGAAGTCGTCCCCCGCCTCCAGCAGAATGCTGCCGCCGGTCGAGCTGATTTCGACCGTGCCGGTCGTCGCCGAATCGGTCGCGTTGACGGTGAGATCGTCGGTGTCGTTCGCCACGACCGACTCGCCGGCCGACAGCGTGATGGCGCCGACTGCGCTCACGTCGTCCGCAATCGTCAGCGGGCTGGCGTTGCTGATGTCAATGATGCCGCCTGCGGCCAGGTTGGTGACGCCAGCCAACCCATCAACCGTGCCGAGCGTTAGCAACCCGCCGACGAGATTGTCGATCACGATGTCGCCGCTGGTGGTATTGCGAATCGCCAATAGCGAGACGGCCAGATCGAGGTCGTTGGTCGGCGTATCGGTCTTGCCGACGCCCTGAGCCGACCGGAGCACGGCGGCCGCACCGACAATGTTTGGATCTTCCGAGATCAGTCGGTCGGTGATCTGTCCCGTGCCATTGGCATTGCTGTCCGCGTTCACGAGCACCGTGCCAGCCGCGCCCGTCGCATCGCTGTTCGCGTTGACGGTCCGCAAGCCGATGCCGTTGGGCGCGGTGAGCGCGATGTCGCCAGCCGTCGTGGTGAAGAAATAATCCAGATTCCCGTCGATGATGCCGTTCGCATCGCCCGCCGACAGCACTCCGCCGAAGCTGAGTGCGCTCCCGGCATGGATCGCCAACGTGCCAGAGCCAGTGGTCGAGATCGTGTTCCCGCTCGTCCACATGACGATCGCCCCATGACTCACCAACTGGACGTCGCCGCCCGACGCTTGGACATTGGCGCCCAGTCGAATGGAGTCATTGACGGTGCCGTCGGCGAAGATGGTGATTTTGCCCGCGCCGCTGTTGGTCACGTTGGCGAAAAGTTCCAAGTGGTCGAAGGCCACTTGTTTTCCCTCGCGCAATAAGACGTCGTCGCCTGCACCGCCCGTCGTGATCGAAATGCCCGACAATCCCAAAACGGTCGTGACGGTCAGCGCCGCGGAATCTTGCAAGCTGACATCGCCCGTCGCCGTGGTCGCAGCGACATTCGTCACGTTGAGGTCGAGGTCTTGATCGTCGACGGCGGCGTCGCCAATCCCGGTCGACGCCTGCAAACGAGCTCCGAGGGCCGCGATGTTGGCCGATTCGCCCGTCAAGTTGTCGGTGATTGCATCACTAGCCGACGTCGCCGAAACGTTGTCCGTCGTCGAGATGCTCGCCAGCGCGATCTCGCCGTCCGCATGGAGCGTCACCTGGGCGCTGCTGCTGACCGTCGAGCCGCTGGTCATCGTAATGGCGCCGCCGCTCGCGCCGGCGGCATCGTCGGCCGTGATCGAAACGACGCCCGTGCTGCTTTGAATCTGCGCGGTCGCGCCAAGCGTCACATGCCGGTCGGCCGTGTACGTGATTGCGCCCGTACCGACCGCCGAGACGAGGCTCGTGTTATGGAGGATATCTCCGGCCGCATCGAGCGTCACGTTGCCGCCGGCCGATGAAACGGAAGCATTGACCACGACATTGCCTCCGCCGCCAGACGCATTCGCGATCGTAAACACTTCGATCACGCCGTACTCCAACGTCGCTCCGCCCGGGCCGCCGACAATATTCGGCGAAGACTCTCCCGGAGTCCCATAGGAGTACTTGTACGAGTACCCCGATGCGAGACTGGAGTTCACTTGAATGTCATGACCCCCGCCAAAGGTCGGACCATAGAAGGCGTAGTTGTATGTCTGGTAATTCCCTCCACCGGCCAGTTTCTGCGGACGCAGGTCGCTCGTCGTCAGATTGAAGATAAACGCGGTGTGATCGGCGGGATTCTCAGAGTAGTTGTAACCGCCGGAATTCATCCAACTGAGTGGGTTATATCCGCCGATAACGTGATGTGGATTCCCAAGAGTTGGCAACACTTCGAGAACTGAAAATGTGCGTCCCACGCCATCTGCCGCGGCATGAAAGTCAAAGGAGTCTAATCCGTTAAGCGGCGTCTTGGTAAAGACGTTCGTGAGCGTCAGCGGCCCCTCGCCCAACCAAGCGGCAAGTTGGTCGACATCGGCTTGAGAAAGGAGCGTGCTCCCGCCTGCCACGGTGCTGCCGCCGCCGGTCGAAGTAACGCTGACATTGCCGCTTCCCGAATTGGTAATGGCTTCATTCGCAATGACATCGCCAGCTGCAACAACGGTAATGGCGCCGCTTGTAGTTGAAATCCCGACGAGACTGCTTGAGGGCACTGATCCGATGATCAGATCATTCGCTTCGTCAATCGCCACGCCGCCTGTCCCGCCGCTGGCTTCCAAGTTCGCGACGTTTGTATCGAGGTCGACGCCCGTCCCGGCGACGGCGACCAAGCTGGCCGCGACGAGTTCGACGTTGGCGCCGGTGTTTGTGACGGCGCCTGCGGCGGTAAGGGCAACGGCGCCGGTCGTCTGCAAACCACCATTGCCGCTGAAGGCGATGGCTTGAATCGGCTGGCCGACCGTCGTGCCAATGTTTGCCGTCCCAGCGCCGAGGTTGATCATCGACGAGCCAAAGTTGACGGTGTCGTTGCCGTCGCCGTTGATCACAAGGTTTGCACTAAACGGCGTCAGCCCCGCCTCCTGCGAATCGAGGCTGTCGAAATTGAGCACATCTGTGCCGCTGGTGAGATTGATCGTCAGCGACCCGGTGGGGTTGATAAAGGCCACGGATTCGCCGAGCGTCGATGCGATCTGCGAGACCGCGTCATTGCCGCCCATATTCGATACGGTCACCGTCTCGGAACCGCCCGTGAACGTGAAGGTGCGATTGACGACATTCAGATTGTCGGTGATCGGCTCGAGCCCGAAGTAGTCGATCAAGAAACCGTCGAGGTCGATCGCGCCGTCCGCGGCATTGTCAAATCGATAGACGGCGTTGGCGACGCTGCCGCCGTAGATGACCATCGAGTCGCCGAGGCCCGAAGTGGGATTACCGGCTTGGTAGACGACCTTTCGGCCTGCACTGGCCGTGGAAACGTCGATGCTCGCAGTATCATTGCCGTCGAGCGTCTCTAGTCGAATCTCGCCCGTGAATGCGCTGAGCGGAATCGTCACGGTGTGAGTTCCATCTCCGACGGCGCCGGCAATCCCCGTCGTGAAGAGGAATCCCGGATCGGTGAAAGTGACGGTCGTCGCCGTCGCCTGAACGGTCAACGTGTCGACTTTTCCGCCGGCGACGACGTCGCTCACCACCAGATCGTTGCCGACGACCGAGATGGTGGTTTCCGCGAGCACGGTCACCGAGCGCGATGCGGTGTTCGTCAAACTGTCTCCGGTCCAATCGGCATCGCCGTCCGTGGCTGACACATCCATCGTGAACACGCCCGGTCCGTAGCTATTGAAGTCAAAGCTGCCGGAGGTTGAGGCAGTCGAGAAAATCAGCGATCCGTTCTTGCGAACTTCCACGCTGGACGAGCCAATTCCCGATGTCGCATCGCTAATGTTCCAGGTGAAGACCTGGTTGGCGCTTACGAATTCACTGCCCGACGAACCGCCGACATTGACGACCGGCGCGACCGTGTCGTCGTCCGTGACGGTGACGGTCCGCGAGCCGGTCGTCGTGAGGCGGTCCACAGCGCCTCGGTCACTGTCGTTGTCGGTCACGGTTCCCGAAATGACGTAGGTGCCTAATCCAAACGTATTCAAGTTGACGGAACCGCTCGGAGCGCTGCTCGAGAAAATCGGCGTACCGTTCCTCGTGACGCTCACCGAACTGCTGAAGATGCCGGAAGCGTCCGACGTGGTCCAACTAAAGCTTTGATTGGCGCCATCGTTTTCGGTTCCGGTCGATCCCGTCAAACCCAGCGTGGGCGCCGTTGTGTCGTCGTCCACTACGGTGAGAGAACGAGAGTTCGAACTCGAAACCCCATGTTCGTCCGTCGCCGACACTGACAACGTGTAGGTTCCCAGCTCCGATCCCGCAGGAATGCTGAAGTTCCCCGAAGTCGCTGAAGAGGATTGGTCGGTTCCCGGCTTCACCAAAGTGGCGCTGACGCTGACGAAGTCGCCGTTGGCATCCGAGACGCTCCACCCCAGACTGCTGTTGTCGTCATCGAAACGACTGCCCGTGTTTCCGGACATCGTAATCGTCGGTGCGACATTCGAGGTGCGCCGCAGTTCGAGTCGATAGGGGCCGTCGTTGTCACCGCCCGTGACGCTGCCGCTGTTCGCGACGTTGGGGTTGTAGCTGCTGTTGTTGAACTGCGTGATCCCAATGTAATAGAGACCGCTCGACGGTGCGGTGAAAGTGAGAATGGCGTCGTAGCTATACACGCCTGAATCCGAATCTGTTCCATCGTCGCTAAACGTCAATTCGGTTCCGGACGCATTGAAGATCCGCATGTAGGAATCTAGGCACCCGCTTTGCTGTCCCGTCGCCGGACAGCCAGCCGGATTTGACCCACCTCCATCCAGCACCCGCGCATCGATGTCCGCCACGAGGACATCGCCTGCCCCCAGCGACACTTCCCACAGATCCTGATCCAAGCCCACGATCGTATCGTTGACGGCGGTTTCACCATTCGTAGGAAGCGAGACAAACGTCGCCAACGCGATCGTATCTCCAAACAGCACACGCCTCGCCTCCAGCCCTTCGACGAACAGCCGTCGTCGTCGCGCCTGGGTTCGCACCTTCACGTTTCGATTGGAGAAGAATTGACGAGCGTATTTCCAAGCGCGCAGCATGACGGGGACTCCACGGAAGCCAAGAGGGTGTCGTTCGCGAGATGGGGGAGACGAATCGGGGGAGAACACTTTCGGGTGGATCATCCACCCCTGTACCTATGGTCCTAGGCACCCCAATCGCACCAATCCGGACACCGCCACTTCAATTTTCCGCAAATCCCCCCGAGTGCGGCCGTAGAACAGGCTTCCAGCCTGTTATCAAGTCACCCCCTCACGGCGCACGCCACACCCCGACATCCACACACACCGCCGCGCGCACAAAAACGCGCCCGCGCAAAGTCCGAGCGCGTCCCCGCAAAGTCGCCAAGAAATCACGACGCCGTCGTCCCGCGCGGCGCCGCCGCTACCCCATCACTTCCGTGATCGGATTCGGGTCGGTGACCAAGTGAGTCGGTCGACCTTCGGGCGTGTAGAAGAGCATGTTGGGGTCGATCCCCAGCTTGCGATAGATGGTCGACACAAAGTTCTCAGGCGACAACACTCGGTCGACCGCCGAGTAGCCGTTGCGATCGGTGGCGCCGACGATCACGCCGCCCGGCGTCCGTCCTCCCGCCATGAACACCGACATGGCGTTGGCCCAGTGGTCGCGCCCCGGCGTCGTGCTGCCCGGCAGCGTCGAGATCTTCGGCGTCCGACCGAACTCGCCCAACATGACCACGAGCGTCGATTCCAACATCCCGCGATCCGACAGGTCCTGGATCAGCGCTGAGACCGCTTGGTCGATGACGTCGGTTTGCTTGGGCAGTTGCACGAAGACGCCCGAGTGGTGATCCCAGCCGCCGTCGTTAAGCGTGATGAAGGGGACGCCCGCTTCCACCAGCCGCCGCGCGAGCAGCGTGCGCTGACCGAATGCATTGCGGCCGTAAGCATCGCGGACCTTGTCCGATTCGGCCGACAGGTCGAATCCCTTTTGCGCTTCCTTCGACGTCACCAAGCTGAGACTCTGCTGGTAGAACGTATCGACCGCGACGACCGGATCCGCGGCCGCTTGGTCTTCAAACCGCTTAAGTCGATCGACGACCTTGCGCAAGTCGGTCCGCTGGGTGAACCGCAACGATTCCAGACCCGCCGGCGGCGAGAGGTCGCGCACGCGGAAGTTCGCTCGGTTCGGATCATCTTCCACCACGAACGGGGCGTACTTGCCGCCGAGGAAATTGGGGCCGCCCGACCGAGTCATGCTGGGGATCGAGAAGTAGCCGGGCAGGTTGTTGTTGCGCGGCAACTGGTGAGCGGCGACGGAGCCGAGACTGGGGTGGAAACTCACGAACGCCCCGCAGCCGACCGGAATGCGCGGCGGGCGGCCCGTCATCATGTAGTGGTTGCCGGCGCCGTGGTTGCCTTGCTCGTGCCGAATCGAGCGAATGACCGAAAACTTGTCGGCGGAGGCGGCCAACCGCGGCATCGTCTCGCAAAACTGGACGCCCGGAATCTTCGTCTGAATGGCCGCCAACTCGCCGCGAATCTCCGCCGGCGCGTCGGGCTTCGGATCGAACGTTTCAAAGTGCGAGGGTCCGCCATCGAGCCAGATCAAGATGCAGCTTTTCGCGGCCGCGCGTCCCGAACCGCCGTGAAGCGGAGCGGCAGACGCCCCCGCCGCTTGGTCGCCCGCCGCTTGGTCGCCCGCCGCCATGGCCTGCAGGCGCAACAGGTCGGCGATGCCCGTCCCCAGAAACGCGCCCAGTCCCAACTGCAAGCAATTGCGTCGCGACAGTCCTTGGCAATTCCGGTAGCTCTCAGTGCGGACGCTGCTCATGTCATCCCTCGTGAGTCGGATCGATGGGGTGGGTGGTCGCGAAGTATATCAGACCGACCCATCAACGCTCAATGATGACTTATCGGCGATGGGCCGTCAATTTGTGCGGGGAAACTTGGCCGCCCATAACAGGGTGACGCCGCCGAGGCGGCGTCGGTCGAGCTGCGACTCGCCTGGGCCTGGCCGTACCAATCCGACAGCTGGCACACGCGTTACTTCCGGTTACAATGACGCCCTTGCCAGCGGCCGACATGACTCGACGCCGCCGGTCCCTCGCGTTCGCACCCCACCTTCGGATTCGCCATCAACCGGGAAAAGGAAGCGCTGCATGAGTCGTTTCTGGGCACTGTTGTCGGTTTTCGTGCTGTGCGCTGCGGCGCAAGCGCAACAGTTTGAGTTCAAGAAAGGGGACCACATCTGCATCATCGGCAACGCGTTGGCCGAGCGGATGCAGCATGACGGAACGCTTGAGGCGCTCCTGCATGCCCGCTTCCCGAAGCACGAGCTGGTGTTCCGCAATCTGGGTTACAGCGGCGACGAAATCAACGGCTGGCAAGACGGCAACAAGCGGATGCGCTCGATGTCGTTCGGTTCGCAAGACGAATGGTTGGCCGGGTCGGGACCGTGTCCGCAGCCGAATAAGCTCTCGCCGCGCGACGCCGGCAAGGTGCGCGAGAACCGCTTTGAACTGACCAACACGAAGGCCGACGTGATCTTCGCCTTCTATGGGTACAACGAGTCGTGGAACGGCGAAGCGGGACTGGCCAAGTTCAAGGCCGACGCCGAGGCGTTCCTGAAGCATGTCGCCGGGCAGAAGTACAACGGCAAGTCGGCGCCGCGCGTCGTGCTGTTTTCCCCGACCGCGCATCAGTACATCGCCGATCCGAATCTGCCGTCGAAGGCGTTCGTCGACGCGTCGAATGCCCGCCTAAAGGCTTACTCCGATGCGCTGGCGCAAGCGGCCAAGGCGGGCGGCGCCGCCTACGTCGACCTGCTCACCCCGACGCTCCAGGCGTTCGGAGATCCCAATGAGCCGCATACGATCAACGGCGTGCACCTCAACGCCGACGGCCACCGCGCGATGGCGAACATTGCGGCCGAAGCCCTCTGCGGCGCGTCGGCGACCGGCGGTTCGAACTTCGAAGCGCTCCGCGCCGCGGTCAATGACAAGAACTGGTACTGGTTCAATCGCTATCGAGTGACCGACGGTTATTCCACCTACGGCGACCGCGCCTTCCTCAAGTTTGCGGAAGGTCCAGGCGGCTACGGCGACGGCCTGTCGAACTACTCGGTCGGCCAACGAGAACTCGAGGTGCTCGACGTGCTCACCGCCAACCGCGACAAGGTGGTCTGGTCGATCGCCGACGGCGGTTCGGCCAAGCCGGACGACGGCAAGTTGCCTGAATTCATTCCGGTGGTCTCGAACAAGCCGGGGCCGCTGGAGGGCGGCAAGCACTTGTTCCTCGCCGAAGCCGAATCCTTGGCGAAGATGACGGTGCACAAGGGGCTCAAGGTCGAGTTGTTCGCGGACGAAAGCCGTTTCCCGGAGCTGATCAATCCGGTGCAGATGGCGTTCGACACGAAGGGGCGGTTGTGGGTGGCGGCGTGGCCGACGTACCCGCACTGGAAGCCGACCGAACCGATGAACGACAAGCTGTTGATCCTCGAAGACACGAACAACGACGGCAAAGCCGATGTGGCCAAGACGTTCGCCGGCGATTTGCACAATCCGACCGGGTTCGAGTTCTGGAACAACGGCGTCCTGGTCGCTCAAGGCCCGGACATTCTGTTCCTCAAGGACACCGACGGCGACGACAAGTATGACGTGAAGGAACGCGTGCTCCATGGACTCGACACGGCCGATACGCACCACACGGCGAACAGCTTTGCGCTCGATCCGGGCGGAGCGATGTACTTCCAGGAAGGCACCTTCCACCACTCGCAAGTGGAAACGCCGTGGGGTGGGGCGCGACGCGTGGCGAACGGCGCCGTGTTCCGTTACGAGCCGCGTTCGAAGAAGTTCGACGTCTACGTCTCGTTTGGATTCGCCAACCCGCACGGGCACATCTTCGACCGCTGGGGCCAAGACATCGTGTGGGACGGCACGGGGGCTCAGCCTTATCACGGTCTCTTGTTCTCCGGCGACGTCGATTACCCGCAGAAGCACGGACGTCCGCCGCAGGTTTACCAGCAGCGTACGCGTCCCTGCTCGGGCGTCGAAGTGCTCAGCAGCAGCCACTTCCCGGAAGAATTCCGCGGCAATCTGTTGGTGCTGAACGTGATCGGCTTCCAGGGGATGTTGAACTACAAGGTCGCGGACAAGGGTTCGAGCATCACGGCGACCGAACAGGAGCCGATCCTGTTCTCGTCCGACCCGAACTTCCGACCGGCCGACGTCGAAACCGCGCCGGACGGCTCGATCTACTTCACCGATTGGCACAACCCGATCATCGGCCACATGCAGCACAACTTGCGCGATCCCAGCCGGGACCGTTTGCACGGCCGCGTGTACCGAGTCCGCGTCGAGGGTCGCGAGTTGCTGAAACCGGCGTTGGTCGCCGGCCAGCCGATCGAAAAGCTGCTCGATCTGCTCAAGGAAAAGGATGATCGCGTGCGTCACCGCGCCCGCATCGAACTGTCGGGCCGCTCGACGAAAGACGTGATCGCCGCCGCCCAGAAGTGGCTCGCCGGGCTCGACAAGGCGGACGCCGAGTACGAGCACCACGTGTTGGAAGCGTTGTGGCTCCACCAGAACCACAACGTGGTCGACGAGACGCTGCTCAAGCAAGTGCTTCGTTCGCCCGACGCGCGCGCCCGCGCCGCCGCGACCCGCGTGCTGGTCTACTGGCGCGACCGCGTCAACAATCCGCTGGAGTTGCTGCAGACGCAGATCAACGACGAGAACGCTCGAGTGCGTTTGTATGCTGTGTGGGGGCTCAGCTACTTCCATGGCGAAGACGCTGCGAAGGCGGCGGAAATCGCCGTTGAATCGCTGGTGCATCCGCAGGATGAATACCTGAAGTTCTTGCTCGACGAGACCAACAAGACGTTGGATCGCCGAGTGAAAGCCGTGAAGAAGTAGGGTTGATATGAGTCGGTTGCTACGTCGTTGGTCGCTTATCGTGGTCCTGCTTTGCACCGGCGCTTTGGTCGCTCCGGCGGCCGGGGATGAACCGGTGAGCGCGGTGGGGCCGTTGATGAAGTTGTTCCAAAGCGGACGACTTCCTCCCGAGCGGCAGGGCACCGTCCTGGAGATGATCTGCAAACGAGGCAACGAACACGACCTGCGCGTCGTGTTCGAGAAGCTCGTGCAGGCCGACGGACTGCCGCCCGAATTGCGCCGCCAAACCATGACGTGGCTGACCGACGCCGCAGTAACCCGCAAGGTGAAACCCGCCGGCGACTTGGGTGCGCTCGAGTCGCTGGTGGTGGGCGAGTCGGCCGAACGCGATGCGGCCCTGCAAGCAGCCGCCATCCGTTTGGCATCGAACTGGCAAGACACGGCGATCGCACCCGCGCTGTCCAAGCTGGCGCTCAACCCCAAGACCAAGCCGGCGCTGCAGCGAGTGGCGTTGGAGGGATTGACGGCGATCGGCGATCCGGCGAGCCAGTCGACGATCGCGAGGTTAGCGGGTCGCGAGTATCCGTTGACGGTGCGCATGCAAGCCGTCGCCGGTTTGGCAGGGTTCTCGCTGGACGCGGCCGCCAAGGCAGCCGCCGACGTACTCGCCGATGCCGCGACGTCCGACGATCCCGCGGAACTGGTGAGCGCCTTTTTGAATCGCAAGCAAGGCGCCGAAGCGCTCGCCAAGGCGATCGCCGCGAAGCCGCCGAAGCCCGATGTGGCCAAAGTGGCGCTCCGGTACATGTACTCGGTGGGCCATAGCGACGCGGCGCTCTCCGAGGTGCTCAGTAAGACGGCCGGCATCGTAACCGACGCCCCCCCGCCGACGCCCGAAGAAGTGGCCAAGATCGTCGCCGAAGTCAATGCCAAGGGCAATGCCGAGCGCGGCGAGCAAGTGTTCCGGCGAAAAGACCTGAGCTGCATGAAGTGTCACAGCGTGAGTCGCGCTGGAGGGCAGGTCGGACCCGAGTTGAGCGCGGTGGGGGGATCGTCTCCCGTCGATTATGTCGTCAATTCGATCCTCAACCCGAATCTGGCGGTAAAAGAACAATTTGTCACTCGCGTATTTGAGTTGTCGTCGGGCAAGGTGCTGACCGGCATCGTGATCGACCGCGACGACGTGCGCGTCAATGTGCGCGACGTGAACGGCCAGACGTTGTCGATCCCGACCGCGGACATCGACGACGAAGCGGAAGGCCGGTCGCTGATGCCGCAGGGCCTGACGCTGTTCCTCACGCACGACGAATTGGTCGACTTGGCCAAGTTCGTCTCGGAATTGGGGAAGCCGGGACCGTACGCCGTGCAAACGGCCAAACGCATTCAGCGATGGCGCGTGCTGCGCGACCCTCCGACGGAGCTCACCGCCGAAACGCCGCACTTGGAGAATTTGCGACAGTTTGTGTTCGGCGCTCCGGCCGAGCAATGGGCGGCCGCTTACGGCAAGGTGAACGGCTACTTGCCGCTGGCCGAGTTGCGTCAGGGACGGACGCCGCAGGTGCTCATCCTGCAAGGCGAAGTGAATGTGACGGCGGAAGGGCCGGTGCGCCTGCAGTTGGAGTCGACCGAAACGGTGCAAACCTGGATCGGCTCGGAATCGCTCGACGCGAAGCGCGACGCCGTCGTGACGCTGCCCGTAGGCCGTCATCCGCTCACCTTCCGCGTCGAAGTCTCCGACCGCGAACAACCCGAACTGCGCGTGGAATTGTCGATCCCCGACGGCGCCTCCACCAACTTCGAAGTCGTAGGCGGCTCATAACCCCCGTAGCACAGGCTTCCAGCCTGTGACGCCGCCCCCCTCATCCCCAGCCCTTCTCCCCGCGGCGGGGAGAAGGGAGCACCATCCGCGCGTGTCCTTGCGCAACAAACGACAGCATTGCGCAACAAACGACAGTGGGTCCGCAACAAACGACAGTGGGTCCGAGCGCAAACGCTCCGAATTCAACAGAGTTCCCCCCCCCCCCCCCCACACACACACACGCGCCGCCCCCCGCACCACTCTTGCCCCCGCACCGCCGCACCTATACACTTGACCACCATTCATCCGATTCCCGGATTGGGAGGCAGCGGCGGGGCTCATGTTCAAGTTCATCCATGCGGCCGACATTCATCTCGATAGTCCGCTTCAGCGGTTAGGCCAGTACGACGATGCGCCGGCCGACTTGCTGCGCAGCGCCACGCGCCACGCGCTGTCCAATCTGGTCGACTTAGCGATCGACGAGCAGGTGGACTTCGTGGTGATCGCGGGGGACGTGTACGACGGCGATTGGGACGACGTGCGTACGGGCTTGGTGATGGTGCAGCAAATGGCGCGGCTGCGGGACGCGCGGATTCCCGTTTTCGTGATCGCGGGCAATCACGATGCGGCGACGAAGATGACGCATCACGTGCCGTTGCCCGACAACGTGACGATGTTTGGTTACCGCAAGCCGGAGACCAAGACGCTGGAGCATCTTTCGGTCGCGATCCACGGGCAAAGTTTCTCCAAGCAGGCGGTCACGGAGAATCTGGCTCGGAACTATCCGCCGGCGGTTCCCAACATGTTCAACCTGGGGCTGCTGCACACCAGCCTGGATGGCCGCGAGGGCCATGCCAACTACGCCCCCTGCTCGCTGGAAGACCTACGGGCGAAACAGTACGACTACTGGGCGCTGGGGCATATTCATCAGCGCGAGCAGCTTAGCGAGCGGCCGTGGATCGGTTTTTCTGGAAACTTGCAGGGCCGGCATGTGCGCGAAGCGGGCGCCAAAGGAGCGCTGTTGGTCAGCGTCGACGATGCGCGGGCCAGCGACGTGCGCGTGGAGGTGGAGTTTCGTGAATTGGACGTCGTGCGGTGGGAGCGTTTGGAGTTGAATGCGACGGACTTCGCCGCGGCGGAGGAACTGCATGAGGCGGCTCGAACGCAACTGGAGTCGCTCCGAGCCCAGCGTGCAGACTTGTCTTACGCGGTGCGCCTGGAAGTGACCGGGGAGACGCCGTTCCACGACGACTACGCAGGCCAGTCGAAGAAGTGGGAAGTCGAATTGCGCGGGATCGCGGCGGCGACGGGCGGCAGTCGCGGTCAAGGCGAATTGTGGGTCGAAAAGATCAAGTTTCGCACGCATCCTCCCCGGCGAGGCGGCGGAGAGCACGAGTTGTCGGACGGGCCGTTGGCGGAAGTGGAATCGTTGGTCGCCGAGTATTTGTCGAGCGACGAAGCGTTGGCCGAGTTGGGCAAGGAGCTCCAAGATTTGCGGACGAAGTTGCCGCAGGAGTTGCAGCAAGGAGGGGAGCCGCTGCTCGTCGACTCGCCCGCGTTCCTGCGTGAACGAGCCAACGAACTGGCGCCGTACCTTCGCGAACAGCTGCGTCGCGGCGGCTCGGCGCCTCTAGGCGGCGCTCCTGCGTCGAGCGGTTCGAGAGGCCGAAAGGCGGCCGACGTCGGCGACGCGGACGCCTGAACGCCGTTCCGATCAGTCGATCGCCGTGCAACATGTGAGCATGGTTCCCTTGCCATCACGGAAAGACACGAAAGTCGAGCGTTGTCGTGAATGAAACGGGCGAGCGGCGACGGGGGATATCCGCGCCGCCCTGGGATTGGGCAGCACGGGGCTTTGGGAGATACGCCATGAGAGATACGCCATGAGAATCGATGAACTCGCGCTGCTCGCCTTCGGCCCGTTCACTCAAAAGCGACTCGACTTTTCTTCGGGCCGCGAAGGGCTGCACTTGGTGTACGGCCCCAACGAGGCGGGAAAAAGCTCGGCGCTGCGAGCGCTGCGCGACGCGCTGTTTGGAATTCCCGCGCGCACGACGGATTCTTTTCTGCATGACAATTCGGCGCTGCGCATCGGTCTGACCTTGCGGGCGGCAGATGGGTCGCGGCTGGAGCTGCTGCGGCGCAAAGGAAACTCCAAGACGCTGCTCGACCCGCGCACGGAGAAAGCGATCGACGAATCGAAGTTGACGCGGCTGTTGTCGGGGGTCGGGCGGGAGACGTACGAGTCGATGTTTGGGATCGACTACGGCGGCTTGGTGGCCGGCGGGGAGCAGATCGCCGAATTGAAAGGTCAAGTCGGCGCGACGTTGTTCGCGGCCGCAGGCGGCATCACGCACCTGCGAGAACTGCAACAGACTCTGGACAAAGCCGGCGAGAGACTTTTCAAGGCCGGCGGCTCGAACCCCGAGCTCAACGCGGCGATCCGCGAGTATCAAGCGACGCACAAGGAGCTGAAAGAGCGACGCGTCGCGTCCAAGGAATTCGACCAGTTGGAGTCCGCGATCAAGAAATCGCGAGACTCCCTGCAGCAACTCGATGCGCAGCTGCACGCAGTGCGCGCTCAGCGCGATCGACTCGATAAACTGCGTCGCGCGCTGCCGCAGTGGGCCAAGCGCCGGAGGTTGCGCGAGCAGTTGGCGGAACACGAATCGACGCGGTCGTTGCGCGCGAATTTCGATCGCGAGTTCCGGGAAGCTCGACAACGACTGCAATTGGAAGAACAGATTCGACGGCAAGCGGAACAGCGTCGCCAGGAACTGGACGCCAAGTGCGCACAGCTAGACGGCCCGCCGTTGTCGGCGTCCCTGCGTGCGGAGCGTCAGACGCTGGCGAACGACCTGGGGAGTCATCGGAAGGCCCAGAAGGATCTGCCGAAGGTGCGTCGCGACCATGACGCCGTCGCCGCGGAGGCGCAGTTGCTGCTGCAACGCTTGCGTCCGGGCCTCGCGCTGCGCGACGCCGAAACGCTGCGGATTCCCCAAGAACTCCAAGAGCGCATCAGTCAGTTGGCGGACGAATACCAGAAGAACCGAACCCTTCGGGAGGAACTCGCACAGACGTTGCAATCTTCTCAGGAGCAGTTGGCGGCGGCCGAACACGAAGAACGGTCGCTCGCCATGGCGGCGGACCTGCGCGAGCTGCAGTCGACGGTGCGATCGATTGAGAAGGAGGGGCGGCTGGAAAAGCAGTTGGCCGAATTGCAAACGAAGGTGGCGCGCGGCCGGTCGGCACTCGAGCGTCAGTTGAAGCAGTTGGGGCGCTGGGCGGGTGGTTTGGAGCGGTTGGACGAACCGCTTCCCAGCCTGTCGACGATCAGTCTGCATGAAGCGCGCATCAGCGAAGCGGAACAAGCCGTGCGAGAAGAGGCCCAGCAGCAGGCCCGATTCGAGAAGGAGCGACAGGCGCTCGCCGGCCAACTGGCGACGCTTCTGGCGACGGCGGGGGAACTTCCGACCGACGCCGATTTGGCCGCGGCGCGCGGAGATCGCGACCGATTATGGCAGGCCGTGCGTCGCGCCTGGGAGCGCGGCGCGCCGCCGACGGCGGAACAGGTCGCAGAGCGTTATGAACATAGCGTTGCCGCGGCAGACAAAACGGTGGATCGCATGCGTCAAGAACAGCAGCGAGTCGTGACGCGCATGCAACTGGATGCGGAACTGGCGCGTCGCACCGAGGACTTGGCGGCCAGCGCCGGGCGGCTGGCGGTTCTGAAAGACGAACTGGCGGCGAGACAGTCGGAGTGGTCGGCGATTTGGACGCCGTTGCAGATTGAGGCGGCGACGCCGACGGAAATGCGCGAATGGCGGACCGGCCTAGAGCAGATTCGGGAACGGCAGCACGAGTTGCGAGGGATGGAGACCGACGCGACGGAGTTGCACAAACGCATCGAAAGCGCGCTGATGCGACTTCGCGCGCAGGTGCAGGCCGCGGCGGCGCTGCTGCCCGCCGGCGTCGGCTCGTTGGACGGCGCCGCTTCGCTGGAGGACGCCCTTCAAGTCTGCGGCACGCTCCTTGAACAGCAAGCGGAGCTCGCCAAGAAGCGAGTCAAGGTTCAAGCGAATCGGGAGCAGCATCAGAAGCAGGTCGAAGAGAACACCCGCAAATTGGCGCGTTTGGAGCGTACGGAGCAGGAATGGCGTACGCATTGGTCGGCCTGCGTTCAGTCGCTGGGCTTCGACGCCGACTCGCCGCCGACGAAAGTGCTGGCCTACGCCCATGACGTCCGCGAACTACAGGCCAAGTGGCAGGAGCTGTATAAGGGGACGAGCGGATTCGCGATTCGGATCGAGGGCATCGAGGCCGACGCGAAGGCCTTTTCCGACCGCGTCCAGCGTTTAGGGCAGGCGGTCGGCATCGCCCTTCCGCCAGGTCAGGAAACGCCCGTCGAATCGCTCGCGCAGCAGATCCTCGATGCGCTCGATCAAGCCGACCGACTGGACGCGAACTTGCAAGAACTGCGGGACCAGCAGCGGAAAGCAGTGGATGCCTGCGCCGTTCAAGATCAAGCCGTTTCGGCCGCGCAGATCCGCTTGCAGTCGTTATGCGAAGAAGCGGGCGACGCGACGCCCGAGCAGTTGGATGAACTGTGGCAGCGGTCCGAGCAGCGCCGCGAGTTGTTGCAACAATTGGAGATGGTCGAAGAAGCGCTGCAGGGACTCTCCGGCGGGCGATCGATCGCCGACTGGGAACGCGAGGCCTCGGCCGCCGACGAGTCGCAATTGGCGGTGGAGATCGAGCGACTGGATCGCGACATCGAGTCACTTGACGCGCAGCGCGGCGAACTACAGAAGGAACTTGGGAGGCTGGCCAGCGAACGTCAAAAACTCGACGGCGGCACGCAAGTCGTGGAACTCAACGCGAAACTACAGTCCCATTTGGGCCGCATCGAAACGTTGACGATCGAGTACGCGCGTACGCGACTCGCCTCCTACGTTTTGCGCAAGGCCATCGATCGGTTCGGCGAACAGAACCAAGCGCCCATGTTGCGGCGCGCGAGCGACTATTTTGCGCAACTGACGGAAGGTTCGTTCGTGGATCTGAAGATTGACTACAACGATGACGACGAACCGATCCTAGTCGGAAGGCGTAAGACCATGTCGCTCGCCGGCGAACCGGTGGAACGCACGGTCCGCGTGGAGGGCATGAGCGAAGGGACCGCCGATCAGTTGTACTTTGCCATGCGGTTGGCGTATTTGGCCGAATGGCAAGACAAGCACGAACCCTTGCCGATCGTCGTCGACGACATCCTGATCAAATTCGACGATCCACGCGCCCTGGCCACCCTCCGGGTGCTCGGCGAATTCTCCCGCCGCACTCAAGTCATCGTCTTTACTCACCACCAGCACTTAGTCGAGTTGGCCAGGGCGCACCTACCCGACGACGTGCTCCACGTCCAACAGCTGGACCGCTAGCCGTTGCCACTTGGCCTGCCGCCGCTAGCCGTTGCCGCTTAGCTTTTGTTTGGCTTCCCTCTCCCCAAGCTTCGCTTGGGGAGAGGGACCGAGGGTGAGGGGCCGGACTGTCGCATGCCGGCTCGCCGGGCGATTGCAGAGGTAACAGGCTGGAAGCCTGTTCTACGGGCGAGGGCCGCGGAAACGGGGGCCGCCCATGCCGCCAGGTGCGCCGGGGCTGCCGGGCGGCGAACCGAATCCGGGAGGAGCGCCGAAACCCGCGGGGGGACGGACGCCGGGCGGGCCTCCCATGCCAGGGGGCGAGCCGAAATTGGGAGTCGGCGGAGAGCCGAAGTTTGAATTAGGAGGTGCGCCGTAACTGGGAGTCGGCGGAGAGCCGAAGTTGGGCGTCGGGGGCGAGCCGAAGTTCGGATTGGGAGGGGAGCCGAAGTTTGGCGCGGCGGGCGAGCCGAAGGCCGGATTGGTCGGCGGGCCGCCGCCAAACGGGTTCGCCGCGGCATACGTCCGGACCGGCTCGCTGATGTTCAACGAATTGAGAAACCGCGTGATGTCGGCTTGGTTCTGCTTGCCGCGCTCGCCGACCCACATCACTTCCAAAACGCGTTTGTTCAACAATACGACTTTCGCGCGAACGGACACCGACTTGCCGGCCGCTCGCCCATCAAACGATAGTTCGCGACCTTTGTGAGAGTTGACGGAAATCGGCGTCCGATTCGTTACGCTCGCACTCCCGGCCGCTCGCGCCATCCCATCGCACGCCTCATCCAACAACTTCTCGACCCCGTTGGCTTGGATCAGCCCAAACTCGGCGTCCCCGACGGGAATGTCCGAATAGGCGATCATGAACGAGCCGTCGGACCGATCATGTTGCTGAATATGCGTCGTCAGGATTCCCACCGGCGACGCCTGCGACTTGCTGGAAGGCTTGAACTTCCCCGGAAACTCCACCGAGAAGCCGTTGCCGTCATAACGCTCCCAAGTTCCGCTGCCGCCGCCGAACAACGCTCCGCCGCCGGGCGAGTTGCTGGTCGGCGTGCTCGCGGCAGGGGGCGTGCCGTTCATGGCGGCATTCATTTCGTTTTGAATCTGCGCCATGTCTTCTTGCATGACGCGCATATCAGCGGCTTCTTGCGCCTTGCGGCGCGCGGCTTGGACGGCGGGAATGATGATCGCCAGTGCGATGCACCCCACCGCCACCGCGACGAAGGCGCCGCCGCCGATGAGCAGATACAAGAGCCTATTCGAGCCGCTCTTCTTCTTGCCGCCGGTGACCGTCGTCGCGTAACCGGCGGGCGCGTAGCCGCCTGCTCCATAGGCGGGCGCTGGCGCTGCATAGCCGGCGGCCGGGTAGGTTGGCGCTGCGTACGTCGGTGCGCCATACGTCGGTGCGGCGTAGTTGGCGCCGCCATACGTGGGCGCAGCATAGTTTGCTCCGCCGAAGGCGCTCGCCGCCGTCGTCCCGAAGGGACTGGCGGCCTGCACGGGCGCGGCCTGCATGGGCGCGGGCGTTGGCGCGATGGGACGAGGCGGGGCGGCGACCAAGATCTGTTCGCGCGGCACGTCCACCGCGCCGCCGCAGGCGGGACACTTGACTCGTTTTCCCTTGAGCGCATCGGGCGCCTCGTACGATTTACCGCACGCGCAGGTCACGACGACGGGCATGGCAACGCACCTCGAACGAAGCTTCAGGATAAGACGCCGTCCACGACGCGACCATGAACATCGGTCAACCGATAATCACGTCCCTGAAATCGGTAGGTCAATTGTTCGTGGTCGAAACCCAACTGCTGAAGCATCGTAGCATGCAGGTCATGGACATGCACTCTGTCTTTTATCGCTCCGAATCCCAGTTCGTCCGTTTCGCCATGAATGCATCCTGCGCGAAACCCGCCGCCCGCCGCCCACACGGTGAACGCATCGACGTGGTGGTCGCGGCCGATCGTATCGCGGTTTTCGCCCATGGGCGTCCGCCCAAATTCGCCGCCCCAGAGGACGATGGTATGGTCGAGCAACCCGCGTTGTTTTAGGTCCAGGACGAGCGCGGCGCTGGCTTGATCGACGTCGCGACAAACCTTTTCAAAGTCAGCATTTAGATTCTCGCCGGGCCCGCCGTGACTGTCCCAATTCGTATGGTATAGCTGCACGAACCGCACGCCCCGCTCGATCATCCGCCGCGCTAGCAGACAGTTCGCCGCGTACGACGGCTTCCCCGGCTCTACGCCGTACAGCGCCAACGTCGCGGCCGTCTCGCCGCTTAGATCCATCAATTCGGGCGCCGATGTTTGCATCCGAAACGCCATTTCATAGGCGTTGATTCGCGTCAAAATTTCCGGATCGCCGACCTCTTCAAGCCGGTTTTGGTTGAGCTGCGCGACCGTATCGTAGAAGTCTCGCTCCTGGTCGCGCGAGACGCCCGCCGGGCTGCGCAAATGCAAGATCGGATCCCCTTTGCCGCGAAACGGCACTCCCTGAAACGACGTCGGCAAAAAGCCGCTCGCCCACAGCGACGAACCGCCCCGCGGACCTCGCGGACCGCTTTGCAGCACGACGAAGCCCGGCAAGTCGCGCGACGGGCTCCCCAAGCCGTAAGTGGCCCAAGCCCCCATCGCCGGCCGTCCCGGCGCCGGGAATCCCGTGTTCATCAGCAGCTTGGCCGGCGCATGATTGAACACGTCGGTCGCCATCGAACGAATCCAACACACTTCGTCGACGATCGACCGGTGGTGCGGCAACATCTCGCTCAACGTCATCCCGCACTGTCCCACGCGTTCAAACTTGCGCGTGTTCCCCAGCAGCGTTTCGTTGCCCTTGAGGAACGCGAATCGTTTCCCGTCCAACAAACTGGCCGGCGGTTTCTGTCCGTGATACTCGCGCAGCTTCGGTTTGTCTTCGAACAATTCCAGTTGGCTCGGCCCGCCCGCCATGAACAGATAAATCACCTGTTTCGCCCGCGCCGGCTTCGGCGGAGTGCGCGGCGCCAGCGGCTGGGTGGGGTCGATCGAGATCGGCGCCGCCGACGCCTCGTCCGCCAACAGCGACCGCAGGGCGATCGCGCCGAGTCCCGCGGTCGACTGTCCCAGAAACCAACGCCGCGCCGCCTGTCGTTGAGCGTCAACGCCATCGAATTTGTGCATCATGGGGACGCTCCCGCCTTCGTTACTCACGCGTGATGAAGTTGTCGCTGTTGAGGATCGCACGCGCGACGGCGACCAAGGCGGCGGCGGTGGGCGGCGGCACGGACGCGATGTCGCCCGCCAACTGTCGCGCCGCCTCCAGGTCCGTCGCGTAGGCCGCTTCTTGTCGTCGACCAAACGCCGTCAACACATCCAGTTCTTTCGCGGACGGTTCGCGCGACAAACTCAACCGATAGGCTTGCCGAATACGCCGCTGCCACGACGGCGCGTTCTCGCCCGATCGGTCGTCGTCTCCGCCTGCCTCGGCCGCCAGCCGCTGCGCCAAACCGCGCGCGAGTTCCACGAACGCTTCATCGTTGGCCAACGTCAGCGACTGCAAGGGCGTATTCGAACGCACGCGGCGCGTGCATACCTGCTGAAAGTCTGGCGAGTCGAAGGTGGTCAGCAGCGGGTAGGGCGCGCTGCGGTAGAAGAACGTGTAGAGCCCGCGTCGATAGCGATCGCCGCCCGTCGCCGCATTCCACGCTTTCACCGTTTGGGTAAACGCATAGACGCCTTCCGGCTGCGGCGGTCGGACGCTCGGCCCTCCCACGGCGCGGTCGAGCAACCCGGAGGCGGCCAGCGCCGCGTCGCGCACAATCTCTCCCTCGACGCGCAGCCGTTCCTGCCGTCCCCACAGCATGTTCCGCGGGTCGCGGCTGCCGAGATCTGCGCGGGCGCGCGACGACTGGCGATACGTCGCGCTCGTCGCGATCGTCCGCTGCAACTGCTTGACGCTCCAACCGCGGCGCATCAAATCGGTCGCCAACCAATCCAGCAGTTCCGGATGCGAAGGGGGCGCCCCTTGCGTTCCAAGATCCTCTTCCGTTTCCACGAGTCCGCGGCCGAACAGCCGCATCCAGAAACGATTCACCAGCACCCGCGAAGGGAGCGGATTGGCCGGGTCGACCAGCCAGCGCGCCAAATCGAGCCGCGTGGGACGCGCGGCGGCGGCGGGCGACGGCGCCAATTTCGGGGCGATCGCTTGCGGGACGTCGGCGACGAGCGGCCCGAGCGTCTTGTCGGGACGCGTGAAGTCGCCGCGCGTCAGCAAGAACGTGTCGCGCGGCGCCGAACGGTCGCGCATGATCATCAGCTGAGCGACGTCGGGCCGCGGCTTTTTCGGAGGCTTCTTCGCCCGCGGCTCCGCTTGCTCGAACGCGGCCTGCAACTGCTGCTTCTCGGCGTCCGTTCGTGCGGCCTCCGGCTTGCGCAACGCCTCGCGGAGCGCCGCCGCCGCGCCGATCTCCGACTTGGGCGGCGCGGGCGCCGTCTCGGAGACCTCGATCGCCAAGCGGCCGATGAGATAATCGGCGTGCACTTCGTGTCGCAAACGCAACTCGACCTCGTCGTCCCCCAGCATTATAGGCGCCGCCAGAACGAACACCGCCTCATGGTCAGCGTTCATCCGCGAGGTCGACTGCGGACCGACGTTGATAGCCCAACCCGTCTGCGGATCGTCATCCAGCACGCCCGCGACCGGAAACTTCGGCTGCTCGTGGTCTGCAAACGCCGACGCAATCTTCAATCGCTCAGTCCCGCGCCACGCCTCGACGCGACTCAACACAAAATTCCCATTCGAGGCTTTGCCGGGCCCATTTTTCGGGAGCGAGGGATGCACAAGCGTCCGCAAGCGAATCGCCGCGACTCGCGGCAACGAACTGGTCGCTCGAATCCGATACTCGTCGTGCGCCGGCGCACGGAGTTCGGCCAAGAGCGTCCCATCTCCCAACGGTTTCAGCGACTCGCCGCGCGTCGTCTGCGCCTCGCGATACTCGACCGGCTTCCACACGACCGGCGTCGACGGTTCCGACGCGAGCAGCGTTTCAAGTCGCAACCGCTCGGCAGCCTCCCAGGCTTCGCGCACCTTGACTAATTCGGCGCCGGCGAGGGTCGGCGGTTCGGGCGGTTCGGGCCGTGCCGGTCGACCAAGAAACACTTCGCCGCGGGCGACTTCGAGCACCGGTCCGCGATCATTCGCGTCCTCCGCCGAATTGAAAAAGGCCGCCAGTTGATAGTACTCGCGCTGCGACAGCGGATCGTACTTATGCGAATGGCATTGAGCGCAGCCGACGGTCAGTCCCAGCCACACTGCACCGGTGGTATTCACTCGGTCCATCATCGCTTCGTTGCGAAATTGCTCGCGATCGACGCCGCCTTCTTGGTTGATGAGCGTATTGCGATGAAAGGCCGTCGCAACCAGTTGCTCTTTCGTCGCCCCGGGCAATAAGTCGCCCGCCAATTGCTCCACCGTAAACCGATCGAACGGCAAGTCGCGATTGAAGGCTTGGATCACCCAATCACGGTAGGGCCACATCTCTCGTTCGCCATCGACCGAATAGCCGTTCGAATCGGCGTAGCGAGCGTGATCGAGCCAATGGCGGCCCCACCGTTCGCCGTAGTGAGGCGAGTGCAACGCCCGGTCGACCATCCGTTCGAAGGCATCGGGTCCCTCGTCCGCCAGAAACTCGTCGAGTTGCTCGGGAGAGGGGGGGAGCCCGGTGAAATCAAGATACACTCGGCGGAGAAGCGTGGCGCGATCGGCCTGGGGCGAAGGTTCCAGCGACTCTTGGTTGAGCCGTTCGACGATGAAGGCGTCGATCGGATTGCGCAGCCGGTCGAGTTGCGAGACGACCGGCAGCGTCGGTTGTGCGACTGGCAACAGCGCCCAGTGCCCTTCGTACTCGGCCCCTTCCGCGATCCACCGTTTCAGGCGCGCCGTTTCCTCGTCGGTGAAGGGCGGTTTCTTCGCCGACGGCGGCGGCATGCGCTCGTCGGGATCGTCCGACAGGATTCGCTCGAGCAGCCGACTACGCTCGGGATGACCGGGCGCGATCGCCGCACCGTCGCCCGCATCGTGCGTGGCGCCCTCGCGAGTGTCGAGCCGCAAATCGCCCTCGCGACGTTTGTCGTCCGGCCCGTGGCACGCAAAGCAGCGGTCGGACAGGAGCGGGCGGATGTCGCGATTAAACTTCAGTCGCGCGGAAGGGGGAGCGGCCGCGGCGGTATCCGCCGACGCATCAGCGACGCCCAAGACGCCCCACAGCGCGACGACGGAGATCAGCGACAGACGGGGCGACTTTGGGCGGGGCTTCTGTGAGCGGGGTTTCTGTGCAGGGGGCGTTCCAGGCATGGCGTTGCTTGAGGGGAATCGCAACAGGCTGGAAGCCTGTTCTACGTGGGGAATTTCAGTGTGGTGAGACGTTCGTAGGCTTCAATGTACTTTTCGCGCGTCTTGGCGACGACGTCGTCGGGGAGGGCGGGGGGGGGGCTGTTCTTGTCCCAACCGGAGGTCTCCAGCCAATCACGGACGAACTGCTTGTCGAACGAGGGTTGGCCGCGGCCCGGTGCGTAGAGGTCGGCCGGCCAGAAACGAGAGCTGTCAGGCGTCATCACTTCGTCGATCAGAATCAATTCGCCGTCGCACAGGCCCCATTCAAACTTGGTATCGGCGATCAAAATGCCGTGCTGGCGTGCGTGAGCGGCGCCGCGCTGGTAGATCTCCAAGCTCTTCGACCGCAATTGGTTCGCCAAGTCGCTGCCGACGATCTCCACCATCCGCTCGTAAGGGATATTGATGTCGTGCCCCGACTGTTCCTTCGTCGCGGGCGTAAAGATCGGCTCCGCCAGTTGCGAACATTGCTGAAGTCCCGCGGGCAATCGCAGACCGCAGACCGTGCCATGCTGCCGATATTCCTTCCAGCCTGAGCCGTCAAGGTAGCCGCGCACAACGCACTCGATGGGAACCACCTCGGCCTTCTTCGTGATCATCGTGCGACCTTCCAGCGACGCACGGTCCGTTCCCGGCGGCAACGCGATCCCGGTCAGGTCGGTCGCCAGCAGGTGATGGGAAACGCCCAGGAGGCCGAACCAGAACGCGCTGATCTGCGTGAGCACGCGTCCTTTGTCGGGAATCCCGGTGGGCAACACCCAGTCGAAGGCGCTGATCCGGTCGCTGCTGATCATCAGCAAACGGTCGCCTAGATCATAAATGTCGCGGACTTTGCCGCGACGCACCGGGAGCCCCGCCAGGTTGGTTTCCAGCACCACGCTTCCCATCGATCGTCCCTCTACGGCAACGTGCGGCCGGCGGCGGGCTTCTCTTCGAACCCCGGAAAGTCGGTCGGCGGCAACGCGGGGGCGAGTATAACAGACGGGGGAGAGGGGGAAACAGGCGTTCGTCGCCGGCGGGTCGGTTGCCCCTGGCCGACGGCTCGGCTATGCTCGCCAAATTACGCGACGGACTTGACTTGGAAAGATATGTCCATGGGACAGCTGCGATTTATCGTGCCGCGCGGCGAGCGACTCGATGAGGCTGCGGTCCAGCGCGCATATCTGGGCGGCATGGACCACGTCCCTTGGCCGACGACGACCGAGTGGGACGGCAAGACATTGATCGTCGAGCGCGAGGTGCGAGAGTCGGGGACGCTGTCGATCCCCTGGACGGTCGCCGGCCACGGCGAATTGGTGCTCACCACCTCCAGCCTCATGGAACGGAAAGCCCCGTACCTCTTGCCGCTCGAGCTGGCGCGCGGCACCGTGCATCGCTTGCGAGCTCAATTGGCGGCTTGGCAATTGATCGGCTACCGCCCGTCGGACGCCGTACGCGAGCAGGTTTCCGACGCCCAAGAGTCGTTCATGCGCGCGGCGATGGAGCAGGGGACGCCGGAGGCGATGTGCGACGACGCCGACCGGACGCTGGAGTACGCCTTGACCGCGATCGAGTCGGCGTGCAGCGAGTTCGCACAGGCTTCGCTCCGCTCGCGGCAGTCCCAAACTCCGACGCTCAACACGCTGCTGGGTGCGGTGGTCGAATCGCCGCCGCTGGACGCCAAGTCAGCCAAATGGACGCTCGCTTCGTTCAACGCGGCCCAACTGCGACTCACTTGGTCCGAGACGGAGCAAGAGCAGGGGATTCGCAGCTTCGCCGCCGCCGAAAACCAATTGCAGTGGTGCCGCGAACATCAGCTCAAGGTGCTCGCCGGCCCGTTGTTTCGCCCGAGCCGCCGGAGTTGGCCGACTTGGATCGATCCCCGCGGCAACTTTGAAACGACGCACCGACAATTGCTGGAATACACCGAGGACGTCGTCCGGTACTTCCAGGGACGCGTCCATGTTTGGCACGCGGTGTCGGCGGTCGCGGGAGACAACGAAACGCGGCTCTCCGAAGAACAGCGATTGCGGCTGGCCGTCAGCGTGATCGAAACGGTCCGGCGGCTGGATCCGCGGACGCCGATCGTGGTGAGTTTCGATCAGCCGTGGGGCGAGTACATGACGCGACGACATTTCGATTTGTCGCCCATGCATTTCGCCGACATGCTGGTGCGGTCCGACCTGGGAGTCGCCGGCTTGGGGATGGAGATCAATTTCGGCTATGACTCCCGCGCCACTTGGCCGCGCGACTTGCTGGAGTTCAATCGCCAGATCGATCACTGGAGCACGCTCGGCCTGCCGCTGCTGCTCTTCTTGTCCGCCCCTAGCGCGCCGGGGCTCGACGCTTACGCTTCGGAGCCCGCCTCTCCCAACTCCCGCGTCGGACCGCTCGGCCCATCTCAGGAGTGGCAGAAGCGATTTGTGGAACAGGCCGTGCCGTTTTTGATTAGCAAACCGGCCGTCCACAGCGTGTTTTGGAACCAGTTGCGCGACGAGGTGCCTCACGACTTCGCGCATGGCGGTCTGTTCGACATCCACGGCGCCCGCAAACCGGCCATCGAATCGCTGGCCGACTTCCGCCAAAAGCATCTGACGTAGCGCAGGCTTCCAGCCTGCGACCAACCACCAACAAGCATCGCCATGCTCCGCGGGCCGGCCGCGGCGGCGTCTTTTGCGTGCGTGTTGGTTGGTGTGAATCTGTTTGTGATTCTTAACAGGCTGGAAGCCTGTTCTACGACGGCGTCACACGTCGCACACTTGGACCGCTTCCCGCAGGCCTTCGAGCGGGTCGCGAGTGGGGATGAATTCGTGGCCGACGAAGCCCTTGTAGCCGACGTCGACGAGCGCTCGCATGACGGCCGGGTAATTGATTTCTTGGGCGGCGTCGAGTTCGCAGCGGCCGGGGTTGCCGGCCGTATGGACGTGGTTGACGTACTCGTGGCACGACCGCCAGCGCGTGATCAGGTCTCCCTGCATGATCTGCACGTGGTAAATGTCGAACAGCAAACCCAGACGCGGCGAACCGACTTGCTTGATGATCTCCAAGCAGTATTCGATCGAGTCGCCCTGATAGCCCGGATGCCCCTTCATCTCCTCGTCGACGCGCGTATTGAGCATCTCGAGCGACAGGTTGACCTTCTTCTGCTCGGCGTAGCCCACGATCTGTTTGAAGCCCGCGACGCAGTTCTTGATGCCGTCTTCCGGCGAAATGACCGGCAAATTCGCCGGCAATCGCGAGAAGTCGGGAATCTTCCCATCCGCCGGCTCGCCCGTATCCTGAGCGAACCCGGTGAAGGTGATGACCGTCGGCACGCCCGCGGCGGCGCTCTCGTCGATCGTGCGGCGCAGGATCTCGAGGCACATGGGGTGGTACTTGGGATTGTTCATCCCTTGGACGAACAAATGGCTCCCCGCGATCGCGCTCCGCAGACCGTATTTTTGCAACGTCGGGTAGTGTTCGGGCGCCACGATCTCGACGCTTTCGATCCCCAGTTGCTTGGCGATGCGGCACGTCTGGTCGACGCTCCAGTACTTCGCAAAACACCACTGCACCACCGAATGCCGCACATTTCCCTTCAACCGCGCTTCGCCGCCGCTCATCGCCAACGCTCCTTTCAAGAGTGAATGCCCAAGTTGTACCAGCTCAGCGTCCGCGGGCGGAGCAGGCCGAACGTCCCATCGCTTCGTTTAACCCGCAGCCGCAGGCGAGGAAGCGCCCGCCCTCGCCGCCCAGCCGCCGCGAGTCGCCCCGTCCCCGTTTCTCATGCCGCGCCGCTCCGCCCCAAAGGGGCCCGACAGGTCAGCCGAGGGCAGAGCGCAGCGACGCCCTGGGTTTTGCATCACGTTCACTCAAGCCGTAGGGTTGACAGCCATTAGCCGGTGGTTGAGCGAAGCGACACCACCGGTTCGTGGTGCACACATTCCAGCAACAACACGCCACTAACAAGTATTCCCCAAGGATGCCAGCAAGCACGGATGGCAACTCTACCTCGTTCTGGTGGACGTTTTTTCACCGCATCTCTTTCTTGGCTCTGCGAACGTCGCGCGCATCGACTGCACTGGGGCGGCTGTCACAGGCTCGAAATACACGGTCTCGCGGAACCTGGCCGGTGGTGTCGCTGCGCTCAACCACCGGCTAATTGCTGTGAACCCTCCGGGTTCCCGTGTTCGAAACGATCACCGCTGATTCGCCGCCTAAAGATCCTTCACTGCGTTGCCCTGCGGGGCAGAGGAAGTCCTCGCCTTCGGCTGCGGGTTAAACGAATCATGCAGAGCGCCCGCCCACAATCGGCCCTACCAATGCGGCCTCGTGGCAAAGATGATCGCGAGCGAAAGCACCATGACATGGAGATCGACGATGACCGCCCACACGCACCACTTGATCCACTTCAAGCCTGGCGAAGGTCGCCTCTGCGATCGCGGGCTGGCAAGCCAGATCGCCGGCAACGTCAGCAACAGCGGAAGGCCCACAGCGGCCACGTAGGTGAGCGACAAGAAGTGAAAGTCGCCGGAAACCGTCGACTGATGCGATGGAAACGTGTTGCTGGGAAGACCGATCTCGATTCCCTTGACGAATTGATACGACGCCGTCATCCAGGCGATGGCAATAAGGCTCCATGTCAATTCGGGCAGATCGCGGTTGCGAGCCGTCTCACAGGCAACCGTCAGCAGCATCGCTGGCAGCAGGATCGAGTACGGAAATCCCGGCACCAACCGATCGATCGCACAAAAGCCTGCAACGGCGGTGAGCGCAACCATCGTCGTCGTCAAACTGAACTGAAGACGCTTCATCTCACCCCCAATGTGTCGCAACCGCCGCCGTCAGAATCCAAGTCGCCGCCGATCCGACCAAGAACGTCGTCAACATCGCCCGCCAAGAAGGACGGGCGCCGCGCCCGGGCGAGACGAATAGAAAATAGACGACCGCGTCGAATGTCGCGAGCGAACAAGTCGAGTAGGCGAATAGCCGCCCTCCGTCAGGCGGTTGAAGCAGCATGTTCAGCGACATCTGCAACGCCACCAGCGCCCAGTACTCGGCCATGATGCGGCGACTTCCCTGTTTTCCTGAACTGCGGAGCAACTCGGGCACAAGTGGGAGTCTAAACGGGGGCGAGACAGGCTGGAAGCCTGTCCTACAATGGGGTAGGAGGCCTTTATGACGAACGTGTTGTTGTTGGGCGCGGGAACGATCGGGCGGATGATCGCCAAACTGCTCGTCGAGTCGGGGGACTACCGGGTTCGAGTGGGCGATACGGATGCCGAGGGGCTGCGGCGATTGGGACAACGCTTGGGCGTAGAGACGCAGGTCGTCGATGCGTCGTCCCCCGAGCAATTGGCGAGCGCGGCGCAGGGGCAACAGGTGGTCGTATCGGCGCTCACCTTTCGCCTCAATCCGCGCGTCGCTCGAGCGGCTCAGGCGGCCGGCGCGAGCTACTTCGATTTGACCGAGGACGTGGAGACGACCGCTGCGGTGCGTTCGATCGCGTCCGACGCCGGCGCCGACCAGATCTTCATGCCCCAGTGCGGGCTTGCCCCCGGTTTCGTCGGCATCGTCGCCAATCATCTGGCGCAGCGTTTCGACGTGCTCGACTCCCTCTTGCTGCGCGTGGGAGCGCTCCCCGAGTTCCCAACCAACTCGCTGAAGTACAACCTCACTTGGTCGACCGACGGACTGATCAACGAATACTGCAATCCGTGCGACGTCATCCATCAAAGCCGCCGCCAACTGGTGTGGCCGCTTGAGGGGCTCGAGCATCTGTCGATCGACGGCGTCGAATACGAGGCGTTCGCCACCTCCGGCGGACTGGGCACGTTGTGCGAAACCTACCAGGACCGAGTCCACGAACTGAATTACAAGACGGTCCGCTACAAAGGCCATCGCGATCGGATGTTGTTCTTACTGGACGAACTGAAGCTGCGCGACCGCCGCGAGTTGCTGAAGGAGATCTTGGAGAATGCGCTGCCGCGAACGCTGCAAGACGTCGTGATCGTCTTCTGTACGGCGACCGGCATGCGGGCTGGCGAACGCGTCCAACTGTGGGACGCACGCAAGATCTATCACCGCCAGCAAGGCGACGAGATTTGGAGCGCCATCCAAATCACCACCGCCTCCTGTCTGTGCGCCGTCGTCGACCTGCATGTGCACGGCCAACTTCCGCCGCGCGGGTTCGTACGACAAGAACAAGTCGACCTCGACCTGTTCCTGACAAATCGCTTCGGACGCGTTTTTGAAGCCCGCTCTGCAAGCGCTGGCTAACGAGATCCAACCGCTAGAGAAACACTTCCTTCTCGTGCACCGACGATTCGGGGACGAGTCCCTTGGCCTTGGCTTCCTGCACGAACTGCTCCCCCTCGCCGCGCTGCGCATAAACGGCTTCGCCGGGACTGACCAACTGATTCCAGTGTTTCTGGAAGAGCGCGACGAGCTCCTTGTTCTTCGCCAGCGCCGCTGGGACGGCATGCCACATGACGCGTTGGCGTTTGCGCTTTCGCAAATAGGGGAGCAGCCAATCTTGCGCGAATTTCGGGGCGACGGGCCCGAGCGTCTTGGACCACCACGTCTCTTCTTCAATCAGGATGTCGCGTGGAATGATGTAACGCGGTCGCTGATACGGCGCCAGCACCTCGTGCAGCGACGTGGTGAAGAGCGAGTTCTCCTCGGGCGCCGCGTTCTCCAAGAAGACGCGAACGTAGCCGCCTTCGCGCTCGTGCGCCGTCACCTCGCTGCGCGATGCGACCAATCCTGCGTCGCGCAGCGCCGCCAACAACGCCTGTCCGATCGCCAAAGACAACGACTGGTCGCTCCACGCCGTCGGCGCGCCCTTGAACGGCGGAAACCCGCCTCGTTCACGCTTCGCGCGCGGCTTGGCTTCCAAAGTCCGCTTCGGTTCGCCTCGATATGGTTCCCCGATTTTCCAGCGAGTCCGCACTTCGTCGCGTCGCGCGACGCGGGCCAACATATCAGCGTTGATGGCGTCGACGGAGTTTTCGAGCCCCTCGGGTTTCAACGTCGTAAACGAGGGATGAACGTGACCGACTCCCTTTTCCACCGCCCCGTCCTCGGTCACACCAAACAGCGTTTGATGTTTGGCTTGGAAACGGCGGTAGTCGTCGAGCCCCTTGGCAAACTCGGGCGCCAAACAGACGATGTCCCAATTGTCGGCCAGCTTCGCCGTGTCTAGGGGATCGAGACGAATCGAGCGACCGCGCAGCTGATTGACGGTCATCGACGTGGTGACGGTCGTCAGGTCGACGAGGACGTTGATGCGGCTCGCATCCCAGCCTTCGCCGAGCAACCCGCGCGTTCCCACGAGGCACTGTGTGAGCCCGCGCTGAAACAATTCGGTGATCATCTCGACGTACACGCGCGGACACCAATCGCTTCCCTCGCCGCGCAGCACTCGAAAACCGGCGTCCGACGAGAACTTCAGTTTGGCGTCAAAACCCTGCGTCTTCAGCCACTGCTCGGCTTCGAAGGCGAACGTCGCCTCTAAATCGTCGTCGATCAGGACGCTGGAGCCGGTCACCAAGATGGGGTTGAGGGCGTCGGTCGCCGGTGCGGCCAGCAGCGCTCGGAATGCGGCGACCGCGCCGCCCGCCTCGGCGTCAAGCAGGTGTCCGATCTCCGCCGTCGTCGCCGAGGTCTTCTCGTAGTCGGCGATCACCACCGCGCGCAGACGGTCGCCCAGCACGCGGTGTTCCGCCTCAAGCACGGGGACGATGGCGGCGATCTTTTCCCGCGAGTACGCCAGCACGCGTCCCACCGGCGAGGCGCAGGCCTGACAGCCGGTTTCGGTAATTTGGACGCCGAGCATGCGCAGGCGTTGAATGGCGACGTCCGCGAGCGCCCGATCCTCTTCGCGGGGCGAACGGCGGAGGCCGTGGCGAACGTAGCGGTCAAGCACCGGGACGAGCACGTTGATCTCGGGCACGTCCTGCGCTTCGTACTCGAGCGCCGGGGCGGGGACGCCGTCGGGAAGGGGCAAATCGCGGCTCAAGAGAAAGCGGCGCGCGGCGTCGGCGAAGTCAGGGTCGCGCCGCTCGAACGCGTTCCAATCTTTCACGACTCCCGTCGGCAACCGCCGTTCGCTGAGCACGCGCGTCAGCCATTCGACCAGCGACCCCGGCGGCTCATTCATCGGCGGCGCGGCGGGCGCCGACGTCGCTTCCGTCGCTTCCGTCGCGACGACGGGCAGCGGTGCGACCGGCGGTGCTAGAACGGCTGGTTCTGTCGGGGATGGCGGCGTAGGCGCAGCGGAGCTCAGTTGTTCGACGAGGCTGCGGAGTTGCCGGTCGGCCTGGGCGACGAACGTCAACTCGTCGGCCGCCGGGCGTACGAAGTACACCAAGTCTTGGTAGGGAGCAAGAAAGCCGTCTTTCACGACGGCCGGCACCGGCACCTCGAAATCGACTTCGCCGAAAAACTCATCGTACCGCTCGACGTCGCGCGAGTCTTTGCCGTCTCGGTCGGGCGGGGTGGCCGTGAGTCCCACGATCATTGGCTCGCCGAGCAAATCGTGAGCGGCGGCGAGAACGCGTCCCCAGTGCTCCATCAAGTGATGACACTCGTCGAAAATCACCATCCCCAGCCCCGCGTCTCGCAATCGCTCAAGCGCCCGCAGAGACGACGGGTGGAGCGCTTGCAGCGCGTCGCCGCCGAGCGCCGTTTGGTCGCGCGCCGCTTTGCGGTAGGCGGACAGTCGCTGTTCGTAATAGTCGCGATTGTGCCGCTGCAGGTCTTCGATCCAAACCTGAGCTTCGTCGGGATCTTGAGCCTGTCCCTTTTCGATGAGCGCGTCGCGCCACAGCTCCAGCGCCGCCGAATCCAGATCGGCGTCGCCGCGGCGAGGCAGCGTCACCGATTGGTAGGTCAGCGACGTGAGCAGCGCCGGGCGCTGCGGGTCGGTGCTGATCAGCGGCTCGCGAGGCGCCGCAAAATCGAAGAGCGACGTTTTGGCGGCCCATTGGGCTTGGATAGCCGAGTTGGGCGAGAGCACGACGGCCGGCCGTCGCACGCATTCCGCCCACAGATAGAGCCCCAAGATGGTCTTGCCGGAACCGGGCGGGGCGACGATATGGAGCCGCCGTTTGCCGGCCGCCAATTTCTCGCGCGCGATTTTGATGACGTCGGCTTGCGAGGGGCGCAGGGCGCCGCGCAGGCGAATCTCCGGGAAGTCGGCGGCCATCGCGGCTTAACCTCGCGCGTTTTTGCGTTGCAAGAAATACCGCTGCACTTCCGCCACGCACGACCGGCCCGACGGGGAACACTCCGAACACCGCGCCTCGGGCGACTGCGCGGCAAGCAGACAGGCTTTGGTGCGCGTCACGACGCCTTCGGCCAGGTCGCGATCGACGTCGTCGGCCGTGAGACCGAAACAACTGCACAGCGGCGCAGCCAGATCCTTGGGATAGATGGGCGTCCGCACGTCGCTGGTCGTCACCGTCCGCTCAAACAGGTCGAAGTAAACGACGTCGCACGACGGCGTGGCGCAAAAATTGGCGACTTCGGCGATCGCGCACGTGGCAGGGTCGCGCACGAACCGCAACACCGTGCTCCGCTGGACGACGACGCCGGCGGCGCCGCACCGCGGACAGAATTCATCCGTCGAGTCAGGCTCGCGCAGGAAGGCCTTGTTCATGCGATGCTCGCGATAGGGCGCGCTCGATCAAGTCTGGCGGCAGGAACGCGGCGTTGGCGATGATCATCGCGAGCCCGAACGTCGGCATGCCCAGGCAGAGCGCGATGCCGCCGTGGACGCAAACCGCCATCCCCAGCATGATCGGTCGCGTGGCGCGCGGCCAGACGAGCACGGGATAAAATGTCTCCCAGAAGACCGTGACGTGAGTCAGCACGGCGATGAACCAGGGGTAAGCGCCCAGCCAGGTCATGTCGATCGACTGGTACTCGTAGTTCGCGAAGGCGTACCAGACCGCGCTGCCGTCCCACCACATGGTCCCCTTCAGCTTGCTGATGCCGCCGAACAGGTAGACGATCGACAGGTGGACCTGCATCAACCGCACGGCGATGTTGGCGCTGACGGTGGGAACGGCGATCGGCAGTCCGCGTCGCCGGCGCAGCCAGGCATCGACCGAGTACACGGCGCCGCTGGGTCCCACCATCAGGTACATCGCGAGCATCGCGTTGACTTGATCCAGTCCGTACAGCGCGCCTTGCAGGCGGTGGCAGTAGGCGACGGTGATGATCCAGGCGAGCACCGAGACGACGCGCGTCCACAGTCCGATCGTCAGGAGTAGAAAGACCGCCAGCGCCGCCAGGTGCGCCGCCCACAGCGCGGCCGGCGACTCGAGATACCACAGGTAGCTCCACGCATAGTCGCTGCCGACGATGGCGCGGATGGCGTCGCGCGACAGCCACGCATCGCGTCCCAGAAAGGCCTCGAGATCGAACGACCAAACCAAATGCGTGTAGAACAACATGGCGCCGCCCAGGATGCGGATCAGCGCGAGCGTATGCGGCGCCGCCGGCGCGAACCAGAACCGGTCCCATCCTTCGGCGATGCCGGCCAACCATTGCTGTACGGCGGCGACAACGCCGCGAGGAGCGTCGTTCATGGCTCGGCCTTCTCGAGACTGGGCGTGGACAGAGGACGGACAGGTCCCTTGGGGACGGAAAATGGTCGTGCGGTCCCGGGACGCAGCGGACCCGTACGACTCGGCGACGGAGGGGCGCTATTCGGCGCGACGGGCGCTCCGGGCACTTCTTCCGGCATGACGTCGTCGGGGTGGTCCTCGTAGGTGTCTCGCGCATCGATGCGCCGGTGCTGGTCGATGACTTCGTCGACGCCGCCCATCCGATGAGCGACTCGCACCAGCGTCGCTTTGTCCGCGCCATAACGCGTCCGCAAGTGGTTTAGATATGAGTCGCGCAAGGTGTGGTAATAGGTCTCGTAGGCCTCGCGAGCGCTGCGCCACTGCGCCAGCGCCGCGGCGTCGCCGGCGATTTGCGGCGGAGCGACGCTGGGAACGTCTCCCACCACCAACCGTTCGCTCAACATAAAGTGGCGATGGTACAGGAGTCGCGGGCGGTGGCGTTTGAGATCGGGAAACGTCAGCTCTTCCGTCGGTCGCCCGTCGGCGAACTCCAGCTTGACGCGAAACAAGTGGCTGGGACCGGGATCGGGCGCGAAGAACGCGTAACCGTGCTGCAAGAACATCCCTTCGATGTAGGGATAAAACCAGCGCATCAGCGACAGCGCGGCAGGCGAGGGCTCCATGCCCGGCGCGGGGGTGCTGGCGAACGTAAACGGCGCCAAGAACACCGCTAGCAGGTGCAGACCGATCACAAGGCTAAGGGCCCAACGCCAACGTCGCGCTAAAGGAGGTGCGACGGCGGCCGACTTGGGCGTGGCAACACGCTGACTCATGTCGAGTACATCGGCGCGGGCCCGCCGGCCGCGCCACCCCGTCCGGTCAAGCCGCACTGGGCCGCAGATTCGGCATAACGCGACCCCGGTGCGCGCGCGAAAAAACCTTGCCCGCACAGGTCGGGCAAGGTTCTGGATTGTTTCGAGATCGAAACGAGTCGCTTAGCGGGCGTCCGCCACCTTTTCGCTGTCGAGGTCGAATCGCAGCGTGCGAGCGTCGCCCGACTTCAGCGAGATGACTTCTTCACGCACGACCTTCTCGCCGTCGCGAACCATCTCGACGCGGACCTTGTAGTTCGACCATTCCTGACCCGCGGCCAAGCCGTTGGTGGTGAACGTGCGAACTTCGCCCTTCGCGTTGGTCTCGTTGCCGCCCAAGAACACCTTGGCGTCGGCCGGCACGTGAACCGTCAGCGACGTTTCGGTTTCGGCATCGCCTTCCGGCATGTCGAAGGCCACGTCGGTGTTTTCGCCGGCTCGCAGCGAAACCGTCTTCACTTCTTCGACCACGCGACCATTGCGTTCGGTCTCGACGCGGATCTCGTAGGTGTACTTGTAGCCGTCCGACAAACCGCGCGAGACGTAGGTGCGAACCTCGCCCAAGCTCTTCGTTGCCACGCCGTTGACGAACACGCGCGCTTCTTTCGGCACGCTCACCGTCAGCATGGCCTTGCCGCTGGACAGCGAGGCGTTGTCGCCCGGCTGCGGCAGGTTGCCGGCCGGCGGCACGTCCATCGGAACCGCGGGAGACTGACGAATTTCCGGGGCCGGACCCGGCGCCGGCGTGGCCGGAACCGTGTAGTACTTGGCGCCGCCGCTGCTGCCGCCCGACGAACCGCCGCTGCTCCCCCAGCTACCGCCCGAGGAACCGCCGCTGCTGCCGCCCGACGAGCCGCCGCTGCTGCCCCAGCTGCCGCCCGAGCTGTGGTGGGCTCGATAGCAGTGGTGGTTGTGATGGAACATGTTGTGCAAACGCGGGAAGAGGTGGTGGCGATGGCCCGAGCTGCCGCCGCTGCTGCCCCAACTGCCCGACGATCCACCGCTGCTGCCCCAGCTGCCGGATGAACCGCCGCTGCTGCCCCAGCTACCCGACGAACCGCCTGACGACCCACCCGACGAGTGGCCCCAGCCGGCGAACGCAGGCGTAGCGATCGCGGCCAGCGCGAAGGCCAGCGCGAATCCCAGCGCCTTCCGATTGATCCAAGAGCGCGACATGCCCGAAAATCCCCCCTAAAAGTGACGTGCGGGGATCGGCCCCGCGATTGGTAACTCTCTTGAACATAGCTAGCGAGATGAGTAATTCAAGCAGCTTAGGGAGAATTTTCCGATCGCAAAGAATGGGATATAGCGGTTGAATTGAAAGAGTTTATAGTGCGGCGAGAATAGGAAAACTGCAGAATCAGGGCGCTGGCTGCCGACCCCTATTTGGCCGTTTCCACCACCTCCAGGCGAATGTTGTCAAAGCAGGCTTCGCCCGTGGCGCCGAATAGCCCGACGCGCAATATGCCCTCGCGCGTCCCCACCGGCACTCGAAACGTTCGCGTGACTTCGTGCCAATCGCGAGTGCCGCGGAAATTACCGACCCAAACGAGTCCTAAGTCCTTACGGTTCTGGTCGTAAAAGGTGATCGCCACATTCGGCAGATCCTCTCGCTCGGGCCCCGGCATGACGTTGGTCAGCTTGACCAGCGCCGTCAGTCGGATCTCTTTGACGAACCGACCATCGATCCCAAATCCCTGCAGCAGATGGGAGGACCGGCCGCTTTCTTGGTTTCGAAAACGCACAAAGTTCTTTCCCTCCGGCGCCATCACATCCGACACCAACTCGACTTGCTGCTCGTAATACCAGCCGCGGATGTATCGATCGCTGACCGGCGGCTGTTCAAAGTTGCCGTTGATCGCCCGCGGTTTCTTGGGATCCGGCAAGACTTCGCGGCGCTCTTCCGCGCTTCCCGTCATCGGGACGAACAGCGTGGGTCGCAGCGGCTGCGCCTCCAGCTTTCCATCCTTCTTGCGATAGAGGTAAAGCGTTTGTTGATATCGCTCTCCGACCGGAATCACCATCATGCCTCCTTCGGCCAATTGGTCGATCAGCGGTTGCGGGACTTTCTCGGGCGAGCAGGTGACGATGATCTTGTCGAAGGGGGCGAACTCGGGCCATCCTTGAAACCCATCGCCGATTTTGACGTGGACGTTGTCGTATTTCAGACGCTTCAGCAGTTGGCGCGATTGGACGCCCAGCGGCTCGACGATCTCAATCGAGTAAACCTCTTTGACCAAGGGACTTAAGATGGCCGCCTGGTAACCGCTTCCGGTCCCGATTTCCAGCACTTTGTCGGTCGGCTGCGGCTCCAGGGATTGCGTCATGAAGGAGACGATGAAAGGCGATGAGATCGTCTGATGCTCGCCGATCGGCAACGCCATGTCGTAATAGGCGTTACGGCGATGCAACGGCGCGACGAATTCATGTCGCGGCGTATCGCGGACAGCTTGCAGCACCCGCGGATTCTCGATTCCGCCCGGCACCAAGACGTCGTCGATGAGACGTTTCTTCAGCGCGTCGTAGGGCCCAGGCGCGGCGGGGGGTTGAGCGGCCAGGGGGGCGGCCCCTTGGCTGACGATGACGATGACGATCCAGGCCCAACAGGCGATGCGCGAAACGGGTTGCATAGACGACTTCCTCCCCGGCCAAGATTACCGCGCAGCGACGATTTCGAGAAACGCAATTGGTTGCGACCTTGCGGGTTAGTAAGACCTGCGCGAGTTGGCGATTCAAGAAACATTTCAGCGGCGACGATACCGATAGTGGGGTTCGATGCGCTGCGTCGCTTGCGAGGAGCAGGCGGCGCGAGCCGACGAACTCCCATCCAAGGGGTTTCGGAATGCAGCAGCCGCGTCAGGGAATCGTGAAGCAGCTATCCACGTGCGCGCCGCGGGCGACCATGTTTCGCCGTGCGGTTGGACGTTGGACTGCGCTCGCGGTGCTGATGACGGCTTGGTGCTGCCTGACGCCGAAGTTCGCCCTGGCTCAGTATTTTGAGAGCAGTCCGCCGGCAAACGCGGCGTCGCCGTTCGCCGCGCCGCCTGCGACGCCGCCCGCGACGGCTGGGGCGCCTCCGGCCGCCGCCCCGACGTCGCCGCCGGCCCCGCCTCCCACGGCCCCGTCTCCGACGACCTCGTCTCCGACTCCCCCGTCTGCCAACGCGCCTCCGAGCGCGCCGCCTCAAGCACCCGCCCCGGCGACGCCGCCTGGTGCTCCGCAACCCGTGTTTACGCGCGACATGGGCTTCTCGATCCCGTTCTCGGTCGAGGCGTTGGCGGCGAACGTCGTGGAGGTGCAATTATTGGTGTCAGTGGATCGAGGCACGACTTGGCATCCTTACGCGCGTCAATTGCCGGCCGACAAGGCCTTTCGCTTTCGAGCGCCGCGAGACGGCGAATACTGGTTCAGTTCACGGACGGTCGACCGGCAGGGACAAACGCGTCCCGCGGGCCAGCCGCAACCGCAGCTGATCGTAGTGATTGACACCACCCTGCCCAAGATCCAGTTGTTAGCGACGCCCGGTCCGTCGGGCGAAGTGACGGTGCGGTGGGAATTGGCCGACGAGCGGTTGGCGCCGGAGACGTTCCAACTGTTCTATTTGGCGGGCATTTCCGGCACTCCGCAGCCGGTGGTGGTCCCTGCGTCGCTGCCGACCGGCGCGGCGGGGACGTATCACGGACAGGTGACGTTTTGGCCGCAAGGCGGCGGGCGTCTCGCGCAGTTAACAGCCGAAGTCAAAGATGCCGCGGGCAATCGAGCGGTCGCCGGCAAACGCGTGTACCTCAATCCGTCCACTCGAGCGCGCCCTGGCGTTGTGGCAGGCGGCTTGGCGGCAACGCCGTTTGGGGCCCAACCCAATGGAATGCCGCTCGCGGGTGCGCCTGCTTACACGCCGCCGCCGTATGTTCCTCCCGGCAGCGCTGCTCCAGGCGTCAGCGGGGCGCCGGCTGCGCCGTCGACGACCGGCTATTCCGCGCCGCCTCCGTCCACCCCTTCCGCACCCGCGGGCCAGGGCTGGACGTCGGTCGCCCCCGGCGCCGCGGCCGCGGGCCCAGGCATGCTCGTCGGCGCCAGCGCCGCTCGGATGGCCCCTGGCGCGACCGGATCTTCGAGCGGCAGCAACGGCGTCGGCGGCGATCCGTCCGCATCCGCGGGGACGATGAGCGGCGACCTTCCGGGCGGCGAGCGGCCGCGGATGACGAATTCAAAGCGTTTCGCCTTGGAGTATGACATCGAGTCGGCGGGGCCGGGCGGCGTTTCGGACGTCGAACTCTGGGCCACTCGCGATCGCGGTGCGACGTGGACGAAAATGGCGACCGACGCCGACAAGCAAAGTCCCTTTGACGTGTCGGTCGACGAAGAGGGCGTATATGGCTTTCGCGTCGTCGTGGTGAGCAAGAGCGGGCTCATCAGTTCCGCGCCGCGCCCGGGCGATTTGGCCGATATTTGGGTCGGCGTCGACGTCACGCCGCCCAAGGTGCAATTCTCCAGCATCAGTTTCGGCGAGGGGGACGCCGCCGGGAAACTCGACATTCGCTGGGAAGCGGACGACTTGCGGATGAGTCCGCGCCCCGTGAAGTTGTCCTATGCCGAGCAGGCGAACGGCCCCTGGACCGACTTCGCCAACGGGTTGCCGAACAACGGACAGTACTATTGGTCGATTGCTGGGCAGGCGCCCCAGCGCGTGCTGTTGCGGATTGAAGTGCGCGACGACGCGGGGAACGTCGGCACGTATCAATTGGCCGAGCCGATCAGCTTGCAGGGACTCAATCCGGCCGGCCGCATTCGCGGCTTCACGCCCGCCGCGTCGCCCACGTCGGGGGCGAAACGCCAGCCGCTCTTCGCACCGCGCCGCCTGTAGCCACCTCGCGAAACGCGCACCTCTTTGGCAAGATGACGTCTCGTCCCCCACAGGAACTTGCGTCATGCCCGGCCTGATCCACGCGCTCGACTTTCTCGAATCGCCTCCTGCCGGGGATGTGCCGCGCGTCTGCATCCTGTTCGGCAGCGAGCGGTTCTTGAAGTCGCTCGTTCGCCGACGCTTTGTGGAACGCTTGACGGGCGGCAACGAAGATGCCGAAGCGAGCATCACCGTTTACGACGGTCCGAACGCCAAGTTGCGCGACATCGTCGACGAACTGTCGACGATGGCGATGTTCGGCGGCGGCAAACCGCGGCTCGCGATCGTGGAAGACGGCGAGAAGTTCGTGGAAGCGAATCGCGCGGGCCTGGAAGCTTACGTGGAAAAGCCGCGTGGGACCGGCGTCCTGCTGCTCGACGTCGACACCTGTGCGTCCAACACCAGGCTGCACAAGGCGGTGTTGGCGAGCAAGGGACTGATCGTTGATTGTCGGGTTCCCGAAGCGGCCGCCAGTCCGCGAAGCAAAGAGAAGCCGCCCGACGAAGCGCGCGTCGCCAAGTGGCTCGTGAAGTGGGCCCAACGTCAGCACAAGATCCAGTTGCCGGCCGACGCCACGGAGCATCTGTTGCAGCAGGTCGGCATTGAATTCGGCCTGCTCGACAGCGAGTTGGCCAAGCTGGCGTTATTCTTGCCCGAAAACGGCGTCGTCACGACGAAATTGATCGACGACGTGGTGGGCGGTTGGCGGGCCAAGTCGGTCTGGGACCTCAACGACGCGATCGCCGGCGGCGACGCCGCGCAGGCGCTCGAGCAACTCGATCGTTTGATTCAGGCGGGCCAAGAACCACAGGCGCTCATCGCCACGATTTCGTGGTCGCTGCGTCGCTTCGCTGCACTGGCTCGCTACACGCGCGAAGCCGAACGGCGCGGGCGCGATCCGAAAGATCCTTACTTGCTGCAGCAAGCAGGCTTTTGGGGCGACGCGGTCCCCAAGGCCGTCGACCAATGGCGGCAGATTGGTCCGCAGCGCGGCCGGCGTCTGTACCGCTGGCTGATGGAAGCCGATCTGGCTCTGAAAGGGTCGCATTCTCACCCCGCCGACGCCCGCTTCATGCTCGAAAACCTGATCTTCCGTTTGTCGCGGCACGTGATGGCGCGGCGTGCGACGGCGCGCCCGAGCAAAGCCGCCCCGCGTAGCGGGCGTTAACCAAGGGACGCTTATGTACGACGCAATCGTGTTGGGAACTGGCGGCGTCGGCAGTGCAGCCCTCTATCACGCCGCTCGGCGCGGACTGCGCGTGTTGGGGCTCGACCGCTTCGAACCGGGGCACGACCGCGGCAGTTCGCACGGCGACACGCGCATCATTCGGATGGCCTACTACGAACATCCCGACTACGTCCCCTTGCTGCGACGCGCCTACCAGCTTTGGAGCCAACTGGAAAACGAGACGGGCGAACGGCTGTACGAGGAAGTCGGGCTGCTGGAGGTAGGTGCGGAAGACGGCGAACTCATTCCGGGCGTCCTGCGCTGCGCCGCCGAACATGGATTGGAGCTTGAGCGGCTGGAAGCGGCCGACGTGGCCCGACGCTTCCGCGGCTTTCGCTGCCCTGACGGATGTGCGGCCGTGTTCGAGCGTCAAGCGGGCTTTCTGCATGTCGAACGCTGCGTGCGGACCCACTTGAAGGCGGCCGTCGCACGCGGTGCGGAACATCGCTGGGGGGTCGAGCTGCGCGGTTGGCGGAGGTGCGGCGAAAACCTGGAAGTCGCAACGAGCGCTGGGACCGTCGCCGCTCGACGAATCATCCTCGCGCCCGGCGCATGGGCGTCGCAACTGTTGAGCGACATCGACGTCCCCTGGCGCGTGCTGCTCAAGCACCTCTACTGGCTCGAACCCCGTGACGACGCGTATCGCGCAGTCGAGGGAGGCAGTGCGTTCTTCTTTGATCTTCCCTGGGGCATGTTCTACGGGTTCCCGCAGATCGACGCCCAAGGAGTCAAGCTGGGAGAACATTCGGGCGGGCGCCCCATCGCTGATCCTCTCGTCGCCGACCGCTCGCCTAGTTCCATCGATTTCGCTCGAGTGGAGGCGTTCGCCAGCGAGTGTATGCCGTCGCTGACGAACCGCTTGCAGCGACAGTCGACCTGCTTCTACACCATGACGCCCGACGCACACTTCGTCATCGACCAACATCCGGCGGACCCGTCGGTCGTTTATGCCGCCGGCCTGTCGGGGCACGGTTTCAAGTTCACGTCGGCGCTGGGCGAACTGCTCGTCGCCTGGTCGCTCGACGGCGCCCCCAACCTGCCGGTCGATTTTCTTTCCGCGCGGCGTTTCGCGACGCCGCGCTGACAAGCCGCCCTCATAAGCCGAGTGAACACGCTGCGTTAAAACAGCGGGTACAAGAACGGCGCCAGCGCCGAACTGCTCAAGAGCACCAATCCGCCGATCAGCAGCAATGCGAGCAAGATCGGGGTGAGCCACCACTTCTTGTTGTGCTTGAGAAAGTCCCAGAAGTCGGCGACGAGGCCGGGGGACGCTTCCTCGTTCGCCGCCGCGAACTGGTTCGCTTCATCTTGTTCAACTTGATTCTCGCGGGACTTCGCCATGACGGCCTCCACGCTCGCTAGCGCCAAAAGGGGGACTCGTGATGATTCGATTAGAACGGTCGGTAGTAGCTTTTCTTATCGCGGGTTCGCGGCCGTTCTTGCCAATAACTAGCGGCTGACGGATCAAATCCCCGCTGCATTGGATCTTTTCCGCAGGCCCGCAGCGCCAGTCCGATCGGCGTGATGACCAGCCAGTAGACCAGCGCCAGCACGACGTGGGAAACAACCCAGCCGATTGGAAACGTGACGGCGGTCCAGACCAGGTAGACCCAGCGCAAGAGCTGCGGCGCGGCGACGGAGACGACGATCAGCGTTGCGGTGGCGAACGCCAACGGCAACCACGGCGCGGGGACCTGCAGTTTGCGGCAGATCAGCCAGCCCATGAGCGGCGTGAACAGCCCCAACAGCAAGCCGAAGGTTCGCAAGTCGCGGGTGGAAGGATTTCGGTTGAACTTGATCATAGCGTGGTTAATCGAGCGAGAATTTCTCGAGGTACGCGGCGCGTTGGTCGTCGGTGGCGATCGCCTTCTGATTGCGTTTCAACAAAACGCAGCGTTCCAGGACCAACACGTCCATGTGCGTCGACAGAAAGCAGCGGAAGGCTTCCGCCGGCGTGCAGACGATCGGCTCGCCACGCACATTGAAGCTGGTGTTGATGACGACCGGCGTCCCCGTTCGTCGATGAAACTCATCGATGAGGCGGTGATAGCGGCCGTGCCGCTCGGCGTCCACGGTTTGGATGCGGGCCGAATAGTCGACGTGCGTGATCGCGGGGACGTCGGAGCGCAGCGTCTTCAGTTTGTCGATGCCCCGCAGCCGCTCGTCTCCCGCCGCGGGCGACAGTCGCCGCGATTCGCGGACCGGCGCGACCAGCAGCATATAGGGGCTCGGCTGTCCTTCGCGACACTCGAACACCTCGTGGACATGCTCTTCCAGCACCGCCGGTGCGAACGGCCGAAACGACTCGCGGAACTTGATCTTGAGGTTCATCTGCGACTGCATGTTGCGGCTGCGCGCGTCGCCGAGGATGCTGCGGCTGCCGAGCGCCCGCGGTCCGAACTCCATGCGTCCTTGAAACCAACCGACGACGTTTTCTTCCGCCAACAGTTGAGCCACTCGCTGACACAGCGCCTCGTCGTCCTCATACCGCTCGTAGGCGGCGCCTTGTTGCTCCAGGAATTGAACGATCTCCTCGTCCTCGTAGCGCGGGCCCAAGAGCGACCCTTGTTGGCTGTCGCGCGGCTGGGCCTGTCGCGGATTCCCGAGCAAGTGATGCCAGGTGAACAAGGCGACTCCCAGCGCCCCGCCTGCGTCGCCCGCCGCCGGTTGAATCCAGATGTCCTCGAAGGGGCCTTCGCGCAGCAGTCGGCCGTTGGCGACGCAGTTCAGTGCAACGCCGCCGGCCAAACACAGGTACTTCTGCTGCGTCACGGCCTGAACGTGCCGAGCCATGCGCAACAGGATCTCTTCGGTCACCTTTTGAATGGATGCCGCCAGATCCATGTACAGCGGATCGGTGATCGGCGTTTCCGATTCGCGAGGCGGCTTGCCGAACAGCTGACTGAACTTGGGCGAGATCATCTGCAGCCCGTCGCAGTACTGGAAGTACGACAGATCGACTCGAAAAGAACCGTCGGGCTTGAGGTCGATCAACTTGTCGAGGATCAGGTCGACGTACTTCGGCTCGCCGTAGGGGGCGAGTCCCATCAGTTTGTATTCCCCCGAATTCACCTTGAAGCCGCAGTACTGCGTGAACGCCGAGTACAAGAGGCCGGGGGAATGCGGGAACCGCAGTTCGTGAGTCAATTCCAGTTTGTGGCCGCGGCCGACGCCGAAGCTGGCGGTGGCCCATTCGCCGACGCCGTCGACCGTGAGCACGGCGGCTTCGTCGAACGGCGACGGAAAGAAGGCGCTCGCCGCATGCGATTCATGATGTTCGGTGAAGAGGAACCGCTTGCGATATTTGCCATCGAGGCCGGCCCGCATTTCGCGCTGCAAGTGCAGCTTCTTCTGGAGCCAAATCGGCAGGGCGGCGGCGAACGAGGTGAAGCCGCGGGGGGCGTAGCCGAGGTACGTTTCCAACAGCCGGTCGAACTTCAAGAGCGGCTTGTCGTAGAAACCGACGAAATCGAGCTGTTCGGGGGTCAAACCGCCTTCGCGCAGGCAGTAGCGGATGGCTTCCCGCGGAAACTCGGCGTCGTGCTTGCGGCGTGTGAACCGCTCTTCCTGGGCGGCGGCGACGACGCGCCCGTCGACGACGAGCGCGGCGGCCGAGTCATGGTAGAACGCGGAAATACCGAGAATTGCTGTCAACTTGCCTCTCCACACTCGCCGTTCGCGCCGGAAAACTCGACGGGCCCGTCGTTGATCCGGCTGCACGTCAATCCGGCTGCACGATGCGGCGCTAAGCCTGATATACTCCCCGCACATTGATTTTCGCGTCAAGATGGATTTTTTGCCGCAGGCCCGACCAAGTGCGGACTGGGCAAACAGAGTTGGGCAAACAGAGTTGGGCTAGAGGAGGAAGGCATGATCGGGCCAAGCGATCCGCGCTACGCCATTCAGGACTCGTCGGGGATCATCACCCCGGCGCTGGTCATCTACCTGGAATTGGTCGAACAAAACCTTAGCGAGATGGTTCGCATCGCGGGCGATGCGGCGCGTTTGCGCCCGCATTGCAAGACGCACAAGATGCGGGAAGTCGCCGAATTGGGCCTCCGCCGCGGCATCGCCAAGGGAAAGTGCGCCACGTTCGCCGAAGCCGAGATGCTCGCGGAAGCCGGCGTCGCCGATATTTTCCTGGCCTACAACTTGGTGGGCCCGAATATCGCGCGAGCGGTCGCGTTTCGACAGCGTTATCCGCAGGTCCGCTTCTCCTGCACGGTCGACCATCCCGCGCCGCTCGCCGCACTCGGCCGCGCCCTGCAATCTGCCGGACTCACGATCGAAGTGCTGCTGGACATCGACACGGGGCAGCATCGCACGGGCGTACCGGCCGGCGCCGAGGCGCTGGCGCTGTATCGTTTGATCGCCGAGACGCCGGGCGTAACGCCAGGCGGCCTGCATGTGTACGACGGACAAAACCACCAGCGCGATCGGAACGAACGCGAAGCAGCGGTGGCCCGCGGTTGGAGCGGCGTCGCGACGCTGTGCCAAGAGATCGACGCGGCCAAGCTGCCCTTGCCGCGGATCGTCGCCGGCGGAACCGGTTCGTTCCCCATCTACGCCGCCATGACCGACCCGCGCATTGAGCTTAGTCCCGGCACGGTTGTATTCCACGACGCCGGCTATCGTGAAACGTTTCCGGACCTGCAGTTCGTCCCCGCCGCCATGTTGCTGACGCGCTGCATCAGCCGCCCGAAACCCGATCGAGCCACCTTCGACCTGGGCTACAAGGCGGTGGCGTCCGATCCGCCCGCCGGCAATCGGCTCAGCTTTCCCGATCTGCCGGACGCGAAAGCCGTGTTGCAAAATGAAGAACACTTGGTGCTGGAAACGAGTCTCGCCTCGTCCTTCGCGCCCGGCGACGAGCTGCTGGCGATCCCGCGCCATGTTTGCCCCACGTCGGCGCTGCACAAGCAGGTGTATGTCGTCCACGGCGGCCAAGTCGTCGCGCGCTGGGACGTCGTCGCCCGCGACCGCTGGCTGAACATCTAACGGTCTCGAAAACCGAGATCGCGATTTCCGCCGACTTTAACTTCGCCTGGATGCTGCCTAGCGCAGCAAGCGGGGAGGCTGCCCTACGAGAATAGGGAAGTGCCGGTCGAAATTGATGGCGAAGCGTACGTCGCAAACGACACGACGACGCCGAGCAAGACGGCCGCCTGGTGGAGCAGATGGCAACGGTCGACGCACTGCAGAAGCAGATCGAGCAGCTGGAGGCGGAGGTTTTGAAGTTGGGCTGTGATTGGAATTTGGCGTTCATCGCAGATTGTCACCAGTGCGGCTCGCTCGGCCCCGAAGGACAACGCGGTGAAGCATTTCGCAACCGCCGACGGTCAAGGCGCCACGGTCACTCAAGCCGGAGGCTTGATAGCCATTAGCCGGTGGTTGAGCGAAGCGACACCACCGGTTCCTGACGCACCCATTCCGACAACCGCCACGCGCCGCCCCAAACAATACGACGCGGCGCAGCCGTAGAGCGACGCCCTGGGAAAGCCGTATCTGGACGTTCCCCAAGTCCTGAAGGGCAACGCTGTGAAACATACTTTCACAGGAAAGAAGAGGTCTTTCGGTTACACTAGGGCGATCCACGGCTCTCCCGGCCGCGCCAGTGCACCTCCTTATTCGCTCTTTCTTGTTTCTCACGGAGACACGGAGACACGGAGACACGGAGAAGGACTCCAGACTCGCGGTGGACGGAGCCCATGACGCGATCCTTTATCGATCAAAGTCCAGTCTCGTTCTCTTGCATCTCCGTGTCTCCGCGTCTCCGTGAGCTAAATCTGACCGGGGGCGAGCGAGGACGTCCGACGCTCGTCATGTCCCGCCGTTTCGCGGCCTGAAAATGCTTCACGGCGTCGCCCTTCAGGGCGACTGACTCGCCGAGTCACCCAGAACCCAGGGCGGCGCTTCGCTCTGCCCTGGGCTGACCTGTCGGGCCCCTTCGGGGCGGATGCTCTCCGTAACCACGCGCTCGAAAGGAACGAGAACGGCGACGAGGCGCAGCAAGTCTGCCCAACGCACGGTCCGTGCCGCCTGCTTCTGCAACAAGGACAACTTCAAGACCACAATCTTCTTCCATTGCGGGAACCTGGAAATGAGGCCTCACCCACAGTAATCCCGAAAGGACCACCGATTACCACCGCATTATGCCTCATTACATTCCCCGCCTTGACATTCGCCCTGCTGGCTGGTCACACTCGGGCTGCAAAAGTAGTACCAGTACCATGGATGTTTTGGCGCCCGGTGATGTGTGTGATGAAATCCAGTCACAATCGGAGCAGTTTTTTCGATGAAACTTGCGAGTCGGCTGTGCGGCAACACCGACGTGTTTATTGCGAAGAACGCACATGCGATCTGCCTCGGAAGTAGAAACCCGAACAAGAACGCCTTGTAATCGATGAGAATGAGCGACAAAGAGATTATGACCTGCACGCTTGCACTTAGCGCGACCAGGCCTCTGCGCCTGCACCAACCATAGTAACCGAAGTTCACTGCCAAAAGGCGGGCCAGCAGTACCAACAGAGCCTTGTTTTGAACCCATTGCTCTGGGTCTTCACCTGACACTCCGACATTTCTGTGATGACGCAAATGCCCTTCTTTGAAGATTGCCCACGATCCACCGAGCAGATTGGCGGAAATCTCCCCGACTGCGCGATTGAGGGCGCCATTAGAAAATGCGACTCCATGTATCGAATCGTGACATGTCATGGCCAGCAAATAAAACGACACCGTGGCGGCGGCAGACACCGCGAATGGATTCCCGATCTGCATGTGAAGAGCTAGCCACCCAGCGGGCAGCGTTAGTCCAGGGATAAAGACCATGCACGACATGACTGAAGAAAGGACGGCCGCTTTGTCTACCTTTGCATCAACGCTTTGCATCTTTATGCCGTCCATAGTAGATCTCATTTGCCTCGTTAAAGAGTGAAATCACTTTGGGAACATTATATTGGGTCGCGAATCTTTGCGGTCCATCGGGGTTTAGCGTGGGTCGGGCTGTAAATCGAGGCCTCCGCAGTAGAAGAAGATGGCGATCTTGAAGTTCTCGGGATTTCGGAATCCGCGGGCTCGTCTTTTGATCGACATGATCTTGCTGTTGAGCCCTTCCGAGACGGCGTTGGTGAGTCGGTGGCGGCAGTAGTTGACGACATGAGTGAGTCGCGTCTTGATCATGCGGGCCACTTTCTTCATGGGATTTAGCTTTCCATGAATCACGTGCCGATACCATTGCGCAAGAACTCGCGAGCATCCTCGACCGTCGGCTGTTCCCACAACTCTCGAAGCAGTTCTTTCAGACCCCAGGCCTTGGCGGTTTGTAGCTGGAGCGAAAGACGTCCTCGAAACGGCGTCGCTGTTTCTTATTGAGGTTCTCCTGGCTCTTGAGCCACAGGTACTTGGTCTTCGAGAGGCGATCATCGCCCTCGGCGGTGAGCCGCTTGTGCTCCTGCCGACGCGTCGTGTCGACGGCCTTCGTCGCATGCTGCATCACGTGGAAGCGATCATGAACGATCTTGTCGTCGGCCAGCAGGAGTTGTTCCTTGATGGCTTGGACGTACGGTTCATGCATGTCGATCGCGACCGCCTCGATCGCACCACGCTGCGGGGACGAAAGTCCCTCGAAAAAGCCCGCCAAACTCTCCTTTTGCGATCATCCGCGACATACTCGACCGTTCCGTGATCGACGTCGCAGACGATCGTCGTAGCTGTGGCCCTTGGCGAACGCCTTCTCGTCAGCCCCGACGCGAGCCAATCGACGGGGCTTCTTTCGAGCCTTCCCGCGAGCCACCGCTCGCTCGATCAATCGCCAACCTTGATCCCAACTGATGCGCGAATGTCGCACGCCGCCGACACCACTTCGCAGGCCGTCAACACCTCGATCGCATGACTTTCAAATAGCAGCGTGAACCGCGACCCCGGCTCGGCCCAAGCGGCGCGCACCTGCTTCACGCCATGCTCCGGGCATTTCACTCGCGGAATTCGAGCATACAACCACGTCTCATACTGACACGTGTCGAGGTGCCGCCAGCGTCGTGCTTCCGAGTGATCGTAGATCGGCAACTCGCGATCACAGCAGGGACATTTCCAGCGCAATCCCTCCTCGTGCTCCAACTGCACGTGAACCAGCGACTTCTTCTGCTCCAACCGCACTTCGGAGATCGACCACGGTTCTTCGATCCCCAGAATCTTCGAGTAGAAATCCTCAACTTGCATCGGCGTTGTCCTCCCGCGACAATGCTACGCCACCCACGGGAAAGTCGGAAGGACCATCTTTGCACTGCTGCGGAAAACTCGTTACTCATTCCTTTTTCCGGAAATACGTCGTTATGGATGACCTCCACTTTCATCGGGTCGTGCGATGAGTGTTTGCAACTGGTAGCAACACGGCCTTACCTTTCGCTCGGGCCTCATCACCGCCAGCCCCCGAACCAGGCCCGCGTCGGTGATCTTTCTTCTTGCGTCGCGGTTCAGGAATGTAGGTGCGATACGGCGTCTCGATCGCGATCGTCTCCAAGGTTCCCCCGGAGTGATATCCCTTGTAGTCGACGACTTCCTGAATGACGACTTCGCTTCCCGTCGCGGCTTGATTCGTCTGGGCTGCGTTGACGCTGTCTTCCAGCGTCGGGACATCCGCCTGATTCCCCTGATAAACCTCGGCGGCCATGATCAGATTGCGTAAGCGTACACCACACCATTCCGCACGATCGTGATCGCCAGTGTTGTATTTCCCGGGATCGTTGGTCTCCACTCGTCTCACTTACACGGTTTTACGATGCGATGGCGAGAACGAGCGACGCGGGGAAGCGAGCGGATTGGGAGTCGCGGCTGCGACGTTATCGGGCCGGCGGGCTGGCGGTCGGGGCCTACTGCACGGCGACGTCGCAGGAGACCGCGAAGCCCGCGGCAGATCGAGCAGTTGGAGGCGGAGGTTTTGAAGTTGCGCTGTGATTGGAACTTGGCGTTCATCGCAGATTGTCACCAATGTGGTTTGCTCCGCCCCGAAGGGCAACGCCGTAAAGCAATTCCCAACCGCCGACCGCCAATCGCCAACCGTGAAGGCGCCACGGTCACTCAAGCCGGAGGCTTGATAGCCATTAGCCGGTGGTAGAGCGAAGCGACACCACCGGTTTATGTCACAGTCACTCCGACAACCACCACACGCCGGCCCAAACAATACGATACGGCGCAGCCGTAGAGCGACGCCCTGGGAGCGCCCAGAACCCAGGGCGGCGCTTCGCTCTGCCCTGGGCTGACCTGTCGGGCCCTTTCGGGGCGGATGCTCTCCGTAACCACGCGCTCGAAAGGAACGAGAACGGCGACGAGGCGCAGCAAGTCTGCCCGATGCACGGTCCGCGCTGCCTGTTGGGTGCATGCGCGTCGCCAGATCAAAGAGGACTCGACCTACACCAAGGAGCGCGACACGCTGCTGGACATGATCAAGTCGCGGCTGACTCCGACGCTAGGGAAACAAATTCGGCAAGCGCACTGATTCAGAGCCGCTTTGTGAACGCGTAGCGCCGAACGATCGGCGGTTGACATCTTGATATTGGACCGTCGCCTCCCAGTCTTGCTGCGGCGTCGTCGCGTGCTTTGACAGCGTCGCGCGCGTGACGGCATACGAGCGATGGACCGAATCGCTCTCGGACTGCTTCCATTTACTAACGACGGGAATGCGGTCCTCCTCCGGCGTTAGGTGCTTTTCGACTTCGCGCAGCGTCTCGCCGGCGGCCGCCAAATCGCCGGCCAGCCGCTGGCATTCCGCGACGTACAAGCGACTCAAACGCCGCGGACGCGCGAACGCGTAGGTCCACTCGTCGTCGACGATCCGCCACTCGGACGGATCGGTCTCAAGTGAATCCAGCACCTTCTGGAACAACGGCAAGGCCGCGGACGGCTGTCCATCTTGGGCCAGCAGATAGGCGCGTCGAAAAAAGTTGATCGGCGGTTCGGCGACGCCGGCCGCCTTCAAGCGTTCGACGACGGCGTCATGGCCGCTGGCGGCCGCCAGCATGATCGCGGACTGCGCTTCGGTTCCTTGCGGATCGGGCGCATTCTTGGCGAGCAGCAGGTCGACGATCGCCACATGTCCTTTCGCCGCGGCAACGGTGAACGGCGTGACGCCCGACTTGGCGGCGGCGCGAGAATCTGCGCCCTGTTCGAGCAACACTTTGAAGCCGTCCAGATTGCCGTACGCGGCGGCCAACATCAGCGCCGTCTCGCCATGCGAGTTGACTCGATCGACCGACGCTTTGGCGGCCGTCAGGCGTTGAATGACGGAGGCATGCCCCTTCCAGGCGGCCTTCAGCAGCGGCGTATCGCCGTCCTGGGCGACCACATCGACTTCCGCGCCTCGTGCCAGCAATTTGTCGACGATGGTCAACCTCCCCTCGACGGCCGCCCAGTGCAACGGCGTCACGCCGTTTGCATCGGCGACGTTCAAAGCCGCGCCCGACTCAATCAGCTTGGTCACGATCTCGGCGTGCCCGCCGCGCACGGCGTAGAGCAGGGGAGTCATGCCGTCGAGATTGCGACGATTGACTTCGGCGCTCGACTCCAGCAACTGCAAACAAACGTTGTGGTGGCCGGCGAACGCGGCGGCCATCAGCGGCGTGTCGCCGCCGCGCGTCTGCCCGTCGACGGGCGCCCCCAACCGCAACAGCATGTCGACGGTCGCTCGATCTCCGGCCTGAGCCGCCAGAAAGAGCGCCGGGGACTGATTCGCGTCGGTCGCGTCCGCCGTCGCCCCCCAAGTTCCCCACGCCCGCACGGCTTCCGCATCGGCGCGCTGTACGGCCGCGACCAGTCGACCGCTGGCGAAGTGTCTCCACGCCAGGAAAGCAACCAGCAGCGCCGCAGCCAGTCCCACGAGCGCCGCCGTGCCGAAACGTCGGCGTCCCGGCGCCGGCAACGTCATCGTCGAAGCGTACGCGGGCGATTCGCGATTCACCGGCCGTTCTCTCGGCTCTACGCGGATGAACCGCAGAATGATGATGCCGACGATCACATTGACGAACCACAGCGGCGAGATGGGAAGGATCAGGATGAGGCCTCCCAACCGTGCGGCTCGGTCGTTCGCCGAAGTCAGCGTGAGAATCCCGCACACCATGAGGAAGATGCCGACGCCGACGCCCAAGAGGACTCCCAATCCGGTCGCCAAGGCGCCCAGCACCGACAAGGAACTGGACGACAAACTACGGTCCAAGATCATCCACGCGAACGTGACGCCGAACCCGGCTTGCGCAACGCCCAACAACAGGAGCATCACCCCCGCGGCGAACAGATCTTTCTCGCGCAGCAGTTCCTCGTTGCCCTTCACCTTCGGCTGGCTGGAGCGAGATGGAGCGCTGGTTGCGGGGGACGGCGCGGACGACGGCTCTCGGCGGCCGCTCGACGACGGTCCGGCCGCCGCAAGCGACTCGACGTCGGTCTGCACTTGCGACGCATGCTGATAGCGTCGGTCGGGGTCGCGTTCGAGCGTCCGCATGACGATGGAATCCCAGCGTACGTCGACCGGCGAATGATGCGACGGCGGTTCAAAGCGTCCCAGCGGCAGTTCGCCCGTCAACATCTCGTAGAAGATGACGCCTAGCGAGTAAATATCCGCTCGGCGATCGACGCTTTTGGCGCCGTACAGCTGTTCGGGCGCCATGTACTGCGGCGTCCCCACCACCTGGCGAGTCAGCGTCAATGACGGCGTTGCTTCCTCCGTCGCCGCCATCTTGGCCAACCCGAAGTCGGCGATTTTCACTCGGCCTTGCGCGTCGAGCAGGATGTTTTCGGGCTTGATGTCGCGATGGACGACGCCCTGATCGTGCGCGTACTGCAGCGCCTCGCAGATCCGCGGAATGATCGCCAGCGCCTGTTCGAGCGTCACTTGCTTTGAGTGCAATCGCTCGCGCAGACTCGGTCCATCGACATATTCCATCACGAGAAAACAGACGCCGTCGCGTTGCCCGAAGTCGTGGACGGCGACGATTTGGGGATGATTCAGACGCGCGAGCGTCCGAGCTTCGCGCGAGAAGCGTTCCGCGAAGCCAGGGTCGGCCGCGAGCGCATCCTTGATGACCTTGATCGCCACAAGTCGGTCGAGCGCCAGGTGCCGCGCCAGATAGACGGTCCCCATCCCGCCTTCCCCCAGGACGCGCAGCCATTCGAACTCCGGAAAGCGGCTGCGCAGCGGCTCGGGAATCGCCGCCCGCGACGACTCGTCGGCCGATTCCGAATCGCCGTGCAGGAGGTCGGACAGACCGAGCCGCAGGAGGCATGCCGGGCAGGGAGCGGTAGGCGGAACGGCGTCCAACGACGCACCGCACTGCGGGCATGTTCGGCGCTCAGTCATGACGACCTCCGGAAGGCGACAGCGGCGGATGGGGCGAACATTCAGTCAAGGAACTCCGTCGAGCGACGAGGGCTTTCCCCCGCCGCTCACAACGAGATACAGGCCTCCTTCGCGGATGTTACAGCATCCAAACGATTTTTTTGCGAGTCAAAGGGCGAGGGGGAGGGCGAGGGGGAGGCGGTCAGTCGTGCAAGGCGGCGAAAAGCAGGCGTATTTCGTCGTCGACGGCGGTAGGATCGTCGAGCGTTTGGGCGATTTCTTCCCGCAGCCGCTCGCCGAATCGTCGCCGCAACCGATGACTGGCCACGCGCACCGCCGAGTCGCTCATTCCCAACTCCGCGGCGATCTGCGCCAACGGGGCGTCGGCAGCCCCGCTCGTCAGCGTCCCTTGCAACCGGTCGAACAGCAGTTGCTTGCCGGTCGCGACATACTCGTCCTGCACCAGTCGACGAACGCGTTCCAAGAGATCAAGCGCCCAGCGGCGTTCAAAAATCCGCTCCGGCGTTCGTTCGTCGCTTGGTTCGCAGGCGTAACGTGTTTCCGCCTGCGTGATATCCAGTTGCCAAGCGACTCGATCTCCCCCGCGTTTCTGCGCGTGGGCGCGAGCGTGTTCGTTCATGAGGTAGTGTTGAAACGCGGTCAGGAGGAAGGTGCGGAAGCGGCCTCGCGCCGGATCGGCCTTCGCCAGATCATCGCGCTGGAGCAATTGAGCGAAGAAGCCTTGCGTCAGGTCCTCGGCGTCGGCCGGTTCGTGACCGCGACGACGCGAGTAGGCATAAAGTGGATACCAATAGGCTTGGCACAATTCCTCCAGCGCCCGCCGCACCGTATCCTCCGGCCCTTGGTTCGCAGCGCGCACGAGACTCCAGCGCGTCGTCGCGAACCGAGCAGCGGCATCCGGGGCGGGTGGCATCAGTGGTTACGCTCGAGGGATCTCAGGAAACGCCTTCGTCTTGTGTCACAGCGATATTTGGAAAACAATAACAGTCCCGCCTCATTTGTCACCTCCCGCCCCAACTTCCTACCTGCCAGTGCAAGGATTCGCTTCGATGCTTGAACTTTGTCGACGTTGGGCCGCCCGCCGACTCGCCAACCCGTGCGGGATGCACGCCCGTTGGTTCGGGCTGGTAGTGCTCGCGAGCGGAATCGCGGCGTCTACGATCTTCATTACGCCGGCGGCGCGGAGCGCTGAACCGGTCTCGCCCGCTGCGGGGAAGCCTGTAGAGGGGCCGCTGACATTCGAGCGACACATTCGTCCGATCCTCAAGGCATATTGCCTTGATTGCCACGGCGGCGGCGAGCTTAAGGGGGGACTCGATCTGCGTCTGGCCCGCTTCCTGTTGAAGGGCGGCGAAGGCGGCGCCGCGGTGCTCCCAGGCCAGCCCGATGCCAGCCTACTGGTGCATCGCATCCGCGACGGCGAAATGCCGCCCGGCGAGAAGAAGTTGCCCGCCGCGGAACTCGAAACCATCCGCCGCTGGATCGCCGACGGCGCGAAAACGGCGCGTCCCGAGCCCGAGATGCTGGACGAGGGCATCGGCATCACGCCGGAGGAGCGCGAGTTCTGGGCGTTTCAACCGCTGCAGCGTCCCGCGACGCCCGCGTTGAGCGCCGCCGATGCGGCTCGTCAACGCACTCCGATTGACGCATTCATCTTGGCTAAAGCGGCCCAGCAGCAGTTGCCGCTGGCCGTCGATGCCGACCGCGCGACGCTATTGCGACGCGCCGCACTCGATCTCACCGGTCTGCCGCCGACGCAGGAAGAGATCGAGTCGTTCGTCGCCGATCCGTCCCCCGACGCCTACCAGCGACAGCTCGACCGCCTCCTCGCTTCGCCCCGGTACGGCGAACGCTGGGGCCGCCATTGGCTCGACGTCGCCGGCTACGCGGATTCGGACGGTTACACCAACGCCGATTCGCCGCGTCCTTACGCGTACAAGTATCGCGACTATGTCATTCAAGCGTTCAACGAAGACTTGCCGCTCGACCGCTTCCTGCTCGAACAGCTCGCGGGCGACGAACTGGTCGGCGAGGTCACGACCAACTTTACGCCCGAACAAATCCGTTGGCTGACCGCGACCGGCTTTTTGAGGATGGCGGCCGATGGAACTGGATCAGGCGCACCCGACCAAGACTTGGCCCGCAATCAAGTCATGGCCGATACGTTGCGCATCGTCAGCACGACGTTCTTGGGGCTGTCGGTCCACTGCGCCCAGTGTCACAACCATCGCTACGACCCGATTCCACAGACGGACTACTACCGATTGCGAGCCGTTTTTGAACCGGCGCTCGACTGGAAAAACTGGCGGCCTCCCCAACAACGACTGGTGTCCCTTTACACCGACGCCGACCGTGCCAAGGCGGCCGAAGTGGAAGCCGAAGTGCAGAAGATTGCCGCTGAGAAGAATGGCAAACAATCGCAGTACCTCCAGGCGGCGCTCGAAAAGGAACTGCAGAAGTTCCCCGAGCCGCAGCGGCCGACGCTGCGAGCTGCGTATGAGACGCCGGCCGACAAACGGACGCCCGAACAGAACCAGCTGCTGAAGGAAAACCCCAGCGTCAACATTTCGCCGGGCGTGCTGTATCAATACGACGCCGCAGCGGCGGAAGATCTCAAGAAGTATGACCAGCGGATCGAGGAAACTCGGCGACGCAAGCCGGTGGAAGACTTCGTCCACGCGCTGGTGGAACGCAATGCGACGACGCCGACGACCTTCCTGTTTCATCGTGGCGATCATCGTCAGCCGAAGGATGCGGTGAATCCGGGCGATTTGACGATTGCCGCACCGGTCGGCCAGCGTTTCGACATCGCCGCCAAACCGACGCCGGCGCCCAATTCGGGACGTCGAGCGGCGTTCGCCCAACATCTCACGCGCGGCGACCATCCGCTGTTCGGAAGAGTGATGGCGAATCGCCTTTGGATGCACCATTTCGGCCGCGGCATCGTCGGCACCGCGGGCGACTTCGGCGCTCTCGGCGACCGTCCCACGCACCCTGAATTGCTCGACTGGCTGGCCGTCGAATGGCCGGCCCGCGGCTGGAGCTGGAAGGAGATGCATCGGACGCTGATGAGCTCCACGACGTTCCAATTGGCTTCCACCAATCCAGCCAGCATGGCGATGGATCAAGACAATCGTTGGTTCACTCGGGCCGGCGTCCGTCGGTTGGAAGCCGAAACGCTGCGTGATCGGCTGTTGTTCGCGAGCGGCGCGCTTAGCAGCCGCATGGGCGGACCGGCGATCGCCGTGAAGGAAGACGACGTGGGGCAAGTCATCGTGACGCCGGGCGAAGCGCGACGCAGCGTGTACGTGCAGCAACGCCGCAGCCAACCGGTCGCGTTCCTGTCGTCGTTCGACGCTCCCGTGATGGAAACCAACTGCGACCGACGCACGACCTCGACCGTCGCTACGCAGTCGCTCATGCTCATGAACAGCGACTTCGTTCGCGAACAAGCGGCCGAACTCGCGCGTCGCGCTCGTCACGATGCGGAAACCATGGCGAGCCCCAAGCGGCCGGCAGAGATCGAACAGCTCGCGGCGCGAGTCGAGCAGTTGCGACGCACGCCGGCTTGGATCATCGGCTACGGGAAAGTCGACGAAGCGGCGCAGCGCGTCTCCATGTTCGAACGCTTGCCGCACTGGACCGGCTCGTCGTGGCAGGGCGGACCGCAGTTGCCCGACGCGCAGCTGGGTTGGGTGCTGCAACACGCGAACGGCGGACACCCGGGCGGCCAGTTCGCGACGATCCGTCGCTGGACGGCGCCGCGCGCTGGGAAAGTCAGCCTGAAGGGCGGCCTCAGCCACGGGTCGCCCAACGGCGACGGCGTCCGCGCTCGAGTCATCTCCAGCCGCTCGGGGAAACTGGGCGAGTGGCTCGCGAAGTCGAATTCGGTCGAGACGACGGTCGCCGACGCGACGGTCGAAGCGGGCGAAGTGCTCGACTTCGTCGTCGACGCGCGTGAGTCGGAAACGTCGGACTCCTACGGTTGGACGGCGACCGTGACGTTGCAGGCGTCGGCGGCAGGCGAGACGCCGGCCGCGACGCTGACGTTCGTCGCCGAGAAAGAATTCCCTGGACCGCGGCCGGCGCCGGCGGTGCGGGCCCTCGAACGGGCTTGGCAGTTGGCGCTCGGGCGGAACGCATCCGACGCCGAGTTGGCGTTAGCGCTCGAGTTGGTCGCGCGGCAGGCGCCGGCGCTTCACGCGACGACCGGCGAGTCGGTGGCGGCGGAGACGGAAGCCATTGTGAATGTGTGTCAGGCGCTCCTCACTTCGAACGAGTTTCTCTATGTCGACTAACGAACCGTCACTCGATGTAACACGGATGTCCGGCGGCGCGGGGCAGGGGAGTTCGCGGCGCGAGTTCCTCGCGCGGAACGCGCTCGGCATCGGCTCGGTCGCCTTAGCGTGGCTGTTGCAACAAGAACAATTGCTGGCGGAGCCCAAGAAGATTCCGCAAGTGCGTCCTACATTCGACCTCAAGCCAAAGGCGCCGCCGTCGACGCCGCGCGCCAAGTCGATGATCTCGCTGTTCATGCATGGCGGACCTTCGCACGTCGACCTGACCGATCCGAAGCCCGAGCTGACCAAGCACGACGGCGCCGACTACACGGGCGAGGTCGTCTACAGCTTTGTGAATCGCGCCAGCAAAAAGCTGCTCGGCAGCCCCTGGAAGTTCGCCAAGCACGGCCAGTGCGGCACGGAGATCTCCGAATTGCTGCCGCATTTGGCGAGCATCGTCGACGACGTGTGTCTGATCCGATCGATGCACACGGGGCACAACGGCCACGAAGTCTCGATCCGATATTTCCACAGCGGTCTGCCCGCCGTCACAGGCCGACCGACGCTCGGTTCGTGGCTTACGTACGCCTTGGGATGCGAGTCGCAGAATTTGCCGGCGTACATGGTGCTGGTCGATCCGGGCGGACATCCGGTCGATGGCGTGAACAATTGGTCCAGTGGATGGATGCCGCCGCTGTTTCAGGGGACGGTGCTGCGTCCCAAGGAACCGCGCATCCTGAACCTCGATCCGCCGCAGCAGTTGCGCGGCGACCTGCAGCGTCAGAACCTCGACCTGCTGCAAGCGCTCAATCGCGCGCACTTGGCGGCGCATCCGGGCGAAGCCGATTTGGAAGCCCGCATTGCCAGTTACGAGTTGGCGGCCGCCATGCAAACAGCCGCCAAAGAGGCGCTCGACATCTCCCAAGAAACCGAGGCGACGCACCGCCTGTATGGGCTCGACAATCCGGCGACGAAGGAATACGGCACGCGCTGTCTGATCGCACGTCGGTTGGTCGAACGAGGCGTTCGCTTCGTGCAGTTGTTCCTGGGCGGCCAGCCGTGGGACAACCACAACAGCCTCCGCACCGCGCTGCCTGAGATCTGTCGACGCACCGACCAGCCGGCCGCGGCCTTGGTTCAAGACCTAAAGCAGCGCGGCATGCTCGATTCGACCCTCGTCCACTGGGGCGGCGAAATCGGACGTTTGCCGGTGACCGAAGGCGACGGCGACTCACGGGGCCGCGATCACAACGGTCAAGGCTTCAGCACGTGGCTGGCGGGAGGCGGCATCAAGCCGGGAATGACTTATGGCGAGACGGACGAATTTGGCCACAAGGCGGTGACGAACGTCGTCACGCCGAACGACTACCAGGCGACGCTCCTGCACTTGTTTGGGCTCGACCATACCCAACTGGTCTACCACCATAACGGTCAGGAACAGCGACTCACCGACGGCCGCCCCGCACGCATCGTGCAAGAAGTGCTCGCGTGACACACGGAGTCTAGCCCGCTGTTCGCCAAAGGGCATGCAGTGCTCGCGGCCGTCCGAGTGCACTCGCAGTCCGCCTCGTGACCGACTCACCCGCAAACCGGAGGACTTAGTATGGCGACGGCCGACTTTCGCGATCGACTCTTGGCGGCGCTCGGCGGTCCTTGGCCCGAGTCAGTCGGACTTGCAGCGCGTGTCGAGAAGTTCGAACAGCTGGACGGCGTGCGACGTGAACGAGTGACGTACGAGGTGGAGTCGGGCGAGCGGATTGCGGCCTACTTGCTCGTCCCCGACTCGGCGACCGCCGCCAAGCCGGCGCCGGGCATCTGCGTGTGGCATCAACATAACGGCCAGTGGTCGATGGGGATGAGCGAGCCGGCCGGATTGGCAGGCAATCCCATGCACCACACGGGTCTGGCGCTGGCGCGCGAGGGGTATGTGGTGCTGTGTCCCGACGCGCTCGGCTTCGGCGAACGCGAACAAGGGTACAAGCACAAAGGCGGCAATCTCGAACGCTTCCTGTTCTTGAAATACGTCGTCGCCGGCAAGTGTCTGGCTTGGAAGCATATTCTCGACATGCGACGCGCGGTCGATTATCTCGCAAGCCGCCCCGAGGTGCAGTCGGAGCGGCTGGGCTGCTACGGCCATTCGATGGGCTCCACCCACACCTGGCTCGTCGGCCCTTGGGAACCGCGACTAAAGGCGCTGGTCGGCAATTGCTGTCTGCCGACCTATGCGGGGATTCACGAAGAGCAGTTGCTGCACTGTTTTCCGAATTTCATTCCCGGACTTTACGCGTCCGGAGACACGCCGGACATCGCGGCGTTGGTCGCCCCGCGCGCGTTGCATCTGAACTTTGGCGAGAATGACGGCGGCAGCCCGATCGGCGAGGTGCGTCGGGGAATTGAAACGATTCGCCGCGCCTATGAGGCGCAGCACGCCGAGAAGTCGTTCACATGGTACATCGAGCCGCAAGGCGGGCACGTGTTAAGCGACGAAATGTGGCGGCGCACCAAATCGCATTTTGCGCGATTCCTCCGTACATAACGCCCCTCACTCGCTGTTCGCTCCGCGATCAGCGGTACGCCTTACGAGTGCTTCCGCATCACTCGTTCGACAGCGGAATCTCATCGTGAGGCGGATCGACGACGGGAATCTCGCGTCCGTCCGGCAGACGCAGAATGCCCGAGACCATCTGTTCGCCGTCGTCGGTCGATTCGGTTTCGGCGATGAGCACGCCGGTCCCTTTGGAACCTTGAAGGTTGTAAACCATGGTTTCGGCGCCCTCGTCGTTTGCGGTCGCCGTGAAATCCCACTCGCACGAATGCACTTCCCCCAAGTGCTCGCGGATTTTCGCGTTCGCCTGCACCTGCGGAAGCATTTGCGGTCCCAGCGACTGTTTGCCGACGTACACCAGCGCCATGGGACCGCCGCAGCACAGAGCGAGCCCGCCGATCAGGGCGACGGCGAGTATGCCGAGAATCCACTTCAGCGCCGACGAGCCGGACGACGATGGCGCCGGCGGCGGTGCGCCGTAAGGATTCGGCGTGTTGGACGGTCCAAACGACAACGGGGGAAACGATCCGTTCGACATGGTAGTGACTCCGTATGGCGGCCAGTTTTAGCGTCTGGCTCACGCGGGGGAAACAGGGACCTCACGGCGACTTGACGGGTTAGTGAGTTTTTTCGTATAAGCGCCTCTGGATCGGCTCCGCGCGGAGCCGCAAAATTCATTGGTTCGTCAAGAGTGAGGGACGAGCACATGTGGAAGCGTATGGTAGCGGCGTTGGCGCTGCCCGCCATTTTGCTGGCGACGGCAATGGCGGCGGACGTCAAATTGGACGGCATCAAGTGCTTGGTTGCGGGCAATCAGCCGGCGAAGAGCGCGAATGCTTCGGAGTACAAGGGCGGCAAGGTCTTCTTCTGCTGCGGCAACTGCAAGAAGGCGTTTGACGGCGACAACAAGAAGTTCGCCGCCAAGGCCAACCACCAGCTGGTGGCCACCAGCCAGGCCAAGCAGGGCAAGTGCCCGCTGTCGGGCGGTCCGTGCAAGGAAGACAAAGTGCTCGAAATCGCCGGCGCGAAGGTCTACTTCTGCTGCGACAACTGCAAGGGCAAAGTCGCGGACGCCAAGGGCGATGAGCAAGTCGAACTCGCGTTCGGCGACGCTGCGTTTGAGAAGGGCGGCTTCAAGGTCGGCAAGTAAGCCGATCGCCGCCGGATCAACGCCAAAGTCATAAGGGCGTTCCTTCGCACAGGAGGAACGCCTTTTTTTGCGCGCCGCAATCTGGGTCCGCGAACGGGCGCGTGGGCGACGGATGCTAGGCGGCGGCGCCCAGCTCTCGCAGGAAGTCGAGCGTGTAGATCCCCGTGTCATGGCCGTCGCTGAAAGCGATGGAGTAGGCGTAGTTGCCCACCGGCTTCATGCCAGCCAGGGTGAGCGGCCGAAGTTCGGCTTCGCTAAGCACCGGCAGTTCCAAGGGAGAAGGAGGAGGCGAGTTGCGTTTCTCGCGACACGTCGCGCAGGGACATGCATCGCGCAGCTCGCGCACCGTATAACGGCGTCGCGCCCCGTCGCTCCAAGTAATGACCAAATGTCGATCGCCTTCCCGCTCAAGTTTGACGGGGTGCGCGAGGGTGCTCATGGCGGCGGCTCCAACCAACGAATTCCAGAATGCGTCGACTTCGGGACGCGGCTTGACTACCCGAGATCGCTCAGCGCTGCGAGCAGTCGGTCGACTTCTTCGGCCGTGTTATAGTGAACCAGTCCCACGCGGACCATCCCCTGCGGCTCGCGTCCCCACGCTTCGCTCAGGTTGAGTGCGTAATAGTTTCCCTGCCACGCAAAAATGCCGGCTTCGCCGAGCTGCGTCGCTGTGTCGGCCGGCGAACGCGTCGCGTGCGTGAGCGAGACGGTGGCGTACCGCTCGTGGAACCGCGCCGGATCGGTGATGCCCCAGACGCGAATGGCCGGCAGTTGCGCCAGTCCATCGAGCAACCGCTGGCTAAGTTCGCGTTCATAGGCTCCGATCGCCGCATAGGCATCGACCAGCGCCTCTCGGCGCGACGACGTCGGTCGGCCGGCGACTCGGCGCCCCAGGTCGGCCAGGTAGTCGACGGCCGCGAGCGCCCCCGCGATGCACTCGTGATTCTGCGTCCCCGTCATCCACTTGCCAGGAAGCGAATTGGGCGCCGGACGCACCTTGTAGGCTTCCAGCGACTCGAGCAGTCGTCGTCGTCCCCACAGGACGCCCACGTGCGGACCGAAGAACTTGTAAGCCGAGCAGGCCAAGAAGTCGCAGTCCCAAGCAGCGACGTCGGTGAGTCCATGCGGAGCGGCGTGGACGTTGTCGAGAAACACCAACGCGCCGACGCGATGAGCGGCAGCCGTAATCTGTGCGACCGGGTTGATCGAGCCGGAGGAATTCGAGGCGACGCCGACGGCGACGAGCTTCGTGCGCGGGCTGAGCTGGCTCAACAAGTGGTCGACGTCGAGCGTTCCGTCTTCGCGTTTGACATCGGCGATCTTGAGCGTCGCGCCGGCGTCGCGCGCCGCGAGCGCCCAGGGAGAGAAGTTCGCGTCGTGGTCGAGTCGCGTGACCAGCACCTCGTCGCCGGCTTGCCACGTGCGCGCCAGGGCGCGTGACAGGGCGAACGTCAGCGACGTCATGTTGGCGCCGAACGCGATTTCATCCGGATCGCTCGCCCCGACGAAATCGGCCAGCGCGCGATGCGCTTCGTCCAACATCTGGTCGCTCTCGCGACTCGTGGCGAACAAGCCGCCGTGGTTGGCGTTGTGATGCGACAAATAGTGCGAAATGGCGTCGATGACGCGCTGGGGGACCTGCGTCCCCGCAGGGCCGTCGAGGTACACGACGGGACGGCCGGCGTGTGTGCGTTGGAGCGCCGGAAATTGAGCTCGCAGATCGGCGACGAGGGCGGGGGTGAGCATGACGTCGAAGACTCCCGAAGAAACACCGAAGGAATCGAAGCGGTGGCAGCGATCGCGCACAAAGCGCACAGCGCTAGTCGGCGTCGCGGCCATGGCGCGCGACCCAGATGATCTGTACGATCGCCAGCCCCATCAGTCCCGCGGCCAAGTAGTACGGCGCGGACGAAATCTGCGAGAAAAGTCGAATACCGCACACCGGCCCGAGAATTCGAGCCAGCGACATGACGCTTTGTCCCAGCCCCAAGATGCCGCCCTGTTCGTCCGACCGACTGCGGCGCGACAATAGCGATTGCAGCGAGGGATTGACGAACGCGAAGCCGATGACTTCGACCGTCATGCCGACCAACAGCAAATTGAAACTTTCGTTCGCCGCGGCGCCGGCCAACAGCAGAAAACCGATCAGCGCCACAATGCTGCCGCCCGTCGCCAGCTTCCCTTCGCTCACTTTGTCCGCCAGCCGGCGCACGAGAAACCCCTGCGCCAAAGTCAGGGCGAAGCCGAGGTACGCGAAGACGAAGAAGATGGCGACTAATTTGATTTCGTCGGGTTTGGTGTAGCCCCAGGCTTGGGAGCGGCCGACGACCCACTGCAACAGGGCCGACGGCGTTTCGACGTCGCCTAGTCGCTGAACCAGTCGTTCGATCTGCAGCGACAACGTCGACTCGAAGTTTGCAAAAGAGAAAACAGCGATGAACGACGACAGCAGCAGCAAGCCGACCGTGGGGATGTTGAGCGCGTTGCGCAGGGCGCCGACGTCGAACAACGACCGCTTTTGCTGCTCTTGGCCCGGCGTCAGCGACTCAGGCAACAACACGGCGGCCAGCACCAAGGCGACGCCTGACAATCCGGAGGCCAAGTAGCCCGGCCAGGGGCTCAAGGCGATGTCGCCGCCGGCCAGCAGCGCGACGACGCCCAGCGACGGCCCGAGCGTAAACCCCAGGGCGAAGGCGGCGCCGATGAGCGCCATCCCCTTCGTGCGTTTTTCTTTGGTCGTGGTATCCGCGATGTACGCGGCCGCGGTGGCGATCGTCGCGCCGGCGATCCCTGCGCCGATCCGCGTGATGAACAGCCCCGGCAGGCTGCGCATCACGGTCGCAATCGCGAAGCCGCCGTAGAAGAGGGTGGAGCCCGCGAGTCCAATCAACAGGATCGGTCGGCGGCCGAAGCGATCCGACGCCCGCCCCCAAATCGGCAAGAACAGGAACTGCATCGCCGAGAAGCTTGACATCAGAATTCCCACGACCCAGCCGATTTGTTGACTGGACCAGCCGTAATCGGCGGCGAACTGTTTGCCGTAGATCGGCAACAGCGGCAGTACGATTCCAAAGCCCAGGAGGTCGATGAAGACGGTCAGGAAGATGACGAGTAGCGAGCCTTTGCGGGGCGGTTGTGTCATAGCGGTTTCAAGGCGGGAGGGATTCCAAGGACGCACCGGCGTCGTGAGCGGTCGTCGTGTAGGATGGTGCGTCGACGGACCAGCGGCCCTGTGAGGCGCGCGGTCGCGGACGAACCGGCAGGTCCCTAGTGTAACGTGGATGCAGCTTGGAAGGATGGCGGGAGGGACGGCGATGAGCGGCGATTTTTCAAGCTCGAGCGGCGACGCGTCGCTGGCCGGCGAAACATTGCGCCGATGGCAACTCGAGCGACTCAACCAACAACTCGCGCGAGTCCTGCCGCTTAACCGCTTCTACTCTCGCAAATTGGCTCATATTCGCTACCCGGTCGAGTCGTTGGAGGATCTCCGCACTTGGCCATGCACGACGAAGGACGAGTTGGCCGGCGGCGCCGACTGCAGCCCGCCGCTCGATTTGCCGCTCGCCGCCTCCTCCGCCGACTGGTCGGCCGACGCCGGGCTCGCCCGCAACCTAACCTACCCGCTCGAACAATACGTCCGCTTTCATCGCACGTCGGGGACGCGCGGCCGCCCCTTGGTGGTGCTCGACACGGCCGACGACTGGCAATGGTGGATCGACGGCTGGCAACTCGTGCTCGACGCCGCTCGGATCGCGCCGTCGGACCGCGTCGTGTTAGCCTTTTCCTTCGGGCCGTTCATCGGTTTTTGGAGCGCTTTCGAGGCGCTGACGCAGCGAGGTGCGCTCGTCATCCCGACCGGCGGCATGAGCACCTCCGCACGGCTCGACCTCATCGCTTCTATGAACGCCACCGCCGTCTTCTGTACGCCGACGTACGCGCTGCGTTTAGCGGAAGTCGCGCAAGAACGACAAATGGATTTGCGACAGTTGGGCGTGCGTACGATCGTCGTGGCCGGCGAACCGGGCGGCAGCGTCCCGGCCACTCGACGACGTATCGAACGAGCCTGGCGGGCGCGCGTGGTCGATCATGCGGGGGCCAGCGAAGTGGGGCCGTGGGGCTTCGCGGCCGCCGACGATTCAGGCCTGCATGTGAACGAGCGCGAGTTCATCGTCGAGTTGCTGCGTCCCGGAACGGTGGACCCGGCGGGCGACGATGAGCAGGCCGAATTGGTGCTGACGACGCTGGGGCGCGCCGGCTGTCCCGTGTTTCGCTATCGCACGGGCGACTTGGTCGTACGTCGCGTACGTCGCGACTTGCCGTGTCCCTGGACGTTCTTGGACGGAGGAGTGCTCGGTCGCGCCGACGACATGCTGATTGTGCGCGGCGTCAACGTCTTTCCGTCGTCGATCGAGGCCATGCTGCATGAACTGCCGCAGGTGGTCGAGTATCGGTTGACGGCGCGACGGGAAGGCAGCATGGACGCCCTCCTGCTGGAAGTGGAATCGACCGACGACCAAGTGGCGTCGATCGCCGACCACTTGCAGGTCCGTTTGGGATTGGCGATCGACGTCCGTCGAGTTGCGGCGGGGACGCTGCCGCGTTTTGAGGCTAAGGCGCGACGCTTCATCGACCAGCGACCGGCCGTCTATCGCGTCGATCCCCAACCGCCGCCGCCCGGGGTTCTTAGCTCCAACTGATCGCCCGCCTGAACGTCAAGCTGAACGCTGCCCGGAAGCGTTTCCCACGCCAGACCGACTCGGCGCAATCGATTCTCACCCAAGGCGCCTGGCTCGCCGCCCTCGAGTCCGAACGGCGCATAGGGGCCGCGGCGCTGGGTGAGCAGCGAGACGCGCAGCGGTCGGAGAAACTCCAGCCGCCGCACGATGCCGTCGCCGCCTCTCCGTCGCCCCGCGCCGCCCGAGTCGCGTCGAATGGAAAATTCGAGCACGCGGACCGGAAATCGCCGCTCGAGCACTTCGGGATCGGTCAGTCGCGTGTTGGTCATGTGGGTGTGCACGGCGTCGGCGCCGGCGGACTGCGCCGTCGCTCCCGCGCCGCCGCAAATCGTCTCGTAATAGCCGAACGTGGCATCGCCGAACAGCAAGTTGTTCATCGTCCCTTGGCTGGCCGCCGCCAGTCCAAATGCACCAAGCAACACATCGACGACGCGCTGCGACGTTTCCACATTCCCGCCCACGACGGCCGGACTCTCCGCCGGCGTCGCGCCGGGACGAGGGTTCAAGAGGCACTCGGGCAAGACCAGCCGTACGGGCGCCAGCACGCCTTGATTCAGCGGCACGTCTTCTTGGACGAGGCACCGCAAGACGTACAGCAGCGCCGCCGAGACAATCGCGCGATTGGCGTTGAGGTTGCCCGCCGACACCGGCGCCGTACCCGTAAAGTCCACGACGACTTGGTCCCCTTCGACTTCGATCGCGGCGACGACAGGCGAGCCGTCGTCGAGGTGGTCGGTGAACGTGCGCCGACCGCGCGGCACACGCCCGAGCGCCCTCCGCGTCTTCCGCTCAGCCGCCTCTTGGATGTGTCGCATGTAAGCGGCGACCGTGTCGAGTCCGTATTGAGCCACCAGTCGCTCGAGGTCGATTTGTCCTTGGCGGTTCGCGGCGACCTGAGCGGCGACGTCGGCCAAATTGTCGGCGACGGCGCGCGATGGATACGGCGACTCGCGCAAGCGTCGCTCCAGTTCGTCGAATCGGTTCCGTCCCGCTTCGATCAGTTTGAAGCCTTCGAGCAACACGCCTTCCTCGCCCAGGTTGCGCGAGAAGGGAGGCATCGAACCGGGGGAGATGCCGCCGATCTCGGCGTGATGCGCGCGGCTGGCGGTGAAGAACACCAACCGCCTCGTCGCCGCGTCGTGCACCGGGGTGACGACCGTGACGTCGGGCAAATGCGATCCGCCTGCATAGGGATCGTTGGTGATCAGCACGTCGCCCGCTTGCAGTCGCGGGAAGCGTTCAATCAACCGCCGCACCGTTTCACTCATCGCCCCTAAATGGACGGGAATGTGCGGCGCGTTGACGACCAAGTCTCCTTCGGCTGTGAAAATCGCGCAGCTGAAATCGAGCCGCTCTTTCACGTTCACGCTGGTCGCCGTGTTGCGGAGCGTGATGCCCATCTGTTCGGCGATGCCTTGAAAGCGTCCGTTGAACACTTCCAGCAGCACGGGCGAGGCGGTGTGCAAGTCAGCGTCGGCGAGCGCATCGGCGCCGGTGCGCGGCATCGTGCGTTCCAACAGCAGTTCGCCGTTCGACCAGCGCGTCGCGCGCCACCCCGGATCGACGATCGTCGTCGCATGTCGTTCCACGATCACCGCGGGTCCGACGACCTGCGCACCGACGGGCAGTTCCTCCCGCAACACGACGCCGTCGCCCACCTGCATGACGACCGCGTCGCTCGGCGGCGTCGACGTAGTAAGACGCGCGGCGGCCGGCGCGACGACCGACACGCGAGCCGCGACGATCTCCAGCGGTCGATCCTCGCGAATGTAGCCGAACCTCCGCCGATGCTCGGCCGTGTAAGCCGTCGCATAGTCGCCGTCGGCCGGCGCGGGAATTGTGAGAAAGGCGTCGAGCCCGCGATAGCGCAAATCGAGCGAACGCGAGGCGACCAACTTCGATTCGTCGGCCCCTTCCGCGACCAACTCGCGCACCGCCTGCTCGCGCAAGCGGTCAAAGACCGGTCCCAGCGACGCGAGCGACGCCGGCGAATAGTCGGCGTAAACGCCCTGTGCGGGATGGCGTTCGGCGTCGGCCAAACCAATGCCGTAGGCGCTCAGCAGGCCCGCATCGGGGTGGTTGAGGATGCGGGTCATGCCTAGCTCGTCGGCGACCGCACACGCATGTTGCCCCGCCGCTCCGCCGAACGACACCAACACGAACTCGCGCGGGTCGATCCCCTTGGCCAGCGAGATCGAGCGGATGGCTTTGGCCATGTGCGCGTTGGCGACTTGCAGAAAGCCGCGTGCGAGTTCGTCGAGCGACGGACGCTGCGACGCAGCGGCGGCGACTTGGTCTGCGACTTCGGCCAATCGTCGCGCGACGGCGGCGCGATCGAGCGGAAACGGGAAATGCTCGGCGCGCACGCGCCCCAGCCACAGATTGACGTCGGTGATGGCGAGCGGCCCGCCGCGTCCGTAGCAGGCGGGGCCCGGATCAGAGCCGGCGCTGTCGGGACCGACCACCAATTTGACGCCGTCGAAACCGCAGATGGAGCCGCCGCCGGCCGCCACCGTTTCGATCGCCAGCATGGGTGCGACGATGCGCACGCCCGCTTTCTCAGTTTCAAACTCGCGTTCATACCGGCCGTCGTAGCGCGACACATCGGTGCTGGTGCCGCCCATATCGAACCCGATGGCCCGCGAGAAACCGGCCGCCAGGGCGGCGCGCGAGAAACCAACCACGCCGCCAGCCGGTCCCGACAAAATGCTGTCGCGACCGCGAAAGGAGTCGGCATCGACTTAGCCGCCGGCCGAAGTGAGCAGGCGCAGGTCGGTCGTCGGACCGAGCCAACGCCGCAGGCTGGCGACGTAATCGGACAACACAGGATTCAGGTACGCGTCGACGACGGTGGTATCGCCGCGCGACACCAACTTGATCAGCGGCGCGACTTGGTGCGAAACACTGACGTTGCGGAAGCCAAGCGATTCGGCCAGTTCCGCGACCTGCCGCTCATGCTGCGGTTGGCAATACGCATTGAGCAAGCAAATCGCCAGCGACTCGATCTCCGGCCGAGCGTGTCGCAAGTCGAGCAGTTGTTGACGGACGCGCGGCAGGTCGAGCGGCGTGATCACGCGGCCGTCGATCGTCAGCCGCTCGTCGATCTCCACGGCAGCCGCGAACAACGGCGGCGGTTTACGGATATCGAGGTCGAAGAGGCGCGGACGGTTTTGGTAGCCGATGTGAAGAATGTCGCCGAAGCCGCGCGTGACGACCAGCGCCGTCGGCGCGCCGCGGCGTGTGAGCAATGCGTTGGTGCCGCGCGTCGTACCCAGGCGGACGGCGATCGGGGGCAGGGGAGCGTCCAGCGGCAGGCCCAGGAGGTAGCGGATGGCCAAGACGGGCGCTTCGCCGCCGAACGTCAATTCGTATGCGGCGTCGACGAGCAGCGGCGCGTCGAGCGGCGCGTCAAGTTGGAACGCACCGACGGCCGAGTCGAAAGCGACGACCGTTCGCTGGTCGGTCACTCGCCCCTGCTCGTCGAACACCCGCAATTGAAAGCCGCGCCAAAAGTCGGTCGGATCAACGGTCCGACGGGGATCCACCAGCCGCTCGGCGGAGCTGCCCGCGCCGATGCGGCCTTTTGTAACGCCCGAACTGAGCACCTTGTGTCGCTCGATCCGCCCGTCGGGTCGGCGCGCCACGCAATCGGTAAACGTGCCGCCGACATCAAGCCAAAACTGCCAGCGTGGATCGGTCTGCGACATGAGGTAGCGTGAGCGGAGGGGAATGTTACAGCGACTTGCCGCCGACGGAGATCAGATGCGAGTAGGTGCGCAGGTAGAGTCGGCCGCCGGCGACCGACGGCGTCGAGCGGCTCGGTTCGCCCAGGTTGACGCGCCCGAGTTCTCGGAACTTGTCTTCGGCCGCGACAACCACGACTTCGCCTTCTTCGCTGATGCAGTAGATCTTGTCATGCACGCGCACGGGCGAACCCGAATAGTTGCCGGTGACGCGCTTTTGCCAAATCTGCTTGCCGTCGGCCAAATTAACGCACGTGACGATCCCCTTGTCGGACCAGAGAAAGACCAAATCGCCGCGTACCACGGGGGACGGCACGTAGGGCGCCTCTTTGCGAACTTCCCAGGCGACTTCGGGTTTGCCCTTGGTCGAGAGCGCGACGACGTAGTTGCCGCCTCCGCCCGAACCGGTCGTGCCGAAGAGCATGTCGCCGGCCAGGAACGGGGAGCTCACTGTCCGTTTGTCGAAGGCTTTCACCGACCAGTTCTCGACGCCCGTCTTGGGGTCGAGCGCGAAGAAGCCTTCGGCCGTGGAGCAGCAGATGATTTCATCTTGGCCATCGGCGCGGCGACGTACGCAAGGGACGGAGTAGGTCGTGGTGTCGGTCTTGCGCGGCGTCTTCCAGCGCACCTGGCCGTCCTTACGATCGACAGCGACGACGAAGCTATCGCCCGGCGCCGGCGTGTTGGCCTGCTTCGACGGTTCTTGCGAGCAAGACAAGATGACCATGTCTTCGAACACGATGGGGGACGAGCCGAAGCCATGTTGGCTGACCCACGGGCCGAAGTCGACGCTCCAACGTTCCTGCCCGTCATGGCCGAACGCTTTGAGCCATGTGTGGTTGGGGTCGGACCAGGCGACGTAAACCTGCTCGGCGTCGACCGCGGGGGAGCAGGAGGCGTAGCTGCTGCGCGCATGCAGGTGATGCGGCGTCGTGGGGTAGTCTTTCTTCCACACCTGGCTGCCGTCCTTCGCCGACAGGCACAGGACGTACCGAGTGGCGTTTTCTTCGTGGGCGCTCAGCAGAAAGACCTTGTCTCCCCAGATCGCGGGCGACGAATGTCCGACGCCAGGCAGCGGCGCCTTCCAATTGATGTCGGCGTCGGTCCACGATCCGGGCACGCTTTTCGCCTCGCTTTCCCCCGTCCCGTTCGGGCCGCGGAAGCGCGTCCAATCTTGAGCGGCAGCCATGCCGACGAACGCCAGAGTCAAACCCAAGCTCAATGACCACAGGGCGGCGCGAAGTTTCATGTCGGATCCCTTCCAGGCGGGCGAAGTAGGTGAGGCGCAAGCGACCGACAGTCGCCGCGGACGATTATGGTAACGAAGCGGCGCATGTGATGCTAGCGCGCCAAAAGTCGTGGATCGCTCCGCGATCCAACGTTGGACCGCGGAGCGGTCCACGACTATCTCCCCCGACCTCGGGTCGGGGGCCCCGCGCACGCGCAGCGACCTGAGCAATTCGCCCGCGTTTCCCACGCCGCACGATCGGTTCGGGATCGATTCAAACACAGGCTGGAAGCCTGTCCTACGAGCAACTAGAGCCCGCGATTCGCTCGTTCTCGCGGGACCGAGTGCTGGGGATGGTCCATCTGCCACTTTTTCCAGGCGGCGACGTCAAGCCCGAAGGACTCCCCCGTCAGTTCAATTAGATGCTCCGCGACCAAGCGACCATAATCCGCATTGTCGAGATCAGAACCGAATCGAGAGAAGTCGGCCTCGAAGAGTCTCGTCAACTCGTGGATCGCTTCCGATGTGCCCGTGAAAGCGATCGCCTCCAGTGCGTTTTCGATCGCATTGCTGGTTTCATATCGGTCCAACCGTTCCTGGCGAAAGTAGTCCGGAGGGGCTTCGCGGAGCAAACGCGCTAGGGACTTCACGGCGCGGGAGTCGGCGTATCGCCTAAGTTCCAGCATGACGAGCGACTTGCGAATGCCTCTCGGCGCGTCCAACTGCCTGATTAGTTCGGGGATGGGATCCGGTTCCAAGAGGATGGCAAGCAAGCGAGTGATTTCGCGTACTTCGTCGTTGGCGTCGGATTCGATCGCCTTGAGCGCGTCGACCAGTTCGATGCGATTGGCATCGCGCAGGCCGTGATAGAAGCGAGCTGGATCCTTGTTAAGGTCGGGCAGGAATTGCCGGAGAGCACGCGGCGTGGGTTGTCGAATCAAGCTCTCAAATAGCAGACTTCGGGCGGTTGGATCGGTATCTATAGACTCCATTTGGAGCAGTTCTTCCGAATCGAGAGGCACTTGCCAGCGCAACAGAGCGGCTAGCTTATTCTCTTCCGCCCACGTCGCCCATGCCGCCCACGGGTTGGCGGCAGTGGCTGCGATAAGCGCCTTCTGGGCGGGCGCCGAACCGCGTGCGGCCAACGCGTCGGCAATCTTGGTGAAGATCAGCGCGCCGTGATTGAGCGGCAGCATTTCTTCGTGCTTGTCCCAGTGCCTGGCGCCCTTAAGACGTTTTGGGGCGCTATTGGTGATGACGTCAATCAACTTCGACTCGGCCCAAGACATGTCGACCGCTTGCTGCTGCTGGTCGTTGCCGAGGAAAGGAACGATCGCCAGGCAGTAGAGCGCATCGCAGTCCACGATCGGACCTGAGGTATCGACGGCCTTGATGAGGTAGGCCCGCCCTCGCGCGTCGTTGACGCTCGCCAGGATGCTGGCGTAAATGAGCCGGCAAATCTCGTCGACGTCGCTGTCTTGCATGCGTTTGGCGAGGACGTCGCGCGTCTCGGGTGTAAGCGATTCGAGAATCGCCTTGATGACGACGGCGTTACGCTCGAAACCCAAGAGCGCCTCGGTCTCATGCCCCCAAAAGTTTGGGCGAGTATTTCCGCGGCTTCGCAGCTCTGGAACGCCATTGGTCGTGCGCAGCGGCTCCGCAAACGTGTACCGCCGACCGTCGGCAGTTGACTCGATAGGATCCAGATGGACGACCTTCGCGCCGCGAATGACGTAGGTCATCTCCAAGTCGCGTCGGCGGCCCTTCGGACTGCTGTAGGGCAGCGGCGGCCGCAGCTGGCGCCTGAGCTTGCCGGTAACGCGCACCCGTCTGCGAAAGTCGTCGCTGCCAAACTGCAGGGACGGTCCCTCGTCCGACGTGAGGCTGATCGCGGCCGCATTGTCCGGATACTCGAACCACCAGACTCCATTGTGCGCACGCAGTACGCCCTCCAATTCCACTTGCCGGTCGACTTGATCCTGCAAGTGGAACAGCTTCCACCGGGGCTGTTCGACGTACCAAATCGTTTTGGCGCCCACAGTCTCTCGGCGAATCACGCCGCGCACGCTGACTCGTTTGCCGCGGACGTCGGCAGGCCAATCGGCGACGCTGTCCACCTGCAACCGCAGGCCCTGGACTTGCACGCAGCCGTCCGAGGTTGCGTCCCCTTCAAAGGCGGCGACGCGACCCACAAATTCCGACGGGCTTAACGGGCGCGACCCGACGAAATTCAGTCTTTGAACGCGAACGACGAGGATGTTCTCCGCGCCGCCGACCTTCACATCGGTCAGTTGCCCCTGCACTCGTATCGATGCGTCCTTTTCGACCGTTCTCAAGGCGAGCGACTTGTCGCCTGCTTGGAACGGATAGAGGTGGACGAGCAACTTCTCCTGCGTCGCCTTGCCGTTGATGCGTCGTGCGTCGATTGCCGCATGCGCCCATTCGTGGAACAGTGCTTTGCGATCGCACCCCAGACCTTCGACTTCGATCGAACTGCCGATCGGCAGCCTCACGCCGTCGATTTCCACGCCGTTCAGGTCGCCGGCCAATTGGCCGAAAATCGGCGGTTGCCATCCGAGGCACAAAAAGCCTGCAACCACGACGCTTCGCCAATCCATGACAACGCCCCCCCGGTTCTGCTCGAAACTCACACCGGCAGTATATACAAGCACGGGGCTATCGACATGGATCGCTCCGCGATCCAACGTTGGACCGCGGAGCGGTCCACGACTATGAACGCCCAATTCCTGCGAAGGTCCAGTCGAGGATGCGCCAGTCGAGCCAACGGCGATCGGGGTCGCGGCCGGCGACGCCCAGATAGCCGACGTGTCCGCCGCGCGCGGTGACGTGCACTCGCACGGCGCGGCTGGCGGATAAACGTTCGAACATGGCGACAGGAATCAGCGGATCGTCGGCGGCGGTGAGGATCGTCGTCGGGACGGCGATTTGATGAGCGACTCGCGCGGCGCTCGAACGGTCGTAGTATTCCTCCGCGTCGCGGTAGCCGGCCAGCGGCGCTGTGACCCAATCGTCGAACTCCCACAGCGACTCGGGTTCGCGCGGCAGCTTGATCGTCTCGAGCGCCTTGATGACGCGGCGGCGGATGCGGATCTGACGTTGCAGCCCGCGCAGGAAGGCGCGCGAGTACATGCGGTTGACGCCTTGCAGCATGTTGCGCGAGCAGTACGCGAGGTCGACGGGCGGCGCGATCGCGAGCGCTTGCACGAGCCGCGACGGGGCTTGGTCGCACCATTCGCCGAGCAACTTGAGCAAGATGTTGCCGCCCATGGAGACGCCGACGGCGGTGAGCGGCGAGTCGGGACAGGCGGCGAGGACATGTTCGATGGCGGCGCGCGCGTCCTCGCTGCGGCCCGCATGTCCGGGGTGCTGCGCCCAGTCCCAGGCGACGCCGTGGCCGCGCAAATCGAGCCGAAAGGCGCGGACGCCGCGGGCTCGAAACTTGTCGGCCACGCGCACCATGTACGGCGACAAATGCGATCCGCCCAGTCCATGCAGCAGCACGACGCACGGGTCGCCCGGCTGCCAGGCGTCCGGGCGGTCGTCGTGCAGCGCCGTACGATCGCCGTCGGGCAGTTGCAGCGTGTGAACTTCCGCTCGGTACGCGACGCGCCGGTGCGGCACGTACGCGCCGGCGATCGTCTGCGCGTGGCCGCTGCGCAGCAACGGATGCGGAGTGAACTCCGGAAACGCGTACGGGTTGGGCGAAGCTGCATTACGGGCGGGCGATGCCATATTCGTCCACCTTCCGGTACAGCGTCGCGCGACTCACCCCCAACAGCTTGGCCGCTTCGGGCATGCTGTTTCCCGTGCGGGCCAGCGCTTCGGTGATGAGCTTGCGTTCCCAGTGCGACAGATCGAGCGACTCGAGGTCCGACGGTCCGACGTCGCGCAGCCCCAGGTCGTGCGGCATGATTTCGTCGCCGTCGGCCAGGACGACCGCGCTATCCAGCACGTTGCGCAATTGGCGGACGTTGCCCGGCCAACCGTACTGCAGCAGCTTTTCGCGCGCCGCCGCGGAAAGTCGCAAACCGGGACGCGCGTGCTGACGCGTGAAGTGCGCCAAGAAGTGGTCGGCCAAACGGCCGATATCGTCGCCCCGTTCGCGGAGCGGCGGGACTTGGAGTTCGAAGACGCTGAGACGGTAGTACAGATCTTGCCGGAAACGGCCGTCGCGGACGAAGTCCGACAGGTCGCGGTTCGTCGCGGCGATGACCCGCACGTCGACGCGAATTTCCTTCGTAGCGCCGACGGGGAGAAATGGATGCCCCTCGAGGATCCGCAGCAGCTTGGCTTGCCCTTCGAGCGTCATTTCGCCGACTTCATCGAGGAACAGAGTGCCGGAGTCGGCTTGCTGGAACCAGCCGACATGGTCCGAATCGGCGCCGGTGAAGGCCCCTTTGCGATGACCGAACAGCTGGCTTTCCATGAGGTCGCGGGGGAGGGCGGCGCAGTTGACGGCGAGCAGCGGGCGATCGGCGCGCGGGCTGTTGCGATGGAGCGCTCGAGCGACCAATTCTTTCCCCGCGCCGCTTTCGCCGCGCACGAGCACGCAGCCGCCGGCCGCGGCGATGCGCGTGATGCGCGACTTGAGCTCCTTCATGGGCCGGCTGTCGCCGATCAATTCGTCCGACGCGCCCGTTTTCGCGACCAAGCGGCGGTGGTCGGCGGCCAACGAGGCTTCTTTGCGCGAACGCACCAGCGCGATGGACAGGATGTTCGCCACGGAAATCGCAAAGTCGAACTCGGCTTGATCGAACCGACCGTGTTTTAGATAGACGTGAATGGCGCCGACCGTCGCTTGCTCGTGCAACAGTGGCACGCAGAGGGCGTCCGCATAATGGCTGAGCGGGTCGCCTTTGCGGGTGCTCATCTGCGTGTCGATCCAGATCGCACGCGCTTGTCGACAAACCATCTCGGTGAGGGCGTCGCTGAGCTTCATCGGGTTCGAACCGTCGTCGGGCATCACCACTTTGGGCCGCAGCTTGCCTTGGTCGTCGAGCCAGAGGAAGCCGACCAGCGACGCCTGGACCCGTTCGTGGAGGCAGTCGAGCCCTTTGCGGAGCACCACGTCGGGGTCGACGCATCCGAGCAGATCGAGACTGAGTTCGTACAGTTGCAGGAAATCGTGTGCCCGCGGGGCGTCGCGGAGCGCGGCGACGGCGATATGGCTGGTGTCTTGGACGGAGACGCTGAATTGACGAACAACCGTCTGCGTCGCGCGTTCTTCTTTCCCCAACGATTCGCCGGGGCCCGGGTCGTTGCCTTGGAATTCAAATTCGGCCGGTCCGACGCGCAGGACGTTGCCGGGCGCGAGCTGCGCTTCGTCGACCTTCTGGCCGTTGACGAACGTGCCGTTGGTGCTGCCCGAATCGCGAATCCACCAAGCGTCATGACGCAGGTCGATGGTCGCGTGCACGCGCGAGCAGCGCGGGTCGTTGAGCAGGATTTGGCAATCGCTGCCGCGGCCGATGCGCGTTTCCTGAGCCGGGTCGAGCGCGAATTGCGCTCCGACCCACGGGCCGTGCGTCATGGTAAGGTACGCGTAGCTCTTTGGTTCCATGCCCAGTCCGATTTCATTGCCAGCCCGTCCGCGGACGCGCGCCCGCCTTGCGAGGTCGCAGTTGCCGCGAGCCCTGCGAGGCAATATAGCACTGGGGAGCGACGGGACGTATTGGGGCCGAGCGGAGCGCCGGGAATGAGCCGGGCGGGGAGCAGTCTTGAATCGTGAAGTCTGAACCATCATCCTCCCCCTCGATCGGCGTGCTGGTCGTCGGCCATGGCACTCGAGATCCGCGCGGCCAAGCCGAATTCTTGGCCGCCGTGCAACAGATCGCCGCCCAGGCCTCCGACCAGATGGTGCGGCCATGCTATTTGGAATTGGTCGAGCCGGGGATCGACGAGGGCATCGACCGGCTGGCGGCGGAGGGAGCGACGACGATCGTCGTGGCGCCGCTGCTGTTGTTTGCCGCGGGACATGCCAAGCGCGACGTGCCGCGCGCGGTCGACGCGGCCCGTCTGCGGCATCCGCAGATCCATTTCGTCCAGGCCGCTCACCTGGGATGTCATCCACGGATTCTGGAATTGTCGGACCGGCGGTACCGAGCGGCTTCGCAAGTCGGCTCGGCGCGGGGAGGCCGGTCGACCCTCTGGATTGTGGTCGGGCGGGGAAGCCTGGATCGCGAGGCGCTCGCCGAAATGGAGCATTTCGCGCAGCTGCGTATGGCGACGACGGGAGCGGACGACTACGTCGTCTGTTATCTGGCGATGGCCCAACCGTCGCTCGCCGAAACGCTCGCCAAGAACGCCGAATGGCGCTACGATCGCGTTATCTTGCAGCCGCACCTATTGTTTCACGGCGAACTGCTGGAGACGATTCGGATGCAAGTCGACGCCTGCTCGCGGCAACATGACTCGATAGAGTGGTTGTTATGCGGGCATTTGGGACCCGACGTCGCGGTCGCCGAGGCGCTGGCGGGTCGGGTGCGCGAGGCATTGATATTGCCTTGAGTAGGGAATGTCTCTAACATCGACAAGTCGTTATTCACCGAAGAGTTGGGAATCGCCACTGCGATTTTTCACGCCAAGGGGTAGCCATGGCAGGTAAGCAAGCAGCGAGAGTTTGGACGTCCAGGTTCAAGGCCGTCGTGCTGGGTTTGACGAGCGCTGCGACGCTCGTCGGCGCCGGCTTGTGGTCGGCAGGCGCCGCCGATTTGGGAGCGGCGCCGAAGACGCGCGATCGCCAAGTCACGTTGATGGTCTCGACGCTGATCAAGCGCGACCACCTGTCGAAGCACCCGATCGACGACGAGATTTCGCAACGCGGCATCAAGTCGTTCCTCAAGACGCTCGACCCGCAAAAGCTGTACTTCCTGCAGTCGGACATCGACGAATTCCAGGCTCGCAAGAGCGACCTGGACGACGAGATTCTCAAGGGAGACATTAGCTTCGGTTACACGGTTTTCAATCGCTATTTGCAGCGCGTGGATGAGCGTTTGCCGGTGATCGACAAGTTGGTCGACGCCACGCACGACTTCACCGTGAAGGAAGTGATGGTCACCGACCCGGATCAATTGCAGTACGCGCGGAACGCGGACGAATCGCAAGAACGTTGGCGCAAGCGCATCAAGTACGATCTGCTGGTCCTCAAAGGGGACAAAGTGGAAGGGGCCGAAGCGCGTGATCGGTTGAAGCGACGCTACAGCAGCTACGCCAAGCGGATGCACCAGACCGGCAGCGACGACCTGCTGGAGATGTACCTCACGGCGTTCACCTCAAGCCTCGACCCGCACACGACGTACATGTCGCCGAGCAACTTTCAGAACTTCCTGATTCAGATGAGTCTGCAACTGGAGGGGATTGGTGCGGCGCTGCAAATGACCGACGGATACACGGTCGTGTCGAAGATCATCCCGGGCGGTGCGGCCGAAAAAGACGGTCGACTAAAGCCGGAAGATCGCGTGGTGAGCGTCGGTCAGGGCAAAGACGGCGAGATGGTGGAAGTGCTCGACATGAAGCTGAACGACGTCGTCGAAAAGATTCGCGGCAAAGCCGGCTCCATCGTGCGGCTGGGCGTCATCTCCCCCGGGTCCACCGAGACCAAGATCATCGACATCACGCGTCAGAAAGTGGAACTGAAGGACAGCGAAGCGCGGGGCGTGATCTTTGAAGACGGAAAGAAGGCCGACGGTTCGCCGCTGAAGATCGGCGTCATCGACCTGCCGAGCTTCTACATGGACATGGACGGAGCGAAGAAGGGGGTGGAGGAGTTCAAGAGTACGACGCGCGACGTGCGACGCATTCTCGACGACTTCAATTCCAAGGGCGTCGACGCCTGCGTGTTGGACCTGCGCCATAACGGCGGCGGCAGCTTGACCGAAGCGATCAACCTCACGGGCCTGTTCATCGATCATGGACCGGTGGTGCAAGTGAAAGATCCCGACGGCCGCGTGCAGCACTACGACGATCTGGAGCGCGGCATGGCCTGGGACGGGCCGCTCGTGGTGCTCACTAGCAAGTTTAGCGCCAGCGCCAGCGAGATTCTGGCCGGCGCGATCCAGGACTACGGCCGCGGATTAATCATCGGCGACGAGGCGACGCACGGGAAGGGAACCGTCCAAAGCATGCTCAACTTGGGCGACCAAGTCTTCCGCAACCCGGCCAAGGCGCCCAATCTGGGAGCGCTCAAGATCACCATGCAGCAGTTCTATCGGCCGAACGGCGAGAGCACGCAACAACGCGGCGTGCTGGCCGACATCGTGTTGCCATCGATCACCAACCACATGGACGTCGCCGAGTCGGACTTGGATTACGCCCTGGCGTTCGACAAAGTGCCGACGGCGCGCCACGGCATGTACGACGGCGCCAACGCCGACCTCATTCAGCGTCTGCGAACCGGTTCGGTGGGTCGCATTAAGGACTCGACCGACTTCCAGAAGTTGGGGAAGAACATCGAGCACTACCGGTTGATCAAGGCTCGCAAGAGCGTGTCGCTGAACGAAGAAGAATTCTTCGCCGCTCGCCGCGAACTGGACGCCGACAAGGAAGAAGAGAAGCAGTTCGAGAAGCAAGCCAACGGCGACAACCCGGAAGAGGTCGTCAAGCGCGACTTTTACATGAACGAGGTGCTGTCGATCACCAGCGAGTACGTGGCGAACCTGAAGTCCAAGAAGATCGCCAAGTTGAACTAGCACGACCGATTGGGGTAGGCAGGACCGATTGAGTTCGGTCCCGCCCCCCGCCGAACCGGACGGGCGGATCTCCCGCATCCGGCTCTCCGGTCGATTGTTACTGTCGAGCAGATTGGCTTTCACGCGCACGGGCCATTGCCAGACTGAAGAGCCCGTGTGCCGCGAAGTAGGCATTGGGATAGCGTTGATGATCTAAGGCGCGACCACGACCGCGACGACCGGCACGCTTGCGAAGGATGCTTCGCAGGCGCATGCGAACCCAGCCGTCGACGCTCGTGTGCGTCGTGTGCCAGCTGTGTTTGAAGTATTCGTACCAGCCGCGCAGCGTCTTGTTCACATCCGCGATGATCGCTTTCAGGCTCTCGCCGTGGGTCCGTTTCGTTTTGCTACGAATCGCGTCCTGGAATTTCCGCATGCTCTTTTGCCGGGGGAACCGGCGGTGTTTGAGGAAGCGGTAGCCAAGGAATTCGAAGCCCTCGTCGTCCACGTGGACGATTTTGGTTTTGGTCGGGTGGAGCGTCAGACCGCGTTGGACGGTCCAGTCGCGCACCAGGGCCAAGGCTGCTTCGGCGTCCTCCCGCGTGCGGCATTGGATCACGAGATCATCCGCGTACCGTGTCATCTCGTATCCCGATCTGGTCATGAGGTGGTCCAGGTCGTTCAGATACAAGTTGCTCAGCAGAGGGCTGATAATCGCGCCTTGCGGCGCGCCAGCCTGTGGAGTCCAGCGGTCCAAGCCATCCAGAACGTCGGCCTGCAGAAACTTTTCCACGAGCTCGATCACCGAGTTGTCCGCCACGTATTGGCGTAGTTGCGCGATCAACGCGTCATGTGGGATCGTATCGAAGTAGGACTTCAGGTCGACATCGACGGTGTATTTGTATCCGTCTTGGACGAACCGGTCGACGCGGCGCAGCGCGTCTTTGCACCCTCGGTTGGGGCGAAAGCCGTAGCTGTGCTCCGCGAACTGGCGTTCCAAAATAGGTTCCAGCACGTGTCGGAGCGCGTTTTGTGCGACGCGGTCACGGACTGTCGGAATCCCCAGCGGTCGCGTTTCGTTCGTGCCCGGTTTGGGGAGATGAACGCGTCGGATCGACTGCGGTCGGTAGGTGCCGTCGCGCAGCTGTTGCTCCAGCTTGTCCACATTTCTCGTCAGTCCCGCCGTGAAGTCTTCGATCGTCACGTTGTCCACGCCCGGTGCGCCCTTATTGGCGGCGACCTCGCGGTACGCCGAAAGCAGGTTGCTCCGTTTGTAGACTTTGTCCATCAAGCTATGCCATTTTCCTCCTCGAACGCTGTTTTGGTCCAGCGTGGCCAACATCGGTTTGGTCCATACGCTCGGTTCCGTCCAAGCCCAGTGGGCTTGATCGTCTCCAGAGAATTTACGCGGCGTCCGATCGCTCGGCGTCGCGATTGAGTCTGGTGGTTGTTCCACGCGCATGCACCTCCTCGATCAATCTTCCTGCGCCCCTTTGCTCCGCGGAAGTTACTCCGTTTCAAAGCTCCTACGGGCGCTCTGACCGCCCGCGTGGCATCGCCGACGCGTGCGTGGCCCTATGGGGGAGGCTGCTCTCGCGTCGCTCGACAAGTCGCCCACGCGGGGGTTCCCTGCTTACCGTGTTTGACCTTCCAATCGTTCCGCCTCCAACCACCCCTCGCCGCCTCCGGGTCGATCTGTTTTTTTTTTCCGGAGCTGACCATCCACTACCTTGATAATCCGGTGTGCCGGCATCGAATGGCATCTTGGGCTTCGCCGGATGCTAGCGGGCTCGCCGCGACGACAGGCCGAATCGAGTTCGTTATCCTGCGGACCGATCGTTCACTTCCAGTTGCTCTCCACCTCCTCTTGCGAGGACGCAGTTACTCTCCGTTAACGAACCCAGATCAGGTTCGTGAGGGGACTTTCACCCTTCTGATCACACACGTTCACAGGCGCACTAGCGCAGGCTTCCAGCCTGCGACTGCTTCCTCGTAGCGCAGGCTTCCAGCCTGCGACTGTTTCGTCGTAGCGCAAGCTTCCAGCCTGCGACTGCTTCCCCGCATCCCCGGGCCGCGCCGCTGACCGCCGCGCGGCCCGGCGTCGTTACCGCAGCGGGATTCTCAACCCGTCGTACGCCAACTGCATGCCGGGCGGCAGCGACGCGTTGGTTTCTACGTGCTCCAGGTCGTGGGAGATATGCGTGAAGTAGGTCTGCCGCGGCGCCACGCGCTGGGCCACTGCGACCGCTTCCCCGAGCGAAAAGTGCGAGGCATGCGGGCGTGGGCGGAGCGCGTCCAGGATGAGCGTGTCGAGCCCTTCGAGAAGCGGCCAACTGTCGTCGGGGATTTGGTTGGTGTCGGTGCAGTACGCGATGTCGCCGAAACGGAAGCCCAGCACCTGAAAGCGGGGCCCGTGGATCAGGCGAATCGGAGTAACTCGGGCGCCTAGCAGGTCGAATGGCTGCGCATCGATTTCGCGGAACACGACCTGCGGGACGGCGCCTTCGTGCGTCGGCGCGGCGCTAGAGAACGCGTAGTCGAACGATTTTTCGATCCGCCGGCGGACGTGAGGTTCGCAGTACAGCGGCACCGGCTGTCCGGTGCGGAACGGGAAGATGCGGACGTCGTCGAGCCCGAACAGGTGATCGGCGTGCTCATGCGTGTACAGCACGGCGTGAATGAGGCCCACTCGTTCGCGCAGCAGTTGGTGTCGAATGTCGGGCCCCGTATCGATCAGCAGATTGCCGTCGGGGAGTCCGACCAAGACGGAGCAGCGAGTGCGGTGGTTGCGCGGATCGGTGCTTTGACAGACGGCGCAGCCGCAGCCGATCGTCGGGACGCCGACGCTGGTGCCGGTCCCAAGCAAGACCATTTGGCCGCGAATATCAGTGGTAGCGAGCGGAAAGGGCACGAGCAGCGATCCTTTCGGCGGCTATTGTGGCGGATGCGCGGCAGATGGCAAGCGGCCGGCGATCGCGGTTGACCCATGGGGGGCGTCGCTATAAGCTACGCGACGAGATTAGTTTGCGCGTTTTCACCCCACGGGTGTCGGTCACGGTCGACCCTTCCGATTCTCGCTGCAAAACCAAGCGGCCACACGCTTTCGGACAATAAGACATGGAACTGCTGGAAAACATCCTGGAAGGTACGGGCAACTTCTTTGGCGGACTGTTGCGCGGGGTTGAGCGCAGCATCACGTCGATGTTTGGCACGGCCAACGCGCGGTACCTCAAAAAACTCTGGGCCAAGGTCGAGGCCATCGGCGCGCTCGAAAGCCAATTGCAGGCGCTCAGCGACGCCGAATTGCGACAGCAAACGGTCAAGTTCCGCGAGCGGCTGGCGAAGGGTGAAACGCTCGACGACATCTTGGTCGAGGCGTTTGCGACATGCCGCGAAGGAGGCCGCCGGTTCCTGAGCATGCGGCATTACGACGTGCAGTTGATCGGCGGTATGGTGCTGCATGGTCGATCGATCGCCGAAATGGTGACGGGCGAAGGCAAGACGTTGGTGGCCACGCTCCCCGCCTACCTGAACGCCCTGGAAGGGAAGGGCGTGCATGTGATCACGGTGAACGACTACCTCGCGCGCCGCGATATGGAATGGATGGCCCCGCTTTACATGGGGTTGGGACTCACCGTCGGCGCGATCCAAAGCGACATGGAAGTCGAGGAGCGGCAGAGGGCGTACGACTGCGACATCACGTACGGGACGAACAACGAGTTCGGGTTCGATTACTTGCGCGACAACATGCGGCCGGCCGCGCGCGGCGACAATCGTTATTCGAAGCGTCTGCAGCAGTCTCAGGGCCGCTTGAACTTCGCCATCATCGACGAAGTCGACAACATTCTGATCGACGAAGCGCGTACCCCGCTCATCATCTCGGGTCCCGCGCATGACGATGCGCGCAAGTACGCACGCGCCGACGAGATCGCCCGCCGGCTCAAGCGCGATGAACACTTCGTGGTCAACGAAAAGGACCACTCGGCGCACCTCACCGACGACGGCGTGCGGGAGGCGGAACGGTTGGCGGAAGTGGAAAGCTTCTACACGGCCGGCAATATGGAATGGCCCCACTTGCTCGACAACGCCCTCAAGGCGCATTACCTCTACAAGCGCGACGTGAATTACGTCGTGAAAGAGGGGCGCGTGGTGATCGTCGACGAGTTCACCGGGCGCCTCATGGAAGGGCGGCAGTGGAGCGACGGGCTGCACCAAGCGGTGGAAGCCAAGGAAGGGGTCAAGATCAAGGAAGAGACCCAGACGCTGGCCACGATCACGCTGCAGAACTTCTTCAAGCTGTACAACCGCATCTGCGGCATGACGGGTACGGCGATGACCGAGGCGAACGAGTTCTGGAAGATCTACAAACTGGACGTCGTCGCCATCCCGACCAATCGCAAGATGAAGCGCATCGAGCATGCGGACGTCATCTATCGCACGGAACGCGAGAAATACACGGCGATCGCGGACGAGATCGAGCGGATGCACCGCTGGGACGTCCTGTACGTGAAAGGCCAAGAGGAGCAGTTGGGGACGATCGTCAAGGAAACGGACGACGCCTACGAGTTCCAACCGCGCGACAGCAAGCACAAGACATCGATCGCCAAGAGCGACGTCGTCGACGTCGAACGGAAGGGTCGGCCGATTCTGGTCGGCACCGTTTCGATCGAAAAGAGCGAACGCATTTCCACGCTGCTCGATCAGCGCGGCATCAAGCACAGCGTGCTCAATGCCAAGTATCACAAGCGCGAAGCCGAGATCGTTTCGCAAGCGGGCCGCATCAATGCGGTGACGATCGCCACCAACATGGCGGGCCGCGGCACCGACATCATCATGGGCGGCAACGCCGAAACGATGGCCTGGGCCCTCTTGCAGGACAAATACCCCACGCGACTCGAAGTGCCGCAAGACGAGTGGACCAATTTGGTCCATGAAATTGAGACGCGCGAAAAAATGAAAGAGGAAGGAGCGTACGTCAAGTCGATCGGCGGTCTGCACGTGATCGGGACCGAACGACACGAGGCGCGACGCATCGACTTGCAGTTGCGCGGACGCTGCGGTCGTCAAGGCGATCCGGGCAGCAGCCGCTTCTTCCTGTCGCTGGAAGACGACCTGATGCGCATTTTCGCCGGCCCCTGGGTCAAGTCGATCCTCGATCGACTCGGCATGCAGGAAGGGGAGCGGATCGAGAGCCGCATGGTGTCGCGCCGCATCGAAGCGGCTCAAAAGAAGGTCGAAGAGCGCAACTTCGAAGTGCGAAAGAACCTGCTGGAATACGACGAAGTGATGGACCAGCAGCGCAAGCGGGTCTATGGCTACCGTCAAGAAATCCTCGAAGGAGGCAGCTGCCGCCAAAAAGTGCTCGACATGGTCAAGCACCAGATCGAACAGCACATTGGCGCCTTCCTGCAACGTGATTACGGCGTCGAATCGTTCGCCCGCTGGGCCGGTTCGCAGCTCGCTTGCACGCTCGAAGGTCGCGACTTCCGCGGGCTTGAGTTCGATCAGGCGGACGGCTTGGCGCGCGATCGCGCGATTCGTGCGGCCGAGACGTTCGTGCAGGACGCGATCGACGAGAATCTGCCCGACATGGGCGACGAAGAAGATCAATCCGAGTGGAACTGGGAGGCGCTGGCGAAGGTCGCCAACATTCGCTACGGGACCAACCTGCGCGACCGGCAGCTGAAGCAAGTCGGGCGCGACGGCGTGTCCGAATTCCTCCTGAAGGAAGCCTCCGACGCCATCCACCGAGTCGACTTGACCGAGGGGAAGCAGTTCCTGGAAGCCGACTACGCCCTCCGCTCAATCGTCGGCTGGTCGCGCTACAAGTTCGGCATCGAACTGCAACTTGATGAAATCCGCTCCCTCGAAGCCGATGCGCTGAAGAAACTGATCATCGAACGCTGCCGCGACAGCTATGCTCGAAAAGAAGCCGAATACCCGGTCATGGCCGGCCTGTATCGCTTCGCACCGGGCGAGGGCGCTCAAGCGCGGCTGGATCGCGATGGATTGATCGAGTGGGCGCGCAATCGCTTCCAGACGACGTTGACCGTCGAACAGCTTGAGAACAAGCAGCGAGATGAGATTCGGGAAAAACTGATCGACTTGAGCGCGTCTAATTTGCGGCGCGTCGACAAGCTGCACGCCGATGCTCAAGAGCGCGTCGAGAAACTGTTTGACGACGCACCGGCGCGCGTGACGGCCGTTCACGCGGGCAGCCGCCATGCCCTGGAAGGCTTGGTGGAGTGGATCGGGACGCAGTTGCTGCAGGACGTCGCCGTCGATTCGCTCGCCGGCCTGACGCGCGACGAGTTGGCGACGCGCATGGAGACGCTGGTCGAAGACTGCTTCTCGCCCGAAATGCGGCGCATGGAGCGCGGCGTGCTCCTGCAAATCCTGGATACCGCCTGGAAAGATCACTTGCTGGTCATGGATCGGCTCCGTAGCTCGGTCGGGCTCGTCGGCTACGCCCAAGTTGATCCGAAGGTCGAGTACAAGCGCGAGGGCATGAAAGTCTTCGAGCAGATGTGGGAATCGATCGACGAACGCACGACCGATCTCATCTTCCGGATGGAGAACCTGGATGAAGAGTTCGTGAGTTCGACGTGGGTCGAAACGTCGGCGCGGCACGCGGCGGCGACGCCCGCCACGGAAATTGGGAATCAGCAACAGCAGGCCATCGCCAACAGTCAGCAGGGCGAGGTGAAGGTCGAGCCGATCCGTAACCGTGGACAGCGCGTGGGGCGAAATGATCCGTGCCCGTGCGGCAGCGGCAAGAAGTACAAGCAGTGCTGCTTGAGGAAAGAATTGAGCTAGCGCCGCCCGTTGGCGGGAAAGCGCCGGCCCATATCGACATGCCCAGGGAGGCGGCGATGCGATATCTATTGAATTTGGTCTACCTGGCGCTCTTGGCCTTGGCCGCTCCCTGGTTGATTTACTCGGCCGTTCGCACGGGCAAGTATCGCCAGGGATGGGCCGCCAAGTTTTGGGGGCGAGTGCCGTTGCGGACGGGCGAGCGGCGCTGTGTGTGGCTGCACGCGGTCAGCGTCGGCGAAGTCAACCTGCTGAAACCGCTGCTCACCGCCCTAGAGCACGACTACCCTGACGTCGAGTGCGTGATTTCGACGACGACGCGCGCTGGGTTCGATCTGGCGCGACAGAAGTATGCGCCGCGCACCGTCTTCTACTGTCCGCTCGATTTCTCCTGGGCCGTCTCGCGCGCTTTGCGGCGCATTCGCCCCGATTTGCTCGTGCTCGCGGAACTTGAGTTGTGGCCGAACCTCCTGGCCGCGGCGAAACGCCGCGGGACGCGCGTCGCGGTGGTGAATGGACGGCTGAGCGAAAAGAGTTGGCGGGGCTATCAACGCATCGTGCGTTGGGTGCGCGGGTGGCTGCAACACATCGACGTCGTAGGCGTTCAAAATACGACGTACGCCGACCGCTTCCGGTCGCTGGGGCTGCCGCGCGAGCGAATTGCCGTCACCGGCTCCGTGAAATTCGACGGGGCGCAAAGCGATCGCGACAACCCGTCGACTCGCCGGTTGGCCGAGTTGGCCGGGATCACGGCGGCGGATCGCGTGTTTTTGGCGGGCAGCACGCAAAGTCCCGAGGAGGCGACGGCGTTGGAGGCGTTCCAACGCGTCAGCGTGGATCATCCCGAACTGCGATTGGTAATCGTACCGCGTCATCCCGAACGTTTCGACGAAGTCGCGCGGCTGCTTGACCGAGCGGGCGTGGCTTGGGATCGCCGGAGCTGCTTGAAGCCGCCGGCGGCCGGCTTCGAATCGGGGACTGACGAGAAGCGTCGACCGGTCGCTCAACGCATCCTGCTGGTCGACACGGTGGGCGAGTTAGGCGCCTGGTGGGGCACGGCGCAATTCGCGTTCGTCGGCGGGAGCCTCGGGAACCGCGGTGGACAGAATATGATCGAACCGGCCGCCTATGGGGCGGCGTTGAGCTTCGGGCCCAACACGCAGAATTTTCGCGATGTGGTCGCCATGTTGTTGGCCGAGAAGGCAGCTTCGGTCGTGCGCAACGGCATGGATCTGGAAGCCTGGCTGCGGCAGATGCTTGAAGATCCCGAATTCGCGGCCGCTCAAGGCGAACGAGCTCGGTCGCTCGTGCTCGCGCAACAAGGCGCCACGCGCCGTACGCTCGACCTGCTCCGCCCGCTGCTCGACCCACCCCGACCGGGGGCCGAGGGGGGAACGCAGCGGCGCGACGGCCGAGCGGCTTGAACTCCAGATTCCGCGCATGCCGCGCCGGGACCTTGGTTGTCGGTTCGGCCCGAATCGCCTTATAATGCCCGACTTATTCCGGGACGGCGATCGTCGTCTCGGGGCGTTGTTCGGCCTTACCCGTAAGGAGTCTCGTTCGTGGCAGCCGGCAAGTATTTGTTTACCAGTGAATCGGTCAGCATGGGGCATCCCGACAAGTTGGCCGACCAGATTTCGGATGGCGTCCTTGATGCACTGCTGGCCCAGGACCCGTTCAGCCGAGTGGCCTGCGAGACGATGGTGACGACCGGTTTGGCCATTATCGCCGGCGAGATCACGACCAAGGCGAACGTCGACTACCAGACGGTCGTGCGTCAGACCATCCGCGACGTCGGTTACACCGATGATCAGATGGGCATCTGCGCCGATACATGCGCCGTCGGCGTGTACCTCGATAAACAAAGCCCCGATATCGCCGTCGGCGTCAACGAGGACGCGGCCGCGGGCAAGGAAATCGGCGCCGGGGACCAAGGGCTGATGTTCGGCTACGCGTGCAACGATACGCCCGAACTCATGCCGCTGCCCATCTCGCTCGCGCACAAAATCATCAACCGACTCACGGAAGCTCGCTTCCGCAATGAAGTCTCGTGGCTGCGGCCGGACAGCAAGAGCCAAGTCACGATCGAGTATGACGGGAACCAAGCGATTCGCGTCGACACGGTCGTCGTCTCCACCCAGCACACGCCGGAAGTCGAGCATGCGACGATCAAGAAGTTCGTGATCGACGAGGTCATTCGTCCGTTGCTGCCGTCCCAGTTGGTGACCGGCGAAATCAAGTACCACATCAATCCGACGGGGCGTTTCGTGGTCGGCGGACCGCACGGCGACTGCGGGTTGACGGGGCGCAAGATCATCGTCGATACGTACGGCGGTTGGGGACGGCACGGCGGCGGTGCGTTCAGCGGCAAGGACCCGACGAAGGTCGATCGCAGCGCGGCTTACATGGCGCGACACGTCGCCAAGAACGTCGTGGCTGCCGGGCTCGCCGATCGCTGCGAAGTGCAGTTGGCGTACGCCATCGGCGTGTCGGAACCGGTCAGCGTCCATGTCGACACGCAGGGAACGGGCCGCGTTTCCGACGAAACGATCTGCTCCGTGATCCGCGAAGTCTTCCCGCTCACCCCGGGCGGCATCATCAAGTACCTCGACCTGCGTCGCCCCATCTTCCGTAAGACGGCGGCGGGCGGCCACTTCGGTCGCACCGAACCCGAGTTCACTTGGGAAAAGACCGACAAGGCGGAAGCGCTCGCCAAAGCCGCCGGTGCGGCGCGCCGCTAGTGGCGGTCGGCGAAGTTCGGAAGTCCGCCGCCCTACGACGGCGGCGGACGCCCATTCTGACGTCCATCAATGCCCCCTCGTCGCCGCGTGCGAGCCGGTTGTCGAGCGCCCGCAATTTGCAGTGGCGCGAACTGCTTTCCACCTGGCTGGCCCCAACGCTGTGGGGCGCTTGGTGCCTGGTCATCGCCGTGTTGGCGTTCCGAGCGCCGGCGGGTCCGCCGCCGGCGTCATCGCTGCTCATGGCGGTCGCCAGCCTCGGGACCGTCGCGTTCGCCGGCGGACTTCACGTGTTGTGGAACATGGTCCAGCGCCGGCGCTGGACGACCGTCGGCGATCTGTGGATCACGACGGCGAGCCTCGCACTCGCAGCGGCGATCACCTTTCCCAACTCGCCCGCGCCCGGCGTCATCGTGTTGTGGGCGGGCATAGTCGCCTTCGAAACGGCGTGGTGGGCCGCGTGGCGTTGTGCGGACGAGCCCGGCAATCAGGTCGTTTTGTCGGTCGTCGCGGCGACGGACGAATCGACGCTCGAAGGTCAGTCAGGCGAAGCCATCTTCTTTGGCGGCGAAGAACAAGAAGAAGGTGCAGAAGAGGGCGAGACGCTGGAGGACGAGGAGCGACCGTTGCTGCCCGACGGCGTTGAACAACAGTGGACGCGCGGCGTAGCGGCGTCGGGCGTCGAATGGCTCGAGGGACTCGTGCGTGTGAATTGGACGCCGCGGCAAAAGCACGCCAGCGTGCCCTTGAGTTTTTGCCCGCCGCTGGCCAGTGCCCCGAGCGTGTCGGCCCAATCGGCCGACGGAGGCGACGCGGAGGTCGTAGTCGCTCAGACGCACACGTTCGGTGCGCGACTGGAAGTCCGCCGCGCGACCGCTTCGTCGCTGCCGGATTCGCTCATCTTGCTGGTCCGCGTCAATCGCGACGACGACTAAGGCTTCCCCTGCAGCGCAGCGCGCAGTCCCTCGACGACGTCGGGCGTCGGCAAGTTCTGCGTTTGGAAGACCAGATGCACGAAGTTATCGGCCATGATCTCGTCGGGATGAATGATGTAGCCGGTGTTCTTGCCGATGCGTTTCCCGTACGCCGGCGTCTTTTCAGGCTCTAACAATTGCGGTCGGCCCGCGTCGAGCTTCGCGCGCCATTGGTCCCCGTGACGTTGCACGACCAGCAGCCGAAACTGCAGGTAGCGAAAGAACGAGCCGCCTTGCTGCGGGTCGTAACGCGGCGTGCTGGCGATGAGCACCGGCGCGACGTGCGCGGGGCCGCCGTCGAGTTCCAGTTGAACGACCGCGTTAACGAGCGCCCCGTCGGGGTTGGTGATCTTGCGCGGCTCGAGTTCTGCAGGGAGCGGGACTTCAGGGACCAGTTGAAAGCCGACGACCGCGTAGACGCGCCGACGCCATTCGAGGTTTTGGTTGCTCAAAACGTGAAAGAGTTCGTGTGCCAGCAGGCGTTCGAGCGCTTCAGGGGAACGGCCGAGCACCTTGCGCGGCAAGATCACGGCGGGGCCGCGGCAATAGGCCGCTTCGCCTTCCTCGCGTCCGGTCGTGGAGATGAAGTGAATGTCGCGAGGCCAGGGCAGGGGAGGGAGTTCGGTCAGTCGCGCATGGAGCAATCGCGCGGCCTGGGAGACCAAGCCCCATTCGGAGTCGGTCCATTCGACCGCCTGTGCTGCGGCGAACGTACGCAGCGCCTCGTCCCCTGGATCAGCTCCCTTCTCAAGTCGACTCATGCGATCAAACGGACTCATCGCCTTCGTAAACAGATCGCTCTCGCCCAGTTTGGAGCGCGCCTCTGCGAGCGTCGCGCGCCGCAATCGCGACTCGCCGAACCACGGGATCGAGTCCTCGGCGACGGCCGCAGGCCTGGAAGAGAGACTCGCCGCAAGCCCCAGGAGCAGCGCGGCGGCGCAGGCGGAACGAATCAAGCCACTCATCGCAGTCTCTTTCTGTTATCTTGTTTAGCGTCGCGGTTGGGGAGAGCCGTTTCGAGCCGAGCGCGACAGGCACGGGAGGAATTCGCGATGGCGCGTTGGCCGCGAAACATCTGGACCAGCATTTTCACCTACGGATCGATCTTTATTCTATTCCCGATCTGCGCTTACTTGGCCTACTGGTGGGTGCGCGGGGGGTAGGATCGTCGCGGATCGCTCCGCGATCCGGCTCAGCGTCGCGGATCGCTCCGCGATCCGACTCTTCCTCGTGGAGCGCACCGCGATCCACCGTTGGACCGCGGAGCGGTCCACGACGATCGCGACGCCGCCTCAGCGCGCTGACGCTTGCAGCGTTTCAATCGCTTCGCGCAAACGATCGCGAATCAACTTCAACCGAGCTTCGTCGGCGACTTTGCGCCCCTGTTCATCCGTGACGTAGAACACGTCGACGACCTGATCCAGATGGGTGCCGATCTTGGAGACGCTGACGTTGAGGCCCAGTTCGAAGAGCGTGCGGGTGATGGTGTACAACAGCCCCATTTGGTCGAGCGTGAAGACGTCGATGATCGTTTGGGAGTCCGACGTCTGCGTGTCGATGCGGATGACGGTGGGGTTTTGATTCAACTCTTCCTGCGTGGGGCTGGATTTGCGACCCCAGACGCGTCGGAACGTCGGCGATTTTCCTGCGTCGTCCTTGAGCGCCGACACGAGTGCGCGGCTGACGTTCTCCAGTCGCTCGGGCGGCGGTTCGTCGACGAAGTCGGGGTCTTCGACGAGGAAGCGGTCGAGCACCAGTCCGTCGCCCAGCGTGTTGATCTCGGCCGACAGAATCCGCAGTCCCTGGCTGGTGAGGGCGCCCGTCAAGCGATGGAAGATGCCGGGCGCGATCTGTTCGTACGTGCCGACGGTGTACTCGGTCGTCTTCGGGCCGGGATCGTAGCGTCCCCAGGCGCGCGCCTCGCGTCGATCGAGCTCTCGCAGACGCTCGAGTTCGGCGACGACTTGGTCGGGACTGCGCGAGAAGAGATACGACTTGGGGAGTTGATGAAGCTGCTTGCTCCACCAGTCGTCGTCCGAGCTGGGTTTGACGAGCGCGCGAATCTCTTGCCGCTTTCGCGCCAACGACTCGTGTCCCGACGCGTCGTGCGGGTCGCCCGCCAAGTGACGCATGGTGCGCTGATAGAGATCGGTGAGCAGCCGCAGCTTCCAATCGGTGAGCACATTGGGGCCGACGCCGGCCAGGTCGGCGCACGTCAGCAAATACATCAATTGGAGCCGGTCGGGCGTTCCCATGTCGACGGCGAACTTGACCACGACCGCATCATCGCTGGTATCGCGCCACTGCGCCAGGTGCGACATGATGAGATGCTTGTGGACGAGAAACTTAAGCGTCTCCGTGTCCGCTTCGGGCAATCCCAAGAGGCGCCCCGTCTCTTCCGCGATCGTCCGTCCCACTTCGCTATGGTCGCCGACGTAGCCCTTGCCCAAATCGTGAATGAGGAGCGCCAGATGGAGCAGATCTTTGCGGCGGAGCGCGACGTACGTGTGACCGAGTACGTCGGTGCGGAGACGGAATTCGGTGGCGCACTCGACCGTACGAATCGAGTGTTCGTCGACCGTGAATTTATGGAAATCATTGAACTGCATGAGGTGCCGGGCATGCGCGAGTGCGGGCACGATCTTTTCCAACACGCGCAATTCGTGCAGCCGTCGGAGCAGTTCGCCAAGTCGAGCGGGCTGGGACATGAGCGCCATAAAGCGGCGCGAGATATCAGGAGTGAGTTCGATGGAGTCGGCTTCGAGCATCGCCTGACGGATGGCCGCCCACGTGCGGTGCTCGATGCGTTTGTCGGTCAGGTTCGCCAACTCCATCAACCGCAGAATCTCGGCCGGATCGCCGCTGACTCGCGGCAACCCGCGGGACGCGACCGAAATGAACCGGGGTCCGACGCGAAAATCACGGTCCAACTTGTATGTGACCAGCGGTGCAAGCAACGCCATGGCGCTCGCCACGGGTCGCGCGTTCGCCAGGAAGTTCGACGCGATGTAGCGCACTTCGCTGGTGTGCTTGAAATAGTCGCGCATCAACTGTTCGACCGGCAGCACGCTTTCATCGCCCGGATAGCCGTACAGCTGCGCGAGCCGCAACTGCTCGGACTTGTTCAAGACGTCTTGCTGCTTGTCGGCGTGAAAGTGCAGTTCATTGCGCAGGCGGAGCAGGAAATCACGCGCGGCGCGCAGTCGATGAAATTCCTCGCGCGTGAGTACGCCGGCTTGCATGATGTTCTCGAGGTCGACTTCGCCGCAGCGAATGAAGCCGATCCAGCGCACCAACTGAATGTCGCGCAGGCCGCCGCGCGACCGCTTCACGTGCGGTTCGAGCAGAAAGTTGGTCTCGCCGAACTGACGTCGCTCTTCACGTCGCGCTTGATCGATCAGCGGAATGAGCTTGCCGCCGCGACGTCGCGCCAGTTTGCGAAATTGCGTGAAGAAGCGGTCGAACAAGGCTTCATTGCCGGTCAACAAACGGCTTTCGGCGAGCGACGTGAAGATGGTGGCGTCGCCGGCCGACAAATTGCAGGCGTCGGTCGCAGTGCGAGCGCTGAATCCCAGGTGGAGACCGACGTCGTAGATGTGCTGGGTGAACTGACGCACCAACGGCTGCACCGTCCGTTCTTCGCCGGGTGCATACAACAACATCAGGTCGACGTCTGAATAGGGCGCCGTGTCGCGACGACCGTACCCCCCGTAGGGCAAGAGCGCCGCATGCTGCTCGAACGCCGCCCGCTCCAGCGATTGCGACTGGAGCACATGGGTGTAGAGGTCGAGGACGATGGAGTCGAGCAGTTCGGTGATGGCGGCGCACACCTGAATGCCGGGCGAACCGGCGGCGTGCTGTCGGCGCAGCCGCTCGCGTCCCGCCGCAAGTTTGGCGCGCGCATCCAACACGACCTGCGGCAGGCGACCGGTGCTCATGATCGACGGGACGCTCAAGCGACTAGAGAGCGTCTTCGCCCGTCTCGCCTGTGCGAATCCGGATCACGTTGCTGAGGTCGCCGACGAAGATTTTGCCGTCCCCGATCTGGCCGGTCTGAGCCGCTCGCAGGATCGTGTCGACGACGTGCTGCAGCGCGTTGTCGGCGCAGACGACTTCAAGCTTCACTTTGGGAACGAAATCGACCGCGTACTCGGTGCCGCGATACATCTCGGTATGGCCCTTTTGGCGGCCGAATCCGCGCACTTCGGTGATCGTCATCCCATGGATGCCGGCCTCGGTCAGTGCATTCTTGATGTCTTCGACTTTGAAATGGCGGACGACGGCTTCAACTTTTTTCATGGCATCCCTCCCACAACTAGAAGAAAATGTAGCCTTCTTCGCCGTGCTGACTCACGTCCAACCCTTGCAATTCTTCGTCCCGCGTCACTCGCAAGCCGAGCGAAGCGTCGAGGATTTTGAGCAGAACAAAAGTGACGACGGCGCTGAATACCCAAGTAATGACCACGGCGACCGCTTGCCCAATCAGCAATTGGAAGTTGCCGTCGACGAGCCCCAGCGGATTGCCTTGCGACACAGCCGTATCCGCCACGTTGCGCGTCGCGAACACGCCCGTGAGCAAAGCGCCCAGGGTTCCGCCTACCCCGTGCACGCCGAAGGCGTCGAGCGAATCATCGTACCGAAATTTGCTTTTGAGGACAGTGCACGCGTAGCAACAGACGAGGCCGGCGGCGAGTCCCATGAGCATGGCGGGCAGCAACTGGACGAAGCCGGCCGCCGGCGTGATGCAGACCAAACCGGCGACGGCGCCGGAGCACGCGCCCAGGACGCTCGGCTTGCCCCGCACCACCCATTCGGCCCCCGCCCAGCCCAACGTTCCTGCCGCAGCGGCGAAATGCGTCGCGGCGAAAGCGCTGGCGGCCAAGCCGTCCGAGGCCAACTGGCTGCCGGCGTTGAAGCCGAACCAGCCGACCCATAGCATGGCGGAACCGAGCGTCGTGTAGGTCAAGTTGTGCGGCGGCATCGGTTCGCTGCCGTATCCTAAGCGACGTCCCATCACGATCGCGCACACCAGCGCTGAAATGCCCGAGCTGATATGCACGACGGTGCCGCCTGCGAAATCGAGGGCGCCGCCCGCGATGCCGGGACCGAACGCCAGAATTCCGCCGTCCCATACCCAGTGACAGAGCGGACAATAGATGACGGTTCCCCAGATGATCACAAACACGACCAGCGTCCGAAACCGCATCCGCTCGGCAAACGCACCGCAGATCAAGGCCGGAGTGATGATGAAGAACATGCCCTGAAAGAGCATGTGAGTGAGTCGCGGGATCTTGAGTTCCAGCGGCGTTTCGGGCGCCTTGAGCTGCTCGTTCCAGGTCCGCTCCACGTTGCGCATGGCCAAGAACTGACCGTTTCCGAGGTACTTGCTGTACCCCGTCTTCTCCGGCTCCGCCGGGTCGCCGCCGAAGGACAGCGAGTAGCCGTAAAGGCCCCATAGGACGGTCATCAGGCCCATGAGGAAGATGCACTGCATCATCACTCCCAGCACGTTCTTTTTGCGGACCAAGCCGCTGTAGAACATGGCCAACCCCGGCGCGGTCATGAACAACACCAGCGCCGCCGACGTCATCATCCACGCGTTGTGAGCCGCCAGCGAGGCCTCGTCGCCCGCTGCGGGCTGAGCGGTTTCTGAAGCGGCGCCATCCGCGGCGACGGCCGACGGAGGAGCACCCGATTCTTGAGCGAAGACCGCCGCGCCGCCCATGGCGATCCATATCCACGCCGCCGCCAGTCCCGCCCATACCGCTCGTGGTAACACGTCCAACCTCGCGATCTCGCCTCGAAGATCTATAGAAAAGCTTCTTCCATCGCCCGGAAACCGCACAGGCTACCGTCCCGGACGCCGCCCGTAAACCGGGTCATTCCCCCCGCGAGGCTGGCGGTTTCCGCCACGCGACGTCGCCGACGCCCGCTCGGTGATTCACCACGCGTCCCAGTACGAACAGGAGGTCGCTGAGTCGATTGAGGTACTTGACGATTCGCGGCGACGCCGGCCGCTCGATGGCGAACGTCATCGTCACCACGCGACGTTCGGCGCGGCGACAGACGGTGCGCGCAAGATGCAGCGCCGCGGCGGCCGGTTGGCCGGCCGGCAAGATGAACTGCGTCAGCGGCGGCAACTCGGCTTCAAACGCGTCGATCTCCCGCTCCAGTCGCTCGATGTGGTCTTCGCCGACCAAATCCATCCCATGTTCGGACGGCATCGGCGTCGCCAACTCGCCACCCACCGCGAACATTTCATGTTGGATTCGTTCGAGACACGCGTCGACGTCGGTCGGCAGTCCGGCCGCTCGAGCCATCCCGAGCGTCGCGTTGGTTTCATCCACCGTGCCGTAGGCTTCGATGCGTGGATCGTCTTTGCGCAGTTTGGGACCGCCGAACACGGCTGTCTCGCCGCGGTCTCCCGCCTTCGTGTAGATCTTCATTGCGTCTCCTCCTGCCCGCCTGGGGCGTTCAATATGATAACAAGCCATCCCCGAACTGGCGGCGGAGCGCAACGCCCGCCCCCTTCGGTTCGCCCTCTGAAGAAGGAACGTCGATATGCGTAACGCCCTCGGTCGCGCTCGCCTTTCGGTCCTCGCCGTGATCTCCAACGTGGCGGCAACCGCCGTCTGCTTCGGCGTGGTCGCCGCGTCGGCCGCTGCGCTGGCGCAAGCGCCGACAGCCCCCGCCGCGCCGCCCGCCCCTGCCGCACCCGCCCTGTCGCCGCTGGAAAGCCGACACTTGGCCAACTTGCGACAAGTCACACACGGCATGACCAAGGCCGGCGAAGGCTACTTCTCGCCCGATGGCTCGACGATCATCTATCAAGCGGTCCCCCCCGAATACCCCTTCTATCAGATCTATACGCAAAAGCTGGCGGGCGGCGAACCGCAGCGGATCAGCACCGGACGCGGTCGCACCACTTGCAGCTACTTCTCGCCTGACGGTCGCCGTGTGCTGTTTGCGTCGAGTCACCTGGATCCGCGGTTGGACAAGACAGAGGCGGACGCTCGCAAGCGACAAGAAGAGGACCGCAAATCGGGCGCTCGACGACGCTACGAGTGGGACTTCGATCCGTACATGGATTTGTTCGAGACCGATCTCGACGGCAAGAACCCTCGCCAACTGACCAGCGCCTACGGCTACGACGCGGAAGGCGCTTATTCGAAGGATGGCAAGTTGATCGCGTTCTGTCGCGATAGCGAAGCCGATCCGGCGTCGCCGGCCGGCGACGCCCGTCCCAAGAATCCCGACCTCTATTTGATGAACGTCGACGGGAGCAACGTCCGGCGTCTAACGTCCGCCCCGGGTTACGACGGCGGCCCGTTCATCTCGCCCGACGGCCGCTGGATCGTCTTTCGCAGCGATCGCAAGAAGGAAAGCTACCTGCAGTTGTACGTCATCGGCATCGACGGCCAACATGAAACAGCGCTCACCGATAACGAAGGCGTGAATTGGGGACCGTATTGGCACCCCACCAAGCCGCTCATCGTTTGGTCAGGCGCCGATCATTCCGACCCCAACGCTCGGCCCAACTACGACCTGTGGCTCATGTCCTACTCCATCGAGAACGGCAAGTTCATCCCCGGCCCCACCACGCGACTCACCGATTCGCCGTCGGCCGACGTCCTCCCGGTTTTCTCTCCCGACGGCAAGAAGTTGATGTGGACCAGCACCCGCGCCGCCGACCGCAGCAGCCAATTGTTCTTGGTCGACTTGCACGATCTCCCTTAGCTCCGCCGCCCCGCTCGCGTTTGCGGCTGGTTCGATTCCCCGTTTTCACCGCCCCTTCAGCCTACGCCGCGTTCGCGGCCGGCTCGACTGCTCACGAGGTACAACTTGGTCGCGGAAGTCATGTCATGCGGCGTTATTCTGTTCCGCGAGGAGCAGGGCGTCGAGTTTCTCTTGCTGCGTAAGCCGGGACGATTCGACTTTCCGAAAGGGCACGTCGACCCCGGCGAGTCGGAACTGGAGTGCGCCCTCCGCGAGCTGCGGGAAGAGACGGGGGTGCCGAGCGACTGGGTGGAGCTGGACCCGGCGTTCCGCTATGCCCAGCGTTATCCCGTGTGGGACAAATACCTCAAGGCGAACGCCGTGAAAACGCTGGTCCTGTTCCTGGGTTGGCTGCATCGGCCGGTGGAACTGGTGATGACCGAGCATGATGACTTTGAATGGCGTCGCTGGCAGCCGCCTCATCGAATTCAAAAGCGGATGATCGACGGGGCTTTGGAGGCGGTGCAGAGGCACGTCGAGCAGCAGGCGGGCGGCGCCGCGGGACTAGCACACCGTCTTCGTCGGCCCGCGGACTAGCGGACAGCCTCGCGGCAGGCCGGCTATAATCCTCACCTCACGTCGCATCGCCCTTTACCTCTTGGAGTACGACTTATGCTTCGTTTGTCGGCTGTCGCCCTGTGCTTCGCACTCATGTTCATCGCCGCGCCGTCGTTCGCCGCCGATGGGGGCGTCGCAGCGCCCCCCGAACCGGCGAACATGCGTCCGCTTTTCAACGGGAAAGACTTGAGCGGTTGGGACGGCGATCCGCGGCTGTGGAGCGTCAAGGACGGCGTGATTCATGGCGAGACGACGCCCGAGAACGTCGCCAAGGGGAACACGTTTCTGATTTGGAAAGAGGGCGCGACCAAGGACTTCGAATTGCGGTTGTCGTTCCGTTGCAACAGTGCGAACAACTCGGGCATTCAATATCGCTCGAAGCACATCACCGACGGCAAAGTCGGCAACAACTGGGTCGTGCGCGGTTACCAGCACGAACTGAGAAACGAGAGCAAGCTGCCGAACGTCGCCGGTTTCATCTACGACGAAGGCGGCAAACGAGGCCGCATTTGCTTGGTCGGCGAAAAAGCGACTTGGGGCGCGGACGGCAAGAAGACGGTCGACGCGACGCCGCTCATCACGGCAGAAGAATTCCAGAAACTGTTCGTGCTCGATGGCTGGAACGAGGTGGTCATCATCGCGAAGGGAAATCACATCCAGCATTACCTCAACAATCGCTTGATCCTGGATTTCACCGACGATGAACCGCAGCTCAGGCTGCTCGACGGCATCCTCGCCCTGCAATTGCACGCCGGCAAACCGATGTGGGCCGAATTCAAGAACATCCGCATCACCCCCTAACCGACGTATGCAGCCAAAGGAGTGGACCGCTCCGCGGTCCATCTCCCAAAGCCGCGACCCGCACCGACCTTCCAGTCGCTTACTACGGCACGACCGACAGTTTGAGTCGGCCGAGGACCTGAAAAACCGGAAGAAAAGCGGCGTAGGCGTCGACGCCGTCGAGCGGGGTGACTTTCAATTTGACGTGGCCGACGCCGATCCCGCCGCGGGCGAGGGTGGCGTCGAGCGGCACCCAGCGGTCGTTGATCCAGACTTCGTTCCACATGTGGTAGGCGAAGCCGCTCAGCGACGGGACGTACACCAGCCCAATGGCCACTCGCGCGGGGATGCCGCGTGCACGGCAGACGGCGGCCAACAGCACCGCGTGTTCGGTGCAATCCCCTTCGCCGCTGCGCACCACCTCGGACGCCGTCGCCAGGGCCTGCGTGAGGTTCTGCGACTTCACGCGGCTGCGCACCAGTGATTCCAGCGCGACGGCCACTTTCCAAGGGTCGGTTTCGCCCTCTGCGGCTTCTTTCGCGAACGCGATGATCGCCGGATCGTCCGCCTGCACCAAATTGTTGCTCGTCCGATCAGCCTCCGTGGGGCCTTCTTCGGGGGCGGCCAGCGGCGCGTCGGGGCGGAGCGCCGTGAGAGAAAGTTCGGCGTGCGTGGCGTCGATCTTTCGGACCTGCTGGCTCGCGCCGCGCGCGAACAGCCCCTCGACGTCGCCGTCGGGGATCTCGGCGAGCAGTCTGAGCTGTTGGGCGGCGTGCGGGTCGGCGGGCATTCCAGTTGCTGGCACGACCGTCGACGTTCCCAAGTCGAATTGACTCGGCTTTGCCGCCGCGAGCGCTTCCTCGCGAGACGTCCGGACCGTTTCCATCCCTGGGGCCGGGATGGAGATGAACGACTTGATCGGCTCGCCGTCGGAGTTGACCCAAACCAACGACTCCATGCGGGTTGCGCCGAGCGTATCGACGCGGCGCAGTTTGAGCAGCGTTTCGGAACGCCCGCCGACGCGGAGCGCTTCATAGCCGTCGGCCTCGAATTCGCTGACGCCCATTTGGTTGAGGACAGGGACGAGTGCGCGGACGGTGCGGCGCTGGCTCGGCTTCCACGGGCCGCGCAACGCGCGTTCCGCAGCGTAGAAACCGCCCCACTCGGGTTGCCAGTCGAGCGACTGACGCGTCGTCTTGCCGGGCGTCGTCGTTTCGATCGTCAACTTTCCTTCGGTTACTTCGCCTCGCGAGAGCGTCAATTCTCGTCCCGACACAACGCGACTTTCGAATCGCACCAACTGGCCCGTCGGCTTTTCCCAACTCACTAATTGCAATTCCTGCCTCACCTCCTGGCCGAACCGCTGGAACGACAAAACGTGTTCCATCTCGATGCGTTCCAACCTGTTCTCGCCGGTCCCCTCGTGAAACACTTGCGTCCGCACGTAGCCGACCTTGTCGCCTTGAATGCGGCAGACATCCCAGGCCTCGCCGCCGCTGCGACGCACCTCTTGGGAGGGGCGTTCCGCCGGCGGGGAGTCGTCGGCAGGACGGCGGTCGGCCGTGTCGTCGCGCGGCTCGGTAGGAACGGAGGGTGCGACGACCGACTTAGCGACCTCGGGACCTCCTGCGGGTCGATCGCAAGCAATGAGCGTGAAGCCGCAGAGGAGGAGCCAGAGGGGGGCCAATCGCGACATAATTCGGTTCTCAAGGGACGAAGTGACGGCCGTGTCGCCGCGTCGCGATGTCGACGCTCCCGCGGCCCGTATGCCGACGATGCTAAACGCGCCGCCGACTTTGGTCCACCGGCATGCGCGGCACAATCGGCCCGTTCGGCATGAACCTCACGCCGATTCCGCGCGCGCTGCGCGCTCCCGCAAGGGCCTTTGTGAAGCGAGTGCTAGACTTCGTTGTGGGCTCGGTGCAACGCCGACCCGCTGCGGATTCGAGTTTGAAATTCCTTCTCCAACCGACGCAATTCGTAACCTACGCTTCGCTATTCACGGAAACGGCCAAGGAGGTGCTGGTTCCCCTGTAATATCCAAGGCGATCGATACTTCCGAGGTTTGTGATGGGCTTCCTGAAGCGACTTTTCAGCAACACTTTGCCCGAAGACGCGGCCGCTCCGATCGATATGAGCAGCTTCGAGCGACTGACTGAGGAAGAGATGGAAGCGCACCTCGGTGTTTCGCGCTATGGCGACTTCATCTTGACGCAGGCCGTGCGGCCTTCGTACGACCTGCGAGTGACGCCGCGACAAGGCTATCGTCACGACCTGTATCGCGACGAGCAATCGCGCACCGACATCCCCGTGTTGATGGCCTCCGCTTCGGCCGACTGCCTGTTCGATCTGTTTCTCGAATTGATCGATCCGCTGGGCGACGAGGTGGATGTCGTGCTGGAAACCAGCCACCATCGCGACCACGGCGGGCACCTCGATCTGTACTGCGAGCACCTCGACGCCTGCGTGCTGAAAAGCAAGCTGTGCGATTACGAAGACCTGCTGATGAACGACGGTTGCACGGGCATCGCGGTCCTCAACCCGGCTCTGCCGCAGGAAGTGCAGTTTGACGAACACAAGCTGTTGATCGTGTACGGCAAGCCGTTGCAGCGTTACGAACAGATCTTCCGTCGGTATGGCGTGCCGCGGATCGACGACTTGAAGTTCATTACCGAAGCGGAACACGTCCATTCCTCGAACGACGACTACGCCCGCGAATTCGAACAACTCCAAGAATCCCTCGGCATCAACCAAGCCGCCTGGTAACCCCCGTAGGACAGGCTTCCAGCCTGTCACTCACAACCGCCCCCCACAACCGCCTCCCCCGCAACCGTCTCCCCTCCCCACGCCTCTCCGCCCCGCACGTCGCCTTACTTGCCCCCCGCCTCAGCAAGCTTGGCCGTCGCGGGACTGTCCCGAAATCCCAAGCGGCAGGCCCGCGCGACGATGCGTCGTCCCGGCGGCACGGTCACGGGCCGCACGTACAGCGACCAAGCCTTCGCATCGGCCGATGGTTCTTCGTCGGCGGCTGGCAAGCGGTAGGCGATCGAGGCGCCGGGCGTTTCGCAGGACAGGGTGGCCACGCCGTCGACGAGTCGGATCGTCGGCGTCGCCGTCGTCTGCCATCGACCGCCAGGCCGCATTCGCTCCTGCAGTTCAGCTTCCGGGAGCAACCCCAGGTCGCCGGTCGTCGCCATCCAGCGTTCGTGTTCCTGTCGCAGTCGCGACAGGGCGGGCGCGTGCGTCGGATCCTCGGCCAAATTGTGCAGTTCGTGCGGGTCGGCTTGCGTGTCATACAGTTCCTCGACCGGTTTACGATCGGCGAAGAACAACGCGGCGGGGCCTGTGAGCCGCCCGGCGGCGTGCTCCTTGCGCCACTCGCGCATCGTCGGCATCTCGTCCATGTAGGCGATCGGCTGCGCGTAAGGCAGTTCGGGGCGGTAGTTGCGGATGTATTTGTAGCGCGAGTCGCGGACGGAGCGGATCAGGTCGTACGTTTCATCCATCCGATCGCGCGCCGCGTAGACGTATTCGCGCGGTCGTTCGGCTTTGCGGGGGCCGAGGAACGCTTGGCCTTGAAAGTGAGCCGGAATGTCGACGCCCGCCAGCGACAGGCAGGTGGGGGCCAGGTCGAGCAGTGCGACCAGATCATCGCAAGTCGAGCCGGCGGATAGGCGCCCCGGCCAGCGGACGATGAGCGGCACATGGATGCCCGAGTCGTAGATCCAACGCTTGGCGCGCGGGAGTCCGCGCCCGTGGTCTCCCCAGAAGAAGACGACCGTCGAATCGGCCAACCCATCGTCGGCCAGTTGCTGCAGGATCTTGCCGACCTGTTTGTCGGTGAAGGTCAGGTTGTCGTAGTAATTCGCCCAGTCGCGGCGCACTACCGGCGTATCGGGATGGTAGGGCGGCAAGACGGCTTGCGCCGGATCGTGACGCTCGTGTTCCGCGAGCGACTCGCGGCGTTTCTCTTGAGCGGCGGGCGCGAGCCGGATTTGGCTCTCGTGCGTGGCGGTGAGATTGACGACGGCGAAGAAGGGCTGGCTAGGATCAGGTCGATGGCGCCAATGCGCTCCCGCTCGGTTCTCGTCCCACGCGGTCAGCGGCGCGGCGAAGTTGTAGTCGGTCTTGCTGTCGTTGGTACAGTAGTACCCGGCCGCTCGGAGATACTCGGGAAAGCAACGCACAAACGGCGGCGGCACCCCTTGGCTGCGCATGTGCTGCGTCCCGATCGCTGAGGGATACATGCCGGTGATGATCCCCGAGCGGCTGGGGGCGCAGACTCCGGCGTGCGCGAACGCGCGCGTGTAACGCACCCCTTGGCTCGCCAGTCGATCGATGTGCGGCGTGACGGCGTACGCATCGTCGTAGCATCCCAGGTCAGGACTAATGTCCTCCAGACTAATCCAGAGGATGTTCGGCCTCTCGGGCGGAGTCGTCTCCCCGACCGCCGCCAGTCCGCACAACAACAGCGTCCACACCATAAGCCCCCCTCGTAGGGTGGGCCAAGCCGCGCACGCGGCGCGGGCCCACCACCAATCGGTCGCCGCTTTCCGCCCCGCGACGCCTCACGTGCGAAATCGCAACTGCGTGAATTCGCGCACTCGATCCTGAATGGCCGGCTCCACAGGCAGCCGTTCCATGCTGCTGGCGCCGTAGAAGCCGACGATCCCTTCGGTGCGGTCGAGGATGTATTGGGCGTCGCTGGGTTCGGCGATCGGACCGCCGTGACACAGGACCAAGATGTCGGGGTTGACTCGCTTGGCCGCGTCGTGCATGGCCTGGATCGCGTCGACGCACGCGTCGAGCGTGAGCGCCGTTTCGGCGCCGATAACGCCTTTGGTGGTGAGTCCCATGTGCGGGATGAGCACGTCGGCGCCGGCGCGAGCCATGGCGGCGGCTTCGTCGGGTTGGAAGCAATACGGCGTGGTCAACAACCCCATTTCATGCGCCGTGCGGATCATGTCGACTTCCAGCCCGAAACCCATGCCGGTTTCTTCGAGATTCTGACGGAACTTGCCGTCGATGAGCCCGACGGTCGGGAAGTTTTGCACGCCCGAGAAGCCGGCGGCGTCGATGTCGCGCAGGAACAGCTTCATGACGCGGAACGGATCGGTGCCGCAGACGCCGGCGAGGACGGGAGTGTGCGAGACGACCGGCAACACTTCGCGGGCCATGTCGAGCACGATGGCGTTGGCGTCGCCGTAGGGCATCATGCCGGCCAGCGACCCGCGGCCGCCCATGCGGAAGCGGCCCGAGTTATAGATGACGAGGAGGTCGATGCCGCCGGCCTCGGACATTTTGGCGCTGATGCCGGTTCCGGCGCCGCCGCCCACAATAGGTTGCCCTGCGACGACTTTGGCGCGCAACCGTTCGAGGATATCCGTACGCTTGAAGAGTGCCATGAGCCTGTGGGTCCTGGAGGTCAAAAGGAAAGCGACACGAGGGGACGCACCGCGGGACTCAGCGCGCCGCCTGGGTTTGAGCGATCAGTTTCAACAACGTTTCCGCGGCCGCCGCGGCGAACGGTTCGTCGTTAATGTGTTGGTCGAGTTCCACCAGCGGCGCGGCGCCGTGCCAGGCGCGGATGGCGCTGAATAGCGACTCGCGCGCCGCCGGATCGTCGAACGACTGGCCCGGTTTGTCGATCGCCGACACGCCGCGCAGCGGGAGCAGGATGGTTGCGGGGCCGCGCGCGGCGGCGACCTTGGTCGCCAATTCGCGTCCCAATTGGGCGTTCTCTTCCGGCGTGGTGCGCATCAGCGTCACGGTGGGATTGTGCACGTGAAAACGGCGATCGCGAAACTTTTCGGGGACCGTTTCACGCGGGCCGAAGTTGACCATGTCGAGCGCCCCGACCGAGACGACTTGCGGGACGCCGCAGCGGCCGGCGGCCGTCAGGCGCGACGGGCCGGCGCTCAGCACGCCGCCCACCAATTCGTCGGCCAATTCGGTGGTGGTGATATCGAGCACCCCGGCGATCAGTCCATCTTCAATCAGCGACTCCATGGCCTGGCCGCCGTTGCCGGTCGCGTGAAACACCAGCACTTCGTAACCGGCCGCTTCGAGCCGGGCGCGAGCTTGTTGGACGCAGGGAGTCGTGACGCCGAACATGGTGGCGGCGATAAGCGGCCGGTCGGCTTGGGGCAGGGGAGGGGCCGCGAAACGGACGAGGCCGGCCATCGCCGCGGCCGCTTCCGACAGGATGCGGCGGCTCAAACGGTTCAAGCCGGCGATGTCGACGACCGAATTGAGCATGAGAATGTCTTTATCGCCGACGTAGGGACGCGTTTGGCCCGACGCCAGCGTACTGACCATCACCTTCGGGACGCCGATCGGCAAGGTGCGCATGGCGGCCGTGCCGATCGTAGTGCCGGCGGAGCCGCCGAGCGCCAACACGCCGTCGACTTCGCCGCGCCGCCAAGCGTCGCGCACCAATTGAGCGGCGCCGCGCGCGGCCGCGGCGACGGCGGCGCCGCGGTCGCCGGCTTGACGCAGGGCGGCGAGCGACGTTCCGGCGGCGGCGAAGACCGCGTCCCGCCCCACCGCCGGTTCGACGGTCGCTTCGCCCAGGCAACCGACGTCGACCAGACGCACGTCGACGTCCAGTTCGCGCAGGCGGTGCTGAACGAACTGTGCGTCAGGACCTTTGGTATCGAGCGTCGCAAGCAGGTAGACGGCCATGGGAGGGTCTTCGCAGGGCTTAGTAGCGCGCGACGTCTTTGCCGCCGGTGGAGGGACGCAGGGCGGCGAGCGTCTCTTGCGCCTTGACGGTCATCATTCGCAAGTCGCTGCCGACGGCCAGGAACTGCATGCCTTGGCTGGCGCGCTTGAGCGCTCCGGCCGGGTCCATCTCGTGAATGCCGGTCGGCGTGCCCACCTTCTTGCCCACTTCGATAACGCGCTGGATGGCCGCTTCGTGCTCTTCCGGACTGGGATCTTTGCCGTCTGGCGTGCGCATTTGGGCGCGAAGGTCGTTCGGGCCGATGAAGATCGCGTCGCATCCCGGCAAGCTGTAAATCGCCTCGGCGTTCTTCACGCCGGTCGGGCTTTCCGTTTGCAGGACGACCAGGATCTCGTCGTTGGCCCGGGCATAGTAGTCGCCGGCGGTGGCGTTGAAATTCATGGAGTGCATGCCGCCGCCGACGCTGCGGTTGCCGACCGGCGGATATTTGGCCGCCGCAATCGCCGCTCGCCCCTGTTCCACCGTATCGACCATCGGTACGACGATGCCCCAGGCGCCGGCGTCGAGCACCCGCTTGATGAGGTGGTGATTGCCTTCGGGAACGCGGGCCAACGGCACGCACCCGGCGTCGGCCACGGCGGCGAAGATCATGGCGGCCTGCGACCAGTCGATGGCCGAATGTTCGATGTCGAGCGTGAGCCAGTCCCAGCCAAGTCGAGCGAGCACGCGCGTGGCGTAGAGGTCGCCAAGCGAGAGCCAGGTGCCGAAGGTCGGTTCGCCGTTGCGTAGCTTTTGCTTGACAGGGTTGGTGCGCATGGATGGATGACTTTCGTTCGCCCGCTCCACATGGCGGCGGAAGCGGCGGCGGTAGGAGTGTGAGGACGCGTGCCAGCAGTGCGGGGGTAGTGTTTCAAACGTCCTAGCGACTCGCAAGCCCCCGGATCGGGCGCCCCTTAGCGCAACGTCGGTTCGCGTTGCCAATCGATGGCTTCGCCGCCGGCCACGGTCGAAAGCGACTCAAGCGCATCGGGGCCCATATTGTCGGAAAGAAACTCGACGCCGCCCGCGACGGTCGCCGCGTGGGCGCCTCGTTCGTGGTTGCTTTTGACCCCCAGCTTTTGGTTGCCGTTGACGCCCAGTGCGAGCGAAGCGGCGGAGGCGTCGCGCGGCGCGGTCCAGGGGATGCCCGATTCGTGACATTCAACGACCAGCAGCGTGTCGGCGGCGCCGTCGCGAACGTCGGCCGCTTTGCGTTTGCCGGTCGCGGGAAACATGGTTTTGCTGCCGACGAGCGCCACGTAGCTGGTGTCGGAGCGTGTGACGTTCGAGGGATCGGACGGGCAGCCGAAGACGGCCGGCATCCGCATTTGCAACGCGAAGTTCGTGGGGCCGTCCCACGGTTCGGTGAACTTGTATTGCCGGTAGAGCTCGTGTTCGCCCAATTCGGGGAGGATGAGCACGCGCCAACTGTGCATCGGCTTCCCGGCGGCGTCCACCAGGTAGGGCGGCGGGTATTCGCCGTGGCGATCATGGTAGGCCTTTAGGGCGGCGGAGATGGCGCGGAGATTGTTGGCGCACGTGCCGCGATAGGCCGCTTCGCGAGCCGAGCCGATCAGCGGCCAGACGAAGACGACGACGATCGCGGCCGTAACGACGGCGGTGAGAATGCCGGCGACGACCACCAGGATGCTCGACCACCACATGCGGCGGGCGCGCAGCCGCCGCAGGGCCGCCGCCTGTGGATCTTCGTCGGGGTGCAAAGGAACCGTGACCGTCTTGCCGCACTGGAAACAAGCGCCCGTGCGTCCCAGAAACTCGTCGTCCACGAGCGTGCGTCCCTGGCAATGCGGGCAGGTGAATTCGAGCGGCATGGGCAAGCTCCGGGGACGGATTCGTCGCGCAATCGACGGGGCGGCTTAGACCTGTGCGCGGCCGGCTTGAACGGCGGCGGTGAACTGACGAGCGAGCGTTTCGATGCGCGCCAAGTCGCGATCTGCGAGCGCTTTGGGTTCGACCAGCGACCCGCCGACGCCCAGTGCGCAGGCGCCCGCTTTCAGGAAGTCGGCGGCCGTCTCCAGCGTGACGCCGCCGGTGGGCATCAGCCGCACTTGAGGGAAGGGGCCGCGGAGCGCCTTGAGATACTTGGGGCCGTGGACGTCGGAGGGGAAGACCTTGACGATGTCGGCGCCGGCCTGCCAAGCGGTGATCACTTCGGTGGGGGTGAAGGCGCCGGGCATGACGAGCTTCGAGTAGCGTTTACAGAGGGCGATGATGTCGACGTTGGTCGACGGGGACACGATGAATTCGGCGCCCGAAAGAATGGCCGCTCGAGCCGTTTCCGTATCAAGCACGGTGCCGGCGCCGAGCAGGATGCGGTCGCCGAGTCGGTCGGCGACGCGCTCGAGCACGCGGAGGGCGCCGGGGATCGTGAAGGTGACTTCCATGACTTCCACGCCGCCGGCGACCAGCGCTTCGGCGACATCGGCCAGCAAGTCGCCGCTGGGGGCGCGAATAATGGCGACGATGCCTTGTTGGAGGACGCGTTCAAGGGGCGAGGCAGCGGGCATGCGAGATCTCGGGAATGAGGGTTGGGAGGGGAACGCCGACGAAGGCGACGGGACCGGAAACGGAAAAAACGACCGCGTCGCGAACCAGAGTCGCGGCGGGTCCGTAGGAGGTGTACTTGTCAACAACATCATACACCTCGTCGCGGTCGTCGCGATCCCTGGGCCGTTCGGCCGATCGCTACGGACTTCGCAAATTGACAGGCGGGAAAACTGGACTTCGTCCGGGCAGTGTGGATAATTGCTACAGCTTACGGATCGCCCCGGTTGTCGCAGATTCACCAGCCCGAAGGAGCCTCCGCTTGACGCCCAGCAATGGACTCATGCCGTTCTTAAGTACTCCGGCGGCGCAAGCCGTGATTTGGGGGACGGTGCTTATGGTCTTGCTGGCGGCGGCGGGGTGGGTGGTGCTAAAGTTTCGCGGTCGCGCCACGGAAGACACGGCTCCGGCCAGCGACATGCTGTCTAACTTCCGGGAAATGCACCACGGCGGTCACTTGGACGAGTCCGAATTCCGAACAATAAAGACGATGCTTGGCGGCAAGCTGCAGCACGAGTTGGAACGCGGCGGGACGAAACGCCCGGCGCCTCCGGCCGAGCCGTCTTAAGGGACGGTTAGGAAATTTGTCGCGGTTAGGTCAAGCATGCGGGACGGCGAGCCTGGGAGGCCCGCCGACCGTTGGATTGCACCAAGTACCGATTAACTGCTCAGTAGATTTAACTGCTCGACGATCGCGGACAGGGATGCCCTCCAGGGCCTGCGGGCGCTTCGGCGCCTCTCGGCCGATTCGAGCGACATCTCAGTAGGACCTCTTTCTCTGACCACCCGACGCAGGCGGGCGGGCAGAGGAGGGCAGCGAAAGGAGTGGATATGTCCGTAGGGAAGGATATGGGCGGCGGACGCCGCGGTGGCAGCACGACCAAGAAGAACGCTTTTTGTTCTTTTTGCCGCAAGAGCTACCGGGACGTCGGACCGCTCGTCGAAGGACCGGGCGACGTTTACATCTGTGGCGAATGCATCGAGTTGTGTCAATCGATCCTGGATCAAGAACAACGCCGTCGTGGCACCACGAAGCAGTTGTTCAGCCGCATCCCTTCGCCGCGCGAGATCGTCGCCCAATTGGATCAACATGTCGTCGGACAAGCGGCCACCAAGCGGATCTTGGCGGTCGCCGTCCATAATCACTACAAGCGTCTGTCGCTGGACTGGGAAGGCTCGGGAGTGGATGTCGAGAAGTCGAACATTCTCTTCATCGGCCCCACCGGTTCGGGCAAAACGCTGCTCGCTCGTACGCTCGCTCGCATCCTGAACGTCCCGTTCGCCATCGGCGACGCCACGACGCTCACCGAAGCGGGCTACGTCGGCGAAGACGTCGAAAACTTGCTGCTCAAGCTGCTGCATGCCGCCGACTTCGACCTCGAATCGGCTCAACGCGGCGTCTTGTACATCGACGAAATCGATAAGATCGGCAAGACGAGCCACAACGTGTCGATCACCCGCGACGTCTCGGGCGAGGGCGTACAACAAGCCCTCCTCAAGATGCTCGAAGGGACCGTCGCCAACGTGCCGCCGCAGGGAGGCCGCAAGCATCCCGAACAGCAGTACATTCAGATGGACACCAGCAATGTGCTGTTCATCTGCGGCGGCACCTTCGTCGGACTCGACGAAATCATTCGCCGTCGGCTCGGCCGTAAATCGCTGGGCTTCGGCCAACCGACAGCGACTACGCTGCAGGACGACGTGGAACTGGGCGAAACACTGGCTCAGGTCACCACCGAAGACCTGATCGAGTACGGGTTGATCCCCGAGTTCGTGGGGCGCTTGCCGGTCATCTCGTCCCTCGCGCCGCTCAATCGCGAAGGCCTGATCCGAGTGCTCACCGAACCGAAGAACTCGCTCATCAAGCAGTACCAGACGTTGTTCGAAATGGAAAACTGCGGACTTGAGTTCTCCCCGGGCGCCTTGGCCATGGTCGCCGGCCGAGCGCTGGAACGAGGCGTCGGGGCGCGCGGTCTGCGGGGCATCCTCGAAGAAATCATGCTCGACATCATGTTCGAATTGCCGGACCAAGGCGCCGGCGCGAAGTACATGATCGACGAGGATGTGATCAGCGGTCGCCGCACCCTGTTCCCGGCCGCGGAACCGCAGTCCAAGAGCGCCTAGTCGCCGGTCGAACGTCCAGCGAATCGATGAATCAAAAGGGCGTCAGCCGCATCGCGGCCGGCGCCCTTTTTTCTTGCGCACGACAAATGTCGCTTGATTTGGCGGCCCAGTCTTCAAATAATCGCCAGCATGTTCGCCTAATTGCCTGCTGCGACTTCTTCTCCCCAGGGAAAATCACCCATGTCGATGCCCGGCCAGAATCCCTACGCGGCGCCTGCCGTCGCCAACCCTTACGCCGCTCCGACGCTCGCTCCGCAATCGATGCAGGGCGGCGTTTGGCGTCAGGGAAACCTGTTGGTCATGCACCGCGAAGCGCCCCTGCCTCCGCGCTGCGTCAAGACCAACCAGCCTGCGACCGGAACGCTCAAGCGCAAGCTGTATTGGCACCATCCGGCCATCTATGCCGCGCTCTTGTTGAATCTGATCATCTATGCCATCCTCGCCGCCGTGCTCAGCAAGCGGGCGACGATTCACATCGGACTCAGCGAAGCCGGCTTTGCGCGGCGTCGCCGCACGATGCTCATCGCCTGGCTGGGCGTTTTGGGCTCCATCGGCGCCTTTTTTGCCGCTTTTACGCTCGATCCTGAAACCAACCCCGTCTTTCCGTGGTTGTTGTTAGGGGGCATTTTCGGATTCTTGGGGTTCCTGATCTACGGCCTCGTCGCCGCTCGGTTGGTTCATCCCAAGAAGATGGATGACAATTACATTTGGCTCAAAGGGGTGCACCCCGACTACTTGAACGAGCTGCCGCCGTGGCCCTGGCCCTAACCGACTCGGGCCGCCCCGCGGCCGCACAACTCGTTGCGCAGGCGGGCGCACGCCAAGGAACAGTATGCGAACGCGCTTTCATGAATCGTGTGCGGCGGGCATGTTGCTCGCAGGTCTCGTACTAGCCGGATCCTGGAGCGGCGCGGGGGCGGACGAACCGGGTGACAAGCCGCCCAGTCCTGCGCCGGTCGTGGCCCCGCGCGAGACGTCCAACGAGACGCCGCGCGAGGCGCCGCGGATTCTGAAACCAGGCGACCATGGAGTCGGCCGCCGCGTCGGGCCGCTCGCGTGGACCGATCTCGACGGCAAGCGGCACGCGTGGTCGGCGGGCGCTGGCGTCACGGGCGCTGGCGTCACGGGAGCTGGCGCGACCGAACCGCGCTGGCTCGTCGTGGCGATGACCAGTTCGACGTGCCCGCTGAGTCGCAAGTATTTTCCGGTGTTAAGCCGCCTGGAAGCCGAGTTCCGCGCGTCGGGAGTCGCCTTTTTGCTGCTGGCGCCGACGGCGACCGATCCGGCCGCCGCGCTCCGAGAATTGGTCGCCGAGCATCGCTATGGCGGTTCGATCGCCAAGGATGTCGACGAGTCGATTGCGCGGGCGTTGCAAGCGACGTCGACGACCGACGTCTTCGTTTTGGATCGTGCGGGAACGGTGCTGTACCACGGCGCTGTCGACGACCAGTACGGGCTGGGGTATGCCCGCGACGCGGCTCGGCGCCATTATCTGGCCGACGCGCTGCGTGCGATTCGCGCGGGGCAACGTCCGCTTATCGCCGCCACCGCCGCCCCCGGCTGCACACTCGACTTCGCACCGCTGGAAGAGGGCCAGGCGCCGGGAGCGAACAGTAGCGGCCAACCCACGTACCACAACCGCATCTCGCGCATCGTGCAGAACCATTGCTGGGAGTGTCATCGGCCGGGAGGTCTCGGGCCGTTCAGCTTGGCGACGCTGGAGGACGTTCGTGCTCACCGCGGGATGGTGAAGCAGGTGGTGGAACGGCGAGTGATGCCGCCGTGGTTTGCGGAAGAGGACGCGCGGGGACATCGGTTCAGCAACGACCGTTCGCTGTCTGAGTCGGACCGGCGCGACCTCCTGGCGTGGCTCGACGCCGGCCTGCCGGCGGGGGACCCGCGCGACGCGCCAGCGCCGCTGCCCGAGCCGGGCGAATGGCAGGTGGGGAAGCCCGATTTAGTGCTGCGATTGCCGCGCGCCGTGACGGTGCCTGCCGAAGGAACGATGCCATACCAGAACTTGATCGTCTCCACGAACCTCGCGGAGGACCGTTGGGTGCAGGCGATGGAGATTCGGCCCTCGGATCGCGCTGTGGTGCATCACGTGCTAGTGTTCGTGCTCGGGGCGCGAGGAGCAGGGGAGGGGGGCGGGGAGCCCGACGAGCGGCGCGGATTCTTTGCCGCGTACGTGCCGGGGAATAGTGCGTTCATCTACGCGGACGGATTTGCCAAGCGACTACCGAAGAACGCGCGTCTGCTGTTCCAAATGCATTACACGCCGGCGGGAAAAGAAACGCAGGATCAAACCGAGCTGGCCTTGCGATTCAGCCGCGAAACGCCGCGGCACGAGGTGAAGACGGTCGGCATTGCCAACACGCGATTGCGAATACCGCCGCACGCCGACAATCATCCGGAAAAGGCCGATCTGCGAGTGCCTCACGACGCGGTGATCTTGGGGTTCATGCCTCACATGCACCTGCGCGGCAAAGCCTTTCGCTATGACCTACGCACCGCCGAGGGACGCGTCGAGACGCTCTTGAACATTCCTCGCTACGACTTCAATTGGCAGCTTCAATATCGATTCGCCGAACCGCTGACGGTGACAAACGGATCGACGATCGAAGTCACCGGTTGGTTCGATAACAGCGAACAGAATCCGGCGAATCCGGCGCCCGAAAATACCGTAAGGTGGGGGCCGCAAACGTTTGATGAGATGCTGCTGGGTTATGTCGAATACTATGTGCCAGGCGAAACACCGGGCGCGGCAGACGACGAGACGCCGGCGCGCGCCGGGTGGACGCAGCGTTTGCGCAACGCGGCCAACGAGGCGTTGTTCCGTCGAGCAGACTCGGATCGCGACGGTCGGATGACGATGGACGAGGCCCGCAAAGCGTTCGGCGGCCAAGGCCGCTACGTCGGCAAGCCGGAGTTGCTGGAGCGACACTTCCGGTTCCTAGACAAGGATGGGGACGGAGACGTGACCAGCGCCGAATTCGAACGCGTGGGAGAGCTGCCTTAGTCTCGCCAAGGCACAGAGCCACAGAGAATCAGGAGATTGCGACCAATCGGAGTTTGCGAACTCCATGCACACAGGATGTGAGGTGCGAGTTACGCGCTTGGAGGAACGGGCTCAAGGCACTCGGCCGACTCGTGCAGCGGGCTGTTGACGAGCGTGCTGACCGGATGAAACTCCAGGACGTCTTCGGGGGCGGGACGCAGCAAGGCCTGCAGGGTAGGGGAGGAGGCGTGCGGGTCGAGCCACACGGTGCGGTCCGGTTCGGCGAGGATCACGGGCATGCGATCGTGCAACGGGCAGAGCCGCGGGTTGGCGGAAGTGGTCAGGAGGGTGCACGTTTCGACAACCGAGCCATCGGGAGCTTCCCACGCTTCCCAGAGCCCTGCCATGGCGAAGGGGCGCTGACGCGCGTCGTAAATCAGGTAGGGCTGTTTTCCCTTGCCGACCTTGCGCCATTCATAATAGCCGTCGGCGGGCACCAAGCAGCGACGCCGCCTGAAGGCTGCTCGGAACGCCGGCTTTTCCGCGACCGTCTCGGACCGCGCGTTGATCATGCGGTTGCCGATCTTGGGATCGTCGGCCCAGGAGGGAACGAGCCCCCATTTGAGCAGGGCGACGGTGCGCTCGCCGGCGTCATCGCGACGGAGGGCGACGAGGGGCTGCATGGGGGCGATGTTGTACCGCGGATTCAGCAGCGGAAAGTCGGTCAAGTCGAACTCGGCGGCCAAAATGTTCGGGTTGGAGTGCAGGGTAAAGCGGCCGCACATGTCGATTCCTCCCTGTGGCTCATTGAAGCGGCAAGGTCTTCGCAAGTATATTAACCCGTTTAAGCCGCAGCCGTTGGGGTTGCGGTAGGCAACTTGACGGGAGGGTGGGCCGTGTACGAGAACGTCGCCGTCGTCGGCGCAACGGGCGCTGTGGGTCGAATCGCTTTGAAGTTGTTGGCGGAACGGAACTTCCCGTTCAAGACGATCAAGTTTCTGTCGTCCAAGCGCTCGGCCGGCTCCCAGCTCACGTTCAAGGGCCAAACCTACACGGTCGAAGAGATGCGTCCCGAGTCGTTCCAGGCGGGCGATCTAGTGATTGCCAGCACGCCGGACGAGGCGGCGAAGGAATTTTGCCCGTGGGCGGTGGAGCGCGGAGCGGTGGTGGTCGACGAAAGCGGCTACTGGCGGATGGACCCCAACGTGCCGCTCGTCATTCCCGAAGTGAACCCGGACGCGGTCGACAAGCATCAGGGGATCATCTCCAGCCCCAACTGCTCGACCACGCAAATGGTCGTCGCCATCAAGCCGTTGCATGATGCGGCGCGCGTGAAGCGAGTGGTGGTCAGCACCTATCAGGCGACGAGCGGCGCCGGCGTCGTGGGCCAAGAGGACCTTGATCAAGGCACTCGAGCGGCCATCAGCAATAGCAGCTACAAGTATCAGACGTTCAAGCACCCGATCGCCTTCAACTTGATCCCGCAAATCGGTTCGCCGAAGCACGAGGGATACACGTCGGAAGAGATGAAGATGGTGTGGGAGACGCAGAAGATCATGGGCGACGATTCGATCCAGGTCTGTCCGACTTGCGTCCGCGTCCCGGTGACGAACTGCCACAGCGAAAGCATCCTGGTCGAGACTGAAAAGAAGCTCACCGCCGCTCAAGCCCGCGAGCTGTTTGCGTCGTTCCCGGGGATCACGGTCATCGACGACCTGCCGGCCGGCGCCTATCCGATGCCGCAGCAATGCGACGGCAAGGACGACGTATTTGTGGGGCGCATCCGCGAGGATATTTCGAGCGCCAGCGGCATTGCATTCTGGTGCGTCAGCGACAATTTGCGCAAAGGCGCCGCGACCAATGCGGTGCAGATCGCCGAGTTGCTGCTGAAGCGCAAGCCGGTCGCGCGCGTTTAGCGCATCGTTTGCAACGATCCTCTCTAGGTGCAGCCGTTCGCCATGCGTTCATTCATGCTGACGCTTGCCTACGACGGCGGCGATTTCGCCGGCTGGCAGCGTCAGCCTGATCGCCGCACCGTGCAGGGGGAGCTCGAACGCGCCGTCCGCGAAGTCACTCAGGAAGCGTCCGCCGTGATTGCCAGCGGACGCACCGATGCGGGCGTGCATGCGATTGGACAGATGGCGAGCGTCGACAGTCGCACGCGCATCCCGGCTCGGCGATTGCGCGAAGCGCTCAACGCGAACCTGCCGGACGACGTCGTGGTGCGCGACGTGGAAGAGATGATCCCGGGGTTTCATGCGCTGCGCGATACGGTTCGCAAGCGGTACCGCTATGTGCTGCAGCCCGGCCGATTGCGCAACGTGCTGTCCCGCCGATATGCGTGGAACATCCGGTACGAGCTCGACGCCCACCGCATGCACGAAGCGGCGCAGCATCTGCTTGGAACGCACGACTTCGATAGTTTCGAATCGACTGGTTCGCAGCGGCTGACGACTCGGCGCACGATCTTCGACATCGAAGTACAGCGGCGCGAGGCGGAAGAGGGGCCGCGCGTGATCGTCGAGGTCGAGGCGGACGGGTTTCTCTACAACATGGTGCGGAACATCACCGGCACGTTGACGGCCGTCGGCGCCGGCAAGCGACCGCCCGAGTGGGTCGGCGAAGTGCTGGCGGCGAAAGACCGAACGCGAGCGGGAGTCGCGGCGCCGCCGCAAGGGCTGTTTTTAGTGCGCGTGGAAATCGCAGACGGCCTGCGGCTGTGCGACCAAGTCGGCGACCAAGTCGGCGACCAAGTCGGCGACCAACTCGACGACGAGGGAGGCGGTTGATGCGCGTCGCACATGTCATCACGCGGATGATCGTCGGCGGTGCGCAGGAGAACACGTTGTTCAACTGCGAAGACCTGGTACAGATGTACAATGACGACGTGCTGCTGATCACCGGCCCCGCGCTGGGCCCCGAAGGCGACTTGCTGACTCAGGGCAGGGGAGTGAGTTTCCAGGTCGAGGTGATTCCCGAATTGCAGCGGTCGGTGCATCCGTGGCGGGATTGGGCCAGCTATCGTGCGTTGCGACGCACGCTCGAGAAGTACCAGCCCGACGTCGTCCATACGCACAGCGCCAAAGGCGGCATGCTGGGCCGCATGGCCGCTTGGTCGCTGGGCGTTCCGTCGATCATCCATACGGTGCATGGCGCGCCGTTTCATCCTTATCAACCGTGGATCGCGCGCGAGTTGATACGACGTGCGGAACGATACGGCGCGACGAAGTGTCATAAGCTGGTGAGCGTCGCGGACGCGATGACCGACTTGTTGGTGAATGCGGGCGTGGCGCCGCGCGAAAAGTGTACGACGATCTACAGCGGCATGGATGTCGAACCGTTCCTCGCCGCCGACGAACACCGCGAACGGGTGCGCAAGGAGTTGGGGTTCGAGCGGCAGCACGTGGTAATCGGCAAGATCGCGCGCCTGTTTCACCTCAAGGGACACGAGTACGTGATTGATGCGGCCGAGCGGGTGGTGGCGGCGTGTCCGGAGGCGCATTTCTTGTTTGTGGGCGATGGGATTTTGCGCGAGTCGTTGCAGGCGCGGATCGACAAGGCGGGGCTGACCGACCACTTCCACTTCACGGGCCTCGTCGCTCCGTCGCGCATCCCGGAGCTGCTGGGGGCGATGGACATTTTGGTGCACGCCAGTCTGCGGGAAGGCTTGGCCCGCGCCCTGCCTCAGGCGTTGATCGCCGGCAAGCCGGCCGTTAGTTTCGACTGCGACGGCGCGCGAGAAGTCGTGCTCACGGGCGAGACAGGCTGCCTCGTCCCGCCCCTCAGCGTCGATCGGCTCGCCGCCGCCCTCCAAGAGCTGGCCTCCGACCCAGCGCTGCGCACGCGCCTCGGCCAAACCGGCCGCGCTCGCTTCACCGACCAATTCCGCCACCAAACGATGACGCGCCGCCTCAGGGAGTTGTATGGCCCGTAGAACAGGCTTCCAGCCTGTTAACAGTCCGTAGAACAGGCTTCCAGCCTGTTGTCAGTCCGTGGAACAAGCTTCCAGCCCGTTACGAAACTTGGGGCGGGCCGCCAGCCTGACAATCCCCCCTTTTCCCCTCGTTCGCGCAAGCCGATGCCGCATGGCCGGCGATTCGGGAGGAGCCAGCGACAGGCTGGAAGCCTGTCCTACGGCCTGTCCTACGGCTGTTCGCGACGCCCGAATTGCGGTAAATTGCGACGGAATTGGGGTTTGTAGCGAATCGGGAAAGCTGGCGAGGAACGCATGTCACGCGGGAAGGACTACATCGGGTCGTATCGACGGCTCAAAATGATCCGCGCCGGAGCCACTTGCCAAGTCTGGGAAGTCATCCGCGACGGGGATTCGAAGCGGTTGGCGGCCAAACTTCTCCAACCCGAGTACGCGCAAAAATCCGAAGAAATTGAGTTTCTGCGGCACGAATTCGAGGTGGCGCACGACTTCAAGCACCCGAACGTGATCGAGGTCTACGAGTTCAGCGTGGACCGCGGAATCGCTTACCTGATCCTTGAACTCAGCACATTCAAAAACCTTAAACTGATGTTGCGCGACTCGCCTGACGAGGTGGCGCCGCACGTCACCAAGGTCATCGAGCAGGCCGCCGAGGGGCTCAAGTACGTCCACGAGAAGGGTTGGATTCATCGCGATATCAAGCCGGACAACTACTTGGTCTCCCCGCAGGGAGACGTGAAGTTGATCGACTTCGCGATCTCGATTCGGCCCCCCAAAGGGCTGGCCAAACTGTTCGCGCGGCGCGGCAAAGCGGCCGGAACTCGCAGCTATATGTCGCCCGAGCAGATCCGCGGCGAAGCGCTCGACTTTCGAGCTGATATTTACAGTTTCGGCTGCATGCTCTACGAAATCGTCGCCGGCAAAGTGCCGTACACGGGTCTCAACGCGGACGACTTGCTGAGCAAGCATTTGCGTTCGCCCGTGCCGTCAGCCGTGGTCGCCAACAACCAGGTGACCCCCGAATTCAACGCCTTAGTCATGCGCATGATGGCGAAGAACCGCGACGAGCGACCGTCGTCGATGGACGACTTCCTCAAGCAGTTCCGCTCCATGCGGGTCTACAAAGTGAAACTCAAGAGCTAGCGCTTGCCGCTGGCCGTTCCCCCTATGAACAGCGCTCACCTCGCCTTTGAACAACCCATCGCCGAGTTGGAAACCCGCGTCCGGTCGCTGGAACAGACGGTCGATCGTACGCCGCAGGCGGAAGAGGAACTGCGGCAATTGCGTCGCGACTTGGCCGAGACGACCAAACAGATCTATTCCAACCTGACGCCGTGGCAAACGGTCGAAGTGGCTCGGCACAAAGACCGTCCTTATTCAATGGACTACCTGTCGCTGGCGTTCGACGAGTTCGTGGAAATGCATGGCGACAAGCATTTCGGCGACGACCGGGCGATCATCACGGGATTTGCGAAGATCGACCAATTCAAGGTGTTGGTGGTCGGCCAGCAAAAGGGTCGGACGGTGAAGGATCGCGCGGCGTGCAACTTCGGTTGCCCGCAACCCGAGGGCTATCGCAAGGCGATGTCCAAGATGCGGCTGGCGGCGAAATATGGTCTCCCGATTGTGACCTTCATCGACACGCCGGGCGCCTATCCCGGAGTCGGCGCCGAGGAGCGCGGGCAGGCGCTGGTGATCGCGCAAAGCATGTTTGAAATGTCGCGGCTCAACGTTCCCATCATCTGCGTGGTGATCGGGGAGGGCGGGTCGGGCGGCGCGCTGGGGATCGGCGTCGGCGACCGCGTCGCCATGCTTCAGTACTCCTACTATTCGGTGATCAGTCCCGAGGGCTGTGCGGGCATTCTCTGGAAGAGCCGCGGCTATCGCGAGCAAGCCGCGCAGGCGCTGAAATTCACCTCGTCCGATTTGCATCGTTTCGGCGTCATCGACGCGATCATCGAAGAGCCGCTCGGCGGCGCTCATCGCGATCACCACAAGATGTCGGCGCGGCTGAAGCAGTACTTGGTTCGTCAATTGCGCGAGCTCACGGCGCTCGCGCCGGACGCGCTGCAGGAACAGCGCTACGAGAAGTTCCGCCGCATGGGCGTGTTCTTGGAATCGCCTCCCGTCGACGCCTCCGTGGAAGCGTCGACGCCGCGCGTGTAGTCGCGTCGCAACGACGCGCTGCAAGCAGCCAGGGCAGGACGTTTCCAGAGCCCTGAAGACGGCCTAAAAGCCCTCGGAAAGCCAAGGGAAAAGGCCCCTCAGCAACGTCCGATAATGTTTCTTATGTTCGGTTCGAGCTGGTTTTCTAGGGTGGAAAACGGCCCGCAGCCGACTCGGCCTCGCTTGGCCTCTCGCCCGTTGCCTGCCGCGTTCGTCGCCATCTAACGCGACGTGCGATTCGACGAGCGACTGGCGTTGTCCAGCGGCTCGCGCATCGAATCCCAGGCCTTCTGGGCGCCGCGTTCGACTTCGGTCTCGAGCTTCTTTTGGACGTCGCTGCGCAGTCCATCCCACAGCGATTTGGATTTGCCCTCCAGCGAGTCGGCGTCCGATTTGGAACCGGTGATCCGATCCCACGACATGCCCTCGCCCCCCCCTGCTTCGCCCAACTTCGGCGACGACTCGCGGGGCCCCGCGTCGTCAAACTGCTCGTCGAATTCGCGCAGATGCGGTTCGAGCACTTGTTTGATTTCCGCCGGCATGATCGCCTCGGCCGAATGCAAATGCCGCGCGATATAAAGTCCGGACTTGGAACGCACAATCGTCCGCCGCGCGGTCTCGCCGAGCAGCGTGGCGGCGAACAAAGTCACCAGTCCGCAGAACAGCACGCCTTTGCCGAAGCCGAAGAGCGCGCCCATCTGGCGATCAAAGTCTTTCAACTTCATCCGCTCCATCGTGTTCGACAACACTTGGAAGATGAGCCAAATGGCGGACGAAGTGGCGACGTACAAGATCAGCATCGCCAAGAACACGTTCCACGGAGGCGTCGCGTCGATCTTCGTCGCCAGCTCGCCTCGGAACTTGTAAGCGACCAGGTAGCTCACCACCATCGACGCCAAAGACGCGAGTTGCCAGGCGAGCCCCTTGAGGGCGCCCCAGAGCGTGGCGGCGCCGAGCACGACGAGCATCACGATGTCGTAGGTTTCCATCCCCACGGTTCTCCTCCCTGATGAAAATTGCGGCCGGAGTATATCCGAGGGGGGGAATCGAACAAAGATCAAAGCGCGGCAAGCGAGCCGACGGGCGCGGCGAAACTGCGACGCACCGCGGCGTTAGAATTCCTTGCGGCTGTCGACCAGCAAGGTGACTGGCCCGTCGTTCACCAGCGCCACCTGCATTTCGGTGCGGAACCGGCCCGTCGCCGTCGCAATCCCTTGCGAGCCGACCGCCCCAATGAAGACCTCGTATAATCGCTCGGCCATTTCCGGCGCCGCCGCCTCGATGTAGCTCGGCCGCCGTCCCTTCCGACAGTCGCCCCACAGCGTGAATTGACTCACGATCAACATGGAACCGCCGATGTCCGCGAGCGACAGGTTCATCTTCCCGTCGGCGTCGTCGAAGATCCGCAGCGCGATCAGTTTGTCGGCCAGATAACGCGCGTCGTCCTCATGATCGTCGCGGCCGACTCCCAACAACACCAACAGTCCGACGCCGATGCGCCCCACGCATTCGCCGTTCACCGTGACGCTGGCTTCTCGCACGCGCTGTACGCAAGCTCGCATGCCTGTTCCTCGTCAGTGCAGGGGAGCTCAAGCGCCGGTGGCGATCGCGTCCGTCGCATCGGCCGTTTCGAGCCCGCGGTCGGTGCGAATTTGCCGCACTTGATCCATGATCTCTTGAATCAGCCGATAGTTCGCCAGCAGGCTGTTGGCTTGCACCAAGAACGCGAAGGCGATGAGCGCCAGGCCGCCGAGCGCCGCCAGGAAGTGAAACTGCACCCAGCTCGCCGAATCATGCACCAAGCTGTTGCCCGGTTCGGAGGCGGCGCCAAGGGCGACGATCCCAAGCACGACGAGGATCGCGGTGAGGCACCAGGGGAAAGTGCGTTTCTTCAAACGTGCGCAGCGCGCCGCCAGTTCGACGTTCAGCGAATACGCGTCGCAGACTTCTTTGCACCAGCGACTGGTGCCGATGAAGTAGGTCACCGTCACGCTGTTGACCAGCACGGTGACGAGCGCCGCCGAGAGGCCGAACAGCCAATGCAGACGGACTCGATCGCGTCGCGGCGTCAGTTCGGCGGTCGCGGCGTCCTGCGCCTTGCGGGCCGCCTCCAACTGATCGGCGGCCGGCGCCGGCCGCTGCCGTTCCAGCGACCGAACTTCGCCGACGGCGTCCCGCCAGCGTGCGACCGACGAATTGTAATCGCCGATGGTAAGGCCAATCGTGAGATTGACGCCTAGCAAAACCAGGGCGAACAGGGCGAGGCTGAAGAAGATGCGGGTCATGCCGCCATTTTAATCACTTGCCGTCGCTCTGGGACGGGGTGTACGTCCGCAGCACAAACTGGTCGGTCTCGTCGACGGCCTGCTGCCGGCTGGGCGGCTGAAACAAAAAGTCATCCGGCCCCAAGTTGGAATCGAGACTCACCTCATACAGATCAATCACCGCCAGCTCCGCCGTGCGTTTCAGGCTTTCCAGCGGAATGATCTCGGCCGTGCTTTGCGTTTGCGTGACTTCCTCGGCCTGCGTACCCCGCACAAATCCCTCGACCGACCGCCGGTACTCGATGCGATACGGAAACGCCGGCAGTCGCGGGTCGCGGCTCAGCACGACCACAACCAAGTCGGGCAAATGTCCTGGAAATCTCTCGAGCGGCACGGGTTTGTTTTGTTGCAGGAACCCCTGCGTTTCGGGGACGAGGATGCCGAGGACTTCGCGGCGCCAACTGCCGGCCAGCACCCACACCGGCGTGGAATCGACGACGCGCGGGTGAGCCAGCCCGAATTCAAAGTGACGGTTGAGTCCATCGACCAGCCGCGACAGACCGCCGAGTGCGATCCAGCCGCGCAGGATGGCGTCGGGCGTCAGCCGCTGCTGTTCGCGCTTCACGAGATCCCGGACGGTGCGCAAGTCGACGCGCGTCAGCGCTTGGTTCCCAGGTAAATCGCGGCGCGTCCAAAAGAAACGCCCGTCGTTGACTTGCTGCAGCGACGCCGCCTCTTCCCCAACCTGAAACTTCAATTCCCAGCGCACGCGCACCCGTTCGACGTCGTCGGGGGACCACTGCTTATAACTGCCGACTCCCGAGATATCTTGCCCGAACAGGGCCACATGCTGCCGGATTTTGCACTCCAAGCTGGGCATGGCCAGGATGTGCCGCGCCGATTCGGCCAACAGTCGGCTGCCGGGGGTGGGTTGAGCCGCATCGACCTCGGTCGCTTCGTCCCCGACGGCCGGCCCGGCACTGTCCGGCGTGTTGTAACTGGTGAGCTCTAAATGAGATGAGTTCGACTGACCAAGAAACCGTAGGGCGACGAACGAGCCGATCGCCAAGAAGGCGAGGCCCGCAAGGGCGACCGGGAATCTGGGCAGTTTGTTCCTCATGAGACGGATATGCGGATTTTGCCAAAGATTCGCGAGCAGGTGGGCCGAACATACAACGACAGAGACGTGCGCTCTCGCCTGCCGCTGCGCCAAGGGGTCGGATTCTACGTCCCCGCCAGCAGTGGGTCCATGTCAAGTCGCGGCCCGGACCACGATTTGGCGTGTTGAGCCAACAACGCGATACGGAAGTCAAGAACCTGCGTCAGGCCGCTCGGGACGATCCCGACCGGCGAATGACGCGGGCGTCGAGGGGGGAGATCATGAAGATCCGCATGTGGCATATGATGGCTTGCGCGGCCGTGGCGATCGCCAGCGGCTGTGCAGGGTTGAAAGAATACAACTTGCCGCCGGCCCAGCAGTTGCTGGAGCCGGGGCCCGGCGTGGGCGGCCCCGGACCGGGCGTCATCCCGCCGATGACGGGCGGCGTGGCGCCGGTCGTTGGAATGGGCGGGATGGGGGGCATGGGCGGCATGATGATGCCGGCCGCCGAGCCGACGGCCCAGATCCTGTTCCACAAGCCGGATGCGATGCAAATCCGTTGGGACGTGGGCGGAGTCGGTCAATTCGACTCCACGCCCCTGGTCGTGCCGGGGAAGCAGAACTTCCCGCAGGGCGGCATCTACCGCTTGAAGATCACGAACATCACGGGCCGCGAAGGGGTCGAGCTGTATCCGACGCTGGAAGTCGGGCCGGCGACGCCGCGCAGCGAAGCGTTCCTCGCCCACAACGCGATTCCGGTGCAGTTCACCGAAGAAGACTTCGACCAGGTGCTCACCGGCAACTTCGTCACGAAAGTGATCTACTTGCCGGATCCGGAGTTCCAAGAATTGGCTCTGGCCGGCGTGGAAACGCTGGTGAGCACGCGGCTCGATCCGGGCACCGACCCGATCGTCGAAGCCGACCGTCGCGGCACGATCCTGGCGGTGGTGCGCGTCGGCAACAAGGACATTGAAATGCCGGGCTCGAACGACGACGCCCTGCGGAACATGGCGATGCCGGCGGCGTACAGCTGCCCGCCGGGCGGACCGGGCGGACTGCCGCCGGGCCTGCCGGGCTATGTGTCGGGCGTGACGGGCCCCGAATACGGGATGCCGATGAGCGGCACGCCGATCGGCCTGCCTGGCCCGCCCCACATCCCGCTCGGCGCCCCCGCCGGCTTGCAGAAGCACGTGATGCGCAATCACACGCACGTCTACATGCCGCCGCCGACGCGCAAGGTCAAGTTGCACGTGAAGCAGCAACCGGGCTTCAGCTACCCGGCGCCGCCGTCGCGAGCATACATCCGCGAGCAGTCGATCCATGCGACGCAGATGAACGGCGTGCCTCGTTACCAAACGCACGAACACGTGCAGTAACTGTCGATCGATGGGAAATCGGGTAATCGCCATGCGTCTTGACTTCTCCCCCCCTGCCCGCTTGTTCCGGTCGGTCGGAACGGCGTGCGTCGGAATTCTCCTGGGCTTGGTCGCGTTCCGCGCGGCCTCGGCCCAGGGACCGATGCACTACTTTCACTCGACCGACCTGCCTCCGGGAGCGATTGGAAGCGGGCAGGCCCTTCGCGGCGGCCCAGTGCCGGGGTATTTCCAGCCGGTCGAGGTTCGAGCTCCCCAGGGAACTCGCATCTCGCCGGCTGTGAATGGGGAATTCGCCGAAGGACGCTCCGAAAACCTGCTCGCCGGGATGCTGGTCGGCGGCGTCTATCGCCTCAAGGTGTCCCAGATTCCTGGGCACGAGACGGACGAAGTGTTTCCCACGATCGAGGTGGTGAGCCGGCTGCATCCGCCGCCGGGTCAAGCGCTCCGCTTTCCGATCCCGATCGAAATCACGCAAGAAGAACTCGAAATGGCCATCTCGGGCCGCTTCGTGGTGCGCGTCATCTACCTGGAAGATCCGTATCGCGCTTTGCCGGTGAAACAAGCGCCGGGCGACGCCCAACGCTATTTCGAAGCAGCGCCGCAGCAGGACGCGCTTCGGCTGGCCGACGAACTGGGACGGCCGATGGCCATCCTGCGCATGGGCTCGCGAGTGCCTGATCCGCAGCGCGAAACGACCAATCTTGGATTTCATTACGGCTATCCGCCGGTGCAGTTGTTCGAGAAGCCGGCGACGACGCCCCGCAACGCGGGCCTCGAAGAGCCCTACCGCGGCGACGAACGACGGCGAGTGATTGCCGCGCCGCCGCGGCGCACCCCGCAGCGTTAGTCGAACCTCACCGCATTCCGCCCGTCGCGAGGCACGTCATGACCGCTCTGCCCTACCGTCGCCTGCTCGCAGCGTTCCACGCCGGCGGACTGGCCGCTTTGCTGCTCGTGCTGCCCGCCTGTCGCACCCTCGGCACCGATCCCAAGGTCGCGGACGCCAACGTTTCAGACGCCGAAGTCGCCGCAGCGCCGCTCGCTCGAACCGACGCCCCGGCCGCTCGAGCGTCCGCGACGTTGGAGGACGAGGTTCAGTCCGAAACGGCCGTCGTGCCAGCCGGTGGAGAGTCGGCGGCGGCGGACCAAGCGGCGGTGAAACCGGTGCTTTACGATCCGCCGACGTTGCCGCCCGAAGCTTACACGGGCCGCCCCGGCGCCGGCAGCTTGACCGATTGTCCGCCGGACGGCGCTGAGCAGTGGGGACCGCAGGGCCCCTGGCAGCCGGACGGCCTGCAGGGCCCCTACCCGTACGACGAGTACATTTTCGACGGCGGCGATCGCGACGTGCCGGTCAAAGTGGATCGCGACTGGACCGTGCGCGGCATCGACCAAGAAGACACGATCGCGCACTACGACACGCTGCAGGGGCGCACTGAAGTGACGCCCAGCAACCGCGTGCCGATTTACGCCCCGCGCTTTGCGTCGGTCCGCAAGGTGTACGGGCTCGAGCTGCACGGTTCGTACGAGCAGGTGGCGGGCGTCGCGAATCCGGTGCGACTGCACAGCCAGGACGCGCATCGCATCGTCTCGACGAAGGTGCAGCCGACGCAGCCGATCTTGCAGCACAATTTCCGCAGCAGCGTGGCGCTGCGCGATCAGACGCGCGGCGTCGGCCTCGAGAATTCGCAATTGTTGCAAGGCTTCAGCGACGTGTTCCTGCCGTTTGAAGACTTCCGCATCATCAAGTACGGCCGATTCGACGGCAACGAAAAGGCGCGGCTCGCCGAACGCGTGCAGGCCGCCATCACGTGGACGCGCGATCAACAGGTGCAGGTGGTCATCGAAGGCGCTCAGGCCTACGAGGGCAAGGGAACGAATCGACCGGGCGAGACGGTGCTGTACGAAATGCCGCCGGGCAAGCCGCGGCTGCGCATCGTGAAGGTGGCGTCGACCTCGGAAGCCTTGCCGGGCGAAGAAGTCGACTTCACCTTGCGGTTCGACAACGTGGGCGATCAGCGGATCGGCAACGTGACGATCATCGACAGCCTCACCACACGGTTGGAATTCGTCCCCGGCAGCGCTCAATGCGACCTGCCGGCGCGTTTCGCCACCGTCGACAACGAAGCCGAATCGCAGTTGCTACGGTGGGAAATCCAAGACCCGCTGGACGTCGGCCAAGGCGGCATCATCCGCTTCAAATGCAAGGTGCGCTAACGTCGAAAACGTAGGACAGGCTTCCAGCCTGTCTGACGCGGCCCCGCCGCGTCGCACCCCGCCCTCCCGCACCGCCCCCCCCCGCATCACGCCCCCCCCGCCAGAGCCGCCCGACTCGGCAGCCGTTCCAGCACGGCTTGGAGGACGCGTTCGGGCGTCAAGTCGCGCATGCATTGATGATGCAGCAGCGGGCACGTCTTGCGGTCGCACGGCTGGCAGCTGAGGCCGAGCGACACGCCCTGCTCCACGGGACTGTAATTGATCGTCCATTGCGGCGATGTGGGACCGAACAGGACGATCGTCGGCGTGGCGAATGCGGCGGCGATGTGGCGCGGGCCGCTGTCGGTCGTGACCAGCAAGTCGCCGCGCTTCAAGACGGCGCGCGACACGCTGAGCCCCAGATCTTGCCGCGCCATGGAATGCACGCGGGGATGGGAGATCTCTCGCTCTAACTGCTCCGTCGCTTCCTTTTCCGCCGGCCCGCACAACAGCAGCACCGAGACGTCGGTTTGAGCGACGAGGCGTCGCGCCAATTCCTGGGTGTGTTCACGCGGCCACAGTCGCGCGTCGGCGGCGGCCGAATTGATATTGAGCAAGACGACGCGTCGACCATGGAGCCCCAGGTTCGTCCAGGCGAGATCGACGGCCGCTTCGTCGGTCGGCAGCGTCGCCAACTCCACGCGCCGTTCCCACTGCGTGCAACCGGCCAGTTCAGCCAGCTGGAGGTACTGCTCGACCGTCGACAGCCCCGGCGATTCGCCGCGGGCCGCCCCCCCCTGCCTCGCGGCGCGGCCGCGATCGGTGAGCAACAGTCCGCGGAGGTTGCGGGCGTGTCCGATGCGGCGTCGTGCGCCGCTGCGCCAAGCGGCCCAAGCCGCCTGGAACGAGCTGGATAGCAGCACCGCCATATCGGGGCGTTGGGCGCGAAGATGGCGGATGAGTGCGTTCGTCGACAGCTCCGGCTTGCGGCTGTGGCGGTCGTAGTAAAGGTGGTCGTCGAGCCAGGGGACGCCGGCGAGCACCTTGGCGACGTAGGGGCGCATCACGCCGATGATGCGAGTGGGCGCCGGATAACGCTGTCGCAGCGCCCGCAGCGTCGGCGTCGCCATCACGACGTCGCCGATCCAGTTTGGCAAAAACACGCACAGCGTCCGCACGTCGGTAGAAGGATTCGTCGCCATAGGGTCGATGGTATGGCGAATCGAGCCCAAACGGACAAGATCAGTTTCGCCTCAGCCTATCGCCGGCGTGTATACTCCCCACATTCGCCGCGCGGTTTCCTTGCGCGGTCGTGCTCCGTTCATTCATTCGTCATTGCGAGAGTGCGAACATGTGGTTGCGATTCATCTGTCTCTGGGGACTCCTCGGCGTCGTGCTGCCGTGCGCAGCGCAGACGGCGGCGACTCCCGCCCCGCCCGCGTCCGCCCCGCCCGTGCGCGGCGGCGATGCGCTGTTGGCCGACTACTTGCAGCGCGAAACCAAGGCGCTCGCCGAGCCATGTCTGGCCGACGTCCGCGACTGGACCGACTGGCAAGCTCGACGTCCCGAGTATGTCCGCCAACTGAATGAAATGCTGGGACTCGAACCGCTCCCCGAACGGACGCCGCTGATGGCCGCGACGACGGGGACCGTGGAACGCGACGGAATCGTGGTGGAGAAGATCCACTTTCAGTCGCGTCCGCAGCTGTATGTCACCGCCAACCTCTATCGCCCCGCGCAAGTCGCCGGCCGGCTGCCGGCCATCCTCTACGTCTGCGGACATGGCGGAGTGAAGAAAGACGGCGTCAGTTACGGCAACAAGGTCACGTATCAACACCACGGAGCCTGGTTTGCGCGACATGGGTACATTTGTCTCATCATCGACTCGCTGCAACTGGGCGAAATCGAAGCCACTCATCACGGCACCCATCGCTTCGGCATGTGGTGGTGGCTAAGTCGCGGTTATACGCCGGCGGGCGTCGAAGCGTGGAACTGCATCCGCGCGCTCGACTATCTCCAGTCGCGCGACGATGTGGACGGCGAGCGGCTGGGGGCGACGGGGCGCAGCGGCGGCGGCGCCTACAGTTGGTGGATCGCGGCGCTCGACGAACGCATCCGTGCGGCCGTCCCCGTGGCGGGCATCACCGACCTCCATGACCATGTGGTCGATCACTGCGTGGAGGGGCACTGCGACTGCATGTACATGGTGAACACCTATCGCTGGGACTATCCGCAAGTCGCGGCGCTCGTCGCCCCCCGGCCCTTGTTGATCGCCAACACCGATCGCGACGGCATCTTTCCACTGCGCGGCGTGGTCGCGACCTACGAACGGACGCGGCGCATTTATGACCTCGCTTCCAAGTCGCCGCCCTTGGGACTCACGATCGCCCCCGGCCCGCACAAAGACACGCAAGACCTGCAAGTCCCGGCGTTCCGCTGGTTCGACGCTCACTTGCAGGCCAAGCTGCGTCTGATCGACGAAGCGGCGACGCCGCGGTTTCAGCCGGAAGAACTGCGCGTCTTGACGGAACTGCCGCAGGACGAACGAAACACAACGATTCACGAATCGTTCGTCTCGGCCGCCTCCCCTCCCCTGCCCCAAGACGCCGAACATTGGCGGACGCTGCGCGACGGTTGGCTCGACGCCTTGCAAACCAAGTCGTTCCGCGCCTGGCCGGCGACCGCCGAGCCGCTGGAGGTGAAGCCGGCTTACGATAAGACAGTCGACGGCGTTCGGATGCGTGCCTTCGACTTTACCAGCCAAGCGCCGTACGGCTTGCGGCTGTACGTCGCGCAACGAGCGGAACTCATGCAGCCCGATCTCGTCGTGCTCAACGTGCTCGACGAACCGCAGTGGCGCGAGTTCCAAGCGACGTTCGTCGGCGATTTCAGCGACCTGTGGCAGGCAGGTTCAGCGCCGCAGGCCGACGCCGAAGCGGCGGCGGCGACGAAGAAGATGTTCGCCGGCTTCCCGTGGGCGATGGCTTACGTCGCGCCGCGCGGCGTCGGCCCCACCGCGTTCGATCCGTCGGAACGGAAGCAGACGCACATTCGCCGTCGCTTCTATCTGCTGGGACAGACGCTGGAGTCGACGCAGACATGGGACGTGCGGCGCGCGATTCAGGCGCTGCGCACGACCGAGCTTGAGTCGACGCCGTTGTGGTTGCAGAGCCGTGGCGCCATGGGAGGCGTCGCACTGTACGCGTCGCTGTTTGAGCCCCACATCCGGCGACTCGACCTCCACTCTCTCCCCGCCTCGCACCGCGACGGTCCGACCTATTTGAATGTGCAACGGTATCTCGATCTGCCGCAGGCGGTCGCGATGGCCGCCGAACGGTCTTCGGTCGTGCTGTATCAGGAGGACCCGAACCAGGGTTGGCAGTACGCGCGCGACGCCGCCGCTCGCTTGAGCTGGGACGCCAAGAAGCTGCAGTTTCGCGCTTTGCCGAAGGACGGTGGACGATGATCAAAATCGCCTGTCCCCATTGCCAACATCGACTCGCTCTGCAGACGCCTAAAGCGGGACGATTTCAGCCCAAATGCCCCAAGTGCGGCGAACGGTTTCTACTGACGGTTCTTGCGGACGCCGACCAGGCGCCGATCGTCCAGAAGATCGAAACGTCGGCCCCAATCGTCTCCGAAAAGACGGTCGCCGAACCGCCGGCTGACCAGACCGCCCAATTCAGTCGCGCGCCCGGCGGCGAAGAGACGCTGGCCCAGGAAGCTTCGCCTCCGAACGTCGCCGGTCGTGCGCCGGCGCCAGCTGTGGACGCGACGCGGGCCGAAGCGACGGCAGCCGGCGTGAATACGGCCGGCGACGCCACGTTGGCGATGCCGACCGGCGGTGAGCCACAGAAGGCGTCGAACGTCGCCGCGGAGGCGACGACGGCGGGAACCGCATTCGGAGTTGCACCAGGGACGGCGACGCGGGCCGACGCGACCATCGCACACAAGGCGGCGGCGGCGACGGCCGTCGATCCGGACGGTCCGGCCGGCGCGGCGGCCCGGCCCCTACCCGAGGCGATCGGCGGCTACAAGATCGTGAAGCAATTGGGGCACGGTGCGATGGGGGATGTGTACCTCGCGCGCCAGATTTCGCTCGACCGCGACGTAGCGCTCAAGACGATTCGCCCGCAGTGGGCGAGCAACCCGGCGTTCATTGCGCGTTTTACTCGCGAAGCCTACGCGGCAGCTCAACTAACTCATCACAACGTCGTGCAGATTTACGATCTGGGAGTCGACGGCGACTTTCATTTCTTCAGCATGGAGTATGTGCGCGGCGAGGCGCTGGATCAGATCTTGAAGCGCGAGGGCCCGTTGGCGCCGCGCGTCGCCGCAGGTTACGTGCTGCAGGCCGCGCGCGGCCTACTGTTCGCGCATCAGTACGGCATGGTCCACCGCGATGTGAAGCCGGCCAATCTGATGCTCAACGACCAGGGGCTCGTCAAAGTGGCCGACCTGGGGCTTGTCAAAGTCCCCGTGTCCGGCTCCGAAGTGCCTCCGGCGATCGACGCCGTTTCGGCCGGCGGCAGTTCGCTCGGCGCCGGAGGTTCGCATCGCTCGGCCATGTTGCAGAGTTCGCTGAGCGGGACGCTCACCCATTTCGCCGTCGGCACGCCGGCCTACATGCCGCCTGAACAGGTGGATGATGCGGCGAACGTCGATCATCGCGCCGACATTTACTCGCTGGGATGCACCCTCTACGCCCTGCTGGCGGGTCGCTCGCCGTTCGACGGCGCCAGCGTCATGGAGATGCTCGATAAGCATCGACATCAGCGCATCGAGTTGCCGACGGCGGTGCGCGACAAGACGCCGGGCGAGTTGCTGTCGATCGTCGATCGCATGACGGCCAAACGCCCCGCAGATCGCTACGCAGATTTGCAACAAGTGATCGTCGACCTCGAACGCTACTTGAACGGACCGGGGCACGATGCACGTCCATTTCGTCCCGAAGACGCCGACGAATTGGAACAAGCGTATCGCGAGTTCAACGGGGCGCCGGGGAAGACGTTCCGGCGTCTCGCGACGTGGGCGGCGATCGGCGGCGGCGGACTCGCGCTGCTCGCCCTCCCCCTCAGCTTTCGTCTGTCGCTGGGGACCGTCGCCTGGCTGGCGGGCACGGTCGCGGCCTATGGCGTCATCGCCGGCGTGCGCGATCGCACCTATCTCGCACAAAAGTTTCGACAAGCGGCGGGAGCGCTGAAGTGGGGCGACTGGGCGTCGATCGCCGTCGGCGGACTGGCCCTGGCGGCGCTCTTGTTGTTGACCTTGGGGGTCGTCGGCGCCGCCGTGGTCGCCGTCTTGGCCGCGGCGACGGCCTGGGGGGCCCATGAAGCGATCGATCGCCGTCTCGCTCGTCAGCGGGCCGGGGCGATCGAGCGTTTAGAGCGGCTGCTGAAGCATCGACGCTTGGCGGGCGTCGACGAGTCAGCGTTGCGTCAATTCGTCGCACAGCACGCGGGTGTGGAGTGGGAGGAAGGCTTCGAACAGCTGTTCGGCTACGAGGCGCTCGTGGGAGCGCGCGAGGCTTGGGGCCAAGATGCACAGGGACGGCCGCGACCGCGCTTCCGTCCCTGGCGCGACGCGCTCGTCCGGTCGCTCGACGCCCGCATCCAATCGGTGCGCGACGCCAAGACGCGCAAGGTGCTGGCCAAGGTCGAGGCGCAACAGTTGGTCGCGCAGGGGGTCGCCCCTGCCGCTGCGCGCCAGCAGGCCGCCGCCATGGCGGACGGGCTCGTGCAGCAAGCGGCGTCCGCGCGGACCCTCGCCGACGAGGTGTCGGCGAAAGCGGCCGACCCGCGAGCGGCTGCGGAACTCAAGCGACAACGCATCAAAGCGATGCTCGCGACGGCGCGCAGCGGTCAAGCCGATGCGTCGCAGCGCGGCGCGTCGACCTCCTTGACCGGACTCCTGCTCGCGCCGCTTAAGGGCATCTGGGGGGCTCGAGCCCGTTTTCTCTTGGGCTGCCTGCTGCTCGTCGGCGGACTGTGGTGGGCCCACCAAAACGGCCTCCTCTCCCGCTCGACGCTGGATCAAGCCAAAACGGCGGCCGCCGAAGCGAAGTCAGGCCGGCTCCTCGCGGTGCTCGACCTGGCTTTCCCGGTGGAGTCGCAGCCGTTGCCGCTGCCGATCGTGGGCCGACTGTTTTCAAGCATCGTGCCGGGCGTCGCGGGCGCGGTGCTGATCGTGCTGAGTCTGGGGCGCGGCTGGAAATGGCCCGTCGGAAGTGCGATTAGCGCCGGCCTGATGTTGTTCGGCCCTTCGCTGGGCGTCCCAGGAATTCAGGCCTTGGGCGGCCCCGAAGCCACGTGCCTCGTGTTAGGGCTGACGGTCGCCGTGGGCACGTTTTTCTCGCCCATCGGGCGCCGTTAACGGAAAGACAGGCTGGAAGCCTGTCCTACGGCTGGCGAAGCCGGCGGCGACGAATCCCAAATTCTGCCGGGAATGGAGAAAAGATTGACTCATCGACGCCGATTTATCTATATTGCCGGCGCGGGGCGCCGAAACCGGCGGCGGACCGGTGGCCCCCGCGTCTCAAACTAGGAGCTGCGAGTCATGCTGAATCTTGCTTTCGGCGATCGGCATCGGGATTGCGAAGGACGCACGCGTCGCGAATTCTTGCAGATCGGCTCGCTGGGCGTAGGGTCGCTCACCCTGGCCGGCCTGTTGCGGGGGCGGGCAGAAGCGGCGGCGGAGGGCAAGGCTGCCAAGAACACGTCGGTGGTATGGCTGTGGCTGGGCGGCGGACCGACGCACGTCGAAACTTTCGATCCCAAGATGACGGCGCCGTCGGAGTATCGCAGCACGACGGGCGAAGAATCGACGCCGCTGCCCGGCGTCACGGTGGGCGGGACGTTCCCGAAGATTGCGCGCGTGGTCGACAAGATGGCGCTGGTGCGCTCGTTCGCCCACACCAATAGCGGCCACTCGGGCGGCACGCATTTCGTCATGACCGGCTACGACAACAAGCAAGCGGATAACGGCGGGTTGCCGACTCGTCCCTCGCTGGGCGCGATTGCGTCGCGAGTTCGCGGGGCGAGCCGCGAGGGGAGCGGCGTGCCGACGTACGTGCGGTTGGGCGGCATCTTCGCCGACGGTCCGTCGTTCTTGGGAACCGGATACGGGCCTTTCGATCAGAACGGCCAAGCGCGTCGGAACATGACGTTGTCGATTCCGGAAGGCCGCATCGGCGATCGCCGCAATCTGCTCGATTCGCTCGACCGGATGAATCGCCAAGTGGATCGGTCGGGACTCATGGAGGGACTGGATCAGTTCGAAGAGCAGGCGTTTAACTTGGTGTTCGGCAACGCGACGAAGGCATTCGACATCAAGCAGGAGTCGCCGCAGACGATCGAGCGTTATGGGAAGGGATTGGGCGAGCAGATGTTGCTGGCGCGGCGTTTGTGCGAAGCGGGCTGCGGCGTCGTGACGCTCAATTACGGCGGCTGGGACATGCACGGCCAGATCGTGCAAGGACTCCGCGGACGTTCGCCTCAGTTGGATCAAGCCGTCTCGGCGTTCGTCGAAGACTGCGTCGAACGCGGGCTTGATGAAAACGTGCTTTTGGTAATCACGGGCGAGTTCGGACGGACGCCGCGCGTGAACAAGAGCGGCGGGCGGGACCACTGGGCGCCGCTCAGCACCCTGGCGCTCGCCGGCGGCGGTCTGCGGATGGGGCAAGTGATCGGCGAGTCGTCGTCGAAGGTCGACGTCCCGAAGACGCAGCCGGTGACGCCGCAAGATCTCATGGCGACCGTTTTTGAAGTGCTGGGGATCGACCAGAAGGTGTATTTCCCGAGTCCGGCTGGTCGGCCCACGCTCATGATCGAGAAGGGACGCCCCATCTCGGACTTGGTGTAAGCGGTCGCGGGCCGTTCGCCCCTATCTCGTTCGGCCCCAATTGCATGCGCCTCTAGCGTTCGGCCTCGAACCGTTCGCGATCGGTGAGCGTGATTTCCAGGTTCAGTTTCTGTCCCTCGCGGAAGATGACCAGCGGCGCCTTCTTCCCGACGGGCGTGAGGCTGACCAGGTTCACCAAGTGATTGTCGTCGTTGATCGACGTGCCGTTGAATTCCAGGATCACGTCGTCGACCTTGAGACGCGCCTGGGCGGCGGGCGAATTGGGTGTCACTTGGCTCACCCGCGCTCCTTGCACGCGCGGAAGTCCTAGCCGCCGGGCGGTCTCTTCATTAAAGCGAATGTCCAGATGCACGCCGAGGTACGCTCGTACCACGACGCCGTTCTGAACCAGCTGTTCGGCGACCGCCATCACCATGTTGATCGGGATGGAGAAACCGATGCCGTCGTTGCCGCCGGAGCTGCTGGCGATGGCCGTGTTGATTCCCACGACTTCGCCGCGCAGGTTCATGAGCGGCCCGCCGCTGTTGCCCGGATTAATGGCGGCGTCGGTCTGAATGAAGTCTTGATACGACACCGTTTCGGCGCCCAGTTGCAGGTCGCGACGCCCTTTCGCGCTGACGATGCCGAACGTCACGCTGTGGCTCAAGCCGAACGGGCTGCCGACGGCCAGGACGAAGTCGCCGATATCGAGTTCATTGCTGTCGCCGACTTTGGCGGCCGTGAGTTTCGGGGCGTCGAGTGCGAGGACGGCGATGTCGGTCGCTTTGTCGGCCCAGACTTTGGCCGGCGTGAGGAGACGTCCGTCGGCCGTGCGAATGCGAATGCGGTTCGGCCGCGCGCCTTTGACGACGTGACGGTTGGTGAGCACGTAGTAGCTATCGCGAATCGTGACGATGATTCCCGAGCCGGTTTCCTCGGAGGTGCGGCGGCCTTCTTCGGGGCGTTCGGCGTCGATATGGACGACGGTCGGCTTGACGAAAGCCACGACGCGCCGCAAGAGCCGCCCTTGCGCCTCCAGATGCTCGACATCCTTCGCGATGTCCGCAGCCAGTTGCTTCCGCTCGTCGTCCGCCTCCTCGCCGCGCGCGACAAGGCTGGGCAGACACAGCAGGGCGGCGGACGCGCACAGCCAACGGCGGCGCGCGAGCAATTGAGGCGTTTGCGATCGTATCGCGGGCGACGCCGACTCGGAGCAAGGAGCGTGGCTAGGCATCGAGTTCATCCCTGAACAGCGTTCTACCGAGATGCGCGGAGCGTCAAAAAAACAGGCGACCGGCCTCTACGCCCGTCGCCTGTCGTGCGGTGTTCATCCAGCGCCTCTTTGCGAGGGAGCTTACGACACGTCGATTTCGACGTCGTTGGACGACGAATCGGTGTCGGAGAACGAGTCGAACAGGCGCGACATGTTGGCGCCGCGGCCGCGGCCGCCGGATTTTTCGGCTTCGCGTTGGCAGTTGATGCAGGTGGTGGCGTACGGCAGAGCCTGCAGCCGCGCCAGCGGAATCGGCTCGTCGCACAATTCGCAGCACCCATAATCCCCTTCGCGCATCCGCTCCAGCGCATTCTCGATGCTGGCGAGTTCGCGGCTTTCGACTTCGGCCAAGACGGAACTGAGTTCGTCTTGAGCCGAATCGAGGGCGGCGTCGATGACGTCGCCGGTCGACTGCCCTCGAAGTTCCTTGAGTAGGCTCAAGTCACCCGCCAGGGCTCGCCGCAGCGCATCGCGCCGCTTGATGAGGATTTGTCGCAGGCTGCTCAGTGATTCTTTGCGTGTCATCTTCTTACCCATCTGCGGCGCGCCGCCAGTGACATCCGGAACGGGTGTCGGCCGCGCGTCGGTCGGCTTTAGCCGGGAAATGGACCTGTGACTTGCCCTGGCGAAAGGGACGATTGAAGTCGGTCAACCGCCTCTTCCGACCCCGCATGTAATACGCGAATTGGTCGTAAAAGGATCGCAAATTGCGTACCTTCTCCGCAGCCGCTGGACGAAAATCCAACAACTCGCGTAACCGCCTTACCTGAAAGCAATTGCGAAGATGACGGAGGTGGACGCTTGGTCCCTTCCCCCCTCTTCCGCGTCAGTTGCACTCAAGGACGTGTTTCGTTAATCGTCAAAACTCGCCCAGACATGCAGCGGAAGATGCCGATTTGGCAAAAAATGCCGGTTGGCTAGAATCCGCGCGCGGCCTGAATATCTTCAAAGTCGCGCAGGTGGTAGTCGATGCCGACGTAGTCCAGCACGCGGCACAGGCCGCGCAGCGCGACGCCGAATCCGTCCGGCCCGCTGAAGCCGCCGAACTGCCCGCCGCCCTTCACGTGCGGCTCTAAGTCCAGGAATACGCCCGGGATGCCGCGACGCTTGAGCTTCTTCTCCAAGGTGGGCAAGAAGGCCTTGAAATCGCGCAAGATCGCCTCGTGGCCGCTGTCGCCTAAGTCGGCTGGCACGAAGTGCTTGAGCGCCTCTTCGTCCACGTGCGTCGTCCGCTGCATCGGCTCGGGATTGCGGTAGTCCTTGATGTGCATCCAGCCCAACCCGTCCTTCATGGCCAAGTATTGCTGGTAGACCTGATCGCAGCTGAAACCCTGCGTCACGATGTTCCCCGCGTCGAAGATCAGCACCAGCGCCGGGTGATCCACCAGCCGGTGAATCTCGGCCATCAGCGCCCCGCTCTGCCCCACCAAATTCGCTTCGATCTCCAAACCGAACGTTAGGTCGCTGCGATGACACACCTCGGCGATCTGCCCCAGTTGGTCGACGACCTGCGCGATGTGCGACTGCGGATCGGTCCCTCGCGGATGATAGAACGAAAAGCCGCGGATCAACTTCGTTTCGAAGGCGTGCGCCAGCTCGCAAACTCGATTCACATCGTCCGCCAAATACTGCGGGAACGGGACGTACCGGTTTTTCGATCCGTCATCGACGTCCAGCAGCTTCACCTTGCCGATGGGCGAGCCGATCGAGGCGACGTTGAGTCCATATTCGTCTTCCAGATGCCGGATCTTCTGCACTTCCGCCTTGGTTAACTGCATGACGTTCTTCACGCCGTGACCGGCGTCGATGAACCGCAGCGAGTAGTACTGCAGGCCGGCGGCGGCGAACGCGATGAACTGTTGTTCGGCCGTCTTTTGATTGGCTGCTTCGTCAGCGAAACCAGACAGGATGACGCGGGGTCGGTCGGACATGCGGGCGATCCTTGCTTCAAGAGGTGCGAATCCAACTCATTGTGCGACTCGCGTTTTCCGACCGCAAGTAGACGCCGCGCGACGCACCGTTCAGTTGTCTGGCATCGCGCCGACGCGTCCGTTATCCTTAGCGCTTCCAGGCACACGCCGAACTACCCGCCACGAGCACGACAGCGAGCGTTCGATGAAGGTGAACCGATTGCGAGCCGGCATGGTCGGCATGGGGATGATCTTCGACGAGACCTATCGTCCCTTCTTTGAGAACGTCCATGCGAAGGGGCTGTATGATCGCCGCTTCGGACTCTGTGAGGTCGAGTTGGCGGCGGTCGCCAGTCGCACCGGCAGCCGCGCGGAGGCCTATCGAGCGGCGGCGGCGGGGAAGGTCGCCGAGTTTCAGAGTTTTCGGGAACCTCACGCGACGCAATCGCTGCTCGATTCGGGCGTCGACTTCGCGTGCGTGGCCACGCCCGACGATCGCCACTTTGAGTCGTCCAAGGCGGTGCTCGAGGCCGGCAAACATTTGCTGCTTGAGAAACCCTCCGTCCTGTCGCTCGCCGAACTCGACGAACTCCAGCGGATCGCAGTCGAACGGGGCGTGCTGGCCAAGGTGGTCTATCACAAGCTGTTCGACCCGGACCACAAAAAGCTCCGGACGCTGGTCCACGACGGCCTGTTGAATCACGTCAACAACGGATACTGCTCGCTGTTGGAACCCAAACAGATCTCGGGCGCCCAGTTCGCCGAGTGGATTCACGGCCGCAATCCGGGCACCTACGTCGCGGTGCACTACATCAAGCTGATCGACTTCACCTTCGGCGGCCGGCTGATCGCCGTTTCTTGCTCGGGCCAACGCGGGCTCGTCGGTCCCGCCCAAGGCCCGACGTGGGACTCCACCCAATTGCGGCTGATGTACCAATACGACGACGGACGCGAGGCGGCGTTCGACATCCACACCAGTTGGGTGACGCCCGACAATTTCCCGGGCTACGTCGAGCAGGAAGTGCAGTTCCGCTTCGACAACGGCGTTTGGAATTGCCATAGCCGCAAGCGGGGCGTCGAGTGCACGATCGAGGGGCAGACGCCGTTTTCGCTCAAGACCACGATGAACAACCACTACAACGGGAAGTTTGTCGAGCCGACGGGGGAGCGAGCGCAGCGCGGCTACGGCATCGAAGTCATCGAACAGTTCGTGCGCGAAGTCGGGTTCGTGGAGTTCGGCGGGCCCGAGTCCGACCGAGCGGCTCGGCTGGCTCAGATGCGCAAGTTGACCTACAACGACCTGTCGGCCGAACGACAGGTGGTCGCCGCCGTGCAGGCGATGGAGGCCATTCTGGCCGCGCACGCCGCCGGCCGACCAAATTCCGTCGTGCACGTGAACGATTCCCACGGCGGGCTTGTCCTGTACGAACCAGGGCGAGCGGCGCCGACGGTGCTCTACGCACCCCGCGTTTGACCGCCCCTCCACTCCCCGCCCTTCCCTACCCTACCCAACCGTTTCTTACTGCGAGTGCCCACGTCATGGCCGTCGTCTCCGCCGCATCCGCTTCTCGCCAGGCTGCTTCCGCTTCTCAGGCCCCGATTGCGATCGAGCATCCGCTGGAACCGCAAGCGAACGCGTGGCGGCAGCGTCAGACGGGGACCGAGCCGCACTGCTTGCGGACGTTTACACCGTCGCTCGCCGTGATCGCCAAAAGCGCCGGTTCGTACCACTGGACGAGCGATGGACGCAAGTTGGCCGACTTCACGTCCGGCGTGCTCGTCGCCAACCTGGGCCACAATCCGGCTCGCTGGTGGCAGCGAGTGTACGACTACATGGGCCTGGGTTATCTCGGCCAGGGACCGCAGGGGGCCGCCAGTGCAGCTCTGGTCGCCGAGGGTGACTGCGACTACGTTCCGGCCGTACCTCTGACCGCTTACAACGCCGTCACGGAGCTTGAGGTGCTGGCGTGCGAGCGGTTGCTGGCGAATATGCGACGCGAACCGGGCGGCGCGCGGATGGAACAGGTGTTGTGGGCGGCCAGCGGCAGCGAAGCGGTGCAGAAGGCGCTCTGGGCGGCCATGAAGCGGAAGCCGGGACGCGACGTCGTGTTGGCCACTCGCCGCGGCTTCCACGGCAAGAAGGGGTTGGCCGGCGCCGTCACCGGTTCCGAGTCGGATCCCGAGCGCGATCCGCGCGTCAAGTTCATCAGCTTTCCGACGGAGGAGTGCGGCGACGTCCACCGCCGTCAGCAGCCGCTCGACTTGACGCCCTATGCCCGCGAATTGCAGACGATCGCCTCCGAAATGGGGGATCGACTGTGTGCGCTCATCACCGAACCGTATCTGGGCGGCGGCGGCTCTTACCACCCGCAGCCCCAATACCTGCAGATGCTCGAGCGATTCTGCCGCGAGCACGACTTGGTGTTCATTCTGGACGAGATTCAAGCCAACTTTGGACGCACGGGGCCGATGTACGCCTACACGCATTACGGCATCGAACCGGACGTGGTGTGCCTGGGAAAGGGACTCGGGAACGGTGTGCCGGTGAGCGCCGCGGTGGGTCGCGCGGACGTATTCGGAGCGCTCAAGTACGGCGAAGGGTCCGACACGTGGTCCGCGAACCCGCTCTCGAGCGCCGCGGTGCTGGCGACGCTGGATGAATTCGAGCAGCGGGACGTGATCGGCCAAGGGAAGCAATTGTCCCAGGTGATCGAGGACGGCCTGTTGCGACTGCTGGAGACCGGCGTCATCGCTCGCGTGCGCGGCGAAGGGACCGTGTGGGGCATTGAGTGTCAGGGAGTCGGCGAACTGACGGCCGACCAGGTGGCGGTCGAATGCGTGCGGACGTGCTACTTGGGCGACCGCGAAGGCCGCGCCATCCACCTGCTCGGGGCGTTGGCCGGTCGCGTCATCCGCATCAGCCCGCCGCTGACCATGCCGCTAGCCGAAGCGCGGCTGTACCTTGAAACGATGTACAACCTGCTGTCTGACCTGAAGAAGCGTTTAACGTAGCACAGGCTTCCAGCCTGTGAAAAAAACTCAACCAAACTCCCCGTCCGCCCCCCCTACTTCTCGTGCGTAATCGTCACTGTGGTGGTGATTCCGCCGCGAGCGCTGAACGCCGCGATCAATTTCACTCGCCGCGGATCGACCACGGCGACGAAATCGTCCAGGATGCGGTTGGTGACGTTTTCGTAGAAGATCCCTTCGTTCCGGAACTTCTGCAGGTACAGCTTGAGGCTTTTCAGTTCGATGCATTTCCGGTCCGGCACGTACTGAAACGTGAGCGTCCCAAAGTCGGGGTGGCCCGTCTTGGGGCAAACCGACGTGAACTCCGGACAAACGATCTCAATCACATACTCACGGCCCGGAAACTGATTGTCGAACGTTTCCAACCCGTCGCGAAACCCGCTGCTCATCCCCAGCTCTCCTTTCAAGCCAGCTCTCCTTTCGACTGTGCTCTCCTTTCGACCGCGAGGGCATTGTGGCATCATGTCAAGCAAGTGAGAAGGGGCGGCCGCGTAGGGGGTCTAGTCGAGTCGTGCGGATTGCGGAGCTGTATCAATCGGTGCAAGGCGAGGGGCTGCTGACGGGCGCGCCTAGCGTCTTTGTGCGCGCCAGCGGTTGTAATCTGCGTTGCAGTTTCTGCGACACCCCGTACACCTCGTGGGCCCCCGAAGGAGACGACTGGTCGGTCGCCGAGATCGTGAGCCGCACGTTGGAATTGGGCGTTCAGCATGTCGTCATCACGGGCGGCGAACCGATGCTGTTCGCGGAGCTCGTCCCGCTCTGCGACGAGCTGCGAGCGGCGGGTCGGCATATCACGATCGAAACGGCCGGCACGCTGTTCTTGGATTTGGCGTGCGACTTGATGTCGATCAGCCCGAAGCGCGCCAATTCGACGCCGCCCGTGGATCGCGCCGGAAGTTGGACGGCGCGTCACGAGCGGACTCGGCATCAGCCGGCCGTCATCCGACGTCTCGTGGCTCGCTACGCCTACCAGTTCAAGTTCGTAATCGACCGCCACGAGGATTTGGCGGACCTGGACGACTACTTGCGCGAGTTTCCCGAAATCGATCGGGACCGCGTGTTGCTGATGCCCCAAGGAACCGACCTCGCGACGCTGCAAGCCACCGCGCGCTGGCTGGAGCCCTACTGCGCCGAACACGCCCTACGTTACTGCCCGCGCAAGCACGTCGAATGGTACGGCTTCCAGCGAGGCACGTAGCGCAGGCTTCCAGCCTGCGATCTCCGCCGTCCTCCTCCTTCGTTTAACCCGCAGCCGCAGGCGAGGACGAGGACGAAGACGGACGGCACGACGCTGATTGCGACGTCGATTGCAATGTCCCTCGCCTACGGCTGCGGGTTAAACGAAGAAGGGCGTACGAGGCGGCGGTCACAGGCTGGAAGCCTGTGCTACGAGCGTACGACGGTGTCGGGGTCGTCGACGTCGCGGCGCCAGGGGGGATGGGCGAAGTGGATGACGTGATCGCCGGCGTAGGAGGCGACGGCGTCCGTGAAGGTGAGAGTGCCGAGTCGATGCCAGCCGTTGGGGAACGATCGTCGTTGACGGAGGACGCCCTGCAGGTCGGACGCATCGGTCACTTCGATCGAGAACTCCAACTTCGCGTTCGCGCGCGGCTGCTCCGCGTTCGGCTCGTAGAATCGCGCGAGGATTTCGTCCCGAAAGTCGGGGCCTGCGTCGCGGTCGGAAAACTCGAACCACGCATTCCATGGAAAGCCCTTCCGAGTCGGTCGCTCGACCGGCTTCCCCGCGGCGTCCAGCGCCCGCAGTCGCATGAACGGCGGCGTTCGAATCGCAGCCCCTGCCGGCAGGCCCAGTTCGGCGATCGGGTACAATTGGCGCACGGCCGGTTCGATGTCGACCAGCATGAAGGCGACGCCGGTGACCAGCAATACCGGCAGAGCCCATTTGCGCCGCCAAGGCGTCGTGTCGGGCGCATTGACCAGTTCCGCCTCGGCGAAGCTGGACGTCAGCGAGCCGCCGAGATCTTCTTGCGTGATGAAATTGGCCGTCCGCAGCGGCTCGGCATGGTCTGGATCGGTGGTGGGAAACAGCTTGCCGACCAGGGACAACGATCGATACCGATTGCCGCGAGTCTCGGTGCAGCACGTCGAGTAGCGCGCGACGACGAGCGCCTCGCTGCCGGTCGCAAAGTAACCTGAGTAGGACGAGCGTTGATCGATCCGCCATGTTCCGAACAGGCAGACGCCGTTGGGGTGCAGCAACCGTCGGTAGCCGCGACCGTCGGGTCCGCGGCGCATGTCGGCGGGCGACTCCAGCGTGCGTCGCGCCGCGGCGAGAAAGTGCCACGGTTCGAACGGGCGCAGCAATCCGCGCAAGACGCGTCCCAGCGTCACGCCGTAGGTCGGCAGCGGCGGCGCGCCTTTCTCGCCCCACCGTAGATAGTAGGCCGACCGAAAGAGCTCGTCGCGAATCTCGCGATACCGCGAACCGCGATACTCGCGATCTTCATCCTGGACGCCTTGCAGGCCGATGCGGCGGGAATCGTACAGCATCACAGCACCTGCTTAGAATTTCGAGCCTTGCGGCGCAGCTTGCGCCACAGCCACTTGAGTCCTTCCCAACCGCCGATGATCGCGCCGACGCCGATCACGGCAAAAACCGACAGCCAGATCAAGGTGCGAGTGCTCAACATCCGCGGCGTCGGCGGCGGTCGGTCTGGGTGCTTGTCGGCCAGAAATGGAAACGTTTCTCGGAACGGTTTGTCGTTCGTTTGGCGGCGCGGGTAAGCCGCATTGTGATACGACAACTCGTACAACAGCGTATCGCCATGTTGCGCCAGCATGGCGGCGACGTCGTCGGTCAACGCTCGCCCGTTGGGAAAGCCCACCGCATATCGATCGGTGTACAGCATCACATCGGGCACGAAATCCCACTCGCGATAGGCGAATGTCTGGTTGAAGCCGAGCCGAAGAGCGATGTCGCGCATCACGCTCGGCGTTTCGTGCTCGTCGGTAATCGCCTTCACATGTCGGCTGGGATGCAGCGTATTAAGCAGCTCGAAGCGCGGGTTCTGTGTACGAAGCGAACGGCCGACATGGTCGACTTGTCGATCTCCTTTGTGCGAGCTGCCCCAGAGGGCCATGTGGAGCGGCTCCCCCGGCGACTTGCGGAATCGCTCCACCGGAATCTGCATCACCATCGCCACGATATTCGTGCCGAAGAAGACCGGGAAGACAAAGGGGTCGTCGTAGACGCCGGTCGTCACTTGAATGCGCGAGTCGCTGGCCCAGCCATTGGCCCGCGTCCCCGTGAACTTCGGATAGCCGGGCGCCAGCCCTGCCTGATTGTCGAGTCGAAATTCAATCGTGACTTCTTCGCGAATTCCGGCCGCCTCCTTTTTGTCGATCCAGCCGCCGTAGCGCGCGAACGCCTCGAGCACCGTGGGGCGGACCGGCTTCTGCCCCCCTTCCCCGCTGGACGCCGACGTGGAGTACTCCCCCGCACTTTCCTCTGCGTGAGCATGCGGATGCGGATGAGGATGAGGATGAGGATGCGGGTGAGCGTCGCCTTGGGCCATCGGGAGCGGGGGCGTCGCAGAGCCGCTTGCGCCGGTCTCGGAAGGCGGCATCGTACGTCGCGCATCCCCCTCGTCGGCGAGCGGATAAGCGATCGGCAGATCGAGATCAAAATGAATCCGGTAGCTGTACGGGGTCAGTTTAAGAGAGTCCGTTTGTGTGAGCGCTCGACGCACGCACATGATCACGACCAGCGAATCAACTTGGTCGCGCTCGGCCATCGTCAGCTCCGGACGCAAGATGTCAGACTGCGGATCGATCAGCGGCAACCGCGCGGCTCGGGTGTGCAGATGGACGACCTTGCCCGCCTTGGACACCGGAAACAAAAACAAATCGGTGATTCCGCCTTCCAACCGTTCTTTGTTGAGCACGTCGATGGGGTCGGCGTGGTCCGACGCCTCCGCCGAGGCTGGCCCCAACAGCGCCGGCCCTAACAGCGCGGTCCCCAACATCAACGTCCCCAGCAGCCGACCGAGTAACGTCGACGCGTTTTCGAGCCTTCGTTGGGTCGTCATTACACAGGCTCCTCTGCATGCTCGACTTGAATGTTCCAGAACCAAGCGCCCTGGTTGGCGAACAACGGCGACGCCATATGCTCTCCCAGCGCTCGGTAGCTCTCCCACTGCGACTCGTCGAAGAACTGATCCGACGTGGGGTCATGCGGAAACTCGCCGCTTTTCTTCTGATACATCTGCACGTCGATGCTTTCGTCCCCCGAGAGACTGGCCTTGAGGTACAGCAGCACCGAACGGCGCGCGAGGAACTGGCGGGGGTTCGACGGGTCGATGTAACGCACCCAAAACAGGGCGGCGTGCATGGCCGACGGTCGACCGTCGACAGGCTTCAGTTGGTCGGCGACGCCGACGAGCGTTCGCAGCGAGTCGGGGACGTACGTTGCCAAATCGTCCGTGGAAAACGGCTTGATTTCGGCGTTGAAATCGATGCGCACCTTTCGAATCACGTCGCCCAAATCCTCCAACTCGTAGCGGGGATCGGCGCTGCCGTCGCACAGGATCATGCGCGGCACGCGGCGACGTACGAGCTCGTACAGGCCCGTGTTGTCAAAGAACCCGCCGTCCGAGAGATGCCAGAAGCGCTGCCACGGACCGGGAAACTTCGCCAGCCATTCCGCCAGAATCAGCGATTGCATGCCCAGCACGCGCGGGATCAAGTAGATGCACCGGCGCAATGGCGATTGACCATCGGGGAACCCCAGCCGATGCGCGTGAGGAATCCCCGTGTCCCACCAATGTCCTGTGCGAAGGTTGACCAAGCCCATGAGGAGAGCCGTACCGAGCCGCGTGCCGGCGCCTCGGCCGGGATCGATCGCCGCGCCGGAGATGCCGATCCATTGTCGCAATGAAAGCGTTTCCACGTTCGCGGCGGGGTGCTCCCATTGATCGACGAGCGGATGCGGTTCGCCGGGAAGCCGCCCCAGCGGTTCCAAGCGGGCGACGCGCCGCTCGCGCGATTCAGGATCGATGTCCGGCCGTTCGCGCCATTGGCCGTGCCAGTCCTCGCCGACGCTGACGCCCAGGCAGCTCACGGCGACAATCTCGCCCTGACGATCGCGGCGTCGCAATCGCGCGCCGTACTCGAGCGTTTGGTTGACGGTGACATTGATCAAGTGGAGCGGCCCCGACGCTTCATGGGGGCGATAATCGGTAATCGCCGCCACGTCGTCCCCCGTCGCCACCTCCGTCACGTCTCGACCTTCGTTCGTGTAGCGCACGGGGTTCGACGCACCCAAATAGGCTCGCGCCAGGCGCGCCGCGTACGTCTGAGCCAGCGACGAGTTGTTGACGAACGAGATGGTCGAAGGGTGAGCCAGCACCAACGTCAGCGCCGCCGTGACGATGGTCACAAGGACTCCGCGCGCCAGATTGTCGCCGCCTTGGAACGCGGCATGCGAAGCAAAGGAGTAAAGCACCATCGGGGCTGTAAAGAGCACCAGCGCCAACAACCCCAACGTCATGTCGCGTTTCAAAAAGCGCGGCAGCACCGAAGCGGCGCCCGCGCTTCCCGACGCCAGTCCGCCCGCGATATACCGCGCCACGGGCATGACCGCGACCACGGCCGCGCCAAGTGCGGAAAAGGCTTGAGCGTACGAGTAGTTGCCGGCCAGCTTCCATTCGTGGAGGCCGTGGGCTAGCGAGTCGATGAAGCCGAAGCCCAGTGAAATCGCCAGCAGCACCAGCGACATGCCCAGGTCGTACGTCAGATAGTTGCGAGTGCGCAGCCGCTGCGTGGCGAGCCCGCCGGTCCCCGTCGCCGCCTCGCGCAGCACGCCGCGATACCAGGCCATCTCGACATGAATCAGCGAACTTAGCAGCGACAGCGCGAAGACGAGCGCGGGCGCTTGCAAGCCGTCCTGCACGCTGAACCACAAGAGGGCCGCCGAGGCGACGAACAGCAGCGACAACGTCAGCCGCCGAAATCGCTGGGGCCGACTGGGAGACACGATCCAATACGACACGATCTGCGGCAGTACGAGAAACAAGAACAGCAGTTCGGTCAGCCCAAACCAAGGACTCAAAAACACGCGCAACTTCGGGCCCGCGAGCGATGACGCGACGTGCGTGATCGGGAGATCGCCGATGTCCAACCCAAACGACTTCACCCAGACGATTTGATCCAAGACGCCGTACCGCAGCGAGTTCGCCAAGCTGAACAGAGCAACCAGCGCCACGCCGACGACGAAGTGAACGCTTAGCAAATTCCGGAAGTAGATCGCCGCGTTCACACGACCATCGCCCGCACCGTTGGGAGACAGATAGTTGCCGCTGCGTCGCAGCCAATCAACGAAGTTCGACTCACGATCGGCGACCACCTTTTCGACGCAATCCGCCGGCGGTTCATGCAATGGCGCGGGTTGTCGCTGAAACTGACGTTCAGGACCGCGAAAGCGATCGTACAGTCGTCCCAAGGCGGCCCCGATGTACCCGCCGCCCGAGACGGTCGACAAGAAATCGACTTTGCGCAGCAGCTTGTTGCGCGCCAGCACCTGCAGCAGGCCCAGCGACAAGGTAGCGCTGCGGACGCCGCCGCCCGAAAGCGCGAGCCCCGTGACGTCGTCGTTCCACCGGCGGTCCCCCTGCACGATCGGCGGCGACGCACTGCAGCCGCACGACGCCGGAGCCGATTCGGCCAAGCCCGCTCCACCCAAGCCCGCTCCGCAGTGCGGCGGCTGAGTTGCTCGACGGCGTTTGGTCAACGCCTGGTGCTCCAACGTTTGGAGCGAGCGTGGATAGTGAGTTGATTCATGGGCGCGCTGTTCGGCGTCCGCCAGCAGCGTGTCGGCCGCTTTCTCGGCGGCGACATAAATGTTGGTCACAATGAAGTAACCTGGGATCTCAGGGAAGATCGACGCGTCGCAGACCCGCAGTCCATCGACGCCGATGACTCGAAAGCGGCTGTCGAGCACCGCGTAAGGGTCGTCAGGCGTCCCCATGCGGCAAGTGCCGCACGCGTGATGCCCCCACGCGTCGCGGCGAATCCAGCGTTTGGCCGCCTCATCGCTCTGAAACTCCGGCCCCGGATGCACCTCCTGCAGCTTTCCCGCGCGGCTGAGGATTCCACGAATGAACTTGACTCCCTTCACGAGCGCCAAGAGATCAGGGTCCTTGTCGGTATCGAGCGGAGCGGAGGCCGAATTGAAGTAATGGAAATTGATGAGAGGCGTGTCGAGCGGATTCGCGGAACGCAACTGCACAACGCCGTCGCGATTACGGGTATGCGATTTGAGCACAACCCAAGTAAACAAGTTCCGCTTATGCGATACATTGGAATAGCCGACCTCGTATCCCCGGAACTCGGAAGGGACGCCGAAAATGAACAGGTCGGGCTGGGGCAGTTCGGGGCGTGAACGCTTAAAAATCCCGAGCACCGCCCCGTTGCTGGCATAAAGCCCCGTGCCGTCCTCGCGCCACTCGCGCAAGACGTCATCCGGTTGATCGGGATCGTCGGGCAACTTCAGCGCCGCACCGGCCAGCACCTCGAAGTTCTCCGGCAGTTCGCTGACGACGGAGACTTCATAGCGATCTTGCAAGTTCTTGCCGACGCCGGGACGATTGGCCCGAACCTCGATGCGCTTGCCTTCCAGTTCTTGACGGTCGCCGACGCCGGACAGCATGAGCAACTGAGGCGTATTGAAAGCGCCGCCGCACAAGACCACTTCGCCGCCGGCCTTCACGAAGACTTGCTTGGTTTCGCCCGGGACGGAAGAGGGGGTCACGTGCGCCCGATATAGCCGTTCACCCACCTGGTACTCGACGCCGATCGCGCGCGGCTTGTCTCCCGGCTGCGGGTCGTTGAACAGCACTCTTGTGACGAGACAGTGGGTGCGAATCTCCAATTTGTCGGGATGCGCCGCTTGGGCGGAGAGCAAGAGTTCGCGCGGACTGCTGCGGCGGCCAACGATCGCCCAGGGAGTGGAGCGTTCCTGATGAATGGTCGTTCCGTCGCCGTAGACGGCCAACGGGATGAGCGAGATTCCTTCGGGACTCTTCGACTTCGTCGTCGCATGGTTCGGGTCGAGCGCCTGTCGCGCTTGGCCCTTCAGGATCGTTTCGGTCCACGTCCAGGCTCGATCGAGCCCATCGACTTTGGCTTGCCACAGCGCCGCCTTGAGCATGCGGATAAGTTGCGCGTCCTTCAAGCCGATCGACGCGTCGGCGACGCTTGTATGCAACCAGCCGTCGAAGCCGTGGCCGCCGCGGGTCCGATCCGGATCGAAGCCAAACAGCCAACTGCAACTTTCCTTCACATAATCCCACAGGCGAGCGAAGGCGGAGCGGGCGGCTGGTTCCGGGAGCGGCAGGTAATCATTGTGTTCCAGCCGCTTGAAATAACCGCGCATCACTTCGCCGCGCCACGAGCTGTCTCCCAGTCGGTGGGCCAATTGATCCCAATCCGAGTCGGGGCCGGCGATCGTGATCATGGCGTTATGGACCGTGCAGCCCCCGACCGCCGCAGCCCGCGGGTAGAAGATGCCCTCCTGCTGCTGATCAGCCGGTTCGGAACTGGGAGCGTGATGCCACTTGGGATCGGCCGGAACGCCCGCGGGCAGCGTTTCATAGTGTTTGACGAAGAATCGCCAAGCCAACGCTTCGTGTTCCGTCGACGCGGCGTGCAGCGCCGGCACGCGGCTGATTTCATGCGCCGGATCGCGCGGCGGCAAAGCCGCGTGGTTGGCGCCGGCTTCGAGCACCAAAACGCGTTTGCCGTTTTGGGCCAGTCGCGAGGCGAGGGGGCCGCCGCCGGCGCCGGAGCCGACAATGATATAGTCGTAGCCGTCATCTCGTTCCGTGGTGCAGTCAGTCATGGCATCCCTCTGGCTTCGAGCCTGCAGGCAAATCGGCGGCGAGCGTTAGAACGTCTTGAGCAGTTCGATCAGCGCGTCTTTGTCGTCGTCCGACATGTCGTCGAACCACGGGAAGTAGTGTCCGCGATCCATCACGAAGTCGGGGCACTTGTTGATCTTCATCAACTCCGGTGCGACCTTCTGCTGCATCACTTTCTGTGCTTCGCTCGCACTCAGGTTTTGCGATTTGATCTGCGCCATGGCGCCGATCGCCGCCACTGTGGCTTGCTTGAACTCGCCGCGCGGCGTCTCGGGATTCGTATTCGCCAACAGGTTGACGGGCGTGCCTGCGGGGATGGGTCCCACGCGAACGTCGCCCAATCGGCCCGCCGCGAAATAGACCAACGATCCGATCGCCAGCGACGAGACGATCAGTCCATAGCCGACGTAACGCGACCATTTCACCGACAACGGCAGCACCAGCGCTGCGCCGCAGATCAGGAATACGATCAGCGGCAACGCACGCGGTTGGATCGAATCCAAGGCGACGACCAGCCGTGCATCGGGGTAGGTTTGCACGGCCCAAGTCGCCAGCGCGGCGACGAGGGTCATGGCGAGCGCCAGCAGCGCCGCGCGGAAGAGACGCGGGTCGTACTTGGCGACCAACAGCAGCAAGACGGTCGCGATGAGCAACAGCACGGCCGGCAACCACGGCCACACGAACAGCCAGATCGCCCACAGGACGCCGAGGAACAGCGAGACGCCGCCGACCCAGCGCCGCGACGGTTCGCCCGCCGCCGCCAAGAGCGCGAACGCGGCGCCCAACAGCAGCCCGCTAGGCAGCCACAAAGGCGCGACCGACTCCAACCACGGGAAGCGATCGCGCAGCCAGCGGTAGATCGGAAACTGCTCGAGCGCGTGCGGCACGAACTTGCCGCGAATCGTCAAATACGACTCGTTGGGAATCCGCCAAATCAGCCCTTGGTCGCGTTTCAGCCGCTCCGGCGTCGCGCCGTTGTACGACGAGCTCTCGAAGCGTTTCTCTTTCCACAACAGCTTGCGGATGGCGTCGTCGAAGGCGTCCAGCCGACCGTCGACGGACGGATCATTGTTGAACACGCCCAAACTGTTGTTGTGCAACAGAGGGGCGGTCGCCCAGATGGAAACCAACGTGGGAACTCGGTAGAAGCCGACGCCTCCCCCCTTCTCCGGCACGCCGGGCGCCGTTTCGTGCTGCGGCGTGTAGGCGTCCCAATCGCCCGTTTCCCCCTTGTAGGGATTCCAGAACGAGATTTCGCCGACCGTCGGCAGGTGCCGGTAGCTTTCCGACGAAAAGTCTTCCCACATGTGGCCCGTCAGTCCGTTCGTCGCCATGGCGCGGCCCGAGTTGGTGCCGACGTCGGTCACGGCGATGCGGAAGTCGGTCGAGAGGTAATTCCACTTCCAGAATTCGTTTCGATTTACGGCATCTTGCGCCCACTCGGCGTACGCGGGATCGACGAGCCAGCGTCCCGGCTCGTGCTCCCACAATTGGCCGTCTCGCTCGTACTGCGCTCGTTGCGCGGTGCGGCGCGCGATGAGTTCCGAGTATCGCTTCTCATAGGCGGAACGCTGTGCGTCTCGCTCAGCCTTGGCCGTCTTTTGCACAGCGTCTTGCGAGTCGTCAAGGTACGCGAAGAACGTGGCCGCACTACTTTCAGGTTGAATGCTCGAATGGCAGACGATGCAGTTCTTGGCGAAGACTGCGCGTCCTTTCGCCAGCTTGCTGACGTCGATGTGCCGAGCGCGGGCGTCGCGCCAAGCCGCATCGGGATCCTTCTGGCCGGCCTTCGCGGCGGCTCGAACGGTCGGCTCGTCGATTTTCTCCAACCGCGACTCGGCCCCCTCCGTCGCCAACAACGGCATGCCGTAGCTGGCGACCAAGAAGTAATCGCGCAACGCGTCGACGCGCAGGCGAGTAGCGTTCCAGTAGACCGAGTTGTTCTCGCAATCGCGGATGCGAAACGGCTGTTGGGGTTGAAAGCCGATCACCGGTTGGTGCAGTTGATTCCAGCGTTCGTAATACGAGCCGATGTTGAGGTACACCCGCGCCAGCGCGCCATAGGCGCCGATGGAGTCGGCGCCGTCGAGCAGTACGCGGGGCGTATAGCGAGGATCTTCATTCGAGTGCGTCAGCTGTTCGCGCAGCCCTTGGCTGCGAAACACTTGATCCCAAGTCTGAGGAACCGGGTCGGGTGCGTTTTCGCCGGGCGCCGACTGCGGCGACGTCCACAGCGACGGCACCAAGAGGTTCGGCGGCGACTGTCGCTCGCGCGGATTGCGGAACGATAAGAGCGCCCGCTGCGGCAGATTGAACACCGCATTCATGGTGTTCGAATTATTGATGTTGTCGGAGGCGATCAGCGAAGTATCGACCGTCCCAGGCGGCTGACTGTCGAGCAAGTGATAGACGAAATTGTCCTTCTCCAGCAAGTTGCCGAAAACCGAGCGAATGCGGAGATACTGAGCGCCGATGCTGCCCGATATATTGGCCCACTCCGGATTGGCGACGTCGCGCGGCGGTTGCAACGGGTGGAACGACGCGTGACAAAACGCGCAACTCATCCCCACGCGATAGGGACGGACCAGCTTCGGGTCGAGATAATAGTCCTTGTCCTTGTAGTATCGGTCGGCATCCCATTTCTTGCGCGCTTCCGCATCAAATCGCGGATTGGGAAACAGCCGCAGCCCCACCACGCCGCTCGAGATGCCGTAAATATCGGGCGGGGGAATATCCGCATAGGCTTCTTCGTAGGGGGCCGCGTCATCCTGGGCGCCGCCCGCGCGGCGGCCGTACGAGTAGTCTTCGTCTTGGCGACCGCGCACTGGACTCACAATCCAATCCGGCTTGTAGGTCGCAACGGCGCGACTTCCGGCGAGGATTTCCATCGGCCCGCCGTATCGCCCGGATTCGCCGTACGTCGGCGCGTCGCGCTGCGCGCGTCGTCGGCGATCCATTTCACGACGCATGTAGGCGCCGGCCGGCTCATAGCCCGGCTCGTCTTGCCCGCTCCAAGGCGCTCCGCGATACCACGGTTGGCCCCGCTGCGATTTATGCAGGCCTTCGCCGATCTCTGCAAACGTCTCCCGCAGATAGACTCCACGCCATTCCCGCACTCGCGCTTCGGTCGGCTGATCCAACCACAGCCCGAACTCATCGGGCATGGGCGACCGCGCGGTCGTCATACCGGGTTCGTTGATCAACCCGGCCTCGGCGAAGCGCTGCGACCGGTTGCGGCTATCGACCAGCTTCAACAGGTCGATGAAGCCTTGACTGTCGGTGGAAAGCCAGTCCCAGAAACCTTCGTTGCCGGCGCACCAGATCATCCACGTGTTGCGCCCCAGGACGACATGTTTGTCGAGCGGCAGGTCTCGAGGTTGGTAGGTGGGCGGCGCGTCCTGGGGCGGATTCTGTGCCTGCGCTGGCGGCGGCGCGGGGGCGATGTCGAGCAGCTGGTCGGCGGGGGCGGTGAAGCTCGCGCTCCGGGGACTGTATTTGTCCATCCCCGGAAAGTAGTCGGCGTACTGTTTGGGGAGGAAATAGTCGCGCGCCGCTCGTTCGATCGGCAGCTTCTCAAACTCCGCTCGACGATACGCTTCATCCACTTCGATTTTTGGCGCGACCGACGGGGCGGGACTGCAGCCGGTCTGCGAGTGGGCGACGAGTGCTGCGATAGACAGCCCGCAAACGGCCAGCAGGCGTGGAAAGCGTGGCAACCCCATGGAAGTCTCCCTCAAAACGGCGTCAGCAGCGGTGCAAAACGGGGTGGACTCGAAGTGCGGGTCATTCTGAATGGCCTGTGAGGGACGTCGCCATGACCTAAACAGGTCAAACTGACGGAAAAGGCGAGCGCTGACGGTTGCGCGGCACGCTTGCGTCCGTCCTCGTTCTTGTCCTCGCCTGCGGCTCTTGAAGTTGCGCTGTCTTTGGAATTTGGCGTCATCGCAGATTGTCACCAGTGTGGTTTGCTCCGCCGCGACACGGCGGGACATGACGAGCGTCTGACGTCTTCGCTCGCCCCCGGTCAGATTTGTCTCACGGAGACACGGAGACACGGAGATGCAAGAGAACGAGACTGGACTTTGATCGAGGAAGGATCGCGTCATGGGCTCCGTCCACAGCTCTTTCTCCGTGTCTCCGTGCCTCCGTGAGAAACAGGAAAGAGCAAACCAGGAGGTGCACCGGCGCAGCCGGGAAAGCCATCAATCGCTTCTGAGCAACCGAAAGACCTCGTCTTTCCCGTGAAAACATGCTTCACAGCGTTGCCCTTCAGGGCAACTGACTCGCCGGGGCGCCCCAAACCCAGGGCGGCGCTTCGCTCTGCCCTGTGCTGACCTGTCGTGCCCCTTCGGGCAACGCTGTGAAGCATTTTCAGTCCGCGAAACGGCGAGGCATGACGAGCGTCTGACGTCCTCGCTCGCCCCGGTCAGATTTGTCACACGGAGACACGGAGACACGGAGATGCAAGAGAACGAGACTGGACTTTGATCGATGAAGGATCGCGTCATGGGCTCCGACCACAGCGAGTCTTGAGTCTTTCTCCGTGTCTCCGTGCCTCCGTGAGAAACAAGAAAGAGCGAACCAGGAGGTGCACCGGCGCGGCCGGGAATGCCGTGGATCGCCCTTGAGTGACCGAAAGACCTCGTTTTTCCCGTAAAAAATGCTTCACCGCGTTGCCCTTCGGGGCGGATGCCCCCAGTAACCACTCGTTCGTTTCATTCACGACAACGCTCGACGATCGTGTTTTTCCGTGGCGGCCAGGGAAACAGCCGTCGATATTTACAAAACAGCGCAACTTCAAAACCTGCGGCTGCGGGTGAAACGAGACGTTGGGCTAGGCGACGGAAACGGCCGCTTCGCGCCTCGATCCGAGGTCGCCATACTGCTTGATTCGAGAATCAGGGCGAGTTGAGCGAGGCGGTTGACTATGGGATTTCAGACGCTTGTGTGGCGCAGTTTGCGGTTGCGCTGTCCCGTTTGCGGCGTCGGCAAACTGTTTGCCGGCCCCTTCAAGATGCACGCCGATTGCAGCGCATGCGGGACGAAGTTCGAACGGGAAGCCGGCTTCTTTCTCGGCTCGATTTACTTCAACTACGGCCTGACCGCACTGGTCGTCGCCATCGCCTACCCCGTCCTGTTGTTCTCCAAAACGGCCTCGGAAAAGACCCTGCTGTGGAGCGCCCTTGCGTTCACGCTGCTCTTTCCGACCTGGTTCCACCGGTACGCTCGAGCCCTGTGGCTCGGGTTCGACCAATTCATGGACCCGCGCAATCGCCGCGACGCCGAAGTCGACGTCGAGGCGCTCGCCGCTCGCTCCAACGACGCCGCCCCGTCAAACGGCGCTGGTTCGTCCTCATCGTCTGATCGCTGACCGCACCACGGCCGCAGCCGCACCTTCTTTGTTTCCCACACTCCCTCGGAGCCGACTCGGAATGTCCTCCTCGTCGCACGTCGCTCAGTTTCTCGCCATCGACATCACCACGACCGAATTGGCGCTTGCCGTCCGTTCGGCCGACGGCGCCGAGGGCTTCGCGTCGCTCAAAATGCGCGGCGCCGTCCTCTGGCGCGAAGACGCCCAGTACCCCGGATTTCAGCTCGCAGAAGTTCCTCGCATGATCGGCGAGCTGCTGGCCGAACTGCAGGCGGCAGGCTGGAGCTTTGCGCGGCCGGCGCACGATCCCGGATTCGTGAGCGTATCGTGTCGTCAACACGACATGGTGGTGCTCGACCAGCGCGGCGAACCACTGCTTCCGGCGCTCATGTGGAAATGCAACGCGGCGACGTTGGAAGTGCAGTTGTTGCGCGAATTGGGCGCTGAAGCGACGATTGGACGCGTCGAGGAACGGTTCGTCCTCCCCAAGCTGCTGCATGTGCTGCGCCTGCAGCCGGAATGGAAGGCGAAAATCGCCCGCGTCTTCATGACCGGCGATTGGGTCGCTTGGTCGCTCACCGGCGTCGCTCGGCTGGCCAAGTCCGATGCGCTCAGCAACGGCCTGCTCGTGCAAGCCGATCGGTCGCTCGCAACGTCGGTCATGGAAGCGGCGGGGCTCGACCCGGTTTGGTTCCCCGAACCGGCTTGCACGGGCAGCGTCGTCGGCAGCATCGCCGTGTCGTCCGACCCCGTTCGCGCCCCGTGGAACTCGATCCAAGGCACGCTTGCCGGCTGGCAATTCGTCGCCGGCTTAGGAGACAACCATGCCTCCGCGGTCGGCGCCGGCATGACCGACGATTGCGAAACGCTGGTGGTCTCCGCCGGCACCAGCGGCACCGTCAATCTATCGTTTCCCGCCGCGGCCAAATTGACGCCCAATTCGGGCGTCCTGCAGTTTGAATTCTACGAGCGGCATCAGTTGCTGCTGCTCATGCTGGGCGACTGCGGTTCGTGGTATAGCCATTTTTATCGGCTGTGGGCGCCCGAGTTCGCCGACGAACTCGACGCCCTGAACAGCGCCGCGATGTCGACCGATCTGGCGCAGGTGCAGCGCATCCTTCATGACGACGCATCGAACGAGAAGACCTACCCCATCCAGTGGCTCGAAATGGAACTGGGAGAGAAGACCGCCTGCACGCAATTCTCAATCGTCTTCGAACTGGTGCGTCGCGTCGCCAAAATGCTGAACGCCGTCGCGGACAAGGCTCATGTCAAGACATTCGTGCTCACCGGCGGACTCAGCCAGTCGCCGCTGGTCCAGCAGTTCTTTCACGCCGGCATCCAGACGATCGCTCCGGGGGCCGAGGTGAAGGTGAGCGGCCGGACCGGCGCGTTGCGATTCAAGACTTCCGCCTACGGAGCGCTAGTCACGGCGGAGATGGCGAAAGTCGGATCGCTCGCCGGCGTCTATGCCGATACGGCGCGATTCCCCTTGGTCGCCAGCGCCAAGTTCGACCGCATTCGGCTGGAACAGGCTCGGTATCTGTTTCAAGCGTACGGAGTCGACCGCTAGCGACGCGCCGCCGCCGCCAGCGGCGACTAGAACGACGTGTTGATCTGCGTGCGGAACAGGACGCCCGTCTGCCCGGCGAAGAACCCGGTGCGGTTTTGGTCAGCGGGCGAGCTTTCGAGATGGGCGACGTCGAACGTAAACCGCATGTTGCTTTTGCCGACGAGCGGGAACCAATTGAAACCGCCTGCCAGTTCCATGCCGGAGCCATACGCGCCGGTCACGAACGAGGAACGCGTGTAGAGTTCGACTGATTGCGGCAGCACGAAGTAGCCGCCCTGCAAGAAGCCGCCGATGGCTCGAGTGGAATCGATGGGCAGCGGTCCGTTGCCCTTCAGCGACGAGAGTTCTTGGAAGTAGAATTCCGTCGAGACGCTGAAGCCGCGGAATTTGAAGGCCAAGTCGAGCGTCGTCAGCGCCACGTCATAGCGCTGCAGCGTAACGCCGGGCGCAAAGGCGCCGGTTTGGGAAATCACGGTTCCATCCGACAAGCGGATCGCTGAATTCTCGACCGACGTCCCGTCGGATTGGTTGCCCGGCCCCACGGCGAAGGTGAAGCAGCCGCCGACGCGCATCACCAGGTTCTCATGGTTTTCGAGGTCCGAGTAACCGGCGCCGAAGTCGCCCCAAGGCTCCCACCACATGGAGTCCGAAAAGCAGATTCGGTTGGTGAACTGACTGGGCGTCCGATTGAGCGTGTTGAAGCCATTGCACAGCATGGCATGGTAGTACAGCTGATCGACCAGTTCGCCTCGCGCCCACACGCCTTGGCTGAGACTGGGACGAAAGAACGTGGTCGCCATCGAGCGATCCGGCCCCTCTTGCGCGACCCACGAACTGAGCAGCCATTCACGCGTCCCGGGAACTTTGTTTTGTCCCACCGAGACTTCGAGCGCACGACTGAATTCGTAGCTGAGCGCGAAGGCGCGAAATCCCAGCGTGTTGCTGCCCGCCGTGTTGTAGTCGATGTTCAGCAGATACTTGATCTCCGGCGCCAAGGCGTTTCCGGAGAAAATCAGCCGACCGCGAGGGATCAGAAAGTCGCCGCTGTTATTGATTGGAAGCACATTCCCTGCGCTGTCGGTCCACGACGTCGCGCCGCGCGAGAATCCGGAGTAGCGAAACGTGTTCTGGTGGTTCACCTTCATCGTGAACGGCGATTCGGCGGGATTCACGGGGCGGACGACGAATCCATTGTCGTAGTCCACGTAGTACCCGCCCTGCACCATGCCGTCCGACTCGAATCGCAAATCGGTCGCATCGACCGTCCAAACGGGCGACTCCGCGGGCAAACGCTCCAGCGACTCGTAAGGCGCCGGGGCCGGCTGCAAGGTCGCGACCGACAGGTCTGCGTTCTGTGCGCACACGCACGCGGGCCCTTGCGGCGGCCAGAAAGTCAGCGCCAACCAGGCCCATGGCAGCCAGGCGATCAAAGGGAGGCGCCGAGTGGAATTCATACTTTAACCATCGGCTAAAAATTCCGCCGAGATTACCTGTAGTCCTTGGCGCGACGCGTCGAATTCTCCTGAAGTCGGGCGGGGAGGCTCGTCGCTTATTGATTCACTTGCAGCCGAAAACCCGCCACCAGCGCATCGGGATGCGTTCCGGACGGCGTGACGATGTACTGCAGGTCGGGCTGAAGGGCGATGCGTTCGGTCAGGTACGCGCGGTAGAAGAGCTCGATCGCCGTCTCTTGGTTCGTCCCCCCCTGGTTCAACTCGGCCCAGACGGCCCCCACTCCAAACACGTCGCGGTCGCGCTGTGCGAGAAGTCCTGTGTTTACGACCCCCACGGCAAAGCTGTCGCCAATGGCATCTTCCGGCACTGGGTCGCTAGGAAATCTTGGGTAAACAGCCGCGAAGAAGGCCCATCCCTGCGGGTCGTCCACTTCCGCTTCAAGTTCCTCTTGGAAGACCCATTGCTCCCACTGTAGGGAGTAGCCGTGCGCCGCGCCGAAGCGAACGCCTTCCTTTTCCCCCTTTTCCAAGTAGCCGGCGCCGACCGCGATGCGGCCCGGAAGCCCGCCGTCGCGCAGCGTGTACGCATACTCGAGTTCGCAGTTGATCAGCACCGTGCCTTGGCCCGAGACGCCCCAGCCGCCCGTTGGGGCCAACGCATCCCAGACGCCCGCTTTGAATTGCAGCGATTCCTCAAGCTGCACCAAAGCCACGGCCGCCATCGCCTGATGCGGATAGCTGGGAAGCCTGGCGTTCGGGCTAAGCGTAAACCCCGACTGAATGAAGTCGCGGGCCAAGTCCATGAAATAGAACTCGTGATTCACATCCTGCCTGCCCAGCCGAATCGTGACGTCGTCGTCCAATAGACCGAACTCCCACCAGTATTCGCCGACCTGCAACAGGTTGCGAAAGGCGTCGATGTTGCTCAACACCATCGTGTCGCCCACGTAATCCTGCGTCAGACCGCGACCATGCGCGTTTTGCGCCAGCAGAAAGAATCGGCCGGGGAGCGGGACGGAGAGACGCTCGAAATCGAGCGTGAAGGCCAAATCCAACAGCCCCAAGTACTGCGTCGCGCCGGCCGTGGAGATCCCGCCCCGCGCATTCGTCAAGCACTCGCCGTAATACACGGGCTCGATGCGCAGCCCGCGCTCCGGGTCGCGCAACTCGGAAAAGGGCCGCAGCGCAAGTTCCTCGAACAACGTCTCGCCGGTCGAGGGCTGCACCCACGTGGAAATCGGGCTGAGGACGGCCGGCGCTCCGTCGGTGTAGCCGACCGCGTCTCCGTCTTCCGCGAAGACGAAGGCGTCAGACGGACCGAACATGACGGCCGCCAAACAGAGGATACGCAGCCATGTGGGGACGATCATTCGCCTCTCGTTAGCTTCTTCCTGACTTTCATCGTCGGAAGAACCGTCGCCAATGAGCGGCACAGGAATCGTCGTTACAACCGTTGCAAGCGGACGGGGCGGAGAGGGGGCGGGGGTGAGCGTGGCGTGATAAGAACTCTGTTGAATACGAAGCGTTTGGCGCCTCAGACCCACCGTCGTTTGTTGCGCACGCTGTCGTTTGTTGCGCAACGACACGCGCGGATGGTGCTCCCTTCTCCCCGCCGCGGGGAGAAGGGCCGGGGATGAGGGGCGTCGGCGCTAACAGTGCGCGGACCCATTCTCAGATTTTTAGCACTCCAGTGTGTGTGGTGCGTGTGTGCGGGGGGGGGAGGGGCGGGGGCGAGGCGTGGGGGGGTGTTGTGATCGTCACAGGCTGGAAGCCTGTGCTACGGGGGTTAAATGCCTAGTTGGGCGAGGCCTTCGGCGATGCGTTTGAGGACGGCGGCCAGTTCGGGGTGAGTGGCTTCGAATTCGCGAGCGGCCGTGTGGACTTGGTCTAAGAGAGCCGGTTCGGCGGCGGGGGCGGCGACGCCCAGTTTGGCGCGGATGTCGGCGGCGGCGCGTTCCAGCAATTGACGAGCGGGGGCGTCGAGCGTGTCCAGCGCAGCCAACTCGCGTTCAAGATCTTGAAGAGTGGCCTGGAGTTTATCGTGGGAGGACGTCATGGCGGCTGGCTCCGGTCCCGTACGTCGAACGACGTCGCCTCGGGACGGGGTGGCGACGTCTACGGCTCAATCTTCGTGACGCTGGTCGGCGTCGTCACATCCGCGGCCCGCTTCGACTTCGCCGTCGCGGCCCTAGGACTCAACTTCCCCGACTTGAGCTCGTCGAGCAAGGGGAGGATCGCCGCGGCCGGCACCGCGTAGCTCGCGACGCGCCCTGCCCGAGCGATATTCAAGGCCACCGTCCGCCCCTCCAAATCGACCAATGGACCGCCGCATTCATTCGGCCGCAGCACCGTATCGTGCTGCAAGGCGCTCGGGAAACCGGCCCGCCGCAAACTCAATTGCCCCCCCAGCCGATTTTGGAATTCGATGCGTTCGTTCGCCGCCGCCGTCGGGGCGTCGCCGAGGATGACTTCGACTTCTCGCTGGATGTCGCCGCGCCGCACGACGAGTCCCACGCGCTGCCCTGGCTGACGTCGACGAATTTCGCGCTGCAGTTGCTCCCGCGAATCGACGTCGCGGCCGTTGATCTGCAGCACCATGTCTCCCACTTCCACGCCGCCCCGCTCTGCCGCCATCCCCGGGTAGACGTGCGTCACCAACGGTCGACGATCATCCAAGCCGACGCCCAGGTAACCGATGGGCGACGGAATGGCCCGCGGTTCGTTGCTCACAATCCCAATCGCGGCCGGGATCTTGTCTTGATTCGGAGTCGCCAGCCAACCGCCCACGGGCGGCTGCGAAGTGGTCCACCGCACCACCGGCAACTCATGGGCGTCGACATGCAGCAGCGCCAAGTCGAATTCTTCTTGCACGCCGACGATCTCCGCCGGGAATTGACGTCCATCCGCCAACGCACACTGCACGTCGCCATGCAGTTCGCTGGCCTTCGTCAACACATAGCCGTCGGCGTCGACGATCGCGCCCAGCGCCACTTGCAGGTCGTCGACCAGAATGCGGGCGGTGGCGAGCCGCGTTTCGGACACGACTTCGGCGAAGGCGGTGCGGACGTTGGAGTGATCGCGCTGCAGCGGATTGACGTTGCGCACTCCGCCGACTCGTTCCAACCAACGACGCACGTCGTCGTTCTTCGAGTCGCCCGGCTTATCGCCCCAGGCCTCGCCTTGTTCCACGACCGGCGGCGCGGGAGCCGGTTGGAGTTGTGCATAAACGGGCGCGGCGGACCACAAGATCGTCAGTCCGAGCGTCAAGAACAGATGCGAACGCAGCATGTTGGGAATCCCGATTCGAGAAGCACGACGTCTTGTCGCGGACCTGACCGGGCCTCCCGTCCTGGAAGGCGACCTACCGAACCTGCGCACACTTATCGTTTGCCAATCACCAGTTTCAACTCGAGCAGTTCGTCGTCGCGGCGGACCACGATCGTCACCGACGAGCCCGGATTCAGTTTACTCACCTTTTCCGTCAGCGACGAGAAATCGCCGACCGGTTCGCCATGAAATCGCGTGACCACGTCGCCGACCTTCAGACCGGCTCGAGCGGCCGGGGTGTCGGGAAACACTTCGCTGATCCGCGCGATGCCGGCGTCAGGCGCTCCGCGCACTCCCAAGAACGGCGCCTGCCCCGGCAAGTGCCCCCACACCTCCCCCTGCTCCATCCGCTCCCAACTGCGACGAAACGCCGCGACCGGAATGTGCAAGTTGGCGGTCAACATGCCGCCGATGCGACTGTGAATGCCGATGACTTGCCCGTTGGCGTCGAATAGCGGCCCGCCCGAATCGCCGCCCACCAACGTGCAATCGGTCACAAGCACCGTCGTGGATTCTTCCAGGATGCGTCCTAGTCGCACGACCGGTTTGCGCCCCTTTTCGTAGCCGCCCGGGTGGCCGGTCGCCACGCACCACAATCCGGCCTTCGGCGCGTCTTGCTTGGCCATCGCCGCCGTCGGCCAGGGACCATCGTCCAGGATCTGCACGAGCGCCGCGTCAAGATTCCGATTAAGCCCCAGGGTTTTGCCGCGCACGATGCGACCGTCCGACAAGATGACGTCGCAAGCGATGAGCGGCTCTTGTGCAACGTGAGCGGCGGTCAGGATCATTCCTTCGGGCGACACAATCACGCCGCTGCCGTACGCCGACCCGACTCGCAATCCCACGGTCGCCTCGACCAAACGGTCCGAGATGCGCTGCAAATGACTTTGCATCGCCTTGAGTTCCGCGACGCTTTTGGGAACGCCGCCGTCGAACACGGGCGGCGCTGACGACGTGAACTCCGCCGGCTCTTCGGCACGGCTGGGGGCCGACCATCCGCCAAACAACGCTCCAACGAGCAGCGTTCCGACGAGCAACGCCCCTTTGAAGAACGCTCGAACGACGATCCCGCTGCGGTTGCGACGCGAGCACATCAAGTCACCCTGGAGCCTGCCGAGAATCATCATGAGCGTTTCACCCGTCGGCCGATTCGCGTACTGTGCACATGATAGTCGACGCCGCGCGCGCTTGCCCAGACTTGCCAAGCCGCGGCCGGGCGACTTTCATACATCTTGGGGTCGCCAAGTTGAGGGACCGGTCGGTTTTTCGGGATATTCCTGGTAGAGAACATGAATCGATTGATCGTGGGATGCGGGTATCTGGGCCGCCGCGCCGCGCGACTCTGGACGCAACGGGGCGACCAAGTGTTCGCAGTGACGCGATCAGAAGCGCGGGCCGCCGAATTTGTCGACGAAGGTTGGCGACCGCTCGTGGCGGACATCACGGAAGCCGACGCCATCGCCGGCGCCCTGGCCTCCCTCCCGCCGCTCGATACCGTCCTGTTCGCAGTCGGCTATGACCGCGCCGCAGGTCGGTCCATCCATGAAGTCTACGTCGCGGGGCTCGACAAAACGCTCCACGCGCTCGCCCCGCATCTGTCCTCTCTACGCAGCTTGGTCTACGTGAGTTCGACCGGAGTTTACGGGCAAACCGACGGAAATTGGGTTACGGAGCAAGATCGCTGCGAACCGACTCGCGACGGCGGCCGAGCTTGCCTGGAGGCCGAACAGCGTTTGGCGACGGCGCCTTGGGACCGATGGTCGATCGTTCTTCGCTGCGCCGGTTTGTACGGCCCTGATCGCATTCCCCAGCGCGACGCCCTGCTCGCCGGCCGTCCCCTGCACGTCCCCGCCGACGGCTACCTGAATTTGGTGCACATTGACGACGCCGCGCGCATCGCGACGCTCGCTGCCGACCAGTTCGCACCGCCCCTGACGCTTAACGTGTCCGACGGCCGCCCGGTTCTGCGCGCGGAATACTATGCGACGCTCGCGCGCTTGCTAAACGCTCCCCCGCCCCGCTTTGCCGAACCCGCGGCGGAGTCGGCCGCCGGCGCTCGAGCGGCCGCGGACAAGCGGGTGTCGAACGAACGACTGCGAGAGCTCCTGGCGTACGACTGGCTGTATCCGGATCACGCCGCCGGTTTGGCGCAATGCCTGTCGGCCCGTTGATGCCGACCGACCGACCTTCGTACAATTTGCACGCTCGCGGGGACGCCGAGTCGCCGCGCTCGCTTGTCTGCAGGAATCTTCCATGCGCGCCCGAAAGCCGATTTTCCCCCATGTGATCGAGATCAATTTCCAGGCCGGCCACCTGCTGGGCTGCAACGTCTATCTGGTGTACGACCAGAACGAATGGATCTTGATCGACATCGGATACGACGACTACGTCGAAGAGATCGTCGAACTAATCCGCGAAATCGACTTCCCGCTGGCGCACTGCAAGACGATCGTGGCGACGCACGCCGACGTCGACCACATTCAAGGACTGGCGAAAGCCAAACAAATGCTGCGCACCACCGTATCGGCGCATCCCAAAGCGGCGGTGCCGCTGGAAGCCGGCGATCGGCTGCGAACGTTTGCGGAAATCATCCCGCAAGATATTCACATGGAGATGCCGCCGGTCAAGATCGACCAGTTGCTGAATGACGGCGATCGCCTGCGCGTGGGCGATCTGGAATTGGAGATTTGGCTCACTCCCGGCCACACCGACGGGCAAATCGCCTTGCGGATGGGCGACTTGCTGTTCAGCGGCGACAACATCTATCGCGACGGCTGCGTCGGCGCCATCGACGCTCATCACGGCAGCAACATCCCCGACTTCATCAAGTCGCTGAAGCGTATTCGCGCCAGCGATGTGAAGTGGCTGCTGCCCAGCCATGGTCCTATTTTCCGCAAAGACGACGCGCTGCTCGACAAGACCATTGCGCGGCTCGAGTCGTACCTGCATATGCCCGACTTCGGCACCTGTGCGATCGATTGGCCGCTGATCGATCAATGGGAGAAAGAGATCGCACAAGGCAAGTTGCCGACGGACTGAACCGCATTGCCGGCGACCGGCGCCGCGGCGTCGGCGGCAGGATAGCGAGAATTTGACGCGCCGTGGGCGGAACAACGGCGTCGCGGCCAAGCGCGCCGCGGTAGTCTCGGCAACCTATTCCGCCGCATCGGAGCGACCTGACGCACCTTGCCGATTTTTCCTTCAATTCGGCTTGTACGGCCTGCCGATGGGATTCCTAGACCCAAGCCCGACTCGCCCCACAGGGGCTCGCCCGGGCGACCTGAAATCTACGAGTCCTAAGGGGGGAAACTCGATGTTCCGCCGAATTCTTCTCGCGCTGGTTTGCGCGACGGTCATGCTGGGCGCCTTCCAGCGCGAATCGTCGGCCGACGAACGCGCTTATGGCCGCGTCTGGGGCGGCGCCTACCAGCAACGCGACTGGGAGCGTTTCTATCACTATCCGTACGTGTACTACCCGCAGAACTACTGGGGGAACGAGTACTACCGCAGCAGCGAAAGCTTGTACTTCCGCTATCCGCCCGAAATGCGGATCCCGGTGTACAACAAGAAGTGGCACAATGAATTGCCGCAGGGTCAGCGCTACCACTGGGGCAAGCATTTCGCGACCGACGTGTTCTAGTCGCGACGCACGCTAGCCGACCGTCTGTTCGCCCTCGACGAATTCCGCCGCCGGTGCGCTAGCGCCCGGCTCGGTCGTGGGCGCGGCCGCTCCGGCTCAGCTCGATTATCAGCCGGCCGCCCTGGCGGCGACGGCCGCAGGTTTACTGGTAACTGCGGGCGAACTCGTACAAAATTTCGCCCGCGGCCACGAGTTGCGATACCTCGACCCATTCGTCGCAAGTGTGCGCTTGATCAATCGAGCCGGGACCAAACACGACGGTCGGCGCTCCGGCCGCCGCATACGCCGGCGCGTTGGTGCCGTAGGGAACTCCCTGCGGCAAACCGCCGCCGCTGCGTTTGGCGACGGCGCCCAGCTTTTCGGCGAGCGTCCCGTTGTGTTCGTCAGACAGACCTCGACCCGCGATGAACGGGTCTTCGTGTTTGACCGGCGTCCCTGCGGGGACGTGCTGCGCGATGTAGTCGATCACCTTCGCCCGCGCTTCGTACGGGTCTTCGCCCGGGATCACGCGTCGATCGATCTCGATGTAGCAGTCGTCAGGCACCGTGTTGACGCTGATGCCGCCCGCCACCACGCCGACGCTGAGCGTGGGGGTGCCGACCAGTCGATGGCGGGTGAGCGTGGGGGTCACTTCGCGGGCGTAGGATTCGAGCGCCGCGACGACGCGCGCCATGTGGTAAATCGCGTTATCCCCTTGCTCGGGACGCGAACTGTGGGCGGCGCGGCCGGAGGTGCGACAGCGCCAACGGACGGTGCCCTTGTGCGCCACGACGACGTTCAGCAGCGTCGGTTCGGCGACGACGACCGCGTCGGGCGTGCGCGGAATCAGCGCCCCGGGGCCCGGCGATTTCCACAGTTCGGCCAGTTCCCGAGCGCCATAGAAGCCGTGTTCTTCGTTGACCGAACAGGCCATGATGATGGTCGGCATGCCGGCGGGCCGCTCGTCGATCAGGCGCGAGAAGGCCCAGAGCATGCTCGCCATGCCGCCCTTGATGTCGCACGCTCCGCGGCCCCACACGCGGCCGTCGCGCACGTCCGGGGTCCAGGGGGGAATGATCATGCCGTCGACCGGCACGGTGTCCTGATGCGCCTCGAGCATCAGGAGCGGTCCGCCCTGCTCGGGCGGCACGGCGCCGTCCAGCCGCGCGACGATGTTGTCGCGCAGCGGCGCCACCTGTTGTCGATGCCACGGAACGCCCAGCTTCTGAAACAGTTCTTGCAAGTAGTCGGTCACGCGATGTTCAAAGTAGAAATCGCCCGACACGGGCCTGCCCATCGGATTGACGCTCGGCAACCGCACCAAATCGCACAACGTAGCAACCAGATCGAGAGCCATCCGCGGCGAACTCCTGACGGAAAGAAGCGAAATGCGACGCAGAGAGGACTTCCTCGTCGCTGGGGCGAATTTTATCGTCTCGTCCGATGCTCCGGGTAGCCGGGGCTGGAAATCCGCGCGGTCACCATGCTACGATCGCGCTCCCAGGCGCAGGAGCGTCGCCTCCTTCCTTCGATAAGTCGCTTCATTGGGCGAGCCCACGGCACATCCATGCAAATCACCTGCGTGCATTGCCAATTCGAGTTCGAAATCGAACAGTTCGTCGACGACACGGTGGCATGTCGTCGCTGCGGCAAGACCTTTTCGGCGTCGAGCGGCCGGGAAGAAATGGTTCTTCCCACCGCCGTCCTGCCGATGCCGGCGCATGCCGAGCACGACGATGCGCCGACGGAGACATTCCATTCGCGGACGACGCTCACGGCGCGAAATCAAGTCGGTCCCTACGAGTTGCTGGAAAAACTGGGCGAGGGAGGATTTGGCGTCGTCTATCGTGCTCGGCACCAAATCCTGAATCGCTTTGACGCCGTGAAATTGCCGCGTCGCGATCGTTTTCTCTCGGATCTTGAATTGCGAGAGTTTCTCCGAGAGGCGGCAATCGCCGTGGAGCTGAGTCATCCGAACATCGTTCCAGTATTCACGGCGGAATGGGCGCGCGACGGCCAGCCTTTCATCGCCATGCGGCTCATGTCGGGTAAAACGTTTAGCACTGTCATGCGGAGCCGCCCGCCCCTGCCGCAAGTCGTGCAAATGCTTGTCGCCGTCTGCGATGCGATCCAGTTCGCCCACCGACGGGGTTACTTCCATCGCGATCTGAAGCCCAGCAACATCTTGCTCGATGAAGAAGGCGTGCCTCACGTGAGCGACTTCGGGCTCGCGTTGCATATTGATGAGCAGCTTGACCGTCCCGGCGATGGACGCTGTTCGCGTCTCTACGCAGCGCCCGAACAGATTGAAGCCCGCTCGGAACACCTAGACGGACGGTGCGATGTGTATGCCGTCGGCGCCATGCTGTATGAAGTTCTGGCGGGCTGTCCCGTATTTCAAGGGACGCCCAATCAAGTCGTCGATCAAATTCTGCATCGCCATCCCGTGCCTCCCAGCCAACGAGTGCCAGCCGCCGATGTCCCGGAAGACCTAGAACTCCTGTGCCTCGAGTGCTTGCAAAAGGAAATCGACAAACGCCCCAGAAGTATGCAGGTCGTATCGGAACGGCTGACTTCGTGGCTGGCGCGACAGTCGCCTGCGACCTGCGCTGATGTTTCCTTTCCGCCGGCCGATTCGCGCACCCCGCACGCGGCGAAGCGAGTGACTTGGGCGAGTCCTCTCTTGCTGTGCGGCGGTGGTTTGGCCGTCGCGTTGGCACTGCTCGTCGCAAGCAACTCACAAGACTCGCCCAGCGCCGCTCTTCATTCGCCGGACGAAAGTGGAGGAGGCAATACAGATCCTCAAGCCTCGATCAACTTTTGGCGAGAGCCAGACCTTATCGACCGCTGGGCACTCGCAAGTCGACGATTCCCACTGTTGGGAGGCGTGAAGACTCGTCCCGTGCGACATATTTGGCCGACGTCCGAAGTCGAACTCGGGCCAGATTTTTCCGCGGAAACCGAGACGCTGCGACTCAATTCGCGCGAATTCGCCACTTGTGTACTGGGCCAGACCAAATCCCAAGATTGGCGTTACTCGGTGCCGATGCATAACTCGGCTCGCACAGGCACCTGCGGATTGTTTTTCGGATGTCGGCCGGCGACGAACCACCCTTACCGAATCGGTGGCGACGAAGTTTGGCAAATGTCGTGCATCGCCTTAAAATCCGAGGACGGAAAGACGTTTATGCTCCATCGTCGGATTCATTATGGGATCCGGCAGGGCGACCGGTGGAGCTATCGCGGGATCGTCGGTCTTGCTGGCTGCAAAGTCGACTGGAACAGCGGGTCCAGACAACTACTGGAGGTTTGGGTTGAGAAGGATCGCGTGCATGAAGTTCGTTGGAATGGTGCGATTGTTGGATTGGATGACTACGCGCTGGCCGAGCAAGACCAGCTGAGAAGCCCTTTCGATCACAGTCCGCTGGACCTCCCCACGTCCGGCTGGCTGGGGGTCATGAACGAAGCCGGTTCGACTACCTTTGAGCAGATCGAGTTCACAAACCTTGATAGGAGTGCCTCCGATGCCCGATGAACCGACCGCAAATCCAATCGTCACGACCTTGTCGACGACCTTCACGACGCCGAAGTCATGCGGCGTCGGCCCCACGACCATCAATATGATGCAGGCGTTCCCGGTCGAAGTGGTCGCCGAAAAGGACGGTTATCCAGCCCAGTTCGTTTCGGCGATCGGCTTCACGAACTCCCAGCCGGTCGACAACAACTGGAGCAGTGCGCAGCCGCTCATGCGCATTGGCAACACGAGTTCCTTTTCGAGTTCCAGCGTCCCGTTTCGCTCCCCAAAGCCAGCGACAGACTTTTATTGCAAGAACGAGGCCCCTTACCCAGCGCTGAAGGTCCGCGTTTGGACTTGGTTCCGCGACCCGCTCAACCCAATGCAGCCAAAACTCAGCGAAGATGTGAACGTCGCCGATTTCTGCGGTAAGTGCTGGAATGCGGGGATTCGCGAAGGCGAATTGGCGGCTCCGGCTCCGCCGGCGAGTCTTTCCGCGACGCCATCCACGACGGGTTGGCTCAAGTTCAATCGCATTGCAGCTCGCTCGCTGGACCACTTCCTTGGCGCTCGAATTGATTTAGCCCCCGGGGTTCCCCTGCGTGCGAGCCGAATTGATGTATTCGCACCAGTAGTGCGCTGGAGCTACGCGCCCGGCCCAGGAAAATTCGTCACTTCGCCTCTGGGAACGGCGACAGCGCCCGCGGGGACCGGTTTTCGCTTTCCGGACTTGCCGCCCCACGCGCTCGTCATCTGGCAAATTGGCGGCGCCGCCACGGTCATCGAGAGCCAGAATCGAAGCTCGGCGATGGAAATTGAAACGCTGCCGGATCGCGATATCTACGTTCACGTGAACGACCTCTTCTTCATCGGGCCCGCAGATAATTCCGGCAGTTTTTCCTTGCGGGTTCGCCTTTCGTAACCGCCAAAACCCCGAAATCTTGCCCGGATTGACCACGCCGACCCGCGCCGATACGATGCTGCCGGACTATGGTTCTTTGCTCGCTCGCTTCCGCCCGAAGCGAGCTTTTGCCGCGTCAGACTTTGTGATAAGATTCACAAAGTCAGCAACGCATGATCATAACCCCAAGCCAATTGGCGACTTATGGAAGGCTGGAGTTTCCTCCTCCCGATTCTCTTATTCGTCCTCTGCGCCGGCCTTTTGGCCGTCGGCCTACTCGTCGTCGGGACGTTGCTAGGCCCCAAACGGCAGGGGCTGGTCAAGGAAATGCCGTATGAAAGCGGCATGGACCCCATCCACGACACTCGCCGTCGCTTCGACGTCCGGTTTCACTTGGTCGCGGTCGCATTTCTCCTGTTCGACGTCGAACTGCTGTTCCTCTACCCGTGGGCGGTCGCTAGCCGCAACGAGGATGGACTCAGCTACGTGGCGGCGACGGTCGGGGAAACGCAGTCGTTCAGCCGGCTGCTGGTGTTCGGCGAGGTGCTGGTCTTTATCAGCCTCCTGGCCCTGGGATTGGTTTACGCTTGGCGAAAAGGGGTTTTCCGATGGCGTTAGAGCTGCCTGAGAACGTCGTGATCACCAAGTTGGATGAAGTCGCCAACTGGTGTCGCAAGAACAGTTTGTGGCCGATGCCTTTCGCCACCGCCTGCTGCGGGATCGAGTTGATGGCGACCGGGGCCAGTCGACACGACTTGGCGCGGTTCGGCGCCGAGGTGTTCCGCTTCAGCCCACGGCAATGCGACCTGATGATCGTCGCCGGACGCGTCGTCATGAAGATGCTCCCGGTGCTCCAGCGCATCTGGCAGCAGATGCACGAGCCCAAGTGGTGCATCTCGATGGGCGCCTGCGCCTCGACGGGCGGCGTGTTCGATACCTACTGCGTCGTGCAAGGCATCGATCGCTTCATCCCGGTCGACATGTACGTCCCCGGCTGCCCCCCCCGCCCCGAACAACTCATTCAGGCCATCATCGACCTGCAGGACAAGATCCAGCGGGAAGGGACGATTATGGGCGACGAGTTCAATACGACGGCGCGGCAAGCGCCCAAGCGAGCGCTCGTCGAACTGCCGGTTATTCAGCCGGCGCTGGTCAGTCGTCGCGGTTAGAAGGCGGCGCCGTTTCCGGCTTGGTCGATTCCTGATTACTCAAGCAGCGCACCTACCCGTACAAGGACTACCCGATGGCGAAAGTCGACGACGTGATCGCAGCCTTGCAGCAGCGAGTGCCCGCGGCGACGACCAGCGAGTTTCGCGGCGAGCGCCGCGTCGTGGTGCCGGCCGAATCGCTGCTGGAGACGCTGCAGTGGCTCAAGTCGACGCAGGGATTCGACCTGCTGGTGGACGTCACGTGCGTCGACTATTTGCACTACCGCGGAGCGACCGATCGTTTCGGACTGGTTTATCTGCTCGCCTCGACCATCTCCGCCGTGCGTCTGACCGTGCGCACGATGCTGAACGAACCGCAGCTCACGATTCCCTCGGTCGTGCCGTTGTGGGAAGGGGCGAATTGGATGGAGCGCGAGGTGTACGACATGTTCGGCATCGTGTTCGAGGGGCATCCCGACTTGCGGCGCGTGCTGCTTCCCGACGAGTTTTCGGCCCATCCCTTGCGGAAAGACTATCCGTTGCAGGGACGCGGCGAGCGTCACAATTTCCCGGTGATCCGCCGAGGCCAAGCTTAAGAGCGACTCCGCCTAAAAGAGACTCCGCCTATGCCACTTACTCCCGCCACGCTCGCCAAGGCCAACTCGTCCGAACAGGATTACCTGTGGACGCTGAACTTCGGCCCGCAACACCCGGCCACGCACACCACCCTGCGCATCGTCCTCAAGCTGGACGGCGAACGCGTGGTCGAAGCCATCCCGGACATCGGCTATTTGCACTCGGGCTTTGAAAAGATCGGCGAGCATCTGGATTACAACCAGTACGTGACGGTCACCGACCGCATGAACTACATCTCGCCGATCGCCAACAACGTGGCGTGGCATCACGCGGTCGAAAAGCTGCTAGGCGTCGAACTCACGCCGCGCTGCAAGTACATCCGGACGTTGATCTGCGAGCTGGCGCGGATCAGCGACCACCTCCTCTCGACCGGCGCCATGGGGCTCGACGTCGGCGCCTTCACGTTCTTCCTCTACGCGTTCTATCAACGCGAGAAGATCTACGACATTCTCGAAACTCTGTGCGGCGCCCGCTTCACCACCAGCTACACGCGGGTCGGCGGAGTGATGCACGACATCACGCCGCTGGTGATCGAAAAAATCCGCGCCTTCGTGAAGGACTTCCCGCGCACGATCGACGAGATGGAGAAGCTGGTCAATCGCAACCGCATCTTCGTCGATCGCATGAAGGGGGTCGGCGTGCTCACGAAGGAAGAGGCCATCAGTCGCAGTGCGGCCGGCCCGGTCGCACGCGCCAGCGGTGTCACGCGCGACCTGCGTAAAGACGAGCCCTATCTGGCCTACGCCGATCTGGATTTCAATGTTTGCTGCGCCAAGGCGGGCGACTGCTTCGCGCGGTACTACGTCCGCATCGCCGAGATGCGCGAGAGTTTGAAGCTGGTGACGCAGACGCTCGAGAATATTCCGGCCGGCCCCGTCAACGTGGGACTGGACGAACGAGCCATCCTGCCGACGAAGCAGCAGGTGTACCAGACGATCGAAGGGACCATCACGCACTTCGAGTTGGTGATGACGAATCGCGGCTTCGAGGTGCCCAACAACGAGTCGTATGGGGCGATCGAGGCGCCGAACGGCGAGCTGGGCTTTTACATCGTCGGCGACGGCAGTGACGTCGCCTATCGAGCGCGTTGCCGTCCGCCCAGCTTCATCCACTTCGCCATGTTTCCGCACTTGATCCGCGGCCATACGCTCAGCGACGTCGTCGCGGTGCTGGGCAGCCTCAACATCATCGCCGCCGAACTCGACCGCTGATTCCCGTCCCCTGCCCCGTCCGCTCAATCGCCCCTTACGTCCCCCTCGTTTCGCTCGGTGAATTGACATGAACACCGCCGCTAAGCCACGCGTGCTGACCGACGAGATGGTCGCCCAAATCAAGGCGTACATCCCGCGGTACCCGTCGAAGCAGGCCGTGACGCTGCCCGCGCTGCATCTCGTAAATGAGCATTTGCGGCACGTTCCGTTCCAAGCGATCGTCGAGATCGCGGAGATTCTTGAACTTGCGCCGGCGCAAGTTCAAGACACGCTCAGCTTCTATGGCTTCTTCAAGCAGGACAAGCCGCACGGGCAGGTGCGAGCCTGGGTCTGCCGATCTGTGAGCTGCTACCTGCTGGGCGGAGACCAGATTCTCGAACATATGTGTCACAAGGCCGGGGTCGCACCGGGCGGCACGACTGCCGACGGCAAACTGACACTGGAGTACGCCGAGTGCCTGGGTGCGTGCGAGCATGCTCCGTGCATGCTGGCGGGCGATACGTTGCACACGAGCCTCACGAAAGACAAGGCCGACGCCTTCTTGAAGGACCTCTAGAGTGGCTGACTTCGAACCCATCTTGCTGGCGAACATCGCCAAACCCGACAGCCACACGCGTCGGGTGTACGAATCGACGGGCGGTTACGCGACCCTGAAGAAGGTGCTCGGCAGCCAAACGCCCAACGATGTGAAAGAAATCGTGAAGGCCAGCGGCCTGCGCGGTCGCGGCGGCGCGGGTTTCCCCACCGGGCTCAAATGGACCTTCCTGCCCAAGGACCATCCGGGGCCGATCTACTTCTGCCTGAACGCCGACGAGAGCGAACCGGGGACGTTCAACAATCGGTACCTCATGGAGCTCGATCCGCACCAAGTCATCGAGGGGCTCATCCTGAGCTGCTTTGCGACGGCGGCGTCGACGGCCTATTTCTACATGCGGTACGAGTACCCGCTGGCGTGGAAGCGGGTGCAGCAAGCGGTCGACGAATGCTACGAAGCCGGGTACCTCGGCAAGAACATCCTCGGCTCAGGCTACTCGCTGGATATCTTCCTGCACCGCGGCGCTGCCGCCTACATCTGCGGCGAAGAAACGGGGCTCATCGAGAGCATCGAAGGACGTCGCGCTTGGCCCCGCATCAAGCCGCCCTTCCCCGCCGTGGAAGGTTTGTTCCGCAAGCCGACGGTTGTGAACAACGTGGAAACGGCGGCCTGCGTCCGACACATCATGGAGCGCGGCGCGGACTGGTTTAAGTCGATGGGCGTTCCGCCCGATCCCAACAATCCGCGCGACGCCGGCAGCTACGGCCCGAAGCTGTATTGCCTCAGCGGCCACGTCAACAAGCCCGGCTGCTACGAAGCGCCGTTGGGCTTGACCGTCACGGAACTGATCGAGCGCTACGGCGGAGGGATGCGCGGCGGTCGCAAGCCGAAAGCAGCCATTCCGGGCGGCATCAGCATGGGGCTGTTGAAGGCCAGCGAATTCCATTGCCCGCTCGACTTCAATGGGCCGGGCAAATTCGGCTGCTTGGGTCTCGGCACGGCCGCGGTCGTCGTCATGGACGAGACCGTGTCGATGGTCGACTTCCTGCACAACAGTTGCCAGTTCTTCGCGCACGAAAGCTGCGGTCAGTGCACGCCGTGCCGCGAGGGGACGGCTTGGTCGCTGCGGATGATGAAGCGCATCCTGGCGGGCCAAGGGCGGCTGAAGGACCTCGAGTTGCTGCTGGAGATCGGCGACAACATCGGGATCATCCCTGGCACGACCATCTGCGGGTTGGCCGACGGCGCCGCCTGGCCGATCAAGAACGCGATTCGCAAGTTCCGCGAGGATTTTGAAGAGTACATCAAGCGCACGAACCCGACGGGATGGATGCGGACCGAACCCGTCCCGGCGTTGGACCTCGTGGAGATCCATTAATCATGCCCACGGTAATTGTCGACGGTAAAGAAGTTGAAATCGGCGCTGGCGAGCGGCTGAACGGCATCCAAGTCGCGCAGCGCGCCGGCGTGGACGTGCCCCACTACTGCTGGCACGCCGGCTTGTCGGTGGTGGCCAGTTGCCGCATGTGCCTCGTCGAAACGGGGAAGAAGGATGCGGCGACGGGCAAAATCCAGATGATGCCCAAGCTGGTCCCGGCCTGCCAAACGCCGGCCACCGACGGCACGGTCTTCGTGACCAACAGCGAGTCGGTGCAGAAGGCGCGGGCGATGGTCGAAGAGGACCTATTGCTGCGCCACCCCGTCGACTGCTCCATCTGCGACAAAGCGGGCGAATGCTCGCTGCAGGATTATCACTTTGAGTATGGACGCGACGAGCGGCGGGCGGACATCAAGCCGTTTCACAGCCGACGGCGCGATTTGGGCGACACGATCACGTTGTTCGTCGATCGCTGCGTGATGTGCACGCGCTGCGTGCGGTTCACGCGCGAGATCTCCGGGACGGCCGAACTGATGGTCGCCAACCGCGGCGCTCATGAGGAAATCGACGTCTTCCCAGGCTTCCCGCTCGATAACAAGCTCTCGGGCAACGTGTCGGACATCTGCCCCGTCGGGGCGCTCGGCGACGTCGACTTCCTGTACTCCCAGCGCGTCTGGTTCATGAAGTCGCACGACGGCGTCTGCGCCGGCTGCTCCACCGGCTGCTCGATCCGAGTCGACGAAAACCAAGACCGCATCTACCGCCTCAAGCCGCGTGAAAACGCACACGTGAATCAGTGGTGGATGTGCGACGACGGCCGTTATGGCTGGAAGCATGTGCACGACGCCCAACGCGTGGTCGGACCGACGAAGCGCGTCGACAAGAACGGTCAGTCGACGACGACCAACGTGGAATGGTCCGACGCGCCGCAGCAGTTGGATGGCGAACTGCGAGCGGCCGGCAAGTTGGCCGCCGTACTGTCGCCGTTCCTGACGGTGGAAGAGGCGTACCTGCTGGCGACGTATGTGCGGTCGATCGACCCGCAAGCGCTGCTGGTCTTGGGCGCGATCCCGGTCGTGGGCGAAGACGAGTCGTATCCGAAGGGATTCACGATTCGCGCCGAGAAGTGCCCCAATCGCAAAGGGGTGACCGAGGTGATCGCCGGTTTGGCCGGTCAGGTCATCACTTGGGACGAATTCCTGACGCAGCATTTGCCCAGCGGCAAGGTGCAAGGCGTGTGGGTCGCCGGCGGCTCGCCCGACGCGGCGACGGCCGCCTGGACCAACGCGGCGGTCGCGGAAAAATTCGCCGACGTGAAGCTGCTCATTGTGCAAGACCTGTTCTCGTCGCCCCTCATGGAAGCCGCTCATTGGCGTCTGCCGGCGGCCGCGTTTGCGGAGCGCGACGGATCGTACGTCAATCATGCAGATCGGCTGCAGTCGTTCGAATGGGCCATTCGAGCTCCTTCGGGCGTGAAGGTCGAAGGCCATCTCCTGTGGCAACTCACGGGACGCACAGGACTGTTCCGTTCGCGTCCGGTGCTCGATGACGTGGCGCGAGCGATCGGTTACTTCGCGGCCGCGACGGCGCCCATCCCGGGCGTTGGTTTGGATCTCAAAGTCAATCAACTGGCAGGCGTTTCATGACTCCGCCTCGTGAATTAATCGAACCACTGATCAAGATCGCCGCGCTGATCGGCGGCCTAATGACGGCGGCAGCCTACTTCGTGTTGCTCGAGCGTCGCATGGCGGCCTGGGTGCAGGACCGCATCGGCCCGAATCGCGTCGGCATTCCGCTGACCAAGATCCGCATGTTCGGCCTCGGTCAGCCGCTGGCGGACGGCGTGAAATTCATCCTCAAGGAAGAGTACACGCCGGCGCACGTCGACAAGCGGCTGTACATCCTGGCGCCCATCTCGATCCTGGTCGCCGCGCTGGCCGTCTTCGCCGTAATTCCGTTCGGCAGCGTGTTGCCGCAAATCGAAGGGGTCGAAGGGCCCATTCGGCTGATCGTGGCGCCCGGCATCGACGTCGGCATGATCTACGTGTTTGCGTTGTCGAGCATCGCGGTGTACGGCGTGGTGCTGGGCGGCTGGGCGAGCAACAACAAATACAGCTTTTTGGGCGGGCTGCGTTCGAGCGCCCAGTTGATCGCGTACGAACTGCCGATGGGGCTCGGGCTGCTCGGCGTCACCCTCGCCGCCGGCTCGCTAGACCTGGAAGTGATCATTCGCGAACAGGCCAAGTCGGGGGTTTGGTTTGCCCTCGCCCAGCCGCTGGGATTCATCGTCTTCGTCGTCGCGGCGTTCGCCGAAGCGGCTCGCTTGCCGTTCGACCTGCCGGAATGCGAACAGGAACTGGTCGGCGGATATCACACCGAGTATTCGGGGATCAAGCTGCTGTTGTTCCTGGTGGCCGAATTCTTGCACATGATCACGGCTTCGTTCTTGATCGTGATCCTGTTCTTGGGCGGTTGGCACTTCTGGGGACTCACCGGCGCGGACGACCAAGTCACGTGGTTCGGCGCGATCCTGCGCATCGCCATCCTCACGGTCAAAATCGTGCTCGTCATTTTGTTCTTCATGCTGACGCGTTGGAGCTGGCCGCGGTTCCGTTTCGATCAGCTCATGGCGCTCGCTTGGAAGATCATGCTCCCGTTGGGACTCGCCAACTTGGTCGTGGTCGCCATTCTGTATGAATTGCGCACGATCAGCGATCCGCAAGCGGCCAACCGAGCGTGGGACTTCGCGATGATGGCCGTGACGTGGGGAACGTGCATCGTCGGTTGGCTGGCGGTCGCATATAGCGGCGCCTTGGTGACCGACAACCGACCGCGACGCAACTTGCAGCAGTTCGAGATCGATTCGCAGCTGTAAAACGACTCGCCAGCGCCGCAGACGGTGCGAACGGGAGAGAAAGATCATGAACGTCGACGATCCGCAAATCAGTTGGGTGGAAGAGCCGAAGCTGGGCTTGGGCGGCAAGATGTATCTGCCCATGTTCATCCAGGGCCTCACCACCACATTCAACCACCTCAAGCGTTCGGTGGCGGGCAATGTCGTGACGGTCAGCTACCCGGACCAAGAACCGGTCATCGGCAATCCGCTGAATTACCGCGGCGTCCATCGGCTGAACCGCGACGAGAAGGGGCGAGTGAAGTGCGTCGCCTGCTTTTTGTGCGCGACCGCGTGCCCGGCGCACTGCATCGACATTGTGGCGGCCGAGAGCCCCTGGCCTGATCGCGACAAGTATCCGCAGAGCTTTCAGATCGACGAACTGCGCTGCATTTACTGCGGCATGTGCGAGGAAGCCTGCCCGGTCGACGCGGTGGAATTGACCAGCATGTACAACCTGACGGGACGCAGCCGCGAAGAGATGATCTTCGATAAAGAAAAGCTGCTCAGCGTCTTCGATCAAACGAAAGACAAGGAGCCGATGAAGTCGGCGACCTTGGGAGGCAAGACATGATCGCGGACGCGATTTCCGTGTGGGCCGCGGGCGGCGTCGGTTCGCCGCTGTGGGCCGCCATTCCCTGGAACGACTTGTTCCGCTCGCCGCTGGCTTGGGGCGTCGCCTCGGGCGTCGCGGCCTTGCTGTTGCTCGTCCCGGGCAGCACCAGCGGCACGCGTCGCGGCGGCCAGTTTCTGGGGCTGCTCAGCATCGTCTTCTTCGGCCTGGGACTGGGGCGAGTCGATTCGCTGGGGAGCCAGATTAGCTTTTGGGTGCTGGCGGCGCTGACGGTCGGAGCGGCCGGCGCGGCCATCTCGATGCGCAGTGCGGTCTACTCGGCCATTTGGTTCGCCGTCTCGCTGCTGGGAACCGGCGGCTTGTTCTGCTTGCAACACGCTCAGTTTCTGGGAGTCGCGACGATCGTCGTGTACGCCGGCGCCATCGTGGTGACGTTCCTGTTCGTCGTCATGCTCGCGCAGCCGGAAGGACACGACACCTATGACCGCATCAGCTGGGGGCCGCTCGCCAAACCGGCTACGGTGCTGACCGTCGCCCTGCTCTTGGGAACGCTGCTGGGCGCCTTCAGCGTCGTGCGCGAACTGAAGCCGGCGACGACAACGACGGCGGCCGCCCCGACGATCGCCGTCGGCGGCAAAGCGGTCGACGTCATCGACCAACGCGGCCACATGGCGCGGTTGGGCGCCGTGCTGTTCAGCCGCCATCTGATCGCGGTGGAAATCGGCGGTTCGCTGCTGCTGGCGGCGCTCGTCGGCGCCGTGGCGATCGTCATTCAAGGCCGCGACGAACCGGCTCGCGAGTCGGAAGAAACGACGGGGGAGGCTTCCGGCAATGGCTGATCCAGCGATTGAACTTTACAACTACTTGGTGATCGGCGCGATCCTCTTCGCGCTCGGCATGATCGGCTTCCTCGTGCGGCGCAACATGATCGTCATGTTCCTGTGCGCGGAAATGATGCTGCAAGGGATCTCGGTGAGCCTCGTGGCGTGGGGACGCTACCACGCGAATTGGGGCGGGCAGATGCTGGTCATCTTCATCCTCACGGTCGCGGCTTGCGAAGCGGCGATCGCCATGGCGCTCATCCTGATGCTGTTCCATCGCAGCGGCAAACTGGATATCGCGTTCTGGCAAGAAATGCGCGAAGAAGGCCAGCCGGCGTACGTGGATCGCGAAGTGCCGGAAGAGCATGAAGATGAGAAAGCGTGGCCGACCCTCACCCCGGCCGGCCATTTGCCGCAGCACGATCCAGAAGAAGATTTGCACCGCAGCCGCGTGTAACGACGCGTTCAGAGACGATCGGAACTACGAACGATGGACTCCCAACTCGACTTGCTGATGGTCTTGGTCCCCGCGTTGCCGCTGACGGCGTCGCTGGTGACCGCGATTTTCGGCGCCCGGTTTTTGAAGTCAGCCAGCCATTGGCCCACCATCTTGGCGCTGGCCGCCGCCTGCGTCTGCAGCCTGATGCTGCTGCGCGAAGTCCACCATCGCCAGACCGAGAACATGGCGGCGGGCGGCTTCGAACATGTCGTGAAATTGTGGACGTGGGCCCATATCCCGGATGCGTACGAACAGACGACAGGCTCGGGAGCGACGGCGACGCACGACTTCCACATCGACATCACGTTGCGCGCCGATGGGCTCACGTCGATGATGCTGTCGATGGTCACGTTCATCTCGACGCTGGTCGCCATCTTCGCGGCCGGCTACATGCATGGCGACCGAAGCTATTGGCGATTCTTCACCTATATCGGTCTGTTCGTCTTCTCGATGACCATGCTGGTGTCGGTCAGCAACTTTGCGTTGTTGTTCGTCTTTTGGGAAGCGGTCGGCGTGTGCAGCTATCTGCTGATCGGCTTCTGGTACACGAAGCCGGAAGCGGCGGGCGCCGGGATGAAGGCGTTCTTGGTCAATCGCGTCGGCGACTTTGGCTTCGCGCTGGCCCTGTTCCTGATCTGGACCAACTACGGAACGCTCGATTTTCACGACCGAATCGGCGCCGCGTCCGGCGGCGAAGCGGCCGCGGCGTCGCCCAGCGACGCGGTCGCCGACACGGCCCGCGGCGTCCTCAGCCCGACGCGCATTCAAGCCAACGACTACCGCACCGGCCTGACCGGCATGGCGATTTGCCTGCTGTTGATGCTCGGCGCCTGCGGCAAGTCGGCGCAGTTCCCGTTGCACGTCTGGTTGCCGGACGCGATGGAAGGCCCGACTCCCGTGAGCGCGCTCATCCACGCGGCGACGATGGTCACCGCCGGCGTCTACATGGTCACGCGCTGCACGCCGCTGTTCACCGCGTCGCCCGAAGCGCAAGCCATCGTCGCGACCGTGGGTGGAATCACGGCGCTGTTGGCCGGATTGATCGCACTCACGCAGAACGACCTCAAGCGAGTCCTGGCCTACTCCACCGTCAGCCAATTGGGCTACATGTTCTTGGGATTGGGAACCGGCTCGATGCTCGGCATCGTCGCCGGGATGTTCCACTTGTTCACCCACGCCTTCTTCAAGGCGCTGTTGTTCTTGGGTTCGGGCAGCGTGATGCATGCCATGGGGCACATCATCGACATGCGGAAATTCAGCGGCCTGCGGAAGATCATGCCCGTCACCCACTGGACGTTCTTCATCGGCTGCTTGGCGCTTGCGGGCGTTCCTCCCTTTTCGGGTTTCTGGAGCAAAGATGCGATCGTGGCCTCGTTGCACGAACAGGCGCACCATTGGTCGGCGGGAGAACATGTCGCGGCGAGCGGCGAGACTGCCGCAGCGACGATCGAACCGGCGCTTTTCGCCCCCGCGACGCTTGCCAGTCTCTACAACGGGCTGTACTTGGTCGCGCTGTTCGTCGCCTTCTTGACGGCGTTTTACACGTTCCGCGCGTTCTTTTTGACGTTCTATGGACCCGAGCGAGTGCCGCCGGAAGCCGGTGATCATGCGCACGAGTCGCCGCCGTCGATGTGCTTGCCGCTGCTGGTGCTGGCGATCTTCGCCCTCGGAGTCGGCGGATACTTTGAGTACACGCATGGGTTCGCTCATTTCGTGAGTCAAGCGCCGTCGTTGGCTGCGGGACCGGTCACGCACACGGTGCAGCCGGGCGAGTTTCACTTGACGGTGGCGGCGACCAGCACATTGGTCGCGGCCGCCGGCATCTTGCTGGCCAGCTATCTCTACCTGGGAGACAACCGGGAAGTGCGCTGGATCGCGTCGCTGGCTCGGTTGGACAATCTGTCGCGCTGGATGGACGTCGAGCGCGTCGAAAAGTGGAAGAAGCGTCCGCTGATCGCTCGCGTACAAAAGAGCGCCGAGGGGATCGGGCTGGGGTGGTTCACGGCGTTGCTGGGCTATCTCGTTTTGCTCTTCGCCGTGCTGCTCTCCGCCCCCCTCGTACTAGGCCATTACGTGTCGCCGTACAAATTGTCGTACCGCAAGTTTTTCTGGGACGAGATCTACCTGGCGACGATCGTCTGGCCGCTGCAGGCGTTGGCCGCCGTGCTGTACTGGATCGATCGCTGGATCATCGACGGCGCCGTGAACCTGTGCGGGCGAATTCCGGTCGCGCTGGGTTCGCTCATGCGTTCGCTGCAGATGGGGCTGGTGCCCTTCTATGGGTTGGCGATGGTGCTAGGCGCCCTGATTTTGATGGCCGCGAAACTTTTGTGGGCGGGAAGCTGAGAACCGCAAGTGCCCCACGAGACGAAATAAGAACATGTCGCAATTGCTGCTCATCACGATTTTCCTGCCGTTGGCCGGCGCCCTTTCGATGGGGTTCGTCGCGCCGCTGGGACGTCAAGCCGTTCGCTGGACGGCGCTCGCCGTATCCCTCGCGACGCTGGCCCTGGCGTTTCTCGTCGTCCACAACTTCCCAGCGGAAGGAGTCACTTCGGATTACGCGGTGACCGAGATTCCTTGGGTGGGGGCCGACGCAGGGGCGACGGCTTCCGCCGCGTGGATGCCCGACGTTCGCTTCAGCGTGGGACTCGACGGCCTCGGCCTCTGGCTGTTCGGTCTGTCGGCGCTGTTGCTCGTCACGTCGGTGCTGGTCAGTTGGGAGGCGGTGGTGGATCGCCCGGCGCTGTTCTACGGCATGTTGCTGCTGTTGGAGTGCGGTTGCTTGGGCGTCTTCGCCGCTCGCGACCTGCTGCTGTTCTACATTTTCTTCGAATTCACGCTGATTCCGCTGTTCTTCCTCATCGGCATCTGGGGCAGCGAGGATCGACGCTATGCGGCCGTGAAGTTCTTCCTGTTCACGTTGGCCGGCAGCGTGCTGACCTTCCTGGGGCTGATCGCGATCGTCCTGTGGGACGCCCAGCACGCGGGCGGCGGAGTGATGCGGTTTTCGATTCCCGATTTGACCGCCGGGCTGCGCGAGCATCCGTTGCCGCTCAGTTGGCAGGGGTGGATCTTCCTCGCCCTGTTTGCGGGCTTTGCGATCAAGGTGCCGCTGTTCCCGTTGCATACGTGGCTGCCGCTGGCGCACGTGCAGGCGCCGACGGCGGGCAGCGTGTTTTTGGCCGGAGTGCTGCTGAAGATCGGCACCTACGGCTTCCTCCGTTTCAACATTCCCTGGTTGCCCGATGCGTCCGCTGCGGCCATGCCGTGGATGCTGTGGCTGTCGGTCGCCGGCATCGTGTACGGCGCACTTGTCGCGCTCGCTCAGAAAGACATGAAGCGGCTGATCGCCTACTCCAGCGTCAGCCACTTGGGCTTTTGCATGCTGGGCTTGTTCTCGCTGAATCGCCTCGGCATCCAAGGCGGCACGCTGCAGATGATCAACCACGGCCTGTCGACGGGCGGTTTGTTCGCCATCGTCGGCATGCTGTACGAGCGCTACCACACGCGCGAGATTTCGAACCTCGGCGGGTTGGCTCGCCGCTTGCCCTGGATCTCGTTCTTCATGTTGGTGTTTACGTTCTCCAGCATCGGTTTGCCGGGGCTAAACGGGTTTCCAGGCGAGTTCATGATCTTGACCGCGGCGTTCCAACGCGGATTCGCCGAGTTGACGGGGCCTTGGAAATTCGCCCTGCAATCGGTCGCCGTATTGTCGGTGACCGGCGTGGTGCTGGGCGCGTGGTACATGCTGTGGCTGGTCAAACGCGTCTTCTT
>JAXMBK010000013.1:0-237658 GCA_046349935.1 Pirellulales bacterium | reverse complement strand
CTGGATTTCGACCGATGGATCGATGGGATTCGGGATGGACGCAGCTATTGCGGCGACGGCCTGAGCCACCTATTCGACTTCCAGGTCGGCGGTTTGGGCGTGGGTGAAAAGGGGAAGGACGGCCGCGCGAGCTTCCTCGCCGCTCAATCAGGTCAGACGCTCGACGTCTCCGTTCAAGCCTCCGCGTTGCTCGCAGAAAAACCGATCGACGAGATTCGCAACAAGCCGCTCGACCACAAACCCTATTGGCACATTGAGCGAGCTCGAATCGGAGATAGCCGCAAGGCGCCGGTGGAGTTGATTGTGAATGGGGAATCCGTGGAACGGCAGGAGATCGCAGCGGACGGCTCGATCACCGACGTTCGCTTCCAATACAAACCCACCCGCTCGTGCTGGATGGCGGTGCGGATTTTCCCAAGCTGCCATACGAATCCGGTATTTGTGGAAGTGGACGGCAAGCCGATTCGAGCGAACAAGCGAAGCGCTCAGTGGTGCCTGGACGCCGTCGATGTCTGTTGGAAGCAAAAAGAGCGTGCGATTCGCCCCGAGGAACGTCCCGCAGCGGCCGCCGCTTTCGATGCGGCTCGCAAGGCCTACTCGAAGATCTTGAGCGAAACGCCGGAGTGAGCCAGTTCTGCATTAACAAGGGAGTCTCGCCGATGACTGGGCTCGAGAATTGGCGAAGCGCATCGTGGCTGTCCGTCGTCTTGATCGCAGCGTTAGTTGAGCCGGCAGCCGGGCAAGAATTGTTGGACGAATCGTTCGGCGTGAAGAAGATCGCGTCGGGGTGCCGGTTCACCGAAGGACCGGTCGTCGACGCGAAGGGCAATCTGTACTTTTCGGACGGCCCCAACGACCGCATCGTGCGTCGCGCGCCTGACGGAACGGTCTCCGACTTTCGCAAACCGTGCGGTCGCGCGAACGGCCTGACGATCGACCGCGAAGGGCGCCTTGTTCTGTGTCAGTCGGGCGGTCCCGGCGGGGGCCGCCGAGTGACGCGGTTAGAGGCTGACGGTCGCGAAACGGTGCTGGCGGCGAAATACGAGGACCGGCCCTTCAATGCGCCCAACGATTTGTGCGTCGATCGCCGAGGCCGCATCTATTTCACCGACCCGAACTTTGGAAAACCCGAAGACGCGTCTCAACCGGTCGCGGGCGTTTATCGCATCGACGCTCCAGGGGACGTCAAGTTGCTGATCCGCGACTTGCAGAAGCCCAACGGGATCGCGTTGTCGCCGGACGGACGACTCTTGTATGTGTCGGATCGCGGTTCGCAGCGTCTGCATCGGTATCAGGTGGACGAGCAGCAAGGGCTGACGCCGGATGGAATCGTGTACGACTTCTCGCCCGATCGAGGCATCGACGGGATGCGCGTGGACGAGTCGGGAAACATCTGGGCGGCGGCCGGTCAGGGCGCCACGACCGGTTTGTTCGTCGTGAGCGCCGACGGCAAGCTGCTGTTGCACAAACCGATGCCCGAGTTTTCGACGAACTTGGCCTTCGGAGGCCCCGACCGCAAAGACCTGTACTTCACGGCCTCGACGAGCGTCTACCAGCTACGCACCAAGATCGCCGGCGCCCCGTAGGACAGGCTTCCAGCCTGTCTCGAATCAAAGGAATCTTGCCCTCCTTCCATTTGCCGCTCGGGCAACACACTTCCTCGAATCGTCGCAGTTTCGCATCTCGTCCGAGCAGCTGCATGGTGAGGCAATTGAGTCCCCGTTGGGCAACGCTGTAAAGCATTTTCAGGCCGCGAAACAGCGGGGCATGACGAGCGTCTGACGTCTTCGCTCGCCCCTGGGCAGATTTGTCTCACGGAGACACAGAGAACGGAGAAATGCGAGCCGCGCAAGTGAGTAGGATTCGGACCTTATCCCCACGCCTCTCTCCGTGTCTTGGTGGCTCCGTGAGAGAAACTTCCTTAAACCGCCGCGACTCGTTGAGTGTTTCGCCTCATCACGCCGCAGCAGCGGACCGGCGCTCGTTCGTCATTGGCTCTCACGGAGGCACAGAGACACGGAGAAATGCGCGCCGCGCGAGTGAGTAGGATTCGGACCTTATCCCCACGCCTTTCTCTGTGCCTTGGTGGCTCCGTGAGAGAAACTTCCTTAAACCGCCGCGACTCGTTGAGCGTTTCGCCTCATCACGCCCCAGCAGCGGACCGGCGCTCGTTCGTCATTGGCTCTCACGGAGGCACAGAGACACGGAGAAATGCGCGCCGCGCGAGTGAGTAGGATTCGGACCTTATCCCCACGCCTTTCTCTGTGCCTTGGTGGCTCCGTGAGAGAAACTTCCTTAAACCGCCGCGACTCGTTGAGCGTTTCGCCTCATCACGCCCCAGCAGCGGACCGGCGCTCGTTCGTCATTGGCTCTCACGGAGACACAGAGACACGGAGAAATGCGCGCCGCGCGAGTGAGTAGGATTCGGACTTTATCTCCACGCCTCTCTCTGTGCCCTGGTGGCTCCGTGAGAGAAACTTCCTTAAGCCGCCGCGACTCGCTGAGCGTTTCGCCTCATCACGCCGCAGCAGCGGACCGGCGCTCGTTCGTCATTGGCTCTCACGGAGACACAGAGACACGGAGAAATGCGAGCCGCGCAAGTGAGTAGGATTCGGACCTTATCCCCACGCCTCTCTATGTGCCTTGGTGGCTCCGTGAGAGAAACTTCCTTAAACCGCCGCGACTCGCTGAGCGTTTCGCCTCATCACGCTGCAGCAGCGGAACGGCGCTCGTTCGTTCGTCATTGGCTCTCACGGAGGCACGGAGACACGGAGAAATGCGCGCCGCGCGAGTGAGTAGGATTCGGACCCTACCCCACGCCTCTCTCTGTGCCTTGGTGGCTCCGTGAGAGAAACTTCCTTAAACCGCCGCGACTCGTTGAGCGTTTCGCCTCATCACGCCCCAGCAGCGGACCGGCGCTCGTTCGTCATTGGTTCTCACGGAGGCACGGTCACAACTCGCCGTTGATGATTCGCGTGATGCCGTCTTTCATCAGGGCTTCGCCGAAGTTCAGCAGATACCCAAGTTTCATTCCTGTCAGTCGAAGGTAGGTAAGAACTTGCTTCTTGTGAGCCGGATGAATTTGTTCCACGGACTTGAGTTCGACGATTACTTTTTGCTCGACGATCAAATCCGCTCGGAAGCCTTCCTCGAACCGCTGCCCTTCGTATTCGATTGAAACGGGCACTTGTCGCTCAACCGCCAAGCCTCGTTTTCGCAGTTTGGCGGCCAACGTCACTTCGTACACCACTTCCAAGAGTCCCGGCCCCAGATCTTGGTGCAATTGGACTGCACAGTCGACAATCAGCGTCCCGATCTCGTTTTCGTGCATCACTGCGCCTTTGGAATTCCTTGAGACAGAAAGGCACCCTGCGCTTCCCAGACCTCAGCCATCCCACAGTCGCGTCGGAGCAGGTCCGCTGCGTCGCGATGGCGGACCTGAGATGCTTCGCACTCGCGATTTTGGATTCTCACGGAGGCACGGAGGCACAGAGAGGAACAGGCAAGTCGCCGATCAGCATTTGGCGAGCCACAATCCTTCAAATCAACATCCGACCCTCGTGCTCGCTCATCTCCGTGTCTTTGTGGCTCCGTGAGTAAAAACACCCTACGCTTCCCAGACCTCAGCCATCCCACAGTCGCGTCGGCGTGGGTCCGCCCGCGTCGCGATGGCGGACCTGAGATGCTTCGCACTCGCGATTTTGGCTTCTCACGGAGGCACGGAGGCACAGAGAGGAACTCGCAGATCGCCGATCAGCATTCGCCTGCCGACCTCCTTCAAATCAACATCCGACCCTCGTGCTCGCTCATCTCCGTGTCTTTGTGGCTCCGTGAAAAACACGAAGGCCACCGGAGCGACGATCCCTGGCGCCGACGCTCGTTCAACCTCTCAGTTGCGTGCTTTTGCAGGCGGGAGCGGTGCGGCGTCGCGGTCATCGACGGCGATATGCTCGCGGAGAGCGGGGGAACCGCGGGAGATTTGCATGCCGTCGGCGGTGGTCCAGGTCCAGGCGCCGATCGGTTCCCCATCGCGATACTCGCCGGTCGCCGCTTCATTGCCGTTGGGGTGCCACCAGGTCCAGCGGCCGGTCATGCGACCGAGTCGATAGTCGCCTTGGGCGGACTTGGCGCCGTTGGGGTGCCACCAGGTGTGCGTACTGACGGGCAAGTCGCGGTCGAAGTCGCCGTGACGGCGCGTTTGTCCATTGGGATACCATTGCACCGAGATTCCCTGGCGTGCGTCTTGGCCTTCCACTTGGTAGATCGTCCGTTCGCCCGTCCACCAATCGTCCTCTCCTTCGGGGACGAGGGGCGCGGCGAGAACGGTGACCGACGACATCTTCTGGCCTTGCGGGTACTTTTTGCTGGAGACGACGAGTTCCCGTCCCGCCTGGAAGCTACGGCGGAAGATCTCTTCGCCGGCCGGGTTCCATTTGACGACCTCGCCGTCCATGAGTCCGTCGATGTACTCGATTTCCTGCAGCTTTGCACCGTTGGCGTACCACCACGTGGCCGTTCCGTGGCGCTGGCCATGTCGATAGGCGATCGTGGTGATCGGCCGACCTTGGGCGTCGCGCATCGTCCACAGGCCGTTCATTTTCCCCTGGTCGAACAGTGCTTCGGATGAAAACGGGGAGCTGAAATCGGCGTAGGCCGGTTCTTGGAAGACGCCGCCTTCTTCGCGGAAGTGGATGCGAATCCAGGGCCCTTGCCGCTGACCGTTTTCAAAGACGCCGGCCGCCATGAGTCGCCCGCTGGCATCCCACCACTTCCACTGACCGTGGTGTTCCAATTTGCCTGAGGAATTACGGCGAACTTGCCGTTCGATCCGGAGCGCCCCATGGGGATGGTGTTCGCGCACCGTCTCGACGTCGACGGCGGGGGACAAGGGCGGCTCGGCCGATGCGGTTGGTTCGGCTGTTCGTTCACCGGTCGCGGGGGAAGGCGGCGTACTGGTTGCGGGTGAGGTGTGGGGAATGCGCCGCGACGAGGCGGGGGCCGACTGGATGGCGGCGGGGCGTAGGGAGCGTGCGGCTTCCGCGGCCTGGGCCGTCGTCGTCGTTATCACCGTTGCGACCGCGGCGACTGCGGCCAACGGCGTCAAGAACCAGCCGAAGTAGAATTTGCGCATCCGCCGGGACCTCCTTGCCACAAGCTGCGTTGCTCGAGTAATTCGGCGCAAGGCGATTAAAAAAACGACGATTCCGACGCGGCGTAGAACAGCGGGAAGAACCGGCGTGGGAGGCAAGTCAGGCGTAGGCTGTACAAGCAGTTATGCGTTGGATGCGCGACGTAACGGTTGGTCCGTCCGTGACGCTCGTAGGCCCCGGCCGCAAGTTGCCGGGGATTGTCGGCTCTAACCTTGCGTCCAACTACGATTTGGGTACAATCCTGGACTTCCCGCGGCCGAAGGATCACCAGTGACGCGGGGCAGCAGCGTCGCGAGTTGGACCGTTTTTACCTTAGCAGTTGGTTGGGAAGCATGTTTCCGAAGAAGCCCGCGAAAGGCGCGAAAGTCAAGAAGCGCAGCAAGACGCGCATCAAGACGAAGAAGAAGGATCCTCTGTTCGTGGACGGCCAGCGTCCGCGGCCGATGTACGTCGATTATAAGGACGTCGAGCTGCTGAAGAAGCTGGTGAATCGCCACGGTCGCATCGTGAGCCGCCGCAAGACCGGTTGCTCGGCCGTCAGCCAGCATGCCGTGACGCAGGCGATCAAGCGTGCTCGGTTCATGGCTTTGTTGCCGTACACCGGCGAGTAGTATCTGGGCCAGCGGTGTGTGTCATGACCGCGCCGAGCAAGCGAGCTTGGCGACTGCGTCTCGACGCTCGGATCCGATGACGTCGTAAGTGCCGGACGCCCGGCAGCGGCTTCGTTTCAAACGATGTCGGGCGGAGCGTCGCGCAACCGGAGCTTTGCGGACAGGACCGTTGCAGCGGCGGCGATCATCCTCACCTCACCTGAACCATCAAGCCTGCCTGCGCGACAGTCGCGGTGCAGGCTTATTTTTTGCGCCCGGCCAACTAAAGTGTCGACATGGCAGAGACCTTTCGCTTTCGACGACAAGTGGAATTCCGGGACACTGACGCCGCCGGAATTATGCACTTTTCGACCTTCTTCCTCCGCATGGAGGAGGCGGAGCACGCGTTGCTCCGGTCGGTTGGTTCCACGGTGTGGCGCGTCGACGACGAGGGGAAGGTGAGTTGGCCGCGTGTGTCGGCGCACTGCGATTACCGCGGGCCGGTCCGTTTCGAAGACTGGTTGGACGTCGACGTCCAGGTCGCTCGGCTGGGCGAAACCAGCGTGACCTACGCATTTCGCTTCTTGTGCTCGGACCGGCTCGTTGCCGAAGGGCAAGTCACGGCCGTATGCTGTCGCTTCACCATTGGTCAGCCGCCGCGTCCGATCCCCATCCCCGCCCAACTCCGCTCGCAACTTGAGCGTTTCCTCCTGCCCGCGCCGTCGGAACCTGCCGCATGAACTATCTGGCTGAACTTACCGTGCGACTGGCCGCCGGATTGGGAAATCTTCCCGAGTCGGACCGAGCGCGCCATGTGCGTTATCTGCGGGCCGCTCAGCAACCCGACGGCGGGTTCGCGGGTCGCGAGGGCGGCAGCGACTTGTATTACACCAGTTTCGGCTTGCGGGGACTGGCCGTGCTGGGCGAGCTGCACGGCGACGCGGCGCAGCGCGCGGCGAGTTTTCTGCGGGGTCGCTTGTCGGGCCGCGAATCGATCGTCGACTTTCTGTCGTTGATCTACAGTGCGCGATTGCTCGCGGACGCCGCTGGCTGCGATCCCATGGCGGACGCAGCCCCTGCGTGGCGCGACGCGGTCGCCCAATCGTTGGCCCAACTGCGTCGGCCGGACGGCGGCTACGCAAAGGGGCCCGAGGGGCACGCCAGCAGCACCTACCACACGTTCCTCGTCGTACTCTGCCTCCAACTCATCGAACGCGAAGTGCCGGCGCCTGAGCAAGTGGTGGCGTTCATTCGCAGCCAGTCTTGCCATGACGGAGGTGGATTTCGCGAGATTCGAGCGGGGAAACGGGCAGGGACGAATCCCACCGCCGCGGCCGTCGGTACGCTCCGCGCCCTGAATGCCCTCACCGCGGACGACCGCGAATCGACGCTCGACTTTTTGGTCGAGATGCAGAACGACGAGGGGGGATTACGAGCGAACACGCGGATTCCGATCGCCGATCTTCTAAGCACCTTCACGGGGCTCGTGACGCTCATCGACCTGCAAGGATTGCCTGAGATCGACGTCGCCGCGGCGCTGCGTTTCGTCCGCGGCTTGGAAATGACGACCGGCGGCTTTCATGGCGCGAGCTGGGATCCGGCGCATGACGTGGAATACACCTTTTACGGCCTGGGTTGCCGCGCGTTGCTGGCAGGGGTAGCCTGACGCACATGGCTGACTTGATCGTCGACAACGTTACGAAACAGTACCTCGCGCGGACCGAACCGGTCGTCGTGTTGCGCGGCGTATCGCTGGAACTTTCCCAAGGACAAAGCGTCGCCATCCTCGGCCCCTCCGGTTCAGGAAAGAGCACGCTTCTGCAGATCCTCGGGACCTTGGACTCGCCGACGAGCGGGCAAGTAACTTTGAACGGGCAAGATCCGTTCGTCCTCGACGAACCCGCGCTGGCCGCGTTTCGCAATCGCAATATTGGCTTCGTCTTCCAAGAGCATCACCTGTTGCCGCAACTCTCGGTGCTCGAGAACGTCCTCATCCCCGCGCTGGCCGTCGGCGCCGCGACCGACGCCCTAACGTCCCGCGCGACGCAGCTGCTTGAGCGAGTCGGGTTGGCGCATCGAGTGACGCATCGACCGGCCGAGTTGTCGGGCGGGGAGCGGCAACGGGTGGCGATCGCACGCGCCCTGTTGCTGGAGCCGCGATTGTTGTTGGCGGACGAACCGACGGGCAACTTGGATCGCACGAATGCGCAGGCGATCGGCAAGTTGTTGTTGGAATTGCAGGCGGCGGAACAGACGATGCTGGTCGTGGTGACGCACAGCCAAGAGTTGGCGGACCAACTGCAACGGCAGATGTGGATCGACGACGGCCGGCTGAACGAGCGTCGGTAACGGCCCGCGAGACAAACGTACCATCGAACCCTTTTCGTGGAGCAGGAGCGAGTCGTCGTGCCGTTCACTCGCCGCCAACTTGTCGCTCGCAGCCTTACTCACCACCGACGAGTGCATGTCGCCGTGGCGTTAGGAGTCGCCGCCGCGACGGCCGTGTTGTGCGGGGCGCTGTTGGTCGGCGATTCGGTTCGCGGCAGCTTGCGAGATCTGGTGCTGGATCGCTTCGGCGCGATCGACGATGTACTGGTCGTCGATCGTTTCTTCCGCCAGGAATTGGCCGCGCAAGTCCGGCCGCTCGGACTCCATCGTTCCGAACCAGCGGCGGCGGCGCCATACGAAACGGTGGAGCCGACCATTCTATTGCTGGGCGGGACGGTCGAGTCGAAGCGGCGCGCGACGCAAGTGCAACTGGTCGGCTGCACTCCGACGTTCTGGGAACTGTCGCCGCCTAGTGCGCGGCCCCGAGTGACGCCGAACGGGGACGAAGTCGTCCTGAATCAGACGCTGGCGGAGCAACTGCAGGTCCAAGTCGGCGACAAAGTGCTTGTGAGGCTGCCGGGCGCGAATCAAGTTCCGGCCGACAGCCCGCTGGGACGGAAGACCGACCGAGTGCAATCGCTGGCCGATCTCACGGTGGTCGACATCGTCCCCGCGCGCGGCCTGGGGCGTTTCAGCCTCCGTTCGTCGCAACAAGAGCCGCTCAACGCCTTCTTGCCGTTGGAGCGAGTCCAGACGGCCATCGAGCAGCCGGGAAAGGTCAACGCACTGGTCGCTCGTCGCCGGCCGGACGCCCCCGCATCGAGTTCCAGCACGCCGATCGTCGCGACGCTCGCCGATCTAGGACTCAAGATCTCGCATATCGAACGTTCGTTCACGCCGCCCGGCGGCGGCCCCGCAGAAAAGGTGCTCGACTATTACCACCTTTCTAGCGATCGACTGTTGCTCACCGACGAAGTCGCTCAGGCGGCCCAAGCGGCGTGGAGCGATCTCGCGCCGCAACCAGTCCTGACGTATCTGGCGAACACGATCGCCAAGGTTCCGCCCAGCCAGTCCAGCGACGGGAAGCCGCACCCGGGAATTCCCTATTCGATGATCACGGCCCTCGATTCCGACGCGACGCTCGGACCGCTGCGCGACGCGAGCGGCCAACCGCTGCCGCCGCTGAAAGACGACGAGATCGTGCTCACCAGTTGGGCCGCGGACGATTTATCCGCCAAGCCGGGCGACGTCATTCGAGTGACCTGGTTCGAACCGGAGACGACGCATGGCGAGACGAAAGAGACGTCGCACGAATTCAAGGTGCGCGACGTGGTGCCGCTGACCGAACCGACCGAGGGCTTCCGCCGCAATCGTCCGCCCGTCTTCGAACAACGACCAACGCAGGCGAACGACCCCGATTTGACGCCGACGGTGGAGGGAGTGACCGATCAGGAGACGATCGACAACTGGGATCCGCCGTTTCCGTACGAGCAGCGACGGATGCGTTCGCAGGACCATCGATTCTGGTCGCTGCATCGCACGACGGCGAAGGCGTACGTCAGCTTGGCGGCGGGGCGCCGATTGTGGCACAGCCGCTTTGGGTCGCTCACGTCGATCCGCGTCGCCGCGCGTGACGGATTGTCGGAGGAGCAATTAGAGTCGCGACTGTTCGCCCAATTGGACAAGGACCAATTGCGACTCGGCATGGAGTTTCTGCCGCTGAAACAGCGCAGCCTGGAAGCCGCGCGCGGGACGACGCCGTTTGACGCGTTGTTCTTGTCGCTCAGTTTCTTCGTGATCGGGGCTGCGTTGTTGCTGGTAGCGTTGCTGTTTCGCTTGGGGTTGGAGCAGCGTGCGGCGGAGATCGGCGTGTTGCTGGCGACCGGCTGGCCGGTTCGTCGCGTGGGGCGTACGTTGGCGTTGGAAGCGGCCGGCGTCGCGTCGCTCGGCGGCGTTGCAGGCGTGTTAGGAGGCGTCGGGTACGCCTGGCTGATGCTGGTCGGCCTGCGCACCTGGTGGCTCGGAGCGATTGCCACTCCTTTCTTGGAACTGCATGTGACGGCGACGAGTCTTGCGGCGGGGTACATGAGCGGCGTGGGAGTGTCGATCGGCGTCACTTGGTTTTCGCTCCGCGCGCTGCGCCGCGCCCCGATTCGGCCGTTGCTGCATGGCGAGTGGACAAGCAATGCGACGGGAAGTCGCGCTTCCCGCGTCGAACGGTGGACATTGTGGGGCAGCATCGGATTGGTCGGCGTGGCGTTGGCGTCGAGCGGCGCGGCGACGGGGTTGAGCGGCGAGGCGCAGGGCGGAGCGTTCGTAACGGGCGGGATGGCCTTGTTGGGCGCGTGTCTACTGGCGATTTGGCGCTGGTTCGCGGGCGCCGGGCGACGCAGCGAAATGTCGGCGACGCGCACGGCGTTGTCCTTGCCGCGGTTGGCGGCGCGGAATGCGGGTCGCAACCCCAGCCGTAGTACGCTCACCATCGGACTTGTGGCGGCGGCCTGTTTCTTGATCGTGTCGATGAGCGTCTTTCGGCTCGCGCCGACGGCGACGGGCGTCGGCGGGTTTGATCTGATTGCGGAGAGCGCTCAGCCGGTGTTCGTCGACTTGAATTCCGAGTCGGTGCGCGAGGACCTCTGGGGCAACGAAGCTCAGGGCCTGAACGGGACGACCATCTTTGCTTGGCGCGTGCGACCGGGCGACGACGCGAGCTGCAACAATCTGTATCAGGCGACGCAGCCGCGCGTCTTGGGCGTGTCAAACGCCTTCGTGGAAGCGGCCGTTCCGAAGCCGGGCGCTGCTTCGCCTGCCGCTTCGTCGCGGGGCGCAGACGCCGCGCGTTTTGCTTGGGCCAAGACGGCGGCGGCGACCGACGCCCAACGAGTAAACCCGTGGCTTCTGTTGCAGGAGTCGTCGAATGACGGCCCGACGCCGGTCGTGCTGGATCTCAACACGGCCTTGTATAGCCTGCATCTGTACGGCGGAGTGGGGCAGGAATTCGAGGTGGATTACGGCGCCGGAAAAGTCGTGCGCTTTCGCGTCGTCGGTCTGCTGGCGAATAGCGTGCTGCAGGGCAATTTAATGATCGACGAACGACGGTTTCAGCAATTGTTTCCCGAGGTGAGCGGTTACGAGTTCTTCTTGGTTCGCACGCCGTCGGGGCGGGAGCAGGCGGTCGCTGCGCAACTGGAGGATCGACTCAGCGACGAGGGCTTCGACGCGGTCGACAGCCGCGAGATGTTGGCCGGTTTCTTGTCGGTGCAAAATACTTACTTGAGCACGTTTCAAAGTCTCGGAGCGCTGGGACTGTTGCTAGGCACATTCGGGCTAGCAACCGTCCAGGTGCGCAGCGTGCTCGAACGACGCGGCGAACTGGCGCTGTTGCGAGCAACCGGCTTCTCGCGAAAGCGACTGCGTCAGATGGTCTTGGGCGAGCACCTGGTGTTGCTCGTCGGAGGTCTGGCGGTGGGCGTCGGCAGCGCCCTGGTCGCCGTGATCCCGCATGGAGTGCTCGGCGCCGGCTCGACGCCTTGGGGCGAACTAGCGATATGGTTGAGCGTGGTGCTGGTCGTGGGATTGGCGTCGGGCTGGTTTGCGTTGCGTGCGATGGCGCAAGCCCCGTTAGTAGGAGCGCTCCGCGGTGACTGATTCGACTCCTTCCTCCGCCGCGCCGTTCCGCGGCGGACGACGTGCGGCCCTCATCCTGATCCTCGCCGTCGCCTCGCTCGTCTTGTTCTTGTGGACCATGCGTCGCCCGATCCCCACGGTCACTCGAGAGCGTTGGGAAGAGGCCAGAAAGCTGTGGAATTCGAAGCGTCCCGAGAACTATCGGATTCAAACACGCGTCACGGGCCGACAAGGCGCCCGTTACGACGTGACGGTCCGCAACGGGCAGGTCGTGCGGGCGCTGCGCAACGGCGAGCCGCTTAGCGAGGGCCGGACGCAGGCGACTTGGACGGTCGAGGGGATGTTCGACACGATCGCCTTCGACGTCGAAGCACTGGCTCGCTCAACTCGCGGCCTGTCGGAAGGGGAACGACGTTCGTTGCTGCTGCGCTGTCACTTTCACCCCGAGTGGGGCTATCCCGACGTATTCCAGCGAATCGAGTGGGGCGCCGACTCCACGAACCCGGACGTGTCTTGGAAGGTGGACGTGTTTGAAGTGTTGGGAGAGGCCGAAAATGCTTCGGCTGGCGCACGATGAGCGACTGGAAGGGCAAGGTCGTGCTCGTCACCGGCGGTTCCAGCGGTTTGGGGCTGGAGTTGGTGCGGGCGTTCGCCGAGCGTGGTGCGACGGTGGTCGCCGTGGCGCGGCAGGTCGAGCGACTGGAGGCGGCGGTCGCGAGCGCGAGCACTGCGAGCGGCCGCGTCGTCGGTTGGCCGTGCGACGTCACGAACGACGAAGAAGTCGCTCGACTGCGCGAACAAGTGACGACTCAATTCGGGCGACTCGACGTGCTGATCAACAACGTCGGCGTCTCGACGCGCGGTGAACTCTTGTCGACGCCAATCCCTGAATTCCAACGCCTGTGGGAACTTAACTTTCTCACCGCCGTTCGCTGCACCCAGTCGTTCGCCGAGCTTTTGGCCGGGTCTCGGGGGCATGTCGTCAATATTGGCTCGCTGGCGTCCAAGTCGGCCGCACGCTATTTGGGAGGTTACGCGCCGTCGAAGTTTGCCGTCGCGGCGTTTTCGCAGCAATTGCGCTACGAGTGGGCGGAGCGGGGCGTGCATGTGCTGTTGGTTTGCCCCGGGCCGCTCCGAAGAGACGATGCGGGCGAACGCTACTCGGCGCAAGCCGCCGGCCTTCCTGAAGCGGCTCGGAAGCCAGGCGGCGGCGTCCGCGTCAAGGGACTCGATCCCGCGTGGCTTGCGCGGCGGATCATCGTCGGCTGCGAGCGACGCGAACCGGAGATCGTCGCGCCGTGGAAGGCGAGAGTGCTCTTCGCCGTCCAGCAGTTGTCGCCGCGATTGGGCGATTGGCTTGTGAAGCGAATGACGGGCGGCTAGCGCGTTAGGGAAGTCGCTTCATCATCTCCTTCTGCGCCGCCTCGAAGTCGGCTTTCGACTTGAAACTGCGCAGTTCGCCGTTGACCATGATGACTCCTTCAAAGCCTTCGTCTTCCTCCCCCTCGGTTCCTGCGCCGATCGACACCCGCGTCGACATCTCGAAACCGAAGAGGGCGTCGCCGTTTCGCGCCTCGACCCGCCGTCCGTCGACTTCAAGTTTGGTTTGAGCGTCGCCGACGTTTTGCAATTGGTCCATCATCTCGTTCCACTTCCGCACAAACTCCACCGGCGTTTGTTGGAAACGGACCTGTGACTTGCGGCGGATGTCGGCGAACGTCGCCGGCGAACCAAACTCCAGCACCTTCCCGTCGACGGCGATTTGCCCCAGGAAGCGATGGTCCGGCCCCAGCAGTTCGGTGGCGGCCAATTCGCGAGGCTCGTCATTCCGACCGCCCGCCGACGGTTCGCGCACCGGCACATACACGCGAGCTCGATCGAAATCGTTCGAATCGAGCGTTACGGGTTGAGCAGGCGACTGCCGCGCAAATCGTTCGACGAACGTGAGTCGGCCGTTCTCGATGGCGATTTCCGTGACTCCCTCATCCGCCACCTGAACTTCTGCGGTGCCTTCAAACTCCTTGACTTCGGACAGGGGCGTCAGCAGTCGGATGGCAGGCGCGGCGTGCGAATGCCGCACGCGCACCAGTCCGCGCCGGACGTCGAGCGTCTGTCGGTCGGCGAAGTCGATCAGCGTCGGGGCGACGAGTTCCACTTCGAGATCGTCGAGCGTGCGTACTCGGGCCGTCCCCTGCGCCAATTCATGGACGCCGGGCGCCAGTCGCTCGCCTTGCGGTCCGCCTCGGCGCCAGACGACAGGTTGGACGGCGACGGGGGAGTCGGCGACGACGGGGCCGACGTTCGTCGGAAGCGTCGCACCGTTCTTGTCGGCGATCGTTGCGGGGTCGTGATGGCGGACGGACGTCAAGAGCGGTCGGACGAAGAAGAGAGCGGCCAGGACGACGACGGCCGCGACCGACGCGGCGGCCAGTGCGAGCCAAGCTGCGCTCGATCGTCGCGACCGGCGGCGGACCGGGGAGATGCTGGACGCGGCGGACGACGGCGGCGTCAACGACGCGGGCGAATGGACGCGCGCTCCGACTTGCACGGGCGGCGGTTCCGGTTCGCTCCATCCTTCGGCGGTCAGCATGCGTCGGGGCGGCGGCACCGGTTCCAGATCGGCCGCAGCAACGTGCGCGTCGAGTCGCGTCATGACGGCCCGAATGAAAGCATCGTCGTCGCTGCGCGCCAAGCGGGCGGTGGTGTTCAACAAGTCGTGCATTTCGGCGTCGCGGACCAGCGTGGTGCGGAGGTCGGTTTCGTCAATGAACGCACGGGCCAAATCGGCCGCCTCTTCGGGCGACAGTTGTTGTCCATCGAGCTGCCGAGTCCACAGATCTTGAAAGCGATCCCCCGTCATGGCGCGGCCTCCCATGTTTCCAGTTTGCGACGGACGCAGTCGCCGAGCGTGCGGCGGATGCGCAAGAGCGTCATCCGCACCGCGTTCCCCTTGCGCTGCAGCGCCGCCGCAATCGACTCCGCCGAACGATGTTCGTAATAATGCGCTGCGACCAGTTCACGCGCCCCGGGCGCCAATCCGTCGAGGCACTTCCGCAGCGACTCCAATAATCGTTCCTCGCGTTCGCTGTCGACCGCGGTTCGCTCCAGCGACTCGAAGCGCCGCTGGGCCAATAGTTGGTCGAGGTGCGATTGCAGGAGGTTTTTGCGGCGGGCGGCGGAGCGCAGCGTCGTGAGCGCCTTGTGGCGGGCGATGCCGAGCAGCCACGACAGAAACTCCGCCGTCCCCCCGAATGCGTCGAGTTGCTGGTAGGCGGCGATGAAGACGTCTTGCGCCACGTCGTCGGCGGCGTCGGCGTCGCGAATCCAGCGTCCCACAAACGACCGAACGGGCCGCTGGTAGCGACGCACCAGTTCGGCGAACGCGTCGCGTTGGCCTTCGCGTGCTTTTCGCACTAAGGCCAGCGTCTCGGTTTGATCAAGCGTCGTCGCGGCATCCATGGAGATTCTCGAACGTCTGGAAGCGGCTTGGGGTTACTTCACGTCGCGGAGCATCTGTTCAATCAATTGCTTCTGCTCTTCCGTTTCGGCCGACTCCATCAGCTTTTTCAGCTCATCCTTGAGCATACGCGTGGCCGGGTTTCCGTCCACTCCCGGACCATTCTGCAGTTCGGCGGGCAGGCCGTTGAACCCGTCGCCGAAACCGCCGGCGTTGCCGCCTGCAAAGCCGCGAGCGTTGCCGCCCGCGTTGCCGCCGGCAAACGCAGCGCCGCCGCCTGTCGCGGCGCCGTCGAGCACCTGTTCCTTGTAGACGGCGTAGGCTTCGGGGTGTTTTTCTTCGAGCTGTTTGGCGTTGGGCGCCGAGAGCGACCGCGACTTGTGCGGGCTGACGCTTTTGTCATCCCAGCGAACCGTGATCTTCTTGGGCGTCTCGGTGATCGTGATCAGTTCCTTGTCTTTCTGCACGGTCGTCACTCGCTTCATCCCGCTGCCGTGAGCCGAAACCGATTGCGACCTTCCGCCGTCCGACCGGCTGCTTGCGCCGCGAGCCGCTTCTTTCGACGACGGCACGCCCGACGAATTGAGCGACTTGGACTTCGACTCGCCGCCCTGCGTCCCCGTCCCCGAAACGCTGCCGGAAGCGGTCGCAAAGCCCGAGGCATTCGACGCCCCGTTGCCAAACTGCAGACCGGGCCCGCCGGGCCCGCCATAACCGCCGCGTCCGCCGTTCGCAAATCCCTGCCCTTGGCTCGAAGAACTGTACCAGCTGGAGGCGGTCGCCGTGACGCGTTTGCCGTTCGGCTCGGGCTTGGGCTCTTGCTTTTCGCGAGCCGACGAGGTGGCGGGGCGGGGAGCATTGGTCTCGACGCTCGGTTCGTCGCCGCGAACCGCGACGGTTTGAATGCCGGCGGCGGCGAGCGCGACGACTCCGCCTGAAAGCAGGCGACCAAGCGAGAGGCGAATACGAGGCAAGTCGAATCGTTTCATGAGTGGGAACTCCGTGGCTATCCTGCCCGACCGCACGTTCCATCGCCCGTCGCGAAGTCCGCAACTGGTCATTCGGCGAGGAGTGCGATTTCCTAAGGAGTCGCCGGCGAGCGACGAACGTCACGGGGACGCCGCCGCTTTTCCGTCGGTCGGCTTGACAGCGCTGGGATTCGGAGTTTCCCGCGGCGTCGTAACTTGGCATCCTTTAACACGTTGACAGACCCCAATTGCGACCGACGCGGGAATCTGGCACGATACGCCCAGTCTTGCATATCCAGGCTTTTTCGTTCCTGATTTTGAGAGTTGCCATGTCCGCTTTCGCCGACGTTCCGCAGATTCAATACGAAGGTCCCCAGTCGAAGAATCCGCTCGCCTTTCGTTGGTACAACCCCGACGAAGTGGTGGAAGGCAAGACGATGAAGGACCACCTGCGGTTCAGCGTGGTGTACTGGCACACGTTCCGGGGCACGGGCAGCGACCCCTTTGGATCGGCCACCATGCTGCGGCCGTGGGACGACGGGACCGAGTCGGTGGCGAACGCCTGCAATCGAGCTCGAGTGGCGTTTGAATTCATGGAGAAGCTGCAGGCGCCCTACTACGCCTTCCACGACCGCGACATCGCCCCCGAAGGCGCGACGCTGGCGGAGTCGAACAAGAATTTGGACGCGGTGGTGAAGGTGCTGAAGGAAGAGCAGCAGCGGACCGGCATCAAGCTGCTGTGGGGCACGGCCAACATGTTCAGCAACCCGCGGTTCATGCATGGCGCCGCGACCAGCTGCAACGCCGACGTCTTCGCGTTCGCCGCGGCGCAGGTGAAGAAGGCGCTCGAAGTGACCAAAGAACTGGGCGGCGAGAACTACGTGTTTTGGGGCGGCCGAGAAGGCTATCAATGCCTCTATAACACCGACATGAAGCGCGAGCTCGACCATCTGGGCCGCTTCTTCCACCTGGCCGTCGACTATTCCAAGCAGATCGGCTTCGATGGTACGTTCTTGATCGAGCCGAAGCCGAAGGAACCGACCAAGCACCAGTACGACTCCGATGCCGCCGCATGCATCAATTTCTTGCGCTGCTACGGGCTCACCGAGCGGTTCAAGCTGAACATTGAAACGAACCACGCCACGTTGGCCGGCCACACGATGATGCATGAGCTCGACTATGCCGGCATGCAAGGCATGCTCGGTTCGATCGATGCAAACACAGGCGATTTGATGTTGGGTTGGGACACCGACCAATTCCCGACCAACTTCTATCTCACGGCCGAGATCATGTTGATCCTGCTCAAGTACGGCGGACTTGGAGCGGGCGGCGTCAATTTCGATGCGAAAGTGCGTCGCGAGAGCTTCGAGCCGATCGACTTGTTCCATGCGCACATCGGCGGGATGGACGCGTTCGCGCGCGGCCTCAAGATCGCCGCCTCGATTCGCGCCGACGGCGAACTCGACCAGTTCGTCAAGCAACGCTACTCCAGCTGGGACTCGGGCATCGGCGCCGAGATTGAAGCGGGTCGCGCCGACTTCCAGTCGCTCGAGAAGTACATGCTCGCCAAGGGCGAAGCGGCGCGGAATCAAAGCGGCCGTCAAGAAATGCTCGAGAACCTCATCAACCGCTTCCTGTAAGCGGGAGCCGTGGGCGCGCCGTGATCCACTCGAACAGGCATCTGGTCGCAACGCTCGAAGCGCTTCCCATCCCGGTGGCGATCATCCGGCGGGAAGATGGGCTGATCCTGTTCGCGAATCGGCGGCTCGCCGAAACCATGCGCGTGCCGCTCGAGTCGCTCACGGGGCACTTGAGCCTCGGGTTTTACGTCGAACCCAGCAACCGTCGGTTGTTGCTGGAGCAGTTGGACCGAGAAGGGTGCGTGCGCGACCTGGAACTGGCCGTGCGACTGGGCGACGGTTCGGAAGCCTACCTGTCGCTGTGGGTCGAGCCGATGGAATTCGACGGGCAGGCCTGCAACCTGACCAGCGCTATCGACGTCACGGCGCGACGGGAAGCCGAACGTCGCGTGACTTCGGAACAGCAAGTTTTGCGGCGGCTGGTGCAGTTGACCGAACGCGACCGACAATTGCTGGGATTCGAGCTCCACGATGGACTCGTGCAGGAAATCACCGCGGCGCTGATGTTTGTCCAGGCGGCGGCGGCCGAAGCGCAGTCGACGCTGGGACGAGCGAGCGAACCGCTGGCAGCCTGTGAACCGTTGTTACGCTCGGCGATCGACGAAGCACGGCGATTGATTGGAGGGCTGCAACCACCCAATCTGGACGAAGGCGGCGTGTTGACCGCCATCGAACGGCTCGTCCAGTCGCTCCGTGATTCCGACTGCCCAAAGATCGTCTTCACGCATCAGTTGAAGGGACATAAGTTCGTCCCGGCGCTGGAACGGGCCGTGTTTCGCATCGTGCAGGAAGCACTCCACAACGCTGCGTCTCACAGTCGCGCACAGCAAATCACCGTCGCGATCACGGCCGACGACGCCTGGGTGCGAGTCAGCATCGAGGACGACGGCGTAGGGTTTCAGCCGACGCAGGTGCCGCGACGACGCTATGGCCTGGTGGGCATTCGTGAACGAGCACGCTTGCTAGGCGGACATGCGATCGTCGAGAGCCACTTGGGCCAAGGGACTCGGATCGTGGTCGAATTGCCGGTGCACGACACGCTCATGACGAACGAGCCCATATGACGGAGCGAGAGGGGGAGCGGCCGAACGATCACCGCAACGTCGACGGTTCGCGGTGTGCGTCGCACGTATCTTCCACTTGTGGAATCGCAGCCTTCGGCGCCGGCCCCAGCTGCACTCGGCGATCAATGTCTTTCGACGCGATGACCGACGGCAGCGGCTCGTGAGCTGTCGCGGTTCGCGGGTAGGAAGCGAGCTGGGCCGCTGAAGGAATGGGCGAAGGAGGCGTCGCGTCCACCGCGCGCCCCGCGGCCCTTGGAGAGGCGGGCGGCGGGGGGGACTGAGAAGCGACCGATTGCGGCGGCGCCAGGGAGGACTTAGCGGAGACGGCACGCGTCTTCCCGTCGGTCGCGCAACCCGCGATCAACATGAGGCCCGCGCCGTACAGCGCCCATCGCCTCGCCCAGCCCGTTCCCATGCCGCACCTCCGTATGCGTCCCAAGCGGAAAGCAATCCCTGCTCTCCAGGAACACGCATCGGCCGACGGCGATCCTCGAATCCAAAAATCAGACGTCCGGGCGTGCGATGGGCACAGAAGGTACGACGCGACCGATCGGTGCGAGTTGATCGAACGTCAAAGTCGCAGACAAGATTTAGCTCTTGCGCGGGTCGGCGGTCGGGCGAGCCGTATGTTCGACGGCAGAGGAACCGCGTCCGCCGCTCGATTTGCCGGCCGCTTCGGTCGCAGGGGCGTCGCTGTCCGGGCGCCAGCGGAGCACTTTCGAACCGCCGCCGCGGTTGTAAGTCTTCACCCAACCGTCATCGGTACGCGCTTCGGTGACCGTGGCCACCGGTCGATCCGCCGAGCGGCGCACGACGGCCGGCCGAGGCGGCGTCGGTTCTTGAACTTCGACCGATTCCTTCGGCGCCGCGGGGGCGGCCACCAATTCCGTGGGAGCGACGGCCACGGGCGGATTCTCCACGAGGGACGCCGCCGGAGCAGCTGCAGGCGTCGGGGCAGCTTCAGCCGCCTGAGAAAGCGTAGGCGAGCTGTCTGCGGCCGGGGGCGCTACCGCAACCGGAGCGTGCCCGAGGGGCGGCGAGGACTCGACGTGCGCGTCGGATTCGTGGTGCGTCTCGAGCGGCCGTCGGCGCAGTGCGTACTCGGCGGGCGTCGAGATCGTCGTCGTTTCCACGGCATCGCCCGGTCGGAGCGGCGTGGTGGCGACTTTGCCAAGGACTTCGTCGATCTGTCGGATGGCGCCGCTGGGAATGACGTCCGTTTCCCAGGCCGCGAGCCGCAAGTTTTCGTGCGTCAGCAGGGTCCCGGGCTCGATAGCCGCCTGAGCGACGAAGATCCGTTCCATGGAGGCCTTTGCTGCCACTTTGGCCGGCGTCTTCTCCATCCATTGACTGAGGCCGATCGAGGCGATCATGCCGCAGATCGTCGACAAGGCGATGCAAACGAGGGCTTTCGACGTCATGGGCGCATCCTTGCGTCGGAGAGACGTTGCGGGGGAGGGCGAGTGGGCGGGGCGGTCGAGGCGAGTTGGTCGGCGCGACTCCCGAACGGGAGGGGTCGAACGGATTCGACGCGCCTTGCCGGTCGCTCGGGTCGCGCCTGCTATTCGTTCTTTTTCGGGAAAGACGGTTGCGCGAGAATAGCCAGATGCCCGAAACAAGCAGAGGATGCCTAGATTGCCAAGTCGCCCTGAACGTCAGAGACGAATCGGGTGCAGTATTCAGGCCACGCGCCAACGCGCCTGGGCGACGACGTCTAGCGATGCACCAGCATCAGGCTGAACATCGCTCCCACCATGGTGACGATGAAGACGACGATTTGCATCGCGCCAGCTAACGAATCGGGTGCCATCCAGCTGTACATTCGAACTTTCCCTAAGGTTGTGCTTCAACGTGGCGGGACGGCGCGGCGACAGTCTGCGTCCGCGGCTGGAACGTCGAGATGGCCGTCAAACAGACGACGATCACGAGCGCCAGTATCACGGCGTATTCGACTGCGGTCGGTCCATCCTCGCTCTGTATGAACCGGCGAACATGGTGCAAAAATTGGGTCACGATGAGTTCTCCATGCTGCAGGGGACGCGGGTCCCCTGGAAATCCGGAAACTGACCACTCGGTCAGGGCTTCCTTTCTTCCGGACGCACACAACTTGGAAGTCTAGGCAAGATCTAGGGATTTCCTGCCATAGGAAACCTAGGTCAGATTTCCGGGTCGTCAAATCGATGCCGGCGAAAAACTTGAATCGTTTTGGAAGTTTTCCGATTGCGCCACAGCGGACGATTCAGACCCGCATTTCGGCCGATGCGACGGCCGCGGTGGGCTGGCTTGAAGAGAGAGGGCGGGACCGCGAACAGGGCCGCCAGAAACAGAAACAGCCGCCCGAAGGCGGCTGAGTTGCCAGTCCAAGTGCGGGCGAGAGGAGTTGAACCTCCACGACCTTACGGCCACAGGAACCTGAATCCTGCGCGTCTGCCAATTCCGCCACGCCCGCAGCGTTGCGATGGAGCATTTATAGGTCGCAAACGACGGCGTCGCAAGGGCCCCTGTGGAAACCCTGTTCGCCGCTTGGTGAATCAATAACGGGGCACTTGGGAATCGATCTGCAGGGACCAAGCGTCGATGCCGCCCGCCATGCTTTGGGCCTGCGGAAACCCTTGTTCACGCAGCCACCGAGCGACTCGCAGACTGCGACCGCCGTGGTGACAATGGACGACGATGCGACGCTGGCGATGCGCGTCAAGCTCGCCCAGGCGCTGTTGGATTTCACTCATCGGCGTCAGGACGGCGCCCGCGATTTTCGCCGTCTGGTACTCTGGTTGCTCGCGGCAGTCCAGCAGCAAGAAGTCGGCCTTCTCGTCCAGCATTTGTTTCACGGCGACCACGTCCACTTCCCAGGGCAAACTTTCCGCTGCAGCGTTCACTCGCACCTCGTCGTTGTCTTCAGGAATGGTTCGCCGGCCATCCTCGTCCCTGGCGACGACGAGCAATCGGCATCGTCAGGGCTCGCGCGCCGGCGGCGCGTCGGGGTATGATGTTGTCGCACGCCAGCCCGGTTTGCAACGGGCCGACCGTTCGTTGCTTGCTGAACCGCCACGGACACCTCCTTTTCCCGCGCCGCTTGACGGCGTTCCCTAATCCTCACCGTGAACTCCGCCCACGACCCGCATGAAACTCGCCGCTTCGCCTTGGAGATCGTCCAGCGGCTGCGCAGCGCCGGCTACGAAGCCTTGTGGGCGGGCGGTTGCGTGCGCGACCAACTGTTGGGGCAGACTCCCAAAGATTACGACGTCGCCACCAGTGCTACCCCGCGCGAAATCCGCGAGGTATTCGGCTTCCGGCACACGCTGCCGTTGGGCGCCGCGTTCGGCGTGATTACCGTCTTGGGCAAGCGTCGAGCGTGTCCGGTCGAAGTGGCCACGTTTCGCCAAGACGCGCAGTACAGCGATGGCCGCCATCCCGACGCCGTGACCTTCAGTTCGGCCGCTGAAGACGCAAAGCGACGCGACTTCACGATCAACGGCATGTTTTACGATCCGTTGGCCGAGCAGGTCGTCGACTACGTCGGCGGCCAGGAGGACTTGCAAGCCGGCGTCGTGCGGGCGATTGGCGATCCGCGCGCCCGATTCAACGAAGACAAGTTGCGAATGTTGCGCGCCGTCCGCTTTGCCGCCACGTTCCACTTTGCGCTGGAGCCCGCGACGCTTGCCGCGATCCAGCAGTTGGCGGCGGAGATCGTCATTGTGAGCGCCGAGCGGATTGCGGCTGAAATGAGGCGCATCTTCCCGCATCGCAACCGGCGACGGGGCGTCGAACTGCTCAGCGTCACTCGCTTGCTGCCTATCTTGCTTCCGGAGCTCCAGTCGCTTGATCCCGAAGCGGACGGAGCGGCCGACGAGACGGCTCGCCGCACCTGGTCCACGACGCTTGAACGAATTCAGCTGCTGGAAGACCCGACGTTCTCGACCGTGTTGGCCGCCCTAGTGCGCGACGTCGTTCGCAATCGCGAAGACGCTGCGGCGACGGTTCACAATTTGTGCGACCGGTGGCGCCTATCGAACGACGAGCGGGACCGAGTGGCGTGGCTGTTGGAGTCGGAACCGGTCGCGTCGTCAGCGAGGTCGCTGCCCTGGCCGGTGGTGCAGCGGCTGCTGGTGGAAGACGGGATCGGCGAACTGTTGACCTATTTAGAGGGCGTCCTGCAGGCGGAGCACCGCTCGCTCGACGACGTCGCATTCTGTCGAGCCAAGCTGGCGCTGCCGGCCGCCGAGTTGAATCCGCCGCCGCTGCTGACGGGCAACGACCTGCGGCAGGCTGGCTGGCAGCCTGGACCGCAGTTTCGAGTGTGGCTGCAGGCCGTGCGTGATGCGCAGCTGGAGCGTCGCATCGGGACGCGCGACGAGGCGTTAGCGTTGGTCAGAACGCTGGCGGCGGGCCCGATCTAGCGGATCCTGCCTAATCGACGAATTCAGGCACCACCAACTGCGGAATGATGCCAGCGGCATGGCCGCGTTCAAGCAAGAGGCGAACGGCTTCCCGGCCGCGGGGACCGAAGTCGAGCGTCCAGTCGTTGACGTACATGCCGACGAACTGATCGGCCTTGCGGCGATCCAGCCCGCGACCGTAGCCCTGGGCGTAGTCGAGCGCCGCGCCGCGATGCTCGAGTCCGAACTGGATGCTTTGCTTCAGCAAGCGGTTGACGTCGCGAATGACGGCCGGGCCGAGGTCTTTGCGGAGGCCGTTGGCGCCCAAGGGGAGCGGCAGGCCGGTCTCGGCGTACCACCATTTGCCCAAGTCGACGACCAACTGCAATTGATCGTCGCCGTAGGTGAGTTGCCCTTCGTGGATGACGAGTCCCGCGTCGACCGGTTGGCCCTGGTAGTGGCCGGCGGCGACGACGTTCAAGATCTCGTCGAACGGCACGACGACGTGCTTGGGTTCGAGTCCGAAGCACAGTCGCAGAGCCAGATAGGCCGTGGTGAGCGTCCCGGGGACGGCGATCGTCAGCGACTTCGATTCCTCGACCGTGTAAGGCTTGCGAGCGACCACGATCGGTCCGTACTGGTCTCCCATGCTCGCCCCGCACGTGCAGACGATGTACTTGTCCGCCAGATAGGCGTAGGCGTGCAGGCTGAACGCGGTCAGTTCGAGTTCGCCGGAGAAGGCGCGACGATTCAGCGTCTCGATGTCGACTAATTCATGTTCGAAGCGGTACGGGCCCGTGTCGATCATGTCCTTCGCAAGAGCGTAGAACATGAACGCGTCGTCGGGATCGGGACTATGACCAACTCGAATCAATTGTTTGGACGCGACGGCGGCACTCACGGCGACAATTCTCCACGGGCGAGGACGGAAACGACGACCAAGGCGGGTCATCATGCCGCAAACGGCCGTCGCTGGCAACGGCCGCAGGTCGCGGCGGGGGGAATCCAACCGCCGATTACGGTACGAGAAGAACCGCAGCGGTCGCCAAACGATAACAGCTCGCCGACTTCTTCCCCGACGTCACGATCCCGGAGGATCGAGCGGGGAGAGGAAACCGGCGAGCTGTTGGTCGATTGGCTGGACGAGGCAGAAATCGGGCTACTTGCCGAGTTCACGCGTTTCCGAGGGACGCACTTGAGCCGCCTTGCGGTTCTCGCGTTGAATCGCCTCGTAAACTTCCTGCCGGTGAACGGGAACATCCTGCGGAGCGTTGATTCCCAAACGCACTTTATCTCCGCGAATGTCGACGATCGTGACTACGATGTCGTCCCCGATAATGATGCTCTCGTCGCGGTGTCTCGACAGGACTAGCATCGTGGCTCCCTCCTCTTAAACTGCTCGACCCGACCGCCGAGTCGACAACTTGGAAAAATCCCCTTGGGTTCGTTTCCCCGTTTATCAGGACGGACTGCCGGCGGCGACGTCGACCGGCAATGGGTCCTTCGCAACATGTCTCGCGAACCCATGCCAACTATCGGAAGGGGTTCTGGGAGGAAATCACAGTGCGGGCCCAGGTTAGCGTTGTGCGGCCGGAAACGGCTGTAGCATGCCCGGGACGCCCCAAAAGAGCAGGGCCTGAGCCGAACAATCGGCACCGCTCGCCAGATGCACACGATCGCCGCAGCGAAAGAAGCGGGCGTTGCTAGATCCTACGCAGGGAATCGCGCGAAGGTTCGCCGACAGTATCGAGCCGCGAGTCGGCCCTCTCCGCGGCGGGAGGAGAGAACGCGGGACGTCGGTTAGGCGCTTTTGCGAAAGGGGATCGTGGAACTGCCGGCGCTGGCGGCGGGGATCGCGGCCAAGCAATGCTGCATCGGCTGATCATCGCAAGTGACGATTTGCCGACCCAGGCGCCGATCGAGGTTGATTACCAGCGGCGACTTTAGATTGACCGTCAAATAGCCATCGTTCTTGGCGACGACGGTCAGGACGTAAGCCTGGGCGATTTCAGACAGTTGCAGCGGGGTCAGTTGCCCGCGCGGCACGCGGACTTCGTACCCAGGCACGAACTGTCGGGGACTCACGACCGCCAGGGCCAAATCGGGGCGAGAAATGTTCTGCAGCCACCCCACCGATTCGTTGTCCGCGTCGGCCAGCAAGACCCAATGACGGCACTCCTCGAAGCCAAACAGCCCCTGCGGAAACAGCAGGATATCGTCCGCCTCGATCTCCATCGGCCCAAAACGGGAAGTTTTGATGATCATGCGGATTCCTGCGAAAATTGCGCAGAGGGACCTGCGCGCAGCCTCGCCTGAACCGCGCCTCGCAAATCCGACCGTCACAATTCGGATTATCGGCAAGTGAAGCGCTGGGTCGCTAGAAAAACCGTTCCCTTCCGTCAGGTCGTCCGCGCCGCCTGAATCAATTCGAGCGCGCCTTGGGCCAACAGCTCCTCGGCCAGCCGCCTTCCGAGCAGTTCGGCCTCGCATGCCGCCCCGGTCGCTTGGCCGGCCAGGCGGCGTCGGCCGTCGGGACTCAAGACGACGCCTTCGAGCTGCAACTGGGGTTCGGGCGAATCGCCCGGCGCGGCACTTTCCTGGATTTGCGCCCAGCCCCCGACAGGGGCGAGGCAGCCGCCGCGGAGGGTCGCGAGGAAGGCGCGTTCGGCGAGCACGGCTTGGTGGGTCGCCGGGTCGTCGAGCGTGCGGAGGGCGGCTTGCGTGCGGGCGTCGTCGTCGCGCGTTTCCAAGCCTAAGGCGCCTTGGCCGATCGCGGGGAGAATCACGGTCTTCGGCAAAACGGTCTGAATGCGGTCGACCATGCCGAGGCGGGTGAGCCCCGCTTCCGCCAAGACGATGGCGTCGTATTCGCCGGCGTCCAGTTTTCCGAGGCGAGTTTCGACGTTTCCGCGAATGTCCTCCACGCGCAAGTCGGGCCGCACATGCAGCAGCTGCGCTTTGCGGCGGGTGCTGCCGGTGCCCAGACGCGCCGCTGGCGGCAGTCCTTCCAGCCCCCCTGGGTGGCGCGAGACGAGCACATCGCCCGGCGCCTCGCGCGGCGGGACGGCCGCCAGCGTCAGGCCCGGCACCGGTTCGGTCGGCAGGTCCTTGAGGCTATGGACCGCCAAATCGATTTGCCGGTCGAGCAGGGCGCGCTGGATTTCTTTGGTGAAGACGCCGACGCCGCCGAAGCTCCCGAGCGGGCCGGTCTTGACATCTCCTTGCGTGGTGATCAGCACGCGTTCCACGCGAAAGCCGCGGCGCGTCAACTGGTCGGCGACCCAGTCGGCTTGCCAGCGGGCCAGCGGGCTGCCGCGCGTGCCCAAGCGCAAGGGAGCGTCGTCGTTCATCCGGAAGTCGCCTTTCTGGAACGGAGGAAATTCGAGAAACGAGAATCCTACCGACGCAGGGATGAACCGTTCAACGGGCCGACTCCCCGGTTCCGCGCGCCAACACCGCGACGAAGACGCGATTGGCGCCTGCTCGCCGCAGCGTCTGGGCCGCTTCGCGGAGCGTGGCGCCGGTCGTCATCACGTCGTCGACGAGCAGAATGCGCTGTCGAGCGACTTGATGAGGCCGGGGCGCTTCGAAGGCCCCGCGAACATTTTGCTCGCGTTCGCGCGGCTTGAGCATTCCTTGTTTCCGAGTTCGGCGGACGCAGCGCAACAGGCGGGTTTCGAGCGGGCGTTGGAGTCGTCGAGCAAGCGCCATTGCCAACAGTTCCGGGCCGCTTGTCCCCCGCGACCAGCGCCGCCACCAGTGGCTAGGCAGCGGCATCACCAGGTCCACCTCCTCCGCCCAGCTTTGCTGCGCCACGCAGTTCGCCAGATGTTCGCCTAACTGCATGGTGAGCGATTCATGCGCGGACTTCTTGGTTCGCAACACTGCTTCGCGCAATCGACCGCGGTATTCGCCAAGCGCTAGAGCGCCGGCGAAGGGGAGTTTGCGTTTACGGCATTCGGGGCAATTGGGCCGACGAGAGAGCGGAGCGAGCGGTGCGGCGCACTGCGGACAGACGCGCGGCGTTCGGTAGTGAAACGCCTCCCGACACGCTGTGCACAACAGCGGCCGCTCGACGTCGCCCGGCCCCTCGCGGGCCTCCAACACCAGCCGCTCGCACAGCGCGCAGGCGGGGGGAAAGAGCAAGTCGACGGCGCGCCACGAGGCGCGCCGACAATGGCGTCGAGCGACCTCGAGGGCTTGGAGGGTGCGGGGGCGGAGCAACTGCACGAGTTGCTCGAGACGCCGCGGCGTACGGGGACGCAGGCGAGATAAGTCAAACATGGCGACCGCCTAGGCGTTTCCTCAGCGCGGCGAGTCGTTGCCCCGTCGCTCGCCTGATATTGACGTGAAACGCCCTGTCAGCCTATCGTTCCGCGCTTGCACGTCAACCCAGGCCGCTCGGAAACGCTCGCATGTACATCATCGATCGCTATCTGCTGCGGATCTTTTGGAAGACGCTGCTCGTGTTGTTTCTGTCGACCACCGGCCTGTACGTCATGGTCGACACGACGAACAACTTCGAAGAGCTGGTGAATTACGGCAAGGAAAACGGCGGGTTCTTGAAGGTGCTGGGGGCCTATTACGGACCGCGCGTGCTGACCTTCTTCGACCGCTCGAGCAGCGTGCTGTCGATGGTGGCGGCGATGTTCGTGGTGTCGTGGATGTACCGCACCAACGAGCTCACGGCCATCATGGCGGGCGGCATCCCCAAGTCCCGAGTCGCTCGGCCGCTGATTGCCGCGTCGTTGTTCGTCAGCTTGCTGGGGGTGGTTAACCGAGAGTGGGCCATCCCGCAGTTGCGTGAACGGCTGATCTACAACGCCCAGAATTGGAAGGGCGAGAATCCGCGTCCGCTGACTGCAACCTACGACAATCGGACCGAGATTTTGCTGGACGGCAAAGCGGTCATCGCCGCGCGCCGGCAGATCAACGAGCCCAAATTCGTGATGCCGGGCAATCTCTCGGCGCTTGGACCGCGTCTCATCGCCGCACGCGCCATCCAGCGCGACGAGGAGGGGGACGTTCCGGCCGGCTATTTGTTCGAGGAGGTGCAGGGGATCGCGAATTTGGCGCAGCGCCCTGATGTGCTGCTGGACGGCGAGCCGATCGTCTACACGCCGCTGGAGCATGATTGGCTGCAGCCGAACCAAGTGTTCATCGCGAGCGGCGTGGAGTTTGAGCAGTTGGCGGCGGGGCCGTCGTGGCATGACCTCGCCTCGACGCTCGACCTCGTCCGCAGCCTTCGGAGTGCGGCGGTCGACTTCGGTCCGTCGACTCGCGTTCGCGTGCATGCGCGACTCTTGCAACCGATCGTCGACATGACCTTGGTGCTCATCGGCCTCCCGCTGGTGTTGCGACGAGCGCAGCGCAACATTTTCATGGCGGTCGGCACGGCCATGTTCGTGATCGCCAGCTTCTTTACGATCACGGTTGTTTCCCACGGCCTGGGTTCGATCTATTGGCTCAGCCCAGCCCTGGCCGCTTGGTTGCCGCTGATGATCTTCGTCCCGCTCGCCGCCCTCCTATCCCGCGGCATCTGGGAACCGTAACGCCGGCCGTAACGCAGGCTTCCAGCCTGCGACTCCTCCGCCCCCCTCGCCATCGCCCCCGCGTCTCCACCACCGAAACGTCTCCATCGCTGCCCCCTACCGCGCCCCCTCCCGCGCCCCCTACCGCGGCGGCGGCGGCGGCCCAGGCTCTTTTCGGTAACCGGCGATCGCGAGCAGCAAGCGGCCGGCGAGGGAAATGATCAGCAGCGGGATCCAGGCCCAGAGCAGGTATCCGAAGCCGAGCAGGACGACGGCGACGACGCGTCCGAGGGGCATTTTCTCGCCTTCGACCGGGACGACCAACTGCTCGCCCTGGATGATTTCCGTCAGTTTCTCGATCGGCTGCTTGATCTGCTGCGGGTCCTTGACGATGCCGCCGACTTGCGTGAACACCTCGAGCGCATAGTAGACGCCGTATAGCAGCAGGACGAACAGCACCCCCATGACGATCATGCGTACGAGGTGGCCGAGCGAACGAAACAGATCCCCCGCGCCCGTTTCGTGCGGCAGGTCGCCGGAAGTGCCTTGGGGATGACGCGGAACAAGCGGGTCGGCCATGGTGTTTGCGCCTCTTCTTTTGTGTCGAACTATCGTACTCTACAATCCGCCGCATGCACGAGGAACGGATTCTGAGATGAGCAACATCGAGATTCCCATGGCGTCCGAGCGTCTGCAGACGCTTACGCATGCCTTGGCGCATGCGCGCGAGTTCGCCGGCATTGAGGAGGCGTTGCGAGCCGGCCTCCCCGTGACGCTCGAAGGCGTCTGGGGTTCCGGGGCCGCCTTGCTGGCGGGGACGCTGGTCGACGCGGCGTCGGCGCCGGTCGTCGTCGTCTGTGCGCAGGTCGCCGAGGTGGACGAATTGTGCGCCGACGTGGCCCTGTTGTCGTCGCACCAAGCGTGGCGATTTCCGGCGTGGGAAGCCGAGCCGTCGGAACGGCTCATCCACGACGAGATTTTCTGCGACCGACTGCGGACGCTGAAGCGTTTGGCAGCGCTGTCGAACGCCGATTCGCACAGCGTCGCCAGCGGCGCGGGCAGCTCGGCGCCCCTGGTCGTCACCAGCATCCAAAGCGTCCTGCAGCCGGTTCCCTCTCACGGACGGCTCGCCGAAAGCACGCGACAAATCCGCATCGGTCAACGGCTGAACTTAGACGAGCTGTTGCGGTGGATGGTGGAGCATCGGTTTCACGGGACGACGGCTGTGGAGTTGCCCGGCGAGTTTTCGCATCGCGGCGGCATCCTCGATCTGTTTCCACCCGACGCCGACCAGCCGGTGCGCATCGAGTTGTTCGATGACGAAGTGGAGTCGATACGGCGGTTTGATCTGGCGACGCAGCGGAGCATTGAAACGCTGGAGCAGGTCGACTTGACGATGTTCGAGCCGGGCGAAGTCGATCGTTGCAGTTTGTTCGATTATCTCCCTGCCGCTTCCTGGATCTTGCTGTTGGACCCGCGGCAGGTGCGCGACGCGGGCGATCAGTACTTGAGCCGCGTCGACCGGCCGCAAGATTTTTTGTCGACGGTCGAGCTGCTGGAGCAGGCCAGTCGGTTTGGGTTGGCGTCGGCGTCGGCGATGGCGGAGGGAAGCGACGAGGTCGCCTGTCGGCTGGGGATCGAGTCGGTCGAGCGGTTCAGCGGCGACTTTGAGAAGGTGCGCACCGAATTGGAGTCGGCGGCGGGAGACGGCGACGTCGTGGTCGTCGCGCGGACCGAGGCCGAAGTGCGGCGGTTGTGGGAGATTTTTTCGACGACGTCGGTCGCCGCCGCGGGCCGGCTGCGGATGGCGCTCGGCAGTCTCCGCAACGGCTTTCGGCTGCGCCGCTCGAACCTACTGGTGCTTACCGGCAGCGAGCTGTTTCGGCGCGACGAGGTGCGTCGTCCCGCTCGCCGTCATCTGGGCAAGACGATCGACAGTTTCGTCGACCTTCAAGACGGCGACTTGATCGTCCATCTGGCACACGGCATCGGCCGATATCGAGGCTTGAAGCTGATCGAAAAGCAGGGTCAGCATGTCGAGCATCTGGAGATTGAGTTCGCCGAGCAGACGAAGATCTATGTGCCGACTTCGAAGATCGAGTTGGTGCAGAAATACGTGGGCGGAACGAAGGCGACGCCCAAGCTGGCGAAGATCGGCGGACAGTCGTGGTCGAAACAGAAGCAGGCGGCTCAGGAGGCGGTCGTCGACATGGCCGCCGAGCTGCTGGAGTTGCAGGCGTCGCGGATTACTCGACCGGGGATCGCGTTCAGCGCCGACAGCGATTGGCAGCGGGCCTTCGACGCCTCGTTTCCCTATCAGGAGACGGAGGATCAATTGGCGGCGATCGAGTCGATCAAAGGGGACATGGAGCGTCCACGCCCCATGGATCGGCTGCTGTGCGGCGACGTCGGTTTCGGTAAGACGGAAGTCGCGATGCGGGCGGCGTTCAAGGCGATCGACAACGGGTATCAAGTCGCCGTCTTGGTCCCGACGACGATTCTGGCGGAACAGCATTACCATACGTTTCGGGAGCGGATGGCCGAATTCCCGTTTGACGTGGGGCGGCTGAGTCGGTTTTGCCATCCGGACGAAGAACGGCGCGTGCTGAGGGGGCTCAAGACGGGCAATGTGGACGTCGTGGTGGGGACGCATCGCGTCGCGTCGGCGGACGTGGAGTTCCACAATTTGGGGCTGGTCATCATTGACGAAGAGCAGCGGTTCGGCGTCGACGTGAAGGAACGACTGAAGTCGCTCCGCGCCACCGTCGACGTCCTGACGCTCAGTGCGACCCCGATTCCGCGTACGCTCCATATGTCGCTGGTCGGCGTGCGGGACATTTCGAACTTGGAGACGCCGCCGCAAGAGCGGATGGCCGTGGAAACTCGAGTCACTCGGTTCAACCAAGAATTAGTGCGTCATGCGATATTGCGAGAACTGAACCGCGGCGGTCAGATTTACTTTGTGCACAACCGAGTGAACGACATCCACGAAGTCGTACGGAGGTTGGAGTTTCTAGCGCCGGAGGCTCGTATTCGCGTCGGACACGGGCAGATGCACGAGCATGACCTGGAGCAGGTGATGGTCGACTTCGTGGCGCACAAGTTCGACATTTTGGTGGCGACGACGATCGTCGAAAGCGGTCTAGACATCCCCAACGCGAACACCATTTTCATCGACGAGGCGGATCGGTACGGGCTCGCCGATCTGCACCAGTTGCGCGGGCGGGTGGGGCGGTACAAGCATCGCGCCTACTGTTATTTGTTGGTGGATCCGCACAAGTACGTGACGCCGAACGCGGCGCGACGTCTGCGAGCGATTGAAGAATTCAGCGAGATGGGCGCCGGTTTCGCGATCTCGATGCGCGACTTGGAAATCCGCGGCGCGGGGAATCTGTTGGGGTCGCAACAGAGTGGACACATTGCGGCGGTGGGCTACGAGTTGTATTGCGACTTGCTGGAGGCGGCGGTCCGCAATCTGAAGAATTTGCCGCCGAAGCGCGCGATCGACGTCGACATCGATTTGCCGGGGGACGCGTACATCGGTGCAGACTACGTGCGCGATCTGCGGCAAAAAATCGATCTCTACCGGCGGCTGTCGCGGATTTCGATGTACGACGAGGTGGAGACGCTCAGGAAGGAATTGGCCGATCGTTTTGGGCCGCCGCCGCCGCCGGTCGAGCGGTTGTTGGCGTTGGCCGAACTGCGGTTGGATGCGGCGACCTGGCAGGTGGCCGGCGTGCGGCAAGAGCCGCCCTACTTGGTCTTCGCCTACACGGATCGGCGGCGGATCGAACATTTGGCGAAGCTGAGGAAGAACAAGCTGCGAGTTGTGGATGCGAAGAACGCCTATCTGACGGTGCCCGAGGATTGGGGCACGCCGGAGAGACTGCTGAGGCTAGCGAAATCGGTGTTGCGGCCGACCTGAAGTCTCCCTATGATCCGCGCCGCAACCGGTTAGCCGCATGGGCGACCGGCGGGACGGAACCTTAGCATGGGGCACACGGACTTCGTGCCAAACCGAGTTATTCAATTCGCGTTCATCCTCGCCTTCGGGCCGCTTGCCGGCGCCGGCTGTGCGGGTCCGTGGCCGTGGAGCAAACCGCCTGCCCCTATGACGGTCGCTCGCCCGCCGACGCAGCCGCCCTACGAAACGGCGACGACTCCGCCGAGTTCTCCTGGCGCTCCTCAGTACGCCGGCGGTCCACCGCCGACAGCCGGGACGTATCCGACGCAGCCCGCAGCTGCGCCTGATGCGGCTGCGGGGGCGAGTGGAGTCCAAAACGCGGCCGGGGCGCCGGGCGCTGGTAATCCGGGCGCTGGTAATCCGGGCGTGGGTTTCCCGGGATCGGAGACTTATCCCACGGCGACCGGCGCGCCCGCGACAGAGGGCCCCGCCGACGCGGGCGCCACGACGACGCCTCTGCCGAATGCCGCCGGGACGCCGCCGATGCCTGCGGGGGCCATGTTTGAGCCGGCGAAGACGGTCGCCATCGTCGGCAATCAGTTTGTGCTGGCGGGGGACGTAGAAGGAAACGTGAACTTGATCATGGCGACGGCGCTTCCGCCTGAGACGCCGATCGAGAAGATCCTGCATCCGGGTCCCGAGTTGGCGCCGCAGAAGGCCATGCTGTTCCGGCAGCAACTGGCGGGCGACGTCCAAGCGAAGATCGGCTACGTCGACTTTCTGCGGCAAGTGCCGCCGGATCGCGTCCCGGAAATGCAGAAAAAAATCAATGAATCGTTCGTGAAGGATCTGGAGTCGGTTCGCGAGAAACTGGCGAAAGGCAACGAAGAGGAGCTCGAGGAGCTCCGCCGTCGCGAGATGGTGCTCATGCGTCTGGCGATCTTGATGAAGAATCGTCAGATCGAGACTCTGGGCGATCTGGAGTCGGTGTTGCGTCAGTACGGGACCTCGTTGGAGCGTCAACAGCGAGCGTACGGCGAACAAAAGCTGTCGCAGATGGCGGTCATGCGCAACATTCGCCAGAACCAGGAAATCACGCACGAAGAAATGCTGGCGTACTACCACAAGCATTACGACGAATACCGCGTGCCTGCGAAAGCGAAATGGGAGCAATTGACGGTGCGTTTCGACCGCTACCCGACGCGCGAAGCGGCCGAGGCGGCGATTGCGGGGCTGGGGAACGAGGTGTATTTGGGCGGGGCTGCGTTTGGAGCGGTCGCGAAGAAGGGTTCCCAAGAGCCGAACGCGGAAAACGGCGGCGTCCACGATTGGACGAATCGCGGCAGTCTGGCGTCGACGCCGCTGGATGACGCGATCTTTAGTCTGCCGATGAATCGCTTAAGCGACATCATTCGCGACGACCGGGGTCTGCACATCGTCCGCGTCTTGGAACGGACCGAAGAAACGCATACGCCGTTCGTCGAGGCGCAGGCGGGTATCAAGGACAAGATCAAGATCGAGAAGCGGATGGCGGACTACCAGCAGTACGTCGAAAAGGTTCGCAAATCGACGTATGTTTGGACGATCTTCGATGCGGACGAAGCGGCCAAGTCTCAGACGCCGGGGTCGAACTAGCCGTTCCGTCGCCTTCTTTTTCTGGCGTTTGCCTCTTCTGGCGCTCCCCTCGCAGACGGCTGTCTGCTCGTTAGCGTCTGTCTGGCGCGATGGCGACGTGCTGCCGGGAGTGACGCCGGCGCGGGCTTCTAGGCAGAGTCCTCCTGCAGGGGCGCATCGCGACGCCGGGGGCGCTAAGCGGGAATTTGTTCCGCGCTTCCCGCGTTGTCGAACGGTATCGAGCTTTGTAAACTGCTAGCAGTGCTGGCGATTTTTCGTAGACGGTTTTGCTTCGCAGGGCCGCCAAACGACTCGTCGCCCGCTGACTCGCCTCCAGCCGATGCTTCGATTCGACAACTTGTTGCCAACCGCCCCGTCCCGCCTCTCGTGTGGTTGATCGCCCAGGAAAGGACCCCTTCCGATGCCCGAGGTTGCCAAGCTTCAGTACGGTGACCGTCAGATCGACCTTCCCGTTCATGTCGGGACGGAGCAGGAATACGCAGTCGACATTTCCAAACTTCGTGCCGAAACGGGCCTCATTACGCTCGACGAAGGTTATGTCAACACCGGCGCGACCAGCAGCGCCATCACGTTCTTGGACGGCGAAGTCGGGATTCTCCGGTACCGCGGATATCCGATCGAGTCGCTGGCGGAGCACTGCGATTTTCTCGAGGTCAGCTACCTGCTGATCTATGGTTCGCTCCCCACCGCCGCACAATTGGAAGAGTTCCGCAGTTCGATCCTGCATCACTCGATGCTGCACGAGGACATGCGGTCGTTCTACAACGGCGTGCCGCGCGACGCCCATCCGATGGCCATCCTGTCTTCGGTCGTCGGCGCCATGTCGGCGTTTTACCAAGACTCGCTCGACCCGCAGAATCCGCGGCACGTCGAAGTGGCCATCCATCGACTGATCGCCAAGCTGCCGACGATTGCAGCTTACAGCTACAAGAAGTCGATGGGTCAGCCGTTCATGTACCCGCAGAACCATCTGTCGTACTGCGAAAACTTCTTGCGAATGATGTTCGCGACGCCGTGCGAAGAGTATCAAATCGACCCCGACTACGTCCGGGCGCTCGACATGCTGCTGATCGTCCACGCGGATCACGAACAGAACTGCAGCACGTCGACGGTGCGCATGGTGGGGTCGTCGAACGCTAACTTGTTCGCGTCGATTTCGGCTGGCATCTGCGCCTTGTGGGGACCGTTGCACGGCGGGGCCAACGAGGCGTGCGTGCTCATGCTGGAACAAATTCTGGCCAGCGGCGGAGATGTGAAGAAGTACGTCGACATGGCCAAGGACAAGAAGAGCGGCTATCGGTTGATGGGCTTCGGGCACCGAGTTTACAAGAACTACGATCCTCGCGCGAAGATCATCAAGCGGCAGTGCGACATCCTGTTGAGCAAGCTGCACATCAAGGATCCGCTCTTCCAGGTCGCGCAGGAACTCGAAGAAGTCGCGCTCAGCGATCCCTACTTCATCGAAAAGAAGCTGTATCCGAACGTCGACTTCTACTCGGGCGTGATTTACCGAGCGTTGGGGATTCCCGTGCAGATGTTCACGGTGCTCTTCGCCTTGGGGCGATTGCCCGGTTGGATCGCGCATTGGGCCGAGATGCAGCGTTCCGACACCAAGCGACTCTGTCGTCCCCGCCAAGTGTACGTCGGTCCGACCGAGCGGCCGCTCGTGCCGCTGGCCGAACGCAAGTAAGCCTGCGAGGCGCGGCGGCGACATGTCGTCGCTCACAACCTGATTCGCTCCCAGACCGCAGTCCCCCCGGACTGCGGTCTTTTTTTGCGTCCGCGCAAGCGACTTCATCGGGGCGTCCGTCGCATTCAGCGCGCGACGAAACAGCTCATCGTCCGGCTCGCGCGACGCCCGCCAAGCACTGCCGAGGAGGGGAGGCGTCGGGCAAGCCAAGTCTCGACGGGCCGCAACGTCTCTCCAAACCTCCCAAACCTCCAACGATCTGATCGAGCTGTCACGATTCGTTGGCGCGACGCGTCCTTTTGTTCCGATAGAAACAGGGAGTCGGATTGCGCCCTCAGGATGGTTGGTACCGAACGTGAGCGATATGCGGATTCATCGACGCGACGCTCTGAGCCAGGCCCTTGCGGCCTTCGCGGGCACGCTGTGCGCAGCGAGCTGGCGGGGGCCCGAGGCGGCGGCGCGCGAAAACGATTCATCCGTCCCGCCTGCAGCGGACGACGCGGCCGCCGTGAATGGCGCAGCCGCGGCTGAAGTCCCTTCGCTGGATTGGCCGCACATCATCTTCCAGGCGCCGCCGGCGGCGCCGCGCGAACGTTCGCCCGTCATCACCGCGGTATCGCTTCACCCGCGTGAACCGATCTTGGCGGCGGGCGGCGACGACCACATGGTCTACCTGTGGCATATTGACCGCCGCGAGTTGCTGCGGACGCTGCGGGGACACGCCGACTGGGTGCAGGCGGTCGTCTTCTCGCCGAACGGCGAGTGGCTGGCGACGGCTGGCAACGACAAGCATGTTTTGTTTTGGAATACGGCGACCGGCGAGTCGGTGTACGCCTTGAGCGACCCGCGGCATGTCGTGACCGACTTGGCGTGGAGCCACGACGGCGCGCTGATTGCGGCGACCGGTTTTGAGAATCGATTGCGAGTTTACGACGCCGCGAGTCGGCAGTTGAAGCATGACTGGGCTTGTCCCTGTCGCGACATGCGCGTCGTCGCGTGGTCGCCTGACGATCGCTGGCTGGCGGCGGCCGGCCGCGACGGGGTCGCTCGAGTCTGGAACGCGACCTCGGGGACGCACGAGTTCGATTATCGCGCGCATCGACAGCGCGTACGCGGGCTGGCCTTTTCGCCGGACGGAAACTACATCGCGACGACCGGCGAGGACCGCATCGTGCACATTCACGGCGTCGAGGCCGACGACGAGGGCTTCGATTTGCCGATCCAGAACACGAAGGTGTTGTCGCTTGCGTTCTTTGGTCCGCACCACTTGGCGACGGGGGGGGCGGACAACCGTGTACGGCTGTGGAATCTCCGTGAACAGCGCGAGATCGGCCGCTTGAAGGGCCCCAAAGGGAGCATCGCGGCGCTCGCGTGTCGCGACCAGTGGTTGGCGGCCGGCTGTTTCGACACGACCGCGCGCCTGTGGACGATGGCGGACCAAGTGGCGTCCACGCCGGAGGAGACGGAACGAGCGGCGGTGCGTACGAGTCGTTGATCGGCAGAGCTTTCCGCGACGAAAGGAATCATTCGCGTGGCGTGGTGGAATCGGTGGTGGAAACGAAAGGCGAACGTCGCCGCGGAGGCGCGAAGCGAAGAGCGACGCGCGGAAGCGGAGTCGCGCCGTCGTTACGCCGTTGAATCCATGGAGCCGCGACGGATGCTCGCCGCAGCGCCGATTCACTTGGGCGTGACGTATCTGGAGTCGGACACGGGCGCAGACCTGCACGGCGACGTCTTTGAAGTCCAATTCGAAGGCGGCGCGCCGGACACGCAGCTCACGCGACTCGTCATCGACACCGACCATGGGCCCGCCGGCTACACCGCGGGCGACTTGATCTTTGATACGGTCAAAGGCGGCTACGGCGCGGACGAAGCCTTCCCGCTCACGATTGTCTCCAAACAGAACATCGGCTCGGTGACCTGGCGCGTCGTCGACGGCGGACAGAAGCTCGAATTCGAATTCACCGGCTTTGAAGCCGGCGATCGGCTGGTGTTCTCCATCGACGTCGACGAAATTCAGGACTTCAACGCGAGCGACACGATCGATGTGGCGAACGAGGGCATCGACCCGATCGCGTCGGGCGTGGAATTCCAGGGGTCGTTGGCGACCGGCGATTTCCAAGCGCCGAATTACTACGACACAAGCGGCACGGCCGAATTCCGCAACTTGTACGACGCTCAGTTCAGCGGCACCGGTCTGCTCATTTCGCCGCAGAATCCCGCCGGCCTGCCGCCTGACAACTACAACGGGCTGCGCGATCGCTCGACGGGCGTCATGGTGCCCGCGACGCAACAGATCAAGCCCGCCAGTTTGTGCGGAGTCGTCTACGTCGACTTGAACATGAACGGCGTGCAGGACGCCGGCGAACCGGGGATCAGCGGGGTTACCGTGCGCGCCGTGCCGCTCGACACGATCGCCCCGCAAGCGACGCTCACGCAAATCACCGACGCCAACGGCGTTTACTGTTTTCAAGAGTTGATTCCGGGCACGTATCGCGTTGAAGAAGTGCAACCCGCAGGCTACTTCGACGGGACGGACAAAGCGGGCACGGTCAACGGCGAAACGCGCGGCGCCGCAGTGAATCCGGGCGACGAGATTGGTCAAATTGTGTTGGCGGGCGGCGATGCAGGCGTCGATTACCTGTTCGGCGAAATCCCGCCGGGCAGTTTGTCGGGCCGCGTGATGCTGACCGACCCGGAAGGCAACTGCGACACGCCTGCGGCCAGCCCGATCGCCGACGTCGAGATCCGCCTGCTGGATGCGCAAAACAACTTGGTTGCGACCACGCGAACCGATGCGGACGGCTACTACGAGTTTACGAATCTTCGGCCGGGCGACTATACGATCGTCGAGGTGACGCCGACCGGCCTGCTGGACGGCGACGAGCATGTCGGCAGTTTGGGCGGAACGATTTCGGCGGACGACACGATCACCGCCATTCGGCTCGATCCGGCCGAGGACGGAGTCGAATACGACTTCTGCGAACACAAGCCGGCCGTGCTGGCAGGCTTCGTGTATCACGACAAAAACGACGACGGCGTGTTCCAGCAAGCGGAAGATCCGATTCCGGGAACCACCGTCGATTTGCTGGACGCCAACGGCGCCGTGATCCGTTCGATCGTGACGGACGAAGACGGGTTCTACGCCTTCGATCAATTGCCTGCCGGCGTCTATCGCGTCGTCGAACGCCAGCCCGCCGGCTGGCTGGACGGCAAAGACACGGTCGGCGCCGTGGCGGGCGAACCGCGCGGCACGCTGGCGGCCGGCGGCGACGACATCCGCGGCATCACGCTGCGTTGGGGCGATGTGGCGCTCGACTATCTGTTCGGCGAACTCTTGCCGGCGACGCTGTCAGGGGTCGTGCATGCGAACCCCGACGAGACGTGCGTTGATGAATCGCAAGCGGTCCCGTTGGCGAATGTGCAGCTCGAACTGCTCGACAGTCAGGGCGTCGTGGTCGCGACGACGACGACCGATGCCGAGGGACGATATGAGTTTCGCGGCTTGAAGCCCGGCTCCTATTCGGTGCGACAGTTGCAACCCGTCGCCTACTTCGACGGCATGCACATGGCGGGTTCGGCGGGCGGCAACGCGACGCAAGCCAACCTCATCGACTCGATCCACCTGGGTTCGGGACAGATCGCCGAGGAGTACGACTTCTGCGAGTTGCCGCCGGCCAGCTTGGGCGGGCAAGTGTTCCAAGACGGCGAGGCGATCGAGACCGAGGACGGGTTGCCGCCGACCGACTTGGCGACGATTCGCGACGGCCTGCGAACGCCGGACGACAAGCCTTTGGCGGGGGTGACGGTCGAGCTCCGCGACGGCGTCACGGGACGCCCGATTCTGGGAGCCGAAGCGCTGCCGGGGATGTACGATCCGTTGCAGCCGATTCGCACGGTGACGGACGCCGAGGGGCGTTATGAGTTCCGCGGACTGGCGGGACATCGCAGTTACGCCGTCTACGAAGTCCAGCCCGATTCGCTGTTCGACGGCATCGACACGCCGGGGACGACGTCGGGAGTGGCGTTCAATCCGGGCGCGACCATCCCCGAGTTTGTGATTGAGTCGCTGGTGGTGCAGCCGGGGACGGATGCCATCGTCCGCATTCCGCTGAAGTATGGCGAGTCGTCGCTCGAGAACAACTTTAGCGAGATCGAGGTGTTGAAGGCTCCTCCTCCTCCCCCTCCGCCGCCGCCGCCTCCACCGCCGCCCGAACCGCCGCCGCCATTTGTGCCGCCGGAGGTTCCTCCGCCGAAGGCGCCCGAGCCGCCGCCGATCCAACCGATCGTTTATCCGACGCCGCCTCTTCCGCAGTTGGTCATGCCCGTGGTGACTCCGCAGCTGGAAGTCATTACCGGCGGCAGTTACGGCCCCAGCGTGACTTGGCACTTGAGCGTGCTCGACGCCGGTCAGCCGCGCGGCAACTCAGGTCGCCCCGCCAACATGGCGGCGATCGTGAAGACCTCCCCGCTGCTAGCACGGTGGCGTGCGACGCAATTGCGCGAGACTCCGTGGTTCGTCGCGGTCGGCCTGCCGAACAACGCTCCGCCCGCGCTCAGCGAATACGCGTTCGGCGTGCGCGGCGCGATTCCGGTCGCGGGCGACTTCAACGGCGACGGACGCACCGATCTGGGCGTGTACGTCAACGGCGAGTGGTTCTTGGACGTCAATGGCAACGGGCAATGGGATTCCGAGGACCTCTGGGCGCAATTGGGGTCGGCGGACGACCAGCCGGTGGTCGGCGACTGGAACAGCGACGGCAAAGACGACATCGGCATCTTTGGTCCCGAGTGGGCGGGCGATCAACGGCAGTTGGCTCGCGAACCGGGTCTGCCTGATTTCCAGAATGACCCCAAGGCGAGTCCGAAGAACGTTCCGCCGCGCGATGAAGAGGCGACCGACGGCTTGCGCTATCTGCAGTTGACGTCGGCCGGCGAGCCGCGCGCCGACTTGATCGACCACGTATTCCGCTATGGCCGCGGCGGGGACGTGCCGATCGCCGGCGATTGGGACGGCGACGGCATCGATACGATCGGCGTCTTCCGCAACGGACGTTGGTATTTGGACCGCAACGGCGACGGCCTAACGCACTCGCGCGAAGCCGGTTTCGAATACGGCAAAGCGGGCGATATTCCGGTCTACGGCGACTTCGACGGCGATGGAATCGACGAAGTGGGCGTGTTCCGCAACGGCGTGTGGATCATCGACATGAACCACAATCACGAGATCGACGCCGGCGACAAGACGTTCGAAATGGGCGGACCGGGCGACACGCCGGTCGTCGGCGACTGGAATGCCGACGGCGTCGACGAGCCGGGGCTTTTTGGTCGAGCCGCCACGGACGAAGCGTAGTCAATCGGTCACTCGGGGCCGGCGACGGCCGCTCGACTTTGCCTGCTGCGGACGCGCAGATTCAGGAATTCGACGATCAGCGCAAACGACATGGCAAAGTAGATGTAGCCTTTGCTGATCTCTGTGCCGACGCCTTCCGCGACCAGCATCACGCCGATCAGAATCAGGAAGCTGAGTGCGAGCATCTTGATGGTCGGATGCCGTTCAACGAACTCGCTGACGGCGCTGGCAAAGACCAACATCACGATGACGGCGATGACGACGGCGGCGATCATGACGTAGATCTGCTTCGCCATGCCGACGGCCGTGATGACGGAGTCGAGCGAAAAGACGATGTCGAGGATCGCGATCTGCGTGATGACGCTCGCGAAACTCACTGCCTTCCCCGCTCCGTGCGATTCCTCTTGGCCTTCGATCTTGTGATGGATCTCGAGCGTCGCTTTGCCGATCAGGAACAGCCCGCCGACCAGGAGGATGAGATCGCGGACGGTGATGTCCAAGATGTGGTGTCGCATTTCCTCGGCGACCTTCATCTGTTCGAGCACTCCTTCGAGGAACCCGAGATGCGCGACGGGCTGCGTCAGGCCGAGCACCCACTTGAGCGATAACAGCAAGAGGATGCGCGAACCGAGTGCGAGCATCAATCCAAGTCGACGCGCTTTTGGTTGCTGAGCGAGCGGCAGCCGCGATGTCAGAATCGTAATAAAGACGATATTGTCGATCCCGAGCACGATTTCCATGCTCGTGAGAGCGACTAGCGCGATCAGCGCGTCCATGTCGAGTATCCGTAGGCCAAGTGTCCGAAGAGGATGGTCTGGGGCCACAGATTAAGTGGGGGAGCCGGTGCGTGCAAGGTACGCGTCCGTCGGCTTACGATACTTGCGAGCGTCGCGGCGGTTGCCGTACGATGCCCGAACCTGCCTTTCTCGTCGGCTCGCGCGTCGCCGACGATCGCCTCCATCCTGGGTTGTGAACATGCCAGCCGATGCCCCGTCGTCATCGTCCCCGTCCACTGACGTGATTCGTATCGAGCGGTTGCCGCTGTGGCGCGAGATGCTCAAGACGGAAGACTGGTGGTCGATCTGGATCGGCGGTCTACTGCTGGTGATCGCCACGATGTCCGTTTGGTCGCTCGCGGCCCCGCCGCCTGCCGCGCCCGAGCCCGCGAACGTCGGCGCGGGTGCAAAGGCGGCAGGCGCCAAGAAGGCCAAAATCACAAGTCCACTGAAACCATGGATCGCCAAACTGGCGTCATGGGAAAGCAACCCGCTCGACAGCTTTGGTTCATCGGAAAAGGGTTATTCCTTCAAAGCGATCGGGGCGACCGCTGGCTTCTTCTGCGTGCTCTTCGCGATCGGTTCCGCCATCCAGGGCATCCGCGTGCCGAAGTTCATGGCGGCATTTGTGCCCCTGTTCTTGCTGACCGTCCTGGCGTTCTTGTTGTCCGAACAAAAGGTGGTCAAGTACTACAATTTGGAAACGGTGCTCTGGGCCCTTGTGGTCGGAATGTTGATAAGCAACACGCTGGGCGTCCCCGAGTGGCTCAAGCCGGCGATCCGCACGGAGTTCTACATCAAGACGGGCTTGGTGTTGTTGGGCGCCGAGGTGCTCTTCAGCGAACTCGTCGCGCTCGGGGTGCCGGGGATTTGCGTGTCGTGGTTGGTCACGCCCGTGGTGCTCATCGGCACCTATGTGTTCGGCCAGCGCGTGCTCAAGATGGAGTCGCGGTCGCTCAACCTGGTAATCTCGGCGGACATGTCGGTGTGCGGCGTATCGGCGGCGATCGCCACCGGCGCGGCGTGTCGCGCAAAGAAGGAAGAATTGTCGCTCGCGATCGGCCTCTCGCTAGCGTTCACGGTCGTGATGATGATCGTTCAGCCCATCATCATCAAGGCGGTCGGGATGGACCCGGCGGTGGGCGGCGCATGGTTGGGGGGCACGATTGATTCGACGGGCGCGGTGGTTGCGGCGGGCGAACTCTTGGAAGAGCCGGCGAAGACGGTGGCGGCGACGGTGAAGATGATTCAGAACATCTTGATCGGCGTCGTAGCGTTTGTGGTCGCCATCTACTGGGTGACGTGGGTGGACCGTACTGAGAAGCAAGTGAAGCCGGATTTGCGCGAGGTGTGGTATCGCTTCCCCAAGTTCATTCTTGGATTCGTCGCTGCGTCGGCCTTTTTCTCGTTCTTGAACGGCGCTGTGCCTGCAGGCGGCGCGATCACGTCGGCGGCGATCGACGTCACTAAGTCGCTGCGCGGCTGGCTGTTCGCGATGGCGTTTGTGAGCATCGGACTGGAATCGAACTTCAAACAACTGGGCAGCCACCTCAAAGGCGGCAAGCCGCTCGTGCTGTACGTCTGCGGACAAGCCCTGAATCTGGCGCTCAGCCTCTTCATGGCGTGGCTCATGTTCGGCGTACTCTATCGCGACGTCGTCAAGCAGCTCGCGAAGTAGCCTTGCCGGGCGAAAGGGCCAGGGTCGACGATGAGCACGATGAGCCAGCCGCAGAGGATGCGGAGTCGAGCGCGAGTGCGTTTCGTTGCATCTGTTGCAGCGCTGTCATTCATTTGGCTCGTCGTCTTGCCGAGCATTGGTCGGCTCACGGCGGTGCGCGAACATGTCGCGCGGCTCGAGGCCGCTCGGATCGACCCGAGCGCGATGTACTACACCGAGCTCGAGATGATGAACGACGTCCGGGATTCGGTGCACGACTTTCATCGGCGGCACCCTTCGGGCTTGTGGTCGGGGCGCATGTCGGACGAACCACCGATTCCGCGCGAACCAGGGCCTTAATGGCTTGGTGCGAGGCGCGGGTTTGTAGGCAGGCCGGCGCGAGTCGACTAGAATCAGCGGCTCGTTCCAAGGCAGCTACCGAGCGTTTTTCTGTTGATTGCGAGGGGTCGTTTGATGAGGCGGAATGTGATTAGGCCGGGGCGGCGCGCGCTTGCAGGGGTCATGTTCGGCACGGCGTGGATTGCAGCGAGCATCGCCGCGGCGCCCGCATTGGCGCAGACGCCGCAGGCGACAGCCGCGGTTTCTCAAAACAACATTCCGCGAGGCGCTCGCGGCGAGCTCCCCAAGGGCGCGAACGGCCAACCGCTGAATCTCGACTTCGAGACCGGGACGCTGCAAGATTGGGAGGCGACTGGCAAGGCGTTCGACCAACAGCCGATCAAAGGCCCCATCGATCCCAAACGTCCTTTCGGCGAGGGAAAACGCAGCGACCACACGGGCGAATTCTGGATCGGCGGTTTCGAAAAGCTGCTCGATGATCCTACCGGGACGCTCACGTCGGCGCCGTTCCAGGTCACGCAGCCTTTCGCCAGTTTTCTACTCGGCGGCGGACGGCATAAGGAGACGCGCGTCGAGCTGCTGACGGCGGACGACGGCCAGGTGTTTTTCACGGCGTCGGGGCGCGACACGGAAGAAATGCGTCCGGTGACCGTCGACTTGAAGGATGTGCAGGGAAAGTCGATTCGCGTGCGCTTGGTCGACGAGCATACGGGCGGCTGGGGCCACATCAACTTCGACGATTTCCGCCTGCATGCCACGAAGCCCGAGTTTCCCACGCCCAAGGCGCCGCCGTCTGTTGAATTCGCGCAGCTGTACCCGCACGCCGGACTGGACGCCGCAGCGGCGGCGAAGGCGATGACCGTTCCGGCGGAGTTCAAGGTCCAGGTGGGGGCGGCGGAACCGGAGGTACAGCAACCGGTGGCGATGGCGATCGACGATCGGGGGCGAGTCTGGATTGCGGAAGCATTCGAGTATCCGCGGCGCGCGAAGGAAGGGGAGGGGAAGGACCGCATTCTCATTTTCGAAGACACCGATTTGGACGGGTCGCTCGATAAGCGCACGGTGTTCGCGGACAACGTGAACCTGGTCACGGGCTTGGAGGTCGGTTTCGGCGGCGTGTACGTCGGGGCGGCGCCCTACTTGCTGTTCCTGCCCGATCGCGACGGCGACGATAAACCGGATGGCCCCGCGGAAGTGCTGCTCGACGGTTGGGGATACGAAGACACGCACGAGACGCTGAATTCTTTCATTTGGGGACCGGACGGTTGGCTGTATGGCTGCCATGGCGTGTTTACGCATTCGAACGTCGGTCCGCCGGGCGCGCCGCCCGAACAGCGAAAGCGCATCAATGCTGGCTACTGGCGCTATCATCCGGTGCGTCGTGAATTCGAGGTTTTCGCCGAGGGGACGAGCAACCCGTGGGGGCTCGACTTTGATGCAAACGGCCAGGCGTTCGCGACGGCCTGCGTGATTCCTCACTTGTTCCACGTCATTCATGGGGCGCGATACGAGCGGCAGGCGGGCAACCATTTCAATCCGCATACGTACGCCGACATCAAGACGATCGCCGATCACCGTCATTACACGGGCAATCAGTGGAATAATAGCGATCGCCGTTCTTCCGACGCGTTGGGCGGCGGCCACGCGCATGCCGGCGCTATGATTTATCAGGGTGGATCGTGGCCCGAATCGCTGCGCGGCAAGATTTTCATGAACAACATCCACGGCAACCGGATCAACATGGACATCCTGTCGCCGGAGGGATCAGGTTTCGTCGGCAGCCACGGTCCCGACTTCTTGCTCACCGGCGACCAGTGGTCGCAGATGCTCTATCTGACCTACGGTCCCGACGGGCAAGCTTGGATTATCGATTGGTATGACGCGAACCAGTGCCATCGCAATGAACCGGACGTGCACGACCGTTCAAACGGCCGTATTTACCGGATTGTGTATCAAGATGCGAAGCCGATTGCGATTGATTTGAAGTCGAAATCGGACGAGGAACTGGTCGCATATCAAACTCACGCGAACCAATGGTTCGTGCGTCATGCGCGACGCTTGCTACAAGAGCGAGCGGCCGCCGGCAAGCTGTCAACTATGGTGCGCGATCAGTTGTGGCGACAAGCGACGACTCATGCCGACGCGCAGGTTCGTCTGCAAGCCGCGTGGGCGCTGCATGCGACGGGCGATTGGACGGAAGCCCAGGTGCTCAAGTTGCTGCAGGACGCTGCACCGCACGTGCGCGCGTGGGCGGTGCAATTGGCGACCGAGCGCGAGTCGGCCGCAAAGGAAGCGAGCGATCTGTCGGATAGCGTGCAGGCGCGGCTCCGTGAGTTGGCCGCGAAAGACGATTCGCCGGTCGTGCGACTCTATCTGGCCTCGGCGCTGCAGCGGCTGCCGCCCAGCGAGCGATGGGAAGTGCTGGAGGCCCTGGCCGCTCACGCGGAGGACGCCGAAGACCACAACCTGCCGTGGATGATTTGGTATGCGGCCGAGCCGTTAGGAGCGGTCGATCCGCAGCGAGCGCTGGCGTGGGCGCTTGTCGCCGGCGAGCGATTCCCGCAGTTGCCGGAGTTCATGATTCGACGCATTGGCAGCGGCGACGCGCAGAAGTCGCTGGACCTCTTGGTGTCGGGTCTCGGCAAAGCGGATTCCGTGGCGCTTCAGCGCACGTTTTTGCGAGGCATTCGCGAGGCGCTGAAGGGACGTCGACAGGTGGCGGCGCCCACAGCTTGGAGCGACGCGTATGGCAGGCTGTCGGCGAGCGAAGATGCGGAAGTGCGTTTGGCGGCGCTGACGTTGGCGTTGACGTTCGGCGACGACGAGGCGGCGAAGAAGTTGCGCGCGATTGCGGGCGACGCAGGTCAGTCGGTCGCGTTGCGCCGACAGGCGCTGGCGGCGGTGGTGAGTGCCAAAGACCCGAGTGCCAGCCCGCTGTTGCGCGGATTGCTGCGCGATGCGGGAATGCGAGGAGAAGCCTTGCGCGGGTTGGCGGCGTTTGACGCAGCGGAGACGCCGGCGGCCGTTCTAGAGGTGTACGGCGAGCTGACGCCCGAATTGCAGCGCGACGCGATCGCGACGTTGGCCTCGCGGGCGCCGTATGCGGGCGCCCTGTTGGACGCGGTCGAGAAGCGTCAGATTCCGGCGGCCCACTTGAGCGCCGACTTGGTGCGACAGCTGCGCAACTTGAAGGACGAGTCGCTGAATAAGCAGATTGAGCGAGTGTGGGGGACGGTGCGCGAGTCGGCGGCCGATCGCTTGCAGTTGATGGAGACGTACAAGCAGATCGTGCAGCAGGCCGGCGTTGCGAAGAAGCCGGACGTGGAGTTGGGTCGCGCCATTTTTGCGAAGACGTGTCAACAATGTCACACGCTGTTCGGAACCGGCGGCAAGATCGGCCCCGATTTGACGGGGTCGAATCGCGCGAATCTTGACTATCTGCTTTCGAACGTCGTGGATCCCAGTGCGGTGATGGCGCGTGAGTATCAGTCGACGATCGTGACGACCGACAGCGGCCGAGTGATCACGGGCATTGTGAAAGAGAAAACGGCGGCGGCTTGGACGATTCAGACGGCGACGGAGCTGGTGGTAGTGCCGGCGAGCGACATCGAGGCGAGCCAGACCAGCGAAAAATCGATGATGCCCGACGACTTGCTGAAGCCATTCAGTCCGTTCGAGATTCGATCGTTGGTCGCGTATTTGGCGAGCACGGGCCAGGTCCCGCAGTTGGCGACGGTGGAGACGGCGAAGTCGTTTTTCAACGGCCAGGACTTAGCGGGGTGGCGCGGGGATGCCGCGTTTTGGTCGGTTCAGGACGGCCAGATTGTTGGGAAGAGTCCTGGGATCAAGCACAACGCGTTCTTGGTGAACGAGTTGTCTGTCGAAGACTTCCGGCTGTCGTTCGAAGTGAAGTTGACTCCGAATAAGGAGAACAGCGGGGTGCAGTTCCGCAGCCAGCCGCAAGCGGACGGCGAGGTGAAGGGGTATCAGGCGGACATTGGCGCGGGTTGGTGGGGCAAGTTGTACGAAGAGCTGGGGCGCGGGTTGTTGTGGAAGGAGCCGGGCGATGCGCATGTGAAGGCGGACGACTGGAATCGTTACGAGATTGTGGCGGTAGGGAGTCGCATTCAGACGTGGATCAACGGCCAGAAGTGCGTCGACCTGGAGGACCCGGAGGGAACTCGGCGCGGCGTGATCGCCTTGCAGATTCATTCGGGCGGCCCGATGGAGGTGCGATATCGTCAATTCCAATTGACGCTCTTGCGAGCGAACGGCGCGGCGTCGGCGGGGACGATTCCGGCTTCGAGCGGCGGCGCGGCGACCGTCCCGCTGCAATTCAAGAAGCGGCAGTTGGACGACAAGTTTCGCAGCGAGGGCGTGGCGTACGGCGACTTCAACGGCGACGGTTTGTTGGATATTGCGGCGGGATCGATGTGGTATGCCGCGCCGGAGTGGAAGGCGAGCTCGATTCTGAAGGAGCCGAAGGAATTTGCGATCAAGACGTACAGCGACACGTTTTGCAATTGGGCGGAGGATTTGGACGGCGACGGTCGGCAAGACTTGATTGTGGTGGACTTTCCGGGGGCGCCGACGTGGTGGTTCCGCAATCCGGGGCGAGCGGGCGGGGCGTGGGACCGTCATCGAATAACGCCGGTGACGAACAATGAGAGTCCGAACTTTTTGGACGTGAATCGCGACGGTCGTCGGGAGTTGTTGTTGGGCTTTAGCGAGGGCCACTTGGGAGTGGCCCAACCTTCAAACAATGAGGAGGCCGACTGGAAGCTCGGGAGCATTTCAGGGCCGCAGGCGCCGGGGACGGACAAGTTCTCGCATGGTCTGGGGGTGGGGGATTTGAATGGCGACGGTCGGGACGACGTGTTGGTGACGGCCGGTTGGTGGGAAGCGCCTGCGAAGCTGGCGAGCGGCCCGTGGAAGTTCCATGCGGCGCCGTTTGGCGAGCCGGCGGCGCAGATGTACGTGTATGACTTTGATGGAGACGGGGACGCGGACGTTTTGTCGAGCAGTGCGCATCGGCGGGGCATTTGGTGGCACGAGCGGACGGGGGTGGATGCGTGGAAGACGCACGAGATCGACTCGAGCGTCGCCCAGACGCATGCGCTCGTGTTGGCCGACATGAATGGCGACGGGCTGCCGGACTTTGTGACGGGCAAGCGATTTTATGCGCACAATGGCCGGGATCCGGGCGAGGATGAGCCTCCCGTTTTAGCGTGGTATGAGCTACGGCGGGAGGCGGGACGGCCGGCTTGGACGCAGCACATCATCGACCGCGACAGCGGCGTGGGGACTCAGTTTGAGGTGACGGACATGAACGGCGACGGGCTGTTGGACATCGTCATTTCGAACAAGAAGGGGGTGTTTTACTTTGAGCAGCACCGCTAGTGGTCGCCGCGTCGAGCTTGCTCATGGCTTGCATCAGCCGTATTGATGCGGCCATTGATTTAGAGTCGATCGAGCGGGCTGCAGACGCCGCAGGCGCCGCGTTGTAGGACGTGGGTATAGATTTGCGTCGTGGCGACGTCCGCGTGTCCGAGTAGTTCTTGGACGGTGCGGATATCGGCGCCCGCTTCGAGCAGGTGGGTCGCGAAGCTGTGTCGGAGGGTGTGGCAGCAGACCTTTTTGTCGAGGTGCGATGCGCGGACGGCGGCGCGGAGTGCTTTTTGGATGGTGGATTCGTCGAGGTGATGGCGGCGGATGGGGGCGTCGGGGTTGCGCGGGTCGCGGCTGAGTTGGTGGGAGGGAAAGAGGTATTGCCAGCCGAGTTCGCGGCTGGCGTTGGGGTATTTGACTTCGAGCGCGTAGGGGAGCCAGACGTGTCCGTGCCCGTTTTGGACGTCGACTTTGTGTAGTTCTCGGACGCGTTCGATTTGTTCGTGCAGGCGGCGGACGAGTCGGCGGGGGAGGGGGACGGCGCGGTCTTTGTCCCCTTTGCCTTCCCGGACGACGATTTGACCTCGTTCGAAGTCGATGTCTTTGATGCGGAGTCGGCAGCCTTCGAGTAGCCGCATGCCGGTACCGTAGAGCAGTTCGAGGACGAGTCGCACGGGATCGCGGGGCACGCGTCCGAGGACGTCGCGCACTTCGTCGACGGAGAGGACGACGGGGAGTCGCTTGGGCTTTTTCGCGCGGACGGCATCGACCAGCGGAAGTTGGATTCCGAGGACGTCGCGATAGAGGAAGAGGAGTCCGGCGAGGGCCTGGTTTTGGGTGCTGGCGGCCACTTTTCCTTGCACGGCGAGGTGGGTGAGAAACGCCTCGACTTCCGGTGCGCCCATTTCGAGCGGATGGCGTTTCTGATGGAACAGGATGAAGCGGCGAATCCAGCCGACGTACGCGGTTTCGGTCCGTTTTGACAGGTGGAGGACGCGACATTTGTCGCGCACTTGATCGAGCAACCGCGGTTTGGGCGGCGTGGGAGGCAGGGGCGGCGTGGAAGGCAGGGGCGACGAGTGCGATGAGGGCGACGGAGCAGGCGAGTTCGATGTCGATCTTTCGTCGCCAGCCGACGACGTCGGCGGGTGCGCGTCAAAGTGTGGAGTGACCATCGCAGCCTCCATGGCTATGGCAATGCATCCGAACGTTGGAGCCCGCGTGCCTGGAGCCCGCGTCCCTAGGCCGCGAGTTCGACGCGAGTTCGCCGCGAAAGAGCGTGCGACCCTCTCGGGCAGTTTTCCGGCGGTCCCACCCAGAATCGTTGCAGCCGTTTCATTCGCCCGGCGGAATACTATACACGCGTCCACGTTCTGGCAAGCGACATGAGAAAAATGTTTACGTCCGTTCTGTTGTGAGCACCATGACAGTCCGGGCGGGCATCAGCGAGTCCTTCGAGCGGTGCTCTGCTGCCAGCGACTCGCCTCCGCCTTTCGCCCCCCTTGCGGCCCGAAATCCCCCTATCCGCGTCTCGCCCCCACCGCTTCCGCCTTCCCTTCCGTCGAACTCCTCGCCCGAATCGCTCACGGTTCCGCCGCCCAACAAGCCCGCCCATTCCCAGGATTTGTTGACTTGATTCTCTTTGCGCGCCTACAATCTCCGCTTACATGGAAGTTTTCCCTTCCTACCACTCGCCTTCCACCCGCCCCAATCAGGGCCGCGTGAACGCGAGAGGCTGAAATTACCGCCGATGCGGCGCGGAACCTCGTCGGTAGAATAAATTGTTCGGCGAAAGATCACGTATGAACGCTATGAAACAAGTTCTGGAAGAGCTATTGGATTCGACGCCTGGTTCGCAGCCCGTATACTTCGAGGCGTCCGGATGGTTCGATGATGAATCGTCCACCTCCGTTGCCGAGGCAATGGACGAATTGGGCAAACACTACGAACGTCGCCTAGCGACTTTGTTGCAATTACTCGGCCCGCCCGCAAAGACGGAAACTGCATCTCGGGACGAAATCTCAAGCTGGTATCCAGAAGCCATTCGGGCTGTATGTTGGGCAATTGAGGGCAAGACGGTTTGTATAGCGATGGAACAACACGATCGCGAAACTCCCGTCGCCGTAGTGTTGCGTTGTTTAACGGATAGCGAGATATCCGAATTGTCTGAGTAAAGCGGCCGCCGAACAACACATTGCACCGGAGCCGCGGGCCGCACGGCTTCGCAAGTGTAAAGTCATTCGCCGCGGCCCGGTGAATGTGAGCGTTAGGCCTCTTTCGGAGCAGGCCATGCTTGGTTGCAGCGTTTACAACGCCATTTGCCTTCTGCTCGGCTACATATTGTGTCCGTTAGCAACTTTGGGCCTTCTTGGTCTAATCGCGCCCACACTGCCCGACGGCTATCGTTTGTTCTTTGCCTATTTTTTGGCGGTTGTCGCAATGGCAATCGTTCTCTGTAATGTTTATCTCGTTTTTCGACGTGCACTCATTGAACAAAGTGCGTCTTATTCTCCTATCGTCGCGGCAATTGCTGGTGCCGGATCGGTTGGAATGATCGCAGGATGGATTGCGTGGTTTCCGGCATTGATTTTCTTGGTCTTGGTTGAGGTTCTACTGGTGACAATCGTAACAGGAGTTGGTCACTCAATCCGAGCACGGGCCTAACAATCGGTTCAACCGGAGCCGCGGGACCGACGGTTTCTCAAATCAACGTTTGTTGGCCGCGGCCCGGTTAACCGTAGCGTTAGACGGGACGAGTACGATCTGTCTCCAGGGCAATGACGCCGAAGGGCTGTTGCGGCGCTAAACGAAAAGCTGCCAGCGGCACGCGCAGTGGCAAGCATTTGAGCTGCGGCCTTGTCTCAAGTTCGATGTCTGCCACTTGAACAGGCGAGGCTAGGGGCGCCTCGCTTTCGTCCACTTGCGATTCAGGAGCGCTGGTTCCCTCTTTCGCTTCGCCAGCTTCGCAGCCACTTCAATTCTGTGCGACGATCAAGGCCAGCCCACCACAACTGGCTCGCCGTTACGGAGAAGGGCTTCGAGTTTCGGTACGCCAACTTCGTCGAATTCACAGCTGATCGGCGCTGCCAGGCTGGACTCCGCTTCTCACTTCAGCTGTCGGCCTGTCTCCAGGCTCCTGGCAACTCGGAAAGAACGTCCCGCCGAATGGCGAGCGAGTTGCCGTTGAATTCCCTCGGTCTCGCGGAATACAATCCGGGCGTGAATGCGGCCTGTTGGATCGTCCCTACTAACAACTGCATCCACCCGAGCCGCCCGTCGGATCGACATTCCAGTTCCTGACTCACCTCGGCGGCCGGGTGATGCGTATCGTTACGTTGAAATGGCAAGACTCTCCACACCATCAGATGACGCTGGACGACTCTACCCGGATGTCGTCGATGCTGGCGGTCTTGCCCCTGCACTACAAATCGCGTTGCGATCGATCGCGTCCGACCTCAGCGTTACGGACTTACCTCAAGAGCACCGGTTCGTGGCCTATGCCCGAGTCCAACGCGGTGTTCGAGCTTCGCAGGTCTACATCGCTGCGGAAAGGCGTCTCTTTCTCAATGACTTCTGGCGTGATGGCGTCAATTTCGCAAACGGGTCAACGAGTGATTTGTCCGGAATCGCCCATGCAATCCACTGCTGGGTCGCAGAGGAGTGTGCAATATCGGCACTCAAACAATTCAGCTTTGTAACGCTTGCCGACTTTGCCGAATCATTCGACCAGCAAACGGAAGTCGAAGATCGTTGGAAGCTCTACTTGAAAGACATCGGTTACCCAGAACTGGAATCAATTGTAGCCGAGGCTGCAACTCGCTTCGAACTCAGGCAGTTGTTTCCATTTACGAGCCTAAATCGATTGTGTTTCAGTAGGTGCACTGGATATCCCTACACAAGAGACACTCCGCATATCGAGCCAATCGAGAATGGCCATTACAATGTTCGAGATGCATACGGTAAGCTTATCGGCACCGGTGACGCGAAACTCGCGGCCGACATGCTGGTCGGCAATCTCCCCGCAAACTGTGGCCCTGCCATTCGCGGCACTGCCGATACCATAAAATCAACGTAACAAACCGTTGCACACGGAGCCGCGGGCCGCGCGGGTTCCAAAATCGAATGTCGTTCGCCGCGGCCCGGTGAACGGTGGCGTTCGCCATGACTGACAACACGTCCTGGAAGCGCCCACCGTCGCATGCTCTCGCGTCGCCAAATCGAACGCTGCCGGCCGCTGCTCAAGTACATGTGTTTTGAAGCACATCGCTACCGAACCGGATGGAAACGCTGGATCGTGAACGCTTGACCGATGATCGATGTTGCGTCCTTGAATGCCTCGTGAGTGCTGGCCCTTGCCGAGGCATTACCGAATGTCTTCGTGCAGAATGATGCTCCCAAAGGGAAAAGGGCGTATGCCATTTCGGCACCAAGAATGCATGCCGCCACCATCAACGTCTGGCGGCTCGATCGGTAATCCTCCCCCAGTCAGCATCCGTCCTGCCGCTTCGCCGTATGCGCATCCAAAATGGCTACCTACCGCGCCAGGGGCCCGTTTACTCCTGCTCAGCTGCCGCCGACTCCTTCGGATCACGCCAACTTGGCCAACCGTTCTCTGTTGAATCGGGTGGTACCGCCTCGCTACAATTCGCCCGTGGCCTGGGTTTCCGGGACGTCATGTCGAACAAAGCGGTGAACCCGAGCGGCGGTTCGGGCGGAATTGAAAAGCAACGGTTACTGGCCGCCGCCGGGTTACCGCAGTCGTTATGCGGGTGACCTCGTAACGGCAATTCGCTTCATGCCGTAACGCTTCCAGCCGCTGCTCGAGAACATGCGTTTCGGCGTGAATTCGCTGCACGCGTCCTCAAAAAATGCCGCACGTCATTCCATCTTGGCTGCCGATCGCTAGTCGGGATTGGCGATTCCCAGCATTGCCGGTCCAAAGATAACCGTGCGGCGGTTGATCTCGGTCAAGGGAGCATCGGTCTGATTCCGAACTAAGCATGGTTTACGTCAATGTCGCGTGGCCCAGCATGCGTGTCTCCCCGTTCCAATGCTTGGTTCCGTTGATGCGATTCCCTTTCCTGGCGGATCGACTATTTCCGGATTGCACGCTGCGCTCGGGGCCGCGATAATCCGGTTCAAGTTGACTCGTGCGGCCGTGTCAATCGCGCGTGATGTTTGGCTTGGCTGATGGCGAAGCCGATCGCACTGCCAAAGCTCGGTTCGCACATCCTGGCCTTCAATAGCTGCCAGCAGAAGAAGACAGGGCATAACAATGCAATGCACCGGAGCCGCGAGACCGGGCGTGTTCACATGGATAATCACTTGTCGCGGCCCGGTGATTGCTGTCGTTCGCCATGACTGACAACACGCCGTGGAAGCGCCCACCGTCGCATTCCCTCGCGGCGTCAAATCGAACGCTGCCGGCCGCTGCTCAAGTACATGTGTTCTGAAGCACATCGCTACCGCGCCGAACGGAAACGCTGGATCGTGAACGCCTGACCGTTGATCGTGCTCGTGTCTTCGAATGGCTCGCGAGTGTTGGCCCTCGCAAAAGCCTCTTTGAATGCCTCCCTTCAGAAAGATGTTCTCGAAGGCAACGCGGCGTGCTCTGCTTGGCATCAATCATGCATGCCGCCAGCATGAACGTTTGGCGGCTATACCGGTCCTTCTTCCTCGATAAGCGTGAACCTCATTGCTTCGCCGCGTGATCTTCCAACCACGGGAACCTACTGCCTCCGTTCCCGCAGCAGTTCGCGGTCAGGTTTCTCTGGTTACTTCGGTTCACACCAACTCGGAAAGCCTTTTTCTGTTGAATCTTGCGGTGACGCCTCGCTACAATTCGCCTGTGGCGGCGGCTTTTAGCACGTCATGTCGAACAAAGCGGTGAACCCGAGCGGCGGTTCGGGCGGATTTTGAAAACAACGGTTTCTGGCCGCCGCCGGGTTACCGCCGTCGTTCGCCATGACTGGCAACACGCCTTGGAAGCGCCCACCGCCACACGCACTCACGGCGCCACACCGAACGCTGCTGTTCGCTATCTGCATACAAGCACTTCGAAGCGGCTCGTTGCCGGGTCGTGCCGAACGGCTGAATGGCGTGCGCAGTATCGAAGATTGATGGCGTCGCTTTGCATGCAGCGTCCTTGCGTTCTCCGCTGTCATCGCCCCGGGGTATTCTCCTCTGGATGGATGCTCCTTGCTCGAAACAGCGAGTCGCTCCAATCGCTGCCCAAGCCAGAAGCCGCAACCGCGAACGATCCGCCACCTCGACGGCTCGCCTGTCCAAAACCACGCTTTGCTCACTCCCGTACCGTGCAATGCTCAAGCGATCGTCGGGGCTTCATCGCTCGCAGATCCTTTCGGGAACGTGACTCGCGGCTTTGCCTCTTTCAGTTCATTCCGCCACTTCTTGTCGTCTTCCGTTGAATCCTTCGGTTGCGCATCGCTACAATTCGCCGTTGACCGGGGCTTTCAGGACGTCATGTCGAACAAAGCGGTGAACCCGAGCGGCGGATCGGGCGGATTTGGCAAACAACGGTTTCTGGCCGCCGCCGGGTTACCGCAGTCGTTATTTGGCTGAAGATGTCGCATGCAAATGCAAACCACGTACGGCATTTTTGACAACGAAGCCGATCACATCATCGCGATGGTTCACGACCATGCGCCGAGACTTTGATTCCATCGCCAACACTCCGTGTCCCGCGTGCGGCGCAGCAGAAACCGGCATGGTGGTCGCGTTCAACGAGGACGGCACTGGATTCTCCCTGAACTGCAAGGCAGCGATCCGCTACACGATCACAGACAACAGGAAATCGCGTCCACCGCCGTGGTGGCGAGACTGGCTACGAAGAGCCACAGATACGACATGGTATTGGCGCTGGCATTTGTATGATGACAATTGAACACTACACATGAAGATCTCCGGCTGGCAAGCCGACGACGTGCGCGGTCTGGTGCGATGGAATGCCCGCGAGACCATCGCGACTACGAACTATGGCGATGGATACTCAACAGTCCGGTTGCAAAAGATCTGATCAGCGATACTGATCTCGACGAACTTCGAGCAAAACCAGAACGCCAAATAACAATGCGTTGCACACGGAGCCGCCGATGACACGGTTTTGAAATCGCAGTCTTCGCGGCGGCCCCGTGACGCTGTCGTTCTGCCGATGATCTCTCGACAGGGCAATGACGCCGAAGGCTGTTGCGGCTGCTCACGGGTCATGCGGCTCTCGCGATGGCAAGCGAATCGCCGCCTTCGTTCACACTCGGATGTTTGCCACTCGATCAAGTCGGCGGCAGGAATGGCCACGCTTTCGTCCTCGATGATCAAAGGCGTGGGTTCCCTGCTTTCGCTTTGCCGGTTTCAGAGCCAACTTTGACACTTCGGCCAGAAAATCGAACCCCAATGGGCACAGACTCGTTCGCGGTTGCCGAGGAACGCCGAGCTGCAGTACGCCACTTTCGAACGAATTCACAGCCGATCGGGTTTTGCTGCCTTCCGCTTCTCACTTCAGCTGTCGGCCAGTCTCCAGGCTCCTGGCAACTCGGAGAACGTCCCGCCGAATGGCAAGCGTAATTGATGATCGGCTCGCGGAATACAATCCGGGCGTGAATGCGGCCTGTTGGATCGTCCCTACTAACAACCGTCCACCCGAGCCGCCGGTCGGATCGATATTCCTGTTCTTGCCTCACACCTCGGCGGCCCGGTGATGCGTATCGTTATGCCGATGACCTCCGATCGGCCATTCGCCACTGCCGCAACGCTGCCAGCCGCAGCCAAGGTACAACGTATTGACCGTCTCTATTGGCATGCGCGCCATCGATGTCTCGGTCACTTCCGCTGATCATCCCATGAGATGACGAAAGCCGCGGCCTCGTTTGTCTGATCAGCGTCGGCGTGGGTCCATCGGTGCAACAAACTCGTGTGGTGGCCAACTGGTTGAAAGACACTCTTTCTTTGATCGGGATGCGGCTCGTCGGCCAGTTCCGGCTCCTTGGTCGCCGCGTGCTGGCTCGCCGTTGCCACAGGGCTGCCACCGCCGATGCCCTCCTTTGATGCCGGAAAAGGCGTATCTCGGTGACGCGGTTCAGTCTTGCACGGCGCGATCGGTGCCACGATAATCCGGCTTCACCTGAACCGCGGCAACCGTCAGCCCAATCGGCTTCTCCACTCTGCCGAATCCGATTCTGCTGCCGACAGCAACTCGTACCTCATCCCTGCCTTCAACTGCCGCGAGCTCGCGGCCTTTGAAGACAGGGCATGACACAGCGGTCAACCCGAGCGGCGGATCGGGCGGATTCTGAAAACAACGGTTTCTGGCCGCCGCCGGGTTACCGCAGTCGTTAGATTGGTTGACGTTGTGATCTCTCGACAGGGTATACAAGACGCCGAACGGCCGCTTCGACGCCAACCGACGAACTGCCAGCCACCTCGCGGCGAATGTAGGGCAGTCGCCCGATCGCCTCCATATTTCGCCTTCGCCATCGGCCGCCGGACGGAACAAGACAGACGGTGTCTCTCTCCGCCGCTCGTGTTTTGGAAGCGCGCGCTCCAATCGGCATCAGTGCTCCGAACGGATTCGTGTCCGCGAAGCAATCGAAACTACGCTTGGTTTTGTTCTGTTGTCACCGGCAAATCGCAGTGCGTCGTGGAACGCCGCCAAAGTCAATTCCGCAAACGACTGTCGCCATCCGTTCCACCGGTTTCCGTTGGCAGCTGCTTGCGAGAGAACTGCGACGCCTGCCGCTGCCAGCCTCCGCTGCGGGCTCGCCCTTTCGGGCAAGAACGATCTGCCAAATGGAAAGCCGGTTGCCGTTGAATCTGTTCGTTGTCGCGGAATACAATTCGGGCGTGGATGCGGTCTGCTCGATCGTCCCTACTAACAACCGCATCCACCCGAGCCGCCGGTCGGATTGAGTTCCCAGTTCCTGCCTCACCTCGGCGGCCGGGTGATGCTGATCCGTTATTTGGCTGAAGATGTCGCATGCAAATGCAAACCACGTACGCGCATTTTTGACAACGAAGCCGATCACATCATCGCGATGGTTCACGACCGGCGTGCAGCTCTTGATTCCATCGCCAACACTCCGACATCCGCGTGCGGCGCACGCTGATGGTGGTCGCGTTCAACGAACACGGCGACTGGATTCTCCCTGAACTGCAAGGGCGATCCGCTACACATCACAAGACAACAGGAAATCGACAATCCATCGCCGTGGTGGCGAGGGTGACCGTACGAAGAGCCGCCTCACAGATACGACATGGTATTGGCAGGATCGACAATCGCATTTGTATGATGACAATTGAACACTCGCAACATGTATGAAGATCTCCGGCTGGCAAGCCGACGACGTAGCTGATGGTCTGGTGCGATGGAATGCCCGCGAGACCATCGCGACTACGAACTTGGCGATGGATACTCAACGAATCCGGTTGCACCAAAGATCTGATCAGCGATACTGATCTCGACGAACTTCGGCATGTCTCATCGCCAAATAACAATGCGGTGAACGGGAGCCGCCGATGACACGGGTTTTGAAATCGCAGTTCTTTTGGCGGCGGCCCCGTTACCGCTGTCGTTCGCCATGACTGGCAACACGCCTTGGGCTTGCTGCCCGAACGCCACGCACTCACGGCGTAGCCTGAACGCTTCTGGCCGTTATTTGCATACATGCATTTCGAAGTGGATCGTCGCCAGGTCGTGCCGAACGGCTCAATGGCGTGCGTAGGATCGATGATTGACGGTGTCGTTTTGCATGAAGCGTCCAACGTTTTCCGCGGCCATCGCCCGTTTGTTTTCCTCTGGACGGTGCTTCTTGCTGGAAACTGCGAGTCACTCTTCGCTGCCCCCACGCCCGAAGCTGCCAACCGCACGAACGATCAGCCACCTCGGCGGCTCGCCTGCCCAGGTGATGCTTATCTCATCCCCTAAAAGGTTGTCGTGCGATGCATGAACAAACGACGCCGAGGAAGGCTTCGACTTGAATCGTTCAATGCTGCTCTCTTCGGGAACGTGACTCGCGGCCCTGCCTGCCATTGCCGCCACTGTCTTGTCAATCCGTTGAATCCTGCGGTTCTGTGCTTCGCCGAATTCGCTGTTGACCTTGGGCTTTCATTGGACGTCATGTCAGATACAAAGCGGTCATCCAACATCGATCGACGCTGGATTTTGGAATCAAGCGTTGCTGGCCGCCGCCGGGTTACCGCATTCGTTAGCTCGCTTAGCGTCGCGAACGGTGTCACGTGCATACCGTCAACACACCGACCGACGTCTGTGAGCAATGCTGTACTTCTTCCGATCGTGCGCGCCACATCAACCGACGTTGCGTCGGCAACATCACATTTATCGCTGCTGGCCCTGCGACTATCCTTGGTTGCTTATCGGCTCAGCTGAGGGCAGACCTTGACCCTTGTGCCCGAAATCGCCGGGGTAACAATGCAACCGGAGCCGCGGCCAGTGGGTTGGCTTTATTGGCAATTGCAGCCGCGATTCGCTATATTCCGATGCTCATCTTCGAGGGGCGATGCGCGGTACGAACGAAGACATCGATGCGGAATCGCTGAGGCCCAAATAGCAGTTGACATGCCAACTCGTACAGGTACATTCACATCTCCGCCCCTCGCGTTCGTCGAGGAATTCGGCAACTACCCAGGGCCATCGACATGAGGTGACGCGAAGAACCTTTATCTGCAGGGTGCAGCTCGTTGTCGAAGCCAATCGCGAAATCTACCGAGCGGAATCTTGTTGGAAGGCGATGAACTATTCAATGGTTGCCGCGAGCCGTTCAACCGTGCTCTGAATTCACAATTTCGTTTGCCGAATAGTGGCGAAGTGCTTCACATTCAGGGCGGGCCGATGTCTACCTGCAACCGGAAGCTCCAGTTAACGCCGTCTGAATCCGTCACGTCGAGGCCACCCGAGGGCACATGTTTTCAGAGAATAGTCTGCCATTCCACGCCACCGGGAAATCAATGAGTTTCTCGCCCGCAAGATCTGCCGCGACCTCGGCATCGCGGAACCGTAACGGATCGGCGAACAAAGCGGTCAACCCGTGCGGCGGATCGGGCGGATTCTGAAATCCACGGTTCTTGGCCGCCGCCGGGTTACCTTTGTCGTTCGGCGGCAGGTTTTGGAATGGCACCGAGCAGCCTGTCATCGATGGAGTTAGTCCGTCAGGAGGACCAGAATGCGAAATTGCTCCGCAGTGAATGCTGTGGTTCTGCTGCTCGCGGGACCATGGCTGGCCCTTCAATCCTCGGGCTCGGCATTCCTCGCCGCCCCGATCCAGGCGACAACTCGCGGCGACTCTGCCAAACTCCAAGGAGTCTGGATTGAGGAGTACACTGAACATGGGGGCAAGAAGGTGATGCAAGACGGTCGTTTCATCTTTGTCGGTGATAGATTCTTCCGACTCAATGGGGACCAGGTGATCGAAGAGGGTCGTTTCATCTTTCGGTGATAGATCGACTTCAATCAGGTGATCTCGTTCACGATCGATTCGTCAGGAGTCGTCAAGAAGATCGACTACCGCTGTTTGAAGGGTTACCGGAACAATCGCGGGACGGACGAAGTGCTTACGCGGCTAGCGATCTACGAACTTGACGGCGACTCCCTGCGAGAGTTCGGGCCATGGGGTACGGACCTCTGGTCCAATCGGCCCACAGCGTTCGTCGCCGAGGCTGATCTGACGAGCTATCGAAGAGTGATGAAACGAGAAACACGGTGAGTGTATCGTGGCCGAACCAACGCATGCACGCGAGGCGGCGACAGCGTCGTTAATGAAGTCAGCGTCACACGCGCCGCCCGCGTGATGCGTGCCGTTCGCCATGACTGGCAACCAGCCTTGGAAGCGCCCACCGCCGCACGCACTCGCGGCGCAACATCGAACGCTGCGGGCCGTTACTGGCATACAAGCATTTCGATGCGGATCGTCGCCGGGTAGTGCCGAACGGCTGAATGGCGTGCGTGGGATCGATGATTGACGACGTTGCTTTGCGTGCAGCGTCCTCGCGTTCTCCGCGGCCATCGCCCGGGGTGTTTTCCTCTGGATGAATAGTTCTTGCTGGAAACAGCGTGTCGCTCCAATCGCTGCCCAAGCCAGAAGCCGCCACTGCGAACGATCCCACCATCTCGCTGGGCTGCCTGCCCAGAACCACGATTTGCTCATTCCCGTATCGTGCGATGCTCAAGCGATCGTCGGGGGTTCGCCGCTCGCAGATCCTTTCGGAAACGCGACTCGCGGCCTTGCCTGCTGCAGTTCATGCCGTCACTTCTTGTCGGCTTCCATTGAATCGTGCGGTTCCGCATCGCTACAATTCGCTCTTGACCTGGGCTTTCGGGACGTCATGCCGAACAAAGCGGTCAACCCGAGCGGCGGATCGGGTGGATTTTGGAATCAACGGTTCCTGGCCGCCGCCGGGTTACCGCAGTCGTTCGGCGGCATAAGCGCAATCAACCACAAGTCCACCGAATCGACGACCCATATTCACCGTTTGATACCGTGACCCTATCGTGCATGGCTCGGGCCTAGCGCGGCGAAGCAAAGCAATCCATCCATGAGCGACTATCAAATCGGCCGAGACCTCCAAGAGCTGCAGCAACGAGTCTACGCACTCGAGGCCGCAGTGCGACGTCAGCGGCACCGCTGTAACTGCAATTTGGACACCGAGGTCATCCTCCCGACCCAACCTGAAACAGGCGTGGAACTCGAGTGCGTACAGCCGATCGAGACGAGCTTCAGCTTGGCGGATATCGGGAAGCCAGAACCGAATGTGGCCCCCTGGAGTCAAGTCGTCCTTCGGCCGCCGATGTCCGCCAACGACGTCGCGGAAATTGCACGGAAGATTTCCGATGGCAATTTGAGCTGGACGTCCTTGGCGTTCGCCAGCAGACCAACTGGGCAGATTGCCACAGCCATCGGCTATTCCACCCAGGGCGGAGGAGAGGCAGACAGCAGCATCGCGCACCTGGAGGCGGGGTTTCAGTTCAAGTGCAGGTTTCCGGACCGCTCTGGCAGATTACAGATTCACACCGAGTGGGGCTATCCCAACGGTCTGAACATGCGATTCCATCTCGATGACAAATCGAACTTCGCGACGGACAGCGGATACGGAATTCGCGGCATTATCGGCGTCCGGTTTCTGGCATGGCGAAGCATCGACGGCACTTATCAGAATATCATTGACAGTTGGCAACCCCTCGTCTTCGGTGGGCTGCAGAGATGTTATGTGGGCGGCAACCTTCCTGGGAATTGTGATGACGACTACAATAGGTCGGGCGTCGGTCCTCCGTTTCTCGGAGCGAAGTCCGATATTGTCGTTGACAGAAACCAGGAAATGACCATCGAGATTTGGCTCATCAGCGAGGTCGACTTCGACTCGGACGATGTTACCATTAATGGCAACCTGTCAGCGACTCCCACAGTAAACGTAATTGTCGCCGATATCGTGTCGTGAATTACGCCGAGGTGGCGCGGGCAGGGCAGCCGAGTTGAGAATACGGGGACGTAGTAGTGGCACAGGTCAGGCCCAAAACGCGGTTCGACCCGTCACGAACAGGCGGCAGTCTTTTCGCTGTTCAAGCCGTTGCCCAAAATGAATGTCTGTCGTGGTTCGCGCCGCTTTTCCGTGCGGGTTAACCTGGACGTTAGGCGAGGAAGCGTGCAATCAAATCCGTATGAAGCACCCGCAACAATGTGCAAAGCCGAAACGCATGTTGACTCAAGCGAAGCATCCGTCGTTCGCCGATCCCGCGATTTAGGCCTCGCATCACTCATCATGGCTGGGACCGTCCTAATTGTTGCGCCAATCGCGATACTTTTGGCAGTACAGATTTGGGCGCATGCCGATCGTACTCCGGGCATCGTCCTGATTCACGCATGGCTCGCTCGAATTGGTTGCCTGATAGTCTTTTTCGTCGGAAGCGCGAGCCTGGTTCTTGGGCTTTCAGGTTTACGATGCGCAAGACGCGAGCGAGTTTCGGCAATTCTTCCGCTCGCCGGAATTTTTCTTGGGATTGTTGCGACGATCGCGTGGGTCATTGCGGCTATCGCTGTTCTGAATACGACGGAAAGTCTATTGCTACAATTCGCATGACAATCGTTTCAACCGGAGCCGCGGGCCGCGCGGATTTTGAAAGAACATTCGTTCGCGGCGGCCCAGTTCACCGCGTCGTTCGTCGGGTCATCAAGTGATTAAAGTCCCAAATCCATACGAGAGTCCGGAAAGCGGCGCCAGGGCGGTAGAAGTGTGCGGTCGATGTTTGTCGCGTAGGCTTCAATTTCAGGTCCATTTTCCGTTGGCCGTCATGGCGGGGGTTTGTATGGCCATCGTGGGACGTTGGCTCACAGGGCAACCGAACTTAACTTCACCGGAAGGTTGGCTTTTGACGCTGACAATGGAGTTTGGACCATGGTTCTTTCCGCTTAGTGTGTTGTGGACGTGTGGTGTCGTTTTTGTCGTTGCTACACTGCAATTCATGAAATCGAAACGCCAGGCTTCCAAGACGCAACTGCAACTGCTGAATCTCATGCAAATTGTGTTTTGGTGGTTGTACTGGGGAGTGTTCGGGATGGCCCAACTATTTGGTACTTGGCGAGGGTGTTGATGCGGTCGCCGCCGCGTGGGATCGACGACGATGTTCAAGAGTCCACTCACCACTGCTCATCATGCACGGTCGCTTCACACGCCCGCTGTTCTCCAGCCCCTCAAACCACGGGTTAAAACCCGTGGCTACCATCGGTCGTCGCTCCGCGACTACTTTTCTGAGACATCGAGTCATCCACGCGAGCGATCGAATTGCCGCTCCCAAATACGGACTCGGCGCACGCCAGGGTTCGTGTCGCGTCGGTCGGTACTGCGATCCATCGTATGGGGATTGCCTGTTACCAAACACCGATTGCATCACCCGTATCGATTCACGACAATGACACTTGGCATGTTCGCAGTGGACAGGTTCCCGGTCGGCACGCCAACATGGCGGTGAACCGGAGCCGTCGGTCGGATCGATTTTCGAGTTCCTGCCTCACCTCGGCGACCGGAGGGTGCTGATCGTTCGGCCTTGCAGTCGATTGAGCGCCCCCTATGCGGAAGGACGGACAATGAAACCGTTAGGTATGATAACTTTGGCTGTTGTATTTGCGTTGGTAAATATTCCTGGGAATGCTGACGATTCACCGGAACCGGTGGTGCTCAAAGGACACACATCGCGGGTATCAACTGTGGCTTGGGCCGACGATGGGAACTCGCTAGCAACTGCAAGTGACGACCGGTCGATCCGGGTCTGGGATTCGGTCGCGGGGAAACATTTAGCGGACTTGCAAGGGATCGCCCGCACCGGCCCTGGAGGTCCGGTAGTCGCCTTTACTGCGGATCTTAAGCGCGTAGCAGTCAACTATTGGGGCAAGATCACGATCAGCACCTTTCCCGACAACAAGCTGCTGACGCAGATCGACCCTATTCTCGACCGCGGGCAGAAGAAGTCTGCATCCGGCCGGCCAGATGTCTTCGCAATGGCATTTAGCCCGGATGGGAAGCGGCTGGCGACTGGAGGATCGACTGCTGCAGTGGGCGGACGGCATGGGTTTGTTGGCGGCATTGTCGTCATCTGGGATACCGAGAGCGGAAAAATCATCCACCAGTCAGACAAGCTTTCGACGGTTGTCAGTTCGGTAACTTGGAGTGTGGATGGCAACCTGTTGGTTGTGGGAACTGGCGGGGCCGGCGGGGAACTGCAAGAGGCGGGCGAAGTGTGGGTCTGGAATGCCGAAACACTCAAACCCCTTCACCACTTCTCGGTCAAGCCCGAGACGAAATACGGCGAGTGGGCGTCGGCCGCCGATGTTGCGATCAGTCCCGATGGAAAGCGCGTGGCAGTTCCCATAACGGCCGGAAGTCGTGGAGCCCCGGCGGGTATTATCCTCAACGACACCGGCGCGACGATTCGAGTCTGGGATTTGGAAACCGGCAAGGACACAACGCTAGTCAAGGGCCTCAAGGTAGCAGTCCGAGGAGTGGTGTTCAGCCCCGACGGCAAAAGCTTAGCAACGGCCGGCGGCGATATGCTCGTGCGCGTGTGGGACTCGGAGACAGGAAAACAACTCGCGGCGCTACCGAGCTCGGATCGGGTCGAAGTGGTCGCGTTCAGCCCAGACGGCAAATCCCTGGCGGCGGGCAGCAGGGACGGAACTGTTCGGATTTGGGTGACGCCGACTGACCATTGAGCAAAGGCCGAACCATCGCATGCACGGGAGCGGCGGTGGCCAGGGATTTCTTTGAAATTAACGTCAACTCCCGCCGCCCCGTGCTGCGGGTCGTTCCGCCATGACAATCTGATGGGGACCACGTTCCGATACATCGCTGAAACCCCCTTGGAATCGTCCGGACTCGGCGAATACCAGTGCTGTGAACGTGCCGGCGTTGTTTCGTACAACTACCGCGGTGAGATTGCCGCCCCATCGGCAGCGGCCAATCCCCAGTTGGCCGACGAAGAACCCGAGATTTTCGCTGCGTGTGCAGACTGCATCAATGCTGGGTTGGTACGCAAGAGCGATTACGAGATAGGCGAAATCCAAACGCTAATCAACGCGTATGCCAGCGACAAACAGAACGCAGCCCAACAATACCATCGAATTCCACACATCCCGCTAATGATGCAACGCGAGGATTGGCCTCTTTGCTGTGGCGACTGGTGTGAGTTTGTGGGTGTTCCCGCCGATTACGACGAATCGGTACGCGTTCCTTCGCAGAAGCAATTCTGGGATCGGCGCCCCATCGAGCCACACTGGGACTTTGAATTGAAGCCCGAATCACTTCGTGAGATCCGTCTCTTCAAGTGCCTGTTGTGCGACAAGACGTATTTCGTTTGGCAACCGACATGAGGCAGAACCAAGCGATGCATGCTGAGTCGGCGACGGCGCGTTCGATTGGCGATAACCGGGCGGAGCCGCATTCTGGATCGCCTTCGCGACCGACTTCCGCGACACCCCCAGTTCCTTCGCGATCGCCCGAGCGCTCTGCCCGTCCCGATAGTGCTTCCTGCGAATCAGTTCGTAATCCAACACCGTCCCCCCCCACCGCTTCGGAATAATCCTTCCAAGACATAAGGGTAGGTCGTGCTCACGGCGGCCCTCTTTTCTTTACGCGCCAGCGCCTCGCATTGGCTATGTTCTGGATGCTCATCTCCATCCTCGAAGCCAATCGCGCATGAGCCGAGCGGACGCTTGTTGGATAATGCAATGTCGCCCGCGAGCCGTTCAACCTGAGCACTCCATGAAACGGCAGGAATTGATCCGTCGCGTCGAGGCAAGCGAATGCCGCCTCCTGCGCGAGCACGGCCAGCACAGCGTATACTTCAATCCCGAAAATGGCCCGACTACTGCCATTCCACGCTACCGGGAAATCAATGAGTTTCTCGCCCGCAAGATCTGCCGCGACCTCGGCATCGCGGAACCGTAACGGCTCGGCGAACAAAGCGGTCAACCGGAGCGGCGGACCGCGTGTTCTCGCAAGTCAAAGCCGTCGCCGGGTTACCCCAGTCGCGGGCGTGCCTACTGCAGCGGGGCGTCGAGCCACTTGGATAATAACGTCGCTCGCTACGGCGTGCTGTCCGTTCCGCTCGCGAAGCGAGCGGGCTACGTAGCCGCGGAATTCAATCTACGGGATGGTAGCGTTGGCTTCCAAGTTGCAGCGACCCACACGCAAGGCGTCCTCTTGCAATCGGCTGTCGCCTACAAAGCCTACGACGTTTGAAACTCAAACCACGGTTTGAAACCCGTGGCGACTATCGGTCGTCGCTCCGCGACTGCATGTCCGAGACGCGAAGTCTTCCTCGCGCGCGAGCAACTTGCCGCACCCCAATACGGACTCGGCGCACGTCTGGGATCGTGTCGCATCGTTCGGCGCCGAACTTCATCGCACAGGAATCGCCTGTCACCAAAACGCGGATTGCATCAGCAATCTCGATTCACGATAATGGCGCTCAGCATGCTCGCCATGGACGCGTTCTCGGTCGCGGCCGGGTTACCGACGTCGTTATTTGGCAAGTAGTTTTATGGAAGTCACCAACATGAAAAGCCGACTTGCTACAGTTGTCTTCATCGTCACTGCAATCATCTTCGCGGGCGCCTTCGCTTACGCTCTCAATCGACCAGCGTCACACACAGATCAGGTGCTGGCTGCATTCGAATTCAAACGTGAAGCGGCTCCCACTCCTGAAGTTGCCGCTCAAAGACTGTTTCTGGGGGTTTCCACTGCGTCGCCGAGAGATTTCGTGAAGCATCTGCTCCTGGGCGTCTGCTATAACGAAATTGATGTGCTTCAAGATTTTGCCGAGGCCATGCATGTCACACAGTTCCGTAACGACGACAGAGCATTCACCTATTACGAAATGTGTGAAAAGCAGTACCTTCCTGGCACTGAGACAACGCGACTGATCAACCGGGAGAAGCCTCTTCGCGTTCTTGCCAGTTCCGCATTTGACGCTTCAGATCCTGCGGTGAAGGCTCTCGAGATTGAAGCGGCAAGTACCTATTCAGGGAATCGATTCGTCGGCGTCGATGTCGCCGGAATGGGATCGGACGGGCTGGAGTATCAGAGTGAGCGTTGCATCCGCGACGTAGGCGGCTTTTGGGCCGCTCGGGGCGTCAGTACCAGGCTTTTAGCGTGCCTTTGCCGGTTTCGAGGATGAACTCGAGTCGGTCGCTGAGGTCAAAGACGTCTTCGTCGTCGCAGCCGAGCTTGGCGATGGCGTGGTTCAGGTCGCCGATCAGCCAGTCGAGATCCACGCGCGTCAGCTTGATGGTCGCGACGTCGACGTCGGGCGCGAGCGCCTCGAGTTGATCCTGGACTTCGGGCGTGCCATTCCACTTTTGGATCAGGGCCCGTTCGTGCGGCAGAAGCTGCACGCGGATGTCGGCGCTCTTGGGCGGCATGGAGAGACTCCTGCGTTTTGCGCAGGAATCACGCGCGCGTCGTCGTCGGGCGCTCCTCGCGTTTTTCGCGAGCGAGCGCGCGCGATCGTGAGCTTCCTGCACTCGGGCTGTCAGTTGGTGTTGAGGGTGTTGGGCGAGCCAGCGATCCGGCAAGAGCGACTCCAGGTCGTCGTCGGACGTCGTCGGCAATTTGGCGTAAACATCTCGCAGGTACGCGAACGGATCGATGTGCAGCCGGTTGCAAGTTTTCGTCAACGTGAACAACGTCGCCGCCGTCTGTCCCGCCGCGGCATTGCCGACGAACAGCCACGCCTTGCGTCCCAAGATCGGGAACTTGAGCCGCGCGTTCGGCCGCGTTGTTGTCCAGCGGAATGTCGCCTGATTCTAAGAAGCGTTCAAACGAAGACCAGCGGTCGAGCATGTAACGTATCGCGCCCGACAATTTGTCTTTGGGCAAGCGGTCGCGACTCGCTTCCCGCAGCCACTCTTGAAACTTATCCACGAGCGGCTTGGAGGATTCTTGCCGAGCCGCGTATCGCGTGGCGGCGTCGCCGCTTCGATAACGATCCTCGATGTCGAACAGTTGCCGGAAGAACTTCATGGCCTGATGCGTCAGCGATGTCGGCGCCTGCTTGTGGAGCGCTTCAAAACCGCGTCGCGCGTGCACCCAACACGCGGCCTTCGACACTCCCGGCCAGAGCTTGCCGATGCGTTCGTAGGCGACGTACGCGTCGGCGACCAAATACCCCTGAAATCCACGCAGAAATTGTTCCGCCCCGTCGCAAGCGCGACTCGACGTGTACGTGAAGCAGTCGTACGGATGTCGCGCGTCGCCGACTCCGACCCACAAGTAGCCCGTGAGGGTCCGGCCTTCGCCCGCGAGTTCCTTGACGTACGTCTCGTCGACGTTCAGCACGGCCGACTGGCGAGCGCGCATCCACATGAGGTCCGTGAGTCGCGTGACGCCCTGAGCCAGTCCGCGCATCCATCGCCATTGCGTGCCGCGATCGATTCGATAACCGTGGCGGCCGGTGACGTCTTCCAGGCGGTAGTAGGGCAGATGGTCGGCGAAGCGGCCAATGGTCAGATACGCGAGCAGGCTCGGACTGGCGAACGACTTGATCAACTCTTTCGGTCGCGCGCGCTGGACGCTCGTCGTCGACTGATCTTGCTGATCCAACACGATCACTTCTTGAAATTGCTCGATCACTTTGAACTGCATCGGCACAACTTCCAGCATCTCGCCGATCTTCTTGAGAAAGCGGCGCGCGGGGATTGTCCCGTAGCTCCGCGGAATCTCTTCCGGCAGCAACCGGAACTCCCGTCTCTCGCGGCAGCAGTTCGGGAAACACGCGCGGTCGCCGACCGCGGCTGGTACGCCGGCGACGTGGCGCGCGGCGTCGGGAGCTACCGTCGGTTCCGCGGCTGTGGCCGCCTCGGGCAATTCCAGCGTGCTGAAGAGCAGCATCTGCGACTCGTCGTCGACGACCCGTTCGCTGCGAGTGCCGAATCTCCAACGCTTGAGCAACGCCTGGTCCGCGGAGAGCTGCTGGATCGTCTGTCGTAGCTGCACGTTGGTCGCTTCGAGCAAGGAGAGACTCGCGTCGCGCGCGTCACAATCGCTTCCAACTCCGCGATTCGCTCGCGCGAGGCGGCGAGTTCGGCGAGCAACTGGTCGAACGGCGAAGTCATGGACGTGCGCTTCCACGGGTGCGACGTGAGATGCACGGATTATTCAGATCGCGTGCGAAAGCGCAAGAGGGTTCGGACGCTGCGGCGAGAAAATTCGCCGCTTACTTCGCCAATTGAAATCGCGGACGTCGTCGGACGGACGAGAGGTCGATGCCGTCGAGGATGAGCGAGAGTTGCGAGAGCGTGACCTCGCGCGCCTGATCAGCGACGTCGTCCCATGACGGCAATTGGTACGTGCCTTGTTGGAGCTGCTGATACCAAATGCAGTAACCGACTTGGCCCCAGTACAGGATCTTGATCCGATCGCGGCGTCGGTTGAAGAACACGAACAGCCCGCCCGACAAAGGATCTTGCTCCAGAGCCGATTCGACGAGCGCCGCCAGGCCGTCGAAGCTCTTGCATATCGACCGGTTCCCGGCAAACAAAGACGCGGACCTGAGAAGCGAAGGCGATCATCGCGCGCCTCGCTCATCGAGCCGCCTCGAGCACCCGCGTCAGAGACGCGACGTTCACCTCGCCGACGACGCGAACGCGACAACCAGCCGGGTGGACGATCTCCAGTTCCGAGCGGGAGGCGCCGCCGAGCAGTCCCAGCGGAAGAAACAGCGAGTCGGTCGCCGCAGGAGCGGCCGCACGATCGCGCGGCGGCGCGCCGCGATCTTCTTCCGCGTCGTCACTCCGAGACGCTTCCGCCACTGATAGAACGAGGGTTCCGACACGCCCTCGCCCGCAAAACCGCCGCACCGACAACCCACTCGCCGCCTGCCGCTCCAATAGTTCCCGCCAAGACCGCTCCCGCTCTTCCCTCGTCATCGCCCGTCCTCGCTGTGAAGAAGTTGAAAACCTCTTCACGCTAACAGCCGACGCAAGACGTCGCGGATGCAACGCTCACGTATCAGACGCGAGTCGTCGTTGCTCAGGTTGGCGACGGCTGGTACGCAGTGCCCCGCAATCGGAGTTCAAAGAACTTCTATTCGATCGCCGACGCAATGGAACTTACGCCGATCGAGGCGCCAAGAGCCAAATGACAGACCGGAGCACGCGGAGCCGTGGGCCGCACTGGATCTGAAATCAACGTCGTTGGCCGCAGCCTATGAACGCCGTCGCTACAGCTCTGAAGAATCCAATCGTGAATGATGCGCAGCGCACGGACCGACTAAAGCAGTCGCAGAACTGCAATGGCTGCAGCGCGACGGCTTGCGGCGACTCTGCTAAACTCCAAGGAGTCTGGACTGAGGAGTAGACTGAACATCGGGGCCAAGAGTGCATTGTGGCCGAACCAGGCGCTGCACCTGACCGCCGGGGGACGACCGATTTCCGGGGAATGGCGTCTGCACGGCGCCTACGGTTGGTGAGCTTTGTCGTTAGCAAATTGGAAACGCGATGCAACGCATAGTCGAGAACACAATTCCGGTCCTTCCAGTGCGTGAACTAGAAGCTAGCGTGGCATTTTACGTCGATACGCTTGGCTTCAAACTGGATTGGGGCGGAGCTGAAGGAGATCGGATTTGTTCCGTTTCGCGTGACGGCTGCTCGATTATGCTTTCGCAGACCGAGCAGATCGGTTCTCCGGCATGGGTCTGGATCGGACTCGAAGATGACTCTCTTTTCCACACGTACCGATCTCGGGGCGTCAGAGTGGTGCAGGAGCCCCGGAACTATTCGTGGGCATACGAGATGAAGTTTGCGGATATCGACGGGAATATCCTGTGGCTTGGAACCGAGCCAAAGTTAGATATGCCCGTTGAAGGAGAAAGCAAGGGCTAAGCCTTCCGTGAACTGGAGCGGCGAAATTTGCGAACTTCCGGGGACAGAGTTTCGTCGCCGCCCGGATGCGACCGTCGTTTGACGAGGAAGGCGGAAGGCAATGACTTTTGCCGCGGCAGAACACAGTGCCGGAAGCTCTTGCTTCTCCGTAGTCCTTGTTTGGCTCAGTATGTGTGGCGCGGCCTCGGCGGGGGAAGAGGAATTGCTTTTCGCTCCTTCAGTCACGGGCGTTTGGCACAACGAGGTCGACGTGTTGCGGCGGTTCGCCGAGTCGCATCATGTAATCAAGTTTGTGCACGACGGGACATCATTCACCTATTACGACCATCGAGATCAACGCGATGAGTCTGGCAATCTGCGTCTCACGAACGGCGAAACGCCGATCCGCGTCATTGCGAGCGCAGCATCTGATTCCACCGATCCGTGGGTGAAAGCTCTGGCCCTCGAAGCGGGAGCAACTAATGCCGGCGAGCGATTTGTAAGCGTCGAAGTCGAGCTTCTACGCAATCGCAGACGCAATGCAGCTTACGCCGACGAAGGCGCAAAACTCCGGATAACACCGCGTTGCTCGCCGAACCGCCGGGTGGAAGTTGTCGGTTGCACTTGGAGACACAGACCTTCGCGACTTAAAGCGTTGAGATTTTTGAGCGAGCGGTCAGCCCCGCCAGAGCATGAGACTCACTGTTGAACCACGAATGGCTCGAATTGCCACGAAATGAGCGTGAGCGTGACCTCAGACAACGGAGCACAGGATTATGGACTCGAAACTTGAGCAGAGACTGCACCGACTCGAACGCGACCATCGTCGCTTGAAACAACTCATCGTCTCAGCGGGAGTGATCGTGGCAACTGCGGCACTGATGGGAGCGAGGTCGTACTGCAGCAGTTACTCCACGATACAGGCACAGAGTTTCGTCCTTGTTGACAACAGCGGCGCCCGCCGAGCCGAGCTTGCCATGGAAGCTGGCCAACCCCATCTCAAGATGTATGCGGAGGATGGAAATTCTGCCGTAATTCAAATGGCAATTACACCTCAACGGAACACGCGGTTGTTGATGCTTGGCAAAGGTGGATTGGGAGTTATGGGAATAGGGGTGACGCCTGATCAGCAGAATCTGGAGCTCGGCGGAAGCGCTCGAATCCGACTGGATCACTCGACGCGAGGCGGCCCGCGGCTTCAACTTGGCTACACAGATCAAGCGCAGATCGAAATCGGCAAACTGAATTTCGATTGGGTTTTCCGAACATTCAATACTTCAGGAGTCGCCACCGAGCTCCATCGAGTTCCGGTTCAGTGATGGAAAGCGAGCGACGGCGTCAAGGCTTGTGAAGTGCTCTCTACGTCCTCGCCGCTCAACTAGGCAATCAACCAGGGCGGCGGATCGGGAGGATTCTGAGGGTAAGGGATCTTGGACGCCGCGGGACTTCTTTTCATCTTATACGTTTGGAGGTGGTTTTCGTGAATCGCGTCGCATGCCCGAATTGCAGAAAACTCCTGACATACGATGACAAGCACACAGGCAAGACGGTTGCCTGCCAGACCTGTGGTCACTCGTTTGCGCTGCCACGCACTCCGGTTGCGGCTTCCCCGATTCCCACATCCGCGTGTACATTGTCAAACGTTGGTAATGCTTTAGGCGAGCCCGCAGAGAAGTGCTTTTTCTTTTTCTGCGAGCACTGTGACTGCCGGATCATGGGTGAACAGGCCGACGTTGGCTTACAGGGAGATTGCCCGCACTGTGGCCGGACGATCATCGTCAAGAAGCACGTCGACGAAGTCATCCATGATCCGCGCGATCCAAACTTCGATCGCCTAGATGCTGTGGGGACTCTGCTCACCGTTGGAGCGGGAATTGCTGGAGGGGTCGCGGGTGTGGCGCTCTGCACCGTGTACTTTCGGTTGTTCATCAATCTTGCGGGCCCTTTCCCCAGTGCCGGAAGTGCGATCATCGCCATGGGATTCTATTTTGTCGGCGGCGTGGTCGGCGGCGCCGTTCTCGTCGCCGCTCCATTCATGGTGTTCCACGCGATGAGTAGCCCGACCATCCGCAGAAAGCGCCGCCGAAAGGCGAACCGGCGAAAGTACCCGACGAAGTCGATCCACCTGCGAGCGGGGCCATGAGTCGCCAGGATTGGCTGGCGACGATCTTGAAACTAACGAACGGCTTGCCTTCGCGGGCCTACATTCGTCGCGTGTTGATTGCTCTCAAGCCCGAAGCTTTCTAAAAGTGTTTGGAAGAGTGGATGAAGTCAGCCTTCGAAGAAAGCGCGGACGGCGCCTCGCGGTTGATCGCCATCGACGGCAAGACCTGCCGACGCTCGCATGATTCGGCAAATGGTCTGGGCGCGTTGCACATGGTGAGTGCCGGGGCGAGCGAGGATGGAATTGCTTTGGGCCAAGTCGCCACGGAAGAAACGTCGAACGAGATCACCGCAATTCCGCACCTTTTGTCGCAGCTTGCGTTGGAAGACCCGATTGTCACGATCGACGCGATGGGCAGCCAGAAGGAGATCGCTCGAGCCATCGTCGACCAGGGCGGTGACTTCGTCGTTACCGTGCAGGACAATCAGCCAACATTGCGACAAGGAAGACCTTCGATACGGGCGTTACGAGCCCCGTTAGGAACGGCGATGGGTGAAAGCGATTCAGCGAAGCGGTCCGGCTTCATTGGGGCCTCGAAGCAATGCATTGCGTCTGGGACATCAACTTCCGCGAGGACGACAGTCACACGTGGGAACGGAACTTAGGCAAAACTTCGAGTTGGAAACGGAAGTTCGATGTACGCTGGCCGCGGCCAGTTCATGAGACTCAATGCGGAACCACGAATAACTCGAACTGACACGAAATTGGCTTGCGCGTGACCGGAGATTGAGCGGCAGTCCAGCAATTCTTTTTCGTGACGGCGTACAGGACAATGGACTCGCAGCTTGAGCAGACACTGCACGAACGACTTTGGCCATCCGCTGCTTCCTGACGGAGAGGAACAGGCAAACCAAGCGTCGTCCGCGAGCGGGCGACAGCATCAGTGGTGAAGTCAGCGCATCGCGTCACCTTTTTAACAGCGCCGTTAGGCTCTGAGAGGCAATTCGACTTGCCATGCTGTCGCTCGATTTAATTCGACATCTACTTGTCTACCTGTTTGCAGCCGTCGCAGTTTGTGTTTTCGTCCTGAACATCGTGATCATCTTCCGAGACGCCAAAAACGGCGAGAAGCCGCAAGTTTCCTACGTCCCCCTGGTTGCGGCGGCTGCTGGCGCGGCATCCCTGGGATGTGCGTTCGGAATTGCTTGCGTACCGGGCGCGATAATTGGCATTGCGTTCATCGAGGCGATAATCGTGGTCGTCATGTCTGCGATCGTAAAACGCGTTTTCCGCAACAGCTAAGTCTGCCCTGACCAACACTGTATCCGCTCAAGCCGTCGGTCGGATCGATTTCCAGTTCAATTGACGACGAATCCTTCGACGGAGACGCCCGTGTTGACCGACGCAGATGTCAAAGAACAGTTCGGCCTTAACGCATTCAAGGCGATTCGCGAGGCGAACAACTCCGTCGAAGAATTCTGTCGAGTCATCGACGTGAATGGCAAGTGACAATTCGGTGAACGGGAGAGAGACGATGCCGACGTTCAGCTGCGAACGGCTGCACTGAGCGGCAGGCGATTCTCGGAAAGGACGTCTTGCCCCATGGACGGTCGTCTTCTGTTGAAACGGCGCGCTTCCGAGGAATAGAATGCGGGCGGGCGATCCAACTGATTCATCCCACTAGCTGCCGCATCGCTTACCATGCCAGAACCGACAGTAATCTTGGCCGATCTCAGCGACGCTGAACATCAAGACGCGATCGTTGAGTTGATGGATGCGTACTCGTCAGATCCCATGGGAGACGCGAAACCTCTGTCCGAGTACGCCCGAGCCCACCTTGTCAAGGGTCTGCAGGAACATCCGACGACGCTGGTGTTCCTCGCGTTCGAGGGCGACAGGCCATGCGGGATCGCAACCTGCTTTCGGGGATTCTCGACGTTTTCCGCCAAGCCGTTGATCAATATCAGCGACTTCTATGTTGATCCCGCATGTCGCGGCGCCGGATTCGGGCGGATGTTGCTCAATGCGATACAGGAGGAGGCTGCGAGGCTTGGGTGCTGCAAACTCACGCTTGAAGTACAAGAAAACAACTCGCGGGCTCGATCCATTTACCGCAGATTCGGCTTTGCGCAAGCTGTCTATGCGGCCGATGCCAATGGAGGCGGATCGCTTTACATGACGAAACCCATCCCGTAGGCCGCTTGGCGTTGATGCTTCTCGATGGAGTTCTGTTGCCGTTTCCACGATCCATCAGTCACGGCCCGAACGAGGATCGATTTCCCGTGGCGATCGTCGGTGGAGAGACGGCCGGGGGTCTTGAAGTTGCGCTGTTTTGCAAATATCGACGGCATTTTCCGTTGCCGGCACACCGCCCATTCGGCCCATTCTTGCCGATCGCCGTTGAAGCGCGGCGTTCCTCGCCCGTAGAATTCGCGACAGAGCGTGGCTTTCGGTACGTGATATCGATCAACGCGGACAGCTTACGCGGCGAAGCGGGCGATTCTGGCGATAGACGGTTTCCGTCCGCTGCTCGTTGCAGCAGTCGTTCGTCAGTGCACAGACGCCGCTTTGGGTCATTCCAAAAGAGGGGACTAAAGATGAGTGAGGTACAAGTCTGGGGAGGCGGTCCGTTCGATAACAGTCGCTCGTGCATTGCCCTTGGAGCGCTCATCGTAAAACTCACCGACGACTTGGAGAAGGAGATCAAGCATCTGGAAAAGAAGAAAGTCGCCGAGCAGGAAGCGCTGGCATTAGTCAGGTGCCTTACGGCCCTGATGAAGTTTGACAGCCATAAGGGGCTCGGGCCGCCGCGATGGAAGGCGGAGAGACTTCGAGAGCGGTTCTTCGCGTGGCTGACATCCGCCAACAACGCGATTCCTCGAAAGTGGCGGACGGCAACCAGTGCAGCGGCGGAAAGGGAGTTCAAGGCCTTGATCGCGCGCTGCCCCGCCTACCCGGAAGGGATCGAGTAGCCATAAAGTGTGCGGCGTGTTCGCGGTCGTCGAGCCACAGCACACAGGAGAGTCGATAGACTGAGGGAAGGACTTGTCCGCGACGGCAACTTCCATATTGACAATTGCTGTATCCGCGACGTTTTCTGTCGCTGCTCGCGGACCTATGTGATGCCAAGACATCGCCGAATAGGCTGCTCCCGTTCGTCGCTTGGGATCTGGATTGCAGGACGTGATCCGGATGTAGTAATCGGTACGTCAAGGTCGACTTGTGAGAAGACAGAGCAGGGGAGCAGGGCAAGGCAGGCGGACTTGAGCGGCGGATTGAGCGATGTTTGGCGTCCATCATGCATGGCTGCCAACAGGCTACGATTGTCATTCGTTCAATGAGGGATGATGATGCTTGGAACCGAACTGATTAACGGGATGTTTCCTCGTTCGAATGCCTACAGTCCTGAGTGGGTCAAGGCGAGCGCCAGTGGCGGCGCAAACGCAATGCGGCTCTGTGAGTGGCTATGCTCGGTCCTTGACTTGAAGCCCGGGATGAGAGTTTTGGACTTAGGTTGTGGACGTGCGGCGTCCTCCATTTTTCATGCACGTGAGTTTGGAGTACCAGTATGGGCCACAGATCTTTGGTTTGATCCGTATGAGAACATGCTTCGAATTCGTGAGGCTGGCTTGGCGAGCAGTGTTTATCCGATGTGAAACCTCAAGGAGTAGTTGCGATCGCCCAAGCTGGGTTTATGAATGAGTTGGGCGGTGAAGTCCCTCCTCATCTGGCAGCGTGGTTGACGGCGGAACCCTTGCTTCGGTCAATGCATTCACCGAGTTGGTGGCGTGATCATTGGGAACGATCCGGAATAGTCGATGTGATGATCGCAGACATGATGCCCGACGGATGGAAGAGCTGGCTTGACTGGCATAGAACGGTTGCGCCGGAGAATCACTTAGAAATTGAGACGATTGAGTCCGATCGCGGGCTTAACCTTGGATACCTACGGGTTGTTGCACAACGTCGCGCCAACGCGGGCTTGGATTGTGCCACGATCTCAATCCCCCCCAATTACGTCCCGGCAGCTCTGCTACGAGAATGAGGCACACGGAAACAAAATGACGCCGCTGTTCAAGAAGCTCAATTTGGGTCATATCGAATCGATACTTGTCCTCAATGCGCCGTCCTCGTTCGAGGCCGAGATATCTCAACTTGTTGGGATTACCGTGTTTCGACGCGCGGCTTCCGACACCAAACTGTCTTTTGCAATCGGGTTTGCCGTGACGCAGGCCGAGTGCGATCTTGTCTCGTCGATCGTCGCGACAGCCACAGAGGGGGATTCGATCGTCTGGATTGCCTATCCGAAAGGGGCGTCCAAGAAGTACAAGTGCGAGTTTAACCGTGATGACGGATGGACGGTTCTTGGGGCGGCGGGTTTCGAGCCGGTTCGTCAGGTCGCGATTGACGCGGACTGGTCGGCGCTCCGATTCCGACGAACGGAACACATCAAATCGTTGACTCGAAGCAACACCATGGCCATCTCGCTGGAAGGGAAGCGACGGACCAAGCGGTAAGCCGAGGGGCGGAGCGGGCGTGTACCGATAATCGGAGGCAAGTGATGAAACTGCATGTGAAGCGGGGGCGGCTTGTCATGAGGTGGTTGGGCGCGGCCTGCCTGGCACTGTCGACGGCGTCAGCGCTGTCGGCGCAAGAATTCCAACTGCGGACGACCTTCCGAGGGCATACAAGCGTGGTTGTTGCGGCGGCGTTCAGCCCAGATGGCAAGACCTTGGCCTCCGCAAGCTACGACGGGACGCTGAAGTTGTGGGACATGACGACTGGCAGAGAGGCGGCGACATTGGGGGAGTACAAGGGGTGTCTTGGCTATGTGGCGTTTTCCCCCGACGGGAAGACTTTGGCGACGGGGGCGATCGGATCGCCCATCGGGTACCCCGACTTGGGATACGTCAAATTGTGGGACGTGGCCACCGGCAAGGTGCGGGCCACCGTCGCGGGGGATTCATTCGAGGCCGCGGCATTCAGCCCAGATGGCAAGACCCTGGCGGCGATCAACAGCGACGGCGATGTCAAGCTCTGGGACTTGGACCGCAACAGAGAGCGCGCCGTTCTTCAGGGGCATACGCAAGAGGACAGGAAGACAAGTGACGCAGCAGCGGGCGTGAAGTCCGTGGCGTTCAGTCCGGATGGCAAGACCCTGGCGGCGGCGGCCCGTGACATGACAGTCAAAGTTTGGGATGTGGCGACCGGGAAGCGGTCGACCCTTCAGGGGCATACCCATGCGGTGTATTGGGTGGCCTTTGGCTCAGATAGCACGACGTTGGCCTCGGCGAGCGGCGACAAAACCGTGAAGCTCTGGAATTTGGCCACCAGCAAGGAGTCGGCCACTCTACGGGGTCACACCGACTCAGTAATGTCCATCGCATTCAGTCCGGATGGAAAGCTCCTCGCCTCAGCGAGCAGCGACGAGACAGTCAAGATTTGGGAGGTCGCGACTGGCAAGGAACGAGCCACCCTCAAAGGGACCGAGGCGGTGTGGTCCGTGGCATTCAGCCCGGACGGATTGCGGTTCGCTTCTGCGGGCGGGACATTGGCCAACGCGCCAGGAGTCTTGAAGGTTTGGGAGGTCGCACGTTCACGGTAGAGGTAGGCGTCATTTTGCGGGGCGCATCCAAGGTCACAGGAGTCGAAGACATTAATGCGGCGACGATCGAGTCACTTTCTACAGCGTTGCTGGCCGCATCGTGACGGCGCCGTTGCTCTTTGAAGGCCTGCCAGAGGTCAGCGCCCTCTTTGATGGACCGAACCTGCGGGCTGCGATCCACGACAGCCATCGGGCGCCAACGCGATCAACACGTCGAGTGGCTCCCAGGTGCGGCGCCGACCGATGCGTAATCGTTTGCGCAAGCGGGGCGCCGACGGCAGGCCGCCGAGTGCCGGGCGCATTCGGATATGGACGCGGCCTGCAGCAGCGGTCCTGAGAACAAGCGTCCTCTCGGACCGCCGGTCGGAACGATTTCCGAGTTACTGTCTGACCTCGCCGCTTGGGCGACGCTTATCACATTTAACTACGGATCGCGAATGAAGCATCACTTCGGCGACTTCCTTGATCGTGCGGGCGATTATTGGACCATCGTCCCCAACCGCGAGCGATTTGCGTATCGAATTGATCACGTTCCGGCTGGCGACGAACGAGTCACGATCGCAACCATCGGCTCCGACGACCGCCTGTGGAGGAATGTCTTCACGTTCCCTCGCCTGGAGGAGTTGACTCTTCACAGTCCAAGTCAGGAACAGCTCCAGGCCGTCGCCGAACTGTCTGCGTTGAAACGCTTGCGAGTCACCCATGCGAAGCCGAAAGCGCTCACCTTCATCAGCTCGCTGTCGCAGATCGACGAACTGGTGCTGGAATACGTCTCAGGCTTCTCCGATCTTTCTCCGCTGCGCTGCTTGCCTAGACTGAAGTCGCTGCACATCGAGAATCTCCGGCGAGTAAGCGACTTCGGCGGGCTGTCCGGTCTTTCGAGTCTTCGGTATTTGCATATCGACGGTACATTGGACTGGAAGCAGCCGATCGTGGACTTTGAATTCCTGCGCGGCTTGCCGAACTTGGAGGTTCTTTACTTTGGTCACATCATCACGAAGGCTCCGTATCCAGCACTGCTGCCCGCCTTGTCACTGAAGAAGCTGAAGCGATTCAAGTTGACGTGGAACATGCTGGCGGCAGAAGAGTATGCGCTCTTGGAAGTTGGGTTGAGCGAAGTCGAAGGAGCGATTTGGGGTCCGTACACTCGCTTCAAAGTCTCTCCGGGCGAGGAATGGTTCGAGTTTACCGGCAAGGGGGCCGGCAGGGCGAAATGCGGTCACGCGAACACCGAGCAAAAGTGCGCCGAGTACACGCTGAAGTATGAAAAGATGAAAACCGAGGCCAGAAGGATTCTCTTGCATTCCCAACCCGTGAACCCGTGACGTGGATTCCTGATCCTCGCCACGGCCATCCTGTACGTACGTTGGCGAACGCGACGGATGTTCGTGCGACTTCTAAACGAGGGGCGGAATAAAGACTCCTACGGCCGCTGCGATTTGGAGGCCGGCGTCTCCGGCAATGGCAAAACCCGATCTTTGAAGCGTACATTATCCCACGTCGCGTCCTTTCCACGGAGTCCGACTTCCAGAAATTCATCGACATCATCACGGAGCGCTCGGGTATTCGCGCCGCGCCTACGTCTGATACTTTGCACTCGCAGCGCAACGCATCAACACCCTCGATCTGACCGGCATCTCGGGCCGCGCGGTTTCTGAGTCCCATGTTGTCGGTCTTCGGCCCGGTTCATTGCAATCGTCCACCAACCAAACGTCGATCATTTTGGATTCCGCGATCGTGCGACCCATGTACTTCGAAGAACGCTACGAGACTCGGCAGCAATTGTGGCTCGACGGCCCCCACGGGGGTTGGCTGGCGTTTGATCGCGTTTTGGGTCGCGACGTGGTGCTGAACATTCCCTACTGTCCTGAGGACAATCGGCGATTCATTCGTACGGCGCAATTTCGCGCCCGCTTGAGACATGCTAACCTAATCCCGCTTTTGGACTTCAATGTGACGCGAGCAGGGCAGCCCTACTTCACGGATCCGCATCTCGAAGCACTCGATCTCCGCGAAAGCCTGAGAGCAGGCGCCGACGGCACGCTTTGGGACCAATGCCGAATCCTTCTACAGGTCTGTGACGCCGTCCGCTATGTACACGCGAACGACTTGCTGCATTTGGACCTGCAACCGCGCAATGTCCTGGTAACTCGGTCGTTTCAGGAGGTATTCCTGATCCGTATTCATTCATCGCTCCCGGCGGCGGACATCAGGTCTGAGGAGGACAGTCAGTCGGCCGTCATCATTGGCAATCCCGCTTACATGGCTCCCGAACAGCTTGACCCGGCTCGCTCTGGACGAGCGACCGCAGAAACGGATGTTTATGGTCTTGGAGGCATCTTATACTTTATGCTTTACGGCACGGCGCCAAATCAGGGTCACGCAACACCGCCGAACAGCATCCTTGAGGCGCTCGCCAAGCGTCTCGGACCGCCGTCGCCGGATCTTGGACACTTCAAGGACTCTGTGTCACGGAGACTGGCCAAGAGACTCTCACCGATTTGTGAGCGAGCCCTTCACAGCGACCGAGAACGTAGACATGAAACGGTACGGGAATTCTATAACGAATTGCTCGCAGCAATGGCGCCCTAATTTGCTGGACTAGTGAGGAGTCGGGAGAAAGGAGAGAGGAGACGCACCGGCACAGCTCCCGGGAGGGGGCGACTCTCGGCTCGGTGGGCTCGGTGGCACGTTTTTGCCATTGCCGGTGGTGGGCACGCGCTCGCAGAGCCTCGCTTCGCCCACCCTACTTCGCTGGATTAGTGAGGAGTCGGGAGTCGGGAGAGGAGATGTACCGGCACAGATCCCGGCAGCGGGCGACTCTCGGCTCGGTGGGCTCGGTGGCAGTTTCTTGCCATTGCCGGTGGTGGGCACGCGCTCGCAAAGCCTCGCTTCGCCCACCCTACGTCACTGGATTAGTGAGGAGTCGGGAGTCGGGAGAGATGTACCGGCACAGCGTCCGGCAGGGGGCGACTCTCGGCTCGGTGGGCTCGGCGGCAGGTCTTTTGCCATTGCCGGTGGTGGGCACGCGCTCGCAGAGCCTCGCTTCGCCACCCTACGTCGCTGGACTAGTGAGGAGTCGGGAGTCGGGAGAGATGTACCGGCGGCTTGCTCTCGGCTCGGTGGGCTCGGTGGCACGTTTTTACCGTTGCCGGTGGTGGGCACGCGCTCGCAGCCTCGCTTCGCCCACCCTACTTCGCTGGATTAGTGAGGAGTCGGGAGTCGGGAGAGAGGAGATGTACCGGCACAGCGGCGGGAGGGCGGGGCTCGACTCTCGGCTCGGTGGGCTCGGTGGCAGGTTTTTACCATTGCCGGTGGTGGGCACGCGCTCGCAGAGCCTCGCTTCGCCCACCCTACGTCGCTGGATTAGTGAGGAGTCGGGAGTCGGGAGAGATGTACCGGCACAGCGTCCGGCAGGGGGCGACTCTCGGCTCGGTGGGCTCGGTTGGCTCGGTGGCACATTTTTACCATGCCGGTGGTGGGCACGCGCTCGCAGAGCCTCGCTTCGCCCACCCTACTTTGCTGGATTAGTGAGGAGTCGGGAGTCGGGAGAGAGGAGACGCACCGGCACAGCGCCCGGCAGGGGGCGGCTCTCGGCTCGGTGGGCTCGGTGGCAGGTTTTTTGCCATTGCCGGTGGTGGGCACGCGCTCGCAGAGCCTCGCTTCGCCCACCCTACTTCGCTCGATTAGTGAGGAGTCGGGAGAGCTCGATTAGTGAGGAGTGTACCGGCACAGATCCCGGCAGCGGGCGACTCTCGGCTCGGTGGGCTCGGTGGGCTCGGCGGCAGGTTTTCTGCCATTGCCGGTGGTGGGCACGCGCTCGCAGAGCCTCGCTTCGCCCACCCTACTTCGCTGGATTAGTGAGGAGTCGGGAGTCGGGAGAGAGGAGACGCACTGGCACAGCGCCCGGCAGGGGGCGACTCTCGGCTCGGTGGGCTCGGTGGGCTCGGTGGCAGGTTTATTGCCATTGCCGGTGGTGGGCACGCGCTCGCAGAGCCTCGCTTCGCTCAACCACCGGCTAATGGCTATCAAGCCTCCGGCTTGAGTGACCGTGACGCCTTCACCGTTGGCGGTTGGGAAATGGTTCACGGCGTGTTGGCGCGTCGAATGGATGAAACATGATCGCTATCAGAAGAGAACATACCGTCGACGCAGCCGTCATTGAGCCGGTGACGATTGGGGCGTTTGAAGCCGGCATCTAGCATGTGGTCGCGGTACTCGCAACGCTGGAGTCAGCCCGCCGCAAGCGTTGAGTTTCCAGGCCAACCGATTCCACGGCGACCGATCGGTTTCGTGCCTGCCTTCATTCGGCGGCGCGGCGAATCGGCGGTTGCGTCAGCGGCGGGCGCCACCGATCGTGTTTGGTCCTTTCGATCCCCCCAAGACGCCCAATCGAGAGGCTTGACTTGCAGCGGCGGCGGCAGCCCGCGACAATGCGGCGCGCCCTGCGTTACAGCCGGAAAGACCGCAGAAGCACGCCTCTTAGCCCCACGAAGCGAGCGAAAAGGAAAGCACAATGCAACCTCCTACACCCGAACGCGAGCACCTTTGGCTGCAGAGATTGGTAGGCGATTGGACCATCGAGATGGAGTACCAGATGGGGCCAGATCAGCCGCTCGCGAAATCAAGTCGCCGAGAGTCGGTGCGTTCGCTGGGCGCGCTATGGATCATTGGCGAGGGTTCCGATGCCGTGCCGGGCGGCCCGGTGGATTCGATCACGACGCTGGGATTCGATCCGCAGACCCAGCGGTTTGTCGGCACGTTCATTACTTCCATGATGACGCATCTCTGGCCGTACAACGGCGTTTTGGACGCTGCGGGAAGAGTGCTGACGCTGGATTCCGAGGGCCCTAATTTTGCGGGCGATGGAGCCATGGCGCGGTATCAAGACATGATTGAGATAGTAACGGACGACGAGAGGATCCTTTCATCGCAGGTTTTGGGGACTGACGGCCAGTGGACGTTGTTCATGAAGGCCTACTATCGCCGGAAGAGGTAGACGCGCGCGTCGGTTCGGCGATTCCCACAAACTCGGAGCAATTACGTTTTCATGGGGCTCTTGACCTTCTGCATCAACCTCACGTTAGACGGCTGCGTCGACCACCGCGAGGGAATCGCCGACGACGAGACTCACGCCTTCTTCACCAGAATCATGGACGAGGGCGGCGCCATGCTGTGGGGCCGCGTGACCTACGAGATGATGGAGAGTTATTGGCCGAGCGTCGCGCGCGGCGAGGTGGAGGCGTCGCCCGCCATTCGCGACTGGGCGGTCAGGCTGGAGACAAAGCCAAAGTTTGTGGCGTCGACGACTCGCCGTGAATTCCCGTGGAACAATAGCCACCACCTCCTCGGCGACCTGCGCACGAGCGTGCAGCAACTTAAGGATGCGACCCCGGCCGGCGTCATCCTCGGAAGCGGCAAGCTGGCAACCGAATTGGATCGGCTCGAGTTGATCGACGAGTACAAGTTTCTCGTCCACCCCAGGATCGCGGGCCACGGTCCGACCCTGTACCAGAGCGGGCTGACTTGCACACGACGGCTCGAGCTGATCGCGACGAAGCCGCTCCGCAATGGCGCGGTGGAGATGCATTACCGGCGCAAGAGTACGGGATTACGGGACCGAACTGGCAAGGGAAGTTGACGGAGGGCCTGAAGGAGTTGAGGTCGCCGCCACGGCATGTGGCTGTTCGATTTCGAAAGTCTGGAGCTTGATAACCGTGCTTGTCCCATCCTGTGCAGCGCGAATTTGCGTTCTGTCCATACTTCTGGTTGGCGCCTCCCCGGTGCTCACGCGCGTCGGAGGCGTCGAACCGGCGCGCCCGATTGCATTTCGTTGCGAATTGCGAGAATCGGGAGTCGCGGACAAGATCGTCTTGCGTCATTCACCGGACAAGTCGGTGGAGTTGCGCGTCGTCGGCGAACGACGTCGCGCAGGAGTTCGGCTGTTTGACGCCACGAAAGGGGAAGCGCTGGGACCGGTGATTGAACTGAAGGCGCACCGCATCACGGCGTTAGCAGTGAGCGCCGACAATCGCACCGTGGCCACTGCGATCGGGAACTTCAGCAATGACTGGGGAGAGGTGCGGGTTTGGAATGGCGAGTCTGGCAAGGAGATCGCGAGGTATACGATCGATGCGACGCAGATGCGTCCGCCGCTGGGCGAAGTGTTTCGGCTTTCATTTAGCGAAGACGGGATGACGGTGACGATCGTCACGGGGCCGTATGGCGGGAGGTGAGGAGGTGAGAGCGGGGGGGGGAGTGACAAAAAACTGAGAGTGAGTCAGGGCTTTGTTGTTGCGCCGACACCCCTCATCCCCAGCCTTCTCCCCGCGGCGGGGAGAAGGGAGCACCATCTGCGCTTGTCGTTGCGCAACAAACGACAGCGTTGCGCAACAAACGACAGCGTTGCGCGACAAACGACAGTGGGTCCGAAGCGCCAAACGCTCCGAATTCAACAGAGTTTTCATCACTCCAGGCGGGGGGCGGGCGATGGATCGCGGAGCGATCCACGACTTTGGCGCAAGCGATTAGGCAGGGAGCGACGGCGTTGAATTGGCTTGTTTACCACATCGCCAGCGGGCAGGCGTTCTTTACGGGAGTTGCTTTACTGCTTCTCGCCGCCTTGGCCGCGATGTCTGCGCGTCCGCGGTTCAGGCGTTTGACGGGGCTTGCGTTTGTGGTAGGCGTGATCGCCGTCGTCGCGTCATCCACGGCGATCCCGTATTGGCTGTATGCCATCGCGTGCGTCGTGACGCTGTTTTGGATCGCTTCTGGGTTTCGAAAGTCGTGGCGCCGTGGGGCAGCGCTGGCGTTTGTCGCGGTCTGGGCGTCGGCGGTCTGTCTGGAGGCGCCGTATCACGTCAGTCCGTCGCTTGCTCGGGCCGACAGCCGTCGACTCACGATCCTCGGCGACTCCGTGACGGCAGGGGTCGGCGGCGGCGAGACGTCCGAGACCTGGCCATCGATCGTAGCGCGCGAACACCAGTTGCAAGTCCAGGATCTTTCGCATGTCGGCGAGACAGCGGGCTCGGCGCTGAAACGCGCTCGAGCACAATCGATCGACTCGCCCGTCCTGGTGATCGAGATCGGGGGCAATGACATTCTTGGAACGACGACTGTTTCGCAGTTTGCCAACGACCTGGAGTCGTTGCTGGCGTATGTCGCTGCGCCGGATCGCCAAATCATCATGTTCGAATTGCCGTTGCCGCCCTTTTATCATGAGTACGGACGCGTGCAGCGTGCGCTCGCGTCCAAGTACGGCGTACACCTTGTCCCCAAGCGAGTTTTTCTCTCCGTCCTCGCGGGCGACGACTCGACGCTTGATACGATCCATTTGTCGCAAGCCGGCCATCGAGCGATGGCGGATTGTGTATGGCGGTTAGTGGGGCCGGCGTTTGTCGATGTGGGGATGGAGTGAGGTCGTTCGGGATGGACGGGGGGAGGTTGGGGGGAGGGGAGGGGTTGGGGCGGCGCAGAGCTTGGGGGGGGCAGCGATTGGGGGGGCAGCGATTGGGGGGGAGACAGGCTGGAAGCCTGTCCTACGGCGGCGGGGAGACCGGAGCGGATCTGGCACACGAACAGAAGGAGGACGTGGCGATGGGCTGGGAGTATCAAACGATTGCATTTGACTTTGATTCCGAGGCGTTCATTTCTCAGGGCGGGCTCTTCGACGCTCAGAAGTTCAATCATCAGCTGCTGCATATGGGTTGGGAGAACTGGGAGCTTGTGAGCGTCTTTGACACCAATCGGACGCAGGGGGGAACAAGATACGTTGTGGCCGTCTTCAAACGAGCGTTGACGGCCGAACGGCGGGAGGCGATACAGCAGTCGACCCGATGACGTCGCCCCTCATCCCCGGCCCTTCTCCCCGCGGCGGGGAGAAGGGAGCTTGGAGGGGGCGGAGTGTGGGGGTTATGAATGCTGAAAGGCGGCAGGCTATGTCGACGACGATTGACGAGTACATTGACGCGCAGCCGGCGCGGGTGCGGACGATTCTGAAGAAGGTGCGAAAGTTGATTCGCGAGACGGCGCCGGAGGCGGAGGAGGCGATCAAGTATCGCATTCCGACGTTTGTGTTGAACGGGAACTTGGTGCACTTCGCGGCGTTCGCCGACCACTTAGGGTTCTATCCGACGCCGTCGGGGATCAAGGCGTTTGAGGCGGAGTTGAGCGACTATACGTACGCGAAGGGATCGGTCCAGTTTCCGCTCGACCACCCCATCCCTTATGACTTGATTCGCCGCATCACGGCGTTTCGCGCGGCGGAGAATCGAGCGAAGTCAAAGTCAAGAAAGAAGAAATAGAGGAGTCGAGGAGCCGCTCATGCCGTCGATTTTGCGTAATGCGCTCGCGGTGATCGCGGGCATTGTTTTGGGAAGCGTCGTCAATATGACGCTGGTAAGCGTGGGACCGAGCATCGTGCGGTTGCCGGAGGGCGCCGATTTCTCGACGATGGAGGGATTGGCAAAAAGCATGCCGCTGTTGTCGCCGCGACATTTCTTATTTCCTTTTCTGGCTCACGCCCTGGGCACGCTGACGGGCGCATGGATTGCCGGCAAACTGGGCGCGAGTCGGCGGATGGCGTTAGCGTTGGGAGTCAGCGTGTACTTCTTGCTGGGCGGCATTGCCGCCGTCGCGATGATTGGCGGGCCCCTTTGGTTTGCGGCGACCGACTTGGTTCTCGCCTATTTGCCGATGGGGTATCTGGGAGCGATGCTCGCGGGTGCGGGGCCGCGGAGGACTTGAACGTCGCAGGCATTTGCCACGGAGGAGGAAGCGGACACGGAGAGGAGCAAATTGGAATGGCCGAGATTGTTCGTTCGACGTTTGTTCTGGCGGTGAACGACTTGGCGAAGTCGGTGCAGTTCTACGTGGAGAAGCTGGGTTTCAAAGAAGACTTGCGAGTCGGCGGGTGGTCGTTCTTGAGTCGCGGGGCGTGTCGCTTGCGGCTGGGCGACTGTCCGGGAATTCGGCCGATGTCGGCCTCGCCGGATCACTCCTGGTTTGCCTACTTGCACGTCACGGATGCTCGTTCGTTGTACGACGAGTATGTCGCGCGAGGCGTGGAGATTTGGCATCGACTGGCGGACCAGCCTTGGGGCCTGCGCGAATTCGCGATCGTCACCGTGGACGGTCACCGGATCGTATTTGGCGAAGATCTTTCAGAAGTCGAGCGGTCGTAGGTCGGGCTCGATCCACTCTTTTCGCGACTCGCGCGTGTTGAGGCGGTCGCGCGAGTAATAACGTTGCACCCATGCGGGCGAGCATTCGCGGGCTAGTTGTTCGACGCGAACGGCGATGGGCGTGGCAGTGAGTTGATCGGGGCGGTCGACGGCGGCGATTTTGCGGAGATAGAGCCGGGTGATGGTTTCGTGATAGCCGGCCGGATCGCCGCGGAGTTGGTTGTAGAGTTGGAGATGGCGACGGAGTCGCTGAAGCGCTTCTTCGAACGTGAATGCGCGGAGGTAGGCGACTCCGACAGCCAAGTGGGCGCGGTGCGTCCAGTGCTCGAAGGGGAGGGCGCCTGCTTCGAATTGGGCTACGAGCGTGAAGACGTCTTGATCCTCGTTCAAGGGCGGCTCGATCTTGTCGATTTTACGCCGCGGTGCAGTGTCGTTCGCTCCGACCGCGCGGAGGTAGAGTTCTGGTCTGCTCAGGGTGGGTCGCGGAGCGGCGTCGGCGGGTATGGCTGGAATTCGCACGAATCCCCAGTCTTCGAGGCCCTGCCGCAAGAGTTGGTTGCACTCGGCCGCGACGAGCCAGAGGCGGCGGCGCCCGAGACGGCGCGCCTTGGTGCAAGCTTGTTCGAGTTGGGCATGCAGCGCGAGCGGCGAGCGGAGCGCCGCCTGCCGCAACGCGGCCGCATCAAGCGGGAGGGCGTCGTCAAGTTCCACAAAAGGTCTGATAGCAAGCGGTGAATTGGCGAGGCGCCGGCTCGGCGTAGCGCTCGAAGCCGGCGCGTTCGCGGTATGGTTCGGAGAGCGCGTCGAGCAGACGTTCGAAGGGGGCGAGGTCGGCGTCGTTGGAGGCGGCGGCGAGCGCTTCTTCGACCAGGTGATTGCGCGGAACATAGAGGGGATTGGCGGCGCAGAGGGCGTCGGCTTGTCGCGTTCGTGCGGCCGGATCTGCGCCATGGACGGACTGCGAGAGGCCGCGCCATTGCTCCAGCCACGGGTGAAGTTCCGTCGGGCCGGGGAAGAGGGCGAGGAGCGACGCGTCGTCGCCCTGGGCGGCGTCGGCAAGTCGCCGCCACGCGAGAGTGAAATCGACGGACTGGCGTTCGAGGAGGTCGAGGAAGTTTTGAGCGAGCGAGACTGACGGGTCGTGATCATCGACGTCGGCGTCGATCGCAGCGTCGCACGGGGCGAGGCCCAATTTGCGTTTTACGCCGCGACGCCAAGCTTGTTCGTACCAGCGGGGGAAGGCGTCGATGACTTGCATGGCCATGTCGATGGCCGCTTGTTGGGTTTCGGCGCCGAACAAGGGAAGCAGGGTTTCGGCGAGTCGGGCGAGGTTCCAGCGCGCGATGGGGGGTTGGTTGCGAAACGAGTATCGGCCGTTCGTATCGATGGAGCTGAAGACGGCCTTCGGGTCGTAGGCTTCGAGGAAGGCGCAGGGACCAAAATCAATCGACTCGCCGGACAGCGCCATATTGTCGGTATTCATGACTCCATGAAGAAAGCCGACGTGCATCCATTGGGCGATGAGTTCGGCTTGTCGGCGAGCGACGTTTTCAAGGAGTCGGTAGTAGCGATCGGGGGCGTCGATGAGCTGCGGATCGTGGCGGGCGATCGTGTAGTCCGCGAGCCGCCGGACTTTGTCGGTCATCTCTCGAGCGGCGAAGAACTCAAAGGTTCCCACGCGGAGGTGGCTCAAAGCGACTCGGGTCAAGACAGCGCCGGGGAGGGGCCGTTCACGGCGGATGGTTTCGCCCGTTTTGACGGCGGCGAGGGCGCGAGTGGCGGGTATGCCGAGGGCGTGGAGTCCTTCGCCAATCAGGTATTCGCGGAGGACGGGACCGACCGCCGCTTTGCCGTCGCCGCCGCGCGAGAAGGGGGTGGGGCCGGAGCCTTTGAGGGCGATATCGCGACGGCGGCCGCGACGGTCGATGACTTCGCCGAGGAGCAGAGCGCGGCCGTCGCCCAGTTGGGGCGAGAAGCCGCCGAATTGATGACCGGCGTAGGCTTGAGCGATCGGTTGGGCGCCGGGGGGGACTTCACCGCCGCCGAGATAGCGGGCGGCCAACGGGGAGTCGAGTGCGTCGGCGTCGATTCCCAGTTCCGCGGCGAGGGGGCGATTGAAGCGGAGTAGTTCGGGGGCGGGCATGCGGGCGGGCGCCCAGGTCGCGAAGAAGCCCGTGAGTTCGCGCGCGTAGGAATTGTCAAAGTCGAAGAGAGGGCAAGACGGCGGGAGTGGATCGGACATGAGCGGCGGTTCACCGGGGCGTAAACAGGTAATCGTGCACATGGAGTCGTGCGACGTTGTACCCCAAGTCGCAGATGGTCTGGATTCGTGCGCGAATCACTTGGGCGACCGGCGGGGGTGCGGAGTCGACATCTTGTCCGCCCTCGATTTCGACGAACAGCACAGGCCGGTCGCGACGGATGGTGTGCATGGCGCCTTGGAGGCATTCCATTTCATGGCCTTCGACATCGACCTTGATGAGGCCGATGTTGGGAAGTTCAAGCGAGTCGATCGTGACTGATTCGACGGCGAACATGCCAGGTTCGGCGGCGGCGTGCAAGTGCGTCCCGGCTTGGTTGAGTGCACCGCGGATCGAAGGCATATGAAACGTTGCGGCGGAGTCCGAGGCGGCCTTGGGAAAGCAGCGGATATTGGGGAAGCGGGCGCAGTTCGCCAGCGTGAGCGGCAGGATTTCGGGATGGGGTTCGAAGGCGAACACGAGCTCGCCTTGTTTCGCCAATTTCGCCAGGGCGATGCTATGCAGGCCCAGGTTGGCGCCGGCGTCGATGATATTGCGACCGGGAACGAAGTATTCGGCGAATTTGTCGACGAGATAGGATTCCCAGACGCAGCGACCGTCGAGCAAGTGTTGCGAGATGGCCGAGTCGTCCGCGAAGAGACGGAGCGGTCCGTAGAACTCGTGAACCAGCGAGACCGTGCCGGCGGCGTGGTCGTAGGTGAGTTCAGGACGCGGCGGGACAGGGGGAGGACTCGCGACCGTCGTCGACGAAGTGCGCGTCGGCGGCGTTAGGTGCAGGAGGCGGCGAACGGTGCGAGCGAGCCAGGATGACATGGAGTATGAGCCAGCAAAACGAGTTTCTGGCAACCGCAGCTCGACGAAAGACGAATCCAGCCGGTCGCCGCGAACGGCGACGGCGGCTGGATGATGAATCCGCGAGGAGTCGGGCGCGCGACTAGCGGTTCGGGAGCTTCACGCGTTTCTGGACGTCGGTCTCAAGCACGCCGAAGACGGCTTCGTGGCGTTGGATGGACATCGAGAGGGCGGCGAGGAGCCGCTTGGCGGTGAAGTAATTAAGGATGATGCGCTGGGTCACGGTGATCGGACCTTTGGGCACTCCCATCGGCTGGGGATTGAGTCCGAAGTCCACGATCAGTTCTTCAGGAGAGCCCGAGACGCGGCAGAAGTTGGCGTACGAAGCGGCCACGACGTGCGTATCATCGACTTCGATCTGCACTTGTTGTTGGGCGGCCGGGGGAGCTTCCTGATTCTCAGCGTTCGACATTTGCATTCTCCAAAGTATCCATACCAACGGAACAGGACGTACATCGACGCGATGTCACGCCCACGATTACAACTCAAAGTGGAACGTACGCGACAGGTATTTGTAGACTCGATGACTGAGCGGTTTCCAGGGGGTCGAGATTTTGGCTTTGCCGCGCATGCCGACTTGCAGGAACATGTCTTCATGCGGAAGCACGCCGGTGCGTACTTGATAGGACGGGTTGAGGGGGCGGGCGACGCCGGCGGCGTCGGTGCGCGTATCGAGTTCGCCGCCGTGCTGAATGGACAGCGACGGGGGGCTGGCCTCGAGGGCGTCGTGCGCGATCTTTTCGACTTTCGTCGTCACGATTTTGGCCGGATAGGCTTCGAGTTGAACTCGGACTTCGTCGCCGATGCGGACGGTATCAATATCGGCCTGATCGACGACGAGGACGGCTTCGAGCGACTGAGGTTCGCCGACGAGGCACAGCAGGTCGCCTTGGGCGAACGCGGCGCCGGCGTTGCGTTGGTCGAAGGGGGAGCCGGTCCAACCTGGGAGTCGGCCGTCGGGCGACTTGGGCGCGGGGCGCGTAGGGGGCGGGAGGACGAAGCCGGAGTTATGCGCGACCACGTCGAGTTTGGCGAGTTCGTGTTTCTTCTCTTCGTAGAGGCTTCTCAGGGCGGCGATCTGCTCGCGTTGCGGGGGGATTTGCAGGCCGGCGGTGGAATCGGAGACTCGGAGCCGTTCGAGGTTGGCGAGGCTCGTTTCAGCGGTGGCGAGTTGACCTTCGAGGTCGGCGACTTCGCGTGCGAGGTCGATGTTCTCGAGTTTTACGAGGGTCATCCCGGGCGCGACCTTATCGCCTGGTTTCACTTTCCATTCGACGACGCGTCCGGGAACTTCGACGTAGATCGACTCCGCGGCGCTGGGCCGTAATTCCAGCGTGCAGCTGACGCGGCACGGGACGGGGATGAACAGAAAGGCGGCCGCCAAGGCGCCGACGACGCCGAGCGTGGCGTAGACGCGTGGCATTTTCACTTTGTGCATCCTCCCGGGCGTGTAGAAGAACTTTCCAAGTTGCCAGACGGGTTGGATGAACAACCCGACGAGGCCGGTGAAGGCGATGATTTGCCCCAGGACCTTGAGTCCGTACGGCTCGAACACTTTGTTGAGGAAATACAGAATCGAGAAGGTGACCAGCCAGCGATAGACGACGGCCGCGACGGTGAACATGCCGAACACAAAACGATTCTTTTGCGGCAGGAACGGGCTTTCGGGTTGTTCGAGACCGAGGCACGTTTCGAGCATGAAGCGGCGCACGACCTCGGTCGATTTTTGCCGCAGGTTCGGGATCTCGGACAAGTCCATCAGAATGTAGTAGCCGTCGAAGCGCAGCAACGGGTTGCCGTTGAATACGACGGTGCTGACGCTGCAGATGAACATGACGCTGAGGCAAATGTGGTTTAGCAGCCCGGGCTCGCTGAACCACCACAGAAACGTGGCGATCGACGCGAGGAACACCTCGACGTACATCCCTGCCGCCCCGATGGCCGCTCGGTTCCACTTATTCGGGAGCATCCAGGAGTCGGAGACGTTGCAGTAGAGCGCGGGGGTGAAGACGAGGAGCATGGCGCCCATCTCGTGACATTCGCCGCCGTAGTGTTTGCAGGAAAGTCCGTGGCCGAATTCGTGGAGCACTTTGACCACGGCCATGGTGACGCCGAGGTAGATCCAGTTCTTGGCCGAGAAGAACTCGTGGAACGCCGGCAATCGGGCGTGAAAGCGTTCGAATTCGATGCCGACCATCAGCAGGGCGCTGAGGCCGAGCACGCACCAGACGACGAAGAACCAGCGCGAGAAGAACCAAGCGGTGCGCGGGTAGAGCCAATTCAGGAGGTTTTCCGGGTCGATCCCGCGAAACCGCAGGGCGAACACGTTGGCGAATTTTCCGAGCAGTTCTTGGCGTTTCTTTTGGTCGCCGCGTTTCTTGAGTTGTCGGCCTTGGCCGGGCTGTTCGGAGATGACCAGTCCGCTGCGGTGCAGCATGCCGATGAACTGCAGAAGGTCCTGGTAGGTGATCTTCTGCGGCGTGAATTCGTCCTCGAACTTGTCCTTGATGTCATCGAGGCTGGCTTGGCCGTCGAGCATCTGGAGGATGGCGTACTCTTCTTCGTGAAAACGAAAGTAGTTGAGCGCCACCGGCTCTTTCAGCACCCAATAGACGCGGCCGTGGTAGCGGTGTTTGCGCGCCACGAGATCCGGCCGCATCCGCAGTTTGAGCGGGCGGGAGGAGCTGCTGACGAGGCTTTCGGCGAGAGTGGCCATGACGACTCGAAGTTCGTGCGCAGGAGATGGAGAGGCGGACTATCTGCGAGCCGACTCGGCGACCGCGGCGCCTCGGAGTTGAACGACCATCTCGACTTTGGTGCCGGGGACGAGCAGCCAGACGCCGGGCGCAGTCTGCACGTTCTGCACTTTGGCCATCACGCGATAACCGTCGTCGGCGTCGACCACGCTGCCGACGTAGTCAATCTTCGCCTCGACCTTTTTCAGCATCTTGCGGCCGTCGATCACTCGAGTGACCTCGATGATGACGGGCTGGCCGACGACCTCTTCGGGGGACACGTCGCCGATCTTCAGCTGACCTTCGACACGGACTTCTTCCATGCGGACGAGGCGGACGATCGATTCGCCGAGCTGCACCCAGTCGCCGACGTGTTTGAGGACTTCTTCGACGTTGGCTTCGCCGTCGCTTTTGAGTCGCGCCTCGACGTGGTAGTTGCGAAGTTCGACGGCCGTTTGGGCGACGGTGGCCTTTTTGATTTCTTGCGTCAGCTTGGCGATGTTCTGTTTGACGCGCGCGACGTCGGCGTCGGCGACGGCGTTCTCCCATTGCACCTTGACCTTGCGGAATTCGCTTTGGCTGGCGACGTCGCGTTGCTTCAGCTTTTCGCTCATCGCGAATTCTTCGGCGTAGAAGCGGGTGCGAGCGTCGGCGGAGCGTACTTCTGCGTCGCTATCGGCTTGAGCCTTCGCGGCTTCGAATTCGGCTTCGGCCGTTTCTTTGCGGCGCAGCGCCAGTTCATCGTCGATGATGGCGATGACCTGCCCCGTCTTCACTCGGTCTCCCTCTTCGACTCGCAGGTCGACGATTTGCCCGGCCGCTCGCGCGGGGATCTGCACATCCTCTGTGGCGAAGACGAAGGCGCGCGAGATGCGCACGGCGCGGTTGGCCGAGGTGGGCTGGGCGGGAGCGCCGGAGGCGACGACGAAAGTGGCGACGCCGACGGCGCCGGCGAGCAACGAGAACAACAGGCCTGAGCGGCGAATGCGCATTACAGCATCTCCCATTAGAACAACTTGAACCACAGCGTCTGCACGAACTCGAGCGCTTCATGCAGCTTGGAGTAGGCGATCGAAGCGCTGCCTGCTTCGACTTGCGCGATGACGCTGGCGCCGGGTCGCAGATCCTTGGGCAGGTCGGACTTGTCGAGTTCGACCTTGATGCGCACCGTTTGCCCTTCTTGTTCGTGAATATGCGTCGTCGGATGGATCGCTTTGACCTTGCCGCGACGAGTCGTCCCCGGCTCGGTGGCGAGTCGGTAGGTGACGTTGAGATCTTGGGTCTTGAGCAGCGTTTGGGCCCGCTGGATGTGTCCGATGCGACGTTCGGGCATGAACAGTTCGAGTTCCCACTCGGCGGCGTCGGTGGTGTCGGCGACCGACATGAGGACTTGTCCGCGTTCGACGGGACGATGGAGCAGCGACTTTTCGATGTCCCAGGACAGGACGACGGTGCCTGCGATGGGGCTGGTGACTTTGAGTTGATCGCGTTTGGTTTCCAGCAATTCGAGCTGCTTTTCGAGGCTTTTCGACTTTTCACGGAGCTCCGCGGCGCGGCCGGAGAGACGAACTCGGTCGGCGTCCTTGAGGTTGGGCTGCAGCTTGGCGCGTTGCACCGAGGCTTCTTCTTCGGAGGCCGTTTCGAGTTCACCGATGACGCGTTGGATTTCGCGGGCCAGGTCGTCGCTGGAGAGTTCGAGCAGGACGGCGCCGGGTTCGACTTGGTCGCCATCCTTGACCTTCAACTGGCGAACCGTGCCTGGTTCGGTGACGAACACATCGCGCTGGACGACGGGCTGCAGTTCGCCTTTGGCTTGCAGTTCGAACGTTTCGGGGATGACGCACAAGCCGATGAGGACCGCGAGAACCAAGGCGGTGATCGTGAGGGTCTTGGGGAGCGTGCGCGCTTTGACGATCCAGGTCGCGTTGCCGATGGCGCGCCAGACGGGCATCAGGAACAGATTGTTGTGTTCGAGTGAATTAGCGATGGCGCGCGTGGTGTGTTCGTAGACCAAGTCGATCCGCGACTCCATCACCTCGCGCGGCAGTTCGCTGTCGATTTGCTCGATGATGAGCGCCCCGAGGATTTCGCGATCTTGGCGGCGGTCGCCGAGTGCGTCTTTGGCGCCGACCGTATCGGTTTCGCCCGGCTTGCGCAGAGGGAGGACGGTGATCGTTTTGGAGTACGATTCGTCGACGTAGTCGTGGACCGCCTCTTCGAGTTGGGGCGGCATTTCCGCGGTGGAGCCGGAGTAGTGAAACATTTCGCCGGCGGCGACGACGCGGGTGGCGAGGGTGCCGAGTTTCACGACGACGTTGGAGCGGTTATCGAGCGAATCTTGGCCGCTGATGGCCTCGACGGTGCACTTGCCGCCGTGACGCAGCGCCAAGCTAACTCGATCGCAGCCGATCAAGCGTCGACCTTCGTTGACGATCGTGTAGGACGTTTCGCGCAGGTCGAGGCTTTCGTGGACAAGTCGCGCGTACTGGTCGGCTTGGGCCCACAGCGAGTGGCGGTCGCTGAATTGTTTCAGCTTGCGCGACTTGAGCCATTCCGAGATCTGCTCGCACATCTGCAGCACGAACTTGAGGTAGCCGCGTTGTGCTTGAGGCTGCGAGTCGGGACGTTGGAAGATTTCGATCACCCCTTCGCAGGCGGCGTCGACGATCAGGGGGGCGAGGACGAGCAGGTAGCGAGTGGGGTTGCCGCCGGCCCGTTCGTCGGCGAGGCCGGAGAGGGGGGGAACGAGTTGCGGTTGGCCGCTGGCGCTGACGTAGTCGAGCAGGCGTTGGTGCCGACTGCCGTCTTCCGACTGGCTATCGAGCAGGGTGTCGCTGAGCTGTTGTTGGTAGACCAGTTTGAGCTGCCGACCTTCGCCCATGGTCCAGACGGCGCCGCCGACGGCGGCCAGCGCTTGGACGATGCGTTGCAAGACGGCCGGATAGTACTGTTCCGGCCCCAGGTCGCTTTTGGACAATTGGACGATTTCGCCGACCAAGCCGCGAATCTGCTGCTTGGTCTGCTCGATCGTTTCCTTGTTCGCGGATGATTGTTCGGCAGAGGACATGCGTCCCGTTCCTTCTCTTGACCGACGAAAAGTGTCCCCGCTCGCCGACCGCAATCCGCGACCGACGTCCGGGGGAGCTAACTCAATTTATGGCGCAAGTCAAATTCGGACAAATAAATGGGGCCAATGGACCGTCGCACCCTCTTACATCGGGACGCAGCGGCCCACCCTGCCACGAAATTCCGGTCGGCGTTACAAACTTGCCGATTTAGCTATCTGCGGTATCCAAATAGGGGTCCTGTCCCATCTCCACCTGCATCTTTTTGCGTTGACGTTCGTGGTAGAGCAGCACCATACGGTCGCGAAAGTGTCGTCGTTCGACGATTTTTTGGGCTCGGCGGAACAAACCGGCCATATTCCGGATTTCCCCCTCCGTTCGCTCCCCTAAGTCCTTCAGCTTGTCCGACTTCTGCGGACCATAGCCGGCCAGGACGATGTCATCATCGAGGGCCAGAAATTGGCGGACGGAGCCGGGATCGCCTTGGCGTCCGCAGCGGCCAGCGAGCTGACGGTCGATGCGGGCCGCGTCATGCAGTTCGGAGCAGATGACGTGGAGTCCGCCCATTTCGGCGACCCCTTCGGGCAGTTTGATGTCGGTGCCGCGGCCGGCCATGTTAGTGGCGACGGTGACTTTTCCAGGTTCGCCGGCGTGGGCGACGATCTCCGCTTCCTTGGCGACTTCGTTGGCGTTCAGCACTTCATTGGCAATGCCGGCCTGTTCGAGCAGATTGGCAATCAGCATCGATTTGTCGATGGAGCGGGTGCCGATGAGGATCGGTCGTCCCGACTTGTGCACCTCTTTCACCTCGTCCACGATGGCATGCCACTTCTTGTCGCTGGTGCCGTAAACGCGATCTGGGAGATAGATGCGTTGGGGAGGCCGGTTGGTCGGCACCGGGATGGGGTGCATGCGGTAGATGCGGCGGAATTCGGGGCCCGAGTTGCCGGAGGTGCCGGTCATCCCGCCGAGGTGTTTGTAGCGGAGGAACAAGTCTTGGACGGTGATGCGGGCCGCTTGACCGGTGGGGACGGAAACCTCAAGTCCTTCTTTCGATTCGACGGCCTGATGAATTCCGTCGCGCCATTTGCGTCCTTCAGCCAAACGGCCGGTGAATTCATCCACGATCACAATCTCATCGTCGCGAATGACGTACTGGCGATTGAGCAGATAGTCGCGCTGCACTCGAATCGCCCGTTCGATGTACTCGTACAAGTCGATGAGGCCGACGCCGCGCAGTAGATCGGGCTGCGGGAGGGCGCGGACCAGTTGCCGCCCCAGCGCCGTGAGTTCGACTTTCTTGGTGTCGTGATCGTAGGTGTAGTGTTCATCGAGGATGAAGCGACCTTGATTGGCCGACGCCCACTGGTAGGTGGCGATGACTTGTTCGCGGGCTTTATCGCCGAGCGACCCGATGATGAGAGGCGTGCGGGCTTCGTCGATGAGAATACTGTCGGCTTCGTCAACCAGGGCGAAATGAGCGCCGCGTTGCACCGGTTGTTCGCCGCCGCCGTCGAAGCGGTGCTGGCTGGCTGTTCCCAAGATGTCGTCTTGCCCTTGTCCCATACGGCGCAGCAGCAAGCGATCGCGGAGGAAATCGAAGCCGAATTCTTTGGCCGTGCCGTAGGTGATGTCGCACGCGTAAGCGCGGCGCCGTTGGTCGGACTTGTCGGGCGTTTGGATGATGCCGACGGTCATCCCCAGGGCTTCGTACAGAGGTCGCATCCACTCGGCGTCGCGGGCCGCGAGATAATCGTTGACGGTGGCCAGGTGCGCGCCTTTGCCGACGAGCGAATGGAGGTAGAGGGGGAGGGTGGCGGTGAGCGTTTTGCCTTCGCCCGTCTGCATTTCGGCGAGGCAGCCGTGAAACATGGCCATGCCGCCGATCATCTGCACGTCGAAGTGGCGCATCTTGAGCGCCCGTCGGCCCGCTTCCCGCACCAAGGCGAACGCTTCCGGCAGGAGCGACGGGAGCGACTCGCCGCTTTTGGCGCGAAACTGCAGCGAGCGACTTTCTTTGCGCAAATCCGAGTCGCTGAGGGCGAGCATCTTGGATTCGAGCGACGTGATGATGTCGAGTTGCTGGCTCCAACTGCCGAGGCGGCGCTGGACGGGCCCGCCGACCAACGCCATGACGCGGGCGGTAAATCCTCGCGGAAGACCGTGGATTTTGGCCGTATTTCGAGTTGTCGAAGGATGATTGACCGCCGTCATGCCGCCTGCTCCTGGTCGCGCGTACCTCTGTAACTTACTCGACAACCGCCCTTTTTGCCCATCTCAATGTCAAATGCGCGACAACGCGTTCAATCTTCCTCAATCGTCACAGTCGCTGTAGCCGACATAACTCATACGCGCGGCAGAGTCAGTTGAGACTGAGGAGGTCGCGTGGAGCACGGGCCCGCAGCGAGTGAACGCAGGGGGCCAGCGTAATCCAGATAACATGCGGACTTCCGAGAAGATGCTGGGAGGTTTGCGGCTTATGCGGATTACAACGGTTTTTCTCGATTTTTGGGCGGTACCGGTCGATCCTCCTGTAGGACCTAGAAGGCTTGGCGAAACCATGCGAGCTACGACCATGAAAGCGAAGATTTCGAAATTCGGAGCCTGGGCGGCGTTGATGTTGGCGCCCTGCGTCACGGCGCAGGCCCAGCAGCCTGGACTTCCCGCCGCACGTCCGGCCGGCCCGGGCGACTACTATGCCGGCGCCCCTGGGGTCGCTCCGATTGTCCCGTCCGCCTACGGATATCAGGGCGGCGCCCCGGGTCCGATGGTCGACAGCGACGAAGCGGGGAGCCCTGGCAGTTGCGCGTCGGGGGACTGCGGTTACTGCGAACAGTGCCGAGTGCCTCGCGGCATGTGGGGCAGCGTCGAATACTTGATGATGTGGCAGAAGGGGCGCGAATTGCCGCCGCTGGTGACGACGAGTCCGGCGGGCACGCCCGCCAACCTGGCCGGCGTGCTTCCGGCCGCCGACATTCTGTTCGGCGACGAGACGGTCGGCGACCGGCTGTTGTCGGCGGGCCGAGTGACGGCCGGTTTGTGGCTGGACAGCCAAGATTCGCTGGGCATCGCCTTCCGTTTCTTGGGCGCCGAGAGCGATCGCACGGGATTCAATGCGGCTTCCGACGGCACGGGCAACCCTATTTTGGCCCGACCGTTCTTCAACACCAGCCCGCTGGTGAACGCGGAAGATTCGCTGTTGGTCGCCTACCCGGGACTCACCGCGGGCAGCATTAACGTAACTACCTCGTCAGACCTCTACGTCGGCGAAATCCTGGGGCGCGTCAACATCGACGGCGATGCGACCAGTCGCTTGGACTTGATCGGCGGCTATCACGTGACGCTGCTGGACGACGGCCTGACGATCCAAAGCAACGAATCGGTGCTTGGCGGCGTGCTGCCCGTGGGCACTCAGTTCACCGTCACCGACGACTTCAGCACTCGCAACGAGTTCCACGGCGGATCGCTCGGTTTCTGGTACGAAAAGTACCGCGGGCCGTGGACCGTCTCCTTGCTGACGAAGGTCAGCATCGGTCGGATGCACGAGCAGATTCGAGTGCGAGGCAATACGGTGGTGACCGACGTCAACAACGTCGCCACGAACTTTGAAGGCGGTCTGTTGGCTCAGGCGACCAACATCGGCAACTACGAGCGAAACCAGACGGTGTTCGTGCCGGAAATCAACTTCAACTTGAGCCGTCAGCTCACCCAGCGACTCGACTTCACCATCGGCTACACCTTCATCTGGTGGTCGAACGTGGTGCTGGCGGGCGATCAGATCGACATGCAAGTGAACGATACGCAGATGCTGGGCGGCGTGCTGGTGGGACCGGCCACTCCGACCCCGCCCGCCTTCCGCGACACCGACTACTACGTTCACGCCTTGAGCCTGGGCTTCAACTATCGGTTCTAACCGCCGCGGGGCGGAGGACGACGGAACTTTCCAGAAGGGTCGGCGAGCAAATCGCCGACCCTTTTTTGCGCGCGCGGGGAGTGGGGCGCGAGGAGATGATTTTGCCACCGAGGGCTCAGAGGGCTCAGAGAGAGGGGGGGGCTGTGGTGGGGGATGGGGGATGGAGGGCGTGGTGTGTGTGTGGTGGGGGGGGGGATTGTGAAAGGGTTTAGGCGATCTGGATTCAGTAAGGAATTCAAGTGAGTCCAGGAACTTGGGGTTGTAAGGGGGGGGAGGCCGATCGAGAGGGGGGGAAGTTTCGGAGGCAACTCGAAGTCGCCGCCCAAGAGATGGGTGGGGGCGGGCGGACGAACAGGGTTCGCGGCGCTTGACGGATTCCTTCGCACGTCGAAGCGGGCGCACACGAGAACCCCATCATCTTCGGCAAGTGTTTGACGCCGCAGCAACGGCCCGATCGACCTATAGTCATCCCTTGAAAACCGGCCCCCTCCTCGCCAACCGCGATCTCTGTGAACTCCGTGACCTCGGTGGCCAATCCCCGTCACTCTCCGACACCTCGGTGGCGCAACGAAAAAGGCCGGAACCACGCGTGGTGGTTCCGGCCTGGATGGTTTGAATCTCGCGACGGACGGTTAGGCGTAATCTTCGGCGAAGCACGCATCGACCGAACCGGCGTAGTCGCCGTTGCCGCTCATGGCGGCCGCGATCATCTCGGCCGGCGCCTCTTCGCCCTCGCCTTCACCTTCGCCGCTGCCGCCATTGGCCGCGACCCAGTTGAAATCCGCGTACCCGCCGACGATATTCACCACGGGTCGGCCGGCCGAGTCGGTGCGGACGCGGAGGCGAGCCGAGTCGACCGAAACGGTCGTCTGCACGCTTTGGCTGGCCGCATTGAGGACTCGCAGCGTCGCCGATCTCATGTCGGCCGACAGCGTAATCGACTGCAGTTGGACGTTGTCCCAGCCGTCGATGAACGTGTACCAATCGAGATTCGTGCCGGACGCATCGCTGAACGAGAACATGGCGTTGTCGTTGTCGGCAGCCGCCGTATCTTGCGACGACGCAAGTAGGTATTGGAGCGACAGATAGGACGAACTGAGGCCGCGTTCGCCAAAGTTGTTATTGGCGAACGTGTGGCTGGTCATCGCCACATTCTGCGACAACGTCACGTTAAACGCGAAGCGATCGTTGGCGGCGAGCGTCACCACGCTCGAACCAGCCGTCTCGCGGCCATCCACCGTATTGGCGGCCTGACCGGCGATGATGAAGTAGTTGCCCGGAGCGAGACCGGAGAACGAGTAGGCGCCATTGCGACCGGTGGTCACGGTTTGCGACGTGATGGCCGCTCCGTTGAAGTCGGTGCCCGAGAGGGTCACATCGACGCCGCCCAGCGTGGCCTCTCCAGCATCTATCGCACCGTCGTTGTCCACGTCCATGTATACGGCGCCCGAGAAGGTCATCGGGATGTAGTTGACGATGCCCACGGTGACCGTGCCGACCGCGGTCTTTTCGTCCAAGACGCCGGCGGTGGTGCCATTGTCCGAGACGGTGTAGGTGAACGAGTCGGACTGGCCGTCGACGCCGGTGGGCGGGGTGTAGGTGACCACTCCTGTCGTCGTATTCAGCGACACCGTACCACCCAAAGTGCTTGTCGGGCTGACGCTTACGATTCGCAGCGTCTGGGTCGATTCGTTGGCCGGTCCCTTCGTATCGTTGCCCAACAGTTGGGCCGACGTGTATTCGGAGGCGGTATCTTTGACGCCGACGACCGAATCATTGCCCGCGGTGGGATCATCGTTCACTTCGGTGACGGTGACCGTGGCGGTGCCCGTGACCGTCTTGGGATCGGACGTGCCGTTCGTGGTCCCGTTATCTTGGACCGTGTAGGTGAAGACAAAGGGGCCGTTGTAATTAGCCGCCGGGGCGTAGACGACATTTCCGCCCACGACCGAGACCGTGCCGGCCGAACCGGTGACGGCGACGGCGCCCGTGACCGTCAAGACCTGGCCTGCTTCGTCCGCACCTCCGCCGGGGAGATCATTGGCCGTCAGGGTGCTGCCGTTGATGGTGAGCGGAACAGCTGGGTCTTCCGGCGTCGTCCCCGCGGCCGCATCGGCGACGGCGGTGGGCGCGTCATTCACCTCGGTGATGTTAATCGTCACCGTTCCAACCGCGGAGAGCGGGCTGGCGACGCCGTTGGTGGTGCCATTGTCGGTGGCCGTGTAGGTGAACGTGTCCGGTCCGCCGATCAGATTGTTGTAGTTCGCCGGCGGCGTGTAGGTGATTTGGCCGCTGGTGATGGTCACGGTGCCGCCCTTGGCCGTCGTGCCCGAAGGCAGCGTCACGGTAAGGGTTTGCGACGATTCGTTCGCGGCGCCGCGGCTGTCGTTGCCGGTCAGGTCGCTGGCGGGGAACGAGAGGGGCGCGTCTTCGGAGGTTGACTTCGTATCGGCCACTGTCACCGGCGCGTCGTTGACTTCGGTCACCGTCACCGAGACCGTGGCGGTCGAGTCAACTCCCCCTTCGGGCTGCCCTTCCAGCGAGTCGTTGATGGTGTAGGTAAAGGTGGTCGTGCCGAAGAAGTCTGCGGCCGGCTGGAACAGCAAGGTCGTTCCTTGTTGGGTCACCGTGCCGTTGGCGGGCTGGGTGAACGACTTCAGAACCAACGTGGCGCCGACGTTCGGCGTGTCGTTGGCGAGCACGTTAATGACGTTGGCGGCGGCCAGCGAATCTTCGGCGGCCGTGGCCAGGTCGTTCGAGGCGCGGGGTCGGACGAGCGGCCGAACGTCGAGGATCGTTGAGTCGGTGTCGGTCAAGGCGCCGCCGGCGCCCGTATTCCCCTGGTCGGTCGTGAGCATACTGAGCGTTGTATTGCCCGCGAAACCGGAGGCCGGGGTGAAGCGCACGCCGCCGGCCAAAGCCGCATTGAGCGCCGTGAGCGTGCCGGTGATTTGAACCGAGTTCGAGTTGTTGCCAGATACCGTAACACCCGACGTTGAGAGCAGTTGCAGCAGTCCGGACCCAGCGGTCACCGACAGGGTCGTGCGGACGCTGCCGGATGCTGCATCGATATCGGCGACCGACAACGACGTGATCGTGAGGGCGACGCCTTCGTCGGTTTGCAAACCGGCAGGGATCGTATTGACCGGCGCGTCGTTGACCGCCGTGATGCTGATGGAGACGGTGTCGGTGTCGGTCAGCGCGGCGCCGCCCGAGTTTCCTTGGTCGTTCGTCGACATGACGATCGTACCGGAACCCGAGAAGTTCGCCGTCGGGGTATACGTGAGTCCCGCGGCCAGGGCCGTGTTGATATTGGCTTGGCTGCCCGTAAGCGTGATGGAGGCGCCGCTGCCGCTGACCGTCACGCCCGAGGCGTTCACTAGGGCGACCGTTCCGTTCGTGGCGGTGAAGGCGACTTGAATGTTGGCCGTGCCAGCATCGATGTCGTTCACGGAGAACGCGTTGCCGTTGGCCGAGGAGAAGGTCTTGGCGACGTCTTCGGCGGTGGTTTGACCAGCGCCGGGAACGGTGTTCACCGGAGCGTCGTTGACGCCGTTGACCGTCACGCTGACGGTGGCGGTCGCCGTGTTGCCTTGCCCGTCGCCGAAGACGTAGGTGAACGTATCGGTGCCGCTAAAGTTGGCATTCGGCTGGTAAGTGAGTTGGTCGTCGGCCGTGTTGCTGGCCGTGCCGTTGTTGAACAACGACACCGTGCCGTTGGCACCCTGAGTGAAGCTGACGATGCGTTTCGTCCCGCCGGCGTTGAGCGTGTCGTTCGCCATCACGTCGACGCGATTGCTCGCGGACGTCCCGAGCGAATCTTCATTGACGGTGAGCGCGTCGTTGACCGCCGTGACCTTCTGCAGGACCACGATGCTCAGCGATTGGAAGTCGACGTCGGCCGTGGTGATGTCAGTACCACCGGAGCCGTGCAGCAGCGGGGCGCTGGCGGTTTCTTCGCCGGGGTTGGTGCCGAAAACGACCGTGCCGCCCGCGAGAGCCGTAAACTGTGCTTCGAAAACGAGATACGTCTCACCATCGGACGTATCGAACGTGGAGGCGCCCGATTCATTCAAGACGTTCGGGTTCGCGCCTTCCCCGAGGCTCGCCGTCATGGCATCCCGGAACATGTCGTAAGTCAGCGACATGGGGAAGGTGGGGGACGTCGGCACGGGCGGAGTCGTCACCCAGGTGTTGTATTGCTGAACGGCGATGGTCGTCGAGCCGGTGGACGTCCACGCAGCCGTCATCTCGGGCATGTTGATGTCGGCGTATCGACCGCCGAATTTGATGGCATAGTTCGTGCCTTCGGCGGGTCCCGAGGTCTTGGGACGCGGCTTTTCGGCAATGACTTCGCCAGGTTGGAAGAACCCGATGGTCGGCGACAGCAGGGCGGCGATGATGTTATCGCGCGTTTGCTGCGGGTTGTTCTTGATGTAGCTGATGTTTCCAGTCGTCTTGGCGGCTTGGCCGGGGACCGAGACGGTGAGCGTAAAGGTGCCCGTGTTGGGAGCACTCGTGAAGGTGATCAACTGCGTTTCGCGGGTGTCGAAACTGACTTTGTCGTTGAACGTAACGTCGGCATAAGCCGCCGCGACGCCCGACGGCACGACGCGCAGGTCGCGCGTGACCATCTGCACCAAGAAGCTCTCGCCGACGTTGACCGCCGGGAAGCCGGTATTGGAGTCGATCGGCAGGGTGGTGCCGTCGAGCTTGGTGGCGGTAAGGCCGATCGACATGACGGCGTTTTCGCCTTCGCCGTTGAGCAGATTGACGAGTCGAAGGGCGTCGACGGGCGCGACCCAGCCGTCGTTATCGACGTCGATGCGTTCGGGCGATTCGGCTTCCGCACCCGACGCGGCGCCCAAGCCGCTGGCCGTTGGCATAAACAACTGTCGGGCGCCGCCCGAGTTGAGCGAGTTCACGATGGTGAGCACGTCGCGCGGGGTCAATTCGCCGCTGCCGTCGACGTCTCCCGGGAACGCGTAGTTGTGCCAAGGGTTGGCATCTGCCGCCATCATCGTACGGGACTCGAGCATTTCGGCTCGGAGCGTCCGTTGGAGTTCGCGCTGGCGGCGAGTGGACTTACGGCAGACGTTGGAGGCGTTCGTTTTCTTGCTCATATCTTGACTTCAATCCCATTGGCAGTGCGGGAGACCACGCAGGGCAGCAACGCGTCAGGAACAGCGAGCGGAGCATCTATGTGTAGAGATCCTTCTCCTTGACACCATCGGCAAGCCGCTTGCCGTTGCCCAAAATTACCTAGGAGGTACCTGCAGATACGGACGTCGCGATCGTCGTTACGACCGTTACAACCGTCAAAATCCGCGTGATCGCTCTTTGGCTTCGGCAACGCTGTCAGACTAGTTAGGACTGGCAAACGCCGCAACTTTTTTGCGCAACGGTGAATCCGTATCTTTTTCGCGGGGGTGACCGACCTCGCGATCGTGCCGCCGCACCGCGGCATGCGGCCCATCCTCCCAACCCATTCCTCCCACTCCTCCCTTCCACCGCACACCCTTGTTAATTCAGGAAATCTACGTCGACATTTCCTCGGGGTGGGGTCGTACTGGATTTGCCGCGAAATCCGGTCGATCCGTATTTGCGGGACCTTACAACAGGGGGGAATTTTCCATGAAACGAAATTGGTTGGCGATGATCGCCACGATGGCTGTGCTCTTGGGCGTCAATGTTGCGGCCGCCCAGGCGCCGGCAGGCTCTTATATCCACTCGTCCCCGACGGGCGAGAAGTTCCTGATGATCCCGAACGGGAATCCCGTTCAGCCGGCGTCGCTGCACGCGGGACCGGAGATGCAGAAGGAATCGTGCGATACCTGCTGCGACGATTGTTTCGTCGGCTACCAGAACAACTACTACGCCTACGGCGGACTGATGTACCTGCGAGCTCGCGACTCGGAAGTCGCCTACGCGGTCGGCGTGAACAACGCGGTCGGGCCGGGCGTGCAGGTGACGCCGATCGCGGTCGCGGATCAAGATTTTCAGCCGGGCTTCTTCATCGGCTTCGGCATGACGCTGGATGAATGCTCGTCGATCGGCGTGCACTACATGCAATACGAAGCCAGCACGAACGACACGATCGGCTTGAATCCCAACATCCAACAGCCGTTCGTGGTGAACTCGCTGGTCATCCACCCGGGCACGCTCAACGTGGGCGAAACGGGCTTGGATGCGTCCGCGAAGTACGACATCAACTTCAATATCGCGGACGTCGAGTATCGTCAGTTGATCAGCGGCGACTGCTATTCGAAGTTCAACTGGCTAATCGGGCTCCGTTTGGCTCAGGCCGAACAGCAGTTCCAGTCGATTTACAGCACGAACGTGCAGGGCAACCACGTCATCACGACGGACTTGGACTTCTACGGCGCCGGTCTGAAGTTCGGCTTGGAATACGAGAAAATCGGTCGTCGCGGCTTCATGGTCTACGGCCGCTCGAATGTCAGCTTTGTGCCGGGCGAGTTCCAGGCGAGCTATAACCAGACGTCCGCGTTGGGCGGCACGTTGGTTAACACGTCGTGGAAGGCTGGTCGGCTGGTTACGATGGCGGACGTCGAAGTGGGTGCGGGCTGGGTCAGCGCCTGCGGCACGTGGCGGTTGACGGCGGGCTACAACATTCAGGCCTGGTTCAACACGGTCCAGACCGACGAATGGATTCACGGAGTCCAGACGAACAACTTCATCGACATGTCGAGCATGCAATCGTTCGACGGCTTGATGGCTCGCGTCGAAGCTCGGTTCTAACGAACGGCTCGCGGCCCCGTTCGGCGCCGCAACGACGACCACAAGCCGCGACGTTCGTAGTAGCTTCTCGGCGGAATTCCCCGACGACTCGGATCACACCAGATCCGAGTCGTTTTTTGTTTTGCGGCGGGGACCAGCGCCGCCTATCTTCTGGACGCGTTCTCTTTTTCGCGTTCGACGCCGCCGGCGCGTTTTGCGGTGCGCCTTGCTTTTCGCGGCTGCAGCCAGCGACCATAATGCCTGCAGCGTTTGCCTCCCACCCGGGACGCCGCCCGCCGTCGCGCATCCGTCGGCGGGCCGCGTTCCGCCCACCGCCAATCCTCCCTGCAGGCCAGGAGTCTGAGCGAATGAGCCGTTGTTGGTTGCGACGTCGATCGTCGCCGCGAGTCGTCACGTCATGGGGCCGCATCGAAACCTGCTTCGTCGTATTGTTCGTGTGCACGCTGGCGGCGGCTGCGCCTTCGCTAAGGGCAGACGAGCCCTTAGCGCAGTTGCCCGAGTTGGCGGACGCCATGGAACGGGGCGGCCGGGCGGCCGCGGTCGCCAAACCGGCAGGCGAAGAGAAGCTGTCGGCGGGACCGACGCCGCAATGGATTTGGGGGCCTCAGGCGCAGCGCAACTACTTTGCTCGCGCCGAGTTCGCGGGCGGGACCAAGTCGGCAGTGCTGCGCGTTTCCTGCGACAACGTTTTCACGCTGTGGGTGAATGGTCAGAAAGTCGCGGCGGGCGACAACTGGCAGGAGCCGGCGACGGTCGACATCCAGAAGTACGTGAAGCCGGGGCCGAATGAATTGGTCGCCGAGTTGGGCAATCAGGGCGGCATTGCGGCCTTCCTCCTGAAGCTCGCGCTCGTCGCCCCCACGGGCGAGACGAAGTACGTCGTTTCAGACGCGTCCTGGAAGATCTCCGAGAAGAAAGACGGCGCTGGGCCGGTTGAAACGAAAGTGTTGGGACCTTTGGGGCAGGGGCCTTGGGGAGACGTATTCAATGCCCCGACGCTGGCGGGCGGACCACGGGGCGTGTTCCAGGTTCCGGCGGGCTTCCAGGTGGAACGTTTGCTGACCGTCCCTAAGGAAACGCATGGATCATGGGTCAACTTGGCCGTCGACCCCCAGGGGCGGCTCATCACGAGCGATCAAGAGGGCAAAGGGCTCTTCCGCGTCACTCCTTCGCCCCTTGGCAGTCAGATGCCGACGAAGGTCGAGAAGCTTGCGGTGAACATGTCGGGAGCTCAAGGATTGCTGTTCGCTTTCGACAGCCTGTACGTTTGCGCCAACGGCGGTCCCGGCAGCGGCCTGTATCGCCTGCGCGACACCGACGGCGACGATCAGTTCGACGAAGTGAAAAAGTTGTTCGCGTTGCGGGGCGGCGGAGAACATGGTCCGCACGGGCTGGCGTTGTCGCCCGACGGCAAGTCGATCTACTTGGCTTGCGGCAATCACACCGATCCGCCGGCGAAGATCGACGCCAGCCGCATTCCCACCAACTGGGGCGAGGATCATTTGTTGCCGCGGCAGTGGGACGCCAACGGCCACGCCACCGGCCGTATGGCGCCGGGAGGTTGGATCGCGAAGACCGATCCCGAGGGCAAGTCGATCGAAATCGTCAGCGTCGGGTACCGCAACGAATTCGACCTCGCCTTCAATGCCGACGGCGAATTGTTCTCATACGACTCGGACATGGAATGGGACCTGGGGATGCCCTGGTACCGGCCCACTCGCGCGACGCATTCGGTGAGCGGCAGTGAATTTGGATGGCGCAGCGGCACGGGCAAGTGGCCCGCCTACTACGTCGACAGCCTGCCGCCGCTCACTGACATCGGTCCCGGTTCGCCGGTCGGCGTGACGTTTGGCTACGGCGCCAAGTTCCCGGCCAAGTACCAAAAGGCGCTGTATCTGTGCGACTGGACGTTCGGCACGATGTACGCGTTGCATCTGCGGCCGGAGGGTGCGACCTATCGCGCGGAAAAGGAAGAGTTTATTTCGCGCACGCCGTTGCCGCTGACCGATGCGGTGATCGGCAAAGACGGTGCGATGTACTTCACGATCGGCGGGCGCGGCGTGCCGACAGAGTTGTTCCGAGTGACGTATGTAGGCGGCGAGTCGACGGCGCCGGCCGAACTGCGCGATGCGGAAGGCGCCGATCTGCGCGACCTGCGACATCGCTTGGAAGCCTTCCACACCCCAGGCGGCGATGCCAAGGCCGCCGTCGAATTGGCCGTCCCGCAGCTCAAGCACCCCGATCGCTTCATTCGCTACGCGTCGCGCATCGCCCTGGAGCACCAGCCGGTCGACTTGTGGCAAGAGCAGGTGCTCTCGAGCAGCGATCCGGACACGGTGCTGGAAGGGGTCGTCGGTTTGGCTCGTCAGGCCGACAAGTCGCTGCAGCCGAAACTGATCGCGGCCCTGGAGCGGCTCGACTTCGCCGGGCTCGATGTGCGGCGGCGTTTGGACTTATTGCGCGCCTGGTCGTTGGTCTTCATCCGCCAAGGCGGACCGAGTCCCGAATTGGCCGCGTCGATCGTTCAGAAGTTCGATCCACATTTTCCGACATCGAACGAATGGGTGGATCGAGAACTTTGTCAGTTGCTGGTTTACCTCCAGTCGCCGACGGTCGTCGCCAAGACGCTCGAGTTGCTCGACAAACCGTCGACGCCGCCGAGTTCTTCGGAGACGGCCGAACTGTTGGCGCGGAATCCCGGTTATGGCGGCTCGATCGCCAAGATGCTGCAGAATCGTGCCGATCCGCAGAAGCTGCACTATCTGTTCGTGCTGCGTAACGCGAAGGCCGGTTGGACGGTGGATCGACGTCGTCAGTACTTTGCTGCCTTGCAAGGGATGACGGAAAAAAGCGGCGGCGCCAGCTTTCAGGGCTTCTTGCGGAACATGGGCAATGACGCCTACGAACTGTCGACCGACAGCGAACGGTTAGCGGTGGAAGCGGCCGGATTGCGAAAGCCGTACGTCGTGCCCGAGTTGCCGAAGCCGGTAGGCCCTGGTCATGACTGGGCGCTGGAGGAACTTGCAGCGCTCGGTCCGCAACTGAAGGGGCGCAACTTTGAGAATGGCAAGCGAACGTTCGCCGCCGTTCGGTGCGTAATCTGCCATCGGTTTGCGGGCGAGGGCGGGGCGACGGGGCCGGATTTGACGCAGACGGCGGGGCGGTTTAGCTACAAGGAAATCGCCGAGGCGATCATCGACCCCAGCAAGGTGGTTTCGGACCAGTATCGATCAACCGTGATCACGACGGAAAGCGGCAAAGCGTACAACGGACGCGTGGTGAGTGAAACAGACGCGGACGTGACGGTCTTGGTCGATCCCGAGGACGCCACGAAGATCGTGCGGATTCCGAAGGGGGAGATCGAGTCGCGTCAAGTTTCGGGCGCGTCGATGATGCCCAAGGATCTGTTGAAGACGCTGAATCGCGACGAGGTGCTCGACTTGTTCGCGTACCTCCTGTCGCGGGGCAACTCGCGCGATCCATTGTTCAGCAAGTAACGACGAGAATGGACCAGGCTAGGAGCGACTGCTCATGACGATATCCGTGACCTTGGATCGCCGCGGGGCGATTGCGTTGTGCCTCGTGCTCGGGGCGGCGGTGGCAAGTGGAATGCTGGTCGGCGGAGAGGCTTTCGCAGCCGCGCCGGGGGCGACGCTTGATTACCAGCGCGACATCAAACCGATCCTCTCGAACCACTGCTTTCGGTGCCACGGCCCCGATGCCGACGAGCGGAAGGGCGGAACCGACGGCCTGCGGCTCGATACGCTCGACGGCGCCACGGCCGATTTGGGCGGCAGCCGTGCGATTGCACCGGGGAAACCGGACGACAGCGTGTTGTTGAAGCGTATTCTGTCGACGGCGGAAGACGAGATGATGCCGCCGCCCGGCCAGGGACGACGGTTGACGCCGAAAGAGGTCGAAATGCTGACGACCTGGATTCGTCAAGGCGCGCCGTACGCGCAGCACTGGTCGTATGTGAAGCCGGTGCGTCCCGCCGTGCCAGAGGTCCAAGACGCAACGTGGTCGCGCAATCCGATCGACCGTTTCTTGCTCGCGCGAATGGAAAAGGAAGGTCTGAAGCCGCAGCCGGAGGCGGACCGTTACACCCTGATTCGTCGTGCGTCGCTCGACCTGACCGGCCTCCCGCCGACGATTGCAGAAGTCGACGAGTTCGTCCAGGACCAGGATCCGAAGGCGTACGAAAAGCTCATCGACCGACTGCTGAAGAAGTCGTCCTACGGCGAGCACTGGGCCCACATGTGGCTCGATCTGGCGCGGTACGCCGATTCGGCCGGCTACGCCGATGATCCGCCGCGGACGATTTGGCTGTATCGCGACTATGTCATTCGATCGCTGAACTCGAACAAGCCGTTCGATCAGTTCACGGTCGAACAATTGGCGGGCGACTTGCTGCCCAATCCCACCGACGAACAGTTGACCGCGACGGCCTTTCATCGCAACACGCTCACGAATAACGAGGGCGGCACGAACGATGAAGAGTTTCGCAATGTGGCGGTGGCGGACCGCGTGACGACGACGATGGCTGTGTGGATGGGCACGACGATGACTTGCGCTCAGTGCCACAATCACAAATACGATCCGATTTCGCAGGAGGATTTCTTCCGCGTCTACGCGATCTTGAACAATACGGCCGACGCGGACCGCGGCGACGAGAGTCCGTTGTTGTCGTACTTCACGCCTGATCAGCAAGAGCGGCGTTCGACGCTGGAATCCCTGGTCGCCGAGTTGGAAAAGAAGTTGACGACGGCGACTCCCGAGATTCAAGCCGGTCAGAAAAAGTGGGAGGCGGCCTTTCCGCGTGATCTGGCGTGGCAAGTCGCCCAGCCGACCGCGGCCGCCACGGCGTCGGGGACGAAGGCGACGATCGGCGACGACGGCGTTGTGTTCCTCGCGAGCTCGGCGGCCAACGAGAAGATCACGGTGGAGCTGCCGGCGCCGACGGGCGCAGTGCGCGGGTTGCGGATCGAAGCGCTGCCCGACGACCGTTTGCCCGGCAAAGGCCCCGGACTGGCGGGCGGCAATTTTGTCTTGACCTCGGTCTCGGCGAACTGGGCGCCCGCCGCCGCGCAGGGGACGGCCGGTCGGTTTGTGCGGATCGAGATTCCGGGCAAGCAGAAAATCTTGTCGCTGGCGGAAGTGCAAGTCTTCCAAGGCGCCGACAATGTGGCGCGCCAAGGCAAGGCGACTCAAAGCTCGACCGACTTCGGCGGGCCGCCCGAGCTGGCGCTCGACGGCAACACGAACGGCAAGTACACGGAGGCCAAATCGACGACGCATACGGCCATCTCGGACGACCCGTGGTGGGAAGTCGATCTGGGCGGAGTTCGAGCGATCGACCGAATTGTTCTGTGGAATCGCACCGATCCTAATACGATGGAACGGCTGAGCGACTTCCGGATTTCGATTCTGGACGAGCAGCGCAAGGCGATCTGGACTCAGACCGCGGCTGCGGCGCCGAAGCCGAATGCCGAGTTCTCGACGAGCGGTGCTCGAAGCATCCCGTTCGCGAAGGCCGTCGCGGACTTTGCGCAAGACGGATTCGGCGCAGAATTCGTGCTGCAAAACAAAGATCCCAAGCAGAAGGGCTGGGCGGTGGGCGGGGCGATTGGCGCCGCCCATGCACTGACCCTGGTCGCCGACGCCCCCATCGAGATTCCCGCCGGCGGCAAAGTCACGCTGGTGCTGGATCATGCGAGCCAGCATGGACAACACGTGTTGGGCAAGTTCCGACTGTCGTGGACGGCCGACGCCCGAGCCGAAGAGTTCGGTCGTACGCCGCTGCCGCTGGTCGCCGCGTTGGCGACGGCAGCCGATCAGCGAACGGCCGAACAGAAACGGCAATTGGAGGCGCACTATTTGAGCATCGCGCCCGAGTTGGCGCCGGTGCGGCAGCAGATCGCAGACGTCCGCAAGCAACTGGCGGACATGAAACCGACGACGGTGCCGGTGCTGCGCGAGTTGCCGGACAACCAACGGCGTGTGACGCGCATCCAGCATCGCGGCAACTTTCTCGATCTGGGCAAGGAAGTTTCGGCCGGTTTGCCGGGCGCGTTTCCAGCGCCGCCGCCGGGTGAACCGATGAATCGGTTGACGCTCGCCAAGTGGCTGGTGTCGCCCGACAATCCGCTTACCGCGCGCGTGATCGCGAATCGGTATTGGGAGCAGTTGTTCGGCGTCGGCATTGTGGCTACGAGCGAAGAATTTGGTTCGCAAGGCGACTTGCCGTTCCATCCCGAGTTGCTGGATTGGTTGGCAGTCGAATTGCAGGCGCGGCAGTGGAACTTGAAGGAGTTCGTGAAGTTGATCGTCACGTCGGCCGCGTACCGACAGTCGTCGCGCGTGACGCCCGACTTGATGCAGCGCGACCCTGACAATCGGCTCGCAGCGCGCGGTCCGCGCTTCCGTCTGTCAGCCGAGACGATTCGCGATCAGGCGTTGGCGGCGAGCGGCTTGATGAGCGGCAAGATGTATGGTCCGCCGGTGAAACCGCCGCAGCCGTCCATGGGGTTGAGCGCCGCGTTCGGCAGCGGGATCGACTGGCAGACCAGCAGCGGCGAGGACAAGTATCGTCGAGCGCTCTACACGACGTGGCGGCGTTCGAATCCGTATCCGTCGATGGCGACGTTCGACGCTCCGAATCGCGAAGTTTGCACGGTGCGGCGCGTGCGGACCAACACGCCGCTGCAGGCGCTCGTCACGCTCAACGATCCCGTCTACATCGAAGCCGCTCAAGCGTTGGGGCGACGTGCGATCGCCGAGGGCGGTTCGACGCTGGAGGCGCAGCTGACCTATGCCTTCCGCTTGTGTCTAGCTCGGCCGCCGCAGCCGGTGGAATTGCAGCGGCTCGCGGCCCTGCATGCTCAAGCGACGCAGCGGTTCCAAAAGGAGACGGAGGCCGCCAAGAAGATGGCGACCGAGCCGCTCGGCCCCCCGCCCGCGAACGTCGACGTACCGACGTTGGCCGCCTGGACGGTGACGGCGAATGTGATTTTGAATCTCGACGAAACATTGATGAAGCGATAAACGGGGAGAACCACGACATGGATCCGCGACTAGAACGCATTCAAGGCGCGACTCGGCGTCATTTTCTCCGCGACGCGCAAATGGCGATCGGCGGCCTCGCTCTGGGGTCGCTGCTGGGACCGTCGGTCGCTCCGTCGGCCTTTCCGACCGCCGGCGCGGCGACGCCTGACCCGAAGAATCCGCTAGCGCCGCGAGCGCCGCAATTTCCGGCGAAGGCGAAGCGGGTGATCTACCTGCATCTGACCGGCTCGCCCCCGCACCTTGACCTGTACGACTACAAGCCGGAGTTGGTGAAGCGCGACGGGCAGCCGTGTCCGGACGAATATTTGAAGGGGAAGCGGTTCGCGTTTACGTCGGGCGTGCCGAAGCTGTTGGGAACGCCGCGAAAGTTCGCCCAATACGGCAAGGGGGGAGTCTGGTTGTCGGACGCGGTGCCGCACTTTCATGAGGTGGCCGACGAGATGTGCGTCATCAAGTCGATGACGACGGACCAGTTCAACCACGCACCGGCCGAGCTGCTGCTATATACGGGTTCGCCGCGTTCCGGTCGGCCGTCGATCGGGGCTTGGACGACGTACGGCCTGGGGTCGGAGAACGAGAATTTGCCGGGATTCGTGGTATTGATTTCGAGCGGCGTGCAGCCCAACGGCGGGAAAAACTCGTATGGCAGCGGCTTCTTGCCGTCGGTGTTTCAAGGCGTGCAGTGCCGTTCGAAGGGGGACCCGGTGCTGTACGCGTCGGACCCCGCGGGCATGGATCGCGACCTGCGACGCGCGAGTCTCGACGCCCTGCGCGATTTGAATGAACTGCAGGCGCAGGAGATGGGCCATCCCGAGACGGCGACTCGGATCGCGCAGTTCGAGCTGGCGTACCGGATGCAAGTTTCGGTGCCGGAGGTGATGGACATCTCGCGCGAGTCGAAGGAGACGATCGAAGCATACGGCGCCCAGCCGGGCGGCGCGAGTTTCGCGAACAACTGTTTGTTGGCGCGGCGATTGGTCGAACAAGGAGTGCGTTATGTGCAGTTGTTCGACTGGGGCTGGGACTTCCACGGGACCGGCCCAGGGGAGGACATTCGCGACGGACTCACGAAGAAGTGCGCCACCATGGATAAGCCGGTCGCGGCGCTGATCAAGGACTTGCGCCAACGCGGGTTGCTCGACGAGACGCTGATCATCTGCGGCGGCGAATTCGGGCGGACGCCGTTCCGCGAGGGGCGGACGGCAGGTGGAAATGTGTTGGGACGCGATCACTATCCGGACGTCTACTCGATGTGGATGGCGGGCGGCGGCGTGAAGGGCGGCTATTCGCACGGCGAGTCGGATGAGCTAGGATTCTCGATCGCCAAAGACAAGGTGCATGTTCACGACCTCCAAGCGACGATCATGCACCTGTTAGGCTTCGACCATACTCGGCTTGTCTATCGCTTCCAGGGTCGCGACTATCGCTTGACCGACGTGCATGGCGCCGTCGTGAAAGAGATCCTCGCCTGATCCGCGAGAGCGCGGCGGCCGTTCCAGCGAAAGAGGAGTTCGCATGCCGGCCATCGCGTGCCGCAATTTGATCAAGACGTATGCCGCGAAACCGCCTGTCGAGGCGGTGCGCGGCATTGATTTACTGGTGGAACGCGGCGAATGCTTCGGGCTGCTCGGCCCCAACGGCGCCGGCAAGACGACCACCATCGAAATCCTCGAAGGGCTGCTGGAGGCGACCAGCGGCGAGGTCGAGGTGCTGGACTTGCGGTGGGGGCGCGACGATGACGAGATCCGCCAGCGCATCGGCATCTCGCTGCAAGAAACACGGCTTTCGGAAAAGTTGACGCTGCGCGAAACGCTGGTTTTGTTTCGCAGTTTCTACCGACAGGGACTCGCCCCGGACGCGGTGATGGCGCAGCTGTCGCTGACGGAGAAAGCGCATGCGCGCGTCGGCGGTCTTTCCGGCGGCCAGAAACAGCGGCTGGCGGTCGCCTGCGCCTTGATCGGCGATCCCGAACTGCTGTTCTTGGATGAACCCACGACGGGGCTCGACCCGCAATCGCGTCGCGAGTTGTGGAATGTGATCGAGGGCTTCCGCGAGACGCGCAGGACGGTACTGCTGACGACGCACTATTTGGAAGAAGCGGAGCGTCTGTGCGACCGAGTGGCGATTGTCGATAAGGGGCGAGTGATTGCGCTCGGAACGCCGCGCGAACTGATTGCGTCGCTGGGGGGTGAGCATGTGATTTCGTTTCGATGGCGAGCGGCGTGGGCCGATGCGCGTCCCGACCTGGCGGCGCTCGGTCGACTCCCGGCGGTCAGCGGTGTGCATGAAGATGGCGAGCGGATTGCGTTGTCTGCGACCGAACCACACGTGGCGCTGCCGGCGCTGCTGGAAGCGCTGACGAAGTCGGGTTGCGAGTTGACGGATTTATCGACGCGGCACGCCAGCTTGGAAGATGTGTTCGTCAAGGTCGCCGGGCGTTCGATGAACGACGCGGACGAGGGCGGACAGGCGGGAAACGTACAGCGGTAACACGGGACCATTGGCTCGCTAAATCCATGAGTACCATGGGCGACTTGCTGCAGACTCTCGATGCGCACCTTGCGGCGCATCATCCAGAGCTCTACGCCGAACTCGACGACGGTGTTTCAGTACGTTCATGGCGGTCGCGCGAATTGTCTGCATGGTTCGCTTGGCACAATGGACAGCGTCGCGACTCGAAGCGTCTCACGATGGGCGGACTCCAGTTCATCTCGATCTCCAACGCCCGCGAATCGCAGCGAATCCTCCGTTGGGAACTCGCAACGCATCCTCTCCATGGATTGATCGTTACTTTTTTTTCCCCGCGGATCTGGTATTCGCTGCCGATTCTCGTAGACCAAGGCCGCAACGGATTCTTTTTCGATGGCCTGCGCAACACCCTCATTTACCGAGAGCACGCGGAACAGGATCGCAGCTTCGCCTCTTGGTCGTCGTTCCTGGAAATGCTTTGCATTTTTTTCTCCCGACGCTACCGTTCGACAAACCATGAAATAGAAGCGATGTGCGATCTGATCATGAAGTACACCGACTGATCGCGCTGCTCCCTGCGAGATTGAAATAACCCATGTCGACTTCCCGCACAACTTGGTTGGATACGGCCTTCGTGCAGCTCGTGATCGCGCGCGTGCGCGAGTTTTATCGTGAACCGGAGGCCGTCTTCTGGGTGTATGGTTTTCCGCTGTTGATGGCGACGGCGTTGGGCATTGCATTTCGCAATCAACCGATCGAGAAGCTGAATGTGGACGTCGTCGCGGCGGCCGGCGAGTCGGGCGCTGTCGCTGACTCGTCTCGTTGGATCGCGGAAACCTTGCGCGGACAAGAGCGTTTCGTCGTGCGCGAAGTCAGCGACGTCGAGGGCCGGCGGCGGATTCGCTCGGGCAAGACCGACGTGCTGGTGATCGGCGGGCCGGAGAAGGCCGCGTCTTACCTGTTTGATTTCACTCGCAAAGAAAGCCATCTCGCGCGCAATGCCGTGGACGATGCACTCCAGCGTGCGGCGGGGCGAGTGGATGTGGTGCACAGCGAGAATCAGTCGTTCGACGAACCGGGGGGGCGATACATCGACTTTCTCGTGCCTGGCTTGCTGGGGATGAGCCTGATGGGAGGCGGATTGTGGGGCGTCGGCTACGTCATCGTCGACATGCGCATTCGCAAGCTGCTGAAACGGTTCCTGGCGACTCCCATGCGACGATCGCATTTTCTGGCGGCCGTGTTGACCAGTCGCCTGCTGTTTTTGTTGCCGGAAGTGTTGGTGCTGTTGTTGTTCTCCCGGATCGCGTTCGGCGTCCAGTCGCAAGGCAGTCTACTGTCCGTCTTGCTGCTCATCTTGCTGGGAGCTCTGGCCTTTGCAGGGATCGGGCTATTGGTGGCGAGCCGGGCGAAGACGCTGGAGTCGGTGTCGGGGTTGATGAATTTGGTGATGCTGCCGATGTGGGTGCTGTCGGGGATCTTTTTCTCGTCAGACCGTTTCCCCGAGGCGGTGCAACCAGCGATTAAACTGCTGCCGTTGACGCAGGTCATTGATGCGTTGCGAGCGGTGATGCTGGACGGGATGCCGTTGACCAGCCAGTGGCAGCCGATCTTGGGTCTGACTTTGTGGGCCACGGCGTCATTTGGACTGGCGTTACGCTGGTTTCGCTGGAATTAGGGTACTGCATCGTAACGTTGACGGCGGGACCGACGCGGCATTACACTTCTAGCCATCCCGGGGGGGACGCGCGACGTTAGCGATGCCTCACTTCGGTCCTTTCAACTACGGAGAATGCAACGTGTCCCGAACTCTTGTTCACGGCGCCGTTCTGTTTTTTGCGATTGCCGGCCTGACCCTGGCGACTCGCACCGAGGCGCGGGCCCAAGATGAAGTCTTTGAAACGATGTCGGCGGGCCGAGTCGAGCGGATCATGAAGGATCTCGAGTTGGCAAACGTCACGGAGATCGACAACAACACGTACCGTTTCGAGTTTGAAGGGCTGAAGATTCTGCTCTTCAACAAGGGTGAGACGATGCAGTTGTACGCGGGCTTCTCGGGCGCGAAGATCTCGCTGTCGCGAATCAATGAGTGGAATCGCACGAAGCGGTTCACCCGCGCTTACCTGGACAAGGACAACGACCCGGTGCTGGAAGGGGACATCGAACTGACCGGCGGCGTGACCGACAAGAACGTCAAGGAATGGGTCAAGACGTACCAGGTCTCGATCCGCGCCTACAAGAAGCATTTGGAAGAGTAGTCGACGACGATCAAGGCAAGCTCACTCGGCGTCAGCCGGAAAGAACACGACTCCCTGACTCGCGATGAGTCAGGGAGTCGCTGAGCGAATCGAGCGTCCAACGCCGGTTCGCGTCGGTTAGTTCTTCTTGTCTCCCGTCAACGGGTTCGAGTTGAAGTCGAGGAACGAATCCTTCAGTTCGTAGTCGATCATCCAATCTCGACCGAGCGAGCCGAGGACCACGTCGCGGGCCAGATCATCCAGAACCGTGTTGCGATTGAGCAGACTGGCCAAGTTGGAAATGCGACTTTCGAATGGCAAGCTCGACCGCCAGATCGCTGCGATGTCGCCGAGCGCCTGCGGATCCGAGTCATGGGTGGTTTGGTTGCCGATCAAGAGATCGTCGTCCAAGTCTCCCCAAACGTAATCGACGCCGAGACCGCCGATTAGCACATTGCGGCCTCTGCCGCCGTTGACCATGTCGTTGTCGGCGCCTCCGACGACGACGTCGTCGCCGAGTTCCCCGTAGAGATAATCGGCGCCTTGTTCGCCGAACAACGTATCCGCGCCGTCTCCGCCGTAGACGAAGTCGTTGCCAGAGCCCGCCCAGACGACGTCGTTGCCGGCGTAGCCGTACAGTTGGTCGTTGTCCGCGCCGCCCCAGAGCACGTCCGGCCCCGAGCCGCCGAAGAGCATATCGATGCCGCCGTCTCCGTAGAGTTCCGCAGGCGTCGTAATCCGCGAGTCGACCGTGATGTAGTCGTTTCCATTTTGTCCGTAGACGACGATCCGGTTGAAAGCAGAAATGGGGAACGTTCCCAAAGTGTTGACGTACCCCAGGACCACCTTGACCTGCGGCGGATTCGCGACGACGTATTGGATCGCCACGCTATCGGCGCCGGCGGTCCCGACGACCAACAGCACCTTGCCGCCCGGGTTGAGCGGATCATCGACGAGACTGGCCGTGCCTCCGACCAGCGCCCCGACCTGGACTCGGTAATCTTCCACTTCGCCGTCCAGCGCCAGTCCCTGAGGACCTAGGCCGCCGGCACTGCTGATGCGGAATCGAGCGTAGGTCGCCCCGGCTGGCGCGGTCGCCGGAATCGCAACCGGGATCACATTGACGCCGGCGGCGACGACCAGGCTGTTCGCGATCTGTTCGGCAGGTTCAAAGATGCCGTCGCGATCGTAGTCGATCCAGCCGTCGAGTTTTCCGGACGCCGACGCCGTGACGGTGATCGATGCGCCGAGTCGAGCGATCAAGGTCGCCGGAATGGCGACGCCGTCTTCGTCATCCGTCGCGCCGTTGACATCGTCTCCCGTCGCCGTCGCATTCGGCTGACCATCGAATTCCGCGTCCACGCCGGCGCCTAGGAAGAGGCGACTGCCGGGCAGATGGCGTGCGCCATTGTTCGCTGCGAGAGTCGGATATTGACCGGCCGCAGCTGCGAGCGGATCGGGAGCGTCGCCGAAGTCGTAGATGCCCTGATAGAGCCGCCCGTGTACGCCTTCCAGATGATCGGGACCTTGGCCGAGCCAGAAGACGCCGAAGTCGCCTCCCGGAGCCTGCGCGACGACGGGCAGTATCTGCGGTCCGGTGTTCCACTGATTGACGGGCAGTTCGCCGCCTTCTCGAGCGCCGTCCAGCGAGTACTGGCGACTGTAGATGTCCCAACTGCTGCCTTCTTGTTCATGGCTGTTGGACTGCCACGTCACGACGTAGCGTCCCAATTCGTCGACGCCGAGTCCCACATAGCGTTGCGGACCAAGTCGCGTTTCATTGACGACGATTTCGCGACGATCCAAGGCGACTTTATCGGAACCGAAGCGTCGCACGAACACGCCCCAGGAGTTTCCATCCTGGTTGATGCTCTGCCACCCCACCACGAAGCGACCGCTGGCATCGATTCCCACGGCCGGTGCTTCTTGACCATCTTTGACATAGAGGTGGACGAGTACTTCGGGACCATTCACGGCGCCGGTCGGCGAGAACACCTGCGCGAAGATGCTCTTCTCGGTATCGTTGGGATCGGTGAGCGCCGGATGGTCGCTCACCCAAGTCACGACGTAGGTTCCCGCGGCGTTCACGGCGACCGCCGGATCTTTCTGTTCCAGGCCCGTGAATTGATTGACGAGCGTTTCACCGCCGTCTCGAGCGCCCGTGGCTGTGAAGTGTTGAGCGAAAATATCCTGACTGCCGTCGGCGCCGACGCCCTGCCAGACGATCACAAAGCGACCATCGGGCGTCATGGCGACGCTGGGCGTCGACTGATCGCCGACGGTCGTCGTATTCACCAAGAAGTTGCCGCCCTGCGGCACGCCCGTCGCGGAGTAGCGTTGAGCGTAGACGCCGCGTTCCGAACCGTCTTGGTCGTCGCTAGTCCAGGCGATCACGAATCGCCCGTCCGGTGCACGCGCCACGGCCGGCGAGCTTTGATTGCCTGCCCATTCGGTGCTCACCTGGAACTTCGAACCGATGGCGACGCCTTGTTTATCAAGCAGCTGAGCGAACACGCCCAATCCGCTGCCGTCTTCGGCGTAGCTGGTCCACGCCACGACCGACTCGCGCATTGCGTTCATCGCCGCGGCCGGAGGCGTTTCTTCGATCACGTGGTAACCGGCGAGCGACAGTTCGCGTCCCACCGCGCTTTCTTCCGCGGGCGCCGCGAGATCGTAGCGTTGGCCGAATACGGTGGGATGATGCGCCGCATCATTCCCGAGCCACGTCACGACGGCATTCCCTGCCGCGTTGGCTGCGACCGAGGCGCTCGTTTGCGGCCCGGATACTCGGCTGTTGACCTGCAATTCGCCGGTCAACGGCGTCCCATCCGCCGCGTATTGACGACCAAAGATGCCCCAGCTGAAACCGTCCTGATGTTGACTCTGCCACGTCACCAGATAGCGCCCCGCGGCATCGACTGCGACGGACGGGATGCGCTGAGGAGACTTGGTCGTTTCGTTGACGCGGAACTCGCTGGGGTTGAGTTCCCCCAATTCGTTCAGTTGTCGACCGTACACATCCGACCCGCTGCCTTGCTGTCCCTCCGCCTGCCAGACGATGACCGCCTCGCCTGCATCATTCACGCCGACTTGCGGAGCAATCTGATCGTGTTCGCTGACCAAGTTGACCTGGAATTCGGCGCCCGTCGGCGCGCCCGCCGCATTCAGAGCGCGAGCGAACACTTCGACGCTGGTCTCTCCCTCTTCGGCCGCTCCCGGCCCCTGCCAGGCGACCAGAAATCGTCGATCGACGTTCGCGGAGGCGACGCCGACGCTGGGTTGCTGTTGATCCCCGGCGAGGGACGAATTCAACAATTGAGGCGTCGTCGGCGCACCGACGACAGGGATGGAGACGAAATAGACGTCCAATCCATTGGCGTCGCCGATCGTGCTTTGGAAGACGACCAGGGCATTGCCGTCGTCGTCGAGCGCGACGTCCGGTGCGGTCTGATCGCCTGCGATCGCACTGGCGCCGCCGCTGATCCGGAACTGCGTCCCTACGGCGACGCCGTTCTGATCGAATCGTTGCCCGTAGATGTCGAACCCGGCGCCTCCGACGTCTTCGCTTTGCCAAACGACGAGCATGTCGCCGGAAGCGTCGAGCGCGACGGCGGGAGACGATTGATCGCCGTAAGTCGCCGTGTTGACCACGATCGGCGCGGCGGCTAGCGGGACGCCAGCCGCGTCAAATCGCTGCAACAGGATGCCGAATCCGCTGCCGTCGTCTTCAAACGATTCGTAGGCGACGACGAACGAGCCATCGTCCGCGATGGCGACCGACGGGGGGCTGTTTTCAAAACCGAGCGTTTCCCCGACCATGAATTGATCGCCGATCGGAATTCGGCTGGGGCTGCCAGGGTCGTCGATCAAATTGACGTCGAACAATCGTCCATGCACGCCGTCGATGTGACCGAGCCCCTGTCCCTGCCAGAAGATGCCGTAATTCCCCGTCGGCGTTCGCGCGACGACAGGCGACGTCTGAGGACCTTCCGTCCAAGTATTGACGAGCAACTCGCCCGTCTCCGGAGTCCCATCCGCGGCGTACTCGCGGCGATAGACGTCCCAACTGCTGCCGTCGTCGAGTTCTTCGTTCATGTTCTGCCAAGCCACGACGAAGCGACCGTCGGCTTCGACGCCGACGCTGGCCAGACGCTGCAAGCCTTGCGTCGAGATGTTCACCTGGAACTCGTCGGCCTGAACGGGAACTTTGTCCGCCGTGAATTGCCGCGCGTAGACGCCCCACGTGCTGCCGTCTTGATTGATGCTTTGCCACGCGACGACGAAGTCGCCTTCGGCATCAAGCCCGATGGACGGCGACTCCTGGGCGTCTTTCACATGGTTGTGCGCGAGGACTTCATCGCCGTTGGCGACGCCCGCCGCATTGAACCATTGCACAAAAACGCTCTTTTCGGCGTCAATCTCAGCGGCCTCTAGGGCAGGGTGACTGCTCACCCAGGCGATCGCATATTCGCCGGTCGCATTCATGGCGACGGTCGGCATGACTTGATCCAGACCCGTGAAGTGATTCACCGGCTGCTCGAGCGCGTCGACCGGCGTCCCGGTGCTGTCGAACCGCCGCGCGAAAATGTCGGTGCTGCCGTCGGCGACGTCGCCTTGCCACACGACGACGAAGTCACCCGCTTCGTCCATCGCGATCGCCGGCGCGCCTTGATCGCCCGCCAGCGTCGTATTCACGATGAAGGGGGCGCCAAGACTGCCGCCCAGCGCGTCGAACGACTGCGCGAAAATGTCATATCCGTCTCCGACGCTCGACTCGCCCTGCCACACCACCACGAAGGCGCCTTCGGCGGAGACGGCCACGGCAGGCGCGTATTGGTTGCCGTCGGTGGCGCCGACGTTGACCAAGAAGGGATCGCCGACGCGGTCGCCGAATTCATCGATCCGCTGCGCAAACACTCCCAGTCCGCTGCCGTCCGCATCGTACGCCTCCCACACGACGATCGACCGTCCGTTCAAATCCATCGCCGCCGACGCCGAGCTCTCCGGCATCGACGTCACCGTCGCCAACTCGACTTCCTCGCCGATGCGGAAAGTTGGATTCAAGCTGGGCATCTGGAAGCGCTGCGCCGCAATCGCCGGTCCGTGAGTTTCGTCATTGGTGAACCACGTCACGACCGCGCGTCCGTCGGCATTCGAGGACACTGCGGGCTTCGTTTGCGGTCCCTCTACCTTGGTGTTCACCACAAACTCACTGTACAGCGTCTGACCGGTGGGTCCGTACAACCGACCGATGATTCCTTCGCTGGTTCCATCCTGATGGACGCTTTGCCAAGTCACGAGATAGTTGCCGCTGGAATCGATCGTAACAGCCGGGACGACTTGCGACGCAAGCGTCGTATCGTTCACCCGAAACTCGTCGCCCACCAATTGGCCCAGGTCATTGATACGTTGTCCGAAGACATCCGACCCGCTGCCGGGAATTCCTTCGCTCACCCACGTCGCCACGATTTGACCGTTGGAATTCATCGCCACCGAGGGCGTCACTTGATCGCGCAACGATTCGGTGTTGACCTTGAATTCGCTGGTCACTCCCGTCCCACCGGCGTCGAAGACGCGTCCATAGACGTCTAGGCTCGCGTCCGAACCGCCGGCCGGATCAATCGCTTCCCAAGCGACGAAGAAGCGATTGCCGCCGGAACTCGCAACATCCGGCGCTTGCTGCGTCCCCGCCGTCGCCACGTTGACTTGCCCCGCCGTCCCCGTCACGTCGCCCGGGTGGGCGAGCATGCGAGAGAAGACTCCCAGTCCATCGCCGCCCCTGACGCGGACATCGCGACCGAGGGGGCCTGTTGGTCGCCCGCCGTGAGCGACTGTCCGGACAACTCGCCGGCGTTCACCAAGAACTCATCCCCCGCCGGCGCGCCGTCGGGTGCATACCAACGCCCATAGATGCCCCAGCCGTCCCCATCCTGTTCTTTGCTGGCCCAGACCAGCAGCGTGTTGCCCGCTGCATCGGTCGCCACGACCGGCGCCGCTTGATCGCCTGCCGCCGTTTGGTTGGCGAGCAGCTTGGCGGTGACCGGTTGCGCGTCGGCATTAAAGCGCTGCACGAAGACGCCGAAGCCGTCGCCGTCGGCTTCGAAGCTTTCCCAAGCCACCGTGAACCCGCCGTCGGCGTGTACCGCGACCTCGGCGGGGCCGCTTTCAAAGGCGGGCGCTTCCGCAACCAGAAACTGCTCGTCGATCGGCGCCGTCGCCTACAGGCAGCGCGGCTCCAACCATTCCAGGTGGCACAGTCGTTTGGCGGCTCGACGTCGATGAGCTTCACGCCGCGCCAAGGCTCGCTCGCGTTCGTTTGTGGAGCATACATCGGCTTGTAGATTCCAACGATTTTGACCTGACGTAGACATGACGATTCTCCCGCTTGATTGCCTGGATCTCGGATGCGAGCCCCTGGACGCGGCTCCATTCATCAAGTTGAAGAATTGCAACAGTCATGCCGATTGTGTCGAAATTGCAACGTTTGTGTCCGGATTTGACATCCACCAAGCCAAACGCAAGCATTCTCGGCAACCGCCAAAATGACGCTGGATTTTGTGGCTTTTCGACTTTGCGCGCGCTGAATCGCGCGTGTTGTCTTGGTTCCGCACGCTTGGGCGAGGAGATCGAGAGGCGCGCGAGATGAGCCAGATAGGGGGAGGCGTGCGCGGGAGGAACGGGGTGCGCGGGAGGAGTGTGGGGGGGCGCGGAGGTAACAGGCTGGAAGCCTGTTCTACGGCGTTTCAAAACATGATGGTGTTGGGGCCTTCGGCGAGCTTCTTTTCGGTGGTTAGCGCGCGGTAGTTGCGACGGCGATAGACGTCGGTGTGGAGCGTGATGCGCTCTTTTTCCATCTCGTCGCCGGCCGTGACTTGGCCCAGTGCGGTGTAAGTGTAGAAGCGCACCGTCACGCGGTCGGGCGTCCAGACGACCTGCGGACGCCAGTCTCGGGGAGCGTCTGTAAGCCATTTCCACTCGCCACGCTCGCTCATGGGCCGCGACGCGGGAACCTCGGCATCGCGATCCGCATCTTCTCCCCACGGTTCGCGATCGAGCACCGAGTGGGCGCCCCAGCGGATGCCGTGCCATTCCGCGCCAAACTCCCGGAGCGCTCGGCGCAGCAGCGACGCGTGCACGTAGGACGACGGCGAGTCGTCGCCGGCGATCGCTTCCATCACATCGTCGAGTGCATCGAACGGTTTGGGCGGATGCAAAAAGTGCGACTCCAGTTTCGGGCAGTCCGCCGGCTCGGGGAATTCCGCCTCCTTCGGCAACGCCCAGACAAAGCCGTTGGCATTGCCGCCGCGTTTATACAAGTACGCGCGCAAGACGTACTGCGGCTTGATGCGGAGTTCTGGAAACTCGGCGACCAGTCGACCGGGATCGAGGCGGCTTTTGGACCAACCTTCCGGGGCGGAGCGGGGCGGCTTCGACAGGTCCGCGAGCTGCTTACGCCACAGGCGCACTTGGTCCGCCGAGACGAACGTCTCGCCCGTCGGCTCGCGCGCGGCCTGCGCATGGAGCCAAGCCGGGCCGATTAGGGAGCAGAGCAGGGCCCCGAAAGGCAGTAAGACGGCGAGCGTTGTGCGGCGCAACATGGCGACTCCTCCGGAAGCGAACAGCGACTTTTCCGGAGGAATTCTCTTGCAACGCGTGTGCCGAAGCCGGGCGGACGCCGCGGCGCTTCGCGGCCAGCGGCGGACGAAATCGCCGCCGCATCGGCGACGCGCGGCCGCCGGTACGCGGTGACGCGCGCGGCGTGCAGTCGAGCACAGAGTCGTCTCAGGCTGCCGAGGCAGCGTCGACTAACTCTTCTTGAGGGCGGCCAGCACGCGATCCGTGATCATTTGGATCAGTTGTTCCTGGTCGTTCGGAGCAGCCGCGGGGGCGGTGGACGCCGCAGGCGCGGCCTTGGGGCCCATCGGCGGCGGCGCGTCGAACGCCTTGCGTTCCACGCCCGACTTCTGCCACGATTCGCGGAAGATGTCGTTCGCGCAGATGTCGCAGTTCTTGTACTCTTCGGTATTGCGCGGGTCCGACCAGCCCCACTTCTGCTTCAGGTCCAACAGCTCGCGTTCCTTCTTTTCGTCGAAGTAATGCACGCGGCCCAGGTCCTTCGCGAGCATCAGGATGCGGCAGTAGGCATCCAGAATTTCGGTCCACCAGTAGGCTCGTTCGACGTCTTCGCCGTAGCTCACCGTCCCGTGGTTCGCCAGGATGATGACGTTCGTCTTGCTGACGAACGGCAGCACGGTGTCGGCGAATTGCTGTCCGCCCGGCGTTTCGTACTTCGTGATCGGCACATCGCCGAGGAACACTTCGACTTCGGGCAGGATGCACTGCGGAATCGGTTCGCGGGCCACGGCGAACGCGGTGGCATGGGGCGGGTGGCAGTGCACGACGCTCTTCACGTCCGGCCGCTGCTTGTAGATTTCCAAGTGCAACAGCGCTTCGCTGGAGCGCTTCTTGCGGCCGGCCAACTGCTTGCCGGTCATGTCGATCAAGCAGATGTCGTCGGGCTTGAGGAAGCCCTTGGAGTGCATGGTCGGCGTGCACAGCACTTCGTTGTCGCTGATGCGCACCGTGATGTTGCCGTCGTTCGCGGCCGCGAATCCCTTGTTGTAGATGCGTCGACCAATTTCGCAGATGTCTTGTTTGATTTTATGAGCGTTGACCATGGCTCTTCACTATCCGTCTGTCAAAGGAGGGTAGGAAACAATAGGTTGTGTTTTGAGGTGTTACAGAGGCAGCGTTCAATTCGGCAGCGTTCATTTCGGCAGCGTTCATTTCGGAAGCGGCGTGCGAATCGTGACGTCATCCAGAATGGCGGCCGCGTAAGCGTCGATGCACTTGACTGCCGGCTTGAAGGGCTGAGCCGCTTCGGGGCCTTCGCTGATCGCGACCAACTGTCCCTCGCCCGCCCCCAGCTCGTCCCACAGCACGATCGGTTCCGCATCCGGCGGCCGCTCGCCCGTCAAGTTCGCCAACGACAGCGGCTGTACAAGTCGCAGTCGAGCGCCGACGAACGACGGATGGCTGCGGCTGAGCGTCAGCATGCCGATGACTTTTCCAACTCGCATGGGCGGCTCGCGATCGTCTAAAGGTTCGGGTCGGGTTAAGAACTCAGGTGCTGATTCCACGGCGCGGGGCAGTTGCGCGGCCCGGGCAGTAGAAACGCGTCAATCCATTGTTTGATGGTCGGGATGCTGGCGCGGCGCGGGTCGACGATGAGGAGGTTGGCCCCCCACTCGCGGACGGCGGCGGCGACGGCCGACTTCTCCCCAGCGGCGACGGCGCGGACGGTCGAACGGCGGTTGGCCAAGCAGAGCGCCAAGTCGCGATCGGACGTCACGAGCACGCCGACGTGCCGTGCGTCGGCCAACACGGCGCTTAGCTCGGCGACCGCTTGCGCGAGCGGCGCCGCCACAAGCGACTCCGTCTGCCACGCGGGAGCGGCGACCAGTTTGGCGAGCGGCGCACCGACAAGCGCGCCGGTCGTCGCGTGGATGTAGACCTTTCCGGCCTGCACCGTCGCGGTCGAAGCGCCGTTCGAATCGACCCGCAGTTCCATCTTCAATTGTCGCAGTCGATCCTTGGCCGCCGGCGTCACGACGACTCCGCGGCCCACGACCAGCGTCCGCGCGGTTGCGGGGCGAGCGTCGAGCGTCGCGGCCGTGATCACGCGCTCCGTCGGCCGCCAGTCGTCGATTGCGACCGCGGGCGCGACGGCCGGAGCTGCGACGACCGGAGCTGCGACGGCCGCGGACGAAGCGGCGGCGACGCCGGCCGCCGAAGCGACCGGCGCGGGAGCAGCTTCGGTCAATCGACGTACGACTTCGCGTACGAGTCGATCGATGTCCGCGGGCGAGTAGTTCATCGAGCGGGTCAACCTTTCTGGCGCGGCGCAGGCCGCTCGTCGACGATTCCAATCGTGGCCCAACGCGCGGGCGACTTGTCCGACTTCACCCATTCCCGCGTGAATTTTCCATCCGACGTGATCACGACTCGTTCTCCGGCGCCGGCGCCGACGCTGTCGATCACCAAGATCGGATCGCCGTCGGGCGAGCGGCCGTCGGCCGCGAGCGGCTGAACGAGCAGCAGCTTTTGACCGCGCAGCGACTCGTGCTTGACGGTGCTAATCGCGTTGCCGAGCACGAAAGCGACTTGCATGAGGCGGCGATCCGACGAGTTGCGAGGCAGGGAAGGGAAGGAACCAAAAAAATCGGGAGACGTTAGACGTTGCGTTTGCCGAGGATGTACAGATCGTCGATCATCGAGCAGCGGCGTTCGCGGGTGAACGTGAGCGGCGTGGTGACGCCTTCGCCCGTGGGGCCGGCGATCGAGAACGACAAGTAGCCTTCGCCGCCCAAGCCGAGCCCCGCCATGCAGGGCCCGTTCTTCACGTAGATGGTGGTGTCGAGGACGCGTCCCATGCGCGTGAGATTGCGGACGTTGTGCGAGTGGATGATGGCCGTGTGGCGGAAGCCGTGTTCGGCTTCTTTGGCCTTGTCGATCGCTTCATCGATGTCGCGGACGCGGATGAAGGGGACGAACGGCATCATCTGTTCGACGCCGACGAACGGATTGTTGAAATCGGTTTCGCCGTACAGCAGTTCGACTTTGTCGGAGACGCTGCGTCCGGCGCCTTTGGCCAGTACGGAGGCGTCTTTGCCGAGGAAGTCTTTCGACGGGGCGTCGTGGCGGTGATCCCCTTCGCCGACTTGCACGATCGCGTTCTTCGTGAACTGGTCGACTTCTCGGGCGTTGAGTCGCACGGCGCCCGCTCGTTCCATCGCATCCATCATCTTGTCGAACACCGACGCGACGACGAAGACTTCCTTTTCAGCGATGCAAAGAAGGTTGTTGTCGTAAGACGCGCCTTGGATGATGCAGCGCGCGGCGCGGTCGAGATCGGCCGTTTCGTCAACGACGACCGGCGGGTTGCCGGGGCCGGCGACGACGGCTCGCTTGCCGCTGTTGAGGGCGGCGCGAGCGACGGCGGGACCGCCGGTGACGCAGATCAAGTTCACGCCGCGGCTCTTGAAGATCGCGTTGGCCGAATCGAGCGTCGGTTCGGCGATGATCGTGATCAGGTTATCGATGCCGTACTGGCGGTAGATTTCCTGGTTGTAACGTTTGACCCCTTCGGCGGCGACCTTCTTGCCGCTGGGGTGCGGATTCACGACCAGCGTATTGCCGCCCGCAATCATGCTCACCGCGTTGCCCGTGAGGGTGGGCAACGAGTGGGTGACGGGGGTGATGGCGCCGATGACGCCGAAGGGCGCGTGTTCGACCACCGCCAACCCATGATCGCCGCTGAACGCCTCGCTCCGCAGAAACTCCACGCCGGGCGAGCGTTCGCCGAGCGTCTTGAGCTTTTCGATTTTGTGCTGCAGGCGACCGATCTTGGTTTCATTCATCTCCATCGTGCCCAGTTCGACGCAGTTGTCGATGGCGATGCTGCGAATGATCTTGATGATCCCCTTGCGCTCTTCGATCGTACGTTCGGACAACTGTTCGAACGCGTCTCGAGCGGCGGCGACGGCTTCATCGACGCAGGTGAAGATGCCGTGTCGGCCGGCGAAGCGGCGACCGGCGACGACCGGAGCGCGCCCGACCTGGGCGAGCACTTGAGCGACGACGCTGCGGATGAGTTCTTCGTTGATTTGCGTAGCCATACGAGCGGTGATTCCTGAGGTTCGATCGCGTTAGCGGAGCGGTTCGCGCGAGAAGACGCATTGCTGGTCGACGTGCACGTGATCCACGATGCCGATGACGATCGTGTCGATCGGGAGGTTTTTGGTTTCCGGAGTGAGGCGTGCGCTGGAGCCTTGCGTGATGAGGACGTAGTCCCCCTCGCCGGCGCCCAGCATGTCGACCGCGATGAACGTCCGGCCGGTGGTGACGAGCTGTTGGCGTTGAGCCGGGTCGACGCGATACGGCTCGACCACGAGCAGCTTGTAGCCGACCATCGAGTCGACTTTTTGGGTCGACACGAGCGATCCGGTCACTTTGGCGATGAACATGCGGCGGTCCTCGCTACGAAAGCACGATCCTTGAACGAACTAAGGTTGTTGCAATAACTGGCTGGTCTGGCGGGCGACGACCAGTTCTTCGTTGGTCGGCACGATCCAGATTTGCGTGGAGCTATCGTCGGCGCTGATCCGGCATTCGCCTTTGGCCGCGGCGTTGCGCTGCGGGTCGAGGCGGATTCCGAGTCGCGTGAGGTTGCCGACGACGGCGGAGCGGACGTGCTGCGCGTTCTCGCCGATGCCGCCCGTGAAGACGATCACGTCGGCGCCGTTGAGTTCGGCGAGCAGGCCGCCCAGGTGTCGGCGGATTTCGGCGGCGAAGACGTCGAGGGCGAGGCGAGCGCGGGGGTGTCCCTGCGCCGCCGCTTCTTCGAGGTCGCGAATATCGCCGCTGACGCCGCTGAGCCCCAGCAGGCCGCTTTTCTCGGCCAGATCATGCAGCACTTCGTCCAGCGACTTGCCGGTCGCCTGCATGATCACGGGGATCGCGAAGGGATCGAAATCCCCGACGCGATTGTTGTGCGGCAATCCCGACTGCGGGCTCATGCCCATCGTCGTCGCGACGCTGGTTCGGCCGCGGATGCCGCACAGGCTGTTGGACCCGCCCAGGTGGCACGAGACGACCGCGAGGTCCTCGCGTCCGAGCAGGTCGGCGATCCGGTTGGCGATGTAGCGGTGGCTGGCCCCGTGAAATCCCCACCGTTTGACGTGGAACTGTTCAGCCCACTCGAACGGAATCGGGTAGTACTTCATGTAATCAGGGGCGGTCGCGTGAAATCCCGTTTCAAAGGCGGCGACGAGCGGGATTTCGGGGAGTCGTTCGGCGAGCAACCGCATCGCACGGATGTACGGCGGGTTGTGAGCCGGAGCGACTTGGTTCATCGCTTCCATCGCGGCCAGCACGTCGGGGGTGACCCGCTGTACGCCGCTGATCCGTCCGCCATGCACGGCCTTGAACCCGATGGCCGCGACTTCCGCCGCGTCCTTCAGGCAACCGTGTTGAGGGTCGGTGAGTTGTTCGAGGCATTGGCGGACGGCGACGGCATGGTCCGGCACGGGGGCCGTGAGTTCTTGCCGATACGATCCGATTTCGACGAACACTTTGCTTTCTTTCGCACCGATCCGTTCGATGCCGCCGCGCGCCAATTGACGCTCGTCGGCCATGTCGAACAGCCGGTACTTGAAGCTGGTGGAACCGAGGTTGGCGACCAGGATCTTCATGATCTTGCGGGCTCCTTGCGCTACTGTGGGAACACGGACGGGGTCACGCTCAGGCAATCACGACAGGAAGGCTTCGATGAGGCCTTCCGACGGACGCGGGATGACGTGGCTGCCCATGAGTTCGCCGGCGGCCTGAGCGGCCTGAGCGCCCGCTTCGACGGCCGCGCGAACGCTGCCGACGTCGCCGCTGACGATCGTGGTCACGAGCGCGCCGCCGATGCCGATGCGGCGTTCAATCTTCACATTGGCCGCCTTGGCCATGGCGTCGGTCGCTTCGACCAGCGCGATCAATCCCTTGGTTTCAATCAATCCGATAGCGCTTTGCATTGCAGAAATTCCTTCGATATTGGAGGTGCAGATGGGAATGGAACGGCCGGATTACTCGTCGCCGCCCTTGGTCTTCGCTCCGCCCCGCTTGATCGGCGGCGGCAACACGATGTCCAGGTCCTCGTGCGGACGCGGAATGACCTGCACGCTGACCACTTCGCCCACGCGCCCCGCGGCGGCGGCGCCGGCGTCGGTGGCGGCCTTCACCGCCGCGACGTCGCCCGTCACAAAGGCCGACACGAGCCCGCTGCCGACCTTATCCCAGCCGACGAATTGAACGTTGGCCGCTTTGAGCATTGCGTCGGTCGCTTCGACCAGGGCGATGAAGCCCTTGGTCTCAATCATGCCCAACGCTTCCTGAGACTTTGCCATGATGCTGATACTCCCAAAAGAACAAGAACAAACCCGAATGTTGCTGACGAACGCGAGCCACGACTCGCGTTCCGACTAGTTGCTAGTGTTTCGCTGCGCTAGTGTTTCGTTTTGCAGCCGCAAGGCGGATCCTGCTTGAACAGTTCGACCTTCGTCGCGCTGTCGAGGAAACAGGCGTTCCCTTCGTCGGTGTCGATGTGCACTTCCAACTTGCTGGTCTGATCCGCCCGCACCAGCAAGTCTTCGAAGACCACCGAACACTGCGGCGCTTCGATCCGCAGTTTCATGAAGTCGCCGTTCTTCACGCCGTAGTACTCGGCGTCGCGGTGATTCATATGCACGTGCCGAGCGGCTCGGATGACGCCCTGCGTCAGCTCCACGACCCCCTTGGGTCCGACGAGCACGCAGCCCGGCGTCCCCTGGATCTGCCCGCTGTGGCGGACGGGGGCGTCGATGCCGAGCGAAATGGAGTCGGTGAACGCGAGTTCCACTTGGCTGGCGGGGCGGGTGGGACCGAGCACGCGGACGGTCGGCAGCATGCGTCGCCGCGGACCGACGATCATCACCGTCTCCTCGGCGGCGTAGAAGCCGTCTTGATACAACGGCTTGCCGGGGGTGAGTTTCGCGCCGGCGCCGAACAAGATCTCGACGTGTTCGTCGGTCAAGTGGCAATGCCGCGCCGAGATGCTCACGATGAGATTCGGCTGGTAGGCGGCCGGGTCGGCGCCAGGCCGACGGCTGGGCGTATTGTGCAGAACGATCTGTCGGACGATCGCCTCGATCGCCGCGCGATCCAAATTGGCAACACTGCTCATGATGCTGACCTCGCTGCCGCCGAATCGGGTTTCGGAGCGACGACGACGCGCACCTCTGCGTCGCGCAGCCGCTCGAGCCATTCGGCGTCAATCCCTTCGTCCACCACTAGTACGTCGATGTCTTCTAAACCGCATAAACGGGCCAGCGCGCTGCGACCAAACTTGGCGCTGTCCGCGATCACAATCACTTCATCCGCCGCACGCATCATCGCCCGCTCGGTCTCCACCAGCAGCAAATTGCTGTTGTAGAGCCCTTTTTCGGTGAGCCCGGCGACGCTGAGAACGGCGCGACGCGCGGTGAGCTCCGCCAGCATATGCTCGGCGTAAGGCCCGACCGACACGCCGGTCCGCGTATGGACGTAACCGCCGATCATCACCAGGTCCGCCGCCTCGCTGGAGGTGAACAAGTTCGCGATGGGGAGCGAATTGGTGACGATTTGGAGCGGGCGTCCGCGCAGCAATTGGGCCAGTTCGTACACGGTGCTCCCGCCTCCCAGCACGACCGTGTCGTTGTCTTCGATGAGCGGAGCGGCGGCCAACGCGATCGCGCGCTTGGTCGCCCAGTTGGCCGCCTGTCGTTGATCGAAATCGTGCAGCTTGGGGGAGGGGCCCGTGTAGAACACGCCGCCGTGCGTGCGTTTTGCGGAACCTGTCTCTTCCAGGTAATCTAGGTCGCGTCTGACGGTCGATTCGGAGACTTGCAGCTCGCCGGCCAAGTCTGGCAGCGACGCAAACCCGCGCAATCGGACTAACTCCAACAATCGGGAGCGCCGATCATCCACGCTATTCGCGACGCTCGCCATTTCCCGCCTAACCCTCGAGTCCCGCGTAACTCGACCGCCTGCCCAACCTGCCTAGAACGCCGAATCCGCACGGCTTGCCAGTTGAGCAAGTATGCGCGGCAATGCGACAGAAAGCAATCAGGCCGGTGACAGAATTCCGTCATCCGAGGCGCTGCGTCGCGCGCGTTCCGTCAACGCCCCGTTCGACCGGCGCGGGCCGCTTGGGCATTTCCTAACCCCTTGCGGCGACGGAAAAATTGATTGAACGCATCGAGCGTTGCTGATAACATCTGCAGCGAAAGGAATGACGCCTATGGCTGGTTTCTGGCAGAACTCGGCAGCATCTCCCCTGGACCCGCGGGTGCGAGTCGGCTCGCGACGCTGGTTCTTGGAATTGGGCGGCGCGTCGCTCGGCGCCGCCGCGATGGCAAGCGCCGGACTAGGCGGGCTGTCGCTAAGCCAGCTCGCGGCGGCGCAGGAGGCCGGTTCGGCCGCGACCGGCGGGCGTCGTGCCCCGAAGTCGGTCATTCTGTTCTGGTTGTCGGGCGGCCCCAGTCATCTCGACATGTGGGATACGAAGCCCGACGCGCCGCAGGAGATCCGCGGCCCCTATGGCGTCATCCCCACCAAGATCCCGGGAGTGCAGTTTTGCGAGCATCTGCCGAAGCAGGCGTCGATCGCCGACAAGCTGTCGGTCCTGCGTTCGGTCGACTGCAAAGCGAGCAACCATACGCCGATCACGATGCAGGCCGGCAACCCGCTGGCGCGACGTACGGACGACGGGCGCGACGGCGCCGGCTATCCGTCGATGGGGTCGGTGGCCGCCAAGTTCCGCGGCGCGAATGATCCGAGTCTCCCGGCCTTCGTGGGGCTTGCCGATTCGTGGGTCGCCGACGTCTGGGAAGCGGGAGAAATGGGTCTGCAATTCGCGCCCGTGAAAGGGAACGAACTGGCCGGCAAGTTCGGCATGCCGGCCGGCATCGCCGTGCCGCAACTGCAAGATCGCGATCAATTGCGGCAAGCTTTCGATCGCTTCGGCCGCGGCCTGGAAGCCAGCAAGTCGCTGGACCGTTTCGACCGTTACACGCGGGAAGCGTATGAGATGGTGTTGTCGGGTCGAGTGCAGAAGGCGTTCGACGTCGGCAGCGAAACGCCGGCGATGCGCGCGTCGTACGGCGACGACAGCATCGGCCAAAAGGCGCTGCTCGCGCGGCGCTTGGTCGAAGCGGGCGTGACGTTCGTCTTAGTGAGCGGCGCGTGGGGGTACTTCGATCACCACGGCGACAATGTACGTTGGGGCGGCATCGAAAAAGGGCTCACCCCGCTGCTCCCCAGCATCGATCGAACGCTGTTCACGCTCGTCACCGACCTCGAACAACGCGGACTCCTGGATCAGACGCTCGTGCTGATGATGGGAGAATTCGGTCGTTCGCCGGTGATCAACAAAGAGGCGGGGCGCGACCACTGGACGAACGTGATGTCGATGTTGGTCGCGGGCGGCGGCTTGCGTCATGGACAGGTCGTCGGTTCGACCGACTCGCGCGGCGGCGACATTCAAAGCAGTCCGATCCGACCGCAGGATCTGGCGGCGACGGTGTTTCGTCACTTGGGCATCGACCTGCATGCTTCGTGGACCAATTCGCGCGGCCGCCCCATTCCGATTGTGGCGGAAGGCGGTCGCCCCATTCCTGAGCTAGGCTGATCCGCATGCTTCGTCGCCGAGAATTTTTGCGCGCCGGCCTGACCGGCTTTTCCACGTTGTCGTTGCCGGGCCTCTTCCGATTACGCGCTCAGGCCGCGCCGCAACCGGCCTCCAAAACGGCCGTCATCCTGGTGTGGCTGCGGGGCGGCGCCAGCCACTTGGAGACGTTTGACCCGAAGCCGGACGCGCCGTCGGAATTCCGCGGCCCCTATTCGGCGATCGAAACCAACGTCCCTGGCATCCGGATCTCGGAACTGCTGCCGCAGTTGTCGAAGATGGCCGATCGCTACGCCTTGTTGCGCTCGGTCGCGCACACGGGCGGCGGTCACCCCTCCGGTTCGCTCCAGGTGCTCGCCGGCGACTCCGATCCCCAAGACAAACTCACCCCCGTCCTGCCGGACTGGATGACGATCGCCAGCTACCTGCGCCGCGATCCAGCGCGGGCGATCCCCAACTACATCGCCGTGAATCCGGTCGACCGCTATGACAACTTCACCATCGCCGGCGCGACCTACCTAGGACCGGCCTACGAACCGTTCGCGGTCATGGGCGACCCGAGTCAACCGAGCTTCCGGGTGCCGAACATCGGCTTGCCGGCCGACCAGCAGGCTCGCTTCCGCGAGCGTTTGTCGCTCAAGCAGGCGGTCGACCACCTCCGGCGGGACGTCGACGCGACGGGAACGATCGCCGCCGTCGATCAGTTCGAATCGCAGGCGCTGAATCTGCTTACCAGCGACGCGGCCAGCGACGCGTTCGATTTAAGCCGCGAGTCGCCGGCGACTCGGGAGCGCTACGGCCTGCATGCCTGGGGCCAACAATGCCTCATGGCGCGGCGGCTGGTGGAAGCCGGGGTCGACATTGTGGCGACCGAGTTCGACGGGCCGCTGTGCGGTCGAGTGGCGAATTGGGACGATCATGCGGTGAATCACCACGTGTTCGACGCGTTGAAGTTCCGAGCGCCGTTCGTCGACCAAGCCGTCTCGGCGCTCATCGAAGACGTCTACCAACGCGGGCTCGACAAACGCGTACTGGTGGTGGTGACGGGCGAGTTCGGTCGGACGCCGCGCATTTCGTATGTGGCGAGCAGCGGCGGGGGGGTGGCGAGCGGACCGGCGGGGACCGTGCAGCCGGGCCGCGACCATTGGCCGCGCGCCAACTCGATGCTCTTCGCCGGCGGCGGCATTCGCACGGGCCAAGTGATCGGCGCCACCGACCCGCGCGGCGAAGACCCCGTCGATCGCCGCGTCGGCCCGCAAGATTTTCTGGCGACTCTGTATCGCCATCTGGGGATCGACTACAAACACATCTCGATCGAGAACTTCGCCGGCCGCCCCATCCCGATCCTGCCGAACGGCGAAGCGATCGCCGAACTGGCCCGCACGTAGGCAGTCGAGTCGCAATCGCTTCGTTTAACCCGCAGCCGCAGGCGAGGACGGAGCAGGGCGCGGACGGAGTTCGGCGCGAGGACGGCGGCTGGTGCGGCGGCGGCTGGTGCGGCGGGCGAGGATCCTCGCCTGCGGCTGCGGGTTAAACGAGGGGACGGCTTGGCCCCAATATGGGTGACATTTCATGGCGCATGTAATGCCGCAATTGTTGCTGCTCTTGGCGCTGACGTCGGCTGAACGCACGCCGTGGACGACGTCGCGCATAACCGGTTCCCCGGAGCCGCCGCCGCCGTACGTCGCGGCTCGAGCCTTTGACCACGTCACGCTGAATCATCCGGTCTTCTTCGTGTACGAACCGACCTCCAAGCGGTTCTTCGTGGGCGAGCAGGGCGGGACGATCCGCACGTTCTCGCCGGACTCGAAAGACGAGCCGGTACTGGCGATCGACCTTCCTCAGGAGATCACGACGCACGATCAGTTGCCCGCACCGCACAAGTTCGATGCACTGTATGCGCTCGCTTTCCATCCGCGGTTCGCCGAGAACCGGTACTGTTACGTGTGCTACACGCTGGGGAGTGCCGACGGCAAGCTGCAAAACCTGCCCGATGGTTCACGCATCTCGCGGTTTCGCGTCACCGACTCCACGCCGCCGCGGCTTGATCCGGCCAGCGAGGAAGTGATCCTCACCTGGCTGCAAGGCGGCCATAACGGGTGCGATCTGCAATTCGGTCCGGACGGCTGCTTGTACATTTCGACCGGCGACGCGCGGCCTCCCAGCCCGCCTGACGACTTGCACACGGGACAAGACATCACCGACCTCATGTCGTCGATTCTGCGCATCGACGTCGATCGGCGCGACGCAGGGAAGCAGTACGCCATCCCCAGCGACAATCCGTTCGTCGCGACGCAGATCGACGGCAAGCCGGCGCGGGGCGAAGTTTGGGCGTATGGGTTTCGCAATCCGTGGCGTATGAGTTTCGACCGAGCGACGGGCCAGTTGTGGGTCGGCGACGTCGGCTGGGAGTTGTGGGAGTTGGTGCATCGCGTGGAAAAGGGGGGCAACTACGGCTGGAGCGCGGTGGAGGGTCGCCAACCGATCCACGCCTCCGATCCGCTCGGCCCAACCCCGCTGCGGACGCCGATGATCGAGCTGCCGCATACGCTCGCCGCGAGCATCACAGGCGGGTTCGTCTATCACGGGAAGAGATTCCCGGAGTTGGCGGGCGCATACATCTTCGGCGACTGGGAGTTCCGCCGCCTCTGGGCCGCTCGCTTTGAAGGAGACCGGCTGGCGTCGCTGCAAGAATTGACTCGTCCCACGGTCCGCGTGGTGACGTTCGGCGAAGACGCCGACGGCGAGCTGTACTTTTTGGACTACGACACGGGGCTCATTCATACACTCGAACGGAACGATGCGGGTGCGGCGAATAAGCAATTTCCACAGCGACTGTCGGAGACCGGTTTGTTTCGTTCGGTCGCCGACCATACACCGGCCGCAGGGGTCGTCGCTTACGACATCAACGCGCCGCAGTGGCATGATGGTGCGACCGCCGAACGGTGGCTTGCTCTGCCCGGCCAGTCCGGCATTTCGGTCTATCCGGGGGACGGCAAGCCGATGCCGAGCCAGGTGCAGTGGCACCGTTTTCGGCTGCACTTTCCCCAAGACGCCGTGCTGCTGAAGACGTTGTCGCTGGAGCTGGAAGCGGGACGTCCCGAGTCGCGGCGGCGGATTGAGACGCAGTTGTTGCACTTCGACGGCGCGGATTGGCGCGCTTACTCGTTCCGCTGGCGCGACGATCAGTCGGACGCCGATCTCGTGCCGTCGGCGGGGGACGAGCGCGTGTTGCGCGTGCGCGACGCGGCTCATCCGCAAGGCGAGCGAACTCAGGTATGGCAATTCCACGACCGCACGCAGTGCTTGCAGTGCCACAGTCAATGGCCGCAGTACGCGATCGGCTTCCACCTGAGTCAGCTCAATCGCGTCCGGACGGGGCCCAGCGGCGCGACTGAGAATCAATTGGTGCAACTGGCGCAAACCGGGCATTTGGTGCGGCGGTCGCTGGAGGAGCAGGAGCAGCCGCCGTTCGACGCGACGCTCGCGAGCCATGAAGAGCGGCTGGCGGAACCGTTCGCCGAATCGTCCGAATCGTTGGACAAACGAGCGCGCGCGTACCTGCATGCCAACTGTTCGCACTGTCATCGCTTCAATGGCGGCGGCATCGTGGGACTCGATCTGTTAGCCAAACAGCCGCTCGCCGCCACCAAGCTGTTGGAGGCGCCGATTCGGGGCGAGTTTGGGATTCCGGGGGCGAAGGTCGTTGCGCCCGGTCGGCCGGAGCAGAGCACGTTGTACTTGCGCATGGCCAAGTTCGGGCGAGACCGGATGCCGCACATCGGCAGCGAGCGGCCGGATGAACAGGGGCTGCGGCTCATCTCGCAATGGATTCGCGAATTGGCGCCGAGCGAGCCAACGCCGGCGGCGGCGAGCGGCTTGTCGGAACAACTGGCAGACGCCTCGCGCGCGGTCGTTGCGGCGCGCGAAGTCGCAGACGCCGCGACCCCGGCCGCTCGGCGGCAAGAGATTTTGCAGGCGGCGACCAAGCTGGAGCCTGGCATCGTGCGCGACTTGTTCGAGGGGTATCTGCCGCAGTCGGGGGAGGAACCGAGGTTGGGACCACGTCCGCGGGCGACGACTATTTTGGGCAAGGCAGGGGACGCGGGTCGCGGGCGGAAACTGTTTTTGGCGCAAGAGTCGAAGTGCATAAGTTGCCACAAGCTGGGCGAGCAGGGCGTGCCGCTAGGTCCCGACTTAGCGAAGCTGGCCGGCAAGCGCACTCGCGAAGAGTTGCTCGACAGTCTCTTGCAGCCATCGCGGACGATCGATCCGGCGTTCGCCGCCTTCCAGGTGCTCGACCATTCGGGTCGCTCGCATGTCGGCCTCTTGGTGCGTCGCGACGCGCGATCGTTGGTCCTTCGCGACGCCCAAAACAAGGAACTCGCCTTCGCCGCCGACGACGTGGAGCGAGTGACGCCGTCGCGCGTCTCGCTGATGCCCGACGGCTTGCTCGCCCCCTTCACGGCCCAGCAAGCCGCCGACTTACTGGAGTATTTGAAGTCTCCGTAATCGCGCCGTAGAACAGGCTTCCAGCCTGTTACCGCCCGCCAGGGCGAGCCGAATCATGCCGCCACAGACGGCCTCCGCCCATAGTTTTGAAGTTGCGCTGTTTTTGGAATTCGGCGTCATCGCAGATTGTCGCCAGTGAGGTTTGCTTCGCCCCGAAGGGGCCGCGACAGCTTTTCCCAGGGCGTCGCGCCAAGCCCTGAAAGGGCGGAACACGGCGAGCGCGTGCCGTTCTCGTTGTTCGGACCCTGCAGGGCAACTGACTCGCCGGGGCGCTCAAAACCCAGGGCGGCGCTTCGCTCTGCCCTGGGCTGACCTGTCGTGCCCCTTCGGGGCGGATGCCCCCAATAACCACTCGCTCGTTACATTCACGACAACGCTCTACGATCGTGTTTTTCCGTGGCGGCAATTGAAACAGCCGTCGATATCTGCAGAATAGCGCAACTTCAAAGCCCATCGACGAGCCTCCCCGCAACTCGGCCACATCGAGCAACTCGGCCATATCTGCCAGCGCAGCTACTGGCTCACGCGGACGCGCCGTCCTTCCACGCGCACCTTTCCGGCGGCGATGAGCCGCAGGGCGGCCGGGTAGGCTTCGCATTCGGCGGCGAAGACGCGGGCGGCGAGCGAATCGGGGCTGTCGTCGTCAAGCACGGGAACGACATGCTGGAGGATGATGGGGCCGTGGTCGTATTGGTTGTCGACGAAATGGACGGTGCAACCGCTGATTTTGGCGCCGTACTCGAGCACCGCTTCGTGGACGTGATGGCCGTACATGCCGTGGCCGCAGAAGGCGGGAATGAGTCCGGGGTGAATGTTGACGACGCGGTTGGTGAAGTCGGTCGGAATGGGGACGAACTTCAAGAAGCCGCCCATCACGACCAAGTCGACGGCGGCCGCTCGGCACGCCCCGAACACGGCCTCGCCGTAGGCCTCGTCCGAAGCGAAGTCCTTCCGTACGAGCGTGCAAGCAGGAATCGCGGCGGCCGCGGCGTACTCGAGTCCCCGCGCCTGCGGGTTGCTTGACAAGACCAACCGCACGTCGATCGGCAATTGGCCGGCGTCGCGGAGGGCGAGCAGGTTGCGCAGCGTGGTGCCGCCGCCGGAAATGAGCACGGCGACAGGCAGATTGCGAACCGACGCGGCGTCAGACATGTGAAGCGACCCTTTTGCTAAGCGCGACGCACGTCGAGCACGATGCGACCTTCGCCCAGTTCGGCCGCGCCCTCGACGGCGGTCGCTCCGCGGACCACATCCAGCTGCGCGGCGAGCGTTTCGCCGGCGATGAGCGCGCGGTTTTCATCGATGGCGGCGACGACGTCGTCCGAGTCGGAGACGAGGGAGACGACGATGCGGTCGGCGTAATCGAGATCGAGATCCTTGCGGCGATCTTGGACCAGGCGGATCAGATCGCGTGCGAGTCCTTCGCGGACGAGTTCCGGCGTCAGTTCGGTGGCGAGCACGACGACGCAGCCGCTCCCTTGCGCGGCGGCCCAACCGGGCTTGGCTTGCAACCGCACTTGAATGTCTTCCTGATCGAGTTCGACTTGCTCGCCCTGCACGGCGAGGACGACTTTGCCGGCGGCCGTGAGTTGTTCGAGCAGTTGGCCGCCGTCGGCGACGCCGAGCGCCTGTTTGACGGCGGGGAGCAGTTTGCCGATGCGCGGCCCCAGGCGTTTGAAGTTAGGTTGCACCAGGTACGTGATGTACTGGCCGGCGTCGCGCGCGTAGTCGATTTGTTTGACGTTCAGTTCGTCGCGCAGCAGTTCGTCGTGCTCTTCGAGCCAAGCTTGATGGACGGGGGACGACAGGATGACCTCGACCTTGGCGAGGGGCTGGCGCACCTTCAGTTTGTTGTCCATGCGAGCGGCGCGGCCGAGCGACGCGATGTCGCGGAGCAGCTTCATGCGGGCCGAGAGCGTGGCGTCGAGGGCCGACGCGTCGCTGGTCGGATAGTCGCACAGGTGGACGCTCTCCAACACTCGCTCGCCGAACACGCCCGCCAGATTTCGCCACAGCGATTCAGCGAGGAACGGAGTGAACGGCGCGATCAGCTTGGCCGTCGTGATCAGGCACTCGAACAACGTCCAATAGGCGTCCAGTTTGTCGGGCGATTCGCGGTCCGGGGACCAGAAGCGGTCGCGGCTGCGGCGCACAAACCAGTTGCTCAGCGCGTCGACGAATTCGTTCAGCTTCGCGCAGGCGCCGAAGTTGTCGTAGGCGTCCATGCGTTCAATGACCGCCGCGACGGCGCCGTGTAGTTCGCTGAGCATCCAGCGATCGAGTTCGCTGCGTTGGGCGTGCGGGCGGTAGCCGCGAGCGCGCGACAGTTCGGCGGCCGTGAGTTGTTCGACGGGCCCGTCGAGTCGCTGGGCGGGGTCGAAGCCGTCGATGTTGGCGTAGATGACGAAGAAGCTGTAGCAGTTCCACAGCCGCAGCAGGAACTCGGGGATGCTGTCCTTGATCGCCTGTTCGCGATAGCGGATGGAGGTCCAGGGCGGCTGGTTGGCGAAGAAGTACCAGCGCAGCGCGTCGGCGCCGTAGCGGTCGAAGATCTCGCGCGGCTCGCGGTAGTTCCGCTTGCTCTTGGACATCTTCTGTCCGTCTTCGCCCAGCATGAGCCCGAGGACGATGCAGTTGCGGAATGGATGGGGGAAGGGGACGGTCTGCGACGCGCCGGCCGCGGCGGAAGTGTTTGCAGGAGCGTCGGCCTGGGGTCCAAACAGCATGGTGCTGATGGCGAGTTGGCTATAGAACCAGCCGCGAGTTTGGTCGATGGCTTCGCTGATGAAGTCGGCGGGGAACTGCGATTGGAACTTGTCGACGTTCTGGCGCGGATAACCCCATTGGGCGAACGGCATGGCGCCCGAGTCGTACCAGCAGTCGATGACCTCGGTGACTCGGCGCATGCGAGCGTCGGCGGCGAACGGCGAGTCGTAGGTGACGGCGTCGATGTAAGGTTTATGGACCTTGAGGTCGTCGGGGAGTTCGGGGCGCAGCCGCTTCGCCTCGTCCCAGACCTGCGTGCCATCGACTCCCGGCTTGGCCAAGAGTTCGTCGTACGAACCAATCGCCTCCATTTGGCCGGTCTTTTCGCAGACCCAAACCGGGAGGGGCGTGCCCCAGTAGCGTTCGCGCGACAACGCCCAGTCGACGTTTGACTCGAGGAAGTTGCCGAAGCGGCCGTCGCGGATGTGGTCGGGGAGCCAGTTGATCTGCCGGTTATTGGCCAACATCTGGTCGCGGAACTGCGTCGTGCGGATGAACCAGCTGCGGCGCGGGTATTGGATAAGCGGATCGTTGTCGGCGCGCCAGCAGAACGGGTACTTGTGGAGGTACTGTTCGTGGTGCAGGAGCAGCCCGCGACCGCGCAGTTCGCGGGCGATGTCCTTGTCGGCGTCCTTGACCCAGCGGCCTTGGTAATCGGGGACGTCGGCGGTGAACTTGCCGTCCGGCCCGATGGCGCAGAGCAGCTCGGGGCCTTCGCCTTCGACGAAGCGAGCTTGTTCGGCGAGGAGCAGGTCGAAGTCGACTTCGCCGAAGGCGGGGGCTTCGTGGACGAGGCCCGAGCCGCTTTCGAGCGTGACGAAGTCGGCGGCGACGACGCGCCACGCGACGTGTTGTCGGCCGCCCGACTTGAGGGTCCCTTGCGCGTCGCTGCGCGTGCGGTAGTAGGTATCGAACGGCGGGCGATAACGGAGTCCGACGAGTTCCGCACCTTTGCAGGTCGATTCAATCTCGTATTCGCGTTTGACCTTGGCGGCGATCGTTTCGACGAGTCCCGCGGCGAAGATCAGCCGTTCGCCCGATTCCTTGTCGCGGACGGTGGCGTATTCCAGTTCGGGGTGGACGGCGGCGAACTGGTTGCTAGGGAGGGTCCACGGGGTGGTGGTCCAGACCAGCAGGGACGTGTCGGGGCGATCGACGAGCGGAAAGCGGACGTAGACGCTGGGGTCGGCGACTTCCTTATAGGCTTGGCCGACTTCGCCGCTGGAGAGGGCCGTGCCGCCTTGCGCCCACCACCAGACGATCTTGTGGCCTTGGTAGAGGAGTCCACGGTCGAAGAGATTCTTGAGCGACCACCAGACGCTTTCGACGAACGACTGATGGTAGGTGACGTAGGCCTCGTCGAGATGAATCCAGAAGCCGAGTCGTTCGGTGAGCTGCTCCCACTGTTTCATGTAGCGCCAGACGCTTTCCTGGCACTTATGAATGAACGGCTCGACGCCGAACGCCTCGATGTCCTCCTTGGAGTGGATGCCGAGTTCCTTGCAGACTTCGACTTCGACGGGGAGGCCGTGCGTGTCCCAACCGGCTTTGCGTTCGCACAAGTAGCCGCGCATGGTGCGGTAACGCGGGAAGAGGTCCTTGATGGCGCGAGTGAGGCAGTGGCCGGGATGCGGCATGCCGTTGGCGGTGGGAGGGCCTTCGAAGAAGACGAAGCGCGGGGCGCCGGCGCGGCGGGCGAGCGACTGTTCGTAGATGCCGCGGCGTTTCCAGAAGTCGAGCGTGTCGACTTCCAATTGGGGAAACGAGACGTTGTGCGGTGCGGGCTGGAACATGCGTCACCGTGAAGAGGCGAAACGGGGTCAGGAGCTCGCTCGGCCAATAGGCCGAGCGAGGCGCAGAATCGGGAACACGACGCCGGGACCGACGTCGCGCGCGTTCCACCGGCTACTCGTCGAGTTCCTCGGGGAGTTCGCCCGGCTCGCCTTCGATGCCGAAGTCATCCTCGTCGTCGTCGGTCGCGGGTGCGTCGCTTTCCAGGCCGTCGTCGTCGAAGTCGTCGTCGCCGTCTTCTTCGAAATCGTCGTCGAAGTCGTCGTCGAAATCCTCTTCATCGAAGTCTTCGAGTTCGGCGGGGGAGAGGCCGTCGTCGTCGAGTCCCAAGTCATCGTCGTCGTCGAAGCCGTCATCCTCGTCGTCGTCTTTGTCGTCGCCGTCCCCCTCGTCGTCGTCATCGCCGGCCGCAACGACGGCGGGCGGCGTGGAGAGCGGCGTCGCCTCCGACGACATCCCCGAATACGACGCCCCCCAAAACGGCGATGTCGAAAACGGCGACGCAGTGATTCCAGCGTCGTCCGCCGCACACCCGCCCCAGGGCGCCGTTCCAGGAATCGTCAGCCACCACTCGCCGGTAATCATCATGTCTCAGGTTCTCAATTCTCGTTTGGCGAAAAACAAGGCCGTTTTCTAGGCCGATCCGTCGACGGTGTCAACGGCCGCGCCGGTCGTCGACTCGTCGCACCCCGCGACCGGCACCGGGCGCCAATCGACGGCCAGCATGATGCAGTTGATGCCCGAGCCGATTCCCAACAGGGCGACTCGATCGGCCGGTTTCAGGAAGCCGTTTTCCGCTGCGAGGGCGAGCGTCACGGGGAGCGCAGCGGCGCCGGTGTTTCCCAGCCACTCGAAGGTGGTGTAGTCGCGTTCGGCGGTCAGCGAGAAGGCTTCCAGCATGCGTCGGCGATGGGCGACGCCCACTTGATGACAGATGCTTTTGTCGATCTGGGAAGCCTGCCATCCGGCGGCGGCGAGAAACCGTTCATACGTCGCGACTCCCGTGGCGACGCCCTCTTCCAGCAGCCGTTCGGAGTCAGTTTCCATGAGGGGCCGCATGCCGTCGCCGGCCGCTTCGTCGCGACCGCTGTGGCACAGGTCGTGATGCTGGGTGTGCGCTCGAACGGCGCCGGCGAGGAGGCGGGCGCCGGTGCGGCTGAGGTCTTTATGAGCGAGCAGCACGGCGGCGCTGGCGGAGCCGATGGTGAGGGAGGCGAGGGCCGGTTTGAGTTGAGCGCGTGTGAGCGACGTGTCGCGGTTGAGCGTCTCGAGCGTGGCTTCGACCAGTTGTCGGCTTCCTTCGGCGCCCAGGACGAGCCCGGCGCGGATCTGCCCCAATTCGATGAGGTTGGCGACTTGGAGGATGCCATTGAGCAGCCCGAGGCAAGCGTTGGAGACGTCGTAGACGAAGCAGTCGGCCGGGAGTCCCAGATGGTGATGGACTTTGCAGGCGGTGGCCGGTTCGAGGTGATCGCGGCAGACGGAGGCGTGGATGAGGGCGCCGATATCACGACGGTCGATGCTGGCGGCGTCGAGCGCGAGTCGGCCGCTGACGACGCTTTTTTCGCTGGGCAGCGTATCGGGCTTCCACAAGCGTCGCGCGTGGATGCCGGACATGAGTTCGAGTCGGCCTTCGGGGAGGCGCAGGCGTTGGTACAGCGGCGCGAGGCGCCGTTCGATTTCGGCCGACGAAATAATTTCGTTCGGGAGGCAATATCCGAGTGCTTCGAGGCAGACATTTTGGTAAAGCATAGCGTCGTCAGAATACTGGACGAGCGGCCGCTTCGTAAAGCGGCCTGTGCAAGCCGGTTGCGCCGCCGACGCCGCGTCTCCACCGACCGCACAGGGCCGGCTGGCGCAAGTCGCAGCCGGGCGCGATCCGAGTGCTAGCACAGCACTGCTTGCACACTTTCTGGTAGTTCGGCGGCGCCGCGCTGCGAAATGTGCCTCCGCGCTGGCCCTCTTCCCCGGGCCGCGTTTACACTCCCGCCCCGTCGTCGCCAACCCGTTCACGGTTGGAACCAATCCAGCAGAGGCACGTCACCCAGCCAGGGAGTTTCGGGCTCGTCATGACGGAGCTGGTTCGCCGTCCTACTCCGCCCGCACGGCGTAGGTCGCGAGCAAGAGTCGCCGAACGTAGAGCCTCTGTCCGTGTGTAATCGGTCCCAGGACCGGCTTTCCATTTCTGCAGAAGGGAGTTTCCAGAATGCGAACGAAGCCACTCATTGGTCTGAACGCCGAATTCCGAGGCGCGAAGAAGGACGCGCCGGCTTTTTCTTACGTCGCCGCCGGTTACTACGACGCGATCATCGCGGCGGGCGGCATCCCGGTGGTGATTCCGCCGTTGGAGTTCGAAGAAGATCTGGGCGTCATTCTGGACCGTCTGCAAGGCTGCCTGTTCGTGGGAGGCGCCGACCTCGATCCGCGCCAAGATGGGTACATGCTGCACCCGAGCGTTCGCGCGATGGAACCGCGGCGCGAATCGTTCGACCGGATGTTCATGCGGCTGGTCGCCGAGCGTCGTTTGCCGGTCTTCGGCATCGGCGTCGGCATGCAGCTGCTCAATATCTCGCAAGGCGGGAATCTTTTCTTGCACTTGCCGGAAGATCTCCCCAGCGCCGTCCCGCATAAGGACCCGCAAGATCCGTCCCACCGCCATGGGTTGGAAGTCACGGCCGGCTCGCTGATGGAACGCGTTTACGGCGACGGCGAAATCCGCGTCAACAGCATGCATCACATGGCGATCGACGAAGTGGCCCCGGGCTTCGTCGTGACGGCTCGCTGCCCGGACGGCGTGATCGAAGCGATCGAAAGCGACATGGAAGACTGGTTCGCACTCGGAACGCAGTTCCATCCCGAAGCCAGCTCGGCTTCGGCGCTGGATATCCGCATCTTTGAAGAGTTCGTCGACGGCGTGAAGGCGCATGCCCGCAATCTGCGGATGGTCGCCTAGGATTTCGCCCGCTGGAGATTAGCGCGAACCTAGGGAAGCCGGAACGGATGCCCTCGAAGGCCACGGACGGCCGCAGGCTTCCCTGGGACGCGCGAATCGCTACCCCAACACCTTCAAAAACTCACGCATCCAAGCGGGGTGCGCGGGCCAAGCCGGCGCCGTGACCAGGTTGCCGTCGACGTGCGCGTTGTCGAACGACGGCGCGGCGGGGACGTACACGCCGCCCGCCAGTTCCACCTCCGCCTGACAAGCCGGATATGCGGAGCAGCTGCGGCCGCGCAAAACGCCGGCGGCCGACAGCAATTGAGCACCATGACAGATGGCCGCGATCGGCTTGCTTTCGGCGGCAAAGTGACGCACGATCTCCAACACCCGGGGATTCAGCCGCAGATACTCGGGTGCGCGTCCTCCGGGAATCACCAGCCCGTCGTACGACGCACACTCCACGGCCGCAAAGTCCGCCGTGATGCGGAACCGGTGCCCCGGCTTCTCGCTATACGTCTGGTGCCCCTCGAAATCGTGCACCGCCGTAGCGACCGTCTCCCCCGCTTGCTTGCCTGGGCAGACGGCGTCGACGGCATGTCCCGCCATCAACAGCATCTGGTACGGCACCATCGCCTCGTAGTCTTCCACGAAGTCGCCCACCAGCATCAGAAGGCGTCGTGCGGTCGTCATGCAGAAGGGCTCCACGGGCGAAGAGGCGCGGGCGGGGGAGGAGCCGGCCGCTAGCGCGGCGGCGGCTGAAATGCGGGGTTGGCGCGTGGGGCGGTTAGGCCGCTTTCCGCGAGGCCTTTTTCTCCTGGCTCACGCGCTGCTCGATTTCCGCCAACGTCCGCTGCTCGAATTTCGTCTGCCCGGGTGCGCCCGTTTCGACGAAGACGCGCGAGTCGGGCGTCAGCATCCGCGGCAAGTACATCCAACTGCGGGCCAGTGCATCGGCGTCTTGGTCGGCGCCGATGATCACCAGATCGGTCTTCGCCAGCCCGTTGGCCGCTCGAGCCAACGCCGAGAACGGGTCGCCGGGAATCAGCTGCACCTTGACGCCGAGCGGTTTGAGCAGCGTGTGCATCTGCTTTAGCGGCATCCCCGGATTGTCCGCGGGTCGGGCCTCAAACAGATCGATTCCGGTGTAGCGGAGCTCGGCGGCCGGCGTCGTCTGCAGCAGCAGTTCGAACATCCGCAGCGTCCGCACCGCTTTGCCGACGCCCAATTCGACAATGTTTTTGGGGCGTTGTGCACGCACCCAGCGGTAGATGTCGCGGTCGGCGACAGGCTTCGCGAAACGGGACCAGTAGAGGTATTTGAGGTATTGGGCGGCACTCACGTCGCAATCCTTAGCGCCGGGTGACAGAAATGAAGGTTGTAGCGATTACATTCGGTGAGCGAAGCCCGTTGGGTTCAATCGAAAATCGCCGCTCGGCAAGGTCTACCAAACGGGCGGGCCGGCGTACTTGTCGGGCATTTGCCGCCCTGCCTTCCGCAACCTACGGTTGTCGGCCAGACCGCAAAGTTTCGCGGACCTGCGCTGTTTATCACGGACAATCGTTACAGGCCGTCGAGAGATCACGATGCGGCGCACGGAGCGGAAGATTCGTCGACGGACGACGCTAGAACTGGAAATCTTCGAGTCGCGGCGGCTGTTGGCCGGTTTGGCCGCCGAGTCGATCGCCGCCCCTTTCGGACCGCTGCCTGCGGCGCCGTTGGAGTTGCCGCAGGTCGTCGCGCCGGGCGAGTCGCTGGCGGCGGTGGCGTTGAATGACGCGGCATGGCTGGCTTCGCAGCGTCTGACGGGCGCCGGTCAGACGGTCGCAGTGATCGATAGCGGAATTGCCTTCGACCACGAAGCGCTCGGGGCCGGCTTCGGCGCCGGCTATAAAGTCGTCGGCGGGTGGGATTTCGCCGAAAACGACGCACTCCCTTACGACGACGGGCCGGCCGGATTTCATGGCACGCACATCGCCGGAATCATTGCTGGGCGAGATGGATTTCGCACGGGAGTCGCCCCCGACGCGCAGCTCGTGGCGCTGCGCGTCTTCAACGACTCGGGGGCGACGCAGGGGACTTGGATTCAAAACGCGCTGCGCTGGGTGCACGATCACCGTTTCAGCTTCGCGTCGCCCATCACCGCGGTCAATCTTTCAATCGGCACCGCCGATTCGGCCGGCGACGGTTCGTTGGCGAAACTGCTGGAACCCGAACTGGCCCAACTGCGAGCGGACAACATCTTCGTCGCCGTTTCGGCCGGGAATCGATTTCACGAGGATGCGCCGACGCAACTTAGCTACCCCGCTTCCAGCTTCCAGGTCACGCCGGTGGCCAGCGTCGGCGCTGACGGGCGGCTGAGCGATTTCTCGCAGCGGAATGCTCGAGTTCTCGCGGCGCCGGGCGAGGAGATCGTCAGTACGGCGCCCGACTTTTTGCTAGGCGCCGACGGTCGCAACAACGACTACGTGGCCTCGACCGGCACCAGCATGGCGGCGCCCTATGTCGCGGCGGCCAGCCTGCTCGTCCGTGAGACGCTGCGACGCACCACGGGCGCAGAACCGACGGTCGCTCAAATTGAGCAGGTCTTGCGCGACGGCGCCGACCAAATCGACGATCCGGCGACGCAGGTCGCGATCGCGCGCGTGCAGCTCCGGCGCACCCTCGAGCGGCTCCTGTCGCCGGCGATGGACGACGCCGTCCGGACGGCGGTGCCGGTCGCGGCGACGGCCTGGCCGACAGGCGACTCGTGGCAGCACTCGCTTTCCGAACTGGGCGGGACCCGCGGCGCGAACGCCGGCTGGTATCGCTGGCACGCCGCGCGCACGGGATTGGCGAGCATCCAAGCTAGCGGCTCGACCACGATCGAAGCCTTCGATCGCAACGGACTGCGACTCGCCGTGAGTCGAACGACGGCCGCCGGCTCGCGGCTCGACCTGCGAGTCTGGGAGGGGGACGCGGTCTTCTTCCGGTTGACCGGCGGCGATGCGACGACGCAAATTCAACTGCAAAACCTCGTGCGGCTCGACGGCGCCTCGCTGGTCATCGCCGACACGCCGCAGGACGACGTTCTCCAAGTGGCCTGGGACGCCGCGGTGCGTGTGTCGCTGAACGGCGTCGAATACGCGTTCCCCAGTGCCAGCGTGTCGTCGGTCGAGTGGAATGGGTCGAGCGGCCGCGATTCGGCAAAGTTCGATAGTTCACGGTCCAGCGACACGTGGCGCGTGATTCTGTCGCCGACGCTCGCCGAAGCCCGCTCGAACTCCGGCCAGTTGCGATTCTCGGGCGTCGAAGAGGTGGAACTGGCGGCCGGCCTGCTCCGGGACGAAGCGACGATCGCCGACGGCGTGGAGGCGGATACCTTTCGCATTGACGCCAGCGGCCTGGAGTGGTCAAACGCCGCTCGGGATGTGCGGTTGTACGGCTTCGACTACGTCCGGCTCACGGCGACTCGCGGCGGCGTCGATAAGGCGACCCTGCTCGACTCGCACCGCGACGATCTGCTCGACCTGCGCGGCGGCGAGGTGCGGTGGAATACGGGGAGCGCGACGTATGTGCTGCAGGGACTTGAGCAACTGGAGGTAGACGCGTCGCGCGGCGGCCTTGATCGCGTTCAGATCCGCGACTCGGTCGGCGACGATCAACTCGACCTGCGTTCCGACCGCCTACGCTGGACCACGCCGACGCTGACCGCGGTGCTGCGCGGGTTCGAACAGTTGGTAGCCGTCGCGAGCGCCGGCGGCGTCGATTCCGCGTTCTTGCAAGGGAGTGCGGGGGACGATCGTTTGCGACTGGCGGCGAGCGAGATTCAGTTTGTCTGGGCTGGGCGGCAAGCGGCGCTGGCGGGCTTCGCCAGCGTGACGGCCGACGGCGGAGACGGGGGCCGCGATCGCGTCACGACGGAGACCGGCATGCTCGTGGGGGCAGCGTCGAGCGTCGACGATGCGCGCACGATCCGCTTTCCGACGTCGACGATCAAGGTCCGCAAGTTTTCCGTCGATGATGCGGCGGCGATCGACGCGGGGACGACGCCCAGCGTCGCGGAGCTGCCGCCGTCGCCCGACGACCGCGTGCGTGCGATCGACTATCTGTACAAGAAGCTGGGCATCACGCCGTGAAGTGGACCTCGAGGAGCCGGCGCGGGTCGGGTTGGCGATGCTGCAGACGGCCGCTAGCGCGGCGTCGGCTGAAAACAGCCTTTAGGGGCGGTGCTGCGCGGACTGGATGATGGCGAGGAACAGGGCGACGGCGAAAAGGCCTAGCAGCAAGCCGAAGAAGGCCGTCGCGCGCGACCGATTGCGTCCCCACAGCCCGCCGAATCCCAGGAGTGCGCTAATGAGTCCCATGAAGGCGAACGTGCCGCCGAGGACGACAAGCAGGGGACCGACGGCGGGAAGCCAGCCTTGTTCTTTGCCGACGCCGGCGCACAGTCCGATCATGAACACGAACGTGCTGGCGAGAATGCCCAGGATGAGGCTCGCTTTGCCGAGCGTGTTCGGGTTTTGCGGGGCGTCAGTCATCGCTCAGGAAACCTCGCCCGCAGATACGTAGTGCGTGCGGTACCAGTCGACGAAACGAGCGATGCCGTCGCGCAGCGGAGTCGCAGGGGAGAAGTCGATGTCGCGGGCCAGCGTCTGATCGTCGGCGTACGTCTCCACCACATCGCCCGGTTGGGCGGGAAGCAGGCGTTTGACTGCCGTGCGTCCTAAACACTGTTCCAGCGTCTCGATGAACTCCAACAACGGGACGGGGGCATGGTTGCCGATGTTGTAGACGCGATAAGGCGCACAACTTGTCGACGGATTCGGGTCGTCGCTGCGCCAGTTTGCATCGGGTGCGGCGGGGCGGGGCAGGAGGCGCAGCGTGGCTTCGACGACGTCGTCCACGTAGGTGAAGTCGCGGCGCATGCGACCTTCGTTATAGACGTCGATCGGTTCGCCGCAGAGGATGGCGCGTGTGAACTTGAAGAGCGCCATATCGGGGCGTCCCCACGGTCCATAGACGGTGAAGAAACGGAGGCCGGTGGTAGGGAGTCCGTAGAGGTGGCAGTACGAGTGAGCCATCAGTTCATTGGCCCGCTTCGTCGCCGCGTAGAGACTGACTGGATGCCCCGCGCCATGCGACTCGGAGAACGGCACGCGCGTGTTTGCGCCGTACACGGAGCTCGAGGAAGCATAGACCAAGTGCTTAGGGCGGCTGTGGCGGCACCCTTCAAGCATGTTGAGGAAGCCGACGAGGTTGCTGTCGGCGTAGACGTGCGGGTTTTCCGCGGCGTAGCGGACGCCGGCCTGCGCGGCCATGTGCAGCACGTATTCCGGCTGCGCGTCTCGAAACAACCGTTCGACGGCCGGGCGGTCGGCGACGTCGATTTGCTGGAAGCGAAAGCCGGGGCGTCCCTCCAGTTGCTGCAGTCGCGCGTGCTTGAGCCGAACGTCGTAATAGGCGTTCAGATTGTCGATTCCCACGACGTCGCCGTGCTGTGCAAGCAATCGTTGGCAGAGGTGAAAACCAATAAAGCCGGCGGCGCCGGTGACGAGAATCGTGCCCATGTCGTGGCGTCCGCCTGGCTTCCGCCAGCGAGGCTCAGGTTTTGAATTGCTTGAAGTGCTGCAGGAACTGCGACTCGCGATCCGGCATGCGTCGTGCCAGGCGGGTACTGAGTCGTTCGGCATCGACGCCCGAGCGGAGATCGGCCAAGTATCGAATCAACTCGATCCGACCGCCGGGGGCGCCATGGAGCAGAAAGTGCACCCACGCCCACGCCGCTCGGTACTCATCCTTACCCATATGTTCCAGATCTTGGATCGCGTCAAGCGTTTCCAGGTGAGGAACTTGCTTGAGCGTCGCTTGCCACTGCACTTGCGCCAAGTAGGGATTGCCTCCGGCGCGCTGGTCGGCCGGGAGCTCGAAGTATTCTGCCAGGCCTTCGTCGAGCCATAACGGGAGATCGTCGACGCCCGTGTGGAGGAGGGCGTGCGTAGTTTCATGGCGAAGATCGACGTCGAATTCGGGACTGCGAAAGGCGAGCACCATGCCGGGCCCGCGTTCCTTGATGTAGAGCGCGCGTCGGTAAGGGACGCGTGGGAAGTACTCGCGGAGGTACGCCAAGTAGACCGGTTTGCGATCGAACAAGAAGACGTGGATCGGCTCCCGCGCCGGCGGCGCCTCGAGATGCACTTGCAGCGATTGTTGCAACTGGGCGACTTCATCGAGCAGCGGTTGGAACGGCGTCAAGGAGAAGTTGGCGTGGATCTGAATGGGGCCGAGCGTCTGTTCGTCGTACCAGCGCTGGCCGGCGAGCAGCGATCGGGCGTCGCCGTGCCACGCGGCGCCGAGTCCCAGGAGGCCGGCGGCGCACGAACCAATCCACCGCCGACGCGAAAAGGATCGCGACGCGTGGGTAGCGTTCGAAGCGGTCGAGCGGTCGGACACAGCGGAATTCCTTGCGCAGTAACAACTCTCGGAGACGCGACGGCGACTAAGCCGCTCGCCGCCACCGAAACCACTCGCTCCAGACGACGCGAGTTCGCCGCAAGCCGCAGGCTGGAATCTCTTCGCCGGCGACGACGGCGGCCGGATTGCGACAGCACAGCGCGACCGCCGCGTCGTAGTCCACCAAACTGGCGACTCGAGTAAATGCCTGCCGAAGCAGTGGCCGGCGCGACTTCGCACCGTGCGCATCGGTCGCCAGGAAGTGCACCAGCCGCTCGTTCAGCATCCATTCGGCCATCTGCTGCGCTCGATAACCGAACAAACCGACGAGACTATCGGCGGTGACTTGCATGAGGCAGCCGCGGTCGACCAAATCGGCGACGCGATCTCGATTGCGCTGCAAGACGCCGTGCCGTTCGGGGTGAGCGATGATGCCGGTAAGTCGCGCGTCGCGCAGGGCAGGGAGGACGTCGTGGAGCAACGGAAAGGGCGCCGGGGGAAGTTCGAGTAGGACGTGGCGTCCCTGGTCGGCGAGCGTCAAGACTTCGCCGGCTTCGATTTTTTCAGGCAAGCCGGGCTCGCAGCGAATCTGAGCGCCCGGCGCCACGCGCAGGGGAATCTCGTGACGAGCGAGCCACGCTTGCAGTTCGCGAGTGCGCTCGCGGATCTGTTCACCGCCGTTATGCGCATAGACGCCCAGTTGATGGGGGGTGGCGACGACGGCGCGGATGCCGTCCGCCACCGCCATCCGGGCCATTTGCGTCGTTTCCAGCCAGCTTTGCGCCCCATCGTCGAGATCGGGCAGCAGATGGCAGTGGATGTCGATCAAGTGTTCGTTCGGTTCCACGATGTCGCCTATCCTCATATCGCCTGCCTTGTTAGCGGAACGAAGCGGGACCTCGCGGTCGGCGCGGAGTAACTCCACGACAATCGACCCGCCTCGTTTTTCGGCCGAGCTCAAGGGCGGACTTTATCGGTTTTGCCGATATTACAGGTAGGTCAAATCTGTCCTGCAATTGACCCCTCCGAGCCCTAGGGGTATCGTACGGCTCCCTTTCGCCAAGGATGCTGCCTTGTGAAGTACGCTGCGATTGGTCCGATATCCGTCCATCTCCCCACCCGCGTGGAAACCAACGATGAGCTCAAGGAGCTCTTTCCAAGTTGGGAAATGGACGTCATTTACGAAAAAACGGGCATTGCCGCACGGCACATCGCCGCACCGGATGAATGCGCCTCGGACCTCGGCGTCGCCGCCGCTCAGAAATTGTTCGCCGATCATCAGGTTGATCCGGCGTCGATCGACTTCTTGTTGCTGTGCACCCAGACCCCCGATTATCCACTGCCGACGACGGCTTGCCTGATGCAGGACCGGCTGGGCCTGCGGACCTCGGTCGGGGCACTCGACTTTAATCTGGGCTGTTCGGGGTTTGTGTATGGTTTGTCGCTGGCCGATGGACTCATTCGATCGGGGTCGGCGCGGCGCGTCTTGTTGATCACCGCGGAAACCTATTCGAAGTACATCCATCCGACCGACCGCAGCCTGCGGACGATCTTTGGCGACGCCGCCGCCGCGACGCTGATCGAAGCCGCCGACGCTCCGAGTTTGGAAGGGTTTCAATACGGCACAGACGGTAAGGGCGGCGATACGCTGTTGGTCGCCAAGGGCGGAGCGCGCCCGGCCGAGCAAGCCATCAAGCCGCGACACCGACATCGCTGGCCGAGTGATTTGTATATGGATGGGCCGAGCCTGATCAGCTTCACGGTCGGCGCCGTCCCGCAGTTGGTCGACGGCATCTTGGCGAAGGCCCAGCGCACGCGGTCGGAGATCGACCTCTACTTGCTGCACCAAGCCACCTTCAAAATGCTCGACCAATTGCGCGAACGACTCGCTCTGACGCCGGAACAGATGCCGTTGGCGCTGGAGCGAGTCGGCAACACGGTCTCGTCGACGCTGCCGATCTTGATCGAGCAGTTGCGGCGCGACGGTCGCCTGCGCGTCGGCTTGCGGAATATGTTGATTGGCTTCGGCGTCGGCTGGTCTTGGGCCGGCTGCATTTGGCAGGAAACCTGGCCTCACGCAAACTCCCCATGACCGTCTCCCTGCGCGGGCACATCCTCGTCGCGTCTCCCAAACTGACCGATCCGAACTTCTTTCGGACGGTGGTGCTGATGGTTCAGCACGATGAAGAGGGGGCGGTCGGCGTCGTGCTCAATCGCCGCGTGCAGAATAAGCTCGCGGAAGTCTGGGAGGCGTTGGGGGACGGCGCCTGTCCGCTCGACATGCACTTGCAGTGGGGAGGTCCCGTCGGCAACGCCCTGCTGGCGCTGCACCAACAACAGACGTTATCCGACGGCATCGTCTTGCCCAGTTTGTTTGTCTCGAGCGACAAGCCGCAACTCGTGCAACTCATCGAGCAGGCGACGAAGCCATTGCGGTTCTACCTGGGATATTCGGGTTGGGGCGCCGGCCAATTGGAAGACGAGTTACGGCAAGGCGGCTGGCTGATCGCGACCGCGGTTGCAGAAATGCCGTTCTACGAAGGGGAGGATCTTTGGGAGCAGGCGATCGACCGCATCGGCCAGCAGATCCTGCGTCCTGCGCTGGGCGCCGCCCCCTCTCCCGACGACCCGCGCGTCAATTGAAGGAGTCTTACCGTGAATTCCCCCGCCGCCGGCCTCGCCGATCACGCTCCCAACCCCGGCCTGATCTTTGACACCTTGAATGCCTTTCAGCGCAGTTTCGCCCTCCGCGGCGCCATTGAACTCGATCTCTTCTCGGCCCTCGCGCGCGGCGCGGACACGGCGGCCGCGCTTGCACCGGCGGTAGGGGCCGACGAGCGGGCGCTCCGCATCCTGTGCGATTTTCTGACCGTGCACGGTTTTCTCCAGAAGCAAAGCGAACGTTACTCGCTGACTCCCACCGCGGCCCTGTTTCTGGACCGCGACTCGCCTCACTACATGGGCAAAATGGTCGGCTTCATCCACTCTCCCCATTTGCTCGACGCCTTCCGCGACGTCGCGAGTTTGGTGCGGCGCGGCGGCACGCTGCTCGAGGGCAAGGGCACGGTGGAGGACGAGTTCGAGGGTTGGGTTGAGTTCGCCAAGAGCATGATGCCGATGATGCGGCCGCCGGCTCACTTCATCTCCGAGTGGGCGAGCCGTCAGGCGTCAGGGCCGATCCGGGTGCTCGACATTGCGGCGGGGCACGGCGCGTTCGGCATCGCCATCGCGCAGCGGAACCCCGAGGCGCAAGTGGTGGCGCTCGATTGGGGTAAAGTGCTGGAAGTGGCGGTGGAAAACGCGGCGGCGGCGGGAGTCGCGGATCGTTATTCGCTATTGCCGGGCGACGCCCTGCAGCTCGACTACGGCCAAGGCTTTGACTTCGTGCTGCTGACGAATTTCCTCCATCACTTCGATCGCCCGACCTGCGTCTCGGTGCTGCGCAAAGCGGCTTCGGCCCTCTCCGAGCGCGGTCAGGTCGTGACGTTGGAGTTCGTCCCGAACGAGGATCGCGTCTCGCCGCCCGTGCCGGCGACGTTTAGTTTCACGATGCTCGGCACGACTCCCGCCGGCGATGCGTACACGTTCGCCGAGTACGAAGCGATGGGGCGCGAAGCGGGACTGGCGTCGCACGAATTGCACGACGTCCCCAATTCGGCACAGCGCGTCATCGTGAGCCGTCGCGGATGAGCGGATAAATCGAGACGAATCTTGGGCGGTGCGCGCAAGAACGGACAGGATCGGCCAGACTATCTGAATAGACGTTCGTTTCTATTCCAGGTGTCTCGATGTCCCTCAGCCCCGCCGAAACGCGAGCCAGTCTGATTTTGCGTTTGCGGAATGCAGACGACGTCGCCGCGTGGGACGAGTTTGTGGAAATCTACGGCCCGACCGTCTTTCGCGTAGCGCGAGGCCGAGGGTTTCAGGCCGCCGATGCGGAGGACTTGGTTCAGCAAGTCCTGTTGGCCGTCGCGCAATCGCTCGACGGATGGCTGGAGCGCGACGACCGGGGGCCGTTTCGAGCTTGGCTGCTCAGGATCGCGCGCCATGAAGCGGCCGACATGCTGACTCGCCGAGCGACTCGTTCTCTCGGACAGGACGGCGACGAGGGCGCCCGTCTGCTGAGTCGACTGCCGAGCGGCGACGACGTCGCGGCGCAGTTGGAAATTGAACATCAGCGGGCCGTCTTGGAGTGGGCCGGCGCACAGGTTCGCGGTGCGGTCGCCGAACTGACTTGGCAAGCATTTTGGTTGACGCACGTCGAGGGACTCTCGATCGCCGAGGCCGCTCGTCGACTGGGAACTCGCCCCGGCAACATCTACTTCGGTCGCAGCCGCGTCATGGCGCGCATTAAAGAATGCGTGCAGAAGTACGAGGAACGACATGGCGAACGATGATTTTCTGTGCAACGACGAACGCCTGCTCGCCATGCTGCATCAGCCTACGGACGCCGTGGAGCACGAGGCGATGCTGGCGCATGTCGAGCAGTGTGCGGCCTGCCAGACGAGGCTGGAACAATTGGCGGCCAGCGTCGAAGAGTGGAAGCGGGCGGGCGACGCGTTGGCGGCCGGCATGAGCGGCGGCGACGACGAGCCGGCCCGCCGAGCTGACAGGCTGCGCGCGTGGCGTTGGCTTGAACGGCGTACCGCCTGGACCGAGTCGCTGGCCCAACAGTGGCTTGCACCTCCCGCTCATCCGGAAATGCTGGGGCGGCTGGGGCGGTATGAAGTCGAGCGGTTGATCGGCGCGGGCGGGATGGGCGTCGTCTTCAAGGCATTTGATACCGAATTGAATCGAGTCGTCGCCATCAAGGTGCTCGCTCCGCCGTTATCGGTCAACGGCCCCGCGCGTCGGCGATTTGCGCGCGAGGCCCGTGCGGCCGCGGCGGTCGTGCATGATCACGTCGTGCCGATTCACAACGTCGAGACGGAGCATGAACCGCCGTTCCTCGTGATGCAGTACGTTGCGGGCGAGTCGCTCCAGGCGCGGTTGGACCGCGAGGGAGCGCTGGAGTTGTGCGAGATTCTGCGGATTGGGAGGCAAGTTGCAGCCGGCTTGTCGGCCGCTCACGCTCAAGGCTTGGTGCATCGCGACATCAAGCCGTCGAACATCCTGCTGGAACCAAGCATCGAGCGGGCGCTAATCACCGACTTCGGGTTGGCGCGCGCCGCGGATGACGCGAGCATCACGAATACCGGTTTTCATCCGGGCACGCCGCAGTACATGTCGCCCGAGCAAGCCGCGGGGGAGAGCGTCGACGCGCGCAGCGATCTGTTCAGTTTGGGCAGCGTGCTTTACGCCATGTGCACTGGTCGTCCGCCGTTTCGCGCCGAGACGACCTTGGGTGTGTTGCGGCGCATCGCCGACAGCCAGCCTCGACAGATTCGCGAACTCAATCCGTCCATTCCCGATTGGCTGGAACGCGTCGTCATGCAACTGTTGTCGAAGGACGCCAGCCAACGTTTTGCCACGGCAAGCGATGTTGCGGCGCTGTTGGAGCATTGTTTGGCCCACGTGCAGCAGCCGACAGTTCACGCCCTCCCCGAGTCGCTGTCGGCGCCGATCACGAGGAACTCGCGCCGCCGGCCGAATTGGCTGGCGCTGAGCTTGCTTCTGGTCATAGTCTGCGTCGGCGGCGGCGCAGTCAGAGTCGTCGTCGGCCTGCTGCCGAGAACGACAGGGGCGCTAGCGCAGTTCGAGCCGCCGCAGTCGGACGACTCGCCTCCCGCCGCCCCCGCCATCGTCAAGACGATTCATGGAACGGGGTTGGCATCGCGTCTGGCAAGTTCGGCGGATGGTCGCCGAATCGCCGCGGCATCGGACCAAGGGAGCGGCATGGAGCTGCGCGTCGTGGATGTCGAGACCAGCGAGACCATTTTCGCCGTGATGCTGGAGAAAGCCGGTCAGCTCGAACAGATGCAGGATGCCGTGACAGCGTTGGAGTTCTCATCGAACGGAAAACGGCTCGCCGTTGGAACGCTGCTCGGCGAAGTATCGGTGCTGGATGCCGAAACGGGGAAAGTATGGCGCGTCCTCGAAGATCGCAGCTTCACCCCCAACGATCCTGCCTTCGAGAAGACGCCGCTCGTGCTGAAGAATCGCAAGCGGGCGTTAGGGGGAGTGCGAGGCCTCGCTTTTTCACCGGACGGGAATCAGCTGGCGGTCGGCGGCGATTCATTCCAAGACGCGGCCCAACTATGGTCGGAAAGGGAGCTCCCGCCGCGACGAGTCGCCCCGGGGCGTTTGAAAGTGTGGGACTTTCGCGACAACACCGTGGCGCATTGTCTTGGACATAGCGTCGTGACCGACGTCGCGTTCGCGGCAGACGGCCGCTTTCTGGCGAGCGCGGGGCGTTGGGACGACGAACGGCAAGCGGGCGGCGGGGTCATTCTTTGGAAACCGGACTCCTTCGAGCCGTTTCACAGGCTGCCCCATGACTCGCGCGACCTATGCATGGGGGTCCGCTTTCTGCCCGGCAACACACGAACCGTTGACGCGCGGATCGTATCGATTGCGAGTCGCAACTATCAGGCCGCCGATTCCGCCGCCTCCGTCGTGCGCCTGACGAACGTCGTCACGGGCCAGATCGAATGGGAGCAAGTGGTTCCGACAGGGTGCCTCGTGGGCGGCGGCACCTTCGACCACGCCATCGGCGTGCAGAGCACGGATTGGAGCTTTCGCCTGCTGAACTCGGCGACGGGCAAGGAAACCCTTGCTTTTCGCCCCTCATCAGCACCGCTTCAGGCTCGCCCGTTGGATTCGAATTGGCTCCTTGTGCCGCAACGCCATTGGCTGGCGATCGTCCCGCCCTGCCACGATCCGGCGGAAGGGCGCCTCGAGATTTGGTCGTTGGACGCCGCCGCCGTCGTGAGCACCTCGCCGCAGCAGGCAGCCTCGCCTCCGGATCGCAGCGTGCAGGCCCGCTCGGCCGCCCCGTCAACTCAAGCGACGCCGCGTGAGACGCTGCGGCGACTTGTGCGAGGCGGAAAAATCGAGTCGAAGTCGCTCGACGCCATGGTCGCAGAAGTCGCTCGGCATGCCGCTGACGATGCGGAATTCGCGCGTTCGGTGCTCGTTGAATTCCGGCAGAGTTGCAACGGCGGCGACCAGACTTCGAGCAGCCGGCGGGAGCTACTTCGAGTTCTGGTCATGTTGTTCGAGATCTGGGATGTCGATCCGCCGCTGCCTCCGCCGGCTCCGCTTCATGCCGACAATTCACCAGCGCCGAAACAGCCGCAACAGGAGCAAATCAAAGCCGAATTGCTCGCGTGCGTCATGGAGCGCGCCTATAGCTCGAGCAGCTCCGAGATCGCAACCTTCACGCTGGCCGTAAGGCAATCGCGCCACCGCGACGCGAAGAAGTTCCTGCTCGACGTGCTGCGTCATGATGCGACCGTCGGCGATCCGTACACGCCGCCCGCCGAACCGGCCGTTCGCGTCTGGAAGGAGCCCGCCGGCGCCTCGTGGGATGAAGCACAATTCATCGCCGCCGTCGGACTCGCGGAAATGGGCGCAGCGGAAGCGGTCGACTGGCTGCTTGAGCAAGCGCACCCGAACGACTTCGGCATCGATCGTTCGCTGTGGCAGTATCGGCACGTGGACGACCGTCAAGGTTCTCGGCGCGAGAGCAGCCGGTTGTCGCTGTGCGATCTGTTTCATTTGGCAGCGGATAAGAGCGACGCACAGTTGGCCGACTGGTGGCGCGACCGCTCGGCGCAATTCGGCGGCGGTCGCGTGCAACTCAAGCTGGGTACGCCGCCTGCGTTTGTCGATGCGCAGCGCGCCAGCCAAGTGCATTCGACGCCGCCGAACGAGGGAGCAACGACGCCGCGACCAAGTCCTTCCCAGGCGGCGTTGCGGTCGATCGACACTGTCTCTCCCGAGCGAATGGAAGCGTCGATTGATCGCATTCTCGCCGAGTCGCGCGAATTGCCGGCGAGTGAGCGAGCCGAGTTGTCGTTTGACCTGATGATGTTCGCACACGAGTGGTTGGGACGAGAGCAGGCTCGGCAACCAGGCTTTGACGGGACCTTGTTCGAACGAGTGAAACACCAGTGTGCGATGGCCGGCTTGGAACATGCGACAGAGATTCCCGCAGGGCGAGCGTTACGCTTACTGGAGTTCGCCACGTCGTCGCAACTGACTTTCAATGCCGACGACGATCCGGATTGGCCAGCGGCGCGTCGCCTAAAGGCGACGCTGTGGCTGATGCAGGTGGAGCGAGTTCGGAACGGGATCGATCCGAATTGGGATGAATCGGACGTTCCCCAGCTTAACAACAGCGAAATCATCGTCCTCCATGACCCCGCGATGCGAGCCGAACAGGAACGACGGCTCGCGGCGGAACGGAAGAAGGCCGAAACCTACCGAGAGCAACTAACTGCACGTCGGTTGTTGGCCGAGGTCGCTCCGCGAATGGAAGAGCACCTTGTACGCTTATACGCGAGAAGGCCGCTGAATGTGGAGCAACTTGACGTGCTCTTGAAGGAATACTGCCGAGACGCCTCCCAACGAGAACGCATCGCCCAAACCGTGCGGCTCCTCAACGCGATCCTCCCCCAGGGGACGCGTCTGAAATACGGTTGGCCGGATGGACTGGCAGACGCGGGTCCAGACGGCGTGCCGCGATTGATGGAGGCCGTACGAGATCCGACCTACCCGAGTTTCATTCGCTACGACGGCGCGTGGGCGCTAGGACTGATCGGCGATGCCCGCGCCTTGCCCGTGCTGCAGGAAATCGCCGACGACGACGCGACGCCGACGAAGTACCAAGACATTGCACGGGAGTTCGTGCGCGCGATGGAAGAGAAGCGCGCCGCGGACAAGTAAGCGGAATCGGAACGCTGCCTTACAAATCGAGCGGAAAGTTCGACAAGCGTTCGACGCCCGTTTCGGTCACGAGGTAGTCGTTTTCCAGGCGGATGCCGTGGCGCAGTTCGGGGTCGTAAAGTCCCGGTTCCGCGGTGAAGACGTCCCCGACTTGGAACACGTCGTCCCAGTGGGGGTTTAAGTGCGGCGCCTCGTGCGGGAACAGGCCGATGCCGTGCCCCAGATGGTGGTTGAAGACGCCGCACGGGGCTTGATCGAGCAGTTGCTGGACTTCTTGGAACAATTCTTGGGCTCGTTTTCCGGGCCGCACCGCTTGTTCGACATGCTCGAGCGCTCGGACGACCCACGACCAAGCTTCGCGCTGCTTGTCGGAGGGTTCGGCGACCGCGAGCGTCCGGCAATTGTCGGCGAAATAGCCGCGAAACGCGGGTCCCAGATCGAGAATATAGAGTTCGCCGGCCTCGGCGACGCGGCCGTTGCGAGGCGGACCGCCGCGCGAGCCGCATTGGTAGTCGTTTCCGGTTCCGGTGAGCATCTCGCCCAATTCTTGGACGGCGGCCGTCTGCAAGGCGCAGAACATGTCGATTTCAGAGAGCCCCGGACGGAGGATTTCCCGCGCCGTCGCATACATTCGGCCGGTCGCGTCGATAGCGCGACGTAGTCGCGCCAGTTCGTCGGGGTCCTTGCACCGCCGTTGGCGATAGAGTTCTGGTTCGATGTCGATCAATTGCACGTCGCCGGTGAAATTTGCGTGGCGGGTGAACGTCGAGAATTCGACTCCTATGCGGAGCGGGGGCGGGGCGTCGGCCAGCGATTCCAGCAGCACGCGAGTCGACTCGGCCCGCTGATCGTTGCGGAGCGTCGAGTGCCATTGGGCGTCGTATTTGACGACTTCGTCGGCGGCCGCTTCGCCTTGCCACTTGCGTGGTGCGACGAGGTGCAGTCGGCCGGCGGCCGTGAGGACCGCGGCAGGCTGAAACTGCCAAGCGAATCGCGGCCCCGCCAGCCATTGCACGTGTTCCGTTTGCGTGACGAAGATCCAATCGAGTTGGTGTTCGGCGAGTGCGGCGGCGAGTCGTCGTTGACGGGCGCGACACGCATCGAGATCGAGGTCGAGCGGCGATTTTGACATGGGGAGAAACTGCGGGAAAAAGTGGACGCGAATTGAGGATGGGGAGACAACTTGCGACTTCGGATTGAAATCCCTACGCTACCGCAGTCAGTGGCGTCGTTCGGGAATGCCGTGCAATGTTGCGCGACGTTTTGTTTGGGGCTTAAGTTCATCAGCGGGGCGTGCAGCGGCGACCGACGCGGTGTAGTAGGCGAGGCGGATAATGCGGACGATCGCGATCGGCGACATTCACGGCTGTGTTCGTGCGTTGTCGACGATTTTAGACCGAGTGCCCTTGGATCGCGACGACCTCGTCGTGTTCTTGGGAGACTATATCGACCGCGGGCCCGATACGCGCGGCGTGATCGATCAAATTCTGAAGCTGTGCGATACGCATCAAGTCATTACGCTGCGCGGCAACCACGAAGCCATGTTGTTGGAGTCGCTGCGCGGCGGGCCAGTGGAGTCGTTTTGGATCGGCCAGTGCGGCGGTAATCGCACCCTGGCCAGCTACGGGGGAGGACTCCAGGAAATCCCCGCGGCGCACCTGCAGTTCTTCGAGCAGTGTCGTCGCTTCCACGAAACCGACACTCACCTGTTTGTGCACGCCAACTACGGGGCCGACGAACCGTTGGACGAGCAACCCGACGAAGTCCTGCTTTGGCAACATCTGTCGTGGTCGGTTCCCGAACGACACCAGTCAGGCAAGCAAGCCGTCGTGGGGCATACTCCGCAGCGTTCCGGAAAGGTGCTCGACTTGGGTCACCTCCGTTGCATCGACACCGCCTGCTTCGCGGGCGGCTGGCTCACGGCCCTCGACGTGATGAGCGGCCGTTACTGGCAGGCCAACGAACAGGGTGCGTTCCGCGAATGCACGGAACTCGAGGACCTGCCGCCGGTTGATGAGGGGCCGCCGACTGATGAGGGGCCGCCGGTTGATCACAGGCAACCGCCGGCCAGCGCGGGTGCGGAGTAATTCCACACACTGCGCGGCTCTTCAAAAGCGGCGCTCGGCCTGTTATCGTCGTGACCGCGCGTTCGCTTGCCGCGCCGCAGCGTCGCCGATGCCATACGCCTACCACTGGAGTCCAACCTCATGTCCCAGCACGCGTCTCAACCCACTCGCCGTTCGTTCCTGGCGACTTCCGCCGCCGTCGGCGTCGTCGCCGCACCGTCGCTGCATGCGCTCGCTTACGCTGCGCCGGCAGCCAACGACTGGGTGGAGTTGTTCGACGGTCAGTCGCTGACGGGGTGGCACAAGAATCCGCAGCGCATCGGCCACGGCACGGGCGGAGTGTGGCGAGTGGAAGACGGAACGATCACAGGAGAACAAGATCCGCCCGGCTCCGGCAACGGCGGCATCCTGCTGACCGATCGCAAGTTCGGCGATTTTGAACTCGAGATATCGATCAAGCCCGATTGGGGCGTCTGCTCGGGCTTGTTCCTCCGTGCGAATGACCGCGGCCAGTGCATTCAGATGATGGTCGACTACCACGATGCGGGAAATGTGGGCCATTTGTACGGCGAAGGGACGGGCGGTTGGAATACGCGCACGTACGACGTCAATGGAAAGTACGACGACCAAAAAAAGCTGATCGGCTATACCACGGCTAATCCGAAAACGATCGCCGCTGCGGGGCTGGTCCAAAGCTGCACGCCTGACGAATGGCTGAAGGCCTGGAAACTGGATGATTGGAACCAAGTGAAGGTGCGCTGCGTCGGCAAGTATCCGCACATCACGACTTGGATCAACGGATTGCAAGTCTGCGAATTCGACGGCGCGGCGTCGACCGTCGAACGCTATCAGAAAGACGAAGTCCTCAAGTCGCTGAGCGCGGAAGGCAGCATCGCCGTGCAGGTGCATGGCGGCAAAGGCTGGCCCGACGGCGCGAAATGCCGCTGGAAAGCGATTCGTATTCGCACGGTGTAACGCGATTGGTCAAATTCAGGCCGGCGGCGGCTTCGCGCGTTGCCGGGGCGACTGCCTCTTGATCAAAGGCGGGAACACGATGAATCGTCTACTGCACGCCGTAAAATTCGCCGCCGAAAAGCACGCTCAGCAGCGTCGAAAAAACGCGATTGCCACACCCTACATCAACCACCCAATCGAGGTAGCGGAACACTTGGCCAGAGTGGGCGGGATCTCGGACGAAGACGTGCTCATCGCGGCGTTGCTGCATGACACCATCGAAGACACAAACACCACTCGCGAGGAACTCGAAAAGGCCTTCGGTTCACGCGTGGCCCGCATCGTCATGGAATGCACGGATGACAAACGTCTCGCGAAGGCGGAGCGCAAACGCCTGCAAATTGTTCATGCACCGCACAAAAGCCCAGAGGCCAAGTGCGTGAAAATCGCCGACAAGACATGCAACTTGGCTTCGATCCTGGTCGATCCACCGCAAGATTGGGGCATCCAACGGCAGCGAGAGTATTTCGAATGGGCCGCGCAGGTGGTTCAGGGTTTGCTCGGCGTCAACGAGACGTTGGACGCCGGCGTGCGCGCCGTCTTGGCTCAAGGCAAGAGCAAGTTTCGAGCGACCGAACCAAGCGCTGAACCAGTGCCTCCGCCGCAGTCAACGTAATTCGTTCGCGGCGCCGTCGCGTTTCCCGTAGGCCAAGTAGGCCGAAGGCGGCAAGCGCAAGCGCTGCGGCGTCGCGGCCAGATAGCGCTGTAAGCGACATCGAGCAGCTTCCGACTGGACGCGGTGGTCGCAGTCGTCGCGATTCCACAGTGCGCCGCGTCCTCCCCAGCGCGGCCGAAGTTGCGCGGTGGTGTCTTCGATCCAAGCGGCGCACTGTCGCGCGAGCGTCCCCTCGTCCGGAAACTCTGCCATGACATGGACTCGAGCGGCCAGGATGAGATAGTCGACCAGGCGACATCCCTGTTGATCCCAGTGGTGCATGGCGAGTTCGACGGTCGCCTGCAGCGGCGGCGTCAGCATCCGTCGAGCGCCGCTGGCGGCATCGAGCGCCCCGAACCAGCGGCGTGCGTATTCGCGCGCGAATGCTCGGAGGGCCGCGCAACGGTTTTCAGGCGGCTGGCCATGGTCGCATTGACGGGCGGCCTCGACGTACGACGACAGCCGTTCCCCATCGAGCCCCTGTCGTTGCAGCCATTCATCTCGAAATCGCCGCAAACGCCGGAGCGACTTCGACGACAGCGCCCCCGGCATTTGAAACGTCAGAAAGCAACACGGCTGTTGCGAGCCCTGGTGTCCGGCGTTGGGGGCGAGTGATGCACCGGCTGGTTCGTCGTCAAGCAGGTTCCAAAGCCACGCGTGGGCGGGTTCGTCCATCGAGGTCATGCGTTCCTCATCCTGAAAGGGAACGCCCCACTTCGGCAATCCTATGCCGTCAGCGGGCAAAGACCAGTCGGCAAAGTTTGCCGTTTATGCCGTTCAATCTCAATAGTCTCGACCTACGCAATGCTCCGAGAAGTCAGGTCGTTCCTGGCGTACCGATCGTAGCAGTTGCATGCTCGTAACCACTGGCGAATACGGCATTTTCGGCAAATGCGGCCGTTCCACCTGTGACGTCCGTTCCGATTCTATCAGTGCATCGCGGCGAAGCGATTGTTCGCTGCGTAACACCGGAATCAATCATATCGAACGAATGACGTATAGCGGCCCGCTTGAGCAGCAAGCATCGGCGAGGCCCGCTTACACGGCCCAAGGAGTAGAGACATGCGAACGGGGATTGCGATTCTGCTGGTTGTCTTGTCAGCGGCGGCGAATGTGGGCTGTCGTTCCTGCCATTCCTGCGGTGCAGGATGCGGCGCGGCTCAACCGCTGGCGGCCACGGCCGAGTCCACCGATTCGTATTGCCCCAACGGCGCTTGCCCCCTGCGTGATTCTCAGCCGTCCTTCACGACGGTTCCTCGAGTGCCGCCGAACACGTACCATATCGACGACGCAACCTGAACGGCAACCGACGCGGGCGGCGGGAAGCGGAGCGGCTAGCCGCCGCCGATCGCTGGTAGAAAATGCACTTCGCTGGCCGGCTGCAATTTCGCCCGCAGGCCCGCCTTGGTGAGTACATCATCGACGCAAACTTGGATGCCGGGAACGAGCGAGTCGCCGCGACATAGTCGAGCTCGCAGCCCTGGGTAGCGCTGCTCGAGGGCGTCGAGCACCTCCGCGACCGTGTCGCCGGAGACCTCGACCTGTGCGACGCCGCCGGTCACATCGCGTGCCAGCGGCGGTATGAAGACGGTAGGCATGACTACGACGCTTTGTCGCGGATGGCCTTCCAAACTTTCGGAGGCGACAGCGGCAAATCGTTCGGGGTGATGCCGACGGCGTTATGGACGGCGATCGCCAGCGCAGCGGGCGGAGGGCAAATGGGCGTTTCTCCCACGCCGCGGACGCCGAACGGATGCAGCGGATTCGGCACCTCGACGATGATCGTGTCGATCATCGGCACGTCGAGGCACGTCGGCATGCGGTAGTCGAGGAAGCTGGCGTTGCGCATCTGGTTATTCGCGTCGAAGAAGTACTCTTCGTTCAGCGCCCAGCCGATGCCCTGGACGGCGCCGCCTTGCATCTGTCCTTCGACATAGCTGGGATGCACCGCTTTGCCCGCGTCCTGGATGGCCGTGTAGCGCAGGATGCTGACCTTGCCCGTTTCAGGATCGACTTCGACGTCCGCAATGTGCACGCCGAAGGCGTTCGTGGAACACTCCGGCGCGACCGACGACCGGCCGACGACCGGTTGCAGGCAACGTTCGCCGATCTTGGCCGCCAACTGTTTGAACGTCAGCGACTGATCCTTGTAACGGTAGACGCCGCCTTCGACGCCGACGTCGTCAGGCGAGCACTCCCAGATCTGAGCCGCTCGGGATTTCATCTGCTGCTGCAGATCGAGTCCCAGTTTGTAGGCCGCCAAGCCCGTGGCGAAGGTCACTCGGCTCCCCCCCGTGAGGAACGTATAGCCGACCGAGTCGGTGTCGCCGACCTGCGGCTGGACGTCCTCGGCGGCGATGCCCAAGGTTTCCGCAAGCTGCATGGCGATGCCGGTGCGCGACCCGCCGATGTCGGTGGAACCTTCGATCAGATTCACGCGTCCGTCGTCATTGACGCTCGCCGAGCAGCTCGAGGCGCCGCCGATGTTGAACCAGAACCCGGCCGCCAGTCCGCGGCCGCGATGGGGTCCGACGAGCGGCGATTTCCAGTGGTCGCTGTTGCGCGCCGCCTCCAGGCATTCGACGAAGCCGACGCGCGGATAGACGGGGCCGTCCACGCGGCGCACCCCTTCTTTGGCGGCGTTCTTGAGTCGGATGTCGATGGGATCGAGCTTCAGGATTTCCGCCAGTTCGTTGACGACCTGCTCGACCGCGAAGGCCGCGTGAGTCGACCCGGGAGCTCGATAGGCTTGCGTCTTCGGCTTGTTGTCGCAGACGTCGAAGCCGTCGACTTTGGCGTGCGGGAGGTCGTAGCAGCTGAAGATGCACATCGCGCCGGGGCCGACGACGCCGCCGGGGAACGCGCCGCAGTCGTAGGCGAGCCAAGCTTCGCCGGCGACGAGCGTGCCGTCTTTCTTCGCGCCCAACTTGCAGCGGATGAAGCCGCCGGGCGTCGGGCCGGTCCCTTCAAACACCTCGTTGCGCTGCATCACCATTTTCACGGGACGGCCGCATTTGCGGCTGAGCAGCGCCGCGACCGGCTCGAGGTAGACGGTGATCTTGCCGCCGAAGCCGCCGCCGATTTCGCACGGGACGACGAGGCATTGAGAGACCGGAATCTGCAAGAGTTCGGCCGTCTGTTGGCGGCAGTTGAACGAGCCTTGGGTGGCGGTCCAGACCTTGAGTCGCTGGTCTTCATTCCACATCGCGACGCAAGCGTGCGGCTCGATGTAGCCCTGATGGACGCTCGACAATCGGAACTCGCGTTCCACGACGACGTCGGCCGACTTGAAGCCTTCGGCGACGTCTCCCTTTTGGAACTGGAGATGGACGCCGACGTTGGTCGGCTTGTCGCCCTTCTGCCCCATGGTGTCGGTGCGCAGATCGTCGTGCAGGATCGGCGCGTCGTCGCGCATGGCGTCGAGCACCCACGTGACGCTCGGCAGCACCTCGTACTCCACCTTGATCTTGGCGGCCGCTTCCTCGGCGACGTGCACGTTGATGGCCGCGACGGCGGCGACGGCATGTCCCTTGTAGAGGACCTTGTCATGCGCCAGGCAATTGGCAGCCAAATGCTTGAGGTTGAGCTGCCCCGCTTCGCCCATGAGTGCGAACTTGTTGGCCAAGTCGGGGAAGTCGTCATGCGTGACGACGGCGAAGACGCCGGGCATGGCCAGCGCTTCGCTGGCGTCGATCGACTTGATCCGCGCGTGGGCGTGCGGACTGCGGACGATCTTGCCGTGGGCCAGATTGGGCAACTGGACATCGGCCGTATAGATCGCCTTGCCCGTCACCTTGTCGGCGCCGTCGTGGCGGACCGGGCGTTTGCCGAGCACTTGATAGTCGGACTTCGGGGGGAAAGTTTCCAGTGTGCCAGTCATGGCGGGTGTCTCCCTACTGTTGCTGATGCTGCTGGTTTTGCAACGCGGCGGCGGACGCTTGCACGGCCCGGACGATCTTGTCGTAGCCCGTGCAGCGGCAGAGGTTGTTCGCCAAGTTGAAACGAATGTCGTGTTCAGACGGGTTGGGGTTCTTGTCGAGCAGTGCTTTGGCGGCGACGAGGAACCCAGGGGTGCAGATGCCGCATTGCAGGGCGGCGCCTTCGAGGAAGCACTGTTGCAACGGGTGCAAATGCCCTTCGCACGCGAGCCCCTCGACCGTTTGGAGCTGTGCGCCTTCGGCTTCGACGGCCAGCACGATGCAGCTGTTGACGGGGACGCCGTTCATCAGGACCGTGCAGGCGCCGCAGTTGCCGTTGTTGCAACCTTCCTTTGCACCCGTCAGCCGCAGCGAATCGCGCAGCACTTCGAGCAAGCTTTGTCGCGCCTCGCAGAGAAACTCAACGGATTCGCCGTTGATCGTCGTCGTCACATGATTTTTTTTGGACACAGAGAGATTCCTTGATCGGAGATGGCTGGTGCGTGGGAGCACGCGACGCAGGCGGGAGCCCCCGCCTCAGTTGGCTTGACGGCTCCGCGCTCGCTCGACGGCCTGAGCCAGCGTTCGTTTGGCGAGCACTCCGACGAGATGCGTGCGAAATTCGGCCGTGCCCCGCATATCGGAAATCGGGGAGGCGACCGCCTTCGCGCGTTCGCCCGCCTCCGCGTAAGTCGCCTCGACCGCCGGCTTGCCCGCCAACCAGGCGGACGCATCGTCGGCCAGTCGCACCGTCGGCGCGACCGCCGACAAGGCGACTCGAGCCGCCACGATCGTGTCGCCGGCCGCGTTAAGCTGCACCCAGGAGGCGACGCCCGCGACGGCGATGTCCATTTCATTGCGAGGAATGAAGCGCTGGTAGGCCGATCCGCCGCCAGCGACCGGCGCGGGGAAGACGAGCGCCGCGAGGAGTTCGCCTTTGGCGAGCACATTGCGGCCCGGCGCGGTGCAGAATTCGGCGACCGGCGTCTCGCGCGTGCCGTCGAGTCCCGCGATGACGGCGCGTGCCTGGAGCGCGACGAGCGGCGCGAGCGTGTCGCCGGCGGGGGACGAATTGCACAAATTGCCGCCGATGCTGGCGCGGCTTTGGATCTGCCAGCCGCCGACGATGCGAGCGGCGTCGGCGAGCGCGGCGTAGGCGGCGGAGATTTGCGGGTTCTCGTACACCTGATAGCAGGGGGTGGCGGCGCCGAGTCGTAGACCTGCCGCTGGGGTATAGACGACATCGGTCAGTTCGGGGATTCGCTTCACGTCGACGACCAGGTCGGCGTCGCGCAGCCGTTCGCGCAATTGCACGATGAGGTCGGTGCCGCCGGCCAGCACTCGCGCCACTCCGGGCGCTCGAGCCAACAGCGACGACGCTTCCGCCAGCGACGTCGGTGCAGCGTAGTCAAAATTCTTCACGGTGAGTCCTCTCTTGTGCGTCGGCTCGTGGTCCTGCTTTCGTCATCGAAGCATTCCCAGGCCGGTCAACACGATAGCCGAACAAGCGGCAGGCGGACAAGCAGAGTTGCCGGGCGAAGGGTGCGCCGCAAGTCACAGGCGACTACCAAGGGCGTGTCGCACGGCGTAGGATTCGGCCAGAGCCTCGTCGGTCGTGCGAATTGCGTCGCGCACGGTCGTTCCCCGACGGCTCGCCTTTCCAGGAGAATGCTCATGGCCATCGCCGATCGTCCCGTCGCGTCGTCCAGCGCCGCGTCCGTTCCCGTCCGCCAAACCAAGCTGCTCATCGACGGCCAATGGGTCTCGGCGGCGAGCGGCAAGACGTTCCCGACGCGGAATCCGGCGACCGGGGACGTCATTGCGGAGGTCGCGGAGGCGGATCAGGTCGACGTGGATCGAGCCGTGACGGCGGCGCGGCGGGCTTTCGACGACGGCCCCTGGTCGCAGATGTCGGCGGCGGAGCGAGGTCGGCTGTTGTATCGGCTCGCGGATCTGCTTGAGGCGAATCTAGAGGAGCTCGCGGCCCTCGAAACGCTGGACAACGGCAAGCCGATCCGCGATTCGCGCGCGGCCGACCTGCCGCTCAGCATCGCTTGCTACCGTTACTACGCCGGCTGGGCGGACAAGATCGAGGGAAAGACGATTCCGATCAACGGGCCGCACTTTTGCTACACGCGCCACGAGCCGGTGGGGGTGTGCGGGCAGATCATTCCTTGGAACTTCCCGCTGTTAATGCAGGCGTGGAAGTTGGGACCGGCGCTCGCGACCGGCTGCACGGTGGTGATGAAGCCGGCGGAACAGACGCCGCTGTCGGCGCTGCGCGTCGGAGAGTTGATTCAGGAAGCGGGGATTCCCGACGGCGTCGTGAACCTGCTGCCCGGCTACGGTCCGACGGCCGGCCAGGCGATCACGCGCCATGCGCAGATCGACAAGGTGGCCTTCACCGGCTCGACCGAGGTCGGGAAGCTCATCATGGAAGGCGCCGCTCAAAGCAACTTGAAGCGTGTGACGTTGGAGTTGGGCGGAAAGAGCCCCAACATTGTCTTCGCGGACGCCGATCTCGACGCGGCCGTGGAGGGCGCCTACTTCGGGCTGTTCTTCAACCAGGGGCAATGCTGCTGCGCCGGGAGCCGGTTGTTTGTGGAACGGCGCGTGCATCGCGAGTTCGTGGAGCGCATGTTGGCGAAAGCGCGGTCGCGCCGGGTGGGCGACCCGTTCGACCCGCAGACGGAGCAGGGGCCGCAAGTCTCGGACGAACAGTTCGACAAGGTGCTGGGGTACATTCACGCCGGGCAGGAGGCGGGGGCCGACCTGTTGTGCGGCGGCCAGCGCGTGGGGGACCGCGGCTACTTCATTGCGCCGACGATCTTCGACAACGTCCGCGACGACATGCTCATCGCGCAGGAGGAGATTTTCGGGCCGGTGATGAGCATCATCCCGTTTGACAGCTTGGACGAGGTGGTGGCGCGAGCGAACCGAACGACCTACGGCCTCGCGGCCGCCGTGTGGACGCGCGACCTCTCGAAGGCGCACACGCTGGCCGCTCGCGTCCGCGCCGGGACGGTGTGGGTGAACTGCTACGACGTGTTCGACGCCGCCGCGCCGTTTGGCGGCTTCAAGCAGTCGGGCATCGGCCGCGAACTGGGCGAATACGGCCTGCGCAACTACACCGAAGTCAAAACGGTCACCATCAAGCTGTAGCCATTTGCCCCTTTACTCCCCCGACCTCGCGTCGGGGGAGCCGCGAACGCGCAGCGCACTGCGAGAAGCAGCGCACTGTCAAAAGCAGCGCACTGACGGCCGCAGCGCACTGAGGGCCGCTGTCAACAGGTGGAGGGGGCGCTTTCGGCGGTGCTTTTGCGTGGGACGGGCGGAGCGGTCCACGACTATCGATGCCTTGACAGGCTGGAAGCCTGTCCTACGGGGCTTTTTCGTGCGGGGTGAGCGACACTTCGAAGTACTCGATCGCCCATTCTTGCATGTAGCGGACGCGCGTGGGGCGGACGCGATAGACGACCAACAGCGGGTTGTCGAGGCTGCCCAGGTATTGGCGAAGGAGCGGGTTGGAGTCCCAGATCTCGGTGAGCAGCGCGCGGTCGGTGACTTGATCGGCGATGCCCGCCAGTCGCACTTGGTTGTGACCGCCGTCCATGTAGCACAGTTCGACTCGCGGGTTCGTCGCGATTTCGACCGTCTTGTGGTAGGAGCGGAGGTTGGCGAAGTAGAGGACGAAGCCTTCGTTCCGGAGCGGCGAAACAGGACGCACGCGCGGCGCATCGCCGTCGATAGTGGCCAGCATGGGAAATCGATCTTCGCGGACGACTTTAAGCGCTCGCTGACGCACCTCGGCCGGGTCGATGAATTGGGGCTGCGGCTTGTTCATGGTCGGTCCTCCTTGAGTTGACGTTGGTGGACGCGTGCGACGGCCCACATGTAGGCGTTGATGCGCGGATGCTGGCGGAGTCGTTCCTCGGCCGCCAAATCGATGTACTTACGGACGAGCGGCCGGTTCCCGGCGGCGTCGTAGTACAGCGCGAGATACAGATGCGCGTAGAAGAGGCGTCCGTCAAGCACCTCGGGGGAGGGCTCGCCGGCCTGCGCGGCGGCCAGCACGTCGTCGGGCTTGGCTTGACCGGCGTAGAGCCGGAAGATGTCCATCATGGGCACGCGCGGATCGCGTTCGATCGGCAGCATGGTCTTGCGAGCCGCTTCGACGCCGTCCTTCTTGGCCAGGCAGAGGTAGCGCCAAACGGAATTCTCGACGTCGCGATCGTCGTAGGTCTGATACAGCTCGAATTGCTTCGCGCCGCGCGCGTATTCGGCGTGGTAGTAGAGTGCGATGCCGCGTTCCCATTGCGGCGGTTCCCGCTCGGGACGCAGCTGAACGTAGCGATCGAAGTCGGCGACCGAACCGGCGACGTCGCCGCGGCGGAAGCGTTCTCGACCGCGAAAGTAGTGAGCTTCGGCCGCCTCCGCGTCGCGCGCCAAAAGGTCGTCGGCCAGCTTCAACAACTGGTCCCCGTCGCCGCTGCGGTCGGCCGCGGCAATGGTTTGTAATGCATCCGCGCGTGACATTTGGTTGGCCGCCTGTCCTAGTTGACCAGCGAGACAACTGGCGGCGACGAGCGACAGGGCCGAACGACGCGTCATCCCGTGCAACCCGGAGGCCCGGGCGGTCGGGGTGAGGGCGACGAAGACAGGCAGTGGAGGCATGCACAAGCGACCGAACATGAGGCGACTCCGGCTGAAAAACGGGACGTCGCGCATCGTTCTACACGTCGCGAGGCGAGTCGTAAAGCAAGCGGCGGCGGGGAGCGCCCCAGGTCGGCCGCATCGCAATTCGAGACGCCGATCGTCTCAAGCTGCGACGATCGCGGCGGCGGTCGTAAGTCGCGCTAGATTACGTAATATCGACGAAAACTACCCAAGAAATCGATATTTTCATCGAACTTCTCTTCACGCGACTACGTCCTAGAATGACAGAGATCGCACTGGAACAAAAATTGCGACTTTCAGGGAAAAACAAGAAAATCACGGAAACGTGATGATGAATGGCGCGATTTTTCGGCCCACCTGTTAGCGGAATCACGGATTGCAAGTCAGTGGACTTTGTTTCTCGAACGGCAACGCTTGGACCATCACGGAGGAGCTCATGTTAGTACTCAGTCGCAAGGCGGGGGAGAAGGTCGTCATCGCGGGCGACATCACGGTCACGATCACTCGAGTCGCGGGGGGGCGAGTGACGTTAGGAATTGAGGCGCCGTCGCACGTGCGCGTCGTGCGCGGCGAGTTGAGCGCGAAGGGGGAGCGTCGCGAGGCGGAAGCCGACTTGACGGCGGAATCCGACTTGACGGCGGAACCGACGAGCCCGCGAGCGGGCCAGTCCACCACGGAAGTTTCGGCCCAATCAGGGCCGCTCGAGACGTCCGACCGATCGCTCACGGCGGAGCGGCAGCCGGCGAGCCTGGAACGGAAGATGGAGCGGCGAATGGGCCGCGGTCGGTTCATGGCGAGCGGCCAAGCGGCGGCGAACTAGGTTGGCCGGATCGCGTCGGAGCACCACTTGCGGCGAACCCCGTTTAGCGGGCCCGCCGTAGTTCTTCGAGCGATTCGTCGATGCCGATCGCGAAGCGCTCAAGCCAAACCGGGTCGGCGACCAACAGCGGATGGTGCAACAGTACGGTACGTTCGCTGGCGATTTGACTATGGAGGAGCGGCCCAATCTTGCGGCACCGGCGCGACGAACGGCCGGCGAATCCGCGAAAGCCCGCGTCGAGGGGTAAACCGCGACGTTGTGCGACAGCGAGGAACTGTTCCCGCGTCGCCGTCTCGTCCTGCCAGAGCCAGGGCAGCTTGTAAAAGGTGGGCTCGGCGTCGGGTCGAAGTCGCCAGTCGGCCAAAGGCGACAAGCAGGTCCAATCGAGCGAGCGTTGTCGGAGCCAAGCCGCGGCAGCTCGTCGTCGCTTGTTGGACGCGTCGAGCGACTCGAATTGCGGCAAGAGCACGGCCGCTTGTAGTTCGCTCAAGGGAAACGCGTGGTTCCCCCGTTCGGCGAACACTTTGATTCTCTGCAGCACCTCGGGACGCGAGGTAAGCACCGCGCCGCCTCGGCCTGCCGTCAACAGCTTGCTCCCCCCGAAACTCACGACGGCCGCATCCCCCCACGCGCTGACCAAACGTCCATCGACGCGCGCCCCCGGCGCTTGGCAGGCGTCTTCCAGCAGGAGCACGTTTCGTTCGTCGGCCAGCGCTCGCAACTGCGCCGCCTCGGCAAGCTCGCCGTGCAGATGCGAAAAAAGGATGCAACGCGTCTGCGGACTGATCGCTCTGGCGACTTGGTCGACGTCAAGGCACCAGTGATCGGCGCGAAGATCGACAAGGACGGGGCGGGCGCCCAGTGCTTCGACGGCGCGAAAGTTACCCGCGAAGTCGTACCCTGCCAGGATGACTTCGTCGTCCGGTTTCACTCCCAGTCCGCGGAGCGCCAATTCAACGGCGATGGTTCCCGAGGAGCAGGGCCACGCCCATTCCCGACCGCTCCAGGCGCGCAACTTCTCGACCAACCGTGCGCCATACGGGCCGTCGTAGCGCCCCCAGGCGCCGCTGGCCGCGAGTTCCGCCAACAATTCGGCAACTTGGGGACATGGCGGCGGCCAGTCAAACGACGGAAAGTTCGGAGGCGAGGACGAATGGGTCATGCGGGACCGTCGTAAGTTCGTCGGAGGGCTGGGGAAAACGGACTGGACTTGGCGGCTTGATCTGTCTACTCTCCCGCCCCAAGTCTCTGAGGACCGGGAGCTGCCAGACTCATGCTGCGAGCGTCCAACGACCGCCCATTCTACTCGACTTCGTCCGTGAACACGGCGTGGGAAGGGGCGTTGCGCGGCCGGCAGTTCGCGGCCGCGGGGTGGGCCCTATTGCTGCTCTGCCTGTCCGCAGGTTGTGCATCGAACGATTATTTGCGAGTCCGCCAGGTCCCCCGCAATCCGCTCGCCGAATCGCTGGACCTGTTGTCGTGGAGCGGCCCGAAGCCGACTCCGCGCACCGAGCAACTGTTGCGGCGTTATGACTTGCTGAACGAACGCACCAGCAATGCGACCGTGGCGCTGGCCAGCTTGGAGCAGGAGATTCAGGGGCAACCGGCGCCGGAAAAAATCTATGCGTTCGCCGAATTGGCGTACGTGGATGGAAAGCGCGCAGAAGACCAGGGTCGGCAAGAACAGGCGCTCGACGACTACGGCGCGTCGCTCGGACATGCCTATCGTTACCTGTTCGACACGCATCTGGACTGGACCCGCAATCCCTACGATCCGCAGTTCCGCCAAGCGTGCGACTTGTACAACGGGGCGCTCGAGGCCTCGTTGCGCATCCTCCGCGAGCGGAAGCAATTGAAACCAGGCTCGACCCAGCACATCAAGACGGAACAGTGCGACTTGGAGTTGGTCATCGAGCTGCATGGACCGTGGCGGGCCGAAGACGTCGAACGATTGGAATTTGCATCGGACTTCGAAGTCGCGGGGCTGACGAATCAGTATCGCACTTACGGTTTGGGAGTGCCGCTGATTGCCGTCCGCCGCCCGGTGGCGCAGCGCGTCGGGGTCGAGGCGTACTATCCGCAGCAGTTGAGTTTCCCAGTCACCGCATTCTTACGCGTGAACCGGCCGTCGGACCACGTGCGGCAAATGTCGGGCGAGACGCCGCCGCGTCGATTTGTGTTGGAGTTGCACAATCCGCTGGTCGAACAGCAAGTGCGCGTCGGCGACCGTCTGGTGCCGCTCGAAACCGACCTCAGCACGCCGCTCGCTCATTTCCTCGACAGCATGGAAGTGAAGGAGGAGACGCTCGCCACGTTGGGCCTGCGAGAGCCGGCCGTCGCCGAACAACTGTCGCAGATCTACATGCTGGAACCCTACTCGCCGCACAAAATCCCCGTGATCATGGTGCACGGGTTGTGGTCGAGTCCGATGACGTGGATGGAGATGTTCAACGACTTGCGGGCCTTGCCGGAGATTCGCGAGAGCTTTCAGTTTTGGTTCTACATGTATCCGACAGGCCAGCCCTTTTGGGCGTCAGCGGCCGACTTTCGCGACGACCTGCGCGAGTTGCAACAACAGTTGGACCCGCAAGGCGCGTCGGCGGCCATGCAGAACATGGTGCTCGTCGGCCACAGCATGGGCGGGTTGGTCTCCCGGATGCAAACGATTGAACCCGGAGATCGACTCTGGAAACTCGTCAGCGACCGACCATTCGCGGAGCTGAAGGCCGACGAAGCGACTCGACGGCAACTGTCGCGCGTGGTCTTCTTCGAACCGAATCCGGCGGTGAAGCGGGTGATCACGATCGGCACGCCGCATCACGGCAGCAAGTTCGCCAACGACTACACACGGTGGCTTGGCCGAAAGCTGATCTCCATGCCGAAGCAACTCATCTATTCCTCGCAGAAGTTGTCGCGGGACAATCCGAATTACTTCCGCAACATCGAACCGCTGATGATCACCACCAGCATCGATTCGCTGGCGCCCGAATGCCCCATCTTCGGCGTCTTGAATCGCGCGCCGCGGGCGTCGTGGGTGAAGTACGACAACATCGCGGGCTTAGTGCCGAAGGACGACCTGCTGGGGCGTTTCTCGCCTGGCGGCGACGGAATCGTGTCTTTCAAAAGCGCCCACTTGGACGAAGCCGACTCGGAATTGGTCGTGCCGGCGAGTCACACGAGCGTGCATCGTCATCCGCGCAGCATTCTCACGGTTGGGAAACTGCTGCTGGAACATCGCGATGAAGTGCGACAAGGAGCGCCGACGCCGCCTGATACGACCCCGGCCATGTTCACCACGCCGCCGCCGGCCCTCTTGCCGGACGGCGAATCGGTGCGACGCTAACAGGCGTCGCAGCGTCACGAACCGTTAGTTCGCGGTGGCGGCCATCAGCGACGGGCCGGCCGCGCGGGTGGTTTGCAGCGGACGACGTTCACGCTGTTTCCGAAAGCCGGCCAGACCATGCGCCGCCTTGACTGCGTCGACGCCTGCCTCCACTTCTTCCACTTCCAACTCCAGCCCCTCCAGCGATTCGGCGACCAGTCCGTCGGCGGTCGCGATCTGGGACAGGTCGAGCGTCGCTTCGAGGACTTCGGCTTCGCCGTGCGACGGGGAAGCTGCGGCCTGGAAGGGGGTGAGTTCTCCGCGCATCACGCGGACGTCGCGCGGCGCCGAGATGCCGATCTTCACCATCCGGCCCTTCACTTGGAGCACGGTGACGGTGATGTGTTCGCCGATCTTGATGGTTTCGTCGATTTTGCGAGCGAGAACGAGCATGACAGAATCCTTTGTCGAGAGAAGAGAGTGAGCGAGATAAGCTGCGAACGGAAGAACCCATAATGCGAACCCCGTGCCAAACGCGAAACCATTCCCTGTTCGCTGCTCGCAACTTCAAATATCCAAGAACCTTAGGACGCCGAACAAGCCTCGTCCCTTCCCCGACGAGCCGCCGCGCCATGTAAAAACGCCAAAAACACCACGAAAATCCTTCCCAGCGGCCAGAGGCCGTGCGACGAGTGAAGCTAGGCAGTCCACGAGCTGGCATGGTCGGCGGGGGGGCGTCTGATATAATTGCGACGGCAACTGAGCGAGTGCTTGGGCCGCGAAAGAACTGGGGATATGGCGCGGAAATCTTCACGTAAACCGAACTTGGACAGCCTGTTGCGCGACTGGCCGTACGATCCAGACGGGGTCAGCGTTCGCGTGGGGGAGGGGGATGACAAGCGTGATGTGCTGCATATGCGCGTCGACTTGGGCGTCCTGCAACTCGAAACGACCGGCCGCCCCGATGGACTCCGTCCCGAGGGATTTGAGACATATCTGGACTTTCTGTTGAGCCGGCTTGGCCCCGAAGGGGACGAGTTTGTGCTCAACGAGGCGCAGTGCGGCGAGGCGGACCGGGAGTTCGTCCAGTACTACCACCGGCGAGTTTGCTGGTTGGCGCTGCGCGAGTTTCGTCGCGCGGTGGAAGACGCGGACCACACGCTGGCGCTGATGGATTTTTGTCGCGATCACTCGCCGGACGAGCAGTGGACGATTTCACACGAGCAGTATCGCCCGTTCGTGCTCTTCCATCGCACGCAGGCTCATGCCTTGGCGGTGTTGGAAGAGGGCGGACCGCTGGCGTCGATCCAGGCCATCAACGATGGACTGGCCGTCATGAAGACGCTTTTCGAACAGTATGAAGCGGAAGAGCACTTCGACGACGACGAGTTGGTGAAGCGGCTGATCGAGTCGCGCGAGGCGCTGCGGGAGCAGCATACGGCGGGCAAGACGCTGCAAGAACAACTGGCCGATGCGATCGCCGCCGAAGAATACGAACTTGCGGCCAAGCTGCGCGATCAGTTGGCGCAGAAACGGTCTCATTAGGCGCGCGGCGCACCGCGGTTGCGGCAGAACGCGAGGAAGGCAGAACGCCCCAGAAGCGGAGCTCCACTAGTCGCCGACCGGACCGCGCCGCTGTTGTTTGGTCTCCGCTCGGCGTTTCTTGCCTTCGAGTCGGCGGCGTTGCGAGCCGCGAGTCGGCTTCGTGGGACGGCGTTTCTTGGGGGCTCGTTCGACCGAACGCAGGATCTCGACGAGCCGTTCGAGGCATTCGCCCCGATTCCGCTCTTGGTCGCGATGTTGTTGGCTCGTGATCATCAGCTCGCCGGCCAAGTTGAGTCGCGTGCCCCATTGCGCGACCAGCCGTTCGCGGACGTCGTCGCGCAGGTGTTGCGTGGTGAGTGTGTTCCAGCGCAGCGTCGCCTTGGAACTCACCTTGTTCACGTTCTGTCCCCCGGGCCCCGAGCTGCGACTGTACTCAAACGTGATCTCGTCGAGAGGGATGCGCCAGTGGGGGGAGATTTCGAGCCAATTCATGCCTGCATCCTGGAAACGCCAAGGTCCTGACGGATCGTTGGACCCGCGTGGAAGACTGATATACTACGGTCCCACCCCAGGAGAAAGCCATGCGCCGGCTTGGATTCGAAAACCTTCTGCGATCGTTTGTTTTCCCTTTCCTGCTTGTCGGGCTGACGAGCGGCGCGGCCGGCGCCGGCTGTGGAAAGTCGCTGCCCGCCACAACGACGACGACGACGACGACGACGGCTTCGACGACGACGGCTTCGACGACGACGGCTTCGGCGACGACGGCTTCGGCGGCGCAAGCCATTCAGGAAGACGACGAGTCGGCCCCTCCGGCGTCCGACGCCTCCCCAAAAGCGGCGTCAAAGAGCGAGTCTCCCGGAACAGGACCGATGGCCGACGTTTCAACGTTGCCGAGCCTGTGGACGCGAAAGAAAGGAGTCGACTGGCCGTGTTTCCTGGGGCCGACGCGCGACAGCAAGTCGCCCGAAACGGGGCTCGTCGCACCCTGGCCCGAACAGGGACCGCGCATCGTGTGGCAGCGCAAGCTGGGGGAAGGGTACGGCATCGGGTCGGTCAGCGGCGGGCGTTTCTTGCAGTTTGATCGAGAGCGCGACGAAGCCGTGCTGTGGTGCCTGAATGCCGAGACGGGCGCGGAACTGTGGCGATTTGCATATCCGACCGACTACGCCGACTTGTATCAATACAACGGCGGCCCTCGTGCGTCGCCGGTCATCGACGGCGATCACGTCTACATTCTGGGCGTCGAGGGGATGCTGCACTGCTTACGTTTGAGCGACGGCAGCGTGGCGTGGAAAGTCGACACGACGCGCGACTTCGGCGTGATCCAAAACTTCTTCGGCGTCGGCAGCACGCCGGTCGTCGAGGGGGATCTGCTGTTGTTGATCGTCGGAGGCAGTCCGCCGGAAGACAAGAACATTCCGCCAGGACAGCTGAATCTGGTGAGCGGCAATGGGTCGGGCATCGTCGCGTTCGACAAGCGCACCGGCCGAGTCGTCTATAAGATCACCGACGAATTGGCCAGCTACGCCTCGATCCAGCTAGCGACGATCGGCGACCGGCGCTACGGGTTCGCGTTCTGCCGCGGCGGTCTGACGGCGTTCGAGCCGGCGACGGGCAAGGTCGACTTTGAGTATCCGTGGCGGGCGAAGATTTTGGAGAGCGTCAACGCGAGCACGCCGGTGATCCGGGGGGACGAAGTGTTCATCTCGGAAACGTACGGCGTGGGGAGTTCGCTGTTGCGCGTCGCTGCGGGCAAACACGAGGTAGTCTGGGCCGACGACGTGCGGAAGCGCGAGAAGTCGTTCAAGGCGCACTGGAACACGCCGATCGAGATCGACGGCTACCTGTACGGTTGCTCGGGACGCAATCCTCCCGACGCCGAGATGCGCTGCATCGCTTGGAAAACGAGCGAAGTGCAGTGGTCCGAGTTGACGCAGATTCGTTCGTCGTTGCTGTACGTCGACGGCCACTTCATCAGCCTGGGGGAAACGGGGACGCTCGAGTTGATCAAGGTGAATCCGCGGAAGTACGAAGTGACGTCGTCGGTGACGCTGAAGCGCGCCGAGTCGGGTCCGGCGCTGCCGGGTTTCGAAGGCGCGAATCTGCTGCGGTATCCGTGCTGGGCCGCTCCCGTGTTATCGCACGGCCTGCTGTATGTCCGCGGCGAGGATCGGCTGGTGTGCCTGGAAGTGATCCCCGAGTAACTCGCCGAGAACTAGAGATAGCGAGAGACGTAGGCGCGGCTGGCGACGATTAGTTTTTGGTAGTCGGAAGCCACGATGTCTTCCCCCATGAGTTCGATATCGTAAGGGCCGGCGTAACCGGCGTTTTCGAAAGCGGCGATCAGTTCGGGGAGGGGGAGCGTTCCTTCACCGAGCGGACAGCGATTGGGTTCGCCTTGCGGCGCCTGCCGCGCGTCGCCCAGTTGGACGATCGCCGTCTGCGCCGCGAACTGGGCCGCCTTTTCCACGATCTGCGGGGCAAGTCCCCAGTGATAGGTGTCGAACGCCAGTTTCAGGTTGGGCGATTGATGTGCGGCGATCAGCGCCAGCGTTTCCTCGAGGTCGGTGAGAAAAGTCCATTCGGCGGCGCACCCCTCGTGCATCGGCTTGAGCGCGAGCGTGACGCCGTGTTCGGCGGCGATGGGAAGCAGTTCTTGGAGGGCGTGTCGCAAGATGCGGCGGACATGATTGCGGGTATGCCCCGCGCGGCCGCCCGTGTAGACGATGAGGCAGCGCGCACGAAGCAGTTCGGCGACGCGAACGGCGTCGCGGGCGTCGTCGAGGCTCTCGCGAAAATTGCGGCCATCGCTGCCGGTGAAGCCGCCGGCCCACAACAGGCTGGCGACTTCCAGTCCCAATTCGGCGAGCAGTTCGGCGCCCTTTTCTTCGCCGAAGTCCGACAGCTTATGCCGCCAGACGCTTAGCGCCTCAAACCCTGCCGCTCGATACCGCTGGGCGTCCTCTTCGAACGACCAGCGGTAGGTCGTCAGTTCGTTCATTGCATAGCGCGCCATCCGTGCCTCACTCTCTTGCGCCGTCGACTCCCGGGCGCGACGACTTACTTGGCCGCGTCCATCTTCCACGCGGTGAGCCACTCTTCGGTGGTCAATTTGAGCCCGTGATCGGCGAGCAACCGCTTTTCCAGATCGGGCATGTGTCCGGCGCCGTAGAAGATGGCGATCTTCTTCTTGCCGGCCTTGAGTTCTCGCTCGTAAACAGAGAGCGCCTTCTTGTTGCGTTGGACGATGAGCGTCGAGCCGTCGGCGCCGTCGAGGGCGCTGAGCGAAGCGTCCATGTCCTCGAATTGTTGCGCGAGGATGCGTTTGAGCTTGAGCGGCCGGTCTTTGGCGAAGAGGGCGGCGAGCATGGCGAAGTCGCCGCCGCCGCCTTGGTTCTTCGACTGCTGCGCGATGCCTTGGCCAAGCATGCGGAAGAACATCTGCGACCAGCTCTCGTTGCGCTCCGCCATGCTTTTGGACATTTCTTCCGGCGTCATGTCGGCATGGACGAAGTTCGCCGGCGTGTAGTCGACGTGTTCGAGTTGGAATTCGAGGCTGAGCATCGACTTCATGCCCTGCTGCAACGCCGAGACGGGGTGGGCGCTGCCGCCGCGACCGCCTCCCTTGGGGATTTTGGTCCCTTCAGGGGCGACCAATTCGTAGAGGACGACGTCGTAGTCGCGAAAGCGTTTATTGAGTTCGTCGTAGTAGGCCCGTTCGCCGATGTGCACGACGCCGACGAGATCGACGACGAGCTCCGATTTGTCGCCAGCGGCCGGAACGTAGCGGGTGATGGACGTTTCGAGCGCGATGGGCGTTTTGTCGTCGGCCCGCTGGACGCGAATGAAGCGGGGCGGGGCGGCCGGTTTGGCTTCCTCGGCCGGTTTGGCTTCGGCAGCCGGTTTAGCTTCGGCAGCCGGTTTGGCTTCCGCGGCCGGTTTGGCGAGCGGGGGCGGTTCCGCGCACCACGCCTGCCTTGCGTCGCTTGCCAGTCCCGCCGTTGCTAGCAGTGCTAGCAGCCAATTCACGCGCTTTCGGACCCCTGCGCACGCCCCTGCCCATGCCACTGCTGATGCCAATTCACGCAACCCCATGACTGCGACTCCGTTACCTGCCTATCGAATGAGAGGCTGCGCCTCCGGAAAACCGGATTTTCCGGAACCTCTTGCCTTCTTTACTCAACTTCCGAAACAGGGCAATCCGATACTACCGTCACAGATGATACGACAAGCCGCCCAGCGCGGCGACGTCCCCTGAAGCATCGCGAACGCCCAAGGTGGAAGGAACCATGTCCAGGACTCTTCTCTCAGCGTGCCTCACGGCAATAGTGATGGCGGCGGCGTTTGCCGCCCCGGCCCGCGGCCAGAACAACCAACCGTTCATCGATCCGGATTATTTCCATCCGGACTTCCAGTTCTTCGCGCCCGTCGAGGCCGAAGAATATGGCGGCGAGCCGCAACTGCGTACCGGATGGTACGCCGGCTACGACCGGATGTATATCTATGTCTCCCGCCCTCGCGGCGAACAGTCGTACACCGACGGCGATTTTACCTGGGGTAATCGCTACGACATCGGGTACATGACCGAAGACAACCACGGCTGGTCGTTCTCGGCCAACCATGTCGACGGCCCCAACGTCGGCAACGGCATCTTGGTTGAGCGGCTAAACCGCTATAACGACACGGCGGACGACGACGACGCCGACCCGATTCGACCGATCATCGATCGCAACGACGCGTTCACCGGCGAACGGACCTACAACGTGCTTAACAGCCTCAACATCGCCAAATTGAGCGGCTTCGAGCTGAACAAGACTTGGCGGTTGGAGCCGTTGCATCACGGCAGCGTGTTCGAGCCGTTCATCGGGTTCCGCTACAATAAGTTCACCGACTGGACGCGTCGCGACGCTTACCAGCGGTTTGACGACCAAGGCAATCCGATCCCGAACCTGCCCGACCCGAATATCGCCCTGGACGACGCGACGATCGAATCGCTCACCGTCAACCAGTGGTCGATCATCAACAACATGGTCGGCGGTCAGCTCGGCTTCCGCTGGTACAAGAAGCACTCCCGCTGGCTGCTCGATAGCGAATTTCGAGCCTTCGCTCTGCAGAACTTCCAGTCCATGTCGTACAACCAGGGCGTGATCACGACCCAGTACGATGGGGCTGGCACCGGCAGCGAAGTGACTTTGGTGGTGAAAGACCGCTTCCAATCGTTCGACCATGCCTCCGAGTTCGTGTGGGGCATGGAGATCCGCGGACAAGCGGCCTACGAGCTGACGCGAGACATCTCGCTTCGCGGAGGCGTCAACATCATCGACTACGGCACGGGCGTCGGTCGCGGCAACAACTTTACGCAGAACAGCGAAGACGTCCTGATGGTCGGCTTCACGTTCGGCATCACGATGAACCGCTAACCAGCCCGATCCCTTGAGAACGCGATGCTTGGTTGAGCGGCGTCGGCGGACCACCTGCCGGCGCCGCTCGCCACATTTTAGGGCGAAACGCTACTTCGAACCGCACAACTTCCGCAGTTCTTCCAGTTCGGTCGACAGGCGATGACGCAACGGACTCTCGGCCCGCAGCTGCTCCAACAGCGCCTCGGCCTTCTCAAACATCTCCGGCGTTCGGCCTTCCGTCTTCACCAGCTTATTGAAACTACGCTGTACTTCGGCTTCGGTAAGCACTCACCCCTCCCGGCGTAAAGACGCCCGCTTGCGACTCGCAACGCGAGCCAAATCCCCAAGGACCCGCTGAAGGGCTCATTGTAGAGGGGGGCGACGGGGTTGCCAAGAACGCAACCACCGAGCGACTAGGCTGGGAGGTATTTAGGATCGATCTTGCGGAGTTCCTCGGCGACCGCTTCGACCGTCGCGCGAATCTGCGCTTCGGTGTGCCGAGCCGTGATAAAGAAGCGCAACCGCGCCTTCTCCTCTTCCACGGCCGGGTACAGGATCGGCTGGACGTTGATGCCGCGTTCAAAGAGGGCGCGCGACAAGCGCAGCGCGTGCACCGAGTTGCCCAGGATGACCGGCAACACGGGCGTCCCGTTGCTCAGGCCCGTATTAAGCCCCTTGGCGCGCGCCAAATCCAGGAACAGCCGTGAGCGCTGTCGGAGCGTTTCCACGCGTTCCGGCTCGGACTGCAAAAGCTGCAGCGAGGCGAGCGCCGCGGCCGCGTTGGCGGGCGGCAAGCCGACGCTGTAGACAAACCCGGGCGCCGTGTACTTCAGGTACTCGATGACCGCCTGCCCCCCCGCGATGTATCCGCCGCAGCTGCCGAAAGCCTTGCTGAGCGTCCCCATCCACAGGTCGACCGTCTGCGGATCAATCCCAAAGTGTTCGCTGATGCCGCGCCCGTGCGCTCCCATCGTCCCGATCGAGTGCGCCTCGTCGACGAACAGGAACGCCTTATGCCGCTGCTTGACCTCGATGAATTTCGGCAGATCGGGGAAGTCGCCGTCCATGCTGTAGACGCCCTCGATGGCGATCACCACCTTCCGGTAGTCGTGTCGCACTTCATTCAGGATCGCGTCGACCGCTTGCCAATCGTTGTGCGGGAACGGCCGTCGCCGGGCGCCGGACAGAATGGCCCCTTGAATGATGCTGTTGTGCGCCAGCACGTCGTGCAGGATCAAATCGCCCGGGCCGAACAAATGCCCCAGCGTCGTCTCGTTCGTGGCGTGGCCGCCGACGAAGACGATCGCTTCCGCGACGCCCAGAAACTGAGCGATGCCGCGTTCCAACGCCTGGTGCACCGTCTTCTCGCCCGACACCAACCGGCTGGCCGAGACGCTCGTCCCGAACTGGTCGACCGCCTGCTTGGCGGCCTGCGACACCGCCGGATCGCCCGACATGCCCAAGTAGTTGTACGTCGAGAAACTCACCAATTCGCGACCGCCGATGACCGTCGTATCGCACGTCACCCGCTCGTGGACGCTGAAATAGGGATTGGGCACGCCCGCTTGCTGCAGCATCCCCATCGTTTGTTTCAACCGCAAGTATTCGGGCGTTGCGCTGAAGTCGTAGCACTCGACGGGAATTTCCCCGCGCTGGCCCGCAGCGGTCGACGACGCCAACGTCCGGGCGACGCGAGGGGTTGTTCCCAAGTGCGTTTCGATCGCGAGCGCCACTTCCCGACACGTCTCAATTTGCTGCAACACGTCTTCGGGGAAGCGGCCGCCGAAGGTTTCCTCCAGCGAACTGGCGATCTGCACGCGTTCCAGCGAATCGAGCCCCAGGTCGGTCACGATGTTGGTGTCGAGCGACAATTCTTTCGCGCGTTCTTTCGCCACGGCGCGGACATGGTCGAAGACCACTTCCGCAATCTCCGGCTTCACCGGCGGCGCTGGCCGCGACTCGCCGGCCGCGACGGGCGCCGCAGCAGCCGTGGTCGACGCGGCCGACGACGGCGTTTTCGCCGCATCCCACACAAACCACTGTTCGACGACTTGCAGATTGTTGTTCAGGAAGTCCTCGCGGCAGGCGTGCCGCTGAATCTTGCCGCTGGAGGTTTTCGGAATCGACCCGAACCGGACGAGCACGATTCCATCCGGCGGCAAATCGTGCTCCGCCGAGACGTTGCGGCGGATCGCCTGAATGACGTCGCCCCATTCCTTGTGCCGCGTTCGCTCCACTTCCGCCACCACCACCAGCCGCTCGCGACCATGCATGTCGACCGCGAAGGCCCCCACGCCGCCCGCTTGCAATCGCGGACTCGATCGCTCCACCGTCAACTCGATGTCTTGCGGATACCGATTGACGCCGCGAATGATGATCAGGTCTTTCAGCCGTCCGGTGACGAACAGTTCGCCGTCCTTGATGAACCCGAAATCGCCCGACCGCAAGAAAGGTCCGCGCCCATCGCGCAATTTCGCCTTAAAAGTCGCTTCCGACGACTCCGGCTTGTTCCAGTACCCCAGTCCGCAACTTGGGCTGCTCACCCAGATCTCCCCCACCTGATAATCGGGGAGCGGATCAAAGGAACCGGGATCGACGATGAGCACTTCTTCTTCGGGGAGGACGTGTCCGCAGCCCACCAACGGCCGAGCCGACACGTGATCGGACGCCACCGGCACCACGCGGTGTTCGTCCAGCGCGCGCCCGTCGACGACCAGCATTTGCGGGGCTTGCGTCTTGTAGCTGCCGGTGACGATGAGCGTTGTTTCGGCCATGCCGTAGCACGGAAAGAACGCCTCGCGGCGGAACCCGGCCGGCTCAAAGCGGCGGCAAAACGCCTCCAAAGTCGATGGACGAATCGGCTCGGCCCCGTTGTAGGCCAGCTTCCAGCAGCTGAGGTCCAACTGCGCTAGATCCTCGTCCGACACCTTCTGCACGCACAAGTCGTAAGCGAAGTTCGGCCCGCCGCTGATGTGCACCCCGTTCTTGCTGATCCCCTGCAGCCAGTGCACAGGTTTTTGCAAGAACGTCATCGGGGACATCAACAGCGTGTGACGCCCGAAAAACAGCGGGCTCAAGAGGCCGCCGATCAACCCCATGTCGTGATAGGTGGGCAGCCAACTGAGTCCCACGGCGTTGCGCGTGGGTTCGAAAGCGTGCGCTATCAGGCAGGTGTTGAACAGCAAATTTCGGTGGGACAACATGACGCCCTTCGGCGCACCTGTCGAGCCGGAGGTGTACTGCAGGACCGCCAAGTCGTTCGGCTGAATCGACATTGGTCGCCAGTGCGAATGCTGGTCGATCGGCACTTGATCGGTTGCAATCCACGTCAGCGACTTCAAACGCGGCGATTCGTCCAGCAACCCTTCGTGCATGCGGTCGGTCACGCTGCTGACCGTCAACGCCACCTTCGCCGCACAATCGTCCGAGATGGTTTGGATGCGCTCCATGTTGCGGTTGCGCCGCGGCGGATAGGCCGGCACCGCGACCGCCCCCGCGTACAAGCAACCGAAGAAGCCCGCGGTAAAGTCGAGCCCCGGGGGATAGAGCAGGAGGACGCGCTCCCCCTTCATGTCCAACAATTGCAGCTGCGACGCAATCGCCTGCGCCCGCCGCTCAAGCTGTTCATAGGTCCAACCCTCTCCCACCGAGTCGCCGGTCCATTCGGACAGCGCGACCTGATGCGGTTGGCGATCGGTCCAATAGCGGAGCACGTCGACCAGATTCGTCTGGGGCGGAGAATACGGGGCGAGAATGCGATCGAGATTCACCGTTGCGTCACGCTCCCAAACCAGTCAGGTTTCTCAATACGACCTTCCGGTCTCAGTGTCAGGCTCCATCCGACGATCGCCGCCATCCTGGCAACGCTCGCTCTTTCTTCATCGGCCTACCGGCAACCTGGAATAATGTAGCGAACCCCCGAGTTCTAGGAAGTCGGGCCCGCGGCGGCCATCACCCCCGCGCACCCCTTGCCTGACCCCTACAGCCTCCCGCCTCCCCAGCCAACGGGCTAGGAGATGAGCGCCATGTTGTCCTGGTGAATCACTTCCTCATACGGCCGGTGCCCGAGCACCTCGGCAATCTTGTTCGATTGAAGCCCCTTGATGCGTTCCAGGTCTTCGGCCGAGTAATTTGAGAGGCCGCGGGCGAATTCTTTCCCCAACGGCTCGCCTTCCGCCGGCGCCAAATAGACGCTCACCACGTCCCCTTTGCGAAACTCCCCCTCGATCGACACGATCCCGACCGCCAGCAAACTGCCGTGCTGGTCGCGCATCGCTTGCTGCGCCCCGTGGTTGACCAAAATCTTCCCACGCGACGTCGCCGGCGCCCCGATCCATCGCTTGCGGGGGCTGATAGGCTTCGCCTGCGGGACGAACAGCGTCCCCAACGGTTCGCCTGCCAACAGTCGCGTCAGAACCGACGGCGTCCGACCATTGGCAATGATCACCGTTTCTCCTGACGAGGCACACAGTTGCGCATTGCGCAGCTTGCTCGCCATGCCGCCTTTGCTGAGCCCAGTCTTCTGATCGCACACAAAACCCATGATCCGCTCGTCGAACCGATCGACCTGGGAAACGACCTGCTTCTGGTCGTCCAAGAGTCCGTCGACCGTCGACAGGATGATCAGCAGCGGCGCCCGGAGCAGGTTGGTGACCATCGCCGCCAGTTTGTCGTTGTCGCCGAACGTCGTCTGTAGTTCCTCCACCGAAACCGTGTCGTTTTCGTTGATCACGGGGATGACGTTCGGAAATAACATCAAGCGATTCAACGTGTTACGAACGTTGAGATAGCCCACTCGGTTCTGAAAGTCGTCGGCGCCAAGCAGCACTTGCGCGGCATGATAGGCAGGCGTCCCTTCCGCCGACTCAGCGTGTCGCCGGAATTCGTGGTTGTAGACCTCGATGAGTTTCGCTTGCCCCACGGCAGCGACGGCCTGCAGTTCGGCCAGGTCGCCAGGACGTTTGGTGTAGCCCAACGTACTCATGCCGGCCGCCACCGCCCCTGAACTGACCAGCAATACCCGCCGTTCGCGGCGCAACTGCATCAATTGTTCGGCCAGATGCCGCACGCGGGCGGGATCAATGTAGCCTCGTTCGTCGGTCAGCACGCGCGTGCCCACCTTGATGACCACGGTGTGTGCGTCTAGGGCCAGTCGGGAGCGTCGATCGGATTTCATGGCCGGGGATTCTACCGTTCCATCGCGGCTCGGGGAACGCCGATGCCTGTGCACCCCGAACTGCGCCGTCCGCGCAATCCCACCGACCTCGCGATAATCTGTATCGATTAGTGAAGTTATACGGCTGCGACGTCGATAACCGTTGACGCCGGGAACCTTGAAGCCTCCCGGCGCCCAGCCCGACTCTTCCGTACGGCCCCAAATCCATGCACTTCCGCCGCTCCTTGTCGTCCTTGCCGCCCTGGCCCCTCCGGCCTTGGCTCGTGACGGCACTCGGGGCCGTTCTGGGGATGGCCTGCGGCGCCGCGGCGGCCGACGACCGGCCGCCTGAACTCACCAGCGTCGCCGTAACCGCTTTGCTTGATGAACCTTACTGGGCCGAGCTGGCGGAGGAGACGCCCGCTCCGCCGCCGCCTGCCTACTCTTGGAAGCCCTATGGCTTTCTCTGGGCCGACATGATCGCCGCATCGAATCGCACTTTTCCCGGCGCTTTCACGCTGTGGGTGCCATCGGCGTCGGAGCAGGGGGAGCCGGCGTTCGTCATCGACGCACGCCGCTCCCGCGTGGGACTGAACGTCGGCGGCCCCGGCCTCCCCGCCATCGCGGACTCCACTGCGGGCGGACGCATCGAAATCGACTTTCACGGCGCCTTCAATGGCACTGAAAACCGCGGCGGCGTCCTTCTGCGGCAGGCCTACGGGGAAATCGTCTCGCCCGAATGGCGTTTCTTGTTCGGTCAAACCGACGACGTGATCTCCCCGCTGAATCCCAGCACCTTGAATTACGCCGTGGGCTACGCGGCCGGAAATGTCGGCTTTCGCCGAGCTCAATTCCGCATTGAACATTACCGCGAGATTGCGGAAGGAGCGCGGACGATCGGCCAGTTTGCACTCAACCAAGACGTCGTCGCCGACTTTGCCACCGATGCGGGCATCCGCCGCGAACCGACCGGTTGGCCGGTTTCCGAGGCGCGTGTGGCGCTGGAAATGAAAACGCAGGAATCGGGGCCTCCGCTGAGCTTTGGGTTGTCGGGACATATCGGCGCGACGCAGTTCGACTTCTTGACGCCAGGCCCGCCGCCGAACAGTCTGCCGCCGGCCGACGACCAGCAGTTTTTGTCCTGGTCGTTTCACGTGGACTGGATCGTCCCCGTTTCTCCGCATGCTCGGTTGCGCGGTGAGTTTTTTCACGGGGCGAATCTAACGTCGTATTGGGGCGGAATCGGACAAGGCGTGTGTGCGTGTTTGCGTGTTCCCATTCGCTCCACGGGCGGGTGGGTAGAGTGGAATTGGGATTGGAATGCGACGTGGCATTCGGCGATCGGCTATGGACTCGACGATCCCTTGAATCGAGACAGCCTGATCGGCCGCGTCTATAACCAAATGTGGTTTGCCAATGTGTGGGTCGATGTGACGGAAAAATTGATGACCGGGTTCGAAGTGGCAGTCTGGGACACGCATTATCACGATCTGCGAGTCGGCCAAATCCCCCCCGACCAGCTGACGCCGAGTCTGCCTGGAGAGTCTGTAACGGTGCAGTGGACGGTGCGGTACGGCTTTTGACCGCCCCTCGCCGCTCGCCAAGTTCTTGTCTGCGAAGTAGAGTGTGGCGGAGCATGGCCGTAGAGTTCGCCTGGCTTGCCCGCCTTACGTGTTTGTCACCCCCCTCCGTCTGCTGCTCGGCGACCGCGAGGGGACAGGAGTAGTAGTCACATGGATCGCAAGCAGATGCTGGACCGGATTCGCGCCGCGGGAGTCGTGGGCGCGGGCGGCGCCGGCTTTCCCACCTACAAGAAGCTCGATTCCCAAGTCGAACACATCATCGCCAACGGGGCCGAATGCGAGCCGCTGCTGGCGAAGGACCGCGAGACGATGAAGCAGGACACCGAAGCCTTCTTCGGCGGTCTGGCTTACATGCAGCAAATCACGGGCGCCAAAAAGATTACGATCGCGGTCAAGAAGAAAAACGCCGACGTCGTCGCCGGCTTCCAGGCTCGCGCCGCCCAGTTAGGGTACGGCGTTCTGGTCTACGAAGACGTGTATCCGGCCGGCGACGAGTACGTATTGGTGTACGAGGTGACGGGGCGGCAGATCCCGCCCGGCGGCATTCCGCTGAACGTGGGCTGCATCGTCGATAACGTCGAAACGATCGTGAATGTGGCGAATGCCATCGACGGCAAACCGGTCGTCGACAAGTACGTCACCGTCACCGGCGCCGTCGGCAAGCCGCTCACCACGATCGTACCGGTCGGGACGTCCATTCGCGATTGCCTGTCGCTGGCCGGCGGTTGCTCGGAAAACGACCCGGTGATCCTCACGGGCGGCGTAATGATGGGCGGCATCGCCAAATCGATCGACGATCCGGTGGCGAAGAACGTCGGCGGGCTGATCGCGTTGCCGCGCGACCACTACCTAGTCCGCCGGAAGACGGCGCCGCAGGCGCAGTACACGCGCATCGGCCACGGGCAGTGCGACCAGTGCTCGCTGTGCACCGAGTTGTGCCCCCGATACATTCTGGGCTACCCGATCCAGCCGCATCGCGTGATGCGCACGCTGCTGATGACGGGCGAAGCAAAGGCGCGCGCCAGCCTTTGGGCCCAATACTGCTGCGAGTGCAACGTCTGTTCGTTGATCGCGTGCCCCGAGCAGCTCGACCCGAAGAACATTTGCGTCGACGCGAAGGCGCTGCTGCGCGAGACCAAAACGGGACGGACGGCCGACGAATTGGAAGACCTGTTCCTGCCGCCGCACCCGGCGCGCAAGGGGCGCGAGATTCCGATTGAAACGCTGTACACGCGTCTGGGCCTCAAGCCCTACGACCGCAAGGCAGAATTCGCTCGAACCGGCTTCCAGCCCCAGAAGGTGACGATTCCGTTGGCCGGTCACATCGGCCAACCGGCTAAAGCGACCGTCCAAGTCGGCGATTCAGTGCGTCGCGGCGACGTCATCGGCGCGGTCGACGACCAGGCGCTCGGCTGCCCCGTCCACGCCAGCGTGACCGGCCGCGTCACGGCCGTCGACGCGCGTTTCGTTCAGATTACCGCGGTGTGATCACGGCTGCGGCCGTTCGTCCCGCGATTGATTCATCCCGCACAATCAACCTCCGTCAGCTAAAGCAGTTCGATCATGAAAAAAGGCAGCGCCATCGGGATCATTGAAACGTCCAGCATCGCGAAGGGCTTCGAAATCGCCGATTCGATCCTGAAGTCGGCGAACGTCGAGCTGGTGGTGAATCGCACGATCTGTCCGGGCAAGTACATGGTGCTCATCAGCGGCGACGTCGATGCCGTGCAAGCGAGCATCGAGTCGGGCATTCGCTCGGCCGCCCACACGCTGGTCGATCACTTCGTCATTCCCAACGTGCACCCGACGGTGTTTCCGGCGATCAGCGGCGTCGGGCATCTTCCCGAACTGCAGGCGCTTGGCGTGATCGAATCGTTCAGCGTGGCCTCGATCATCGAAGCGGCCGACGCGGCGGTCAAAGCGACGCCCGTCAACTTGGTCACCATCCATTTGGCGATGGCGATCGGCGGCAAGGGCTTCGTGTCGTTGACGGGCGACGTCGCCTCGGTCGAGGAAGCCGTGCGCATTGCGGCCGCCGTGATCGAGAAAAAGGGACTGCTCGTCGAAAAGGTCGTCATCCCCGCCCCGCGCAAAGAATTGATGAGCGAGTTCGTCTAGCCGCAAGTAGGGTGGGCCAAGCGCAGCGCGGGCCCACCAAAATCCGCGTCGCACTCCACACGCCGCGCACCCAACGCCGACCGCGTCCGCGACGGCCAAAAAATCGGTGGGCCCGCGCTCGCGTTGCTCGCTTGGCCCACCCTACGGCTTGCTTGGCGTCGGCCGGCTAATCCAGCGGCCCGAACAGGCCGCGGCGTTCGCACCACTTCGCGATCTCCAGAACTGGGAAGATCGAGGCGGCGACGCCGAGCGCGAGCGTCCAGTCGCGCGCGTCGAGCGGAACGGTGCGGAATGCGGGTTGGAACCAAGGTGCGTAGATCACGACCGCCAGCAGCACAATCTCCCAAGCAATAGCCAGGTTGAGCCACTTGTTTTCGAAGGGTCGGATCAAGGCGCAGTCGCGGTCGGAACGGAAGTTGTACGCCTTGAAGAATTCGATGAGCACCAGCGTGAGGAACGTCAGCGTCATGGCGTGATTCTCTTCGTACCCCGCCCGTCGCGCCCAAATGCAGAGCGCTAGATTGGCCAGCGTCGACCAGAGGCCGCCGGCGAGCATCAGGATGACGACGGGCCTGGTAAAGATCCCCGACTGCGACCTCCGCGGCGGGTGCTCCATCAAGTCGCGTGCGGGCGGGTCGACCGCCAGCGCCAGCGCGGGGAGGCCGTCGGTCGCCAGATTGATGTACAGCAGTTGGACGGCCGAGAGGGGCAGGGGGAGTCCCAACAGCGAGGCGCCGCCCATCAGTCCGATCTCGCCGATATTCGCCGACAACAGGTACATCAAGTACTTCTTGATGTTGCCGTAGATGCCGCGACCTTCCTCGACCGCCGCGACGATGGACGCAAAGTTGTCGTCGGTCAGCGTCATCGCGGCCGCTTCCTTCGTGACGTCGGTGCCGGCGATGCCCATGGCGATGCCGATCGCGGCTTTCTTGAGCGCAGGTGCATCGTTGACGCCGTCGCCCGTCATCGCGGCCACGTGTCCTTTGTCTTGCAGCGCAGTGACGACGCGCAACTTGTGCGCCGGCGAAACGCGCGCATACGTTTCGATCGACTCGACTTGTTCCGCCAGCTGCGCGTCGGACCAGCCGTCCAGTTCCGCGCCGGTGACGACTCGGTCGGTCGTCAGAATGCCCAGCTCGCGTGCGATCGCGCGCGCCGTGACGGGATGGTCGCCGGTGATCATCACCACTTTGACGCCCGCTCGACGGCACTTCTGAATCGCCTCTTTGGCTTCCGTGCGCGGCGGATCGATCATGCCGCAGAGGCCCAAGAAGGTGAGCTGCTGTTCGGCGTTGTCGAGCGACGCAGAGGAACGTTCGGCGACGGCCAGAACGCGCAAGGCGTTTGCGGCCATCGCGTGCGAATCGGCGAGGATCGCGAGTCGCCCCGCCTCATCGAGCGGCTCATCTCCCGACGCGTCCGCGCCGCTCGCCGTCGCTCGGTGCGTGCAGGCGGCCAGCAGCACCTCGGGTGCGCCCTTGGCGTAGGCGACTTGCCCGCCGTCCCGGCGATGCAAAGTGGTCATGCGTTTGGATTCGGACGTGAAGGGAATTTCGCCGATGCGCGGTTGCTGGGCGTCGAGGTCGATTTTGTGCAGGCCCGCTTTCGCCGCCGCCACGACCAGCGCTGCTTCGGTCGGATCTCCCTTGGCTTCCCACTGTCGCGTTTGTTTATCGAGCGTCACGTGCGCGTCGCTAGCCAGTGCTGCGGCGGAGAGCAGCCTCTTCACGGCCGGCGGCGGATCGACGACCGCGCCGGCCCGCTCGAACCGCCCCACGGGCTCGTAACCGGCTCCCGCGACGTCGAAGGTCTGGCCGCCGACCACGAGTTGCCGCACCGTCATCTCGTCTTTGGTCAGCGTCCCCGTCTTGTCGCTGCAGATGTAGGAGGTGCTGCCCAGCGTCTCGACGGCGGGAAGACGGCGGATGAGCGCGTTGCGGCGGACCATGCGTTGGACGCCGATCGCGAGCGAAATGGTGACGACCGCCGGCAGCGCCTCGGGGACCACCGCCACGGCCAGCGCCACTCCGAAGATCAACATGTCGACGAACGGCTGCCCGCGCAAGAGTCCCGCAGCGACGATGACGGCGACGATGACGAGCGCCGCGCGCGACAGCAAGCTGCCGACGCGATCGAGGTTTTGCTGGAGCGGAGTGAGCGTCGTTTCGACGGTCTGCAGCATCTGTGCGACCTTGCCGAACTCGGTGTTCATTCCGATCGCCGTGACGACGGCGCGCCCGCGGCCGTAAGTCGCCGTGGTGCCGCCGTACACCATGCAAGTGCGATCCCCCAGCGGCGGCGACTCCGCCGACAGCGAGTCGATCGACTTCTCGACCGCCGTCGACTCGCCGGTCAAGGCGGCTTCCTCCACCTGCAAGTTGAACGATTCCAGCAGGCGGCCGTCGGCGGGGACGCGATCGCCGGCTCGCAGCAGAATCACGTCGCCGGGAACCAGTTCGCGAGCGGCGACGCGGACTTCTTCGCCGCCGCGAATGGCGGTCGCCGCGGGGGCCGCCATCCGCCGCAAGGCTTCCATGCTGCGTTCGGCGCGATACTCCTGCAGGAACCCCAATCCGGCGGCGAAGAGCACGATGACGCCGATGGCGACGGCTTCGATTTCATGCCCGAGGAAGGCGGAAATCAACACGGCGGCGATCAAGATCAACACGAGGACGTTCTGGAATTGGGCGCGCAAGATGTGCCACGCGGAGATGCGCGGCCCCGACGCCAATTCGTTCCACCCCGCGACCGCTCGCCGACGTTCGGCTTCCGCCGCATCCAAACCGTCGAAGTCGGATGCCAGACGAGTCAGACATTCGTCGGCGGACCACGAGTGCCACGCCGCATTCGGCTCGGAACGCCCGTTCATTCGCCTTCGCCCTCCTTGCTCGGCAGCGTTTCCGTCCGCGTCAGTCTTCGCGGAACGTCAAGCCGCGTTGCCGCAGCATCTCGCACAATCGCAGCAGCGTCTCCACATCCAATTCCTCGGCCCGCGCCTGAGGACTGAATTCCATCTCGACCAAGATCGCATCGACGGTCGGTTTGTCGACTTGCCCCTTGAACGCACTGAGCAGTTCGCTGCGGAGCAGCTTCCGTCGATGAAAGAACATCGAACGCGCGAATTGATGAAAGTACTCGCGATCGGGAATCGCTTCGCGCAGCGTCGCATTCGGCGTGATGCGAATGATGGCCGAATCGACTTTCGGCCGCGGCCAAAATACGGTCGGCGGCATGATGCGCAAGATTTCAATGTCGCATTGCGCCTGCATCCAGACGCTGAGCGCGCTGTAATCCTTCGTCCGCGGCTCGGCGGCAATCCGATCCGCAACTTCCTTCTGGATCGTCGCCACCATCCGCTCGGGAATCGGATCGACCGTCAACAAATTCGACAGGACGGGGGTGGCGATGTTGTAGGGCAGGTTAGCGACGAGTTTCAGACGCCGCCCCGGCTCGGCCGCCAGTTGCTCTTGCACCGCTTCGATCACGCGCGGGTGGAATCGATTCTTGTTCTTGAGCGCGTCTTGCTGCAGCATCACCACGTTGCGATAGTCGATCAAGGCTTCACTGGCCAGTTGATGCAACTGCGGGTCCAGCTCTACCGTGACGACGGCGCCCGCTTGTTGGGCCATGAGCGCCGTGAGCGAACCGGTGCCCGTGCCGACCTCGAGCACCACGTCGTCGGGGCCCAATTCGGCGGCGTCGACCAACAAGTCCACCAAATTGAGATCGATGAGAAAGTTCTGACCGTGCCGCGTCACGGGCTCGATGCCCACTTCCTCGAAGCGGCGCATCAGATACGAAGCGGTTTGACGTGGCGCGGTCATGATCCCAACACTCCTTCCATCTGCCGACGAACGTATTTTGCCAGCAAGTCGGCTTCGATATTCACCCCGTCGCCGATTTGGCGACGGCCGAGCGTCGTGACGGACAGCGTGTGTGGAATGAGCATCACGCGGAACGATTCGTCCGCCACATCCACCACCGTCAGACTGACGCCGTCGACCGCGACGCATCCTTTATCGACCATCAAGCGCGTTAATTCTCGCGGCACTCCAAATGTGAAATACGACCATTCCCGCTCGTCGCGTCGGTCGAGCACGCGGCCGACGGCGTCGATGTGCCCCGAGACAAAGTGACCGCCGAGTCGGTCGCCGACTCGCAGCGACGCTTCCAGATTCACGCGATCCCCGGCGACGACCTGGGCCAAGTTGGTGCGCGCCAGGGTTTCGGGCCCAACGTCAAAGGCGAGAATCGTCCCTTGGCGAGTGATAACGGTCAAGCAGCAGCCATTCACGGCGATGCTGGCCCCCAACGTGCCGGCTTCGGCCAGCGGACCGGCGTCAACCTCGAGTCGCTTGCCGGGCGGCGCCGACTGCACCTCCGCCACCGCTCCCAAATGTTCTACGATCCCCGAAAACATGCACTCGCTCTCCCCGCCTCGCGTTAAGTTCTTGCCAAGCATCGTAGTGCGACCGCGCCGAGCGAAACAGGGGCCCTATCCCGTCCTAGGCAACTCGGCCCCCGCGGCGCAAAATACCGACTCGAATCTTTAGTGTGGACAAGTGTCGTTCAGGATGACTTTTTCCAGGATGGAGGCGAATCGCCTCCGCGGAGTACGTGACCATGAGTTCGATTGCCGGTATTCACGCTCGCCAAGTTCTCGACAGCCGCGGCAACCCGACGGTGGAAGTCGATGTCTCGCTTAGCGATGGATCGTTCGGTCGTGCGGCGGTGCCGAGCGGTGCGAGCACGGGCGCCCATGAAGCGTGGGAAATGCGCGACGGCGATAAGTCGCAGTTCCTCGGCAAAGGCGTCTTGAAAGCGGTTGACAGCGTCAACAAAGTGCTCGCCGACGAACTGATCGGCTACGACGCACTCGATCAAATCGGCATCGATCAGCGCATGATCGAACTCGACGCGACCGCCAACAAGTCGAACCTGGGCGCCAACGCCATCCTCGGCGTGTCGCTCGCCGTCGCCAAGGCGGCCGCCAGCTTCACCCAACAGCCGCTCTACCGCTACTTGGGAGGCCCGGGCGCCAACCTGCTGCCGGCGCCCATGATGAACATCGTCAACGGCGGCGCTCACGCCGACAATTCGGTCGACGTTCAAGAATTCATGGTCATGCCGCTCGGCTTCCAACGCTTCAGCGACGCACTCCGCTGCGGCTGCGAAATCTTCCACCACCTCAAACAGGTGCTCAAAGGCAAGAAGCTCAATACGGCCGTCGGCGACGAAGGCGGCTTCGCCCCGGACCTGCCGAGCAACGGTGCGGCGCTCGACTTGATCCTCGAAGCCATCAGCAAGGCCGGCTACAAGGCGGGCGAGCAGGTCTACATCGCACTCGACGTGGCCGCTACCGAGTTCTTCGACTCCAAGACCAAGAAGTACTCCATCGACGGCAAGCAGCTTGACTCGGCCGGCATGGTCGACTTCCTGGCGAGTTGGGTCGAAAAGTACCCGATCTGCTCGATCGAAGACGGCTGCTCGGAAGACGACTGGGAAGGCTGGAAGATGCTCACCGACCGACTCGGCGATCGCGTGCAGCTGGTCGGCGACGACCTGTTCGTCACCAACACCGAACGCCTCCAGCGCGGCATCGATCAGGGCATCGCGAACAGCATCCTGATCAAGGTGAATCAGATCGGGACGCTCACCGAAACGATCTCCGCCATCCAACTGGCTCACCGCAACGGCTACACCAGCATTTCGAGCCACCGCAGCGGCGAAACCGAGGACTCCACGATCGCCGACCTGGCCGTCGCGCTCGGCACCGGTCAAATCAAGACCGGCTCCGCCTCGCGCAGCGATCGCATGGCGAAGTACAACCAGTTGCTCCGCATCGAAGAAGCGCTCGATTCGGGCGCGCTCTACGGCGGACCGCTGTTTAAGCAGAAGCGCAAGTAACGGCCAAATGGACGGCGCCATGGACGGCGCAGTGAATAATCTCCCAGGGGATCGGTATACTGGTAGGCATGAGCACTGCGACTCGCCCTCCTTTAACCGATTCCCCCTGGTTCTGGTTGTACGTCTTCGCGACCGCCGGCGTGCTGGCGCTGTTGGCGACCAGTTCTAAGTTCGGCGCCCGCCAATCGCAGCTGGATCGGCAATTCGAAGGCCGTCGCCACGCGGTGCTCGTGGCGGCGGACGAAGACATGTCGTCCGACCAAACCGCCGCGCTTCGGTTTACTTCGCCTGGAGAGCGCATCGAAAGCCTCCGGCCGCTCTACGCACTCATGATGGTCGCCATCGTCGGCGGTTGGATCGTGCTGTGGTGGCAACGATTCCGCCCCGCGGCGCGAGGCGCCAATCAGTCCACCGAGTCGACGCCATGAACCAGATCTACGAAAGCCCGCTGCCGCTCTTGCTGCTAGGACTGGTTCTGCTTGCCGGTTGCACCGTCGGTTGGCTCAAGACGGGCGATAAGCGACTCATCTTCGGCTCGCTACTGGGACTGCTGATCGCCGTCGGCGGCATCCTCGTCGAACGCATGGTGGTGACCGACCGCGAGCAGATTGAACGCGTCATCTACACCGTCGCGGCCGATGTTCAGGCCGGTCGCATTGAGGAAGCGGTCTCGCATCTCAATCCGGATGCTGGTGAACTGCGCGAACGAGCCCGCACCGAACTCCGGCTGTATCGAGTTACGGACATTCGAGTGAAGCGCCCGATTGAGATGACGTTGATGCCGGAACGCGAACCGACGCATGCAACGGCGGAGTTCAATGTGGTCGTCACCGGCGGCGACGCCACCGGCACAATTCAAAACCAAAACGTGCCGCGATACCTGATCGTCCATTTCTTGAAGAAGGACGGGCGTTGGTACGCCGACGAATACGAACACCACGACCCGTTGTACGGCATGCGCGAGAACCGCCGCTGATCAGCGCCGATCGTCGCCCCTTCCACGTTCGCGCGCCATTTGGCTCAACGCAGCAACTTCCGACCCGAATCAGCTTTATCGCATCAGCCAGCGCTGATACACTAAAACCGCTGCCGACTTCCTCCTGCCACGAATGCGGTTCCGGGTCACCACGCATGCTCCACGACCGGCTTGCCCTGCGCGAACGCCATTGGACCTTGGCGACGCGTACACCCATGGCGGCCGTCCTGGCCGCCGCCATACTGCTGTCGTCCCTGACGCCGCCGTCTTCTGTGTACGCCCAGGCGCCAGCTCGACCGGCGCCGCCGTCGCTCGCAGGACTCTTTCCCGCGGGTGCTCAAGCCGGGACCTACGTCGAACTTTCGGTCGGAGCTGCGACGCGGCTGACGCTGTTCCATCCCGACGTCCGCTGCGAACAGCTCGAGGGCCAGCGGTTTCGGCTGTCGATTCCGGCCGAGATGAAAGCCGGCGTGTACGATCTATGGGCGGAGTCGGATGGGGGACTAAGCGCCCCGCGCCGGTTTGTGGTCGGCGACTTGCCTGAGTTCGTCGAGGTGGAACCGAACGACGAGCGGACGCAGGCGATGCCGCTGGAAATTAACCGCGTCATTCAGGGTCGCGCCGAGAAGGCGGGCGACCGCGACTGGTTCAAGTTCACGGCCCAGCGCGGTCGGTGCATCGTCTTGGAGGTCTATGCCGAGCGGCTGGACTCGAAGATGCGAGCGACGCTCGAAGTGTTCGATGCGTCCGGACGACGCGTCGTCGTGGATCGCGGCTTTCACGGCGTCGATCCGCTGGTCCCGTTTCTCCCGCCCGCCGACGGCGACTATTTCGTATGCGTTCAAGACTTGATCGCGGGAGGGAGCGCGGAACATACGTATCGCTTGAGCATCGACACGTCGCCGAAGGCCGTCGCCGCTCATCCGTGCGTGGTGCGCCGCGGCGAGTCGGCACGCGTGTCGCTGTTGGGCTGGAACCTGTCGACGGCTTCGTCGGGCGTCGCGATGAATTCCGGCGGCGTGCGGGCCGCCTGGGAAACCGTCGAATTGGAACTGCCGAAGGATTGGGAAGGCTCGTCTAGCAGCCGGGCGTTTCCGTTAAGTTCGCCGCAAATTGTCGCGGCCGACGATCTACGAGCGGCGCCGCTGCCGGGCGCCGTTTCGCCGCCGCAAATCGCCGTGGTTGACGCGCCGGTGGTGGTCGACAAAGACGGCCTCCGCACCGCCGACAGGGCGACGGTGCTGCCGGTTCCTTGCGAACTTGCGGGGCGGCTCGTGGAAGCCGACGAGCGGGATTGGTTCGCCGTTGAGGCGCGACGAGGCGAGGTATTCTACTTGGAAGCCTTCGGCCAACGCATGAACTCGCCCGTCGATCTGCAGTTGACGATTTACGACTCGAGCGGCCGACGGGAGCTGGCGCGATTTGTGGATGAGCGGCGCAATCTGGGCGGCGTCGTTCCAACGTCGCATGACGATCCGACAGGCCGCTGGGTCTGCCCTGCCGATGGAACATTTTTGCTCGAGGTCCACCAGCAAGCAGGCGGCGCGCAATCCGATCCACGGCGCGTTTATCGGCTGAGCGTGCGGCGCGAGGAGCCGGACTTTGCCGTGCTGGCCGTCCCGAATCTCGGCACAGGCCGTCCCTTGGTCGTTCCGCGCGGCGGGCGCGAGTCGCTGGAATTGCATCTGTTTCGACAGCGCGGCCTGACCGCTGCGGTGCGCGTATTCGCGCGGAATCTGCCGCCGGGCATCCGTTGCTCCGACGCATGGTTCGGGCCGGGAGTCGAACACGCCATGCTTGTCGTATCGGCCGACGACGACGCCGTGAATCGAGGCGGCGCAACGCTGGAGCTCGTCGCCGCCAGTTCGTCGGACGCGATCGAACATCCGGTGTACTTCGGCATGTCGGTGAAAAACGCCTCGCTTGCGCCCGCGGGTCGTCTTGTTTCTCGACTGCCGCTTGTCGTCGGCGAGTCGGCCCCCGCTCGGTTGACCGCGGCCGTCGCACAATCGCTGCAACATCCGCTTTACGGTCGCTTGCAACTGCGCCATTCGCCGGGCGGCATCGTCGATGTGCAGGTGGAGTTCGAGCGGCGCGGCGGGACGTTTGCATCGCCCGTGAAGGTGACGGCGACGGGCCTCCCGGAGTCCATCACGAACGCCTCCTGCGTCGCCCCCGCCGATGCGGCCGGTTGTCGCTTAAGTTTCGCGCTGCCGCCGACGCTGGCGCCGGGCCGCTACTCGTGGGCCTTCCGCGCCGAAACGTCGCTCGCTGCCGCGGGCGGTTCGACGACGCCGCTGGTGATGTGGAGCGAACCGATTGAGATCGATGTCGGGCCGGCGGCGTTTCAGGTCGTGGTCGACCCGTTCGCGCCGCGGCGCGTGCGGCGAGGCGAAACGATTCAAGTGGCGTACACCGCGACTCGCTTGAATGGCTTCATCGGCAAGATGCACACAGAGCTCGCGATCCCCGGGCTCGTGACGGATGTACCGGGCGTACGCGGCCGTGGAGAAACGTTTGTCGGCCAAACTGAAAGAGGTACGCTGCAGATCGTCGTCAACGACGACGCGCCGCTGGGCCCTGTCTCATTCTTGCGTCTGTTCACCGTCGGCGTCGTCGAAGATGAACCTGCGTATTTCGGCGCCGCTTGGCTTCCCTTGGAGATCATCGAGTGACCACACGACGCGCCGGGAACGTTGCGACCGGGCCCTGGATCATGTTCGTGATGCTGTTGGCTGCGACGGCGGCGCGTGCGGCAGATGCCGACGGGACGAATCGCGCGGCGGCGCAGCCAGCCGAGCCAATTTACATTGAGACCGACGTGATCCCCATCCTGACGAAGCTGGGCTGCAACGGCGGAGGATGTCACGGCAAGGCGACAGGGCAGAACGGATTTCGTTTATCGCTGTTTGGGTTCGAGCCGCAGGTGGACTACGAGTCGCTGGCAGTGGAGGCGCGAGGTCGACGAATTTTTCCGGCGGCGCCGCAGCGCAGTTTACTGCTGCAAAAGGCGACGGCGGCCGCTCCGCACGGCGGCGGTCGGAGACTTGAAGAACACAGCGACGATTATCGAGTGCTCAGCGACTGGATCGCTCAGGGCGCGCCGCCGCCGCGGGTCGGCGATCCACGTTTAGTGCGGATCGAGTTGTCGCCGCGCGCCGCGACGCTGCGACGCGGCGAGTCGACGACGCTGCATGCGACCGCATACTTTTCCGATGGTCGTTCGCGCGATGTCACTCGCCAAGCCGTCTACCAGGCCAATGAACCGGACATCGTGCAAGTCGACGAATCGGGGCGAGTGAGTGCGACGGGGCGACCGGGGCTCGCCGCCGTCATGGCACGGTACGGCGATCAGATGGCGACATTCGAAGCGGCGACGCCGTTCGCCGACGCCGCACGGCAGCCGATCGCCGACGCCGCGCTCGACGCGCTCGCTCCGCAATTGGAAAGATCGGCAGTCGATCGTCACTTGCTGCGCAACTGGCGCCGCTTGGGGATCGTCCCCTCGCCGCCCGCCGACGATGCGACGTTCCTCCGCCGCGTCTCGCTTGATTTGTGCGGCACGCTTCCGACTCCCGCCGAGGTGCAGAACTACTTAACCGATTCGCATCCCGACAAACGAGCGCGCTTGATTGATCGATTGTTGGAGCGTCCGGAGTATGCCAGCCACTTTGCGCTGAAGTGGGCCGCTATTCTGCAAGTTCGCGGCGCCGGTTACTCGACGAGCCAACAGCGCGCGGGCACCTCCTTGTTCTCTTCTTGGATTCGCGACTCGCTGGAGTCGAACAAGCCGTACGACCAGTTTGTGACCGAGATCTTGACGGCCAGCGGCAGCCAGCGCGAACAGCCGCCGACCGTGTGGTATCGGTCGGTGCGCAAGTCGCCTGAATATGTGGAATCGGTGGCGCAGGCCTTTTTGGGCGTCCGGATTCAATGTGCTCAGTGCCATCATCATCCGACGGAGCGGTGGAGCCAGGACGACTATTTTGGACTGGCGGCCGTGTTCGCGCGAGTGGGTCGCAAAGGAGGCTTCGCCGACGCCGAGGTGCCGACGGACGAAGTGATTTACGTGAAAGAGCAGGGGGAGGTGCGACATCCGCGGACCGGCGAGCGGCTGTCTCCCAAACCGCTCGACGACGCACCGTTCTCGGGCGACGCGCATGACGATCCACGGCGTCGTCTGGCGCAGTGGATGACCGACGAATCGAATCCATATTTCGCGCGGACGCTGGTCAATCGCTTGTGGGCTCATTTCCTGGGGCGAGGGCTGGTGCATCCGATCGACGACGCGCGCAGCACCAATCCGCCGACCAATCCCGAGTTGCTCGACGAGCTCGCGCGACAATTCGTCGCCGACGGCTACGACGTGAAGCAGTTGATTCGACGTATCACGAACTGCTACGCCTATCGGCTCGACGCCGCCCCGCAGGCCGGTAATGCCGGGGACGCTCAGACCTATTCGCGTTTCTACCCTCGGCGGATGGGCGCCGAGGTGCTGCTGGACGCCTTGAGCCAAGTGCTCGACGTCCCGACAAATTTTCCGGGCGTTCCCGCCGGAACGCGGGCGATCGACCTGCCAGATGAAAATGTGGCGGCTCACTTTCTCGACGTCTTCGGCCGTCCGCCGCGGATGACGGCCTGCGAGTGTGAACGGACCGACGCCCCCGCGCTCACTCAGGCGCTGGAGTTGGTGAATAGCGTGGAAATCCAGCGGAAACTGTCCGACAAACGAGGCGCGGTGCAGCGTTGGATCGACGATCCGCGTCCCGTTGACCAGTGCGTTCCCGATGTCTTCATGCGCGTCCTGGGACGCCGGCCGCGGCCGGACGAACAGCAAGCGGCCGAGCGATTCTTGGCGACGGAGCCGGATCGCGCCGAAGCGTTTCGGTCGCTCGTGTGGTCGCTGGCGGCCACGAACGAATTTCTGTTCATTCATTAGCTGAGGAAGGGAGTCAGCCGCGATGCTGAGCATTGACAGCCATAGCGAGCGAAATCAAGGCGGCCTTGCGCGTCGCACCTTCCTGCAATGGGGGGCGCCCGTGCTGGGATTGTCGCTGGCCGATTTTCTGCGGCGCGACGCCCGAGCTGCCGAAACGGCGACGACAGGCGGCGCGAATGCGGCCGCCGCAAATCGCAAGTCGATCATCGTCATTTGGACTGACGGCGGCTTGAGCCAGCAAGATGCATGGGATCCCAAACCGGAAGCGCCGGCCGAGTATCGAGGCGCTTATCAGACGATCAAGACATCGACGCCCGGCATTTTCGTGGGCGAGCGGCTGCCGGAACAAGCGCGGGTCATGCACCATCTGGCGTTAGTCCGCTCGGTCCATCACGACAACGGCATTCACGCTCCGTCGTCGCACTGGATGCAAACAGGCTATTTCGGTCCGACGCTCGCGCGCAACGCCGCTCAAAAGCCCTCTTTGGGATCCGTCATTGCGCGAGCCTTGGGTTCGCGGCGACCGCCGATGCCGGCGTATGTGACGATCCCCAAAAGTGAAGCGTTCGGTTATCAAGGCGCGGTCTATTTGGGGAAGGCCTACAATCCGTTCGAAGTCGGGGCGGACCCGAACAGCGCCGAGTTTAAGGTTCCCAATTTGTCGTTGCCGGCCGGATTGACGGAGCGGAGCGTCGATTCGCGACGCAAGTTGCTCAAGACGTTCGACACCTTGCGGCGCGACATCGACGAAAGCGGCGTCATGGAGGGACTCGACACGTTCAAAGCCCAGGCGCTGGAGATGGTCGCCGGCGACGCCATGCGCGCGGCGTTTGACATGGGCGCGGAGACGCCCGAATTGCGCGATCGCTATGGACGTCACCGCTATGGCCAAAGCGCGCTGTTGGCTCGCCGCTTGGTCGAGGCGGGGGCGCGGTGCGTCAACATCAACACGGGCAATTGGGATCATCACAACGACATCGTCAAGGGACTCGACGACCACCTCCCGCCTCTGGATCGAGCGATCGCCGCGTTGGTGGAAGATTTGGCGGAACGAGGTCGACTGGATGACGTACTGGTGTACTGCGTCGGAGAATTTGGTCGGACGCCGCGCATGAACGGCCATGCGGGACGCGATCACTGGGCCGACTGCTTCAGCGTGCTCTTGGCCGGCGGCGGTCTACGCGGCGGAATCACGGTGGGGGCGAGCGAAAAATGGGGGGGAGCGCCCACCGAACGGCTCGTCACCCCGCTCGACTTGCTCGCCACAATCTACCAGACGCTCGGCATCCCGCTCGACACGCACTACCGCGACGCCAGCGGACGGCCGGTGAGCATCGTGGGGGGAGGGCGTGCCATCGCCGAATTGGCTTGAGGCGGCGTTCTAATCCGCATCCTCCGGAAACTCGCGCGTGAGGCCTGGAAAAGAGAAGGAGAGGGGATGGGAAGTGCTTGTTTTGAGCGCTGACAACGCCGAGAATCCTCGTCAGGGGAAACTCAAGCGAGGCGCGTCATGTCATGGATTTGGATGTTGTCCGCCTACGTCGCCGGTCTGGCCGTGTTCCTCGGCGGCTTTCTGATCGGCGGCTGGCTATGCCGCGGGAAGCAAGCAGACCTGGACGCGGCCTATCAGCGTCTCAGCGGCGAGCTGCATCGCTATCTGCACTGGGAGTCGACGCATGTCGCCGACGCCGCAACGATCCGCTCCGCCCGTCTAGACGGCCTCCGCGACGCGTTGAATCAATGCGACGAGTTGGCCGGACTCGCCATGGAACCAGCCGCCCGCCGCACGTCGGCGAACCGTCCTCGTAGGTCCAGCCTTCGCGGACCGCTCCGCGGTCCGGCGCATCGTCGTGGACCGCTCCGCGGTCCGGCGTTGGATCGCGGAGCGATCCACGACTTTGGCGGCTGGAGCCGATACGGGCGAATTCGGCGAGATTTTCTAGATTCCCGCGTTGCGCTATCGTCATATTCCTAGTGAGTCGGCGCGTCGAAGCCGGGCTGGAATGGGAATAACGCACCTGCATTCAACCGAGAGCGAGGCCTTGGAGTCGCTGATGCTCTCGGGGACGCGGGCGACAGACGAAGCGGCGGTCCGTTGGGCCGAATGTCGACAATTGCGGACCGTGTACTTGATGGATACGTCGGTTACTTCAGCCGGCTGCTCGCGATTGCGAGAACGGCTGCCTGGATGCCATGTGGCCTTCCTTTAGCTAGAGAGTCCTCTCCCATGAAGCGACCGTCGCCCTCTCCATCCCTCGCCCCGACAACGGGCCGCCGCCAGGGAACGCCCGGTGAAGGAGTCGCGCCGTCGGGTCGTCGCGCCGCGAGGAAAAGGCGCCCCTTGCGCCGCTCCATGCTTGAGAAGCTCGAAGATCGACGAGTATTGACCTCGGCTTGGCAGAATCTGCCCTACGTATTCGACGTGACCGACGACGGCGCCACGACTCCGCGAGATGCGCTGGTCGTCATCAACGAGTTGAACGAACGCACGATCATTGATTCCCAAGGGAAACTTCCCAGCGCGAAAGTCCTTCTTCAGCCCTACTTCGACACCGACGGCGATCTGTTCGTCACTCCGCGCGACGCGCTGACGACGATCAACGTGCTAAATGAAGGCGCGCCGACGATGCAGGTGACGGCACAGTTGGCGAACGATTCGGCGCCGCCGCCCGAGTTGACGAATCAGGATCGACTCACGTTCGACGCGACCGTGAGGGGGCAGCTCGCGATCTCCGGCGCCATGCCGACCGTCTACGGTCGCGTGGACGAAGGGCTCCCCTCGCACATCGTGCCTGGAGTCGATGGAAGCTTCCTGTTCGTTCCTCCGTTGGCGACGAACGGCGCCGCGGATGGGCCGCACACGCTGCGCGTCACCGCGGTCAGTGCGATCGGCCAGGTCGTCTCGTCGAGCATCGCCATGACGCTCGACACGCGTCCTCCGGAATTGGAGATGCGGCTTCGTCGCGACACGGGTGCAAGCGGCGTCGACGGGGTGACGAGCGATTCGTCGATGGAGGGAAGGGCGACCGATGCCGTTACGGGCGTGACACTGGTCGAAGTGCAGGTCGACGCCGATGCATTCGTCGCTGTTGAGCTCCTCCCCGATGGGAGTTTTGAGCTGCCGACCAGTTTGGCGCTTGACGGCTCGCAAGACGGGCCGCACAGCGTAGTCGTGCGGGCGACCGACGTCGCGGGGAACGTCCGCACCTTGCCGCCCCTCTCGTTCGTACTCGACACGCGCGCCCCCGGCGCGCCGCAATTCGACCTCGCGCCGGGCGCCGACGTCGTTCCGCTTGGCGACCAGCGGACGTCCGCGTCGCTCGTGACGCTCGTCGGCACGGCCGAACCTCTCGCGCAAGTGACGCTGGCGGAGACGGGCCAGCAAGCGACAGCCAACTCGGCCGGGCAGTTTCAGATGCCCGGCGTGCCGCTCGTCATGGGAGACAATCCCTTCACCATGTTCGTCACCGACGCGGCGGGCAACGTCGGTCCTGCCTTCGCGCAAACGATCACGCGCGACGAGCGAGGCGACGAGATTGATCCGGTCATCGAGTGGAACCAGATCCTCATCGACGCGGTGCGACTCGACGGGGCCGCTCCGACCTACGCCAGCCGAGGCATGGCGATGGTGCACACGGCGGTTTACGACGCCGTTGCGGCGATCGACGGCGGGCCCGGATTTTACGTCTCGCTCCAGGCGCCGGCCGGCGCGTCGCCGACCGCGGCGGTTGCCGCGGCGGCGCATCACGTGCTCTCGTATCTCTTTCCAGCGCAGCAAGCCATGCTCGACGCCGCGCTGGCGGAAACTCTGTCCCGCGTGCCGGACGGCGCCGGCGAGGACGACGGCCGCAACCTGGGCCTGGCCGCCGCGACCGTGATCGTCGCCATCCGACGGCAGGACGGCTGGGACGACTTCGCCGATTACTTTGCCGGAATGGAACCGGGCGACTGGCAGCCGACGCCGCCCATGTACGACCTTCCCCACGCACCGCAGTGGGCCGATCTAGCGCCGTTCGCCATGACTTCGCCCGAACAATTCCGTCCGGACGGACCGCCCGACCTGGCAAGCGAAGAGTATGCCGCGGCGTTGAACGAGGTAAAGCTGCTTGGAGTACAAGCGGGGGGCCAGCGAACGACGGAGCAAACTCAGATCGCGCGGTTCTGGGCCGATGGTCCGGGAACGGACACGCCGCCTGGGCACTGGAACCGCATCGCCCGTCTCATCGCCCAGCAGGAGGGCGCCAGCGTATCGGACAACGCACGGCTTTTCGCCATGCTCAACGTCGCGCTGGCCGACGCGGGAATCGTGTCGTGGGACGCGAAGTACGCCTACGGCCTTTGGAGGCCGATCACCGCGATCCAGAACGCCGAACTCGACGGCAACCCCCTGACCGCAGCGGACGAAGACTGGGTCCCGTTCATCATTTCGCCGCCGTTCCCGGAGTACACCTCGGGACACTCGACGTTCAGCAACGCCGGCGCCGAAGTACTCACCGCGATCTTCGGCGACGACGTCGCCTTTACCATCAATTCCTACAGCCTTCCGGGCGAAACCCGCACCTTTGAGAGCTTCTACGAAGCCGCGGAGGAAGCGGGGCGGAGCCGCATCTACGGCGGCATCCACTTCGAATTCTCGAACGCCGACGGCCGCACGTCGGGCCGCGAGTTGGGCCAGTGGGTGCTTGATCGGTTCAGCACAACCGAGGACTCGCAAGCCCCCATCCTGTTTGTCGACTCGCCGCGGTCGAACGCGGTCGTGAACCACGGCCTCACGATCGAAGGACGCGTTCTCGACAATCTTTCGGGCGTGGAATCACTGCTCGTAAAGATCGACGACGGCCCATTCGCGCCGCTCGCCTTCGACGCCGACGGCGCGTTCAGTCTGCCGGTGGAGTTGGATCTCGACGGCGCCGACGACGGCCGGCACAAGGTCGCCTTCCAGGCCGCCGATGCAGCGGGCAACATCGCCGCGCCGGTCGAGTTCACCTTCACGCTCGATACGGCGGCGCCCCTGATCGCGGTCGCCAACCCGCTCGAGGACGAAGTGCTCGTGGTCGATAGCCGGCTGATCGGACTGGCCGATCCGACCGGCTCGGCGCTCGTCGCGCTCAGCTACTCGTTCAACGGCGCCGCGTCGACGCCGCTCTTGTTCGATGCCGCCACGGGCGAGTTCGATGAGGAGATCGACCTGGCGGCGCTTGGAGTCGGCGCGCATACGCTTTCGCTTACCGCTCGCGACGCGGCGGGCAACGAATCGACGACGTCGTTCTCCGTCGCTCTCGACCAACGAATCCCGTTCGAGCTCGCGGCATCTACTCCGTCGAATGGAGCGATCGAAGTCGGCACGACGTTTCGACCGCAGGTTTTCTTCTCCCGCGCGGTTGATCCGGCCTCGCTCAACGAGAACAACTTTTACGCCACGTTCGGCGGCGTCAAGCTGCCGGCGACGATCGTGCCCGCGGCCAACGGTGCGTTTGCCTGGCTTTTCTTCGACGATCCCATGCCCGGCTCGGCCGTCATCACGGTCCACGTCGATGGCGCGACGATCTTGGCCGCCGACGATGGTCAGGCACTCGACGCCGACGGCGATTTCGAGCCTGGCGGAGAGCGGACCTATCGCTTCAAGACGGTCAGTCTCACGCCTCTGGCTGGGACGAGTCTGTCGGGCAAAGTGGTCGATCCGGGCGCCGATCTCAAGCCGATGACGTTCGACGACATCCGCGCTGGCGCCGACGGTGCGCTCCACACGTCCGACGACGTCTTTCTGCGGCCGATCGAAGGCGTCAAAGTTTACATCCTGGGCTTGGAGGACCATTTCACGTTCACCGACGCGCAGGGCGCCTTCCACTTCGACGCCGTTCCCAAGGGGAACATTAAGCTCGTGCTCGACGGCCGCACAGCGACCCATCCGCCGTTGGACTACTACTTCCCCGAGATGGTGATGGACCTGAACGTCCTCGCCGGAGAAGAGAACACCGTGATGGGCTCGATGGGCTCGCGCGAGGAACGCACGGCCCATCTCGATCGACAAGAGGTCTATCTGCCGCGCTTGCGGACGTCGATCCTTCAGACCGTCGACGCGTCCGACACGACGATGATCGGCGCCGACGACGTCGCCGCTCCGAACCTCACACCCGAGCAGCGGCAGTTCCTCACGCTCGAGATTCAGCCGAACAGCCTGATCGGGCTCGATGGTCAGCCGCTCGCGAACGCCCAGATCGGCATCAGCACCGTGCCGCCCGAGTTGGTTCGCGAGATGCTTCCGCCGGGGCTGTTGCAACACACGTTCGACATCACCGTGCAGGCCATGGGCGTCGCCGCTTTCTCGGAACCCGCGCCGATGACTTTCCCCAACGTGTTCGGCGGCGCGCCGGGCACGAAGCTGAACTTCCTCAGCTTCGACCACACGACGGGCCGGCTCGTGATAGAAGGGACCGCCACGGTTTCGGCCGACGGGCTCTTCGTCACGACCGACCCCGGCGCCGGCATCACTCATCCCGGTTGGCACGGCATGACCCCGCCGGGCATCGAATTCCCCGGCAATCCTTGGCCGGACGACGACGACGACGACGATGATGACGACGATGACGACGACAGCGAGACGGGCGGTTTGCAAATCACCACCGACGCAGGCGGGGGTGCGTTCGCCGCGTCCGTCGATGGATTCGCCGCGTCGCAGGGCTTACAAAGCCACTTCTTCCTCAAAGACAGCGACAAGCTCAAATGGACGTTTAAGAACACGGCCAAGAGCAGTAAGGACACAACCGTTTTTCCCTACGAGGTCGCGATCACGATCAAGGGAAACCAGGGCGACGACAAGTTCTTCGAATTCAAGGGCACGAAGCAATTCACTATCGGCGAAGGACAGAAACAAGAGATCGTCTTCGACTTCAAGGACCTGAATGATGACGACGAGCTAGACAATGCTGAGTCGGATGTGTTGTTCGGCGCCGTCGTGGAGATAAAGATCAAGGCCCTGACGCGCAAATCGCCCCCGACCACGACGACGCGCAAGGTGCTTATCTATCGTTACTGGGACACGTCCGACGACAAGAATGAAGATGGCACGGTCGAGTTCGAGCGAACTTTCGTCGACGGTTCCGGCGGGGCAATGCAGCAAAAGCCGATACGTCTGGCGATGCCCGCCGAGGCGCGTCCGCAGCTCGAGTCGACCATCGGCGACGACTTTCACTATCAGCCGGACGGCGCTCTGGCGCAGTTGACCTTCGACCCACTGGACACGGGCGACTTGACCGGAAGCGTTACTTTGCGTGCGCCGGAAGGCGACGATTACGTGCCGCTCAGCCCGAGCCAGCCGCTCGTCATTCAATTCAAAGGCAAGGGCAAAGGACCGCAGCTTGTTTCATTTTCCAAGGCGGACTTTGACACGCAAATGCACGCGATCGTCAATAGCCTCAGTCCGTTCCTCTTTGGATTCGGCTTAGTGGTTAAGTCTGCGGGTGACGTGCAATCGACGTTCGATAGGATGTACAGCCAGATCAGGGCGAATGTGCAAGATATCTTCGACGATCTCGGCTATCCCGGAGTCGTGGTGGTACAAGACGGACCTGACGGAACGCCTGTAAACCTTTCCACGGGATCGTATTCGCTGAACTTCTCCGGCGGCTCTACCCGAGTGACTGCGATTGATGTTTCGTACGGGGAACACTTCTCCCTCACGGTCGATCAGTTTGAATTATCGAATCGCGCCGAGCGACTGCGATTCGACAGACTGCTCAACAAGCACGACGCTGACCCGCCGGAGGCGGGGGGCGATTCATTCGCTGGTATGCTTTACTACCTGGATCAGGCCGCCGGCGAAGTAGGGTTGATTCGCCCCGGTCACTCTATCGACAACTTCATTACCTTTGTCTCGAACGGGATCGCTCACGAGCTTGGTCACTTGCTGGGCGCGATTCACAACGGCCCAGGGATGACCTACCTGCACGCGTCGCTCGGCATCATGGGCGACAATCACACTCCGCACCTCCAACACTTCAGCCAGGAAGCGGCCGTTGTCAAGCTCGCACTAGGCTTGCCGATCAGCGAAGAAGAGTTCGATTGGATACGCGAGCGATATTCCGACGAGTTGATAGGTGTACCCACGGAGTCCGTCTTTCGACCCGGTCGCGCGCAATTCGACGACCCCACGCCGCCAATACTACACGTCTCCGAGCAGCTAGTTACGAATGCGCTGACGCCGGTTGACAAGCATCAGTTCGCCCCGATTGTCGCCGACGGCGCCGGCGGCAACGCGGAGACCATGGAGCTTGTGCTTACCAATCTGGGCGAGCTCCCACTCTCCATTAGCCAGATCTCCTTGCTGGGCGGTTCGTCCGCGTTTCGCATTTTGGGCCTCGACCCGCTGCCCCTCGTCCTCGACGCGAACGAGCCGTTTGCCGAGGCGCCCTTGTTCGACTCCTATGTGCTCAGCATCGGCTTCGATCCGACATTCGCCGGCGAGTTCAGCGACGTGCTGCGCATCCAGAGCAACTCGGTCGGCTCCAGCGTCATCGACATCCAGCTCTCCGGGACCGGCATCGAAAACGACCCGGCGATCGAGCTCCTCGTCGTCAACAACAACTTCGGCGGCGTCGAGACGACCGGCGGGCTGGTCGAAGTCGCCGACATGTTCACGATCCGCAATGCCGGCGCGATGCCGCTCGAGATCACAAGCGTCATCCCCGGACCGCTCGGCGGCGCCCAGTTTTCCGCGATCGGGCTCCCCGACGATCTGGGACCCGCCAACCCGCTGGTGATTCAGCCTGGTGCTTCCTTCACGTTCGGCGCGGCGTTCGATCCGCACGATTCGGGCTTGCAGCGCGGCGAGTTTTTCATCGGCACGAACGACCCTGATCGCCCCTTCGTACGGCAAGCGGTCGTCGGCACCGGAACGGTCAATCGCGCCTCGAATCTCAGCCGCGCACAGAACTATGTTGCGCTGGAAACGCTCGCCTCGACGCCGCGGCCCGTGCTGCGCGAGCGAACCAACGATCGCGGCCATTGGAGTTTCTTCCTGCCCCCGCAGACGGAAGTGCATTACGTGGTCTTCGACCCCGTGAGCGGCTTGGTGCACGAGAACTTCAACGTCACGGGACTCAGCGGACAACGACAATTCATTCCCAAACCTGACTTCCTTGCGAGCACGGCGCCCGACAGCGACGGCGACGGCCTGCCCGACGACGTCGAGTTCGCCGTCGGGACCGATCGACTGAAGAGCGATACAGACGGCGACGGCGTCGACGACTTTTCGGCCCTCTTCGCAGGCATCGACCCCTTGGGCGGGCGAGGCTTGCCGACCGCAGTGGTCGCGGGACTGGCGGTCACGGGCAGCGCGGAGGCCGTCACCGCCGCGCCGTTCGGAGTGGATGGCGAGCAAGTGGTCGCCATGCTGGCCACTGGTGCCGGGGGCGGGTTGGCGACCGTCGATGTCACGCTCGCCACGGAACCGATCCTCTTGGCCGAGCTAGCGCTGCCGGGAGCCAACGCCGACATCGCGTTCGACGCGCTCACCCAAACGGCGGCGATTGCCGCCGGCGCGGCAGGTCTGCATGTGGTCGACGTTCGCGATCCGCTGCTGCCCGAGTTGCTCTACACGGTTCCACTGGCGGGCGGCGCTTCGCGCGTCGTCGTGGAGAACGGACGCGCGTTCGTCGCCAGCGGTTCGGCGGTTGTGAGCTTTGACCTAAAGACCGGCGACGAGATCGACGCGTTCGATGCCGCCGAGGCGACGATCACCGACCTCGCGGTCGAAGGTTCGATCCTGTACACGATGACTTCTGACAATCGCCTGCGGACGATCGACGTCGCCGGCGCGACGCTCACGCCGCTGGGACTGGTCGATCTGCCGCTCGGCGGCGGCGCAATCTTCGTCGCCGACCAAGTCGTCTACGCGGCGGCCGTGCGCAAAGATGGCTGGCCCAGCGGCGGTTATGTGACGGTCGATGCGGCGAACCCGGTCACGCCGGTCGTGGCAGGTAGACCGACGAATACGAACCTCGGTTTCCCCGAGACCGACCTCGTGAGCGACGGCTCAAACCGCGTCATCGTTGTCGGCACGCTCAACTTCAATCCGCTCGATCCCAGGCCGCCCGTCTTCGACGTCTTCGTCTCGAGCGATCTGACGAACACCGAAGACTTCAGCACGCGAATCGAATTCGTCGAAGCGCCGCGCGGCCTGGTGATCGCCGACGGATTCGGACTCGTGGCGGGCGGTCTCGGCGGCCTGCAAATCGTCAACTACGTCAATCTCGACACGGCGGCCAAACCGCCGATCGTCACCATCACTTCGTCGGTCGACGACGTCGATCCGATCCTGCCAGGCATCCAAGTCGCCAGCGGTACGCCGATCCCGATCTCCGCGATCATTTTCGACGACGTGCAGCTTCGCGACGCCGAACTGCTCGTCAACGGCGTGCCGGTAGCGCGCGATCTGGCCTTCCCGTACTCCTTCTCGGTCGACGATACGTTCGTGACCGCCAGTACGGTGATCGTCGTGCAGGTCCGCTCGCGCGACACAGGCGGAAACTCGGGGCTCTCAAACGGAATGGTGTTCGAACTCGTGCCGAACACGCCGCACGTCACAGGTAGCTCGCCGTTCCCCGGTGCGACCGCCAACGCCGGGCTCAATCAGGTCCGTCTCCAATTCGACCGCACGATCGATCCGGTCGGCGTTGATCCGACCGACTTCCTCCTCGTCGGCGCCGGCGACGACGGCGACTTCGATACGCTCGACGACGTGGCCGTGGCGATCGCGTCGGTCGGCTTCAACGCTGCCGGGTCCGAAATCACGCTCACGTTGGCCGCCCCGTTGGCGGTCGACGCGTACCGACTGACTGCCGCCAGCGCCGCGCTCCGCGATCTCGGCGGCAACGCGCTCGACGGGGAATTCTTCGGCGCTTACCCAACCGGCGACGGCTCGGCGGGCGGCGACCTTGAGTACATGTTCGAGGTGGTTGAAGCGGCCCCCGTGCCGAACGACGCCTTTGCTCTTCGACGCTGGCCGAGCGTCGCCGTCAGCTCCGACCAGGCGGTAACGCTTTTCAAGGGCGACGGCCCGTCGCAGAGCGCCGGCGCCGGCGTGGGCATCTTCGTCGACTTGAATGGCGACGGCCTGCCCGACGTCGTCCGGCCGGTGTGGGGCGAGTTGATTGACCGGGCCGGCGGCGGTTCGCTCACGACCGAGTTCGACGCGCTGAGCGTTTCGCTCGGCCTGTCGGGCGGCGGATTCGCCGACGCCGTGCTGTACGACGTAGGAAACAACCCGCGCCGCGTTACGGCGGCCGACGTGAACGGCGACCTCATTCCCGACCTCGTCTCGGTGAACGTCGCGCACCGCAACGGCGTTGAAACAAGCGTTCCCGTCGATTACTCGATCCTCTTGGGCGTCGGCGACGGCACGTTCGAGTCGGAGATCCGCATCGCGGCCGGACGCAACGCGCCGATCATCAGCCAGCAGATCGAGATTCCGCACCTCGTCATCGGCGACTTCACGGGAGACGACGTCGCCGACTTGGCCGTGTTGCATACGACGAACGTCGTCATTGGCAGCGTATTTACGATCCAATCCGAGATCGTGATCCACGCCGGGGCGGGCGATGGCAGTTTCAACGCGCCCGGTGCGCCGATCGCACTGTCGGCCACGGCCGAGAATCGTCGCCGCGCTTTGTACGCGGACGATCTCAACAACGATGGCGCGATCGACCTGATCACGTCCGAGCTGATCCTGCTCTCAGACGACAACGGCGGCTTCGCCGCCCCCTTCGCACCGGTCGCCGCCGACGGGCGCATCGAAGCGGTGGTCGACGTCAATAGCGACGGTCTGCCCGACCTGTTCGGCACGCGGACCAGCGGCTTCGGCATCCCCAACGACGGCGCTCGGTGGTTCCTGGCCGACGGCCTTGGCGGCTACGCGCCGCAAACCGGCACTTCGATCTCTGGCACGCAGGCGCAGCTCAATCAGGCCAGTCTCTTGGCCGACGTTACGGGCGACGGCATCCGCGATTGGATCGCCAACACGGGCGTGCAGCTCTGGTACCGCCGCGGCAACGCCGACCTCACGTTTACGACGGCGACGCTCTTGCCGGTGGCGGGCAGTTTCTCGGCCACGCCGGGCTTCAACACGCTCGCCGCCGGCGCTGCCGACGACGATGACTTCGTCGACCTAGTCGTCGCCCGCGGCGTCGATGATTCGGTGTTCGTCGTTCGCGGAACGGGCGCCGGGAACTTCCAGCTGCCGATCAACACCCAACCCGGCTCGGCTGTGGCGATGAACGTCTCGAGCGATCGTCTTCTCATCGACGTGACCGGCGACAATGTGCTCGACGTCGTAAGCCGCGGCGCCGGGGCGTTTTTCACGCCCGTGGGACTGCTCGTCACGCCGGGCGACGGCGACGGAACGTTCAGTGCGCCGCTTGTCTCAACGCTGCCCGCCTCGACATCGCGGTTGGTCTATGGCTTGGTCGATTCCGACGAGTTCCTCGACGCCGTAGCCTGGCACGCTGGAAATGCCTCGTTGCTGCGAGGCGTCGGGAATGGGACGTTCGCGGCCGCCGAGTTCCTGGCGACGCCGTCGATCGGCACGTTTTCCGATGTCGATCTGGCCGACTACACGGGCGACGGCCTGCTCGATTTGTTGACGCTCGGCGTCAACGGCTTCGCACTCTTGCCCGGCAACGGCGACGGCACGTTCGATGCGGAGATCGCCACGGCAAACGCATCCGCGTTCGGCCGCTCTTTCGAATCGACCGATCTCAACGGCGACGGCCGCGCTGACGTCGTCGAACTGCGTATCACCGGTGCGGGCGCCACGCTCATCGCGCACGTGACGAATCTCGACGGCACACTGGTGCAAACGCAGCTCGTCTCGGCCGCCACAAGCACGGTCACGCGGCTGGCGTTCGCCGATTTCGACGGCAACGACACGACCGATCTGGTCGTCGTCGCTCCAGCCTTCACAGGGAGCGATGGAGGGCAGGTTCTGCTTTACCGCGGCAACAACGACGGCACGTTCGACGAGCCCGAGCGGATCGCATTGGGCGGTTTCACGGAGCTTCGAACGGTCGACTACAACGACGACGCGCTGCCCGATCTGGTGGTCGGCGGCGCGAACGAGGTGCTGGTCTTCCTCAACCTGGGGAACGGAGTGTTTCAGCCGCCCGTCGCGTTCGACCTTTCCGGCCCGGTCGATGCGAACCACGCGCGTGACTTGCTGATTGGCGATCTCGACGGCGACACGCGCCTGGACATTTTCGGTCGCAATCACGTGCTGCTGCAGCATGTCCCTTTGGCCGCCGCTTCGACACCGGGCGCCGGGGAGACCGCGACGCTGACGCGCGCCGCACTTGAACCGATCGTGGCCGCGGCGATCGAGCGTTGGACGGGCGCGGGCTTGGCCGCGGCGCAGCGGGCGATTCTCGAGCAAGTCGAGTTCGAGGTCGTCGACTTGGCCGGCTCGTTCCTCGGCTGGAGCAGCGGCGGGCGAATCGTGCTCGACGCGGACGCGGCCGGCCACGGCTGGTTCGTCGACGCGACGCCGGACGTGGACGAGGAGTTCGCCGTGGTTCCGGGACGCGCGGCGTTGCGGGCCATCACTCCTGACGCCAAGGAGCGCGTCGACCTATTGACGATCGTCCTCCACGAACTGGGGCATGCCCTGGGGCTCGAGGACTTTTACAAGGAGGCCCTCGACGACGAACTGATGTACGGCATCTTCGGCCCAGGCGAGCGCCGCACCGTTGATGCCAGCGAAATGACCGCTGTCGATGCGGTGTTCGACAACTGGTCGCGGTAGCCGCCGCACGCTGCGTCGCGGCCTGAAAATGCTTCACGGCGTTGCCTGAAAGGGGCTCAAGCTCAAAGGCGAGAGTTGAAGCGAGTACGAGTACGAAACCGGCGCCGAAGCCTGATGAACCGACCTCCCCCTAGAATGTCTGGGCGTTATCATCCCGGGGAACACTACACTAGCGATCACGATCGTGCGGAATGGTGGTGGTGTACGCTTACGGTAAGTACGCGAGCGGCTGCGATGGAGGAGAGGCCAACGGCGCGGGGACGTCTATTTGTGCGCGAGTGCCCACGCAAGTATTCGCCGAACCGGCGCCAGAGCGCCAAGCCAGCTTGGCTCTTGACCAAAAAAAAGGAACTACATTCGCTTCTTCAGAATCTTTCGAATGTCGGAATCTAACGCGAGCGTCTCTTCTCCCTCAACGGTTCGCTCGGTGGTCCTGACTCTGACGCCGGAAATGGAAAGCCGGAGAGTGCTCTTATCGCCGCGAAAGTACCAACATACTCGCGTTGATTCTCCGTATTTCTTTCCGACAAACCTTACCGAGCCCATCTCCAGTAAGCGTTCGTGCGGCGCCGGGGATCGACTCATCTTTCCAAATCGGGAGAAAGCCTCAAACACTTCTTTGCAGGCCTCGCCGTCCAGCTTGTCCGAACGCATGTCAGGCAGTCCGAAAGGGTGGTTATATGCTTCGATAAACACGCCTGCGACGGACGCCTCATCCGGCAGGGGGATGATTTCTTGGGCGTCGGGAGCGAAAGCAGCTGAAAGGCTGGCGGGAAAACTAAGCGTGTAGAGAAGCTCTAGCAGCACCAAGACTGCAACGGCCACCTGCCTGGCCCACGACGGCGAGGCCAGGTGATTCTTTCGCGATTTCGTATTGTGCATACAATGCCGCCCATCCTTTGCCCTAGCCGGGAAGCCTGTCGGCGTGGGTCACGGCCAGGGCCTGCGAGCATAAACGGGCAAGCTAGGCAGGCTGGCGCGTTCGGTGTGCGTATGGTACACCGAGACCATTGCGGATCGCGAGGCCTGACTTTGTGGGACGTGGACGTCTCGCCGCGGTTCGCCCTGGACGAGGTGGACGATAGGGATGAAGAAGGAACTTGAAGTCAGCAGATTGGGTTCGTATTTCGAGTCGCTTTCCGATCCTCGACACGAACGAAATCGCAAGCATCGGCTGTCGGATATTCTCGTGATCGCCGTTTGCGCTACCTTGAGCGATTGCAAAGGACCGTTGGCCATTCATCGCTGGGCTTGCATACGCGAAGAGTGGCTACGTCGCTTCCTGCCCTTGCCGAATGGCATCCCTTCGCGCGATTGCATTCGACGGATGTTGATTGCGATCAAGCCCGATGCGTTTCAAAAGAGTTTTGAAGCTTGGACTCGAGACACTATCGTCACGAATGAAACGGGGCGAAAACAACTCGTCGCGATCGACGGCAAATCCTGACGCAGTTCGCACGATCGCTCGAAAGATCTGGGGCCGCTGCACATCGTGAGCGCATGGGCGACCGAAGAAGGGCTTGCGTTGGGGCAAGTCGCCACGGATGACAAGAGCAATGAAATCACGGCTATACCGCAGCCTTTAAGCCAGTTATCGCTTCGGGACGCGATCGTGACCATCGACGCGATCGGTTGCCAGAAGAACATTGTCGAGCAAATCGACGAGGCCAAGGGAACCTACGTCATCGCCGTCAAGGAAAATCAGCCGACGCTCGCGGCCGAAGTTCGCAAACTCATCTCCGAACAAATGGAAGGTGATCGCGAGGAATTGCTCGACCGCTCGTATGGCACGAGAGAAAGGGGACACGGTCGTATCGACGAACGAACCTATCGAATCATGAAGCTCCCCCAAAAAGGTTCGTTGCATAAAGAGTGGCCTTCCGTGAAAGCGATCGGATATGCGACCCGTATCACTCACACTCCGGACGGCGACGAACAAGAAGATACTCGCTTCTACATCTCGAACGCTTTTCTGTCGGCCCGGAGGTGCGCCGAAGCCGTGAGAGGACATTGGGGAATTGAGTCGATGCATTGGGTGCTCGATGTCAACTTCCGTGAAGACGAAGACCCGACTGCCGAACGGTCGCTCGCGAACAATCTCAGTTGGCTCAGACGCTTCGCAATCGGACTTTTGAAGCGACTCCAAGACGAACACAGTTTACGCGGCAGAATGCAAATGGCCGGATGGAGCACCGACGTCTTGGAGAAAATCCTGTTGGGCCAATGACTTCGATGTGCGCAGGCCCTGTCATTTGCGCGGAGCGTCCGTGTGCTCCTTCAGGATCGTGCGAAAACGTTGGCGGGCGGTCTCGTAGTCTTGTTCGGCGGTGGGGCGTTCTTCGGCTCGATAGGTGTGAGCTTTTGATTTCCAGCAGATGTCGAGCGAGCGCAGGCACCACTCGGCGCTGTGGCGGTTAGCTCGGATCGGTTTGTCGTCGACCGTGATGAAGACTGGATTCGTGTGCGCGTTTGGGAACACGCGAATCGCGGCCCAGGAACTCTGAGTGATCGCATGAGCGAATCTGATGGTTCGCTCATTCCCGTCGACGGGGAGCGATTGCTCAGCGACCGGATAGCCGTTGACGATCAGTTCCACCTTGCTGGCGGGTTGATTCAAGTACAGCGCAGCGGCCTGCACGGTAAAGGTCACCGATTCGGGCTTGGTCAGGCGGAAAGTGCTGTCGGACGTGCCGATCTCCAGTGGCTTTGAAGCAGATGTCTGAGCAGTGAACTCCATCAAGTGCGTGCGGCCGTCGCTGACATAGCTGCGACCGGCGGCCAGTGAGTCGCACCAGCGATCGAAGTTGAGTTCGCCATCGACTCGCGCATAGACGCGACCGATGCCGACGCGTTCTCCGCTCATGCACGGGAAGTCGGTTTCGCCGCTGGCGCGCACTGGGAAACCACAGTTGAGCACGTGATACCACATATTGAACTCAGCGGTGCGTTCGCTGTTCATCGTCGAGATGAAGTCAACGGCCTGCACTTGGTTGCCGTTTGGGCCTTCAACGGTGTGAGCAACATTCATGATGAACTCGTTTGCGCCGATGCCGTCGAACGCCGGGACGTTGTACGTCGGCAGACCATTCGATCCGTCGAGCCCCTCGGTCCCCGGTACTCGATCGACGAACCGCGTCAGGCCGCTCGATGAATGGGCCGGGCCGCAGACGGCTCCCTGCTTCTTCGCCCAGCGAAGCGTGTTCAGCCCCAGCGTCGGCCAGTGCTCCTTTGAGTCGCCGCCGGGCGGGATTTGTTCCTTCAGCCGCAACAGGTTGAGATGTCCGGACACATGCGAACCGAACCCAGAGACTTCGACGTCATACCGAATCAGGTAGGGGTACCGGCTGTTGTTATCGAGTTCGCCGGTGAAGAATCGTTTCTGAAAATCGAAGCACGGTCCCCAGGTCAGGCAGCAGCCAACCTTGAGATCTTCGCCCATGCAGTGCCGCAGCATGTCGGGGGGATGCACGCCTTGCGTCGGGTTCTCGTAATGAGCACAACCGGCCGCGTGAATGTGATGATCGCCGGACCAATAGCCACGGCGCGACGGATCAATCCAACGTTTCACCTGATAATGCACCTCGGCAGGGCCATCGCTCACAACAAGCGGGACCGTCTCTGGGATCGTCTCGGGACCGCGCGCGCACTTCACTTGGTACTTGCCTGCGGGCAGTCGGATGGTTTCGCCATCGCCGCGATAAATCTGGCGTTGGAAGAAGAAGTCGGGCGCCAGCCGTTTGCTTTGCGGCGGATAGACGCGGCCTGTCTCGTCGGTGATCTCGAACGCCGCCATCGCCGGTCGATCGGGATCGTCGGTCACGCGAAACGTCACGGTCTTCGAGGCTCGCGTTTGGAGAGCAATTTCCGCTCCACCCCAGTCCTTGCCGCCGTCCGCACTGGCCAGTTCGATCCAGTCAATGCGCCACCGACACGGTTTGCCATTGGGGTCGATGCGCACTCCTGTCAAGTGGCCGTCGTCACTGAACGGGACCTCGTAGAGCATCTCACGACCGGCTTCGACATTAAACGACGCCAGGCGTCCGCCGTCGGGTTGAGGTCGCTCCTGCGTCCACCAAAAGACCTGCCCAACCCCCGACTCGTCTGCTTTGCCCCAGAACCGCAGCACGTAGTTGCCGGGCTTAGCAGGCTCTGCGAGGCGCGCGGCCATGAACGGGTCATCGCCGGTCGCGACGAGCTGCAACGCGCCGCCTTTCGGCATCAGTTCGATCTGATTCTGGGCCTCCCAACCTGCGGTGTCTTTATCGAATCGCCAGTCGGCGATGATGGAAGTCGCTCGATTTGCACCCACTCCGCCGGGAACGGGAGCGGCGAATTCGATGCGTGCTTTCCGATCGGCCGCATCGCGCGAGTAGACCTCGACGATGCGGTATTCGAGCGGCAATCCCGTCAGCGAGGGCGTGAGCGGCTGGCCGTCAAACACGGACAAGCCCAGCCATCGCGAGGCGACCTCATCGGCGGGCGAGTGGGCCAGCGGCCGCGCATTCGGGCTATCCATTCGCAAACGAGCGCGAGATTCGGCTGGGTTCACGACCTTGATCAGCAGCGTCCGCCAGCCTTGCTCCTCCAGCGACATCGTCCCTTTCGCCGGGACAACAACCGGCGACTGATCGCTTCGAAGCACGACCGCCGCGAGACAAAGCGGATCGAGCAGCCGCTGTACCTCGCTCGTCAAAGTCGCGTCCTCGGCGTCATCCGTCGCCGCCTTGAGCTTCTCGACCACATCACTTCCCAGCGGCGCACCGAGATGCTTCAGAGCATCCTGTAATCGCTTTACCTGAGCTGTCAGCGGCTGCCGATCGACGCGGTCCACGACAGGCCAATCGGCCGCATGTGCTGATGCGATCAAGGAAGTCAGGACAAGAAATGCGGGCAGAGTCGAAACTCTTCTGACACCGTGATTCACGTTAATCTCCTTGGAACCGTGTGGTTTGTCTGTGCGTTCGCCTGGATTTAAGTTCGACGATGTCTTTGCCTTTTGCTCGCTGATGAGTCGGCAGCACGATTCGGCATGCATTCATCACGGTGTCGTGTCCTTGTCGCCGTCGCCTTTGTGAAGCCATGCGTGCGGGAGTTTAATCGGGTCGACAGTCGTCGAGGCAATGAAGAGCTTGAGTTCGGCGCGATCGGAAGGATTGATGTATTCGATGCGCACCGCGTGACGGCGGGCGGCGGAAAGTTCCGTTCGTTCCGTCACGGGTTTCCGTGTGCCGAGCGACAGCACTTCGCGACCATCGATGCGCACGGTGATCTGCTCGTTCTGTCCCAGCAGAGCGCTGAATGAATAGCGATCCGTCAACGGCGCGGTGATGAAGCCCTCCCATACGACTCGATACGGCGCGGCAATGCGGTCCTTATGCGGCTCGTCACTGAACGCTTCGTGAAACAACGGAGCTTCGGTCGCCTCAAACACGAGTTTGTCGGCAACGAAGTACTGCGCCTTCAGCCCCGTGCCGGGCGCGGACGTGTCAGCGACCGAAGGGCGTTTCAAATCACCTCGTTGAGACTTCCAGCCATTCCAGCCATAGACCTCGTAAAGCCGGTTGTGTCCGATGCCCGGCGACAGCCACAGCACGCGGCCATCGCGAGTCGTCGTCAGCGCGATGCCTTGATTGTCGTCGCCGTGAATGCGGTAGAAGTCGGCGTCTCGTCCATCCTCGGCGCGATGATCGAAGAACGATCCGAGGAAAAGTCCATCGCGCGTCCAAACCTGCGGCGACTGGTGCGTCTGATCGTTCACGATCACGGTGCTGTTCGGTCCGGCTTCGGTCTGCATCGGAAAGAAGAGGCAGCCCGTATTCGCCTCGCGCGGTTCCTTCGACTGCCGCCCGACGGTGAACCGCGGACGCAACTGCGCATCAAACCCCAGCACGCGCGAGCCGCGAACGGCTTGCTCGGGCCAGCGGCCCCCTTCGTACTGGCCGTGCTCGCGAATGAGCAGTCCAGCCTGCCACGCGACGTTGACCGATCCATCCGGAGCGATGCTCAAGCCGCGCGGGGAACTCCAGCCAAGTCCGTCGGAGGTGATCTCGCCTGCCGACTGCACGCTCCCGAAATCCCAGCGCGGCGCCGACTTGTCTGGTCCCTCCCAACCGCTCACCGGCACGCGCATCACCGCGTCCTTGAGATTGACGCCGCCCGCAAGCAAGAAGGCGCCGGCAGCCGAGTAGTCGCCAACGTTGCCAAACGACACGGGAACAGTCGCCTGTGGATAGAACCGGAACTCATCAGCGTCGAGCGTTCCATCGCCGTCGCTGTCGGCCCACGAGAAAAACCTCGGAGCCTTCGGCAAGTCGCTGAAGCCGTGATGTTCCGCCGCAGCGACCCACGGCAACGGCCAGCCCTCGCGCCCCGACCCCGCGAATTGAAAGAAGTTCCGTCCGTTATTCAGCGGCTGACCGGCGACAGCCACTGGCGTCGCTTCGCCGCGCGTCGCGTCCAGCCTCAACACGGCTGGCATCAGTCGGTGATACAGAAACGTCTGCCCCTTGCGCCGCACGACTCGGAACGGGCCGGTGAAGGGAAACAAACTGTCGGCCAATCGACCCGTCGCATAACACGCTTCGACGGTCCAGACTCCCGCTTCAAGGTCAAGGCGATACTCGATAACCGACCCCTCCGGCGCCACGCCCCAGAGCTTTGTCGCATCATCCGGATCGAAGGCGCCGTTTACATAGAACGCCATCCCTCCGAACCATTGTCCGGCCAGCCCGCCATCACGATTGAAGCGTGCCACACGACGTGGAGGCGCCGCCGGTTCGCCGATGAAGAAGCCGCCCGCGCCGTCGGCTGCGATGTCTCCGATGCCGACGAAACGCAATGGATCGAAGCGGCCCATGTTTCGTCTCGATCCACCATATTTCTGAGCGACACGCCCATCTGCATCCAAACGCAGCACCTGATGCGACTCCAGCACGACCCATAACTCGCGCCGTTCCGCGTCGTAGTCCAGAGCGGTGATCGCGCCGTCAAGCGACGCCAACTTCTGCGGAACTGCACCAGGTTTTACCGAGAGAATGTCTCGACCGGCGACTGCGAGCGCGGTCCCTTGTTCTGTCGTGTCTATGGCAGCGACGCGAGTCACTCAATCGAGCCTCACTTCAGCGAGTACGCTACCGTTCATCGTCGAGAGCCAACGCACTGCGTTCTTGCTCGGCGCCGCAGCGACAAGATTGGCTCCACTGGCATCGAGGTCCGACGGCAAGGCCTCACCATCTGCGACATTCCATGTCGCCTCGACCTGCCCGCTCTTCGCATCGAGCCGACGCAAGCGACCGATCGGGTGGAGCAGGAACACCTTTCCTCCGCCCGCGGCGACGGCTCGCAGCGCTCCACCGTCGTAAAACTGCTCGCGCCGCCACTCGACGCGCGACATCGCCGCATCGCAACGCACGACCGACATCATTGACTCAGTCTGCGGCGAGCCAATAAACACCGCGCCGCCATCGACTGCCACAAGCCCGCCGCCCACATGGTCGCCGACCCAGGAACGTCGCGGATCGGGATGCTCGCCGCCAGGCGGATTCAATCCCACGGTCATCAGGTAGCGCGCTGTGAATCCGGGCGACACGATCGACCGCCACTCATAGTCACCTTCCGGCACGACGTTTCCTCGGTCATCGCGCCCGTCCCATCGAGCTGCCGCCCGACCTGCCAACACCGGCTCGCCGCGCCACAACGTCCGCACGAGTCGCCCGCTCTGCTTCTCAAACACACCCAGCGACATCCGTCCCTCACCAGCCTCGCATTCGATGAGCGTCTCCTCGTGCGGTCGGCCATCGGACTCGTGCCCGAAAGTCCGCTCGGCACTGACCGCGACCAACAGAATGACGAGCGACCGAAGCTGAATAGTTATGTTGAGCGTCAAGGAGACGTCCTCCTGGGCACACATTTCAGGAGCAGGTCGATTGTGGCTCGGAAGCCAAGGTCTTGCGTGCCCTGACCGGCGTCGGCCTCAAGACGCACTTCGCGATGTCCCGCTTCCGAACAGCGGATTTCCAACAGCTTCCATTCGGTTTCATCGCCAGTGAGCAGTGACGACGACAACAGGTTCTCGACAAGTCGCACGTCGAACCACGACGGAGCACCCGCAGTCGGCTGCGATTGATCGATCGCCCGAATTCGCAGCGGGGCTTGAATGCGGGCTTCGTTGTGAACTTCGACGAGGAAACGCTGCGTGCGATGCTGCACGACTCGTTCTGGTGGGGTAACAAGCGCCAGCTTCACTCGCGATTCCGGGTTGATGTGAACACGCAGCAGCGTCAGCGGTTCGGAAGCCATCTTCAGTTGGCCGTGGTGAGTCGCCTCGCGGACCTGCTTTACAAATTCCACATCGTGTCCCAGATGCGACGCGAAGCCTGCCTGCATAAGCAGCCGATCTCGCGCCGCCTCCCACGGGAGTTCACCGCGCGGTTGCCGCTGCTGTGAGATCAAGCGCTGGTAACGTCGGATCGACTCATCCACGTAAGCCGTCGCCTCGGTGCGTTGCTTCGAGTTCGCGAAGATTCCCTTCGCGAGAATGTCGCGCTGATGCAGCCGCATCCGGTCAATCCACTCAGACGCCGCTTCAGGTCGAAATACCGAACGGCCATCGCGGTGAATGTAGATCGCACTCGTATGCGCCACATCCGGATGCCAGAGCGCGTTCCAATGTTCATTCCGCGAACTTCGCGCGACAACCCACCGACTCTGATCGATCGGCACATCGCATTCGAGCGCAACTTCACGCTCGCTCGTTTCAATCTCCTTCAGTACCTCGCCATTCGAGACGATCTGCACGCGCCCAAGCGGGAAGCGTGAATAGGCTTGCAGCTTCGCTTTGGCCGGTTGGTTCGGAGAAGGCGTCAACACGGTCCCCGGCCCAGCGTCATCCACGGTGAGAAACAGCAGCGGCCCGGACGTCGTGAAGGTCCGCCCGCGACGGATGCCGTCGATCCACTTCTCGTAGTCAAACTGGCCGTCGATCTGCACATAGGCCCGAGCACACCCGGCGATCCGCGCGGGATGATCGCTGCCATTGGTGAGCGGCAACTGAAAGCCGCTGTCGAGCAGCCGATAATAGTCTTCGGGATCGAGCTGATCGACCGAGTCCGTCAGGCCATGCACGGCGTTGAGAGGCAGTTCATGATTCGCCCCGGTGCCATGTGCCTCGATACTAATCGCACCTTGCTCGCGTGCTTCCAGGATCGCGGTCTTGTTGAGCGGGTAGTCGAGCGAATCATCTCCGGCGATCTGCGGCCCCGTCCCAATCGGCAACACGAGCCATTGCAGATTCAGAAAGCACAGGTGGCCGTAGAGATTCTGATTGCGGTACTCCTCGGCCATTTCAATGTGATAGTCGCCGTCCGAGAATCGCGCAACCGGTCCGACCGGAGCCTGGGACGGTTTGATAAACGCATCCGTTGTCGTGCGATGCAGCAGTGTGAGATTATTCGCGACTCGCAGGTCCTCGGCCTGTTGCACCAGGGCGAGATCATGCAGCGGCAGATCGACATTCCAGGCATTCGTGACCCAATGGATGTGCGTGTCGCCGCTGATCCAGCTTCTGGCCTTCGAATCAAGAAACCGCCGCGACGTCAACGTGACTTCGCGCGTCTCGCCCGGCTGAAGCTCGACCGTCTGGCTGACGATCGCGTGCTCGAAGCCGCGTTCGAGCGACACTTTCGTTTTGCCCGGCGGTACGGTGATTTCAAAACTTCCGTCGGCATAAAAGAACGGGACCGCCGCCATGCGCTGCGCGGTCAGTTCGAGAATCGGCTTCTCCGTAAACGAACGATTGGCCGCAAAGGGACCGGCTCGACGCAGCAATCGATCGCTCCCTTCGACCCGCACTCGCCCGACCGTCGGCAGTTGAATGTCGCCGTCAACGAGCTTGCCTCGCAGTGTCGCCGCCTGATTCGTCACGACGCCGACCCTCAACCGCCGTGCATCGTCGCCCGCTCTGAAACTCAGTTCGACCTCTGGCTCTCCGGGCTTGATCTCGATCAGGAACGGTTGCGACTTCCCCGGCAGCACAGTCATCGAGTTCGTCGGCTCGGTCTGACTCGGCGACAGCGAAATCAGATTGATCGCCCCCGGAGTCTCATTACTCAGGTCAACCACGACGAATCGCGGGCATCCCGCTGCGACCGTTACGGATGGCTGCTCCCCGCGCCACTTCAACCCCTTTTCACTCCAGATCGCGCCGATGTACTCGATCCGCTGTCGCAGCTTCGCATCAAGCTGTTGTCGCTCTTCGACCAGCCGCTCCAGTTCCGGCGCCTGAGGCGACTGAGCAGCCAACCGATGCTCATCGACAAGCTGCCGAAGGACATCGGACCGAATATCCAGCGGACACCGCCGCGCGACATCGGCAAGAAACTCAAACTGAAAAAACGCCGCCTGCCGATCCAATTCGCCAACAGCCGCCTGAGCCTTCGCGACAACCGCTTGAGTTGACCGACTCGCCTTCTTGCGATGGAACTCCGGTGGATGGGCATGGACTACGTTAACGGTGATGAACCACACGACTGCGCAAGCCAGCAGCGCACGAACAGGCTGGGGCCGTGTCACCGAACCGGGGCGCCGATGTGCGGCAGTATCGAGGTGATTGTTTCCGAAGGTCGTCATTCTCTCGCCCTGATTCTTCTGGCGGTTCGGGGGATCTTGTGACTTCTTGCTGGCGCCAAACGTGTTGACCTACGCCCGGAGCTGTTGGGAAAACTCGTGTTGGCCGCCGATATTGCCCACACTGAGTGAGTTGTTCGGAGCATCAAACACATCAAACCGCGGGTAGCGGAAATCGCGATAGATCATCACCTAAGGTCCATTTCGCGTGTGCTGCTTGGGATAGGTTGACTCCGGCCAGCTGGCAGCCAGCGTTACGGCACGCGCATCGCGAATCGTTCTTCGTCGGTGATCGGCGGTACGACAGGAGGTCCGCCTTGTTCTAGATTGGTCGTGCTTGCGACCGAATGGAGTGCAACCCAGACGGACTCTCCCTCCAGTCGTCGTCGAACGAATCGGCGCCACAACCGGTTCTCATGATCGACTTCGAGATGTCCTGTGGACGCAACCCGAGCAGGTCGAAGCAAGCACGCCGAATCAGCGGCTCCCGCGAAGCCCGGTCTGTTGGTGTCAACGAGCTCTCAGCGAGCTTCGCGTCCACAAAGGCCTCAATCGGAGATTGGCCATCTGAGGAATAGTGATCCCCTAGCCCCCAGATGACGGACGGGTTCTGCTCGCGAGTTGGTTTGACGCGGCTCATTGGGGCGTCGGAACGACCATGAGCTGTTCGGTTTGCGGGTCGTATTGGTATTGGCGATTGGCCGGGAGGACCGGCAGGTTGATCGAGTTGGCGGCGACGATACGCTGCATGTACTCGTCGTGCGACTGCGGCGCTTGGCCGTGTTCGGCCTTATAAAGCTGCAGGGCTTGCGGCAATTGCACCTCGAAGACCACTCGTTCTTTGGTCGCGAACAGGGCCTTGGCGGGCGTGACGAGCGCCCCTTCGTGTTCGTCGAGGCTGCGGCCCTTCGCGCCGACGCCGACCTGGGCGGGGACGGCGGCGGGAGGCGGGGCAGGGGCCGCGTTGGCGGAGGGCGCATTTGCGGCAGGCGCCGCAGGAGCGGCGCCGCTTGGTTTTGCGCCCGGCGAGCAGCCAGTCAGCACCAGCGCCGCGACGGTCAAACCAACCACGTTCAGGACGCTCAAGGCAGGACGCATCGCGTAACTCCTGGGAAAAAGCAAGGCCGCCGTCGACCCGTGCGAGCGGCGGTCGAAGGATTAGATCAGTCTGCAGTTCATCCGTCTAGTTTCGGCACTTGCAGCGGCCATTGCTGCATGGGGGCCAGGGACGCCGTGCGCGTCATATCGTACTGCAAGGGCGTCAGCGTGATATGGCCTTTGGCCAGCGCCGACAGGTCGGTTTCGTGTTCCGCCGGCTGGGGCGGCGGATCGTTGGTGGCCCAGAAATAGGTCCGGCCCCGGGGGTCCTTGCGCTTGATGTAGTGCTCGCCGTACCGCTGCACCCCCATGGGGACGACGACCAGTTCCCGCGGATCGTCCATCGCCTTCGTCGGAAAGTTCAAGTTGTAGAGTTCGGGCTGCGGGCCTTTGTGCGCCAAGATCTGCTCGAGGATGCCGCGGGCCAATCGAGCGCACTTGTCGAACTGGGCGTGTTCGTGAAATTCCAGCGACACGGCGACGCTGGTGATGCCGAAGAAGGCCCCCTCGATCGCCGCGGCGACCGTGCCTGAGTACAACACGTTAATGCCCGCATTCAGGCCGCCGTTGATGCCGCTCACGATCAAATCGGGACGCCGCGGACAGAATTCAAAGATGCCGATCTTCACGCAGTCGGCGGGGCTCCCTTCGACGGCCCAGCCGCGGCGGCGGTCGCCGTCAAAGACCTCTTTGCAGACCAGGGGCCGCAGGAAGGTGATGGAGTGGCCGACGCCGCTTTGTTCGGTGGCGGGGGCGGCGACGATCACGTCGCCCATTTGGCGAAGTTGCCGTTCGAGTGCCGCGAGCCCGGGGGCGTAAATGCCGTCGTCGTTGGTAAGCAGGATGAGCACGAGCGATTCCTTGTCCGGTCCGGCGGACGAGCTCGCTCCAGACAGGGAGCGGCAGGGTCGACGATCCGCCGACGCCGATCATACCGCTCGCCTCCTCCCGCCGCTCGGGGCGATCCCCTATAATGCCGCGTTTTCTTGCAGGAATTGAGCGGCAGGCGGGAGAGGAGACCAGCAGTCATGACCGAGTCCCAGCATCCGGCGACGAGCGTCGCAGGCACGTCGGCGGCCGAGGAACGCATCCTGATCCTTGACTTCGGCTCTCAGTATGCCCAGCTCATCGCACGGCGCGTGCGCGAGCAGAACGTGTATTGCGAAATCGTCCGGCACGACATTTCGCTGGAAGCCATCCAGCGGCGCCGACCAGCGGGGCTCATCTTGTCGGGGGGGCCGGCGAGCGTCTACGAGGACGGGGCGCCGAAGTGCGATCCGGGCCTGTTTCGACTCGGCATCCCCGTGCTGGGGATTTGCTACGGCATGCAGTTGGCGTGCGACACGCTGGGCGGTCGAGTCGGCAGCGCACCGGCTCGCGAGTACGGTCGAGCGCGCTGCGTCATCGATTCCAACGTCGACTTGTTCGCCGGCTTGCCCGATCACACCGATGTGTGGATGAGTCACGGGGACCAAGTGACGCGCGTGTCGGACGACTTTGTGCCGCTGGCGCACACCAAGACCTGCCCGATCACGGCGGTGAAGCACCGCGAATTGCCCGTGTATGGCTTGCAGTTCCACCCCGAGGTGACGCACACCCCGCTGGGCAGCACGATGCTGCACAACTTTCTCACCGTCATCTGCAAGTGCCATGGCCGGTGGAAGCTGGGGGATTTCGCGCGGGAAACCGTGGAGCAACTGCGGTCGCGGATTGGATCGAGCCGCGTGATTTGCGGCTTGTCGGGCGGCGTCGATTCGGCCGTTACGGCCGCGCTGCTGTATCAAGCGATCGGTCCGCAACTGTCGTGCATCCTGGTCGACAACGGCCTGTTGCGCAAGGACGAAGAAGCGTCGGTCATCTCGGAGTTCACCAATCAGTTCAAAGCCGATCTGCATGTGGTGCGGGCCGAAGAGCGGTTCTTAAGCGTCCTGGCGGGCGTGAAGGATCCACAGGAAAAACGACGACGCATCGGGCACGCGTTCATCGATTGCTTCAAGGAAGAGGCAGCCAAAATCAGCGACGCGCGGTTCCTCGCTCAAGGGACCCTGTACCCCGACGTGATCGAGAGCGGCGCGGCGCCCGACGGGCCTGCCGCCACGATCAAGCTGCATCACAACGTGGGAGGGCTCCCCGAGCAGTTGGGGTTTGAGTTGGTGGAACCACTGCGAGATCTGTTCAAGGACGAGGTGCGGCGGTTGGGGCTGGAGTTGGGGCTGTCGGAGGATCTCGTCTGGCGACATCCGTTCCCCGGCCCGGGGCTCGCCGTCCGCTGCCTCGGCGAAGTCACCAAAGAACGGCTCGACGTGCTCCGCGAAGCGGATGAGATCGTCGTGTCGGAGATCAAGTCAGCCGGTTTGTACCGGCAGACATCGCAAGCGTTCGCCGTATTGCTGCCGGTGCAGTCGGTGGGCGTGATGGGCGACGCGCGGACCTACGAGGACGCCATCGCCGTTCGCTGCGTCAACACGGACGACTTCATGACGGCCGATTGGTCGCGTCTCCCCTACGATCTACTGGCCACCATCTCCACCCGCATCATCAACGAGGTGAAGGGGGTCAATCGAGTGTGCTTCGACATCAGCACGAAGCCGCCCGCCACGATCGAGTGGGAATAACGCGCGGAGGTGCGTCGAGAAAAAAGGAAAGGCTCAGCCGCGGGGAACGGCTGAGCCCTGGACATGAAGCAGTCACACTTGAACGCCGCCGTCCAGCCTGTCAGAGGCAGAATCAACGGGTCGGAAGGTGCGGGCAAGCGTGGCTCGTGGGGTGGGGATTTTCCAGCGGGACATTGCCCGCCGATGTCAGCATCGACGCCCCGCAGCGACGGTTATGACTGCTTTTCCGCCGCTCCATACAGCCGCTGCAAGCGTCGCTGATCCGCTGTTCGCTACAAATTCACAATTCCAAGCTTGGCTTTTTCCACCAAGGACGTCCGGCCCGCCGGCGCGAAGCATCCATGGGACCGCAGTACATCTTCACCATCGAAGAACTCGTCAAGAAGCACGGCCAGCGCGAAGTGCTCAAGAACATTTGGCTCGCGTTCTACCCGGGCGCCAAGATCGGCGTTTTAGGCCGCAACGGATCGGGGAAAAGCTCGCTGATGCGCATCATGGCCGGAGTCGACAAGGACTTCGACGGCGTGGCGCGTTTGGCCGACGGCTTCACGCGCGGCTACCTGTCGCAAGAACCGCAGCTAAACCCCAGTTTGGACGTGTGGGGCAACGTGATGGAAGCGGTCGCGCCGCGCCGCGCACTGCTGGATCGCTACAACGAAATCAGCAATCTGATGGGCGAGCCGCTGTCGGATGAGAAGATGCAGAAGCTGTGCGACGAGATGGCGCGTCTGCAGGACGTCATCGACGCCACCAACCTGTGGAACCTCGACGTGGAAGTCGAAGTCGCGATGGACGTCATGA
>JAXMBK010000012.1:0-244761 GCA_046349935.1 Pirellulales bacterium | reverse complement strand
TTCGATGCGTTCGGTCGGCGACGGTCGCGACAGTCTCCAGCCAATCAAGCCGACCGCGAAGAGTGCACCCAAGGCCAGCGAGCCGCCGATCCAGAGCTTGCGGCGGCTCGCCGGTTTCTTCTGGAGACGAGCGACGGACTGGAGCGAAATGGTGATCGGCGCCTCGTCCGCCCGACTGCCGTCGATCACCTCTTCCACGCGTTCGAGCGCTGCGATGGTTTCGGACATGGTCGGAAAGCGATCCTCGGGACGCTTCGCCATCATGCGTTGAAAGGCGTTGTCCAGAGCATCGGGAATCTCCGCACGGCTCTCCTTGATGCGCGGAACGGCGCCATCGCGATGCAAGCGGATTTTTTGCAGGACCGTGTCGCCGCCAAAAGCCATCCGGCCTGTCAGCAAATAATGGAGCGTACAGCCGAGGCTGTAGATGTCCGCGCGGCCGTCGACGCGCTTGGCGTCGAGTGCTTGCTCGGGCGCCATAAAGTCGACGGTTCCAAACATGGCCCCCGTGCTCGTCAGGTCAGCGCTCCGCGTGGCGTCGCTCAATAGGGCTTGCGCCTGCGCCAATCCCAGGTCCAGCAGCTTGACCTCGCCGGACGTTTCGTCGACCAGCATGTTCGAAGGCTTGACGTCGCGATGCACGACTCCCTGCTCGTGCGCGTAGGCCAATCCGCGGCCCGCCTGGATGATGTAATGGAGTGCTTGTCGCAACGGGAGAGGGCCGCTCTGCTTGATCAAGTCGGAAAGATTGGGGCCGGCGACGTACTCCAAGGCCAGGTACGGAACGCCGTCCACATCTCCGGCGTCGATCCCCGCGACGATGTTAGGATGCGCGAGCCGCTGGGCGGTGCGGGACTCGCGACGAAACCGCCGCATCATTTCTTCGTCGCCGCCGCCCCGAACGGCGACCGTCTTCAACGCACAAACGCCGCCGGTTGCGCGGTGGCGCGCCTGGTAGACGATCCCCATGCCGCCTCGGCCCAAGACCGAGAGAATCTCGTAATCCCCAAACAGGACTCCCGGCGCGAGGTGTTTCGCACTGCTCGGAAGGGTCGTTCGGCCAACCGTCGAACCGGCGGCGCCCATGGCCTTGGTCCCGCTTGCGGAGGGCGAAGGCGCAGCGTGGGAGTCGGCGGCGGCACTCGGCTTTGCCGTCAAGGATTGGGTCGCCCCATTCAAGAACATCGTCACTCGGTTCGCCAATTTGGGAAATCGCCCCGAGTACTCCGCGGCCTCGACTCGCCGACCTTGCCGCAGCCGAAATACCATCTCCTGCTCAAGGATCTGCCAGATCTCGTCGTCTGAGAGGGCCCGTTCCAACGACGCGATGAGCTGCTCTAGGTCGAGCGTTTCGTTTTGCTCCATCGCTTGGCGATGCCGTGCGAGTAACCGGGCGAAAGGAGAATCGTCTTGCGGGGAATCTGACATCGGCGGGAATCTTCGAGACTCATCGATTTCGCGGCAATCGGTTTCGCATCACCAAAACGCGAGCGAACCTTGCACCGCGATTTTAGCCCAGTCCCTGCGACTTTGCACACGACGGGCCGCCGAGGAGGTAAAGGAAGCAGCCGCCCGCCATTTGCACCATGGCGCTGCCAACAAGCGGCGATCATTCGACACGTCGTTCTTGGTTTGTCGCCGTCGACCACGGTACGACTCGAGCGCCCCCAACGAACCTTCCATGGCGGTTGCGTCCCGAGGAGTCGCGCGCGAACTCGACATCCGTTTCGTCGAAGTGAAGCAGGAGCGCCGTATGTTCGTCGGGTTCATGACGAACAGCCGGCGTAAAGTCAGCCGAATAACGGGCGACGGTCGAGATGCGCACCTCGTCAATCAAGCCGTGGAACTGCCTGAACTCGCGCGTGGCCCGATGCGTCGAACCTCCAATGTCGTAGTTCCTTTGCCGCGCGAACGAGTTTAGTGGAGACGGCGTCTTCTGCAGCAGTTTGCCGTCGAGATAGACTCGGTATTCCTTGCCGTCCGCCACGGCCGCCAAGTGCATCGGTCGATCAAAGTACGTAGCGCGATTCGGGATCTTGGCCGCTGCGGAGGCATACTTCTGCGGCGATCCCATTTCAAAACTGGCATTTCGTTGCTGCGATAATCCCAGCATCGTCCAAGTCACTTGTGGAGCGTCGGGGGTCGGCGGCGGGCCGTGGGTGTGGACCAGCAAGGGGAACTCGAATCCCAAAGCCGATCGCGGCAGACACCAAGCCTCCAAGGTGATCGTTGGACTCTCGGAAAAATCGATCTCGCCCGAGACGAATTGACCGCTGTCACAAGCGAGGGCCTGTCCTTGGATCAAGTCTTGCAGCGTCGTGTCGCCGCCAGTCGCTCGGTCTCCATCGCTGCGCACCACCAGACTGGGTCGTGCCTTACAAAGCTCATCCACGTCGGCCGCCGATAGCTTGGACCGACGTACATGAAGCTCGCCCAATTCGACATGGGCCGGGATTCCCGCTCGACTGATCCCCGTGCGCTCGACGCTGAGCAATTCGAGTCGCCTGGACTTTTCAAGCCACGTCCGCAAGCCAACGTCGCTGATCGCGGCGCCATCCAGGTGCACCCTTTCGAGATGCGGCAGGCGACTAAGCGCCAGATTGAGGAGAGCCGCGTCATCGATGGGGCAGTCGACAAGAGAGACGACCGTGACATGGAATAGTCCGCGTGGAAGGTCGGCAAGCGATCGAATGGGAAAGCGCGCCCAGGTTTCGCCTTTCGGCCGGGGGTGCCAAATCTGTACCGCGCCCCCGGCCATCAACACGCGTTCGGCGACTTCGCGGTCCGCCGCGGAGGGAGATCGCTCCACAACCGCCGCAAATCGGTTCGCGACGGCTTCGTCCGCCGGCCATAGCCGTGCGGCGGCGTCCCAGGCCGCCAACAGTTCATTCCAGTAATTCGCCTCGCCGACGCTCCTCAATTCGGCAGCCTGAGCCATGCGAAGCGCGATCCAATTGCGTTCGCCACGGCCGTCCCTGTCGAGTTGACCTTGGGCACGGTCGAACGCGGTCCAAACGGCGGGCTGGTTGAGCCATCCGCGCGTTGCAAGAACTTCCACGATCAACGTCGCCAACGGTGCTGACTTGACATCCGACATCTCCTGGAACAGGCGGACTAGCGGCGCGGCGTCGGCGGCCTTTTTCGCTGCCAGATATCTTTGCCAGTTCGGCGCGTCGTCGAGCAGAACGAACGCTGCGGGCAGCAGAGCCGCGTCAGGATTCTCCGTTTTCGACGCATAGATCTCCCACCGGGCGCACCAATGCAGCAGCGATTCTCGAAGCGACGCCGGCAGCTTGTCGAGACGGTTGCGAGCGTCGTTTGAGGCGAGCGTCTTGAGATCCCAGCCGAGCTCGCGCAGGAGCTCGGCCAATCCATTTGCCGCGCCTTGGTAGTCGAGATCGCCGTCTGGCGCAGAAAGGCTGGCGATCAACCGCCGTTCAACGTCTCGCAAGCCGCCGGCCAGGCGTTGTCCGAAAGAGATCGTGCGCGCCAATTCATCCAGTCCAGCGGAGTTGGCGGCGAACGCCGAGTACTTTTCCGCGCGTCGCAAGCGGATTTCGGCCGCTTTCCAGGCGTGGATCGCTCGCAGCAGATTCAAGCTGCCGATCAAGGGGATGGTCGAAGCCTCGTCGGCGCTGCGGCGGGCGTCGCGGATCAGGAGATCGGCCCAAGCAGCATTCGGCGCGACGCCGTCCGGCGGGTCGACCTCGCGCACGACGCGGAAGCCGAACGAACGGCCTACGTTCCCTTCCGGCGACGGAATGCGGCACGTGGATGAGTAGGCCTCTGGAATCACTCCTGGATCCCATCCTCCACCGCGAGCGACCCGTAGAAAACCTGAAATGGGACCGGTGGGATCGTTGGCATCGGTCGATTGGTAGGCGTCGTTGCGGAACCAATCGCTGCACGCCTCCCATTGATTGCCAATCATATCGTGCAATCCAAACGGGTTCGGCTTAAACGACCCGACCGGGGCCGCAAGCGGATGACCGTCGTTCCAGGGCGCCCAAACCTTGTCGCTGTCCGAAACTCGCCCTTGCAGCGACTGATCCGCGACGTTGGCATGTTCCCGGCGCTGATCGGGCGAAAAGTAGGCGATCTCCGTTGTTCCAGCGCGACAAGCATGCTCCCATTCCGCCTCGGTCGGCAGCCTGTAAACGACCCCCTCACGCGCCGTAAGCCATTCGCAAAACGCGTCCATGTCGCGAAAAGAAATTGCGCCGACCGGCCACCGCGGATCGACCGGGACGCTCATCCAGCGCCAGGTGAACCAGGGGCTGGAATAAAACGCACCCTGGCGGTCGACTCCCTCGACGAACAAACGCTCGCGTTCAGGGAGCGTGCGATAATTCATCTCCTGGCAGAACTGTTCAAACTCGGCAGTCGTCACTTCATAGGTTCCCAACCAGAAGGGACGCGTGATGCGGATTCGACGCCGCGGAGATTCGCTTTCGAGCACATCGTTGCAGAAACGGTTGAAGTCGGGGGGCAGTTGCTGATAGCTGTTGAGCGTCTGACGGCGCGCCGCGCGTTCTGCGTCCGTCGCCCCCATGTCGAACTCGCCAGGCGGAATGAGTCGCAGCTTTATGCCCAGCGGATTCGTCGTTTCGATGCCGACGCCCAGCCACTCGGCCCAAGCCTTCTGATGGCTCGACGCTGCCGAGGCGTCGAACGGGGCGACGGCGGGAGGTGGAGCCGTCGAGGGAGTATGAAGGTCGCTGGCATCGGCGGCCGCCGTTCTGGACGGTCCATCGTCATTGTTTCTGAGCAAGATCAGCAAGAGGGCCGTGCTTGCCAGCAGCAACAAGAGTCCGGTCGCCACCATCGGCCGCCAACGGCGTTGCGTCACCTGGGCGACCATCGCCGCCATGCGCCGAGTTGAACCGGGACCAGGCGCGAGGGTCTCGGCCATGGGGTCGGCGATCGCGATCTGAACCGGTTCGATGTGCAGCCAACGCCGCAGCGCGTCCGCCAATTCGCCGGCGTCTGCGAACCGCTCATCGCGATTCTTCGCCAAACACCGCATGCAGATCGCATCGAGTTCTTTGGGAACGCGAGTCGCTCGTTTCGCTGGCGCGACGGGAGTTGTTTCGGCGATCATCAATGCGAGTTGCGCGGCGTTCTGACCGCCGAAAGGCGGCTGGCCGACCAGCGCGAAGTACAGCAATCCGCCGAGCGCGTAGACGTCGACGGGGGGAGTAACGACGACGTTTCCCGCGATATGTTCGGGGGGCGAATAGGCGGAGACGGCCGCGGTCATGGAGGCCAACGTGGCGCCCGAGACGAATTGGCGAGCGGCGCCGAAACCGACGATCCGCGGTTGACCGGAGGCATCGAAGCGAATCGACGTGGGATCGACGCCGCCATGCACGATGCCTTGCTTGTGTGCGGCGGCGATCGCGGTCGCCAATCGATGCACCAGTTCTGCGGCGGGGCGGGCGGCGAGCGGCTTTCCCGCGTGGCGTTCGGCGAGCGTCGCGCCTTCGACAAGCCCCGTCGCGACGTACGCCCAGCCTTCCCCCGAGCCGACGTCGTAGACCCGTGCGATCGCTGGATGATCGAGCCGCGCTGCCGCTCGCGCGCCGCGCAAGTACCGCTCGCCCGCCGCCACGTCCCCCAGGTCGTCGAGGCGAACTAAGTGCAGAGCCACCATCCGCTCAAGACTCTTTTGGCGAGCGCGAAAGATTCGAGCGGGGCCGTCCTCGCCGATCTCCTCAAGCAGTTCGTAATCCGCAAGGCACGCAAGATTCGCGTTGTTCGTTTCCGCCACGTCTAGATCCCGGCCATAAACGTAAATGCCATACTGTTGAGTCACTCCGACCACGAATTTGCCGTCTTGTACCTGCCGCGCTGCGGCATTCCAAGTCCGGCCCATGAATTGGCAACGTTTTCTCGGGGGTACCACCGCCGGTTTCCCTTGGAACCGCGGCCTGCAGCCGATCGGCGGTCTGCGGCCGTTACGAACTGCCGAAGCGGCGCCACGGTGGTTGCGGAGTCGGCCTCAGCGGAAAGAGAGGGCGGACTCGCCGGAAAGAGCCGGAAAAATCAGTGAATCGCCCGAGAGCGTTTGTCGGGCAGGCGAAGTGCCCTCGGTTTTCGGACCGTCGGCGGCTGCAAATGAGGTGAATTCGAGCGCCGCTGGGCGACTGCCGGATAAGCTAGCGTCCTCGCTCCGACGATTCCCATCGCGACGATCGAGATCGACTCACCACCCCTGTCGCCATACTATTCAGCCGGCGTGCGCTGCACCTTTCGAGCGACGTTTACATCTGGGCATTGATGCACTTGCGTTGGCGGCCACGATCGATGAAATCTTCGCGGACCTGCGTCGGGGCCAAACTTGGCTCGTGGCTATATGCAATAGATGCGCCGGTTTGGCACGACTTTCCACATGGCAGCGCTCCTAAACGTGGTGGTAAGCCACGCTTCAAGCTGCGCTGCCGAGTCCGGCAGGTAATCGCAAGTTGCGATTCAGCAGGTACTTATGATCAGTCGGGGTGGCGGGATTCGAACCCACGACCTCTTGCACCCCAAGCGAATCGAAAAAACCGCAAAATCAGCTGTTTTCCATGCAGAATACGCGACATTTTACCCGCCGGGCTCCGTTTTGCAAGCGTTGCAAAACATGCGTTTTTCTGCGGGAAAAACGACCCTCGCAAAAGCCAAAGGGACACAAAAGGACACAGACTTATGGCTACGGAACCGCACCCTTTTCGAGGGGAGCACTTGACGGGTCGCACGTTTTGCGGCCCTGACGTTTGTGCCGTTTCTTAGCGAAGCCCGCCGCGAAATGAGGGGCGGGAAATCATGCAGGTTGACCACAACTCGGAAGGGAGGCTCGGAGTCCCGTATAGAGCCGATGCTTGTAGATTGGGCGAAGGACTTCGTGACGACACTGCCGAAATCTCGTGCGGGACTTTTTCTCGTCGAACTCGAGACGTTCAGTGAGCGCGGGCAACCGATTAGAGATAAACGAGCGGGCGGTGGGTTTGGGTAAGGGAAGGCGTGTGCCAGTCAAATTACACCTGCGCCTCAAGAAAGCTCTTGCCGGATACGAGCTGACTGTTAACGAAGTCGATTAAGGCAGACTTACAGAGATGAGGCCCAGAACTCATCGGCAGATTAAGGGACTCGATCGTGACGTGCTTCAGGCCAAACACTGTCTTCAGTAGAGTCCTCCGGTCACAGGAAGACTTTGCAAGCGGATATACCAACGACACTCGGTCAGCGTCAAAGGCGACGGCGTAGGCGCACATCTGAAATCGATCTTCACGGCTCTCGTTGCCGAACGCCCGTTTGTACTTGGCATCGAGAACCCAACGAAATACTCCTTGAGTCGCCATTACGTCGACAGTAAGCCAACGATTAGGGTCATTCCGACCGGCAGAGTCATCCCATTGGCGAGTCCGGGATGAGACAGAAGACGGAACCAAGCCAATTTCGCTGCTGATTTCCTCGATCATTTTGCGCAAGCTGCGTTCCCACACTGACGAAAGCGACAACGTAAATGCTTGCCCACCGAGTCCGGCCTCAGGATCAATTGCCGCCCCAATCAGAATTAGCCTGGCGAGCTGCAGTCCTGCTCGATACCCAGGTGGACACGCCCACTGCGCCTCATTAATCGCACTCACCGGATCGACGATGTCCCGGCGGATGTGCGTCCATTGGTCTCGGACCCGAGCGAGCAAAGTCTGGTCCTCTAGCGATGAAATTGTCAGCAACAGGGGCAACCTGTCTAGGGCCAACGCCAGCACGATATTGTGTGGCGTCTCTAGAGTTCTCACCCTCAGCTTCTGAGGAACTAGGGGCAATCGATGGAGCTTGCGGCAGAACTGGGTCGTCATGATCCGACCACGAATCGTTGGCGCGCTTGAGTCGATCGACGCGTAATCCTTCCGAAGGTACAAGCGGGTAAGCTTCTCCAACTCGTATAGAAACAGCCGAGCGAGACAGGTGTGAATGTCATCGCCCGTAATCACGCCTGCTTCGGACATCCAGACTTCCAACGGCGGAAACTCTCCAAGATACCCGAGCCATTCGAGCAAGACGAGACTTTCGATCTTCGACCGAATGACCAGCCGTCGACCGCTTGGCAGCCGAATAAATCCGACTCGATCAACACCAGACACATAGGCATACCCACGCTTCTCCGTGACTTCAATGACGCCTTCATCGACGAGTCGTAATATGGCCTCCCGGTCGACGTTGAGCGAATCCGTCGATCCCATCCAAGGCGGTTGACCACTCCCGAGTTCAAAACACACGATATCACTCAGCGTGTCAGGCATGGCTCGGCTCGGAATTCTCTTCGTTTAGACAACTCAGAAGGTTGCCACGAATCACGCTGATCAACTTCTCATCGACCTGTCCGAATTGCGTTGCAAACAACTCTCTCACATACGGCAGGACACTGAAATTGACGATCCGACGCAAGTGCTTCTCGGTCAGTGGAATGTCCTGAGCCACACCTGTTTCGTCATCTACGTCAGATTCTTGGGCCATAAAGAGGGCGTGGCCGATATGCTGCTCGGGAGGAATGCCTCGTGTAGCGAGCAGTTTATTACAGTCATCAAGTGTAGAGCTCTTGAATCCGACTGGGTTGTTTCCCAACCGGGATAACCATCGCTGCAAGGTATCTGTCTGAGCATGCAGATTCAGCCACAGGAATCGCCGCCGAAGCGCCAAATCCATACGGCCAATGGACCGATCGGCGCTGTTCATTGTTCCGATGATGAAAAGATTTCGTGGAAATACGAATTGCCGACCTGAAAGCAACTGAACCGTGGTTCCTCTGTACTCTAAAAGCTGCAAAAGCTCGCCGAGAACCGCCGCCGTATCGCATCGATTGATTTCGTCGAGGACGAGGACATGCCGTGCCGTTGTATTGAATGACTTAAGTTGTTCCACCCATTCCAGAAAGAAGCCCTTTTTCGGCTGAAACGTCAACGCGCCTTCTTTGGTGGTGGTCGGCTTAATCCCCTCAAAGAAGTCCTCGTACGTCCAGTTTGCGTGCATGTAGAGCACGTGGTGGCTACCTTGCGGTCTCCCCGATCTTTGTCGCACGAAATACCGAGCGAACTGCCGTGCGATGTAAGTCTTCGATGTCCCCGGAGGCCCAACAAGAACTGTCTGCTGCTTCGCGAGGATCGATTCTTCGAGTTCAGCGAGCACCGACTCCGAAAGCGACGTCAATTCACTCAACTCGGCAATCGACTGCGGAGCATCTTCGTCCACTTCGTTGCTTTCTTCCACGACGATTTCGTCAAGCGGGCTTGACGATACCCCCTTAGGCCATACCCCCGTCATACTGGATTCGAAGAGAGGCCAAGCCCAACTAAAAAACTTGGTCCATCGGGGTTTAGCGTGGGTCGGGCTGTAAATCGAGGCCTCCGCAGTAGAAGAAGATGGCGATCTTGAAGTTCTCGGGATTTCGGAATCCGCGGGCTCGTCTTTTGATCGACATGATCTTGCTGTTGAGCCCTTCCGAGACGGCGTTGGTGAGTCGGTGGCGGCAGTAGCTGACGACATGAGTGAGTCGCGTCTTGATCATGCGGGCCACTTTCTTCATGGGATTTAGCTTTCGCATGAATCACGTGCCGATACCATTGCGCAAAGAACTCGCGAGCATCCTCGACCGTCGGCTGTTCCCACAACTCTCGAAGCAGTTCTTTCAGACCCCAGGCCTTGGCGGTTTGTAGCTGGAGCGAAAAGACGTCCTCGAAACGGCGTCGCTGTTTTTCATTGAGGTTCTCCTGGCTCTTGAGCCACAGGTACTTGGTCTTCGAGAGGCGATCATCGCCCTCGGCGGTGAGCCGCTTGTGCTCCTGCCGACGCGTCGTGTCGACGGCCTTCGTCGCATGCTGCATCACGTGGAAGCGATCATGAACGATCTTGTCGTCGGCCAACGGGAGTTGTTCCTTGATGGCTTGGACGTACGGTTCATGCATGTCGATCGCGACCGCCTCGATCGCACCACGCTGCTGGGACGAAAGTCCCTCGAAAAAGCCCGCCAAACTCTCCTTTTTGCGATCATCCGCGACATACTGACCGTTCCGTGATCGACGTCGCAGACGATCGTCATGTAGCTGTGGCCCTTGGCGAACGCCTTCTCGTCAGCCCTGACGCGAGCCAATCGACGGGCTTCTTTCGAGCCTTCGCGAGCCACCGCTCGCCGATCAATCGCCAACCTTGATCCCAACTGATGCGCAGAATGTCGCACGCCGCCGACACCACTTCGCAGGCCGTCAACACCTCGATCGCATGACTTTCAAATAGCAGCGTGAACCGCGACCCCGGCTCGGCCCAAGCGGCGCGCACCTGCTTCACGCCATGCTCCGGGCATTTCACTCGCGGAATTCGAGCATACAACCACGTCTCATACTGACACGTGTCGAGGTGCCGCCAGCGTCGTGCTTCCGAGTGATCGTAGATCGGCAACTCGCGATCACAGCAGGGACATTTCCAGCGCAATCCCTCCTCGTGCTCCAACTGCACGTGAACCAGCGACTTCTTCTGCTCCAACCGCACTTCGGAGATCGACCACGGTTCTTCGATCCCCAGAATCTTCGAGTAGAAATCCTCAACTTGCATCGGCGTTGTCCTCCCGCGACAATGCTACGCCACCCACGGGAAAGTCGGAAGGACCAAAAACTTACCAACTTCCTCAACCAACCTTTCGTCACGGCTAGGCAGCGTTTCGAGCGCGTTCTCTTGGATGATGTCGATGCTGGTCAGCTTATTCTCTTCGCCTAGCCACTCGACGGCTTTCGACTCTAGGAGTCCCGCAAACTGTTGCGGCGTCACGACTCTTTGGTCATCGCCCGACCTGATTTGCACAGTTGTTGAGGGCGGGGCACTTCTAAAGTATGCCGCTACCGCGGAAATGTTCTCGCTGATCGCAGATGTCAGACGTTCGATGTACGACTCGCAATCGTTGCCCATCGCAAATCCATAACGCCAAACCTGCTCGAGCCCAAGCAAGCTGAAAAAAAGCTGGACGGAATTCGTCTTACTTCCGGCACTTGGGTCATAGAAAGCAAACCAATAGTAATCGTGATAGCCTCCCTTTCCGAAATCGTTTTTCTTCAACCGCGACAAATGTTGCTTTCCGCCAGCGACGACGGGACTCAATCGTTCGATGTACGCATTTCGCAAAAGCTCGACGAATCGTTGCGTGGGACTCCGCAGGACGTTTTGGAAGCGTTTCTTGTTGGCCTCGTGCCATTTGCCGTTTGACGTGTTTTGTGCAAGCTCGCGGACAAAATCAACGGTCGCTGTTGTATAGCCTGGCGCTGCTTCGCCCTGGGCACCATCATCGTCATCGGTGGCGAGATCATCGTCGACCGACGACTCATCTTGATTGTGCTTCCTCGCCGCTTCGTCGAGCTTTACGGCCTCCACGAGTCTTGACAGTTCGGCAGGCGTCCATGTTATCAACTCGTAATAGGGAGCCAGATCGGGGGAGGCACTACAGCGTTCAAACTTGTGAGTCCCAGGTATAATGCAAACGGTTCGCTTCTCTTTCAACTTCCCAATGGGATGATGAGGGAGGGCCTCGTAGACCACCTCTTCAGGAATTACCCATACATGCACTCCGGTATCGGAGGGAAGCCACGCGGTCATGACATAGACGGCAGGCCCGCCGTTCATGGATTCTCTGAATCGCTCGACAAACGAAAGCCGCAAGTTTGTCCAGTGATGGTCTTTCACGGCATTGCGGATGTTGATCACGCCTGAATTCCATCGGTACGTCGTACGTTCGACGGACTCAGGAATATGGCCCGACTGTGCCAATCGCGCACACAAAAAGGCGGTTAAACAGCTGGCAGCATTTCTCGTCTTCTGCTCGTCGAATTGCACTTGTGGTAGCGAAGAGGGAGATTTCGCTAACGCCTCAAGTACCAAGGTGCTAAACGGCTTGCTCACTCCCGAAGACATGGTAAATACCTCAAACTCGACGCCAAAAACCCTGGCACTGGTGAGAAACTCGACCGTGATTCGCTGTTAGATTCTCGTCGAGGCGTAATTGCGGTTCTACGATTTCTGTGATGAGCCTACAGGGTCCCACGATGAACATCAACCAGTTGGACGGGGAAGCCCTGGGCTTGTTCGATCGTATCGACGACTAACATAGCAGTAGAGAGTGTGATTCGTTTCTGGATCTCGCGACGAATCAGCGCGGCACGGTGTCGGTACGTAGTGATAACCGACAGGTCGCGAGTGGTGAGCCATCTGCGGCGGTCGGTAGCGAAAGGTCTGCCACGGTGTCCATCCAATGAGGGGCACGTTTTGAGCGTGACTGCCGGGCGTCCGCAACTGCGTAAATGGCTCTGCCGGGTTGGAAGTGGCGAGCGCCTTCCTGGACATGGTCATCTCGTTCAGGTCGAGAGACAAGATTGCGCCTGGCGCTCGATTGCGCGCTGTGGAGCGGGTGCTGGACATTGGCGAAGAACGCGCCGGAGGACCTCGTTGCCGAGGGAAATTGCCATACCTGACGAGGGTATCCACGAACTTCGGATCGGCGTGTCGCACCTCCGCTCGTCTATTCCCAAAGGAGATTCCCCTCGCGGCGACATCGATCAGCACGCGTTGTGCAACGCGGTCGTGCTCAGTGCGTCGTACTTGTCCGTGCGACTGCCCGGCGGCGGTCGTACGGAGTCTGTAAACCGGCCTTCCTTTGGCAATCGGGACTGCCGCGTACTGCCGCGACAGCCGGTATTGCAGGTTGGCGATGCCTTCGTCTGGGACTGCGCACTCGCGATGTACAATGAAAACCGTCGCGACAGTCTGCGACAGTAGGTCAGGCTAGAAGTGTGCTCGACATTGTCAGCTGTCCGTTTCTTGCGCTACCTCAACTTCTTCAGGCCAATTCCTTCATAAAAGCGTTGAAGGGCAGTTCCACGGCGGGTCTCGATTTTAGGCAGGGCGGCAGCCAGATCGCGACCGAACGACTGTTTTGTGCCTGCATGCGGGCGACCTTCCGATTCACACCAGCGTTTCCAGGAGTTGTAGATCTCGTCGACGGTGACTCGCTGGCCCGTACTGACAACGCAGCACTCGCGCACGAATGCCGCGACAGGTGACGAAATGTCGCCCAAGGCGTCGATGTATTCCCGAGATGTCTCGGGCGTAATGAAATGACCGCGTTCATTCAATCGCCGCCATCCCTCGATGGCCCAATTGAGGATGCCCGGCAGTTCGGCAATGAGGCGATCCGTCAGCGTTTTGTCTTCCATTCCAAAGAACGAGTTCGTCAAGCGAATAACCTCAAATCGACCCGCCAATGCGCCACTGGCATCACTGAACTTCGGTAGCTCGTTCGTCAAGAAGACGAAGCGAGTTGGAAGCGTTACCGTGACACTTGGCAGGTACTTTCGGTCGACTGTGATTGCATCTTCGCCGCTGATGCATAGCAGGCGCTCAGCAACGATCTGAGCGTATTGGCCTTGCAGTCGCGCGTCGCTGACGATGGCGAGCGACTTGTCTAGCAGGCTTTGGAGCCCGAAGGCTCCGGCAAGACTGGAAACCGTCGGCCCCGCTACGTTTCCAGGGCCGATCAGCTGCCTGAGAACCCTAGCGATCGTCCCCTTTCCGCTGCGCTTTGGTCCCACAATCAGCAACATCTTCTGCATTGAAGTGTTGCCAGTCAGGCAGTATCCAAACCATTCTTGCAGCAATTGGTTCGACTGGACGTCGTCACCGAACAACTGCTGTAGAAACGCAATCCACCGCTCGGGTGACGGTGCGCATGGATCGTGGTCAAACGCGAGAGCATTGACGTTGAGCAGTCGGGGTGTCGGTCGGTACCTCGCCATCGTCGGGAGATGGAGCAACGACGATCGCAAAGGTAGCAGCTGCTGCGGGAGTGGGTCGTTTCGGCGAGGGACAAGCCAGGCAGGAGGACTCGTATTGCCTTGGATAAAGACGCGCGACTTAATCGCCTCGAGCGCTCCGTTAATGGTGGCCGAATTGGAGTCGAAATCGACGAGTTCCGGATCGCCTGTGCGCCGATTAGGCGAATATCTCAGCGCTCGGTGTAGCCACCGCTGCAGACGCTGCCTTACGGCCTCGTCCTCGACTACGACATACCGATTCTCCTGCCATTCCATCAGGGTGCCAGCGTAGTTCACAAGTTTCCACCGATCAGAGTGACAATAGAACTGCCGCAGAAAGGCTTCAGCCGTCGGCAGAGTACGCTGGGGGGAGAGTACGAGCCGCCCCGATTTCGGATCTTTTTGACCGAGAGGCACGAGATCAGTCGTCCTCCCTGGACCCGACTGGCATGACTCATTAGGGGACCGGCCGTGCTCATTTCGTTGCTGTCGTCGTCGATCGTTGCTCATTGTGCGACCCTCCCAGTGATACAGGGCCTCGATCAGTCGGGAAGGCTGTGAGTTCCTGACGTGCGAGACGGCGAATTTCGTAGTCCGTCCACCTAGAGCGTGCTCTGACCTAGCAAGGCCGCCGGGGACGCATGCCAAGCTCCACGGAAAACGAATCGGTCTGTGGACGATTACGATTCAGCGTCGTACCGTTCATCCCCAGAGTGCCTCGGCCCAGTTCCGTCGATCGACCAAGTCAGACGTCCGGGCCATTTTTGATCTACAACCGCGCCTCACGCAGTTCGGCGACTGCCTCGCGGATCTCCTTCTGGCGCTGATGCGGCGATTTGACCCTCTGTGTTGCAGTCGCCTCGGGGTTGGTGGCCGTGACGAATCGGTCGAACGCTTCAGCGCTCGTCACACGGCGACCTCCGACGGTCAGCGACTCGAGTTTCACGCCGCGAACGCCCTTCAATGCCCAGCGCCAGGCGGTCGCAGTGTTCACTCCCTGTGAGCGTGCGAGCTGCGCCAGCGTCAGACGCGATTCGCCGAGAATTCGGTGCATTTGCGAGCTCCTTGCGACTTTGAGAGATGACTGCAAGGAGTGAACACGACCGTAGTACCTAAAATAGTACTTTCGCTGTCGCCAGCCAAAAAAAAGGCTCCAGCGGTACACAGGAATGGTGTGACAAGGCAGGGCCGCATCTCGCGTGCTACGCAAGTCTGCGCTCAGGGCAAGCCATGATAGAAGCACGAACCGTCAAGCAATGATTAAGCATCTGCCGCACAACGACTTGGCCGCGATCGTCCGGTCGGACCGAGCATCCCGTCGACTTGTGAAGTGCGACTGGTTTCTCGCACACGCAGTCGGCGAGAGTGGATGTCAAAAGACGACGAAGAAAAAATGAGGCGAATTTGCGAATCGGAACTACTTGAACTGCCGTGCTAAAGTCGTCAGGTACCCGCAAAGTACTACCCTAGGTACCTTTTCAGGTACTGATTTGCGATGAGCTAGTCGCTCTGATCGTCCCGCGTGATGAGAACGAGCCTTCGGGACGCGCGAACCTCAAGCACCAGGCCAAGGTTCCTGTGTTTCCTCAGAAAGGACTGCAGCTTCTTTGCGGCGCGAGTGATCGCATCGTCGTCTGGATCGCCTCCCTTCCATCGCAAGTCAGCGTCGCCAAGTTCTTGATAGGTAAAAGTTTTGCTGCCACGCCTACCGGTTAAAAAGGGTTTGCAGATTAGCTCAAAGAGCGAGGCTACCTGAGATTCGGGCATCCCCAACGCTGCTTCGGCTGCGCGTAACCGATCGGCATCGGTAGCGGGATGGTCGTTCTCGGATTCGTTGCGTCCAGTCGTATCGGAGCCGCACGGTGCTGGCTCTGTCACTTTTGTCTTCTTCGGCTGGGGCAGTCCGGCCCGAATCTTGTCTCGCTCTGCTTCCTGCTTGGCCTTAATGAGTTGCCGAATTTGGTTCCACAACTCGAAACGATTGAACACCTGCATCCATTCACGATCATTCGCATCCGCGAGCTTGCAGATCACCGCCTCGATTCCAGTCCGACCATTCGTCAGTCCCTCCTTTAGGATAGAAAGTGCGACGGCGTCGCGAGTTGCGGCTGGCGGTGGCAGGTTCGTGATCACATCGCGAAGATCGTCCGACGCGAACTTGTCGCAGAGTGCCGTCAGCTGGTCGACCCAGGTATCGTACCGGGTCGGCTCACCGATCATCGGTGCTGCCACGTAGGTCGAATGCCACAGAGACTCGAGTTCATCCAGCCGAGCGAGGTCCTGTCTCTCGAGGTCCGCCAACTTCAATCGGATGCGAGCATATTCGGCCTCGCGCTTTTGAAGGTCGCTTACTCGAGTCGAGGTTCCGTTTGTGAAATTGGACGTGGGAGTTGCTTTCGGCGAGGTGCTTTCGTTTGCTGTTGTCATGAGCAGGGGCTCTCTATGTCGAGAGTGGTCTCGGTGGAGACATTGAATTGTCGATTGCCGCCCATTCGGCACCTGACTTACGAATAGCCGCCATTGGTGAGCAGCACAAGGACCACCAGCGACAACGAGTTCAGGAGCACGTCGGAATGCATTCCAGCCATGCCTTCGGCATTCATGACACTGCCGGGGCCGTCACGCCCTTGCAAGATTGTCTCACGCTTACCAGCCAGGATGTCAGGGGGGAGGCGGCGTGCAGTGAGTGCCCTAGTGCTTGGGTGCTTGAAGCCGACAGGCGGGCGTCTCGCCTGACAGGGGGCATGGCTAACCAGCAGTGATTCGATGAGTGGCGCAGTGCGAAGTGTGTCGAATGATCCCGAGACAAGCCCGAGGGGGAGTGTCGGCTCGACCAAGGTGGCAAGTCTGCGATCTCCGTAGCCTGGGGCATCGTCTCCGAACGGACTTCGCAGCCCTTGCCGCCGACGCAGGAGTCGGTCAAGCATCCTCGGTCCAAGCAAGGCCGAGCGAGGGAGAAAGTCGGCGGCTAGACAAGTTGGGCCGGGCGGGTGGACTCGCTCGTGAAGCGAGAGGACGAGGTCGAGGAGCTGCTGAAGCTCCTGCGCGAACGATGCGACGCGCTGGAGAAAGTGACGGTGAAGCTCCAGCAGCAGCTCTTCGAGCACGTCACCGTGCAGCACACGCCGCCCAAGCAGTCCGAGCTGAACTTCGGTTGGTAGTTAAAACGGGTGGATAATTCACGCGGACGGTTGATTCGGCGTGAAACAACTTTCCGGTGAGTGCAAGACACCCATTAGAGTGAGTTCCCATACGGCCAACGGCTGGCCGAAAGCTGGCAGGTTCCTGGAAACGCCTGCCTGCTGCCGAGATGCAAACCACGAGTGCATGGCCTGCTCCTGGCGAGAGCAGGGCTTTTTGGTCGCTCCTTTTTGACCCGTCATAGCCACACATCCTGGGGTGGTGCTCAACCGTGGACCAGGATTTCATTGGCGAGAGGGGCACGGGAGACCAGTGGTCATTTGATCGCAGTGAGGCTGGGGGAGCGGCGCGAGTCGGACCAGGGCCGATCGCGCTGTACACGCCCGTCGCGTCCTACTGATAGCCAGACCATCACAGCGCGAATGGCGAGAGCGCTCGTGCCTGGACGCCATTGCGAAAACTCAGACATGTCCGCGTTCTTGAACTCAATCGAGCATGCCGCCGGGCGACCTATCCTACGTCGCTAGAATCGGCGTCTGCATCGTCGGACTCGTCTGCGAGGGTCAGGAGCACTTCGAGCGGCAGCGCGTCTAGGAAGGCCCTCTGGGAGCGAGGGCGCGTGTCTTCGAGGAATGCTCGCCGGAGCTCCTCGCACTCGCGCTGGATGACCTCGCGGCGTTCAGGTGCGACGTCGGCCGGGATACGCTGAGCGGCGGACAGGCAGCGCGAGAGGGCGTCTAGCGTCAACGGAAGCGGGCGGTCGCCGCGCGGCAACTGCCGCTCAAGGACGGCGATTCGGCGAGCCAGGCTGTGCGGCGTTCTCACGTACGCGCTCCTCCAGGTCGAACAGTCTCTGTTCCAGCTCCACCTCAGCGCGGAGTCGACTGCCGAGGTCCAGGATCGCGCGTGCGGCAGCCAGACGCACCATGTCCACATCCGAGCCCAGCAGCTTCTCAAGCGTGTCAGCCGCCTTGGCCGACGAGCTGGCCATCTTCCCGACAGCCCGCTCGACGCAAAGACGCCTAGCCGCATGGACCTCGCGCTGGAAGTCCGGGTCGCGCCAGCGCCGCTGCACCGTCCGCTCGCTGACGCCCACACGCTGAGCGGCCTTCTTGAACGACGCCCCCGTCGCCAGCGCGGCAATCAACTCCACGTCCCCCTCCAGCCCGTCAGAATCCGACAGCGGACGACAGTCTCTCGGAATCTGAGAGCCGTCGTACGCGCTCTTTTGTTCGACCTTGCAGATCATCTGACGTCCTCGCGGAGCCTCCGTGGTCGTCGACACGACCGCGAATTGTGTGAAGCTAGATGAAGAATGGCAAGGCTAGCCATCCGATGTTCTCGCGGCGGACCAGTCCGATGTACAGTCAACCAAGATGGCGCGCCGTCGCGATAGAGTAAACTCGGAGTGATTCCTAGAGCTTCGCAAAGATTCGAGATGTGAGCCTTCTCGAGAAGATGCCACTTGAGCGCGCCAAGTTTCCGCTACGGCGAGAGAAACGATGCTTCGAGACTCCAGACTTGTCATTGCAGACCAGCGAAAAAGGTTGTCCCGGTCTTAGCTCCGGTCCTCCTCGGTTTCAGCAGAGGCGGGACGGGTACGCATAGGTTTCCTATAGATGTTCGTTACGGTGGATTGCGGCTGAGGTCACTTAACGAGGTTATCCCGGCGGCGGCCGAGCGTGTCTAGATTCAGAAGCCGACGAGTCCGCCGCGCGGGATGGTTGCCGTGGTAGCTGTTTATATCGCGACACGTACGCTTAATCGTTCTCTTCGTCACGCTTCATCGGCGTTGCAAACTGAAGCAAGTCCGAGCCGTTAAGCAACATCAACGGGGATGAAGTGTCGACCAAAGCGCCGCGAGTATTCGTTCCGGTAGCCCACACTGCGACATTCGGTTGATAAACCACTGCATTTCCATCAGACTGCATTACTAGGAACGATCCCGGACGGCCGTGTGTTCCGGAGGCCCAGAGCGCGCGGTTTGCCAAATCGTACACAACCAGATTGCCGTCAGTCTGCATGATGGCAAACTTGCCCGATCCCATCGTGTTCGCGGCCCATAGTGCGCGGCCATCACTAACGCGATACAAGACAAAGTTTCCATCAGCCTGCATCACAAGCCGATAGCGCCCATTTGATGAGGTGATTGACTCGTTGTGATTCAACCGTTCTCCGGGACTGAGTCTGTCTGCCATTGTTACTTGCCCTTTCGTTGGAAATGTGAAACAAAACCGTCTAGTGCTACTGTTCAATTCGTACCGACCAATCAACGCTGGTAATGCGAAGCGCGGACCGCGGCTTCGGCGTAAACAACTGTTTGGTATTCATTACCGAAGTCGCATTACTGGTCAGGATGGCACCTATGGGTGGTGTGGCCTTGGTCTGGCGGAGGGAGATCATACGCCATGCAACACGGAAATGCAAGAGATTGCACGCGCCTAGCAAACACAGCTCTACTCTCCCGTTGAAGAGGTCGGACTTCTAGCTACTTTTGCCGCAAGGCGTGGGGCGGTGGACGCCGGGAGACGCGCCGATGGCTTCAGGATGGCGGAATGGCGAGAGTTGGCAGGACACACCAATCACGGCAGATCAAATGCCGAAGTGGATCCGCCCTGTATTCTTCCGGAAGCCGAACGAATTGCTCGCCCAGGCGGGATTTGATCGCAGGTTGGAAGATCATTGTGTGTGAGTGTCGCGCCCGAGCATGGAGCGGCAATCCACTACTTCAGGCAGCTTCTTCGGATTGCTGATCGTCAGGTACATCAAAGGCATTCAGTCGTGCCGGGGAATCGCATGGCGTTGCACGGACAAGTGCACCCAATGAGGTGCAAGCGTTGCCCATTGTGGCCACGATGTCTCGCAGTGCCGCGAATGCGGACGGTACCCGAAACACACCGGCCAAAAGGCCCGCGATTTACTCGGGTTAACTGCAAGCATTTCATGCGGACGTCGTGAGCGTTGCATCCGCGACGTAGGCGGCTTTTGGGCCGCTCGGGGCGTCAGTACCAGGCTTTTAGCGTGCCTTTGCCGGTTTCGAGGATGAACCTCGAGCTGGTCGTTGAGGTCAAAGATGTCTTCGTCGTCGCAGCCGAGCTTCTTGGCGATGGCGTGGTTCAGGTCGCCGATCAGCCAGTCGAGATCCACGCGCGTCAGCTTGATGGTCGCGACGTCGACGTCGAAGAGCCATTGAGTTGATCCTGGACTTCGGGCGTGCCATTCCATCTTTGGATCAGGCCCGTTCGTGCGGCAGAAGCTGGACGCGATGTCGGCGCCTTAAGGGTATGGAGAGACTCCTGCGTTTGGTGCAGGAAATCACGCGGCGCGTCGTCGTCGGCGCCTCCTCGCGTTTTTTCGCGAGCGCGCAGCGCGCGATCGTGAGCTTCTGCACCTCGGGCCAGCCAGTTGCGTTGAGGGTGTTGGGCGAGCCAGCGATCCGGCAAGAGCGACTCCAGGTCGTCGTCGGACGTCGTCGGCAATTTGGCGTAAACATCTCGCAGGTACGCGAACGGATCGATGCGCAGCCGGTTGCAAAGTTTTCGTCAACGTGAACAACGTCGCCGCCGTCTGTCCTGCCGCGGCATTGCCGACGAACAGCCACGCCTTGCGTCCCAAGATCGGGAACTTGGAGCGCGTTCGGCCGCGTTGTTGTCCAGCGGAATGTCGCCTGGATTCTAAGAAGCGTTCAAACGAAGACCAGCGGTCGAGCATGTAACGTATCGCGCCCGACAATTTGTCTTTGGGCAAGCGGTCGCGACTTCATGCTTTCCTGCAGCGAATTTTTAAAATCATCCACGAGCAGCTTGAGGATCTTTGCCGAGCCGCGTATCGCGTGGCGGCGTCGCCGCTTCGATAACGACTTCGATGTCGAACAGTTGCCGGAAGAACTTCATGGCCTGATGCGTCAGCGATGTCGGGCGCCTGCTTGTGGAGCCGCCTTCAAACCGCGTCGCGCGTGCGGATTCAACACGCGGCCTTCGACACTCCCGGCCAGAGCTTGCCGGATGTTCGTAGGCGACGGGCGCGTCGGCGACCAAATACCCCTGAAATCCACGCAGAAATTGTTCCGCCCCGCCGCAGCGCGACTCGACGTGTACGTGAAGCAGTCGTACGGATGTCGCGCGTCGCCGACTCCGACCCACAAGTAGCCCGTGAGGGTCCGGCCTTCGCCCGCGAGTTCCTTGACGTACGTCTCGTCGACGTTCAGCACGGCCGACTGGCGAGCGCGCATCCACATGAGGTCCGTGAGTCGCGTGACGCCCTGAGCCAGTCCGGCGCATCCATCGCCATTGCGTGCCGCGATCGATTCGATAACCGTGGCGGCCGGTGACGTCTTCCAGGCGGTAGTAGGGCAGATGGTCGGCGAAGCGGCCAATGGTCAGATACGCGAGCAGGCTCGGACTGGCGAACGACTTGATCAACTCTTTCGGTCGCGCGCCTGGACGCTCGTCGTCGACTGATCTTGCTGATCCAACACGATCACTTCTGGAAATTGCTCGATCACTTTGAACTGCATCGGCACAACTTCCAGCATCTCGCCGATCTTCTTGAGAAAGCGCGCGCGGGGATTGTCCCGTAGCTCCGCGGGAATCTCTTCCGGCAGCAACCGGAACTCCCGTTCCCCGCGCGGCAGCAGTTCGGGGAAACACGCGCGGTCGCCGACCGCGGCTGGTACGCCGGCGACGTGGCGAAGCGCGGCGTCGGGAGCTGTCGTCGGTTCCGCGGCTGTGGCCGCCTCGGGCAATTCCAGCGTGCTGAAGAGCAGCATCTGCGACTCGTCGTCGACGACCCGTTCGCTGCGAGTGCTGAATCTCCAACGCTTGAGCAACGCCTGGTCCGCGGAGAGCTGCTGGATCGTCTGTCGTAGCTGCACGTTGGTCGCTTCGAGCAAGGAGAGACTCCGCGTCGCGCCGTCACAATCGCTTCCAACTCCGCGATTGCCGCGCGAGGCGGCGAGTTCGGCGAGCAACTGGTCGAACGGCGAAGTCATGGACGTGCGCTTCCACGGGTGCGACGAGATGCACGGATTATTCAGATCGCGTGCGAAGCGCAAGAGGGTTCGGACGCTGCGGCGAGAAAATTCGCCGCTTACTTCGCCAATTGAAATCGCGGACGTCGTCGGACGGACGAGAGGTCGATGCCGTCGAGGATGAGCGAGAGTTGCGAGAGCGTGACCTGGCGCGCCGCCTGATCAGCGACGTCGTCCCATGACGGCAATTGGTACGTGCCTTGTTGGAGCTGCTGATACCAAATGCAGTAACCGACTTTGGCCTCAGTACAGGATCTTGATCCGGATCGCGGCGTCGGTTGAAGAACACGAACAGCCCGCCCGACAAAGGATCTTGCTCCAGAGCCGATTCGACGAGCCGCCGCCAGGCCGTCGAAGCTCTGCGGCATATCGACCGGTCCCAAGGCAGTCAAAGACGCGGACCTGGAGATGAAGGCGATCATCGCCTCGCTCATCGAGCCGCCCCGAGTACCCGCGTCAGAGACGCGACGTTCACCTCGCCGACGACGCGAACGCGACAACCAGCCGGGTGGACGATCTCCAGTTCCGAGCGGGAGGCGCCAGTTGAGCAGTCCCAGCGGGAAGAAACAGCGAGTCGGTCGCCGCAGGAGCGGCCGCATGATCGGCGGCGGCCAGCCGCCGCGATCTTCTTCCGCGTCGTCACCTGAGACGCTTCCGCCACCGATAGAACGAGGGTTCCGACACGCCCGCGCCCGCAAAACCGCCGCACCGACAACCCACTCGCCGCCGCTCCAATAGTTCCCGCCAAGACCGCTCCCGCTCTTCCCTCGTCATCGCCTGTCCTCGTGAAGAAGTTGAAAACCTCTTCACGCTAACAGCCGACGCAAGACGTCGCGGATGCAACGCTCACCGGACGTCGACTTCCTGGTTTTCTAATCTTTTAAACTTGCGGCCGAGGTTACCTTAGGTTCCTTGAGTGTCGAGAAACATCCCGATCGCGAAATTCTTCTTTCCTTAAGCACCTGTTTGCATCGTGGTATAAGTGCGGCGAGTGAACACGAAGATTGGGCCACGATAGCTGTCGATCAGACGTCTCGTCATCGTGGACTCAATCGCCCCGCGACGTTAGGGCGAATGTCCTGTCAGTCACCCCTGGCACTTGGCGCTTTGCCTGGAGTTGGGCTCCTGGAGACGAGGGCGGGCCGCGCAACCGGAAGGTCATTGCACACGTTGCCGTAGTTTGCACATCGTCTGGTTCGACGCAAGTTGGACGTTCTTGGTCATCGACCGCCTCGGGGCTCAGACTCCCTGGAAGACGTCGCCGTCGCCCCCTCGAAAAGGGAAGAGAAATCAAGCCAAATCCAACGAAGTCCCCATCCGCCCGTCGTGTTTCGCGAAATGTCGTTCAAGGCATGCTGACGCCATCGGTGTCCGCGCATTCCTGACCGCCTTGTCTTTCGCCAAATCTCGGTGCCACGTGCTGCGCGAAAAGCGAGGGGCCACCGTATGCAATGGCAGCAACCAAGCCGCATCGCCGTCGCAAATTCCGCGCCATGAGCAGCAAACTCTCAGAGTCGCCTGCCTCGACAGCAATTCGCGCCACTTGCAAATTCAGCAGTTCCAACTGCCTGTACCTACTCGGGCAGCTGACCAATTCAGCTCTGCTGAACGCAAAAGCCACAAATCCCTTCGCCGTTGCAATCGCCGACATCTAACCCAGTAATGTCACTTAATCCAAAGTCAATTGTCGTAACCAAGAATAACGCGTACATTCAGTCCACGAGCGCGATTGGTGCCGAAGCCAGTATGGAGGTGGCCGCCCCTGCGCCTGAAAGGTCCTGTTCGATGCTATTGGAGCGTCGAGCCTGCCACCTCGTGATGAATCGCCTTAAGTGCTTCTGCTCGATTCGTATACACACCACACTTTTGCGCGACACGCCTCCCGTTTTTTGTATACACCACAGAATTGCTAGGTAAAGTTAAGTTCATTGAATGGCTTACCTTGCCATCCCAGCCTTGCCAGCTAGTTGGGGAGAGTCGAATCCAATCTATGTCAAATCTGAGTCGATCAAGTTGTTGCCTCATCTCCTTCGCAGTTTGAAATCGCTTTGTCGGATCGGGATGGCATGCTCGCCGGATTATTCGTAGTACCGGTTTTGGCAAAAACACAGGAAGACCGATGCTGGTAATTAGCTCTCCGGATTCGATTTTTCTTTGTAGGTTCGGTATTGACGTGGTGGCTGAATGCCAATTGGAGATGTTGGATGCTGCTCGAAATAGTGTGACACCGCAAGCGAAAACATCCGACACTTCTGTGGTTTGTGAGTTAATGAAGAGTTCCGGTGGCAAGTGGGTGGTATAGCCTTGGGCGGAGCCTATTAGTCCAGTTGCAGCAGTCGTTGCTAACCCAAAATCAGAGAGCTTTGCCCCTGAAGGATCTAGCAAGATATTGCCCGGCTTGATGTCGCGGTGCAAGAAGCCCTGAGAATGTGCGTGTTCTAGGCCAAGCAATGCACAGCGTATGCTATTGACGGATTCCCGGATGGATAGCCAACGAACGGCTATCGCGCCCTCGAGCGAGCCCTCAGGAATGTACTCCAGATCTAAAATCACTTGCGGTTTGCCGTAAACCAAGAAGACGTTCGCTTCGTTGATAGTAACAATGTGCTTGTGGCGACATTTGTTTAGAATCTGAGCCTCTTCCAACTTGGAAAGGAACTGATTCGGGGCGCTCACGTCGATTATCTTGATTGCCTTCTCTGCGCCTAGCGCGCGGTCGTAGACGCGGTAGACAGAACCGAATGAGCCGCTTCCAAGGTGAGAAATGACCTGGTACTTGTCGATCGTTGTCGGATGGATCATTTGAGTTGAAACCACGCTGATAAAACCGCATGCTTTTGTGCATCATCCCAATAAGGCGGATGTGTGCCCAGGACACGGTCGCAGTGATCGTATAGGTCGACTGTCTTCGGGAGGCCGAGCTTAGAACCAACAAACGCTTGAGGTGTGTAGGCGGTAATCGGGATTCGAAGTTTGTGAGCTTGGAGGTTAAGGATTCCGTAGGGAAACTCTGATGTGAATAGCTGTTCCTTTTTCGGTTCCAGGGTCAATCGGTACCCGATTGCGTCTGGGTTGTGCTGCCTTATGAGCGCGCTAAACTGCGTGTCGAACCAATCCATTAGCGCCGGAACATTGCTCGGATCAACGGTGACTAATCGCTCTTTGTGGACGAGCACAGGGTTGCTGCGGATTCCATCGAGCACCGCATAGCGTAACTGAGCCTTGGCGAGGTAGAATCCGATGGTTTTCATATTCTTTATCGATCGACTTCGGTATCTCTGCGGCGGCCAGTAATGGTTGCTCTTTTCATGCTGCCCGAGTCGACGCTTGTGGCACCGCGTTGTTCAGCCGTCGTTCTGGGGCAAATCCGGTGTGTTACACGAAGGCAATCGTTGCGCGCTATCATTCGTGTTCGTTGTCTTGGGGTGCGGCCTGTTGTGAGCCCAGGCAATTGTCTAGCTTGGATGAGGTCCATTGAAGCTCCATGGTTCCGCGTCGCAATGGAGATCTGTCATTGATGTACCACCCAGCTAGTCTGTTGGGCGAACCAGGAATAAACGTGTACCACGCAAGCCCATCGTGCTGATCGCCAGGGACGGGGTCCTTCTCTCGTTTAGCATGAAAGACGTTTACTAGCGCAAAACTCGTTTGGTCTTGGTCGGAAAGGAGTCTCGCGACATAGCATTGAGACTGGTTGCCCGGGCCAAATTCAAGCACTCTTATGGCCAGCAGCGACTGTCGGATTTCTATGGCCATAGGCCTCGATTTGCCGTCATATGAGCTGACGTATGTGCCGACCCATCGGCCATTCAGGTCCGGCGTATGGAAGATGCAGCCTTGTAGGGCCTTCCAACGCCAAATGTGGCAGTTAATGGTCCAGAACAGAAGTGAAACAAGGAGGTTAATGATGCTGAATCGCGTTAGAGTAGAAAGCACCTCCTTGAGCGGTGTACCTGTCAGGTATTGCGCGACGCCAGCGGCGAATAGTGAGCCGAGCACGATAGTGGGAGCTATTCTGTTCCAAGGCGCGCGATGTTCAGAGAGCATAGGATAGGAAATCAAAGCGAGGTTTATCGGAAGGCGTAGTCCGAGGAGGCCCTGCCGCCGAGCGACGGTGTTCACCGGACCAAGGTGGGCATGATGGTTTGACGAGCCTCTGTTTCATTGGCGTCCGCACATCGCATTGTTCAGGTCTATGTCGAGCCCTTGGTCAACGCCTTACCGAGTACTTCCACAACTGGATTAATTGGCGGATGGTCTGCTTCGTTCGTGTCAAATGCGGTTGGACGGGGTGCGAATGCTGCCTGAGCCGCGTGAAGGAGTAAGGCATCTTTGACGGCTTCGTCGGAGGTTCCCTCGACGAACGCGCGAAACGTCATGAGTGCGTTTGCCCGGTGCTGGTTTAATGTCTCGTTGTGTTTGTGAGCCCTGTAATTTCGCGAGCACCAGACGAGCACGAATGATAGCATGGAAAGAAGAATCACCTTTGCAACCACGTACTGAATAGCGGCTTGTGTTGTCGAGGGAGTGTAAGTAATTGCAATTATGACGCCTGCAGTCGCGGCGGCCAGCGTTACGCATCCGGCGGCCAGAGTTGCCTTTAACCACAGTGATGCGACAGTTGCGTGCGAAACTGCATTTGAAGCGAAAATGTGCGCGTTTGTCGCGACGCCTGCTTCTGCTGCTTGCGCCTTTACTGCGGCGAGTGCGGCATCGGATTGTGCTCTTGCTTCAGTTAGGTGTGATTGCAGCTTTGCGGACTCGTCCTTCATTGTTGTGAGGCAGCCTTTCGCTTCACGCTCCAATTTCGGGTAGTCAGTTGCTTGTGTCGCAGTGAATGCTAACGGAATCACCAGCGGTGTCATGACCGCATCGTATGACTGTTTAATGTTGTTGATGATTGTGTTGCACGCGTCCGCTGGTGTGTTAGTGTTGAGGTCGAACTGTAGTACTTGAGTTATCAAGTTGTTCAAGTGGGTTGCGCCAGAGTTTATCTCGTCAAGTTGTTGACTGGGCAGGCGGGATAGGTCTCTGTCTGCGAGTTGCTTAACGATGTCGAGCATTTCTGTTAGGTGTGGTACCGCTGGCTCGAAGTTGATTTTCGCCGAGAGTTCGGCTTTTCTGTCCAAAGTTGCCGGATTGACGCTCTGAAGTCTCTCGAGGAGTTGCTCTACTCGTTCGAGTTTTTGCTGCCGAGCCTCGGGTGATACAGTTCTTTTCGCCATTTACGTCTTCTCTATTGCGCCGAAAGATACAACAAGGAGGAGGTTTTCAAAGCTTCTACACAAGCGATTCGGATTGGGAGGCAGATGGTGACCCGGGACAACTTGGGTACCGCCGCGTTTCGTGGGGTGGCGATCTTCTGATTGGGGGGTATCGTAAGTCGCAGAACACTGAAAGGCAAGTATTGCACGCATTCTCAAAGCACCTGTTTTTCACCGTGTCGAGGAGAAGCAGGTGCAAAGTCAATGGAGGTTCTGCATGGGTGGCTCGGATGCCCCGCTCCTCGTTTCGTACAGTGTTTAATGGAGCAGTTTGGGCGGGGCAACAGGCAATGGCTCTCGCCGACGAAGAGTTAACCGCAACAGCGAACTCACTGTGGGAGAATAATGTGGAAACCGGTAGCCCGCCGCGTGCGGAGTTTGTTTCTGTCGGTCGACGGCATGAAACACACCCAGCAGAACGGGACGGTGGAAGAATTCTACGTCCCGATCGTGATGACGCGCAGTGGTACACGAATCGCGTGGCCCGCCGCCTCCATATCGCAAAACCTCGCCACAAAGACCTCGGCGACGAGGGGTTCGGGCAGGCACTCGCCGAACTTGAGGTTCTCGATGGCGTCGTCGTTGGGGATCGGGGGGATGGGTTCGGCGAGGCGGGTGCGGAGGTGGACTTCGAGGTCGGTCAGCTTGAGCGTCGGGGGGAAGCGGAGGCAGACGTTGTCGGGCTTCGATGGGGCGGCGTCGCCGAGGTGGTCGGCAAGGAGGGTGTTCGCTAGGCTGCCAGCGAAGGTCCACCACTCGATGTTGCCGTTGGGGCGTTGGACCAGGGAGGTGTGGTCGACGGACAGCCAGGGGTAGTCGTGGCGGAGCTCGTTGATTTGGGCGGTGGCGCGTTGCGACCAAGTGGGCTCGGTCGCGTCGGCGGCGAGGAGCTGGCGGATGGCTTGGCAGACACGGATGCTGAAGAACTGGCCCTCGCCGAGTCAGCGGGAGCGGCCCTCCTCTTTTGTGGGGTCCATAAACGCGATACGGCGCTTCCAGTCGAGGTGGTTGGTCTTTCCAGTTCCTTCCGGCCAAGACGAGGATTACGGGGCCTTCCTGCGTCCTGTAGAAGGTCGACTCGTGGACGTTGCCCAGCTCATTCTGGCCGCTGATCACTTTAAATGGCAGCGTTGACGTGAAGACGGACTGCAGCGCCTGGAAGTTCCGGCGGTACATACCCGCCTCTGGCGAGCGAGACCCACGCGCAACTCGCCAACCGGTGGGGTGGCTTGAGTTGAGGCGAACAGGCTCGATGTAACCCTGGTGATACCCTGGTGTCGCAGCAGCAGAACTTGTAGTCGTTCGGCGCAGGCCGCGTGTCGCAGTGCAGACTGTCTTCTTTAAGCCCAGGATCTGCCCGAAAGAGCGGAGCCATCGAAGCTTGAAGCAAGACCGTGGCGGTGATCTTCTAGCTCAACGCCAGTCCGTTTCGATGTGCTTGAGAGCGGGAAGGCGCGCTGCACTCTCTCGCTGTCTCCCCCTCAACTGGCTGGTGTTGTTTTCGGTCGCTGGTTGAGACAAGTTACCTTGTCGAGTCAGTGTGCCTGACGCTTGAGTCCGCGGCACGCGCACGGCGGCATTCTCCGCGACGCGTCCCCCCCCCCTGACAAACTGCCGATCAAGGTGAGTCTGTGGTTTTGCCGACCGAAGTTGAGCCTAGCGTGCGATACGATGCATTGGCCTGGAATAGTGATGAGCATGCCGATGCTTTTGGAAGTCGCCTCGATGAACGGCGGTGCGCTGCCATACAGACGACAAGGTGTTGGTGTGTCGTAGGCGACTGGCCTCGAAACACCTTTCCCGCCCCGTCGCCGCTCGCACTGCTCCCCATCCGACCAACCTGAATGCCAGTAGGCCATTGGAGCTGCGTACATGACCACCATCGCCACCGCCACGGCTCCCGAGCAGGGGCAGCTTGTGCAAGTGCGTTCGCGACCTTGGGTGGTGAACGAGGTGAAGCCGAGCACTCTGCCGACTCCAGCGCTGGAGCTGCCGATCGCCCGGACGCAGAATCTGCTGACGCTCTCGTCCGTCGAAGACGATGGGCTGGGGGAAGAGCTGCAGGTCGTGTGGGAGATCGAGCCGGGGGCCAAGATCATCGAGCGGGTGGCGCTCCCAGAACCGACGGACTTCGATTCGCCCGAAAAGCTCGACGCCTTCCTCGACGCGGTCCGGTGGGGAGCGGCGTCGACGGCCGACCACAAGAACATCCAGTCGCCGTTCCGCAGCGGCATCGAGATCGAGGACTACCAGCTCGACCCGGTCGTGCGCGCCATCCAGATGCCCAGGGTCAACCTGCTGATCGCCGACGACGTCGGGCTCGGGAAGACCATCGAGGCGGGCATGGTGGCGCTGGAACTCATGCTCCGCCATCGAGCCAGAAAGATCCTCGTGGTCTGCCCCTCCGCGCTGCAGATTCAATGGCGCGACCAGATGCGGGACAAATTCGGCCTCGACTTTCGGATCGTCGACTCCAGCCTGATGCGCGACCTACGGCGTCGGCGCGGCATTCACGTCAATCCGTGGTCGCACTTCCCGCGACTCATCACGAGCATCGACTTCCTCAAGCGCGAACGCCCTCTCCGGCTGTTCCGAGAGACTCTGCCAGCACCGGGTGAGCCGATCTACCCGCGCAAGTACGACCTGCTCATCGTCGACGAGGCTCACAATTGCGCCCCGTCCGGCGTCGGGCGGTACTCGGCCGACTCTCTGCGGACGCAGTCATTGCGAGAGCTGGCCCCGCACTTTGAGCACAAGCTGTTCCTCACCGCTACGCCGCACAATGGGTATCGGGAAAGCTTCAGTGCGCTGCTCGAACTACTCGATAACCAGCGATTCTCGCGTGGAACGGAGCCCGACCGCAAGCAGTTGGAAGCGGTGATGGTTCGCCGTCTGAAGAGCGACCCGTCGTTTGCGCTCAACCACCTGGGACTTCGACGCTTTCCGCCGCGTGTGCTCGAACCGATCGAAGTGCCGTACACGGACGAAGAGCGGCAGGTGCACGCCGCGCTGCGCGAGTACACGCATCTTCGCTCGTCGAACGTGCAGGACTCCTCGGAGCGGTTCGCGACCGAGTTTGTGCTGAAGACGCTGAAGAAGCGGCTGTTCTCGTGCCCAGCGGCGTTCCTGACGACGTTGGAGCAACATGAGAAGTCTCTGAAAACGGCCCGTAAGAACGTGGCCAAACCGACCTACCGCACGCTCCAGCTGGAACTCGATCGGCTTGACGAGGATTACGCCGTCGACGACGAGTACGATGAGGCGACCGCCGACGCCCTCGACACGGCAACTCGGCTGTTCAGGCCGCCCACGGACCAAGAGGTGACGCTGCTCAAGCGTACGAAGGACTGGGCGACCAAGGCGCGAGGTCAGTGGGACTCGAAGGCCAAGCAGCTCATCGCCTGGCTGAACCTGACGCTGCGGCCGGGTGGGAAGTGGGGCAACGAGCGGGTCATCATCTTCACGGAATACCGGGCCACGCAGCGCTGGCTCCAAGAGGTCTTGGCGGCCGAAGGCTTCACGGCGGGCGACCGGCTGCTCACCATGTACGGCGGCATGGATTCGGACCAGCGCGAAGAGGTCAAGGCCGCGTTCCAGGCATCGCCCGACATCAGCCCGGTGCGCATCCTCTTAGCGACCGACGCGGCGTCGGAGGGCTTGGACTTTCAGAACTTTTGCTCCCGGTTACTCCACTACGAGATCCCGTGGAATCCGAACCGTATGGAGCAGCGCAACGGGCGAGTGGACCGACACGGCCAAAAGTCCGACAAGGTGATGGTCTACCACTTCGTCGGCAAAGGGTATGGGAAGCAAGCTGGGGGGAGCCTCAGCGGGCAGGTGTCCGATTTGGACGCCGATCTTGAGTTCTTGATGCGGGTGGCGATGAAGGTCGAGACGATCCGCGAGGACCTGGGCAAGGTCGGCGCGGTCATCGCCGAGCAAGTCGAAGAGGCCATGCTGGGGCGGCGCAGCACGCTCAATACCGAGAAGGCGGAGAAGGAGGCCGAGCCGATCCGAAAGATGCTCAAGTTCGAGCGCGACCTGCAGAAGCAGGTGCAGGCGCTCATGGAGCAGTATCGCGAGACGCGCAAGGAACTTCGACTCTCGCCCGACAACATTCTCCAAGTGGTCAATGTCGGCCTGGCGCTCGCCGGTCAGCCCGCGCTGATCTCCGCGAAGACCGACGACAACAAACCGTGCTTCCAGTTGCCGCCGCTCAAGGGTAGCTGGGCCGCGTGCGCCGAGGGCTTGGAGCATCCCCACACGAAAGAGATTCGCCCGATCACCTTCGACGAGTCGGTCTCGAAGGGGCGGGACGACGTCGTGTTGGTTCACCTCAACCACCGTCTGCCGCAGATGTGCTTGCGATTGTTGCGGGCCGAGGTTTGGGCGGAGAAGGGGCGGTCGAAGCTGCAGCGCGTGACGGCTCGGGTGGTGCCCAACGACATTCTCGACGCTCCAGCCGTAGTGGCCCACGCTCGGCTGGTGGTGATCGGCGGCGACAGCTATCGACTCCACGAAGAAATCATCGCGGCGGGCGGCTTTATCAAGGACCAGAAATGGGGCGGTCGGTTGAACGTGGGGCAGACGGAGTCGGCGGTCGCGGGGGCAACGGCCAAGGAGCCCTCGGCGGTGGTGAAGGCGAAGCTGATGGAGCTCTACCCAGCGCTCACCTCCTCTCTTGCCTCGGCGCTGGAAGCCCGGATGAAGCAGATGGTCGATGGTTTGCAAAGAAAGCTTGCGGATCGAGCTGACAAGGAAGCGAACGACATCACCTCGATCCTCACGGAACTCAAGAAGTCCATCGAAGCTGAACTCAAGGAGCCGGTCTACATTCAGCCCATGCTCCAAGGTTTCGACGACCCCGAGCGCGAACGCTTCGAGCGCAACAAGGACGCCCTGCGAGCGCGAGTGAAGGAAATCCCCGAGGAAATCAAGCGAGAGACGGAGGCGATTCGCTCGCGGTTCGCCAATCCGCAGGCTCGTATGTTTCCAGTGGCGGTGACGTTCTTAGTCCCTGAAAGTATGGCGGGAGCGAAGTGATGGCAAATAAAACCAGTTTCATTGGGGTGACCGAGGCACAACTCTACGAGATCGAACGGCTAATACCTGGCGATTGCTCAACCCCGTGTTATCGAGCAATAAGGCAACAAGAAATCCCGAGCGTCTTCCCTAAGTCATTTCGTGAGAAAATGGATCATGCTGTCGTAATGGCTTCAGGAACCCGTGATGGAAGAGTTGTCGTTGTAATAAATGCCCAAAGGGTAGATGAGAAAGATAAAGCGATCGACCAAGAGCCCTTTGGCGTCGTCCTCCACACAGGCAACCCGGCCACGAGTGGAATATACATTCATCATGGAAACTGGGAAGGTCGAACGAAACAGGTGACCATACCTAAGTTCTGGAGCCATGTTCGAGCGAGTGGAATTGGAGACTTCTTTCCACCGCCAGGCTTGCAACCGGGAGATGCTGGAGAGCTTGAAAAACTGAACGGCAGCAGCAACATGAGGGCATTCAGTTCGGTGATCGATAAGCTGATCGATTTCGAGTACCTATAGTCGCAGTTTGGGAAGGCAATATGTCCATCGCACGCCACCATGCTGAATGGCTTTCGCTCGTGCCGGTGTCAGGGCCATTCCTGAGCCTGCCCGTGTTGATGGAAGCGTTCAATACGGGACTGGAACCTCACGACCCGGAGCATGTCCGGCTGTTGCGGCAGGAGTATGCCAAATGGCAGGAGTCGTTCGAGGGACGCAAGGCGGACCCTGCGCCGCACCTCCAGTGGATCAGGTTCGTCCTCACCAAAACCCTCGACCTCGATGAGCAAACGCTGGTCGAAGGGCAGGCGATCCCGCAGACGTTGAACGTCGAACTGCCTGAACATCACGAACTGCTGCGCCCCAGCATCGTCGTCAACGATCCGAGCACGAAGAAGGTGCGGCTGCTCGTGCAGACCTATCCCCGGTCGCAGGAACTCACCAGCTACGTCGCTGGCTCGCCATGGAAGGCGTCGCCAGACACTCGGATGACCGAGTTGCTGCACGGCACAGGCGTCCGGCTCGGCCTTGTCACCAACGGCGAACACTGGATGCTGGTCGATGCGCCCAAGGGAGAAACGACCGGTTACGCTTCGTGGTACGCATCTCTGTGGCAGGAGGAGCCGATCACCCTGCGGGCCTTCCGCAGCTTGCTCTCGGCCAGCCGGTTCTTCAACGTCCCCGATGACCAGACCCTCGAAGCACTGCTCGCAAAGAGCGCCTCCAATCAGCAGGAAGTCACCGACCAACTCGGCTATCAAGTGCGGCGCGCGGTCGAAGTGCTCATCCATTCGCTCGATCGGGCCGATCAGGACTTTGGGCGGGAACTCTTGGCCGATGTGTCGCCAGAGCAGCTCTACGAGTCGGCGCTCACGGTCATGATGCGCCTGGTGTTCCTCTTCTGTGCAGAGGAGCGGGAGCTCATCCCCAGCAAACCGTTCCCTGTTTACGAGCAGAACTACTCGGTCGCCACGATCAGCAAGCAGCTGCGTGAGCTCGCCGACCAGCATGGCGAGGAGCTGCTGGAGCGCCGCTACGACGCTTGGCCGCGACTACTGGCGGCATTCCGTGCCGTGTACGGCGGACTGAAGCACGACGATCTGCACATCCCGGCCTACGGTGGCAACCTGTTCAATCCGGACCGCTTCCCATTCCTTGAGGGGCGCAAGCGGGGAACCTCGTGGAAGGACAGCGAGGCCAACCCACTGCCGGTCAACAATCGAACGGTGCTGCATCTGCTCGAAGCGCTGCAGTTGCTGCAGATCAAGTTGCCGGGCGGCGGGCCTGCGGAAGCTCGTCGGCTCAGTTTTCGGGCGCTCGACATCGAACAGATCGGCCACGTTTACGAGGGCTTGCTCGACCACACCGCGAAGCGCGCGGCCGAGCCGTACCTTGGCTTGGCGGGGACGCGAGACAAGGAGCCTGAGGTTCCGCTCGCCCGACTCGAAGAGCTGCTCGCGAAGAGTCAGGCCGACCTCATCAAGTTTCTCAAGGAGGAGACCGGCAGGTCGGAGAAGGCCCTCCAGAAGTCGCTGGACGTCGAACTAGACAGCCTCGACGCCGGACGCTTCCGCACCGCCTGTCAAGGAGACGATGCGTTGTGGAGGCGTATAGAGCCCTTGGCGGGCCTGGTGCGGCCCGACAGCTTTGGCTACCCCGTCGTCATTCCGAAGGGGAGCGTCTTCGTTACGGCGGGGACCGACCGGCGCTCCAGCGGCACGCACTACACGCCGCGTAGCCTCACCGAACCTATCGTGCAGTACACGTTGGAGCCGCTGGTGTACGTCGGTCCGGCGGAGGGGAAGCCGAAGGGGGAGTGGAGGCTCAAGACAGCCAAGGAGCTGCTTGAACTCAAGATCTGCGACATGGCCTGCGGGTCGGGGGCATTCTTGGTGCAAGCCGCCCGCTACCTTGCGGCGCGACTGCTGGAGGCGTGGGAAAAGGCTAAGGAGGCCCACCCCGACATTCCTCGCATCACGCCCGAGGGGACGCCCTCAACCGGCAGCGTCCATGAGGCACTGATCCCGGATGATCCTGATGAGCGGAAGACCTACGCCATGCGGATCATCGCGCAGCGGTGCCTCTACGGCGTGGACAAGAACCCGCTGGCGGCGGAAATGGCCAAGCTGTCGCTTTGGCTCTTGACGTTGGCGAAGGACAAGCCTTTCGAGTTTTTGGACCACTCGATTCGCTGCGGCGACTCGCTGGTGGGCTTGCACAACGTCGACCAACTGCGGCACTACAGCCTCAAGCCCGACGCCGCCGACTCCGCGCTGTTCAAGGGACCGCTCGACAGCGCAGTGGATGAGGCGATCAACCTGCGGCTCAAGCTCGAAGACATGCCCGCCAACTCGGTCGATGACGTGCAGCGGCAGGAGAAGTTGCTCGCCGAGGCCAACGAGAAGATCGCCCGATTGCGGTGCGCGGCAGATTTGCTTGTGGCAGCTGAGTTCTGGGGTGAGAACGCCAAGGACAAGTTGGAACGAGTTCGACATGCAGCGGTGAAGTCCGGCCACTATGTCGAGAAAGGACCGAGGGAAGAGTTCGAGCAAGTCGCCGCCAAGGAGCGCCGGGGCCAGTTGATATTTCACTGGCCGCTCGAATTCCCCGAAGTGATCGTCAAGCGTGGTGGGTTCGATGCGTTTGTGGGGAATCCGCCGTTCGTCGGAGGGCGACGTTTACTCACAACTGTTGGTGATAGCTACCGCAACTGGCTCACAACCGCGTTCGACGGAGCTACCACGAATGCTGATCTGGTCGCCTTCTTTTTCCGCCGAGCATTTATCATTCTAAGGGCGAAAGGAACCTTCGGCTTGCTCGGCACAAAGAGCATTACCGAGTCACACACCTGCGATGTAGGGCTTCGCTGGCTTTCTGAGAACGGCGGCATTTTCTATAGGGCTACTCCGACCGCACATTGGCCTGGAATTGCTGGTGTTATTGTTGCAATTGTCCACGCCACGAAGGACCTGCCTTCGGGAACTCACGCTGTCCTCGACGGTGAAATGGTCGAGCAGATTTCCCCAACGTTGACTGCCTCGGCAACCGACTTTGCCACTCCGTGGCAACTCAAGCGATTCCGCAAAGAATACTCGCAAGGAACAATGGTTTACGGCGACGGCTTTGTGATCTCCCCTCACACCAAAGATCTGCTGATTGCTGAGTCTCCCATAAATGCCGAAGTCGTGACACCATACCTGAATGGCAAGTCCTTCAATAATATGGTTGCACACGCGCCCGATGAGTACGTCATCAACTTTGGGGTTCGTGAATTGTCGGAAGCGAAGAAGTATGCAATGCCATTTTCAATTGTGACTGACTTGGTGAAACCATATCGAGAGAAGCTCACTGGGCAGATTCACGAACATCGGTATTGGCTGTTTTGGGACAAGAGAGAGCGTTTCTACGAAAGGATTCGGAAGCTTGATCGTGTTTTGATTACAGCGATCACATCCAAGTATTTGACATTCGACTTTTTTGATACGGATTGGGTTTTTTCACATGCCGTGAAGGTGTTCGCATTTTCTACCTCAGATTACTTCGGAGTCCTTCAATCCACTATTCACGACGTGTGGGCACGAGTGTACTCGTCCTCTCTAGGTCAAACCTTGAGATACAGCACCTCGGCAGCTTTTGATACATTCGCTTGGCCAAACGAATTCTCTGGTGTAACTCAATGCGGCGAGAGGTATTTCACGCACCGTCACAAGACGATGAGATCACGCAATCTTGGATTTACCGATCTATACAACCGCTTTCACGATTCCGACGAAACCAACGCCGATATTCAAAAGCTGCGTGAACTGCACGTCGAGATGGATCAGGCCGTTTCTGCCGCCTACAGCTGGACAGACCTCGAACTGGGGCACGGCTTTCACGAAACCAAGCAGGGTGTCCGCTTCACCATCAGTGAATCCGTCCGCCGTGAAGTCCTGCAACGCTTGCTGAAACTCAACCACGAACGCTACGCCGAGGAGGTGAAGCAAGGACTCCACGGAAAAATGGGAGCCGTCAAGAAGGCCGCTCCCAAGAAGAAGGCGGCCAGCAAGCCCGCCAAGCAGGAAGCCAGTCTCTTCGATGAGGAGGATGACGAATGACATGGGATTTGTTCATCAGTCACGCCAGTGAAGACAAGGCGGACGTTGCTCGCCCGCTTGCGGAGAAGCTCCAATCAAAAGGGGTAAATGTCTGGTATGACGAATTCACCTTGCAGATCGGGGATAGACTGCGACAGAGCATTGACGACGGACTGGCGAAGAGTCGCTATGGCGTAGTTGTTTTGAGTCCGAGATTCTTTGAGAAGAAGTGGCCTCAAGATGAACTGGATGGGTTGCTCTCGATGGAGACTCCCCAACAAACACGAATCCTGCCAGTCTGGCATCAGGTTACCGTCGAGCAAGTGAAGCAGTTTTCCCCAATACTTGCCGGGCGATATGGCATAGCCACAGGGGCCAGTCTGAATGACATCGTGGACAAGCTCATTTCCAGAGTTATGGTCTATCGCGTCAACGACCATCATGGTCGTTGCCACAACATAGACCTGACAAAATGCGAATGTCATGGCTCTCCCATTGTTCCACCGTGGTTTTCGAGCAATCCGAAGCGAATCAGCAGCAATTGGCTGGAGGAACGGCTGAAAGTAGGTGCTGAGCTTTGCGTTTACCTGAACCCAACGTGGTGTGACGGGACTTGGCTGGTAGTCGATGTTCCGAATCAGCTTGGCGAAGTCATCAACCTCCAGCAGCGTGACGACTTGTTGCCGGAGACTGCTACGACCGCAGAGCCTTGGCCTGATCCAAGTTAATGACTCTGTCAGAGTCAAGATTGAACGAGTATGCGAAACGACCAAGACACGAACGCTCTCCCGGCACCGTTTCTGAGCGGAAACTGATGCGAGCCTCACCGAATCTACAGTTCGAGACGACTGCTTCGTGGGCGGGGCACCGCTTGCCGAGTCGCATGATCGGTCGTTTCTTTGTGTTCTCTTTTCGTTACTCGCTAGCATCTTGCAGGGGCTTCTTTTTTGTTGAACATCGCCGACAGGGGCGCGCACATCCCATCGGGAAGCGAAAGGCAGGCCTCTGGTATCCAGGACCGGCGGACGAAGGCAAGGAAGAGGCGCAGGTTGACCTATAAATGTGTAAAAGTGGCGTAAAAAGTAGCCGGGGATTTGTTCGCAAGATCTTTGTGTGTAGTGGTTTGTGGTTTTGTAGTGCTTTGGGTGGTGGCTCATAATGGCTCAAAAGTTTCGCTCAAACGCATTGCCGAGAACGGCGAGAGTGTCGTCGGATGCGGCCTTTGAGGGGACTCCCAGCGCGTGAGATGCATCCCAGTTCGATCGCGCTGAATCTTGTTGGATCGCGCACACCCGAGACGCCCATGAACAACGCAGTCTTGATGCCGTCACAACGTCATGCCAGAGCTAAACTTGAAGCGATGACGCCCGGCGACAACGTTAGGGCTGATTGACGGCGAGAACGAACAGTCCTCCGCCCTAGTCAGCCGGAGTGCTGGCCCACCGCATGAGACATGACTGGAACGATGTATGAGCCAAATGAGTAATGCTCCCACGCAGCACCAGATTCGAGCCGAACTTGAGGCGATGGTGCTGGGCGACTTGCTGGGACCGGCTGGCGGCGAGAGTGAAGAACTCGTGGAACGCTCGGTCCGTGAGCGTTACCTCGTCGGGGTCCTGGCCCCTTCGCGAGGGTCGCAGAGCGAGGGGAGTGGGAAGGCGGAAGCGGGGGCGGTCTTGGCCTCTGCCCCTTCGCCCTTCGACGACGAGGATGACGAGATGCCGCTAATCCCAGATGAGCTCTCGGAGGGAGGGCAAGACACGACCGACGATGGCAAGACCGATGCCGATATTCCGGTCGCGCAATCCTACCTGCCGTCGTCATTCGGGATGAGTTTCTGCGTCGATCTCGATGCGAAGACGATCAACGCGAGCGCCATGTGGGGGCAGTACAAACGCGAGAAACGCGACGATCAGCAGGACCACAAAGGAAACTCGCTCAAGGTATGGAAACGGTATACGCGGGGCGGCAGCGTCACAATTCCGCTCAAGGATGGACCGCTCAAGCCCCAGGCACCCGATTCACAGTTCCCCGACGTCTACATCCAGGGCCAGGTCCGCCAGCGGAGCACGCACTTCATCGTCACGTTGTTCTTGGTGAACGCCCAAGAGGCAGTGCGGCCGAAGGATGAGTACCACATCTTTCAACCGAAGCTCTCAGTGAGCGGCGAGAAGGGACAGGCCGTCTTTTGCAAGCGCTCGACCATCGGCAGTAACGACGACCTCGAAGAGCGGCTGATGGCGATGCTCTATCGGCACCACGCGGAGTTCGCGGTGGGGCACGGTGTCAGCGTGCATGCCGATACGGGTGACGGGTGGCAGGTGGCGGGTGGCGGGAATGACTCGGGCCCGGAGCCGCGCGCGAAGTCGATCGAGACGGTGATAGTCCCGACATACGAAGTCCCCCGCACCGCCCCGCCAACCGAAGAGGATGCGGACGAGAATGCTGCTTTCGGCAAGCTCAAGGGGCTCGTGCTGGACATGAAGGTGTTGGCCGAGTCGGATACCAAGAAGTTGCCCCAACAGCTCGAACCGCTCGTCGTTGCCTATCGAGAATGGATTGAGCGAGAAGCAGCCAGACTGAAGGACCCGCAAGAGCGGCTGGCGCAGTTCGGCGACGCAGGCCAAGTCGCCATCGACCACTGCCGCCATACGCTCAAGCGGATAGAAGAGGGCCTGAGGCTGCTTGCGAAGGATGCCAAGGCGCTGGATGCGTTCCTGTTCATGAACCGCGCGATGTGGCTGCAGCGCACTCACTCGATTTATTCGGAGCGGGTCCGGCGGGGCGAACAGCCTGACTTCGACAAAGACATCGACGAAGAGAAGAACCGCAGCTGGCGACCCTTCCAGATTGCGTTCATTCTGCTCAACCTGCCGGGCGTTACCCAGCTTGATCACCCCGATCGCGGCGACGGCCCTGAGGCGCTGGCCGACTTGCTGTTCTTTCCCACGGGCGGTGGTAAGACGGAAGCCTACTTGGGTCTGTCGGCCTACACGATGGCCCTGCGGCGATTGCAGGGAACGATCGCGGGGCGAGTGGGTGATGAAGGCATGGCCGTGCTGATGCGGTACACGCTGCGGCTGCTCACCATCCAGCAGTTCCAGCGGGCCACGGCGGCTCATCTGCGCTTGCGAATCGATTCGACGCAAGGCACTCGAACATGGTGACGTCCGGTGGGGGAAGACGCCCTTTCGCATCGGCCTGTGGGTCGGTCGCCGCACGACGCCCAACCGCACCGATGACGCCGTGGAGGCCATCAAGCAGGCTCGCGGTAATCAGTTCGTGGGTGGCGGGATCGGTACGCCCTACCAGCTCACTGCCTGCCCGTGGTGCGGCAGCGCGATCGAAGCGGGCAAGCATCTGGACGCCCAGCCCTTCCCACACGGTTCAGGGCGCACGCTGACCTACTGCGGCGACAAGTTTGGCCAGTGCCTGTTCAGCAAGCGCCAAGCGGCCAATGAAGGGCTGCCGGTCGTCGTGGTGGACGAAGAGATTTACCGTCGCCTGCCGACGCTGCTCATCGCCACGGTGGACAAGTTCGCCCAGATGCCGTGGAAGGGCGAGGTGCAGATGCTCTTCGGTCAGGTCAGCGGCATCTGCGACCGCCATGGGTTCAAGTCTCCCGAGATCGAGGACTCCACGTTCCATCCAAAGTCAAAGCTCGGCTTGCCCGGCGAGGGCTCCAGGAGCACCCGCCGCTGCGTCCACCCGATCTCATCATCCAAGACGAGTTGCGATCTCATCAGCGGGCCGCTGGGAACGCTGGTGGGCCTCTACGAGACTGCCATCGACAAGCTCTGCACCTGGGAGGTGAACGGGAAGCAGGTACGCCCCAAGGTGATCGCATCGACGGCTACGATCAAGAACGCCGACGTGCAGGTACGGAGTTTGTTCCTGCGGACGGTCAACATCTTCCCGCCGCCCGGACTCGATGTGCGGGACAATTTTTTTTCCGTTCAGCGCGAGCCGACCGAGCAGGAGTTCGGGCGGCGCTACCTTGGGATCTGCGCGCGGGGAGTGAGTCTCAAGCGATCGCTCATTCTGATCTACAAGACCTACCTCTGTGCCGCTCAGGCGCTCTACCAAAAGTACGGCAAGCGCGTCGACCCATGGATGACCGTCGTCGGCTACTTCAACTCGATGCGCGAATTGGGCGGGATGCGCAGGTTGGTCGACGATCAGGTGACGTCGCTGGCGCGCAAGCAGGATCGTCGAGGGTTGGCCAATCGCAATCTCTACCACGATAACCTTGCGGAGTTGACCAGCCGGATGCGGTCCGAGGATATACCGCAAATCCTTGACCGTCTCGAAGCGATCTTCGATCCCGAACTCGAAGAACAACGAAGAGTGGCGTTCAAGACCAAGGACTTCAAGAACATCCCCAAAAAGCCGCTCGATGTGCTGCTGGCCACGAACATGATCTCGGTCGGGGTCGACGTGAAGCGGCTGGGCCTGATGATCGTGGCCGGTCAACCGAAGGCGACGGCGGAGTACATCCAAGCGACCAGCCGCGTCGGCCGTACATTTCCCGGCTTGGTTTGCACGGTGTTCAACTGGGCCAGACCCCGCGACCTTTCGCACTACGAGACCTTCGAGCACTATCACGCGACGTTCTACAAGCACGTCGAACCGCTGTCGGTGACGCCGTTCTCGCCGGGGGCGCTGCAGCGCGGACTGGCAGGTTTGCTCGTGTCGCTCGTGCGACTGCGAGGTGTTGAGTTCAACGAGAACCAAGCGGCCACGCGAATCACAACCGGCAATCCGTACGTCCAAGAGGCCATCGAAACGATCGCAAGGCGGGCCGAACTGATCGGCTTGAATGGACCGGCCGACGGTGACTTCTGCCGACAAGAACTGCAATCCAAGGCCGATTTTTGGCAGTCAGAGGCTCAGAACAACGTCGGGGGGCGCACGCTGACCTATACGGAACCCTACGGCTCGGACGGCCCCAAGAAGGGGACGTCGGTGAAGTTGCTTCAGAGTCCGGGCATGGAGCGCTGGCACGAGTTCACCTGTCTCAACTCATTGCGCGAGGTCGAGCCGTCCGTGAAGTTCATTATCAGCGACGGTGGGCTTGATGACGTCGCGGGAGCGTCCGAACCTGAGTCGCCGCCGACGGAAGGAGGTGCGGCGTGACGTCGTCGTACCACATGCGAAAGTCGGAGGTCGGAGAAGTCCGACCTAGTCAGACGCTCACCACCTTTGGCATCGGGTCGCTCGTCGACCTGCCGAACATGTCGGTGATCGTCATGGGGTTGGACGACTGGCCCAGCGCCCACGCGAATGAGATCGCCGAAGAACGCCTACTGCGCTCGGCCCAGGCGATGCTAGGCCCCAAGGTGACGCGATTCTTGACGCCACCGCGCGGCCCGGAATCGCAGGGTGCCCAAACCAACTGGTTCGATGAAACTCGGTTGATTGGCGTGCCAGTAGCGCCGTTTCCGCGCTGGATGGTTTGCTCGAAGTGCCGGTTATTGGCTCCGATTAGCTCAGGGTTGTTCGAGCCCAAGATCGTGCCCTATCGTCCCGACCGGGCCTGCTACGTCCACAACTGCACGACGCAAGGCCGTTCCCCGCTGGTCGTCCCCGCCCGTTTCATGGTGACGTGCGAGCGCGGGCACTTGGATGATTTTCCGTGGGTGGAGTTCCTGCACCAAGGCCCAACCAACTGCAAGGGCTTGCTCTACCTGTACGAAGTTGGGGCGAGCGGCGAGGCGCTCGATGTCGAAGTGAAGTGCGATGGCTGCGGTGTTCGCCGCCGCATGGGGCAGGCCTTCGGCCCTAGCAACCGCTCCATCATGCCGCCGTGTCGAGGTCGACGACCTCATCTACGGGACCTCGACCCCGACGGGTGCGAGGAGAAACACATGAAGCCGATGCTCCAAGGTGCGTCGAACCTGTGGTTTCCCGTACTCATCTCGGCGCTCTCGGTCCCGCAGGCCGAAGACGAACTGGGACGATTGATCGAAGACAACTGGGCGGTGCTGGACAAGGCCACGAGCATCGATGTGTTGAAGGCGTTCCGGCTCATCGGGCAACTCAAGGATTTGAGCAAGTACAGCGACGACCAGATCTGGGAGGCAATACAGCTGAAGAATCAGGGGGCCGAGCAAGAGGTGGTTGCCCCAAACGACCTGAAGTCACCTGAGTGGAAAGTGTTCTCGGACCCAGCGAATGCGCAAGTCAGTCGAACCTTCAAGCTGCGAACCGTAGAACCGCCCGCTGACTTCGCCCGTTACTTCGAGAAGATCGTACTCGTGGAAAAACTGCGCGAGGTTCGAGCGCTCGTAGGTTTCACTCGACTCATGTCGCCGCGCGACTTCGACAGCGCGGCCGACCTACCGCCGCAAAATCGCGCCAAGATCTCGCGCAAGGACCCGACTTGGCTGCCTGCATGTGAGACTCGGGGTGAAGGCATTTTCTTCCAATTCTCTGAGACGTTGGTCAAGGAGTGGGTGAAGAAGAATCACGAGTATGACAAGGAGTTCGCGACGGCCGACGGCGATTGGAGGGCGAGCAAGAACCTTGACCCAAGCAAAGGGTACCCTGGCATTCGCTACGTGCTGCTCCACACATTCGCGCATGCGGCTGATTCGACAGTTGGCGATCGAATGCGGGTACACCAGCGCGTCGATCACGGAGCGGATTTACTCGCGCAATCCGGCCGATGGAGAGCCGATGGCGGGCGTGCTGATCTACACGGCCGCACCCGACAGCGAGGGAACGCTCGGCGGGCTTTGCGCCCTTGGCGAGCCGGACAAACTGGGACGGCACATTCGCCGCGCCTTGGAGAAGATGAGCCTGTGTGCCTCCGATCCACTGTGTTCGGAGCATGCGGTCGGCAGCGGCGAAAAGCTGCACGGCGCGTCCTGCCACGCCTGTTCGTTCTTGCCGGAGACCTCCTGCGAGCGCGGCAACAAGTACTTGGACCGGTCCGCATTGGTGCCGACCGTGGAGCGAGCCAACGTGGCATTCTTCGGGTAGACCATGACGCCGGAACGGACCATCGTCGAATCAGCTTATGCGTTGGCGAGCAGCTTGCCGAACGGCACGGCCGAGGCCGTCGCAGCGGCCATTCTGTCGAGTCCGGAAGCGACGATACGGGCCGAGATCACGAAACGCGTGCCGCATCATCAGCACCGAGACTTGGCCCTGGCGTTTCTGGATCGCTGGCGCGGCGAGGCGAAGGAAGTCAGCGCTCAGACGGTCGGCGTCGCGCTGCAGACGGCCGCGTTGTCGCAGCAGACACACCGTGATTCTCAGTCGGTGGAACTCGTGTGGACTGGCCCCGACACCGAGGACGCTCCCTTCCGGCGAACCGAGCAGGCGATCCTTCAAGTGCTCGACGCGGCCAAGAGTCGAATCACGCTGGTGAGCTTCGCCGTCTACCGCATCCCGAACATCGGCAAGGCGCTCGTTCGAGCAGCGCGGCGCGGAGTCAAGCTGACGGTGATCATCGAGACGCCCGACAAGATCGAAGGCGAGGGCGAGTACAGCACGCTCAAGGCGCTCGGCCAAGAAGTGGCGGCCTGCTCGACGGTCTACTTCTGGCCAAAAGAGAACCGCCCTCTGGGCGAGAACAACAAGGTCGGCATCCTGCACGTAAAGTGCGCCGTGGCCGATGGCGAGTGGCTGTTCCTATCCTCCGCCAACCTGACCCAGCAGGCCTTCACGATCAACATGGAGCTGGGAATGCTCGTCCGTGGCGGAACGATGCCGAAACGAGTGGAGACGCAGTTTGCGAAGCTGATCGAGAGTGGAGAACTGAAGCGGCTGGACTGAGCGGTGACGCAATTGGTTTACGACCCGACGAGTCGAAAAGAACTTTGATGGGCGGCGGGTTTGTCGCCGTACAGACACATACGAAGAGAACTTAGGCATGCCGAAAATCGAGAATCACAAGTACACCGTGACCGAGGCGTTTCAAGAGTGCTTCTACGTAGTACCGGACTACCAGCGCGAGTACGTCTGGACCGACAAGGAAGTTCAGCAACTCTTGGAAGACATCGATGAACAAATCGACTCCGACTCGGACAAGGAGTACTTCGTCGGGATGATTCTGGTTTCTCCCGGAGGGACGAAGAACCACTACGAGGTCATCGATGGTCAGCAGCGGCTTACGACGTTTTACTTGCTGCTCTGCGCAATGCGTCACCGTTTCAAGGGAACGCCGCAGCATCCTGCGATCAACAACCTGATTTCGGCGAGCTATGCCGACAAAGTTGGCGATATGCAGACCGATTTGAAGCTAGAGCCACGATACGAAAACGCCGACGAACTCATGAAGTGCCTCGTCGCGCAGGATGATGAACCGACGAAAGTCCGCCACGCCGTACAGCAGGCCGGGATCAAGCAATTTGGATCGTTGGACAATCTGCTGAACGCTTACGCCACGATCTATCGTTACCTGCTCGACAACTACGATGATCACGCCAGTCTGAGGAAGCTGTGGGGGTATTTGTCGAACAACGTCGTTTTTATCCAGATCTCCACGGACATCAGCAGCGCTTTGAAGATCTTCGAGACGATCAACGAACGCGGCGTCGGCCTGAACCCGATGGACCTGCTGAAGAATCTGCTGTTCACCCAGGTCGACCAGAAGGACTTCACCAAGCTCAAGAATGAGTGGAAGAAGATCACGGCTCCGCTCGAAAAGGCCAAGGAAAAGCCGCTACGTTTCCTACGCTACTTCTTGATGGCTAACTATAGGATCAACAACAAGGACTCGATTGTCCGCGAGGATCAGATCTACGACTGGTTTGTGGCCGAAGATAACGCGAAGTTGTGCGGCTACGAGGAGAAGCCGTTTGAGTTTGTTCGAAAGATCATCCGGAATGTAGAGAGCTACCTCGCATTCTCGGAAGGCCAGGGCAACGATGGCCATGCGAACGTGCCGATGGCGAACCTCAAGAAGATGTGCGGCGGTGCCTTCAGCTTGCACTACGTCCTCCTGTTGGCGATCGCGAATCTGCCGAAGCCGCTGTTCGATCACTTTGTGGTGCAGTTGGAGAGTTTCCTCTTCTACTACATTTACACCAAGACCCCGACGAAGGAACTGGAGCGCAGCTTTTCACAATGGGCGGACGAATTAAGGGACATCGCCGGTCTGAAGGACGTTGGCTCTCAAAGGAAGAAACTCAACGAATTCATCGACAAACGGTTCCGTGTAAGCATGGAGAGCAAGAGTGGCGAACTATCGGACGCACTCAAGCGATTCACGATTCGCAGCATGCAGCAATACCGAATGCGGTACTTGCTCGCGAAGATGACCCAGTTCGTCGACATGGCGTACAAGGGAGTCAAGACCCCTGGCTCGCTCGAAGAGTACATGGAGTTGGAAATCGAGCACATCCTGCCGAACACTCCGGAAGAAGACTTGCGGAAGAAATTCGCGAAAGACAATCCAGGGGCGGACTACAACGACTACAAGAATCGCCTCGGGAATTTCACGCTGCTCGAGAGGCCCATCAACATCGTCGCGAGCAACGGGTTCTTTGAACAAAAAAAGTCTTGTACAAGAAGAGCAAGTACTACCTGACTAGCAGCATTGCCGAAATCACGACGGTGGGAAAGAACAGCAGCATCAACCGGATCAGCCTCAAGCTGAAGTCCTTCGACGAGTGGAACGCGTCCAATATTGAGGAGCGGCAACAGATGTTGATCAGTTTGGTCAAGGAAATCTGGAAAACGTCGTTGCTTGAGGAGGACGCGTAGTCCGCACTTCGCCGGACTTGTCAGCAACTTCCCGATGTGGCGGACAGACGGAGGATGAAAAGATTGCCTCACCCTCGAATTGCGTGAACCGACCTGAACTGGAGTTGATCGACAGCCTCTTCTTGTAGTGTTCATGCCCCATCTGCCGTGCCCATCACAAACTGCTAAAGTGTTCAGGGAAAACGCGTCGTGCAGACGCTAAATCCCTTCCGACCTCGATGCAATCTTGGACGAACATACTCGCGTAAGTACCGCAGGAAAGAAGCGCAAATGAAGATCGCGACGTCCAACATCCTGAAGGGTGGAAGCCGACGGACCCATTGGGAAAAGATGGTCAAGGAACACGGCGTCGATCTGCTCCTCGTCCAGGAATCCAATCCCCCCGACGAACACCTTCCTCCTCTCATGTTTCCGACGGCGCGAAATCAGTCCGTCTGGGAGAATGCCCCGCCGAATGGATGGGGGAGCGGGATCTACGCAGTTGTGGGAGCCGTCAGCCCCGTGGCGGTCCCGGGATTTGCAGGATGGGTCGTCGGCGCGAAGATCGAACAGGCATTTGGAGGCACGGATACGCTGCTTGCCTTCAGCATTCACGCACCCAATCGAGGCGACGGTTATGCCAATGCCGTTAATTCGATTCTGAATGAGATCAAGAAAGTCGCCGAGGGACGAACCATCGTCATCGGCGGCGACTTCAACCTTTCGGTGAGTTATTCGTCCGAGTCGGAGCGTCCTGTCAGTAAGCAAGACCTCGCGATACAAGCCCGACTATCCGACGAGTTCGGCCTGCTTAATTGCTGGCAGACCGCCAACCCCAACCAGTCGCCGAAACAGACGCTTCGTTGGACGGTCAATCGCGAGACGCCCTATCACGTCGATGGTTTGTTTGTGCCGAAGTCTTGGGGAGACCGCTTGCAGTCGTGCGAGATCCTGTCGGGTGGCGAATGGGACCAACTCAGCGACCACAACCCTGTCGTGGCGTGTTTTTCGTGATTTAGTGACGGGGATGACGGTGGCAATGCGGCGGTTAGAGTATGCGATGTCCCCTGCACGGCCTTGAAAGGCCGTGTTACCCTCGGTCGTCGCTACGCGACGGCAGAGACGTGTGGCGTGAAGCCATAGTCGACCGTGCAACTCCGGTCCGAGCGTTCTGTGTACACTCGAGGCATCCTCCGAAACAGGCTGGAATGCCCTGTATTCGTGCGAGTCCAAAGTGTCGGCCGGAGACTTGAATCCGAGACTTCTGCGAAAATCCTCGTGGGTACATACCCATCGTTCAGCCTCAAGTGTCGATGGAACGCGCGGGTGACACTGCGCTGACCGTCCTTTGATCAGGGGCTCGATGATCATCGAGCGAGAACACAATTCGCTTCTCTGAAGAAATGAGTATGAGCACTTACCTTGTGACGTGGAATCCGGCTAGTTGGGAATGGGGACGACTGGCAAGTGCCGCTGTCAAAACAAAGAAGGGGATTCGCGTCTCGATACCTTGGAGCTGTGGCAACAACAAGAGTATCAAGAGTAAAGATCGTCTCTTTCTGTTAAAGCAGGGCATCGATTTTCCCAAGGGTATCATGGCATCGGGGTGGGCAAGGTCGAAATACAAGCGACGCCCACACTGGGATGATCATATGGCGGCTAAGGGCAAAGAAGCCCTTTTCATTAAAGTCTCTTGGGACACGATACTTGACTTCCGTGTCGAACCGTTGCTGGAAACCTCCGTAATCGATGGCGGGGAAATTCCGCTCGTCAATTGGCGGACAATGATTTCAGGAATCTCGATTTCCAGGCCCGTGGCCGAGCGCATGGAGATGCTTTGGCAGAAGCACGTCCAAAGCATTAGGGGCAATGCAAGCATTGATTTCGAGGTGATCGACCTCGAGGACAAGCTGCAACAAGATGGTTACTTTGATCTCCAGAACGTCGAGGACGGTCGTGACCGTCAACTGCAGCAAATCGTTCAGCGACGTGGACAGCCCAGATTCCGTCGTAAGTTAATTGACGCGTACCGGGGGCGATGCGCGGTTACCGGAAACGACGTTGTGGATGCGCTCGAAGCGGCCCACATCTTGCCATACAAGGGAGCCAAATCGAATCACGTTACGAATGGACTGCTCCTGCGCGCGGACATCCATACGCTGTTCGATCTGCATTTGTTGGGCATCGATCCGTCTTCGCTGAAAGTCGTTCTTTCCCCGAAGCTGCAAAAGACCTGTTTGAACGAGTTCCGTGGTAGAAAACTCAGCTTGCCCAACAAGGCGATTCACCATCCCAACAAAGAGGCCCTGGAAACGCGCTGGAAGCAGTTTCACGGTGAGACATAAGGAAGCAAGAACCTTTCGAGGCTATTCTCCTTCTGCCCGCGAGACGGCATGACGCGTTCGAATCGGCGAGGCGCGACCAAAGACTTGTCGCGAAATGAGTTCCCTCAACCGGATGATTTCGCGGCGATCTGAAGATCGCTGCGGTATCGCAGAGTCGAGGCGTACATGCGTTTTCGCAGTAAATCACACTGCTCGTATCGAATGCTGCGAGGATCGCGTGGGTACCACAATTGACTTACCAACCACTTCGTGAGCCCAAGGCGTAAGCGTACACCACCACCATTCCGCACGGTCATTATCGCGAGTGTAGTGTTTCTCGGGAGCGTTGGCTCCAGGGAATTTCACTTACACGAGAGGGCCATGCGATGACGAGAACCGGCGATGCGGGGAAGAGGGCGGAGTGGGAGTCGCGGCTGCGGCGGTATCGAATCAGCGGGCTCGCGGTTGAGGCCTTTTGCACGCGGGAAAGCGTGTCGGTGGCTTCGTTCTACTATTGGTCGCGGCGACTCGGCGGCCATCATCCCAAGGCGATGAATTCGCCAGGCGAAGCGATCAAGTCGGCGATCGCCCGGTCGCTTGAAGTCGACGTGAACGTGGTGCGTTTCTATTTGCCAGCGGGCGTCGAGATCTTCGTGCCGGCCGCTCGTCTGGACGTCGTTCGCTGCCTTGCGGAATGCCTGAGTCGAGCGACCTCCGTCGCGGGGCCGGCGTTTCGCGAAGTCGTCGTCAAACAACGCTGAGCCAGGAACCACGTGATGCTTCCGACGACGCTGACCGGGCCGCTCGGCTCGGCCAAGATTTTCTTGTATTCAAAAAACGTCGACATGCGCAAGAGCTTCGACGGCCTACACGCGATCGTACAAGAAGAATTTGAACGCGACGTGCGCGCGGGGGACTTGTTCCTGTTCCTCAACCGTCGCCTCGACCGCATCAAGCTGTTGCATTGGGACGGAGACGGCCTCACGATCTGGATGAAGCGACTCGAGGCGGGACGCTTCCAGAGACCGCGTGTCGCGGCCGACGCCAAGCATGTCGAGATGGATGCGACCGACCTAGCGATCCTGCTCGCGGGCATCGAATTATCGAGCGTCAAACGCCGTCGGCGCTATCGCGCGCCGGCGACGAACGCCGCGTCATAGGCGGCCGCGAAGTATCTGCAAAAATAGCGGCAGATTCCGCGAAGTCGACTTGCGCTCTTCGAGCAGGTCGCTATCTTACGTCGCATGGACATCGCGACTGACTTGCCGCAAGAACTAGAAGCCTGCCACGCGCTCATTCGAGAGCGACTGGCTCGCCTTGCGCAGCAGGACGGTCGCCTGGCAGAGCAGTCTGAAACGATCGAAGCCCTGCGAAAGCAGATCGAGCAGTTGGAGGCGGAGCAGGAGAAGCTCCGCAAGCTCGCGGCGCACTTGGCGAACGGCCATCGCAGCGAACGACACGTTCCCGCGAATCCCGACCAACGTTGGCTGCCGTTCGATTCGGCGGCCGAGTTTCAAGAAGCGCGGGCGGAGGCGGAAGCCGAAGCAGAGGCGATCGTCCAGAAGTACGAAGTCACGCGTACGATCCGCCCGAAGAAGAAACGCGACGAATCGTTCCCCAGCCATCTGAAACGCCTCGAAAAGATCGAGAACGGCGACGAGGCGCAGCAAGTCTGCCCGACGCACGGTCCGCGTCGCCTGCTGGGCTACGATGTCACCGAGACGCTGGTGTGGAAACCGGCCGAGCTGCACGTGCTCGTCACCAAGTACGCGAAGTACGTCTGCGACGGCCAAGCGGGGTGCGGAGTGACATCGCCGGAACGCCCGACGACGCTCGTCGAGGGCGGCCGCTATGACACGAGCGTCGCGGCGGCGGTGATCGACGCCAAGTGGCACTTGCACCTGCCGATCTACCGGCAACAGGACGTCTTCGCGGGGAGCGGCTGGATTCCGAGTCGTTCGACCTTGAACAACCTCGTCCTGCGTGCGGCCTTCGTCGTGGCGGAATTCATGCAGTACATGAAGGCCCGCGTGCAGAACGACGTCTGCATCGGCCTGGACGACACGAGTTGCCGCATGCTGATGCCGCGAGACGAGGTGGTCGTCGTCGCCGGCGACCAAAAGAGCCAACGGTTGGCGGAGAAGGTCGCTGAGGCGAAGGCCAAAAAAGAGCAGAGTCTGATCGGGAAAATGTGGGCGTACCAAGGCCTGAGCGAAGCGCCGTACAACATCTTCGACTTCCGCGTGTCGCGGCACCGAGACGGTCCCGAAGAGTTCTTGAAGAACAGCCGCTGCGTGGTCATGGCCGATTGCTATTCGGGGAACACCAGCGTAGTGCTGCGCAGCGACGAGCGTTTGAAGCTCGCCGCCTGTTGGGCGCATGCGCGTCGCAAGATCAAAGAGGCTTCAACGTACACGAAGGAGCGCGACACGCTGCTGGAGATGATCAACGCGCTGTACGACATGGAGACGCGTGCGGCGAAAATGTCGAGCGACGAACGGCTGGCGCTGCGCGCCAAAGAGTCGCAGCTCATCTTGAGCGCGATGGGCGCCTGGCTGGATACGGCGCCGATCGCGCAAGTACTGCCCAAGAGCGACTTCGCCGAGGCCGTGCGGTACATCCGCAATCACTGGGAGGCGCTGAACGTTTACCTCCGCGACGGCCGTGTGCCGATCGACAACAACTCAGTCGAACGCCTGATGAAGCAGGTGGCGATGGGGCGCAAGGCGTGGCTCTTCGTGAGCAACGTGGAATCGGGCGAACAAAGCGCGATGCTGATGAGCTTGGTGAGCAGCGCGAAGCGACACGACCTCGACGTCTGGACGTACGTGAAGGACGTGCTCGATCAGTTGCTTGCGGGATCAACCAACTACGAGTCGCTGCTGCCTGACGCCTGGAAACGAACGCACCCCGAAGCCGTGCGCGAGTACCGCGTCGCAGAGCGCCAGCAAAAGGCCGAGCGCAAGGAGCTCAACACGGCCAGGCGTCGCCTAGCAAGCAAAAAGGCCCGCGAGAAACGCTAGCCGCGTCGTCCGACGACGCGGCGCCACGCCGCCGCGCGCTCGCGTCCCAAACTCTCTCCCTGCAGCCCGGCTCCGCACCCGCCGGCCTCTCAGACCGCCCCGACATCGCCCCCGGCCGCCCTCAAAATGGGACATGGTCTCGGTGTACGCTCACCCAAGGCGCTGATCCGCTTCCCGAATCAACAGCACTCCGGCGTCCGAGGGCAGACGTTCGTCCCTCGCCAGCACCTTGACGGACCGGCTGAATCTCGGTTCAAATTGCCCATATTGACCTTCGCCCGTCGCGTGGCTCCCTCTGGGTGCCCTCGTGGCTTGTTTCGACCGCAGAAAGTTACGCGATGGATTCTATTTGCGCAAGTGGATGGTGAGTATTCCCGGCTGAGCTGATTCACTTGCAAAAGCGACATTGTGTATGGCTGCCTCCAAAAGACCTCTATTCTCAAAAAAAGCGGTAGAACTTCGCGAGTATTTCGAAGCAAATCGCGACAATCCCCGAGCCCTGCAAGTACTTCTAACAGAACTTGGGCATCGCAATACTTCCCAAGCTGCCGCCTTACGCAGCGCCGTCGAGCAGGCGTTACGAACTGAAACGGATGCACCAAAGTCGAAGAACAAAACGCTCTTCGACATGAGTCAACCGGACGAACCGGTTAAGCCGACTAGGCAAAACACTTCCTCACGACCCGCACAACCAAAGGCGAAAGCTCAAGAGGATGACTTCGTTGACTACCTTTCTCCCCCTTCAGAATTCACGCTCGTTCAGCCTATCGGGGTCGGAAATCGCCCTTCGGCATTCCAACCGACTCTGAAGTCCGATGTTACTTTGTCGGCTGGACCAAACGAACGGAAGATCAAGCTCTTTCAGTCGGCCCTCACGGCGCTCATTGCGGAGCTGAAACAGAACAAAAACAATCGTCAATCTTTCAGCTTAGAAGATGGAGATCGCCTTTCCGCTGAAGTCGGCGGATTTAGCTATCAGTTCGAGTTTCCATTCGAGGCGAACGTCTTTGAAGGTGCCGCGGTGGATCTGCTCATCGGCGGCCAGAAGGTTGACGGACGGATTACGGGTGTATTGCAAGGGCGGATCATCGTCACGTTGACCGACGACTTTGGCCATCGGATTGCATCCTGTACATTGCGAATCGATACGACGGCCTTGTTGCAAGCGCTAAGCGATCGGTTGTTGCAAATTGAGCAGGGGGAAGTGCCGGTCTTTCGCCACGAGTTTGCTGAATCTGTTTTATGCGACGCCTGCGATACCAAGCCACCGGCTCCGAATCCGACGTGGCCCTGGAAACCTCTGCCGAATGCCAAGCAAGAAGAGTTCGTACGCCTCGCGTTGTCGAATGAGGTCACTTGGTTATGGGGGCCGCCCGGAACCGGAAAGACCGACGTTCTTTCCGTTTTGACGCATCTGCTTTTTATGAGCGGCAAACGTGTCTTGATCTGTTCGAACACGAATCAGGCTGTTGATCAGGTTTTGCTCAAGCTTTGCACAAAACTGAGAGCTGGAAATGATGCGGCGCTACAAGACGGCCGGGTGCTTCGGCTAGGACGTTGCGATCACGAGCAGCTAAGTAAAGACTTCGAGCAGTTCATTACCGTCGACAACATCGTCGCTCGGAAGTCGGAATCGCTGCAGCGTAGAAAACGAGAGATCGAAGCCGAATTGGAACGGCTATCGCGCGAGGTTGGCTATGCAGACCGAATTCTGAAACAGTTCATTTCCTTCGACGCTGCACTCGCGGCGGTTGAATCCGCCAAAGTCGAACTCCGGCGACGGGAGTCGACTCAGTCGTCCAAAGTGACGTCCTTGAACAGCCTTCGTCAAGTGTCGGCGAACCTGACCGCGGAGTTGAAAAACCGCGCCGCCGCCGGTCTTCTTCAGAGCTTTTTTTTGCGATCGCAGGAAGCTATTCGAGCGGATATCGAGACGACTCGACGCGAGATTGCACTCGCGGAGCAGCAGCTCTCCGCCACGAAACATGCGTGTCTCGAGCAGCAACAAGAGATAGCGAATCGAACCCTTGCGGCCCGACAATGCGCCTCGTCTTTAGCTGGCGAAGATCGTGCGGCCTTGAAGCGTATTGTCGATGAATATCAAGAGAACTCACGTCCCCTGCGACAGGAACTGGACGAAATCAATGGCCGTATAGAAAAAATCCGTGAATCCATCCTTCGAGAAGCGAGTATCGTCGGCGCGACCGTGACTCGTACCTTCTTAAGGCCTATGGAATTCACGAACTTTGACGCTGTGATTATTGACGAGGCGTCCATGATCTTGCTGCCTGGGGCGTTCTACGCTGCGGGACTTGCCACCGAGCGGGTCGTTATCGCCGGGGATTTTCGTCAGCTTCCGCCCATCGTGCAGACGGAGCAGCAGGCCATTTACGACGTCCTTGGCCATTCGATTTTTGCCGAAGCCGGAATTGAAGCCGCGGCCGAAAAGGGCGTCGCTTCGCCGCGTCTCGTCGAGCTCGTCGAGCAATATCGCATGGATCCGAAGATTTGCCAAATTGTTTCGGAGCGATTCTACAACGCCAAGCTTAAAACAGCCGCCGGGCGAGAGTCGTCTCGAGATTTTTCCGCTCCAGCCCCCCTCGATCCACACCTGACCTTGGTCGACACGTCGCGAGTTTGGCCGTTCACGACTCGCAATCAATTCAAGTCCCGGTTTAATTTAATGCACGCGTTGGCCGTGCGAAACCTCATCCGACATCTGGAATCTCAAGGACGGCTTCAAGACAAGCAAGGCCGGGGCTTGGTGGGAATATGCACACCCTATGCGGCGCAGGCGGCGCTATTTCGGCAGATGCTGAAGGACGGAGAGCTCAATAAGGTCGTTCGGGCCAGTACGGTGCATGGCTTTCAAGGTGATGAACGTGAATTGATGGTTTTCGATCTCGTCGATAGCGTCGGTGAGCGTAATGCGGGGATCTTTCTGCAGGCGACGCATATTGGAGCGAGCGGGGCGAAGCTACAAAACGTTGCGTTTAGTCGCCCTCGCGAGTCTCTAGTTGTAATTGGGAATCTGACCTACCTCGATAAGAAATTGCCCAGCGATTCGATTCTGCGTGGGATTCTGCACGAACTACAAAGACAATCCAAAATAGTTGACGTTCGGGATGTTCTTGCGCTTTATCCGATTACTGAGGACTTAAAACGATACGGCGCGCAGCCGCACATCGATGCGGAAAGTTTACGTACCGGCCTGTTTGCTGCGAAGGACTTTAACGACATTTCACTTCTAGATATTCGCTCTGCGAAGAAATCGATCGTGATATTTTCCGGGTTTATTACGCAGGGACGAGTTTCTTTGTTGGCAGACGTTCTACGCGCAAAGCTAAGCGAAGGAGTGCGAGTTCGTTGTGTGACGCGGCCTCCAAAATACAACGGTTCAATCGCGGAAGAACAGGGGCGAGCCGCACTCCGATCGCTCGAAGCGATGGGCGCAGTAATCGACTTGCGACGCGAGATTCACGAGAAGGTCGTTTTGATCGACGGCCACATAGTTTGGTTTGGTTCACTAAACCCACTTTCTCACGCATCTAAGACCAGTGAGTTGATGGCTCGCATCGACGATCAAGCTGTTGCCGAGCACCTCGCGAGAGTACTCTCGTCAAGGAGCAGATTTTCTACGGCGACAAGTCAAGACGGCAGTCATGCGGAGAACCCGCGTTGTGAAAACTGCGACGGGTGGTCGGTTTTGGTGCGCGGCAGGCATGGATTGTTTTTTGCTTGTGAGGGAAGTTGCGGTTGGACGCTAAGTCTCGACAGGGCCATTCACCGTACAGCACGACGCTTTGATAAGCGGGCGTAATGCATATCGCCATGGTTTCGCGAAAGGCGGTCGGCGACTCGCCGAGCAATGTCGCGATCATGCGCCCAAACCTTCGCTGCGGTGCTTTGCTTCAACTATTTTCTGAAACTCCGTCGGAATCTGTGGCCAGTGCAGCGAAAGAATAGGACGGCGCGCGCGTTGTCGAGCAGCTTACGGAGATCGCCGACGATGATGACGATATTGAGGACGTTCTTGCCTTTCGACTCCGCGATCAGCTTGAACTCACGACCGGGTGTGCCCATCTCTTGGTCCATGCGGGTGATGTCCTCGGCGGATGGCCCGCGGACCTCCTTCGATTTATCGCTGTCAGTGGGTGTTTAAAAAGGCGGTAACCGTACACCACCGCCATTCTTGACGCCTCGGGTAGTTTGCAGGTTTTTGATTCGAACCAGGCGCCTACCTGAGGAGCGAACGGTTGGGACGAGGCATCGACGAAGGGCTGTGCGCGGATTGGCGTCGGAGGCTGGCGCGGTTTCCGCAGTGGCAGGGGACGATCGCGGCGTTCTGCCAGCGAGAAGGCGTGTCGGCGGCGACGTTTTATCAGTGGCGGCGGAAGCTCGCCGGTACGCCGCGTAGCGCAGACGGTGTCTGCGCCCTTGCGTTCTGGGACTGGATTACGGCCCCGGGGGCGCGTCCGCCGTTCTGGCCGCTGCCGACTCGACGAGGGGCGAGTCGGACTCGTTCGTCGAAGCGGATGCCGTTCCCGCTCGTCATCCCACCTTCTCTGCGACCTCGAGGGCGACGCGCTCGGGGCGTTCGGCGTAGATGAGGGTGGTGTCGAACTGGGAGTGGCCCAGCGTGGCGCTGGCGGCTTCGAGGCCGAACTGCTCGCGGATTTTCGTGGCGGCGGTGTGGCGGAGACGGTTGGGGGCCCAGGCGTGTTGGCGTCGCCAATCGGCGGCTTCTTTCCGGCGCTGCTCGGCGTCGGGGGCGTCGTGCGGGATGCTGCGGAGGCGGAGCGGCATCTGCGACGCCAGCTCGCAGGCACGCGAGATTGCGCGCCGGTACGAGTCGGGCGTGTAGTGGTCGCCGGGGACCTTGCGCGGAGCTCGGCGTTTGTTCGTGCCAGGGGCGTTGCCGCAGGTGAGCGGCGTTTTGCGCGCCTCGTGGGCGGCTTGGCGACGCTCGGCTTCGGCCTCGGCCGGAGAGAAGCAGTACGCGTCCGCGCGACGGTCGAGGTAGGGACGCAGGATTTCTTGCGCCTGCGGGCCCAGGTAGATCACTCGCTTTTTACCGCGATGCTCGTTCTTGTGACTCTCCGGGGAGTACTTCCAGACCTTGCCGTCCCGCTTCACGTCGCAAGGGCGGACGATCACGATCTCGCCCGGTCGCGCTCCGCACAGTCGCTGGAGCCGCGCCATGTCGGCCACGATCGGCGGCATGAAGGGGAGCGCCGCATCGATCCGATCGTCCTCGACCGGCAGCACCGGATCGGGTTCGCGCGCCTCCGTCCTCCCGCGCTGCAAGCCTTGGACGGTCGAAAGCGACTGGTAGACGCTCGCCGGGACCAGTTCCTCTGACGCGCCCCAACGGAACATTCGGCGGATACGGCCGATGTTTTGATTGATGGTCGTCCGCGCCAGTCCCTGCGCCACCATCTGCTCGCGGACCGCCTTGAGCTTCAGCGGGCCGAAGGCGGCGGCGGGAGTCGTCCCGTACAGCTCGCGCAAAGGACGCAGCGCGAGGCGGATGCCGGACTGCTCGTCGGTCGGCTGGCCGTTCTTCACGTAATGCCGCTGGGCGTGTCTCCAGAACTGCACCATCAGTTCGACGATCGTCAGCTCGGCCATCGGCGGCGCGGGCGTACTGGGACGATCCTGGACGATCCACTCGGCACAGAGCCGCCGGTAGGCCGACTTGCTCTCCTCGGACCCGAAGTCGCCGGGGAGGTAGACGCGTTGCCCGGAGATCACTACGAACCCGGAGTTGCGGGTCGAGTGGCGACGGTATTTGGGCAGTTTGTGTAGCAGTTTGGGCATGTGCGGATTCCCCAATTTGAAAAAGGACACCGTGTCCCTTTTCGATTTGGAAAACAACCGCACTGCCGACCGTCGGCAGGTAACGTAACTTCGCGTTTCGGTTTCACTTACGAACAGTCGGGGTGGCGGGATTCGAACCCACGACCTCTTGCACCCCAACGACTCCTGTCCGCCGCACGCAACCCCCAAGGCTGCCCGAGTTTCCGCTCAACTCCGACGAGTCTAAATCGTCCAATCCGTCCACGCAATGCCTAGGCGTTTTTCGCTGGCGATGCAAAAGATGATGCAACTTGCATCAAGGGCGATGCCGGCCCGACTCGTGCTTGACTTGGGCTCAGTTACTTCGAGAGAAGTGCAGGACCCCAACGAAGAATTCTAATCTGATTGGGACTTGAGACCGTCGGAAGACGGCCAGGCCGTAGTTGAGACTCCTGGCTACAGCACCGCAATCTGCGAGCGGTATCGTCATCGTCCCACCCAACAACACAAATGTTCCAGATTCCGCATGCCCCGGTGACCAGCCTCAAATTTCTGTACCAGCCGTTATGAAGGTGCGGGTTGGGGAATCTCCGCTGTGCTGCTGGAGCGCAGGCTGAGGCGTAGCCGAAGCCGGAGCGGAAGCAGCACAGCGGTTCGCGAACTCGGCCGGGGCGACGTACCCCAGCGAACTGTGCGGTCGATAGTAGTTGTAATCCTCTTTCCAAGCCGCCGTCTGTTTTTTCGCGGCGGCCAAGCTCTCAAAGATCTCGACCGAGAGAAACTCGTCGGCGAAGCGACTGTGGAAACTCTCGGCGTAACCATTCTCCCAAGGGCTGCCAGGTGCGATGTACAGCGTCTGCACGCTCACTTGATCGAGCCATCGTCGAATCGCTGCGGCGACGAACTCAGGGCCATTGTCCGAGCGAATGGCTTGCGGCACGCCCCGGATCGCGAAGAGTTCGGCGAGCGTATCGATGACATCCTCGGCTTTCAGGCTCCGGTCAACTTTGAGCGCCAAGCATTCACGGGTGTATTCATCGACGATCGACAGCCACTTCAAGGGACTGCCGTTCGCCGTCCGATCGAACACAAAGTCCCAGCACCAGACATGATTCGGACGCTCGGCGCGCCTCACGTGGCAGGCGTGGTCACTGGAGCCGATCGCCCTGCGTTTGACGCGTCGATGCGGGACTTTCAGCCCCTCGCGGCGCCACAGTCGATGGATGCGCGAGGCGCTCGTCCGCCAACCATCGCGACGCAGAATCGCCGCGACGCGTCGATAACCAAAACGAGGCCGCTGGCCCGCCACCGTGCGCATGTGTTTCACCAATGCCGGTTCGTCATCTCGAGGCTTCTCTTCATATCGTTGACTGCTACGCGGCTGCCCCAAGGCACGACACGCCCTTCGCTCGGAGACCGAGAACTCCCGCTGGAGTTTCTCGACCGCCGCGCGCTTCCGCGAAGGGCTCACCAGTTTCCCTCCGCGACCGACTTCAGCATGCGAATGTCCAACGCCTGCTCGGCAACGATCAATTTGAGACGCTTGTTCTCGTCTTCGAGCTCCTTCAGCCGTCGAGCCTCCTCGGCCTTCATGCCGCCAAACTGATTGCGCCAGCGTAAGTAAGTCGCCTCGCTTACTTCCAACGCTTGCAACACCGACGCCTGATCCTTGCCGGCGTTCAGCATCGCGTCCGCATCCCGAAGCTTCTTCACGATCTGCTCGGGGGTGTGACGCTTTCTTCTCTTCGTGGACATGACAACGGTCTCCTTGCCCAGTCAGGGCTGGAAACCTTCATACCGGATGGATCAGAAAATCAACAGCAGGCCACCGGGACTTGCATCGTGATCGGGGAAGTCTGATATCGAGAATTGAAGAAACCTTCTTAGTCTCACGATCGCCCCCAGGACGATCTTGGTCCCCTGTGTGGTAACCAGTAACCACACATCAACTTGGTACGTGAAAGAACGCAAGGACTGGATTTGGCATTACTCTACTTGGCCATTGATTTGGTCGAGCAAGAAACAATCCAAAAGGTCGAGTTCATACCACTTCATCGAAACTCGCCTGAACTCCGACGTCGCCCAAAGTTCAGCCATGAGCTGAGTCAACGTCTCATCTACTTGCTCGGCTCGATCAACACCTATCCACTGCACTGGCTTCAGCTCTCCTTTCGATGAATTACACGATTGGCAAAGCACGACCACGTTCAAGTACAATTGTCTTGTGTCTGAGCGACACAATACAAAGTTGCCACCTTCGTTCTTGGGGATAGCCCAGTGATCTAAAACCAAAGACTCCGGGCTGCTGCAACCGACACAGGAGAATCCAAATGCTGCCGCGATTCTCTCTCGCAGGTGATTGCGGAAATAGTTATCGACTAGGTTGCCTCGCTTGTAGTCCCTTTCGCGGACGAGCATATCCGATCTCTTGTATTTAGATTCCAGGCTCTCGCGTCGTGATTCGTCTCTCCGCATTTGAAGTTGGCGATTCAACTCTTCCTTGTGACGAGATTCTCTCGCTGCCAACACCTCAGAAATGCGTCTTTTGCGTGCTTGCTCGGTTTCTGCTCGATTGCGCAGTTCGGTCGTGAAAATTGCATCCCAGAATAGCGAATGTAGCTCTCCCTTAATGTTACTAATATCGTCGTAGAATCGGTTTGTATCGAGATTGAAGTGAGAAGCCAACTCAGTCTTGAATCGATCGTCATTCTGTAGGTCAATCCCTGTCACAGAGGCAACTTGGTCAACGAGCGACCATCCACGTTTTCCAAGCCACCAGCACCTGAGTTTGCCCCAGCTTCCGAGGGGCTCATACAAGGATCGCGCTAGCTGCTGCTTCTTTTCACCTAGCCATTGAAACATCGACTGCTGAAGAGACTCCAAGGCCGAGAGCCTGTGATCAAGCTCGATTTGCCTCTGCTTCAGTTGGTACATGGGGAGTGGTATGTGTTTTCCGCTCTCTATGGACTTTCTCCATCGCTTGAACATTCGTTCGAAGTCGCCGTGATGGTGGCATGCCCATAGGAAAGACGTGACTATATGGCTTTGGTAAGCTGACTTCCAGGGTGTTTCCAGGTGATGAGTGGGTTGCGGGGCATGTGCAGTCATTGCGAGCAGTCAAAAACGTAAGTGGGTTGATTTGCCGTCAAAGAAACACAGTTTCTTTGATTCCGATATAAGAACAGGGACATTTGCGATGTCTACAGCCAGTCTTGTTATCTAGTCGAATGCAGTGGATATCGTACCGGTTATTGATTGTCAGTCCGCGGCCTCTCTAATGCGAACTGGGTACATCCGATACCGATTGGCTTTCCAAGTACACAGGTTCAGTCCGGGCATTAGATTCTTGCTGACGGTTTGCGCTGGTACTTGGGTTATCGTGCTACAGAGCACGTTCCTCAAAACGAGAGACTACAACGTTTAGGCTGACACCAATCGCCTTACAAAACACTCCCAGCTGCACCAAGTCCAAGCGGCGTTCGCCGCGTTCTACTTTGCTGACGTAGGACTGCGTTTCGCCGATGCGCTCGGCGAGCTCGACCTGGGTGAGGCCGGCTGCTTCGCGGTACTCGCGGATCAGGGTGCGCAGGATCTCGTATTCGCGGGTGAACGTTGATTTTTCCATCGCGGGTCTTTTCGGCTCCCGCACAGGAACATATAGTTCAAAAGAGAATAGGCCGAAAAGGACTATTCCTGACACCCACCACCATCTGGAGAACGGTCATGACCAACGGTTGCCATCCGCCGAAACGTAACTCCGCCCAGAAGTCGACGAAGAAGTCGGCTGTTACGCCTAAGTCCAAGCCCGCCAAGGGTTCCGGGAAAGCGTAGGCGAGGAAGGGGCTCGCGAATAATCGGTAACGCGTGTCGGTGGGGAAGCGCCAGCCGGCACGTGCGGTCGAGCAAGGAGGCTGCTACGCTCGATTTGCTCCCCCTTCCATCGGTTGAACGAGCTCAACGACAAGAACTTCGGCTATCTGATCGCCTATGTGCTGCCAGGGTTCGTCCTACTGTTGCAACTCGGCGACTTTTCACCGGCCATCCGGGGCTGGATGCACGCTTCAGCGAGTACCGCTCCCACGATCGGCGGTTTTCTTTTCGCCACCCTCGCCTCTATCGCGCTCGGGCTCCTGCTGAGCACGATCCGCTGGGCGGTGCTCGACTCCGTACATCGCCACACGGGACTCGCCGCCCCGAAACTCAACTTCGGTAAGCTGCAGTCACACAGCGACGCCTGGGATCGACTCGTCCAATACCACTACCGGTACTACCAGTTCTACGGCAATTCGCTCGTCACACTCGTGATCTGCGCCGCCGTCCCCGGTGCGATCTGGCGGTGGTTCGACCTTCACCCCGTCCTGACTTCGTGCGGAATAACGGCCCTCGGCCTGCTGCTGTTCGTCGCGTCTCGCGACTCGTTGAGGAAATACGACCAGCGAGCGGCCGCGATGCTTGCCGGCCGCTGACGTCGCAGGCGCTGGCCCAAACTGCCCCGACACGAACACATCCTGTGCTCGCGCGCATGGCTTGCGGCAGCGATCCGTGCTACCGTCACAGCCATGCCGGACGCGGTTCAGCAGCGGCATGGAACCAAGGCCTACGCGGGGCTCGATTTCATCCGAGCGGCTTTCTGCCCGCTCGAATTCAACGCGACGCCGCTACGCGACCACATCCGGTTCGCCGAACTGCGTCGCGACGAAGCACTCGCGTCGATCGAAGTCTCCGATCCGCTTCACTACCCGCGTCAGTTTCCCTACACCCAAAACGGTAACCGCCGCACGGGGACGCAAATCGTTTCCGCTCACTTTGGACTCGCCCCGACCGACTTCGACGTCCTGCTCGGCCTGTACACCTACCTCCGCCGCCTCCCCGAACCGCCGGTCGACGGCCGAACGTATCTCACGGTCGACTTCATCGCCCGCCTCTTGAATCTTCCGGCCACGTCGCAGGGAGATTACCAACGTCTGAGAAGCCGCATTTTCCGGCTCTCCTACGTGAAATACACGAACACCGCGTTCTGGAATGGCGAAACGGGCACCTACGACATCGTGAACTTCGGCTTCTTCAACCTGGCCAGCATGAGTCGGCTCACCGAATCGCGGCGGCCGATCGTCTTCGAATGGGATCGCTCGTTCCTCGATCTGGCCCGTCGCGGCGCACACCTGGCCTTCGACTACGAGTTCTACCGCAGCCTGTCGCCTGCTCTTCGCCGTTTCTACCTCATCGCCAACCAGACCGGCTGGAACCAGCGAGACAGCGCCCTGTTCGTCGCCGACGACTTCGCCATTCATCAGATCGGCTACGACGAAAAGCCAACGCTGAAGAAGCTCCGCATGCAGAAACTCAAGCGGATTCTCGCAGAGGCCGAATCGCTCGACGTCGTTCGCCCCTTCCAACCCTGGAACGGCTACTTCGAACGTATCACCAACGGCTCGCGCGAAGGCGAGACCGCGCTCCGGTGGAGTCGCGGCCCGCGACTCCGCGCCCGATCGGCAGCCGAAGCTGAAGCACCCCGCGGCCAAACGCTCGAAGACGACGCACTTTACGCCCAGGTGCGCGACCTGAAAGACGAAAACAAAACCGGCACTTCGCCCGAGACGTTCCGCCGCCTCGTGGCGCGCTTCGGACGCGACGCGATGCAGAAGCATGTCGCCGTCGTGCTCGCCCAACGTGAACATCGCCCCGGCAGCATCCAGAAAAGCGAGCTCGCCGCTTACATCAACCGCCTCCAACACGACCACCCCGAACCGGACTGGTACGCCGACCTGCGCCGAGCAGAACGGCTTGCTCGGTTCGATGAAATCACGCCCAGCCAACTATCGCTGAATCTGTACGGAACGTTCTTCCGCGAGTGATCCTTGGTGGGTGCCGCGATACCGTGGCCGACCGCTTTCGAGTGGGTGCGGCGATACCCTGGTTCCTGGGTGTCGCGATACCGGATTCCTCCGAAACTGGTGGGTGTCCCGATACCAGGATGACCGCCGTCGTGGTGGGTTTCGCGATACCCGCGTCGTTCAAATATGGCTTGCCCCAGCCAATTCATCTCACGACCGCGAGGCAACCAACTTCCTTCGTCCCATGACGACCGTTCACGAACGGCCCTCCACGTACAGAAGGGTAGATAGAAGAGTAACTGTAGATTGGTTACGACATGAATACGATCGTCGAGGGTTATCGTCATAGTCAAAAAGCAGAGTGACGACTGCCGATTTCATTCGGCGGTTTCGAACTAGGCGCGCGACAGCGTCGGCTGGTAGCGTGATCCCCGACATGCCTCGCCCTGCGACGCCGTCGGCCCCACCCCATGCACTCGATGCCGAGCAAACGCTCCTCGGCGCACTGCTGCTCGACGGCGATCGATTCGTCGACGTGTCCCCGCTCCTCACCGCCTTGGATTTCTACGATCCCCTGCACCAAGCGATCTACGCGGCGGTCGAGAAACTGTACGAGGCCCGTTCACCCGTCGACGCGGTGACAGTCGCCGACGCTTTGCGCAGCGACGAGGCACTCACCGCTCGCGGCGGTATGCCTTTCTTGGTCTCGCTCGTGGCCAACGTGCCGACATCTTCCCACGCCGTGCGGTATGCCGAGATCGTGCGGGACGCGGCCCTGCGGCGAAAGCTACGAGCGATCGGCGAGACCATTACGGCCGTCGCGCAGGACGATGCCTTCACCGCGACCGAGGCCCTCGAACGATCCGAGCAGCAAATTGTCGGGCTCGCCAAGCGGGGCACTCAGAACCTGCCGCAACACATCGCCGACATCGGCAGCGAAAGCTACGAGCGATACACCCGACTGTACGAAGCGACGGACAAATCAGCGCTCTTCGGAATCCGCACGAGCTTCACTGACTTAGATCACATACTCACCGGCCTTCAGCCCGGCAGTTTGACCATCATCGCGGCCCGTCCCGGTATGGGAAAAACCTCCCTGGCGCTCGACATCGCCCGCAACGTCGCCGCCAAACAGCGGAAGAACGTCGCCCTGTTCTCGCTGGAAATGAGTAAGCACGAGATCATGGATCGCATCATCGCGGGCGAGCTAGGAATCGACGCCTGGCGGCTCAAGAAGGGCGAACTAAGCGCCGAGGACTTCGGCCGCATGGGAAAGCTGTTCGACGGCCTGCGCGAGCACCCGATCTATTTGGACGACGATCCCGACACGACGCTCGCCAACCTCCGCAGTAAAGCCCGTCGCCAGCAGCTGCAGTATGGGCTCGAACTCCTGATCATCGACTATCTACAACTAATCGAAGTCACGGATCGCGGAGTCGTCGGCGAGAACCGCACGCAGCAGGTCTCGCACATCTCGCGGAGCCTCAAGAACCTGGCACGCGAGTTGGGTTGCCCGGTCATCGCACTCTCGCAATTGTCTCGCAGCGTCGAACAGCGCAGCCCGCCGATCCCCGTCCTCAGCGACCTGCGCGAAAGCGGCTCGATCGAGCAGGACGCCGACGCCGTGCTGATGCTTTATCGCGAGTCGGCCTACAACGAAGATGCGGCCGACCACGAACTGACCGACGTGTTCGTTCGCAAGAACCGCAACGGCCCGACTGGCCGCGTCGGCCTGTCGTTCGACCACGCGAAAATGAGCTTCCGCGCGTGAAATGAAGGCGATCTTACCTTCGTGCTAGTAAAGAAGGGACTAGCCTGGAGAGACTCGGTAATTCGAGCGGCCGACCACTCACAAGCCGAGTACAGCCAAGTCTATCGCTCTCGCTAGTTTGCTAGCGACTTGCCTAACACGCTAGTGTTGTGTATAGTGTGGCTCTGCTGTGGTTTAACCTTGTTTTTTGGAGCTTGAAATGAGCGTTGACGACGTAAGACTCAGCGACTTGGTCGCGATGTGCCGGAGATCGAAGGAAATCAAAGCGATTTTCGAGTGGCTGGATGATCGAGAACGTGACCCTCGAAACAGCGAAACAAAGGTAGCTAATCTAGAGTCAGACCTCGCTGGTCGCGGCGAGCGATTCTCAGTTGATCAACTGCGTGATGCGTTGGAAAAGATCGCCGACACTGGCGCGGGCACCTATCAGGCTGGGAGGCCGATCGAGAATTCTCGAATTAATTGGAACGTATCGGCGCGAGAGTTAGCAAAGCAGGTTCTCCAAGAATTGAACAATCATGTCTCGAATCCGAAGGCTGAGGGCACGAGCGACGGTTGTGATATCCACCATTTCCCGCTTCGACCCGGTAAGTTTTTGCCTGTGAGCATCCCGAGTGACATGACATTCGACGAACTGGAGAATATGGCTGACTTTATTCGAGTGATCGCTAGATCACGCAGGAATCTGTCCAATGCGAGTGGCTGACGCGGATTGATTTGAATCATCGCATAGTATCATCTCGCACAACACGTGAAAGTTGCCCAGGGCAACTTCGCGACTTCGGCGTAGCCCTAAGCCATTTTCGTCGTTCAATTCGCTTGGCGTTCTCGCACCATCTCCCGCACGCGATCGAGTACTTCCAGGACGTCGTTGTCGTCGACTTCCCGCTTGCGGAAGGAGATCTGCACCGTCGTCGAACCGACTGCGTACCGACGCATCGTCGTCGGTGCGCCACGTACGGCACCTCCCTTCGCCGCTCGCATTCGCTGTGAGGCCTTCTCGACATCGACTGTCCGGAGCTCGCCGCTCCGCACGCGCGCGGCCATCTCTTCCTGCTGTTCGTCTGGCAGGCGAGCGAGCGCCACCAGCACGCGTCGATTGAAGCGGCCGGACTTATCCTCGGCGGCTTCCGCCAGAATGTCGTGCTTCACCTTCTGGACGACGAGCAGCTTCGACACCTCGCCCGGCGACTTGCCCGTGGCTCGGGCAATTTCCTCCTGCGACATGCCATGATCGTCGCGCAGTTCACGCAGGGCGTTGGACAGTTCCACCGGCTCAAGATCGGCGCGTTGCCAGTTTTCGACAATCTGCTCGACCAACACATCCTTCCGCAACGGTTCCACCTGACCCGTCGGAGCGTCCTCGATCAAACAGGGCACCTGCTTCAGACCGGCGGCCACGGCCGCCCGGTAACGACGTTCGCCCGCGATGATCTGAAACACCCCCTCGGCGACGAGATAACGAACACGAATCGGCGACCGGATGCCGCGTTCCGTCACCGAGGCCGTGAGTTCCGCGAGCTTCGTCTCGTCGAAATGACGGCGGGGCTGAGCCGGGTCGGGACGCACCATCGCCGTTTCGACTAAATACGCGCCCCGGAGACGCTCCAATCCTTCGCGGCCATCGCGAACGGCGTCAGCGCCGAGCGGCAACGACGCGCGTTGCGTGATCGTTCTCGCGAATGCGGCCTTCGCCGCTGCGGCGGTGTTCTTCGGCGCGGCCGAGGGCTTCGTCGTAGAAACGTCGCGCGATTTCGGCTGCGGCGCTGCGGGGACTGTGCCGGGTGATGGGGACGGCGTCGGTGACACTGCGCTCAAAGGCTGCCAGATCGTCAATCGAGGTGTCAAAGACCAGTGGCCCGAAATGCTCTCGCATTCCTGTCCAATAGGTCATCTGATACTTCCGCCCCCGTCGGAACCGCGAGATGAGATACCCGAGCAGCCGCAGGCGCGGATTGAACGATGCGGCCACATAATCGACCGCTTCCGTCACAGCGGCGACGCCCTGCGCTCCCCAGTCGGCCGCTTCCAATGGCACCACCACGTAGTCGCTCGCGCACAAAGCGGCGAACGAGGTCAGCGAAAGTCGCGGTGGACAGTCAAAGACAATAATGTCGTAAAGCGCGGACGCCGCTCGAATCAACGGCCCAAACGACCGGTGAAGTTCCGTCCGTTCCCACTCCCGCTGATTCGCTTCGTCGAAGCCCGCGATCTTCGGCGTCGAGGGAATGATGTCGATGTGCTCGTATGCGGTGCGCTGGATCAAACGCAGCCCGTCGACGTCGAGAGACGGATCGAGCAACTGTTCGACGCCCGGCAGCCCCTCGCGTTCGCGCAAGAAGCTGTTGCTCAAATTGCCCTGGGGATCGGTATCGACCAACAGAATCCGCTGCCCCCGCTCTTCAGCCACCGACGCCAACAGCCAGCAGGCATGCGTCTTCCCGACGCCGCCCTTCAAGTTCAGGACGGTAATGACGGCGGCGGGTGGTTTGGGAGTCGGCACGCGGCAAGCGTAGCATTCCTTACCAGCGGCTGGCCAATCGACCTCCGTGAACCCCCATCCGCCACACATTTCGACCCACAGGAAAAGGCCCCGTATCCCCACGGACACGAGGCCTCTCAGACGATCCCACCACGACGCATTCACGAGTGCGGTGACGAATGCGCGCGGGAGTATCGACTCACCAGACTTCGAATCCACCGCAGTGACGCAGGAATTCGACCCACTCCTTGAGATGCTCGTCTTGAACCTGGTACGGCGACAGCGTCTCCAACTGAGGATTGCTGGCGAGTTCCGTTTCGGAGACGAAGCGACCGTCGGGCGTCACCCGCAGTCCTAGGTCGAGTCCATGTCCCTGAGTGTGCTTCTCCATCCACGCTGCGAACCGATTGGCCATTTCGAGACACACTTTCCCGTCCCGAGGCCCGGCACCCACGTTGACTCCCAACCGGACGAGCGTCGGCTCGTCGAGAAGATCGGAGCACAGTTCTTGAATCAAGGCCTGGATCGGTCTCCAGGACCAGATGTTCGCACGGAAGTACTTCCCTTCGGGGCCCGTCGGATTGCAGCCCCACACATCCATTCCCATTGCCCTGTCCTCAATCGTTATCAACCACCGAACACGAGTTCGCTGCGCTCTTGGTCGCGCGGGAATCACCGGCATCCCCCACGTCGACTTTGAACGACAACCCTGCGCGTCCCTGACACCTGTCCTGTGTCTCTACTCCCCGTCACGCACCGCATTCGCGTCGCTGAGAAAGACCAGTTCGTCTGAGATCACGGCCTGCCAAGACTGGCAAGCGCCGGCAGCCTGCCACTCGGCTATGGCAATGCGCAATCAAAATGCCCGCGAAGTACGTTTTCCGCAGTGCCCATCGACCGCCCAGAGCTCGCCGGCACCGGCGCGCGGTCGGCGGACGCTCGGCGATCGGAGATCGACCGACAATTCGGCTTGGGAAAGCCGAGAAACGCCACTCGATGAGGGCGCAACGTCGCGAGCCTAGCGGCCGCGACCCCCGTTCATCCGACACCATGGCGCTCGTACCTCGCGACCGACGGGGCTTCTGAACGGGGGTCGCACCCGCCCCACGGTCGGGCCGCGACGTTGCGCCGCACAACTCCCCGTCGGGGATCGGCCGCGGAGCGGACGATGCGCCCGGCCAGACGCCGGGCGACGCGCAGGGACGAGCGCCACGCCCCAGGAGGGGCGCAGTTCGTTGCGTTCCACGCCGCAGGCGTTGCCGACAACGCGACCGGGCCAAAACCACTCGCAGCGTCGACACAAACTTGCCTCACGACGCGGGCCAGAGCCCCGCCAACTCGTCGGCCCGCACTGACTCCGGTTGGCGTCCGGCATGTATCCCGCCGTCGCGTTTGTTCGTCCAGGCGAGCCGAACTTCGAGTCGGCGTTCGGCGAGCAGCCACAGGGCATCTTTCGCTCCTTGCATCCCCGGCGGATCGCAGTCGAACATCAATGTCACGCGCCCGCCGCCGATGAGTCGTGCCCATCGTTCGACTTTTCCAGCCTGTTCTTCGGTCATCCGATTCGACATGAGCCCCACGGCCGGAATACCCAGGTTGTCGAGCCCGATAACGTCATTGAATCCCTCGACGACCACGATGCCATGTTCGGCGATGAACTCGCGATAGCCGGGTTCGCGCAACCGCGACGCCTGTTGGCCGAAGAGATGCGAACCACGCGCGAACCCGGCGGGAACCTTGTGCTTGTAGGGCGACTTGCGTTTCTCGCGTTCGGTCGGCAGCAGAGCCAAAAACTCCCGCTCCTTCTCCTCGTACGAGGGATCGCGACCGATCCATGCCAACACCTTGCCGTCCTCCGAGAGGACGGGATACACAATGTGTCCTCGCAAACTCCAACCGCGTTTGTCGCCGCCTCCGTCCATCGGCAGGTATCCCGTTCGCCACTTTCGCATCGACTCGGAAGAAAGAGCTGGGTGGCGTCGGACGTAGCTGGCTGCGTGGGGAGACATCGTGGCGACGTCGGTCACGAACTTCTCGTCAATCGTCGCCAAGGCGCGCACTGCCTCCTCCGGGCTGTCCTCCAGGGGAATGCAGGGGGCCGCTGTCGGCTCGGGCTTCCGCTCTCCCGTTGGCTGCGTCTCCCCGCTGGGTACGGCTGGTGACGGTGACAATACGGTGGGCGTGGTTGACGATCCGGCGGCAAGGATCTGCTTTACCGCGTTGAACTCCGCCCCCTTGAGCTTTTCGCCGGCGGGACGCGTCCCTGTCCTCCAACCGTGCATCAGCGTGAGCATGTTCCCACGCAGCTGACACTGGTACGCATGGCAATAAAAAACCTTCTGCGGATTATCGACGCTTACCGAAATCTCGCGTCGTCCCGAGTGATCGCCGGGACAGCCAAACGGACAGTCGATCCGCACCTCGCTGCCGCTGGGCTTTGCGTCCAACCGAGCGCCGCACATGGCGGCGGCATCTTCGAGCGACGTGCGAGCTTGCAACTCGTCAACGTCCACGTAACCAGGCTTTTTCATAGGATGCGAGCGGAAATCGAGCCGTGCGATGGTAGCGTTTGCACTTCCAACCGAGCAACCGTGACGACATGCAGCTATCACCGCGCGACAGTGACCTTCTACTTTTTCTGTACCGCACCCCCGCGACTGCTGCCCAGATCCTGAAAGCGAGCGTCGCCTTCGACGAAGGAGAGTACCGCGACGAACGACGCGTGCGTGAACGCATGCAGGCCTTGGGGAAATTAAAGCTGGTGCGCAGTTTCCCACTGGCCCTCAGCGGCGGAGGATTGGCCAACTATTACCGGCTGACGCCCGAGGGATACCGCGTCGTCAAAGGGGAAGAGAGCGACCTGCCTCACCGCAGCCAATTCGCTGAACTGCCTCCTTCCCGATTGATTCACTCGCTTCAGTTGGCGGACGTTATCGCGCACGTCTATTCGCTGGCCCATCGGCAACGCGTGCGACTGACCAGCTTCCACCGTGAGAACGAGCTTGTCTTAGAGGTCGGCGGCCATCGCGTCGTGCCTGATTGTCACCTGCAACTGGAGACTTCCGGCCGCACGTTCAACCTGTTGGTCGAGCTCGACCGCAGCACCGAGACGCTCGACGGCATCGCGGCGACGACGATCCGCACGAAGTTGCTGGGATACGAGGCGTATCAGAACTACGTGTTCGGGATCTGGAAGAACAACGGCGAGCAGGGGCCGCGACCGGCGTTCCGCGTCGTGTTTCTCACGATGACGGCCGAGCGGGCGCTGCACATTCTGGCCCTCGCCCATGACTGTGCGCGAAATCGCGACCGGCGGCTCTGTTACGCGGCGACGGTCGACGGTTTCTTGAGCGATTCCCAGGGCCTGCGCACGCCCATCTTTCTCGACCACGGCGGTCGCTGGAACGCACTCGTCAATCCGTTCCCCACAGCCAGTTTTCAACGAGCCCCCGTGCGCATTCCGCCGTTCGTGCAACCGTCCCTGCTCTGATACGCTGGAATCCCACGAACTCGGCCGCTTGCGTGGACGGGTATCAAGCCGCTCCGCACCTCCGCAGCATGCGGATGTCGCTCAGCGTAAGTCGGAATTGAAGCGTGGGCCGCCACGGTCGAGTGATAACGCACGCTTCACCGGGCGGTTTTCTTTGTGGTCTTGTGGCGACATTCGTCGGCCATTTTCCGGGCCGTCCGGCGTTTGGTATCGTCGCCATCATGCGCGTGGTGCTCGCAGCGCCGGCCGACAACGATCGCTCGCCGCGTTACATGGAAAAGGCGCTCGCCGCGATCCACCAAGCCCTCGAAGTCGGGAGTCAGATCCGCCTGCATTACGCGACGCACGACGATCAGCTCTCCCTGATGATCGACTTCGACGATCGCCAACGTGACGCCGTCGTCGGGCCGCTTTTGGCGAACTACCCCAAGGCTCGGATCGAGTCCGTTGAGTCGCACCGACTGACAGCCGCGACGCACCGGCGGCAGATCGAGCTGACGCTGACGCCCGACTTGTTCCCGATCCTGCGTCACAGCCAGTTCGAGGACATGCTCACGCACAACTACGCCGACCCGATCGACAGCCTATTGAACTCGCTCCGTCCCGATGGTCACGTTCGCTGCGAGCTGACGCTGACCGTAACGCGAGCCGATGCCGAGCGAGCTCATCGGGCGAAAGAGGCACTCTCACTGTTGGAACGCGAGTTCTTCAAGAAGCACAAGCGGCTCGCCCAACGGTTCCTGCACCGCTGTACGGCCGAACGAGTTGGTTGGATAGAGCGTCTGCTCGCCCGCTTGGCGAGTCGTTCCCCGGAGCCAACACGCGGGACGCCACTGGATGTCTCCAGCGGCTACCGGCACGAACGGGAGGCCGACCTGCAAGCGGCGGCCGACAAGCTGGGCGGGCACTTGTTCGCGGTCTCCCTGCACGTCGCCGTGGAGTCGGACGAAGACGAGCCGGGACGAAAGCGGCTCCAGGCAGCCATCGGCGCCTTGGGTGCGTTCACTCGCTCACGACTGGCCACATTCACGGTGCAGCGAGCCCCTTCGGGAACGCGGAAGTCGTTTCTGTTGAGCCACGAGGAACTCGCCACCCTTTGGCACCCACCGACCGTGGGCGTCGATGCGTCGCGTATGCACTCAGCCAATTTTGTGGAACGCGAAGCACCGGCGAGACTCCCCTCGGGGAAGGACGAGGGAGAAGTCGTCCTGGGACAAACCTTCTACCGCGACGACGTGCGGACTTTCGGGCTGCGACGCGACGACCGTCGCCGTCACGTGCATATTGTGGGACGCACGGGCGTCGGGAAAACCACGCTGCTGCTGAACCAATTGCACTCGGATATCGTGCGCGGCCATGGAGTCGCCCTGATCGATCCCCACGGCGATCTGGCCGATTCCTTGCTGCAACGTATTCCCACCCAGCGGACGAATGACGTCGTGCTTTTCGATGCCGCCGACCCTGACTACGCGGTCGCCTTCAATCCGCTCGCCTGTAACGACGCCAGCCGCATCGACCAAGTGACGAGCGGGGCGGTGGCGGCGTTCAAGAAGCTGCACGACAGCTGGGGCCCGAGGCTCGAAAACCTGCTGCGCAATGCAGTATTTGCCGTCGTCGAACGCGGCGGCACGCTGATCACGCTGTTGCAACTGCTCACCGACGCCGCCTTCCGCGAGCGGTTCGTCCCCGGCATTCGGGACGGCATCGTGCGCGCGTTCTGGGAGCAGGAGTTCGCGGGCTGGAGCCGGCAATACCGGACGGAAGCGGTGGCGGCCCTGACGAACAAAGTGCAGCCGTTTCTCACCAATACCAGCGTGCGTGCGATCGTGAGTCAGTCGGGCCGGTCGCTCGACCTCCGCTGGATCATGGACGAAGGGAAGATCCTGATCGCCAACTTAAGCAAAGGGAAAGTCGGCGAGGACAACTCGTCGCTCCTGGGAGCGTTCCTGGTCACCGCGATCCAACAGGCCGCGATGACGCGGGCCGACGTCCCCGAGTCGGAACGCCGCGACTTCTACTTGGCGATCGACGAGTTCCAGAACTTCGTCACGACGTCGTTCGAAACGATCCTCAGCGAGGCTCGTAAGTACCGGCTGAATCTCACGGTGAGCCACCAGTATCTGGCTCAATTGAACGAGGCGACGGCGGCGGCGATTGCGGGGAACATTGGAACGATCGTCTCCTTCGCCGTTGGCAGCGACGACGCCGAGTGGCTGGCTCGTGCGATAAACTCGAGTGCGGGGCAATTGCAACCGGCCGACCTGACGAACCTCCCGAAGTACACCGCCTACATCCGAATGCTGCTCGACGGCCTGACGACTCCCCCGTTTTCGATGCGCACATTGGCTCCCCCACCCGTGTCGGACGACCGTCGAATGATCGTCACTCAAAGCTCTCGCCGCCAATTCAGCCGCCCGCTGGCGGCCGTTCGACAGCAGGTCAACCGCGAGCTGTTCGCCGGGAGAGCGAGCGATCTGCCGCTCTGATTTACCCAGTATTCACGGGCAGGTTACAGGGCAGCATAGCGAGCGGCCCGGAGGCACCGAGTTGCCCTGGGCAACTTTCACAGTTCTTGGCGTCTGGCAGCGGAAAACTCCGTTTCATTCGCTTGAACCAGGCTCCCGCGACCGGCAATGCGACCGTGCCGCCAAAGCGGGCTCGTGGCCAACCGAGTTCCTTGCCGTCGTTCACGCGACACGTGCAGAGTGTGGCCCGCTGTGTCCAAAGGGGATACAGCTTGCGTTCTTTGGCAGCTTTCGATGGATAGGGAGAGAAATCATGGCCACGTTAACCCATGCGAGCCGCGAGCTATTCGCGCGTTCGCACGACGAGTGTTTTTCGTCGCTCTCGGCGCTTGCCGAGCATTGCCGGGCGACGAAAGCGAACTCGCTTGATCGGTGGCAACCGCCCCAGAACCTGCGACCAATCGCACGGGACGGGGAATTGCGGCTCGCCGTCGGCGACGATGGCGAGTTTGGACTGAACGATTGGAGTTTCACGCAACTGTGCGGACTCGCGCGAGTGAGTCGGGAGACGGTGAACCGAGTGTTTCCCGAAACGGCCGCCCGGATCTTCACGGAGACGATGCCCTCGGGGCAGAAACCGCTGCAGGTGCTGACGACCGACACGACCGTCCGCTCGATCCACGGCGTGAGCTACACGCGGCTGTGGAACATCGAGTTGGTGAACCTCGTACGTGAGTTCGCCACCGACTTCCAGCCGCCGCAGCAGGGGATCGATGGCAAGACCGGCCTGTACGCGGGCGAGCAAGACTTGTTTTGTTTCCTGATCGACCCGACGGGCTGGATCGAGATCGGCGGTCAGGCGTTCGCTCCAGGCTTCTTTGTCTGGAACAGCGAAGTCGGGAAGCGCTCGATCGGCATCTCGACCTTCTGGTTCCAGTCGGTCTGTGCCAACCACATCGTCTGGGACGCGGTGAACGTCGTGGAGCTCGCTCGGAAGCACACGGCAGGCGTCGGCGGGGTGCTCGGAGAAATCCGAGACACGCTGCACGCGCTCGTGCTGCGCCGCGACGAACGCCGCGACGGCTTCGTGAAGGTGATCGAACGAGCCATGCGGGAGAAACTGGGGGACGACGCCGAGGAAGTGCTCAAGGAACTCGCCCGCCAGGGGATTTCCAAGCAGCACGCCAAGACGGCCGTCGAGATCGCGAAACAGTCCGGTCGGTTCTCGATCTTCTGCCTCGTCGACGCCCTCACGCGCATCGCCGGCCGCCTCGTCAACGTCGGCGACCGCCTGGAGCTCGACGTGAAAGCTGCCCAACTCCTCACACTCGCGTTGTGAGCCACCGCTCCAGGCCACTTCGGCCTGGGGCGGTTTTTTGTGCGCAACATCTTGAAGGGAAACGCTTTACGCTTACGCAGGCCGTGCGTTGTGGAGATTCGAGGCAAATAAACGTGAATAATCAACGAATTGCATCCGTGGACACGAACTATTGGGCACTCAGCGATTCAGCAGAATGAAAAGCGGGAGCCTGTCCAAAATCAATATTTGACAAGTCATAACCCGTTTCCCTAAAACGCTTGCGTCAGTCAGGCCGTGCTCGCAAGACACCAATGAGATGAGGTTGGTCAAGCTATATCGAACGTACACTCACTGCCGATTGGTTTCGACGATAGCACGGGAGTTGCTGTACAGAATTGAAAACTCTATGCAAGACATATTCGCCTTTGATGCACTATGACACAGAGTTCCAGTTGCGTCGGCAACAATCACGACAGGCACTTTGAAAACCTGTCCCAAAAGGCGACAGTGAAAGATTGGGAAACTACGGCTGGCCTTTAACGCGTCCGCAATCATTCGCCGAACATAAGGATCTTGCCCCATATCTTCGGCGACTTCAATGAACTCGCGAGAGCAACTCGAATCTCACGACCAATCGATCCGTTGCAGCGGGACAAAGTCGTGCAGATTTGCTTTGACCCACGAACCACGACTAACATTCGCCAGACGTTACCCGATTGGGAAGTATTTCGCATCACCCGAATGGCAAGATTACTACCATCGCATTTACCACGTTGGAGCAGAATCGAATGTCGCAAAACGGCATTAGCTCGATGCCATCAGACAAGGAATGTACGGAAGTTTCCCAGAAAATCATTGGAGAAAAGCGCACGCGGCAATGGCATCTTATCCTGAATACTACCGGCCTGAAGGGCGCAATCGCACAGGTCAACTCCGCGGCAGACGAGAGGGCGATCTTGGTCGCTAGCGCGATCTCTGCTGAAAAAGTGACCAAAGACAGCGATGACTTGCAACGCTGCCGCAGCAACACTTTCAATTAATTTACTGCATAGACTGGCAATCTTTCGTTTTCACCAGCGAATTTCGATTACATTACCACAATCCTTCGCACGTGAACCATGCCAATACGGAGAGAATGAGATGCAGTGCCCGAAGTGCCACTCCCGCCGAATGAAGGAGATTTCGAGCTGGGACATTACTAGCAAAGAAGAAGAGAATTTTAAGAGACAACGAGCCGTCATTGGATACAAAGCCTCCATGCACCAGTCCAATTCACTGTCGCTTGTGATTACCGCAGCGACAGTCCTGTACAAGGGACTAGCGACCAAGATGTTCAGATGTGAATCGTGCGGACACAAAGTTCGAACTTGAAAGACGTCCAAGACACGAGCGATAAAGTCCTCGGGCGACGCGAAAGTGTGCGGTGGCTATTGCAATTCGGTGCAGACACACTGCCTTGCGTCGTAGCTGTTGGGGGGACTGCGTCGTTTACATTGACTTTCGGGATTGCAGACTCAAGAAATGCCTCACAGATTTAACGAGATTGGCCCTTGCCCGATGAAGATTCATAACTTCGACGGGGCGACACCGCGACTCCTGCCAATGTTAATTGCATGAAGAGCAAAGCGAACGTTTGTAGCGTGAGGATTTAAGCGAGATCCCGTCAGTAGATCGAGAGCCTCCATACAGCGACGCTTGTCGGCGCGAGGCTCTGCTGGCATGGGCGAAATCACCTCAGCATCGTCACAAGCTATACCGACCATGGGAAGGCAGAAAAAGAGTGTCATGCTCCAAAAAAGAAGGTGATTTGTGACCGTAAGACCTCGTTCTACGCAGGGTTGGGCTGGGACCGCCTAACCGAGAGTGCGGCCATACTGATGACGTCTCGTTAGGGAACACTAGATGACGTTGTCGCACGAATTCTCATATGAATCATCAGACTGGTTCAAATGCTAAGACGTTTTGGTATATTATGGTGCCAATCAGCGCCTTAACAGGCATTAGATCGGCGGCCGCATGCTTTAATGGTCAATTGACTTTCATTAGCTATCACAGTACGTCCTCTTCACTCAAGTTTGGAGCAAGCACTCATGTCTAATTGCCACATGTACCTCACGGGTCGCCAAATAGCAATGATTCTTGTCATGGCATCGTCATTCGGGTGTTCCCAAGGACCGACGCCACCCGTTTCTGTCTCACAAAGCTCAGTTAACACGACGCATCAGAGCAGCACGCCATCCGCAAACTGGACTCGTGGCGATTTGGTTGGCACATGGCGACGTGAAGACGCGACTCATGTCATTCGGCTTACGTTTAACGAGGATGGTTCAGCCATTCTCGTGAGCGAACAAAAGGGAACTGGGTTGGATGGCTTGGCGAAACTCGTCGGTAACACATACTTTAAGCCAGAGATTGCGTGCACATGGACTGTTAACGGACGCAAACTGACATTGGAGGTTCTAGGGCATGTCGACGATACTTCTCGGATTGGCAAAGGCCTTCAAAACCTTGTTCTGGGCGAACAAAGCGGATCAAAAGTCATTGCAGCGAATATCGATAAACTAGACTCCACCAGTTTGGTGCTTGGTGACATGGAGATGGTCCGGGTCAAATGACAGCAATTAGTTTCGCCGACGACGTAGATTTATCGCGTTGGTGCTAATCCCGATGATGGAAGGGCGGCAGGCCGCATTGAAGTGGACTGCCGCACTTTCCGTCCTGGCTCCTGAGTCGGCGCTCGGGGCGCTCCTGAGCGTTTCCCTATCCTTCGCTCATGCCATAGACCTTTGTAGTTGTCGTCTAGTCGTTAGGCAGCCGCTTAGGAGGCGGCCCGGTTTTGTTGTCTTCTCGCGCGGGCCTATCCGGGCTCTTGATTGCGTTATTCGAGGATTATCGGCCCCATCCCTTTTAGCTTGTCGGCTGGAGCGAGGTAGTCGATCGCGAAGTGCAGCCAGCCTGCTGTTGATTTCCTAATCCACACGGCATGATGGTTTCCAGCCCTGATTGGACAGCTGTCGCTGATAAATCGCGCCGTCACGTCTGGGAACTTCTCCAGGCCGCGTTGTACCATCGTTTCTACCTCTGACTCGTTCATCGTCTTTTGGTAGTTCTCAATTCACGTTGCAATGGCTGTAGCCTTCGAGCAGCGAGCAGGGGAAGAAGAAGGTTTCGCCTGTGTTGATTTAGGAAGCGTGGATGTGTCAGTGTTCGTGCGGCTGGAGCGGCTGCACGAAACCGGTATCTTTTCTCGAAGGTCTCTGTCATGTCTGATCAAGTCGTCTCACTTGCTTGACCACGCGATAGACACTGGACGGACCGGATGCCACGATGTCGTCGTCGAGCATCATGAAAGACAGGCTGCGGTAACCCTCCAGTTGACAGCGTTCGTGGTAGTCAAGGATCGCCCGTTTCTCCAAGTCCCTTAGCCACCAGTCGCGCGGCACCTAGCCGTTGTGTTCGCTGGTCTTGCCACAGCGGTCTCTCCACTGTTGAAACTTGCTCAAGGAGAGCTCCAGCCAGCCCAGCAGTCGCTTGGCCGGCATCTCGGCGTGGTCCGCCCAGCGTTGAATGTAGTCGACCAACTTATCTCGCGCGCCGTGGGGAACCCCGCGTCCTTCCAGAGCTCCCCAGCGGATTTTTTTGCACGGACGCTTACGTCCATGAATTCAGCGATCACTTCGTTCTTTTGTGCTAACTTGAGCTCCTGTTGGTCGACGCGTGCCTCGAACGCTGCGATCTTCTGGTCGTTGGGATCGCGGGCCTGACGAAGGTCGCCTTCTGGTGATCCGAAAAATGTCGCCGTTTGCGTTCGCTCGGTTAAGGGTTCCTCGGAGTTACGCTAACTCCCGAGCCGACGAATTCCAGTTCCTTGCGGGGCAGGACAGGGTTGGGGTGATAAGAACTTCGTCGAATTGCGTCGCTTTCGGTTCACAACCACCGTAAATCCGTTGCGCCGACTCGAGACGCGAAGTCACGCCTATGCCGAGAAAAATGGGCTCATTTCGTGCCGGCACTGCCAAAAGCGAGCAACGGGATTCCTCTTAGCGCCGACGAACTTTTTGTCATCCCAGGACAGGGGTGGACTTCATAGGGCGATTGCGTGATTAGTTATTTTCCCAGCAGGACTTTCAGCATGTAGTTGTCGTCGCAGGCGGCGAGGATGCGTTTGTTCTTGACGCCGACCTTCTTGGTTTTGTTGTTCTTGAGCAATGCTAACGCGGAGCGACGGAGGGCACTGAAGTTTGCATCAGCGTGCCCTTTGCGGATGCGACTCTGATCCTCGCCAAACGTCACGTCGAGTTGCCAATGCAAGCAATTCTCAATGCCCCAGTGTCCACGTACCGCCTCGGCAAAGCGGCGCGCCGAGAGTTTCTTGCTGAGAATATAGAAACGTACTTCACTGTGATTCTTGCCATCGCGAATCACACTGTTGACCGTCATGCCAATCGCCGTCAATTCGGGCCAGCGTTCACGGTCCGGGAGTTCCTCTGGCACCGGGCACACGTAATCGGCTCGCGTTTCGTCCCGGCCGTGCGCCTTCTCGTGGGTCTCATGGCGAGTGACCGGAACACGTGCAAAGTCGTCCTCGGCGTGCTCGGCAAAGTGCGTCTGAATTCCCGCGTGCAGCGTCGGTTGATTGCCTTTTACTGCCAACACGTAATCCGCCTCCTGATCCACAATGGCCTGCGCGATTTCCACTTGGCAGCCCATGGCGTCGATCGTGACCAAACTGCCCGAAATCTCGAGGATTTCCAGCAGTTTCGGAATGGCCGTGATCTCGTTGCTCTTGTTGTCGACGACGACTTGGCCAAGGCTGATGTGATTTTTCGTCGCCCAAGCGCTCACCATATGAATCGCCGCCTTGCTACTTGCGGCGTCGAAGCTGCGACGCAGTGTCTTTCCGTCGATAGCAATCACTTGACCCTTCGTGATGTCGTGCAGCGCGGTAATCCAACTAACAAGGCACTTCTCAAATTCGGCTGGCTTGATCATCGCAAAGATTGCATTGAAACGATCATGCGAAGGAATTCCGGCGCTCAGATCCAGGAACCGTTCGAGCAACCCGCGCTTGGTCCTACCGAACTCGGCGATCGACACGAAGTCGTCGCAGCCGCAGATCACCGCGCAGATCGCGATAACGACAAAATTGATCAGTGGATATACACCTTCGCGGCGCCGCGGGTCAGACAACTCAGCGAAGTGTTCCGCAATCGAAACCAACGTACGCTCGGCCATGGCATACCTCCCTGCATGCGTGCCGCCGCTCGCGTTCAACCGCGAACACGAAAACCGGCGAATCACGACTGCCTGAATATGCCATCTTGCCTAGATTCGCGCAATCGCCCTAGTGGACTTCATGCCGTCTGACTGAGAAGACAGTTATGTCGGTTCCGCGAGCTTGAGGCGGAAAGGAACCCACTCTATACGCTTCCCCACTTTTTGTGTTTTCCTATAAATGCTGATATCCTTCGGGAGTGTAAGTTTGCGTTCGGAGTTGGAAAACTCTGTGGACCACGCTGAAAAAACTATGCCATCTCCCATGTCTGGGTTCGAGCCTGGCTCAATAAGGGCACCTATGAGACGCCAGCTCAGCATGACTTCCTGATTTACGTCGAGTGCTTCGACCGCGACATAGTGAATTCGCTTATTGAGTCCTGGAAAGCCGACTCTTGAATTCACGGCGAGGCAGAGATTGTGCAATCGCCGTCCGCAAATATTCTTAACGGCAATGCCGCACTTGTCCGTGGTGCGGCCTCTGACGGCATGCAGTTCGAATCCTAGACTCTCCTGATCCGGGCCGGCCGATTTCTTGACTAGAGGCAACATTGTTTGCCGCCAAAACTTCTCGTGCTGTAGGAAAGCCTTGCTTAGCTTTTCGAGTGGTACAGAGATGATTCTGCCCGATGCCGCTTTAAGGATCGCGTCGCCGTTCTTTACACGGACTAACTCAGCCTCGATGGAGAACCTGCCCGAAACATCCGACCATTCGCGGGCCTGAACAACAGAAGCGACGATGGCCATGGAAATGAAGCTCGGCAGCCAGAGGGTCTTCATGCGAGCACCTATCAGATCGGTTGTCTAGGTCTTACCGAGTTTTCCGTCCATTGTTTAGCATTGTTGCGGTTGGATAGCGCTAATGCAAGTCGAGGACTTCCGGTCTAAGGTTCTGCGGGCCGAGCAGCCGTGGGTGATCGTCTAAGATCAGTTAGAGCATAGGGAGTAATCTGCACTGGAATTTCCTCGATCTCGAACGGAATCTTCCGATCTTGGATTACTCGGAAGACCTGCTCTGGAGATGGGTTCATCCCGCTGCGTGCGGTGGGACGGCGGGTGTGTACGGTTACTCAAGCTCGGCTGCTACGACGAGGTCGTCTTCGAGGGCAACGACCGACTCGATTTCATCCTCGAAACGGGCCAAGGTATGCTCAAAGCTTGGTACTAACGCCTCGTGCAGCCAAGGCACCGTATACGTCGAGGATGCAGCACTCACGGCCGACGATGGCCGGAACGGCGAATTCAAGCTCGCCAGTTTGCGGCGAGGCTGGTAATATGGTGGTATGGCCTCGAAACTGACCTCCGAGCAGCGGCTCGACCTTCAGCAGCACGGCAACAAGCCGGTTCCAGTCGTGGACCCGGAGACGAAGGCGGTGTATTTCCTGGTCTCCAGCGACCTGTTTGAACGGGTGCGCGGGGTCATTGGGGATGAGGTGCTCGACATTCGCGAGACCTACGCCGCTCAATCGGCCGTCGCGGGCCAAGCTGGCTGGGACGATCCCGAGATGGATGCGTACGACAACTACGACGCCCTCAAGCCCCAGTCATGAACCCCGCGACAATCCAATACCGTCGCGGCGACGTCGTGATCGTGCGGTTCCCGTTTGCGGATGGCGTTGGTTCCAAGTCGCGGCCGGCACTCGTCGTCCAATGCGATCGCAACAACTCGCGGCTCGATAACACGATCCTCGTCCAGGTTACGTCGCGGACTCGCTTCGCACGCTCTGAGCCGACCCAACTGCTGATCGAACTCGACACGCCCGTCGGCCGGCAGTCGGGGCTTCTCAATGACTCGGCTGTCGCCTGCGAAAACCTGCTCACCGTGCGTCAGGACATCATCACTCGGAAGATCGGCGAATTGCCGGAAGACGTGATGCGGCAGATAGATGCGTGCCTCAAGGCGTCGCTGGGGCTGAGCTGACTGGCGCCCTGATTCCAGGATCGCTCCCGCAAGAAAAACTCCCTGCGCAAGCGGCGAAGGGAGAGTTGGCGATTCCAGGAATCGCCGTCAGAACGGAACATCGGGCTCGGCAGCATCGTCTCCCGGATCAGAACTTGCGGCTACCCCGCCGCCGCTCGGCAGTTCACCGCTGCCGCAGCAGAACGCTAAGGCCTGCTGGAGCAAGTAGATAAGCCCCGGCAAATCGGACGGTTGGAAGCTGCCGGCGTCTCGCCATTGCTTCGCGTCTTCGTCCCAAAACCGTCGCGGACTGATCGTCACGGAATGGAAGGATCGCGGAGGATCGGACGACGTCTGGTTCTCCCAGACGCAGACAGCCACTCCGGCGGCCATGGGGCCGAACTTGCGAACGGGCGGCATACGGCGACGCGCCCCTGGGGAGGGCTCGGGCGAGTTGCATGGATCGGACATGATTCGATTCTCCTGCGGTGTTCGTAACGAACCGGCGTTTCAAAGAACCACACTGGCACTGCCGCGAGTCGCCAAGACCAGCGGCACAACCCACGCTGCCAGCCTGTCGCCCCACCCGCAATTGCGTCCCGAGCGATCCCAGTGCGAGCTCGGTAATTTCGATTTTCGCGGGTGACCTGGTTCGTCACGACGTACTGCACGTCGTACGTTCCGATCCGTGGTCAGTCCTGCTGCAGGCTGCACGTCTTCTCGATGACGCACCGGTAGTGTTTGCGGATGGCATCGAACTCATCCACGAGCGACTTCGCGAGATCCGTCGCCGCTTGGATATCCGCCAACTCGTTCTTCGAAAGATCAACACGAAGGGCTCGATCGACGTACGACGTCATGTTGTTCACTACTTTCGCGTACAGAATGGGAATGGCTTCGAGCCGCTGGACGTCCTCGGCGTCGCCGAAGAGAATCCGGTAACTGCGAATGTCGATCTTCTGCATGCTCGCCAGCGTCGCGGCCATTTCGTCCCGCTGCCGAGCGAGCGACTTATAGATCGAGTTGTCCCGCACGGAGGCGGACGAGTTGGAGCGAACGATCTTCGTCCCCTTCGGTTTGGCGACCGGCTTCGCGGTCTTGCGAGCCGAGGACGAGGACGATGCGGAAGATGCGGACGAAGCGCGGCACTTGCTCCCGACGCATCGGTAAAAGGCTGCCTCAGCGGGACTTGAAGCGATTCCCAGCAGGACGAGACAGGTTGCAGCGGCAAGGCGGCGAAGCATAGGCAGAGGGAGGATGGCGTCCGCTCGATGTATCGAGAGGGCTTGGCCATTCAACCATGGTCCTGGAAGTAGGTAAAGCGCACGTCACACGTGCGCTTTTGAGCCGCCCCATCCCTCGGTTCTGGACATTTCATTGCCCTATCGAGGAGCGCCGGGCAGCATCCCCGTGCGCGGCGATTCGCCGCGTGCCCATTCGGGCGATCTTTCACTCGCACGGAGACGATCGATGGACCCTGAAACTGCCTGGAACGAGATGATGGAGGCGGCCGCCGCTCGCGATTGGCCGACAGCCGAGGAATTCGCACGAGCGTTGCTCGGATGGCTCGCCAATGGCGGCTTCCCACCTCGCACGAGCCCCCACGAGGGACTGACTCGCGAGTGGCACGTCGAAATAGCACAGTCCGTCTGCCGGTTAGCCATCAAGCACGCTCGCGCCCGGAGTCTCGTAGAACAGGGAGCGGCCGAATGATCGACACCTCCCGCCGTTACCTGCTGCGCGCCGCCAACTCGCTCGACGAACTTTCGGCGACCTTGCTCGAACGTGCTTGGCCGATCTGCTCGGCGTTCCTGCTCGACGAGTACGTACTCGTGCATGCTGGGACGAGTGACGAAACGCCCGCCGCATACGGAGTCGTGAAGCTGGGCGAAGGTTGGCCGCTGTACGTCACGACTATCGAGCTGGCGGGGCACGACGAACAGTCACTACGAGCGTTGCTCGAACGACTACTCGCGGGCGACTTCGATTCCGACAGTGTTCCTATCGATGGCGTGTTGTGGCTCGACACGTTCGATGACCACGAATGCCCCTTCTGTTTGTGAACTCCCCGCAGTCGGTCTTTCGACTGCGGGGTACATTCGTGCCAGCTGGCATTTCATGTCGCGCACCGGAGAGCTTGCCTCCCCACTTGGTCGCCCCCCAGCAGGGAGTTCTGGCAAGTGCCATTACCCGATCAGGGAGTTGACACCACCCGATTGAAAGCTTCTGATGACCGACCGCCAATTACTGAATGCGTCGCCATACTTGGGAGGCTGCCGCGTAGATGCTCTACCACGGGGCCATCAACGCGTCTTTTCGCCTGGATGAGTCGCCATGTCAAGTGCACCTTCCCTCCCCCTCTTGCTCTCGTCTTGTCACTCGAATTCGCGACAATCGAAACTCGCCAATATTTTCGGCCGCATGCCGCGTTGCAACTGACAGCCATAACTGATTGACTGAGTCAGACCACCATCACGAATCGCCTTTCCTCCACAGACATCACGATTTGAGACATGACCAAAGGCAACAAGACATCGGCGAACAGAAGCAGTGCTCCTCTTGGATTTGAGAAGAAACTGTGGGCAACCGCCGACAAGTACGCGGACATCGCCGGGTTCTGCAAGAGCGCCAGCCGCGTAGAGATCGAGAGCCACGGCCACGTCCTCACACCCGGCCGTTACGTCGGTGCGGAAGAGACCGAAGACGGTGACGACATGCCGTTCGAGGAGCGGATAGAGCAGCTCACGGCCAAGCTGAAGGGGCAATTCGCGGAGTCGGCCAAGCTCGAAAAGGCGGTCCTAAAGAATCTGACCAGTCTCGGCTTCACCGGAAAGGAATCCTCATGACCGAGAACCTTCCCGTATCGGCCCCCGATGACTCCGGCGAGTTCATCCTCTGCCAGACGGAGTATGGGCAGACCCGGATCGACGTCCGCATGGCTCACGACACCGTGTGGATCACGCAGCGGGACATGGCGGACCTGTTTCAAACGACGTCTCAGAACATAACCCAGCACGTCGCGGCGATTTACGAAGAGGGAAACTCTCGGAGCCGGCAACCTGTAAGGATTTCTTACAAGTTCGATCCGAGGAGGCCAGGCAGGTCGAGCAGTCGCTCAAGCACTACAACCTCGACGTCATTATCTCCATCGGCTACCGCGTCCGCTCGCATCGCGGCACGCAGTTCCGCATCTGGGCGACCGAGCGGCTGCGCGAATACCTCATCAAGGGGTTCGCGATGGACGACGCCCGGCTCAAGCGGCCCGAGGGCGGCAACTACTTCAAGGAACTGCTCGCCCGTAGAGCGGTCGCGGGACAAACTACTACCGAACCTGCTGGAAGGCACGCGAACACTCAAAGAGTGAGCCAATGAGCAACCCAGAAAAGAGGAGGCCATAAGTGCAATCAAATATCTCCATCGTTCAAGGAACCAACCGCAAGCCGGTTTCGAGTCGCGCTCTCTCTGCCTACTTCTCTGCCCGTCAAGACGTCGATGGCGCTCTTTACATCGGATATCCGATCATTGGCAGTGCTGAAGGTCGTTATCCAATTGACGCGATCTGGGTGTCACCATCAAAGGGCCTCGTGGTTTTCGACTTGGTGGAAGGCAGCAATCCTGCGGGTTTTGCAGAACGCCAGGATGATTCGGCAAACAAACTGGAGTCTCGGCTCAAGACGCATAAGGAGCTTATGCATCGCCGAGACCTTGTGATCCCGATCCACACGGTCACTTTCGCTCCCGGTGTGACGTCACCCGAGCGGTTCACAGAGGATGAGTACGTTCTCGCAAATCGTGACACGCTACAAGATGCGTTGGATGACTTGGACTGGCCTGCGGCAACGCCCACAAATTATTCGGCAACCCTTTCCGCACTCCAGAACATCTCGACTATCCGCAAGACTCGCACCAAGCGAAGCCTGGAGAAGACCGATTCACGAGGCGCAAAACTAAAGCAACTGGAAGACTCCATTGCCACACTCGACAACCTGCAAGGGAAGGCAGTCATTGAGACCGTGCGAGGTGTACAGCGTATTCGCGGACTCGCAGGATCGGGCAAGACCATCGTTCTCGCGTTGAAGGCGGCGTACTTGCACGCTCAGCATCCGGATTGGCGGATTGCGGTCACGTTCAACACGCGGTCGCTAAAAGGTCAGTTTCGTAGGCTCATCACAACATTCTCGATAGAACAGACTGGAGAGGAACCCGATTGGGACCAGATTCGCATTCTTAATGCATGGGGTGCTCCAGGCGGGGGCGAGCGTGAGGGGATTTACCATCAGTTCTGCCGGGCAATTGATGCGCCCTACTTTGATTTTGGCGCGGCAAAACGCTCGTTTCCGAAGGGCAATGAATTTGGCGCTGCCGTTACAAAGGCGCTCACTCACCAATCGACGTACCCAACGCTGTACGACGCAATTCTCGTGGACGAGGCACAGGACTTTCCACCGTCGTTTCTCCGGCTCTGTTACGAAATCCTTGGCGAAGACAAGCGGCTCGTGTACGCATACGACGAGCTTCAGAATCTTTCTACCACCTCAGTCGCTCCACCGGAAGAAATCTTTGGAACGAAGCCGGATGGGACGCCTCGCGTCGTGTTCACAGAACCTGAACCAGGCGAGCCACGAAGCGACATCATCCTCGAGAAGTGTTACCGCAACTCTCGCCCCGTTCTCGTAACCGCGCACTCGCTCGGATTCGGAGTGTATCGCAAGGCACCGAAGGGCAAGACCACCGGTTTGGTGCAGATGTTTGAAAATCCGCAGCTCTGGAAGGAAGTTGGGTATGACGTTGTCGACGGTGAGTTGCGGGATGGTTCGGAAGTTACACTCAAACGCTCAGGCGAAGCCAGTCCTCAGTTCCTTGAAGTGCATTCACCCGTTGAAGACCTCATACACTTCCAAGTGTTTGATGACGAAACCAGACAGGCAGAATGGGTGGTTCGCGAGATTCAAAAGAACCTGACTGTCGATGAGCTTCGACACGACGACATTGTCGTCATCAATCCCGATCCTGTGACAACTCGGGCCAAAGTCGGACCGATCCGTCGAGCACTTCTTGATCTGGGTATCAATTCCCACGTTGCCGGAATCGATACCGATCCCGACGTCTTCTTTCAGACTGACGTGCAATCTGTGACATTCACGGGCATCTATCGGGCGAAGGGAAATGAGGCAGGGATGGTGTACATCATCAACGCTCAAGACTGCCATTCTTCAGCCTTCAACCTTGCAAGCATTCGTAATCGTCTCTTCACGGCGATCACCCGGAGCAAGGCTTGGGTGCGAGTGCTTGGAATCGGCAGCGACATGAAAAAACTGGAAGATGAATTCAAGGTATTATTGGGTCGTCAGTTCGAGTTGACGTTTCGCTATCCGACTCATGCTGAGCGAAAACAGCTTGGCGTCGTTCATCGCGACATGACAGCAGCAGAGCGAAGGAGGCTCAAATCGCGTCAAAAGGACCTTGCCGGCCTCGTTCAGGACCTCGATGCCGGAATCGTCCACCTTGAAGATCTCGACGACGCTTTGCTTCAGAAACTCTCCGACCTGCTCAAGAGGAAGGGTTAGCGTCTCATGTTGACCCCGCAGGCGGTGTGCCAGCAAATTAAGGCGATGGTAGGCTATCTCGTGGAAGTCGGACTTTCTTCCGACCAAAACTTTGCGTTCGTTCGTACCCACTCCCGAAGCAAGACCGAAGTGACCTTTCCCGGTGCAGAGAACGTTTCAGTTGCTCTCAAAGATCGCAATTACTCCGAAATCTATGCGCACCTCGAATCCACCCGCACGTATAATGCGAAGCTTCCCGATGGAGCGTTGATTCTGATGCGATACAGCTACTGTGATAACGCGTTGTTGCAACATTCACTCGGTTTCTACCCGTCGCCCAACCTCGAAGAGTTTCAGAACAACCCAGAAGTCTATCTTGAGGAAGCCGTTTATGCCGATGTCGTTGCGAGGAATATTGTGCCTTTTCCAATTCGATTCGACTTCGACTGTAGGCCTGATGTCGCAAAGCCAGTCGCGCATCCCAAATCTCATTTGACACTCGGGCAATACGAGAATTGCCGAATTCCAGTGACATGCCCGCTCACTCCGGGAGGTTTCATTACGTTTATACTCAGGCACTTCTATAACACAGCTTTTGCTGAGTATTGCGAGCAAGTTCCGACGTTTGCGGACAGTTTCGACGATTCGATCCATGCCGATGAGCGTTGTATCATTCATGTCGCAGTTCCCCGGAGCACATGATGTCATCGCGTTGCATCGAATCCACAGTCGAAGAAGCCGTCCTGGAATGGTCGGAACGATTGCGGTACGCACTTCCTAATGGACCGGAAATGGCGGCCAGCGAGCTGGCGGCGGAGCGGGAGACGTTCGGTGATGTCGTGCTCGTAAGCCAATTGCAGGATGCGATCGCGCGAATCAATCCGAACATTCCCGATATCCGCCGGACAAACAATTGCAAGCTACGGAGACCGTTTTGAAACAAGCGGAATTGCTTTGCGTCGATTGGGGAGATTAACCCATAAGTACTCCATCCCGGCATCCCGGTGCATGCCAGACAACGAATTCACGGTTTCATCACAGTTGCTCCCTGCGGTACAACGTTCCATCGAAGACGCCGAAAATATAATAACGACAAGGGCCTGAGGAGGTTCCAGTGGCGAAGCGATCACGTTCACAAACACCTGCCAGCGTTTTTCGGCATCAGCCCGATAACTTTTGGGAGAGTGTGAACGTATTCCCTACCATCGTTCGCGGCAGCGCTGGGCATAAGGACTATAGCGCCCAAGCAATCTCGCAACTCCGAAAGTGTGGAAAAGCCAATCTTCGCCTGCTTTGCGAAAGAGCTATGCTTGCGACGCCCCGTGAAGCGACGCCAGAACAGCTCTCGGCACAATTGCTGGCCGCCGATAGGGGAAAATCGCTTCTTCTGCTCGCAGAGTTCATTAGGGGAAAGGGTCGCGCAATAAACGAGGAGTACGCATCGCATTTTTCTGAGATCGCTCGGAAAAAGCATCTTTCTCAACTTGGTGAACTAAACCGAGGTAGGATCGGCGGGCTAAAGCAGTTTGCGAAACTGAGTTTGCTTTATGAGAACGATCCGGAAGCAATTAATCGCATCTTCGTGCGAAACTTATGGAGAGGTACAAACACAACATGGGAATTTGTGTCGCCAGTTACTCACGATGCTTCGTTTGTGCGCAAACTCAGCAAGTCGATGAAGTCTCTCGCGGATGCGCTTGCCGACGCATTCGCGGGTTACGAACTGCAGTTTTTCGCAACCACCAAAATCGACGGGTGGCAGATCCTATTGTTGAAACGAGAGTACGCGCCGATCGTGCGGCCCGACTACCGGGACACCCAGAAGACGTTACACGGCTTCGGTTGGATCATGTTCGGTGTCGAAATAGGGAAAAGCAGAATTCTCTTAAAGGGCGGGGGACGGAAGACGCTGCCAATCGTCCGCACATGGTTCGATCAGCAACTGAAAGTTGAATTGCATGACGCCGAAGCGAACATTGTCACGACCTACGACCCAAACATCGTAGAGTCGGCATTTCTAGGTGAACTCTCTGAGACGCATCCCGTGCAGATTGCTGCAATCTCGTTTCAACGGACGATGGCCCCACAGCATTCACCAATGACTATCGAGCCTCTCTTCCCTGGCCACAATATTTGTCGGGATCTCGTATATGCGAAGGAGAAAGGACTGCTGCGGATTCGATCACTCTCCGACATCAAATGGTTTCGCCTCAGCTACGAGAACAAGGAAGCGACTGTTCAAGTCGCAGTCGACTTGGGAGGAGCTGTCACCTTACGAGTCGACACCACCGACTTATCCGAAATGGAGGTGGATGCCATGTGCGACGCGTTTGAAAGACAGTTCAGTATACCGCTCAATCGCCGAATTGACCCACAAAAGCTGTTGCTAGGTAGCGTCGATGTCTACAACTTTCTCCTCGAAACGGACCGAAAGGATGGCTTAGCCCATTATCAACTCAAGGCACTAAAAGGGCTGATTGACAGCGACATTATCACTGTCGATAGACGCCAGATCATCGCTTGCCCTAAGCAACGATTCATCTGCAAACTCGGTGGTCAGCACGTTGTCGATGAAGACGTCTCAGAATGCCCTCAGTGTCAGACGCCACTACAATCGACCACCGTTGAGTTTCTCAAGCATAACGAGCCAAAAATACGCAGCGAGATGGCGGCAATTCTCGCCAATGCGACAGGATGGAATTTGTCAAAAGCGCCAGTCGAGTTCGAAGGACAGCACTTCTATCCGCTGTCCGATCCTACTCGGCCGGACAGGATTATCCGGGTGTACTTTGCAAAGCGGGTTGGAGATCGAGTATTGGGCAGTCTCGATCGATCGCTTCAGCCAGTTCTTGTCGTTCACACTGGCGGCGATGTCGAGCACGCACATCTGGATGCGGCGGGTGTCGCTCACATCAGTTTCGCACGAGCGTTGGCGGCATCAGTGGATGACGAGGTCGCGGCGCGGTTTCGAGAAGATGCGCTTAACGCCCGCGATGATCTAATTCGCCGGCAGGAGGAAAAAGTTCATCGACGGGCGGTGGCATCTCGTGCGCGAATTGGGACTCCGCCGGTTGGTTACACCGGAGAAATGTACCAAACAGATGTATTCAACGTCGTCAGGAGTTTATTCCCTTACACGGAATATTGGACGGGAGCAAATCGACCTGACGGATTTTGTTGCCTCGTCTCGTTCGAAAACGCAAGTTTAAGGGAGCCGGTCAAGCACAACATCAGCTACGATGCGAAGTTCAACAAGAACGGTTCTGGTTATGACCTCAATTCGGCGGAAAAGCGTAAAGAGTGGGACTATGTTGCCGCGATTGCGAAACTTCCCGAACTTTCGACGCAAGGAAACGAATCAAACGGGCATGCAATTATTTCGAATGTCCTTATCGAGTCTCAGATGAAGGACGTAACTAAGTTCTTGCGCCGAGATCACCGACTTGGAAAGAAGCATCCATCGGTAAGGATCGTGTTTATTTTGGACACGTTTTTAACCTCGCTTTACGATAATGTTAGAAGTAATGAACACGACTTCAGGCTGCGCTGGAATTGGCTGTCATCGCGAGTAGCTCACGTCTTGAACAGAGAAAATAGTGAGGGTTTCGTGTTTTTAGATAAGGGCAGTGCCAATGAAGTGTGTCAATGGGTGCTTCGCCAACGCGAAGTTGATACACCTCCGAGGCAATTCACGTTGCAGCAAGGAATTCATGAGATCATGACGGACTCATAGCGGCAAGAGACGTGATTTAAATTCCAATCCTCTCCACCTCCTCCCACGTGACCGAGTCGTCGCGTCGATCGTATAGCTTCGTCGTGCTGGCGTCGGCGTGGGCGGCGATTTGCTGGGCGCGCTCCAGGGTTCCGCCGCCTAGCAGGTACGAGGTGATCCCGGTTGCTCGAAACGTGTGACAACAGGTCGAGTAGGGGAGCTTCGCTCGTTTGGCGTACTTCTTGATCATCGCGAGCACCTCGCGGCGATGAAGTCGCCGATCGGTCAGGCGGCGATACCGGTCGATCGTCCGAAACAGGGGAGCGGATGCCAGGAACATGATCCCCGCCTCGCGAAGGTATTCGTCCAAGTACGCCTGGGCTCGGTGATGGACGGGAACTTCGTGATACCTGCCTCCCTTCTCGTGGAGCCGGAACCAAAACCGGTTTCCGTCCGAAAAATAGTCGCCGCCATTCATGCCGATCGCGGCCGAGACCCGCGCGAAGCTGAACACCATGACCGCGATCAGAGCGCGATCCCGCAGTCCCGTGATGGTGCGTCGGTCGATGACGTCAAGCAGCTTCCTCGCATGCTCGGGCGACAACGTCGGCGTCTTCCCCCGCCTCACGACATATTTGGGCCCGCGCACAGCCGCCGCCGGGTTCACCCCGATGACGCCGCCGGTGGTCAGGAAGTCGAGAAACTGGCGAAGTGCCGCCAAGTGCTGCTTCACTGTCGGGGCGCTATGCGTTTTGCGTAATTGTTCGACGTAGGCCGCCACAATCGGCGGACTTACGCTGCCGAGCGGCATCCTCTGCTGTTCGCACCATGCCGCAAATCGCGAAACGGCATGGAGATACGCGGCTCGCGTGTTCTTATTCCGAATATTGGCCGTGAAGAACTCCACATAACGACGACACGCCTTCTCGCCCGCGTCAAGAACCAAGCGGGGGAGACCAACCCGTGACCGGGCCAACCATTTGTCGCCAGTGTTTCTCGGAATCAGCGGCATCTGCGGGAAAAGTTGCCCCGGGCAATTGGTATCCCATAACGTCGTTTATGGGATAGCATCATAGTGCCTAAGCGGGGTGAAGTTGTCGATGGAACTCACGCTTCGTCGCGACACCGTGGGGCCGGTTAAACTTGCGAACGGTCGTAGGGGCCATTGAAATGCCTCCGGCGAAAGACGATGGCGACATGATTCCATGGGCACGGCAATTCCTGGCGGAACTGGCCGCTGGCAAACATGAAGACCTCGTGTCGCTGGAAGATTTCACCAACCAACAACATGCGGTGCTGCGTGAAATCGTCCCCCACGGATTCACCAGCCGTTCCGCAAAGGAGCGAGCCGCCGCGATCTGGATTGCTGGCGAGGTGAATTGTCCTACACCGGCCGTTCATCAGATCGTTGCCAGGGCCTTTCGTGATCGTTCCGAGAGAGTGCGTCGAGCGGCGGCGTGGGCCGTCGGAAAGCGGCCGGAGCAGTCCGACTTATTCGCTCCCCTGCTTGCTTCCGCGATTGAAGACCGGGACAAGACCGTTCGCTTTGGCGCCATGACCTCTGCGGACATCCTGGGGCCGCTGTGTCGCGTTTGTATTCCGTCCCTTTTGAGACTCGCGCAATCTGAGAATCTGGTCGAACGTAGCGCGGCGGTGAGCGCCCTCGCGTCTGTGGGGCCCGATGATCCCGAGGTGCGGAACCGGCTGTTTGAGTTACTCGACGATCAAGACGAACTGGTCCGTCGCGCTGTGGCCCGAGGGATCGGCGAGTCGCGCACCAGTAATCCAGCAGCGGTGCGGCGGTTGGCTGGCATGCTCCAGGATGCCGATCGAGATGTTCGGTACTTTGCCACTGTGGCGCTGTCCAAGCTTGCCGTTTCTGAAAACGCCGCCGTCGCTCCATTACTTCGCCTGATGGCATCGGAAGAGTGGTACGAGGTACGACCATTCTCTGGAGAACCGCTCGCCCGCATTAATGTTCGCGAAGAACTGGTCGCCGCGCTCGACGTGTCCTTAGGAACGATCGACGACGTGACCCTGGACGACTTTCGTCGCCAATTCTACGACTTCGCGTTCCGCGAAGATCGCACCAATACAGGCGCCCTCGCCGAGGGGCTCGCCGCGCATGACTTCTACCAAAAGGTTCAGCGGGCCAAATTGGGCAAGCCTCGCAATCAGGCAGATCGCGAGCTGTTCGACGAGCTGATGCGGCAGGCGCAGGAGAAGTTCGCTCAACGCCTGCTGAGCAATCCAACACTCAACTTGTCGCCCGAGGATGCACAGAAGCTCCCGCGCTGGATTCTTTGGGTCAGTCGATCGATCGCTTCGAATCTGTGGCGTGGTCTGAAGCGTGCGAGGAAGAGGGCTCAACGCGCTACGCCCATGGCCTTTGCCTTGTCACCTGTCGCGGGCGTCGAGACAGCCGAGATCGTACAGAAGCTGTTTGGGGAAAACTGCGCGGCCCTTTCCGAGGAAGAATTGCTGGTCGCCAAACTCGCCTATCTCCAAGGCGAGACCAATGCTTCGATTATCAAGAGTACGCAGCTTTCGGCATCCCAGGTGAAAACGCGGAAAGCAGCGGCGTTCAAGAAAATCGCGGCCTGGGCACGGACTCACGTTTAGTCGGCGTTGCGATCCAGGTACTTGGATACGGCCAGACGACACATCGCGGCCGCCCAACATCGATAGCGCAGGACGTTTTCCCAGATCAGTCGGGCGGAAGCCGCGTTGAGTCGACATTCGGTCAGTGCCCTGAGAGCTTCTTCGTCGATAGGCGGCGCATCGTCGTCGTTCTCGAAAGGCGGAACCGGCAACCCAAATTCCCGCCTCAAGGGATGCTGGGGCCTTTTGTCAGCCTCTGAATCCGCCCGCTGATTCGCGACGTCTTCACGCACGGGTTCAGTATTTCCCCAATCCCAGCGATGGCGCAAGACGGCGGCGGAAAATTTTTCGCGAAAAATCCCCGCAGGCGATCGCCCGAGCGGAGTACTTAGGCAGCGATCGAAGGGGAAATCTGACACTCGACAGCGAAAGGAGGGGCACGTGTTCGAAATGATCTTCATTCTGCTGCTCGCGTTTTTCCTTTTCGTCCTCCCTTTCAAGATCCTCGAGTTTGTTGTGACGGGCGCGATCAACGTCTACCAGCAGTGGTCGCACGCCTCGGCGGTACGGCACGAGACGCAGCGAAGCGAATACCAAAGCGCGATGGCTGACGCGCGTTCACGGATCGAGGAACGGAAGCGCCAACGCGACGATGCCCGTCGCCAGCGACTGGCCCAGATCGAGCAGTTACGACGACGAGCGGCCGAGGCCCGGCAAACGAAGCTTGCACGACAGAAAACCGCCTCCGAGCAACGACGACGCAACGACGCGCGAGCGGTTTGTGAACGTCAGTGGGCCATTCGTGCGCCGCACATTTCAACGAAGTTCACGCGAACCGACTTCGATCGTTTCGTCCGTGCCTTCATGACGGACGGTCATTCGGCGGAAGAGGTCGAGTCTCGTGCACGCCAGCTTCTAGAGATTATCGACGCCCACTTCCAAGCCTGCGAAGCAACCAAGCCGCCGCGGCGATTTGAAGGCATCGAGGATGTGACAACGTGGTTCATCGAACAGCAGGCGAGGATTCAGAGCCTCCCGCTCGATGAGCAGATGCTTGATGAACACTTGGCTCGTTTGAACGTCACTTACGCGGAACTCTGTGAACGCATGTTGGAGGCGCCCCAATGAGAACGATCCGTTTCGGTCACGATCCCCGGACCAAGGCGAAAGTCAATCTGCCGATCGACTCGCTTCGCCGCCACTTTCACCTACAAGGAGCCACGGGAACTGGGAAGACAACGGCGTTGTTGCGACTGCTGCACGGAATCTTCCTGGCGACCTTATACGGTTGCCTGATCATCGATCTCCTGGGAGGCTTTTCGTGGGACCTGTTGATGTGGTTCGCGTCGCGGTTCTGCCCACAACATGTGCGCGATCGGCTCATCTATTTCGAGGCCGCCCGCGAAGACTGGGTGCTTCCGTTCAATCCGCTGCCCCACGAGTCGCCATCCCACGGCTTTTACCGCGTCATGCGGGCCGTCGAAGTCATCTTGCGCGGTTGGGAAAGCCAAAATATTGAGGCCATGCCGCGACTATCGCGGTGGATTTTCAACGCCTTCTGGGCTGCCGCACAACTGGGGCTCACAATCAGCGACTGTGCGCATTTTCTCATGCCCACGAGTCCCTTGCATGGACGGTTGATCGCCCTTTTGCCCGAGTCGGCTCAATTGGAATGGAGCGAGATCACGCATGGCAGGCCGGGAGATGTCGCGAAGATCCTTGAGTCGGTTCGCAATCGGCTCAAGCCATTCCTGGAGAACGAAATCCTTCGACGGATGTTCGGCAGTTCGAAAAACCAACTGGACGTCATGCAGTTCATGCGTGACCGAAAGATCCTGCTGGTCAACCTCGCTCCACAAAACCGCTTGTCGCCTCAGGTCGCGGACGCGATCGGCGGGCTCATCATCAACGAGTTGCAAGCTGGAGTGCGGTCACTGCCGGCGGGATATACCCTGCCAGTCTGGTGCATCCTCGATGAGTTCCAGAACTTCATCGGCGAAGATTTCGAATACGGCATCCCGGAACTGCGTCAAAAGGGAGTGCGACTCATCTGCGCCCATCAGTCGCAGTCTCAGCTTGTGCGTGGAGAAATCGATCTCCGCGGCGTCGTCTTTCAGCTCCAGAATCGACTCACTTTTGGGATGCACGGCGAAGACGCTGACGTCGCGGCGCATGAACTCGCCTCCCTGACGTACGATCCCAATCGCATCAAAGAGGAACTCTATTCGCGAAAGCAGAGGATCAGCGGCCATCGGATCGTCGAGCTGCAGAGCTGGTCTGAGACGACCGGCGACTCGGAATCCAACGGTACCACGAATGGTTCGTCGTCTGGCGGTGGACGATCACGAAGCGCAACCGACGGTGATTTCTCGGACGCGACAACCTATTCGTGGAATGACGGAAGTTCGTCGTCGAGTCAGTTCGGGACGACGCGATCACAATCACAAACATCTGGGCGGAGCCAGTCGCTCGTGCCGGTCTACGAAGAGTACCTGGAACTGTCGTCGCGCAACTACGTCTCGTTTCAGGAGCAAGAGTCGATCTGGGGTAAGGATCTCAGGAGGCTGCCGGTTGGGCTGGCTCTGCTAAAGGTGGCCGACAAGCCAGAGCCTCAGCTCGTTCAGATTGACCGATCGACGCCCGGGTTTCTCGGTTTCGACATGGACAAGATTCGCCGTCACTTTCCGTGGGCGATCGAACAGACCCATCAGTTGATCGAAGAGAACTTCGCCCGTGGCCCGTTTTGCTCGCCGGATGAGATCGACCGCGATGCACAGTTGCGGCTGGAGCGCGTCCTCCATAGCGGTTTGGTGATTCCAGCCAGCGTGACGGGCCGAACTACCGAGCCCGCGCCGGACCAGTCCCCGTTCGCCTAAGTATCCACTCGAAGAAAGGAGTAACCGCGATGTTGACGGCTCGCGATATCGGCATCTTGACCGACGTGAACAATTACTACGTGATGAGTCGCGTTCAGATCCAGCGGCTACGCTTCTCTCTCGACAAGACGGGGAGGCTCACTCGCCGTCGACTACAACAGCTGGTGTCGGAGGGGTTCCTTAACCGGCTGCGCCCGATGGTTTGTTACCCTTCAAGCTCGCCAGCACCGGTCTACTATCCGGCGCGACGCGGGTGCGAGTTTCTCGCCGAGCACACGGGTGACGAGCGGTATCTGGGGACGCCCACGTTGGCTCCCATCCCTCACCACATCCTGCATTGGCTGCAGGTGACCGAGACCCACCTTGCGCTCGACAAGGCTTTGAGCGGCCACGATCAGGTTCGAGTCGAGGATTGGATCAATGAGTGGGATATCGTGAACAAGGACGAAGCGATCCCCGAGAAGAGATTCCGACTCTATACCTTGATTCGTGAGAACCCACGACTCGTCTGTGCACCCGACGCGGGCTTTCTCTTGTCGGCGTACGGGCACTCGAAAGTCTTCTACCTCGAACAAGATCGCGGCACGTCGGGCGTTCGCCAAGTCGCCAATGGCAAGACGCCGGGGTACGCGGCACTGGCGGAGCGAAAACTGCAAACCAGGCATTTTCGAGCTTCCGCCAGTGAATTCAGCGTGTTGCTGATTGCCCCTACCGCCCGCCGACGCGACTTGCTCCGAGCAGCCATCGCGGAAAAGCCATGCGCCCATCTCTGGCGGTTCGCGGCCGAACCGGACGTGACGCCCGACAAGATCGTGTTTGAGCCCGTGTGGTACGCGTGCGGCAAGAGCGACCCGATGCCGCTGGTGAAGAAGGGAGCCGACGCATGATAGTTCCACTGCCTGTACCAGAACCCATCCTCACCGGTACACCCAGGTTGGGCGCAGCGATTCACTCTAAGTGCTTACACAGGGCCAGCTTCGGGGTGCAAGGGGCGTTCGTCGCGGAGCTCCTCAGCCCCTTGCCCCTTATGTGCCGTGGTCCGCCGACTCGCTAGCGCTCGTCACCTTCCATCCGGGTCGCTCCGGCTCGGTTCCGCATAAGGGGCAAGGGGCAGGCCCCCTGCACCCCGCGTTCGCTTCGCTCACGTGCCTAACGGCAAGCTGGCTATTCCAAAACTTCAAGTTCCCCCATTTCAACTACACAGGAGCGTCCATCGTGTCATCCGCAGCAAAACAAAAGCGCACTCCATCGCTGGCACTCGCCCGCCTCAAGTATTGGGGGTGGTGGCTTCTTTCGAAATGCGTGTTGGGCATCGTCTGCATCGGCGTCATTGCCGAGGGGATTCGCCTGCTCGTTCCGGCGCTCGGAATGAAGCTGCACCGCATACCGGGCTTCGCATTCGCGAAGCAATTCGAAGAAACGCATTCCATGGACATTGCTCCATTTCTGGCGTTCTTCTTCATGATCCTCACCTGGCACATGGTCGAGAAAGCCGTGCGCATTTGGTTGCTCGACGAGCCCCTCTCGACCGATGGCGGACGCTGGAACACGCAACGCGAGGAACTAATGCTCAAGATCCTCGCCGCTGTCCTGCTGTTCGTCGATTGCATCCTGTTCTATTCCGCTTCGGCTGCCATGCAGTGGGGCGGCAGCTTGATCTCGATCGCGCCATTGATAGCGACCGCCGGATACCTCGCCGTCGTCGTGGGAACCAGCTACATCAGCGCCAAGTTGTCGGTGGCCGTGGATGCCACCAAGAGCTTGATGGCCGTCGAAGAGGAAGATTTTCGCGACCGCGAAGCACATGCCCAGGAAGACGCGGCACTCTCTGCGATGGAAAAGGCGCTGGCGGCGGAACTGGCGGCTGCCGAGCGCCTGTCCGAGGAAGCACCGAAGTTTGACGGCCTGGCCGTCGCGGGCTAAGCGAGCGAGCTCAACGTTATCCGTTTCACTTCAGTTACAGGAGATTCATTCATGAACCGTTCAATGGCAATCGTTCTTCTTGTTTCGACTCTCGTGGGCTGCACGCCACGAGCGAATAGCTCACGCGGAGACGCTGTCGTGCTGCGGGAGGAACGAGGCTGCGTTGTCACCGTGTTGCTCGACTTGTCGGGATCGTTTCATGCGCAAATGGTCGATGGCGGCAAAGCACACGCCTTTTGCCTGGCGATACTCGACACTTACTTCAAAGACCGGATCGGCGAAAAGGATGAGATCGTGATCGCTCAAGTCTCTGGCGCCGATCGCGCGCTCCTCTGGCAGGGCACGCCCCTTCAGCTTCGGCGTGATTTTTCTGACCCAACCGACTTCCAACGCTTTCTGCGAAATCGGGCGAACCCTGGACAGTCGAAGGTGTTTCAGAATATGGCGAAGTGCCTCGAATACGCGTCCTCCGATCCGGACGTCGTGAACGGCAAAGCGACCACCGCCGTCTTCGTGCTCAGCGACATGCTCGACAACGATCCGGACCGTGACGCTGCGCGAGAGCGTCTCAAGAAGGCACTGGAGACGTTCGCGAGTCGCGACGGCGTATTGGGCTGCTACTACGTCGACCAGGAGATCATTGCCAAGTGCCGCGAGTTCCTCGCGACGTCTGGATTACGCAAATTCACCGTCGAAGCCGACATTGTTGGCAACCCGCAACTGCCAGTGATCAATTGACCTTTCCTAGACCCTTTCGTCACGCGAGCCACGCAGGGTAGTGCCCGCGTGATGTTTGGTCCGCCATAACCAGGCGGTTTTATTTCCTGTTCCCCAACTCGCTATGAAGGCGAAGTCTATGAAAGCAGCCGTCCAGTCGGCGTACCAACCGCACGAGAGTTATCCGCGACGCAAGCCGTACTCACTGAGTCCGGCCTTCGACGTCGCCACGATAATCGTCGCAGTCGTGTCCGCCGTTGGCTACCTGCTTTCTTGAGGGGGACGTGTTCCCTATCACTCCTATGCTCCCGTTGTTCCGGAGAAACAAAACGGAGAACCCGTTTGGACTCGTCGAAGAGTTGATCATCGACCATCGCATTGAGAATGACACTCCGCTTGTGGTCATCAGAGACGAACGTTTCCGCGTCCGTGTCTTTCAGGGCCTCGCGAGCGAGACAAGGCCGCATCCCGGCCGTTACCTCGTTCTGGAGTTTCGCCGCAATCGATGGGAGTCGATCCTAGCGCTACACGAGTGCAAGCTCAGCATCATGGTGGGCGTGCTTGACGAACTTGCCGATTACCTCGGCGAGATCCAAGGGCCGCGACGCCTGCGTACGGTGGCGATTGGCAACAAACGCTACTTCGTGGACGACCGAATGATGCAGCTCCGCAATGTCAACGAGCCGGCCGACTTCGTGGATATACCGAGAGGCATTCCATTCAGAACGCCGAAATAGATGAGTGTACTGGGCCGTCGTCCCTGTCGGCGGCCCAGCGCCTTGATCACTACTTTGCGACTCCTCCTCCTTTGGATCGGCGTCGCACCCAACTTTGTTCCAAGCAGCCACACGTGCCCGACATCAGGGTGTCGGGCACGGTGGATTAATTCCTCCCCCTACGTTTATGGCGTACAAGCCCAAACTACCATCGGCCAAGGAAGCCACTCCGGAAGTGACCCGATCGCCCGTCAAGATGCTGAGGATCGACGACGTGTCGTGCAGTATTTTCAAACGGACCGTGAAGGACCGAGACTTCTACAGCGCGAGCTTTTCGCGTTCGTACAAAGACTCATCCGGAACCTGGAGGTACACCAAGTCGTTCGACCTGGAGGACCTGGGGAAGATCGTTAGCTTGTGTCAGCAAGCAGACGAGTACATTCGCGGCGAACTGAGCAACGCTCGGTGAACCGCCTGACGATGATCGTGCGGGGGACGCCCTGACGTCCTCCGCTCTCACCTGCGTTCCCGCGCGGCGCTCTTCGAGCCAGCGCGACTACCTGGCGAGTCTCACCCTCTCTTTCTCGAGAGCACAGGACTATCTCTGTGCTTTCGAGCTCACTTTGGCAGGCGTGGCCAGGATCGCTTCGCCGGCTCCTACTCAAGGTAGTACGGAGTCTCCACCTTGTTTCGGAGCCATCGGCGAAGCGGCGGAGAACTCGCCCGCAAGGGCAACTTACTTATTTCCCTTCTTACCCGTTTATGTACCGTTCTCATTCCCTACCGGCCATCGCGGTCTTGCCGCGACCACCGATCAATCGCAGTCCCGTGCCGGGACTGACGAGCCTGTACCATCGAGCCGATCGTGGATCGTGGGGCAGTCCCGCCTATCCGGGCAATTGCAGCGGCTACCTCATCCGCGATTTGCTGCGTTTCTTTCGCCCACGCAACGTACTCGATCCAATGACCGGCTCGGGCACCTGTGCGGAAGTCTGTCGCGAACTCAAAGTCGCCTGCGTCAGCTTCGACATCCGCGAGGGTAAGGATGCCTGCGACCCCAGCAACTACGCCGAGCTGGGCGTCTTCGACTTCATCTGGATTCATCCACCTTACTGGCGACAGAAGCGATACTCGGACGATCCGCGCGACCTGTCGACCGCCGAGACGCTCGCTGAGTTCCTGGAGCGATACCAGACTCTGATCCGCAACCTGGCGAAATGCCTGGCGCCGAACGGCAAGCTCGCCGTGCTCATGGGCGACTACGAGGATCGCGAACACGGTTACGCGCCGCTGACCTACTACACCAAACAGTTCGCTTTCGATGCCGGCTTGCGGCAAGCGTGCACGGACATCATCCGCTTTCAGCACGGCAACACGTCGTCGCGGCGGGTGTATCGCAGCAGCTTCATTCCGGGGCTGCACGATGTGTGTGCGGTCTTCCAGAAAGCCTGATTTCCAATTCCCCTCCCAACTTATGTACGACCTGATTGATGAAGAGATTTTCACCGAGGCCGTTGGCGAGCAGTTTCCGATGCTCGAACAACTCTTCGTCGAGACTCAATGTCGCGACCTGCTGCCGCGATTGCAGGCGACGTATGACCAGATGTTCGAGACGTCGTTCGTGATCGTCGACCGAGAAACTCACAAGCCGCTGAACGTCAACGCTGTGCTCAAGAAGCGTGACGCTGCCGATGAGTTTCTGAAGATCGTCGGCGAGGACAAATACGAAGTGGCGATCCTGCTCACGGATCGATGAAAACCAGATTGTCGGCGGGATGCGCGAGCGTCTCGCCGACTTTCGCGAAAACCCGTGTTCTTGTGTTACCGCAGAGAGCCCGCTGGGTCAGTGCGGATACCTGGAACGAACTCAACCTTTCTTTACGCAATGCGCGGAGGTCTTCCGTGGCGGCAATCTTCCCGAACACCGACGCCGGTGTCCAAAACTAGTCGTTCCAGCCGGGCGTCATGCTGGAGCGGACAAGTGTCAGGAGAAGAACGATGGCCAACGTGAAACTGAGCGACAACAAGCCTTGTGCGTTCTGCGGAACCAAGGAGGACACGCTCGTCGTCAAGGACTCGGCGCACGCCTTCCAGGCGGTGCTCTGCCCCAAGCACATGGTGGCAATGCTGAAGCGCTGGGAAGGCGTACCGGCCGCCGAGGCTCAGCAGCCTCAGCAGCGAGCGGCGACGGTCAGCCAGTAACGGAGTCCCCGAACTGTAAGCGTTCGGTGTGAATCCGCGCGAGGCGGCGAATCGCCGCCGCCTCGCGTTTCCTTCAGTTTCCCGCGTTTGCAGGCTGCCGCAGGTGATCACATGTCCGCATCTGAAACCGTGCGTCTGATGACGGTGCAAGAAGTCGCACGTCGACTCAACATCTCCCGGTCGAAGGCCTACCAGATGGTCGACAGTGGAGCACTCCCCCACTTCCGCATCGGCGGCTCGGTGCGAGTGGCCGAAGAGCAGCTCGCCGAATACCTCGAATCCGTGCGGCAAGGCCCGCGCGAACGAGCCGCACCAGTGAGACGAACTCGCTCGACGCTCAAACACCTCCGAGCGTGACGGTCGGCCAACAGCAAAGACAACAGTCGAGTCGGAAGGCTCGCAAGGGCCGGGTGAGTTGCCGCTCACCCGGCTTCTTTTATGGCTCCTGATAACAACGGTAAAAGCGGGCAAATCACCCGTCCAGCAGTTCGAAGACAGGCTGCGAAGGCCACTCGCACGCTCTTGAGCCAAGTTGCCTTGCTCGCCCAATCGAACTCGCATCGCAGACGACGCCGGTCAATCGCACTCGCCACCGACATTTCCTTCTTTCTGAAGCCGACATTAACAGCCTCCAACATTGTCGTCGTCACCCTCATCGCACCAATTTCACCGGACTCTTGAATCCGCCGTTCGAGGGTAGTTGAATTTCCTAGCTCGACATGACAAAAATCAGAATCCAAGCGATCCCCGCGAATTTAAGGGTACCACACCACCACGTGTGGGGTCGTGGCATTTCCACTACAAGAACTAAAGCTTGCGTTTCACAGCCCCTTCAGAATGGCACTCACGGTCAGTTCTTTATCGAAGGCCCCCCTACTACAACGCCAACATCCAAGGACACCTCGCACGAACTACCGAAAGTCACGCGACGATATCGCCAGCTCGCACTTCTAATCGCAGGCGAAAGGCTTGGCATTGGAAATACATGCTCGACTAAATCGCTTGTGCATTCTCGCGAACGCCCCCGTCACCAAACCCTTCTAAAATCGATCATTCAACATGAACGCCATTCGATTTATCGACGAAAAAATTGCAGATGCAAATATTTACATCGCGGCAATAATGGTAGTAGCCATTGCCTGGGGAACACTCGCCTTTGCCATCAAATCAAAGACCATTGAACTGAGCGATGTATTTCCGGGCGTGCCAGCCGGCGTCGTCTTCTGGATGGGCTGGTGGTTAGAGCTTCTTGTGGTGTACTCCCTCATCACTGACCCAGTTGCGAATTACTGGTTACTTCTGCTGTTTGACGGATTTGCGAATGTCGCATTGATTGCGACGGCGTGGTCCCTAATGCCCAAAGACAAGGTGCCAACTCTATGGCATTTCTCTGCGTATCTGGCGGCTGGAACCCTGACGCTGGTGTCGTGGAATCTCATTTTTGGAAAACACCTTCCATTCGACAGTCCAGCTTGGCGAATGTTCGTCGCTGCACCGGGAATGATCCTAGCGACATGCGGCTTTCTTTTTCTTGCCTATTCGGCTTCGAAACAATTTCCACCCTTTGCGACTTACATTTGGGCACTATGCCTCGCTTACGGTCTCTGCCAGCCTCCCGCCTATTACTGCCACTTAATCGACCCTAGCGGCAATCTCGTTGCGAAGGGCGTTATTTCTGCACTTCTTGCACTTGGAAAACTACTTTTTGTTCTTCTTTTTGTTTCGATTCTAGTGACCAACACCACAAATTTTGGGACTGATAGGGGCGTTAGAATTGTCAAGACATTCCTAACGGTAGCGAGTATGGCCTCGACCATAGCGCTAATTGTGGTCAAGCTGGCAACCTTCATGTGAGAGGAATACGCCACCCATCCCGCGCCAGCGTCTCGGCATCCCAGCCCATCACTTGCTGGAACGCTGGCGCATCCAATCGATCACGAAGTCGCCTTCTTTGCCGCCTCGATCATGACGGCGGGCAGTTTTGCCAGGTGCTGGTAGTTACGGGCCAGCGTGGTAGCGTCGGTATGCCCCATCAATGTCGCGACCGAAATGGGATCGAGTCGCTGGAGGGCGTTCGTCGCGAAGGAGTGGCGAAGATTGTACGCACAGTACTGCGGCCCGCCGAATTGCTTCTTCAGCGAGCGGAACCGGCAGCGAATCGTGTTTCGCGACCAGGGCTTGTCCTGCCTCGTCCGAAAGTCTATCCCGGGACGTCGCCTCTTGAGTTCGGTTTGCACGATCTCCAAGGCTCGATCATCAAGGTAGACCATGCGGGGATGCGGTTTCCCCTTGGCAGTGCATGCCGACAAGCATGCATCGCTTCCACGCGGACCGGCACGCGCCGGTAACATTCGAAAAGCTTGCGGGATTGAGCCGAAGGGTTCCGCGGATGGAAAGGGGCCGTCGCCGCCTTGGCGCAAAAAAGGCCGGTTCGACAAAAACCGGCCCGCAGTGCATTCCACCATCAGCATCGTGCCTACTTCCAGAGCATGAGTCCTTTCGTCACGGCGTTCACCAGCGAACGCGGTCCATAGACCAGAAAGCTTTGAACGACGATCGCCTCCGTCGAGAGCAGCGCGATGGCGGAGCGATAGGCTTCGTCGGTGCTCGTCGTGAAACCTTCCTCTGGGTAATCCAGGAAGACGACCTCAGCGGTGTCAGCCATCTGCCGGGCCTTGGCGACCGCCTGCGGAAACTCCTCGGCCGACGCCGCCAAAATCACATTGGGGTAAATCGGAAGTCCCGCGTGCTTCACCCCCGAGGCGTCGAGCACTTCCTTGCCGCCGAGTTCCGGAGCCAGCGAGCCGAGTTCGGCGCTCAAGTGAGAGGCCATATTGATTGCTTTGCCAGCTTGAACGCCGGCTTTGATCACGATCGCGAACTTTTTTGCAGGCTTATCCATTGTCGCTATCCCAAGTAGATGACTAGTAGTTGTTCTCTAATTGAATTGCGATTGACGCAAGACGGCCGGCAGATCTGTGGTGATCTGCCGGCACAAGAGTTGGCACATAGAGCCCCTACGCCGTCCGGTGCCGGCGCTCGACGATGCTCGTGAGGATGCTCGGCGTGCCTTCGATGATCGAACCCACCAGGCCGACCTCCCGGAACTGAGTGTTCCGGTATTCCTCGTCTTCCATCAGAATCTTGTGGACTTCGGGCAAACGCCAGAACGGGCACTGCGGAAACAGATGGTGCGTCTGATGGTAGTTTTCGTTGAACATTCCGAGGAAGAAGCGGGTCGCCGGATCCGTCCAACGATTGCGCGTCATGTAGAGATCGATGTCGCTCTCCCATACGAGCGGAAAGTGCTCCATCAGTTCCACGTACCAGGCCACGAGCGGAAACGTCGTGATCAGCGGCACGAGCCACATCCAGAAGAACATGCGGCCCAGTCCCAGATAGATGAGCAGGCCGATGATGAACGCCAGGAAGATCCCCTTGCCGAGCTTTTCCGCCAAAGGTTCTTCCTTCGCGAAGAAACGATAGCGCAGCAAGTCCACGATCTTCGCCGGCGTGCGGAACATCAGCAGTGGCGAGATGAGGAACTTCCAAATGAAATCGGCGCGTGATTTCGCAGAGTTGACTCCCTGCGCGATCAGGAACATCAGGTCGGGGTCCTTGCCTTCGTTCCCCAGGTAGATGTGGTGATTGAGATGGCTGATGCGGTACGGAAAGAACGCGTGAAAGATGAGATAGCCCGACCCGACGGTCGCCGCCAGGAAGTTAACCACGGCGTTCTTCGCGAGAACGAAATGGGCACCTTCATGCAGCAGGGTGGCTAGGCCCCGCATCCAGAACCCCATCAACACGACGCACACTGAGTAGACTACCCACCAGTTCAGCCAGGGCTCCAACAGGTAGGGTGCCGACACCGTCGTGCCGATGAACGCCCAGATATAGATCAGGGCGACAATCGCGTGCCAGTTGTCGAGCACGCACTTATCCTTCACCCGCTTCAGAATGTCTGGCGCGAAGCGGTGGCGCCGTCGTCCCGGCCGTTGCGCACGGCCATTGATCAGGTCGTACATGGTCCGTCCTCCTAGTTGGAACCGCTGCTGCACCGCGGTTCGGCCTTGAAAGTGGCCAAACCAACCGAGGACATCTTGCTACGGGGTGTCCCGGGCGGTCTGGGCCACGAAAAACGCGTCTGGGTTTTCACGATCTGCGCGGCTGGTAGACTGGAGGCGCTATGGGGTGTCCCGGGCGGTCTTGGACCATCGGAGACTTGGAGGCGGCATCGCAAGTGCCGCCTCCGCCCGTCTCCAGTCCCTAAGCGCACGCGAATCGTGTTGACGTGCTTACCGAGTTTTCCCAAATCGGCGTCCTGCCTGTCTCGTTCTCTTAGCCGAGCTGTCAGTCATTCGGGCTGATGCCCAGTTTCCGAGATCAAGTTTCCCTGTAATTAAGGGGAACGCCGTGCCAACGAGCGGGAGAGTGTGCAGCGTCTGCGAATTGCAGCGCAGAGAACGTCGCTGTAACGTGCATCGCCTTAGAGCTCTATCACTCGTGCACAAAATTGCGCAGCTTCATTAATCGCGTTTCCAAGCCGCTGAGCCGTTTGAGCTTTCTTCTAAGTTGCTCAGTCGAAGCATCATGAACTCACCGGAAGTCTGCGTGTTTTGCCTCAGCTGAATCTGGAATAACTCTCGCTTTGGGTTAGAACAACCTGAAGGAGCTCTTCCATGAGCAAGTCGCGTGATTCGAAACGGCGATTTTTCTCGCCATCGGACAAGATGGCCGTGCTGAAACGGCATTTATTGGAGCAGGTACTCGTCTCGGACCTATGCGATGAACTGGGCATCGCGCCCAACCTGTTCTACCGCTGGCAGCGAGAGCTGTTCGAGAACGGCCACGCCACCTTCGAAAGCGATCGCAAGTCGCGAGCCGTCGAAGACGCCGCGCAGCGACGCATCCCGTTCCTGGAATGCAAGCTGCTGAAGAAAAACGAGGTGCTGTCCGAACTCATGGAGGAGCACGTGCAGCGAAAAAAACTTGGGGAACCTTGAAGGGACGCGGGGCTTCCCACGAAACTCGCGACGAAGTCGTCGACTTCGTCCGCCGCTGGTCCGACAAGACCGAATTACCGCAAAGTCGCTTGGTCGGTTGGATTGGCGTCGGAGCCAGCAAGTTCCACGACTGGAAGCTGCGGTTCGGTCGGGTCAACGAGCACAACGCCTGGGGCCCGCGCGACCATTGGCTGTCCGCCGACGAATGGGAGCGGATCGTCGAGTTCGCCCGACAGAATCCGCTGGAGGAATACCGCCGACTGACTTACATGATGCTCGACGCCGACGTCGTCGCCTGTAGTCCCGCCAGCGTCTACCGCTTCTTGAAAAACGCCGGTCTGCTGGCCGGCTGCACTCCCGTTCCGACCAAGAAGGGAACCGGGTTCGTGCAGCCGCTGGCGCCCCACGTACACTGGAACGTCGACGTCAGCTACCTCAACCTCGCCGGCACGTTTTACTGGTTCATCCGGCCGAAGCGGGCGCGCGAAGCGTACCCCGACGCGCGACCGCGTTTCATTTCCGACAACGGACCGCAGTTCCTGGCCGAGGAATTCAAGGAGTTCATGCGCCTAGCCGGCATGACGCACGTCCGAACGTCGCCGCACTACCCGCAGAGCAACGGCAGGATCGAACGCTGGCACAAGACGCCCAAGCAGGATTGCATTCGCCCCTTCGTGCCGCTGTCGCTGGACGACGCGCGACGACTCGTCGCGAATTTCGCGCAGCACTACAATCCGGTCCGACTCCAAAGCGCGCTCGGCTACATCACGCCCTACGGCAAACAATTTGGACAGGACCAGGCCATTCATGACGCGCGCGATCGCAAGTTGGCCGAGGCCCGCCAGCGAAGTCGTTGCCGACGGCAAAGCGCCGAGCAGCCGCCCAGCGAACCAAGCGCGGCGCTCCTGCCGCCCCGGCCGCGCCGGCGGCCGCAGCGCGCCGACCGATCGAATTCGCCGCCGTCCGACGCTTGATCTTGATGAGCACCGTGCTGCAACTTCTGCAGTTTCAGCCGCGGTCGGTGCGCGACGCGCAGCAACGCGGTCCCTGTCCGGTGCACGGCTCGAAGTCGCCCACCAGCAGCTGCTTCTCCGTGCAACTCGACGGACACATCTTCCACTGCTTCAAGTGCGGACGATCCGGAAACGGTCTCGATCTGTGGGCCGCTGCTCCGAAGCCCGATTACAATCCGTCGGCCACGGCAAACTACTCGTCATCCACCACCCACTGACTCGGGCGAGACGTTCTTCCAGTTCACGCTGAACCAATACACGCGGATGTGCCATGAACTCCTGGTAAGTTGTCGCAACGAGGCGAGCGGTTGTCGCGAGGATAGCCGGCAGGTGATCCGTTTTTTTTTTCGGAATATCCGGAACCGCAGAAGCTGATTTATAAAAGTCGAGGCTCAAGGCAGCGTCGCTCCCGAACCACGTAGCAAACTGTCCGCGCTAGACATCAAACCTAGTCCGCCTTCGCGGAGTCGGATGCCATTGCCAGCACACTCCAAGTGCTTTATAGGTTCGAGCCGGCCCACTGCAGGAATCACAACTAGGCCAACAGCAGCGGCAGCGGGCACGGTCTCAGCTACACCCACGGACCAAATTAGCATGGTTGCGCCACGGATTCTTAGGCTGGCGGGGGACGCACGCTGCGAGGGTGGCGCCTACCAGCAGCTGGATGAACTCATGTCGGTATTCGCCTGCGTCACGAATTGATCGCGATGAGACGGGATGAAAAGAACACTTTTTTGCACAGTGGCTATGGGCATAATGATGGGGGCGGTGTTCCACAGGTCCGAGCGACGCTCCACATGTTCGATTTGGAAGGTACTTTCCATTCACCTATTATCGAAAAAGGCTTCCAAAAGAACAGCGATTTCGAACATGACATCTCAGTCGTCTCAACTTTGTTCGCCTGCGGGCAACTCGTCATGACCTACGACGGACGTGGCACCGCAGGCGTAGCCGACGATGCTCTCGCCATCAACGGCAGATCAGCGGCTGCCATGTAAGCACCTGGGGCGACTGTCCGACAACCTTTGCGAACTCCATCGCCTTCAAGGGCTGAAAAGTCGGCTTCTTGGTCGGTCCCAGAGGATTCGACTGGAACATTGACCCAAACAGCCAAGTGCGGTCATAACCCGAATGACCGCTTCGATGGCCTAACCTTTGCCATTCAAGACGCCGACACTCTTGCTATCCGCGCCAAGCCGGAGCTGCAAGATCCGTCAAACGGGTTGGTAGACAAGAACATTCCGGCCGAGGGTTATGCCTTCAAACTGTAACGCGATCCGGTGCTGGGTGATAACGGTTATCGAATCGCTACTTGGCTCATGTCCACGACGCTGCTTCCCTTCCATATCGAGACGCTTCCAGGTGAGGTCGCTACAACTCGGACTTCAAGGCGTGTTTGCGTGATCCTGTTCCATCCCAGCCCCAGCCGATCGCGGAGCCTGCCTCTGTGCTGCTGCCTGCTTGCCAGCGGAATGCTGGGGTTTACTTGGACGCGATTGAGCCGAGTCGTGGACCAAGTCGCTTGTCCGCATTCAACTACTCCCTCCTCCTTTACTTCTCAGAGGGCCGCGTGGCCCGGAACAAGTCCCGAGAACTGAAGGAGTCCGGTAATGTTGAAAAACTGTTTCTTGGCGGCCGCGCTGCTGCCGGCGGTGATGGGTGGGTTCGGGTTGGCTCAGAGCGCCTCGCTGGGCTCGATTGCCAAAAGCGAAAAGTGGCGCGGCACGGCCACTGCCACCTGCAAGTGCGCCGATAACAAGTGCAAGGTCATCACCTGCGAGGTGAAAGGCGCTGCCTCGTACGAAGACGCCAAGCGGCGCCTGAAGGCGGAGCTGGAAGCCAAGGCCCGCACCGAAAACGGCCGCATCGTGGGAGAAGCCAGCTTCTCCATCACCAAGGAACTCTAAACGCGGGATTCCGGACAAACCAGCTCGCCCGGCACTCCGGCCGGGCGAGTTCGCTTCTGTGGGCCCAGCATGTTGATTGACGAGGAGGAGGAACCGGTCCAAGCCTCGCGCCACGCCTTCAATTGTCGCCAGCGGAGTCAAAGGCTGGAATGTGTTTCGCTCCGTCACAAAGCCCTGGAACGTGTGTGAGGACGTTCCGTGCTTCACCGTGCATTCATCCAACTCCCAAGGCCCAACCCGCCCGGCATGATTCAGTAGCTCCCTCAGAAAGTCGACCAGGCGGATACCGGATTGGCTCCCAGATAGTCCATGTAGCTTGCAGGCGGGCGCGACGCCGAGGGTGAGCAACTGCTCGAGCACATCAAAGCAGAGAAATCCGCTGATGCTCCGAAGATGACAAACTTACTCATGAACGTAGGAGAGCGTGGCGAAAGGATGGCCGGGAAACTGCTCGAAGCGTGCGCGATCCGCTCGATCAGAAATGTCGATCGTGAACTTCCAAGAATCTAAACTTGCCATCGCACCATCCCAAGGCCCCGCGAAACATCTGCGTTAGCCAATTCTAGGGATCGCTGTGACAACCGGCGAGTCACTCCGTTGCGCGATGATCGAAGTTGCATAACCTCACCGTCGATGCCTCTCGGGATTACCACTGCATAAGCCTAGCTGCCCGTTGAAAATGTCGAGCCGGGCGCTATCCTTGTCGCGACTCGAAGAACAGAGATCGTAGGGAGACGCGATGATGGGGTTAGGGCGACGGAAGGTCGACATTCAGCAGGATCTGTTCGTGCGCGCGGATCACCTGCCGAAGTCGATCGGGCACGTGTTCTGCCAGAAGCTGAACGAACTGCTGGCCGAAGCGGGGTTCGATCGATGTGTCAAGACGCTTTGCGAGCCGTTGTCCAAGGCAAGGGACGTGCCGGCATTCCGCCCGGCGTCTATTTCCGGATACTGATCGTCGGCTACTTCGAAGGCATCCAGTCGTCTCTCGGCCTCCCGCGCAGCGAGAACACGCCCGATCATTCGTCGCTGAGTCACTTGCTTGATCGGCTTTCGCACGAGGTGCACGATGCGGTCTTCGCGTGGGTGTTGAAGCTGGCGCGCGAGAATCAGTTGCTGAATGGCAAGACCGTCGGCGTGGACTCCAGCACGCTAGAAGCGAACGTGGCGATGAAGAGCATCGTGCGACGAGACACCGGCGAAGATTGGGAAGCGTACGTGACGCAACAGATGAAGGCCAACGGCGTCGTTGCGCCGGACGGCCAGCCCACGGCGGACGAGATTCGCAACTTCGATCGGCAGCGAGCGGATAAGCGAGTTGCGAACGACGAGTGGGTGAGTCCGATCGATGACGCCGCCCGCATCGCACGGATGAAGGACGGCACGACGCATCTGGCGTACAAGGCGGAACACATTGTCGATCTGGACTCGAATCTGATCAGGGCGGCCGAGATCTATCCGGCGAACCAAGCGGATGTCGCGACGCTGGAAGACAGCGTCCACGCGGCCCAGACTCATCAGGCCTCCACTGGCAGCGCAGTCGTCATTGAGGACGTTGTCGCGGACAAGGAATATCACTCCGCCGCGACCCTGGAAACGATGGCGACCGAGACGCCGTATGAAACGTTCATCCCCGAGCTGCGGCACCAGACGAAGAACCCGCCGCGCGGTTCGCGTACCGGCTCCGGCAGGCACGCCTCGTCGGCGAAGGACGAAGCGGAGCGCGCGAATCGTCAGCAGATGAACACCGACCGCGGTCGAAGACTGCAGCGCCGACGCAGCGAACCGGTCGAACGTACCTTCGCGCATTTGCTGGAGACGGGCGGCGGCAGGCGGACGTGGCATCGCGGAATCGGCAAGGTCCGGAAGCACTACTCGATCGCGGCTGGCGCGCACAACCTGGGTATTCTCATGCACGCCCTTTTCGGCATCGGCACTCCGAAGGGATGCCAACCGGGCCGGGGAGCAGCTGCGGACGCTCTGAGCCTTCTCCAGCTCGCCTATCTATGGCTCTGGGGAAATTTAGGATCGATCTTCGCGCGATTCGCCGGCCTAGTACGCAACGACCGATTCCCGGAAGACGTCACGGCGACGATGCTCGCTCGCGTCTGAAAACACGAGTAGTTCAACGGGCAGCTAGCGCTCAACTTGGCCACTTGAGCGGGTATCGCTGGAAGCTCTCTCTTTGACAATGATGTACCCACGGCTGGTCTTCGACTCGTCGTCCTGTTCCCCCATCGCCTTAAACAGGTCCGCAGTTTTGACCCACACGAACGGATATTTGAACGACGCACAATCGAGCACCAAGCACCGATGCTCGGTTGCATGATAGGCCACGACCACACTGACGTGTCCGGCACTTTTTTGACCCAGTGCGGGACGAAAGTAGTTGGAAATTACGTACTGCTTTGGTCCGGAAAGCGTCTTCTGCAAATCTTCCTCGAACTTGTCGACGGTGGTATTGCGCGCATGGATCGCATCGGCCTCGACACCGTGAGTCCTCAGCATTTTCGTCAATTGATCGAGCGTCACACCGCTGCCGTTGACGGCGGTCCGCTTTTTGATCGCTTCGACTTCCGCCGTGAAAAAATTGTCCTCTGTGAAATAAGGATACGGTCCGTATTCCCTGGCCTGAGGCAAGTCCCGCTGCATCGCGTTTAGCACAATGAGCGCGGTCGTCGGAGCGCAGGTCGCTAGGTTCGACTGGGGCCGCAGATGCTCAGCGACCGACCAAAATGCTTCTTGGCACGACGCGCTTTCCCGAAACAATCTGCGACCCTCCGACGAATTCCACTCCACGAGTGATCCAGGCAACGGCAAACGTCCGATCTCACCGGCCCAGGCACTAGCACCCAGGAAAGTGACCGAAAACACTATGACGATCGAAGTACGTATCATCTACAAGCTCCTTTGCTTTAAAAGCCGATCCAGCTCTGTTTAACAGATTTCCATTGAAGTTTGTGGACCATCGACTGTGGCCCCGTGACATCCAGCAGCGGTCCAGACGTGTTTTCGCGACCGCGCGGTTCTCCAGCGTGCGGATCCTGTTCGTTGCCGGTCACTTCGGACACATTCTCAAGCAGATACGGATAGCCGATCAGCACCGCCAGCTGCGCTTTCTTGGTACCGTGCAGCACGTTCATGCCAGCCCAATACTGATCTTGGGTGTGAAAGGCGTTCCAAAACGTCGCATGAACGATGATCTGGAATTCTCCTTCGTGGCCCTCGGTATCAATCTGCAGTTCTTCCACCTCGGTCATTTGCTGGCCGACTAGGTGGGCGTCGTAGCCGACGGCGATTCGATAAGGGTGACTGGCACAGTACGCATGGACCGCATAGCCGCTAGTCCAAAATCGCACTCGTAACCAGCGCGCCTGCTTGTCGGTTTTCGAGACCGTAATTGCTCGTGTGTGATAGCAGGGATTGATCGTATCGCGCTTAAGTTCATCTGCTTGCAACGGTCTCCAGGCGGTTAAGTCAAAGAAGCGCGAGTCCTCGTGAATCCTAAATCCTTGATCGACCGGCAATACTGCGAGCTTCGTCGGATCCTTAGGGTCCGTCGGAATCGGCTCCGTGCGTTCGCCGCGCCCGACAATTTTTTGGGAATGGTGCTGGAGCGCCGTGATCTCAGAATAGTCACTGAAGAACCGGTGCACCCGCCAGGCGCGGGCCGCGGGCGCCCATGCGAACGCGATCACGACCAGCATCATGGCCGCTGCGATACCCCAGCGCCAGCGACGAGCCCAACTCAGCGCGACATGTTTCACAGAAACACACGGTACACCGCCGCTGAGGCAGCGCACTAAGTCCGCTTCAAACTCGGTCGCCGTTTGGTAGCGGCGCGTCGGGTCAGAACTATGAGCGCGGTTACAAATCGCGGTGAGATGGTGTCGAAGCTCGCGATCCTTTCCAGGCTTCATCCCCTTAATCGCTTGCAACCCGACTTCGCCCAGAGAGTAGATATCCGTCGCGAAATTCAGCGTTTCACCACGTATTTGTTCGGGCGCCGCATATTGGGATGTGCCCTGAAAACGGGATAGCTTGGCTGTCCCTTTGTTGGACAGACGACAAATGAGGCCGAAGTCGGTCAGAAAGGCGTGGCTGGCGTCGGTGATAAGTATGTTCGACGGCTTCAGATCGAGGTGAAGATGTCGAAAGTGATGCAGCTTCCGCAGCCCTCGGGCAGTCGATTGCAGGATCTCACCGATAGTGCGCACGTCCAACGTACCGGCTTCCATGCGGTGCTGCAACGTTGTAGCGCCGGGCACGAGACGCATCACATAGAAGGGAAACTCGCGATCGACATAATGCACCGGCACTAACCCCTCCCCTTCGAGATGATTGGAGACATGAGCTTCCTTAAGAAATGCTTCGCGTGTGTGCTCGAAACATTGCAGCAAATCTGGACGCGGCGTCTTGACCGCGACCGATTTGCCGCCTTTCTGCCGCGCCTCATAGACGACTCCCATCCCGCCGACACCAACGATGCCCTTAATTTCGTACTCATCAACCTTTAGCTTGGTTCCGCGCTCAAGCAGTCCAAAATGTTGGCAAAACGCCGCTTCGCAAGCGAGGTTCTTTCGTAGGTACGGTTGCAGCAGGCGGAAGAATTGCGATATGCCGCGCGGTTCCGCTGCCCGCCGGATCGTCCCCTCAGACCGTTCGAGATAGCGCACGAGGAAGCAACTCCATTCGCCAGCGGGAATCGCCCCGAACAACTCGTTGACGCCAGCTTCAGTAACCAGCAGCTGCTCGATGCTCTCTAAGTCTAAAAGGTCGTCAAAAAACGCGTTCCGCACAGCGTCCTGGCAGTGTGGCGGCGATTGTTCGAGCAGCACCGCCAGATCGAGCGGCCGTTCGATCTCACGCGCCAGCTCGAGCGCGTTTCGCGCCATCTCATAAGCATTAGCCGCCGACTGCAGCCGTACGACCAAATCGACATGCAGGTCTTCCGGCGGCTGTTGCGACCAATCGCTAATCAACAGGTCAGCATCGTTGGTGCACATGGCAGAATTACCTATCCGCGGTCGGAAGGAGGGGTGAGGAGAATTCGTTTGACGGGCGGAACTCCATAGTTGCAGAGTTCCCAGATATCGGCCGAGAAGATCGGCACTTCTTTGATCAGACCCCGCATGGCCGGGACCTGGGAGAGCGCAAACACTTCCTGACCGATGCGATACTTCGTCGTGGGGATCCCGGACGATTTGCGAATTTCCGGCACCGATTGACCGTTGAGCCAGTCGGTGACCCAGGCCCGAGGATGTTCCTCCATCTGGCTCAGGTAAGTCGCGAGGACTTCCTGCGCCTCGTTGACGAGACTTTGTGCCTCTTTCAGATAAGCTCGGGCCCATTCCAAGCGAGCTTCCGCCTCTTCGTCGGGCGACTCGACCGGCATCCGGTCCGCGAAGATCCTCTCTGCTACTTTGGAGTCGTCCGCCAGTGCCGACACATTCAGGAACCGCCGACGTTCCTTAGCAATCCGCAGGGCGCCTTGCTTGCCTTCGAGAAAGGCAATCGCCGCCGCGTGACGTCGATTGGCGTATTCCTTGGGATTGGTAAATTGCTTGATCGCCACTTCCTGGGCGCATTCGGATTCACAATCCGGAAGAATCGATCCCGCACCTCGTTTCGCGTGGTTGTAACGGTATTTGATCCCAGCGGCCACTTCTTCCGGGTTCTGCGGACGATTGATAATGCGAGTCAGATCCGCGTCGAGCATTTCCTGAGTCCTCCATTTTTGGCGGCGTCTCTCTGCCCACTAATGATATATGCTCGCCCACTGCTTGCGTGCGGAAAGATCTTCAAATGCCAACACCAGTGGGCTTTACGTCGCTCTGCGTCGTCCGGCAGTCGGCACGTCGAAGCGGCTCGACACCCGCTCCGACAGGCGTAGAACCGACCGTGGCAGACGCCGCTCTTCGTCAGTAAACGCTGACTTCAAGTGCCCGAATTCGAAGGGAGGCTTGTCGCCGGGGGGCGCGCGGCCGGATGGTAGTCGGGCTCCGCTGACAGCTAGACAATTCAGACTCTCCTAGTCTCGCTTATCCCTAACCGCTCGTCGCCTTCTTCGCCGCTTCGATCATGACGGCGGGCAGTTTCGCCAGGTGTTGGTAGTTCCGGGCCAGCGTGGTAGCGTCGGTATGCCCCATCAATGTCGCAACCGAGATGGGGTCGAGTCGCTGGAGAGCGTTCGTCGCGAAGGAGTGGCGAAGATTATACGCACAGTACTGCGGCCCGCCGAATTGCTTCTTTAGCGAGCGGAACCGGCAGCGAATCGTGTTTCGCGACCAGGGCTTGTCCTGCCTCGTTCGGAAGACGATTCCGGAACGTCGTCTTCTGAGTTCGTTCCGCAGGATCTCCAAGGCTCGATCATCAAGATAGATCACGCGGGGATGGCGTTTTCCCTTGGCTTCGGAGGCGGGAAAGACCACGCGACGCAGCTCAAGTTCGCAGTGGGCCACGGTGAGGTTCACGGCCTCCTGTGGGCGGCAGCCTGTGTGCCAGATGAATTCGAGCAAGTTGGCGAAGTCGCGTTTCACTTTTTTCAGAATTCCCGCAAACTCGTCGGCCGTGAGAATCACCTCGCGGCTCTCCCGAGCCGGGCCGCGAGCGTCGGCCACGGGCGATTTTTCGAGATGCCCCTCACGTACCAGCCAGCGAAAGGCGGCTTTGAGCGTCTGCACGGCGGTCGCCTTCGTGGAATTCGACCAGTCGTGGGAACCGATCCAGGCGGTGACGTCCTTGGGGCGTAGATCCGACGCGACGAATTTTCCGCCGACGTGGGAGCAGAACGACTGAAGCAGCCGGACGTAGAGCTTGTAGGTGGCGTCCGACCGATTCGAGCAGCACCAGTCGAGATAGAGATCCAGCAAGGCAGCGACCGACTCGGTGTGGAGCGAGGCGACGGCACGTCGGCCGCGTCTCAGGTCGCTCCAGCGATCGTAGGCCTCAGCACGGTTTTCCCGTCCCTTGGCGAGTTTTACCTGCCGACGTCGCCCGCTGGAGCGATCGTAGCAGTACCACCAGCCGTCAAATTCACGAAACCATGGTTCCGAAAGCATCGTCGAGCCCTCCCACTGTGTGAAACAACAGTCGAGTCGGAAGGCTCGCCAAACCGCCTGCGAATTGCCGTTCGCGGGCGGTTCGTGATGCAATTTGCTGATGCAACTGCGAAAAGGAATCGTCGTAAGTCTAGTCGGGGTGGCGGGATTTGAACCCACGACCTCTTGCACCCCAAATTGCACTAGCCGACTAGACGTTACAACGAGAACCGTCGATGGGGGCGGAAGTTACAGCAAAAATGCGACTCGTGCAAGATGTAGCGAAACGATACAAAAAGGGGCCAAAAACGGTAGTACCTGAGCCCTCAATTCGTACCCGATAGTACTTAAACCCATGACCTGATTCCTCGATTGCGGGCTGTCGCCCGAATCGTCGTGTTACCGCGAATGTCATGCCCGATCGGGAACATATCGAAAGATCGGTCCCCCGCCTTGGTCAACCTCGGCATCGGAATGGTCTTCTGTTCCCGTTCGGGATCATTCTCTTGAATATGCCCGTTTTTCGCGGTAGAATTCCCTCGGCATCCAACGCATATGCCCTTTCGGGAATGGAGCATGATAAGCAACGGCCACCAGACGCTGAGCGTCTTTGTTCGGACCCGCCGCAAGGCGAGCCGGTTATCGCAACGAGAATTGGCCGAGTTAGCGGGTGTCGGCACGCGTTTCATCTCGGAGCTCGAGCGGGCCAAGAGCACGGTACGGCTTCACGAAGTCAATAAGGTCTTGGCCGTGTTCGGCAAACAGCTGGGGATCGTCGACGCGCCGAAGGAGACGCCTGATGAAGAAACGCAGCGCTGAAGTTCGTCTCGACGGACAATGCGTCGGTGTACTCCGCGAGACGGGCCGGCAAGTTGAGTTCCGCTATACGGCCGAGTGGATCTCCAATCCGGCGGCGGTCCCCGTTTCGCTGACCTTGCCAGTGCGTGGCGAGCCGTATATTTCGGACGGGCTCCATCCGTTCTTTGAAAACCTGCTGCCGGAGGGTTGGCTGCTCGAGCTGGCAACCAAGAAGCTGAAGATCAGCAAGGACGACGCCTTTGGTCTGCTGCTGGCGACCTGCGCCGATTGCGTCGGCGCCGTGGAGATCATTCCCTTGCCGGAGGAGGAGGGAGTATGAGTGAAGCCTGTCGTATCTGCTTGGAATGGGTTGACGACGGGGAAGCGTATCATGCCCGCTGCGTCCGCAACTTGTTCGGCTCCGCCCGACCGCCCAAGCTGGAGATCGAAATTGGCCGACTACATACGGCAGCGCTTGCCATGGTCGGTCACACCTCGTTATCAGGGGCTCAGAAGAAGATCTCGGTGAATCTCTCCGCGGACCGCGAAACGCTCCAGGTCGCCGCCGGGGCAGGGCGGTTCATACTCAAGCCGCAAACGGAGGCTTACCCGTCGCTGCCGGAGAACGAGCATGTGACGACGCGACTCGCGCAGCTTGTCGGCATCGACGTGGGGCGGTTCGGTCTGGTGTCGCTCAAGGATGGTTCGCTCGCGTTCATCGTGCGCCGGTTCGACCGGCTGGAGAACGGTAAGAAACTCCGGCAAGAGGATTTCTGTCAACTGGCCGAGCTGTCGCCGAAGGAGAAGTACGAGTCTTCGGCCGAACGCAGCGTGAAATTGGTACGTCGATTCGCTTCGGAACCGCTGATCGAAATCCAGAAGTTCTATCGGTTGTTGGTGTTTGTGTGGTGGAGCGGCAACGGCGACATGCACCTCAAGAATTTCTCGTTGCTCGTAGATGAACAAGGCGTCATTCGGCTGACGCCTGCGTATGACCTGGTCTGTACGCGGCTGGTGATTCCCAACGATCCTCTGGCGCTTTCGATCTTGGGCAAGAAGGACAACCTCGACCGCAAGCACTGGCTCGCGTTTGCCGAGTATTGCCAGCTTCCCGCGAAAGCGGCCGCCCGCGTGCTGGATGCCCAGACTGCGGCCTTGCCCGAGGCGAGTGGTCTGCTCGAACGCTGCTTTCTGCCGGCCGAACAAAAGGCCGAGTATCGAGAGCTGCTGGAGGAACGGACTGCCAGGCTCGCTCCGTAACGTGTCGAACCAAGTGTCGCTGCTCGACGACCGTTACCGAGAAACTGGGCTGTCGATATCCAGCGGAATGCAGCAAGCTGGCGTGCGATTCGCGTCCCCACCGGTCGCTTGGATGCTCGCCGCACACACTGGCCCGTTATGGCAAGTGGGACATTTGTCCAACGAGCGTCTGGTCGAAGGCTTGGCGGGTTGGACCGAATGGCAATCGCTTGCGAATCCAAGACTGTCAATCACCCAGTTAGAGGTCCTTCGAGGGATACACCATTACCGGCACTCGAATCCGTCGTCCGTCCTTCGTCGTCACCACGCGAAACAGTTCGGCTTCGATGCTTTTGGCTCGTTCTTTGAGCGTCTTTTCAGCGTTGGCGTGACGTTGCATGGCGTCCGCCTTGCGGCGAATGGCATCGGCGATCTTCGCGTCGATCTCCGCTTTCAAATCATCAGCCTTGCCTCCCAGGAATTCCACCCACTTGTCAAACTCAGCGACTTCTTTGGAAAAAGCAGCTTCGACTTCTCGCCGCTTGTCAGCCGCCCCCGCTGGATTTGGCCGATCGGGAAACTTCTTGACAGGGAGATCCAAAACTTTCGCAAGACGCTCAATGCTCGTCAGAAGTTGCTTCATACGCTTCGCTTCATTCTCTTCTATCTTGGCATTCCGCAACTGGCGGCGAGCGTCCCAGATCGTCTGCGAGCGCGCCTTGAGATCACTGATTTCTTGATCGAGCATTGGCGAACTGTATTTAGGCGTGTATACACACAGCGAACTTCGTTTGGCATCCACCGCCCAACGAACTCCCAGCTTGGTCCCCTCGGCCAATCCGTCAATTCCGTCATACTTCAACGGCCACTCTTCATGTTCCGGCGCCTCGCGCCACGATCGTCCGCCCACACTTACGGTCGAGTCATCAATCCATTTCAGCGTGGCTCGAGCTACAAAGAGCCGCTGCAAATCTCCTCCCGCTTCGGGGCGAAGGATGCGATCATCGAGTCCCGTCGAACTTGTCAAGTTTCCATTCTTGATGCTCTCCCAATCCACGGGAACGGCGGCGCTTTCCGCGGGGGGCATTAGCGATACGAAGTGTTTTCTTCCCGTTGTGTCGCTGAATTCAACGATGCAGAAGAACAGCTGACGCTGAATCTCAAACAAATTGCGCGAGATGCCATTCAGCAGCTTCATCTCCAAAGTCACTTTCCCCGGAGCCCGATGGACGAAGAACTTGGCGATCTCGTATTGGGTGCCGTCGCTATCCGTCGCGCGAATGGGCGTCCCGTCTAGGATTTTTTGCACTTCCTCGACGCTCACCGTTGTTTTACCTGGCTTCGTCGCACGCCACGTCGCCGTTGCTTCTTTGAGCCCATGCACGACTAACGGCGTCGCATCCAATCGCACATTCTCTTGGCTCCAGATCACCCATCGAAACAGCGTTTCTGGCGAGAATCCTTGGACTGACGCACCCACTGGCGGCAGCGGCATGTAAATCGGCAGTTTGGCTTCCGGCTTCAGCGGTGCCTCGGCGATCTCCCAGTCGCGCTCGAGCGGCGGCGGCATCTGCGGCCCCATCGGCTTGGGTTGCGCTGAGTCCTCGACATTCGCCGCTTGCGACGCGGCGCCTTTGTCCTTCTGCTCATCTGGCAGACTATTCAAATCCTGCTCCGCTTTCGCCGCCTCGCCCGCGGGCGGCGGCGGGGGCGCCGTCGGCGGCGCAACGACCAGCGGCTTTACAGGCGGCGGAACGACGGAAGTTCGCAGATTCGCCCTTGCGGGCTTCGTCGTCGAATTGCTGGTCGCAGGTGGATTCGAGCCGGCAGCTTTCGTCTTCCCTTTCGCGACTTCTGTGTCGCTCGACATCGAGAACAACAGTCCGAGCACCAACACGGCGACCAATCCCCCGAAACCGCCCGCAATCATCAACAGATTCTTGCGGTAACTACCGGCCGACTGCGATCCGGCCGCATCATGCCAATGATGATACTCCAGATAGTAAGCAGCGCGATTACGCCAGTCGATCGACACCAGTTCCGTGGCATGGAGGTATTGCAGCACCTGATACATGGCCATCGCCTTCTCATGGGTACTCATCGTCTCGCCTTGAGTGCCATGAGGTAAGGCGCGAGACAGGGTCTCCGCCAATTGCTTCCCCACTCGATACTGCAAGTCGCCCTGCGTCTCGCCACGCCTAATCGAGTTGCGGCTGGCGTCCCACTCCGCTTGCTTGATGATCTCAGGGACTCGCAACCAAGCATTCAGACGCTCAATCGGCGACCAAAACGGCTCCACATTGCCCGACGCGGCCTGCGACTCCTGCAAATCACCGATCAATCGTTGTACACGTCGTAAACGATCCAGACGCAGACTGAACTCGGCTGGCGAACGATGCAGCGAGTTCAGCGTCTCTACAAACCTTAAGCCAATCTCGCGACGATTTTCCGGCGGTACCTTGGCTATGCTCGCCCCAAGACGCTCGATGGCTAATGAGAGCGATTCGTCAGACATGTCGTGCGACAAATGCATCACGATGACTAGCTTTTCCTCATGACCGGCAACGGCCTCAATCAAATATGTCCAGAGCGTCGGTCTGTCGACTTCCTTGGCCCGCGTTAACATGTCGCGAACAAGTACCTGGAAGACGTTCATGGGAAGCGAGTTCAGGTCGGCCACCGCGGACTGCCGTAAACGCCTCAGAACATCCTCCTGGAGCTTTGTGATCTTCGCATGATGGGGATTCAGCTTCAGGTAATCGCAGGCCTTGTCCAGCAACACGATGGCTTCCTGCAGTTCAATTACGCCATCAGCCTCCGCCACCTTCAAAAACGCAGCCAACTCTAGTTCCGCTGCCACTATTGCCTCAATCCGTGCCTTAAACTGCACCTGCTCGGCCGTGAGCTCGAACGATTGCACATTGCAAAGCAGGTTCATGGCTTCAATAGCGTTTCCCGCGGAAAGAAGCTTCCGAGCCTCATTGAAGGCATTGTCACGCTGCTGGATCTGACGAAATTGAGCTCTCAATTGGACGTGCAACTTCTTCAAGTCGGTTGCGTTAGGCTGCAGATTCAGGCACTCTTCGACCTCGTCTAGCAGGCCCGCAAGCTGCTTTGCGCTTACGCGAGCGGCGATCGTCTTTCGTAGGCTCCGGATGCGCTCAAGGCTAGCACCTGCACGCTCTTGCAGATTACGGATAGCCTCATCGACCAATGAGGTGTCGATCCTGGCAAGCTGCTTCAGGCAATTCTCGTAGTCGTGCGCGGCGAACAGCTTCAGCGCGGCAGCGTACGCTTCGTCACGAGTCGCACGTAACTTGGCCTCGCGCTGCGTCAGCTGATCTCGCAGTTGTTGCAGATCCGTACGACTGGGTTGCAGGCCGAGCAGTCGGTTCACTTCCGGCAGCAGGTCGTTGAGCTCGCGAGCGGCGATACGGTCGCGAATCAATCGTTCAAGACGCGTGACTTCGTCCAATTGACGTTGGAGTGACGTTCGCAGGACGTTGACGGTCATCCGATGTCCGCGAAGTTTGGCGGTTGCAAGAATCTCGGGCACCGTCTCGAGGGCGCGCAGACCCGCGGCATAGTCGTATGCCGCCTGATGCGCCTTGGCTTCCCGCACGAGTTGGCCGATACGCGCGAGCTCCTGAGTCCGCGTCTCGTCGAGTTCTGTCAGAAAACGTTCTGCCCAAGCACTCAGATGTCGCAGACGGAGGTCCGATTCGTCGCGCAATTCGATAGCCAGCTTCGCGGAGCCGTCGAAGTCGTGATTCTTGATTCGCGTCTCCGCCTCCGACTGCTGCGCGGCCATCTGCTGGCGACGTTGCTCAAGCAACGGGCGCTGCTTCGTCCCGCAATGATCGCAGACAGTCTCCCACATGGGGATTTTTTGCGCACACGAAAGACACGGCACCTCCAACGAGTTCGCACATTCGCGGCAGAATTTACGGTTTGTGGGATTCGTCGCGCCGCAGTGGGGGCAGTCGCCTTCCGCCAAGTCAACGCCGGTTGCCTTATGCGACTGGCTGGTTTGCAACGCCTCTTTGAACTCGCGTGCGGTCTGATAACGGTCTTCCTTTTCGTCCTCCAAGGCCTTGCCGAGGACCGTCTGCAGCGACTTCGGCAGGTCATGGAGGCGAATCACCTTTGGGCTCTTGCCGGTCGCCATCTGGTACAACGTCGCCGCGAGACTCCACAGATCGCTCCGTGCATCAACGAGCGACGCGTCGCGACGCTGTTCGGGGGCCATGTAGTCGAGCGTGCCGAGCACCGCACCGGTCATGGTCATGCCGTGGTCGGCGGCTTCGGCTTTGGCTAAGCCGAAGTCGGTGAGTTTGGCGTGGCCGTCCTTGGTGAGGAGAATGTTCGCGGGCTTGATATCGCGGTGGATGATGCCCGCGTCGTGAGCCTTGGCGAGTCCATCGCAGAGCTGGCAGGCGAGGGTGATCACTTGCTCCACCGGCAACGCACCGTCGCGGCACCGCTCGAGGAGGCTCCCGCCGTCGACGTACTCCATGATCAAGAAGGGGCCGTCCTGGTCGCGCCCGTAGTCGTAGATCTGGACGATGTGCGGATGGCTCAGGGCGGCGATGGCCTGTGCTTCGGTGGCAAAACGGGCGAGGGCAGAGGAGTTTGTCGCCATCGCTCCGTGGACGCGTTTGATGGCGACTTTGCGTTTGAGCCGCGTATCGGTCGCCAGCAGCACTTCACCCATGCCGCCCTGGCCGACATGCCCTTCGATCACATAGCGAGCCGCCAGATCGACGACGTCGATGGGGCTGTCGTGTGCCACGATCCTGCCCGACAGTTCGCCGAGTGACGACGCTTCCCGGTCGCCGTACGTCGACTGCTCGCCCAAGCTGCCATCAGCGGGCTCGACGGGCTGACCGACACGCTCGTGTGTCTTTTGGTCGCCCAGGCTTTGGTTTCTTCGCTGAGTCATCGGCTTGTTCGCTTGCGGAACGTGAGGGCTGACTGCGGAGGTTAAATCACTTCGCCCTGTTCCTCTGCACGTGAGACCTATGTTCTGCGTATTCTACTTCGAAAGGTCCGCTACAGCGTCCCTTCACTTGGGTTGCTCCTGCATCAAGTAAGCCGAGTCACTTGACGGCGTCAGAGCGATGCGGAAGCCATCGAGAGGGCCGCGGCGAATCGGAGCACGCGAGTATCGAAGCGTAGACCGACAACTTGCCGCGGGGTTGATCCAACTGCCGCCTCGGAGGACACGCTCCATGCCGCTGGGCGGACCCGTAGGATCTGTCTCGCTGCTCGATAGGTAGCCGTGCCAGTCGTGACACCACTCCCACACGTTCCCGTGCATGTCGTACAGACCCCAAGGGTTGGGCTGTTTCTGACATACCGGATGTGCCATCTTGCCCGAATTACCTTCGTACCAAGCGTAAAGATCCAGGTCCGCACCGCTATCGCCAAAGAAGTACTCCGTTGTCGTCCCCGCCCGACAAGCGTACTCCCACTCGGCTTCAGTTGGGAGTCGATACATGCGACGCGCTTTGCTCTCCTCGGGCAGTTCCGATAGTCGCCGACAGAATTCGACGGCATCTTCCCAAGTCACATTCTCAACCGGATTCTGTGCGCGAACAGAGATGGACGGATTGCTGCCCATCACTCGCTTAAACTGTTCTTGAGTAACCTCCGTGACGCCCAGGTAAAAAGGTTGCGTCAGTGTCACATGTCGAGGCGTGTCTCGTGAGCCAGGTCTTGCTGAGCCCATCATGAATGTGCCCGCCGGAAGAAGTTTCAGCTGCATGCCGATACTGTTTACCAGCGGCCGTTGCTGGAGCAGTTGCTGCGGGGACATTTGTGCCGGGGGGGTGCTTTCTGAGTGCGTCTTGATTTCTTGCTTCTCTTGCGTCGGCAGTTGTTGCCCGTTCGACTGTTGCGAGGCTTTAGAACCGTCCAAACGAGACTCCCACGCGACCACCAAGGCCCGTAAATCCGCTAACTGACGGTTGTTCGGGTCGAGCTCCGCGACTCGATTCAAGTCGGCGATTGCCTCGTGCAAGTCGGACGCAGATCCATCCAGTCGTTGTTTTGCTCGCCCAAGAAGTGCTTGAGTACTACTCGGATCGATTGCCAACGCATCGTCCCATCGTCCCTGCCGAATTGCACGAGAAACTGCCGATGCTCGTTGCGTCGAGCGAATCAAGAAAACGCTCGTTACTGCAGTAAATGTGATCGCCGCGATCGTTGAACCGACAAGTAAGGCTCGCCGAAAGTTCGCGGCCCGCAGGGAGGTTCGATCCTTTACATTCACCGTCTCAAGTTCGAGTTGGCCCACTCGGTTTGCTTGTGAAAACTGCTGCTCGATTGCGCGGCTCAGATTAGTTGCGTCAGCGTGCTCAATTCGAAGTTGTGCGAGGTTAGCGTCGATTGGTTCGGATCGCATTTCAACGGGAATCCGCTCCAACTCCTGAACGGCAGCCTGAAGGTCACACACCTCCCGAAACTTTGGAGCCAATTCGAACCGCTGCAATGCCGACTCTCTCTGCTGCTCCCACTCTGCCGCTTTTGACGACAGGAACGCCTCGGCCCATTCTCGATGCTCTCTGAATTGATCACCAGCCGTGCTCGCGATCCTGAGAGCGACATAAATCGCGGCGTCATACGCGTGTTGTGCACGAAGAGACTCTGCCTGGGTTCGATCTCTTTGGATCTCTTCGGCGTCTAACTTGGTCAGCAACTCAAGTAGATCACTTCTGTCACCCACTAGTTTCAAGGCTCGTACAACGAGGCTTCGCAGGCCGACCTGTCGGCCCTCTGCGACTTGTGCCCGGATCTCTCTGAGCAGTCGCTCCGCTTCGGCCTGATCAGTTTGCAGCTGATTGAGACAGGCGACCATGTCTTTCGTACGCAACCCAGCAGGAATCTGCTCCAATTCCTGAACGGCAGCCTGAAGGTCACACTCCTCCCGATACTTTCGAGCCAATTCGAACCGCTGCAATGCGGACTCTTTCTGCTGCTCCCACTCTGCCGTTGTTGACGACAGAAACGCCTCGGCCCACTCGCGATGCCACCGGAACTGATCTCCAGCCTTGTTCGCGACCTTTCTCGCAATGGACAGCGCCGCCTTGAAGGCGTGCTTTGCACGAAGAGACTCGGCCCGCGTTCGGGCCTGATGTAACTCCTCGTGGTCTAACCTGGTCAGCAACTCGCATAGATCACTTTTGTTGCCCAGCAGTTGCAAGGCCCGTACGACAAGTTGCCGTAGCCCATGTTGCTTGCCCTGTGAGACTTGTTCTCCGATGATCCTGACTAGTTGCTCGGCTTCGGCTTGCTCAGTTTGCAACTGGTCGAGACAGGCGGCCATGTCTTTTGTACGTAGTGGCGGAGGAATCCGCTCCAATTCCTGAACGGCAGCCTGTAGGTCACACTCCTCCCGATACTTTCGAGCCAACTCGAACCGTTGCGATGCCGACTCTCTTTGCTGCTCCCACTCTGCCTTTGTTGACGACAGGAATTCTTCGGCCCACTCGCGATGATGGCGGAAGAGGTCGCCTGCCGCAGTCACGACACTTTGGGCGACATTCATTGCCGCCTCATACGCGTGCTGCGTGCGATGGGACTCCGCTAATGTACGGGCGTCATGGAGTTTGTTGTTGTTCTTACAGTCTAGCTGAAGCTGATCGAGGAAGGCGAGCATGTCTTTCGTACGCAGCGCAGGAGAAATCCGCTCCAACTCTTGAACAGCAGCCTGTAGATCGCACTCCTCCCGATACCTTCGAGCCAACTCGAACCGCTGCGATGCTGACTTTCTCTGCTGTTCCCACTCTAGCTTCGTTGACGTCAGGAATTCCTCAGCCCACTCTCGATGATGGCTAATAGACCCGCCGGCCTTGGTTGCTACCTTACGAGCGACGATCAACGCGTCCTCGTATTCGTACTTTGCACGAAATGACTCCGCCCTCGTTCGAGCCTTTTGAAACGCTTCATCGTCAAGTTGTGTTAACAGGTCGCGTAGGCCGTCGTCGTCGCCGCATAACGTCAGTGCCCGGGCGACGAGTTTTCGAAGACCGACTTGGTCACGCTGCGAGATCTTTTCCTCAATCTTCTTGAGCGTCTGCTGAGCTTCCGCTTGATCGAACTGTAGCCGGATGAGATAGGCAGCCACGGTTCGAGATCGTCGAGAAGGAGGAATCTGCTTTATGGCTTGAATGGCAGACTGGTAGTCGAATCTCTTCCTGTGCCGTTTCGCTTCCGCAAACAGCTGCCGGTCCGATTCAGCCACTCGCTCGGATTCAAGCTGCTGAAGATATGCGACCATCTCGGTGGATCGCAACGGAACGGGAATCTTCTGCATCTCATAGATCGCAGCGAGATAGTCGACGGCATCTCGATGCCTTTGAGCGTCTGAATAATGCTGCTGAGCGAGTTGAAGTTGCCGGTCCCGCTCTGCGTTAGTCGACGAAAGGAAGTCTGTTGCCCATGTCCTGATTTGTGCAAAACGTTCGTCCGCCAGTGACTCGATCGGCTCTACGATGCTTATCGCATCATCGTACGCATGTTCACTTCGAAGCGCTTCCGCTCGTCTGCACTCGGTAAGAAGCTCCCCAATTCGACTTGAGACGAGATCTGCTTGGTTGCCGCCGCATTCACCGCAGATTTTTTCCCAGGCGAGAATTCCCTCACCGCATTGCAGGCAGTTGACGCGTAAGGAGGCCGCACACTCCCGACAGAACTTGCGCGACGCTTCATTTCTTGTGCGGCACTTCGGGCATTCTCCGGCGGGGGGAATCATCGCTCCAGAAAAGTCGTACGCCGTCATGTGCGAGTTTCGCAGTGCTTCCCGGAACTCCTGTGCGCTTTGGTAGCGAGCTTCCTGTCGATCCTCCAACGCTTTGCTTAGGACTGATTGCAGCGACTTCGGCAGCTCATGGAGGCGAATCACCTTCGGGCTCTTGCCGGTGAGCATCTGATAGAGCGTCGCTCCGAGGCTCCACAGGTCGCTACGAGCGTCGACGAGCGACGCGTCGCGGCGTTGTTCCGGCGGCATGAAGTCCAACGTACCCAGTAGGGCCCCTGCCATTGTCATGCTGGTGTCGGTCGATTCGGCTTTCGCGAGCCCAAAGTCCGTCAGCTTCGCCGTACCATCCTGCGTGAGCAGAATGTTCGCGGGCTTGATGTCGCGGTGGATGATGCCCGCGTCGTGAGCCTTGGCGAGTCCGTCGCAGAGCTGGCAGGTCAGGTCGATCGCTTGCTCAAGGGGAATTGGACCGGTCTGGCAGCGATCGAGTAGGCTCCCGCCGTCGACGTACTCCATGATCAAGAAGGGGCCGTCCTGGTCGCGCCCGTAGTCGTAGATCTGCACGATGTGCGGATGGCTCAGGGCGGCGATCGCCTGTGCTTCGGTGGCAAAACGGGCAAGAGCAGCTTGGTTCGTCGCCATCGCTCCGCGGACGCGTTTGATGGCGACTTTGCGTTTGAGCCGCGTATCGGTCGCCAGCAGCACTTCGCCCATGCCGCCCTGGCCGACAGGCCCTTCGATTACATACCGAGCCGCCAGATCGACGACGTCGATGGGGCCGTCGTGTGCCACGATTATTCCCGATAAACCGCCAAGCGACGACGCTTCGCGGTCGCCGTGAGTCGACTGATCGCCGAGGCTGCGATCGACGGGCTCGACGGGCTGACCGACGCGCTCGCGCGTCTCTTGGTCGCCCAGGCTCGGGTCGTGATTCTGCGTCATGGATCAGTGGTCTCGGCCTAAGGTTGTTGTCCGTGGACAGGAACCGTGACGGGGATTTCTGGCTGGAATAGTGGCAGTACAGGGTACGGGTGGGAGGTACTCCAGAGATCCCGCAGCGCGATTCAATGTCCTCAGGGGACCGAGAGTTTAATGAAGTTTTGTCCAGACTGGCTAGCTTCGCTGGAGAGTCGACCTGACTTCTTTCGCTGAGGTTACTTGTTTAGTTTTTCGGGTTCCTGGAGCCGGTAAATCTTAAGGCGGTAGTTGAGTATTTCGCGGTTGCGGGATAAGGTTTCGCTAATCAGGCAGGAGCACGGTCTGTTACGACTGCATTCCCAAGACTCGCCAATCTATCCAGTGCAGTTCAGCGCCACACGAAAGCCATTGAAGTTCTCGCAGAACGTCGGGGGGAGCGCGTTGCGGCTCGCCGCCCTGCAATTCGTGGAGCTGCTGTTCCAACCGCCGCCCCGGTATCTGCCGCAACTCGAGGCCCGTAGTTCGTTAGTTGAATTGGTCGCATTGCCCTTGGGGAATTCGCCGTACCAATCTTGGCACCACTCATACACATTGCCGTGCATGTCATAAAAGCCCCAGGGATTCGGTTGCTTTTGACCGACAGGGTGTGTTGTTCCGCGAGAGTTGTCGTTAAACCACCCGTACTCGCCCAGCTGCTCATCGTTATCCCCGAAGCTAAACTTCGTCGTCGTCCCGGCCCGGCAGGCGTACTCCCACTCCATTTCCGTCGGCAATCGATAAACCCGCTCCGCAGCCTTCTCGGCCGGTAACGCCGACAGCTTGCGGCAAAACTTCACCGCGTCATCCCACGGTACGTTCTCGACGGGATGGTCCGGTCCTTTGAAGTTTGCAGGGTTATGCCCCATCACCCGCTGGTACTGCTCCTGCGTCACTTCATACACACCAAGGAAAAACGGCCACGTGAGCGTGACTCGATCAGCCTGGGCGCCCTCTCCCATGGTGAACATACCTGCGGGCAACAGCTTCAATTGCATGCCGATACTGTTCTGGATTGGGGTAAGCCGAAGTAAGTCGACCCCGGGAATCGAGATGAACTTGGAAACCGGCAACTGACGAAGCAATTCGAGCGGTAGTGTCGCCAGCACGTCGACGGGTAGCTGCGCCAGCACCTGGGCATCTGTCTGGCTCAAGTGAATATCCAAGGGGCGTTCCGCCAGGGCTTGCAATCGTTTGAAGAGATCCGCCTGCAACTGCTGCACCGTTGAGTGCCGCGGATTCAACCTCAGGCAGCGGATCGTCGAACACAACAAGTCGAGCGCCTCTTGAGCATCGACAACGCCGTCTGATTTTGCCGCGGCCAGTTGTCGCGAAAGCTCTGTTTCCGCGGTCGACATCGCTTGCAAGCGACTGCGTAATTGAGAACGGGAGGCGGTCATGCGACTGGGCGGCACGTTTTCGACCGCAGCAAACGCGGCCTTCGCGTTACCCTGTTCCAGCAGCCTTTCGGCGTTGGAAAACGCCGCGTCGCACTGCGCGGTAATCTTCGCCTCTCGATCTAACAGTTGCTGACGCAGTTTCTGCAAATCCTTGCGGCTGCCATCGAGCTCAAGGGCCCGCTCAACCGGCTGGAGCAATCCATCCAGCGTTCGATCATCGATTCGATTCTTGATGAGCTTCAGCAGGTTCCGCAATTCGTCGAGGTTGCTATTGAGCGTAACAAGAAGCTCTTGCATTTCCTTCGTGCGCAGCGGCGCAGGAATCGACTCGATTGCGTGGAGCGCGGCCGAATAGTCGAAGGCATCGCGGTGTTTGCGGGCTTCGGACAAGTGCTTAGCAGCGTTCTCGACTTGCCGATGATGCTCCGCCTCGGTCTCTGGAACGAACGTCTCCGCCCAGCTTTTTTGGTGCAGCAGACGAGGGTCGGTGATGGCCGCAATTTCCTGCGCCAAGGCCAGAGAACGGCTGAACGACAACTGGCCCGCGAGCGTCTCCGCTTCGCTTCGCATGGCATCGATTCTGGCTCGTTCTGCCGCGACGAGTTCCGGTTGCTTCCCGCCGCAGTGGCCGCAGACTTGGTCCCAGATCGGAATTTCCTGTTTGCACTTCAAACACGCAACTCGCAGCGAGCCGGCACACTTCTTACAGTACTTCCGCTGCAGATCATTCTGGGTGCGGCAGGAGGGGCAAACGCCCTCGCCGAGGTCCTCGGCGTCTTCAACCAACGCCTGGTTGCTAGAGCCTTTTGTTTTTCCACGCAACGCTTCCTTGAACTCGCGTACGGTCTGGTAGCGATCTTTTGGCTGATCCTCCAACGCTTTGCTCAGGACTGACTGCAGGGACGTCGGCAGATCATGGAGGCGAATCACCTTTGGGCTTTTGCCAGTCAGCATCTGGTACAGCGTCGCCGCGAGACTCCACAAATCGCTCCGCGCATCAACGAGTGACGCATCACGACGTTGCTCGGGGGCCATGTAGTCCAGCGTGCCGAGCACGGCACCGGTCATGGTCATGCCCTGGTCAGCGGCTTCGGCCTTGGCTAAACCGAAGTCGGTGAGTTTGGCGAGGCCGTCTTCGGTGAGGAGAACGTTGGCGGGCTTGATATCGCGGTGGACGATGCCGGCCGCATGCGCCTTCGCGAGTCCGTCACAAAGCTGACAAGTCAGCTCGATCGCTTGCTCCACGGGAATAGGGCCGGTCTGACAGCGAGCCAATAAGGTATCGCCGTCGACGTACTCCATGATCAAGAACGGGCCGTCCGGGGCGCGACCATAGTCGTAAATCTGGACGATGTTGGGATGATTTAAGGCGGCAACCGCCTTGGCCTCCGCCAAGAACCGCGAGACCGCAGCTCTGCGGCCGGCGGCCGTTCCAAGGATGCGTTTGATCGCGACCCGGCGAGCGAGCCGTGTATCGGTCGCTAGCACGACCGCGCCCATGCCGCCTTGGCCGAGCGATTTCTCGACTCGGTAGCGTGCTCCCAGGTCAACGACCTCGAACTCCTCGTGGGCCAGGTCCTTGTCGTCGTCCTTGTCGTCGAGCAATTCACCGCCGAGCGTCGTCTGGTCGCCCAGACTGGGTGTCGAGTCTGCCGTGCCGCCGGTGTGCGTCGGATCCGAGCCAAGGCTGTTCGCGTGGTGCGCCGAACGTGCCATGCCCGCAGACGTTTTGTCGTCGCCCAAACTGCCTTCCGTGTCGCCGCGCATCGCCTGTCTCCGCATCGCAACCGGCCGCCATCAGCCAGCCATCGGTCCGCTGGTGGGTTAGTCCAAGTACCGCTGAGCTGGAAGGTCGAAGCGTAGGCTTTCGGTGTCAAACACCAGCTGCATTCCCGGCGACAAAGGGTGCAGGGAACGGGGGTCCGCCGGGACCCCGTCAATGCTGATCGGCTGAGAGCCAGGAAGGGGTTCCAGCCAGAAAGATTCATCCATGTGCAGTAAACGAGCTTGCGGTTGGGGGACGCCATCGTGGAGGACGATCGCCGCTTGGCTGCGGGAACCGCCGATGAGGGCTTCCCGCACGAGATGGACGTACGACTCCTCGCCCGCGAGATTTTCGGCCCGGTCATAGCGCACCGCATTCAGCATGACCTCGACGGCCTCCCGCGCTAGCCGCGAACGGCGGCCGCCCACGATCTCGCAGTAGAGTTCATCCCAATACTCGAGCTCGTGCGGTTGTTCGAACCGATGATCGGGCGCGAACAACGTCATCTCGAGCGCGAACTTCTTCGGGACGGTTCCCGTGACGCCTAGTTCCACGGGCAGTACATCCCCGGCATACGTCGCGGGTATGACCTGTCGCTCGCGCACCACCGCATAGTTGAACTCCAGACCGCTGCGCGACTCGTCCCGCAGTTCGATGCCCTCCGCCGTCAATTCGGCCGTGAAATGCGTGCGCGAGATGTTTCGCGAATAATCGTCGTTCGCCTTGTCTGATGGCAAGAAGCGGAGCACGACGTCGTTACCGCGACTGCGCCCAAAGGTGATTTTTCGTTTCGCCAGGACGATCGTTCGCCGCCCGTCCGCAAAGAACAGCCCGGCTTTCTCCAGTTTACTGCGGGGCCGCGAACGGGGCGCGAGCCGCGGCAGGCGGGCCTCCTTTTCTGCATCTACCCGTAGCTGATACGCAAAGGCGGTCGCCGGCTGGTGCGGCAGGGCGGGGGCCGCGGTCGCACTCTCTCCCAGCGGCTGCGCGACGTTGATGATGCCGGCTTGACCGCCCTTGAGGATGACGCGCGAGAACTGCTTCAGGTTGTACCCCTGCAGATTGACGACCGACTGACCGTCGCTATCGATCTCCAGGACGCCGCCCTCGCTGCCAGCGCCGCCGCCGGTGACATGGAGGCGAATCCGACACCGATAAAAGCGCGGGCGAGACGCGGGGCCGTCGCGGAATGAGACTGCGACGTCGATCAAATACTGACCGGGGCAACAATCGAGGCCCTGCGATGTCATCTGAAAGGGAACGCTGAACGTCCAGAGCCCGGGCGCGTCTTCCTGCACTCGCGGTCGGAGATCAAGAGCTTCGTGATCGAGCTGGCGGTCGACGGCGACGACGACTTCGGGACGCGCGTTGTACCCTGGGCAAATCAGGCTGAACTCGGGACGCACCTGATGTCCCATGCGGGGGGGCTCACCCCAATTCACGAGTAGACGAGGCGTGGCCCCCTCTGAAATCGCCTGATGATCCTGTTGGAACCGGGCCATGACTTCGATGATTACCCCAGCAGCAAGGTTTGCGCTGACGGCCACGGCCTGCAGTTGCGCTTCGATTTCCGCCAGCGTTGCCTCGGGTCGCAACTGACTCTTCACCTGGCTGTAGAGTATCGAAGCGGCTTGTCCCTGTTCCACGGTTATCTCTCACGACGGCGAGGAGGTCCGGGGGCCCGGCCTCCGAGGAGTGGGGCTGACGACGAGCGTCGATTGACGACGCCGAGAATGCATCAACTGGGCTTCGCGTCCGCTCCGGCCGGCAGCGGCGGCGGCCCCCCGGACGACCCAAAATAGGGCACGAGCTCCGCCACTTGGCCGGCTGGCAACCACGCTGGCAACCCGGCTCGCCAAACCAGGGTCGCGGCCTGCACTTGGCCGCTCTGGATGTACTGATGCAACTGGGCGAGGGGCAGCGGCGGCGACTGTTGCCCGTTCAGCGACACATACCACGTCGCGGCCGCGGGCGTGAGCGGGGGCGGGCCGGGCGGGGCCATCCCAGCAGGTGTAAAGGGCGACAGGCCTCCCGCCGGCGGCGCTACCGCTTGTGCGAGCCCGCCAATCATCTGACTCACGCTGGCGTGCTGAGCCTGCATGGCCAGCTTGTATGCTTCGGCGATGGCGTCGGCCTTGGCCCGTTCCGTCTCGTTCAGACGTTCGTAGAGGCGTTGCCGTTCTTCGTTTAGTTTTTCGGCTTGTTGGGCTGCACCGCCGTCATTGCCGTCTTTCACCAACTCCGTCTTCTTGAGGTCGGCGAGCAGAGACGCGTTCCCCATCGCGGCGGTGGCGATCAACGCGTCAGAACTCAGCGTGCTCATCGCCTGCAGTCGCTCGATCTCTCGTTGATGTTCGCCGTCCGCTTTCAGCTTCTCCAATTCAGCCTGCATCCGCTGTTGTCGTTCGGCGAACTGCAGATTCATGTTCTGGACTTGCTGCAGTCGCTCGAGTTGATTGTGGCTCTGCTTCTCGCGCTGCGCGGCTTCCCATTCCTGCTGACGCTGGTGGAGTTCGTATTTCTCGGCTGCGAGCCGGCTCTCCAATTCGGCTTGGATAAGGGCGACTTGGCGAGCTCGTTCCGCCTTCTTGAGCTCAAGATCGAGACGCACTTCCTCCAGCTTCTGTTCATGCAGGACGGCTTCCCACTGGTCGCTGCGCTGCTGCTGGCGAGCGTCGCGCAGACGCTCCCAGCGGGCCTGCAGCGCCACCCGTTTTTCATCCCGTCGATGCGTGGCGGCTTCGCGCTCGCGATTCAGCTCATGCCGCCACTGTTCGGCTTCTCGCGTCTGCGTCAAACGCGTGAGCTCGAGTTCTTGCAGGAGCGATTTCTGACGGAGCGCATGGTCCAATTCGATGCGCAGCTCCTCCAGTTCCCGCTCGCGTTGCAGGTCGATCGTGGCCAGCAGGTGCGCCCGCTGCTGCGCTTGGTCTTCCTTGCGCTCCTCGTAGGCTTGGGTCAGCGAGTCCCGCTCTTCTTGGCGGAGCAACTGCTGCTTATCGAGCGCGAAGATCGCGGCCGCAAAGTCCTCCTTGGATTGGGCCTGATTCAGCCGATCGGAAGCGACGACGTCGCGCAGCTGTTTCCGGACCGCCACCTTTTGCTGATAGTCTTCCAGTCGGGCGGCGAGCTGATCGTTCTCAACGTGATGCAAGGCTCGCTGCAACTGGTTTTCGCGCCAGCCGAGCCAAGCTTCCCCGTGTCGCTCGCGGAGTCCGGCATCGTCGCACGTGACCGCAACTGACTGCAGGTCCACGAATCGCAGACCGTATCGCTGCAGACGAACGTCGAGCTGCGAGCGAAGGGCATCCGCAAGCTGCGCCGCAAACTGCGAGTCGCGGATCTGGTCGTAGCCGGTCGCCCCGACGATCCCGTAGACCGCTTGACGCACAAGAGGCTGGAGTAGGCCGTCCAGTTCCGGAATCGAGAGGGCGGTGCGGGCCCCGAAAAGATTGGTCAGGAACAGCAAGATATCGGAGATCTGGACGGTCCAGCGGTAGCGGAGATCGACGCCTACGCCTTCGAGGCTGAGAATTCCAGCGACGGCGTCCTCCAGCGGGACGTCTTCCTGGCGGGCCAGCACGACCGTCGATTGTTTCGACCGCCAGAACTGCAGCCGCTCCACGAACGACTCCAAGGTGTAAGCGCCGGGCGGCAATTCCCCTGCCAAAAGATCGTCCTCGATGACGAACGCCCGGGTTCCCGGTTCGATCACCAGCGTCTTCGCCTTAGGAAAACTGCTGATTAAGGGCAAGTTGCGAAAGTAGCCGTCGAGATCCGGAATCGTGATGCGGGTCGCGAAGTCTGTGCTCGTCACCACCCATCGCTCGTTTTGGACGTGAACATTGGCCATCAGCTAGTTCCTGTTGGTGAGAGCCGTTGCAAATTGGGACCGACCGTGGATCTCGGACTCGCCCATGGCGGACCTGCGTCGCTTCGCTGCCATTTGTGCGTGAAGCGTCGCTCCCACACCATGAACACCAGGAAAGGCTTGGGACCTTCCCTGTGTCACAGGTCGGGACGTGTCGTTGATTCGCGGAGGGCGGAGGGATCCAGGGGGTGGGGCAACGCTCGCGGCCGCAGGTCATGTAACGCGTCTCGCAATCAACGTGCAGCCGAAGCATGGCGGTACAAAAGTACCCTGATTCAGCGGGGTGCGTCAACGATTCGAGCGAGATTCCACATGGGGGGAATGCATGGAGGCGTCTTGCCAGCGCACGGTCAGGGCGGCCAGGGGGAATGTTACGGACTTCGGGCCCGTCGGCCAGAGGAGCTAGGGACAGGAAGAGGACAAGCGGTACGCGCGACGCGAAACCGCAGCCAAAAACGCAACGATGGACATGGTTATTAGTCGGCGTCGTGTGCCGAGCGATCCTTCTCGCGCCGGACGGTACTGACTGTTGCGTCTGCTTCAGAGCCAGCCGCGACCTACCAGCCTCGACGATGATGTGGGCGACTGACAGGGCGCAAAGAAAGTCCTGCGGGACGCCGTTGGTTCGCTCTCCCCGTAACGAACTTTCTCAGGGCGACGTCTGCGGAGCAACGCCTTGGTGGCGATGGCGGGCGAGTTGCGGCCGGAGCTTTGCGAAGCTGCGCTCGCGCACCCCAATCGGCGACGTGCCGCATTTCAGACCGCGTTCGCGTCGTCACGTCGGTCGCAAACGGTTCGTGGGACAAATGTCCGACGTACACCTGTGGAGCATCCACCCGGGCAGGATTCAAAGACTGGATGAAAAGTGAGTACGGTGCCCAAGGCGGCATCGCTCAAGCATAGCCAAGTTGCACCAGGTGACCCGGCCTCGCTTGATGCTTCGTGTCTCTTGTACCCCTGAGAGTCCACCCTACAATGGCGGGCTGGATCTGGACGCTCGGATCGTTTCCTCGCGCAATTCCGATGCCCGACATGCCTCTCTCCAATAACGATCGGCCGCTTCAGAGCGGTTGGGAAACGTTGTTTGAACCGGACCGCGAATGGCTGCTGACTCAGCCTTTCTCGGATTCACAGGCGAAAACAACGTCGCCCGCCTCCCTTTGGAAATCGGCTAAGGGCGTTCTGGCAAAACGGTTAGAACAGTGGATCGCCGAACGCGGTGAGGAACTGCTCAACCAGCCGGTTATCGCCGAGATGGGCGAGGCTTACTACGAACTGGCTCGCAAGCTCTGGGAGTGTTGGAAGTACCATTGGATGGCGGAATGCAAGGTCACGGATGGCGGAAAGGTCGACGGCATGTGGGTGGCGCAGCGAATACGAAACGGAAGGGGGCTCGGCAGCGGCACGTTGGGCGGCGATGTCATCCACGATCTGGTCTGGGCAGACGGCGTCCTCCGCGGCGACCCTCGGGCCACTCGGATCTTCTTGGAGTGCTTTGAAGACTTTGCCGTCGCGGTCGCCCGCAGGACGTCGCCTCGCTACGCCCAGAAACTGGATTGGTGGGACGACCTCAAGGCAACCCTGGTGGTGCGCGAAAAGCATGGGGGCAAGCTGGCGAACTACCAAGGGCATTCAGGCCTTAAATCGTGGTTGGGTCGGATGTTCGTTCGCGAAATCATGCATTACGCCGAACGCGAGCGCCGCGAGGCGACGGCCGTTGAGGGATTTCCGGGCGTTGCGGATGCCAAAGCAGTCGCCGCCGACCTTTCCGCGACAGAGCGAGACTGTCGCGACAAAGTGCGTCTCGCCTTGCGCGATTCGCTCGATTTGTTGGAGCCCGAGCCGCGTCAGGCCCTGCTCCATCACTTCGTCGACGATTTGGAGAACCAAGAGGCAGCCAGGATTATGGGGGTAGCCCCCGGCACGGCCACGCGACGACGCGATCGGGGGCTGTCGGAGCTGCGCGACCTCTTACTCGCGCGCATCAAGCACGAAGGCAACTCGCTGAGCGGCTGTCTGAAGCACTTACTGCGGTTGGGCGACGACCTGGACCTCACGACGCTCTTGCTGGCCAAGGAGCATGCACCGCGGCATGCCGCCGGTGCCGGGGAGGAGCGAGGGGCGCGGTCGGCCGGCAAGCGTTCGCCAGGAGGACGACCATGACCTCTTCGCATTCGCACGAAGCCTTTCGCCAATTTCTGGGTGCTGCAGCGGCCGACCGCATTGCGCCGGGACCGCATGTCGCGGACGACGATGCGTTGTTGGAACGTTGGTCGGCAGGCTATCTCGATTCGGCCGAAACCCGCCAGATCACCGACCATTTGGCCGCGTGCACTCGCTGTGCGACGCTCGTCGCCCAAATGGTGAAGAGTGGCACGCTCGTTCTCCCTTTGATTGAGGAATCCACTGCCGACTCCATGGCGGCATCGGCACAATCAAGCTCGCCTCCCGGCGCGGGTGGCGGTGCGTTCGAAGGCCCGCTCGGAGGATCGCGACGACCATTCCTGGCGATCGCGTCGCTGGCGGTCGCGGCCACTCTCGTGGCGGCGGTGCTCTACTTCGGAGGTCGTTCCAATTCGGCCGAGGGGCAGTTGGCGCTAGCCAAGGGCGAATTCGCACGTGGCGACCACTTGGCGGCGCTGGAGCGCGTCGAGGGACTGATAAGTCGCGATGTCGCGGAGCCACTGCGTACCGATGCCCTTTCAGTCGCCCGAGAGGCGGCTGAGAAGGCGGCGGTGGAGCGGTTGGAGAAAGGCGATTTCACGCAAGTGAGCCAGATCGCAGCACGCGTCGACCGGCTCGGCGTCGCGACCGACCAAGTAGTCAACGCAGACCTGCAAGCGCGGCGCGCCGATCCGGCCATCGTTTCGCTGGCTCGATCAGGCGGCTTGCTCGACTATGGCTACGACCTGAACGGCCAAGCTTTCCAAAAGGGTTTTCCGACGTTCGACGCGGCCTTTGAGCAACAACAGAAGCAATGGGAGCAGGCGCTGCAGAAGTATCCCGATAGTCTCTTGTTAAGGGTGAATTTCGGACAGTTCCTGTTGAAGGCAGGCGCGATCGCGGCGGCCGAATCCCAGTTCAGCGAGGCGCTCGACCGTCAGCCGGACAGCGTCGACGCTCAGTTGGGCTTAGGGTTGGCACGCTACGAACGGCAGGACTACACGGCGGCCCTCGACGCCTTTCAGGCCGTCATGCGGGAACGTCCGCAATCCGCAACGGCGGCGATCAACGCGGCGCTCGCCAGCGAAGCGTTGCAACGACCGGACGACGCGCGTCGCTACTGGCGGCAGGCCTTGCCGCTGGTCGACGATCCCACGCTCCGCGATCAAATCGAACGTCACATCCAGGAATCGCCGAAAAACTGACGCGTTAACGCGTAAACGCGGCGATCCATTGGCAACCCGCACTGCTCCAGGGAACAGATCGATCATGATCGGCGCCACCACTGATGTCCTGCGTGCTTCCCATCGCGTCTTGGCTACGGCAGCGTTGGTCTTCACGTGCATCGCGCTCTCCAGCGGGCAAGAGGGCCCGTCGGCGAGGCCAAGCCGCAGTCTGGTGGTCGAAGGGACCGTATTTGAGCCTGTCGCAGGGGCCGCGCCGTCGGGCAACGCGGGGCTGTTTATCGGCGTCAACGAATTCACGAAGGACAAGAAACTGAACCGGCTGCAGTTCGCCGTTCACGACGCGGTCGAGCAAGCGTATCTCTTCGTGTTCGAACTCAAGCTCATTCCGGCCGAGAACTGCATCTTGTTGCTGTCGGGCGAGCCGACGGCGCCATCGGTCCAGCGACACTTGGAACAACTGAAGGCGGCCAAGGCCGTCGTCAGCACGGCGGATCGCAACGAGATCCTCTCGCAATTGGAAACCGTGCGCGGCATCGGTACGAAGGCTGCGGATTTGTTGGTTTGTTCGGTGAGTTCACACGGGTTCATGGCCGAGGGCCGACCGTACGTGATGCCGAGCGACGGATTGAAAACCCGCTTGAAGCTGACGGCGGTGGCGCTGGATACGGTCGAAGAGGACATGGAACAGTCACAGGCGGGACATCGCTTGCTGTTCGTGGACGCTTGCCAAGAGCGAATCGCCGCGAAGTCGGTCGGGCCGCCGACCGCGGAGCAGGGGATGGACGCGGCGTTCAAGCAGGCATTTGTATCGGCAACCGGTCAGTACAAGCTGGCGTCCTGCAGTCCGAAGCAGTTGAGCTACGAAAACCCGGCTCTGGGCAACGTAGGGCACGGGGTGTTCACCTACGCGCTGCTGGAAGCGCTGCGGGGCGGGGCCGAGGCGGATGGGCAGAACTTCGTGCGGTTGAGGGCCGTCGAAGACTTTGTCTCGAAGTATCTCGCAAGCTGGTCGGCGGAAGCAAAACTGCCGGCTCAGACGCCGTTTTCGGCGGGCGCCATGAGTTCTCGCGAACTGCCGCTGGCGAGGAAGGCGGGGGACCTAGCGACGCTGGCCGCCACCGTACGCAAACATCCCACCACGACCGCCTTTAGCGGAGAACTGCGGTCGCAGTTGGCGGAAACGCTGGCCAAGCTCGACTTGCGGCAGGAACCCGATCGCGTGCTGTTGACCGCGACGCAAGGTTTCGTGAGCGGCAAGGTCCCCGGCGATGTGTTTGTGCCCTACTTGCGCGGTGAACTCGACCGCCGCGGCCGGCTCCCACCGCGAATGGTTCGGGCGACGTTCCTCGTTCGCGACGGTTCCGCGGAGGACTCGCCGTTGGCGTCGGGAGTACGAGTGGAGCTGCAGTGGCAGGAAACGGGAAGCACGGAGTGGAAGACGCTGGGGGGGACCACGACGAGCGCCGGTGGGCAAGCGAGCCTGGAGCTCGCGAGCGCGGTGCTGCCGACGTCGTCGGGACGGTACTACGCACGCGTCTCGCAAGGATCACGCGAGAAGATCTGGTCGCTGGATGGTTTTCCGACCTCGTCGTCGTGGCAGCTACACCTGCCTCGTCCAAAACCGAAAGCGGGCGACGTCGTGACAAGTCCCAAGGGGATGAAGTTGGCGTACATTCCGGCAGGGGAATTTGTCATGGGGAGCGACGAGACGGCGGCAAACCTGGAAGCTGCTGGGATCGCGCTGGCTGGAATTGATATCTCGGATGAATCGCCGGCGCACCGGGTGCAGATCTCGCGTCCGTTGTGGCTGGGCGTTTACGAGGTGACGAAGGGGCAGTTCGCGTCGTTCGTGGAGGGGACTGGGTACGAAACAGATGCCGAACGGGACCAGCAGGGTGGGTGGGGTTACGACACAGAGACAAAATTCTCGAAGCAAGATCGGAAATTCAATTGGCGGAACACGGGTTGGCCGCAGTCGGAGGATCATCCGGTGGTCAACGTGAGTTGGAACGACGCGGTGCGCTACTGCAATTGGCTGAGTCGGCAAGAAGGGAAAACCGAGTGTTACCGGATTGACGGCGACACGGTCTCGGAAGTCTCGGGAATCGGCTATCGTCTGCCCCGAGAAGCCGAATGGGAATACGCTTGCCGTGCGGGAATCACGACGCGTTTTCCCACCGGCGATCGCCCGCGTAGCCTGGAAGGTTTCGGCAACTTTCAAGATGCCTCTTTCGAGCGAAAGTACCCGAGCCTCGATTACAACAAATATCCCAGCTTTTCGTTTGATGATCGGTGGTCGTTCACGAGTCCCGTGGGCGAGTTTAAACCGAGCGGTTGGGGTTTGTACGATATGCAAGGGAACGTGTTAGAGTGGTGCAGTGATTGGTACGACAGTGACTATTATCGCAAGTCGCCAGCGGCGGACCCGACCGGTCCTTCTCGAGGCTCGGGCCGGGTCCTCCGGGGCGGGAGCTGGGGCAGCAGTCCCGGGAGCTGCCGGTCGTCGAGCCGCAGCGGGGTCGACCCGGCGGGCCGGAGCAGCAGCCTGGGCTTCCGTGTTGCCGCAGTTCCGTCCAGTGAGTAACGGCGGAGCCGGTCAGAGAGTGAGCGGAGCCTGGAGCGGAGGCGTTCGGGGCCGGAGAGGGCGGAGCCCGTGCCTCGGCACGCCGCAGTGGAAGGCGGAGCGGCCCATCATCGAGGAGTTCGGATGCCGTTTAAGTTCTTCGTGGTGCCGGTGCGCGATTTGGAGGCGGCCGAAGTCGCGCTCAATGGGTTTCTGCGCAGCCATCGCGTGTTGGCGGTTTATCGGCGCTTTGTGGAGCAAGGTTCCGACTCGTTCTGGTCGTTCTGCATTGATTACGTGGAACTGAGCCGGGCAGGAGACGGTTCCTCCGCCGTCTCGAGTGGGAAGAGCAAGGGCAAGGACTACAAACAGATCCTGAACGAGGCGGACTTCGCGGTGTTCGCTCGCTTAAGGGATCTACGCCGCGAGATTTCGCAGGCGGAGGCGGTTCCCATCTACACGGTCTTCACCAACGAGCAATTGGCCCAGATGGTGCAGAATCGCGTGCGAACGAAGTCCGCCCTCACAGCGATTGCTGGAGTCGGAGACGCACGCAGCGAAAAGTATGGGCCGCGCTTCCTGGAGTTGCTGGATCAGTTGCTGGAGGCGAACGTGCATGAAACGGGTGGCGAATCTGTTTGACAGCATCGCCGACCGCGATAACCTGCGACTGGCGGTCGCCAGGGCGTTACGGGGAAAACGCGACCGTGCCGAGGCGCGTGCGTTCCAAGCCTGTTTGGAGCGGAATCTCGATGCGCTGCAAACGGACCTCTTGACGGATCGGCTGGCGATCGGTGAGTTTCGCCAGTTCGTGATTCACGATCCGAAAGAGCGCATCATCACCGCGCCTTGCTTTCGGGAACGGGTGCTTCATCATGCGATCATGAATGTCTGCGAACCCTATTTCGATCGTTGGCTGATCGACGATACTTTTGCTTGCCGACGCGAACGCGGTCGGGTTGCCGCCGTGTTGCGTGCGCAGCAATTCTCTCGTCGTTACGGCTGGTATCTGAAGCTCGATATTCGTCGCTATTTCGACTCCATCCCGCATCAACCGTTGAACGCACGCTTAACGCGACTGTTCAAAGATGCTCGTCTTCTGTCGCTGTTTGCAAGGGTGATTGCCGGCTTTCGCGGGAAGTTAGGACGAGGATTGCCGATTGGCAGCCTGACCTCGCAGCACTTTGCGAACTTCTACCTTGGCTGGTTCGATCGCTGGGTCAAGGAGCGCTGGCGCGTCCCAGGCTACGTGCGCTACATGGACGATATGCTGCTATGGTCGGATTCGCGCGATCAGCTCCGAGAACTTAAGGAGTCGGCGCACGAAGATTTCCTGGGCGAACTGGGATTGGAACTTAAGCCGAACGCATTCGTGAATCGAAGCCATCTGGGCGTCGACTTCCTGGGTTGCCGCGTGTACGCGTGGGGAGCGACGCTGAATCGTCGCAGCCGCGTACGCTACCAACGCAAGATTACCAGCCTCGAACGGCAGCACGAACGCGGTGAAATCAGCGGCCTTGAACTACAGCAGCGTGCGACGGCGCTTGTCGCATTCACGCAAGCAGCCGGCGTCGCGAGTTGGCGCTTTCGTCGTCGCACGCTATAGATAGGCTGGTGAGCAGTCACAAGGCTCGAACCGGGTCATCCGGGGCGGGAGCTGGAACAACAGTCCCAGGAACTGCCGGTCGTCGAACCGCAACAGGAACGACCCGACGAACCGGAACAACAACCTGGGCTTCCGTGTTGCCGCAGCTCCATCCGGGGAGCAGAGAATCCCCAGGACGGAACCGACTGCTTTCCGGTCCCTCGCGGCAGAGAACGGCCGTGCGGGCAAACGATCGTTGAGCCGCGTGGTGCTGGTAGGTTGGGGAGATGCCCTGATCGAACGCTCGACGCGGTTTTTCTTGTGAGAGCCGTCATGCGGTCGTTCTTGGATGGCCCGCCCGCGAGGCGCTTGGGGCATCTACGATTCCGTGAGGGAACGACGCTCCGGCGACCAGAGACAGGCTGAAAGCCTGTCCTGCGGTTCGTTGTGGACCGCTCCGCGGTTCAACGCCTAGAACAACACCGGATCGAGCCCCATGCGGGGACAAGCGTAATCGGGGGCTTGTTGGTCCATGGTGAGCGATTTGACTCGCCGGTGGAGGAACGCTTCGAGCTCGCGTACTTCGACGACGCCGTTTCGATCCTGGTCGGGCTGTAAGCCGCTGGCCCATTCGACGTCGGACAGCCGCTGCCCTTCAATCGCCTCGCGTAACGCCAAGGAAAATGCACCATGCTCCCAAGTCGGCGATTCCAACGCATTCTGCTTGGCCCCGCTGGCCGTGAAGACCAGTCCGCTCAATTCGCTCGTGAAGACCCGTGCCGCTCCACTCTCGATGTCGCCCAGTCCGCCGGCTCGACAGGTATCCACGAACAACAGTAGGCGGACATTCTTTTGGCCCAACGCATGAGCCAACTCCACAAACTCGCTCCACAAGACGCAGGTTGCGCGCGGCTTGCGAGGGTCGCCGCCATGCGGAACCAGCATGTAGCCGTCCGTGCCCGCCACTTTACCGCCGTGCGCGCTGATATGAATGCTCACCGTATCACCCGTACGAACGCGATCCGGCGAATTCGGGTTCGTGAGGGCGTCGAACAGTTCGCCGATCCCCGTCTTGCTTGCTTGCTGGTCCACCAGCCGATGCACCTTCACGTCCTGATAGGGGAAACGCGGCTTCTGCTTGCGCTTCAGCAGCGCCTCGGCCACCTTATCGACGTCGTTGTGCGCGAATCGCAGGCTGGCCAAACCCGTTCCCTGGTAATCGTTGACGCCGATCGAACACCAGTGGAGCGTGGGTTTCGTCGATGTGCCGTTTGCCGTGGTAGGACGCCGCTCCACGATGACGAAACTTGTGCCCTCGGCAGTCTGGACTTCGGGCAGGCGCGCCAGCACTTGGATGACGTTGGAGCCCAAGCGCAGCGAAATCGTTTGACCGGCGAAATAGTGCTCGAAGCCAGCCGGCGGCGGCGGCAGCGCTGGGGCGATCCCCTCGACGACCAGGCTGCGCGAGGCGGCGACCGACTCGTTCACGCGAAACACGATCTCCGGTCGCCGACCGGCAGGCGCCGTCACGACCGCTCGCACCTCCACCGTCTCTTCGGCGGTCACCGTCGCCGACCCTTCCAGCGGTTGCAGCAAACGCACGCGGGGAGGGCTCGGGATGGTAGAGGCCAGCGGCACGGGGACGTTACCGTGGCCGGGAGCGGGCGTGGGTGGAGGCGGAGCGTCTGGGTTACGCAGCGCATCGGCCTGCCTTAGCGCGAGTTGTTCGTCGCCCAGGGTGAGCGTCAGGTTGACGACGTCGGGCCGGTGCATGAGCTTGCGAAGTTGGCCGCCGTCGATGAACTGCGCCGACTGATCCCCCTCGCGACTCTCCAACCAGCCGAGCAGTCGGCCGGCCTGCGGCGAGCAATCGAAGTAGCCGCTCCGCGTCCAGATCACCCATTCGCTGCCATCTTCCGAAAGGACGGCGCTGACGAGAGGCCGCGTGAGATCGCCCATTTCGGACAAGACGACCGGCACGCGGTAGTTTTGTTCGTTACGCTCGATGACCACGGTCACTGGATCGTCGGGCGCTAACTTGGCCTTGTCGCTATCCAGCCATTCGATGGGAGTCAGACCGCCGATCGACACGAGGCGATCGCCAATCGCCAGCCGTTCGGCCGTCGACGTGCCGGGATAGATGTAAGTGATCTTGCGATCCTCGTCGACCAACGCGGCCAAATTATACGTCGGCTGAAACTGCTCGAGGCTCCAGACATGGATGACGCCGTCCGAGCCGGTAGTGATGAGACGCTTACCATTCATCGCGTCGCGCGAGACAGCAGCGCTCCAGACGCGGCTATTGTGGCCGATGAAGATGCGTTTAGGGCGGAGCGTCTTCGGATCGAGGCACAAGACGCCGCCTCCTTCCGAGCAGACGATGACGCCATAGCCGGCTTCGAGTCCCTGCACGGGGTAAAACCCGTAGCCGAACAGTTTCCAATTAGCGCCGTGCGAGCTGAAGTCGACGGAAGTTTGGAGCTGATCGTTCTCGTAGATTTTCAGGAGGTTTGCATCGTAGTCGTAGGAAAGACGTTGGTGATCGCGGATTCTTGCATCGCGCGGTTCGGTTGCGGAGACGGAAGAGAGAATACGCTTGCCAAAGTCGAACTGAAGGTGCAACGGCGCCCAATGGTTGTACTTCCACTGTTCTCCGATGTAGCGATCACGGCCCAGCCGCCAATCCGCAAGCGACTCGCCGAAGTCGACGCTCAGGTTTCCCTTTCCGAACGGTTCAAAGCGATGTTTGATCAAGCTGGACTTACGGTCCCATACTTGAACCAAGCCAAGCGCATCGCCGCTGGCACACAGCCGTCCGTCGGTCGAAAGCGCGCAACACAGCAGTGTGTATCGATGGTCGACCGCCGCCTGTGACGAGTGCGGTTCGCCGCGACGCGATTGTTCCATGGTGAAGGCGGCGCACCAGTGGTAGTTGTCGTTTTGGCCGTCGCGGCCCGATCGCCCGCCGATCAAACAAGTCTGCGAGTCTTTCGAAACGGCCACCGAACGAGGGAATAGCTTGGCGTTCGCGCCGGGGTAAGTCGAGTTGTTGATGAGCGTAATGAGCGGGTCTTCGTCGCCGAACCAACCGCCAGGGGCATCCAGATCGAGCGGAATTCGCGAGAAATCGAGCGTCCTGTCAATCGCCAATACCTCAAACTCCGAAACGCTCAGGTGGCTGATCGCGTGTTCGAACTTGAAGCCCCAAATCTTGCGGCGCTTGGGCCAATCCCAAAGAAAGACGCGTCCTTGGATATCGGCGGTCGCCAAGTGTCGGCCGTCGTTGGAGAACGCCAGGTGTTCGACCTCCTCGTCATGTCCGTCCAACGCGAACTTCACGCGCGAAAGATCGCCTGTTTCGTAGACCCAGATCCGGTGTTTCGTCCCGGTCATGGCTGCGCACAAGAGTCTTCCATCTGGGCTATAGGCAATGTCGCGAAAACCCGTTGCACGCTCGGTAATCTGGCCGGCTCGCAACGTTCGCTCCAACACGCCCTTCTCTAAGTCCCAGATACGGAGCACGTCGCCGGCGGCAGCGAGACGTCGGCCGTCCGGGGAAAACTCAAGGGCAGAGAGCGTACCGCCGGAGAATCCTTGTAGGTCGAGCTGAAACTCTCTTCGCTTCACGGATGCCGAGTCGGCTGCTTCTTCTAACCGCACATGCGTCAGCTCAGGTTGTTGCTCGGCCGAGAGTCGTCGCAACTTCTCGGCTTTGACAAAGCGAAACGTGTAGCCAGCTGAGTCGTTGCCGGCCGCGTTCACAATGCGCCGATTGCCGGCGCCAGGGGGCATCGCCGCTGCGACTGCTCCTGCGCGCTCGACCCTCCTCAATTCCGCGGGGATGTCGAGAAACAAGTCGACTTGTAGACTCGCTGGCGATGCCGCTTCGAGGAGCGGGGCGGAGGCTGGAGCGGCAACGTGCGTCGTCAACGCTCGGATGACGAGTGGTTGAAGGAGCGGGGCGTACCGTTCGCGGAGGCGGTTCGCGGTAGTTCGAACTTGATCATTGAAATTGTTGAGCGTCGCCCAGTCGCGGTCGTTGGCACGTTCCCTGGCCGCGCGAGCGGCAGCCGCTCGCACCGCGGGGGTGACGGATGGCCAAACGCTCTCATCGCGCACGAGGGCGGACCACCCGAGCGACAACTTGTCGCCCCAAAACCGCGCCTCGCTGACGCCCAGGTTTGGCCCGCGCAGCTGCAGGCTGCGTTGAAGTGGACCAAGGCCCTCGGCTTCCCATCGATTCTCGCGGTCCAGCGACTCCACATAGTCGTTGATCACACTGATTACCTCGACTTCGCTGACCTCAGTTAGTCGGCGAATGGCCACCGGGGGGGCGGTCGTAATCGTACTTTCTCGAACCCAATCGAATGCCGGACGACCGCGAAATCGTCGGTCCGAGCCGGCCGCTTTTTCGAGCGCGGCCGCGAGTAACAACTCAAGTTCCCGCACCGCCTGAGACGACTCGTCGGTCGGAAGTTTCCAAAGCATCGGTGCGGCGACGTGAATTCGTCCATCAATCACCGAAGCCATCGCCGGTTCCAGCCGCACGCGTCGACGCAATGCGGCCCACTTCGTGTTATCGCCAAAGTCTCGTTTATCGGCCAAGAATCGACCGATCGCCTGCTGAACGTCGAGCGTCGACGGCCCTTCCGCCTGGGCGGTGCCATTCCATCCCAAGACGCCGCCCAACAACAACAAGGCGACGGTCATGATGCGAACTGGAAAGGCAACACGATGCATCGGGAGATTCCTTTCGATCGACAGACATACCACGGGTCCGCGTCGGAACATGGTCGCTGGTTGCAAGGCAAGCCAGCGACCATGGCGAGGTGAAGGTTACCGGCGACGACTGCCTTGCATGATAGGCGTATGTTGCAGGTGTTGAAAATGCCGGGGCTGCAGTTTGGGTTTCGGCAGTTGTTGTTGCGGAAGCCGCGTTTGCTGAGAGTGCTGTCGCGGCCGCCGGACGCCCGGATGTTCTTGCTGCTGCTGCTGCTGTTGGCCCATTTGGTTGGGCAGCAAACTGGGCTGCTCAAATTGAACCGCCGACTCCTGCTGTTGCTGCGGAGATTCGCGGGGCCCCGCGAACAGGAGGGCGGCGGTGAGACTGCCGCTCGCAAGGGCGAGAGTCGTGAGACTGACGTGGAAAAGACGGCGCTGCATGATTCAATTCTCCGTCGAAGGGGTGCGCATGGGTCGCGGCATGGTTTATCCAGACGACGAGGACCGCGGCCCCTCCCTCGCCATCGCTCGTAAGAGGCGACGTCGCGGCGAGAATTGCGCTCGTTGCGAAGAATTCTCGAGTCCGAGCCGGGCCCGTTCACCGTCTAGCGCGGCGAGCGCAATCCTGGCTCGCTCCGCCCCTCTCACCGAGTGAGACCCGCGTTGCGGCCTGCGGAGGGCCGTCCTAAGATTCCAGTCACTCTGCGGGGTGCGCTTTGCGTGCTGGTGGGGCTGGTCAGCGGGAAACCGACATCTCTTGAAGGAAAATCATCATGAGAAAACACGTTGTGAACCTCGTGTGTTGCGGCACGCTGCTGGCGAGCGTCGCCGGCGGGTGGGCCTGGTCGTTCGCGCAGCAGCCCAACGCCGCGACCGCCCGTGACGGGGAACTGGTCGTGGAAAAGCTGCGTCCCCGCTGGAAAGTGGGCGACCGCTGGGAGATTGAAACCCAGACGCAGCAAGTTCAGCGTCGGGAAACGATCGACAAGGACGCTCCCCTCGCCAAGCCGCTCACGTGGCGCTTTACGGTGCAGGGCGAGGAGCAAGTGGCGGAGCGGCCCTGTTTTCGCGTCCAGATCGACTGCTTGGACGCCCAGGTGCAAGCGCCGGTCACTCGACTGTGGGTCGACCGCGATTCCTATGCGTTACGGCAGGTGCAAACGCAGCATACGGTTGCAGGCGAAGTACGCACCATGACGGAAAGTTACGCGTTTCCAACCGGCCAGCCGTCCCCCGTCGTCGTGGCGATGCTCGTCCTGCTGCCCGTGGATCTGCCCGTGTTTCAGCAGGCCGACACCAAGGGGACGAAGGCGTTCGAGTTCGAGGCCATTCCAGGGCCGGCCGGGGTGAAGGCGTTCGACGACCTGAGTTTCTCTTACGCGATTGAACAATCGGTGAGCGGCGCGCAAGAAGACCAAGTGAAGGGCCTCTTGCATGCAGAGTTCTCCAAGAGCCTCACCCGCGAGCCGATCGCCAACGTGCAGTTGAACACACGCAATCGGCAAGTCCGCCAGTTGTGGCAAGCCAACTTGCCGTGGCCGGCCTATTCCGACAACGGCGTGACGCGGAGTCGCTTGGTGAAGGTCGAACCTGCGGGGAACCGGTAATTTCATGCGGCCTGTCCGCCGTCTAAGGGAGAGAGCAAGAATCATGAACCAACGCATTACTCAAGGGAAACGGCCGACCTGGCGGCTCCTCGCCGCGGGGTTGGCAGTGGGACTGGTCGCATGGGGGGCCGCGTCGCCGCTCGTCGCCGGCGAAGATCAAGGACAAGTGGATCGGACGCCCTGGTCCGGTTATTGGTGGCCGCACCGCGAAGGCCAGATTCTCGGGCCGCTCGCCAAATACGACCAGCTGACCGGCAAGGCGGCCGCTGCGTGGGAACGAAAGCAACATCCGCCGGGACCGGAGGTGCCGCGCTGGCACGGATACTGCCATGCTTGGGCCGCCTCGGCGGTTCGCGAGCCGGAGCCCGCGCAAAGCCGCGTCGCTCAAGGGCGAGGGCGTCAACTGCCGCTGGGCGTGGGCGATCAGAAGGGGTTGCTGTCCCTGACGCACGCTTACGATGAAGCCGACTCCTACGGCGATCGCTTCGGCGACGGCCGCGGATCGGAGGACCGCGGCGACCTGGCGCCCGACCAACTGTGGCAACTGCTCAAGCTGTATATCAAGCAACAGCGTCTGCCGCTGGTGTTGGATATCGAAGCGGGAGAGGAAGTTTGGAATTTCCCGGTTTACGCTTACAAGATCACGTACGCTCCGCATGGAGGAAACAACCAGCAACTGGCCCAATTGACCCTCTGGTTCGCCGACGACTTCGTGACGCCGGATTACGTCGGGGTCAAAGTGCGCCGCCAGACGTACTGGTTCACGTTCGAGCTGCGAGGGAACAAGATCGTCGCCGGATCGGGTAAGTGGCATGGGCCGAGCGTCAAGGATCATCCCGACTTTGCGTGGTTCCCAACCGTACAACGGGCGGAGAATCCCGAAATCGACTATGCGCAGGTGCGTCAGTTCGTCGGTCGCCCGGTCGCGGGAACGTCGCCTCCGCCGCCCACGCCTACTCCAGCTCCCCCGACTCCCCCTGCGCCGCCTCCGACTCCTGCGCCTCCGACTCCCACGCCTCCGACGCCCATGCCGCCGACGCCCATGCTGCCGGCCAATCCCGACAATCCGCCGCCGCCGACTCCAGCGCCTCCCGTTCCGGGAACCGTCCCGTCGACTCCGAATACACCGCCTCGACCCGCGCCCACGCCGGCCGAGCAGCCAGTGGTGCTAAGCGCCTGGGAGCTATTGGGGCTGGTGGCGAACAAGACGTCCGCCTTCCCCTTGGACATCACGGTGGACCGGTTCGATGGCGGCGAGTACCAGATCGGCGAGGCGCTGGAGGTGCGCGGGTCGAGCAGCAAGGCGGGCTACCTGTACCTGTTGTATTTGAATGGACAAGGCGAGTTGGCGCTGCTGTATCCGCAGCCGGGGCAGACCAATCGGGTGGAGGCGTCGACGAAGTTCACGATTCCCGGGGGCAAGGACGAGTTTGCAATTCGCGTCGAAGGGCCGGCGGGAGTCGCTCGGATCAAGGCGGTGGTGACTTCGCGCCCGCTGCACTTGAGCGGTTTGGCGTCGAACGCGACGCAGCAGCAGCAAGCGACGCCGAAACCGCAGCAACAGCAGCTTCAACGACAAGAGTTTCGCTGGCCGCCGTCGCAAGCTCAACAAATTCAGCAGCTGGTCGCGCAATACCAGCGTGAAGAACGCCTCTCCCAGGAGGAGTTTGGGCGACTCGACCCCAAGACGTACCTGGGAGAGTTCGCTCAGGATGAGGTGGCGTTCTATGTGGGGGCAGCGGCGCCCGCGAAGCCGAAGCAGTCGCCCGACGCCAAGCAGACGCCGTCTCAGACAAAAGAGAAACCTCCGAAGCCGCAACCCAGCGACAAGCCGGGAACCGAGCAAACGGAGCAAACGGAACAGAAACCGGCGAGCGAGCGTCGCGAAGGTGCGGCAGGCTAGCTTGGTAAAGCAAAACAACTTGGAAACTGACGAGTCAACAACGTTTGGAAAAGGAGCGTGAAAATGGTTGGGAAGCAAGGGGCCTGGAAGATGGCGACCGGCGTGATGATCCTGGCGTTCGCCAGCTGGGGCTACGGCCAAGAGCAAGTTGTTCCGCGCGGGCTGTTCGTGGAGGAAGTGCAGAACCCGCATCAGGCGTTTCTGGTGCGCGTGAGCGTCGATCACGAGAACCGCATCTATCGAGAGGGCGAAACCTTGACGGCGACGGTGCGGTCGAGCGCCGATGGCTACCTGTACCTGTTCAATCGCGATTCGCAGGGAACGGTGCGGTGTCTGTTTCCGAACAAGTATCAAACGGACAACGAAATTAAGGCCAACAAAGATACGTTGGTTCCGCCCCCAGACGCCCCGGCGTTTCGGATTCGCATCGGCGCTCCCTTCGGCGAGGAAGTACTTAAGGCGATTGTCACGAAGGAGCGGTTGCCGTTTGACAATGAGGGGTTGCGCAAGGCCGCTGCGACGGAGGTCGATTACCAGGGTATCAAAGCGGCGTTTGTCGAAGGGGCCGACCGAAAGCCCGCCAAATGGGCCGAGCACTCGGTCAACTTCACGACCATTGCAAAAGACGGCACTCCTGCCGTCCGCGGACCGCGTCGCGTGGGCTTGTTTATCGGGCTCGCGAAGTACCGAGACCAGGCCATTCGGCCGCTTCCCGCCTGCCGCCCCGATGCCGAAACCATGTTCAAGACGATGAAGATGTACGGCGGCTTGGATGAAGCACATCTTCTTCTTGACGAGCAAGCCACGCTCGCCAAGATCGTCGAACACATTCAGGGCAAGTTGGCCCAGGGAACTCGTCCGGGCGACACGGTCTTCATCTATTGGTCGGGGCATGGCGGCCGGTGCGCCGATGATAACGGAGACGAAACGGATGGGCTCGACGAATTCCTGGTGACCTACGACGCGCAAACCAACAATCCGGAGACGCTGCGAAACTCGGTGCTGCTGGACGATCACTTTGGCCGGCTGATGCAGCATCTGGATGGACGGAAAGTCGTGCTGTTGCTCGACACGTGTCACTCGGGCGGACAAGCGACCGCCGAGAAGGGGCTGCGCGGGCTAGACGGCGTCAAGTCGCTGGGTGACCTCGACATGCTGGACGGCGAATTGCAGCACACCAAGGACATCGGTCAGAAGGAGACGGCGCTTTTGGTCTCGTCGCGCGCCGCCCAGATTTCGTTCGTCCGCAAGGAAGGCGATCTCTCGGTGATGACCAAGTTCCTCGACCAGCTGATTCGCGAATCGCAGGGGCCGCTCTCGCTCACGGAGGCCGCGGCTCAACTGAAGAAGCTGGTTCCGGAATACGTCGCGGATCGCTTTCCGGGCGCGACGCAAACGCCGGAGCTGATCGACAACACCAGTCCGCCGCTGTACCTGCGGAAATAGACAACGAATTTCCTTCACGCGGGCGGGCCGACAAACGTCGGTCCGCCTTTTTTTGTTGCTCCTCTTGGAAGCGGCGCAGCCATGTTGACCGTCGATACGGTCACATTCCGCCACCGCGAATCCGACGATTCTTTCCGCGGCGCGCAATCTCGACGCGGAGAAAGCCTCTCCATGACAGTGGGGCGTCGAGCGATGCCCCAGTCTTGATTCTGGGAAGCGTCGTTTTAGAAAGGGCAGGGCGATGAAGATTTCTTGGGGACATGTGGGAGTGTCGGTGGTGGCCATGGCGTTGCTTGCGGGCGCCTATCGTGTTTCGCCGGCTGTGCGGACCACGGTGGCCATGCAAGGCCGCGATTGGTTCGGTTGGACCGAGGAAGCGCGACGCGCTGATCCAGCGGGCTTCACGCGGCACGTCGAGCAGAAGCTCAAGGCCGAAGCAGCTCTGCTGAAAAAGTGCCGTTTCGAGCTGGTGGGAAACGCCGATCAGCTGAGCGGCAAGGTGCGCGAGCAACTGGTGCTGCGGGATCAAGCGCAGAAACTGACGGAGGAGTTTCGCCAGCGGTTCCAGGAAGCTCGCCAGCAAAGCGCATTTCCGATCGTCGTCCGCAACGCGGCTTACACCGAAGAGCAGGCGGTGGCGCAAGTGAGCCTGTTGTTGGCGGAGGCGGAGGGGTTCGAGAAGTCGCTCCAGCGGCTCCAGCGAATCCAGGACGAGTCGAACCAGCGCGTTCGGGAGATCGTGGTCCGACTCAATGCGACCGAAACGCAGCTGGCGGCGATCGGGACGCAGCGTGAGCTGCTCGAGTCGCGCGAGTTGACCGCGGTCGGGGAGGAACTCATCGCGCAGGTCGACGCCTTGTTCAACGTCAACGAACGCGTGTTGCGGGACAATCCGGTTCGCAGCGTTGCGGAACTGATGGCGGATGAATCGCGAGGAACGTCGCCAGCGCTGGCCAGCCAGGAGGCGGCCCGCCGATTCCTGGAGGAGATCCCGGTGCAAGCCGGCCAACCGACGGGCGTGGACGCGGTTTCGACTTCGACGAAGCGAGAAGTGCCCCTATCCAAAGAGCCGACGACGACGTCGGCCCAAGAGGAATCGGCGCTGGTGATCGAGTTTGAAACGACGCCGACTGCTGAGACGGCCATCCAGCAGCAGCAGTCGGGGCCGACTCCGACTGCTGAGCTGACGAAGGCGGAGTAACAACCGGCGGCCAAAGGGGTGAATCGCGACGCAATCTCCGACGGCGGACAAATGTCCGCCGTCGAATTGCGCGCGAAGCGAGACTCAGCTGAAAATCGCGTTCTCAAGGTCGATGCACAAAATCGCATCATTGGCGGTCGTAGGCTCCACCTTCGGCATCGTCTCGTCATTCAAGCCGATTACTTCCAGAGCGAATCTCGGCCCGACAGCGGAGATTCGCAGCTCGCCTTTCAGGGCGGGCCGAGCTGCTTTGGGAACTACCTGCCACAGGTCCGGTCCCTTGGCTGCCAGCCATTGACGATAGTTGGGATGATTCTTGGTGGGGCATCGCCCCCAAATCACCTCCGTCTTTACGCTGTACCAGTAGACCCAATGGTTTGAAGCATCGGTGTTGCCATCGACGGGATCATCGACAAAGTAGTACAGGACTTGCTCATTTACGACCTGACCCGCAGCATTTTTCGCCCGATATCGACACTGGTAGTAGAGTTCACCTTTCGAGGTGCGACGGGCGTCCCACGAGGCATTGGATCTCTTGGTAATGCCGCCATTGAAATGGATCTGCAGAAGGACGGTGCCGTCATCGCGAAAGTAAACTTGCTCAAAATTGACGGCGGAGGCTTCCGACGTGATTAAGAGACAGACCGTAAAGACGATGCTAGAGGCGAGAGCGATCGAACGCATTCATGGGCTCCACGATACGAGGAAGGGGACGTCTTCGATAGGGATTTTGGTGGCTCAACGCGATATCGCAGGCGCGGGGGGCGCGACCGGAGCGGGCTTTACGGGCTTCAGGGGGATGTCGAACGATTTCTGTTCGCCATTTCTACGGCAGCACAGCCTAATGCGACCGTCCGAATAGTCGATCAAACGCGCAAGTTGCTCGCGGTCGTTGACTCGGATGTCGTTGATCGACACGACGGTGTCGCCCTGACGCAGGCCTGCCGTCTCCGCCGGCGTGTTGGGGTAAACTCGAACGATGTAAACAACGGGTTTGCCGTTCTCAACGGCGGAGGTATGTTCGATGCCCAGCATCCACGCATTGTCAACGATCGGTTGCGGGGCCAACGTGGCGAGTGAGAAGACCTCCGGAGTTTGTTCGAGCTGGTCGCGCATTGCCGACTTTTCGGACTCGGCGATCAATGGATCCGCAAGCAGCGCTTGGCGTAGTGACTGATAGTGTCGATCTGTGTCGCGTTTGAGTGGATTCGTGAATGTACGCCAGTTGACGATTCCATCGCTGACGCCGAAGACGGGATTGATGTCGTCTCGCTTCGTGCAAAGGAGGGGGACGAGGGCGAGTGTGAAAGTGCCTCCTTTAGGCCCGTCTGCGTCCCAATAACTCCAGGAAAAGGCGTTCGGTTGGCAGCCATTGATGTCGGTGAGTCCTTGGTGTTGAAAGAACAACGTGTCCATGACAGGCCAAGTTGCTTTGGGGGCCGCGGGGAGTAGGCGTCCTCGCAACTGTTCGGGAATTTTGCTGCAACAGTCCGTCAGCAAAACTCTCAGTCGAGGCGACGACGAACGCATCGCTTCCAGCACTTCGGATCGCAGCAAGAAACGACTCTGGGTCCTTTGGTCGTGGTGAAGCGTCAGGGCGTGTCCGCCGTCGTTGAGGAGCGTGGCGCCGTGGCCAGAGTAGTAAACGAAGACGGAATCGTTCTCGCGAACCTTGCCGCGAAGTGCGTTCAGAGTGGCGAGAACTTGCTCGCGAGTCGCTTGGCGGCCCTGCAGGACGGTCACCTCGAAACGGTGTGGGCGAGTTGCAAAGGCCTCGGAGAGGATGCGCTGAAGATTGTCGCGGTCTTTTGCGACATCGGCTGCCAAATTGCTGTCCGTGTCAATCAGCAGCACGACGTAGAGCTTGGGCGGCCTCAGTGTCGGCTCGTTCGCCATGGTCGAGTCATGCACGAACGCGGTCAAGCCCCAAACGAACGCCGCCATCAGGAATAAACGGGCCGGAGCGGTCCCAAGACCATTTGCACACATAATTCACCTGGACGAAGTGTTGTCCCGGAACTGCACCCTTCGAGGACGTAAGATAATACCCCGAAGTGGGTGTGTTGCAAGGCTGTCGTATCGCGCTAAAAATCAACGGGCGCAATTTGCACGACGGCCGTCGCTCCCGGATGATGGGCGTCATATGACAGAGGCGCGAGACAGGCTGAAGGCGATTCCCTCGGAGTTATTCCTTGAGACGGTCAATTTCTTCGACGTGGTGCTTGTTGGTAGTCCTGGGCGCTTCGCTGAGCTGGGCGCAAGACGCATCGAACGGAACGGCCGCGGCGGGGCGCAGTCTGGTCGTCGAGGGCGCAGCCAGCGGTGGAGCTTCGCTGTTTGCGCCGCTGTCAGATGTCGCGTCGTCAGGGAACGGTGGGTTGTTCGTTGGGGTGAACCAATTCACGGCCGATCCCGATATGCAACCGCTGCGGTTCGCAGTCAATGACGCCGTCGAACAGTGTCACTTGTTCGTCGCCGAATTGAAGCTGCTGCCCGCGCGTCAGTGTTACTTGGCGATTTCGGGCGAACCGTCGGGCGAACGCGTGACGCGTCACCTGGCGGAATTGAAGCAACTCGGCGTACAGGTCGTTGGGGCGGAGAAGAGCACAATTCTGCGATCGTTCGTGCGGACGCGTCAGGGTGTTCAGCCCAAGTCGGGCCTGCTGGTCGTGTCATTCAGTTCCCATGGCTTCACGGATAAACGCGTGGGATATGTGATGCCGAGCGACGGATTGCGCACGTTCCTGGAGGATACGGCCATCCGCTTGTCGTCGGTGGAAGAGCAGATGAACGCGTCGCAGGCCGGCCATCGGCTGCTGCTGGTCGACGCGTGCCAGGAACGGTTGTCGGATGGCGCTCGCTCTAGCCGGATTGCGAGCGGACGGGCGATGACGGCCGATTTTCTGGAGCTTCTGAAGAAGCCGACGGGGCAGTCGAAGTTAGTATCGTGCGACGTGGGAGAATTCAGTTACGAACATTCGGAACTAGGCGGTTCTGGGCATGGAGTTTTTACGTACGCGCTGCTCGAGGCCCTACGGGGCGGCGCGTCGGCGGACGATCAGAATGTGGTGCGTTTGAGCTCGGTGGCCGGGTACGTGGAACGATCGGTGCGGAGGTGGACCGAAGATCAGAATCGTCGTCGTCGCCCGGGCGACCCGGAGAAGAAACAGTCGCCGTCGTACCAAGGACCGGAAGCGGCTCGTGAATTGCCGCTGGCGAAGAAGGCCGGTGACTTAGCGGCGCTGGTGGCAAGTGTGCGTCGCCAACCGACGACGGGTGCCTTCACGAGCGAACTGCAGTCCCAACTGGCGGAGATCTTATTGCGGCTCGATCCGCGTCAGGACGCCGATCAGGAGCTGTTGGCGGCGACTCGCGACTTTGTGAATGGGAAGGCGCGAGTAGCGTTGTTTGTGCCGTATGTGCGTGGAGAGTTGGATCGGCGGGCGAACCACGGCCGACCGCAACCCGGGGCAATCACCGTCAACAACGTGGGTATGAAGTTGGCGTACATCCCGGCGGGTGAATTCTGGATGGGGTCGCCGGAAGAGGAAGCGGAGCGTTTTGACAACGAGACTCGACATCAAATACGAATCACCCAGGGCTACTATTTGGGCCAGTACGAGGTGACGCAGGAAGAGTACCTGCGCGTCATGGGGAAGAACCCGAGTGACTTCAGTCCGGACGGTGAGGGAAAGGATGACGTAGCGGGACTAGACACAAGTCGCTTTCCGGTAGAGTCGGTGAGTTGGGAAGAGGCTGTCGAGTTTTGTCGCCGTTTATCTGCCTTGCCCGCGGAACGGGCGAAAGGCCTTCGGTATCGACTGCCGACGGAAGCCGAATGGGAGTATGCATGTCGAGCCGGGACGACGACGCCCTTCCACTTCGGCAGCGTCTTGAACGGGGATCGAGCGAATTGCGATGGCAACACTCCGTACGGCACGAGCACCAAAGGTAAATACCTTGCACGCACCACGCGCGTTGGAAGTTACGTTCCGAATGCCTGGGGACTCTACGACATGCATGGGAATGTCAACGAATGGTGCTCAGACTGGTACGACAGTTACGAGTCATCGCTTAAGGCAGACCCCATCGGCCCGTCCGAGGGCTCGCACCGGGTCTTCCGAGGCGGGAGCTGGGGCAGCAGGCCCAGCTACTGCCGGTCGGCGCTTCGCGACAGGGTCGACCCGTCAAGCCGGAACTACGGCCTGGGCTTCCGCGTTGCCGCAGTTCAGTCGAGCGAGTAGCGGAGGCGTTCGGGGCCGGAGAGGGCGGAGCCCGGGCCCCGATACGCCGTAGCGGAAGGCGGAGCGACCGCCGATAGAAGTGCGAGCCAACAGATTCTCGGTGATTACCCTCGCGCCCATGTTCGAGCATGGGATCTGAACATATCACTTCAATACTTAGCGATCGGAAGCGTTGAGTCCGGTCGTAAACAAACGCTGCGGCGAAGCTCGTCGCGATCTTGCCAGAAAAAGAAGCCTGGATAGCGACACTCGTACATAGAGGCGCTGGCAAGAGATTCGTATGTCGGACATTTGTCCAACCTGGCATCGAAATACGCGTAACTGACAGGTCGGAGAGAGCGAGCACGTGACTTGCGGAATTCGTTGGTGAAACTCCGCCACTCGTCAACGGATGATTGAGAAACGAGAAACAAGCTGCAAAACTCGGCGATGTAGGGGAGGCTCAAAATGCCGGTACAGGCGGGAGGCTGTTGGATGTTCGCTCGAATTATCTCGTCACCGCCTTACTCGATTGGGAGGAACTCCCGCCGGGCTTGTCGGTCGAGAAGGTGCCGCTGCCAAGCGGTTGAGTCGTGCCGGTGATCATCTTGCCGTTTTGATCCCGCTCGGTCGTGAGAGAGCCGCTGCCGACTTTCTGCCTTCGAGTGGTCGAGCCATCGGAGCGGTTCGTCAGCGTACCGGAGCCAAAGCGGCGAGGATTCCTGTGCGTTGCTGACTCAGTGTTTCGACGGCGGGTGAGACCGTCGCCCATGCGAGAATCGCTGCAAGGAAGGAAACGGTTGGGAGTGCTCTTCTGAGCTCGCCTGTCTCGGTCTGTGGTTGACTGACGCTCGCCAAGGTACGGGTGTACCGTGTGCCGAGCAAGCTTTGGCTGAGGACGTCGACAGCTGATCGTCGAGCGATTTTCCATTGACGGAGGCCCGCTGCGGAATGGGAAAACGTCTCTTTGCGAAGTGGCAATGGAAAAGTGGCTGAACCGACTGATCGCGAATAATCGTACCGAATTGCGACTCTCGGCCTTGAGGCAGGGAGCTCGTGTCCGGCAAAAACGTCTTCCAGTGGACGAGTCGCGTGAATTATCGCCGCTTGGTCGGGAGTTCACGCTGCCAGATGAGGGCGGATGGAGCCGCAGACCTAGCCGATGACTTCATCGCTCTCGATGGCACCCCCGCGACTTGGAGTGAGCTCTCAATCGGCAATTCGTGACGTGCCTCGCGCGTATCGCCCATAGCAAGGAAGCCGCCGCTTGGTCGCTGTCGCGGCAACGATTCAGCCGCCGAAAGGCCGTCGAGCAATCGCTGGGTAATTCGCCGTCGAGTTCGTCGAGAATTCGCAGGCCAAGACACGGTGGGATGACGCAAGCCTCCCGCGTCGACGGCATCCGTCAGAATTCCACCTGCGATGGTCTCGATGCAGAGTCAAGTTGCCTGCTGACGGGTGTGATTTTCATGTGCGACGGCGAGCATGGCGACGCCTTGGCTCCTTTCGACGCGGAAATGCTGCCTTTCGAGCCGCAGTTCTGCCTCGTGGGACAAATGTCCGTCGTGGTACTACGGATCCACCTGTATTGCCCTTCCCCCCTGGTCCGAAAACCGGGGGTTATTGTGCTTCCCGCAGAATCATTGGCTCAGTCGGCTACATCAGCCACGATGGCCGCGTGGTCGCTGGGCCCCTTGTGTTTTCCCATCGGGGGTTTTCCCCAGTCGTACTTCACGCTCTCCACTCGGTCGATCATTTTGCGCGTCGCAAACAATTGGTCGATTCGGAAACTTTTCCCACGGCTATTCCGCCACGTGAATTCGCGTCGCTTGGGATTCCGCTGCCGCCAGACGTCGCTCCAACCGGAGGCTTGCAGATCTTGGAGTCATTGCCCTTCCGCTTCCTTGAAGTAGTTGGAGTCTTCATCGACGCCAGGAACGCCTGTGTTCGTGTCGCCCATCGCCAAGACTGGCTTGCCGCTGTACGGGGCCAGTGCGTCCAACACATGCCGATGGAAGACCGGTTGGGTGCACGCTTCCCTGCGATTGGGAACCCACATCAGCACGAGATCAAAAGTGCGGCGAGCGTCGACCTTGGCATGAATCCAGCGTCCTGTGGAGCCCAAGACGCCCGGGGATTTTTGCACTTGGATCGGAAATCTCGACGCGATCATCAGACGGTCATCAATAGCGCGATCGGGGTTGGTGGTGGCATGCTGGTTCACCAACCCCATTTCCTGAAGTGCGTCCGCAATCGACTTGCTGGCCTTGCCGCCGCGGAATTCACACAGGCCGACGATATCTGGACTCCAGGCTTTGAGCTGCTCAATGATCTGTTGGGAACGCGAACCACCGCCTTGAAGAATGTTCCAGGATACGATGCGCACGGGGTGCTCCAAGTTGAGGTGTCGGGAAAGCCAGGCCGCCACAACACGCGTTGGGTCGAAAAGGCGAATCGCCAGCGTGCAATGTTGTATCGTGTCGCGACGTGAGGTTCTACTCGAGTCGAACCTACCGCTCGCCACAAGGCTGAAGCGGGATCCATGCGTTGGAGACAGCTGGCGTCACTTGTGCTAGTCATGATCCGAAGAGAACTCGGCCGCGGCGGTCAGGCCCAACGGACGGAAATTCAAATGAGAGGAGTGTCGTGAAAAATAATAGCCTGTTGGATGCCGCACTCGTCACCAAAGCGATGGCCCCAACCCCATGGGACCTTGGCAATCAGGTCTTGTACGACTTGTGTCGCGAACACCCGGGCCATACGGAAGAGCAAGCCGTCATCGCCAAGATCCTGCTCATCGGGCGGACCTATGCCGCGTCGATTGAGCGGCGTAAGGGCGGAGATGACTTGAAGGGCGATCGGTTCTATCTTCAAAGAGTGGTGCCGACGGTGCTGACGTCCGACCTCGACGAATGGCTGTCGGAAGCGCGTGCGTCGGAACCGGGTACGCCTCGGGGCATCGAAACTCTGGTGAAAGTGCATGACCGAACCATGAAACTGTTCCAGCAGATTTCCGGGCTCGAAAACCGCTCGCTGGCGTCTAAGTACCTGCATTTTCACGTCCCACGACTCTTCTGTATCTTCGACGCGCGAGCAACGGCGGCGTTGCGAAAGCTCAACGACGAACTCCCTCGCTCCCCCAAGCATGAAACGAATGGCGATCCAGAATACGGCCGGTTTGTCGAACGCTGCGAAGCCCTACGAAAACACTGTGACTCGAAACTCCAACTCGCCCTCAGCCCTCGCCAACTGGATAATCTTCTACTGAGAGTTCACGAGTCAAACGATTCCGCGCCGAGCGAGTAATGGAGCCTGGAGCCTGAGCCATGTCGGATGAATTTGATCCGCAGTCGTTCTTCAACGCCATGCGAGCGGCGTGGGAGCCGTTCTCCAGGAGCCATCGCATCATTCCGTTCTGCACGCCCGTGTTCGCCCGCCCCACGGCGCTCGTGATTGGGACGAACCACAGCGATTTCGTCGACGGCGGGGGAATCGCGGCTGACCAGATCGCTGACGAACTTGCGGCGAGATTGCCGAAACAGAGCACGTTTCTCTTCCACGATCACAAGTTCGCACGTGGGCTCTTAGAAGTATGCCGTCGAGCGGGAATCCGTATCGACGAAACGTGGATAGGAATGAACCGTTGCGCCGTGCAGACGGGGCCGACCGGTATCCAGGAAATTATTCGCGACCCGCAATTCGCGGCGTGCCAAGCGAGCATGGATCAGATTCTGCACGAACTGATCGCCGCCGTCGTTCCCGCCAACGTAGTACTCGTCGGCAAGTATGCCGCCGGCCTCTGCTATCCCCACGCACCGCACGCTAGGTTCGAGTCGCTCACGCCACGCGACATGCAGCTTCCTGGCGGCGCTGCGATGACACGCGTCATCCCGATTCCTCATCCGTCCCGAGCCACGTTCTGGCAACCGGCGGCGGAAGCACTCGCTTCGTACTTTGTGCGCTGACCGGCTGCGTGGTTGATTTGCGGCAGTTTGGCTGGTTTGTTTCGTCCCGCACGCGAATTGATCGCTTTTGCACCTATCGCGACAGCTCGAACCTCAGTTGTCGCGCCATTTCGTCCGGCAGCGGGGCGCGAGCGGCCGGTTCCTCGCTCGTTCCGGCGTCGAGTTCGAGTGTTCGGCCCATGATGATCTGGCATCAGTGTTCGCGATCGCGGACCACGCGAAACATCCTTTTCATATGCCCTGTCGGCATTCGCGAAGGCTCGGAGTAAGTTCCTTCTCAGTCGTGCAGGCTAGCAGACGGGGCTCTCGTGGGACATTTGTCCGTCGTTACCGCGACGGGACTTGGGCATTGGTTTGCGGCATCCTTTGTCGACGTGCAGAATCATCGCATCAGACTGGTAGAAATCCGGCCGATGACGCTCTGGCTAGCGCCGAGTGAGGGCCAGCACGGATCTCGTGAACGGCCATGCAGAGCACGATTAGACGGGCGACGACGTGTCCATCCCTGAGTGTCGTCTCTTCACCCATACGAAGTTCTCGTTGCTCAACTTCTGCTCGCCGTTCCAGCGGTAGGCGCAGAGGAATCCACCTTTGGCCACGCTGAAATCCAGGCACGCCACATTGTCCGCCAAGACGGTGGGCCGTTGGGCCGACAGCCAATAGTGGCCGATGAAGACTGGCTTGGCCGCTACGGGATACGGGGCCGCGGCGTCGATCACCGTTGGGTCGAGTTCGAGGTCGCAGGCGATCTCGTCGGACTGCAGGGCATAAGTGCGGTACGTGTGGCCGTCCGGGGGCAAGTACCAGCGGGTGCGTATCTCGGTGCGAACGTGGCCGTCCTTGTCCCGGAAGGACATTCCCTCCGGCAACTGGCCTTCCTTCCCTTTGAGGACAATCTCCACGGGCGCGAACAACGGTTCCCCATTGCGACATGCCAAGTGCAGGAACTCGGTCGTGACTCCTCCGTGGTTCTGATGAGCCCCGGCGATCTGGCTCATCGCTCGCTCATCCCAGCAGGCATGGACAACTCGAAGTCCACCGAGGTCGAGCCACAGTGGGAGGCTACAAAACCACTCCAGATGGTCCCGCAGTTCGGACTCCGGGACTTGTTTCATGGTAGCCGCGTGCTGCTTGACGTTCTTCGGGGAGTGTTCGCGCAGAAACTGGCCGGGATTCGCCGTGTCGGGCGTGTGGAAGGCTAACGCGTTGAGCTCATGATTTCCCATCACCGCCAGCGCGCTGCCTGCCTCGCACATGGGGCGGACGATGCCGAGCACCTCGCGAATCTGCGGTCCCCGGTCGATGAAATCACCGACAAAGACGGCGGTACGTTCCGGGTGTCGGTAGATGCCCTGTTGGACACCGTAGCCGAGCATTTCCAGCAGCGAGGTCAGTTCGCCCGCGTGTCCGTGGATGTCGCCAATCAGGTCGAACATGTTGTGACTCCCTCTCTCAGCCGTTTATTCGCCAAATCGCCATGTTCAGCAAGGCTGCAAAGCTCACCCACGCCAGGTACGGCGCCAGCAGCCATCCGGCGATCTGCGAGCAGCGGAAAAAAGACGCCGTCGTCGCCACGATTGCCAGCCACAAGATCACGATCTCCACAAATGCCCAGCCGGGCTGGTGCAGGCCGAAGAAGATAAATGACCAGGCGATGTTGAGCACCACCTGCCCGCCGAACAAAGCCAGGGGCATCGCCGCGGCTCTGAAACCTGCCGGCTTCCAGACCAGCCAGGCGGCAACCGCCATCAGCACGTAGAGCGTCGTCCAGACCGGACCGAACACGTAGTCGGGCGGATTCCAAGACGGCTTCGCGAGCGTCTTGTACCAGCCCTCGATCTCAGGCGTGGTGGCAAGCGCCCCGAGACCGCCGGCGCCGAGACAGACGACGAGGAAGAACACGAGACCGATCCAGCGAGTAGTCGAAGTCATGGAGTCACTTTCTTAGTCGCCGTGAGCCAGCGGTCAAGTTGATTCGCGAACGCGTGGAGGTCCTTCGCTGCGAAGTTCGCCGGTCCGCCACCCGTGTGTCCGCCGCCGCGCAAATTCGTCGAGCGGGTTTTGCACGCAGAGCCGCTCGCGGAGATTTGTTTCCGTATACAAATATCCGCGGGTATCGAGCGCCTGAGCGTGCTTGGCCACGACCTAAGCGGCCAGCTGGATTTCAGCCGTGACGACCAGATCGACCGGCTGCACCAGTTCGACGATTCGGTGACGGTCGTTCACGGTCGCCTGTCAGCGAGTTGCGACGCGGCGGAGACGTCGCACGGGCCTTGCCTTCGTTTACAACGAGAACTCCGCCCACACCGCCCCGTGATCCGAGGCCGCGTTGGCGGCGCTGGTGACGGTGTCGAATTGAGCTTCCTGTCCTTGCGTGATGACGTTCAGTCGGTGTATCCCGCGCCGTTCGACGCCGGCCTGTACGAATGCCGATTTGAGCGGCTTGGAAACCAGCAGGTAGTCGATCTGCTGCACGCCTTGGAAGTGGTACGTCCAGCGAGCCGGGGCATCGTGGGGGAACTGGAGTTCCAGCACGTCATGCAACCCGGCCACATCCAGCAACGGGCGTAGCGGACTCGTGGCGTCCGGCGTGTCGTTCAGGTCGCCCGCTACGATGACCAAGTCCTGATCCAGATCGTACTCTTGGAGAATCTCGGCGACTCGTTCGGCCTGACGCCGGCGTCGGGGATCGGACGCCGCATCGCCGCCCGACTTACTCTTGAAGTGGTTGCAGAGCAGGTGCAGACGTTTCTGATTGGGGAGCTCCATCTCCACGCGAAGACAGTCGCGACTGAACGTCCGGGAATTGCCCGAGCCATCGAAGATGTGCGTCTTGAGGCTCAGAATCGGGAAGTTGCTGAGCACGCCCACGTCGATCCCCCGTGGATCGTTCCCGTCGATGAGCATGGGGAACTTGAATTTCCGGGAATCGAGTAATTCGCTGTTGAAGGCCGCGAGCGCCGGCCGGTCCTCGACTTCGACTAGACAGGCGACGTCGGCCTTGACCGCCTTGATCACCTTGGCCGTATTCTCCCGGGTGACTTCCGAGAATTTCGCCCGCTTGAACTCCAATTCGCCGTCCCAGTCGCTCGCGCCCTGAGCGACGACCTGAGTCTTGGCCTTGTTGAAGACTTTGCCGCGATTCTCCCGCATGGCGACGTAGGTCTCGACTTCCGCGTACAACGCCACCATTTTCTGCTTGTCGGCCGCGGTATAGGTCGCTTTGTGGAGCAGCTTGTTCAGTTGGTCGATTTTCGTGAGAGCGTCGGCGGCGACCTGCGAATTGGCCAGGTTGAGCACCTTGGCCCGGCTGAAGAGGTTCTCGCAATTGAAGCTGGCGACTCGGAACGTGGAAGGCATGGTGGACACCTCGTGTAAGAAAACCCAAGGAGCGAATGTGGGACGACTGCCACAAAGTCGGACGGCATGATAGCCGGGGGCCTTGCAGAACTCGACGGGATCCATCTTCGGATCTGCCACTTGTTCAGCCCAGCCGGAAAGGTTGTCGCCAGTCTGAAACTTGAGCTTGGCTTGGGCCGCCTGGCCGATGCCAACTGAAAACTCCTTCTCCTCGTCTCCGATGGTTCCCTGGATTTAGAGAGCGCAACCGAGATAGCGGTGGCTGCGTTAGTCGAACGAGCGAGTCAGACGGATTCGAGGCTGGATTGCTAACTGCGTTCCCCGACAGGTAAGTTTCTCGTTCTTATTCATCCAGCACGTCTAGCTGCTCGGAGCGACTCGACAAGTCTCCGTACCTCAGTGATCTTGGTTATGGTCGCAAAGAGTCGTCAAATTGCGACTTGCGATGTCGCCTTGCGGCGCCTCACCTTCAATCGTTGGTAAAGATCGCAGTCGTGCTGCCCGGCAAACTCGCAGAGCGCCCGACTCGCGTTGAGCATGGCAGCTATACGCTCGCCAGCATAATCAGCTCCCACGGTCCCAATGACTCCATGGATGATCTTGTGTCGCAGAGGATACGCCTGCTCTCTGAAAAACTGCCATTGTGGAATGACTTCTGCCAGGGCGCTTTTGTAACGAGGTTGTATTTCTTTTTTCCATGCAGTCTTGTACGCATCTAGTCCGTGACATCCATTCAGTGTCTTTTCACGAATGTCCATATTGGGACTTTCGCCCAAGGCAATGATGGCGCGTCGCACGGTCCACTCAAAATCCGCCGCACCTAGTAAGACAGCGATCACCGGCTCCGTCGCGACAAACGCCTGAATCTTTTTGTGACGCTGGACGACCGTATCGTTGACAAAGAACATGGAAAACGCTGCCCCTTCCTAACCTCGTTTCGAATCCGCGACCAACCTTGCGCGGTCCGCACTCATCAAACCCGAATATATTGCCCTGAAGAAGTGAAATACAGTCCGCTTTCCTTCACTTGTTCGCCAAGCATCTCTTGCCAGGTGGAAGCGTATCTCTCGACTTGGCCGCGGTAGTGTTGCACGAGTAGCGGCAATCGGTCCTCGGTCACGGAGTCGGTCTTGTAGTCGACGATGACCCAACCGTCCTGCTCCTCGAACGCGAGGTCGATGACTCCGCGTAGCACGGTCGGCAATCCCGTTACACTCTTATCGGCGTCGATCTTCGTCACAAAGGGCACCTCGACGAGCGAGCGTTTGCTGCCCATCGCCCGCCGCCAAATCTCAGAAGAAGTGACCTTCTCAACCACGCGTACTGCAGCGGGGGCCATGGCAACGTCCAATCCCTGTTCCGACAAGGCCATCTGTGCCAGCGCGTCGAAATCGGCAGCCGGTGTTCGCATGGCCGCTTCCAAAAGGAAATGGATCACGGTTCCCCACTCGGTTCCGTGCTCGCCACTAGCGGCGACATGATGCAGGCCCGATGGCGTAACAGAAATCTCCTTGGCGGCAGCAGCGGCGTAACTGGGCTGCTGCGACGCTTGCCAGCGACCGCTGACCGCCGCCATCGCTTCCTCGATCGTTTCCTCATTTACGTGAACCGTCACATCCGTGGGTTGCTGTTGCGGTCCGGGGTCCGCCAGTTCTTCAATCCCTGCTGTGTAGGGCACAAAGAACTGCCAGTGATTCTTATCGCCGCCTGCCTCGCGCTTCACGATAGTCAGTTGAGTCCCTGCCCGTGTCGCAGCCACATAAAGTAGGCGCTTCTCTTCGGCCTGGCGAAAACGGTCCTCTTCCGCCGCAAACCCATCCCAGCCTGCCGGTCGCGCCAGCGGAGGGGGGCTTTGCCATCCACGTTTCGGCCCATACACGGCCAGATAGCCCTTTGTCTTGCTGCCTGAGCGGTCAATGTGCAGCCGCGCTTCGTGAGATTTTTTTCCAGTCGCGTCGGCGAGAATGACAATCGGGGCCTCCAGTCCCTTTACCTTATGCAGATTCATGATGCGAACTGTCGACTCAGCGTGGGGAAGCGCTGGCAGGCCGTCAAACTCGACGTCCTGCTCGATCAGTTCCTGAAGATACTGTGTAAGTTCTGAAGCCGAATGAAGTTCGCCCTGCGCCGCGCGCAGCATCTCGAATGCCTTGGCAATGATCCCCGCTTGAATGTTGCCACCCTTGGCGGTTGCCGCCTGAGCAATCAGACCAAGATCAGCCGCGATCCGTTCGATCGCCGCCAGCGGGGGCAACCGATTCAGCCAGTAAGCGTAGCGCTGCAACCGTTCAAAGGCGTTCGCAAACAAGCGGGCCGCTTTCTCGGGCGTCTTGTCAGGCACCGTCGCTCGAAACGAAAACTTCCCTTGCGCCTCCCGATAAGCGAAAAGCACCTCGTCGCTAAAGCCGAACAGGTCGCCCCGCAGCACCGCCAACAGCGCCACCGGGTTGTCAGGTTCCAGGAGCGCCGCGAGACACTTTACCAAGAGCGCCAACTCGGGCACTTGACCCAAGGCACTGCCACCGGTCACCTGATGGGGAACTCCCAACTCCTGCAACTTCTGCGCATAGCGGGCCAGATTCCACTTATTGCGGGCCACGATCAGAAAGTCACCGGGGCGCGCTTCCAGTGGCGTACCTCGCTTTAATTCTTCTTCCGTGCGGGGTACGGTGGACTTGGCGTCGATGGCGTGGCGGATGAAGCGCGCGATCCGGTCCGCCTCAAAGTCGACCACGGACGAGGCATTGCCGTGCTCCTGCGGGATCGTCAGCGTATTGATTCCCGCGAGATGGCCTGAGCTGCCGCCGCTCCGACCGATCAACATCGGTCGACGTGCTGGCGAGTAAGCATCGGCCCTGGACGGAAACTCGCGATCAAAAATGCCATTGCCCCAATCAACCAGTTCGCCCAGCGTGCGAAAGTTGGCGGTCAACGCAACCACGGCCCCCCCCACAGCTTCAATGATCGCTTTGACCTGGTTGTAGGTCACAATGTCCGCACGCCGGAACCGATAAATTGATTGCTTGGGGTCGCCGACGACGAATAATGAACCAGGCACGGGTCGGCAACTTCGCCAATCTGCTTCGTGGGGATCGTCCGCCGACAGATACATCATGACTTGCGCCTGAACCGGATCGGTATCCTGGAACTCGTCGACGAACAGGTGCGTGTAGCGGCGGCGGAAATACTGCCGAATCGCCGGTTTGTCTCGCAGCAGGTCCGCAGCGCATATCAGTAGGTCCTGGTAATTCAGGCCGCCGCTCCGTTTTCGGAGCTGGTCATAGCGGGCGTTCGCTCCCGCCAAGACGCGCATCACGGTCGCGTACCGCAATTCTCGCCAGCGTTCGACCAGCGGCTTGGCCACGCGGTCCGCGAAATCTTCCCAGCGGTTCTTCTCGTGTTTGCCTTGCGCGCTGCCCGCCGGCCATGCCTTCTGCACGGCGCCTGCGCTACCAAAGTTCTCCAGCACCAGCAGCAGGTCGGCGGAGCGATCAAGATTCAGTTGCCGGACCTGTCGAACCAGAGCCTCGTACTTGCCCATCAGCTTGTCGTTTCCACGTTCGTCTGGGAACGTCGGGATGAGAGATTCCATATGGCGGACATATTCGCCGAGTTGTTGCACAACGGGCCGCAGGTCTCCCATGTCAACCCCGGGCGCCGGCCAATCCTCCACATCGGGATAAGTCGCATAGGCGGCGAAAGCGGGGCGCAGTAGCTCAACCTGAAGCCCCAGGTCTCGCAGTTCGCCGAGGAGGGGACTGTTGCAGGCAAATAACTCGGCAACATAGTCGTCCCAAGCCTGGTCCATCAGCCTTGCATCGACTTCGGGTTCTAGTTCCACAAACGCCAAATCAACGCCCGCTTCGATGGGCCGCTCGCGCAGCAGGCGAGCGCAGAAGGAATGGATCGTTCCCATGAAACAGCGTTCGACCCGCGCTACGGCATCCGCGAGACGCTGTTTCGCTGGGCCGGTCGCCTCGCGAGCGCTTCGCTCTAGCTCGACCTGGAACCGCGCACGCATTTCGGCGGCCGACTTTCGGGTAAACGTAACTGCTGCCAGGTTCTCAATTTTGCATTTGTCCTCCCGCAAGAGCGCGACCATACGGGCGATCATGCTTGTGGTCTTGCCCGTGCCGGCGGCCGCTTCGACCATCATCGTCGTGTCTAGTTCCTCGACGATTTGGCGGCGGGCGCCTTGATCCGGGGGGAGGGCCTTCGTCGCACGTTCTGCGGTGGTAGCTGGCGAGTTCGACTTCGTCTGCTTTTTAGCCATGGGGGCGCAGCTCCTTGAACGGCTTGAGCCGCCGATTTTTCGTGTTGTCCAACTTCCGTTGACTGGCCTCTGCAAGGGCGACCACATCTCCGCACACCGCCTGGTAGTCGCAGTAGTTGCAGTCGGTTTCGTGGTCATTCGTCGGAAGAAAAGCACCCTCATGGAGTACGTTGCACATGAGTTCCAGGACGTTCAGTCCTGCGGCCAGTTCGCTGGAACTCCACTCCACCCGCTGTCCAGCGGCCCGGCTGCCAGGAAAGAAGAATCCGAAGTTGGTCACCTGCGCCTGATGAGATACGACCTCGCGGAGGCGATGGGTCACGATCGAAACGTAAAGCACGTGTTGGATCAACCGCCCCTGGCGAAATGGATTGGCTCGTTCGTAACCATAGGTGCTGCCAGATTTGTAGTCCCAGACCGCGTAGGTCTCGATTGCACCTGCTCCGACTCGGTCAATGCGGTCGATCCGACCGCGGGTGCGTATCAGCTTGCCGTTCGGCAATTCAACGGGGACAGGGTCGGCCGTATCCAGGGGCGTTCCATGCCCGTCGGCCGGTAGTCCCAGCGACGCCTCCAAGTACACCGGCTGGCTCCCGGTCTTCTCACAGAATTGCTCCTCCTCTCGCAGAAATGTAGCCGCAGCGATCCGCAGTTCGCGTGACTGCGACTCAAATGCGCTGGGAGTTGGCGGCGGGTACAGATCGCGATATTGGGCGACTTTATCGACGAGCATGGTCTCCAGGAGAGCCTTGTCGCGCGCAAACTTCGGCAGCAAGTTTTTGCTAAGCAGCTCCCGCATGAACTGCTCGAACAGCTCGTGCAACATCGAACCGAAGGCGAGTGGGTCGAGCCATCGCGACGTATCAACGACCACTTCGTCGGGCGGCTCGATCCCCAATCCGTATTTATAGAAGAACCGCAGCGGACAGCTCCCCAACGTTTGCAGGGCGCTGGCGGACACGACGCGTCCTTCCTCCGTGGTCGGATCGAACCGTTTTCCGGCGGCAGGCACGCAGCCGTCATAAGCAGTGAAATCGTCACTCTGCCGACGCTCGCGGGCGAATTGTCCCTGTGCCAAATGTGGGAATTGCCGTTGCATCAGTTCATCCGCGCCGTCAACCGATTCCGGTCCACAAAATCGCCACAGCCACCACTCGTTCGCACTGAGACAGTCCCCCACGCTGGCAGGGGCAAACGAGGCTGGTGCATTGAGTGCGGTCAGTAGATCGCTTTGGTCCGCGTCCGGCTTCCCGGCCAAGACGCGATAGGCGGCCAACAGGACCGGGCTGGGAAACATCTGACGATCGTCGACGACGTTGTGACAACAAAAACTTAGCGAGAGCTGTCCCCGCAGACGTGCGAGCAATCTCGCAAAATCCTCGATCGCTTCTCCCAGTCGCGTAGCTGTGGTAGGTAGTGTGGGAGAAAGATTGTGTCGTTCGCTGTCCAAGAGGAGCGGGTCTTGCAAGCCCGCGCCGGGGAACCGGCTGTCGTCCAAGCCGACGATGAAGGTATACAGGCGGCCGCTGTGGCCACCCGATCGCACATTGTCCACGTGCAGCATCCCGGGGCGGGGTCCGCTCCCAAGCACACGAGTTTGTGCTGGCAGATCGGCCAACCATTGCCAGACATCGAGACCCGTATCGTGATCTGCTCCCGAGAGCCACATTCCCAGACTGTTAATCTCTTCCAGCAGCTTGCTGGCGGCAAATTGGTCCAGCTTGTTGGCACGTCGCGCAAGCATCTCGACGAACTGTTTGGCGCCGGCGATGACATCCTGAACCCTGGCGCCGACCTCCGGCGTAACAGCGAGCAAACGCTCGATGAGAGTGCGGAGCACTTTCGCGTCCCGCAGTTCGGTTTGCAGCCGCAAGACTCTTCTGGATGCTTCTTCGTCGTCCTCCTCCACCGCCTCCTGGGCTTCGTCAAGCTGCGATTGTAGGCTGGAGAGTTGCTCATCGACCTTCGTCAAATAGCGGTCGCGTCCCAGCCCAATACCGATCCCACGGAACTGCGCGGCCAAGCGGCTCATTCCCGAGTGTTCCTGCTCCTCGCCCGGCATCTCCAGGAGTCCCTCGCGGATCGCCCTGACCAGCGACGCTTGGGGAAACCCCTCTCGCATCCAGGTCAGCCACATCGCAAGGCAGCGCCCGGGTCGCGAATATCGCACGGGGATGCCCTCGGAGAATGTTACCGGCAATTCTTCTGCTGACTCCCCATCCGGTCGGTCGACGGCTGACAACGCTTCGTAGATCAGCGGTACGTAGGTATCGGCATCTGTGTGCAGCAATTCCACTTGATCGAAGCTCCACCCCGCGGCGAGGCAGTGCCGGAGGGCAGCGCGCACCTCGTTGACTTCGCCCACCGCGCAGGAGATGCCGACGGTTTGATCCCCGACGGGCGCTGGAGCTTCGGCGGGTATTGGAAGCCAGCGCAAGCGATCCAAGTCGGAGGTAACAACTTTGGCCATTGCGCTCTCGGCTGGTTGATCTGTCCGCAAGACATGCCGCTGCTCGACGGGAATTGCTTCGAACAATTTGTGTTCGAGCACACAGAGTCGCAGGTCGTCGGGAAACAGAACGGAAACATCCGCACCTATATTCTCGGGATGACTCACTACGCTGCCGATCGCCAAGTGCAGGATCGTCGCATAATCAGCGAGGTTCGCCTGCTCAAGCTCCTTGGCGTAATGTTTAGCGATCAAAGCCAGGTCGTCACCCTTGACGCTTACTTCAAGCCCGGCATGGTCAAGTTGGTCAACATCGAGCCCCGTTAGTCGCACGAATTCGAGCGAAAACAGGACCGTTTGTGCGAGCCGGCGCCCTCCTGCCGCCTCGGGGAGATACTTCAGGCTGCCCTTGGGCATCCGTCGCAGCACGCGATCCATCAGAAACAGAGCAGCTTCGGGCGTAACAAGTGTCACTTGTTGCGCGGTCATGGCCGGCGACGCAAGATCAATGGCCATACTACGCGGCGTCTTGATATGCACGTTGATCGCGGAATGTCCGGCCAGCGCCAAACCATCTAGCCACTGGTGACCGATGCGGCGCGAGGGGGCGATCAGCCACTTCTCGCGCAGTCGCTGGGCAATAAAGATGTCTGCGAGATTGGTGACCAGTGCGTTCATACCATACTTTCAGCAAACGCTGTGGTGATGCCGATTGCCTTGCGAAGGTGTCGGTAATCAGCGGTGGTTTTCCTTGGACTTAGCGCGGTCGCCGAGGATTGTGGGGGTTTGATTCGGTAACGCGGTCAATTGGTTTTAATTGCGGATAGCACATCACTTCCCAGTCTTCGTTGGCCCCGTAGTCGATCCAGATCTGAAAAAACGTCGACAGCGGCAGTTTCCCATGGATAGCCAACCAGTTCCAGTTGAGCGCCGGGGCGTGCTCCGATGAACCCCATGTTGGCTGATGAACACGTTACCAAAGCGATGGGCACCACGCCCTCGGACCTCGGCAATCAGGTGTTGTACGACCTCCGTCGCCAATACGCCGGCCACACGGACGAGCAGGCGGTCATCGCCAAGATCTGGCTGATTGGCCGAACCTACGCTGCGGCCATTGAGCGGCGCAGGACCAAGAGCGAGTTGACCGGCGACCGGTTCTATCTTGAGGAAGTTCTGCCGAATGTGCGGGGTTCCGGTCTCGACGATTGACTCGCAGAAGCTCGGGCGGCGACGCCGGGTACGCCCCAGGGCATCGCGACGCTGGTGACCGTGCATGGCCGGACCATGAATCCGTTCAAGGAGATCTCCGGCCTGGAAAAACGCTCGCTAGCGTCCAAGTACCTGCATTTCCACATTCCACAGCTGGTCCATATCTACGACGCGCGAGCGACTACTGCGTTGAAACGACTCGGCAACAACGTGCCATGCGACACCCATGTCGCCGGGTTTGGCGATCATAAATACCGTGGATTCGTGGAGCGGTGCGAGGACATGCGCAAGTTCTACCTCGCGGAATTCTCGCAGAGCATGAGCCGGCGCCAATTGGACAACCTGCTCTTGAGTTTTCAGGAACAAGCGTCCTGAACTCGCATTGGTTCGAGACCCAGCGTCGTGCGCCCGCGTGTCTTAGTCGCCCACCTGCGCCGTCACTTGGTTCACGAGTTGATTGACCTTGTCCTCGCTCGCAATCTCCGCGAGCGGAACGACGATCGCTTGCACGAGCGTGGCATGAACCGCGCCGCCGCAGGACCGGGCCTTGATGGATTGTCTGGCCATGGCGTCCGCACTTAGCTGCTTCACAAGTTGTTTGATCGCGGCCCGACGCAGCGTGAAAGTCGTCTCTGGCAGGACCTCGCCCGCCCTTCGCTTCGAGCCCTTCGCCGGTCGTTGGATCGAGCCGATCAGGCCGACCACCAAGACCGGTTGGAACTTGGCAGGATCTTTGGCGAGAGGATCTAACGAGATCACTCGCACGCCCAGATACCGGGTTTCGGGACCGATCTTGATCACCGCCTTGTCGGCTATCTCTTCTTGTCCCGCGTCGTTCTCCTCGTCGCTCTGACGTCGTCGTCGGTCTCGTCCGTCTCGTTTGAATCACCTGCGCCCACGGTCGCCAGCAGTCCCACGTCGAGCTTCAGAAACCATTCGACGATCAACTTGGTCTTCTTGTGGCGCGGCAAGACGGTCCCCCGCAGCGTGAGCGGCTGGATGTCCGCCTCGGAGTTTTCCAGCCCTTGGGCCAGCAGCCGCAGGAGACTATTGGTCTCTAGGAACAATTCGTACACCAGCCCCATGAAGGTGGTGAACCCCTCTGATCGCCCACTGACACCTCAGCCAATCCGCTCGGACAACGGTCCGGAGTTTGTGGCCCAAGCGGTCCGGGACTGGCGAGGCCGTTTGCAGTTCGAGACACGGTTCGTCGCGCAGGGCAGTCCCTGGGAAAACGGCTGCGCGGAGAGCTTCCACTCGAAGCTGGTGGATGAGTTCTTGAGCTGAGAGCAATTCGAGAGCGTCTGCCAGGCTCGACGACTGACGACGGCTTGGCGAGACGACTACAACCATGACAGGCCGCACAGCGGAATTACCCAACCCGAACTCTCATAGCTCCTGGTACGGAAAATCGGACCAGACCACTGAGACTGTTGCCCGAAGCAGTACTGCAGAATGTTTCCTGGACAGGACTCAACAGGGTGTGCCGATTCTAATGGCTGCGGAACCGAACGCTTTTTCCAACTGCTGGGCGCGCCTGAACGAAGTGCTTGTCCGCTGTCCGGAAGCCAATGCGTCCGTTATTCAACGTACGGAACCAATCGACCAGCCAACACAACTTCGCGGGCCCGCTTACGACCGCTGAAGTCGTAGCGCTTCCTCCAGTCGCTTAACAACCATAATGCGCAAGGCTTCTGGCTTGATGACCCTGACTCGTCCTGACCAACCCAATACCCACCAGACAATCTCATCTAATCCGTCGACCGTGAATCGCATGCACACCGAACCATCGTTATTGCGCTGCACTTGCTGAGTTTTATGCCATACGGTCTCGGTGACGATCTCCGCGGCATCCGGCGTGAACTCGATTTCCACTTCATAGCTTTGATCGCCACGGAACACATTCCAGGCGTTGCCGAAGTACAAGTTCAGATCGAAGTCACCCGGGATCACAGCGGCGGCATCGAGCCTGCGGGCGGTCTGAAAACGAGTGACGCGATAAGTTCTTGGTGAGGCTCTGTCGGTGGGTTGAGCGATCAGATACCACGCCTGGCCAGTGAGGCACAGCCGAATCGGATGCAGCGTCAGGTCGACCGGCTGCTCCTGATAAGGGGACTTGTAAGATCCCGCAAGTTGCCGGCGTTCGATCAACGCCCACTGTATGGTCTTCAAAATCTGGTGATGCTGGCTGTGATCAGCCAGACGCAGGTCGAGTGCGTCCATCACCTGTTGGGCATCGGCCAGCAATTGAGACACTTCGTCGGAGGACAGGGCTGCCAGCTTCTCGGTGGCCGGCACACTCGCCGCCACATCCAGCCCGCGGGCGCTGGTGAGCACGGTCGCCGTCGCTTGCTCAAGTAACTCATCGCGAGTGAGCTGGACGACGGGAAACCGCGTGCCGGGAAGCACTCGGATCACACGCTGCTGCGGATCGTAACTGGTGGGAACACCGGCCAGTTCGAGCACCTCCAGGCGACGGCGGATGGTACGCTCAGCGCACTCGAGTTCCGCCGCCAGGCTCCGATAGTCCCAGCGGTAGCGTCCGAGCAGCAGTTGCAGCAATCGAAGGTGATCCGCCAGTCGAGCCGCTTGCCGCAGCCGGCGGTCGCCGTCGGACTTCTTGGTGGGAATGTTCAATGGGCGTTTCGCCGATTTTTTCTTGGCCACGATGCCTCCTCCGTGAGTTCCTTCCGAACCTCGGCAAGCTCGTTCAAGCGAATGTTTTACCACGACGAAAGCGACGATAGATTGGTTACGGGAGAGCGACGAAAATTTTCCCCGTGAGATTTTTCGCACGACATTTTTCGTTTTGACCCGCGCGTGTCACGGCCAGCAGTTATTTATAGATACGACGGTCCGGCTATCGGAGAAATGCAGGCCCCGCTACGGGGCAGCGGCTGCTTCTCTGCCGGTCGGCACCTGGGGCTGCACTCAGGCGCGGCATCGCTCGGGCTGAACGCTCGCAGCACAAATGCCCAACGCCGCAGTACCGCGTGATCGGCAACACGGCGCCAGCAGCGATATCGCGTGAAACGATCCCTGTTCTCGTGGCCGGACCGTCTTTTCTTGATTCTAGATGCGTTGCGTTTGTGTCTTGATTTGAGTTTGCAGTGAAAGGACGTATGCAGTTTCTCGTGTCTGATCGCCGGTCGATTGAACGCCGTGTCGTTGTGAGAACCGCCTACGCTTTGATCTCGATCCGCGATCCCGGTAAGCCCGCCGTGTGACCGCGCCAATCGACCGCTCTGCGTCGCGTTCTTTTTTTGGCCTTTCACGATGCCGAGCCGACGCGTAGACGAAAACAACCCCTGCCACCTAAAATCCGCTTGATGGAACCCTTTCAGGCCGTGGAGATCTGGGAGTTTGTTCAGGCATACCGAGACGAGGTCGGCATGATCGTTTGTCACTGTGAGCAGGGAATGAGCCGCAGCCCGGCAGTCGCCATCGCGGTGGCGGAAGCGCTAGACGGCGACGCCGAGTCGATCCGCGCCGGATCACAACCCAACGTCTATGTTTATCAGCTCGTCCGCGACACCATCACACAGCTGCAACGAGGAGAATAAGACACGTTCATGAAGGTCTGCATCCATCGAGGTACAAAAGAGATTGGCGGCACGTGCGTCGAACTCGAATCGCAGGGAAAACGCCTGGTGCTCGACGTCGGCTTACCGCTCGACGCATCTGATCCCGACAATGTTCCGTTACATCCAGTCAAGGGATTCTCCGAGCCGGACGAGTCGTTGTTGGGTGTCGTGATCACGCATCCGCACCAGGACCATTATGGATTGGCTCACCGTCTCCCCGAAGCAACACCGTTTCTGATTGGCAAAGCTGCAGCGGCCATTTTGGACGCGGCAACGTTGTTCTCGCCCGCTGGTTTGAAACTGAAAAACGTCCACCATTTGTCGGATCGCAAGCCGATTGTCTTGGGACCTTTCACGATCACACCGTTCTTGGTCGACCATTCCGCCTACGACAGCTACTCGGTGCTCATTGAGGCCGATGGCAAACGACTCTTCTACACCGGCGATTTCCGGGCTCATGGCCGCAAGGCGAGTCTGATCGATCGCCTCGTCAGCGATCCTCCGCCCGAAGTCGATGTACTGCTGATGGAAGGAACGTGCGTGGGCCGAGCGGACATGTCGTTCCCCAGTGAAGACGACTTGGTCGGCCCGATGACGGACCTATTCAGTCGAACAGTCGGGATGTCCCTGGTGTGGTGCTCGGGACAAAACATCGACCGGATCGTTACGGTGTTCAAAGCCTGCAAGCGAGCGCGGCGCCAGTTCATCATCGACATGTACACCGCCGAGATTCTGCGAGCGACTGGCAATGAGCGTTTGCCGCAAGCGGACTGGAACGGCATCAAGGTCTTGCTGCCATACAGTCAAAAGCGACGAATCATTCGAGAAGGGGCGTTCGAGATCGCCAATAGCTACAAACCATTTCGCATTTACGACCATCAGTTGGCCGATGCGGCATCCAGGTCCGTGATGCTATTTCGTCCCAGCATGACGCGTGAACTGGACCAGGCGCATTGCCTCACCGGAGCCGCTGTTGTTTGCTCACTTTGGTCCGGATACCTTGATGAACCTCGGCAGCAATCGTTCGTCGCTTGGATGAACGACCGAGGGATTCCGCTGAATCATTGCCACACATCGGGTCACGCCTCCGTGGCCGACCTCCGGCGAATGAGGGAAGCGTTTCCGAGCGCCGTCGCCGTACCGGTTCACTTGCAGGACCAACAACGGTTTTCGACGTTGTTCGGTAACGTGCAGCTGCGTGGGGATGGGGAGTGGTGGGACGTCGCGGAATCATCCTAAGGGTAACAAGATAAATATGAGTGCAAGTATTCTGAGCGGGATCGACGCCATCATTGATGGCTGGCTGGGTTTGCAGGGAACTCCCCGTTACGGTAGCGGAGCGTCACCAGCGTATTTTAGCCGCAGCGCTGCCATCGACCTTTCCGATAATGGTGGTCCACTCGCACAAACCGCCGATTTATCAACTGGTACGTTGATTGCCGACCTGCTCACCATGATCGATGACAACTGGAAAGAGGCCGGATCACAGACAAGAGGCTCCCGTAACTGGCTTCTCCGTAAGGCGGCTGATCTGGATGATCGTAACGAGAGTGCTGAGAAGATTCTGGAAAAGCTGATTGTTCAACTGCTGGGACCGACGTGGTTCAACCAGATTCCAACCTGCAGTGGCATGGTTGATCGCGAAGAATCGAAACGTTCCATCGATCTGGGGCATGACTGTGGACAGGGCGTTTTCGAGTTCATTGAGCTTAAGTATGGTTCGGCCGAACAGAACTTTGGTTCCGATCATCCGCTGTACGCCGCGTTCGAAATTCTTAAGTACGGCTTGCTATTTGCTCACGCTCGAAACCATGGGCTGTTAGTTTCCGATTCAGATGCGCGACCATTGTCTGCCGCAAAGACAATCCGACTCCAGGTGCTGGCTCCAGCCGGCTATTACGACTTCAAAACCAGAAGTGGCAGGAAGGCTTTCGACCTCGCGTGGCTCGAGTCGGCCATCAACAAGGGTTTAGCGTCCATGCCTTGCACTGTCACATTTGACTTTCAGTTCCAACGGTTCACGTCCGAGTTCGAGGCCTTGTACTCGTTGCCTGTGGTTCTTTCCGATGGAGTTCGGGCTTTCCAGAGATGCGATCTGACATGCCGCGAGCCGGTGTACGGGCACCGGCAGTTGTCATGAGAGCGATTGATGATTGCCTTCGTGTGAGTTCTCGTATTGCGCTGGCGCATGGGTGAGCGCACCCGAGACGGCAAGATCATCACCGGGACCACGCAACGCTTCGGCTCCGGCGTCATCACGAACCGTTCGGACGGTTCGAGTTCGCGCACTCAGAAATTCGGCAGCGGCACGCTCACGACCGACCAGCTTGGCCGAACCTCCCGCCAATCCTGAAGTAGCGGTCACCGTTAGACCCGACGAGAATCATCACCCGTGCGGACATGGTCCCTTCCGAACCGAATGCGGAAAGCCGATCGCCTTGCTTGTTGACCGACTCGGTGTTCACGACGGTCAGATGGCCTTTTAGGTGGAGCGGTGGGCTATCGCTCGCTACTGCCGTACGTGTGGCGCGAGTCGCATCCGGGCGCGGTCCGCACGTATCGCGAGGACGAGCGGCGCGAAGCGCCGAGCCGAGCGTCGCGAGAAGTGGCGGAAGTTCCGCCCCCTGACGGACCAGATGACGGAAGAGCAAAAGACCAGTTCGATCCGCCGAGCTCGTGAAAAGTTGCTCGCCGAACGCCGCGCTCGCAAAGGTCCGCCCAAGCCGCCCAAAAAACTTTTAGCTCAAGGCTCTGCTCCCTTCGTGATCCCCGAGGTCCCCGCGCGCCCCGACGCGCCCATCGCGCCGCACCCGGCGGGATGAAGGGTGTGTACGGTTACCGACGTACTTACGCTGGCGCAATCAGTTTGGCGGCATAAAAGCCGAGGAGGCTCGGCGGCTGAAGGAGCTCGCAGACGAGAACAAGCGTCTCCAATTGATCGTGGCCGAGCAGGCCTTGGACATTCGCATGCGGAAGTCTGTCGCAGAGGGAAACTGGTGAGCCCTTCCCGAAACGCGCAGCGGTCGAGAAAGTCCAGCGGGAGTTCTCGGTCTCCGAACGAAGGGCGTGTCGTGCCTTGGGGCAAGTGAGCGTGCAGACGCTCCACATTGCACCTGGCAGCCCTTGGCAGAGTGGTTACGTCGAGAGTTTCCACAGTCGCTTCGCCGACGAGTTTCTCTCGGTCGAGATCTTGGAGAGCTTGGCCGCCGAGAAGAGACAGACGGCGGCTTGGAAAGACGATTACAACTACTATCGACCGCATAGCTCGCTGGGGTACGTCGCCCCGGCCGAGTTCGCGATCCGCTGTGATGCTTCCGCACCGGCTACAGCTACGCCTCAGCCTGCGCTCGAGCAACACAGCGGAAACTCCCCCAACCCTCACCTTCATAACGGCTGGTACAGAAAATCGGAACAGGCCATGGCGATCGGCTGACTTGTGAGCTGCTCCCAACACGAGACTGGACGGAGCGGCGTAGCGGCCGCGACTGAATGTCTCTCGGCCACCGACTGCGCAAGGGGGCCGCCGTGAAGGAGAAGAAGCCCAGGCGAATCCTCAACTACCTCTTCTGCGAGGTCTGGAAACTCAAGGACATCGTCCGGGACCACTCCCATGCCAACATGGCGTACTGGGAGCACGAGTCGCCGCAAGACGGCAAGATCAAGATCGTCTGTCGCAAGTGCCGCTGTTTTATCGGCTTCCGCCCCAGTTCGACACCGAACGTGGCTGGCGATCTCGCCGGAAAGTCCGATGGCTCCGCGACCGCCACAAATCCCACGTCAAATCCCTAGGTCGACTTCCGGTCAACTCGTGGGATGGGAGCGGGGTCGAGTTTGTTGCGGACCTCAACGAGCAGCGCATTGGCCTCCGGACATCGGCCCAGGACATCACGCAAACGCTCCCAACAACTGGAGGCGTCGTTGGGTTCCGCGACTATAAGAACGGGAATCACGGTGCGGAATCCCGTCGAGGGAATCCGGGGCAGGGCCTCATTCGGCAGCAAGCCAAGTTCAACCTTCTGAGCTGTCAGTTCCCGAATGTCGTTGGCGATCTCGTCCAAAGCCGAGCGGAAGATGTCACCATAGACAGCGACCTGAAGGCGGCCCCAATAGATGCCGCTGGCATTGGAGCCGTGCTTCAATTCAATCACGAACAACTCGCCGTCTGGACCGAGGGCCAGGAAGTCGCTTTCGGCTCCCAGCCCCTTGTTGTCCGGTTTTCCCCACAAGGAAGGATCTTCCTGTTGGAGCGATGCACGCACCGCTAGGTACTTTTGCTGGATCGGATCCTGGATGGCGGACCGCTCCGCGTCGTTGTTGAATCCGATGACGGCCTCGCGGTCGATGATCAGCCAATCCATTCCCCGCTTCCAGTCCGGCCCGAATGCCAAAGCCAGGCGATTCTGCCAGTACCCTTCCTGGCCGTTGCGGTAGAACTGTGGCCCGGAGAACGCGACTGCGGAACGAAGGTATTCGGGCACCAGTTCAAGCAACTTTTCGTGCTCGTTCACCGGCCAGCGCCGCATCAGGTCCTGATAGCCCGGAACGTTACCGTAGGCTGATGCCGCCGAAAGTGCGACTTCTTCGGCCTTGCCGTCATAGGCCACAGTCAGGAGGACCGTGGTCCCGTGGTAGTACATCAGCTTGTCGCCTTCGCGAAGCTGAAGGTCGAGTGCAAACGAGTCCCCGTCAATCCAACGACGAAAGTCGCGAACCAGGAAGTGGAGTGGCCCAGGAGGAAGCAACAAATCACTGAACGACCGGGTGAGCCGGCGGGCGTATCGCATCGGCATGTGAGTTTCTCTATGGACAAAGAATTGCAAGAGCGGAAGCTACCAATTTCAGAGTTGGATCCTGCCTGCCCATTGAAAGAGTCTGACATCGCGCTCTTCTTTCTGCAACTCGGTGGGACGGTAGACGCAGGGAGACGCGGCGATGGCGCTGGGACGGCTGAAGGGCGACTCGTGCCCGAAGTCGACCCGTTTGAAGTGTCGTGTTTGGGAAGACTCTGGGGAGATTCCGGAAAGGACGCACGATTTGCGGGACAATCGCATCGAGCGTTTATCGGCTGAGTTCACGTCGGACATTTGTCCAACCAAGGGGCGCTCCACTTCGCAGTCAGCCTTTTCCAATCCGTTAAGCGACCCGCATATCGGGTCGATTGTCGTGGAGGTCCTGCGGGAGAGGCGTGCCGATCAGAGGTCGAGCGCTTCCAAGTGCGGCATTAACGCACGCTCGAGTCGCGACATCGCTTCGACCATCGCGACCTGAATGGTCGGCCAAGTTGGCTCGGGACTGCGGAACCCACCTGCGGTAATCACATGCTTGATGCGGCAGGCACGCCGGCCATCCAGTCGCTCCCACGTCAGGGGCTCGCCAAACGCCTGCTCAATCTGCTTTTGGGAGGTCTGCAGCCGATCAAAAATCCGTTCGTTCTCTTCGCCGTCTCCACGGTCGATATAGAGCTCTGCGGCGGCTTCGTCCTGACCCAACACGTAATTGAGCCCCAGTCCCGGCGTCCCGGACGTCACGCCGAGCCAGTGATAGTAGCCAGGCTTACGGTCGGCATGCCTCGTTCCGCGTTCGCGGCATAACGCGATCAATCCCTCCCAGAATTTCAGACGCTCGTCGATCCGTTCCGCACGATTTCGACGTCCAACCTGCTCCTTCTGACGAATTTGGATCTGATATTCGTTGGCCTCTGGCAGCGGAATGATCTGCTGCACATCGACGAAGCGCGTCGTCCCATCCAGGTAAGGGCGCAGGCGTATGCAACGAATGTCGATCTCACGTTCCCGAAGCCAGAGCACGGCGGTCGTCAGTTCCTTGCTGAAGTCTTCCGAGACGAGGATAATGCGGACGTCTTGAGCGAAACTCTCCTCTTGAGGCTCTTCCCACCCGAGAAATGTGAGGATGCGAGTTCTCGCTTCTTTGGCAGCCTTGCCGCTGCGAGCGAGAAATTCGGCATGGACCTGCTCGGCGCGCTCGAAGGTCATCGTCGACACCATGGCCGCATAGCGGATCGCTTGAAGCTCCATGTGTCCGCCGTCCGTAGTTCGCTTAAGTTCGATGACGACCAAGTTGGCATCGGCGTCGATCGCCAAGAGGTCGATCCGGCGTCGGCTATCTTCCCACTCCCCAAACTCTTCCGTGAGTACGTATAGCTCGTCGCCAAGCACCTCGATTTGCGAGCGGAGCATCCGCTGCAGGTCATCGCGTTCCCGAATCTTTAATTCGGCAAACGACGCCGTGTTGATCGGCCGGAAGGCGTCCGAGGTCAGTTCGTAAAGCGGCATGCATAGCTCCTGTTTCGTTCAAACTGAGCTCGCGTGGGCAACGAAAGGCGGCCGCATTTACCACAGACGGCTTACGCACCTCCCAGCGATCTTCGTCATTTCCGGCTCTCGCCATCCGAGCTGCTGCGGTAGTCTTTCTTGCGTAGTCGCTTCCGTTCTGCCGCGAGCGAATCTTCAAAATCCTGGAGCGCGAGCTTACGATTGCGACGAGTCTCCAGTAGCGCGGAGCGGACGATTTCGGGCAAGTAGTCCTTAATCCAAGGCAAATGGGTGCGATAGATCGGCGGTTGTCGTGGGCACATTTCAAGGTATGCGAACATCGTTCCGGGGATGGTTTCTTCTAGCCGTTCACACACCAAGTGTGTGTAGTATTGAGCCAGCCCCTCGACGACCGCCTTGTCGGTCTTGCTGAACGCGAATGTCGCCCAGCGCTCGCCATCAATATCGGCCCCCATGTGTGTGTAGGCGTGCGCCAGTTCATGCGCTAAGACGACGGTCGTCAGGGCTTCGACGTCTGCATTGAGCGTTGTCGCGACGAGGCCGATCACGCCCCAATACAGCTCAATTCGCCCGTCGAACGGGTCGCGTGCCAGGACTGCGTCGCCAAAAAGAGGCAGGTTCTGTTCGCGAGCGACCGAATAGCGATAGCACCCCAGCACGTCGGTGTTGATGGACAGGATTCGTGTGAGCGGGTCGCGAGCCGCCACGAAGGCGAGTAGTTCCGAAATGAGTCCGATCGATTCGCTTGACGCCTGCTGGCGACCGGCCAGCAATCTCTTGCCGTCGCTCGACGCCAGCAGCTTGGGAATCAGTTCCAGCGAACCTGTCAACCCTTCGCGAGCTAACTCGAGTTTCCGACGATAGGGAGCGATCGTGACGGAGAGCCAATACTCGTCGTCGAACTCAAGATCTTCCAGTTCGGCCGGAAGGCCAGGCTTGATATCGATAGGGACGGATACCGGGTCGGTTCGCGAGGCTGCTTGCTTGAGGTCGCGGTTTAGCTGTAGTCCAGTCTCTCTGCGCAGGACGTCTCGAATCCGATGGTCTGCTCGCGTGCGTGTCTTTTCGACGCGCTGCTCCGTGTCGGCGGGTAGCAAAGCAATGAGTTTGGTCAGGCGAATCGTCACGGGAGTGCTCCGCGAAAACCCAACTACTATGACTTACGACGATACGAAACGATCTTGTCCAAGCGAAACGTCTTCTCGATCCCAGACGCATGGCAAAGGGCGGACAGGTACAGTTGGCCGCGGGTGCGGACGACGCCAAGCGGCGTCACGACGCGCGCAACGCCCGGTTGATTGCCGCCGTCGTACACCAGCGTCAACGGTTGTTGACTGCCGATGGCGCGCCAGAGGTCTTCAAATCCCGCTGGCGGCCGATCGACCAGCGCCCCGCGAGCCTCAAAACTCCAAGCGGGACAGACCTCAAACAACTGCGCGACGCTCTGAATTGCCGGGCGGCGTCCAATCAAATGCAGGAACACATCCTTGAGCAGCAAGGTGTCGGCCAGTGCTCGATGTTCTTCGTCGTCAATCAACTGCAGATGCCGCCCAATCGTTTCCAACTTGTGGTTGGGAAGCGGAAGCCGATGCCGCGACAGACGCAACGTGTCGACGACAGGCGCATCGGGACACGGCTCACGCAACCGACCCAAGGCGAACGACAGAAAGCCCAGGTCGAACGCTGCGTTGTGCGCCATCATGATCGACGGTGCTTGCCGTACGAACTCAAGGAACCTCTGCAGGGCTTCACGAATCGTCGGCTGCCCCTGCACGTCGCGGTCGGAGATGCCGTGAACGGCAGTTGCGTGACGTGGAATTGGGCAACCCGGGTCGATTAGCTGCTGGAACTGGGCCAAGACCGTTCCATCGCCCCGGAATCGCACCGCACCGATCTCGACGATCTGCGATCCGGCAGGGTGCAACCCTGTCGTTTCCAAGTCGAACGCGATGAATTCGGTGTTACGCAGTAAAGTCATGGCGTCGACGTTCTTGGTCCCGTTGGCTCAGTTCTTTCAGCGGTTATGGTACGTCACGCGGAGCGGTTGATGCGGTCCGCGAGTGCCAGCCACCCATCACCGTCCCCCCGCAGCCCACGCTTCCCCCGCGGCGCACCTGCAGGTCGACGCGCTCCAACGTGAAGATGCCGATTGTATTCTGGATCAAGTGCTCGCCGTTCCAACTGCCGAACCGACGCTAGGCTGTCCCGCTACCTGCTCGACCTGGTCCAGCGTCGGCAATTCGCCGCGCTGCTCGCGTTCGATCTCCAGCGATTCCAAGTACTCCAGCGCCTCGGCATCGGCGCGATACGTGACTTGCCCGTGGTGCTTCTCGACCGACTGGATGATCGTCTCCAGATCGACCCGAAAAAACTCCTTCCGCAGATTCACCTTGTTCACGCGATAGGTTGCCAGTTCCTGGTGCAGCACCGCTTCGAGCGCCGGTGCGTCTTGGCTGGAGATCATCGCGTGGACGTCAAAGCTGAACGGCACCGACGCGTCGCTCAGCTCGTAGATGCGCTCGTTGGGATCAAGGCGACGCGTCAGGCCGACCTTGAATACGCCTCTTCCGAAGCTCCCGATATTGGAAATGACGTAGACGTAGCCAACTTTGGTCTGCTGCGCCATGCTCTTCGTACGTTCCGCCTTCGCTTGCGCCTCGGCCAGTTCCTGACGCAGCTTCTCGATCTGTTCCGAGTGGGTGTCGCCCAACAAGCGGATCGCTTCTTCGAGCGCCTGACGCTTCCGTTGAGCCTCCTTCTCCGCTTCGCGAATTGCTCGTTCTGCCTCCTTTTGGACGCGTTCTTCCTCGCGCATCTGTGCGCGGATTTCCGCCTGTTTCGCCTTCTCCTCCGCAATCCGCCGTGCCCGTTCGTACGCCGATTCGATCGCAGCGAATAAGGCTCGACGTCGTTCGACCGTCACCCCATGACCGTGGGACGCGAGAAACGATAAGAGCTGATCGAACTCGTGGATCAGCTGGTGGCGATTCGCAGGCCCGATCTCGCGACAAACTTCCTCATGCGCCTCTTGGAGCGCCTTCTCGACAATCGGTTGAGTCGCCTGTCTTGCCAGAACCAGCTGGCGGTAGTAGTCCTCCAGTTCCCGACGCAAATTCGCCACCTGTCGGCGACATGCGAACGCCTCGCGCCAACGCTCGATGACGCCCCAAGTGGTCCCTTTGACCTCTAGGAGCAAGATGAGCAGCACCACGCACAAAGCCGTTAAGACGATCGTCGTGAACAGGAGAATGGTGGTAAGCATGGGGGATCGAATTCAATGCGGAAATGAGCGAGTCGTTTGATGCCCGAATACCCGGTAGGGCACCGAAAAGGACGCGGACTGGCGAGTCGGGACGCCGCCACGTCAGCCGCCGTGCACGACGCGAAGGTATTTTCTTTCGCGGGTGCATTAAGGTCCGCGGGGACTCGTTGGCGAGGAGGGAGGCTGGTTCGATAGAGCGTGTGAGATTTGCCAGAGATGCCATCTGACCGCGACGGTATCTCTTGTGAGTCGAATCAAGCACCGGAGCAAGGCCGACACGAAAAGACTAACAATGCCTGCGTGTAGTGTTTCACCGCAAGTGAGACAGATGGGAAGTTGGCGGGAATGGTCTATCCTGAGGGCTCAAGAGCCAAGAAGGAGCGATCATGAAGGGCAAGACATCGTCTGGAACGGGCGGCGAGGGTAAGCGAAAGCGTTGGAGCGCGGCGGAGAAACTGCGGATCGTGCTGGCGGGGATGGAACCCGGCGTGGAGATCTCGGATCTCTGCCGTCGCGAAGGCTTGAATCCGACGATGTATTACTCGTGGAAACGTCAGCTGCTCGGCGCCGCGGACCGGATCTTCGACCGACAAGATTCGAAGGTTTCGGCGCGAGAGTCACGGCTGGAATCGGCGAATCGCCGGATGAAGGATGTGATCGCGGAGATCACAGCCGAAAACCTCGAACTAAAAAAAACGCTCTTGGATTAGAGGATTACGGCCAGTTGCCGCCAGAACTTCAACGGGAGGTGCATGCGACCGTGACGGCCACGAAGCAGCGCAGTGGTTGGTCGACTCGTCGCGTGCTTCAGGCGTTAGGCTTGTCCCGCGCGAGCTACTATCGCTGGCTGCGAGAAGAAGCCTGGGCGAAGTCGTTGGCGGCGACGGAACCGGTGCAGGTCTACGAGGTTTTACCCGCGGAACGAGAGGCCGTGCTGGCGTTCGCCAGGAAACATCCTGAGATCCGGCACCGTGAACTGGCTTGGCGGATGGTCGATGCGGAAGTCGCGTACCTGAGTTCCTCGACGGTGTACCGCATCCTGCGGGAAGCGGACCTCATGTGCCGCCATCGAGGGCGCAAGAAGCGATACCGAGAAGCGATTGAGCAGGCGACTCGGCCGGACGAACGCTGGGGGACCGACCTGATGTACCTGACGGTGGGCGGCGTGAACTATTACTTCCTGGCCTTCCTCGACGAGTACTCGCGTTTCATCGTGCACTGGGAGTTGCTAACGAGCATGGACGGTCACAGCGTGAGCCTCGGGGGCCAGCGAGCCTTGGAGACGCTGCCGCGTACCTCCGCCGGCGACTTGCTGGTGAAACCAGAAATCCGCAGCGACAATGGCAGCGGTTACGTCTCCAAAGAGTTCCACGGCGTCTTGTCGCACCACGGCCTCACGCATGCGAGGATCAAACCGCATTGCCCGGAGGAGAACGGACTCGTGGAGCGGGCCAATCGCACCATTCGCGAAGCCTTGGACGAAACGGACCTCGAGAGCGATCCACTCGCCAGCCGATACCAAGCCGAAGAAGTGCTCGGACAGGTGATCCATTGGTACAACCACGAGCGACTTCACAGCAGCCTGGGATACCTTCGCCCGGCCGACTACTATCGCGGCGATCCCGTCCCACTGCACGAAGCGCGACGACGCAAAATGGCGGATGCCCGCCATCGCCGTCGCGAGAAGAACCTGGAACTCAAACAATCCACAATGAACCTCTCAGGGTGACCAACCCGTACTAAACTTTCCGCCTTGAGATGTCTCACTTCCGGTGAAACAAATCATGCGGAGTAGGCCGCAAACGCCATGGTCAGCCAGTCTTCCTTAAGGCCGCGAAAAAGGCCGAGCCCCAAGAGTACGATGGCGACAGCGATCTTGAACGCACCAAGGTAGAGGAAACCAGTCGTAATGACTTCCAGAATCGAACAGGGAAGGAACGGCGCACCGTCGCGAAAGTCGGGCGACGGAGGATTCCGCGGAAATGGCTGCGCGGCTGGCGTCGCCGTCTGATGCGGTGTTGGGGGCGCTGGACTGGATTGGACGGAGGTACCAGACGGAGTCGCAAGGCACTCGAAGGCCATCATTGGCGTGCCGCCATCCATCTTCACGAGCGTATCGTCCGTCACTGTGCCCTTCGCGTAGAGCGAATTGAGCTCGTCCAACGTGAACGGGCCCTGCCACGACTTGTTACGAAAGAAAAAGTAGTTGCTCATGATGATTGTTCCTCGTCGCGGCCCCCGATCGAAGCGGGCACGGAACCAATCCACCACCATCCGCCATCGATCACGAGCGCGTGGCTCCAAAAGTAATCAACGATCGTCTTCCCTGCTTCCCCCACCGCCGTTCGCATTCGGGGGGATTGAGAAACGCCGCGCCGTGCAATATCCAAGAGAGGTAAAGCAACTCTGCCGTCTGGCCGATACCGACTGGTCTGGAGGGAGGCGAGTGCGACGAGCGCGATGAGGCGTGGGATGAAACCGGAAGACAAAGCTCGCGAGGGGATCGACGATCAGCTCCTTGATTGCGGGTGGATCGTGCAGGACTACGCCAAGCGCGACATCACGGCCGGCACGGGCGTCGCCATCCGCGAGTTTCCATTGGAGACCGGATTCGCCGACTACCTACTCTACGCGGACGAGAAGGTGATTGGCGTTATCGAAGCGAAACCCATCGGCCACCCACTGCGCGGCGTCGAAGGGCAGGCTTCCGACTACACCAAGGGACTCTCGCCCGGCATACCGCGCTACCACGATCCACTCCCCTTCTACTACGTTACCACCGGCAAGGAAACGCTGTTCACCAATCACCTCGACCCCGAACCGCGCAGCCGCGAGTTGTTCACGTTTCACCGCCCCGAGGAACTGATGCGGCTGGCCGCGTTAGATCGCGACCAGCAACTGCGGACGCTCCTCCGCCAATTCCCGCCGCTGGATTCGGCCAAGCTGTGGAAGGTGCAGCACGAGGCGATCACGAACCTGGAAAGGTCGCTCGCCGACAACCGGCCCCGCGCCCTCATTCAGATGGCGACCGGCTCGGGCAAGACCTTCACGGCGGTCAACTTCTGTTACCGCCTGATCAAGCACGCCAAGGCGAAACGCATCCTCTTCCTCGTCGACCGCAACAACCTGGGAAAGCAGACGCTCAGCGAGTTCCAGCAGTTCGTCAATCCAGCTAACGGCTACAAGTTCACCGAGGAGTACACGGTCCAACACCTGAAGCGGAACACGATCGACCCCGCCGCGAAGGTCTGCATCACCACCATCCAACGTCTCTACTCGATGCTGCAAGGCGAAGAAGAGTATCTCGAAGACAACGAGGAAGCGTCGCAGTTCGAGCTCGATCAGCCGCTCTACCGCGAGCCCTTGGCGGTTGCCTACAACTCGCGCATCCCCATCGAGACGTTCGACGTCGTCGTCATCGACGAATGCCACCGTTCGATTTACAACCTTTGGCGCCAGGTGCTCGACTACTTCGACGCCTTTCTCATCGGACTCACCGCAACTCCCACCGAGCAGACATTCGGCTTCTTCAACCGCAATCTGGTGCAGGAGTATACGCACGAGAAGGCGGTCGCCGACGGCGTCAACGTGGGCTTCGACGTCTTCCGCATCGAGACGCAAATCACGCGCGATGGCGCGAAGCTGCTCAAGAAGCCCAAGGAGTTCGTGCCCCACCGCGACCGACGCACACGCATCACTCGTTTCCGGGAACTCGAAGAGGACTTGTCGTACGAGGGGACGCAGTTGGACCGGGACGTCGTGAACAAGGACCAAATCCGGCTGGTCATCAAAACGTTCCGCGATAGCCTGAAGTCGATCTTCCCGCAGCGTTCTGAGGTGCCCAAGACGCTCGTCTTCGCGAAGACTGACTCGCACGCCGAAGACATCGTCGCGATCATTCGGGAAGAGTTCGGGCGCGGGAACGACTTTTGCCAGAAGATCACGTCAAAGTCGACGCAGAAGAAGCCGGACGACCTGCTGGCCGACTTCCGCAACGCCTTCAATCCCCGCATCGCCGTGACGGTCGACATGATCGCGACCGGCACAGACGTCAAGCCGCTCGAATGCCTACTGTTCATGCGCAACATCCGCTCGCTGTCGTACTTCGAACAGATGAAGGGACGCGGTTGTCGCATCATCGATCCCGACAAGCTTCAATCGGTGACTCCCGACGCCAGTCACAAGACGCACTTCGTGATCGTCGACGCGGTGGGAGTGTGCGAGCAGGAGAAAGCCGCGACCAAGCCGCTCGACCGCAAGCCGTCGATTCCGCTGGACAAACTGCTGCACGAGGTGGCCAACGGCATGGCAAATGCCGATTTGGCGTCGACCCTGGCCGCCCGCTTCGCACGTCTGGAACGGCAGCTCGACGACCAACAGCGTGACGAAATCGAGACCCGACTGGGCGGCAAGAACCTAGGCGATCTCGCCTCTGACTTGTTGGAGGCGATCAATCCCGACAGCGTAGCTCAGGAAACGATCGACAAGTACAAGCTCCCGCCCGACGCCGAGCCAACCGAAAAGCAGTTGGAAGCGATCGAACAGCAGCGAGTGCGGCAGGCGCTCAAGCCGCTGCACAACCCCAAACTGCGCGACGCGATCCTGGCGTTGCGCGGCGAACTGGAGCAGGTGGTCGACGAGGTCAACCAGGACACGCTGATTGGGGCTGGCTTCGATGTGAAGGCCAAGGAGCGGGCTCAGACGGTCATCACGTCGTTTCGGAAGTTCATCGAGGAACGAAAGGACGAGATCGAGGCGATACAAATCCTGTACAGTCGTCCGCGCCGTGCGGGCCTCCGGTATTCGCAGATCAAGCAGCTGGCGAACGCCATCGAACGTCCGCCGTACGGGCTGAGTTTGGCTCGCGTGTGGCAGGCGTTTGAGTTAGTGGAGCCGAAGAAGGTGAAGGGTAGCGGCGGGAAGGCCATCGTCGACGTCGTGGCGCTCGTGAAGCACGCGCTCGACCCGGCCGGGGAGCTCATCCCCATCGTCGCCACGGTCCACGAACGCTACGATGCGTGGCTCGCCGACCAGCAAGCACGCGGAGTGAAGTTTACCGAGGAACAGCGGCGCTGGCTGGAGGCGATTCGCGACCACATTGCGTCGAGCCTCGCTGTGGAGCAGGACGATTTGGAGGAAGTGCCCTTCAGTCAATTCGGCGGACTCGGCCGCGCCTACGAGCTGTTCGGCGACAAGCTCTCGGCGATCCTGGATGAACTGAACGGGAGGTTGGCGGCGTGAAGGAGGACAGCGGGACAATGGGGTGGACTGTCGTTAGCCTGAGCGACGTTGCCCGCGTAATCAACGGTGATCGAGGTACCAACTACCCTTCACGCGATGACTTCGTGGAACGCGGGATTGCGTTCATCAATGCAGGGCATCTACAAGATGGCAGGATTGACTTCCGAGAGATGAATTACATCAGCGGCGAGCATTATTCGCGGCTGAGCGGCGGCAAGATCCAAAGAGGTGACGTTCTCTACTGCCTAAGAGGGTCGCTGGGAAAATCTGCAATCATTGACGACGAATATGCGGGAGCAATCGCATCGTCACTCGCGATACTACGAACAACCGGCTGCGTTACTCCTCAATTCCTACGTTTTTTCCTCGACAGTCCATTGGGAAGACTGGAAATCGCAAAGTACGACAATGGCTCAGCTCAACCTAATCTCTCGGCAGCGAGTGTGAAGTCGTATCAGCTTCCGCTACCTCCTCTCCCCGAGCAGCGTCGCATCGTCGCGAAGATCGAGGAGCTCTTCTCCGACCTGGATGCGGGAGTGGCCGCTCTGGAGCGGGCGAAGGCAAACCTGAAGCGGTACCGCGCGAGCGTGCTCAAGGCGGCCGTCGAGGGCGAACTGACAGCCGAGTGGCGTGCGAAGCAGAAGAACCTCGAACCCGCCTTGAAGCTGCTCGAACGCATCCTCGTCGAGCGGCGCCAAAAGTGGGAAGCCGACCAACTCGCCAAATTCGCCGCCGCCGGCAAGCCTCCCCCGAAGAATTGGAAGGACAAGTACGTCGAACCCGTACCACCCGACACCAGTGATCTACCTGACCTGCCGGAAGGCTGGTGCTGGGCGAGTGTCGAGCAGGTTGCCGAATCCGTGCGATATGGTTCGTCCGCCAAAACAAGTGAAGACACCGAAGGTGTCGTCGTATTGAGGATGGGTAACATCGTCGAAGGTGACCTTGATTTCTCGTCGTTGAAGTATCTTCCGAAAGAGCATCCAGAGTTCCCGGACCTGTTACTTGCGAAGGGCGACCTACTGTTCAACAGGACGAACAGCGCTGAACTCGTCGGCAAGTCTGCCGTCTATGGGGGGCAGTTCGACCTATGTTCCTATGCCTCGTACTTGATCGCGGTCCGCACGGTGACGGGATGCGATTCGCAATATTTGTCTATGTACATAAACTCGGCGCACGGTAGGCGGTGGGTAAAATCCGTTGTTTCGCAGCAAGTCGGACAGGCGAACGTGAACGGGACGAAGCTACAGGCTCTGACCTTTCCTTTGCCCCCACGTGTCGAGCAAGGCCAACTCGTGGCGGAAGTCGCTGCCCGCCTGTCTCAAATCGACGCCGCCGGACTGGCGATCGAGCACGGATTGCTTCGGGCGGCTCGCCTTCGACAGAGCATCCTGAAGCAGGCCTTTGAGGGCAAGCTCGTGCCACAGGACCCGAACGACGAGCCGGCGAGTGCCTTGCTTGAGCGTGTTAAGGCGACATCCACGAGCAAAGCCGAGCCGCCGTCTAAACGGGGCCTGGGAAAGGCTAAGGCCGCGACGTGACATGATTGCGGCTCATGAATCCCGACTGTGCGTTCTGCGAATGCCCTCGACGCCCTGACGCTCGTCGCCACAAGGCTCACATCTCTTGGAGTACCTCCGCCCAATGCCGACTCCGCTGGCCAAGACGATCCAGATCTTCCTGCCGACTGGGGAGCCACGTGGGATTCGTGTCGCAGAGTTGATGACGCGGATCGTGCAGGCGGTGCTGATCCCGCGCAGCGACCTCGCCATGGCCAAGCAGCGGGAGGAATTAGACCATGTTGCACTTTACTTCCTGTTCGGCGAGTCCGAGTCGTCGGCCATGCCGAGCGTCTACATCGGTCAGACGGAGGACGTGAGGAAGCGGCTCGACCAGCATGACGCCAGAAAGGAGTTCTGGCAGACGGCCGTGGTGATCGTTTCGCGCACCGACAACTTCACGCAGGCGCACATTCGATACTTGGAATGGTACGCCATCGAGGCGGCTCGCAAGGTCAATCGGTACCACGTCGAGAACGAGCAGACGCCGAGCAAACCGCACGTCACGGAGCCGATGGAGGCGGATATTCTCGACGCCTTTGAGACCGCGAGCGTTCTCGTCGCCACGCTTGGCTACCCATTGTTCGAGCCAATCGTGAAGACTTCGGACGTCGAACTGTTCTACTGCAACGGACGCGAAACGAAGGGCGTTGGGCAGCTTGTCGAGGATGGATTCGTCGTCCACAAAGAGTCTTACGCTCGGATCGAAATCACCCCAAGTGGCAGGCAGTCAGTCGAGTCCCTGCGTCGGCCTCTGTTGGAGGCTGGTGTGCTCGTTGAAGTCGACGGAAAACTACGTTTCACGCAAGACTACCTGTTCAAATCGCCGAGTAGCGCCGCCGCCGTCTTGCTGGGCCGTACAGCGAACGGCTGGGTGGAATGGAAGAACGCAGAATCTCGTACGCTCGACGAGAGTCGTCGAGCCGTTGAGTCGGAATGACGAATTTACTCGCTGGGACGTTCAATGAAGACGGATAAGACCTACTGGATCTACAAGTGCAATTTGCGGAATGGCGAGCATCAACGTCATTACGGCGATTGGAGTTGGTTCTTTGAGAAGGCGAAGGAACACGATCCTCTGCGATGGGGCACGACGGAAGTGGTTGATCAACTCGAAGAGCTTTCGAAGGACGACACGATACTTGCCTACCAAACCGACAGAAATGAACTCGTGGGAGTGGCTCGTGTCGCCGAGATGCGAAAATCTGGCCCATTCACTGACGTCATGCTGTCGCCCGTTGAAACTATCGGCGCCAAGGTTCGGCCGCTGAAAAAGGCGGATAAGCGCATCGCCGAGATAGACGCACTAAAAGCCGGCCCGATTAAGACGCTCTACAAACTCACCGGACCCGAGGCAAAACTTCTGATAAGCGCCGCCAAGGAATCTGTTCGCTCCAAGGCTTCAAGGTAGCCGAAGCGAATCCTGGCCGTTCCACTTCCCTCTCCACTTGACTCGCCTCCTCCATGAGCACCGCGTCCCAACAGATCGTTTCCAAGGCCTGGAACTTCGCGCATGTCCTACGCGATGACGGGCTGTCGTACATGGCCTACACCGAGCAGATTACGTTCTTGCTCTTCCTGAAGATGGCCGACGAGCTCACCAAGCCGCCTTACAACCGCCCGCCGATCGTGCCGGCGAAGTTTGGTTGGGACAGCCTGCTCAAACGCGAGGGCGACGAGCTGGAGACGCATTACCGCCATATCCTCGAAGAATTGGCGAACAAGCCGGGGATGCTGGGGGAGATCTTCAAGAAGGCGCGTCCCGACATTCAGAACCCGGCCACGCTACGGCGCTTGATCGTCGACCTGATCGAACCGGTGAAGTGGTCAAGCATGGAAGCGGACGTGAAGGGGGACATCTACGAGGGGCTGCTCGCCAAAAGCGCCGAAGAGTCCCCTAAGGGCGCCGGTCAGTACTTCACTCCGCGCCAACTGATCAAAGCGATCGTTGACTGCGTCCAGCCAGGGTCGGACGACACGGTCTGCGATCCGGCCTCGGGAACGGGGGGATTCCTCTTGGCTGCTCACGATTACGTCGTACGCCATCACGGCCGCGAGCTCGACAAGGATCAGAAACGCCACCTGCGGACCAAGTTCGTGAAGGCTTGGGAGCTGGTGCCCAATACGGCTCGTCTGTGCATCATGAACCTCTACCTGCACGGCATCGACGCCGATCCGTGTCCCGTGAAGTCGGGCGTCGACAGTCTGGCTGCCGATCCCGGCGAGCGGTTCAGCGTGGTCCTCACCAATCCGCCGTTCGGCAAGAAGAGCAGCATTGCGGTGGTCAACGAGGAGGGGGACATCGAGAAGGAGGATAACGTCTACGAGCGGCAGGATTTTTGGACGGCCACAAAGAACAAGCAGCTCAACTTCCTCCAGCACGTGAAGACGCTGCTCAAGATCAACGGTCGCTGCGCAATCGTGGTTCCCGACAACGTGCTGTTCGAGGGCGGCGCTGGCGAGACAGTGCGCCGTAACCTGCTGCAACAGTGCGACGTCCATACCTTGCTGAGGCTCCCGACCGGCATCTTCTACGCTCAGGGCGTGAAAGCGAACGTGCTGTTCTTCGACGCCAAACCCGCGCAAGAGAAGGCCTGGACGAAGACGCTGTGGGTGTACGACCTGCGGACGAATATGCACTTCACGCTCAAGACGAACCCGCTTCGTCGCGAGGATCTCGATGAATTCGTGGAGTGCTATCGTCCGGGGAAGCGTCATTTGCGCAAGCCGACGTGGGACGAGCAGACCAAGCCCGAGGGACGCTGGCGAGCGTATTCGTACGAGGACCTGATCAAACGCGACAAGGTCAACCTCGACATCTTCTGGCTCAAAGACAAAAGCCTCGAAGACAGCGAAGTCCTCCCGCCCCCCGACGTCCTCGCTCAAGAGATCGCCGACGACCTCCAGACGGCGCTCGAACAGTTCCAGGCGATCGCCGAGAAGGTGAAGTAGAACGAACCGGGACCTAAGGGCCCGGTCGAAGCGGATTTCCCGGGAATTATTTTCTTCGGAGCGATGTGCACGATAACGAGACAGTCTGCATACGGGCTTGGTTCAGCACGACACTGCGACTTATCGCGTGGTCGCAAGGTCTGCTCCTAGGCAAAGTGCTTGCTTAGCAAGCGGCAGCCACAAACACGATCGTGCACGAGCCGGAGTCGAAAGAATCGGCGCGGCTTAAGAAAGGCGACGATGTTGTGGCGATGCCCCGCGAGGCAGACATCCTCGGCGAGGAGGGGGAGCTCAGTTTTTGAGCACAGCATGGTCAGAAGTTCATCGCAACATAAGATGAACGAGTCGACCCTTAGGTCCCGGCAGCGCTCGTGGTCGACGGGAAGGGGACGAAAGGCTGGATCTCTGCGGCCGACATGGACGTCGAGCATCAATCCAACTAGGGGCTTCGAGCTCACGAACGCTCCATTCAATCTTCGGCTGGGGTTCATTCGGCTCGCCTTCAGCTGCGTCAGCACACCGTTGGCTACACTTCGCAGCCGTGGCGGCCGTTTGCATCGTTCTAGACTTACCCGCACAAGACCTCGCGCAGCAGCGTCAAGTCGGCGTGAGAGAGTCCAGTACGACTGATGATCAAATGGGGACGCGACGCCCCGGCTTTGAAACAGGCGATCAGTTCTCGATCGATTAAGGCGAAAGGCACGGCCAATTCGTCGGCGTATCGGCGAACTTGATGGAAGGATTTATTGTCGTTCCAGTCCCCAGAAGTGATCGACAGAGTCTTCTTCGCCTCGATTGCGAACCGAGGAACTCCTTGCCGTTGAATTACGTAATCGACGGCCCGATCGTCGGACATCTCGAGCCGACGTTTCAAATCAAGTCCGGACGGCAAGCCGATTAGGCGGACCAGCGGTTCGACGAAGTGCCTCTCCACGTCATCTTCATAGAGAAAGTGTTCTGACTTCAGCTGCCGCAGTTCTTCGAGCGTGATTGTTTCGGGAGTTCCCAATTCGATTCGACCGGCCACCGGCGCAAGAAACTGGTCGCGAACCGCTTCCAGGCACCCTCGGAAGAGCTTGGCATCGCGGAGCAACTGGTTGGCGAAGTCTGGGCGTAGATGCCGACAACTCGTGTTTAGCAGCAGTCGATTCTCGCCACAAATCGACTCGAGTTGGGTGCGGGGAATCGGTTCGATCTCGACGAGGCCCGTATACCGCACGCGCCACTGCTGGCGACCATCGTCATAGCGAAAGTGATCGTCTTTGAAGGGGTTGGAACTAGCCGTGGCAACAAAGCGAATTTCCTGCAACGGATCGCGAAAGTAAAACAGCAGCCGATCGCCGACTTCAACATTTGGCCCCGCGGTCCATCGCCCCTCGCCCCGTGGCGTCTGGGAATCTCTGTGACTTCCCAGAGACGCCCGATTGAGACGCGTCCAACCGTGGTTGCCTTTTTCGTCGCCCGACGCTGGACTGCGGGACGCCGCGAGGGGGGACGTGATCGCCACCGAGTCTCTCAGATAGTCGCAATTCTCTTGGCTTCCCAGGAGAATCCACGCAGAGCGCGCACCACTTTCGGGCTGAGCTACATTTGTCTTGCCGCGATTCTTCATGAGTCGTTGTTCTCCGCCGCTAAGGATTAACTCATTCATTCGATGTCGTGGATCTCGAAACGACTCGATTCACGACAGCCGCGCGACACAACTCCGAGATCAAGGCCGCGGCTTTGACGCCGAGAACGATGTGGGACATTTGTCCAACTTGAACACATCACGAGTGGGGCGATGAGCGGCCGGCTTCACGCAGAATTGGCGTCTCTCATTCAATTCGAGGTCATCCACGTATGGGGTGAGACTTATGCCTGGCAACTGCCAAACGCGAGCGTTTTGAGCTTGAGTTTCTGCGCCACGATCTGGCCTCCTGGAATGAACGAGAGTCGGTTTGAAAACTTGGCTGTTTCGAATCAATTGTCCGGCTGGTTCGCTCTCACATCCACGTCTTGCGGTAATTCGTCCAGTGCCTCGGACAGGAATCCCCATAGGTCTCGCCGTACCTGTGCGACCGGTTGCGCGATGTCGACCGTTTTTACGTCGATGCGCGGACTACTCTCATCGCCGGGCTGGAGGCGATAGGCGGCGACGGTTGGGGCCAGATCGCCGAATCGCGGATAGAGGAGAATCACGTGTGGGCAGCCGTATTCTCGGGCGTAAGCATACGCTTGGTACATGTCGGATTGACGCACTCCCTCGTGCGGCTGCGCACGATCGAGCAGTTTCCACTTCGTGTCGATCAACAGCGAAAACGTCTTCCCGTCGCGAATGGCGACGTCCGGTCGCAGCCAGAACTTGCGTTTCCCATCGCGGATGACCAGCGAGCGACTCATGGCTTGCAAGTGCACACGATAGGGCGATGGACACAACGGTCGCAGCAGCCGACCGATGTACTGTTCGAACACCGCGTTCATGTCGAAGAACAAACTGAATGTCGCGGCCCCGCCGGGCCGATCTGGTACGCACCCGCGAACTAACCAGGCAGCCAGCGTGAGCAACGGTTCAAACCTCGCGATTTGTCGGTCGGGTTTGATGCGATCAATTTCCGCGTCCGTGAATGTTTGGCTCGTCACGTCGTCGAATTCGGCAAGCAACGACGTGGCGCCTCGACGCGTCGAGTCGCTCGACCCGTGCCGGCGACAGACGGTCAGGCCCGCCTTGAGCAGACGGGACGGAGGCACGTCCGTGACGAACTGATCGGCTCGCGTGGCGAACCGCGTTGGTCGCAGCCGATTGCGCCGCAACTGTTCGGCGAACAACAGCTTGCCGCGCAGGCACCGTCGATCTTCATCCGTTTTGCAGTAACTGCAGATGCGTCCACGACGCCACTCAATCGTCAGCTGACGAAGGTAGGCCTGCATGAAGGCATCCACGAGGCATGGGACGCTGGCAGCGAGATCGGAGACGCCTGACTCTAGATGGGGCACCATACCGGCGATCGACAGCATTTCGACCAGTCGACGTCGCGCGGAATCGTCCGCTTCGTCGGTCTTCGGCAAGATCTCGATCACCCGCTCGCCCACGGCCACAACCCCGACGAAATTCTGCGCCGTGATGCGGCGGCGGCTGATGACCAGATACTCCTGCCCTTTCTCGGCTTGGAGACGCTCGAGTTCGGCGACGACCGATGGCGGCACCGTCTTCTGGACGGCGTCCCAGGCGGTCCCGATCGTCGCCGACTCGTATTCGCGAAGCCTCAAGACATGCGGGCGAGCAGTCATACGTCCCCCAAGGACTTGTAGATCTTGCGAAAGCTCTCCGCGGACAACTCGTCGTTGATCGCGTACGAGCGACGGTCTTGGTAGGCTTCGTCCTCGACGCCAAACAGGTGTTTGGGACGTTGCACGACGTGCGTCACGATTGCTTGCGGATGCGCCTTGAGGCGATAGTCGGCGTCCTCGCCTTTCACCAAATCGCCTAGCACCAACTGGATCTTGTGCCAGTCGCCGTAGAAGTACTCTTGCAGCAGCGGCAGGATCTTTTGTCGGAACGCTCGCTTCAGATCTTCGAGCGACTTGACCTCCATCAAATAGGAATGACCGATCGTGTGATCGCGATCGTAGAGGTACTCGATGCGTTGATTGATCGCGTCGAGCAGCTTGTCCAGGTGAATCGGTTCGCCATCGTCCACTGGCACCGGTCCGGGATGTTTCACGAGCAGATCTGGATCCGGCATGATCTCGTCGAAGGTGAAGCGGCGACGGAGCGCCAGATCCAACAACGCGATGCTCCGGTCGGCTGTATTCATCGAGCCGATGACGAACAAATTGTCGGGGACGCCGAACAGCGGCTCTTGTGGACGGGCCGAATGGGTGTAAGGGAGTTTGACCTGGACGCCTCCTTCCCACTCGCCGGTCGCCCGGTTGAACTTCATCCGTTTGTCGGGTTCCAGCAGCGTGATCAATTCGCCGAACACGTTGGAGATGTTGGCGCGATTGATTTCGTCGATAAACAGGGCGTAGGCATGATCGGGATCAGCCATGGCTCGCCGAACCATCCGCATGAAGAGCCCCGGTTCGATCGAGTACTGCACCTGTCCTGCCTCGGTTTCGGTTTCCACCGTCCCCATCGTCGGCTTGATTCCTTCGACGAAGTCTTCGTAGCTGTACGACTGGTGAAACGTGACGAACTCGTAGCGACGAACGATCGTGCTCGTCGGCCGGTAGTCGCGAATCGCGTCGGCTAACGCAATCAGATCGGGCGCGATTTGCTCGATCCCTTCCAAGAGACGCCAGGTAGGATCTTCATTTTTCCAGAACACCGGCGGCTCCGATCGCTGACCGATACTGACGTTCGTGCAACTTTCCGGTGTGTGGTACGCCATGCTTGTCCACAGTGTGTTCGTCACCCACTTCTTGTTGGCGCGCGTGGTCATACGGGCCTTGACCGGCAGGGTCTCCGCTAGTTCCTGGACGTTGGCCGGACGACCCAGGAGACGCAACCCGATGAGGCAGGCTTCATACCAACTCAGTTCGGCGCAGCTCTGCAGCACGAATTGTTCCCGCGACTGCTCGGCGACGCGTTCCTCGAACAACGGCAAGTACTTCGTTTGAAGCGCGAACGTCTTCCCGGTGCCCGGCGGCCCCGCGAGAATCAGGTTGAGCGGAAGCAGGGGATGGTCGGGCAACCTTTCGGGTTTCGCCGGCGGTTCAGGTTTGGGCGTTGATTCGCCGTTACCCGGCGGTGGGGACGCCGCAGGTGGTTCGCCCCATCCGCCGGTGACGATCCACGCCAAGCTATGCACATCGATGTTGTCGCGCGGCTTCCAATCGGCGATCGCTGCACGGAAGTCGCGGCAGATGTGGAGGACTCGGCGATAGCCGTCGATGGTCAGGGGCTTGCCCTGACCCAATGGCGCTTCCCCCAAGAGGTCGAGGAACTTGTCGCAGAACACCGACTTGACGCAATAGTGCTCGTTAGGACGCCAGAGGAACAGGAATTGCGTGGGAACGATTTTAGTAATGTTCGGCGCACAGTTCTTTGACTGCAGCCATCCTAGAAATTCCTGCAGAGGCGCCTCCCAAGACTCTCCCTCGACTCCTCGGAGGCATTGAATCACATGATCAGCGCAGGTCACCCAATCTCCGGTCGTCGTCAACAGCTGTTCTTGGAGATAGGACTCGTCTCGCCAATTTTGGAATTTCGTAGCCCTGGTGATCTGGAACAGAGTCTTGCGAGCGAACTCGTCCGACGAAAAAGACTGCTGGCCAGAAACGTAAGGGCTTAACAGCAAGCGGGTCTTCTGCGCGGCGTCTCGCTTGTACTCCGTTTCGATCCGCAAGATTTCCGCTAGCGGTTGTTCGAAGTCCTGGAAGTCGGGAACGTAGCGGAGAAACGTTTGCCGGATCGCGGCGACGTTGTTGCTGTTCATGTTGCTCGAGCCTCTTGGTTGTAGTTCCGTCCGCCTCGACCGTTTCCGCGCAAGAGCCTGCGGGTGTGTTGCCGGGGAACTTCAAAACGCGGGTTCCCCAGAATTGGTGAGTTTTGCGCTCAGTTTGACTCATTTTTGAATCGTGCAACATCGACCCAAGTTCGTTCGATCAAGGTTTTCATTGTCTGCACGGCGTGGTCAAACGCTTCATCGAGCAGCCGTTGGAAGAGGGACGCAAACGAGGGCGCTGAGAATGGTTGCTTGCAGGCTCATTCAGATTCCCTTGCCTGTCCGTGACGGTAGCTAATCCTCTTGAACTCACGATTTGGTCTTGCCCTTGGCGTGCTTGCAGATGGCACGAACGTCGCAACCTTGACACTTCGTCCGTTCGGGGTGTGCCGGAAAATCCCCCCGCATGATGCCGTCGATCAGGACATCGGCCCGTTGCTTGGCTTTGTCGACATTGTCGTCGCTGATCAACACGTTGACGCGCGAGGCCGACTTCAGGTGGTGAAGGTACGCCGCGGAGACGTTCAGCCCTTCGCCGCGGCCGGCTGCGGCGTACACGGCCAGCTGAAATGCGAATACATCGTCGCCGGCGGAGTCGGTCGTCGTTTTGTAGTCGACCAGGGCCAGGCTGTTAATCTTGCCATCTTCCATGTCGAGGATCACGTCGGCCCGTCCGCTGACGATGCCTTTCTCCAGGTGCAACTCGAAGGGACGTTCCGTTTCCCAAATCCGCAGCAGGTCGCTGCTGTAGTCGGCGACATACTTGCCCACCAAGCGATGCGCCTCGCCCAGCAATCGTTCAAAAGCAAACTTGTTGGCGAAGGGAAGGTAGAAATCTTCGTTCAAGACCTCTTTGATCTCCGTCGCCGTCGGCAGCCTCTGCTCCGCCTTCGCCAATTCCGCGACTCGACGCAGGATGTGGTGAATCGCTCGACCATAACCGAGTTCCGCAACCAATTGAGGCTGGAAGCCGAAAGAACTTCGCAAGCGGTATTGCAGCGGACAATCCTCGTAGGACGCCAATTCCGAGAACGAAATCGTGGGGAGTTGTTCGTGGGTGTCGGCCGGCGGGACAAAGTCCTGTGGCAGCGGCAGTTGGGCGGCGACGTCAGGGGAATTGCCGGCGATTTCCAGGAGAAACGGCGAGGGCTTCTTGCGGTTCTTGATGCGGAGGAATCGCGACAAGTAGAGGGCATCCTTCGCTCGCGTCAGGGCGACGTAAAAGAGTCGCCGTTCTTCGGTTTCGCCGCCTTCATACCGGGCGCGCACCTGAGCCGGAAATACAGCGTCGGGAACCAACCAGTCCTGAGACTTGCCGGCGTTGCTCGAAGGGAACCGCCCTTCGACAAGCGAGGGCAGGAAGACGACCGGCCACTCCAGCCCCTTCGACTGATGCACAGTCAGGATGTCGACCGCGTCGAGGTCAAATGTGTCTTCCCCTTCGAAGTCCTCGTAGGAATCGAGCGCGTAATACTGCAAGTAGTTGAACAGGCTGCGGTAGAACCAAATGCCGCGGTCTTGCCCGCCTCGAAACTCGCCCTCTTCTTCGACGTATCGAGCGCGCCGCCGAACGTGCTCGAAGTCGGCCAGGATCTGCGAAAAACGAGCCAAGCAGCCCATGCGGGCCGAGGTCGCGGGCTTATCCAAGTCAAAGTTTTGCACCCCGAGCAGATTGAACAAGGAGTACAAGTCGCGCACGAGATTCGCCGGCGACTCTTCCGCCTCGATTTCCGCCTTCCAATCGTTCAAGAAGTTTGGAAGGCCCACAATCCTCCTGCCTTGGTTGAAAAGCTGCTGGTATTCGGCGAGGAGATCCTCGAGCGCGACGGTCTCGCTGTCGCCGTAGCGATCACTGCGCCATTCATTGTTCAGGAGCCACGCATACGTCTTGCCGAGGACGCACGCCTCTGGCTGCATGAACAATCCCGTACGGCCCGCGCAGCGGAACGGTATACCTCGTTCCTCGAACACCTGGATGAACGGCGCGGCCGAAGTACGCACCGAGCGAAACAACAACGCAATGTCCTTGTAGCGGAAGCCCTTCTTCACCAGGTTTTCGATCGTGTCGGCAACAACCGCGGCTTCGTCCTCGGCCGTCTCGGCGGCCCAGGAGTGCACCTCGGGTTCGCTCGACGGTCGGTGAGTGTTCATCTTCTTCGGTAAGCGAGGCGAGATCGACTTCGCAAAACTGTTGGCAGTTTCGATGATCTTGGGCCGAGAACGGCGGTTGGTGGATAGCAGCAACGAGGTGGATTGATATCGCTTTTTGAAGTCGAGCATGTTCGAGACATCGCTGCCGCGCCATTGGTAGATGGCTTGGTCGTCATCGGCGACGACGCACAGTTGAACGGGTGACGCGGCCAACAATGCGATTAGCTTTTCCTGCGCCGGATTAATGTCTTGGTACTCGTCGACGATGAGATGCCGGAGCGAACCGTGAACTCGCGCGAAAACGTCGGGCCGGGAGAGGGCGGCGACCGCTTCGGAGATCAGCGAGCCGTAGGTCAAGAAGTGGTAGCGTGCGAGCATCTTCCGGTAAGCGATGTAGCATTCGCCGAACGGCGACTTCGCGAATCGCTTGGCTGGGATTAACTCGTTTTCGACGATGTCCGCATTGCGGAGAAAGTCGGCGATCGGTCGCCAGTGCGTGTCGCCCAGTTTGCTCAGCCCGAGCCGCCGGTATTCGCGACTCAACAAGCCAGCCAGACGGTTCTCATCCAAGATGTCGAAGTTGCCGAACTCCGGCACATGGTCTTGCAGCATGTGCAAGCAGTAAGCGTGGATTGTGCCGACGAACATCGGTCCGAGACGGTCGAGGAACGCGGGGCCTTTAGCTTGAGCAACCCGGCGATTGATGCGGGTTTTCAGCGCCGATGCCGCGCGCTCGGTAAACGTGAAGGCCGTGATTTGAGCCGGTTCGACCCCCTCGAGAATCAGAGATGCAACGCGTCGAGAAATCGCCTCCGTCTTGCCAGCGCCGGCACAGGCGATGACTTGTAAATGCCCGCCGCGGTGATGGACGACCTTCTCCTGCTCGGGCGAGAGGGCGAGAGTGACCGCCTCCGACGTTGATGCCGTCGTACCTGAGTTTGTCCTAACGCCTTTTCTTGCCGCTGACATGCTGCCGATGCCCCGGTGTTTAGTAAGTTTCTGTTGTGGCTTGAGAGCAAGTTCGTCTGGCCAAGCCGCGAAAGTTCGACGCGATGACAGTGTCGATTCGGTACATTTTGCGGGCGGGCGAGGAGGAATTACGACTTCTGGAGACGTTTCTTTCGAGGCGTGGCAAAAGGTGGAACTGTCGCAACGGCGGAGCAGTAGGAGTCGGTGTACGGGGCGAGGCGGAGGAGCCTTGCCGATTGCGACCCAATCGCTCGCCGGCCAAGCGTAACGACTCGTGGAGTTGTTGTTCAAGCACCTTTTTCCGCGCGAGCTCGGCCAAATAACTTGCCACTCGGATGCTGGCGCGATCAAGCTGGAGTAATTGGACGTGTCCTTCGGACTTGTCGGCTGTTGGCGCAGAGGATGAACCCGATCGGCGGTTCTTCTCCTTTCTGCGTTTCGTGCTTTCCCAACTGGCGCAGATGGAACTCCGTCTGACCTTTGTCGGCGGTCCGGAACTGCCCGAGCTTCAAGTCGATCGCGATCAAACGCCGCCGTCGATGGTGATCGAACAGCAGGTCAAGGTAATCGTCTTCTCCAGGGACCGAGAGGCGTTTCGGCCGAGCGAGGGAAGCAAAGTCGCGGCCTAGGCCCAAGGTGAATGCTTCCAGCTCGCGAAGAAGAGCGTGTTCGAGATCCTCTTTTGGCGCACTAGCCCTTCAGCCCAGGAAGTCCTGGAAGAAGGAGGAGACAAACACCAGGTCGGGCGACATCCGATTTTGGTCGCAGAGCGCGGCGGAATCCTCGGCGCACAACTGATCGGACTTTCTTGCCGGCCGCCGTCCGCTCGCAGAGCGAGTGGGCGATCTTGTGACGCGACGTCCATACGCTCGAGCGCTCGACGCGACACATTTCGCCGTCGAATTTGCGTTGGAGCGGATCTGCGAGAGGCAGGCGTTCACGAAATTGACTCCAGCTCAATTGTTGCGATAGCGTTGCAACGATTCAGCCGCTCCGAATGGAGCCACCTGTTTGTTCAGCGGAAGTGCGACATCGACTAACCCCAGGGCCCGAATTCCATGGTGAATTGCGCAGACAGCATCTGCGCAGTTTCGAGGATGGTAAGAACGGCCGGCAACTACGCCAGTTACTTCCGTTCGCAATGCTAAACCTCAAGAAAATCCGTCTCAATCAAGATCGCGATCTATTGCCGTAGTAGACATGCGCATCAACTTGCCTGCCGTGTTCTACGTCCGACGTTTCGAGAGCATGTGTCAGACGAGCGAGACGGCAAAACTGCTAAATTTCCCGCCGATTCGCGTCATAATTCCGTGACGGACGGCGGCTAGGTTTTCGCGATCGTCCGCCAGCGGGTGGAAAGCCCGTTTTTTTCGTCGTGACGCACGTCGAGACGTGCTACTGTCGTCGCGACTCGAGCGCGAACCGCGCTGCGCGTGCCCACGCGGTTGTTTTCTCGCTCGGTTGTTTTCCTCGTGTTGCGGAAGGAGGTGTGTGCCGCATTGAACATCGTGGTGATCGTCTGTTTCTCGTCGGCCCTGGCCTTAGTCGTCGCGGCGTTGATCCGGCAGGTGCGCCGGCATCGTGCGACGTGCTCGGTGCTGGGGCAGCTTCTTCTTCGTCACTCTCGGAGCCAGCCACCGCATGCAACATCGACTCCCGGGACTCCAGCACGAGTCCCACCTGAACCTTCACTCGGCTCGAAGCTTCGGCGTGATCGTCGCCGTCGCCGTGGTCGCCGTCGCGACGCTCGTCGGTTGCGGCGGCCCGCCCGATGGGACGGCCGCTCGGTTGGCGGAACGAGTGACGCACGAGCAAGCCGAGCAGAACCAGCGCGTGGCGGAAGCCATGCAGCAACTCACCCAGGGGAACCGTGAGCTGATCGTCGCCGAAGGTCGAGCACGGCAAGAGATCCTCACCTTCCAACGCGAATTGCGGCTCGACCAAGCCGAGGTCGCTCGACAGCGCAACGCTCTGGAACGCGAGCGACGGCAGATCGCTTCCCAGCGTCTGCTGGATTCTCAAGCCGCCTCCGCCCTCACCGCGATCGGGATGCTGCTCGCCTGCCTGGCTCCGCTGGCGCTGGCCGCGGCGACGCTGCTGGGACTGTGGCGGCCGACCTCACACGACGAAGTGGCGGAAGTCGTCGTGGAACACTGGGCGACGCAGCTTTCGTCGTTGCCGCCGGCCTCGACGACGCCGCTTCCGCGTGAACCCTTAATCGGCCCGCCCGCGGTGCCGCTGCTGCCGCCGGCCGGAGGCACCAGTTCCGCCGCCTCTGACCCTAACCCCGACGCCGATCCCGACCCCGCCGCGTGACGTCCGCGACGACGAGTCGAGCGAATGCGATTCTTCCTCCACAACGACAAGGAGTTCCATGTCCCATACCGTGGCAATTCGCACCGAGGTGCGTGACGCGGCGGCCGTCGAAGCGGCCTGTCGGCGTCTGCAATGGCCCGCGCCGGTGGCGGGCGAGACGCGACTGTACGCCGAGACGGTGAGCGGCCTAGCCGTGCAACCGCCGGCGTGGCGTTTTCCGATCGTCTGTCAGGTGGCGACCGGCCAACTGAAATACGACAACTTCCAAGGCCGCTGGGGCGATCCGCGACAGCTGGATCGCTTTCTCCAGGTGTATGCCGTCGAGAAAGCCAAACTCGAGGCCCGCAAGCAAGGGCACTGCGTCACGGAACAGACGCTGCAGGATGGCTCGATCAAGCTCGTCGTCCAAGTGAACGGAGGCGCAGCATGACGCAGCCGATCATCGAGATCGTCGTGGACCCGCAGGGCCGCTCGCAACTCACCACCCAGGGCTTTACCGGCGCAGCGTGCCGCCAGGCAAGCCAAGCCCTCGAGCGAGCGCTGGGAGTGCGGACGCACGAGACGCTCACCGCCGAGTATTACGCCGCGTCGACCGCACAGGCCGTCCAGCCCAACGCCGTTCGTCCGCACTGAAACGCCGCGTGAGTCGCGGCCAGATCGCGGCGGCGCTGTTCTTCGAAACCGAGTTTTTTGTTCACCCGCGCACGGCTCGTCGGACTTTTGTCCCACGAGCCGTGTCGCGTTTACCGAAGGGAGATTTTTGTCATGGTCCTGGCCGAACGAATCACGGAACTGATCCAAGCCTGCTTTACGGGGTTGTGGATCGAATCGCACGAACACGAAGACGCGCTCGCGGAACTCGCAGCGCTGTGCCAACGAGAAGCCTGGCGGTTGGCGGCCTGGGATATCGAGCGCGGGCTGCAGGTCGTGGGCGGACCGCCGCTCGCGGACAACGGCACGAACGATCCGCTGGCGGCCATCCGTGCGCTGGCGGCGTGGCCGGCGGCCGAACAACAGCCGAAGCTGCTGGTGTTGGTGAATTTCCATCGCTTCCTGGCCAGCGCGGAAGTCGTGCAGTCGCTGATTCGGCAAATCACCGCCGGCAAGCAGACGCGCACGTTCGTCGTGATCCTGTCGCCGCTCGTGCAGGTGCCGACCGAGCTGGAAAAACATTTCCAGATCGTGACGCACGAACTGCCGGGACGGACGCAGTTGGCGGAAATCGCCCGCGGCATCGCGACCGAACCCGCGGAACTGCCCGTCGGCGGCGAATTCGAGCACCTGCTGGATGCGGCGGCCGGACTCACCCGCTACGAAGCCGAGGGCGCGTTCAGTCTCTCGTTGGTGCGGCACGGACGCTTGGAAATCGAGACGCTCTGGGAGCACAAATCCCAGACGCTCAAGAAAAGCGGCCTCTTGTCGCTGCATCGCGGCGGCGAGCGGTTCGGCGACCTGGGCGGGCTCGAGTCGCTCAAGGCCTTCTGCCTGCGGGCCCTGCGGGGGACGGCCGGCGCAACGGGCCGGCCGGTGCGACCGCGGGGCGTGCTCTTGCTCTCGCCGCCCGGTTGCGGGAAATCCCAGTTCGCGAAGGCCCTGGGCAACGAGACGCGGCGGCCGACGCTGTTGCTCGACGTCGGCACGCTGCTGGGGTCGCTGGTAGGGCAGTCCGAGGCGAATATCCGCCACGCCTTGCGGCTGATCGACGCCATGGCTCCGGCGGTGGTGTTTCTCGATGAAGTGGAAAAAGCGTTCAGCGGCGTCGCCGGCAGCGGCCAAGGCGACAGCGGCGTCTCGGCCCGCTTGTTCGGCACGTTCCTCGCGTGGCTCAACGATCACGAGTCGGATGTGTTCGTCGTTGCGACGGCCAACGATATCGCCAAACTGCCGCCCGAATTCTCGCGGGCGGAACGTTTCGACGGCGTGTTCTTTCTCGACCTGCCGGCGGCGACGCAGCGGCAGGCGATCTGGCGAATCTATCGCGAGCGGTATCGGTTGGATGCGGCGCAACCGCTGCCGCCCGACGAGCAATGGACGGGGGCCGAGATCAAGGCGTGTTGCCGCCTCGCGGCCTTGCTCGATGTGCCGCTTGTCGCGGCCGCGCAGAACATCGTCCCGGTCGCCCGGACGAACGCCGAGGCGGTGGAGCGTCTGCGTCAGTGGGCGTCCGGTCGGTGCCTGAGCGCCGACCAACCGGGGTTGTTTCAAGCCCAGACGGGGCGCGACGAGTCGCCGCGTCGCCGCGTCACGCGTCCCCGGCCGGAGACGAACTGACGCCGCGGCCTCGGTCGCGTTCCGTTCGCCGCGATTTCTTTCATTCACGTTTTTCAGGAGAACCGACATGGGAATGGATGTGTGGGGGTGCGCGCCGACGCAGCCGGCGGGGAAATACTTTCGCGCCAACATTTGGTCGTGGCGGCCCATTCAGGCGCTGATCGCCGAACTGTGCAGCGACCTGCTCGACGAGCAGACGCTGGTGCGGTTGGGCGTCAACGTCGGGGCCGGACCGCGCGATGGGGCCACCTGCCGCGAGATGGCGTCGCGGTTCGACTGTTGGCTGGAGCAGCACACACAAGGCCACGGCTTGGATCTGGGGCTGCGCGTCACAACGGACGGCCGCTTCGTCTCGGAACAAGAGCTGCAAGCCAATCCGCAGCTCGCAACGCACTCGCCCTATCGCGTCGACGACGAGCATCTCAAGGAATGGGTCGAGTTCCTGCGGCACTGCGGCGGGTTTGAAGTGTGGTAGGAGCGGGGCTCGCGTCGGGCAAGGATCGACCGGCGCAGCGCGGTTCAATCAACTTTCAGCGTTTCTTAGGGAGGACGTGCATTACCGATGAGTACCTTGTTTGCGGAGGCCGCGCCGACCACGGCGGCGAGCCAATCATTGCGGACGACGATGTCGGCCGTGCGCTTGAGTTTCACCTGGTTCGGCGTACGTCGCTCGCTGTCGGCGCAGCAGAAAGCCACGGCCGCCGAGTCGTTCGATGCGGAAGGCGATTTCTTGTCGGCCGCGAAGAAGCTTCTCGACACGCGGCACGACAGCTACAAACGCGTCACGGCGATCCGTCACCTGGCGGTGTCGACGTGGAAGAAAAACTCATTGCCGTTTCCCGAGGCCGGCTTGCGCCTCGTGCGACGGCAGGACCTAGCGGCGCTCGATGAAGAGTTTCGCGGGCTGAAGTCCGAGTTGAGCGTTGCGGTCGAGCAGCTGGACGCCCACTATGAGGACTTGAAGTCGTCGGCGCGGCGGCGGCTGGGGCGACTGTATTGTCCGGCCGATTATCCGGCGACGCTGCGCGGGCTGTTCGACATGAGCTGGGATTGGCCCAACGTCGAACCGCCGAGCTACCTGGCCCAGTTGCAGCCGGAGCTGTACGCGCAGGAGTGTGCGCGCGTGCAGGCTCGCTTCGAGGAAGCCTTGCGGCTCGCCGAACAGGCGTTCTTCGAGGAACTGTCGCAGCTGGTGGGGCATCTCACGGAGCGGCTGTCCGGACAGGATGACGGCAAGCCCAAGGTGTTTCGCGATTCGGCGGTCGAGAACCTGGTGGAGTTCTTCCAGCGGTTTCGCCAGCTGAATATCGGGTCGCACGAGCAGCTCGAGGAACTCGTGGAGCAGGCCCAACGCATCGTGCGAGGCGTCGCGCCGCAGACGTTGCGGGACGACGCCGCCTTTCGCCAGCAGGTGGCGACGCAGCTCGCCGGCGTGCAAGCGCAGCTCGACGGGCTGCTGATCGATCGGCCGCGGCGCAACATCCTCCGCAAACCACGCTAGGAGGGCGTATGCAACTCGTCGTCGCTGCCGACGGGCAGGTGCGTTGTCTGTACACCGAAGCGGTCGACCTGCGCGCCCTGGGGACGCTGGTCATTCATCGCGGTTCGCACGTGGAACCCGATGCCGAGGGCCGGTGGTGGGCCGACCTGTCGCCCGTCGCTGGACCGAAACTCGGTCCTTTCGACCACCGCAGTTCGGCGTTGCTCGCAGAAGTCGCCTGGCTCGAGGCGCATTGGTTGACGTCCGCCGCCGCCAGCTCCGCCGTCCCCCGCGTGTAAGTCCTCGCGGCGACTCTGCCTGCGTGCCGGGCCTCTCTCTTTCTTTCTCTCTTGCACGCTCCGCCGCAGGGGCGGTCGGCGTGCGTGTTCCCTTTCCATTACGCTTGGAGATCTTTCGTATGGCTCCCTCAGACCTCGCTCAACTCGTCGCTCGTGCGACGGGCGAGTCGCCGCGCACCATTCGGCGACGCGGCTTCTCGATCGTGCAACTCGGCCGGGTCGATTTCGATCCCGAGCCGGATCAGCGTCCGCCTTCCCACATCGATTGGGACCGACTCGACGCGGACCGTCAGCGGGCTGCCACTTGAGGCGGCTCGCCATGGGGCTCGCGGTGAACTACTGCGAGCGGTCGCCTGCGCATGACGGTCGTACGCTTCTCCGCGTGCGACCGTCGGCGGGCGGCTGCTCGGGTCGCCGTTCTTGTGGTTCTGTTCTCGTGTACTGCGTTTGATTTTTTATCTGCTGCGAGGAGTTTGCCTGTGATCCATCTCAATTCGGCTGATCTCAAGCGTTTCTACGCCTTGGCCCGCTTGTTCTTGACGGGCGTTCCCCGCCGCACGTGGCCGCCCGTGGCGGTCGCGGCGAATGAAGCAGGCCTCACGTATGCCTTGCCGACCGCGGCAGGAGTCTTGGAGTATCACGTCGCCTGTCCGCAGTCGCCCGCGAGCTTGGCGTTGCCCTGGGCGTGTTGGGCGCCTCTGCTGGCTGGTAAATCGACGCAAATGCGCGTCGCCGCGGAGGGCGAATCGACCATCGTCGGCCAGTGGCAAGAGGGCGCGATTCCGCGTCAGGCTCGCTGGGAAGTGGTCGGCGGCGGACGAGGGCTGCCCGTGCCGCGTGCGCAACCGCTGGCGTGGCGCGACATCGACGGGCAATTTATCGCGGATCTGCAAGCGTGCTGCGACGTCACGGATCGCGAGTCGCAGCGGTACGCCCTCGGCTGTGTGCAGTTCGAGCGTCCAGGTCGCCTCGCGGCCTCCGACGGGCGGCAGATTCTCACGTACTCCGGCTGGGACGTCGGCGTGACGGAGTCCAAGCTGCTACCCGCCCACCCCGTCTTGTCGAGCAAGGAGTGGACGACGGCCCGCACGCTGCAGGTGGCGACGACGAATGAGGAATTCGCGTTGCGAGCGGGACCGTGGACCGTGATGTTGCGCTGGCAGGTCGAAGGACGGTTTCCGCGGATCGACGACATTCTGGCCGACGCCGGCGCTGCCTCGACGCACTTGGAACTGGACGCGGCGGATCGCGAGTTCCTGGCGAAAAACCTGTCGCGGTTGCCGGTGCGGAACGACGCCGGATCGCAGGCCATCACGGTCGAGTTGAACGGTCGCGTGGCGATTCGCGGCAGCGACGGGCAATCGCCGCCGACCGAGTTGGTTTTGCGACGGTCGCGGCGCGTCGGACCCGAAGTGCGGTTTGCGACGGATCGGCGGTACTTGTCGCGGGCGATTCGCTTGGGCTTTACGCGCCTGGAGATCGCCGACGACGTGCGGCCGGTCGGCTGTCGCGATGCACGCCGTCAGTACGTCTGGGCGCTGCTCAGTCCCGAAGCCCGCGAAGAGTCGCATGAAGCGACCCTGGTGATCGAGTCGGAGCCGGCAACGCCGACCGAGGGAGAGCAGGAGGTCGCGATGTCGAACCGCGTTGCGACGCTGGGCGTTGCTGCAACGTCGAAGACCGCGGCGAAGGAGAGCGAGACTCCGAAGAGCGAGATCAATGCAGCCTCGCCCTCGCCGCTGACATGCGGTTTGGAACTGCGGCGGCTGGCGCGGGAGTTGGTGCAGCAGGCCCAGCAGTTGGTTCGCCAGGTGCGCAGCCAAGAACGCGTTCAGCGGCAATCGCGACGGCGCCTACGCACGCCGCGTCGCAAAGCGAGCCTGGTCTAACAGGCAGACCTCCGTCGGCAACGGGGACGGAGGTGCGTGTTTTTTCCTTTTGCACAGGAGCAAGTCGAGCATGCCTCTGAAATTGAACGTCGGACTCTCCAAGAAGGTCGGTCTCCCCGACTACGGCAGCTTGGGAGCGTCCTGTCATGTCGAGGTGGAATTGGAAGCGAGCTTAGTGTTTCAGGATTTGACCGGGTTTCACGAACGCGTGCGGCAGGCGTTCGCGGCCTGCAACCAAGCGTTGCACGAGGAGCTGACGCGACAACAGCAAGGCGAAGCGGCCCGGTGCCGCACGCGACTTTCCGGCGGCGGTCACACTTACGCTCCCGCCAACGACGCACCTGTGGCGTTGGTCGACGGCGCTGCGTGCGAGTCCCACGCGTCTCCTGCAGCGTCGCAGCCGGCCGCGTTAACGGGCCGCTCGCTGCCGCGACGAGCGACGGACAGTCAGGTGCGGGCGCTGCGGACGATCGCGGAGCGACGGCAGTTTGAGTTGGCGACATGGCTGCGCGAGCGGCATGGCGTGGCGGAACCCAGCGACTTGACCTTGTCGCAAGCGAGCCACTGCCTGGACGAACTCAACGGTCCCCGACGACGAAAGGCGGAGTGAACCATGTCGAGCGAGACTTCCTCCTGGTGTGCGACCGGTAATCTGGCGTCCCAGACGGCCGCTGCGCCGGCTGTGGCCCGCGAATACCTGTCGTTTTCGGCCATTCGGACTTATCAGGCCTGTCCCCTCAAGTACTACTTCCGCTACGTCCTGGGTTTGCCCGAAGCCCGCGTGGCGGCGAGTCTGGTTTTCGGCGGAGCCGTGCACGCCGCGATCGAGGAGCATTTTCGGCAGCGCTTGAGTGGGACGACTCCGGACGTGGAGTCGCTGTTGGCGACGTATCGTACCGAATGGCGGCTGCGGGCCGACGAGCGGGTGGAATACGGCCAGGGCGAAACGCCCGAGTCGCTGGAACGTCAGGCTCGCGCGATGTTGTCGGTGTTTCTGGGCCACGACGCAGCGCAACCCGCCGGACGTATTCTGGGCGTGGAAGAAACCTTGCGGGCGAAGCTGCTGCCCGGGGTGCCCGAGATCTTGGGGCGGGTCGACTTGGTGCGCGAGACGGACGAGTCGCTCGTCATCGCGGACTGGAAAACGTCGCGTAGTCGCTGGGCCGCGGAACAATTCGAGTCAGCGGCCGAACAACTCGTGCTGTACACGCAGTTGGCGCATGAGTGGACCGTGAGCAAGCCGTTCGACATCGAGCTGGTCGTCCTCACGAAGACGGCGCTGCCGCAAGTACAGCGGCACGTGCGCCGCGTGAGGACATCGGACGTCACCCGCGTCGCCGCCATCGTGGCTCGCGTCTGGCGAGCCGTCGAGGCGGGGCATTTCTATCCGGCTCCATCGACCGTCACCTGCGGCGGTTGTCCCTACCGCGGACCGTGTCGAGCGTGGTGCGGTTGATCGCGACGCTACAAGGAAAAGGTCCGCATGCGTTGCGGCGGGCCTTTTTCTTAGCTCTGAGAGGACTTCTACGGCGAAAGTGCAGCAGGGGTGAGAATCAATCGGTTGTGATCGTTAGGCAAGGGCGGCGTCCGAAAGACGGCGGTCGACGTTGGACGCTTGGAAAACTGGATTCTCGGACGCCGCGAGTCAGCCAGGGAAAACAAATAAAGGGGGCCGCCGCGATCGATTCGTCGCGACGGCCCCGCCTTGGCGTCGGGGCAGACTGCATGGCAAACGCTAGCCCGACTCATTTAACAGACGCTGGCTTAGAGGGCCTGCGCAGGACCTTGATCCTCGGAACGCTGCGTCAGCCTGCGTTTCGCTTCCTCAATCCTCTTGTAACCAGTCGAGCGACCAAGGCCAAACTTCGTTTTCAACTGCGAAAGGATAGATGGTGTATCGACTTGAGACGACAGCCGTTCCTGAACGAATGCAACCTCCTGTTCAGTCCTCTCGCGCTTGGTGGGGCGTTCGTCCGCAAGCATGGTTGAGCTGCGGATTTCGCTCTCAATCAAGACTTTGAGGTCAGATTGTGACTTGCCGGATTGGAAAAAGCGGAAGCATTCGACGGCGCGATACCAATGACGAAACGAGAGCCGCACGCCATGCTGCCGAGCGAACCCCACGACCAGTTCCAGGACCATGAGCCGGTCCTCTTCATTGGGAATTGCGGTCGTTTCTAGCGCTTTGGTTCGCAAGACCGCCTCCATCGCTTGGTCGGGGATGTCGTGATGCACGACGGTCACGCGAGACGCGAGCGCCTGCACTGTATCGTTATTCGAAAGGCCGCTGTTGGAGATCAGGATGACTCCACCGCCGAACGCAATCTGTTCTTCGCGATCGTCGGTTTGGTAATAAATAGTACGAGGTTCGTTCGGCTTACCGCCGCAGGCGGCAAGCAGTATCTGAATCGCCATCGGTTCTTTCAAGATCGAACTCACGTCATCGATCACGATGATGTGCTCCGGGAACTCCCTGAAGACATTGAACAGGCCGACTGGCGACATTCTGGCATTACGCAGGACGTATGGTTCCTGGTCCTCCTCTAACGTCGACATCACCGTATGCGTCTTCCCGGTGCCGGGCCGACCATGGAGGCAGAGGCCGACGCTGTGTCGATTCGATACGAGTCGGACGCGGTCCTGAATCAGGTTCGTCCGCTTCACAAACTCATCGACGAGCTGCGCCTGCGAAAAATTAGGGGAAAAACTGACCATATTTAAGCTCCGTGAATTACTTCTTGGGTTTCAAACGCAAACAGGCATCTGCACGAGCAACTAAATCGCCGCTGTGCTTAAGTGGCTTAGTGCCAATTGCTTACGCGTGTGTATCCGCTGAGAATTTGCCTGAGGCCGAACCCTTCAAGTGTTTAGCTGAGGGCCGGCAACCGATAGTATTCGACGCTTACTGGATCAAATAATTTTGCTTCGGTGACGTAACGGCACCGGCTATGGCTCATCGGCTTAATATAGAAGGCAAACCTCGGGTCGCGACCATCTAGGTCACGCCGGTTGCCAGGCATTGCGAGCGGTTATACTTGTCTTGCATGTTCGACTCTTTTCGAATCGAATTCATGTGCCATCAATACTGCAGCAGCGAGCTGCCTATCCCCTTTCGTACATCTGACGCGATTTCCCCATCTGCTGCTGGCGACAGCCGAGTGGGCTTGATCCTCTAACGACGCAACACGGGGCTGCACACCTCCTTTCAACGGTATCGCATTACGACTGTGGTTCGACGTGCCTGCCTCTCGAACGTCGGCCTCGCACTCGGTTAAAAGTACCGTCGACTCTCAGCGCTTCGTCCGACCCGTTCGATAGTAGGAATGTCCCGTTGATGAGGCAAGTCATGGAGCGAAAAAAATCCGTCGTCCGCCCGAACAGCTTCCCCGCCGCCGGGGCGAAGTGCACCCCGCCGCGACTCGCGGACCTGCGAGAACGCGACTGGCCATCGGGAGTTGCGCCCTCCGTTCGGCTCGCGATCCCCGCCGTTGCGAATTGCGGGGCAATCGCGAGATGGCGATCTGCCGGCGTTGGGGTCGACGTCCAGATTCCAGAATTCCGAGAATCCGATCGCCCCTGTTCGCGGTTGGACGTATCGCAAAGACTCGGATCTTCCTGCCCAACCGGCGGCTTGGGAACTGCGACGTTGCAAGGAGTCTGGTTGACCAGATGCGGCTGAGTGAGCAATGCGGGCCGTCGTCCATGATCGCTTCGTTTGCCTCCCAATTTGAACAAGGGAAGGCTCTGAGGTCGTTGCTGCTTGTCGCTCGACCTCTTCGTGTCGTCGGCGTCGCAACGACTTTGCGAAGCCGCCAAGGCGACTTGCATCCCAACGACGATGGCGGGCTCGAGCTTCTTCCTCGCCATCGCCGAGACTCGGGATCAACTCGCGACGCTCGTTCCGCTGCGGCTTCGCTGACCGCGCCGCCAATCGGATTCGCCGTTGAGGACGGCAGATCGCAGGGGCTCCGGTCGATCGTGTTCGCGGCGTCGCTCGACGTCTTGTGCAAGCAGCGCGTCAACGCGAATGCCGTCTGTCGTCTTCTGGCACAACTTGCGGATGCATTTTCCGCGACTGAAGAACCAAGAGGGGCGAGTCCAAGCTTGCCATGCGCTCGCAGTGTGGGTGTAACAACGGCCGACGTTCGCTCTGTCCGACTCGTGGGATATTTGACCATCGTCAGTCCCTGAATTGCCTCCGCGACGGACGGTCACTTGTCGCGAATTATTCCGTGGGCCGGCATGATCGCATATCGTACCCGGAGCTTAAGCCGACGAATCCGGTTTCCGCTCCCGATGTCCGAAAGACGGCGGGTGACGCCAGTGCGAAGAAGCCTGTACGCCGTCACGGATGTGCCGCGCTCTCGCGACCATCCAATCACTGTGCGAGCGCGACGACGAGGTTATTGCCCCCACGCTTACGGCCGGATTCATCGCTTGGGGGCGCGGTCACTACGACGGTTGCGACGACCCGGCGCCCGCGCTCTCCACGAAACTTGAGTCGCGCTCGACCTGAACCAAGTTTTTTCGTGCAATTGCAAATTCCTGCGCCGGAACAGGTTGACGTCGCTTGGGCGGAGGGGCGGCTGAACTTGACCGCTGATCCAGACTTGCCATGGTTGACGCCCCTTCGTAGCATTTCGTCAACCGGCACTAGCCGGTGACAAGCCGTGGGGGCACGCCCCCATGGCGAGCGCTCTTTGGCAATGCGGGAGATGGTAGCAAGAGATTCGAAGCGGTAGTGCGCCTGTTGGTAATTAGCAGTGAACTGGTCGTCGTGAATTGGAACGGGAGTTTCGTTCCAGCGGGTCGATCAGAGTAGAGCGCAGGAAGCCAGTGCTTTCGGCGTAACATAAGAAGAAATGCGAAGAGTATAGTCAAGGCACGAATGACGTTAACGCATCGTCAACACTAAGTAGACGACGATGTTTTTGGCACGCGACGAAGCTATCACCGAAGCCCGTAATTAATCGGGGCGGGGTGTTGGCGGTCGCGTGTTTCTCGGACGTACGCGCATTAACTCCATGCGGCGAGGCGGAATTCTGTATTCGGCCTCCTCTGCCGTGCGATAAATCCACGCGTCGCGACCGCACTCGTGGCGGACAACACGCGAGTTAGCACGGGCACTCTTACCTTCGGTCTATTCTCTGCCAACACCGGGAATTCCGTCGCTTCGAGCGAGGTTCTCGGCTTCTCCTGGCCATTGATCGCCGTGACGTTTAACGGCAGTTGCCGTGCGCAGGTTTCGTACCGCCGAGTGGTGCATTGCACCTCGGCGTAGGAGCCCTCGCACGCACATCTGCCTCCGGTTTTCCGTGGAACCGTTAACGGAGGAGATCAACGTGGAACTCGAGGGATTGATGCCGCTAGCCGCCTTGGCGGCGAAACTGGGACGACGGCGGGGCGGTAAACGCACGCATTCGTCCACGCTGGCTCGGTGGGCTCGCAAGGGACTGCGAGGCGTGAAGCTGGAGGTGGTGCGCATGGGCGGAGTGCTCTGCACGAGCGAGGCCGCCCTCCTGCGATTCTTTGCGGCGTTGGAGCAAGCCGCCGGGACGTCAACTACGACGCGTCCGCAGTCGCGAGTCCGCGACGCTGCCCAGGACCGACTGATCGAAGCGAAATTGCGCGCCCATGGGCTGCGTGGAGACGGCGATCGCGGGGACGCACGTTAGTAAACAAACGAGGCGACCTGTCGCGAGCCAGTGTTCGCGACTCGTCGCCCGAGCGGTCTTGCGCGCGTGCGGAAGACCGAGCTGCATCCGTTTTGTGGAAATGACGCCGCGAAAAAGCGGCAACAATGGAAGGAACTACCAATGACCGTTTTTCAGTCTCAGTAGCCCGATTCGTCGTCAGATAAAAACGTCGTTCGCGCAGTCGCTGGCGACGTTCGACTCGCGTTGAGGCAACACGAAGTGAGCAATCAGCCTACCTGGAACGAGCTGTTCGAAGTCGGCGTCAAAACCCAGCGGCCGGTCACCATTCGTAACGTGGATCGAGTCATTTATTGGAATACCAGCCAACGACTCCTCGCGTGTTGCGAGCTCCTGCGTCCACGCTGCAAGATTCGCTACGACGTGGGGGACAACCAATTCGTCGATGATTTACCGACTGCGATCCTGGCGGCAATTCCATCACCAGAACAACATCAGGACTACGGTAATTGGAAACAGTCGTTTATCGAAATCGCCGCCTTGTCACGCGAAGTAGAAGTTGATTCGCTCATAACCTCTTTTCGCGACTGCCTACGCCAGCGAGGCATCGAAGCGGAGTCGGCCAAGGATCTGCGTCGTCAGATTACGAAGACTCGCAACGAAATTCGGAAGTTGAAGCCGCGAGCCGAAGGGCAAACGATTCAGGCAGCGCTCGGAAAACTGGCCGACGGACTGCCGCCCAACCTGCAAGTCCCCAACGAATACCGCCTCACGGAAAAGGGAGGTGTAGGCCTCCTCAAAGGAGACGCCCAGATTCAGACCGTCTGCATCACCCCGCTGGTGCTGACCAAACGTTTGAAGAACATAAATTCTGGCTCGCAGTTCGTTGAAGTCGCTTGGTTCGAAAATGGACGTTGGACGACTCGCGTCGTTCCGCGAGGGACCATCGCCGATAGTCGCAAGATTGTCGAGCTCGCGGACTTCGGCATGGATGTTAATTCCGCGAACGCGAAAGATGTTGTGCAGTATTTCACTGCGTTCGAAGCTGTGAATCGGACGAACCTGCCGCTCTGCGAACTCTCATCGCAGACCGGTTGGCAGGGAAAGGACGGCGAGCGAGGTTTTCTACGCGGGACGAACTTCGAGCCGGCCTGTGGCAAAGATGAGAAGACCCAACGGCCTCTCATTCAATTCAACGATCATGACGAGGGGATGAAGCAAGCCATTGCCGGCATCAAGGCTCGAGGGAAGCTCGCAACGTGGGCGAAAGCAGTTCAACGCGTGATCAAATTCCCCAAGGTCGCCTTGGCCTTGTACGCCTCGCTCGCAGCCGCTTTGCTAATGATCCTAAGGTTAGCGAACTTTTGCATCGATCTGGCGGGGGAGTCGTCAGGCGGCAAGACAACAACGCTGCGAATCAGTGCGTCCGTCTGGGGCAATGTGAGGCAGTCGCAAACCGATTCGATCGTACGTCGTTGCGACGTAACGGCCACCTACTTCGAGCGATACGCCCAGGTCAATTGCGACCTGCCCGTATATTTCGATGAAACGAAGTTGTTGAAAGACAACCACGAGCTGGGCACTCGCATTTACGCATTTACGACGGGGATGAGTCGAGGACGCGGGACCATCGGTAGTTTGCAACGCTCGACGTCCTATCGTTCGGTGCTGTTCACGACGGGCGAACAACCCATCACGGCGAACTCGTCCGATGGCGGGACTAGACCGCGTGTCTTGACTCTTTGGGGCCCGCCGTTCACCGGGGACCCCAACGAAGTCTCGCAGCTGATTCACGAGGTCATGGAAGTTGTTGAAGCGAACTACGGGGTGCTGGGACGGAAGTGGGTTCAGGTCTTGGTGGCGAACAGAAAAGCTTGGAAAGACTGGCGCAATCGCCACCAGGAAATCTGCAAGGATTACCAGAGCAAAGTTGGACAAAATCGATTTGCTCTTCGCCAAGCTGAATCTTGGGCGGCGATTCGACTCGCCGCGGAATTGGTACACGAGCACATCAAGCTGCCCTGGGGCTTTCGTGATCCGATTCAACCACTGCTGGACGATCTTTGCAAGGAAGTCAGTACGGCAGATCGTGCTCTCGAAGCACTCCGTTTCGCTTACGAGCATTTCGTATCCCACGAGGTGTCTTTCTTCAACCCAGAATTCCGCGATCGGCAAGAAAATATGTGGTTGGGGTGCTGCCGATACGAGAGGCCCAAGGACTCCCGCGCCGCAGCCGCTGGAGACCGGCATCTGGTGGAATTCGCCTTCATTCCCGCGAGGCTGCGGGAGGTGCTTAAAGACGGCGAATTCGATGACGACGCCGTCCTGCGTAGTTGGCGCGATCGACGTTGGATCCATTACGACAAAAAACAGCAACGCAACACGGTCAAACGAAGCATCCGAAAGGACCGCGTGAACGTCGTCGCATTTACCCCGGCCGCCATCGAGATCGTCCAGGGCTAACTGGGACCGAGACCCCGCGTCCGTCCCAGTCGCTGGGGATTAACGAATCGCGGTTTTCTGCATGGAAAACCGCGGTTTGTCCGGGAAGCGTCCCAGTCGTCCCAGTGATTCAGAGGAAGGAGGTATCCCTACACCAAACACATCGTCTTGGAGATCGAACGTCAGCTTGGGAGAGAGGTAGGTCAGATTACTGGGACTACTGGGACAGTAATAAATAAATACCCAGTTTTCCACATAGAAAACCAACGGTTCTGCCCGTCCCAGTTACCGGGACGCAGACTGGGACCGCTGGGACGCCTTAGCCCCCGGGGGGGGAGTTCAGTCTCCGCCCAATTTTTAGATGCAAGAAACAATCCGATTTTTTTTGAAGAGGTATCACTATGAATATCGAGAATCGCAGCGAGTGGATAAAAATCACGTTCCGGATCCGTAAATATCCCGTGCTCGACGCTGCCCTTCGGTATTACCGAGCGGTTTTATCCTGCCTCCCGATTCAACGCAACGGCAGCAAGTTCCCCTTGCTCGCCCTGCTACCTCGTGTACAGGACCCCCGGGATCCGTGGCGGTTCCGACACACCTGGAAGCCGTTTACGAAACAGCTACCGACGGAGGATCAACTCAAGTCTTGGTTCCGCCGACCATGGTCCGAGGTTCCTGGCATTGCCATCGTGTGCGGTCTCGTCAGCGGCGGCCTCGAGGTCGCCGATTTCGACGATGACGAGACCTACGAGCGGTGGCGTAAGACCCTAACGCCTGCCGATCGGCACTGGTTCGACCGCATTATCTGGGTCCAGTCGCCTCGTCCCGGCAGGCACGGTTATTTCCGATCGAAGTGTTGCGGCAAGAGTCAGAAGCTGGCTCAACGCCAAGTTCTTTCCGATGACGGCCAACCAACCTGGAAGACGCTCGTCGAGGTCAAAGGGGAAGGGGGGATCGTCCTCGCTCCGCCTTCCCCTGGTGCGTGTCATCCCACGGGAAGAACCTATCGCGTCGTCAGCGATCAGGGTTTGGAAGCCGTATCGATGTTGACGGCGGAGGCACGAACGCGATTATTCGAGTCAATTCGCGTCTTCGATGAACGACCGCCGAAAACGCGGTCGGTCCAGCTACGTTCTAGCAGTCGCTCGTTAATCCTGCCGCAGACGACTCCGTATGCGTTCGGGTTAAGACCCGGCGATGACTACAACGCTCGCGGCGATTGGTTCGAGTTGCTTACGAAGCATGGCTGGAATTGCGTCGGCGACGGGGCCGCGGATTGCACGTATTGGGCGCGACCAGGCAAGAACGTCGGAACGAGTGCGACGCTGAATTACGAAGGCTCGGGTCGGCTATACGTGTTTTCGAGTAACGCCGCTCCGTTCGAGGACCAGCGTTCCTATTCCTTGTTCGAAGCCTTCGCGTACTTGGAGCATGCCGGCGATTTCTCCGCTGCTGCTCAGGCACTACGAGCCCAAGGCTACGGCGACGCCGCGCACCCTCTGAATATTGTCCTCCCGTCGTGGGAGGACGAATACCGTGATTTACAGCTGCCTGATTCGTTCGAGCTGTAAACGACTTGTGACTGTGGGATCGCGGGACCGGAGACAGCGTGTCGAAGGCCCGCGGTCCCTCACCTACCGCCTTTGAAAGGAGGCATTGCTCGTTATGAGTTACGAAGAAGACGAAACGTACTCGGACGCCGAGAACCAGAAACGAATTGAAGAAAAAGACGAGAAAGAAACTATGAAAACCAACGATTCCCCCGCCCCCTATTCGATCCCCGCTGCCCCGCCGACAAACCCAGAAAGGAAGACCGTGAAGTCCAAACTTAAATCCAAGCCCAAGAAACTGAAGATCAAGATCGTTCGCAGGCCAGTCCAGCCCGTCAGCCAGCCCGAGTCTGCCGAGGCTGTCGAACCGGAGATGAACGCTCCGCCGAATCTCGTACCAGAGCTTCGGGCTGTGGAAACGTTGAATCCGCATCCCCGCCAAGCGGAATTGACGCCGACGACGGAGCAAGAGGACGAACTGTTGCGTCAAGATCTCCAGGATAACGGTCAACGCGAGCCAATCGAGATTACCTCCGACGGAACCATCATCAGCGGTCATCGTCGCTGGCGATTGGCTCAAGCACTCCAGTGGGATGAAGTCTGCGTTGTGGTTCGCCGCGATTTGGAAGCGAAAGGCCAAGCCGCCGTCGATTACCGATTCTACGAAGCGAATCGCAATCGCCGAAACTTGACGATGTTGCAGCAAGCTCGGCTCGCCTATCGCATGCTCGAGCTGATGCCCAAAGGTCGCGAGCGTCGCGGTCAAGGCTCCGTGCGTGAGGAACTGCAGCAACAATTCGGTCGGTCGGGGCGGCAGCTCGAACGTTTGATGCCGCTGGTCGAAGGTCCTGTCGAGTTATTCCAAGCGGTGGAACGCAAACAGCTCCCGGCCAATCGCGCCTTGGAAGCGTTGAAGAAACTGAAGGAGAAACAACTCCGGCAGGTCGTGGGGCGATTACAGAATGGCGATCCGCCGAAAGCAGTCTTGGCCGATTATCTCCCGCGAGAACCACGCCGCAAGTCCGAACCGGTGAAGCCCAAAAACCTATATGGCGCCCTTGCGCTTTGTCAAAAGTACTTGGACGCCGACCCGGACAAGCTGCGACAGGCCTGCGAGAAGGATCCAGCTCTGCACGGTTCGCTGGAACGCGTCCGAGAACGCCTCGAAGCGTTTTTCAACCAACGTCCCCGATCCAAGTCCGCGTCGAAGGGAGGTCCAGGACGCCGCAAACCTCGCTAACGTCGAGCCGGCCACGATGGTGGACGAAATGGGCGTTGATTGACTTGGGCCGTCGCCCCGTTTCGCGACGGGCGACGGCCCTTGTTGGCATCCCTCCTGGATCGCATCAAACGCCTCAAGAACGTCGTCCAGGGGCTGGTTCGATCAAGAGAGGCAGGTGGATGTCGGACGCGTTAAACGGCCTTCCGGGCGTGGCGGTGGTTACCGCGCTCCTCGGGACGCCGTAACGCGTGAGTTGGTGAGGCGACAAATAGGAACGCCGCGAGGGGACGCATGGGAGTCGTGGGACATTTGTCCAACGACGATACGACCAAAAAACACTCGCTGCCACCGCTCGATCGACTGCCCCTCGTCAACGCACGGCGACGCGAGTAGAGTTCGTCGTCCCTGTGGCTCGATTAAAAAAGGCAACTCGAGCGGCGGCGGTCCGTCGCCAGCCCACGTTACACAAAAAAAGAATTCGCCTTCGCACGCCCGTAGCGGCAGCGAAGCCGGACAAGCAAACAACACTTCCCACAAATAGGTTCGATCGCAGTACACAAAAAGCTGCCGCTCGTCGGGATATCCGCCGAGCGAGAAACGCAAAAAACAATTCGAGGCTAAAAAAATGACGAGCAACCAACCGCAGAACGTCCGCATCGGCGTCTTCTACGACGGGAATTTCCTGTATCGCGTGAGCAGTTACTACAAGTACGGGCACGAGAAGAAACGCCGCTTGTCGATGCCCGGCCTGCAGGAGTTCATCCGCGACGTGGTGGCCCAAGAAGAACAGGTCGCGACGAAGTACGTGCAAATCGTCGATGCGCATTACTTCCGCGGTCGCTTGTCGGCCCGGGAGCTCGAGTCGCGGCAGCTGCTCTACTACGAGCGCGTGTTCGACGACGTCCTGATGTCGGCCGGCATCCTCACGCATTATCTGCCGCTGCGTCGCGGGGGCGAAAAAGGGATCGACGTTTGGTTGGCGCTGGAAGCGTTCGAATTGACGCAGTTAAAACAGTTCGACGTCGTGGTGCTGGTCGCCGGCGACTCCGACTTCCTGCCGCTCCTCCCGAAGTTGTATTCGTTGGGCGCTCGCGTGATGGTGCTCGGCTGGAACGTTCGGCTGACCGACTCGAACGGCGACGAGCACGAGTCGGTGACGTCGAAGCAGTTGCTGGATGCGGCGACGTACCAGGTGGCGATGCACGAGATCATCGACGACCCGACGCGACAAGACGACCCGCTCCTCGTCGATTTGTTCGTCGAACCCCGCCAAGAAGCGGGCGAGCCGACGATCGACCTCGGCAGCGAAGCGGAACCAGCTCTCTATGCCAACAAGACGCCGGTCTTTCCGCCCATTAAGTCGCTGAAGCGGCAGCAAGGGAAGATTCTGCAGCTGAAGAACGTCTTTGGGTTCATCGAGTCGCCTAACTATCCCAACAACGTGTTCTTCCACGAACTCGATCTCCTCGGCTGCACGCTGAACGACCTGAGTGCGGGCATGCCCGTGTCGTTTGACGTCGAGATCGGTCCCAAGGGGCCGTGTGCGAAGAAGGTCAGGATCGACAAGTAACTCGACGAGCTGTAGAGGCGTACGGTGGACCGCTCTACACGATGATTAGGGTGCGATGACAGGGAGCTCATCGCACTCGACAAGTACAGACGCCGACCCGTGAGCTCCACTCCCTCGGTGAACGGCAAGGCGGCGGTACTTTCCGATCGTCCCCGAGCCGCCCGAACTCGCTATGTGCGTTGTCACGACAACCAGGAGTAGTCGTGCCGTCGGCAACAGCAGAATTGGCGGCTTCAGGTGCTGTTCATCGAAGGGTCGCATGAGCTCGAGGTTCTCGCTAGTTTCCGATGCGGGCTCGTAATAGAGACGGGAGCGGTGGATCCCCAGCAACTCGCATTGTCGCCTCACGCTCAGCGAGGCATGGCGGCGGTCGATCTACGCGTGCAACTCGCTACGAGTTCTCGGCAACTTTTTTTGAGCCATTCGAGTTCGAACTTGAGTCTCACGATCTGCTCGTAGAGAGACGCCGTCGAGGGCTCATCGGATGCGGTCGCTCGCACCGAACCATCCTCAAAGACTTGATTGGCTCCGGTGAGTAACTGCTTCTTCCACAGACTTACTTTGTTCGGAGGAACTTGGAACTGCTGGGCAATTTCAGGACGGACTCCCTTTGATCACTACTAAGGCGACCGTAGCCTTGAATCCTGCATCGAATCGACATCGTGTCCGCGCCATCGCATCTCCTCCCAATGACGCCACGATGCCGCTCGCCCTCACCGTTCTCCACCTTAGCCCCTTGTCCGAAAACCTTGGTCCAGTCCAGCAAGAACTGGCGACTAGGAATGCTACGGGTGCTGAGGGCGACACGAAAGCCATAGCCGCTGTACCGGGGCGACGGGGAAAAAAATCTGCGCCACCGCCGCGGAACGCCGACCGGCAGCTCAGGCGGGGCCCCCAACTGCCGCCCCGGCTCACACGGGCCGAGCCCGATGTCGGCCCCGTGGGATTAGTCTCGCTGAAATCAATCATATTACCCCAATAAACTTCGCAGTCCGAATCCAACTCGTCCTCGTGAATATCGTAACTGCCGCCGCGGTCCACCCGGGACGCGTCCGTCGTTGGCCCAGTGGGATCAGTCACGCTGCCCTTTGGATAATCTCCAAGCCAGTCCCAGCACCACTCCCACACGTTTCCGTGCATGTCGTACAAGCCCCAAGCGTTCGGTTTCCTCTTTCCTACGGGATGCGTTCGCTTACCTGAGTTATCGTGATGCCAAGCGTACTCGTTAAGCTGAGACTGACTGTCCCCAAAGCAGTACTCCGTTGTGGAACCGGCTCGGCACGCATACTCCCATTCTGCTTCGCTTGGCAAGCGATACACCCGTCCAGCGGCCTTTTCCTCAGGCAACGTTGATAGCCTACGACAAAACTCCACTGCATCTTCCCATGACACTTTCTCCACGGGATTCTGCGGGCCCTCGAAACCAGATGGGTTCTCGCCCATCACCTTCTGGTATTGCTCTTGCGTTACCTGATGGACGCCAAGGTAGAACGGACGTGTTAAGGTGACCGTGTGAGGAGTTGCATCTATGTCTTCGCTTGCGGAACCCATCTCGAACGTTCCCTCGGGGAGCAACTTCAACTGCATGCCAATTGAGTTTGTCAGATTTTTCTTGCCTTCGTGCGATTGTTGTTCCGCTTCGATGAATGCAGTTGCCCAGGATTTCTGGTGCTGCAGACGCTCATCCGTAATCGCAGCAATTTCGCGGGCTATTTGCAAAGACGATTCGAACGACAACTGGCCCGCGAGCGCCTCCGCTTCACTTCGCTTGGCATCGATTCTCGCTCGTTCTGCCGCGACGAGTTCCGGTTGCTTCCCGCCGCAGTGGCCGCAGACTTGGTCCCAGATCGGAATCTCCTGCGTGCACTTCAAACACGCAACTCGTAGCGAACCGGCGCACTTCTTACAGTACCTTCGCTGCAGATCATTCTGGGTACGGCAGGCGGGGCAGACGCCTTCGCCAAGATCCGCGGCGGCCGCAACAGGAGCAGCAGTTGCAGAGGCCGCGGAAGCGCCACGCAATGCAGCCTTTAATTCCCGTGCCGTTTGATAACGATCTTCCTTTTTCGACTTCAGCGCCCGCGAAATTGTGGCTCGCAAGTGCTGTGGAACAGCGTCAAGATCGATCACTTGCGGCGGTTCGCCCGTAAGCATTTGGTATAGTGTGGCTGCCAAGCTCCACAAATCGCTACGAGCATCTGTTAGCGTCACATCGCGACGCTGTTCCAGCGGCATGAAGTCGAGTGTGCCAAGTACGGACCCCGTTATCGTCGAACCGCGATCCACAGACTTGGCTTTAGCTAGACCAAAGTCGGTCAGCTTTGGCACCCCATCTTTGTTGATCAGGATATTGGCTGGCTTGATGTCGCGGTGGATGATGCCCGCATCATGTGCCTTTGCCAGCCCATCGCACAGCTGGCAAACCAGGTCTACAGCCTCCTCGACCGGCATCGCCCCGTGGCGGCAGCGATCGAGCAAACTGCCGCCGTCGACATACTCGATGATCAAGAATGGACCATCTTTATCGCGGCCATAGTCGTACACTTGCACTATGTTGGTATGCGATAACGCTGCGATCGCTTGAGCTTCGGTCAGGAAGCGTTGTAAGGCGGAGCGACTGCGGGATGCTTCGCCCAGAATTCTCTTGATAGCGACCCGCCGTTTCAACCGCGTATCGGTCGCCAGCAGTACCTCCCCATCCCGCCCTTGCCGAGCACGCTCTCTACTTTGTAGCGACTCGAAAGATCTGCGATCTCCATGTCAAGATCGGAGTGGGCACTCAGGCCCGTCAGTTCCCCTATTGACGACGAGCCGCAACCGCCGAACGTCGATCGATCCCCTAGGCTTCGCTGTGCCGATTCAACTGGCTTCGCACCTTGCAGCGTCTGCTGATCACCCAGACTCTTATCGATCTCTTTCGCCATGGCTGCCCATCACAGATTTGGGGAGGAGGATGAGCGTTCATGCTAGTAGATGGCAGGTAACGATTCCAGAAGCCGTCCGTGCGGGGAGGCAGCGACGGTAAGAACTTAAGCGAGCCCGCTCCGCAATCCGGTACGGCATCTCAGGATGTTTCCTGGCGAACGCCAGCACGGCCTCTCGTTCCGCGGGTAAAACGGCTACGCAGAGAGCTTCCACTCGAAGCTGGTGGATGAGTTCTTGTGCCGAGAGCAATTCGAGAGCGTCCGTCAGGCTCGACGACGGACGACCACTTGGCGAGACGACTACAACCATGACAGGCCGCACAGTTCGTTGGGGTACGTCGCCCTGACCGAATTCGCGAACCGCAGTGCTGCTTCGGCTACGCCTCAGGCTGCGCTCCAGCAGCACTGCGGAGATTCCTCAAACCTCACCTTCATAACGGCTGGTACAGAGATTTGAGGCGGGCGGTTATGCTAACTCACTTCGAGGTTTTCTTCAGATTCATCTGGGGTAAACGCAAGCAAAGCGAAGCTGAATAGCAACAAACAAAAAATCACGACGAGAGGTATCACGACCTCACTCAATACGAGCCTTGTTCTCTTTCGCCCGGCTTGCTGCCGCAGTATCTCCTCAAGTGCTCGTTGGCATGCCTGATAGGCCTGGTCGAATTCGGCGTCCGTCAGTCGATCGATCAAGGTCGCGTCACGGTAGGCTGCGGAAGCCGCGAGCGCAGCTCGCAACGCGTCCTCGGACTTGTCCGTCAGCAACTCGTTTCGCAAGGACTGCAAGGACGCCTCACGCTGGGTAGCAAGCGACTGGCAGTCTGACTGAAGGATTTTGGATTCCTGAGTCGCCAAGTCCGGTGGGATTTGCTCAAGCACGTGCAATGCGGCCGCGAATTGCGATTGTTGCCGCAACTCGCGGGCTTGGGCGATTACTTTGGCGACGCCCACAGCGTTCTTAGCTTCCCACTCCTGCAGTTGAGTACGGAGCTTTAACAGGTCCTCCGCTTGAGGCTGCAAGCTCAAACACTCCTCGACCAGCAATAACAAGCAGAATCGTTGCTTGGACGCAACGCGAGCTGCGATTTCCCTCCGTAAGTCGCCGAGACGCTGGAAGGCAATGCCTGCTTGCAATCGTAACTCATGGATGTGCGACGTCTGTCGCGACGCATCAATCCTCTCCAATTGCTTCAAGCAGTTTTCGTAGTCGTGCGCGGCGAACAGCTTCAGCGCGGCAGCGTACGCTTCGTCACGAGTCGCACGTAACTTGGCGTCGCGCTGCGTCAGCTGGTCGCGCAGTTGTTGCAGATCCGTTCGACTGGGTTGTAGGCTGAGCAGTCGGTTCACTTCCGGCAGCAGGTCGTTGAGATCGCGAGCGGCGATCCGGTCGCGAATCAGCCGATTCAGACGCGCGATGTCATCCAGACTGGTTTTTAGCTGCTTCCGCAAACCGCCGACGGTTTCCCGGTGGCCGGCGATCGAAACCTCGGACAGGATCATGGGAATGGCTTCTAATGCCCGCAATCCGGCTGCGTAATCGTGAGCCTGCTGATGCGCCGTGGCTTCCGACAGCAGCGTCGCGATTCTCGCTAGCTCTTGATTTCGAGCCTGTTCGAGCTGGCCTAGGAAGCTTTCCGCCCAGCTCTTCAAGTGTCGCAATCTCAGATCCGGTTCGTCCCGTAACGCGAGCGCGAGACGCTGCGCCGCATCGTAATCGTGACACTTGAGTAGATTCTCCGCCTCGGACTGGTCGGACCCCATCTTGAGGCGACGCTGTTCCAGCAGGTCGCGTTGTTTTGCGCCGCAAGCATCGCAGACGTTTTCCCACATCGGCATACGTGCCGAACAAGCGAGACACGATAACTCCAGCGAATGGGCGCATTGGCGGCAGAACCTACGATTCGTTGGGTTTTTGGTGCCGCAATTCAGGCAAACTCCTTCCTCCAACTCGACGGGAGTTGTCGTGGTCGCCTGACCAGCTCGCAATGCGTCCTTGAACTCGCGTGCGGTCTGGAATCGATCTTCCTTCTGGTCTTCCAAGGCTTTGCCAAGGACAGTCTGCAGCGACTTCGGCAAGTCGCTGATCCGGATCACCTTCGGGCTCTTGCCGGTCAGCATCTGGTACAGCGTCGCCGCGAGGCTCCACAGATCGCTCCGTGCGTCAACGAGTGTCGCGTCGCGACGCTGTTCGGGGGACATGAAGTCGAGAGTCCCTAGGACAGCGCCCGAGATTGTCATGCCCGTGTCGGTCGCCGCCTTGGCCAAGCCGAAGTCCGTGAGCTTGGGCGTACCGTCTTCCGTGAGCAGGATGTTGGCCGGCTTGATGTCGCGGTGGATAATGCCAGCCGCATGCGCTTTCGCGAGTCCGTCGCAGAGCTGACAGGTCAGCTCGATCGCATCATTAAGCGGCAACACCCCTTCTTGACAGCGCTCCAGCAACGACGTGCCGTCGACACACTCCATTATCAGGAAGGGTCCGTCCTGGGCGCGGCCATAGTCGTAAATCTGGACGATGTTCGGGTGATTCAAGGCCGCGATCGACTGAGCTTCGGTGAGAAAGCGAGTGACGGCGGTCTTGCTGCGGGCCGCATCGCCCAGCATTCGCTTGATCGCCACCTTGCGATTGAGCCGCGTGTCTATCGCTAGCAGCACTTCGCCCATGCCGCCTTTGCCCAAGACACGCTCCGTTTTGTATCGGGACGCTAGGTCGACGACCTCCCCACCGTCGTCATCCAACTCGTCGCCCGTCGACTCCCTTCCACCCAACGTCGCCTGATCGCCCAGGCTGTGAGTATCAATGTTCCCCACCCCGGCCAACGTTCCTTGGTTGCCGAGTGACACCTGACTAACCTGCCGCTCTCCCTGAGGCCCGCTTGGCGTTTGCAGGTCGCGTAAGTGCTTCTCTGTTTCTCGGCCATCGCGCATGAACAGACACTCCAAGACATCGCGCCGCCAATGCGACCAACAACGGTCAAGCGTCACGGATGCGTCAATGGTCGCACGCCAAAAATAGATCTGCAAGAACGCGAACAGGCTGCAACGATCAGGTGAGCCTGCGATCGCTTTCCTGTTGCGCACCCCAGAAACGAACTCGCCCTTACCCGCTCAACTTCATGAGCTCCTCGGCTCGTTTGAAATCGCGTTCGGCGTAGATTTGCGTCACGATGGCGTCCTGGTGGCCGAGGACCACCTGGGCGGCATCGAGTCCGAATTGGCGACGGAGTTCGGTCGCCCGGGCGTGTCGCAGTTGATTCGGACTCCACGTGGCGACCTTCGCGATTTGGCAGGCGCGGTCGATCGCTCGCCGGTAACTAGCGACGGAGAAACTGGTTCCAGGAGTACGTTTCGGTTTGGACTTCTTTTTAGTCCCCGGCCGATTCCCGTACCGCAACGGCGTGCGACGTTTGGCGTGCTTGGCGGCTCGGCGTTGCTCTTCGGCTTCGGCCGGCGAGAAGCAGCAAGCCTCGGCGTCGCGATCGAGATACGGTCGCAGCACTTCTTGCGCTCGCGGCCCCAGGTAAATGCGTCGCTCTAGACCGTGGTGAGCCGTCTTGTGCGACTCGGGGCGATAGCACCACACCTCGCCCGACTGGTCGATGTCCATCGGACGCATTTGGCAGACCTCGCCCGGCCGCATGCCGGACAGCCACTGCACGCTGATCATCGCTCGCACCGTCGGCGACAGGTGCGGCAACGTGGCGTTGATGATCTCCGGGGTCACCGGTTTGACCGGTTCGCTCTCGGCGGCTTCGCTGCGTCCCTTCTTGAGGCCCGCGACGGCGAGCAGTCCCTGCAGGACCGTGACGGGGACGATTTCGTTTTCGACGCCCCAGCGAAACATGCGGCGGATCCGCGAGATGTTGCGATTCACGACCAAGCGACAGTTGCCTTCGCGAATGAATTCCTCGCGCACCAGCTTCAGCTTGAGCGGGCTGAATTCGGGCACCGGCAGGTCGGCGTAAAGTTTGAGCAGTCGCCGCAGCGCCGCCCGGATGCAGTTGAGTTCGCTCGTCGACTTCGAGACCTTGCGGTAGTAGATCTCCGCGAACTCAAAATACTTGAGCGCGAGTTCCTTGACGCGGAGCGCCGGCGGAGGAGGTGACGACGAAGAGTCTTCCAACGTCGGATCGGTGACGCCGGACAGGAACGCCGCAATGAGTTGGTGATACTTTTGCCAACTCTCGGCGGAGTCGTAACGCCCGAGATAAATATCGCGGCCGTTGATGCGAACGACGCCCAAATTCTTGGGCTTGTAATGACGGTACGAAGGTACCTTGAGAGGGCGCTGAACCATACGGCGGACCTTTCGGTAGTACCGGTACTACCGTTTTTGGGCTGGTCCTCGCCGCGCTGCCAACTTTTGGCAGGTATCTAACTCTAGATTCAGCAAGTGTTTGTGATCAGTCGGGGTGGCGGGATTCGAACCCACGACCTCTTGCACCCCAACGATTTCCGGCCGGTCGCCATATCGTCACCCTAAACCATTTGCCGCCCATAGTTATAGCGACAAATGGCCGCTTTTCAATCTTTCCACGACATGCGATTTTTCCCGTAGAAAACGGGTAGTCGTGGACGCAAACGGGTAGTTTCCCCGCAAACGGGTAGTTAGAAAAAAACGGCGGGGATCTACGCATCCCCGCCGTTCTCTCTCGACGTCTGCTACTTGCGGCACTTCTTGAGTGCAGTTCTTAGGATTCATCCGGCCGCAGGTGATTGAAACGGATACTCGAACACGGCAACCGCGGCTGTCATGTCCTTCTGTTGGTTCAGTTCAAACGTCAGCGTAGCCGCCACCTTGGCGAGTTGCTGATAGTCTTCCTCAGTCCCCGGGTAGGTCTTGAAGGAGAACAGAACTGGACGTCTTTCCGGCACCGATGGCTCGTAGATGCCCAGCGTGTAGCGCTGAGTGGCTTGCGACTTTGCGCCTTCCGTCGTAGCAAAAATCATCCATGACGACGCACCTCCCCATTGGGGCCAACGATGCCCAACGGCCGCCACTCTCCCGGGATGTGGGAGGATTCATCCACCGCGGGGCGCGCGCTCGGGTCGATGTAGTGCTTTTTCGCCATCGTCGGATCGGCATGACCTAGCGCCCTCGACGCGTCGCCGCCGTTCAAATCAACAACCGTCGCGAACGTCCGCCGCAGCGCCTGCGTCTTAAGCTCCCTCCCCTTGGGCAAGCCGGCCGCGTCTAGCAAGTTGTTCCACAAGTCCCAATATCGCGACCGATCCCGCTCCCATCCGAGAATGCGGCCTTCGTTCTTGCGGTACTGAGACAGCCACGCCAATGTTTCCGGCCATAGTGCGTAGGTGCCGTCCTCATATTTTCCCTTCCGCAGTTCAGCGGGAACAATCAACCACCCTCGATCCCAGTTGATGAATTGCCATTCGAGCGACAATAGCTCTCCGGAACGCATGCCCGTATTCGTGCACAGTTGAAGCAGAGTAACCCACCATACCGACGCGGGGAGTCCGCCAATCGTCCCTGTCATCCGATAGGCTGCCGCCACGATGCGTGAGAACTCGTCGTGAGACAACGCCCGCGGAACTCGCCGCGGGGCTCGAATCGGCTTAACTGTCGGGCCTGTGAAGACTAGCCCCTTGTCACGGCACCAGCGCCACAAGCAGCAGAGATTCTTGTGAGTCGTGTTAACCGTGTTCGGCGTCTGGCCGCGTGTCTTCTGAAGCCATGCCAAAAGGAAAACAAGCGTTTCATCGTTCAGGTCAGCCAATGTAGCATCCCGCCCCAAGGCTTCACTAACCCAACGAACAGCCCGCACATAATGCCCGCGCGTCATGGGACTGGTAACCGTCGTAGCTCGGGCGAAAAAAAATCGCTCAAGTGCCGCCGACAAAAGCATGGCGGAATTCCCGCCGGCCGATGGAATGAGATTTCCCCTCGACATGGTCGAAGCCTCCCCGCGGCACAAGACGCGCCACAGAAACGACAAAAGCCCACGCGCTCGCTACTAGGGCTTCACACCCCGGCCGGCCTTGCTCCCCGCCGTCGCGGATCGCTGCTTGAACACGGCGCACAAGCGCATGGGCTCTCATCCTGTCTGGTTAAGTGTGACAATCACTGTGAAGATTTAGTGCGAACATCTTCACCCCGGGGAGGGGCAGTTGTCAACGTGTCTTCATCGCGTTGACGAAAGAACCGCCCCAATGCTCGCTTCGTGGATCTCTGCATCGTCAAACAGTCCACAGCGAACCACGAACCACCGCCCGGGCCGTCGTCCGCGGGTGTCTCGGTCGGAAACGGATTCCGCGCCGACAATTCGCCCCTCCCTGGTAGTTCCTCGATCCTTGAACGTGACTCGGTCGCCGATGGTTGCCATGTCTCGAACCTCCAAAAAATGAGTGTCGTCGAATTGACGACGGTGAGTTAAGCCACCGGCACCAATGCCAGGGCCGCCGCTTCCTTCCCGCGTTTGCCGTCCGCTTCGGCGAGCCGTCGAATATCCTTCGCCATCGCCTTGGTCGCCGCCGCAATTTCCTTTTGGACGTTGAGCCCCGCCCCGTTCTGAGCCGTCAGGGCGGAAGCGGAGAACGTCGCGCCGCCGATGGTGGTGGATGCCGGCCCGCTCGCCGCTCCCTGAGCCGCCGCCGCTAGTCGGTTCCGTTGCTCCAGGTCGGCCGCGGGTCGCTGTTCCGCCATCATGCGAGCCAGACGAGCGGCATCGACGGCACGAGCCAGCCGGGCTTCCACGTCTGATCGCACCCCGGCCGCGTTCCCCGCGTTGGCTTGTCCCTGTCCCGCTTGGGCAGCCAGAGCCGCTAGGCGAGCATCCCGCCCCGCTTGTCGACCAGCCAGCCCCGCCGCTCGGTCATTGGCTCGACCCGCCGCCGCATCCGACAATCCCTTATTCGCTTCGCCTGGCTTCGTCGCCGCCGCACTGGTGATCCCCTTGAGGGCGAGTTGCAAATCGAGCCGCCGCGACTTCAAGAGCCCGGTCGGGTCGTAGGCTTCCACCGCCTTGGAAACTTCCACGACTTGGGCCAGTGCGGACGATGCAAACTTGGCTAACTCGTGAATGCCGACATTGAGTTGCTGGCGCATCGTGGTGATGACTGCGTCGATGGTGTCTTGGAGTCCCACGAAGACACGATCCAGGGCGCCGACGCCTTGGACGAATAGCGATTGAATCGCCGTCCAAGTTTGGTTGACCGCTCCCCGCCACTCTCCCGCCGCTAGGGCATTGAAGATGCCGCCCAGCGTATCGCCAGTGATCGAAGCGACGCCCCGTAAGCCTTCGATCCATGCCCGTTGAACTCCTAGCCAGGCGATGCCGACCGCGGCTTCCAGGTCGCCGGCCTTGAGTGCGTCGCCGATTCCGCCGAGTACCGCCATCGTCTCCGTTTGGATCGTCTTGAGGATCGACATGACGCCCGACAACGCCTTCTGAGCCGCTTCGCCATAGCGACCCCATGCGACCCAGCCGGCAGCCAGAGCCCCGCCCAACGCCAACAGTCCAGGCGATGCCAGAGCCAGAGCCGACGCCACGCCCGTCAATGCCGTTCCCACGGTCGCCACCGCAGACGCGACTTTGAACACTTGTGCGATGAGGGGGCCGTTTTTTGATGCCCATGCCGTGACTGACTTGACGACGTCCATCGTCATCTTCGCCACCTCGGTCAACTGAGGCGCAACGGCCGCTCCGAGTGTTCGCCAGAGTCCGAGCATCGAGCGTTGCACGCCCGCGGTCGCGTCCGTCAATTCGGCCGCCGCTTTCGCCTGGGGCCCCGACATGACGAGTCCGAGCCGTTCGGCTTCGATCCTCATTTGTTCGATGCCTGCGCGACCCTTGGCGAACATGCCGACCAACTGTTCACCACCGGCGCCGAATGCAGCTTGAGCCGCCGCCGCACGCTCCAGCGGGCTTTCCAGGCTGGCAATGGCGATGCCGATTTGCATGAACCGCTCGCCGGCGTCGAGCTTCGCCAGTTCCGCCATGTCGAGCCCTAGTTGGCGGAAGACGCCCGCGCCTTGGCTCGCCGCCGCGTCGATGTTCTGCATTGCAGCCGCTACGGCATCGGCAGAGCTTCCCGCCTTCTCGGCTGCGTAGCCTAGGCTCGTCATGGTCGCAACAGAGACTCCCGCCGCCGTCGCCAGTGCTAACGCCTGCGTCCCTGCCTTTCCGAACTCGTCCCCGGCTCGGCGCATCGGATCGACCAGCACATTGGCCAACGTCGTCAACTCGCCGCCGACGCCTTGCAGCACGCTCCCCAGCTTCGAGACGGACGATAGCGCCGCCGACGCGAACCGTCCCGCCGCAGCCGTCGCCGTGATGAATCCCTTGGCGAGCGATGTAGCCAGCCGAGTCCCGGCACGCACCGCAGACGCACCCAAGCTCGCCATGCTCGACACGATGCCGCCCACGAGCCGGGGGATAGCCTTGGCGGTCGCCACAACGGCCGACTTCGCCGTGTCGAGTGCGGAGACAAACAAACGCACTGGGGCGGTCGCCAGCTTCCAGGCAGTTGCCATAGCCCGAATGCTGAACACGAGCGGAGAAGCGACGAGTAGGATCGGCTTCAGTAACGTCGGGATCTCGCCCCACTTGAACATGGCGACGTAGGCAGTCCCAGCCACCGCAGCCACGCCAGCCAGCGGGGCGAGCAAGCCAGCCGACGCCAAGGACGCCTTGCCAGCCGCCGCCGCCATGCCGCCGAATGCCGTTTGGCTGAACATGCCAGCGGCTCGCATCGTGGTTCCAAGCGATATCATTTGCCGTTGCAGCAGAGCGGCTACCGGGATGGTTGACGCCATCGCCAGCTTGCACCGATTCAGCGACCCCGCCGCGGAATCCGCATCGCTCGCCAGTGCCTTGACGGCTTGCCCCATCTTCCCGAACTGGTTGCCCAACTGGGAAACTACGGGAATCAGCGACTTTAGGGTGCCTGTGAGTTTTCCGTAGGCTGCGTTGGCTTGGTAAGCAAACGAGCGCAGCCCCTTCATAGCGCGAGCGATGCCGGGGGAAACTTGCGGACCTTGCCCAGCTTGCCCCATTGAACCGCCAGCCGGAACGCGTTGGGGGGCTCCAGATCGCCGCAAACCTCTACGGGGTGCCATTATAAGCGTTCCTTATGCTGGACGAACGGACTATTTCTAGGAGGCGGTCGCTTCCCCACTTCGCCAAACCGCCCACCCTTCCAGGAGGACCCCGCCTATCAACACGCCCGTAACGAGCGGCGGGGTGATCCTCCCGACAAGGGCTTCAGTGTTCGGGGTCGAGCCGGCGAAGTGATGGCATGAGCTCCAATACCCCGCCGACTCGACCTTGCGGCCCCGCTCAACCCGCTCGACACAACGGGGAACAGAGCCGACCGACCGCGGCACGCTACCTCTAACGCACCGCGGCCAGACTTCACGCACCGACTTGGTTGCCAGTTGGAAACTCCACCAGCAAGCCAGGGACGCGAACATGTGCGGGCCGACCGTCGCTCTTGCGTTCCGGCTCGATCTCCACGCGCGAGAATCCCAAATCCTTGAGACGACTGAGAACGAATTGGTCCTCGGTCAGTCCCAGCTTTCCAAGGCTGGCTCGATGCTTGCGAAATTCGGCCTGAGCGGCATAGGCAGCTTTAAGTCGTGCGGACATTCTTGGTTGCTCCAGGTAATCGGGGTTGAACGGCAAGACCATGTAATCGGTCATGGTGCTACACCTTGAGGGCTCGCATCTCAGCCTTGAGGGCTTCCAGGTCGCTGTTGATTCCGTCAACGTCGGTCGCCAGTGCGGCCAATTCGTCAAGGATGCGTTGCAAGTCTTCTTGTTCGTCGCGGAGTTGCGATGCCAGCCGCCGAGCCTCACGCGGGTCGTGTTGCTGGTTTTCAATGCCAGCCTCCAGCCGCTCGACTTCACGTTCCCGCCGCTCTCGCGATTCGCGTAGTTGGTCGATCCGTCGCAGCGACCCGCGGCGAGCTTCGTAAAGATCCCGGCGCCGTTGCTGTAGTTCGCGACTGGGACACCAGCCGATTAGCTCGACCTCGTGTTGCTTGCACGTCGCCAAGCGGTTGGCGATGCCGTCATAGGCGGCTTCCAGTTCCAGCGTCCAATAGCGAGCGTCGCCGCCCTCGAACAGTTGCCCACGAGCCGCCGCCGCTTTCGCAGCCAGGAGGCGAACGCCAGCCTCACGCAATTCAACTTCCAGGGCGGGAATCTTCGCCGCTTCGGCCTGGGCTCGCTTGAACTTCTCGACCCGCTCGGCATCGGCTTGGTCGAGCAGTTCGCCCAGTCCCACGGCATGGGCGGCTTTACGGATGACGGTTGCGACTGCGTTCATGGGCTTGTTCTCCGGTCGTCGGAATTGAATCGTTCTCATGTTCGGGCCTTCGTGCGACCAAGTGCGCGACGAATGGCCCCCACGTCCCCGGCTGCGTAGTACGGGCATCCGTTGACGGTGAATCGGGGATGCACGCCAGCCCGCCGCGCCGCACTCACAATCGCCAGCGGGGACGTCTGCAATCGTCGGGCAAGCGTTCCAACTGTCACTAGGTCGATGGTCATGGTTTGCACCTCCACGAGCATGTTAGCGGGCTCGCCTGGTGGCTTTACCAATTGTTGGTATGGAAGTTTGCGTCGTCGCCGTCTTGTGGCTGGACGGTGACAACCGCGCGCAAATTGCACGAGCCGCACTTGGAATAACGCACCTTGACGTCGTCGCCGATTGGACGCGTCTTGTACGCTCGCCAAGCGACCGCGCCGCACCTCGGGCAGCGGGGGACCGTCGCCGTCAAATTCACCGCGGGGATGCGTTTTGCCATGTGATCGCCTTCCGAAAGAAACTGTGCCAGGTGTCTGAGCGATGCCCCACCGCTCGGTTTTCGATCAGATCGAGGAAGGACCCAAAGAACCTGCCGGGGAGGGGCGGTCGGTCGGTAAGGCTTTCAACTTCAATCGTCGGCCGGTTTTCCCCATGCCGGTCGGTCGGTAGGTATCGGCCCTATATAGGGCCGTGATACCGACCGACCGGCACCCGCCCGGTAAGGCGCTCGGTAATACCGACCGATACCGACCGATACCGACCGGCTTAAGTAACGATTTGCTGAGCATTCCAAGCACTGAACATGTCCGACTGTTCCGGGTCTAAAATAACGCTTTCACGATTTGATTCGAGAAGGGCAAACCCATCCTCGGGCCGCTTGTTCTTCTCCACCTTGACGGCTCGAATTCGATGCCGCTCTTGGAGCGTGAGAAGGGCTTTAGTAAGTCGCTCGGAATTGTTGATTCCCGAGCCGGTCTTGATCGCCGTTTTCGTCGCCCCTTGCGGATGTAGTCTTAGAAATCGAGTGACCCTGTCGATGTCAGCGGCTTCCTGGTCGGCCTTCTTTTGCTCTCTCGCCGCCATCGCCTTGGCTTGTCTGTCCTTCCCACTTTCGGCCGCCGATGTCGACGACAAAGAAACGTCCCAGCGTCGTCCGTCCTCGCTGGTCGATCCGTCGAAAGCGCCTTCGCCCAACGTCCCCTCGTCGATGTCGAGCGCCCACAACCCCGCGTGCCCCGCAGAGCCACCCGCACGCATCCACAATTGATGTTTACCGTCGCATTGGTAGGGGCTTCGGCGTTGCAACAGAATCCATTGGCGAGCCCATTCCGCGACGCCAGCTTGGGCGAGCATTTCCAGCCCCGCGGGCTCCGCTTCCCGGTCGGCCTGCCCGCCTTTGCGGAAGTGATGCAGAACGATAATTGTGCAGCCGGTACGCTGGCCTATTTCCGAAAGCGGAATCAGCTTGGCGCCCATCGCGAACACGTTGCCCGCAAGCCCCGCATTTTCGGCGTCAAGAAGTGAAAGATAGAGCGGGTCGACGATGACGACTTCTAGCTTTTTGTCGGTGATGACCTTTTCGAGCCAAAGCAAGTGATCATCTGCCGACAACTTCGGTAGGCTGAAACTCCACAACAGCGACGCATCCCGCAAGTCGACGCCCCGAGCATTTGCAATTCGGATCGCCAGCCGCCGCAATGGGGCCGCCCCGCTCTCGCCGGACCATACTGCGACCCGTTTTTTCCGAGCCTGGAAAGTGCCAAGAAATGGGGTGCCGGTCGCCAGACTTACGGCTAGGTCGATTGTCGTCGATGTCTTGAGCGTCTTGGAGTGTCCACCGATAACGGCCGGCTGGCCTTCGACAAGAACTTGGTCGATCAGATACCGCACTTCCAGATTTGCCGCCAGCAGTTCGGCCGACGTCATGAGGGAGGCAAATTCGGGCTTTTTGGTGGCGCATTCGATCGCAGTCGCATTCTCGATTGCCTCCTGAACAAGTTGCTCTCCGTTCTCGCGTTGCAGAATATCGCGAACGTCTTCGCCGTGCTCCGATTTGATCTCACCCGGTAGGCGAGCGATTTTGACGGATGCCGCAATGCCGGCAAGAGCTTTCGCCGTCTTCTTGGCGCCCTTCTGTCCTGCATCGTCGTTGTCGGGGAGGATGACGACATGAACGTCACGAAATAGGCTGGCGAACTTCTTGTTCATGCTGCTTGTGGGCAATCCGGCAGCCAAATATCCGAGCCCCAGCAGCGCCGCAGCGTCTTTCACGCCCTCCACAACATGCCATGTCTCCCCTGGTTGTGGACGTCGGGAGTCGGGAAGGAAAATTCCAGCGGGCTTTCCGGTTGCGTTTGTCCCTTTTCGCAACTTCTCGTCGGCGCAATCTGGGCCGCCGATGTCAAAATGCGAACATTTTTTCCCGTCAGGACCGTAAAAAGGGAATCGAATTACCTTCTCAGTGCCATTAAAGGCAAATTCTGCCCCGAATCGTTTTGCATCCTCGGGCCGAATTTTTTTCCAGTCGCAGACAAGTTGCAGAAAATTTCCTGCAATTGGATTCATCGCGAATTGATCAGGGGCGGAAAATTTTCCGATATGGAAATTTCCGGCACTGTTGGCGCCTGCCCGGTCGTCACCTTGGCTGCGGTCAACCTGGGTATTCCGCGACGAGCTTTACCGATTCCTTGAACCTGACGCTCAAGCGGACCACCAGGCATCGCATACCCGTCGCCAAATGACCCGCAATGATTGCAGACCATTCCGCCAGTTTCATTGACGTCGTTGAATGCTCGAAGGCGAGTATTCCCGCCGCATTTGATGAATTGATCGCCAGGCGAATTGAGAATGTGACTCGGGGATGTTTCCGACGCGTTCTATAGAATCTCGATCCAGCGTCCGTTGGCTTGCCGTTTGACTGCTTGGGCGTCCATGTGTAGAGTTTGTCCGTGGTGATTCTCAGAAAGCCGGTCATGCCCTCCCGCGTGGTCGGCTCATTTCATTCAGTGAAAGACGCTATCGCATTTCTCGTGCCATCTTGCCGATTAGATTCCGGCCTTGTTCAAGACCGCATGCGCCGCAGCCGTTCGCTGGCTTGCCGCACTCTTTAAGCGGCGAACGCCAGGCATTTATCACTCGTTCCTGAACACGCCTCAATGAATTCTCGGCACCATTCTCGCGCGACGTATAGCGACGCGTTCGACGACGATTTGCCTGCAGGATGATTCCCTAGGAACCTTGATTGCCCAGCCGCCAGATAGAAGACGCGCCGGGCCTGTTTGAATTCTGCGGCCGTGAAATGACTACGGTGCCGCGCCATCGCGTTCAAAGGTGAAAGCATGCCACTGTTCCTGAAAATGTCGACACGCCCCAGATGCAGTTGCATCTGAGATTTTCCAGTCCGTGTGCCGGGCTCGAACCAGCACAAACGCGTCCCGAGGTCTGTCGTCAAATTCGTTGATACGGCATGCGCAGCACTTGCATGTTACCCATATCAACCCACCGTCCAGCCCAAGCGAACTTAGGCCCTATCGCGGATCGGCTGTTTGCTGCATGACGTACCTTGAACCGTCATGCAACGCGGCAAATGTAGCAGATAAAGAATAGTCCAATTGGATGGCACCCAAAAAGCGGGGCGAGTTATCCACCCTTGCCACAATTTCAACGGCCGCCGTCAAGTCTGTTTCGGCGTAAACTTGCCGTCGCTCGCTGCGTATGTCCAAGAGCGACTTGGCGGCTTCCAGCCCACCGGCTCGGCGTAACCCGCAGCAAACGCATGCCGTAGTTGGTTCGCCGCCCAGCAATTCGCCGCACGCCATTGGCTTTGCACGCTCACGCCGCTCGGATGCGTCGCCAGCGTCGGTGGGGACCTTGCGTAGATCCTGGGCAGCATGAATGTAACTCCAGCGCGCGTGACCGTTTTCGGTTGAATGCGGCTGCGTCGTATCTCCTCCGGCAGGGATGGCCGGCTTCCTGCGTCGATTCGATCCGATGCCGTTTCCGCGTCCGTCCGGCGTCTTGCGGTTGTCGTCGTTCGCACATACGTCGTCAACTGATTCTGCCGGGAGAAGCAATAGGCATCTGCCGGCCGGAGAAGGTAGGGCCGGAGGATGTCTGCGCCTTCGGGCCGATGGCGATGATTCGAGCCTTGCCCAAGTGCTCAAGCTTGTGACCCGTTGGGCGAAACAGCCAGACAGCCCCGCCGCGGTCAATGTCGCAGGGGCGAACGGCGCTAACCTCGTTCGGCCGGCATCCGGTCAGGCGAGCGAAACGCACCATATCCGCGACGACGGGGGGCAAGTGCGGAAGCGTCGCCGCAATCGTCGCATCATCCACCGGCCGCACCGGCTCATTCTCTCGCGTTCCGTGGTCGCCGGCGCGAAGCGGCTCAAGCGTTTCGAGCTTGGCGGGAATCGACGGATCGACCAATTCCCGCGACACGCCCCAGCGGAAGATTTTTACCACCAGTCGCGCGTAACGGTTCGCCACCGATCGCGATGCACCCCGCCGCAAGAATTCCGCTCGGGCGCGTTCCAGCCGGAGGGGGCCGAACTCGACCACGCGTAGATCGGCGAACAGATCCCGCAGCACTCGCAACGGGGTCTTGAACGTCGCGACGGTCGACGTTGGCTTCCCGTTCTTCTGATACTTGCCGTCGCAATGCTCGACGAATTTTGCCAGCAGTTCGACGACGGTTAGCCGCTCGGCATCGGGAATTGAAACGTCCCGCGGCTTGGGCTTCCACTCCCGGCAGAACTTCCGGTAAGCGGCCTTGGCTTCGGTGGAATTCCACCGGCCAAGATAGAGACTCTTTCCCGAGACGGTCACAAAGGCTTGCCCGCTCGCATGTTTGCGGAGCTTGGGCGGACGGTTCGACAAGCGCGGCATCACAGCACCCCACGCGGGCAAACAGGGGCTTTACCTGTTTGTACCCGTTTGGCAAGCGGCTTAGTGTGCTGCACTTCTGAACGTCAGAAGGTGTCGTAAGTGTCGACTCAGCTTCAGTTTAAGTCTAGTCGGGGTGGCGGGATTTGAACCCACGACCTCTTGCACCCCAAGCAAGCGCGCTAATCCAGGCTGCGCTACACCCCGATTTCTGGCTCCGCTCGGCGGCCGGTTGCCGGCGCGAGGCGGGTTGCGATTTCACTCCAAACACGTGGGGACGTGCTCGCGTTGCTCGGGGACGCACGGACTGTCTCAGCCGCTCGCCCACCGGGCAAGTCGGGAATATGACAGATGACGCTCGGTTTGACAACGGTGGAATGATCGGGAAGTCGGGCGAGAGTGGGCTGGGAGCGGGGG
>JAXMBK010000011.1:0-262416 GCA_046349935.1 Pirellulales bacterium | reverse complement strand
GGGTGAATTGGGGTACAACACGGTTGGTGCATTTGGGCTTTGGGGAGTCTTGTGATGGCGGCGGGCGGAGCGAAACGAATCGTGTTCACGGTGCTGTTGGGGTGGGCGATTGCGGCGTCTGCGGCGGCGGCGAATGAATTGCCGCCGGAAGCGCTTGGTTCGCTACTGCAGAAGCACTGCGCTGCGTGTCATGACGAAGAGACTCGAGCGGGCGACTTGTCGATCGGAAGTCTGGCGTTTGATCTGAAGGACCTCGGGACGCGAGAGCGTTGGATCGAACTGTACGAGCGAGTCGAACGGCGGGAGATGCCGCCGGCGCCGGAGTCGCTCGCAGATGCCGACCGGTCGAAACTGCTCCAGTCGCTGGAGCCGCCGCTGCGAACGGCGGCGTCGGCCGCCGTGAAGCAGCAGGGACGCGGAACGCTGCGTCGGCTGACGCGTGCAGAATTCGAGAACAATTTACGCGTCGTGCTGAAGCTGCCGCAATTGGATGTGCGCGACAAAGTGCCGGAAGATCGGGAGTCGCATGGCTTCACCAAGGTCGCTGCGCTGTTAGACATGTCGCGCGTGCAGATGGAGGCATACTTGGCGGCGACCGACGCCGCACTGCAATTGGCAAAGGCGTCGCCGGCGCCGCCGCCGGTCCGCGAGTGGCGGTTTACGGGGACAGAGTTGTTTCCCGAGTTGGAAACCTTCGGCGAGCGGGAGGCGATGTTCTTTGCACGTCAGAATCGGTGGGTCCCGATCTCGCATGCGCAGTGGGCCGCCATGTCGCCCGAACAGCGACGCGATCCGTCGCTGGAAATGGCCTTATTCCGTTCCGCGACATGGCCCTATTACGGCTATCCGCGCGGCTTTCGGGCGCCGCTGGACGGCGAGTATCAAGTGCGGTTTCGCGGGCGCGCGGTGCGGCAGGTTCGCGATTTTCGACTGGCGCCGGCTCACGAACCGATCGCGATGAGTTTTCGAGCGCGGCAGCCGTCGGGGCCCGATGTCTCGGGCGACGTACGCGAGACGGGCGGGTGGATGGACTTGATGCCGGAACCGCGCGACTTTGAAACCACCATTCGACTCCAAGCGGGCGAGACGTTTGAATACAGTCCCCTAGGTTTGCCTGTGCCTTTCATTCGGACGGACGGCGGCTTCTTCTACGACTTTCCGCCGATGCCGCCCGAAGGACATCGCGGCATCGCCATCCAGTGGCTCGAGGTGAAAGGGCCGATCGTCGGCGACTCGTGGCCGCCGCCGTCGGTGCGCGTTTTGTTCGATGACGTTGCCCTTGACCGACTGACGGCCGCCGATACAGAGCGTCTCTTTCGTCGCTTCGCCGCAACGGCCGCGCTGCGCCCCTTGGATGAGGAGTCGCAGCAGCCGTTCTTGAAGCTGATCGACGACAAGTTGTCGGCCGGCCGATCGCCGGCCGAGGCGTTGCTGGCCGGCTATCAGGCATTGTTGTGTTCGTCGCACTGCTTGTATCTGGTCGAGCCTCGTTCAGGAACCATTGCGGACCACGACGCGATCGCCGCTCGGTTATCCCACTTCTTATGGAACGAACGTCCCGACGAAACACTACGTCAGTTGGCTCAGGCCGGTCGACTGCGCGATCCCCTGGTGTTGCGCGAGCAAGCGGAACGCATGCTGATTGATCGGCGCTCCGAACAATTGGTGCGCGGGTTGGCCGACGAGTGGCTCGACCTGCGTCGCTTACGGCGAGACATCCCGGACGAGCGGCTCTACCCCGAGTATCGCAAGGACGATTATCTGGTCGATTCGATGGAGCGCGAGACGCTGGCGTTCCTGTCGGCCATGATTCGCGAGAACCTTCCCGCCACGACGGTGGTGTCCGCCGATTTCACCTACGTGAACGATCGGCTCGCGCGACTTTACGATTTGCCGCGCGTGCCCGGGTCGGCGATGCGCCGCGTCGATCTGCCGCCCGATCATCCCTACGGCGGACTGCTGACTCAGGCGGCCCTGTTGAAGCACACCGCCAACGGCACGACGACGTCGCCGGTGGTGCGCGGCGCTTGGGTGATGGAGAAACTGCTAGGGCAGACGCCGCCTCCGCCGCCCAAGTCAGTGCCAGCGATCGAGCCAGATATTCGCGGCGCCCGCTCCATTCGTGAACTGCTCGCGAAGCACGCGGCCGACCAGACCTGCGCCGGTTGCCATGCGCGCTTTGATCCAGTGGGATTCGCGCTGGAGAACTTCGACGTGATGGGCGGTTGGCGAGACCGCTATCGAGGGCTCGGAAGCGGCGAGAAGGTGACCGGGTTTGATCCGGCGGGTCATCCCTACGCGTACTTTGCCGGACCCGAGGTCGATGCTTCGGGAAGGTTGTTATCAGGCGAATCATTTCGCGATGTTCGCGAATTGAAGCTCGTCCTGGCCGCACGCCCGCGCGAGTTGGCTCGCAACGTTTTGCACCAACTGACGCAATACGCCACGGCCGCTCCTGTTGGTTTCGCCGACCGCGCCGAAATCGAATTGCTGCTCGACGCCTGCGAACCGCACGGATATCGCGTTCGCGACCTGATTCATGCGCTTATCCAAAGCCGCATCTTTTTGGGTGAATGATTCAGCCGTGCGAATTGGCGTGTTTCCGTCGGCGCCGCGCTTGCGGCCGCCTGTCTCGCTTGTGGACCGGTTGATTGGGCCGGGAAAACACGGCATAAACGGAAATTGGCTTAGACCTCCTTCACGGCTTGCCGACGGATCCTCGCCCATGCCGAACTCGTTTGCCGCTCGACGTCGCTTGCTGCGGGGACTCGGCGTCGCCCTTGCGCTGCCCATGCTGGAGTGTTTCGATTCGGCGGGCCCGCTGCGCCGTTCCGTGTGCGGGCAGGAGTCGCCACGCGCTCGGCGGCGCATGCTACTGATCTCGAACAATCTGGGAGTGCTGCCGCAGCACTTCTTTCCGCGCGAGGCGGGGACGAACTACGCTTTGTCTCCCTATCTGCAGGAATTGGCCGAACAGCGCGGCGAGTTCACGGTGTTCAGCGGCTTATCACATCCCGCCGTCGTGGGCGGGCACAGCACGGAGAATTGCTTTCTGACCGCCGCTCGCGATCCGACTCGCAGCGGCTTCCGCAACACAATCTCGCTCGACCAATTCGCCGTCGAGCGTCTTGGGCAGACAACTCGGTTTCCGACGCTCAACTTGGGAGTAAACATCGACAAGGCGAATCGCAGCCTCTCGTGGACGCGCGACGGTGCGTTGTTGCCGGCCGAGGATCGTCCCTCGACGCTCTTTGCCCGCATGTTCCTCCAAGGAGACGCCCAGGCCGTCGCGGCCAAGAAGCGACAGTTGCAGGAGCGCGGCAGCATTCTCGACGCCGTGCGCGACGACATGCAACGCTTTGAAAGACAGCTCGGCGAGCAAGACCGTCGGCGGCTCGATCAATACGTGACGTCGGTTCGAGAACTAGAAGAGCGGCTGGTGTTGGCGGGCGAGTGGGAGCAACGCCCCAAGCCGGCGACCACCGCATCTCCGCCGCAAGACATCGTCGACCCTACCAAGTTCTTTTCCAAGTTCGAACTGATGCTGGAGATGACGCGGCTGGCGTTTGAGTCGGATTCGACTCGCGTCGTGACGTTGATGGTCGACGGATTCGCCACGCCCGTGTTTGAGATCACGGACCAGCAACGCACTCGCGACGGCTACCACAATTTGAGCCATCACGGTCAGTCAGCCGAAAAGCTCGCGGAACTTGAGCAGGTCGATCGGCGGCAAATGCGTTGTTTGCGCGAGCTGATCGTGAATCTGGCGAAGACGCCGGCCAGCGCCGCGGGCGGTCGGCTGCTGGATGAGACGCTGGTGTTGTACGGCAGCAACATGGGAGACGCGAATGTGCACCATTGCGAGAATCTGCCGATCTTGCTGGCGGGCGGCGGCGTGAAACACGGTCGCCATGTGGCATTCGATCGATTCCGCAACAAGCCGCTGTGCAATTTGTTCGTCGGCATGCTGCAGTGGATGGGCGTCGAGACGGATCGTTTTGCGTCGAGCGACGGCGCAATCGACTTGAGCACCTAGGCAGCGGGCCATTTGGAGGCGGGGCATGAAGTACCAACGAAGGACTCCACTCGGTCGCAATTCGTGGATGGCGAACAGGATCTTGACGTGGATTCTGGCGTGGATCTTGTCGTGGGGGTTGTTCGCGTCCGGCGTTGGCGCAGCCGACTTGGCTCGCTGGACGGCGGCGCCCGAGAAATCTCCGCCGCCGCAGGTGCACGCAGGACAGGCGATTTTTGAGTCGGGCGACTGGAGCTACTTGACGTCGCCGGACGAATGGGGCGACGTCGAGGTGACGGCGACGACGACGATCGAGAAACCGGCGACGCAGTTCGACTTCTTTGGTTCATCCTGGTCGGCGTGGCCGAATGCCAAGTTTGAAGACCGCGGCTTCGAAGGGGCGATTGTCGTGCGGTGGTCGGACGACGGGCGGCAAGGCTATCGGGTGCAATGGTCGGCGAAGTATCAAGAGATCGCCCTGGTTCGGTTTCCCGACGGCGGGTATGTGCGGTCGGTCAAGTGTCCAATCACGACGCAGAGGCCGACGACAGTCCGCGTGACGGCGGCGGGCAGCGTGATCCGCGTCGCCGTCGATGGAGAGCCGCGCATTCACTATGTCGATCGGTTGGAACCGCTGCTAGCGAAAGGACGCGTGGCCATTGGGGCGTCAAGCGGAGCTCGAACGACGTTCACGGCGGTGGACGTGCGATCGATTCCAGCCGAGGCGACTTCGGCGGCGACGCCTCATACGCCGCGGTTGTCGTTCCGCCCGTGGCTGGGCGGTCGACTCTTCGTGTTCGACGATGAGGAGCCCATTCTGCAGCTGCAATGCGAGCAAGATCCGAGCATGTTCGCGAAGCTGCGACCGGGACTCAAGCCGCTCATGACGTTCGACTCGCATTGGGGACTGGAGAATCAAGGCGCTTACAAGGAGGCGGCGGTGAAGTGGACGGCGCCGACGGCGAGCGGCGGCGGAGAGTCGCTGCGTGCAACTTGGTCGGCCAACCATGTTCAGGGACGTTTTCGAACGCACAGCGAACTGGTCGTCGGCTACGACGCGCGGCGCGACGTTTACACGTACGACATCGATAGTCGTTTGGAGATGCTGCCGGGCGAGCCGTTTTACTTTCGCTACGGATTCGATTTCGAGCACCACACGCCGCTGGATCCATTTCGCTGGCAGTACTTGCTGATCCGCGATCGCCAGGGGCGACTCACCTATCGGCCGCTGTCGCCGTTCGATCCCGGGCCGCTCGACGATATTGAAGCCTACAACGGCCTGCGCGTCTGGCATGGACGTACGGGCGACTTGCAGCGCGTCTCGCCCGCGGTGGAGTATCGCATTCAGCCAGAGGCGAATCTCGTCGTCGACGCGCAGGGCAAACCGACGCCTCGGAAACTGGGAACGGCAGTTTGCGCAGCGTTCTACGATACGGGAGTCTCGTTCGAACCGTCGCTGGGCAAGCCGGGCGATAAGGTGCATGTGCGGTATCGATACACAGGGTATCCGGCCGAAGAAACGGCGACGCTGTTTGCGACAGCGCGGGTGCAAGAGAACCCACGCATCGACCCGCATCACCATTTCCTTTTCGCCCGTGATCAGTGGCCCGTGATTCGCTTCTCCGACGTATTGCCGCTTGATCAGCCGTGGTGGGGCGGCCGGCCGTTTCTGACAGGCCACAACGCGCGTCCTTCGTATGGATTCGTTCGGCAAGGAGAACAGGGCGTAATGCGGCTGGGTCCGGCGTCCTATGCGATCGCCCCCGTGGGGCCGGAACGTGCGGCGCCAGGACGTTACTTGGTCACTGTGAGAGTCAAGTCCATCAATACGCATGGCCCCGGCGGGCGGATTGAACTGTTGTCGCTGAAGAAGTCCGACCCGCACGGCAACGGGTATGTTCGCCTGGATGCAGGCAATATCCTCCATGAAGAGGTGCGGTACTTCGGTGCGGGGACGTTCGACTGGCGGGAGTCGTCGTTCGTCGCCGAGATGCCGGCGAACGCATCAGGGTTGGCGTTGGGGCTGGGCAACGCCGGCACGGGCGAGGTGTGGGTTTCGCAAGTGCAGTTCGAGCCGTGGGGCGACAAGCCGGCGCCCAGCCAAGTGCTTTCGGCGACGCCGCCCGAAACGAAGCCCCGCGACGGCGCGCTGTGGGACTTACGGATGGAGGAACGCAGCGGCCTGTTCGTTTACAACTACGGTTCATCGCCGCATCGCTCGCTGGAGTTGGCGAACCTCGATTGGGTCGAAGACGAAGGGCGATCGGCGCTGCGGTTTGGGGAGAACCCGACGACTCGCGCCGACTTCCCGGCGCTGGGCATCCTTGATCAGAACCTGCGCAACCCCGTGTATGGTGCGCAGTACGTCCCAGTTCGCCATGGCGCCTATGGTTTGGGAGGTTACCACGGCGGCGGCGAGCGGCTGGCCGGACTAACGCTGGCAGCGTGGATCAAGCCCGCGACGGAGATGGGGAAAGGCCATCATCAAGGCAAGGGGGATGTCATCGGCTACGGTGCTCGCCGATTCATCCTCGGACTGCAGGGACAGACGGCGCCTTACTCGCTGGTCGCGCGAATCAATGTCAACGATCGAGTCGAATCGAAAGTGGAACTCACGGCCGACCAATGGCGGCATGCGGCGCTAACATGCGAGCCGTCCGACGGGCAATGGTTGGTGCGTTTGTATCTCGACGCCGTCGTCGTCGGCGAGGGGCGTACAACGAAGTTCCCTGCCGACTCCTTGGTTCCCGATTCGTTGATTCTCGGCGCTGAACTCTTCTACTTGCACGACGCCTACTATCGCGGACTGTTAAGCGACGTGGTCGTGGCCGGACGCGCCATGAGGGCTGAGGAGATCCAAGCATTGATGGGACGTACGACGCGACCTTGAGCAGGAGCTGCGGCATGCTTTTACAGGCGGGACTAGATCGACGCGACTGGCTGCGGCTCGGTGGCCGTGCGGCGCTGGCTGGTTGGGCGGGCGCCGCGACGAATGAAGCGAGCAGCCGGACCATGGCGGCTGCTGAATCCGCGAGCACGGCGCGCGGCGAGGCGAAGCCAGTGGCCGCTGTGGTGACGATCTACGGTCGGAATTCTCACGCCGACGTGCTGCTGACGAAAATCTTGAAGGGGTGGAAGCACGATGGCGGTCCAGGGCCCGCACTGCGTCTGGCTTCGATCTACATCGACCAGCCCGAACGGAGCGAATTCGGGATCGAATTGTGTCGCCAGCACGGCGTGCCCCGGTTCGACTCGATTGAGCAAGCCGTCGCCGTCGGCGGTCGGTCGATTCCGGTGGAGGGGGTGCTGAGCATCGGCGAGCATGGCGACTATCCCGTCAATGCGTTGGGGCAGCAGCTGTATCCGCGCAAGCGGTTCTTCGCCGAGATCACCGGCGCCTTCGAAAAGTATGGACGCGTCGTGCCCGTGTTCAACGACAAGCACATCAGCACGGTCTGGGACGAGGCGCGGTGGATGGCAGCGCGAGCGGCGGAGCTGAAGGTCCCCTTCATGGCTGGCTCGTCACTGCCGCTGTCATTTCGCAGCCATCCGCTGTCGCTGCCGTTGGGAAGCGACTTGGAGTCGGCCGTGGGGATCGGCTACAGCGGGCTCGATGTGTATGGATTTCATGCGCTCGAGTGTTATCAGGCGCTGGTGGAGCGGCGGCGGGGCGGCGAACAAGGGGTGAAGTGGGTGCGATGTTTGGAGGGAAAGGCGGTGTGGGACGCGATCGCCGACGGCTGGACGCCGCGCGACGTGCTGGACGCCGTGTATGAGGCAATTCCGAAGACGAAGGCGAGGATCGAGGACGAGGAGAAGGCTGTGTTGTTTCAATTCGAGTACCACGACGGGTTGCACGGTTCGCTGTTCATGCTCCCCGGTGCGCGGTTATCGGGGACGGCCGTCAAGCTCCGCGGGCAAACGCCGATGGCGACGGGATTCGAAGAACGCCACGAACCGCGATTTCCGCACTTCGCCTACTTGTTGAAGGCGATCGAAACCATGATTCATACGGGCAAGCCTACGTATCCCGTCGAACGGACGTTGCTAAGCGGCGGCATTCTCGATCGGGCCTTGAAGTCGAAGTCCGAGCAAGGACGCAAGGTCGAGACGCCCGAGTTGGCGATTGCGTATCAGCCGGTCGACTATCCCCATGCTCCCGCGCCCGATTTGCTCGCACCTCCGCCGGTTGTCGGCCCGTAATCGAGTTGGAACCGCGGGCTGAGAGCGTCCTCTGTAACACAAGGGAACGTTGATGTTGCCAGATCGTCGCGAATGGTTGGCGTGCGTCTCCGGGGCGGTCGCGGTCGGAGCGGCGGGCGTTTCGTTGGCTCAAGACGCGAAGTCTCGTCCGCCGCGGATTAAGGTCGGGCAGATCGGCGTCGGACACGCCCACGCGTCGAAGTTGGCCGCGTATCGGGCTTCGGACGATTATGAAGTGGTCGGAATCGTCGAGTCCGATCCGCAGTTGCGGGCGGCGGCCGAGAAGTCGGCGACCTATCAGGGACTGAAGTGGATGTCGCGCGACGAGCTGCTGGCGACGCCCGGTTTGCAGGCGGTGCTGGTCGAGACGCAGGTGCGCGACTTGCTTGACCATGCCGAGGCGTGCGTCGCCGCGGGGAAGCACATTCATTTGGACAAGCCCGCCGGCGAGTCGCTGTCGCAATTGCGGCGAATACACGAACTGGCGGCGCGTCAGAAGCTAATCGTCCAGATGGGATATATGTTTCGTTACAACCCCGGCGTCGTGTTGCTGCGCGATTTTCTTCGGCAGGGATGGTTAGGGGAAGTGTTCGAAGTGCACGCTGTGATGAGCAAAGTGGTCGATCCCGCGGCGAGGAAGGCGCTGGCCGATTATCGCGGCGGGATTCAGTTCGAATTGGGATGCCACGTACTCGATTTGGTCATCGGCGTGCTCGGAAAGCCTGGTAAAGTGACGGGATTCAACCGTCGCAGCGGTCGCTTCGACGACGACTTGGTCGACAACATGTTGGCGGTGCTGGAGTATCCACGCGCGACGGCGACGGTCCGATCGACGGCGCTCGAAGTGGAAGGCTTCGAGCGACGGCACTTGGTCGTCTGCGGGACGGAGGGGACGTTTCACATCCAGCCGCTCGACAATCCCGCGGCGCGCATTTCGCTATCGCAAGACCGCGGGCCCTACCGACGCGGCACTCAGGATGTCAAACTCCCCAAGTACACTCGCTACGTCGACGACGCGGCCGACATGGCGCGGGTGATCCGCGGAGAGAAGCCGTTTGAGTTCTCCCATGAACACGACCTAACGGTGCAGGAGACACTACTAACAGCATGCCAGTAAACACCTCTCCCCCGACCTTGCGTCGGGGGACGGGCGCACGCGCAGCGCACTGTCCTTGCGTCGGAGGGCGTCTCGCAGACGCAGCACGCCGTTTCCGCGAACCATTGGGAGATTGGTTGGAAGCGGGAGTCGATCAAGTTGGGGTGATTCACGAGGAGACAGGCTGGAAGCCTGTCCTACGGTTGCGAGGAGTCCGGTCGGAAGCGGGGGTTGTTGAACCATAAGGGGCGTCGGATGGCGTTGGTTTCGATTTTCAACGATGTGATTGGGCCGGTGATGCGCGGACCGTCGAGTTCGCATTGTGCGGCGGCGCTGCGGATCGGGCGGCTCGCGCGCGATCTAATGGAGGGGCAGATCGACGAGGTGCTGGTGGAGTTCGATCGAGCCGGCTCGCTGCCGACGACGCACGATAGCCAAGGGAGCGACATGGGGCTGTTTGGCGGCCTCTTGGGGTGGGACGCGGATGACGAGCGGTTGCCGACGTCGGCCGAGGCGCTAGCGGCGGCCGGCATCACGCTGCGGATCGAGACGGTCGACGTCGGCGATCCTCATCCCAACACCTATCGACTCACGCTGCGCAACGCCCGCGAGACGCATTCGCTGATCGCCATCTCGACGGGCGGCGGGATGATGGAAGTAATCTCGATCGACGGCGCGGCGCTGCACATGGACGGCGGCTACCACGAGACGCTGGTTTGGCTGCCGAAAGACGCGACTCCGTTGTTTGATTCCGAGGAGGTCGTCCGCCACGAGTTGTCCGACTCGATGCTGTGGCAGGCCAAGGGAGCGCGGTTCGCATCGGTTGCGGGCGCTACGCCGCTGGCGGTGAAACGACTGGTGCCCGTACTGCCTGTCCCCTCTCGCAAAGACTGTGCGGTGCCGTTCACCAGTTGCCTCGAGATGTTGCAGCACGACGGAGAACGGCAGACGCCGTTGTGGCGGCTGGCGGTGGAATACGAGCGTGCGCGCGGGCAGTTCTCCGAGGAGCAAGTGCTGGAGCAGATGCGCCGCATCGTGCGCATCTTGCGCAAGTCGGTCGCACAGGGAATCGCTGGGACGCAGTATGAGGATCGGGTGCTGGGGCATCAAAGCGGCCGCTTCGCCGAGATGATGCGCGAGCGACGACTGCTGGATGGCGGTGCGCTGAATCGCATCGTGTTGTACGTCACGGCGCTGATGGAGATCAAAAGCAGCATGGGAGTGATCGTCGCGGCGCCGACGGCAGGGGCCTGCGCCGCATTGCCTGGTGCGGTGATTGCGATGGCCGAGTCGCTGGAGTTGGATGAAGACGAGATGGCTCGCGCCATGTTGGCCGCCGGCATCATCGGCGTCTTCATCGCCACGCGCTGGAGCTTCGCGGCGGAGGTGGGCGGTTGCCAAGCAGAAGGCGGGTCGGCGGCGAGCATGGCGGCGGCAGCGCTGGTGACGCTGGCCGGCGGCACGCGCAATCAGGCGGTCGCAGCGGCGTCGATGGCGCTGCAGAGTATGTTGGGGCTCATCTGCGACCCGATCGCCAATCGGGTCGAGGCGCCGTGCTTGGGCAAGAACGTGATGGCGGCCGCGAATGCGCTGTGTTGTGCGAACATGGCGCTGGCTCAATACGATCCGCTGATTCCGCTGGATGAAGTCATCGATGCGGCGAAGGCCGTCTCGGAAAAAATGCCGCGCGAGCATCGCTGCACCTCCTTGGGAGGGCTCGCCGTCACGCCGACGTCGCTGGCGATCGAACAGCGTTTGGCGACGCTCAAGAAAGGCAGTTGCGCCGGCTGCGGCTGCGGCTAGCCGCGTCGAAGTTACGGGGGCGCAGCAAGCGAGACGCCCAAGTTGTTGCCGTTGGCGCGTTCACTGGGCAGAAACAATGCTGGGGGGAACCGGTCGGCGCGAACGCCGTTTCCGACCGGTCTATTGAGCAGCTCGCAGCGTTCGTCTTCCTCCGCAGCCGGGTTCCACCATGCCAGGGTCGACGAACCGCCGCCGTCCATGTTGATGCCGCGCCAAGCTCCGAATTGCAACAGCCAGCGACCGAGTTCTGGAGTCGTTGCGCCGAGGCTGTTGGGTTGACGTCCATCGATGACGACAAGCAGTAGGTAGCGGCCGTCGGCGCTGAGTCCGATGCCGGTGCGCGGGTGTAAGTCGTCGCCGCCAGGCAGGGGGCGGCCTTCGTCCAGGCACAAAGCAAAGCCGCTTACCGCCGCCTCGATTTGCGAATCGTCAAAGTCGGGCGGAGTCGATTCGATCTGCACGCGGCCCGACTTGGTCAACAAGAGCGACGGCGTCCCGGCGGCTCGCGACACGCGCACTCCGTCGGCGACCGCCAACCCCAGGAGATCGGTCGGCGTCGACTGGTCCCAAGGGGCGGGCCAGGGGGAGAAGGCGTCGGCGTTGACGGCCAACACCATCGGGACTCCGCGTTGTCGAGCTGCGCGGAGAAAGTCGCGAGTGGTCTGGCGGTCGGTCTCCGCTTTGCCGGATTCCCAAGCAGCGCGGCGGGGCGTGACATGCAGTTTGAGCCCCGGCGCGGCGTGATCGATTTGAGCCGCGTGGATGATCATTTTGCGCGGCTCTTGAGCTTCGACGCGCGCGTAGCGGATGCCGGGGTAGAGCTGACGCGCGTTCGACCAATCGAAACGCGCGTCTTGCGCCGTCGCCGTCCCGACGCGGAGAATGACGATCGATAACAAGAGTACGAGACGGTGCGTGACGTGCGGCATGGCAGGCGGGTCCCAAGTGAAAGAAGTGAAATCATTATGACGAATGGCGCTGCGCTGGGCAGCGAGTGCGCGAGGCATTACAACCTGAGGAACAAACGGACGCGGCCCAAATCAGCGACGTGCGGCAGATCCGCGGCAAATAAGCGGCAGCGGGGAGATAGACATGCGGCGAGCCAGGTGGAGTTGGAGCAAGTACGTTGCGAGCGTGGTCGGCGTCGCACTCTTGGCCTGGGGCGGTCTGCCGGTGCGCGAGGCGGCGAGCGCCGCGGAGGGACCGTTGCCGGAGGCTTGGAATTACCGCGAGGCAATGCAAAAGGCTGCGGCGGATTTCACGGGCGAGCCGGGGGTCGTACTGCACGTGGGCGACTCGCTGACCTACTCAAGCCCCTATGGCCAATGGGCGCGCCAGGGACAAGGGAAAACGGCCGACGATGCCAAGGTGCTCCAATGGATGCACACGGGACGCGACGATCGGCGTGACGGTTGGTGGCTGGCTCGATTCGACCATCCTGACGGCGGTCGATCGCACACGGCTTGCAGCGGTCTGCGGATGGACGAATTGTTGGCAGGCGGAAAGCGAGGTCTGCCGTCGCTGGGGAATCTGCTCGCCGACTACCGGCCGCAGATCGTCATATTGCTGTGCGGGACCAACGACGCGACGGCGCGTCGCACCGAGGAGGCCTATTTGCGAGACGCGCAGCGGGCGGTGGAACTGATTCTCGCGCAGCATGCGGTTTGCATCTTGTCGACATTGCCGCCGCACCCGCGCGAAGGCGACCGCGTGCGGCGTTTCAACATCGGGCTCAGGAAGCTGGCCGAATCGCAACGGACGCCGCTGATCGATTTGGAACGCGAGATTCTGTCGAGACGGCCGGATGACTGGAACGGGACGCTCTTGAGCCGCGACGACGTGCATTTGTCGGCAAGTACGCCCAACGCGACGTCCGTCTCGCCGCCGACTGACGCGAACTTGCGCGAGTGCGGCTATCTCTTGCGCGGGTGGCTTAGCGTGCGCAAGATCGCGGAAGTGAAGGGGCGGGTCTGGGATGAAATCGGCGCTCGCACCGATGCACCGTTCAGGCCGTCGTCGTCGGTCGACGCTCCACGGCCAAAGCCGCGCGGCACGCCGGTCCGCTTGCCGGTGACTCGCGACACGCGCGTCTCGAGCTACCCAGGAGAGGAAGCGTTTTCGCCGGGAGGCGCGTCGCAGATCAAGCTGAAGTCGAACCAGGAAATGGGGCTTGTCGACTTTGAGGCGAGCTCGCTGCGAGGCAAGGTGATTACGGGCGGCGAATTGCACGTTCAGCTGCCGAACGAGGCGCGCGAGCGACTGCGGCGAGTGACGATCGCAGGCGTCTGCGGAGCATGGGTCGAGGGGACCGCCGGCTCGTCGACGGCGGAGAACGGCGCTTCGTCATTTGCTTGGCGGCGCAATCCGGATGTTCCGTGGACGACCGCGGGCGGCGATTTGACGGCGGCCGTGTTTGGCGCGACCGGCGGCGTCTGGAGTTCGGCGGAGGCGTCGCCGCCCGACGAGGCCGGGCGGCAGATCATCCCGATCGATGCGCGCGTGCTGAGCGCTCGAGTCGCCGGGTTGGTGCAAGGTCTGCTGTTGTTCGATGACACGGGCAGCGAGTGGACTCGCGACGGCGAACGCGTGACGATGCGCGACTTTCCGAATCGGTACTTCTTCAGTCGCGAGGCGGGGAAGGACAAGGCGCCGTACTTGGTGGTGTACGTCGACGGCGACGATACCGAGCGGCCCTTGATGCCCCGCGGCTTGACCGCGCAGCGGGCGAGCGGGCGTGTGCGCGACGTCCTCGTACACTGGGAATCGCCCCCGACGGACCGCGCCGCGCCGTTGGCGGGGTTCCGAGCTTCGCTCGACGGTCGCGACGTGCCCGCGCATCTGGTCCCCTTTGCTCCACAAGCTAGCGTTCCGCGCCGCCTGACGATGCTGTTGAAGGACGCCGATCTGGGAAACGCGAAACGCCTGACGATTCGAACCGTCGACGGCGCTGGAAACGAGAGTGAGCCGGTGGACGTCGAATTGCCGACCCGGGCGCCGCTGACCGCGATCGTGCGGCCGACGGCGCCGGTGGAGTTTTCCGCCGCAGGTCCGCTGCCGCAACTGGACGCCGCCCGCATCGCCGTGCTCGATTCGCTCGACAAATTGCATCCGACGACGGGGCTGCTCGTCGGGCGGCGAGACGCGCAGGGACGCGACCTGTCGGACGATTCCTTGCGGCGACAAACGGCGGAGGAACTTTCGGGGAATCACCTGTGGTCCGCTCGAGACCGCACGATTCGACTGCACGCGGCCGGAGGTGAAATCATCTCCTTTCAAGTCGCCGTCTTAGGGAACCTGGCAAACTTGCAGCCCAGCTTGCAGTGGGACGAAACCAACTCGATTCAATCGCAGTTCTCCCGAGCACGGCATGTGGCGACGCATAGCGGACCGCAGCCCGATCCACTCGTACCGCTCAACGCAGCAGGGCTTTCCGTGCCGGACGTCGATGATCGGTTGGCGGAGCAGATTTGCGGGGCATTGCATGTGGAGATGATCGTGCCGCCGACGACGACGGCCGGCGCGCACCGCGGCAAGCTGACATTGCGATCCGGCGAGCAGTCGCTGGAGTTGACGGTGACGCTGGAGGTCTGGCCGTTTACGCTGCCGAACGAATTGCGCTTCGTGCCGGAGATGAACTGTTATGGACTGCCGCGCGACGAGCGGGAGTATTATCGAGTGGCGCACTGGCATCGAACGGTACTGAATCGGTTGCCCTATCACCAAAACGGTTCGCTCGCGGAAGGCGGCGCGCCGAAGCTGCGCGACGGTCGTCTGGATTTCCAAGATTGGGATGCTCGCTTTGGTCCGCTCTTGGACGGCGAGGCGTTCGCCGATTTGCCGCGCGGCAAGACGCCGGTCGACTGCTTCTACTTGCCATTGCATGAGAATTGGCCTAGTGCGATCGAGCGGCATTACAACGGTTCGTACTGGGCGGACGAGGCGTTTACGGACGAGTATCGTCGGACGTTCGTCGAAGCCACTCGTCAGTTCGCCCTACATGCCCACCAACGCGGCTGGCTGAGGACGCGGTTTCATGGCTTCCTCAACAACAAGGTGATGTACAAATCGAAGGGGTGGTCGCGCGGAAGCGCCCCGTGGCTGCTCGATGAGCCGGCTCACTTTCAAGACTACTGGGCGCTGCGCTACTTCGGCTTGGCGTTTCACGAGGGGGTGAAGCGGGCGCGGGGCGAAGGCAGTTTGAGTCGGTTTCTCTATCGCTGCGATATTTCGCGCCCGCAATGGCAGCGCGATACGCTCGACGGGCTCCTGGACTACAACGTCGTGTCGTCGGGCGCTTTCCAGACGTATCGATCTCTGGTCTTGACCCGCAAGTCGATGTTTCCGCATGAAGTCGTCATCTACGGCGCGGCGAACGACCCGGCTACGGCGAACGTGCACTCCGCCGCTTGGTGTCTCGATGCGTGGCTGGCCGGCGCGGATGGCGTCGTGCCCTGGCAGACCGTGGGGACCGACGCAGCGTGGCAGACGGGCGAGGCGACCTGCTTGTTCTACCCCGGGAAGCCGGCCGGATTGACCGCGCCAGCGCCTTCAGTGCGATTGAAGGCGTTCTTGCGCGGTCAGCAGGACGTCGAGTACCTGGCGAATCTGGCGCAGCGCACGAAGATGACGCCATTGGAGTTGTCGGACGAGGTGCGGCGGTGGTTGCCCCTGCAAGGGGAGCGGCGCGGCACGGGGCATGTCGGGGACGAGGACGCCGGCACGATGGACTACGGTCGCTTGACGCCCCGCGACTTGTGGCGGCTGCGCATGCAGGTCGCGCGGCTCTTGTCCGCCCCGTGAATGTGGACCTCGATATCTGGTTTTTGCGTGCGCATCCAGCGACCCCGCCTTGTTGAAGTCGGCATGGTCGAGAGAATGAAGGGAGCGAGCGACGCCGAGCGGACAGCGTCGCTTGACGTCGCGGCTTCGCAGTTCCAAGTCGAAGCGGCGATCGTACGGCGGAGGCGGCCGTCGCGTCCTCAATGCCCGGCGGGAACACAGGAGTGACATCATGGCCATCGACGTACAAAGACTGGTTGAATTCGACTTCTTGCGGGCCACTGAAATTGCAGCGCTGAACTGCATGCAGTGGGTCGGCAAAGGGAACAAAGAAGCGGCGGATGCGGCGGCTTGCGACGCGATTCGCGGGATGTTCGACATCACCGAGATGTGCGGCGAGGTGGTGATCGGCGAGGGGATCAAGGACGAGGCGCCGGGGATTTTCAAGGGCGAGCGACTGGGAATGTGGCGCGACGGTTCGCCGCGCTTCGACATCGCCCTCGACCCGGTCGACGGCACGACCAACTGCAGCAAAGGGATGCCGAACTGCATCAGCTGCATCGCGGCGGCCATTCCCGACGGCAGCGGCGAGCCGGGGCTCCAAGACATCCCGGCGTTTTATATGAAAAAGCTGGCCTATCCGCCCGAGGTGCGCAAGGCATGGATGGCCGATCCGTCGATTCCGATCAGCGTCAATGCGCCGTTGGCGGACGTGATCCGAGTCACGGCGGAGATTCTCGGCAAAAAGCCGCGCGACGTCGTCGTCATGGTGCTGGATCGACCGCGTAATCAGCCGTACATCGATGAAGTACGGCGAGTCGGCGCGTCGCTGCGGATGATCGCCGACGGCGATATCTCGGCGGCGTTAGCGCCCGCGCTCCGCCATTCCAACGTAGACCTCTACGCGGGCATCGGCGGTTCGCCCGAGGGCATCTTGGCCGCGGCGGCGCTGCGCTGTCTGGGCGGCGGCATGCAGGCGCAGATTTGGCCGCGGGACGAGGAAGAGCGTCAGTCGTTGATCGACATCGGCTGGGGCGATCGGCTCGACACGGTTTATCGTTCGCGCGATTTGGCGCGCGGCATCGACATCCACTTCGCCGCAACCGGAATCAGCGACAGCCCGTTGCTCAAGGGGGTCGAAGTTCATGGCACAACGGCCGTCACCCACTCGGTGCTCATGCGAGCGCGCAGCGGGACGGTGCGCTACATGACGACCGAGCACAACCTGCAGAAGAAGACGATTCACCTGCGGTCGTCGACTTCGGAAGTGTCCATCTAGGTTCCTTGGTCGGCGAGCGCTTCGTCTTCGTGAATCTCGCGCAAAGCCCTTGCGGCAGTGTGGATCTCGTCTTCGGTCGTGAATGCACCGAGGCTCAGACGAACCGTTCCTCCGCGGGGCAGGGTGCCGAGTCGGCGGTGGATGCGCGGGGCGCAATGCAGCCCCGCACGGGTCTCGATGCCGCACGAAGCATCGAGAATCATCGCCAAGTCGTGCGCCTCGAAAAACTCGCTCGCGACGCTGACGACTCCCACCGTGGCGCCGTACGCGGCAGGACCGAAAACGCGCAGGCCCGCGATGCCAGTCAATTCGTCGCGCAGTAAATGGACGAGTCGGGCATGGTGGGCGGCGATCTCCGCCACGCTCCGCTGGAGCACATAGTCGACGCCGGCGGCGAGGCCTGCGAGCCCCGGCACGTTGAGATTGCCCGATTCGAATCGCTCAGGGAGCGACGTCGGTTGACGCTCGTCTTCGCTCCAGGTCCCCGTTCCTCCTTGTCGCAACGGAAGCACACGTTCGCTCATTTCTTCGCTGATTGCGAGAAACCCGACTCCGAGCGGTCCGAGCAGCGATTTGTGGCCGGCGCCGGCGACGAGCAGCGGTTGATCGAATGCCAGCGGCCATTCGAGTTGTCCCAGCGTTTGGGCGGCGTCGACGAGCAGCGGAATGCGGCGCTCGCGCGCCAACTCAGCGATGTCGACCAGCGGTTGGATGGCGCCCGTGACGTTCGAAGCGTGATTGACGACGATTAATCGCGTCTCGGGTCGGAGCGCCGCTCGAAAATCGTCGAGCGACAGTCGTCCTTGTTCGTCGCAGGGAACGTAGGTCGCGGCGACGCTGCGAGTTTCCCCGAGCCAGTGCAGGGGACGGAGAACCGAATTGTGATCAAGGTCGGTCGCCGCCACGTGATCGCCCGAGCGCAACAGTCCGTGGAGCGCCAGGTTCAAGGCGTCGGTGGCGTTGCTGGTCCATACGACTTGGCGAGGATTGATGCCGCCGAGCAGCTGGGCGACGCCATAACGCGCGCGATCGACGAGGCGGCCGGCGAGGTTCGCTTGCGTGTACGCGCCTCGGCCCGCCGCGGCGCCGCAGTTGCGTTGGTAATCATCGACGGCTTGGTAGATGGACTCGGGCTTGGGCCAACTGGTCGCGGCGTTGTCAAGATAGATGCGACGCATGCGAGCGCTTAGCCTCCGATCTGAAACATGGCGCGCTCGGGCCGCAGAAACTCGGGCGAGTCGATGCCGTGCCCGGCTTTCTTCGCAGCGACGCAGTCGCGCACCAGTTGCGCGAGTTGTTCGTCGTCGTCGCCGCGACGCAGCCGCTCGCGGGCGTCCCACTCGACCGTGGAGAACAGGCAGTTGCGCACCTGGCCCTCGGCGGTAATACGCAGGCGATTGCAATCGCCGCAGAACGGTTGGCTGACCGGATTGATGAAGCCGATCGCACCGCCGCCGTCGGCAAATTCGAAGTCGGTCGCTGGTTGGCTGGGGTCGGGACGCGGGGCTGGGACGAGCGGACCAAACTCGGCTTCGATGTGAGCGCGGATGTCCGCGCCGGAGAGCACTTGGGAAGCGTTCCAATGCTGTTCGGCGTCCAGCGGCATGAACTCGATGAAGCGCAACTCACAGTGAGTTTGCCGCGCGTAGCGTACCAACGGGATGATTTCCGGCTCCGTGACGCCGCGGATGGCGACGGCGTTGAGTCGGATGCGAGTGAAGCCGACTCGATGCGCCGCTTCGATGCCGGCGAAGACGCGATCGAGTCCCTCGCGGCGGGCGATGCGCTGGAATGTGGCTTCGCTCATCGCATCGAGGCTCACATTCAGCCGCGTGAGGCCCGCCTGGCGGAGCGCCGCGGCTTGGTCGGCGAGCAGGATGCCGTTCGTGGTGAGCGCAATGTCGTCGATGTTTTCGATGTGGCTCAACCGCCGAACCAATTCGGCCAAGTCGGAGCGGACAAGCGGCTCGCCGCCGGTCAACCGCAATTTCCGCACGCCCAGTCGGGCGACGACGCGAACGAAGCGTTCAATCTCCTCGTACGTCAGCAGCTCCTCGCGCTTGCGAAACTGCACGTTTTCGTTCGGCATGCAGTAGAAGCAGCGGATATTGCAGCGATCGGTGACGCTGATTCGCAAGCTGGTGTGCACTCGCCCAAAGCGATCGACAAGCGGACCATGCCAGACGCTCATGGGGCCGCTCCCGGATGAACCCACTCGGTGGAACCGTCGTCCCAGTGTTCTTGTTTCCAGATGGGGACGACCTGCTTCAGCGTATCGATCAGCCATTGGCCCGCCTCGAACGCGTCGCGGCGGTGCGGGCTGCTGACCGCGATCGCGACGCTGGCTTCCGCCAAGTCGACTCGTCCCACGCGATGGACCATGACGCACTCGACGATCGGCCAACGAGCGCGGGCTTGCGCCTCGAGTTCCGCTAGCTTCGCCTCCGCCATTTCCGAGTAGCATTCATAGTCGAGCCAGAGGGTGCGACGCCCTTGCGTCCACTCCCGCGTGGTGCCGACGAACAGCACGACGGCGCCTGCCTGGGACGTGGTTGCTCGTCGCAGGACGTCTTGCGCGTCGATGGGGTGAGAAGTGAGTTGAATCATGGATTAGCGAGTGGATTCAACCGCCGCTGACCGGCGGGATGCAAGCGATTTCTTGGTTTTCGGAGAGCGGATAGGAGTCGGGAATGTAGTCCAGTTGAACGGCTAGCAACGCGCGGCGTGCGAGCGGCTCGGCGTCAGGATAGCGAGTGGAGAGCCAGTTGCGAACCTCCGCCGCCGTCGCGCCGCTGGGCAGTTCAATGTCGAGCAGCTCGACGCCGACGCGCTGCTTGATTCCCGCAAATAATCGTACTCGAATGCGCACCGCTTTCGCCTCGGAAGTTAAGTGACGAACAGGTCTTCCCCGCGACGATTCAGCACATCCGACAATTCGGGCATCAGTCCGTAGGCGAGCGCCAACAGTTTGACCGGATGGACGGTTGGTTTGGTCGTCCCTTGTTCCATCTGCATTTTGCACGCACTGCACTCGGACGCGCCGGCCAGAATCGTCGGGCTGCGCAGCGCCGTGATCAGGCCCCAGCCGGCGCGGAGACTCGCGCGATAGGTTTGGCGTTTGAGCCCGAAAGCGCCGGCCATTCCCGAGCAACCGGCTTCAATATCTTGCACGCTGAGGCCGGGGATGAGTCGCAAGAGTTGAGCGCCGAGCGGAGCGCCGTAAAGTGCGCGTTGGTGGCAAGGCAAGTGGTAGCCGACCGAAGCGACCAACGGTCGCAAGTCGAGTTCGAGTTTGCCCGCCTCGTGCAGACGCCACAGGTAGGCGACGATGTCGACCGTGTTGGCGGCGACCAGCAGCGTGTCGTCGTCGTGAAACAGTTTGGGATACTCGCGAGTTAGGCAGAGTGCGGCCGACGGTTCGCTGGTGACGATCGTGTACCCTTGCCGCACCGCTTCGGCCAGAAGGCTGATGTTCGCGCGGACCTGCGGTTTCACTCGCTCGACGTCGCCGGCCGTGATGGCCGGCATGCCGGAGGGAAGCTGATCCGGATGAACGTACGCGGCGACGCCGTTGTGATCGAGCACTTTGACGACCGCCTCGGCCAGTTGCGTGTCGTACCAGTTCGCGTAGGTATCGACGAAATAGAGGATGCGGCGGCCGTCATGGCGGGGAGGACGCGTCCACCGTCGGCGTTGGGCGAGTCGTTGGAAGCTGCGGGCCGCGAGTCGCGGAACTTTGCGGCCTTGCGCCAAACCAAAGAGCTTCTCCATCAGCCAACGCATCTGTCGATTGCCGAGCGACCAGTTGACCATCGGGCGGAGGCGGCTGGCCCAGCCCGAGATGCGATCGAGTCGCGTGGTGAACCAATCGGCCGAAGGGAGTCCGCGCTGAGCGACGTATTGCGCTTTCGTCTCCAGGACCAATTTGGGAATGTCGACGTTGGCGGGGCATTCCATGCGGCATTGGTGGCAATTGACGCACAGGTCGGCGACCGCTTTGAGCGCCTCGCCGCCCAATTCGGCCGGCGGCAATTGTCCCGTGAGCACGGCGCGAACGAGATTGGCTTTGGCGCGCGGCGACGCTTCCTCGCGCGGGGCGAACCGGAAAATCGGACACATTCGCGCGTCGGCGTCCAGCGTGCGGCAATGCCCGCAGCCGTTGCACAATGTCGCGGTTTGCGCCATCTCGTCCGGCTCCCAGTGCAGCTCGACTAGCACCTGTTGCGGGGCCGCGGTCGGCGGACGGTCGCCGTCGGCGGGGCTGGTCGCGGCCGTCGCCAGCGGTACGGCGCGAATGACGGGCGATTGAGCGCGCAGGTTGGCGGTCAACGGTTGGGGCGCATCGGCGACGACCTTGCCCGGATTGAGCAGATTGTGCGGATCGAAGAGGGATTTGATTTGGCGAAAGACGTCGTACAACGGCCCGTATTGTTCGGCGACGAACCAGCTGCGCGACAGTCCGTCGCCATGTTCGCCGCTGATCGTCCCGCCGACCGCCAGTACTTCACGATAGAGGTCGCTGGCGAGCGCCGGCATTTTCCGCACGTCGTCCGGATTGCGCAGGTCCAGGAACGGGCGTATATGCAATTGGCCGTGGCCGGCGTGGCCGAACACCGACGCGGTCGTGTGGTGGTTCTTGAGGGTCTGTTGCAGACGGACGAAGAAGTCCGGCAGTTCCTCGGGGGGCACTGCCAAATCTTCCACGAACGGCAACGGGCGAGTCGGGCCGCGCAAGCTGTAGAGGCGCGAGACGACTTGCGTCGCCAACTGCCAGACAAAATCCACCTCGTCGCGCTCCATGGCCAGCCGCGCATCGAAGGCCCACCGCTGTTGTGTTTGGGCGCGTTCGATTAATTGCCGCAAGCCATCTCGAACTTCGCGCGGGTGATCCCCCTGCTGCTCGACCAACAGAATGGCTTCGACATCCGACGGAATCAGCCGCTCGAATCGCGAATCGATTTCGCGCGCGATGCTCAGCAGACGTCGGTCGAGCAGGTCGCAGGCGCTGGCGCCGTGGCGGGCGGCGTCGAGGGCGATGCGCGCGGCGGCGTCGAGTCGATCGCAAAAGAGCAGCGCGACGCCGCGGACCTTGGGCAAGGGATCGACGCGCAATGTCGCTTCGGTGATCAGCGCCAGCGTTCCTTCGGAACCGACCAACAGGCGGGCCAAGTTGAGTTCGTCGCCTTGAATCAGGTCGTGGAGATGGTAACCGGAGCGATTGACGAGGGCGCGCGGGCGATGCGCTGCGATGACCGCCGCCTCGCGCCGCACGATCTCGGCGACCCGTCGCACCAGCGTCGTCAACCGCGACTCGTTCGATTCGCCCAGCGTTCCGCTTGACGGCCCGCCGGATGCCGCGCCGAGCGGTGCAATTGCATGGCGATTCACTTCGAACTGGCTGCCGTCGGCCAGCACGACTTGCAGGCTTTCGACGCGTCCCCGCGCCGATCCGTATTTCATCCAGCGGCTGCCGGCGCCGTCGAGCGCTAGGACGCTGCCGAGCGTGGTGACGGAGGAGAGGGCCGGATCGGGGCCGAACAGTTTTCCGCGAGGGGCCAGGAATTGGTTGAGCTGCGCGTGGACGACGCCGGGCTGGACGCGCACCAAGTCGCCGTCGATGCCGACGATGCGGCGCATGCCATGGGCAAAGTCGACGACCAACCCGCGCCCCAGCGATTCGCCGGCCAACCCAGTTCCGGCGCCGCGCGCATGAATCGGAAGGCTGTGGTCGGCTGCATATTTTACGCACGCGGCGACGTCGGCCGCGTGTCGCGGACGGACCACGCCGATGGGACGCACCTCATACAGGCTGGCGTCCGCCGCATACAGCTGCGCGTGAGCGTCGTCGCAAAAGACGTCGCCTTGCAGCAAGCCGCGCAGGTCGGCCTGGATCCGTTCGCGTTCCGAGTCCATCGAGCGGTTCTCGCGGGGCTAACGCTGGGCTGCTTCTTGTTCCAAACGAGCCTGTTGCTGGCGGTGCTTTTCGTGCGTTTCCAGGCTGAAAGGCTGATGCCCCTCCAGTCCTTCGACGCCGCGATACTGAGCGTGGCAGCGATAACACTGCAACACGTTGCCGACCGTGACGTACAACGCCACGTCGATCAGCGCGATGGCGAACAGCACGCCGTACGTCAGGTAGATGTACTCGTAGTACCAGCAGATCGAACTGAGCACCATGCCCAGGATCACGACCGATACGCCGATGGGTTGGGAAAAGTCCTTGCGCACGTAGAGGTCATGGCTGGGGCACACGACGCAGCGCTCGACGCGCTCCCCGTCGACCGCAGCCGCCGGAATCGTCGAACGATGACCGCAGCGAGCGCAGGTCAGCAGCTTGTCGCCAGCCTCCAAGGGAACTTGGTTGGTCTCATCGCACTCGGGGCACACATAGGTCAACGAGATCATGCTCCCGCTCCTTCCTGCCGCTAAACCGGATAGATCTGGCCGACCGACATCAACTGCGACGTCAACTCGCCGATGAAGGCCAGGATCACGCCCGCGTACAGCACGCCCGTGGCGCTTTGCGTATTGGGGATCTTGAGCGTCTCCCAGGCCATCCAACCCATGCTAAACGTGCCGGCGACCCCCGCCAACATCCGCAACGCCAAGAACAACCAGAACTCGGTCGGCAGCGCTGCGTCCGCCGTCGCCACTCGCAAGGCGACTCCCCCGCCGCTGACGGCCAACCGCACGACCAACACGGCCAGCAGGATGAGGATGAGTCGCTTGAGCGGGGCCAATTGCATCGTGGGGGTGTTCAGGTACCAGTGTCCGAGGAACATGGCGGCGAGGACGACGCCAAGCACCAATCCGCCGGTCGCAACGTCCAGCGTCGTCCACAGAACGGGTGCGGCCGACGATGCGCCTCGGGACGCAACGGGCGGCGTCGCCAGCACGGCCGCAGCGCCCCCCGCGAGCGCGATGACGAACAGCGCGGCGCGTCCGACCGTTTTGGCTTCGTAAAGCCACGTCACGGATGCCAGATAGCAGGCGACCGCCAAGCTGATCGCCAAGGCCAGAACGGTCGTCGAACTGACTTGCTGTTTGTCGAGCACCTGGCGGGAGGAGAAGACGGCGAGCGAAGCGAGCGTGTTGAGTCCCATGAGCACCCAGAGGTGCTTTTGGTAGTAGCCGCTGGTCACTTGACGCGGCGGCGTACAGCCCATGGCGAGCGCCAGCCCGAAGGTCACTCGAAAAACAAACTGGATCAGAACGCGGAGGATATCGAACACGGACTCTCGTCACCCATTGCCGCCGACCGGGCTACCGCCGATCGCCGTAGATCAATTGAAGCACTTCCTCGCGAGTGGACTGATTCTCGCGAAACAGCCCTTTCATGGCCGACGTCACACAGCGGCTGCCGGGCTTGCGCACGCCGCGGATGCTCATGCACGAATGCTCGGCTTCCAGGACGACGGCGACCCCTTTCGGCGCGAGCTCTTCGACCATGCACGCGGCGATCTCCTCGGTCATCCGTTCCTGCACCTGCGGACGGCGGGAGACCGTTTCGACCAGCCGCGCGAGCTTGCTGAGGCCGAGCACTTTGCCTTTCGGGACGTAGGCGATGTGCGCTTTGCCGAGGAACGGAAGAAGGTGGTGTTCGCACATGCTTTGGAAGCGGATGTCGCGCACGAGCACGATCTCGTCGTACTTTTCGGTGAACACCTTCTTGAGGTGCTGACGCGGGTCCTCGTGAAGCCCGGAGAACATCTCGGCGTACATCCGAGCGACTCGCGCAGGCGTCTCCAGCAGCCCTTCGCGATCAGGGTCTTCGCCGACCGCCTCCAGGATCTCGCGCACGGCTCGTTCAATTCGAGCTTTGTCGACGACGAATTTCGAAGTTTTTTCACTTGCGCCCATGGGGCCATCCTAAACGGGGTGTGCCGGATGCGGTAGTGGTCACGTCGCGGGGGGCGGATCGAGGTGAATCTCGGGAATCCGCTCCGGATCGATTTCCACCGTGGGAAATGTGCCGGGCGCCGCGAGCAACTCGGTGCAGCACGACTCGAGGTCGCGCAGCAGTTTGTCGACGTCCACCCCCTCGTAGATCGGACGATAGGGCTCGAGATAGCCGCGGCTAGTGTGGTACAGCTTGATCGCGCCGCGCGCGTTGCCGTTGCCGAAGTGATGCAGGCAGACCGCGACTTGGATCAGCCCTTGATAAAACTTGCGCGACGGTCCTTGGTACTCGGTCCATAAGTCCTCCCACGCTTCATGCGCCTCAAAAAATTCGCAGGCGTTGAAGAAGTTCACGCCGTCGATGAACCGCGGGTCGTAAGCAACATCATTCATAGAAGAAATCCCTTGGCAGCCGACTCGCTTCACGCTTAGAATCTCGCGAGTTGACTATTTCATAGGCTTGTTGGAGACATTTCGGTATGAGTGGCCCGATCATTCGCAGCGGTCCGAGCGAGAAGTTTACGGATAATTGGTCGCAAGTGTTTGGCGGCGCGGACGCGTCGGCGGGCAAGAAGGCGGCGAAGAAGTCCGCCGCGAAGCCGGCCGCGAAGGCGAAGGCCCCCGCGAAAGCCAAGCCTGCCGCGAAGGCGCCGGCTGCTGCGAAGGCGCCGGTTGCTGCGAAGGCACTGCCTGCCGCAAAATCGCTGCCCGCCGCCAAGGCCAAGCCGGCGGCCAAAGCGGCCCCGAAGGCGGCCAAGAAGAAAAAGAGCTAGCGGGCGTCACTGCGCGTCGACGTCCTTCTGCTTCGCGGGCGGCGCAGGTGCGCCGATCTTTTCGAGCGCCTCACGCGCCGCCTGCGACACTTCTTCGTCTTCGTCGTCGACGTACTTGCGGATCGCCCCTTCGGCCGATCGAGCTGCGGGGCCGATCGCGCCGAGCGCATCCAGATAGGTCGCACGCTGTTCGGTGTTGGTCGCGCTTCCCAGCCCTTCGATCAATTGCGGAACGACCGGTTTGGCGGCGGCGCCGAATTCGCCAAATGCCTGCGCCGCCTCCCATGGCAAACTTCCCTCGCGCACTTCTTCCATCAGCACAGGCAAGAGATCGTCGGCTTGCTGGGTAATCTTCCACAGCGCTACGCACGTCGGAACGCGCATGTCGCGCCGTTTGTCTAACAGCGCGGTTCGCAATTCGGGAATCGCCGGCTTGGCGGCGTCGCCAAGCGCCCCCAGCGACAACGCGGCGTCGATGCGGACCGGGTGATTGCGATCCCGCAGCATGTCGGTCAGTTGTTCGACTCCCGCTCGACCGATGCCGGGCCCTAAAAGGCCGAGCGCCAGCGCCGCGTTGCGTCGCACGGAAGCCGCGTACCGAGTGGAGAGCAGCTTGCCCAGATCGGGCGCTGCGGCGATCGCCTCGGGACCGATGGCCCCGATCGCTCGGCAGGCCCAGTACTGCGTGTGAAAGTCTTCGTGGAACAGCTTCTTGCGGATGGCGGGCGTCGCGTCTTTCGCGATCGGTCCCAGCGCTTGGATGATCGCCAGCACGTGCCGTCGATTGTCGGGGTTGTCGGTTTCCAGAATGCGAATCAGGTCGGGAATGATCGGCGTCGCCTGCGCGCCCAAACCGCTGAGCGCCCGCGTCGCCATTTCGACGCGCTCGATCTGACCGCTTTCGAGCTCGCGTATCCATTCGCTCGCCGGCCGCTCGGGGATGCGCGGCGTGTCTTGCGCCGCAACTTGTCCGACCAGTGCGTATGAACCGGCGAGCAGAAACAGGCTGCCGACGACGACGATTCCGTTTTGCATTGTCTTTACTCCTCGGGGGCCGCCGCTGCGACGGCGCGCGCCGAACGTCGTTCGTGCAACAGCACCCAAGCGGTCGGCGCCAACACCAGCACCATACCCGTCACGGTCAGCGCATTGAAGCTCCGATGACGAAATAACCATTCCAGCAGCATGCCGAACCCCACTTGCGAGAGTCCCACAACCGACACTTTGCCCGGGTGACCATGGGCGAAGGCTTTGGTGAGCAGGATCTGGCCGCTGGTCGCACTGACGCCGACGCCGAGCAGGATGGCGACCAGCGACGGCGTCCAAGACCATGGTTCGGCCGGATGCGGGAAGAGGAACCAGCCGGCGATGCAAGCGGCCAACGACACGGCCGAAAAGTGAGTCACGACGGCCCGCGCGTCGAGATGACGCAGTTGGTGAAGTCCGATGAGCGCCAGGGCGCTCCAGAACGAACTGCTGAGCGCCACCAGCCACAAATAGTCGCCGACCTTGATTTGCGGTTGCTGCATGAGCACGACCCCCGCGACGCCGCAGGCCACGGCGACCCAGACGCTGGGATCGGGCTTCAGACGCAGCAGGGGCCATGACAGAAAGGCGACCCAGATGGGAAACATGTTGGTGAGCGTCAGCACTTCGGTCGTCGGCAGCCGCGTTAGCGAAAAGAAGCCGGACAGCAGGGCGAGGCTGCCAGCCAGACTGCGCATCCACAAAACGGGGGGCCGGAAGAAGACGAATTGTGCGCCCGAAATCCGCGCCAACGAGGCGGCAAAGACCATGGCCAAGAAGGTGCGTACGATGGCAATCACCTGCCAGGGACACGATTCGCCCGCCCAGGCCACCAGGGTGCTCATCGTCGCAAACGAGGCCGCACCGCACACCATGCACAGGTACGGACGCGTGTTCGCGGCGGGACGAAACGATTCACTCACGTCAAGCCGCTTGCTTGCTCGAACGATCCACACGACGCCCAGGCGCAGGCCGCTCGGGAGGCAAAACCTGCCCCCAACGTCGCAGGCGGTATGCGGACACGCCGTAGTAAACGATCACATACGACAGCACCGCGCTGATGAGGCCGACCACGATGCAGCCGACCCAAAGCGGGGCGGCGATCTCCAACGTCTTGTCCCAGTAGTACAAGGTGGTCGACCACCAACCCTGAGTCGGCGGTTGTTTGGCGAGTTCCGCCCACCACTCCCAACCGACGTGCTCCGTGCCGAGCAGCCGCTGCCCGACGACGTAGAGAAAATAGTAGATCGGAATCGTCGTCGCCGGATTGGTGATCCAGACCAACGGCACGCCGACCGTCTTGTTGGCTCGCAACAACCAAGCCAGGAATACCACGAGCAGCATTTGCACGCCCATGGTGGGAGTCAGCGTCACGAAGATGCCGATGGCGAACCCTAACGCTAACTTGTGCGGCGGGTCGTCCGCATGCAGTAGGCGATGCACGACGAACCGACGCAGCCTCATCGCGTGACGACGAGCGTTGCGGCGGAGCGAGCGTATCGAAGACCGAAACACGGCAGGCGAAACGACTCGGTCGTTCTCTCCCTGAGATTGGCATGTTGAGGCGGCGAACGGCGCTCGAAGCTGGCGGTCAGCCCCGCCCCGTCCCCGCTAGCCTCGAATTGTAGCTTGAACCCCGTTCGTCGGCCATCGCGCCAGGGCGAGTCTGACGACGAAGTCGGGCGACGCGGATCGCGCCGGTGCTATCAGTCATTCTCGGTTCGCCGATCCTAAGGGCGTCAGAATTCGTGTTTGATTTGAGTGGAAAGTCTCGTCGATAACGCCGAGGGACCTAGGCTTAGAGGCAGGTTTCCCCGCCGGGACACGATTTTCCGGCGATTGTTGCTCCCAGGACGGGAAATGTCCCAGTCGCCGCTGTTCCTGGAGAAGTCTCGTCGATCTCGAGACTGTCCCCGTGGCCGCTCCCCGTCCCCATCCCAATTCGACTCGCAATCGCCATCGACGCAAACCGTCGTCGTGGCCGGCGGCCGTCGTCGCCGCGATGCTGGTCGGCTTTGCGCCGTCGTGGGCCGCGGCGCGTCCAGGCGAAGCGACGGGCGAATCGCCGACCGCCGCCCTGCTCGCGCGTCCGCTCGATCGCATTCCCCTGTCGCAGCTGCCCCATCCGGCCGTTGCTCGAATTATCGCCGAGGAACGGGGCGCCGAATCGCATGGCAGCGGCACGTTGGTCGATGTCCGGGACGACTGTGGATTGGTGATTACGAACTGGCACGTCATTCGTGACGCGACCGGCCCCATTACGGTTCGCTTCTCAAACGGCTTTTCATCGCCCGCGCGAGTTCGTAAGGTCGACAAAGACTGGGACTTAGCAGCGCTTGTGATTTGGCGTCCCCCCGTCGATCCCGTTCCCATTTCGCAGCAAGCGCCGCGGCGCGGCGACCTGCTGACGATCGCCGGCTACGGCTCCGGGGCCTACCGCGCCGCGACGGGGCGCTGCGTGCAGTACGTGGCCCCGGGGGTGAAGTTTCCGCCGGAGATGGTGGAACTGTCGGCCGAAGCCCGCCAAGGCGACTCGGGCGGACCGATCTTCAACGAGCGGGGCGAGCTCGCTGGGGTCCTGTTCGGCGCGGCGCGTGGGACCACCACCGGCAGCTATTGCGGCCGCGTGCGAGCGTTTCTCGAAAACGTAGTGCCCGCACCCGGGAGCGCCCCGGCCAGTCTGCCCGGCGCTGCCGCGCTGGCGAACCAAACTCCCCCGATGCCCACAACCGCGACTCCGCCCACCTCCGGTTTCCCCGCCGCCGCGGTCGCAGCCCCCTTCATGGCGGCGCCGCTGGCCAACGGGGCGACTCCCGGTTCGGCCCCGATTCCCGATCCGACCGCTCCCCAAGGCCTTGTTCCCTCGGCGACCGACGCCGTCCCTGCCGCAGGGGCGACGGCGGCCAACCCGGCCGCGTTCTCCAATATTCCGGTCGATCCAGGGGCGCTTGAGCCCGGGACGCAGCCGGCGCCGCGCGGCGAAGGTTGGATGTCCCCGACGTTTCCGACTCGCGTCGGGGGCGTCGAGCCGAAGGCGGCCGGTTCGTCCCCCACGCTGGAACAACTGCTGGCGTTGCAAGGTTCTCCCTGGGACAAGGCCAAGACGGTCTTGGCGCTCATCGGACTCCTCTCCGTCGTCATCCAGTTCGGTCGGCTGCTGGGCGGCAGCGCTACGAACTAGTCGCCGGCTGCGACGACGATGCCGGTCGACCGTCTTCCAGCGAATAACCGTGGCGTTCGAAATAACCGCGGCACTTGTCGCGAATCGCCGCGCGCAACGCGGCAGGCAGTTCGTGGCGATTCGGTTGGTAATCCGCGCGGTCGGCGAAGTACTGTCGCACGGCCGGCAGAAACTCGCCGGGATCGCCCAAGTTCAGCGACTCGTACACGCGCGTCACGGTCGCGACCGGGTCGGCGACCAAATCTTCGTAACGGACCACGACGAGGTGGTCGCGACGAATCATGCTGTGAGTGGCTTCCCAGCGGCGATGAAAGCGTGCGAACGTCTCGACGACTCGAGTTTCCAGTTGCGAGAAGTCCGGGGTCTGGTACCCGTAGGTCGAGTAGAGCGACTTCCAGAGCTTGATGGTCGAGGCACACGTTTCGTAAGGATTACGCGTCATGAGCAGCCAGCGTGCGTGCGGGTAGAGTTCGCTGAGCACCGGTACGCGCATCGTGTGCGTGGGCGACTTCAACAGCAACTGACCGTCGCGAACGAACGATAGTCGCGTCAGGAACTTCTGAAACGCAGCTTTCCAGCGCCGGAGTTCTTCGAACGGCAGCAGATCGAGCTCCAAGGCGGCGTCGTCTCGGTCGGCGCCGTTGGGAAACGCAATGGCGGCGTAGGGGCTTTCTTGCCCCATCAACAACAACGCGAACTCGTCCTCCTGCGGCGACTCCCAGCCGACGCGCATCGGGTCGAAAGATCGAGTGGCGGGGAGCGAGAAGCGGGTCCAGCGAGGCAGCCAGCCGTGAGTCAGCACAAAGTGATGCGGCGCCAAGCATTCGAAGGTCGAGGGGCTGCGCATCCACGGATCGAGCGCGAGGAGTTCATGCATCAGCGTGGTGCCGGTGCGCCAATGGCCCACGACGAACAACGGCGGCTCGGGCGACGGATGCAGCGCAAGATCGCGACCATGAACCATCCACTGCACGAGTCCCAGCGATGAATTCAGGCCGGCGACCGTCAGGTCGAACAGAGCGCCGGGCCAGTGTTGGACTTCGGCTTGAAACCGATGCCGCCGGAACAGGTTCCACCAAGCGCGTAGCGAGAGCCCCATCCAGGGAACCGATTCGGTCCATCCAGGTCGTTTTTGCGGAATGTTCGGACCCGACGACACTGGATTCCCCCCGTTAAGGCAGGTTTCAGTCTTGAATGCCACTTCTGACAGACTACAGTGAGCCACGGGATTCGACGAGTTCCGCGGCAGATTTTTTTTGTTCGCGACTTCTGCGAGTGGTGTAAGCTTGCCGGCGGCAACGCGTTTCGAATCGACGACCCGCGCCATCATCCCACCGAAAACCCTACCTATGCTCGACCCTCAATCAGTTCGCAGTCCAAGCGTGGCCGCTGAATCGTCGCCCAGTGACGCGGGGCCGACCGTCGCATTGCCGAGCAATCCTGCTTGGGATCGAGTGAGCAAGCGACTGATCAAACACAAGACCACGCGGTTGGCGTTGGCGTTCTTGGATCGCTGCGCAGATACGCACCTCAAGGACCTCGTGATCGACGACGTCGACGACCATCGACGCGCCTTGATCATGGGTCAGACCGTCTACAACTTCGGTTCCGATAGCTTCCTGGGACTCGATCGCGACGAACGCCTGCACAAGGCCATGGTCGATGCGCTGCCGCGTTGGGGCACTCACAACGGTGCATCGCGCGCGTTTTCCAGCGTGGCGTTGAGCGAGGAAGCCGAGCGACGCTTGGCGCGGTGGATCGGCGTCGAGGATACGCTGATCTTCCCCAGCGTCACGCTGGCCAACGCCGGGCTCATTCCGGCCGTCGCGGGCAAAGGGGACCTGATGGTCGTCGACCGCCAATCGCACGACAGCATTCAACAGGGCGCACGCTTGGCGGCGGCCAGCGGCGCGAAGGTGGTCGAGATGCATCCGTGTCGCGCGGATGTGCTCGAATCGATCCTGCAGCGAGAGAATCAGAGCGGATGCGTCACGGTCGTCGACGGCGTCTACAGCATGACGGGCAAAGTCGCGCCGCTGGTGGAACTCGATGCGGTCACGCAGCGTTACGGCGGCATCGTCTATGTGGATGACGCGCACGGGACCGGCGTGGTCGGGCCGCGCGGTCGCGGCGCCGCCGCCTCCGTCCTCCCGAAACTCAACGACATTCTGCTGGTCGGGTCCCTCTCCAAGGGCCTCTCGTGCATGGGCGCGTTCGTCACGTGCAATGACGAGCTGAAAGAGATCATGAAGATCCGCTCGAGCACCTTCATCTTCGGCGGGCCGGTGCCGCCGCCATACTTGGCGGCCATCATCGCGGCGGTCGAGATCTTGGATTCGCCCGAAGGCGATGAACTCGTCGGTCACCTCCGCTCCTTGGTCAAGCGACTCACCGACGGCCTACGCGGCTTGGGACTCATCGTGCATGGCGGCGTGGCGCCGATCGTGTCGGTGCAAGTGGGCGACATCGAGCACACGTTGGCGGCCGGCAAATGGCTGTTCGACCATGGGTTCTACGTCCAATCGGCGACTTATCCGGCGGTCGGCATCACCGAGGGCCTGATCCGCATTCAGGTCAACGCGAATCACCCGCTGGAGGCCATCGACGGACTGGTCGCCGCCTTCTCCCAGATGCAAAAAGAAATGACGTTGCCGCGAGCGAAGGGCGACGCGACGAGCGCCTCAGGGTGAACGGCAAGCGGGAAAGAGCGGTTCGCATGGCCTGGATCTATTTGATGATCGCCGGCGTGCTTGAGATCATCTGGGCGTTGTGTCTGAAACGCAGCGAAGGATTTACACGCCCCCCGTGGGGCATGATCGGGATTGTGACGAGCATTGCGAGCTTCGCATTGTTGGCGCTCGCTCTACGTCATGTGCCGCTGGGCACCGGCTACGCGATTTGGACCGGCATCGGCGTCGCCGGCACCGCCATCATGGGCATGGCCCTCTTCAAGGAAACCGCCTCGCCGCTGCGGATCTTGTTCGTGGGCATGATCCTGCTCGCCATCATCGGCCTCCACCTCACCACCGACTAGCAACCGCCACCGAGGTTTGGTTTTTGCCACCGAGAACGCGGAGGGCTCAGAGGAACGGCGATGGGGGAAGAGCACGTGGCTTGACTTCGAAGTTGGACCAGAGCGCTGGCCTGCATGAAGTCCCTGAATTGAAACCCCGGACGTGGAAACGCCGGGAATTGAAACCTCAGACGGATCCTGTTGTTCCGAATCCGCGTTGCCAGCGTTTGCGGAGATGCGCCGCCGCTCGCTTCTCCCCGCCCGACCACGTTGCCTCGTCCCCACTCTCTCCTCGGTGCTCTCCGGTTCCCTCGGTGGCGAGCCCCGTCTCCCTCTGTGGCGAACCCCGTCTCCCTCTGTGGCGAACCCCGTCTCCCTCTGTGGCGAACCGCCAGCTCGGCGGCCAAACGAAAAAACCTCCGTCGAATTTGCATTCGACGGAGGTCACACGGTTGGCGTCAGGGACCGCCGAGGATTTGTTACTTGGACTTGAAGTCCAGGTTCCACCACCCATCGTCCCACTTCAGCGTGACTTTACGCCAGCCGAGCGGCACTTGGGGGTAGGGGTAGAAGGGGCCGATGTAGGGCCACGCGGCCGGCGAGTACTGCTTGGGGTACGTCACCGCGGCGTAGTTCGGGTACGAAGCGTAGCTAGGCCACGCATACCCCGGCATATTCGGATGGTCGTAGCGAGCCGGAGCGACGCCGACGTTCGGACCGGGCATGTGAGCCGGCAGCGGCGTCTCGGGGCCGGCGATCGCGGCCTGGGCGTTCACCGGCGACACGCCGCCGTGCGACGGAGCGAACGCCAGCGGCCGGTTGGCGACGCGCGGGCCTTGAGCGGCTAGCGGCGCGGCGCCGTAGGGAGCGAAGGCGCCCGGCGCCATGGCGGCGCGAACCGGAACAGCCGTGTAACCCGGGATGTTCGGAGCGGCGGAGGGCGCCGCGGCCACCGGCTGTTCGCCGCTGGTCTGCGCCACGCCCGAGCCTTCCGCCTTCACCGGCGTCGCACTCGACTTGATCTTCAGGTCGTTGACGACCTGCTTCACGCCCGCCACTCGGCGGACCGTTTCAATCACCTGCTTGTGCTGATTGGAGTCGGCCACTTCGCCCGACAACCACACCAAGCCGTCTTCCGCTTGCACGTCCAGCTTGAAGCCGCGCAGCTGCCCGGCTTGCTTGAGGACGCGGAGCTGGCCGAGGATGTCCTGCACCAACTGTTGGTCCGACTTGGCTTCGGTCGCCGGCGTCGGTTCGGCGTCGGCCGCCTTGGTTTCGACCTTCTCAGCCGCCGGGACCGGCTTGGCAAACACGCTGCTGAACAGCGAGGGCGAACCGCCGCTGGTCCGCGTCGCCGTCTTCGGCTTCGCCACCGGCTGAGCCGGCGTCGAGTCGTCGGCCACCTTCAACTGATTCACCACTTTCTCGACGCCCGAGACGCGGCGAGCGATGTCGAGGGCCATGCGCTGTTGCGCGGGGTTCGCCACCGAACCCGACAGCCACACCGTCCCTTGATCCACTTCCAGGTCGATGTTGAATCCCTTCAACTCGCCTGCTTCCTTTTTCGTCTGCAGTCGCTCAATGATTTCCTGTGCAATCTGCTCGTCGTTCGCCATCGCCCAACTGGGCGAGAGCGTCGCGAGGCCGATCGCCAGACCGGCAAAAAACCGTCGCATGGGTCCCCTCCTGAGTTTGTTCTCGGCTCCTCGTACCAACCGTCTCGTTCCGTCCGTGTGCGATGGGCGAGGCGTCTCCCAGCGGGATCCGGTGACGCCGTCGCTTCATCGAAGCAGAACGAGTTTGAGTTCTTGGGCTCGCGGCCAAGCGGACTTGGCCATCCCTGCAGGGTGATCGCGAGAACGAGGAGGGAGTGAGATTCGGCGGTGTGGGTTTGCGGGCCGCGACACCGCCGAGCTATCGCAGTTCCCCCCTGCAAAACTCGGCTGACCATCCGTCTGCCCGCAGATAGTTTTCGGTTGACGGAATTGCGGGATGGTAGGTTTTTTTCGGTTTTGCGAGTTGCTCCGACCGTCAAAAACCGCCCGAGTGAGGGGGGGGCGTGTGAGAGTTTAACGCGCAGGGAAAATGTTCCGCGAGGCGGGAGAGAATTCCCTGACGTGGGGGGGATTAGAAGGCCGGCGCGTTTCGCAGCCGACCCACTTCCCAAGTCGACCCGACCGCCATGATCGCCAAGGTCGCGCCTCCCAGCGTCCACAGCGGACTCCCCACCAGCATCGCGCTGGCGGTCGCCAACCCCACTACGGGCAAACAGAGGAAGAAGGTCACGCGAACCAGACACCGCACGGGGCAGGTCAGGGCCAGCCGCGCGGCGACGGTGGCGGCGCCGCCGAGGGCGACGACGATCAGCATGATCCAAACGATATGAGCGGCGAGCGTGGCTTCCATGCGCGGAGCTCCCTGCGGGACGGGGCGGTCGTGGTCGCGGCATCCATGCGGCGAAGGGACGACCTAGTCGAGTTGCGTCGCTAGATTGCGAATGTCGTGCCGACTTGAGGAAATCTGATCGGAATGGCGAAAAAACGAGCGGAATTCAGGAAAAACGGGCCCATTACCAACCCGTCGCTCCCGTCCACGCTCGGCTAACGTCGGCCGGCGCTGCCTGCTTGGGGAAGGAATTACAAACCGACAGGAAAAATTTGCCACGACGGGCCAACGGAGTCCAGATCAATCTAGAGAGACTGGAGAAACCGCGGCGAGTTTGCCGATTGAGGAATCTGTGGTCGTTCCGCGAAGGAAGGAACGGCAGACGTTCAAGGACGAGGGGAGAGCGCCGACGGGCGCACGGCACCTGGCGAAAGGGAACGTCATGAGGATTCCGATTCCTCACTATCTGCTCTTGGCAGAGACGCAGACAGGCGAGGACACGGAGGGGATGAGCGAGTGGGATGGAACGGGGCAGTGGCGGTTTGTACTCGAAGCGACCGACGGTTCGTCGGTGCTCGTGGCCGAGGAAGAAGAAGCGGCGGTCGATGCCGAGCGACTCGAATTGCTGGCAGTGGTCCGGGGGCTCGAGGCGCTCGACCAACCGTCGCGCGTCACGCTGGTGACGTCGAGTCGGTACGTGAGCCATGGACTGCGCACGGGGTTAGCGGAGTGGCGGGAGAACGAGTGGCAGTGGGAGCGATTCGGCGAGATGACGCCGGTCAAAAACGGCGACTTGTGGCAGCGAGTCGACCAGGCGCTCCGATTCCATTCGGTCGATTGCCGAACGTGGCGCGTGGACCGGCCGCATGGGGATGCGGCGACAGGCCCGCGCTGCGTTCGCGGACCGACGCTCGCCTGGGAGACGACCGAGTCGTCGGCGGGGAACGAGTCGTCGGCGGGGAGCGACGACTCCGGGGAACCACGACTGCCGCCGCCGTCGCTGCGCATCTTCCGCGCACGCCGCCGCCCCGTGTCGGCGTGGCGCAGGTGGAGTTTATCGGTACAGTGGTGGTGGCGGCGTCTGTCGTGGCACGGCGCGCTCCCGGCTGCGTGAGTCGGAGGAGCGGCGACGGCGTGAAGCCAAGTTGGATTCGAGGAGCGTGGGGCGGACGAGGAGGGAGCTACCGGTGCGGACGGCCGTGACGTTGGACAACATGGGTGCGTTGATGGAGGGGCGGCACGCGCAGCCCTTTCAGATTTTGGGACCGCATGAAGTGGTGGAGGGCGGGCGGCGGGCCTTAGCGGTGCGCGCGTTCCTCCCCGATTCGCAGCAGGCGTGGGTCGTCGACCCGGCTCATCAGTGGACGCGTCCCATGCGTCGCATTCACCCCGCGGGTCTCTACGAGGCGATTGTGCCGCGCGAGACCGGCGCTCCTTCCACCCGCTATCAACTTCGAATCGCCGGCAAGACGGGCGAGATGACCATCATGCATGACCCCTATTCGTTTCCGTCCTACCTCAGCGACCTCGACCAATACCTGTTGGGCGAGGGAACGCACTGGGAAGCCTACAAGCGACTGGGCGCGCAGCTGCGCACGATCGACGGCGTCTCGGGCACGAATTTCGCCGTTTGGGCGCCGAACGCGGCCGGCGTGGCGGTGGTCGGCGACTTCAATCGCTGGGATGGTCGAGTCCATCCGATGCAGCGGCATGCGACCAACGGGGTGTGGGAATTGTTCATCCCCGACGTCCGGCCGGGGATGAAGTACAAGTTCCGCGTGCGTTCGGCTTGGGGAGAATCGTGCGACAAGTGCGATCCGTATGGTTTCGCGGCCGAGCTGCCGCCGCAAACCGCGTCGATCGTCGCCGACCTCGACCGTTACGCCTGGCAGGATGCCGATTGGTTGGAGCGACGTCGGCAAGGCGACCCGCGCCGCAAGCCGCTGTCGGTCTATGAAGTCCATTTAGGCAGTTGGCGTCGGCAAGCCGACCGGCTGCATGGTTGGCTGAACTATCGCGAGCTGGCGCATCAGCTGGTCGATTACTGCCGCGAGATGGGGCACACGCACCTGGAACTGCTGCCGGTCAGCGAGCATCCGTTTACGGGCAGTTGGGGCTATCAGACGGTCGGTTACTTCGCGGCGACCAGTCGCTATGGCACGCCCGAAGACTTCATGTACTTCGTCGATTACTGCCATCGCCACGACATCGGCGTGATCCTCGACTGGGTCCCGGCTCACTTCCCGCGCGACGGCCACGGTCTGCGTCGATTCGACGGGACGGCGCTGTACGAACACGAAGATCCGCGACGCGGCGAACATCCCGACTGGGGGACGCACATCTTCAATTACGGCCGGAACGAGGTGCGGAATTTTCTGATCGCCAACGCCCTGTTCTGGTTCGACAAGTACCACATCGACGGACTCCGCGTCGACGCGGTCGCGTCCATGCTGTACTTGGACTACAGCCGGAAAGACGGCGAATGGATTCCGAATCCGTACGGCGGGCGCGAGAACCTCGACGCGATCACCTTCCTGCAGGAATTCAATCGCCAGTCGCACGGTCGTTTCCCGGGCGTCCTGACGATCGCCGAGGAATCGACGGCCTGGGGCGGCGTGTCGCAACCCACCGACTACGGCGGCTTGGGCTTCAGCTTCAAGTGGAACATGGGCTGGATGAACGACACGCTGCGGTACATGCGCACCGACCCCATCCACCGCCGCTTCCACCACGATCAGCTCACCTTCAGCCTGATCTACGCCTACAGCGAAAACTTCGTCCTGCCCTTGTCGCACGACGAGGTCGTCCACGGAAAGAAGTCGCTCATCGGTCAAATGCCGGGCGACCTCTGGCAGAAGTTCGCCAACCTCCGGCTGCTTTATTCCTACATGTGGACCCATCCCGGCAAAAAACTGCTGTTCATGGGCGGCGAGCTGGCGCAATGGAACGAGTGGAATCACGACGCCGACCTGCAGTGGGACTTGCTGCAATGGGAGTCGCACGCGGGCGTCCGCCGGCTGATGGCCGACCTCAACCGCCTGAGTCTCCGTGAGCCGGCACTATTCGAGTTGGATTGCGAACCGCAGGGATTCGAGTGGATTGACTGCGGCAATCGCGACGAAAGCACGCTCAGCTACCTTCGCCGCGGGACCAATCCCGACGACTATGTGATCGTCGTCTGCAACTTTACGCCCATCGTCCGCAGCCATTTCGTCGTAGGGGCGCCGCAAGCTGGCTGGTATCGCGAAGTATTCAACAGCGATTCCCAGTATTACGGCGGCAGCAACGTCGGCAATATCGCCGCCGTCCAAGCGACGTCCCCCGGCGCGCAAGGGCGTCCCGCACAGATGGTCATCACGCTCCCGCCGCTCGGCGTCGTCGTGTTCAAGCCCGACGCACCGCCCGCGACGGCGACCCCAGCTGCGGCTGTACCGTCGGCTGCCGTACAGACTGGCGCCGTACAGACTGGCGTCACACCATCGGCCGCCGACTTACCGCGGAGCTCGTCGACGCGGAAAACCTAGCTGCTTGTCGACCACGTTATACAGCGGCTCGCCAGCCAAGTACCGCGCCAGGTTCTTGGCCAGCAAATCGGTCGTGATGTCGGCGCGACGCAGCGACTGCGCGCCGACATGCGGCGTGATGATGACGTTGGGGATCTCCCACAGCCGACTCTCGACCGGCAGCGGCTCGACCTCCGTCACGTCGACCCCCGCGCCCCACAGATGGCCCGACTCGAGCGCCGCGATCAGGTCCCGTTCGACGACCACTTGGCCGCGCGCAACATTGATCAAAATCGAGCCGCGGCGCAGGCAGGCCAAACGGCCGGCGTCGATGAGCCCCTGCGTCTGAGAATTCAGCGGCAAGCAGAGAATGGCGATGTCGACTTGGGCGAGCACTTCATCCAGGCGGTCGGCCGGCAACAGTTGCTCGACATGATCCGGTTTGTCCTCCGGAAAGAGGTCGGTCGCCAAGATGCGCGTGCGAAACGGGGCGAGCACCTCGGCCAATCGTCGACCATTGCCGCCGAAGCCAATGATGCCGACCGTCGAATCGTGCAAGTCGCGCGTCGGCCGCCGAATGAACTCGCGCTTCTGCGCCGCTCGGAAAAACGTCGGCAATCCGCGCTGGAGGCCGCAGAGCAGGGCGAGCGTCTGTTCGGCGACCGGGTCGGCGAACAGGCCCGAGGCGCTGGTGACAAGGATGTCGGAGGCGATGACCGACGGGACTAAGCAGTGGTCCATGCCGGCGGCGGACGACTGAATCCACCGCAGCCGACCGCGCGCGACCGCTTCGTCCCAGGGGACGGGGACTTTGGCATGTCCCAGGAAGATGTCGGCGTCGAGAAGTTCCTCGGCGATCCGCTCTTGGCCCGCATTGACGATTTCATGTCCCGGTGCAGCGGCGGCCAATTGCGCCACATGTCGGGGTTCGACGGGATAGCAAAGTACGATGCGCATGGCGGGATCGTAGCCGATTTGGACGCGGGACCATAGCCGTCGCTCCCCCCCCGCAGACCCAGTTGGCGAGGGGCGCGCGTTCGACCATAATCTCTTAACCTCGCAGGCGGCTTGGTTCGTGTTCTTTTCGAGCCGATCGACTCGCCGCGGGGCCCCGCGTTTCTCCACTCCCTGGCCGCCAAGGAGGCCCTGCCCTGGCTACGTCTTCTGAAAAATGTTGTCCGCTGGTGAAGACCGGCTACTCGTTGGCCCTCGCGCTGTTGGTGTTGCGCGTGTGCATCGGGTTCCACTTCTTCAAAGAAGGCACCGGCAAACTGGCCGATCCCAAACCGTTCTCCGCGATGTTCTTCGGCGCCGCCAAAGGGCCGCTCGCGAAACACTATCACGCCCTGGTGTGGGACGCCGACGGGCTGGCTCGCTTCGACGCGGACGCCACCGTCGCCGCGTGGTCTGCGTTCGTGCAGAAAGCCAAGTCGCACTACGGCTTCAATCCGGACCAGACGCAAGCGGCCGACGCAGCCCTGGGGCGACGCGAAGAAATGCTCCGTGAATACCTGGCGGGGATCGACGATTCGCTGGACGAGTACAAGAAGGCGCTCGACCGTCGAGCGGCCAATCAGGCCGACGCGGCGCGGAGCGAAGTTCCTTCGCTGCGCGGTCAATCTGAGAAGATCGAATCGGAGATCAAGGGCAAACGCGGCGCTTGGCTCGGCGAACTCGATAAACTGGCCAAGGATCTTGAACGCGACCTGGAGCAGATTGCCACGCCCGAACAGCGCGCGGCGCGCGGAACGCTGGCCGTATTCAAGCCGGGCCGTCGGACGCTCGATTCCGAAGCGATGGATCGGTTCATTCCCTACTTCGACCTGACGCTGGGCGTCCTGTTGATTTTGGGACTGTTCACGCGTCCCGCCGCGCTCGCGGCCGCCGCCTTCTTGATTTCCGTCGTGCTCGCCCAGTGGCCCGGCGCCTATGGATCTCAGCCGACCTACTATCAGGCGGCCGAAGCGTGCGGACTGCTGGTGCTGGCGGCGGCCAACGCCGGTCGCTACGGCGGACTCGATTCGGTCGTCGACCTTTTGCGCTGCTGCTGCCGGGGTCGTTCCAAGTAATTCGCGACCGCCGGTTGCTCGCACCTCCAACTTATTCCCACACAAAACGCATTACTCGATACGGACGCTGAAACGATGAATCTCACTCCTGATCAAAAGGCCGTCGGCAAGGACAACTACTACGAAGCGCTGGGCGTGTCGCGCCGCGACTTCATGAAGGAAGTCGTCGCCGCAGGCGCGGTGACCGGCGCCGGCCTGGGCGCCATGTATTTCAACTACGGCAAGGTCGACAACCCGCTGCGCGTCGGCGTGATCGGCACCGGCGACGAAGGGCAAGTGCTCATCGGCGCCCTTAATCCCGACTACGTCCAAGTGACGGCGATCGCCGACATTCGTCCTTACAACATCCATCGTGCGTTCCACGGCGACTGGGCGTCCGACACGCTCATCGGCATTCGCACGGGGCTCATCAGCAAGTACAAGTGGAGCGGCGAGGACGAAGCGCGGAAGCACGTCAAGGTCTACGACAAGGACTATCACGACCTGTTGAACGATCCCAATGTCGAAGCGGTGATCATCGCTCTCCCGCTGCACCTGCACGCTCAATGCGCGATCGACGCGATGAAGGCCGGCAAGCATGTGTTGTGCGAAAAGCTGATGGCCCACAACATCGCCCAATGCAAGGTCATGGGGCGGTTCGCCGAGTCGAATAATTTGTATTTGGCGATCGGCCACCAGCGGCACTACAGCATCCTCTACGACAATGCGGTGAACCTCCTCCGCTGGGGTCTGCTTGGACAGATTCACCACATTCGCGCTCAGTGGCACCGCGGCAACTTGCCGGGCAAGGACAGCTGGCAACAACCGCTCCCGGGCGGCGAAATGAACTCCAGCGGCAAGAAGGTCGACCGAATCAAGTCGGAATTGACCAAGTGGGAACGCGAGTTGGCGGAGGAAGAAGACCCGTCCCGCGCCCGGACGCTCGAGAAGAAGGTCGCGCAGTGGCGCGCCTGGATGCTCGATGCGAACGTCAAGGCCGAAGACTACGGCTATCAAGCGTTCCAACTCGGCAAGGGAACTCGGTCGGCGCTCGAGGAACTGTGCCGCTGGCGCTTGTGGGAACGTACGGGCGGCGGCTTGATGGCCGAACTGGGCAGCCACCAATTGGACGCCGCCAGCATCTTCTGCAGTGCGCTGCGTAAAGATGGCAAAAAGGCGCATCCGTTGACGGTGCATGCGGTCGGCGGACGCCACATCTTCCCGCTCGACCGGCACGCGGAAGACCACGTCTATTGCATGTTCGAGTTCCCGGGGCCCGATTACGATCCGTCGTTCCCAGTCGGCTACTACGACGACATCAGCGGCTTGCCCGACAAGGAAAAAGGAGTCGCGGGCTACGTCCAAGATCCCAACAAGAAGATCATCGTCACCTACTCGTCGATCAACGGCAATGGTTTCGGCGGGTACGGGGAAGTGGTCATGGGAACGCGCGGCACGCTGGTCCTGGAACGCGAGCAGGACGTGATGCTGTACAAGGATGCGGACACTTCGAGCCGCGTGAGCGTGAAGAACGACAAGGGGGGCCCGACGATGGACACGCAGTCCAGCGGCGGACCGCAGGCGGCGACCGCCAAGGCGGCCCAAGAATCGGGGCCGGTGAGCAAGGGCTACACCGAGGAAATCGAACACTGGGCCTATGCGATTCGCAACAAGGCGCCGCGCGAGTCGCTGCGGTGCCGTGCCGAGGTGGCGATGGGGGACGCCATCATCGCCCTCACCTCGAACATCGCCATCAACAAGTCGATCAAGGGCGAGGCCGGTTGGGTCAAATTCGACGAGACGTGGTTCGATTTGGCCAGCGATGCAACGCCGGACGGCAGCAGCGTCGAGAAGGAATATCAGAAGCTGGTGAACGGCAAGTAAGCACCTTTTGCAACCTCAGGAGTCAGCAACATGGAAAAGTGGCCGATTGGAGTGTTCACCAGCGTCGACGCCGGGCTCGGCGTGAAGCTCGAGGTGGCGCACGAGCTGAAGATTCCCACGATTCAAATGCATGCGCCGCATGCCGCGAGCCGGACGCAGGAGAACGCCGACCGATTTTTGGCGCGTTTGCGCGAGCTGAACATTACGCTCACGTGCGTGTTCGGCGGGTTTGAAGGGGAAAGCTACGCCGACATTCCGACCGTGTCGCGCACGGTCGGGCTGGTGCCGCCCGAGACGCGGGCCGCTCGGTTGCAGGAAATGAAGGAGATCGCCGACTTCGCGAAACTGCTGGGCTGCAACGTCGTCGGATTGCACTTGGGATTCGTCCCGCACGACGCGTCGTCGTCGCTGTACAAGGAGGTTCTCGACGTCACTCGGGAACTGTGCGACTACTGCGAGCGACACGATCAATCGGTGCACTTGGAAACGGGACAAGAGACGGCCGACGGGCTGCTGCAGTTCATCGAGGATGTGGGGCGCGCGAACCTGTTCATCAACTTCGATCCGGCGAACATGATCCTGTACGGGACGGGCGAGCCGATTGAAGCGCTGAAGAAGGTGGGCAAGTACGTCCGCAGCGTCCACTGCAAGGACGGCAAGTGGGCCAAGAACCCCGGTCAGGAATGGGGCCAAGAAGTGCCGCTCGGACACGGCGACGTGAACATCGAGAGTTACTTGCGGACGCTCAAGGAGATCGGCTACACCGGCCCGCTCACGATCGAACGTGAAATCCCGCAAGAGCCGGAACGACAAAAGGCCGAAATCAGCCACGCCGTCAACCTGCTGACCGATCTAAAGAAAAAGGTGGGCTAGGAGCCCCTCGCCACAAAGTCGTGGATCGCTCCGCGATCCATGGCCGCGCACCTCCTGCCCATAGCAGTTCTGCCGCGAGTTGCGAGACACTCGCGGAGCGGAGGCGGTTCGGGAGACGCGTCACAGCGACCTGCTGTGCTTAGGATGCTGTTCCGCGCGACGAAAGCAAAATTGCCGACAACGCCGGGAATTCCGACTCCCCCTCTTGGAGCAGTGCGTTTACCTCGGCAATGCTAGTCGAAGACAGGGTATGCGCCGGAGTGCAACAACGCATCGCGGAGGGGCCAGTGATGGGCAGGCGGGTGGTCTTATGTATCGACGGCACCGACAATTCGCCGACGGCGATGGCGAAAAACGAAGATGGCGAAACCGAGCCGGTGCGGACGAACGTCAGCCGGTTCTTTCGCATGCTCGTCAAACAGGATGCGACTCAGTCGGCTTACTATCAGCCCGGCGTCGGCACGATCGACCCGGAACGTTCCGACGGCAAATGGGCGAAGGTGCGCAACTGGATAGGACGCAAGCGCGATAGCCTGTTTGCGCGGAGTCTGCGGACTCACGTCGCCGCCGCCTACACGTACTTGATGAACGAGTATCGGGACGACGACGAGGTCTTTTTATTAGGATTTAGCCGCGGTGCGTTCGTTTGCCGAGTGCTCGCGGGCATGGTGCACAAAGTGGGACTGCTGCATCGTGGACACGATGAAATGGTGCCGTTCGCTTGGCAGGTGTACTTGCCGCGGCAGAATTTCGAGGCGGCAGGCCGCTTTAAAAAGTTCTATTCGCGCACTGCCAAAATCCGCTTCTTGGGACTTTGGGATACGGTTAGTTCCGTCGGCAATCCGCTACAGATGGCGGTCTTTCCGCACACGCAGCAGAACGACGCCGTGGCGATCGTGCGCCACGCGATGGCGATCGACGAACGGCGAGTCATGTTTCAGCAAAACCTGTGGACCGATTCGCCGCCGGCAAGACAAGATGTACTGCAAGTGTGGTTTCCCGGCGTTCATGCGGACATCGGCGGAGGCTATACGGGCGATTCCGCGCCGGGGTTGGCCGGAATTCCGCTTGCCTGGATGGTTCAGGAAGCACGACTAGCGGACGTGGAGTTTGATGAGGCGCAGGTGAAACGCTTGCTCTGGCCCCGCTGGCTCAAAGCGCCCGATCCCCTCGACATTCAGACGGTGACCCAGCAATACGCCGGGGCGGAACAGCACGACGAAATCCAAACCCATCTATATTGGCGGGTGCTCGAGAAACTCCCGCTGCCGCGCACGCGCCGGGTTTCTGAGGAAGAATGGCGCCGTGAGTACAGTCGCCATCAGTCGGCGCCGCGGAATCTAAAGTCGAGCAAAGGGACGACGAATACGATCCGAGTCCATCATAGCGCAGATGTCCGCAAAGAACGCCGTCCGGATTACGCCCCCGTGAATTTGCTCTTGGCGAGCGAAATCCCGCGCGTGTGGTGATCGTCGTGGATCGCTCCGCGATCCAACGCAATTCGCAGCGCGTTCCGAGCGATCGCGATTTTCGGCGGAGGCCGAGGGCGGCGCCGACAGCGGCGGAGACAGGCTGGAAGCCTGTCCTACGGGAATGCTTGACTCTTCCGCTTCGTCTTTGCTAAATTCGTGCGTATACGTACGAAATGGCCGCAGGGACTGCCGATGGCTCCGCAAGACAAACTGCCGCTCGCACTGCGCACCGCCTATCTGAATCTGCATCGCCGGTCCGACGCGGTGTTTGCAGAATTCGGTATTACGGCCGACCAGTTTGTGCTGCTGGCGACTCTCGCGCGGGGACAGGCCGTGACGCAGCGGGAGCTCGCCGCACGCATGACGTCCGATCCCAGTACGGTGCGAGCCATGTTGGTGCTGCTGGAAAAGCAGGGGCTTGTCGCACGCGAGGCGCATCCCGAGGATGCGCGAGCGCGGACGGTCAAGCTTACGAAAGCGGGGACTCGAATTTGGCAGCAGGCCTTTGACGCCGGCCAGGCGGTTCGAGACCAATTAGTCACGTCGCTCAGCGCGAGCGAGATTCGCACTCTGGTCGCGTTGCTGGAACGCGTCGCCGAATCGCTGTCCGATTCGCCGACGGACTCGCCGACGGACTCGCCGACATTGTCTGGTCCCCTTCGGAGCGAGAAGTGATGTGGTTCGACGTTCTTCCTTTGTTCACCAGGGATTCCAAAATGACCCGATTGCTGTGGCTGACGTTCTTGCTGCTCGCGCCCGCCTGGGCCTACTCGCAGGATGCGAGCCGACCGGCTGATCAGCAGCTCTACCCCGATCCCGCCGACCACATCGTCGCCCAACGCGACGGCATTCCGCACGGCAAGCTGGAGCTGGTGGAGTACGAATCGAAGACGGTGGGCGTGAAGCGGAAGATGAATATTTACACGCCGCCGGGGTATTCCGCCGAGCAGAAGTACCCGGTGCTTTATCTGCTGCATGGGATCGGCGGGGATGAAACGGAATGGCTGCGTTTCGCCTCCCCGGACAGGCTCTTCGACAACCTGATCGCGGACGGCAAAGCGGTTCCGATGATCGTCGTCATGCCCAACGGACGTGCGCAAAAGAACGACCGGCCCGTGGGCAACGTCTTTGAATCGGCGCCGGCGTTCGCCGTCTTCGAGCGCGACCTCTTGGACGACGTGATTCCGGCGATCGAGTCGCGATACTCGGTTCAGGCTGACCGTGAACACCGAGCCCTCGCAGGACTTTCGATGGGCGGCGGTCAGTCGCTGAACTTTGGACTCGGCCATCTCGATACGTTCGCATGGGTCGGCGGATTCTCCTCGGCGCCCAACACCAAGAAGCCCGAAGAATTGGTTCCCGATGCGGCCAAGGCCAAGCAACAACTGAAGCTGCTGTGGCTGTCGTGCGGCAAGAAGGATGGGTTATTCCATATCAGCCAGCGAACTCAGCGCTATCTGAACGAGCAAGGCGTCCCGCATCTCTGGAACGTCGACTCGCACGGCCACGACGCGACGCACTGGCGCAACAATCTTTATCACTTCGCTCAACTGGTTTTCAACGAGCAGGCGGCCAAGGCCGCCTTAAGCCCAAAGGCGGCGCCGCCGACCGAGAAGCCGGTTGTGCCCGAAAAACCGAAGTCCGACGACGCGTCTTCGCAGACTCAGAAAACGCCTGACGAAATCACGGAGGATTTCAAACCTGCGTCGACGAATCAGCCGGGGCAAGCGTATCCGCAGGTGAATTCCCAGGGACGCGTGAAGATTCGCGTCGTAGCGCCGGACGCGACCCGCGTTAGCTGCTCGTTTCGCGATAGCACGGAGTTCGTGAAGGGAGCCGACGGCGCGTGGATCGGCTACACCCGTCCGCTCGACGAAGGCTTTCACTACTACATGCTCAAGATCGACGGCGCCGAAGTGCCCGATCCGAACAGCAAGTACTTTTTTGGCGCCGCGCGCTGGGGCAGCGGCGTGGAAGTGCCGGCTCACGACGCCGAGTTCTACGCGCTGAAGAACGTTCCTCACGGACAGGTGCGCGAGGTCCTGTTCCATTCGCCCAGCACGAACTCCGAGCGGCGTGCGTTCGTCTACACGCCCCCGGGGTATGATCTCGAACCCGAACAACGTTATCCGGTGCTCTATCTGCAGCATGGATACGGCGAGAACGAATATGGTTGGAGCATGCAGGGCTGCGTCGGTCTCATCATGGACAACTTGCTGGCCGAGAAGAAGACGAAGCCCTTCCTGATCGTCATGACGTATGGAATGACCAACGAGATCCGCTTCGGCGGCCTGCGCGATTTTGACATCCGGCCATTCCAAACGGTGTTGTGCGACGAGTTGATTCCTGCGATCGATGCTCAATTCCGCACGATCGCCGCTCAACCTCACCGCGCCATGGCGGGCCTTTCGATGGGAGGCATGGAAACGAAGACCATCACGCTGGCCCGACAAGATCTCTTTTCTCACATCGGGCTCTTCAGCGGCGGCAGCATCGCAGTCGGCGACCTGCCGGATCTCGAGGCGTTCAAGAAGCAGAATCGCCTGGTGTTCGTCAGTTACGGAGGTCGTGAAGTGGGCGGCCCGAATCCACGTCGCGGCGGCGATCCCAAGGCGGCAACGGAATCGCTCAAGGAAGCAGGAGTCAACGCCCACTTCTACCTGTCGCCGGAGACGGGACATGAATGGCAGTCGTGGCGGAGGAGCCTGCGTGAGTTCGCGCCGCGGTTATTCCGGGAATAGCTTCGGCCAGTCGGCGCCGGCGTCGATCCAGGCCCTGACGACGGAAACTTGAGCGTCGGTCAGGCGATGCGCGTCGGCTTGAGCCATGTCCTTCCTGTCTCCCGAAATGAGGGCGATCAAGGGGCTGCTTTCGCTGTGCCCCGGTACGACCCAGGGAGTCGTCCCGGTGAAGAAGGCTTCTTTCCGGTCCACACGAAAACCACCTGTCTGCCGACTTGGACTGTGGCAACGGAGACAGGACTTTTCAAAGATCGGATAGACGTCGTTCCAAAAATCGATCCGCTGTTCCGCCGCGGGTTGGGCGTCAACCGAGGCAATCGGCTCGGTTTGCGGGCTCGAAGTTTCGGGAGGACATACTCCCTCGATCGGTTCGGTAATCGTCTTCACGCCGGTCTGCGCCGCCCAACCAAAGAGCGTTAATACGGCCGCCAGCGCGGCCCACGTTGCGAGGCCGCTGACAAGCGACGGCTTGGACGGCGAGGCGGTTCCCAAGAATCGGCGTTTCACCGAGATGGCAATCCACTGCCAATGCAGGACGACGTGAACCACGACCGCCGCCGCCAGGCCGTACCCGATCCAAGTATGTACGGCGCCCCATTGATGTCGAGTAAGTCCCCAGAGGCTCAACGATTTGTTCGTGCCGGGGGGCAAGGGAAAGCGAAGGATGTAGCCCGTCGCCGCCATGCCCACCATCAGTGCGGCGGAGAGGAGATCGACGAAGAGGTTGTCGAGGAAGCGCTTCATACAGAATCCTCCATCCATCCCGATGACTGGTTCTCCCTTTCTATCACGCCGGCGGCCTCTTGGTGCAGCGTAAGCGTACACCAACACCATGGCCGTTTCTCGCGGGCCGCCTTGGACGCGAGACGGCGTCTGGCCGTGTTGAGCTGCTTGCGCTAGGCCTTTTGTTGGCGCTCTTCGACGCGGTACTCGCGCACGGCTTCGGGGTGCGCTCGTTTCCAGACGTCGAGGTCGTGTCGCTTCGCGCTGCTCACCCAGCTCATCAGCATCGCGCTCTGCTCGCCCGATTCCACGTTGCTCACGAAGAGCCACGCCTTGCGTCCCATTACCACCTGCTTGATCTTGCGACGCGCATGCGCCCAGCAGGCGGCGCGGACCGTGCGTCGGACCGATTTGCTGCGCTTCGTCGCCGTTCTCGATCTTTTCGAGCGCGTGGTTACGGGGAGCATCCGCCCCGAAGGGGCACGACAGGTCAGCCCAGGGCAGAGCGAAGCGCCGCCCTGGGTTTTGGGGGACTCGGCGAGTCAGTCGCTCCGAAGGGCGACGCTGTGAAGCATTTTCAGTCCGCGAATCGGCGGAACATGACGAGCGTCTGACGTCCTCGCTCGCCCCCGGTCGGATTTGTCTCCGTGAGAAACAAGAAAGAGCGAACAAGGAGGTGCACTGGCGCGGCCGGAAAACCGTGGATCGCCCTGGTGTAACCGAAAGACCTCGTTCTTCCCGTGAAAAATGCTTCAAAGCGTTGCCCGAAGGGGCACGACAGGTCAGCCCAGGGCAGAGCGAAGCGCCGCCCTGGGTTTTTGGGTGACTCGGCTCGGCGAGTCAGTCGCCCCGAAGGGCGACGCTGTGAAGCATTTTCAGTCCGCGAATCAGCGGGACATGACGAGCGTCTGACGTCTTCGCTCGCCCCCGGTCAGATTTGTCTCACGGAGAAACAAGAAAGAGCGATCAAGGAGGTGCACCGGCGCGGCCAGGAAAGCCGTGGATCGCCCTTGAGTAACCGAGCGACCTCGTCCTTCTCGTGAAAAATTGCTTCACAGCGTTGCCCTTCGGGGCCGAGCAAGCCACGCTGGTGACAATCTGCAAAAGCGCCAAATTCTAACAACAACGCAACTTCAAAACCTCCTCCTCCAGATGCTCGATCTGCTTTCGCAGGGCTTCGCTCGCGTCAGGCCGTCCATGACGCAGCGAATGACGTCCAAGCGAGCGGCAGGCACGACGATCTAGGCGCCCGCTGGCAAACGAAACCGCGCGACGTCCGCATCGACGCCAACCGCCTCATCTGCCGTGAGCTTCGTGGTCTCCTTCGATGTCGCCGTGCTGGAGTCGCGGCCGCCGAGTCGCCGCGACCAGTAATAGAACGCCGACGACGACGCGCCCTCCCGAGTGCAGAAGGCCCCAATCGCCAGCCCGCTGGCCCGATAACGTCGCAGCCGCGACTCCCAATCCGCTCGCTTCCCCGCGTCACTCGTTCTCGCCATCCCATCGCACCCCCGTGTAGGTGAGACTCCTGGGAGCCGACGCTCCCGAGAAACACTACACTTGCGATCACGATCGTGCGGAATGGTGGTGGTGTACGCTCACTGACGAGTTACAAGAACCCGTTGCGCAACGGGACGTACGTAATGTCGCTTGACCACACGTGATTGGGGCGGTCAATCGTCAAGTCTTTGAGCAAGTAGGGATACTTCTTGTGCCCCGGCGCCGGGCGCGACAGCGACGGCTTGGGCGCGATCGCTTCCAGGCCCATTTTCTGCAGCAAACGCTGCATTCGCTTGCGATTTACACCGTGACCTTTCCCTCGCAGGCAGGTCGTAATGTTGCGACTGCCCCAGAACAGAGTCTTCAGGTACTGTTCGTCGATGAGCCGCATGAGCTCAAGGTTCTCGCGTGTTTCCGAAACAGGCTCGTAGTAGAGCCGGGAACGGTGGATACCGAGCGGCTCGCATTGTCGTCTCACGCTCAGGGCTGGATGGCCACGGTCGATCCACGAGTGCAGCTCGCTACGTGTTCTCGGTAACTTTTTTTTTGAGCCACTCGAGATCGACCTTGAGTCTTCCGATCTGCTCGTTGAGAGACGCGGTCGAAGGTTCGTCGGATGCGGCCGCTCTTGACGACCCGTCCTCAAAGACTTGATTGGCTCCGGTGAGCAACTGCTTCTTCCAGAGGCTCACTTGGTTCGGGTGAACCTGAAACTGCTGGGCGATCTCCTGAACCGAGCGCAGGCCCTTGAGCGCCTCTAAGCCGACCTTGGCCTTGAAACCCGCATCAAACCGACGTCGTGTCCGCGCCATCGCATCTCCTCCTGATGACGCCACGATACCGCTCGCCCTCCCTGCTCGGAATCCACCTTAGCTGCTGGTCCGAAAACCGGGGTCCACTTCAGAGATCCAAGAACCGTTCGAGCAGACTGCGTTTGGTCATCACAAATCCAGCGATGGAAACGAAGTCGTCGCAGCCGCAGATCACCGCACAGACGGCGATGACCACAAAGTTAATCAGCAGATAAACTCCTTCGCGGCGAAGCGGGTCAGACAACTCGGCAAAGTGATCGGCGATCGAAACCGAGGGACGCTTGGTCACGGCATGCTTTCTTGCACGCGTGCCGCCGCGTGCGTCCCACCACGAACGCGACAACCGGCGAATCACGATTGCCTGAATATGCCATCTTGCCTGGCTTCGCGCAATCGCCCTGGGCGCCGATCATAGTTCGACTGAGGGGGTTCGTCGTTTCCATTGTGCGCGGTTCTCTAGGTAGTATGGCGAGTTCTCGGTAAGACTCAGGTCATTGTTCATGTCTCGCACCAGGTCGGTCAGATGCAGGAAGACAAATCAGAATTGCGCTCCCCGGACGATGAACGGTCCGCTCCCTCCGACTCGGAGCAGGCGACTTTACGCGTCATCGTCGACGTGGCAGAGACCTTTAATTACTCAGCTTGGCAGAATTCTGTGCCGCTGCTCCGTCGCGTCGCCCTCGACAACTCGGGCGGAGAAGAACGATCGTCGCTCGTCCTTAGGGTGAAATCGGCGCCTCAATTTACACGCGAGAAGGAGTGGGTCGTCGACCGCATCAACGCGGGTGAAGTCTTAACGTTGCGAGACATTGATCTGCCGATCGATCCCGACTTCCTCGATCGATTGGACGAGGCCGAACGCGGCGTGCTTACGTTCGAGCTACGGCAAAAGGGTGAGCTTGTAGGCTCGGTCGACCATGTGCTGAGGGTGTTGGCGCGCGACGAGTGGGGCGGGCTGCTCACGATGGCAGAACTGCTCCCCGCGTTCGTCACTCCGAACTCGCCGGCGCTGCCCGGATTGCTGCGCGCCGCTGCGCAACTCTTGACCGAACATGGTCACTCGCCGTCGCTCGATGGATATCAATCAGGCGATCCCAACCGCGCCTTCATGTTGGCGGCGTCATTATGGTCGGCGGCGGCGGGACGCGAACTGATTTATGCCAACCCGCCGGGCAGCTTCGAACAGACAGGGCAAAAAGTTCGGCGCGTCGAGACCATTCTCGCCGACCGCCTGGCGACCTGTCTCGATACTTCGCTGCTCTTCGCCTCGGGACTCGAGGCCATGGGGCTTAATCCGGTCATCGTCGCCGTCCGCGGTCACTGCTTCGTCGGAGTCTGGCTGGTTGCTAAGACGTTCAAGAAGCTGGTTGAACGCGACGTCAGCGAGTTGCGCAAAGCGCTCGCGGCGAAAGAACTGTTGGTCTTCGAAACGACCTTGATCACGCAGCGGCCGCCGGCTCGTTTTCAAGACGCGAAATGCGTCGCCGAGGACGCGCTGGTCGAAGAGAAAGAACAAGAGTTCGCCGCTGTCATCGACGTCGCGCGAGCCCGCCTCGCTAAAATCCGTCCTCTCGCGCTGCGCGGCGAGCGAGTGGATGCGGTCAACGAAGAAGGGCAGGCCGGTCTACTGCCGCTCCCTGCCTTGCCGGGGCTCGCGCTTACCTCTGAACTCGATTCCAACGACCGCCCGCAGACGCCGGCGGGGCGCATCGAGCGCTGGCAACGAAAGTTACTTGATCTGTCGCTGCGCAACCGCCTGCTGAACTTTCGTCCCACACAGCAATCAGTCCCCGTCCTCTGTCCCGATCTGTCGCTGCTCGAAGATCGACTCGCGAACGGCTGCAAGTTGCGGTTGGCGGCGCTCGCCGAGGGGAACCCGTTGGGCCAAAGGGACGCCGAACTCTACAAGAAGCGCACTCAAAAGGAGCTCAATCTCGAATACGCGCGGACGACGCTCGAACGCGACGAGTTGGTGTGCATCGTGGAAGAACGCGAGCTCGACGCACGGCTGACGGCACTTTTTCGCAAAGTGCGCAACGACCTCGAAGAGGGAGGTTCGAACACGCTCTACCTAGCCGTCGGCTTCTTGCGCTGGAAGCCGGACGTCTCGGACGACCGCACCTATCGCGCGCCGCTGCTGCTGGTCCCCGTAAAACTCCAGCGTGTCGGGGCGTCGTCTCGGTACACGCTGACACGACATGAGGACGATGTGCGCATCAATGCCACGATGCTGCAACTGCTCAAGAAGGACTTTGATTGCGACGTCTCCGATCTGGAGAACCAGCTGCCGATGGACGATAGCGGGGTGGATGTGCCCGCTGTGTTCAACCGAGTGCGACAGGCGGTCCGCGAAATACCAGGGTTTGAAGTGGTCGAGGAAGCGGTCGTATCGTCGTTCTCGTTCGCCAAGTACCTGATGTGGAAGGACTTGGTCGAGCGGGTGGATCATTTGCAGGAGAACCGCATTGTCCGACACTTGATCCATCGTCCCGACCAACCGTTCCCGACGAGTGGTTCGGGGGCGCTGCCGCAACCGCGAGAAATTGATGCGCGCTACGCGCCCGCCGACATCGTGCATCCGCTTCCCGCGGATTCGTCGCAATTGGCAGCCGTCATGGCGGCATCCGAGGGGCATGACTTAGTCATCATCGGTCCGCCAGGAACCGGCAAGAGCCAGACGATTGCGAATCTCATTTCCCAGTGCCTCGCCGTCGGGAAGACGGTGCTGTTCGTCGCCGAGAAGACGGCTGCCCTGGATGTCGTGCATCGCCGTTTGAAGGAACATGGACTTGGCGATTGCTGCGTCGAATTGCACTCGAACAAGGCCGAGCGGCGAAAGTTTCTAGACCAGCTGGCGGAGTCATGGATGCGCCGCAGCAAAGTGCAAGCCGACGAGTGGACGACGGTCGCCGAACAGCTTCGAGTGCGCCGCGATCAGTTGAACGAGTACGCGCGGGCCGTGCATGCGGTGGAAGGCAATGGCTGGTCCGCCTACCGCGCGATGGGGGAATGCGTACGCGGTCGAAAGGTCGCAACGCCGCGGCTTGAGTGGGCCGACAATGCGGCTCATGAACACGCGCACTATGTGGAATTCGAGACGGTGATCGCCGAACTCGCCAAGACCTTCATCGCCGTGGCCGCCGACGCGGCGCTAAGCCATGTGCAGGCAGCAGAATGGTCGGTGGCTTGGGAAGCGCGGTTGCTGCGCGCCTGCGAGCAACTGGCCAGCGCGTCGCGGGCGATGCTTGCGTCGGTCGGCAAATTGTTTGGTGCGATACAGCTTGTTTCGCTGACAGACTTGTCGCCTGACCAACTCGGCCTCCTCTATCGGCTAACGGCCGAATTGGCTCACCCGACGCTGCCGACGCCGGTGCTGCTGCGCCGCGAACGGCTCGTGGATTTGTCGGATAGTTTGCGGGAACGGGGCGAGCTATTGCGGCACTGGTCCGAGGCGACGCGAGCCTTGGATAACTCACTAGTCGAGTTCTGTGCGCATCACGGCGTTGCGGCGACGGTCGAAGCGGTGGAGAAGCGGAGAAGGACGCTGTTTCGGTTAGCCAAGGAATGGATGCGTCCCGATCTGCCGCCGGCGGAGTTGATCTTTCATTCGCGGTGGGACGAAATGACGGCGGCTATATCGGACCGTCCGGCCTTGTTGCACGCGCGCGACGAAGCTCACCGAGCACTCGAATCCCGTTCGTTCAACATGTCACTGGTTAATCGCATTCCAATCGCCAGTTTGGTTCGCGAATGGCGACAGGCTTGTTCGTCGCTGTGGCCTCTCACGCACTGGAAGAAGAAGCAGGTAGAACGAAAGTTGCAGGCCTACTTGCGGAGCGGTGTGCGGGCTGAACCGGAGCTCGATCTGCAATTGCTGGAAGAGTTCCACGCAGCCGGGCAGCGAGTGCAGGAGAACCTTGAGTCGCTGGAGCTCTCACCGACGCTGCAAAGCCAAGTGGTGCGCGACGCACATTCGCTCGATGCGCACATTCAGGACGCACGGCGGTTGAGAGCCGAGTTAGCAAACGCGGAGTTTGATGTGGCCGTCGTCGACGCGGCCGTTCAGGGGAACTTGGCGGCCCTGACGCAGGCGGCGCGGCGGATTCTTCCGCCTGGACGGGAGTTCGAGGCGGTTCGCGAGCAATTAAGGGCGAACCTCGCACAGTTGGAATTGCCGATCGGACTGCAAACGGCGGTCGAGCACGATGCGGATGCGCTCGAGGGGCCGGTGAAGATGGCAAGCACGATTCGCGAGTCGCTTCGGGAGCTAGCGGGGGCTGGCGAGCAGACGAGCGCCGCGTTGGAAGCAATCCTATCTCTGCCCGATGCGACTCGGCAGGAGTTGGCGGTGGAGTGCTTTCGTTCCGCTAAAGTGTTTCGCGAGGCCTGGGCCGACTACACTCGATTGGCCAATTCGACGCCGACAAGCCGCGAGACGCGGACGGTGCTTGCGGATTCAGAACTCCAGGCTCGGAGGGTCCTCGAGCGTCGAGCGTTGCTCAAGCCATGGACGGTCTGGATCGCCGTGCAAGCAAAAGCTCGGCGATTGGGGCTCGGGATGTTCGTCGATGCCCTCCAGTCGGGTGAACTGCGCGCTCAAGACGCCGTTGCACGGTTTCGGTTAGCGTATGCGCGGTGGTGGCTGCCTGCGATGGTGGACCGAAGCCGTGCGTTGCGGGTGTTTCAGCGGTTCTTGCACGAGGAGGCGATCGAAGAGTTTCAGCGGTTGGACGAGTTAGCGCGGCGGGCCGCGGCCCCTCGAGCTCGCCATGTGGCGGCGCACGATTTGCCGGCCAGCGATCAAGTTCCGAGGAAGTCGGAACTGGGACTGTTGCGGCATCAGATGACTCTGAAGAAGCCCTCGAAATCGATTCGCGAAATGATCTCTGGGATGCCCGAAGTCTTTACGAAGCTCGCGCCCTGCCTGCTGATGTCGCCGCTGTCGATCGCGCAGTATTTGCCGACGCACATGTCGATGTTCGACGTCGTCGTGTTCGACGAAGCGTCGCAGATCGCCACCTGGGATGCGATCGGCGCGATCGCCCGCGGTCGGCAGACGATCATCGTCGGCGATCCGAAGCAGTTGCCTCCGACTAATTTCTTTGGTCGCGCTGAAAACGACGAAGACGTCGCGGAATTGGACGACTATGAGAAGGATCTTGAGAGCATCTTGGACGAGGTGGTGGCGGCCGGATTGCCGACCAATCAGCTCAACTGGCATTATCGAAGTCGGCATGAGTCGCTGATTGCGTTCTCGAATTGGACGTACTACGGCAATCAATTAGTGACGTTTCCGGCGGCCGAATCGACCGATCGAGGCGTGTCGTTTCGGTTGGTGCAGGAGGGCGTCTACGATCGCGGCAAGAGTCGCACGAATCGCCAGGAGGCGGAATCGATCGTGGCCGACCTTGTCGCCCGCATGCAGCGCTGTCTCGCGTCTCCACCCACGCAGCGGCTTACCTACGGCGTGGTGACGTTTAACCGTCAGCAACAAACGTTAATTCAGGACTTACTCGACGAGGCGTTGCGACGGCATCCAGAACTGGAGTGGTTCTTTGCGGACGATCGTTTTGAGCCGACGATGGTGAAGAATCTAGAGAACGTGCAGGGGGATGAACGGGACGTCATGCTGTTCTCGATTACGTTTGGGAAGGATGCGGCCGGTAAATTCCCGATCGACTTTGGCGCCATCAACCGGTCCGGCGGCGAACGGCGGCTCAATGTGGCCATCACGCGCGCTCGGCGGGAACTGGTGGTCTATGCATCGTTCCTGCCGGACCAGTTGCGAGCCGAGCGGTCGGCGGCTCGCGGCGTTCACGATTTGAAGGCTTTTCTAGAGTACGCCGAGAAGGGACCGCAGGCGATTCTCGCGCGGTCTGAAGTCGGATTGAGCGGGCACGATTCGCCCCTGGAAGAGGCGATCGCAGCCGCGTTGGTCGAGCGCGGATGGCGGCTCGACGCGCAGGTGGGCGTGTCGGGCTTTCGCATCGACCTCGGGATCTTGCACCCGGATAAGCCCGGGGCTTATTTGGCGGGTGTGGAATGCGACGGGGCGACGTACCATCGTTCGGCCGTGGCGCGCGATCGAGACAAGGTGCGTCAGCAGGTGTTGGAGAACCTTGGCTGGAAGATCGTGCGCGTCTGGTCGACCGACTGGTGGTACGACTCGGAGTCCGCGATCGAACGGCTGGATCAAACGCTGCGCGGCATCTTGGACGATGTTCGTTCCAATCCACCTCTTCCCCGACCTAGCGTCGAGGGCTCCACGAACGCGCAACTCCCTGACTCCTCTCTCCCTACTCCCGCCCCTTCAGACAGTCCCCTTGCGCTCGCCCCCACCCCCGCCGCACCACTGTCGCCGACGAAGCGAATTCCTCCCCCTCCACCTCCGCCCGCGATGCGTCCTTCGAACATCCCGTCGAGCATCCCTGCGGGCAATCTAGCTACGAAGTCGACGCTGGCCGAATCGGAAGCAGGTCGCACCGTGAGGAAGCAGCCGATCGCGCGACGCTTGTACGCGCCGGTAGTGTTGGGGGATGCAGCAGAGAAGCAGACGAAATTCTTTGACGACGACTACGCGCCGACGATCCGCGAAATGGCCCTGGCGGTGCTGGCTTCGCATGCGCCGATCCGCGACGACGTATTGGCGCGCGAGGTGGCTCGAGCGCATGGATTCGCCCGCACCGGTCACAAGATCAAGCAGCGAGTCATGGACGTCATGCCGGACGTCACGTCGACGGTTGAAGAGGTGGGAAGGTTTTTGTGGAATGGCGACAAGGTTGAAGAGCGGGTGCCGTTCCGGTATCCGACAGAGGAAGGCGAGCGACGTAGTCTGGATGAGATTGCGTTGCCGGAACTGATCGGTCTCGTGAGCGAACACCCACAGCATGCGTCGAGCGACGACCCGGCGCTGGGATTGGCGCGCGAGATAGGTCTAGCGCGCCTGGCCCGCGCCGCCCGCGACCGACTCGAGAGCGCAATCGAAACCTATGAGTCGCAAGAGCAGCGCGGCGGCCGTTCGTAGCATTGGGCAGAGAGCTCATACAAAGAATCAAGGGTCATTGACATTCTCTGGTAGTGGATTGGGTCCTCAGGCTGTTGGTCGTAAGCGTACACCACCACCATTCCGCACGATCGTGATCGCCAGTGTCGTGTTTCTCGGGAGCGTCGGCTCCCAGGAGTTTCACTGACACGGGAGTGCAGAGCGATGGCGAGAACGAGTGACGCGGGGAAGCGAGCGGATTGGGAGTCGCGGCTGCGACGTTATCGGGCCAGCGGGCTGGCGATCGGGGCCTTCTGCACGCGCGAGGGCGTGTCGGCGTCGGCGTTCTACTACTGGTCGCGACGACTCGGCGGCCGCGACTCCAGCTCGGCGACGTCGAAGGAGACCGCGAAACTCGCGGCAGAGCGAGCGCTCGGCGTCGACGCGGACTTCGTACGGTTTCGTTTACCGGCGGGCGCCGAGATCGTCGTGCCTGCGGCGCGACTGGACGTCGTTCGCTGCCTCGCGGAATGCTTGACGCGTGCGACTTCGGCCGCAGGGCCGGCGTTTCGCGAAGTCGTCGTCAAGCCGCGCTAAAGCAGGAACCACGTCATGCTCCCGACGTCGCGAACCGGTCCGCTCGGCGGGGCCAACTTTCCTTGTATTCGAAAAACGTCGACATGCACAAAAGCTTCGACGGTCTGCATGCGATCAGGCAAGAAGTATTTGAACGCGATGTGCGCGCGGGCATCGAATTGTCGAGCGTCAAACGCCGTTGGCGCTATCGCGCGACGCACTTGGCGAACGGCCACCGTAGCGAACGACATATTCCCGCAAATCCCGACCACCGCTGGCTCCCGTTCGATTCGGCCGCCGAATTTCAAGAAGCGCGGGCGGAGGCGGAAGCGGAGGTTTTGAAGTTGCGCTGTCCCGCCGTTTCGCGGCCTGAAAATGCGTTACAGCGTCGCCCTTCAGGGCGACGGGCTCGCCGAGGCGCCCCAAACCCAGGGCGGCGCTTCGCTCTGCCCTGGGCTGACCTATCGTGCCCCTTCGGGGCGGATGCCCTCTGTAACCACTCGCTCGAAAAGGAAGAGAACAGCGCCGAGGCGCAGCAAGTCTGCTCGAAGCACGGTCCGCGCCGCCCGCCGGGCTACGACGTCACGGAGACGCTGGCGTGGAAACCGGCCGAGTTGCACGTGTTCGTCGCCAAGTGGCACTTGCACTTGCCGATCTACCGACAACAGGATGTCTTCGCGGGGAGCGGCTGGGTTCCGAGTCGTTCGTCCTTGAACAATCTCGTCCTGCGTGCGGCCTTAGTAGTGCCGGAATTCATGTAGTACACGAAGCCCCGCGTGCAGAACTGTGCTGGTGTACGCTTACCGGCCTTGCGCGCTTTACCAGACACGTCCGAGTGATTCGACCGATTACACGCCATGCAGGTGGGATAGCCACCACGAAGCCTCAGGGGAACCGGCGCGAGGCACAAATCTGGCAAACCGCTGAATGTTCTTGATGGCCCCAGCGATTTCCGATCTTGACGCCTTCGTCTTGAGCGCCCACCGCTTGAGAAGCTCGGCCGTCGTCAACACGGTGACGCCCTGCTGCCCAGCCAAATGGGTCGCCAGTTTGTCATCCGTAGCAAGCCGCCAGCGCCGGTTCTTGGCGAGGGCCATGCACGCCGCTTCGCCGTCATCAAGCCTGCTCGCAAAACTCACAAAGTAGGCCGTCTCGTCTTCACCTACAATGTCGCACCGATGCAGCATGTCCTCCGCAAAAAATGGGGCGAGGTCAATTGGCGACTTGATTAGCTTGCCTTGATCGTCGTGATCGGGCTGGAGGATATAGAGGCTTTCACTCGCTACGGCAGTAGGGACATGCAGCGCCAAACCCAACAAAGCTAGTTCGTGGGACTGATGCGACCCTTTCGGCCTCGTCGGCTGAAGGGGCGGTTTGGGAAGGACGCAATCTGCCGCCAACAAATTGATGAGGCAACAAGCGTCCACCGCGACATCCGTCATCGCTCGGCGCTCTCCCTACTTCGTTTCGGCCAACAGCGACCGATGGAACTCAAATTGAAGAGTCCGCTGCTGGCCGTCATTCTCGACGTGCAGATTCGTCAAACACTCTGAAACCAATTCCCTCGCCGACACGGGGTCACAGCGCAGGAACCGAGCAAGCTGACCTTGGCTTATCTCACCCTGTTCGAAGGCTTGCACGGCGAGGTAGAGGTAACGATCTGGGTAAGGTCGATTGGCTTCCGGGTGCGACGGCAGTTCAAGCAGCGTAGGTGCCGTTTGGGGAGCCAGACCTGATTCCTTGAGGCTCTGCCAAGTGCCACGAGGAGCGAGGCCCAACTGCTCCAAGCGAAGACACATGGCTTCCACAGAAACGAAATAGAAGTGACTCAGACGGCACAGGTCGGACACTTGAAAATCGCCGGTTGAGGTCACGCTGGAGTTGAATCGATTCTGAACCGAGCTGGCGGGCATCAGAAAACTGAGGGCAAACGATTCAGCAAACCGCTCGTTGGCGGGTTTGCGGCCAGTGTAGCTTAGATAATCGATTCCCGGCTTGTATCGATCTACGATCAGGTGACCGTATTCGTGCAACATCGAAACCCGGCGTCGGACTGGAGGATGCTTGCGATTAACCAGAATGCAGCACCCAAGCTCGGACGTGTAGGCGAACATGCCTGCGATTGCGGATGGGAGTTCCCAATAGAAGATTCGCAGTCCCACATCCCATTCAAGGAGGCTGCGAAGGTGGATCACTGGTTGATCGCCCAGCCCAAGTCGATTGCGTTCCTGAACAGCAATCGACTCTGCCAATTGAGCGACATCAATACGAGGAGTGAGATTGACCTCTGGCGGATAGTTGAAGCGAAGCGGTGACTTGGTGAAGTCCTCCAAGGCTCGATAGTCTTCCGCCAGTTTCTGAAGTTCGTCGATACCTGCCCGAAGCGCAGGCTCATCCGCATCTTTCATTTTTTCTGCGACTGCTCGAAGGTGCGGCTGTAAATCCACGACTGGCTCGCCGGAACGCACCAGTTCATGAACACGACGGCCAAGGAACCCAGCCAGTTTGTTGATCTCATCCGGCTTGACCCGACGTTCGCCCTTCTCGATGGCGATGTACGTTGGTCGGCTGCATCCGAGATGGGACGCAACTTCCTCTTGGGTCTTTCCTCTGGCCTTTCGAGCCTCGGCGATTCTCAGCCCTAGAGTCCGAGGATTGAGTTCTTCAAGCGATGGCATGAGTTGCTCCTTCCGTTGCATCGTCACCGGTAGCGACTAAGTTCGTCCATGAAATGCGCGGACCGCGTCATGGAATTGATTCCAGCGTTGTCCACCGGGGTTCCCCAAGTCGAGCGATTCGTCTTCTGCCAGGACTTCAAACCTTGAGGGGGCAGCGTTTCATCGGCCGTCTCCATGATCCGCCTGCGACTTTACAAAGTCAAGCATTAGTGGAGAGATGGTGTTGTTGTGTGAACACCTGGTGCCGCCTAGATCGGCCCTCAGCGACACTCTCCAGCAGCGTGTCGCGCTCCTTTGTGTACGTTGAGGCCTCTTTGATCTTGCGACGCGCGTGCGCCCAACAGGCGGCGAGTGATGGTTGCCGGAGTATCCGCGCGTCAGGCGACCGGTGGTGCGCCTGCGGCGACCACCGGCTAATGGCTGGCATGCCTCCGGCATGCATTGGCTCTCAAGTCTCAACTTGCTACTTTACTCAAGCGGCGGGACGGCCTACGTGTTGATCGCTTGGCATCGTCCCTCCTGTTCTCGCCGGATTCGACGCCGATAATGATCCGTCGCGTTCGCTGTTTTTTCTGACACCCGTCTCCGTTCCAGGCGCACTCTTGATGAGCGACTTACCGAATTGCCCCAAATGTCAGTCCGAATACACCTATCAGGACGGCATTCTCCTGGTTTGTCCCACCTGTGGTCATGAGTGGACGCCGGCCGCCGCGGAAGCGATCGAACCGGAAGCGGACGGCGCCGTGCGCGACGCCAACGGCAACATTCTGCAGTCGGGCGATTCGGTCATCGTCATCAAGGACCTCAAAGTCAAAGGCTCGTCGATCGTCGTCAAGGGCGGCACGAAGGTCAGGAACATCCGCTTGGTCGACGGCGACCATGACATCGACTGCAAGATCGACGGCCTGGGGGCGATGCAGTTGAAGTCCGAGTTCGTGCGAAAGGCGTGACGCGCATACTCGAAAGTGCAAGCGGTCTATCGATGCGACGACTAGGGGCGTCCCGCCGTCGTCGTGCGGATGCTGTAGAGGACGCCGCCGCCGGTGATGTACAGCGTCTTGCGATCCGCCCCTCCGAACGCGCAGTTCGTCACTTCGTCGGTCGGCACCGGCAAGAACGTCAGCAACTCGCCAGCGGCTGAGAAGACGTAGATGCCGCCCTTCACGTCGGTCGCCGGTTCGGCCGGCGGGTTGGGTTTATTGAGCCCGCCGGCGACGTACAGACGCCCCTCGACGTCCTGCTTCAAGCCATCGGGGCCGCGGCCTTGCTTCCAGTCGTGGATCAGTTTCTTGCCCGCCAAGTCCACCGTGCCGTCGTCACGCAACGGGAACTGCCATAGCTTACGGGCGCCGCCCACCGCGTCGTTGTTGTTGTCGGCGACATACAACAGCTTGTCGTCCGCCGAGACCAAGATGCCGTTCGGCCGCTCCAATTCGCGACCGATGATCCGCTTCACGCTGCGATCTTGATCGATGCGGTAAACGCCTTCGATCGTCTTCCCCTCCGCATCCAGAATCTCCATCCCCTCGCGGCTGCCGTACCGCGGGTCAGTGAAATAGATCCGTCCGCGCGAATCGAACGTAATGTCGTTCGGCTGGTTGTAACGCTTGCCTTCATAACGCTCCGTCAGGACGGAGATCGACCCGTCCAGCTCCGTCCGCGTCACTCGACGCAGTTTCGGTTCGCAGGCCAGCAATCGACCGCGCACATCGAAACGCAAGCCGTTCGTGCCGGCATCCTGGCGAAAGATCTTCGATTCGCCGGCGGGCGTCAGCTGCATGATGTGCCCATTGCCGCTCGACAAGACTCCCAATTCGGGATGCCAAGCCGGTCCTTCGCCGCCCGCGCCCTCGCCCGCGACCACCTGCAGCTGGGCGCCCGGCTCAAATACATCGACGCCGCGCGCCGACGCCGAGCAACTCATCACTACAAGGCTGCAGATCAAACAGGACGATGCCCAACGCATGAGAAGACGCCTTTCTCGTGGAATGCCGCACGCGATTACTTCGCCGACTTCAGGAATGCAATCAAATCGGCCAGCTCCTGCGGAGTCAACTGCTGGTCCAGGCCGGACGGCATCACAGAAACCGTGCTGGGTCGCAGTTCTTCGACGTCCTCGCGTGCGATACGCACTTCTTCCGTCGCGTTGATCGCGAGCACCAGTTCGTCGGCCGAGTCTTTCTTGACGAGCCCATTGTAGGTCTTGCCCTGCGACGTCACGACGACCACCGGCTCATAACTGCGCACAAAGCTGGCGTTCGGATAGACGATCGCTTCCAAGAGGTCGCGTTCGTTGCGAATGCCGCCGATGCGCGTGAGGTCGGGGCCGACGCGGCCGCCCAAGTAGCCCATGGCATGGCACGACGAGCAAATGGCTTTCGTACTGTGGAACACCGCCTGACCGCGACGAACATCGCCTCCCGACAGTTGTCCCATCAGCTGCTCGATCCGCGCCCGCTGCTTCTCGGCGTCGACGTTCATCGCCGCATACAACTTTTCGGCGGCCGACGGCGTGGCGCCGGGGTACTTGGCAAGTCGCGTCTTGACGGCGTCCAGCCGCAGGCTGGTGAGCGCCTTCGAGTCCAACAAAGCAGCGACCAGCGCCAACCCGACCTTTTCGTCCGTTGATTGCTCAAACGCTCCCAGCAAACGATCGGCTTCCAAAGGGCCGACCGTCTGCATGAGGGAAGCCAACTCCAGCAATTGCGTCGACGTCAACTTGGCGCGAGCGATCACCGCGGCGCTCGACATCCGCAGCGCGACGGCCTGGTCGCCGCCAAGCTGCTCCAGGAGAAACTTCCAAGTCGCATCGGGGACGTCGGGGAGACCGGCGGGAAGAGCGGCGAGGGCGTCGAGTCGCACGGGCGCGGGACGCTGCGGGGCTTGACCAAGATGTGCGAGGGCGTCGAGCAGTGCGGCGGGGGGCTGCTTGGGCCAGGCGATGGCGCGCGCTGTGCCGACGGCCGCCGCGACGATTTCCGCATCAGAGGACTGAAGCGCTGCGGCCAGCGCAGTGAACCACGCGGCCGGAGGGTCCTTGAGTCCCGAGTCGCGCATGGCGCCCAGCGCGAGCCCGCGCGCGGTCGAACTGGCTTGGGCGTCGCCGACCACGTCGCTCAACAAGGTCTGCACTTCGCCATGCTTGGCAAACTGAGCCAGCTGTCGCTGAAACTCGTGTCGGTCGGCTTCGGCGATCGCCGCGCCGGTCAACCGCTGACGCAATAAGCCCGCCAAAGCGCCGCCCCACTCGGGATGACGTCCGACGATCCACGACGCCGTTTCACGGACCACTGGCTGCGTCGAAGCCAACCGCGGCGCGACTTGAGCCGGCGTCAGCGGGCGGCCCTCCATCTGGTCGAGCGCGATCAGAGCCGCGCGGACGACGTACGGATTGGTGCTCGCCAGCGCCGCCTCCAGCGACTCGCGGTCGCCGATCTCCAGCAGCGCATAGATCAAGGCGTGATCGAGGAACCGATCGTGGGCGGTCGGCGCCGCGACGGGCGTCGCCTCGGCGGCCCGCTCGCCCAGCGTCGCGATCGCCCTTAAGAGCGGCGCGCTGAACGCCCGATCGCCGATGCGCCCCAGCGCCTCGGCCGCCACGCGAAGATTGCCCGCGTCGAGCGACTCCAGCGTCTGCAGCAACTGGGGTGCGGCGTCGACGTCGCGCCACAGGCTGATGGAGTGCAGCGCGGCTTGGCGGACTACAGAGTGTGAATCGGTCGTCGCACCGCGAATGGCGGCGCGTGCGGCCGGGGCGTCGAGGCGACACAGCGCCCAGACGGCCGACTCGCGCGCGGTCGGCGAGTCGTGCTTCAGCAATTGGGCGATCGCCGGAACGGCGTCGGGGCCCCGTTTGGCGAGCGTCTGGGCGGCTCGCTCTCGGACCGCGGGACGAGCGTCGGCGAGGAGCGCGGCCAGAGACTCGAGCGACGCGTGCGACCAGTCGATCTGCACGCCGCGGGGATCCGCGGGGCGTTCCACTCCGACGCGCCGTACTCGATAAACGGCGCCCAGAATGTCGGGTTTCCAAAGCTGCGAGGTGGGGCAACACAGCTTGTACCAGCCGCCCGTGTTGACGATGACGAGGCTTCCGTCGGCGTCCGCGAGCACGTCGGTGGGGTGAAAGTCAATGTTGTTCGAAACGACGAAGTCTTGGTCGCGGCTCACGAGCGTGCCGCCCGTGGGCGTCAGCACATGCCGAGTTACTTTGTGCAGATTGAACAGCGCCGCGAACAGGTTGTCGCGGTACTCGCCGCCGAACTGTTCGGAGGCGTAACGCGTGAGTCCGCAGGGAGCGGCGGGGCCCAGGTGCGACAACGGCGGCAGGACGTCGCCGGTGCGCGGATGCGTCTCGATGACGTCCCACACCTTGCCGTAGACGCCGCCGTAGACGGCATGAATCAGCCCGTCGCGCTTGCCGCCCTCCGGATGCTGCAGAAAGGTCGTCGTGAAGATCCGCTCGCCCCCGGCGGTGAACGCCACATCGACCGGATTGTCCATGCCGCCCGTCATGACGTGTTCAAAGCCCGTTTTGTCGGGGCGGCAACGAAAAATGTGCGAGGCCTTCGTAACGAGCGGCTTCCGGCCCGACTTGTCGTAGCGTTGTTCCGCAAAGGCGCCCTTGCACCAGTAAATCCAGCCGTCTGGCCCGAGATAGGGGCCGTGCAGGTCGTTGGCGCAGCCGGTCAAGGTCCGGCCTGCAAACCACTCTTCGCGTTGGTCGGCGACGCCGTCGTCATTTGTGTCGGTCAATTTCCAAATGGAGGGCGGAGCGGCCACGTAGAGCGAACCGTCGTACCACAACGTGCCTTCGGGAAACATCATCTTGTCCGCGAATACGGTCCGCTCATCGAATTTCCCGTCGCCGTCGCGATCGACCAGCCGCAAGATGCGATGGGGGCGTTCGGCCAACTGTTTGTCGACCTTGTCATTCGTGCCCGAAGAGTCGGCGACATACAGCCGACCCAGGTCGTCGAAATCGGCGGTGATCGGCCGATCCACCAACGGCGGGCCGGCGATTTGTTCGATGACGAAGCCGTCGGGCAACGTGAAGACATGGCCGTCGAGCCGAATTTCGCCCGCGTGCGTTCTCGCGCCGACGACCATCGACAGGACGACGCCGAGGGCTGCGACGACCGCCCCTCGAAGAATCGGGGCGGCGTCTTTCCGCGCGAGATGCCGACAAGCGGGACGGCGACGGGGCGTGGATCGTGGGGCAGGGCAGGGCATAGGCGGGGAGCTCCTCGGTGGCGGCGAGCGAATCGTCCTATCGGACACTCTGCGCCGTCCGCTGTCAAACCGGCGAGGGCGCCGTCGGTCCGTCCATCGCTCGCGGCATCGCCCAGGTGTATGATGGGCCGCTTTCCAACGCTCGGCGGGAAGGCGTATGACGCGCTACTGCATCTTGTTCAACCCGGTCGCGGGCCGGCGTTGCAATCAACGTCGGTTGGCCGATCTGCAATCGCGGCTGGGGCCGGGCGCTGAATTGCGGCCCACGCCGGGGCCTCATTGCGCTGGAGCGCTTGCACGCCAAGCGGCGCTGGAAGGGTTCGACGTCGTCGTGGCGGCGGGGGGAGACGGCACGGTCCACGAAGCGGCCTCCGGACTGCTCGACGCGGACCGCCCCGACACGACGTTGCTGGTCTTTCCGGTCGGGTCGGCCAACGATTTTGCTCACAGTTTGGTGCGCGAGTACGGAGATACGGTGCGCTGGCCCAATTTGGGAACCAAGGTCGATGTGGGGCGAGTGACCGAACTGAACGCGCAGGGGGCGTGGTTCATCAATTGCTGCGGTTTAGGTTTCAGCGCCATGGTGACGATCGAGTCGCGGAAGATTCGCCGACTCCGAGGCACGCTGCTGTATGGACTCGCCACGCTGCGGGCCATGCGCCGCCACTTTACCGTCCAAGATTGGCGAGTCGCGATCGACGACGAACCATTGCGCCCTGAACCGACGCTCATGTTGAGCGTCATGAATGGGCGGCGCGAGGGCAATTTCATCTTGGCCCCAGACGCTCGGCTGGACGACGGCCAGTTTGATTATTTGGTCGCCGGTCGCGTCTCGCGGTGGGACGTGGTCCGCTTACTTCCGGCGCTGGCGACGTCCGGCCCGCCTGCCGACTTTCCCAACACGAAGACGGGCCGATGTCGCCGGTTGGTCGTGGAATCGACGACCCCGATCACATGTCACGTCGACGGCGAAGTCCTGGCGCGCCCCGCAGACGACCGACAGCGCGCCGTCATCGAACTCGTCCCCCGCCGCTTGCAAGTCGCCGTGATCGAACCGTAGCCATCGGCCATTCCTGCCCCTCTGTTAACTCTGCGTCCTCCGCGCCCTCTGTGGCAAGAATCTCGGAGGCCAGAAACCTCAGAGGCGTCACGCCGATCGAGCGTCGACGCGGCGCACATAGGCCGCCGCCCGTTCTCGGAGGCGCACGGGCAAAGTCGGGCGATCGACGATGAGCGCCAGGCGGAAACAGTGAGCTGCGGCCTGCGAGTCGCCGCGTTGGTGATAAACGCGTCCTTGCTGGTAATACAACAAACCGGCGCTGGGCGCCTGACGGATGGCGATGATGAAGTCCTGTTCGGCCCCCGCGTCGTCTCCCAATCCGGCCCGCACGAACGCGCGGCCCGCGTGCGCCAGTCCGCGTTGGACCGATGTTTCGTAAATGCCCTCGGGGTCGTCGGCCAACGCGCGATCAAACGACGCGAGCGCCGGCTCGTACTCGCCCAATTCGGCCAAGATCTGCCCTCGATAAACTTCCAGCGTCGGAGATTCGCCGACTTCGGTTTGCAAACGCTCCAATTCGGCGAGCGCATCGACGTGTTCTTCGGAAGCGATCAACGCCAGGATGCGCGCGTGTAGTGCGGGAGGATGATCGGGAGCTAGTTCCAGCGCCGCTTCGGCTGATTCCAGCGATGCCGCGACATCGCCGCGTTGGAGGTGGCAATGCGCTTCGTCGACGCACCGCATGAGTCGGAACTGGTCGGCCGATTCGGGATCTATCTGCTCGGCGCGGTCGTAATCCGCGTGCGCTTCCTCGCGATTGCCCAGGATGAGCCACACGTTGGCGCGCCGCGCGTAGGCGGGGGCGAATTCGGGATCAAGCTCGATGGCGCGTGACAGGTCGGCGAGGGCCCGTTCCAATTCGCCCTGCGCGGCCAGGATTTGGCCGCGATGGAAGCGCGCCGAGACGTTATCCGGTTCTTGAGCCAGAACCACGTCGAAATCGACAAGCGCCCGATCGTAGGCGTCGCCGCGCAGCCAAAAGTTGGCGCGTTCCAAGCGGGAGTGCAGGTCGTCGGGCGCCAGTTCGATGAGGCGATCCAGGTCGGCCGCCGCTTTGTCTCGTTCGTCTTGATCCTCCCAGCAACCGGCGCGGATTAAGAGGGCGGGCGGAAAGTCGGGCGCTAGTTCGAGTGCCCGCTCGCAGTCGGAAATGGCCAGCAGGGGCCGTTTCTGATGTCGGTACAAAGCGGCTCGATGACACCATAACGTCACCTGTTCGGGCGCCAAACGCAGCGCCTCGTTGAGATCCGCCAACGACTCTTCCGCCATTCCCAGCCGCAGGCGAATCAGGCTGCGGCACTTCCAGGCGGCCGACAGCTCGGGGGCCCGCTCCAGCGCCGCTTCGACGTCCTCCAACGCCTCATCCCACGACTCGCGCGCCATCCGCGCCTCGGCGCGCGTCAAGAAGATGTTCGCCGCCGTCGCTCCCTGTTCGAGCGCCTCGGTGCAATCGGCCTCGGCCTCCGCGTAGCGGTCCAGCGAGACGAGGACGGCGCCGCGCAGGCCGCGCGCCGCCGCCAGTTGCGGGTCGCAAGCGAGCGCCCGGTCGCAGTCGGCGAGCGCCAAATCGTGTTCGTCGCGCACCCAATACTGCTCGCCGCGCTGCAAGAAATAGGCGGCGCGGTCCGGCATGATTTCGATCGCCCGCGTGTAATCCTCGATTGCGGCGGCAGCCGATTCGGGAAAGGACGCCAAGAAGCGCGCACACGCCGCGCGCAGCGCGTACGGCTCGTCGTCGTGCGGATCGAGTTCAATGGCGCGGGTGAAGTCGTCGGTCGCGAGCGCGAATTCTCGCTGCAGGGCTCGTGCACGGCCGCGGGCGACCCACAACCGAGGACTCCAGGGATCGTGCTCAATCGCTTGCGTGAAGTCGTCGACTGCCGCCGCATAGGCTTCCAGCTCGATGAGCAAGATGCCGCGGTTGTAGCGCGCGGCGACATGCCCTGGGTCGACCGCCAAAAGAGCGTTGAAATCGTCGAGCCCCGCGCGGGTTTCGCCGGCGATGCAGCGCGCGGCCCCGCGCGCCAGATGCGCTTCTTCGTCGCCCGGCTGAGTCGTCAGCAATTGCGAGTACAGGTCGATCGCGCGGGCATAGTCGCCCCGCTCGCGGGCCGTCTCCGCTTGAATCCGCAGGGGCTCAAGCGGATCCTCGGCGTCGGACGCCGCGTCGCTCGACGCTTCCTCGTGCGCGAGCAACGCGTTTGCCTCGGCTTCCAGCGCGGGGGGCGGCGCTGTCGAGGGAGCTTCCGATGGCGCTGTCGACGACGAATGCTCGGCGGGCGGGGCAGGTCGAGCACGCCACCAACCCAGGAGAGCACGCCACACTCGCGACCATCCGACGCTGACCGCACGTCGCAGTCGTCGGCCCGTTCCCGATCGCGACGAATCGCCCGAGCGGCCGCTGAAACCGCTGCGGGCGTCGATGAATGAGCCCGACTTGAGGGCGGCCCCTTCCGAGTCTTCCTCTTCCGGCAGCCGAGTGACTTGGCCGGCATGCGTGATGTCGACGTCCTCGATCGACGTCCAGAGACCGCGCCGAGTGGCGGCGGTCAGAATGAGCCGCTCCATCGAGCTGCCGCGCCAATCGCTGGCATGCGTGGTGAACGGCACTCGAAACGTTCCCGGACGCGCCGCTTCGCCCTCGCCCACCGGCACGCGACAAGAAAAAGCGACCGGCAACGTCCGCACGGGCGGCGCCGCCAGTTTTTCAAGCTGCTCGCGCAAGGGGCCTAGCCATTTGGGGGCGGGCAGGTGCGGAGCGAATTGTGCATCGATGAGTAGGCGGCCGTTGGGCAGCAAAGCGCAGGCGACGTCGAGTTCGCCCAATTCATCGGCGTGTTCGACCCACCGATGGACTTCCCGCGCCAAGGCGCTGACGAAATGCGAGAGCGCTTCCAGGTTCACGCGTTGTCGCGCCAGCGACTCGGAAACCCACAGCGTAACAAACTCGCGCGATATCGCGTCCGACACAGTTGCCAGCCTCCGGTGGTGAGAACGCCCCACGGGCTGACTTGATCCTACGCCATTCCCGCTGCGGGACAAGTGGCGCGCGCTCGGCGGAAAAGCGATTAGGCCGACCGTAACCCCTATCGCGGGTCGCGGCCGGCCTTTCTTGTTGTGATCCAGTGTGGCTGCAAAGCGAGTAATGCTGGGAAGCCAGCGTTACTTCTTGGCCTTCGGGGTCTTCTTCGTCGACTTCTTCGCAGGTGCTTCCTTCTTCGCGGGCGCGGCCTTCTTCGCAGTCTTCTTGCTCGTAGCCATCCTGAAACTCCTTTAGCATGGCTTCCCACTGAACCAACTGCCTTCTCCGGGAAACCCAAAGTGGAGACTGCAGCACTTGCGCTGATTGAATCAACTGAGCGACATTTTCGTCAAGACAATTTCTTCAACTTGAAGAATTCCGTTGCAGAATTCTTTTCAAAGCGCCGCGCGACGCATGATTGCGAGCCGCCACAGCGCGAGAAAGGCGAGCGAACAGACGACGATGATCAGCGGCTTCCACCAAATGATCCGACCCGCGACATAGTCGTACCAGACGACTCCGCCCGCCAGCACCACGCCCCACGCGAGGATCGCCGACATCAGCCAGCGCAGCGGCGCACCTTCCACCGGCATCCGCTGCGTCGCCCCCGTGCCGCTAACGCCGAGCGGCAAGTCGCCGGCGACGGGACTCTCGGCGCTCGATGCGGTGACGCTCGTTGCTGGCTGAGTTGCTGACTGATCTCCCGCATTCATCGCTCGCTCTCCCCACTGCGACCTGTGTTTCCCGCCGGCTCGTCTTCTCGCCGGCAAGCTCGACGCGTCGGCTTGTTTAGCGCCGCGCTAGTGCAACGCGTCGGACTAGCTGCTGGTTCCATAGTACACGCTCGCCGCAATTCCGGTTCGTTCCCGCACCAGCGCTGCGATCGCCTCGACTTCCGCGTTCGACAGCGGCGATACGATCGCTTCGGCGGGACGTCGCGCCACCGTGTACACCTGAACTTCGCGAAGTCGCCCGCCGGCCTGCTGAATCTCGCGGAGACGCTCGCAGAACGCTTCCAACTCCGCGCGACTCGGCGGCTCCCCGTCATACCGCAAAAACATCGACTGGATCACCAGCGGGCGCACCTGAGCCGCTTCGGTGATGTTGCGGACGATTTGACCGAGACGAATCGGAGTGCGATCGATGAGCCGGAAGTACTCGTCGGTGCCGGCTTCAAGTTTCGCCCAGATTTCCCCTTGGTTCTCGTCAAGCAGTTCCAAGGCGCGACGCACATGTGGTCGATGAAACATGCTGGCGTTCGTGATCAACACCATCTTCACTTCCGACAACCCCAGGCGTCGCTTCAGCGCGGCGCACGCCGCGACCACTTCGTCGAAGTTGCGGTGCGTCGTCGGTTCGCCATCGCCGGAAAAGGCCATGTCGTTGAGCCGCCGGAGCGACTCGGGGACCGTGGCGAACTTGGACGTCTCGAAGAGCTCGCCGCTGACGGTCAACCGCAAGGTCCATTCGAGCTCACGGAGCAATTCGGGAAGTCCGACGAACCGCGTCTCGCCGGGGATGCGCCGATCGACTTGGCAATAGACGCAGTCGAAGTTGCACACCTTGTCGGGGTTAAGATTGATCCCGATCGAGATGCCGCGCGACCGGCGGCTGAGCACCGGATAGACGAACCGACTCTCCGCAAAGCGTCGCTCGTGCTGCAGGTGCAGCGGCGTCAGCGACGGCGACGGCTCTGAAGATGTCGACATGCGGCGAAGCTCCCCTCGGCCGCCGCGGTCGCTGCCGGGCCCGCGGGTCTTGCCAGGCCGCCAGCAGCGCCGGAACACGCCAAGGCGTCGCGATTACGACGCCGCCAGCTTCCGCAATTCCGAGAACTCATCCAGCGTGACGGTGGTGAGTTCGCCGTCGTCGCGCCGCAGCACGATGACGTCGCTGAACACCTTGTCGTCCGGGTTCCGCTGGTGGTGTAGAGCATGTCGGCGGCGGTCGGTCTGGACGACCGTTCCGACCGTGGTCGTCGACCACGTGCGGAACCCCACCTTCACCTCGTGCTTCAGCTCGACTCGATCGCCGGGCTGAAGATCTTGAAACACCACCAGCGTTTCTGGGTAGGCCATGGCAGGCTTAGACCTCTTTGGCGTTGATCCACGACATGAGGCGGCGCAGGCGACGCCCCGTCTCTTCCAACAGGTGATCGCGTTGAATGCGGCGAGTCGCCTTGAACGCCGGGGCGCCGGCGCGATTCTCCAGGATCCATTCGCGAGCGAATTGGCCGGTTTGGATTTCCTTGAGGATCTTGCGCATTTCCGCGCGAGTTTGTTCGGTGATGATGCGCGGGCCGCGCGTGTAGTCGCCGAATTCGGCCGTGTTCGACACGCTGTACCGCATGTAGTTGAGCCCGCCCTGATAAAACAGGTCGACGATCAGCTTCAGCTCGTGCATGCACTCGAAGTAGGCCATCTCCGGCTGGTAGCCGGCTTCCACCAGCGTTTCGAAACCGGCCTTCACCAGTTCGCTCACGCCGCCGCACAACACGACTTGTTCGCCGAACAGGTCGGTTTCGGTTTCTTCGGCGATCGTCGTCTCGATCACGCCGCCGCGCGTGCCGCCGATCCCCTTGGCGTAGGCCAAGCCGGCCTTGAACGTCGCGTCGCTGGCGCCCGGCCCAACGGCGATCAAGCAGGGGACGCCGCCGCCCTTTTCGAACTCGCTGCGGACCAAGTGTCCCGGCCCCTTCGGCGCGACCAGCAGCGTATCGACGCCCGGCGGCGGTTCGACCTGACCGAAGTGCAGGTTGAACCCGTGCGAGCACATGAGGATGTTGCCCGGCTGGAGGTTCGGACGGATGTACTGCTTGTACAAATCCCCCTGCACCTCGTCCGGCAACAAGATGTTGACCATATCGGCCTTCTTGGTCGCCTCTTCGATCGGCAGCGGCTCGAAGCCATGCTTCTTCGCCAGGTCGTAATTGGCGCCGCCCGGCCGTTGGCCGATGATCACGTTGCAGCCGCTGTCGCGCAGGTTTTGCGCTTGAGCATGGCCTTGCGAGCCGTAGCCGAGGATGGCGATCGTCTTGTTCTTCAGCACCGACAGGTCGGCGTCATTGTCGTAAAACGTCTTGGCGGGCATGTTGTGTCGTTAACTCCTGCGTCGTTTCTCTGGCCTAGGTTGCTTGCCTGGTTCGGCCGACCTTCCTTCCGTTGCCTGCGACTGGCTGGCAGCGGCCCGTGGTCAGCTGCTATTCGCCTGATTGGTCCACTACCTGACCCGTACGCACCATCGCGATGCGGCCCGTACGGACCAATTCGAGAATTCCATAGGGTCGCATGCGGTTGACGAACGCCTCGACCTTGCTCTCCCGCCCCGAGATCTCGATCATCATCTCGTCGTCCCCAATATCCACGACTCGGCCGCGGAAAATGTCGACCAATTCGCGGATCTCGGAACGCTTGCCTCCCGGCGGCGCCTTAACCTTGATGAGCATCAACGCCCGTTCGACGTAGTCCTGCGAGCTGATGTCGTCGACCTTCACGACCGTGACGATCTTTTCCAGCTGCTTCCGGACCTGCTCCAGCACGCGATCGTCGCCGACCACCACGAAGGTCATCCGCGACAGCGTCGGATCTTGCGTCTCGCCGACCGCCAACGAATCAATGTTGTAGCCGCGCGAGGCGAGCATTCCCGAGATATGGGCGAGCACGCCCGGCACGTTTTGGACGACGGCGGACAAAAGATGTCGCATGCGAGCGGCAATCCACAAGCGGGGTTCAGGGAAAAGGGCGATGATAGCCCCCCCCTCGCCCAGCGACAAGGTGGGGGCCGGTTCGGCCCAAGTAACAGACTGTTAAACAGCTTGCGCCGAATGGAAGGGGACGAAGCGGCTACCCCCAGAACTGCCACCAAGGCTTCTTCGCCCCGGGTTTGCCGGCCGGCGCGGATTTGGCCGGCGCAGGGCTGGCCGGTTTCGCGGGCTTCTTCGGAGCTGCCTTGGGCGCGGTGAACTTGCGGCCCATCGAGCCGATGGCGCCTTCCATACGCGTGCCGTTCAAGTTGGTATCGACAAGCTTGGCGTCCATGAGGTTCGCGTTCGACAGGTCGGCGCTGGCCAGATTGGCGTTGGTCAAGTCGGCGCCGCGCAGGTCGGCCTTCGTTAGTTCGGCCTCCGCCAAGTTCGCACGCAGCTCCACCATGCTCAAATCGGTCCCCGTCAACTTGGCCGCTTCAAAGTTGCACTCGTTGAACTTGGCATAGCGGCAAATGGCCGCCGAGAGATTCGCCTTCTTAAAGCTGGCGCCGGTGGCGACCGAGTCGGTCAGATTGGCCTGCGTCAAGTTGGCGCCCGTAAAGTCGCAGCCCGCCAGGACGGCCGCCTGGAAGCCGGTTTTCTCGAGTCGCGCTTTCTGGAAATCGGCGCCGCGCAGGTTCGCGCAGCGGAAGTCGGCGCCCGCCAAGTTGGCTCCCGCAAAGTCGGCCCCCTCCAGCTGGCAGTTCTCAAAGGAGTACCCGACCAGCGTCTCGGCATCCACTTCGCGAATGACTTGGCCCGTCGAACGATGCTTGATCACGATCATGTGCGCCACCTCCTAGGCCGCCGAGTATACCCCGAGTGGAAACGCTGCGCAAGTCGTTTATGGCTAGTTCTTTGGTTTCCGTCTCGGGACGCTTGCGATCCCCCGTTCGGAGGCCGTCGACGCGGCGCGAAATCACTCTGGCCGGCTGCGTCGACTTTCGCTATCGTCCGCCCCGCGTCGTTGTCTCCTCCGCTGCCGCTGAACCCGTGATTCGGACTACCGGCCATGCAATTCCGGGTCGATTTGGACATCTTCCGCGGTCCGCTCGACCTGCTGTTGTATCTCGTAAAGAAGCACGAACTGGAGATCGCCGACGTTCCCATCGCCACGATCACCGAACAATTCCTGACGTACCTCGAGGTGCTCCAGGAGATCAACATCGACGATGTGGGCGACTTCCTCGACATGGCTAGCACGCTGGTTGAGATCAAGTCGCGACTGGTCCTCCCCCACGGCGGCGAGGAGGCCGACGAACTGCTCGACCCCCGCTCCGACCTCGTCCAACAACTGCTCGAATACAAGAAGTTCAAGGACGCCGCCAGTCTGCTCGACGACCGCAGTCGCGACTGGCAACAGCACTATCCTCGCTTGGTCGACGACCTGCCGCCGCGCCAAACGCCTATGGCCGACCAGCCGATTCTGGAGGTCGAACTGTGGGACCTGGTCAGCGCTTTCGGTCGGATCATTCGCGAAAGCCAAGTCGTCCCGACGTCGAACATCGTCTACGACGATACGCCGATCCACGTCCACATGCGGCGCATCCACCGGATGCTCGCCGAACAAGGCCGCTGCGCCTTCTCGCAGCTGTTCGCCCCGGGCATGCACAAGTCGACGCTCATCGGCGTCTTCTTGTCGATCCTCGAGCTGGTGCGCCACCATAGCGTGCTCACCGATCAAGCCGAGGGGCACGGCGAGATCTGGGTGCTGCCAGGGGAAAAATTCGATCCCAGTTGGAATTTGGCGGACATCGACACGTCGAAAGCCGACGAACTGGCCGATAAGCTGGCGGAAATGAACCTGCCGATCAAGCCGCGCTGAATCGCGAGCCGCTTCAAGCCGCCTTGCGTCGCGATGCGGCGGACGGGATCATTGGCCCCTTGCGCGCGGTGCGACATTCAGAAGCTGGCCTCCGTCGGATGTTGTTGGACTCGAGATGATTCACAATCTGCCCGTCAAATCACTCACCCACAAAGGCTGGACGATCGAAGGCTATTCGCGCGCCGCCGTCCAGTCCTACTGGCGCTGCCCGGAACTCAAGATCGGCTTCGACCTGGGCGCGCAACCTTGGGACTTCATGGGGTCCAACCTGTGGTTCGTCAGCCACATGCACTTGGATCACTGCGCCGCGCTGCCCGTCTACGTCGCCCGCCGGCGGATGATGAAGATGGAGCCGCCGACGATCTACCTGCCCGAGCACGCCGTCGATACGGTCCACCAACTGCTCAAGCTCTTCACGCGACTCGATCGCAGCCGCTGCCCCTGCGAACTCATCGGCGTTCAGCCTGGCGACGAGTTCGAGTTGTCGCGCGAGCACGCGATCTCGGTCGTCGAAACGCGGCACACCGTCCCCTCGGTGGGCTACATCGTCTGGGAGCGGCGGCGGAAGCTGAAGGCCGAGTATCAGCAGCTCAGCGGCGACCAAATCCGCGACATTCGCCTGTCGGGGGTCGAGGTGTCCGAGGAGCGGCGGCTGCCGCTGTTGGCGTACTTGGGCGACAGCGCCCCCGCGGGTCTCGATAACAACCCCGCCATGTACGACGCCGAGATTCTGATCGCCGAAATGACGTTCGTCGCGCCGAACCACCGCAAGGAAAAGATCCACAAGTTCGGCCACATGCACCTGGACGACTACGTGGAGCGGCGGGAGCGGTTTCGCAACGAGTGCCTGATCGTGGCGCACTTCAGCACTCGGTACCACGACCGCCAAGTGCGCGACTTCGTTCAGCGCGCCTTCCCCGACTTGCTGGGCGGGCGCATGCACGTGTGGCTGTGACGATCGACTCCCAGCATTCTGCGACGCCAGTCAAACCGTCCCGCGCGACGCCGCGCGCGGCCTATTTGCACGTTCCCTTTTGCCGCCACCGTTGCGGCTACTGCAACTTTACGCTCGTCGCCCGCCGCGACGATCTGGTCCCCGCTTACCTCGACGCACTCCAGCGGGAGCTTAGCCAACTGGGACAGCCGCGCCCCGTCGACACGCTGTTCTTCGGCGGCGGCACCCCGACGCACCTCTCGCCCGACGCGCTAGAGCAGCTCCTGACGCTCGCCGCCCGCTGGTTTCCGCTCGCCGCCGACGGCGAATTCTCCGTCGAAGCCAACCCGCTCGACCTCGACCCCCGGCGGCTCGAACTCTTGGCGCGCTTCGGCGTCAATCGACTCAGTCTGGGCGTGCAGTCGTTCGCCGACGCGAAACTGCAGTTGTTGGAACGAGATCATTGTCGAGCGGCCATCGAAGAGGCCGTCGCCCGAGCGCGGCCGTACGTTCGCTCCCTGTCGCTCGACCTCATCTTCGGTGTTCCCGGCGAGTCGCTGGAAGCATGGCAAGCGGATGTGGAAGCCGCGCTGGCGCTGGGGCCCGACCACCTGTCCACCTACGGACTCACGATCGAAAAGGGGACGCAGTTTTGGAACCGCGCGCAACGCGGCGAACTGGCGTCGCTTCCCGATGAACTGGAGCGGACCATGTACGAATGGACGGCCGATCGGCTGACTTCGGCCGGCTGGGAGCATTACGAGGTGTCGAACTTCGCTCGTCCCGGCTTTCGCTGCCGCCACAACGAGACCTATTGGCTGGGACGCCCTTATTTTGCAGCCGGTCCCGGCGCGGCGCGCTTCGTCGAGGGGCGGCGCGAAGTCAATCATCGCAGCACTTCGACGTACATTCGTCGGCTCCAAGCCGGGCTGTCGCCGGTCGCCGAATGGGAAGAGCTAAACGCCGAGGACGCGGCGCGCGAGCGGCTGGTGTTTGGTCTGAGGCGTCTGGAGGGCGTCGAGGCGCGCCAATTCCAGCTCGAGACAGGCTTTTCGGTCGATCAATTGGCGGCGCGGCCGCTGCAGAAGTACGTGCCGCTCGGACTTTTCCAGTGGGACGGCGTTCGCCTGCAACTAACTCGCGCCGGCCTCCTGGTCAGCGACTCGCTGTGGCCCGCCTTCCTGGCCGGCGATTGACACGGCGCTTTTCAAAAACCGCGCCGGTCGTCAGAATAGCGCGTTATGAAACGGAAGCAGGAATTTGAATTGTGCGCCGAACAGCTGAAGGCGGTGGCGGATCCGGATCGGCTTCGCATCGTCGACTGCCTGCTCGACGGCGAACTAAACGTCGGCCAGATCGCTGAGCGGCTGAAGCTGGAGATGGTCAACGTCTCGCATCACTTGAAGGTGCTGCGTTACGCGCGCATCGTCCAAGCGACGAAGCGGGGGCGATTCGTCGTGTATGCTCTGCATCCCAACGTCTTCGTCGCACCGACCGGCCCCGATGACACGCCGCAAATCGAATTCGGCTGCTGCCGAATCGATCTGCATTCGTAGTCAGCTTGGCTCACCCGCGGAAACCATCGGCGGCGGCAGCACCTCGGCGACGTCCCGTTCGATCGTCCGGCAGATCGCCTCGAGCGACAGGTCGTCGATCGAGTCGCCGAAGGGGTTTTCAATGCTCTCGGCCAGCAGTTCGACGCCGATCAGCAGATACCCCAGCAGCATGGTGGCGGGAACCGACCAGTAGCCGAACGACTCCACCAGCCCCCACGGCAGCGTCGCCAGATAGACGGCGATGGCTTGCCGAATGAACCACAGGTAAGAGAAGGCGATCGGCGTCTTGAGGATGCGTTCGCAGGCGCCGCAGACGTTCATCAGCGCCATGAGGTGCTGGTCGACGACCCAGAATTCGAAGCCGTCCAACTTCCCGGTCTGACGCCAGCGTTCGACGTGTTCGTAGATGCGGCCGGCAAGAAAGATGGGGACGTGCCCCGGTTGCTCGACCGCGTCGCGAAACGGGGCGTGCGCTTGCAGCGGCCGTCCGCCCTGCAAGTTGTTCTTGAGGGCCCACGCGAAGGTCGACACGTAGACGCCCAGCCGGTGCTTGTCCGCTTCGTCGGTTCGCACGCAGGTCGCGACCTTGATCGCCAGATTGCGACTGTCGTTGACCAACTGCCCCCACAGCTTCCGCGCTTCCCACCAGCGGTCGTACGACGTGTTCGTGCGAAAGACCAACAGCAAGCCCAGAACGAGCCCCAAGAGGACGTGCAGTTGAGCGCTGATCAAGACGAAGCGGCCGAGCCATCGTTGGTCGACGTAGACGACCGTCGAGGAATAGAGGCCGACGCCGAGCACCGCGAGGGCCAAGCTGCTGAAGACGGGAGATCGTCGAAAGGCGACGAGAAGCGTCCAAACGGGTTTGAACATCTTGCGGGAGCCTGCTAGCTTGCCTCTCGTTATGAACCTTGCGAAATGTATCGCTTCGAGGAGTTCCCGTCGATGGTCCAGTCTTTGGTGGCCGGATTACACCACTTCAAACGCGAAGTGTTCCGGCAGCATCGCGAACTGTTCGAACGGCTCTCGCAAGGGCAAAACCCGGAAACGTTGTTCATCACCTGTTCCGATTCGCGGATCGACCCGAATCTCATCACGCATACCGAACCGGGCGATTTGTTCGTCCTGCGCAATGCGGGCAATCTGGTCCCCGCCTACGGAGCGACGACGGGCGGCGAAGTGGCGACGATTGAGTTCGCTGTCGCGGGACTGCAGGTGAAGGACATCGTCATCTGCGGTCACTCCCACTGCGGCGCGATGAAGGGGCTGCTCAATTCGCAGTGCCTGGACGAAATGCCGGCCGTCGCCGAATGGCTCCGCCACGCCGAAGCGACTCGCCGCATCGTCCGGTCCAAATACAAGCACCTCGCCGGTCAAGAACTGCTCGACGTCTGCACCGAAGAAAACGTCCTCGTGCAGCTCGAAAACCTCCAGACGCACCCCGCCGTCCGCGTCGGACTCTCCGAAGGACAGCTCAAACTGCATGCCTGGGTGTACGACATCGCCAGCGGCGGCGTGTTTGCGTACGACGAACCGTCATCCCAGTTCGTGCCGCTGAATGATTTGCGGCCCCCCGCGGCCGCGCCGCCCAAGCGAGTCATCGACGTCTCGTCCGGCGACTCGAAGTTTCACGTACCCTTTTGACGCGAGGGCCCTTTTGACGCTCGGGCCGACTAGTCCATCACCGCCGGATCGAACAGCAGCGGGAAGAATTGGCCTTCCATCTTTTCCCCTTGGGGGATCGGCGGAACCCCTTTCAGCAACACGTCGTTGCTATCGGAGCGGACCCCGTCCAGGAATACGTTGATCACGACCGCCCGCCGCGGCGATTCCGTGCGGTTGGCGAACGAACCGTGGACCATCAGCGGATGATGGAATGTGCATTCCCCTTTCTTGAGCTCCACGGCGACCGGCTTGTTGAACTGATCCCACTGTTCGTCGGTCAGCACTTCGCGGATGGCTTCCATGTTGCCAGCCAAGCCGGTGATGGGGAGCAGGTCCCAGCGATGGCTGCCGGGGACGTAGTGGACGGCGCCGTTGGCGACCGTGCTGTCGTCCAGTCCGATCCAGCAAGTGAGGTGCGCCATCGGCTTGGTGCGCGTCCAATAGGAATAGTCTTGATGCCAAGCGACGACGCCGCCGTGCCGAGCCGGCTTGCAGAACAGTTGGTCGTGCCAGAAACGAACTCGCCCTCCCAGCAGTTGGCTGGCGGCGACCGTGAATCGCGGGTTCCACAGCACGTCGTGGAAGCCCGGTTTGATGCGCCAGGCGCCAAGCGAGTGGAACAGGACTTGGTTCGGGTCCCCCGACTCGTTCGTGTGATACTCGTACCACAGATCTTGCCCGTCGTGCCCCGGAGTGAAGAAACCCTGCAGCTCTTCGCGCAGCGCCTCGACCTGCTCGTCGCTCAACAGCCGCACCCCCGGCAGGTACCCTTGTTGTTCGTAGAATTGCACCTGTTCGGGCGTCAGCCGCAGCGCTCGCCAGGCGTCGGGCGAAGTAGGAAGTTGAAACAGCGATCCGGCCAGTTCATGCCGAGTGGAAAGGTCGACAGCCATCGCAAAAAGCTCAAGTGGTAGGAAAAGATAAACAAGTTTGGAAGGATAGCACCCCGTAGGACAGGCTTCCAGCCTGTCTCCGCAGAGCTTGGCTCTGCGGTTGCGCCGCAACGGTGCGCGGCAACGGTGCGCGGCAGCGGTAAGGATTGCAGTTCGCCGCGCATGCGCCTTTCCCCCGACGCGAGGTCGGGGGAGAAGCGGTCGCAGGCTGGAAGCCTGCGCTACGGCCTGCGCTACGGACGGGCGACGCGGCTTGCGGAACCTGCGGGGGGGCGGTACAAACCGGGGGTTGGCGGAATCGTATTTTTTGGATGTGGTCCAGGGAGTTGCTCATGTCGGCGCGTCGCCCCGTGGTGTTGATTGTTCGGGATGGTTGGGGGCACAATCCGTACCCGGAAATGAACGCGATCAACGCGATTCATTTGGCCAAGACGCCGGTCGACGACTACCTGCTCGCGAACTACCCGAACGTCCAAATCCACACATCGGGCGAAGACGTCGGCTTGCCTGCGGGCGTGATGGGCAATAGCGAAGTCGGCCACCAGAACCTGGGCGCCGGTCGCATCGTCGATCAAGAATTGATGCGCATCTCGCGCACCATCCGCGACGGCCGCTTCTTTCAAAACGAAGAGCTCCACAAGGCCGTCGAGTACGTGAAGCAAACCGGCGGGACGCTCCATCTGTTGGGCCTCTTGTCCGACGGCGGCGTCCACAGCCACATCGAACACGCGCTGGCGCTCGTTGATCTCGTCAAACAACGCGGGCTCGCCGGCGACAAACTGGCCCTGCATGTGATCACCGACGGCCGCGACACGTCCCCCACCTCCGGTTTGGGCTTCGTCCAGCGACTGGAGCAGCATTTGGCTCAGACGCAGATGGGACGCATCGCGAGCGTCATTGGGCGGTTCTATGCGATGGATCGCGACTTCCGCTGGGATCGCGTAGTGCGCTCCTACCGCTTGCTGACCCAGGGCGGCGACCGCATCTACGCGACCGCCGAAGAAGCGGTCAAGCACTATTACGCCAATCCGGTCGAGCCATCGCGCAGCGGCGACGAATTCATCGAACCGAGCGTGATTTCGAAGACGGGCCAGGTCGATCCGTCGCAATTGGTGAAGAACGGCGATGCGCTTGTGTTCTACAACTATCGCGGCGATCGCCCGCGGGAACTCACCAAGGCCTTCGTGTACGACGACGCGGCCTGGAGCAAGATTCCGGGCGGCGGTTTCGACCGCGGTCCGCGGCTCGACAAGCTGCACTTCGTGACGCTCACCGAATACGAATCGGGCCTGCCCGTCAACGTCGCGTTCCTGAAGCCGCCCAAGATGGCGAACATCCTGGGCGATTACCTGCAGGCGCAGGGGAAGTCGCAGTTCCGGTGTGCGGAGTCGGAAAAGCACCCGCACGTGACTTACTTCTTCAATGACTACAAGAAGGGCTGCTTCGATCACGAATTTCAGCTCGACATCCCTTCGCCCAAGTACGTCTCGACGTACGACCAATTGCCGTCGATGTCGGCGACCGCCGTCGGCAACGCGGTGCTGAATGCGATCGAGTCGGATTTGTTCGACTTCATCCTGGTGAATTTCGCCAACGGCGACATGGTGGGGCACACGGGCGTCTTGGCGGCCGCGATCGCGGCGGTCGAGACGGTGGACGTGGAAGTGGGGCGGATCGTCGAAGCGGTGAAGAAGCGGGGCGGAGCGCTCGTCGTCACGGCCGACCACGGCAATGCCGAGCAGATGGTCGACCCGGCGACCGGCGGCCCGCACACGCAGCACACGACGTTCGACGTCGACCTGATCGTGGTCGACGACCAACATCGGGGTAAGAAGCTGCGCATCGGCGGCCGTCTCGCCGACGTCGCCCCCACGGTGCTCGACCTCCTGGGACTCCCCAAGCCCAGCGAAATGACCGGCGTGTCGCTGCTGCGCGACGTCGAATAAACGCCGTCGGGGATGTCGCCGCGAGCGGCCGCGTTACGAGCCGCGGCGACGCCATAGGTACTTCGCGAAATCCCAGAGGCCGGCGAAGCGGTAGCTGGGATCGACGTAGTGTTCGATGACGTAGAACGCGAAGTAATAGAAACGGCAGAACGCCCACACTCCAAGCAAGTGGAGTGCGAGCGTTCGCCAATCACGGCCTTGCAAGTACACGAGGACCGTCGCCAGGACGCCCAGCAGGGCGAACAACAGTCCTTTGCTGATGATCGCGACGGGATGGTTCAGGTCGCTCATCGCACGCCGCCGACTACGACAGCTTTTCTTGGCAGCGCTGGAGCAGCTTGAGCGTGGCGCGGATGCCGGCCATTTCGTCGAGCTTGCTGCCTTCGTATTCGATGCCGACGTAGCCGCGGTAGCCGGCGTCGAGCACGATCTTCATGATCTTGAAGTAGTCGGTCTTCGTTTCATTCCCCTCGGCGTCGAAGTCGTGGCTTTTGGCGCTCACCGCCTTCGCGAACGGCATCGTTTCGGTCACGCCTTGGTAGCGGTCGTAGTCGTGGAAGTTGCCGAAGTCGGGCAAGGTGCCGCAGTTCGGCAAATCCACCTTCTTCATGACGCTCGCCAGCCACTTGCCGTTGGACGACAATCCGCCGTGATTCTCGACGATCACGTTGAGTTGGTGTTTGGCGCCGAACTCGCTGAGCCGCCGCAGGCCGTCGGCCGCTCGTTCTAGCTGTTCGTCGTACGATCCGTCGGAGGCGGCGTTGACGCGGATGGAGTGGCAGCCGAGGTACTTGGCGGCTTCGATCCACTTGTAGTGATTCTCCACGGCTTGGAGGCGCTTCTTCTCGTCGGCGTCGCCCAGCTTGCCTTCGCCGTCGATCATGATCAGCAGGCTCTTCACGCCCAGATCGTCGCAGCGCTTCTTCATTTCGGCCAAATACTTCTCGTCCTTCGCCTTGTCTTTGAAGAACTGATTGACGTACTCGACGCCGTCGATCCCGAATTCCTCTTTGGCCGTTTTGGCGAAGTCGAGGTGGTCGAGCTTCTTGCCGAAGAGGGCCTTGTGCAGCGACCACTCGGCGAGGCTGATTTGGAAGAGCGGCTTTTTGTCGGCGGCGAACAGGGCGGGGGCCAGTTGCGAAGCGCAGGCGAGCGACGCGGCGCAGGCGGCCGACTGCTTCAGAAAGTTGCGGCGATGCGTCATGATGGAGACTCCTGTTTGGAACGATGGGACGCCCGACGGGCGTGTACCAGGCGAAATTCACAGTCGGCAATCGTACGACCGTGATCGAGGCGAGGCAACGGGCGAGGACCAGACATGCTGACGGCACAACAGCAAGCCGAGACGGCGCAGCTTTTTCGACAGGTGGTGCGCGAAGTGTGGGTCGTGACCGCGGCCCACGCGGGACGACGCGGCGGACTGACCGTCACGTGGCTCTCCGCGGCCTCTCTGGACCCTCAGCGCCCCGTGGTGCTCGTGGGGCTCGCCCCGAACCACGCCACGACGCCGCTGGTGGATGCGAGCGGCCATTTTGCAGGTCATTTGCTCGCGGCGGATCAAGCCGAATTGGCGTGGCGCTTTGCGTCGAGCTCCAGCCGCGACGTCGACAAGTTTGCGGGGCTGGCGACCAGCGTCGGGGAGAGCGGCTGCCCCCGGCTGGAGGACTGTTTGGCGCGCGTCGAATGCCGCGTGTTTCATCGGCACGAGACGGGGGATCGGACCTACTTTTGGGGCGAGGTGATCGAAGTGCGGCGGGCGCCCCCGCCCGTGGATGGTCCGAGTTTAGAGCCTTTGACCGACCGCGCGTTCTTCGGCGGGCTGAGCGCCGATCAGCGGTCGTTGCTGATCGCGCAATTGCAGGCCGATCTGGACATCCAGCGGCCGCTGCACGCCGCCTGGCGCGAACCTCGCGCCGACCTGGCCGGTCCTCGTACCTAGCCGCGCCGACGACTCGCTGCGCCGGACACGACCGGCGCCGCGCGGATCGGGGCGGCGCGGTATATTGCTTGGCGGTCGCGTATTTCACTTCTTTCCTTTCCGACGGTGCGCAAGAGAACCAGTGCAAGAGTTACAACGCAGTCAGAGTTTAAAGAGCGAGCGGGCGATCTTGGTGCGCGTGATCCTGCCGGATGACGCGGAGTTCGATGACCCCTTGGAAGAATTGCATGGCTTGGCGACGACGGCCGGGGTGGAGGTGGTCAGCGGCCTGACGCAGCGTCGCGAGCGGCCGGATGTGGCGACCTATCTGGGGTCGGGGAAAGTCGATGAATTGAAACGGGTGGTCGAGGAGCACGACGCGGACGTGGTGCTGTTCGACAACAACTTGGCGCCGAGCCAGTCGCGCAACCTTGAAAAGGCGCTCAAGGTCAAGGTGCTCGATCGCACCGAATTGATTCTCGACATCTTCGCGTCGAACGCGCGGACGTACGAGGCGCGGTTGGCCGTGGAGCTTGCGCAGATGGAGTACTCGCTGCCGCGGCTTAAACGCATGTGGACCCACTTGTCGCGCATCAAGATGGGCATCGGCATGCGCGGTCCCGGCGAAAAGCAGCTGGAGACCGACCGGCGGTTGGTGGAGAAGCGGATTTTCGATTTGCGGGAAGAACTGCACGAGATTGAGAAGCGGAAAGAGCGGCAGGTGGCGGCGCGCCACGACCACATGACGGTGTCGCTGGTCGGCTACACCAACGCCGGCAAAAGCACGCTCATGAATTCGCTCACCGACGCCGACGTTTTGGCCGCGGACAAGCTGTTTGCGACGCTCGACACGCGCACGCGGCGTTGGCACCTGCCCAACTGGGGGCCGGTGCTTTTGAGCGACACGGTGGGATTCATTCGCGACTTGCCGCACTCGCTGATCGCCAGCTTCAAGGCGACGTTGGAGGAGGCGCGGCAGGCCGACTTGTTGATGCACGTGGCGGACGCCAGCAATCCGGCGGCGGTCGAACAGATTGCCGCGGTGTATTCGGTGCTGGAAGAGATCGGCATCCTGGCGAAAGACACGCTGTTGGTGCTCAATAAAGTCGACGTACCGCACGCCGAGGAGCGGGCGGCCAGTTTATTGCAGCGGTATCCGAACGCCGTGACGATCAGTGCCCGTAAGAAGTCGGGGTTCGATCGCTTGGCGCTGGCGGTGAGCGACGCGTTGAGTCGTTCGTTTGCGGACTTGGACGTGGAAACCAGCGTGGCCAACGGCAAGCTGCTCGCGTATTTAGCGCACCACGGCGAGATTCTGTCGCAGAAGTACCAAGACGACCGCGTCGTGGTGCATTGTCGCATTCCTTCGCGTTTCGTAGGCCGCATTCACGGCCCCGACACGACGGTCCACGCGCACGGCGGCGACGAAATCCACAAGCCGGAAAGCGAATACCGCCGCGTCACGCGAGACGCCCCCCCGTAGCACAGGCTTCCAGCCTGTGACCCCAACCCCCAACCCTTAACCCCAACCCTTAACCCCAACCCCCACTCACCCCTGGAGTGATAAAAATCGGAGAGTGAGTCCGCGCACGGTTGTTGCGCCGACACCCCCTCATCCCCGGCCCTTCTCCCCGCAGCGGGGAGAAGGGAGCACATTCAGCGCGTGTCTTTGCGCGATGAACGACAGCGTTGCGCAACAAAAGACCGTGGGGCCGAGGCGCCCAATGCTCCGAAATCAACAGGGTTTTTATTTCCCGAACCCCCACCGCCCCCACATCGCCCAGGAACTCGAACATGTCGACATCCCTACAGTGCGGTCGATGCGGCGTCGTCTTCGCCGTTCCGCCCGCGGCGCATGGCCAGTCGTTCGTCTGTCCACGTTGTGGAGCGGCGACCGGGACGCCGTTCGGGCCGCCGCCGCAGGTCGCGCTGCCCAATTTCGCCCCGCAGTCGCCGCCGCCGGCCAGCGCCGCCTGGGGAGCGCCGCCGGCGCCGCTGAGCAGCAGTCGCCTGGGGTGGATCATCTTGAGTCTGGCGGGCTGCGTCGTGTTGGGAGTCGTAGGCTGCGCGGGGGTGGTCTGGTGGAGCGTCGAGCGGTTCCTGCATCCGCCCCAATTGACGCAGTACTCGTCGCTGGCCGAAGCGCGGCGCGGTTTTCAAACTCAGTTGATTCGCCAAGAGAGAATGAACGAGCCGGTGGAGGAACCGCCCGCCGGCGAGTTGGTGCTGGAAACGTACGACTCGCCGGCCGGACCGCTGAGCGCCTACCTGACGCCGCCTCCGAGCGATGGCAAGCGCCATGCGGCGGTGATTTGGGTCTTCGGCGGTTTCAGCAACAGCATTAGTTCGACGGCCTGGGCGCCCGCTGCGCTGGACAACGACCAGTCGGCGCGTCAGTTTCGCGAGTCGGGGATCGTGATGATGTACCCGTCGTTTCGCGGCGGGAACTCGAATTCGGGGGTGATGGAAGGGTTGTACGGCGAGGTGGACGATTTGCTGGCGGCCGCGGATCACTTGGCGCAAAAGGATTACGTCGACCCGCGCAAGATTTACCTGGGCGGGCACAGTACGGGCGGCACGTTGGTGATGCTGGCCGCCGCCACGACCGACCGCTTCCGCGCCGTCTTCGCGCTGGGGCCGGTGGACAACGTCATCGGATACGGCCAAGAGATGCTGCCATTCGACGTCTCGAACGAACGAGAGCGTTCATTGCGCAACCCAGGGCAATGGCTGCATGCGATGCGTTTGCCGGTGTTTGTGATTGAGGGGCGCGACGGCAAAGTGAGTTGCCTGCGGGCGATGCGCAAGGCCAGCACCAACCCGCAACTTCAATTCCTGGAAGTCCCCGGCGACCACTTCAACATCATCGGACCCGTGAATGCGATGTTGACCAAACAAATCCTCGAAGACACCGGCGCCGCCTGCAACATCAAGTTATCCGCCCCGTAACCCATCCTGCCCCAGCGTTTCTCCCCCGACCTCGCGTCGGGGGCGCCGCGATCGCGCAGCGCACTCCGTCCCCCTGATGCCCCCTCCCATCCCCATCCTCGTCGCCGTCTTGCTGCTCGGGGCGCCGCCCGCGTCATTCGCGCCGCCCGCCGTTCTTCCGGGCACAGCCGTCCTGGATCTCCAAGAACCCTTGGACGAACGGCTGCTGAAGGGCATCCAAGCGTATTGCGATCGACGTACGGCTGACGCACCGCGGCGTCGGAGCGATGCCTGGAACGCCTCCCGGGTGGGTGAGAAGCGAGCGCGGCTCGCGGCGCTCTTGGGCGCGACCGACGCACGCGTCACCGCGACCGACGCCGCAGCACGCTCGTTTGAGCGGCTGGCGAGCGTCGACCGAGACGGGGTTGTGGCGCGGTCGGCGGATGGCCGGATCGAGGTCGTCGCGGTGCGCTGGCCGGTGCTTGAGGGAGTCGCCGCGGAGGGGCTGATGGTGCGACCGCAGCAGGCAGAGGCGGTGGTGATTGCGATCCCCGACGCGTCGAAAACGCCGGAGCAAGTGTGTGGATTGACGGCGGGCGCAGACGCGGAAGCGCGAGGGATCTACGAGTGGGCGCGAGCCGGGTGCATCGTGGTCGTGCCCGCGGTGGTGAGTTTGCGCACCGAACTGTCGGGGCATCCGCGCGTGGGGTACACGAACCAGACGCATCGCGAGTTCTTGTACCGACAAACGTACGAGGTCGGTCGGCATCCCCTGGGTTACGAGGTGCAGATGGTGTTGGCGGCGGTCGACATTGCGACGCAAGCGGCCGACGGTTCGAGTTACTCGAGCGTGGCCGTCGCCGGCGTCGGCGAAGGGGGCGCGACGGCGCTGTGCGCCGCGGCGCTGGATGACCGCGTCACCGCCTGTTTGACGAGCGGCTATTTTGGGCCGCGGGAGTCGCTGGCGAGCGAACCCGTCTATCGCAACGTATGGCGGCGGCTGGTCGAATTCGGCGATGCGGAGATCGCCGCACTGCTTGCTCCGCGAGGGCTGACGGTCGAGGGGTGCGCGGTGGATGAATACCGCGGACCAGCGCCGGCGGTCAGCGAACAGGTGCGCAAGTCGTCGGCGCCGGGCATCGTGGCGTCGCGCTCCTCCGAAGAAGTGCAGCGCGAGTGGGCGCGCGTCGAGCAGTATCGAAAGCAACTTGGCGACGCCTGGGAGGCGCGGCTGGTGTGGAGCGGCGAGCGAGGGGACGGCCCTGCGTGGTCGAACGCCGCGGTCGCCGCCTTGCGAAGGCAACTCCAACTGACTGGTACGGCCGAATCGACCGTCGCCGCGGACTCAGGTCCGGCGAAGAGGAGCGGGCGGCCTGTTTGGGACTTGGTCGGCGTAAGCGAGTCGCGACTGAAGGAGGCCGGCTTGCGACGCGAGCGGCGACAGTTCGCCGCCTTGCAAGAGCACGTGCAGAGGTTGGCGCGTGAGTCGTCGCGCGTGCGCGACGCTCGGTGGAGACCGGCGGCGGCGACCCGCGAGGCGTGGGAGGCGGAACGGCCTAAACTGCAGGCGTGGGTGCACGACGAACTCATCGGCCGCTTGCCGCTTGACCGCATTCAACCGCTGGCCGTGCGAACTCGCCTGACATCAACCCACGACGACTATGTGGTGTACGAAGTGCTGCTCGACGTGGTCGACGGCGTACAAGCGGGCGGCCGACTGTTAGTACCGCGCACTTTGAAGGAGGGCGAGCGTCGGGCGGCCGTGGTGTGTCAGCATGGGTTGGAGTCGCTGGCGGCGGATACGTATTCGCACGAACGGCGGCCGTTCGGCTACTACAAAGCGTTTGCCGAGACGCTGGTGCGGCGCGGGTACGTTGTTTATGCGCCGCAGAATCCGTATCGCGGCGGCGACCGCTTTCGACAGATTCAACGGTCGGCGAACCCGCTGGGCCTTTCGCTTTTCAGCTTCATCGCGGCCCAGCACGAACGGACGCTCGATTGGCTCGCCGCGCTGCCGATGGTCGACGGGAACCGCATTGCGTTTTATGGTCTGTCTTATGGCGGGAAGACGGCGATGCGAGTGCCGCCGCTGGTGGATCGGTATTGTCTGGCGATCTGTTCGGGCGATTTCACCGATTGGGTGCGCGTGATCACGACGAACGACGAGCCATACGGGTACGCGTTCACGGGCGAGTACGAAATCCCCGAATGGAATTTGGCGCATGTGGCGAGCTACGCGGAGCTCGCGATGCTCATGTCGCCGCGTCCATTCATGGTGGAGCAGGGGCACCGGGACGGCGGGTCGCCGACCGAATGGACGGCCGCCGAATTCGGAAAAGTGCGCCGCCACTACGATCAGCTGGGTTGGCCCGCCCGCGCCGTCTGCGAGTTCTTCGACGGTCCTCACACGATCCACGCGCAAGAAGCACTAAAGTTTCTCCCCTCGCCGTAGCACAGGCTTCCAGCCTGTGAAGTCTCCCTTCTCCCCCGACCTCGCGTCGGGGGCCCCGCGCACGCGCAGCGCACTGACTCGCAGCGCACTCGCGCCACAGGCGAGACAGGCTGGAAGCCTGTCCTACGGCCTGTTCTACGGCCCGTTTACAAGCCCCACCGCGCCCGCAGTCGCTCCACCTCGGCGTCGATTTCGGTTCCTTCGTAGAACGTGAGCCAGCCGCGCAGACGCTGCGTTTCGCCGGGAGCACAGTCGGCGAATTGCGGGTCGCTGTGCAGGCAGGGGCAGGGCGGGTTCGCCCAGGGGCGGACGCAGCGCGTCCAGGCGGTGATGATCCAGCGGCGGCCCGACGTATCGCGGCACGCGACGAACGGAGAGCGGAGCAGCTTGTTGTCGTTCGATTGCGCGTCGAAGCCAACGGCGTCTTTCAGCATCACGCAGTTTTGTACGACCAGGTCGGTCATCGGCTGGCTGGTTCCATTTCGCAGCCACAGCTCCATCTGCACTTCGCGCTCGACCACGCGCACGTCGGCGCCGAACGCCGACTGGTCGGGCAGCGTGCGCTCGATCGACAAGCGTCCCTCGTCGTGGCGGCGCCACTCCAGCGGCGCCAGGCGTTCGCCGCGTCGATCCCAGCGCGTGGGAACGTGGGTGTGCGCCAAGTAGAGCAGCTCGCGGCCGACGTCGGGCTGTTTGACCCAGATGGCTTCAGGGACGTCGACGACGACGTAGCCGCCGTCCTGCCAGGGAGTGAAGACGCTGACTTTGGTCTCGCGCTGCGGGCGAATGCAGCCGTCGCGAAAGCCGATGCGCGGGTGGCGTCCGCCGGGGTACGGCAGGATGCGGACCGCGCCGGCGGGGATTGTTGCGGGGGGCGGGAGCGCGGCGAGCGCCGTTTCAAGTTGCGCGCGTCGGAGACCGGCGGCGGCTTCCATCTCGGGGAGGGTGAAGCCGTGAGCGCGCATGTTGTTCAGCCAGTAGTTGCGTTCCGGGTCGTCGCGCGGAGGGCGGGAATCGTCAAGCGGCAGCGCGGCGGCGATTCGCCGCTTGCGGTCCTCGATCGGGCCCCAGGGGTCTTGCGGCGCGACGCTCGGGTCCACGTAGCGCTCCAGATCGCGGAGTGCGATGACTTTGTATTTCTGCTCGGCCAAATAGTGCAGCATGGCTTGGAACTTTTCGGGCGACGTGTTGACCCAGGCGTGCGCCGTGTCGGGGACGCCGTGGAACTGCAGCACGGCGACTCGGCCGACGCGCGCCAGCTGCACGGCGCGAATGAAGTCGTCGAGCGTCCAGTCGGGGCGCGCGTCGCCGGCGGTGGGAATGAGCAGCGGGTGGTCGAGTCCCGGTTCATAGGCGACGCCGAGTCCCTGTTCGTAGGTGTACTCGGGCGCGCCGCCGCGGCGAGCGAAGCGGATGCCGTGCTGCGCGAGGACGGCGAGCCCCTCGCGGGAGATCGCGTTACCGGGATAGGCGAAGCTGACCGGTTTGGGGATGCCGTGTTCGGCGCAGGCGGCGTCGATGGCCGCCAGTTGCTGCGCGTAGCGCGGAGCCGATTGGGCGGTGAGTCCTTGGTGATCGCGGGAGTGGTTGCCGATCTCGAATCCGTCGCGGTGCAGTTGAGCGATCTGCTCCCAGGTCATGTAGTCGCGTTTGTTGTCGCGGAAATCGAAGCCTTCGGTGATGAAGAAGGTCGCGTTGAAGCCGTATTGTTTGAGCAGCGGTCGGACGACGGTGAAGTGCGATTGGGCCGAGTCGTCGAAAGTGAGGACGACAAGCTTGTCCGGGAGCGGCTCGCGAGGGGCGGCGAGGACGGGGCCGGATCGCTGGGCGGCGAGCAGGAAGGCTGCGAGCAGTAGCGGCCAGGCGGCCGTCCGGAGAACGCAGCGGGCGGTGCAAGAGCGGCCGCTCCAAGAGTGCAAATCGAGGGCCACGGGGGTCGCTCCTGAAAAAAAGTCCGACTTCTGTCAGCCGTTTGTCCACTTCGCGGGAAAGTTAACCGGTTGTTGCTAGCTTGCTAGCGGCGCTGGCGTGCGGCGGTGCTGGTCTGGTTGTAAGTGATGACTGGAAACTGGTTTGCGGTTGGTTTTCGATGAGCTGAAGGAACGCTGCGGCGGGGCGTGGTCTGGCAGTTTGGTCAGAATATCGCGTTCTGGGAAACTTTCTTCAAGCTCGAGGGGTAAAATCTGGCGAGTGCGAAAGTTTTCGTTAGCCCGCGTCCGTGCGCTCTCGCGTCGCAGGCTCCAAGGAAGGGTATGAGACATGTTAGTGCTGTCCCGGAAGGTCAACGAACAGATTGTCGTTGACGGCAACATCACGATCACGATTGTGGATATCCGCGGCGACAAGGTGCGTTTGGGGATCGAAGCCCCGTTGCACGTCCCCGTGCACCGCGGCGAGGTTCACGACGCCATTCGACGCGCGCAAGCGGAGTCGGCCGGCGACAGCAGCAGCCGCCAAGGCAGTTAAAAGTAGTGGACCGCTCCGCGGTCCATCTGACTGTCCCCACTGCACCGCAACGCGCTGCAAGTCAATAAACCGCGCCACCCCGCGGCCGAACCAAGCGTCCCCGACCGCGCTCCCGTTCTCGCGCTCGATGGTCCGCCGCTCTACCATCCACCGCCCGACGCCCAGCCCGCGTCCGCCCGCCAAACGCCGGCACATTCTTGGGCGCATGCGAACCATTGCCGAGTGCGGGGCAGGTCGCTGCGCGTGCGCGGCGCCCCCGACGCGAGGTCTGGGGAGAATGCTCTGCTTCCTGGCGGGGTGTTTGACGGCGCTTTTCCAGGCGGGTATCGTTACGCCACTCGCCGCCTGCGCGGGCGCTTTCGTCGCGTTGCGCTGACCGCCCAGGCCGTGTTGCTCACCTCACGTTGATGGAGAAGCTCGTATGACGATGCTGCGCCGGTTGCTGGGCGTGCTGGGTTTGGCTTTGATGGCGTGCGTCGGGACTTGCCCGGCCGTCGCCGCGGACGATGACGGTTTCGAACCGATCTTCGACGGCAAGTCGCTCGACGGTTGGGATGGCAATCCTGACTTCTGGCGTGCTGAAAACGGAACGATCACGGGGCAGACCACGAAAGAGAAGCCCACGAAGGGAAACACCTTCATCATCTGGCGCAAGGGCGAGGTCGGCGACTTTGAACTGAAGCTGGAATACCGCATCGTCGGCGGCAACTCGGGCATCCAATACCGCAGCTTTGAAGTCCCCAACGAAAAGTGGGTCGTCGGCGGCTATCAAGCCGACTTCGAAGCGGGCGATACCTACTCGGGCATCCTCTACGGCGAACGCTATCGCGGCATCCTTGCCTTGCGCGGTCAGAAGACGGTGATTGGCGACGACCATAAGCCCAAGCAGGTGGGCACGGTCGGCGACACCAAGGAAATCCAGACCAAGATCAAGAAGGAAGACTGGAACGAGTACCACGTCACGGCGCGCGGGTTCGATTTCGTCCACCGCATCAACGGCGTCGTCACCTGTGAAGTGACCGACGAGGACATGAAGGACCGTCGTCCGACCGGCATCTTGGCGCTGCAGCTGCACGCGGGGCCGCCGATGACCGTGCAGTTCCGCAATATCCGCCTCAAGAAGCTGCCGGCCGCGGCGGCGCCGAAAGCGGACGCCCCCAAGGCCGATGGCAAGACGTCGTCGGCGGTCCCTAAAAAAAAAATTCTCTTCATCTCGGGTAGACCCAGCCACGGCTACGGCTCGCACGAGCATTACGCCGGCTGCGTCCTGCTAGCCAAGGCGCTCAACGACGGCGGCCTGAACATTCAGGCCGACGTCGTGAAGCACGGCTGGCCGCAAGATCCGAAAGAGTTCGATGGGGTCGACGCCGTCGTCATGTACAGCGACGGCGGCGGCGGTCACGTCGTGATGCCGCACCTCAAGCAGCTCGACGAACTCGCCAAGAAGGGCGTCGGCGTCGCTTGCATTCACTACGGCGTCGAAGTCCCCAAAGGGGAAGCGGGCGACCGATTCCTCGACTGGATCGGCGGCTACTTTGAAATGCACTGGTCGGTGAATCCGCATTGGAAGGCGAAATTCACGAAGTTTCCCGACCACCCGATCGCACGCGGCGTCAAGCCGTTTGAGATTCAGGACGAGTGGTACTACCACATGCGGTTTCGGCCGAACATGGAGGGAGTCACTCCGATCCTGACCGACCTGCCGCCCGACAGCACGCTGGCGCGCCCCGACGGTACGCACAGCGGCAATCCTTCGGTGCGCGAGGCGATCGCCAAAAAGGAACCGCAGCACGTGGCTTGGGCGTCGGAGCGGCCCGACGGCGGACGCGGCTTCGGTTTCACGGGCGGACACGACCACTGGAATTGGGGCGATCCCAACTTCCGCAAACTGGTGCTCAACGCCATCGTGTGGGTCGCCAAAGGCGAAGTTCCCGCCAACGGCGTCGAGAACGCCCCGGTGACGCTCGAACAGCTCGAGGCGAACCAAGACTTCACGCCGCCTGGCAACTTCAACCGCGAAGACGTCCGGAAGCGACTGAACCTGCCCGGCGGCGACGGTAAGTCGGCTCAGCGTCCGTCCGGCCCCGCTCCCAAGCCGCTGTTCACCAGCAAGCTGATCACCTCCCAAACTCCAGGGCACGCGGAAGCGATCGACGTCGACCTGCAAGGCGCCAAAAAGCTGTTCCTGGTGGTGACCGACGGCGGCAACGGCTTCGGCTGCGATTGGGCCGACTGGGCCGAACCGCGGTTGGTCGGGCCGGCTGGCACGAAGAAACTCACCGAACTCCCTTGGAAGTCGGCGACCTCCGAATGGGGCCAGGTGCGCGTGAACGCGAACGCGGACGGCAAGCCGCTGCGCATCGCCGGGAAGAGCGTCGAGTACGGAATCGGCACGCATGCCAATTCGGTGATCGAGTTCGACGTGCCGGAGGGATATGGACGCTTTCAAGCCCGCGGCGGGCTGGACAACGGCGGGACCGACCAACAGGGCGGCGGCGCGACGTCGGTGCAATTCCTGGTCTACACCCAGAAGCCGACGACGGTGGGCGGGGGAGGAGGCGGCGCGGCGGCCGTGGGACGCGATCCGGCCGATGCGGTCGCGGGACTCGATGTGGCCGAAGGGCTCGAAGCCAAGCTGTTCGCCGCCGAGCCGCAGGTGCTGAACCTCACGAACCTCGATATCGATCATCGCGGCCGCGTGTGGGTTTGCGAAGTGGTCAACTACCGCGGTCATAACGGCAAGCGGCCCGAAGGGGACCGCATCTTGATCCTGGAAGACAAAGACGGCGACGGCGTCGCTGAGTCGCAGAAAGTCTTCTACCAAGGACGCGATGTCGATTCGGCGATGGGCATTTGCGTGCTTGGCAACCGCGTCATCGTGTCGTGCTCGCCGAATATCTTCGTCTTCACCGACGAGAATGGCGACGACGTGCCCGATCGCAAAGAGTTGTTGTTCACCGGCGTCGGCCAGCCGCAGCACGATCACTCGGCGCACTCGTTCTTGTTCGGGCCCGATGGCAAGTACTACTGGAATTACGGCAACACCGGCCAAAAGGTGCTTGATAAGGATGGCAAGCAGGTCGTCGACTTGGCGGGCAACCCGGTGGTGGACAATGGCAAGCCTTACTACGGCGGCATGCCGTTTCGCTGCAATGCGGACGGCAGCCAATTCGAGGTGCTGGGGCACAATTTCCGCAACAACTACGAAGTCACCGTCGACTCGTTCGGCACGTTGTGGCAGTCGGACAACGACGACGACGGCAATCGCGGGGTGCGCATCAATTTCGTGATGGAGTTCGGCAACTACGGCTATCGCGACGAACTGACCGGCGCGGGGTGGCAGTCGCCGCGCACCAACCTTGAGACCGAAATTCCTCTTCGCCATTGGCACCTCAACGACCCGGGCGTCGTGCCGAACCTGCTGCAAACGGGCGCGGGGTCGCCGACCGGGATCACGGTGTATGAAGGGCGACTCTTGCCGAAGAAGTTTTGGGATCAGGTGATTCACTGCGACGCGGGTCCGAACGTGGTCCGCGCGTATCCGGCGACGCCGGACGGCGCCGGTTACAAAGCGGAAATGGTCGACGTGTTGAAAGGCGCTCGCGATAACTGGTTCCGGCCGGCCGACGTCTGCGTCGCGCCCGACGGGTCGTTGTTCGTGACCGACTGGTACGACCCAGGCGTGGGCGGGCATGCGCAAGGCGATTCCATTCGCGGCCGGTTGTTCCGCGTCGCACCGCCAGGCAGCAAGTACACGACGCCGAAGTACGATTTCACGACGATCGACGGCGCCGTGTCGGCGCTGACCAGTCCCAACTTGTCAGCTCGGTACATGGCCTGGACGGCGCTGCAAGGCTTCGGCGCCAAAGCCGCGCCGGCGCTCGAGAAGATGTGGAAGGAGGCGGACAACCCGCGGCACCGAGCCCGCGCGCTCTGGGCGCTGGGCAAGCTGCCCGGAGTCGAGCATGCCGCTTACGTGCAAGCGGCGATCGGCGACGCCGATTCGGACCTGCGCATCGTCGGCCTGCGCTTGGCGCGCCAATTGAAGCTCGACCTGCAACCAATCCTCAAAAAGCTGGTCGTCGATGCGTCCCCCGCGGTGCGACGCGAATGCGCCATCGCGCTGCGCCACTCGAAGCTGGCCGACGCGCCGCAGTTGTGGGCGGAGCTCGCGGCCGCGCACACGGGCCATGATCGTTGGTACCTCGAGGCGCTGGGGATTGCCGCCGACCAGCAGTGGGACGCGTACCTCGACGCGTGGCTGGCGAAGGTCGGCAGCCAATGGAATTCGGCCGCGGGTCGCGACATCCTTTGGCGATCGCGGTCGTCGAAAACCTCGGCCCTGTTGGCTCAAATCATCCGCGACGAGCAGACGTCGCTGGGCGAATTGCCGCGTTATTTCCGGGCGTTCGATTACCAATCGGGTCCGAACAAGGAGGCGGCGCTTGTGGAGCTCGCGTTTGCGGCGCCCGGAGCGGATGCGGAACGCTCGAAGTTGATTGCCGCCGAGTCGCTGAAGCGGCTGCCGGCGATCGACGTGGAGAAGAACCCGCAGCACGCCGCGGCGCTCGATAAACTGCTCAGTCAGATGCGCGGCACGTCGCAGTTCGTCGAATTGGTCGGCAAGCTCAACGTCGCGAAGTACTACCCCGAACTGTTGTCGCTGGCTCAGCAGAAACCGGATGAACAGTTGGGCGTGGAAGCGATCACCGTGCTGCTGCATAAGGGGCAGCAGGGAACGCTGGCTGCAGCGCTGGCCGGCGACGACGTGGCCAAGGCGGCCGCCACCGCGCGTGCTCTCGCCAATTCGGCCGACGGTCGCTCGGCGGCCCTCGTCCTGCCCATCGTGAAGGACGCCAAACGCGACGCCGAAGTGCGCCGACAGGCCACTCGAGCGCTTGCGAGCACCAAGAACGGGGCGCAGCAATTGGTCGATTTGGCGAAGGCGAAACAGCTGGACGAATCGCTGGCCTCGGCCGCGTCGTTCCAATTGCACGCGGCGCCGTGGAAGGAGATCAAGGACGAAGCGGCGAAGCTGTTCCCGGTTCCGCCGGCGAAAGACAAGGCATTGCCGCCGGTCACGGAGCTCCTAAAAATGAAAGGCGACGCCGCTCGCGGGCAGTCGGTCTTCGCCAAGACGGGCGAATGCTCGAAGTGCCATCAAGTGAACGGTCAGGGGAAGGAAGTGGGGCCGAATCTGTCGGAGATCGGCGGTAAGCTGAGCCGACAGGCGTTCTTCGAATCGATCTTGTATCCCAGTGCGGGCATTGCGCACAGCTACGAGACCTACGTCGCGGTGCTCGACAGCGGCAATGTGGTGACGGGGATCAAGACCAGCGAAACGCCCGACTCGGTCACGCTGAAGACGGCCGACGCGCTGGTGCGCACCTTCCCCAAGTCGGAAATCGAGGAACTCAAGAAGCAGCCGGTGTCGCTCATGCCCGCCGATCTGCAGAAGACGATGACGACGCAAGAGCTGGTCGACGTCGTCGAGTATCTCACGACGCTGAAGAAGTAGGTTCTGTTTTTGTGCGAGGATGGGATGATGCGTCGACGAGGCGTGGAAGCGGCCCGACGTTGGGGCGGGCCGCTAAGTGTGGCGGCGTGGACGGCGGCTTGGACGGCGGCATGCTGGTTTAGCGGCGTCGCGTCGCTGGCCGCGCAGGAGATCGACTTTGCGCACGACATCGTGCCGATCTTCAAGCAGCATTGCGCCAGCTGTCATGCGGGATCGCAACAGAAGGGCAACTTCTCGATCAACTCGCGCGAGTCGCTGCTGAAGGGCGGCGAATCGGGCGCGGCGGTCGTGCCGGGCAAGGCCGCGGAAAGCGACCTCGTCAGTCGGCTCGCGACCGACGACGAAACGTTGCGGATGCCGCCCGAGGGGCCGCGCGTCCCGGCCGAGAAGGTCGCGTTGTTGAAGCGTTGGATCGACGCCGGCGCGCCGTGGCAGGAAGGCTTTCAGTTCGGTCCGCGGGCTTACGACCCGCCCCTCAAGCCTCGTCGACCTGATCTGCCCGCGCCCGTCGCCGGTCGCGACCATCCGCTCGATCGACTCTTGGATCACGTTTTGGCGCGCCGCGGCGTTGCGCCGCTGCCGATCATCGACGACGCGACGTTCGCCCGCCGAGTGCATCTGGATCTCGTGGGACTGTTGCCGGAACCCGAAGCGCTGGCGGCGTTCGTCGCCGATGCATCGCCTGACAAACGCACGCGGCTGGTGCGCGAGCTGCTAGCGGACGACGTGGCCTATGCCGAGCATTGGCTGACGTTTTGGAATGATCTGCTGCGCAACGACTATACCGGGACGGGGTTCATCACGGGCGGACGCAAGCAGATCACGTCGTGGCTGTACCGTGCGCTCGTGGACAACAAGCCGTACGATCAGTTCGTGCGCGAGCTCATTGCGCCGTCGCCGGAAAGCGAAGGTTTCGGAGCAGGCATTCGCTGGCGCGGAGATGTGAGTGCGGGGCAGACGGTGGAGATTCAGTTTGCCCAGAGCGTCGGACAGGCGTTTTTGGGAATCAATTTGAAGTGTGCTTCGTGTCACGACAGCTTCATCGACCGCTGGACGCTGCAAGACTCGTATGGCCTCGCCGCGATTTACGCGCAGCAGCCGCTCGAACTGCATCGCTGCGACAAACCGCTGGGGAAGAAAGCGACGCCGGCGTGGTTGTTTCCTGAATTGGGAAAGGTCGACGCGGCGAGCTCGCAGCCGGAGCGGCTGAAGCAATTGGCGGCGCTGATGACGCACCCCGACAACGGACGATTCACTCGGACGATCGTCAATCGTCTATGGCACCGCCTCATGGGGCGCGGCATCGTGCACCCGACCGATGCCATGCAGACGGCGCCTTGGAATGCCGACCTGCTGGATTTTCTGGCGGTCCATCTGGCCGATCAAAAGTACGACTTGAAGAAGACGCTTGAGTTGATTGCGACCTCGCAGTCGTATCAAGCGGCGGCGCAAAGCGTGTCGACGGACGCGGACGATCATGGCTACCTCTACGCCGGGCCGCGTGCGAAGCGGATGACGGCCGAACAGTTCGTCGACGCCGTCTGGCAGCTCACCGGCGCCGCGCCGGCTCGCTTCGACGCACAAGTCGTACGCGGTAAGCCGCCCGCCGGCACGGCCGACGCGCCGACGATCGCCGGCCGTTGGATCTGGTCGACCGACGGCACCGGTTCGCCGCCGCCGCCGTCCGATCAGACGGCGACCTTCCGCCGCGTTTTCAAACTGAAAAACGCACCGCAACGCGCGACGGCGGTCGTGACGGCCGACAATAGCTACACGTTGTACGTGAACGGCAAACGCAGCGGCGCCGACGACAATTGGGAGACGGTGGAAATCGTACCGCTGCAAGCAGCGCTGAAAGCGGGCGATAACGAGATCCTGATTGTTGCAAAGAACGGCGGACAGGGCCCCAATCCGGCAGGCCTGTTTTTCGAAGCTCGGTGGGTGCTGCCCGACGGCCAGCAGCAGTCGATCGCGACCGACGAAAACTGGGAATGGACCCGCGCAACCCCCAATGGGGCGGGCAAGTTTGGCAAGGATGCACCGCGCGATTGGCAGAAGGCGGTCGCGGCGTCTCGACCCGAAACCTGGTCGACGCGCGTCGCCGGCGAGGTCGCCGCCGGACTGCAGCTCGCCGGCCAGGGGCGGATGCCGATGGTCCGGTCTTCGCTGGTGAAAAACGACTTCTTGATGCGAGCGCTCGGGCGGCCGCATCGCGAGCAGATCGTGTCGGTTCGACCGTTGGAACTCACGACGCTCGAAGCGATCGATCTCAACAATGGTCAGATCTTGGCGAATTATCTGGAGCAGGGTGGAAAGAATCTGGCGGGACGGTCGTGGCAGTCGAGCGATCAGTTGGTCGATTGGCTGTTCCGATCTGCTCTGTCGCGCTCGCCGTCGGCCGAAGAGCGGGCGTTGGGCGTCGAGTTGCTCGGGGAAAAACCGACGGCTCAGGCGATCGAGGATCTGTTGTGGTCGATTGCGATGCTTCCCGAGTTTCAGTTGGTGAGGTAATCGAACATGGACGCGAACAAGTTGGCGAAGTACGAAGAACGACGGCGGGAATTGATCGCTCGGCGCGAACTGCTGAAGGGGTTGGCGGCGGCGGGGATCGCGGCGGCGATGGCCGGCGAACCGCGGCGGTTGTGGGGGAACGAGCAGGAGAAGGTCGAAGCGCCGCAGGCGACGGCCGACGCGTGCATCCTGTTGTGGATGGGCGGCGGCATGGCGGCGCCCGATACGTTCGATCCGAAACGCTACCAGCCGTTCGAAAAAGGCGTGCCGGTCAAGAACATCCTGAGCACGTTTCCAGCCATCCCGACGTCGGTCGACGGCCTGCGAATCTGCCAAGGACTGGAACAGATCGCCCAAGTCATGGACCGCGGGACGATCATTCGTTCGGCGGTGCAACCCGACCTGGGGCACATCCTTCATTCGCGGCATCAGTACCACTGGCACACGGGCTACGTGCCGCCTCAGACGGTTGCCTGTCCTCACTTGGGCGCCTGGATCGCCAAGGTGCTCGGCCCGCGCAACCCGGTCATGCCCGCGTTCATCAACATCGGCCAGCGGCTCGAGGGCGTGGGCGAACAGGAAGAGCTGAAGGCGTTTACGACGGCGGGCTTTTTCGGGAGCGAGTACGGCCCGATGAATCTGCCGTTTCCCGAAGAGGCGGCCGTGTCGGTGCGTCCTCCCAAAGGTATGGCGCCGGGGCGGTTTGAAAACCGTTACCAGTTCTACCGCAAGCTGATCGACAAGACGCCGCAGCGCGACTACCTCAGCGACTTCCAACAAGAGTCGATGATGCGGTCGCTCGAAAACGCCCATCGCTTGCTCAGTTCCAAAGAACGAGCCGCGTTCGACATTTCGCTGGAGCCGAAGGCCAGCTTCGACGCGTACAACACGGGCCGCTTCGGACAGGGGTGCTTGTTGGCGCGACGTCTGGTTGAGAACGGGGCGCGGTTTGTCGAAGTGACGACGGAGTACGTGCCGTTCTTGCATTGGGACACGCACGCCAACGGCCACGAAACGGTCGCCCGCTTGCACGGCGAGATCGATCGCCCCATTGCGCAACTGGTTCGCGATCTGGAGTTGCGCGGGTTGCTCGACCGAACCCTCGTCATCATCGCCAGCGAGTTTAGTCGTGATGCGATGATCGAGGGGATTCCGGGTTCGAATGCGAAGGATCAAGCGACGGCGCCGTCGGAAACGCTGCAAGAAATGAAACACTACGGCTTGCACCGCCACTTTACGGGCGGTACGAGCGTGGTGATGTTCGGCGGCGGCATGAAGAAGGGCTTCGTCTACGGCAAGACGGCCGACGAGCGACCCTTGGTGGCGATCGAAAACCCCGTCACCGTCACCGATCTGCACGCCACCATCTTCACTGCCCTGGGGATCAGCCCCAAGACGGTCTTCGACGTCGAAGGTCGGCCGTTCTACGCCACCGAAGACGGCAAAGGGAAAGCCGTGCGCGACGTGTTCGCGTAGGGCAAAGTCGTGGATCGCTCCGCGATCCATCGCCGGCCCGCGGAGCGGCCGGAGGCAAGCAAACACGTAGGACCGCGGAGCGGTCCACGACTAAGAACGTAGGACCGCGGAGCGGTCCACGACTATCGCCGGACCGGCGTCGAAAAGGACTGCAGCTCGTCGGCGGCGAGGGCGCGCTTGTAGAGTCGCACGTCGGAGAGCGCGCCGTAGAAATAGTCGTCCTGTCCCAGGCCTAGACGCAGCGGCGCTGCGGCGGACAGATTGTACGGCGCCGACGAGGCGACGGGAGTCGACTGCGTGCGGCGGCCGTTCAGGTACAGTTCGAGCGACGGGCCGCGACGTACAGCGGCGACGTGCGTCCAGCCGACGGGGAAGTCGCGATCAGCCGCCACCGACTGGCCCGCTGAAATCGCATAGATCTTGCCCGTCGGCAACGTGCTGCAAAACAGTCGCCCGCGATGCTCGGCCATCGTCCAGGCCCGGCGGTACTTCACGTTGGGCGTGGCGTCGAGTTGTGCGAGTTTCAGCCATTGGCCTGACGGCTCGAAGCTGTACACCTCGGCCGACGGCAGCGTGCCGGCGAACAGACGCCCGTTGTGTACATACATGCCCATGACTTCGAGTTCCTCGCCCAGGCGGCCGAGGTCGGTCCAGGCGTCGTTCGGCTCCAGCCGGTAAACGCGGCCGCTGGGCCATGTGCCGACGAGCAGCCGACCTTGATAGGTGGTGAACGCGTAGGTCTGCGTGTTTTGCCCCGGTTCGCCGATCGGACCGCATTCGCTCCACGTCGTTCCATCGAAGCGAAACACGCGGCCGCCGTCATAGGTCGTGGCGTACAGAAGGCCGTTGTACACGGTCATCGACTCTACTCGCAATTCGGAGGGCGTAGGCAGTTCCTGCCACTTTTGTGCGCCTTCGTAGACGAAGAAGCCGGCCGGCTTGTAGAGCGAACCGGCGTACAGGCGATCGCGGTAGACGACGAGTCCCGAGACGGCGTCGCGATCGGGCAGGCGGCCGCAATCGACGAAGGTCTTACTCGACGGCTCGTAACGGAAGATGCGGCCGCCGAGCGTCGTGTTTTCCGATTCAGGCAGCGCCGAGCCCGCGACGCGATACTTGCCAGTGCCGACGTACAGTTGATCGTTCCATTGGGCGAGCGCCGTGACCGTATTGCTGCCGTCGGGCGCGCCGCAGTCTTCCCAGTTCGAGCCTCCCAAATAGCGATACAAACCTCCGGTCTCCGACTTGCCGGGGCGGCACACGCCGGCGTAAAGCGAGTCTTGAAAGTCGACGAGGGCGAAGGCGAGCAGCCCGTCGCCGGGACGGCCGACCTCCTGCCATTCGGTGAGTCGCTGGTCATCGACGCCGAATTGCAGTCGCCGATAGTTGGCTTGGCTGAACGTTACGCCGGGGCTCGATTTGAGCGTCAGTCGCCAACCACGCCGAGTGCGCTCGTCGTAGTGGCTCACGAGGTCCCCCGGAACATCTTCCTGGCCTGCGGCGACGAACGCCCAGAGCGATAACGTGAAGTCGCCTGTGCCAAAAGCCGGCGACTGCTCGACGGGAAGTTCCAGGTATCCCGTGCGACCGTCGAACAACGCCGCCTGACGTTTGCCTGCGCCGTCCCCCGCCTCCCCCCAACGCACGCCATGCTCAATCAGATCGCGGCCGGCGCCCGAACGGTCCCGGGCATCGCCGGCGAGCGGCCAATGACCGACAAGCCCCAGCGTTGGATCGTCTGCCGCTGCGTCGGCGGCGGCGACAAGGCAGAATAATGGCAGCAACAAGAACCCGAGCATCCGTCGTCGCATCTCGATGATCTCCCCAATAGGCTTGTCGGTCTGCGGTGCGTTCGTCGCCGGCGTTCCGCCTCGGGCCGCGGCTGCGATAACCTACCCGCGCTGCACGGGGATTGCTACGTTGGCGATTGCTGCGTTGCGGCGCCGCGGTCGTTTGTCGCCAATTCACGGTTCTGGCACTTGCATAAACGCCCCAGGACCGTTCTCATTCCCAGTTGATGCTCTCGGCGAATGGAACGAGTCGCCGCGGATGGACGTGGAATTGATAACAGCAAAGGACTGACCATGCGGCGTTTTGTCTGGACGGTAGTGGGGATTGTGGCGCTCACGGGCTGTGCCGCGGAGACGCCGAGCCCCAATGCGGGGGCGGCAGCAGCGAACGGGAACGGACCGAGTTCCACGACGGCCGCTCCGACGCCCGGAGCGACTCAACCGACTGAGCCGACGGAGGTCGCAGCGCCGACCGAAGGGGGAGAGTCGGCCAGCACGCCGGCCAGTCCGACGGAAGGCCCGTTGGCGGGAGTGCCGCCGCAGCTGATCGAGTTGCTGCAGACGGGGGAACTCGACAAGGCCGTGGAGCAACTGCAGGGGCTGATCGCGAAGGATGCCAAGAATCGGCAGATGTCCATGTTGTTGATTCAGGTCTTGGAAGGCCAAGCGATGCAGCGGTTCCAGACCGGCGAGGTCGAATCGGCTGAGAAGTCGTTTGAGACGGCAGCGCAAGCGGCCGAAAAGTTCGTCGCCGAAATGAGCCCGTTGACCCCGGAAGAACAGGGCACGATCGGGACGGCGTTGTACAACGGCGCATGCGTCATGGCCAAAGCAGGCAAGCCGGACGAAGCCGAAAAACGCCTCCTGGCGGCGTTCGATAACGGCTTCAGCGACTTGGCGCAACTGGACAAGGACGAAGACCTCGCGTCGCTGCGCGAACGCGACAGCTACAAGGCGTTTCGGGCCAGCGCCGAGCAAAAGATCGCCGAGGGCGCGCAGCGAGCAGCTGGCGAACAGTTGGCCAAGTTCGAGTCGTTCCCGTTCGACTTCGCGTTGACCGACGTCGACGACATGCCGCGAAAGCTGGAAGATTACAAGGGGAAAGTGTTGATCGTCGACATCTGGGGCACGTGGTGCCCGCCATGTCGAATGGAGATTCCTCACTTCGTCGAACTGCACAAGAAGTACAAAGAACAAGGTCTCGAGATTGTCGGCATCAACTATGAGGAAGGCGAACCGGCCGAAGTGAAGGCGGCGATCAAGAAGTTCATCGAAGAGAACGGCATGACCTACACCTGCGTCGTCGGCGACGATGCGACTCGCGATCGAGTGCCGAATTTCGAAGGCTTCCCGACGACGTTGTTCATCGACCGCACCGGCAAAGTGCGGCTGAAAGAAGTCGGCTACAAGCCGCTGGTAGAACTGGAAGCGATCGTCGCCAAGCTGATCGAGGAGAAGTAGGAGATCGTCGTGGACCGCTCCGCCGGTCCAACGCCGCGCTGTGCCAACGCCGTGCAGCGCCAATGCCGCGCAGGGCCGAGTTCGGCGTGGAAGTTTTGAGGCGGGGTGGTTTTGGGGCGGGGCAGGGAGTGATGGTGGGCCCGCGCTGCGCTTGGCCCACCCTACTTGGCCCACCCTACGGGGTGTTAGGTCAGGATCAGCGCTAGGTGCAGTTCGAGCTTGGGGAGCGTTACTTCGGCCCAGGGGGCGTCGGCAGTGGGGCGGATTTCTAATGACTGCCCGGTTGGCTCGACCCGAGCCGATTGGAATCGGCCCGCGGGGAAACGCAGGCGAATGTCGTAGATCGGCAGCGTTTCCTCGCGCAGCGGCACTTCGGCGACGGGGACGCCGTGGTGCGCGGTCGTGTTGACGCCGTTGAAGAAGTGCACGAGCGTGCGGGGAGCGGCGTCCGTTTGCTGCGTCCAATAGGTAGTTTGGACGCACATCGGGGCGAACGTTTGGAGCGCCGGCGGCCCGCCTGCGGCCCACTCGATGGCCCGCGCGAGCATTCTTCGCTGGTACGGATACGAGTAGCTCCAGAGCGCCGCATCCAGGCACGCCGGAAAATAGACGACTCGACCGGCGCCGAAGTTTCTGGCGATGGCAGCAGGAATCGGAGCGTGCTGGCTGCCGGCCGGCAGCATGCGCGCCGCGACGTCGGCGGCGTTCTTTGGTTCGGTCACCCAGGCTTGAGGCCCGCGGAATGTGACCGAACGGTGCGGGACCAACGTTTTCAGTCGCGCATCGTCCCAAAACGGGACGTCGTTCCAAGTCAGCGTCGCGACGCCGACGCGCTGCTGCCAGTATTTCTCGTCGATCGCTTGTTGAAAGTTGACGTCCAGTTTTTCGATGGGCGCGGCCCCATCGGTCCGCCCTCGGTAGGAAACGCCGAAGACGTCGGCTAGCGCCAGATCGGGGCGCGGTCGACCAAGCTCGTCGCACAACGACGTCTCGCCGGTCGCCACGAGTCCGCCGCCGCGTTCGACGTATTCCCGCAGAGCGGCAACCTGGGCGTCCGACAAGGCCGCGCTGCTCGGCAAAACGACGACTCGCTGCTGTGCGAGTGAAACGGGATTGACGTCCCAGTCGTTCAAGAGCGTCATGGGAAAGTGTTCTTCGAGGCCGACTCGGAAGGCGCCGAACACATGCGGCAAAAAATGCTCGGCGATATTCCGAAAGGCGTGAAACTGACGCGTTTGCTCGCTGACGAGCAGTCCGCACCAAGCCCAGGGAGAGGTCCGAGTCACCAGCGACTCGCGGCGTTTCACTTCCGCAAGCACGGTTCGCGTCGACTCGAAGTGCCCGGGCCACCCAAGCGACTCGGCGGCGACGCAGCCGTTGGCGAGCGACAGCATGGATCGAGTCAGCCGTTCGTGGACCGGAAAGCTGTCGGTCCCATACGGATTGCCCCGCGACATCATGTACGCTTCCGACGCCGCCGGTCGGTAATCGGCGACCGCGCGCACGTAGGCCGCTCCGAACGCCGGCGCGACGCTGGCGCCGAAGTTGGTTTCATCGAGCCACCATTCTTGCATGGGGAGGTCGATGAGGCGGTTGAGCCGCGTGGGCATAGCGCGAGGCGAGTGGAGGAAGTGGCCGTATCGACCGGCATTGACCGTCCAGGTCATGACGGCCGCGTCGGGATTGATCGACTTGATCTTTTTCTGCAGCGCCGCGTAGTGCTGCTCGAGCCGATCGCCGCGCCACGCGAGGTATTCGCGATAGGCGAGGTCCTCAAGTTGGACTCGCGCTGGCAACTCGCGGTCTTGATCCATTCGATAGGCCGCTTTGCAGGCCGGACAATAGCAAATGGCCGGGTGATAGTTGCCGTCGAACGAGAATCCGTCGACTTGGTAATGCTCCACCAATTCGCCGCAGACGTCGATCAAATAGTCGCCCCAGGGACTGAGGTTGCACGGCAAGCGAGTCCCCAAGTCGTCGTCTTTGGCGACGATCTTCTGCGCCGCGTCGTTGTCGGTGCTGTGATGCCGCCACTCGGGATGGACGGCCAGCAGCGCGGCGGGAGGGAAGGGCGGCAGGCCGAGCGACAGTTTCATGCCGCGGTCATGGCAGCGGCGAACGACTTCCTTCAGCAGTCGATCGTCCTGGTCTGGGATTCTTCCGCCGTCGCGCAGCAGCGGGTAGTACGGCCAAAGCACGTTCGTGTGGCACACCTGCACGCCCATCTCGGCCGCCGGAATGACCTGATCAAGCGTCACGAAGGCCATACGCGTCACATCGCGGACCCAAGCTGGGAATTTGATGGCGCGCGTTGAGTCGTTTTGCAGCGCGCGGTCGGCGGATTCCCTTTCGGCGGATGGCGCGGCGGCGGGAACGACGGCGTGGGCGGCGTGAGCCAGCGCGGCGCTGCTGACGGCGAGGAACGTGCGACGATCCATCGATCTGGCCTCTCGTGTTCACATTTGGCGTGCGCCGTGGATAATGGGCGACAGCTTGCCTCACTCCAAGGATGTAAGAACATGCGACAATCTAACATGACGCGGACAGCGCCGCGTCCAGCAGTCACCGTGCGACTGGACGCCAGGCGAATCGCCTGGGGAGTCGCCCTCTGGGCGGCGGCGGCATGCGTCCATGCGGCCGATTCGCCGAGTGTGCATGCGGCCGACAAACCGCTGTCGTTCAACCGCGACATTCGGCCGATCCTTTCCGACGCTTGCTTCGCCTGCCACGGTCCGGACGCCGGCAAACGCAAGGGCGATCTGCGACTCGACGTCGAAGAGGGAGCGCTCGGCGGTCAGCGCGACGCCGTGATTGTGCGCGGTAAACCGGACGAAAGCGAACTCATCAAACGCATCCTGTCGACCGACGAGTCGGAGGTGATGCCGCCGCCCGAAACCAAGAAGACGTTGACGGCCGAACAAAAGGCGACGTTGCGTCGCTGGGTGGAGCAGGGGGCGCAGTACCAACGGCATTGGGCGTTCGAGCCGATCGCGAAGCCGCCTGTCCCTGCGTCGCCGGCCAATGCGTTGCCGATCGATTCGTTCCTGCTTGAGCGCATCTCGCAGGCGAAGCTCCCGGTGCAACCGGAAGCCGATCGCACGACGCTGATTCGACGCGTGTCGTTTGCGCTTACCGGTCTGCCGCCCACGATCAAGGAAGTCGATGCGTTCTTGAGCGACGCGTCGCCGCAGGCGTACGAGCGAATGGTCGATTATTTCCTTGCGTCGCCCCGCTTTGGCGAAGAAATGGCGCGACACTGGCTCGATGTCGCTCGTTACGCCGACACGCATGGTCTGCATTTGGACAACGAACGAATCATGTGGGCGTATCGCGACTGGGTCGTGCGTGCGTTCAATGAGAATCTGCCGTTCGACCAATTCACGACGTGGCAGATCGCCGGCGACTTGCTCCCCAACCCGTCGCTCGACCAAATGGTCGCGACCGGCTTTAATCGCTGCAATGTAACGACCAGCGAGGGTGGGTCGATCGAGGCGGAGTTCGTCTATCGTTACGCAGTGGAACGCACGACGGCCGTAGCGCAGGCCTGGTTGGGGCTCACTGCCGGCTGCGCCGTGTGTCACGACCACAAGTACGATCCGCTCACGACCAAGGAGTTCTATTCTCTGTATGCCTTCTTCCATAGCGCGGCGGATCCGGCGATGGACGGCAATATTTCCAAGACGCCGCCGTTTCTCAAACTGCCGCGACCGGAATTGAAGGCGGCCGCCGACGCTGCGGCCCAAGTGGAGCTAGACGCCCGCGCGGCGCTCGATCAATCGGCGGCCCAGGCCGCCGGTTGGCAAGTTCCGGCAGAAGGCGGCAAACCGTCGAAGAAGGCGATTCGCGACGTGCTGTTGGACGAAGCGTTCCCGCCGGGCACGACGTCGCGCAGTTCGTCGCGCAACGCGGTCGAGTGGGTCAGCGACCCGACCTTCGCGCCGGCCTCGGGGCGGCGGGTGATTCGGCAAGCGCAGGCGTCGAATTACACCGACACGATCGAGTTCAAATTGCGACCGTATACTGCGCCTGAGAACGGCGTGCTGGAAGCTTGGCTGCGCGTGGAGCCGCTGAGTCAGCCTCAATCGGTGTCGCTTGGCATCGTCGGCGGCCGCTCGGCGACTTGGACCAAGAAGGATCAGGGATTCGTCCGTGACGGCGTTAGCGATCCGCCGGTCGCGCCAGGCAAGTGGGCCAAACTCACGGTCAAACTCTCCGATCTGGGGCTGAAGCCAGGCGATCGTATTCAAGGCCTTACGCTCAACCAAAACGACGGCATCGCCTATTGGGATCAGATTGCGGTCGTCGGCGATGCAGAGATTGCCAAAGATCCGTTGGAGTCGCTGACGGCATGGCGGAAGGCGATCGGCAATGCGCCGCCGCCGGACGTGCCGGGGGAATTGCACGAGGCGATCCGAGCCGGCGCCGACAAGCCGTTGGAGGCCGCGCCTCTGGAACGCTTGCGACGCTTCTACTTGGCAGTCGTGGCGCGACCCGCGAACGAGGACTTGGCCGCTGCACGCGACCGCTGGGAACAGGCTCGAGCCGCCCACATCATCGCCGAGGAGGCCGCGCCGGGTTCGATGGTCTACCGGGAGCTCGACAAGCCGCGTGAATCGTTCGTGATGCTGCGCGGGCAGTACGACAAGCCAGGGGAGAAGGTCGAGCCGGGCGTACCTGCCGCTCTGCCGCAGATTGCCAAGTCAAAGCCCGACGCGCGCCTCACGCGTCTTGATTTAGCCAAGTGGCTCACCAGCGCCGATCAGCCGTTGATGGGCCGCGTCACCGTGAATCGCTTCTGGCAGCAACTGTTCGGCGTGGGGCTGGTGAAGACCAGCTATGACTTTGGTTCGCAAGGCGAACCGCCGACGCATCCCGAGTTGCTCGACTGGTTGGCGACCGATTTTCGCGAGTCGGGTTGGGACGTGAAGCGGTTGGTCAAGCAGATGCTGATGACGCAGGCGTTTCGACGCAGTGCGAAACTGACTCCTGAAGTAAAGGCGGTCGACCCGGCGAATCGCTTGTACGCTCGCGGACCTCGCTTTCGACTCGACGCAGAACAAGTGCGCGACAATGCGTTGTTTGTGTCGGGGCTGCTGAATCTGCAGCCAGGCGGCCGCGGCGTGAATACGTACCAGCCGCCCAACATTTGGGAGCCGGTCGGGTATTCAGATAGCAACACGCGATTTTACCTGCAGGACCACGGGCCGGCGCTGTATCGGCGCAGCCTCTATGTGTTCCTCAAGCGCACGGCGCCGCCGCCGTTCATGTCGAACTTTGACGCGCCGAATCGCGAACAGGTTTGCGTGATGCGCGAACGCAGCAACACGCCGCTGCAAGCCCTGCAACTGATGAACGACGTGCAGCACTTCGAAGCCGCTCGTGCGCTGGCGGAACGCGTGTTGTCGGAAGGTGGCGCGACGGTCGAACAGAAAATCGAGTTTCTGTTCCGGACGGTCGTGGCGCGGAAGCCGCAGGCCGACGAGCGACAGTTGCTCGCCGCAGCGCTGGAGCGACAGTTGAAGTTGTACGAGGCAAATCCGGCGTCGGCGCAATTGGCGATTCAGGTCGGCGAATCGACGCCGAAGAAGGCCGCCTCGCCGCCTGAGACGGCGGCCTGGACGATGATCGCCAATTTGGTGCTCAATCTCGACGAGACGGTGAACCGCAACTGATCTCCGCTGCGGCGGGGACGCATCCTATACGCGAGTCGAAACATGGATCCGATCATCGAACGTCAGTGGGCGCTCACGCGCCGTCAATTCTTCGGCCGCTCCGGCATCCGCCTAGGCGGCGCGGCGCTGGGGCTGCTTGCCGCTCAGCAGTCGCTGAATTCAACGACCTCCCGATTGTGGGCGGCCGACTCGGGCGCACCGCAAGATGCGGCCGCGGGACCGCGTATGGCGCCGCCTTTGCCGGGCTTGCCCCACTTTGCAGCGAAGGCGAAAGCCGTCATTTACCTGCACATGAACGGCGGGCCAGCGCAACAAGATCTGTGGGACTACAAGCCGAAGTTGGACGAGTACTTCGACAAGGACCTGCCTGATACGGTGCGACAGGGACAGCGCATTACGACGATGACCAGCGGCCAGTCGCGGCTGCCCGTGGCGCCGTCGATGTTCAAGTTCGCGCAACACGGCCAGTGCGGACGGTGGGTGAGCGAACTGCTGCCCCACACGGCCAAGTTGGTCGACCACATTGCGCTGGTGAAATCGGTCCACACCAATGCGATCAATCACGATCCGGCCTGCACGTTCGTGATGACGGGCAGCGAAGTGCCTGGGAAGCCGAGCCTGGGTTCGTGGCTTTCGTACGGACTGGGATGCGAGACGAACGACTTGCCGGCGTTCGTCGTGTTGACGCCGAACTGGAAATCGGGTGCGGCGGCGCAGGCGCTGTTCACGCGGATGTGGTCGAGCGGGTTCTTGCCGAGCAAGTACACGGGGGTGGCATTGCGACACATGGGCGACCCGGTGCTGTACGTCCAGAACCCGCCCGGCGTGAGCGCTCAGAATCGCCGTGCGATGCTCGATACGCTGGCCCAACTCAACAAAAAGACGCTCGATGAACTGGGCGATCCCGAGACGCAGACGCGGATTGCGCAGTACGAAATGGCGTTCCGGATGCAGTCGAGCGTTCCCGAGTTGACGGATATCTCGAAAGAGACGCAGCAGACCCTGGACTTGTATGGCCCCGATGTGGCCAAGCCGGGGACGTTTGCGGCGAGTGCGCTATTAGCGCGGCGGTTGGTAGAGCGAGGCGTGCGCGTGGTGCAGATTCTGCACCGCGGTTGGGACCAGCACGGTAACTTGCCTCGCGACTTGCGGTCGCAGTGCGAGGACACGGACCAACCCTCGGCGGCGCTGCTGGCCGATCTCAAAGCGCGCGGTCTGCTCGATAGCACGCTGGTGGTGTGGGGCGGCGAGTTTGGTCGGACTGTGTACTGCCAGGGGAAGCTGACGAAGGAGACTTACGGCCGCGACCATCATCCGCGCAATTTCTGCATGTGGATGGCGGGCGGCGGCATCAAAGGCGGCATTTCGTACGGCGAGACCGACGACTTCAGTTACAACGTGGTCGAAAATCCGGTGCACGTGAACGACTTCAACGCGACGATGTTGCATTGCCTGGGCATCGACCACCTTCGCTTCACGGTCAAATTCCAAGGCCTCGACCAACGCCTCACCGGCGTGGAAGATCCCAAAATCATCCCCGAGCTCTTAACGTAGCACAGGCTTCCAGCCTGTGACGAAGAACAAATAGATGAAGAACGTACAGATGAAGAACGTACAGGCTTCCAGCCTGTGATGAACGACGCACCCGTTGCGTACCGACGCGCGGCGCCGCTTTGATTGTTCGACTTGACGCTTGGTAATTGTCACAGGCTGGAAGCCTGTGCTACGGAGGAATCCTTGACTCACTTTGCGGATCGATTGGCGGCGGGGGTGCGGCGCGTGCGTAATCCGGTGCTCGTGGGATTGGACCCGCGCGCGGAGAGTTTGCCGGCCGGGTTGTTGGCGGCGGGCGAGGCAGGGAATCCCGCGGCGGTTGCGGCGGCGTACGAACGGTTTTGTCAGGGCGTCGTCGATGTGGTTGCCAGCAAGGTGGCGGTGGTGAAGCCGCAGGCGGCGTTCTTTGAGCAGCTTGGGCCGGCCGGCATGACGGCGCTGGGACGCGTCATTGATTACGCGCGGACCCAAGGCCTGTTGGTGATTCTCGACGGCAAACGCAACGACATTGGCACGACGGCGACGGCCTATGCGGAAGGATTTCTCGGGGCGCCGCCGGCGAGCCCTTGGGGCGCCGACGCGCTCACGGTAAGTCCCTACTTGGGCGACGACAGTTTGACGCCGTTCGTCGAGGTCGCGAAGCGGCGCGATGCGGGCGTGTTCGTGCTCGTGAAGACGTCGAACCCCGGCGGCAAGATGCTGCAAGATCTGGTGGTCGAGGGCCGCCCGCTCTACCGACACGTCGGGGCTTATGTTGAACAATTGGCGGGCGAAAGCCTCGGCGCTTGCGGCTATGGCGCCGTCGGGGCCGTCGTGGGTGCGACGTATCCCGAGCAGGCGGCCGAATTGCGAGCGGCCATGCCGAGGACGTGGTTCCTGGTCCCAGGTTTCGGGGCTCAGGGCGGCACGGCTCGCGACGCGGCGGCGTCCTTCGACGCGTCGGGACTCGGCGCCATCGTCAACAACTCGCGCGGCATCATTTTCGCCCACGCCTCCAAGGCCTATCGCGAGCGGTTCGGCGACGCGCGATGGCAGGAAGCGGTGGCCGCGGCGACCGACGACATGATCGCACAGTTGGCCGCCGACACGCCGGCTGGGAAACTGTGACTCCGCTTGCCAAACGGGTCGTCATCGGCGGCGGCGTGGCGCTGGTCGCCGTCGTCAGTGCGTACGTTCTGCGCGACTTCATTTCGTTGGATCGTCTAGCCGCTCAAGAATCGCAGCTACACGCCCAGTTGGCGGCGCGTCCGGCGGTCGTGTTTGCCGTCGCGCTGTTGCTATACGTGTTCGTCACCGGCTTGTCGCTCCCCTTTGCGACCGTCCTTTCCGTGCTGTACGGATGGCTGTTCGGGTTCTGGCCGGCGCTGGGGTTGGTGAGCTTCGGGTCGACGGGCGGCGCGACGTGCGCGTTTTTGTTGAGTCGCTACTTGTTCGGCGAGGTGATTCGCGAACGGTATGCCGAACGAGCGGCCGCGTTCGACCGGGCGCTCGAGAAGGAGGGGGCGTTCTACTTGTTCTCGCTGCGGTTGGTCCCCTACGTCCCTTTCTTCGTGGTGAACTTGGCGATGGGACTCACGAAGATGCGCGTCGCCACGTTTTGGTGGGTCAGCCAAGTCGGCATGTTGCCCGCGACCGTCGCATACCTGGCGGCGGCCTCTTCTCTCGGATCGCTCCGCGAGATCCAGCAGGGAGGCCTGCGCGGCGTGTTTACTCCGCAGCTGATCGCGTCGCTTACCGCGATCGCTTTGTTGCCCTGGGTGATTCGCTGGGGGCTGCGGTTGGCGGAGCGTCGCGCCGAGCGACGAAGGGGCGGTTGATGAAACTCGTCGCGACCGCGATCGGTGCTGGCGGTGCGGCGAGGACTGGGGAATAATCGGCGGCTTCATTCTTCTTGAAAGGGATCTGCAATGGGGCGGCGGTGCGTCGGGGCGGCTTGGAGCATTCTGTTTGCCATGGCGGTGCTCTGTGCGGGGTGTAGTCCCAGCGGCGGCGACGCGCCGGGGCCGCGACCCGGAGCAAGTGGTGCGTCGAGTTCGGCCGGCGACTCGGGGGCGGGGTCTGCTACGACAGGCGCCAAGCCGACGAACGGCAAGCGACCGGTCGTAGCGCTGGTCATGAAGTCGCTCGCAAACGAATTCTTCCAGACCATGGCGGAGGGCGCTAAGCGGCACCAAGCGGCGCATGGCGACCAATACGAGCTGGTCGTGAACGGCATCAAGAATGAAACCGATTTGGGCGAGCAGGTGGCGATCGTCGAGCAGATGGTGGCTCGAAACGTCGACGCCATCGTCATCGCTCCCGCCGACTCGAAGGCGCTCGTGCCGGCTCTGCGACGGGCGCAAGAAGCGGGCGTGCTCGTGATCAACATCGACAACAAGTTGGACGATGCGGCGCTGGCCGACGCACAACTGAAAGCGCCGTTCGTCGGGCCTGACAATCGTGCTGGCGCCCGCGCGGTCGGCGAGGCGCTGGCCAAGCGGCTCAAGGCGGGCGACAAAGTCGCGATCCTCGAAGGCGTCCCGACCGCGTTCAACAGCCAGCAGCGCCGCCAAGGATTTGAAGACGCCGCCAAGGCGGCTCAATGGGAGATCGTGAGCGTCCAAAGCGGTTCGTGGGAAACCGACAAGGCCAACGCAATCGCGGCCGCACTGCTTACCGAGCACCCCGATTTGAAGGCCCTGATGTGCGCCAACGACAGCATGGCGCTCGGCGCCGTCGCCGCAGCGGCGGCCGCGAATCGCACCGCCGAGGTGGCCGTCGTGGGCTTTGACAACATCGCCGCCGTACGTCCCTTGTTGGACGAGGGGAAACTGGTCGCGACCGCCGACCAGCACGGCGATCAACTGGCCGTCTACGGCATCGAAGCCGCGCTTCAGGTGCTCGCTGGCAAGCAAGCCGCCGAGAATCAGACGACGGCCGTCGACGTGGTGGTCGGCAAGTCGCGTTGAGCTGACCGAGAGGCCGCCAAATTCCGGCATGTCGATCGTACCGCGTCTCGAAATTCGCGACCTATCCAAACGATTCGCCGCCCCGGTGCTGGAGCGATTCGACTGGGAACTCGCGCCGGGCGAGGTCCACGCACTGGTGGGCGCAAACGGCGCTGGCAAGTCGACGCTCGCACGCATCATCACGGGATTGTTGCCGCCTGACGCAGGAACGATGCTGCTGGATGGTCGTCCCCACGCGCCGCGTTCCAAGCGAGCCGCCGAGGCGGCAGGCGTCGTCATGGTGCTGCAAGAACTCAACGTCCTCCCCACGCTCTCGGTCGCCGAAAACCTGTTTCTCGACCGATTGCCGCGGCGCTGGGGATGGGTCGCGCGACGCGAACTGCACCGTCGAGCGGCCGCGGCGTTGGCGCGCGTGGGTTTAACCGACGTCGATCCAGCGACGCCGGCCGGCACACTCGGCGTCGGCCGTCAGCAGTTGGTGGAGATCGCTGCGGCGCTGGATCGCGAGTGTCGGGTGCTCATTTTGGACGAACCGACCGCGGCGCTCACCGATGCCGAAAGCGAACTCCTGTTCGACAACATCCGACGACTCTGCGCCGCAGGGGTTACCGTGGTCTACATCAGTCACCGCATGGAGGAGATTCGGCGGCTGGCCCACCGTGCGAGCGTCATGCGCGACGGACGTCGGATGATCACGGTCGATCCGCGTCGCCACTCGACCGACGAGTTCGTGCAATGGATGACGCACGCGGGTCCCTCCAACTCGACAAAGCCGGCATCGAACTTGGAACTGCGTCGCTCGACCGGACTGACGGTGACGAATCTTGCGGCCGGGGAACGAGTGTGCGACGCGTCGTGGTCCGTCGATCGCGGCGAAATCCTCGGCATCGCCGGACTTGTCGGTTCGGGACGCACCGAGATGCTGGAGGCGATCTTCGGGGCGCTGCCGCTGGAGTCGGGAACGATCTCGGTAGGCGACGAGGCGGTCGAGTTGCGTCTGCGCAGCCCGCGGGATGCGGTTCGAGCGGGGATGGGACTGGTTCCAGAGGATCGCAAAGAACACGGTTTGTTGCTGGGCGAGTCGATTCAAGAGAACGCCACGCTGGCGGTGTTGCCGCGCTGTTCCACTTGGGGATGGATTCGCAGTGCGGCCCAGCGGCGGCTGGCGCAAAGCGTCGTGGATGAGTTGGGGGTGAAGTGCGTAGGGGTGGAGCAGCCGGTAAGTCAGTTGAGCGGCGGCAACCAACAGAAAGTCGTGTTGGGACGATGGCTCTTGCGGGACGTCGACGTGTTGCTGCTCGACGAACCCACGCGCGGCGTCGACGCCGGCGCGAAGGCGGCGATTCATGAACGACTGCGTGCGCTGGCCGCCGAGGGCAAGTCGCTAGTGGTCGTCTCGAGCGAACTGAACGAACTGGAGCAATTGTGCGACCGCATCGTGGTGCTGTCGGCGGGGCGGACCGTCGCGGAGTTTTCGCGCGCGGAGTTTGAGTCGGAGAAGATTCTCAAGGCGGCGTTTGCGGGATACGAGTCATGAATCGCAAGTGGCGACGAACATTTTGGGAACTGGCGCCGCTCGTGGTGATCCTCGCCGCGCTCGTGTTGGCGTTTGGACTTGGCAGCAAACACTTTTGGAGCCTGCGGACGTTTACGACGCTCGCGAATCGCGTCCCGACGCTGGCGGTGCTTGCCACCGGCATGACGCTAGTGTTGATCGGCGGTGGAATCGACCTGTCGGTGGGATCGGTGTTGGCGTTGGCGGGGGCGGTGGTCGGAGTGGCGATCGCCGACTGGCACTGGCCGCTGGCGGCGGCGATGTGGTTGGGAGTCGGGGTCGGACTGGCGGCGGGGTTGGTGAACGGGGCGATCACCGTCGGCGCCCGCATCCCGTCGTTCATTGTGACCTTGGGAATGCTGGAACTGGCGCGCGGTCTGTCCTACATGACGACGTCGTCGCAAACGAAGTACTTGGGATCGGCTGTCGAGGGACTCGCGCGTCCGTGGGGCGGGAGCGGCCTCTCGTGGGCGGTGGTAATCGCCGCGGTCGTCATCGTCGCAGCGCAATTGGTTTTGTCGCGCTCCGTCTTCGGCCGGCATTTGGTCGCCGTTGGGACGAACCCCAATGCCACGCGACTCGCGGGCGTCAATCCAGGCCCGGTGCAGATTGCCGTCTTCGCGATTTCGGGGATGCTTGCCGGATTGGGAGGAGTGTTGTACGCCTCGCGACTCGGCACGTCCGACCCGAATGCGGGAACCGGCCTGGAATTGGCGGCGATTGCCGCGGTGGTGATCGGCGGGACGAGCTTGCAAGGCGGCCGCGGGTCGGTGATCCATAGCTTTCTGGGAGTGCTCGTCGTTGCGACGCTTGAAGCAGGGCTCGCCCAAGTCGGCGCATCCGAACCGACGAAACGCGTGGTCACCGGCGTCGCGATTGTACTCGCTGTGCTTGTCGACGCCCTGCGCACGCGCTGGTCGAATGGCGGCTTTCAGCCGACAAGGCGCTAGCCCGCGGCGAAACATGGCGAGCCGGCCGCTAGCGCGGCGTCGGCTGAAATACCTTTCTTCCATTGAGGAGTTGCAAATGAACATGATGAGGCGGTGGATTCGGCGCGTTGTCGTCTGCTTGATGGGAATGGGCGTGGTCGGCGGCGGGGTGTACGGCGCGGAGGGGCCGCCGCCGAAACCGCAGCCGGTAAAAGTGATTTTCGATACCGACATGGGCAACGACGTGGACGATGCGCTAGCGCTCGCCATGCTGCATGCGCTGCATCGCCGACGCGATTGCGATCTGTTGGCGGTGACGCTGACCAAGAATCATCCGCTTGCCGGCCGCTATGTCGATGCAGTCAACACGTTCTACGGTCGCGGCGATTTGCCGGTGGGCGTACGTCGGAAGGGGAAGGTCGAGGACAGCAAGTTTTTGCCGGTCGCCACGGTCATGGATGATGGAAAGCTGCGGTACCCACATGACCTTGATCCGGCGACCGCACCCGACGCCGTGCCGCTGCTGCGACGACTCTTGGCGCAGGAGCCGGATCAGTCGGTGACGCTCGTGCAAGTCGGCTTCTTTTCGAACCTCGCCGAGCTGCTCGACGCGCCCGCCGACGACCTCTCGCCGCTCACCGGCCGTCAGCTTATCGAGAAAAAAGTCAAGCTGTTGAGCGTCATGGCGGGGGCGTTCCAGACGATTCACGCCAACAATCGCTATCTCGAATACAACGTGGTGCAGGACATCCCGGCTGCTCAGAAGTTGGCTCGCGAGTGGCCGACGCCGATCGTGTGGAGCGGCTTTGAGATCGGCATTGCGCTGCCGTATCCAGCGACGAGCATTGACCGAGATTACGGTTACGTGCCGCATCATCCGGTCGCGGAAGCGTACTACAAGTACATGCCGCCGCCGCACGAGCGGCCGACGTGGGACCTGACGTCGGTGCTGTACGCTGTCCGCCCCGACGCCGGTTATTTTGAACTCTCGCCCGCCGGCCAAGTCACGGTCGAAGACGACGGGTTCACACGGTTCGTCCCCAAAGCCAACGGCCGTGATCGGTTCCTGGTGCTGCCGGAACGACTCGTCCTGCGTACGAAAGAAGCGCTGGTGCAACTGAGCAGTCAACCGTAGCCGAGGCCGCGCCGCGAGCTAACGCTCGGTCGGCTGAAGTGCGGCGATGGGGATGCTGCGGAAGCGGCTCGACAAACGATCTGCCTTATCTTCGCTGACGTAGTACGTCGCCAGCATGCGGTCCTGATGGAACGTGATGCTGGTGTACGCGTACGAGTGGTTGGGATCGTTTTCCAGTACGCGGGGGGGCGACCAAGTGCGCCCCTCGTCATCCGACACCGCGTAGCTCAAGGGACGCCGCGCGCCGCCGTGGCCGGCCTGCGGATCGTACACGTCGTTCCAGATCAATAGCCATTGGCCGGTCGCGGGGATGCGGCGGAGCGACGCAGGGGCCTCGGGTGAGCGTACGCCCCAGGGTTGCGGCGCGGACCATGTGTCGCCGCCGTCCGAACTGCTGGCCGCGGCGATATGACCCAACTGCGTGCGGACGATCATCAAGACGGTTCCGTCCTCGCGTTCCATTACTTCAGGTTCCATGGCGCCGCGGCGGGGCTGATCCACTTGCCCATGCCCCTTATGCCACGTCTGACCGTGATCATCGGACCAGTAACAGTACGACCGGAAGTGATTGACCTTTTCGACGTCCGGCGTCGCAGCGACGGGACAAAGCAGGCGACCGGTCGTCAATCGCACGACTCGGTCGTTGTTCATCACGTGGTATCCCTGTTCCGACGTCACGCGTACGGGCTTCTCGAACGTGCGTCCTTCGTCTCGCGATCGACGGCAGAAGACGTGCAGGTCGCGCACGCCGTTCTTCTGCAAATAAAACATCAACAGCGGGTGTGCGTCGCGCTGGGCGACGACGGGACGCACCAGCGAGGCGCTCATCACGTTCATCCGGCCGTCGTTCTCTTGCAGCACTCGCGGGGACGACCACGTGCGTCCTCCATCCGACGATTCGCTGCCGATGATGCGCGCTGCGGCGAAATCGCTGCTGCTCTTCTGAAATTCAGTGGTCGCATAAAGCAAGCGGCCGTCGTCGAGCACGGCGACGGCGCCTTCGCTGATCCGCGGCCGCTGCGCGTCGGCCTGGTGGACGTCGACGGTAAATTCGGGCGCCGGCGATCGGCGCGGTCGGGCCAGGGTAAGCAGCGATTGAGCGGCGCGGATGCGCACGTCGAGGAACGGATCATCCAGACTTTGCTCGAGCCGCTCCTTCAAGTCGGCCAATCCCAGGTGGCCGACGAGCTCGTGTGCGTAGGTTCGCACTTCGTCGTTGGAGTCCGCCAGGTTGTCGGCGAGCCCCTTTCGGCCGGCGGCGTCTTGGAGGGCGGCGAGGGCGTGCTGCTGGTAGGCGTGGGTAACAGGCTCCGTTTCACGATCTAGCGCCGTGTGCAGGGCAGGGACGTCGGCGGGATCGCCGAGTCGTGCGAGAATCCAGGCGGCGATCTTGCGCGATTCGGGGCTCTCGACAGTGACTTGGCTGCGTATGAACTGCAGAGCGGCCATGTTGCCGCAACGGGCCAACGATGCCGCGGCCATGAGTTTTCGGCGGGGATCCGGCGTCGAGGCGTAGAGTTTTCGCAATGCAACTCCGTCGCCGACGTCGGCGATCTTGTATAGGCTTTCGGCGGCGTGCGTGTGGCCGTAGGAATCGTCGAGCGCCAAGACTGCGAACAGGGCGGGGAGCGCCCGCCGGTCGCCCGAGCGGACGATCTCGCGCGCCAGTCCGCAGCGACGCTGCGCGTCGGGCTCGGCGGGCAGTCGCGGCCAGAGCCGATCGCGCACTTCGGCGCCCAAACCCTCGTCCGACAACGCTTCCGCCGCGTGCATCGCAGGCCAAAACGCATCGCTCGCGAGTCCTCCACGCAGCACGTCGAGACAGCGGGCTCGCAGTTCGGTCGACAGCGTCGTCGCGGGCGGCGCAGCGCTGGCTGCGTCCGAGTCGGCCGCCGCGGTCGGGCGAGGGGCCGACGTTGGGCCGGCCAGAAAGATGGCGAGCCAGATTAGGAAAGTAACTCGCGCGGTGTGGTCAGCCATAAGGCGGCTCCTGGCGTGGCGGGCTTCAAGGTGCGAGCCGACTTCGGGCGGCGCCCGTCATCGGGACGAAGGAGACGGGGGCGATGACGCGGACGTCAAGCGAGCCGTCGTCAAGTCGCTGGACGAGCGTCAGGCGTTGTTCCAAGTCTCCCACGGGGAGGATGAGGCGTCCACCGGTGGCGAGTTGGTCGACGAGCGCGGGCGGGACGGCGGGAGGGGCGGCGGCGACAAGGATGATGTCGAACGGCGCGTGTTCGGGCCAACCCGTGTAACCGTCGCCCAGACGCAGCGTCACGTTGCGATAGCCTAACGCCTGCAAGAGCGGAGGCGTCGCCGCCGCCAAGGACGGGACGATCTCGAGGCCCCAGACATGGGCCGCGAGTTCGGCGAGGATGGCCGTTTGGTAGCCGGAACCATATCCGATCTCGAGCACGCGGCTGGTCGGCTGCGGGGCGGCGAGTTCCGTCATGAGCGCCACGATGTAAGGCTGAGAAATGGTTTGGCCGTCTGGCAAGGGAAGCGGATGGTCGTCGTAGGCGAAGGCCTGAAGATCGGCAGGGACGAACCGATGGCGCGGCACGCGCGCCATGGCGTCGAGCACGCGCGAGTCGGCGATGCCGCGAGCGGCCAGCTGCTGGCGGACCATGCGGCGTCGCAGCGCGGCGAATTGTTCGTCGGTAAGCATCGTGGTCCTGGGCTGGGCGCGCGGGATGGGGAATCGGTCATTTTAGGGCAAGGCTCGACAGATTGCTGAGAGACCGGTATGGTGCAAGGGGATCGAAGAGCAAGTCGGACGATCGCCGGCTCGGCAGCTCCTCGCGGAGCGGTCGAGCGGGAGGAAAGTCCGGGCTCCACAGGGCAGAGTGGTCGATAACGTCGACCGGCCGCGAGGTCAGGGAAAGTGCAACAGAAAGTAGACCGCCGATCGGCGGCGGGCCCCCGTCAATAAACCCGCCGATCGGTAAGGGTGAAACGGTGCGGTAAGAGCGCACCAGCAGTCGAGGCGACTCGATTGGCTCGGTAAACCCCACTCGGAGCAAAGCCAAACAGGAAGAAGCGCGGAACCGGCCGCGGCGGGATGGTCCGTCCCGTATCGCGACTTCCGGGTAGGCTGCTGGAGGCGGCGAGCAATCGTCGTCCTAGAGGAATGATCGTCCCGCGTCGTTCGCGACGCGGACAAAACCCGGCTTACAGACTTGCTCTTCGATTCCTTTTGTCGTGGATCGCTCCGCGATCCAACGTCAGATTTGCGGCCGCAACCAAGTTTGCGGAGAGAGGGACCGCGGAGCGGTCCACTGTTATTTTCAGAGTGGGACCGCGGAGCGGTCCACTACGATCCACGACGCGAGCGCGACGCGCCGCTGCGCTGTTCGGCGGCGCGGGCGCGGCGTTCGGCTTCCTTCTTCTGCGCGACGACGGCGGCGAAGTTCTCGGCTTGGCCGGTGATCTCGAAGAGAAAACGACTAGGGATGGTGTCGCGCGGCTTGCCCCATTTCATGCGGGTGAGCGCAAGCGACAGGGTGAGTCGTTCTTGTGCGCGGGTGATGCCGACGTAACACAGCCGACGTTCCTCGTCGATCGCGTCCCCTTCCGCGGCGACGCTGCGATGGTGGGGCAAAAGACCTTCTTCGAGTCCCACCAGATACACGTAAGGGAACTCCAGCCCTTTGGCCGAATGGAGCGTCATGAGGGCGACGGCGTTCTTCTTGAGCTGCTTTTCCTTGTCGTCGTTCGTGTCGCGGGTGGCCAACAGCAGTTCGTCGAGGAAACCGGACAAGGTCGGCGGTTCGTCGTCGTCGTCGTCGTTCTGCTCATAGTTGGCCAGGGCGTTGACCACTTCTTCCACCGACGCCCACCGCGTCGACTGCTCTTCAGGCTCCGGATAGACGCGGCGAATCTCGTCTTCGTAGCCGATGCGGGCGATGAGCTCCCGCAGTACGGGGGTTAGCGGGCCGGTGCGGGTCTTTTGATGGAACTCCTGCAACAACGCCACGAACGCCTGCACGGGGGCGTGAGCGGCCGCGGGCAATTGAGGCACCTGCTGCAGATCGCCGAGGACTTCCCACAGCGGCTTCCCTTGCGTGACGGCGTACGCCAACAGGGTCTCGACCGTTTTCGCACCGATGCCGCGCGGCGGCGTGTTGATGATGCGCAGCAGCGACACTTCGTCCGTGGGCGTGTCGAGCACCTTCAAATAGGCCAGCAGGTCGCGGACTTCCTTGCGGTCGAAAAACGACATGCCGCCGACCAGGATGTAGGGCAGTTTGAACTTTCGCAGTTCCGTTTCGAACGCGCGCGGCTGTTCGTTCGTGCGAAACAGGATCGCGAAATCCCGCGCCTCGACCCCCGGATCTTGCAAGCGTCGCGCGATGTCGGCGGCCACCGATTTGGCCTCTTCCGTCTCGTCCTTGTACTGCTCGATCCGCGGCCGCTCGCCGCCCGGCCGAGCCGCTCGCAGCACCTTGTCGTGCCGTTTTTTGTTGAAAGCGATGAGCCGATTGGCCATGTCGAGGATGGCTTCGGTGGAGCGGTAGTTTTGTTCGAGTCGCACGACGCGGGCGTCGGGCCAGTCGTGCGCGAAACGCAGAATGTGTTCGACCTCGGCGCCGCGCCAGCCGTAAATCGATTGATCGTCGTCCCCCACCACGCACAAGTTGCGATGGCTTTGCGCGAGCGCCTTCACGATGCGGTACTGGGTGCCGTTGGTGTCCTGGTATTCGTCGACCAACAAGTGATCGAACAGACCGGCTTCGGCTTGGCGAACGTCGGGGAAGCGGGTGAGCAACACTTCGGACAACAGCAGCAGGTCGTCGAAGTCGACGGCGCCGGCCAATTGCAACGCCTTTTGGTAACGGCGGTAACCCATCGCCGCCAGGTGCTCCTTGTCGGACGACGCCTGCGCCGCAGCCTCGGGCGGGCGCACCGAATGGGTCTTCCACGCGCCGATTTGATACAGCAGATCGGCTGGTCGTAGCAGTTCGCCCGGAACCTTGATTTCGCGCAGTACTTGCCGTGCGATGCTCTCCTGGTCCCCACGGTCATAAATGGCGAATTTTTCGGGGTAGCCGAGCCGCGTAATGTGGCGGCGCAGCACCCGGACGCAGTGCGAATGGAAGGTGGAGATCTGCGGTTTGAGCTTCTGGCGTTTGCCGAGCAGTTCGCGGACGCGCTCCTGCATCTCGGCGGCCGCCTTGTTCGTAAACGTGACCGCCAGAATCCGATTGGGCGCGGTGCCGTGCTTGATGAGCTGCGCAATGCGGAAGGTCACGACGCGCGTCTTGCCGCTGCCGGCGCCGGCGAGCACCAGGAGCGGCCCGCGCAACGTGTGAACCGCCTGTTCTTGGGCTGCATTCAATCCGTGAGCCATGCGGGAATCTTACTCAGCCTTCCTCCGGTCGGCGAGGGGCAACGGTGAGGAGCGTCGAATTCTCGCAGGTCGGCGGTGCAAGTCTATTCCGTGGAATGGGTTGCGGTCGTGCGTGTGAAGTCGTCGCAATCGGTGCAATAGAAACCGTCCGCAAAGTTTGACTCTGGCCCGTTGTAAGCTAGGCTTCCATCAGAGACCCCTTGTCATCGCCATCGGTCTCCAGCAGTTCGGACACTTTCGCTTACAGGGGCGTGTTTCACGCGCCAATCATGCTTCGCCACGTCTTGCGATTAATCGAGGAAGAAGAAGCGCCGACGATGGTCGAGTACGCCCTGCTGGTTGGTTTTATCGCGCTGACGGCCGCCGCCGCGGTCGGCACTTTTGGCGCCGCGCTGCGCGATACCTATCAATCGGTGCTGGATGTGCTCCCGCCGCGCCGCTAGTCATCCCTTCCCGGCTCGGACCCGCCCGGTGCCGCGGAACGATCGTCCCGACTAGAATGCGGGCCGTCCGAAGTGAATCGCTTTCTCAGGATGGCTGCATGGCGCGCTTCTACCTCATTGATAACTCTCTCAAGAGCGAGGGCGGGCATCACTTTGACTACGACCGCAACGTCCTGATCGCCGCCGAGCGACAGGGGTGGGAGCCGATCTTGGCCTCTCATCGCCGATTTCGGATGCGCCACCGCCTGCCGCCGCAATGGAAAGTCCGCTACCTCTTTCCGCACTCCACGTACTCCCGCTACTCCTATATGTACGGCAGCGCCGCCGCGCCGTTGCTGCTCGACGCCCCTGAGGCGGACGGACCTGCGAAGTCCTGGATCGGACGGTTGACGCGTCGTTGGCGCAGGTGGCGCGCCGCGGCCGAATGCCGGACGTTTGCTTCCGCGTGTCGGCGATTATTCGACGAGTTTCCGGCGCAGCGCGGCGACATCGTGTTCTTTCCGACGATGAGCGACCTGGATCTGGCGGGGTTGGCCGAGTTTCTGCGCCACGCGCCGGCGACGCTGGACCCAGATTGGCACTTTCAGTTTCACCGCAGCTATCCCGTCTCGGAACGCAGTGGAGGGGCCGCTCGCGGATTGGAGCTCATGCGTCAGTTCCTGCAGCAACTGTCGCCGGCCTGGGAGGGACGACGGCTCTATGGACATGCGACCACCGTCCAACTGGCGCAGCGCTTCCAGGCTCTCCAGGGGTGGCCCGTCGATCAACTGAATCACGCCGTGGATGTCGAGGTGCTTTCTCGGCGGCGCCGACGTGAGTCGCCCGAAACAAAGTCACAACGCCCGCTACGCGTGTTGCTGGCCGGCGGTTCGCGTCCTGAGAAAGGAAGTTCGCAACTCGCGCGACTCGTAGATTTGTACCAGTCACAGTCGACGACCCAGCGTCCCGTGCAGGTGTGGGTGCAAGCCAAACGACCTCAGCGACTGGGAATTCCCCGTCTGCATGTCGCCACGTTGGAGGAGCTGCGCGGCGATGCACTCCCGACTTCGCCGCGCGTCATCGCGCTGCCGCATCCGCTGGGCGTCGAAGACTACATGGCGTTGTTCGAAAAGGTCGATGCGGGGCTCTGTCTTCACGATCCGCGCGAGTATCAAGAACGGTGCAGCGGCGTGCTCGTGGAACTTCTGGCCGCGGGCCTGCCGGTCCTGGTCCCCGACGCCTGCTGGTTGGCAGAGGAAACGGCGACGGCCGGTCAACCGTGGGCCGAAGCGCTGTGGCAACGCTGCGCAGCGAACGATGACGCACGCACGCATTCGCTCCGGTTTCAGCTCGACGGTCCCCACTCGGTCGCATCACAGACCGTGTCGGCGCCCGCAGCCGCGCAACGGTTGCTGTTGCGCTATCGACGATTGCCCGAACATACGGCGCAGGGCTGGTTGCGTGTGTCGCTGGAGCCGGCGGGCGAGCCCGGTCGCTCCTGGGTGTCGTACATTCCCAGCGGTCCGGAGGGATCGCCATGGACGCTCGTGGCGCCGTGGCGTTTCCACCGTGAAGCCGTGCGGATTCAAGTCTCGGTCATCGGTGCGTCCGCCAGCCGACTCGAAGCGCCCCTGGAATTGTCGTGGGACTTCGAAGCAGGGCCGACCGGCGCGGTGGGGCTGACCGCGGACGGGGTCGAGCAATTCGCGCAGCGGCTACGCGAGTTGGTCGACCACTTTGAACACTTCCAGGCGACGGCTCTCCAACACGGGATGACCTATGCTTTGTCCCACCACCCGTCGCGTGTCATCGACCGTCTGCAGCAATTGCAGACGGTCTAGAGGATTGTGCGTCCCGTTACGCGACGCGGTGGGTGCTACTCGATGCCCAGCAGTTCGATTTCGAAGACGAGCACCGAGTTGGGGCCGATCTCTTGGCCCGCACCGCGTTCGCCGTAGGCCAGTTCCGACGGGACGAAGATCTTCCACTTGTCGCCGACCTTCATCAACTGCAACGCCTCGGTCCAGCCCTTGATCACGCCGTTCACCGGGAACGAGATCGGTTCGCCGCGGTCCACCGAGCTATCGAAGACAGTGCCGTTGATGAGCGTGCCGTGGTAGTGCGTTTTCACCGAGTCAGTGGCCTTGGGGGACGGGCCCTTGCCGGACTTCAGGACCACGTATTGCAGGCCGCTCGCGGTCGACTTCACCCCTTCCTTCTTCTTGTTGTCGGCCAAGAACGCCGTCCCTTCCTGCTTGTTCTTGTCGCCGAGCGCCTTGAGTTTGGCCATCGAGCGGGTTTGCAGCTGGCGTTGGACGATGCCGAATGCTTCGCGCAATTGAGCTTCCGTATACTTCGGCTCTTTGCCCGCCAGCGCGTCCTTAAGGCCGGCGACCAGTGCGTCGACGTTGATGTCGATGCCGTCCTGTTTCATGCCGCGTCCGATGTTCGCGCCGATGCCATAGCTGGCCGTATCAAGCGCTGCGCCTTCATCGGGTTCTTCCACCAGTTTCTCGGCAGCGGGCGCCTTGCCCTTCGCCGGCGGCGCCTTCGCGTCCGACTTTTCCTGAGCCTGGACCTTCCACGCCGACAAGCACACGACCGCGGCGATCACAAACGCAAACCGTCTCATCACTGACCTTTCGCACTGAACTGCTGCACACCTCGCGCATACCGGCCACCGCGGCCAATAAGCTGATTCAAGCCCGCATCTTACACCGCCGAACTTGCCCGCCGATAGTCGTGATTCACTCCCCGCGCAGCTCGCGAAACGCGCGCAGCCATTCCAATTGCAACTGCAGGCCGATCGATTCCCGCAGGCGTTCGTCCGCGGGCCGTTCGTCGGACTTCAAACGTTCCAAAGATCGACGCAGTTCGTCTTCCGTCTGTCCCCAATAAAACCCCAGGTGACCGGCCGCATTACCCCGCGACTTTACCAGAAACTGGCGAAATTCGGCCGGTGAGCACCGCAGCAGAAACGTCTCTTCGATCACCACCGGCTTGCCGACGCGCGCGAACGCCGCCAAGGTTTCTAAATCTTCCGCCAAACGGTCCTGCTGCGGGTAGAGATGCACCGCGAGGAAGTCGAGCCGCCCGGCGATCTTGTCGGGGACCAGTCCCGAAGTCAGCCCAGGCCGATCGAGACTCCAGTCGACCAAGCCGACCGTGACGAGATGGCGACGGTCGCGTCGGCGGATCGCCCCCACCAGCCGCTCAATCCATGCGTCGGCGATCTGCCACCGCTCGCGACCCGCCTGATCGGTCGCCAGGTATTGAACGAAGTGCTTGCCCGCGAATGGCGGTCCCAGCCACCGATCGGCCGGGCCGCGTCCCGCCGGGGCCACCGGCTCGTTCATCAAGTCGTAACAGAAAACGGCCGGTGAATCGCGGCCGACTGACGCGACTTCTTCCCAGAAGCGGGCTTGAGCATCCCAGCGCGCGGATTCGGAAAGTTCATCGTACCAGCGAGGCACGTCCGCTTTGTGGTAGCAGCCGAGCCCCGTCAGGTCGAGGTACAGCCCTTGCGACTCGGCGAGCTTCAGCAATTGGGCCAACTGCCGGAAGTTGCGTTCGTCCGGTTGATCGGGCGCCTTGAGGAAGCGGCCCAGTTGGAGATGAATGCGAATGACGTTCGCGCCGAGCTCCTTCATCTCGGCAAAGTCAGCGACGACGGTCGGCCATTCGTCGTGCCAGTAATCTTCCAGCAAGCGACCGGTGCGATCGTGGTCGTAGTTGAATCCCCAGGGGACGAACCGACGCGCCGGCGGCGCCCGCTTGTCGCCGCTGCGGTCGGCGTCCGGCGCGACGACCGACTCGAACCCGCGCTGATCGCCGCTGACTCGAATCCACCGCATCTCGTCAGCGCGAGACAAAGCCGCGGCCAGCAGCACGCATAACGCGCAGCTCAACCAGCAGCCGCTCTTCCGGAGGGGGCGTGGCCGCGACATGTGGGAAAATCTCCAGCTGGGGGAGCGACTTCAAAGCATCCGATTAGGCAATTGGCGCCGCCGCCGCGTCGCACGCCGTTAACGGCTGCCGAGACTTTTCCGTCAACTTGTAGCGAGCGCGGCGGATCTGCTCAGTGTAGCGGACGTGTCGAGGCCGTGCGTCGTACTGTTCATGCGGCTGACGACTTGCCGAAACGGTTATGCATGGAATGGCTAGTGTGCGAGTTCTACAGGCGGAAAGAGGTGCGTTATGAGTCTTAGTCGTAAATGGTTTCTCGCGTTCGTTGCGGTGGCGCTATCGACGATTGGCTTCTCAGTCGAAGCCTCCGAAGTCGTCGACGCGTCGGTGAGTGCGATGCTGGCGGAGCAATCCGAACGCATCCGACAGCTCGAAACGCAGCTCGCATCGCTCAACAACAACCACGCGCTCGGCGGCGAAGCCTACGACGAGCCGTGCGACAGTTGCAGCCGCGGGTTCATCGGCGGGGCCGAAGTGACCTACTTGAAGGCTCATAGCAACGCCTTGTCGTACAGCGACTCTAACGGCAATTCGTTCATCATCTTGCCCGGGTTCGACTTTGAAGCCGCGCCGCGCTTCTGGTTGGGCTATCAGTTGAACGACGGCGTCGGCATTCGCGCCACCTATTGGGGGTACGATCAGTCGGTCGTGCATCCCGATGTGCCGCTCATCACGAGCTTGGAGGCGACCGCGGTCGACCTCGAATTGACCCAGCAACTCTCGCTGTGCTCGTGGGACATCCTCGTCTCGGGCGGCGCCCGCTACGCACGCACCGACAGCGAAACGGGCGTCGACTTCTTCGGCCCGATCTCGTTGTCTCGCGAATTCGAAGGGACGGGCGGTACGTTGGGGATGCGAGTCCGACGTCCGTTCGGATCGCGCGGTTTCGCCGTGATCGCCGGGGTCCGCGGGTCGCTGGTCTACGGCAGCACGGACGCGACGCTGAACCTGAACGGCCTACTGGGCGTCGACAACGCCACGATCACCAAGAATCAGACGCTATTGGAAATCTACGAATTGCGGATGGGCGGCGAGTGGTCGCGCGACCTGGCTAACGGCTCGCGCGTCTATGCTCAAGTCGCCTATGAGGCGCAGGCTTGGAACCTGTCGCCGACGATCCCGATCGTCGAGACGCCGATCACCGGCTTCTCCGGCGTCTCCTTCGCACTCGGTTTTGCTCGATAGTCTCCGGTGTCCGCCTGTTCGCCTCCTTGATCGCGGTCACGGCCCGGCGGAGTTGCTACTCCGTCGGGCCGGATCGTTTCCGCGGCTCGTACGAGTCGGCCAGTCGCGTCTCGCCTGTGGACGCACAACCTGTCCGAAGCGTCGGGCCGACGGTATAGTAGCGAGCATGTCCAATCCGCCGCCGCTCGGCCTCCCACGGCGCTCCCTCGCCGGTTCGAGCACCCCCTACGATCGCACGTTCTGGCTGGCCTACGTCTCGAACGGCCTCACGACGCTCGCCAACGCCATGCTGGTGCGATATGCCGACTTCGTCGCCGAACTAGGCGGTGAAGAGCAGCAATTGGGACTCATCGTCGGCTGCGGCATGATCGGCAGCATCTTGATGCGGATCGTGCAAGGCGAGGCGATCGACCGTTTCGGCGCCGGGCGGATCTGGCGCTGGTCGATCTGCATCTACGTCGTCAGCCTGTTGCTCAATTTGACCGTCTCCACCGCCTTCAGTCCCGCGATCTTTTTGGTGCGGATCGTGATGCAGTCGAGCCTCGCCGGGATGTTTGGTTCGTCGATTACGTTCGTCTCGCTGCGCGTGCCGGCGCCGCGGATGGCGGAGATCATCGGCGCGCTCGGGACGTCCGGGTTCATCGGCATCTGCGTCGGGCCCCTCTTGAGCGACTGGGTCGCCAGTTCGACGAGCGACTCGGCCGTCAACGTCGCACGCATGTTTTGGGCGGCGGACGCGTTCGCCATCGTCGCGGCGGCGACCGCGTGGCTGGCCACGCGACGCGAAGCCCGCCCCGCGCCTCGTCGCCGACCTCACTTGGCCTATGTCGTACGCCGCTATTTGCCCGGCGTCGTGTCGCTGGCAGCTGCCGCCATGGGGGCCGGTTTGAGCATTCCGTTCGCGTTCCTGCGGCCCTTTGCGGTCGAAATGAGTCTGGGCAACATCGGGTTCTACTTCGCCATTTACGCTTCGACCGCGTTCATCGCCCGCCTCGCCACTCGTTCGCTGTTTGAACGACATGGCAATCGCCCTTGGATTCTCGCCGGGCTGGTCTGTCTGGCGGTCAGCTACGCGGCTTACATCCCCGTGACGCGGACTTGGGAATTGGCGTTTCCCGCCGCCATCGCCGGCGTCGCGCACGCTTTGCTGTTTCCCTCGATTATGGCCGCCGGCGCCAGCGCCTTCCCGCGCCGCTTCCTGGGAGTCGCCACGTCGCTGATGCTGGCGATGTTCGACGTCGGCACGCTGGTGGGAGCGCCGGTCGTCGGAAAATTCCTGCACGTCGCCAAAACGCAGGGTCTCCCCGCGTATCCGGCCATGTGGGGCGCCACGGCCGGCGCGATCGCCCTGGTCGCGATCGCGGTCTGGGCGAGTCGCGTGAAATGAGGCGCAAACGTCGCGCGCTAGGCGTCGGGCTTCATCGTCATCGCCGCCAAGACGCCGAAGACAAAGAGGCAGACGGCAAACAAGACCCACGTCAAAAACGCCGCGCCGAAGACGATGCCGATGCCCGCCCAAGGGTTCATTTTGAGCTTGAAATACTTGATCGCGTCGTCGGGCGTGAAGCGTGTGAGGGCCCAAATTGCGAACGGGACATAGAACACGTTCGAGCACACTTGACTCACGTTGCCGGAGAACAGCCCTACGAGGACGGAGCCGCAGGAGCCGAACACCCAAAAACAGTACGAATAGCTGGCAGCGAACCAGCCCCATGGACGCCCGCTAAAAATTCCGGCGACGGCGACGACGTTGATGCCAATCACGATCGTCATCCACAGCCCCGCGGCGATCAGAACGGGTTGAGGAATCAGAATCTGTTGTTCCGCCAGATCAATGAGTCCGGAAAGCAGCAGGACGATCGCGAACAGCCCGAGCCCGTCGATGAAGATGCCGATCATCTTCAACGTACCCAGCGCGGCGATCGAGGAAGGTCGATCGCTGGGGCCGGCCAACTGGTCGCCGTCACGGAGGTACTTACGCAGCAGTTCGGCGTCCCGCTGCTGTTGACTGATAACCGGGTTGCTCGCCGCCGCCGCCGGTCCTTGAATGTCGCGCGCCGTGAGTTCATCCAGGATCGACGAGGGGGGGCTCGGTGCGGCGTAAGGATTGGCGGGCGCCGGACCACCGCTGGCGCCAAATGGCGACGACGCGGACGCCGCGGCCGCTGGCCCCGCCGGAATCTGAATCACCGCGCCGCAGCCGCAGCGAGCGGAAGTGCCGCGCATCGCCGGCGACACCGCATGAACTCGCTGACACTGCCCGCAACGCACGTGCAACGCGCCCGCGGCAGCGGACGGCGTTGCAGCGGAAGGCGTGGCAGCCGGCGCGGCTGGAATCTGGAGCGTCGCGCCGCAGCGACACTGCGCACGCGTCCCCGCCAACTGCGGCGCCACTTCGTGGACTGTTCGGCAGTGCGGACATTGAACTTGCATGCGGTGGCTGTCGGGAATTCCAGGCGGAGGGAAAAGGCGTCGGAGCGAACCGACCCATGAAGCTCGACAAATGTCGAGTGACAGCTTACTTGCCCGCCGGAAGCGGTGTCAATCCTCGTCCGCGCGGCGCACACGCGTCGCACCGGCGTCTTCAAGCCTTTACGCCAGCAAGTCGCGCACGACCTGTCCATGCACGTTCGTCAACCGGCGCTGCAAGCCGTTGTGATAAAACGTCAGTCGCTCGTGGTCGATCCCCAGCAAGTGCAGCACCGTCGCATGCAGATCATAGGTCGAGACCGGGTTCGTCACGGCCGCATAGCCGACGTCGTCGGTCGCGCCATAGGCGATGCCCGGCTTGAATCCCCCGCCTGCCAGCACGTTCGTAAAGCCCTGAGGATGGTGATCACGGCCTTTGCTGAGCTTGCCTTTGTCGGCTTGCGCGAACGGCGTTCGGCCAAACTCAGACGTGATCATCACGACGGTCGAATCGAGCAGCCCGCGCTGCCGCAAATCGGCGATCAGTCCCGCGATCGGACGGTCCACGCGCAAGGCCTCGCCCGTGTGACTCTTGTAGCCGTTCCCGGTGATATTGTCGTGTGCGTCCCAACTGACTCCGTCTCCCGTCCACAACTGCACCATCCGCACGCCGCGTTCGACGAGTCGCCGAGCGGCCAGGCAATTCCGCGCCATATCGCGACATTCGGGCCGGTCGAGTCCATACAGTTGTTGGGCATGTTCCGGTTCGCTGGCCAAATCCATCGCCTCGGGGATCGCCGCCTGCATGCGCGCGGCCAATTCGTAGCTGCGAATCCGCGCCAGCAGCGGATCGGACTGCGCCTGGTCCGCGGCATGACGCTGATTCAGCTCGCGCAGCAGTCGCAAGCGATCTTGCTGCGCATCGGAGCTGACGCCGCCTGCGGGTTGCAAATCGAGGATCGGTTCGCGGCCGCGCGTATTGAACGGCACTCCTTGATGTTCCGCCGGCAAGAAACCGCTGGACCAATTGAACGTCCCGCCGGCAGCATTCGGAATGCCGCGAACGTCGGGCAACACGACGAAGCTGGGCAGATTCTCCGTGAGGCTCCCGAGTCCGTACGACAGCCAAGCTCCCATCGCGGGAAAGCCCATCTGCCGGAAGCCGGTGTTCGCCTGATACGTGCCCGGGATGTGATTGGCCGTTTCCGCAAACATCGAGCGGATGACGGTGAGCTCATCGGCTTGCGTCGCGATTTGCGGGAACAGTTCCGACACCCATAGGCGGCTCTGGCCGCGCTGTTTGAACTCGTAATGCGACTGATGCAGCCGCCCGACCTTTCCGAAGAACACGTCGGCCTTGCCAAAGCTCTCGGGCATGTCCTGGCCGTGGTACTTCTCGAGCTCCGGCTTGTAGTCGAACGAATCCACGTGACTCAACCCGCCGCCGAGGTAGATGTGGATGACGTGTTTCGCGCGCGCCGGATGGTGCAAACCCGCGGGCGTCGTCGACGCCGCCTGCAGCCGGCCATCGCGCAGCAACAGTTCCGCGACCGCCGCTTCGGCGACTCCCAGCGCCGCGTGCGATAGAAAATTGCGGCGCGTTATGGTCGTTTGTGCGCTCTGTCCGTCGCGACCCATCGTCCGTCACTCCACAAAACAAAACTCGTTGGTGTTGAAAACCACCAGGCACAAATCGCTCAACCCTCGCTGACGAACGAAATCCGCCGCCGTGTTTCGTTCGCTTTCCGACGGCTCGCGGCCGTACGCTTCGCGCCAAATGGCCGCAACTTGCTTCTCGACCTCGTCCCCGGCCGTTCGTCGAGTTTGTGCGGCGAATCGCGCCGCGCACTGTTCAGAAAAGCGACCGTTAAGCAGCGACAACGATTGGACGGGCGTGATCGTTTGCGGTCGGCGGGCGATCGCGACCGAGGGATCGGGGCAGTCGAGCGCCTCCAGCAGCGGGTTGTTGCCGGCGCGGGCCCATAAGCGATAGATGGTTCGCCGATTCACGGCGTCGCTGAACTCGCCTGTTGGATCGGTGAATTCATGGTTGTTATTCTTCCCCTGAATCAGCGTGACATCCTGATAGCTGGGGCCGCCGATCCGCCGTTGCAGCGCGCCGCTGACGGCCAGCATGGCGTCGCGCAGCTCCTCGCCTTCCAAACGACGCGCTGCGGCCCGCCACAGCAGGCGGTTGTTCGCGTCACGCGCCGCGCCGGCCTCGTTCCGCACCTTGGCCGATTGTCGGTACGTCGCCGACGTGACGATCAAACGATGCAGGTCCTTGATATGCCAACCTTGCTGGATGAATCGGCGCGCGAGCCAATCCAACAATTCGGGATGACTCGGACGCCCGCCGGAAAACCCGAAGTCGCTTGGCGTGTCGACGATCCCTTGGCCGAAGTGGTAATGCCATACGCGATTGACGAACACGCGGGCGGTCAGCGGATTGCGCACATCGGTCAGCCACAACGCTAAACGCTTGCGACGCTCGGCTTCCGGCGCATCAGGTTGGAGTCCGAAGTCGGCCGACAATCCGACTCGCGATAGCGCGCCGATGCCAGCCGGCGAAACAATCTCCAGCGGCTTGCGAAAGTCGCCGCGCTCGAGAACGTGAACGCGATCGGGTTGCTGGGGAATGATCACGTGTGCGACCCCGGCGAACGACGGCGTCGGCGCCGAAGATTCCAAGCGCTGACAGGCTGACCGAGCCTTCTCGTACGCCTCGCGCTCCAGCGGCGGGGCCTTGGCCAGGATCGCCGCGAGCGATTCTTCTCCGCGCACATTTCGTGATTCGGCGGCAAAGTGAGTTGCGATCTCCTCAGGCGGCAGGGCGCGGCCGTAGAACGCCGCGAAATGAAACTCGCCTTGCCACCGCCTGTCCCCTGTCAGTTCGTCGCCGAACGCGAGGAAGTACGAGTCGTTCCAATTGGACAAATCGCCGCCGAGGTCCACCTCGGCGGCTTGCTTTCCATCGAGGTACAGACGTACCCGACCCGCGCGGTTGAATGTGACGACGAGGTGCACTTTGCGACCTGCTTGGAGCACCTCGGGGCCGGCGAGCGAAGGCAGGCCGTTGGCATCGGTCTTGGTAGTTCGCAAACGCACGTCGAGGCGCCGACCGTCTTGCCCCACCGTGAAATTGCGTTGGCCCGAATCTTGCGACAGGGTGATGATCCGAGCGGGCCCTGTTTGACGCTCGACGGCGGGCGTGATCCACGCTTCCACCGTGAATTCACCCGCCGTTTTCAGCTCGCCGACAAGATGTTTGGCCGCCTGCATCGAGGTCCAACGCGGCTTGTCGCCCGGCTTAAGGTCCAGCGACGCAGGGCCGCTCGCAACGTCCTTGATGGTTGGCGGCGTCGCGTCGCCCGAGTCGTCGAACGGGTAGAGCGTTAGCAGGCCGGCCGGCGCGGCCGGCGCCGTCGCAGCGCGGTGCTTTTGTCGCAACGACTGTTCCTGCTTCCGCAGCGATTGGCGCGCGTCCGCGACCTGAGCCTGCCAAGTTGCATGGGCGTCCCCGGCCGCATGCAGCCGGATGCCCGATCGTTCTTTCTCTTGCTGAGTGACTCCACCGAGCGCCGCGGCGATCTGGTAGTAGTCGCGCTGCAAGATAGGATCGAACTTGTGATCGTGGCAGCGGGCGCACTGCACCGTCAGGCCAAGAAACGTCTGTCCGAGGGCGGCGACAAGGTCTTCCAGGTGGTCTTGGCGAGCGGCGACGCGCATCGAGGCGGAGCCCTCATTGTGGCCGACCTGGTCCCAAGTGCCGCAAACGTGGTAGCCGGTGGCGATCAAGGCGTCGAGGTCGTCGGGGTGTAGGACGTCGCCCGCCACTTGTCGCCGCACAAACTCGTCGTACGGGAGGTCGCGGTTCAGTGAATCGATGACCCAGTCGCGATAGCGCCAAGCATTCTCGCGCACTCGATTCCGCTCATACCCCTGACTCTCGCCGAAACGTACGACGTCGAGCCAATGACGCGCCCAACGTTCGCCGTAGTGCGGCGACGCCAAAAGATGGTCGACCAATTGACGATAGGCCGCCTCGCGCGACGACTCGCCCCCTTCGCTCGTCGTCAGTTTGGCCGTCCATTGTGCGGTTTCTTGAGCCGTGGGGGGGAGGCCGATGAGGTCGAAGTACAGCCGCCGAATCAGCGTCCGCGCTTCGGCGGGAGGAGCCGGCTGGAGTTCGTGAGCGGCAAGTTTCGCCAGGATGAAACGGTCGATGTCGTTTCGAACCCCAGACGACGAGTCGACAGTCGGCGGCTGCGGCGAGCCCAGCGGCTGGAGCGACCACCAGTCGTACCCGGCGCGCTCAGGGCTGGAATACTGAAAGCGATCGATCGAGTCGACGTCCCACTTGGCCCCCGCTTCGATCCAGGCTTTCAGCAGCGACTTCTCCGCCGCACTGAGCGGCTTGTTCGGCGGCATCTCGTCGTCTGCGATGCGTCGCCACAGCGGACTGTCTTCAAGTTTATCGGGCACAACCGCCGGTCCGCTGTCGCCTCCCCGGGCGACGCCTGCCGACCGGGACAGGTCGAGCTCGCCTTTGCGCGCGCTGGCGTCATGGCAGCGCAGACAATGACGCGCCAGCAACGGCGCGACGTCGCGCTCAAACGACGGCGGCGCCGCCGTCGCGACCTTCGTCGCCGGACCGCTGGCCGCGGCCAAGAGACACGAACAAAGCAAGACGCGATTGATGGCGGCGTTCATCCGGCGTTCCGCAGCAGGGTTGTCATCGAAGCGATCGCAGCCACGATGATAAGGCAACGGACGACCGAAGTCTCGCTACCAGCGACGTTGATAAGTCGCATGGAACATTTCCACGTTCGCCCCGCGATTCGGGCCCGCTGTCGCCTCGAGAAAACTGCCGCCGAACAACTGCGAATAGCCGAGGAGAATGTCGGAGTAGCGATCCAGGTGAAAGTTGGCGACCACGTCGATCTCGTCCCCGACGTTGGTCCCCGCCTGGCCGCTGGGATCTCGCCGGATAGGAATTCCTGCGGCGTTGTACAACGCATCTCGACTTTGATTGAGCCAGAAATGATGGTACTGCGCAAACACCGTCACCCAAGGCGCAGGATAAAGGAATAGATGGGCGTTCAGGTCCTGGATGTTTTGTCGTCCCACCAAATCGAGCCAGCCCAAATAGTAGTGGCCGAAGGGGTAAAGCTGATGAAACGTCGTGTAGTCGCCTGAGCCCGGATCGGCGTCGCCGCTGGCAAAGTCGTAGTACAGCCAAGCGGTCGGGGCGAGCCACGCGTCCTTCCAGTGTCGGCCGACGCCCATCGTGCTCATGCCCGCGACCAAGTCGTCCGCATCGCGATCGCCCAGTTGGATCGCTCCTTCAACGTCCCACAGCCATCCCTCGTGGTCGCCGCTCCACCGCGACCCGAGCGTATGAAACTCGGTCGGTGCACGTGCCAGCGATTGCTGGACCAGTGAATTGGTGTTGTTGTAGTACAAGTAGTAGGCGTCAATCGCTTGTCCCTTTTTCGGGCGGTGCGTCGCCCAGGCGCCGGCAAAGAACACGTTCTCATCCGCTCGATCAAGGTCCGACGCCAGGACGGAGACGGGCTGAGCGGCGAAGAGGTCGCAGTCCCAATCGTCGCCTTGGCGAAAGAGTCTCACGGCGTCGAAAGTTCTTCGCGTGCTTGCCCAGTCGAGCGCCGAAATGAGACGCTGGGAACCGAATTGCAATTCCTGACGGCCGCCGCGCAGCCACACGCCGTGATCGTCCCATTCGAACAGCTGGGCGTCGACGAACAGATTCAGGATATCGCCTCGATTGACGTCGATCGGCAGCGGTGCGAGGTCGGGAGCGAAAACGTCGACCCAAAGAAACTCGCCGTAGACTCGCATCCAGTCGCTGTAGTGCGCGTCGCCATATAGACGAAGTCGAGCGACCGAGTAATCGTGCAGGCGGTCGGTAAGTCGAGCGTTATGCTCGTGAAGGTGTCGCAGCCAGAATTGGCCGCCCGTGCTGAATTGCCAGCAATCGTCGATGCGCATCCGCTTCAGTCGTTCGACCCAGGTACGCTCCTCGCCCGGGATCTGATCGACATACCGAAAGTCGGCGTCGAAGAAGGGTTGCGGCATCAGTGCAAAAGCAGGGTAGCCGCTCTTGGGCGCCTTATCGCGCAGATCGCCGGCGACGAAGTCCCAGAAGGAAAAGTAACCGGGGCCGGTCGGCAGGATCGGAAAGTTGCCGGGACGCTGCGGCTTGCAGATCGACCCGGGTATGCCGCCTGACGCGAACTGCCGATGGTGGCAACATAAGGGGCAGTCGCAGGTTTCCTCGCCTTGCGCCGTCTTCAGGGTGATTGCCAGTCCCATGGCCGCGAGACAGAGGGCAAGGTGGAGAAATGAGCAAGCAAACTTCGGGCGAGTCGCCATGACTAGAATCCAGCGGCAACGAGACATGTCGCGCATGAGATGGGCAATGCTGTGTGATGTCTCTGGTCTCGTCGATGCGGCTGTCGTCGATGCGGCTGTCGTCAGTATCGTCACGACCGAAGTGTGCGGAGTATTCGTCCCGCTTCGGATCGATTCGTTGCTGGAAACTCGACGTAGTTCGGCCCGCAAGATCCCTACAATCGAGACAACGCCCGTTCTTTCCACCGCCGTTAAGCTCGCCCCAACCTACGCCGCTTGACAAACGGCCCCGCAGCAGCCCACACTTACGCACCGCTGGGACCGCAGGGTTCTAAGCGACAATCTTTCACGACGAAACTGAATTCTTGCGTCGCTCACCGGACACGCCGGAGGTCACGCATGCAGGCTGCGAAGTCTGGCATGTGACGCCTCCTGAGGTACGTCCGGCATCTGGCCGCGATCGCCTCTACGAGTCGCATTCGGGCTTGGCTGACCTGCATTCCATGCGCTGCTCGGCGAACGATCGTTGGTCGTTCGCAGTGCAGTTCGTATTTGAGGACTGCAGCGGAGGAGAGCCGATCGATGAGCGATAGTTTGCTTCAGCGGAGCGTGACGACCTCCGTCGCCCGAAATTTGGCGCATACGACGAAAACGGCGCCGAAGATGATGTCGATCACGCCCCGCTGGCTGCTCAGCCTGTTGCCGTGGGTGCAAGCGACGGGGGGGACGTTTCGGGTCAACCGGACGAAGGTGGAGTTGACGAAAGCTCAGCGCATCGCCGTCGATTCGCCCCCCGGCGACGGCGGGCTTGCGCCGGAAACCTTGCGCGGCGTGCCGCTGTTCTCGCGTTTTCCCGAGCCGCTGATCAGTCGTATGACCGCGCGGTTCAAGGTCGAGCAGGTGTCGCTGGGAAATCAACTCGTGGTGGAAGGGGAAGATCGCAGCAAGTTCTTCATCATCGCTCAGGGGCAAGTGGAGGTGCTGAGCAAGGGAGTGCATGGTTCAAATCTGCGCATCGCCTTGCTCACGGATGGCGAGTTCTTCGGCGAGGCCGACTTGGTTTCGGACCGACCCTCGGAGGTGACCGTTCGGACGACCACACCCTGCACTCTGCTCACGTTATCGCGCAAGGATCTGGAACTGACGCTCGACGAGGCCCCGGGGTTGCGCGAGGAATTCGCGCGCGTCGTCGCGGAACATCATGAATTGAAGTCCGCCGTCAATCGTTTTGGCGAGCGAAACATTGATTTAGTGTCCGGGTTTGCGGAAAACGTCGAGATCCCGGAGACGTTCGTCGACTACTCGCCGTCTCCCCGCGAATACTCGTTGTCGTCGGTGCAGACGGTCGTCCGCGTCCACACGCGCGTTTCCGACCTCTACAACGGCCCGTACAACCAACTCGAAGAACAAATGCGGCTCACGATCGAAGGGATCAAAGAGCGGCAAGAGTGGGAGTTGATCAACAATCAACGATTCGGCCTGGTCCATTCGGTCGACCCTTCCATGCGCATCAGCCCGCGTTACGGCGCTCCGACTCCCGATGACTTGGACGAACTCTTGGCGCTGGTTTGGAAGAAGCCCGCCTACTTTCTGGCCCATCCCAAAGCCATTGCCGCCTTCGAGCGCGAGTGCACGTGGCGGGGCGTGCCGCCGGTGACGGTCGATCTGTTCGGCACGCCGACGATTGCTTGGCGCGGAGTGCCGATCGTGCCGTGCGATAAATTGGAACTCAAACGCAGCAACAACGGCCATTCGTGGTACGGCACGACCAGCATCCTGTTGATGCGCATCGGCGAAGCCGATCAGGGCGTCGTGGGACTTCACCAAACGGGAATCCCCGGGGAGATTATGCCCAGTCTCTCGGCGCGCTTGATGGGGCTCGACAGCATGGGAGTGGCCTCTTATCTGCTCACCGCGTATTTCTCCGCCGCCGTCTTGACCGACGACGCCCTCGGCATGCTCGAAAATGTCGAAGTGGGGTACTACCACGACTACCGTTGTCGCGAAGCGGGCGGCTTCGAAGACGGCCTGGGAATCTAGTTCAGCCTTATCAGACCGGAGCTATTCATGTCGGATAATCTTCTGCAGCGCAGCGTGACGACGGCGGTCGCGCGCAATCTGGCCAACACGACGAAGACATCGCCCAAGATGATGTCGATTACGCCGCGCTGGCTGTTAAACTTGCTGCCTTGGGTGCAAGTCGACGGCGGCACATACCGAGTCAATCGGACGAAAGTGGAGCTAAGCAAGGCCTCTCGGATTGGCGTGGACGTCTCCGGCGCCGCGGCGACCATTTCGCCCGAGGCGCTGCGCAGCGTGCCGCTGTTCTCGCGCCTGTCCGACGCCATCCTCGCGCGGATGGCCGATCGACTGAAGACGGAAGATGTATCGCTTGGCAATCAACTGATCGTCGAGGGCGAAGATCGCAGCAAGTTCTTCGTGATTGCGCAAGGTCAGGTCGAGGTGCTCAGCAAGGGCGTTCACGGCTCAAACTTGCGGATCGCGCTGTTGACCGAAGGCGAGTTCTTCGGCGAGACCGATTTGGTCTCCGACCGCCCCTCCGACGTCACCGTGCGCACGATCACCCCGTGCGTGCTGCTCACCCTTTCGCGCCGCGACCTCGACGCTGTGCTCGGCGAACTGCCCAATTGGTCCGATGACTTCAAGAAAGCGATCGACGAGCATCTCGCGTTGCAGTCTACCGTCAATCGGTACGGCGAGCGCAACATCGACCTCGTATCGGGGTTCGCCGAAAACGTGGAAGTTCCCGAGACGTTCGTCGATTACTCGGCGACGCCGCGCGAGTACTCGTTGTCGTCCGTACAAACGGTCGTGCGGGTCCATACTCGCGTATCCGACCTCTACAACAATCCCTTCAATCAGCTCGAAGAGCAGATGCGCTTGACGATAGAAGGGATCAAGGAGCGGCAAGAGTGGGAGTTGATCAACAACAAACGCTTCGGCTTGATCCATTCGGCCGACCCCGCCATGCGCATCAGCACTCGCTACGGCGCTCCCACGCCCGACGACTTGGATGAACTGCTGGCGCTCGTGTGGAAGAAGCCGGCGTTCTTCCTGGCGCATCCGAAGGCGATCGCCGCGTTTGAACGCGAATGCACCTGGCGCGGAGTGCCGCCGGTCACCATGGACCTATTTGGAACGCCCGTCATCATGTGGCGCGGCGTACCTGTGGTGCCGTGCGACAAACTGGAGATGAAGGGGCGGTACGCGGCCAATCAGTGGTTCGGCACAACCAGCATTTTGCTGCTGCGAGTCGGCGAGGCGGATCAGGGCGTCGTCGGCCTGCACCAAGCCGGCATCCCTGGCGAGATCATGCCCAGCCTGTCCGCTCGCCTCATGGGACTCGACAGCATGGGCGTCGCCTCCTATCTGCTCACCTTGTACTTCTCCGCCGCCGTGCTCACTGACGACGCGGTCGGCGTGCTGGAGAATGTCGAAGTGGGGTACTACCACGACTACGAACATAAGAAGTACAAGCCGAAATAGGTGCCGCGATGTCCGAGATTACCCCCGAACTGATCGCGCAAGTGGCGACGCGGCTGTACAACGAGTTGCCGAGCCAGGACGTTGCAGCGAACTTGCCGCCCAACGCGCTGCCTCGTGCGACGACTCCCCCCCATGCAGTGCCGACGTCTCCCGCGCCGCCAGTTCTCACGCCGCCAGTTCTCACGCCGCCAGCTCCCCTTCCTTCTGTTCCTCCACCGTTTTTTCCTCCACCGTCTGTTCCTCCACCGACGGCGACGCCCTCAGCGCCGCGCGTCGACGTGTATGCAGGTTTAAGGGCGTTCGTAGAGCAAGTTCGCAACGCGGGGACGAGCCAGAGCGCCGAACGGTGCGCTTGGGGCGACGGCGCCGCGCCGCTGGCGTCCTGGTTTGCCAAATCGCAACCGCCATCCACCGCACCGCGACCGTTCGACGTCGCGCAGATTCGCCGCGATTTTCCCATTTTGCGGCAGACGGTGCATGGCAAGCCGCTCGTTTGGTTCGATAACGCGGCGACGACGCAAAAGCCGCAGGCCGTGATCGATGCCTTAAGTCGCTACTACGAGAATGACAATTCGAATATTCATCGAGCGGCTCATACGTTAGCCGCGCGAGCGACGGAAGCGTACGAAGGGGCGCGGGAGAAGGTTCAACGCTTTCTCGGGGCCGCACGCGCCAGCGAAATCCTGTTTGTTCGCGGGACGACGGAAGGAATCAACTTGGTCGCCCATAGTTATGGTCGCAAGTTCTTGCGCCAAGGCGATGAAGTCGTCCTTACGACGCTCGAGCACCATGCCAATATCGTCCCTTGGCAGATGGTCGCGCGGGAAACGGGCGCCGTGATTCGAGTTGCGCCGGTAAACGATCGCGGCGAAGTGATGCTTGAAGAATTTCAGCAACTGCTGGGGCCGCGAACCCGATTCGTCTCCATCACGCACGCGTCGAATAGTCTTGGGACCCTTCTGCCGGTCGCGCAAATGACGCAGATGGCTCGACGATATGGAGCGCGCGTCTTGATTGACGGCGCCCAGTCGGTGGCGCACATCCCTGTCAACGTGCAAGAACTCGAGTGCGACTTTTACGCATTCTCGGGGCACAAGATCTTCGGTCCCACCGGAATCGGGGCCGTGTATGCCAGCGCCGAAATGCAGGAGATCATGGCGCCATGGCAGGGAGGCGGGAACATGATTCGGAACGTCACGTTCGAAGAAACGACCTACGCCGACCCGCCGGCGAAGTTCGAAGCCGGGACTCCCAATATCGCCGACGCCGTCGGCCTCGGTGCGGCGCTCGACTACGTTCAACGCATCGGTCTCGCCGCGATCAGCAAGTACGAACATCAACTGCTTGAGTATGCTGCCGCGGAACTCGCCCGCATCCCAGGTCTGCGACTGGTGGGAACGGCGCGCGACAAGGTCGCCGTCGTCTCGTTCGTTCTGCCCGACAGGAAGACGGAAGACGTCGGCAAACTGCTCGACCAGGAAGGGATCGCCGTTCGCTCAGGTCATCATTGTGCTCAGCCCTCGCTGCGCCGATTTGGAATCGAGGCGACCGTCAGGCCGTCGCTGACGTTCTACAATACGTTCGAGGAGATCGACCGCCTCGCCGCTGCGATTCGGAAGATTCAGCGGACCTAGACGGCGCGTCGATCGTTGCACCTGGCAAACGCCCATTTCAAGGAAGAGCCCAAACATGGCCGTTCAAACCATTTCCGCCGCTGAGTTCGCCACGCTCGTTCAGTCCGGTCAGTCGCTCGAAGTGTTCGACGTGCGTACGCCGTCCGAGTACCGTGAACTGCACCTGGAGCTAGCGCGCAACGTTCCGTTAACCGACCTCGAGCCGGCTGCGGCTTGGAAGAGTCGTCGTCACTCGAGCGACGCCCCGCTGTACATCGTCTGTCAATCGGGCATGCGCGGGCGCGAGGCCTGCGAGCGATTCCAGCGAGCTGGATTTGAAAATGTCGTCAACGTCGAGGGCGGAACCAAGGCCTGCGAGGCGCTGGGCTTGCCGGTCCGTCGCGGCCGTAAATCCATTTCTTTGGAGAGGCAAGTTCGGATCGCCGCCGGCATGCTCGTCTTGGTCGGCGTCGTCTTGGGAACTTGGGTCCATCCTTGGTTGTACGGTCTCTCCGCTTTCGTCGGCGCTGGACTTGTCTTCGCGGGCGTTACCGACACCTGCGGCATGGCTCTGCTGCTCGCGCGCTTGCCATGGAACAGGGCGTGAACAGAACGCTGTGAGTCCCAGTGTTTGGTCCGAGGCGCGATTCGCTGCGTCGCAGTCACTCGCGGAGCCTGCTATCTTGTTCGCGACACGCCCGTGAACGACGACGCTGCGTCGCGTCTTGGAGCGGGGCGAGCGGTGATTCTTGCGGCGAGGCGACTGACGATGGCTCGAAGGTGCACGTTTCTAGCAGCACTGTTCGTCGGCGTCGCCTGGGGCCAGACGCCCATCTTGACCGCCGCGGCCGAGGACGTTGTCGCCGAGCCGCCGGCGGTGCGAATGAACGAATCATTCGTCGTTGCCGCCGACGCGACCTCCCGACCCTGGCGCATTGGCAGCGCCAGGTTGGCGACGCTCGAAGCACTGCCGAAAGACGTTTCCTTGTGGCTGTTGCGCGCGGCGGGGGACGAGCATCGCGTGCCATGTCAGGTCGACCGCGACGAGCGGGGCGGTGCACGCCTCTGGTGGCTGCTTGACCGACGTCGCGACGGCGACGGTCCCTGGCGCCTGGAGTTGCGCGGCGGTCGCGGCGAAGCGCGCGTCCCTCTGCCGCTTGAGATTCAACAAGACGATCGCCGGCTTGTCGTGCGACGCGGCGAGCGGTCGCTACTGCAATACAATTGGGCCCACGTGACGCCTCCGCAGCCCCTCGATCCCCGCTTCGGCCGCAGCGCTTACCTGCACCCGGCGTGGACGCCTAGCGGGCGAGTCGTGACGGATGAGTTTCCGCCGGACCACGCCCACCAAAGCGGCGTGTTCTTGGCCTACACGAAGACGCGCTTCGAAGGACGCGAGCCGAATTTTTGGGAATTGGCCAATCGAAAAGGGCGCGTTCGCTTCGCGAAACTTGAGCAAGCGGAAGCCGGGTCCGTGTATGCTCAGTTCATCGTGCGGCACGAACATGTCGACGAAACAGCGCCGAGCGGCGAGAAAGTTGCGCTGCGGGAGACCTGGCGCGTGCGCGTCTGGAATCTTGATCCGACGATCGTGCCAGCCACGCTGTGGGATCTCGAATCGAGTCTTGAGTGCGCCGGCCCCAGCCCGCTCGAACTGCCCACTTATCACTACGGCGGAATGGCGCTGCGCGGCGCTCGCGGATGGGGCGGGAACAATGCGACCTTTCTGACCTCCGAGGGAAAGGATCGAGTCGCCGGGAACCATTCACGGCCCCAATGGTGCGATCTCAGTGGATTGGTGGAAGGGCGAACGGCGGGCCTGACGCTGTTCACGCATCCCGCCAACTTTCGCTATCCCGAACCGCTGCGCATCCACCCGACGATGCCGTACATGGTCTACACGCCGTCTCACCTGGGCGACTGGAAAATCACTCCCGCGGCGCCGCATGTCAGCCGCTACCGTTTCGCCGCGCACGACGGCCCGCTGGCAGCCGAAGCGGCCGCCCAGATCGCCGCCGATTTCCATTCGCGACCCTAGTCGTAGGCGGACGCCGCGTCTCGACTGCATGGCGTCGACCGAATGGCGTCGACTGCACTGCATCCGCCGACTAGCGCCGGCAATTACTTCAACGGCGGATGTGGAACGGGCGTTCCGTTGGTCGTCAGCAACTGAATCTCATGCGCTCGATGCGGTCCCTCGTAGGTCCATACAATCTTCTTATCGCGAGTGACCTCGAACACCTTAATCGGACCTTGGCTGCCGTAGCTGGCAATCACCGTATTGCCGTTGGGCAACCGTTGACCGCCGCACGGGTCGGCGAACGGCTTGCGATCGAAGTCGTCATTGGAAACCTTCCACACGACCGCGCCGTCCGCGTCGAACTCCACCGTTTTGTTGCCGTGCGTGAGGTTCACCAGGATGCGCCCGTCTGCCAGCTGAATCGCAGTGAAAGGCCAGTTCTCGGCCTTCCGACCTCCTAACGAGTCGAGGTCGGTCTTGATCTCGCGCACCACTTTTCCTTCGGGCGTGTATTCCTTCACTTTGAACGCCAGCAAGTGCGGCACGAGGTAATTCCCGTTGGGCAGCTTGCGGGCCATACGCGTTTGCATGTGCGCGTTCTCCGTCTCGGGTTGCAAAGGCACCTCGACGACGATCTTGCCTTGAGCGTCGACTTCCAGCAGTCGCGGCTTCTTGCCGAGTTCGGTGATCAGCGTGCGGTCGCCGGCGAGCCGCTCGACCGTGCCGATCTCGGCGTTTTCCGGCGACTTGCGGTATTCGAAGACCACCTTCTTCTCGCGCGTGAACTCTTGCACCACGTCGCTCCAGGCAATCAGCACATGGCCGTTTTCCAGCACGAAGCCGTCGCGAGCGCCGGGGCGGCCCGCATTCCAGATTTCCTTTCCGTCTTCATCGAGTATGCCCGTGAAGGACGGGCCGGCGATGAAGAGGGAGTGCTTGACGGCGGGCGCCGCGGCCGCAGCGGACGCGGGTTCCGCGCCGAGGGCGGAGGACAAGAGAATCGTGCCAACAATCAGAGCGTTCATCGTGGTGGATCGCCTGCAGGGAAAGAGGATCGTGAAGGTGGAGGAAACGCGACGCGAAGTGTGCCGTTGGTCAGCCATAGAGAGCTCGACTCACGCAGCCCTCGTGCGCTTGCGCGACGGTGGCGGCGAAATCGGCCAAGTAGCCGCGACGATGATGCAGCGCGGGCGGACGCCAAGCGGCGCGTCGCGCGGCGAGCGTTTCGTCGGCCGCATGCAGCGTCACGCTGCCGGCGTCCAAGTCAAAACTAATCTCGTCGCCATCCTCGACCAGCGCGATGGGACCGCCGACCGCCGCCTCCGGCGAGCAGTGGACTCCGATCGCGCCGTGCGAAATGCCGGACACTCGCGTATCCGAGATCAATGCGACTCGCCCTTTGAGTTCGGGGACGGAAAGGGCCGAGGCGGCCAGCACCACTTCGGGCATCCCCGCAGCGACGGGGCCCAAGTAACGCAGGACGATGACGTCGCCGGGCCGAATTCGCCGCGCTTCGACGGCGTCGGACACGCCCTTGCCGCTGTCGAAACACAACGCTCGGCCGCGGAATCGCGGCTCGCTGAGGCTCGACACTTTGAACACCATCCCCTCGGGCGCGAGATTGCCGAAGCACACCTGCATGTCGGCAAACGACTTGAAGGGGGCGTCGAGCGGTGCGAGCAACGCTTGGCCGGTCGCTTGGTCGGCAGGCGGGTCGGCGGCGGCGGCGACGTTGTCGGCGAGCGAGCGGCCGGTGACGGTGAGGCAGCGGCCGTCGACGATGCCCGCGCGGATCAAGTGTTTGAACAGCACCGACGCGCCGCCGAGCTTGTGCAAGTCGACCATCGTCTTCGTGCCGCGCGGCGCAAAGCTGCACATGACCGGGGTCCGCTGAAAAGTTTCACGCAAATCGGCCAGCGTGAACCGCACTTCGGCCTCGCGGGCGAGCGCCAATAAGTGCAAAACGCCATTCGTCGAGCCGCCTGCCGCGGCCATCGTCGCCGCCGCATTCTCAAAGGCGCGGCGAGTGAGGATGTCGCGCGGGCGGATCTGCTGTTCCAACAGATTGCGAATCCACCGGCCTGTACGTCGACATTCGTCGCGCTTCTGGGGATCGATGGCCGGCGTGGAACTGCTATCGGGCGGCATGAGCCCGATGGCTTCCATGGCAAGCCCCCACGTGTTGAAGGAAGCGGCGATGCCGCAGCCGCCAGGGCCCGGACAGGCGGTCCGCAGGATCTCGTCGGCGTCCGCTTGCGGCAGCGCGCCGACCGCGGCCGCCGCTTGCGAATCGTAAACGTCGAGGATGGAGATGTCGCGCCCGCGAAAGCAGCCCGGATAGATCGTCCCGCCGCTCAACAGCAGCCCTGGCACGTTCATCCGCGCCAGCGCCATCGCGAAGCCAGGACCGTTCTTGTCGCAATGGTGCAGTCCGACCATGGCGTCGTAACAGTGCGCGGACACGACGCATTCGGCCGAGTTGGCGATGAGGTTCCGCGAGACCAAGCTCGCGCTGCCGCCCTCCATCCCTTGCGTCAAATTGTCGCTGACCGCCGGCGTGCCGAACGGAAAACCCAGCAATCCCGCTTCGCGACAGCCTTCCGCGACCGCCTTGGCCAATTCGTAAGCATGAACGTTGCAGAGATTGCCTTCCAAGAGCGGGACGCCGACGCCGACTTGCGGGCGGTCAAAGTCGGTCTCGTTCATGCCGAGCCCGTAGTAGAACGCGGTCACGCCGCGCTGCCAGCCGCGCGTCAACTGTCGGCTGTTCCAATTCAGCGGCAAACGGCCGTCGTTCGAGCCGCTTGTCGTTCGGTCGTTGTCCGTCGCCACTTCGATCGCCCTCGGTTTGGATCTGGGTTTCCTTGCGGCGTCATGATAACGCATGAGACCGGCGCGCGGCCTGGGAGTCGGCTCGTGCTTGCTTCGCGCAGGCGCTTGCCGCTAGGATGACCAAGCCCTCACAATGGGCGGCGAGGTGTTGGTTCCCGGGCGGAGAACGACGGCCATGGCGCGGATGTACAGTCCCACGACGAATCCCGAACAATTGGAGCGGATACGCGAAGCCATTATCCGCGCCAGCCTCGATCGTGAATTCGGTCAGCAAGCCGAAGTCCGCGACTTGTGGCACGACTTCTTCGCCATGTACGACCCGTTGTTGCAGCGTTTCGCCAGCAGCGCCGGTTGTCCGCCCAGTTCAGAGGAGGACATTGTCTCCGAGGTTTGGAAGGAAGTGCACAAGCGGCTGCCGGGGTTTCAGTACGATCGCGAACGCGGTCGTTTTCGTCAGTGGTTGCACACGATTGTGAAGCACAAAGCCATCGACTTTGCGAGAAAATTCGGGCGACGTTCCAAGGTGGAAGTCCAGCCGCCATCGACGCTCTTTCTGCAAGAGTTTCAAGACCCACGCGCCGCCATGAATCCCGATGCTCACGAGATGCTGTTCGCCGACGAAGAGTTGGCGATCGTCTGGGAGATTTATGAACGGGATTGCGAAACCAGAAAGGCCGGCCCGACGGAGTGCAAAGTGATGCAACGACGCTTGTTTCAATACCTGTCGTTCGCCCAGATCGCGACGGAACTGGGGATCGAAGAGGATACGGCGCGGATGCACTATTCGCGAGGTGCGAAGCGGTTGCGCGTGATCTGGGACGAGCGATTCGGGCCGCCTGGCGATTGATGGCGGCGAAAGATGAACCGAATGGGCTAGAAACAGCGAGCGAGAATTTCGCCATCTTTTGGGTAATCCTTGTTGCGCGACTCGGGTGAGAAACGCATCTACGCTGGGGCGAACTGTCGCCTGGCTTCGTTCTCGCAGCCGAAAACTGAGTGCATCGTTATGGACGCCGGTCGCATTCCCGCCGAGGAACTTGCCGAGGATCTCGAACTGGTGCGGCGCGCTTACGCGGCCGGGAGCATCTCGGAAGGCGTGCTGCACGAGGCCGAACGGCGCGCCGCGGCAGGCCAGTCGATTCTGGAACTCTTGGAAGCGACGCCGGACGAGGGAGCGGCCGCGCTGGACTTGTTCGCACGATTCGGAGGCGTCGGGCGGCTGCGGAATCCGGCCGACTCGCAAGAGGCCGCGGCCGCGGCGGACACGTCGGTCGCGCGTGACGCAGGCGCGCACGACACCGACCCGACGACGAGCCCGCCGGAACGGCTCCCGGGGCTCCCGGACCGCTACGTCGTACAGCATTATTTGGGCGGCGGCGGCATGGGACGCGTCCACCTGGCGCTCGATCGCCAACTCAAACGCCGGGTCGCCATCAAGGTGCTCAAGCCGGGACGGGGAGGCGGCGATTGGACGCAGTTTCTGCGGCGCGAATCGGAATTGTTGGCGCGCTTGCAACACCAAGGCATCGTCCCGGTTTACGACATTGGGCAGTTAGAGGACGGCGCTCCCTTCATCGTGATGCAATACGTCGAAGGGGAGTCGCTGGATGAATACGCGGCGACGCACCGCCTCGGCTGGCGCGAATTGGCGGCGTTGGTGCAGCAAGTCGCCGCCGCCGTCGGACACGCGCACTTGGTCAAGATCGTCCATCGCGACTTGAAGCCCGGCAACATCCGGGTGACGAACGAAGGGCTTCCCGTCGTCCTCGATTTCGGCATCGCCAAAGCCGTGGAATCGCCCGACGCCGCGGCGGAACCGTCGCCGGACCGCGATGACGACGGCGACTGGGGATTCTTGGCCAGCCTCGCGGGGGCAGGGACGCCGGCGTACATGAGTCCGGAGCAGGCGGCAGGTCGGTCGGTCGACCTGCGCTCCGACGTCTATTCGCTGGGCGTCATCCTCTACACGACCGTCGCCGGCCGTCTGCCGTGGTCCGAGGAACTGTACCGCAACCGAGTTCGGTTGGCCGCGACGCTCGCGACCGCCGCGCCGGAACTGCCGCCGGAGTGCGAGCTGCCGCCGGCCGACTTTCGATCGATTCTTGCGCGTTGCCTCGCGCCGCAGCCTGACCAACGCTATCCCACCGCGCTGGCGCTCGCTGCCGACCTCGAACGATTCTTGGACGGCTTTCCCGTCGAGGCCCACCAAGCGTCTCATTCCGCAGTCAGTCAGTCGGTCTATCGAGTCCACAAGTTTGCCAAACGCCATCCGGGAATGCTGTTCACGGTCGCCGGCTTGCTGCTGCTGGCGATGGCCGCGCTGGGACTGAGCGTCCAGGCATATACGAGTCACTTGAAAGCGGAGCTTTCCGAAACGCGGCGACGCGTGGAGGTGGCCGAATCGCAGCAGCGGCAGGCGGCGGCGGAGCAGCGCGAGACGTTGGCAAGACAGCGCGGCCACGAGGCGCAGTTGCGAGCGAGAATCGTCGCTGACGCCCAAGACAGCATGGCCCACTTAGGAGCGATGCAGAATTCCGTCTCGGCATGGCAAACGGGGCAAGCCGTGCGCGCCGCCGAAGAACTGCACAAGGCGCCCCGGGGCCGCGCGCACTGGGAGGTCGGCCATCTGGGATTGCGCACGGGGGCGAGCCTCCGACCAGAGGCCGTCTTGCCGGGCCATGAGTTCGAAGTGCTGGACGCAGCAATCAGTCCCGATGGAAAGCGGCTCGCCACCACCGCCATGGATGGTCGCTTGCTGATTTGGAATTGGGCGACGTATCGGCTCGAGCTGGAATTGCAGCCCGGGCGTTGGTGTGCGAGGGGACGTCATTGGCGCCATGGACTGGTGCACCTTTCATGCTGCGACCAGAGCGAGGAATTGTCGGAGATGCCCGTGCGCTTGGCCTGGTCGCCGGATGGGCGCAGCGTCGCGGCCGTCACGTCGCACGCCGGAAGATCGCAAGGAAGAGTAGTGCGGTGGGATTTGGCGTCGCGCACCCCGCGCACGCTGCATCAGCACTCCCGGCCATTCGTGGCTCTCGCCGCCGATTTAAAGGGAACGCTCCTTGTCGCCGACACGCGCGGGGAACTTTGGACCGGAAGCCTGGTGGACGGTGCGCCGTGGCGCGAAGCGCCGTTGAATCGCGAGTCGCCCGGCGGCGGCGAGCCTCGCGATGGCGCGCAGCGCGCCTCGGACCAAGCCGCCTCGGACCAAACCGTCGCGGCGGCGACGGAGACGGCGGCCGTATCGAAGTTGATCGCGCTCGCGCCCGGGTGGTGGGGCGTGGCGCGCGTCAACGGCGACGTGGAGCTGGTACGCGAAACGGGGTGGCGCGTCGCGAGCCGGCGCTCCTTTCGCGGCCCCGTCTGGGATGTCGACTATTCGCCCGACCATGGACTATTGGCGGTTGCGCCGAACGAGGGGCAGGCGGTCTTGCAGCCTCTCCAACTCCCCGACGCGTCGTTGGACCAGGGGCCTCAGTGGGGCGAGCTGCGGAGGTACTTGATCCCTTCGGCGGTGAAGGACGCTCAAGTCGTCCCTCACTCGGTGCGGCTCGAGCTGCGCAACGATCGACTGATCGTCGGGGATAGCGCCGGACGCGTCTCGCTCTGGAACCTGGCCGCTGGGGCGCTGGAACTGCAACTGCCGGCCCGCTCGGGAGTCGGTCCGTCGGGCGACCGCAGCAAATTGCCGCCTTCGCTTCGACGCAACGTGACGTTGCTCGCGCTGTCGCCTTCCGGCGAGCGGCTTTGGACTGCGGGCGCCGTGCCCGACCTGCGCAGTTGGCAAGTGGGCAGCGGCCGGTACGTGAAGTCGTTCCGCGCGCCGAGTCGGGCGGCGGCCGCGTTTGATCGTCGCGATCCGCGCTGGATTTGGATGGCGGCGCCGGGACGCTTGGAGTTGTGGGACGGTCAGACGGGCGAACCGCGCGCGTCGCTTCCGCTTGGCGCCGGTCTGTCCGACCTGCGGATCGCGACGGCGCTTGCCAGCGATCGGGTCGTCACGGCGCGGGACGGAGTCCTGCAACCGTGGCGGATCGCCAATTCGGATAGGAGCGCGGTCGTCGATGAATCGCCGCGAATCGTCGAGGACGGACCGGCGATTGCGGTCGAAGGACCGATCGACGACGTGGCCTTGTCGCCGGACGGACGTTTCGTCGCCGCCTATCTTGCGGGGGCGCGCGTGGCGGTGTGGACGGTCGCGGATGGTCGGCGGATGGCCGGCACGACTTTGTCCGAGGCGGGGCGACCGCGGCTGCTGCGCGGGCGGCTCATGTTTCATCCTCAGGGGAGCGAGCTGCTGGTATGCGGTCCCGGACAAATACCGTACTTGCTGGAACGGGACAGCTTGCGCGAGATTCGGCGGCCGGGAATCTCCGCGGGAGACGGACCGACGGCGCTGGCTTGGCACCCGCGACGTCCCGAGTTGTATTTCGCCGGCGATACGGAGGGGCGAGTCCGCGACAGCTTGCGCTCGCGCGGCGCCGGGTCGCCGGCGTCGGTGGCGATGCGCGCGTTGGCGATGACGTCGGACGGTCGCCGCTTGGCGTCGATCGATGCCAAGGGAACGATCCAAATCACCGACGCCGATTGGGTCGATACGGGAACGGTGCTTACCTTTCCGCTCGCGCCGCAGGACGAAGAAGAAGTCGAGATTCGGGCCTTCGAATTCGACCCGACGGATCGTCGGCTGCTGGTTCTCACGGAGGAGGGGCGATTGACGATTTGGGAAGCGCAGGCAACGCCGTCGTCGTCCCCGCCGCCTGTGGAGAAGGCGACGCCTTGGTCTGTCGCCGACCATCGTCTTGGGTCGACGAAGGAAGCGCACTACACGACGCGGCCGCGCGCAGCGGCGCTGGTGGACGACAAGGTGGCGGCGCTGTTGTTGCGCGAATCGACGCCTTATCCATTGCCGATTGATACGACGTCGCTTCCTGATTTCGTCTCCTTGTCGTACGTGTTGTTTCGCGAAAGCGAGGGGGATCGTTCGCTGGCGGAAGTGGATCGCGAAGCCAACGTCTTGCGCGGACGCGTGGGGCAGACGAACTCCAGCCTGGCGCTGAGGAGATCGCCGCACACGCGGCAGTTGACGGCCGTCTATTCCAAGCCGGCGACTAGTTCCAGCGACTGGCTGCGGCAAATGCACTTGGCGCATCTGCACGACGCGGGAAAGACGACTCGGGAACGCATCGGCGAACCAGCGAACTACGGGGTGCAGACGGCGCTGCATTTCGACTTTCTGGGACGGGCCCACGTGACGCATTTCAATTGGAGCGGCGGGTATACCGATTGCTGCTCGCAAGAGCGCGTGGGCGGACCCTTCGTCCATCTCCGTGCGTCGCGGCAGGGCGAGGAACTCTCGGTCGCCGCGGTCGACTCGCTGGGACGTTTGCACCTGGCTGGCTTGCCGAAACGCTGGAACAGCGATTCGCAAGGCGTGCTGCTCTATCGCCGTTTGCCGCGGCTGGGGGCCGTGTCGTGGTCCGAGGTGGAGCAAGGGGCGGCGGCCAGCGGATCGATCGCCTCACCGCATTGGTTGGCGATCGACGAGCATGATCGACCGACGGTCACGTATCATGCGCACACGGGAGACGATCCGTGGTCGGCGTCGTGTCCGCAGTTGATGCTGGCCTGCCGCGATGGCGACGGCTGGCGACAAGAGGTCGTATTGGATTCGACGCTGCCGCGCCAGTACGTCTCGCCTCATTTGCCGTTGCCCGACGGCCGGTTTGCGATCGTGTACGCCTTGGTGGACCCGCGGCAGTATTCGTTCCGACTGGCAATGCGCGAGCCGAGCGGCTGGAAGCATCGCGAGATCTATACGTTGCCTGTGGGAGACGACGCGCTGGACGAGGCGGCGGCGACTTCCGCGTCTGCCGCGAAGCCGCAATCCGCGGCGGCCATCTGGTCGCTGTCGCTGGATCGAGACTCGCAGGGACGCTTGGTCGTCGCCTGCCTGATGTGGCGCGGCGGCGAACAACGCCTGCTCGTCATGCGCAGCCCGCCGATGCCGGCAATTCAGTGATTCATAAATTGGCGATTCTTGGATAAATCCGCGGCGATTGTCACGTCTGCATCGCTTGATTCGCTTTTCTCATTGGACGCGTCCAGCCAGGAGGGCGGCGACTCGCCTACGACGTCATTGACGGCGTCGTTTTCTAGCCGCTTTGAATTCCTCTCTGGGAGGTCCGTAGACCATGGCTCGCTTCGGTTTTAACAAAGGTGGCGCCGCGGAATCTCGTAAGAATCGACGTTTGCGTTCGACTCGTCGACGACGTTCCACCTTGTTCGAGAAACTTGAAGATCGTGCTCTGCTGGCGGTCTATGACGTCGCCTTAGAGGCGGACGCGACTTTGGGGACGCGACTGAAAGTGCGTGCCGATGCCGGAGCGGATCTCATTCGCGTAGAAGTCGATGCCCTCGGCGACGTGAGAGTTTTCGACCAATTTCAACTCCAAGGCACGTTTCAGCAGACGCTGTTTACGGGCATCGACATCGATGCCGGAGATGGCGCGAATCGGATTGAAGTGATTCAGCGGGGCGAGTTGGCGAAGGCGAGCAATGGCGCGCTGAAGAGCATTCGAGTTTATGGCGGCGATGAGAATGACGACTTTGTCTTCGATCTAGCGGGGGATTACGGTTCGACAAGTGCGTTTTCGACGCATTTGGGAGTGAACGTCGAGTTCGATGGGCGAGGCGGATCGAATACTGCACTCGCGGCGAACTGGTTCCCCAACCAGTTCTTGATCGTCAATGCTTGGGACGCGACGACTCCGGGTTCGTTGGCGGCCGTCCAACGCCAGTTGCGTTCGGCGCCGTACCTAACCGATTGGGACAGCAATCCGCTGAATCGCAGTTGGCAAGCTCCGCTGAGCAGCGATCCTACCGACCGATCGGCGCTGTTGTACCAACAGGTCATCGAGCAGTTCGAGCCCAAGCGGTACGAGCGATACCAGTACGATGGCTTGACGCACTGCAACGCGTTTGCCTACGACGTCATGCGCGCGATGGGGACGCCGTTGCCCTCCAAGGAGGAAGCGCAACTGATCTATCGCGAGGAACTCACGCCGGCGACGACGGCGTTCATTCTCCCGTGGCTTGTCGACGGTCGCGGCATGCAGCAAGGCTGGTTGGAAGCTGTCGACGCGCAGGGGGCGGTCGATCTGCAGCGGATTGTTGAACATGTTCGGGCCGGGAAACCGGCCATCGCCATACGCTACAGTCCGATTGCGACCGACGCCAACCATATCGTCGTGATCCGTCCCGACCAGCCCGCAGAAGGGGTAACGGCCATCCAGGATCTGGTCATCGCACAGGCGGGGATCGCCAACTTTGCTCGCGGTCGGATCAATGACGTCGCGGGGTGGCGAAATCGCCTCTCGGAAGTTCGCTTCTTTCTGAACGACCAAGCGGTTGCGCCAGAAGCCGCGGCGGCGGCCGACATGTCGCAACAGTTGGCCGCTGCGTTGTCTTCGACCAATGGCTTCATCGTGCAAGACCAGACGCTTTACGTCGCCGGCGGAAACGAGGACGACGTCATCATCGTCGACTATCGTTCGTCCGACGGAAAGGTGATCTTGCATCAATTGAGTCCCAATGGGACGGCAAAGACTCGTTCGCAGACCATCGCGCAGCATGTGACGCAGATCGTATTGGATGGCAATGGGGGGAATGATCATCTTGACGCTTCGTCGATTCCAGCTTCGATCCGCGTCGCGTTGTTCGGCGGCAAAGGCAATGATCTCCTCATAGGCGGCGAAGGCGCTGATCTGCTTCATGGAGGCGATGGGCAGGATGTACTGGTCGGTAATCCCGGTTCCGACGTTCTCCGCGGCGGTGAAGGGCCAGATACACTGGCGGGTCACCGCTATGGTTATGAGAACCAAAGCGACGACGTCGATAGTCTATTTGGGGAAGCAGGAGACGACCGCATCTATCACGACGCAAATGATGCGGTCAGTGACGGGATCGGCAATGACTATCGAAAACTCCTCGAGAAGGAAGATGATCTCGTCGATCTGACCTACGCTATTCCGGGGCAGGTCATCACGACTGCTCGGAGTTGGTCGCTCGCGAGCCTGTTTGTCGCGAAAGCATCAGCAGCCGAAGCAGTCACCGTCTCGAGCCTACCTCGCGATCACAGCGCTATCCCCATCACAACGACGCTTCACGCCGGTGCATTCGACTCCAGTTCCGGCTTCATCAATCGGATCGTCGTCTTAGGGACGAGCGGGGACGATGAATTTGATTTCTCCGAGTCGCCGGCGCCGGTGATGGTGATCGGCAACGGCGGCGCAGATCGGTTCATCGGTTCGAATTACTCGGATGTGCTGATCGGCGGCCAAGGCTCGTCCTATTTCGACGCCCTCAACGGCGCGGACCAAGTGCTCGCGTTCGGCGGTCAGCTCAGTACCTTGATCGGCGGGGCGGGGGACGACTTCTTGTTTGCGTCCGGCACTGGGGATACGGTGCAAGGCGGCGAGGGACAAGATGAATTGGCGACCGGCGCCGCCGACATCCTGGTCGATCGCGAACCGAGCGACTATGTATCGCCGCTACAGCAGCGAACGGCCGCGCGTCGCCAACGACGACTCGACGCCGCGCGCGTCGCCTCCGCCAACGCTCCCTCCACCGTCCGTCCCCCGGCGACCTCGCTGCGCACGTCGGCGCCCCGCTTCGATCTCTCCGTCGACGACTCGGTCCTCGTGCAGGGCGACAAAGTGCTCGTCACCGTACAACCGAAGCCGGGCGAAGAGGGCGTCTGGGCGCGATTGGAACTCTACTTTGACCAGAACGGCAATGGACGCTACGATCGCGACGTCGACTACTTCATCGCGCAGTATCGCGGACGCAATGCAGGCTGGCGCGCGGAACTTGACAGCGGTCGTCTTCCGACGGGAACGCATCAGCTCTTTGCGCGACTCTTGAGCTACGATGGGACGATTACGCAAAACGCGGTTCCCATCACGCTCGTGATTCATGAGCCGCCGCCCGAAGCGACCTTGCCGCTGCTCCCCGATTCGCTGGACCTGTCGCCCGACGAGGCGCAACCGCTGGTGCCGTACCGCAACGGCGACGCGAAGCTTCCCGGGCAGCGCATCGCAGGAAGCGGCCAGTTCGACGCCTACCTGATCAACGTCCGCACGGGCGGCGCTTTTCGCTTCTGGACCGAAGGGGCGACCGACACGGTCATCGGACTGTACGACGCGGCGGGAAACCTCATCGTCGGCCCCGACGACGATAACGGACCTGGCGTCAACGGCGAGCTAATCGCGACGCTGGACGCGAACGTCCCGTACTACTTGGTCGTCGCCGGCAAAGGCGACTCGGTGGGCGACTACGATCTGCTGATGACCGGCCGTAATCAGGAGGTGACGGCGACGATCGACACGCCGGCCGGCGCTTACGCCGGTTCCGTCGCCGCCGCCTTCACGCTCGAACACCGTCTCGATTACTTTCAACTTGTCGCCCCCGCCGGCGCGACGCTGTTGAGCGTCGAGGTCGCACCGCCGGCCGGAGGCGCGGCGTGGGTGTTGGTCGCCGATGGGCAAGGCCGACTCGTCGGTCTGGGCGAAGTCGGCCGCCCTGGCGCCTCGTCGGTGCTCGACAATCTGCCCGTCGACGGCGGACAGACCTATTACGTCGCCGTTTTCGCCCTGTACGACACGGTCGGCGAATATCACGTCGCCGCCGACTTCTCTCCCGATCAACTTGAACTGCCTGATGCGCTCGACAATCCTTGGCTTCAACCCTACATCCCGCTGATCCAGCAAGCCGATGGCGACGTCGATCTGACCGATCAAGCCATCGACTTTCCGTCGCAACTGCGGCAGTATCTGTTGTCGACGGCGTACGACGGCCAGTCGCTGGTCATTGAGTCCACGGGGGGGGCCGACCTGCAAATGGCCCTTTACGACGGCTCGGGCCAACTGCGACTCGCGTGGGACGATGCGGGCGGCGAGGGACTCAATGCACGCTTGGACGTGCTTCTGGCCGCCCGCGGCGACTATTGGCTGGTCGTCCGCGGCGTCGGGACCTCCGTCGGCCCATTCGGATTGCAGGTTCGCGGCGCCGCGCAGCCCGTCGGGAAGATCGTCGTCACGGGGCTCGAAAGCATCGGCGATCGAGTCGTCTCGTTCGCCAACAACGCACGCACCACGCACGCCTACTTCGTCGCGCCGACCGACGCTCAAACGGCCGACTTGCGGCTCGCCCCCTTCGCCAACTCGTCGCTGGACGTCTGGCTGTCGATCGAGGACGAGCAAGGGAACGTCGTGATCGTCGACGAGCACGGCGTTGGACAAACGGAACAGATTGACGACTTTCCCGTGATCGTCGGGGCGACCTATTACGTGACGATGCACGGCATCGGTCTGACCACCGGAAATGCAATATTGACGGTCGACGTCTCGCCCGACGCATCGACCGGCGGCGAGTTCATGGTGAACACGGCGACCAACGGAGAGGAGCGCCTGCCGGCGGCCGCCATGAATGCCGCCGGCGCGTCGATCGTCGTTTGGCGTCGCTTGGCGCCGAACGAGATCGACTACGACTTGCGCGCACAGCGATTCAATACGGCTCAACAGCCGGCGGGGGCGGAGTTCGCGGTGAACCCGCCGGACAATATCGATCAGGGAACGCCGCAGGTCGGATTGGCTGCCGACGGCCGGGCCGTCTTCGTCTGGCGGGAAGGCTTGGGACGCGTCTTCGATGCGCAGAACAGCGGCGGCGGAGTGTTCAGCGTCGGCTTTCCGGCGTACGGACTGGCCGTGCAAGAGGACGGACGATTCGCCGTCGTCGGCACGAATTTCAATCAGGTCTGGGTGCGGATGTTCAACCCCGACGGCAGCTACGCCTCCAACATCCTCACGGTCGACTCGACGGAAACCGTGTATGAACCGCAGATCGCCGCGGACGGCGTCGGCAACTACGTTATTTCCTGGAATCGCGACCCCAGCAGCCAGCCGGACTTTCCCTTCTATCGTCGGCTGAATGCGGCCGGCGCGTTCACGACGCCGCTGCTTCGCGCCGCACCGTCGCTCTCGACCTACCATTCGATCGACTCGCTGTCGCTGCGCCCCAACGGCGACTTAGCGCTCGCGGTTCGCAGCGGCTCGACGCTGCAGATCGAACGTTACCGCGCCGACGATGGTTCGCTCGGCGCCGCGCTGGTCGCGAACACTCGCTCCATCGACTCTTGGGCGCAAGGGTCGGTCAAGTGGAAAGACAATGGCGAACTGGTCGTGTTGTGGAACATGCCGGCCGTAGCGGGCGGGAACCGGGACGTCTACCTGCGTCAATTCGCCGCCGACGGCGTCGCCTCCGCGGCGCTCGAATGGCAAGTCAACTCGACGACGGCCAACGACCAGTGGTTCACGTCGCTGGTTGGAGACGGCGGCGACCGCTTCCTCGCGGTGTGGCAAAGCACCAGTCAAGCGGCGACGGGCGACGACATCGTCGGTCGCTTCCTGACGCTTCCCTCGCCGATTCCCGCGCCGCAACTAACGCGCACCGACGACCAGGGCGATGCTGCGGACGCCTCAGTCGACTTGGGAGACGTCGAGGTCGGGGCCCCTTCGCCGTCCGCGGTCGTCACGCTGGTCAACTCGGGAACCGCGCCGCTCACGGGTGCAATGAGCCTCGAGGGAGACGGCGCCAGTGCGTGGACGTTCAGCGGCGACGCCGCCATTCTGCTCGGGCCGGGACAGACTCGCCAAATCGTGCTGACGCTAAGCACCTTACAGCGCGGCGTCTTCCCGGGGCGTCTCGTCATTGCTCATAACGCATCCAGCTCGAAAGACTTCGTGCAGTTGACGGCGGCGGTGACGCCCGCGGCCGACTCCGGTGAAGCGAATGACGACCGGTCGGCGGCGCTCGATTTAGGGTCGCCGACGAACTTCGTCGACGCCTCGCTCACGTTGCATCATGGCGATGATGAGGATTGGTTCACGTGGCAGGCGCCGACGAGCGGGCGGTATGACGTCGCCGCGCTGTTCTCACCCGCGGAAGGGGACCTCGATTTCGTCGTCTACGATTCCATCGGCGGCATCGCGGCGGCGAGCGCCGCGGGCGGCGCGGTGGAAGCGGCCAGCGTGCGCGTGTCCGCGGGAAGTCCGCTGTACCTGCAAGTCCTCAGCGACGGGCGAGGCGTCAACGCGTACGAACTACGCTTGAGTTTCATCGAAACAAACTCGCCGCCGGACTCACTGTCGCTCGATGCGGCCCCGATTCCCGAGGATGTGGACGCATCGCTCGGTCCGGTCGACGTCGCCATGATCCGCGCGACCGATCCGGATCTGCCCGACGACTACTTGACGTTTTCGCTGGCGAGCGGAGCAGGGGACGGACAGAACGGACTGTTCGAGATCGACGGCGATCGACTCCGTCTGCGCCAAGGCACGACGATTGATTACGAACAGCGATCGACGCTGTCCGTGCGCGTCCGAGCGATCGACGAAGAGGGAGCGACGATCGAACGGGCGCTGGCGTTGATTGTGGAGGACGTGAATGAGTTCTCTCCGCAATGGACGCCCGCCGCGTTTAGGCTCCGTGAAGATGCGCCCGTCGATGCGCTCGTCGGTCAAGTCTCGGCGAGCGACGGCGATGCAGATCAGTCGATCCTCTACAGCATCGCGGCGGGGAACTCGGACGAACTATTCGCCTTGAACGCGGCGACGGGCGAATTGACGCTGGTCCGTTCGGGCGAACTGGACGCCGCCGCGCAGCCGACCCGACGACTCACGATTCGCGCCGTCGACACAGGGACGCCTGCGCGTCAGGCGGAAATGGATGTGACGATCACGGTGGATGCGGCGCCGGGGGCGGTCCTGGAACGGACGGGGCAGCGGTTCGGGACGATTCAGCAAGCGGTCGACGCCGCCGCAGACGGAGATCGCATCTTGGTGCGAGACGGCGTCTATGAAGAAAGCTTGTTCGTCAATCGCCAGATCACCCTGGAGGCCATCCACCCGGGGCGAGTGGTCATCGACGGCCCAGGCATGAGCGTCGACGATGGAAAGGTGATTCATGTCGCCGGCAGCGCCGTCTTCCGCGGCCTGCATCTGACCGACGCCCACAATGGCTTCTACATGCGCGACTCGTCTATCGTCGTGCGAGTGGAAAACACGGTTGTCTCGAACGTGTTGAGCGCTTTCATGATCAACAACAGCGCCGGCCGCGAGGGCGCCTACGACATCGTTCATTCAACAATCGTCGACTCGGACGTCGCGCTGGTCATCAACGACGGCGGCACGATTGCCGGCCGCAACGTGATCCTCTCCGGCGTGCGCGTCGCTTATGCGACCTGGAACGCGACCGGCATTACTCCCAGTCATAATCTCTTGCACGACGTCGAGACGGTAAGCGAAGGGACCAACATCGCCGTCGATGACTTTCAACTGTCGGGCGATCCCGTGTTCTTGAATGCGGCGGCGGGAGACTATCGATTGACCGGCGCCTCGCCGGCCGTCGACAGCGGCGTCGCCGCCGGCGTCGCGTTTCTGGGGAGCGCGCCGGATCGCGGAGCGTTCGAATTTGATCCAGCGGCCGAGAATCGACCGCCGCGCGCGTTCAACGATTCGTTGCAGGTTGAGAACGACGGTCGCTGGCATGTGCTCGACGTGCTGGCCAACGACGATTCGGATGGAGATGAGAACGAGTCGCTCGCCGTCGTGCATACGACCACGGGGAATCAAGGCGGAAGCATCGAAATCGGACCGTCCGGCGCGTGGATTCGGTATCGTCCCGCGTCAGGGTTCACGGGAGTGGAGACCTTTGAGTACACGGTCGCCGACGGTCGCGGCGGAACTGCGGTCGGCGCCGTCGTCGTGTTAGTCGGCGGCGAGGTCGAGAACACGGCGGCGATCTACCCGATGTTCACCGACCTCGAAGGACGACCCATTGACGCCGTCGCGGTCGGCGAACAGTTCCTCACGACGTTCTGGGCGCGCGATCTTCGGTCGCCGGAAATCGGCGTTTTCTCCGCCTTCGTCGATGCCTACTACGACTCGCAATTCGTGCAGGTCGAAGGCCCGATCGAACCGGGGCCGCTCTTCCCCTATGGCCGCGACGGCGATCAAGAACGATTGGGGCTGTGGAACGAAGTGGGGGGATTCTCCTACTCGCATGCGCCGACGCCCGCCGATCCCCAGCGGATGTTCTCGGTGCTGATGCAAGCGACATCGGTCGGCCAGTTCTCGGTGGTCGCCGATCCGGCCGACGAGGTCGCGTGGAATCAGGTGGTCCTGTACGACGAACTATTCGCGACTCCTCCAGAACGGGTTGATTACGGCGCCGCGTCGCTGCGGATCGTCGCCGCTCGGCCTGTCGCGCTGAGTGACGCATACGTCGCGACGGAAGATTCGCCGCGGCAAGTCGAGACGGCGGATTCCGTGCTGAACAACGATTCGCCGGGCGATGGGACGGAGTGGTTCGCCCTGCTCGATTCGTTGCCCGCTCACGGAGTCGTGGAATGGCTGGATGATGGAACGTTTGTGTACACGCCGTCAGCCGACTTCCAGGGAGTCGATTCGTTTACGTACCGCGCAAGCGACGGTCTGTTGACGTCTTCGCCGGCGACCGTAGCGATCGTCGTGCAGCCGGTCAATGACGCTCCGACGGCCGTCGACCGAGAATGGCAGTTGAACGAGGACCAGTTGCTGGCAATCGACGCCCCGGGATTGCTCGCCGACGCCTCTGACGTGGACGGCGATGCGCTCACAGTGCAATTAGTCTCGCCCCCGCGGCATGGCGCGCTCGAGCTGAACGAAGACGGCTCGTTCCGCTACCAACCCGCGGCGAACTATCACGGACTTGATTCGTTCGTCGTGCGCGCCGCGGATGGTTCGACGACCTCGCAACCCGTCACGGCGCTGCTCACAATCCACTCCGTCAATGACGCTCCCACGGCGAACACGGCGGAGCGTTCCTCGGACGAGGACGCGGTGCTCTTGATCGAGTTGGCGGGCGACGACGGAGATCCGGAAGTCGCACAAAGTCTCGCCTATCGCGTGCTCACGACGCCCCTGCACGGCGTCTTGTCATTGACGCCGAACGGACCAGCCCTGCTTGCTTCTCAATTGCCGATGCGGCTGCCGACGAACGAGATCTATTTCCGTCCGGCGACGAATTGGTCTGGCGACGCTACGTTCAGTTTCGACGTTCAGGATAACGGAGGGCGCGCGAGGGGCGGAGAAGACCTTAGCGCGGCAGCCTCAGTCGTGATTCATGTGCAGTCGGTTGATGATGCTCCAGCGGCTCGGGACGATGCGTATCGCATGCGCCGCGACGGCGTCCTCTCGGTAGACGCGGCACAGGGCGTGCTCGCGAACGACGTCGACGTCGAACAAACGCCGCTGAGCGCCGTGCTTGCGAGCGGACCGAGTTTCGGCGTGCTGACGCTGCTCGACGACGGCGGCTTTGTTTACGTGCCGGCGGCGGGATTCACCGGCGTCGATGAGTTTACTTACCAGGCGTTTGACGGGCGACTGTATTCGGAACCAAAGACGGTCGCGATCACGGTCTCGCCGCCGCGGTTAGACATTCGTCTGCGGACGGTCGATGCGCAAGGAGCAACGATCGGCCGCGTCGTGCAAGGCCAAGACGTGTTTCTCGAAGTGTACGTCGCCGATCTGTCAGAACCGGCGATCGGCGTCTTCGCCGCGTACTTGGATGTGCTTTGGGATGCGACGTTGGTTGCGTCGACGGGGTCACTGGAATACGGCGATTCCTTCGCCAATGCTCGCACGGGCGCGATGGAAGCGGGTCTGATCGACGAAGTGGGCGCCGCGGACGACTTCCCCCGTCGCGGCGGCGACGAGCGGTTACTGGCGCGAGCGCGCTTCGTCGCCGTGACGCCCGGGAACGCCGCGTTCCTCGCCGACCCCGCAGATCTGCTTCCCGAACATCTGTCGCTTCTTGCGGGCGAGGCTCGAGCTCTCTTCGAAGACGAGATCGTGTACGGCCTGACGACGTTGGAGGTGCTCCCCGCGGTCAACGCAGTCGATGACGAGTTCGATGTCGACGAGGATGCCTTCGCCGCGTTCGATGTTCTGGCGAACGACGAACGCGGACTTGGTTTGCCCTGGACGATCGTGCAGGTCCAGGGCGCCCAACACGGCTCGACGACGATTGCAGCGGATGGGCTGTCGATCGAATACCGGCCCCATGCCGATTTCGCCGGCGTGGACGACTTCACGTACGTCGTCGTCGACGCCAACGGTACGACCGGGCAAGCGCAAGTGCGGGTCGCCGTCAATCCAGTGAACGACGCGCCCGTCGCGCGCGACGATGCGTTCACGACGATGGAGGACGCGAGCGGCGTGATCTTGGATCCGCTGAGCAATGATGATCCGGGCCCTGATGCGGGAGACGGCTTGACGATTGTCGACGTTTCGTCCGGCGACCGAGGCGGGACGCTGCTGATCGAGCCGAGTGGTCTGTTCGTCAGCTACACGCCGGCGCCGAACTTTGCCGGCGTGGAGCGATTTCATTACACGATTCGCGACCTTGTCGGGGCGGAAGCAACGGCGGTCATCGAGGTGCAGGCGGCGGAAGTGAACGACCCGCCCGTCGCCTTGGACGACGCGTTCACGCTGGTACGCAATGCGGCCCCGCAATCTCTCGACGTACTCGCCAACGACTCGATCACGCCTGACGTCGGCGAACTGCTGCAGATTGTGGCGGTCGAGCAACCGGCGTGGGGAGAAATTACGATCGATCAAGAGGCGAACTCGCTGACGTTCCGGACGTCGCCGGGACGCATCGGTTCGCTGACGTTTGAATACACCATTACGGATGGTCGCGGCGGTTTCGATGTCGCGCAGGCGACGCTGTTGGTGGTTCCACGCTGGACGAATCGACGCTTCGCGGTCGACGTCAACGGCGACGGTTTCGTGTCGCCGATTGATGCGCTCTTGGTGATCAATTACGTGAATACCGAAGGGGCGGGGCCGCTGCCGCTTCCCAGCGGCGAAGTGGTCGACGCACCGCCGTACTATGACGTAAGCGGCGACGATTACGCCACGCCGCTGGACGCTTTGCTCGTTGTCAACCATCTCAATGGGCTGCACGGCGACTTGGGCGAAGGCGAGGGCGAGACGCCTGCCGATGCGGAGTCCGCGACGGTGGGCCGCTGGCCGTGGTCCGAGCCGCAGTTCATCAGCGGTGCGTCGCCGAACGATGCACCCGCGTTCGCTGGGCGGTCGTCCCCGCCGACCCGCGCGGCGGTGTGGCCGCTTGTGGACGCGGTCTGGCAGGAGTCGTCCGCAGCCGCTCATTTCCTCGAGTCGGTCGCCCTTGCGGAAATGGAACGCTCGGAAACGGCGACCGACGGGGACTTGTTTGAGCGACAGGTGGACGAACTGTTGTCGAGCTGGGAGGGCTAAGCCGGGAGAGCAGCACGGCGTCTCCCGCGCCGCGACGGCGCCCCGCCTTACGGAACCAGCACTCGGTCGAAGACGCTGATTTCGTCCAGTCGACCTTCCCAGTTGGACTGGCCGTCGGAGCGACCGCCGAAGTACAGCGACTCGGCGTCCGCGGCGGCGGGAGAAGCTGGTGCGTCGACCTCCAACTCGGGCGACTTGGCGTCGTCCAAGTAGACTCGCACCTTGCCGCCGTCGCGCACGAGCCGCACGTGATGCCACGTCCAGCGTTCGACGGCCGTCTTGCCGAATGCACGAACGACGGGTTGGTCGTCGCGTCCCAATTGGAAGACAAGCTTGCCGGCGTGCTGCTGGTCCGACTCCGAAGAGCCGACGAGGCCCAGCATTTCCGTCAGCGACGAGAGGCCGTGCTCGGCGCCTTTCGAGTAGAGCCAGCCAGCGAGCGGGCGTGCGTCGAGCGGCAGGCCGTTCCAAAACCAGAGCGACACGGTGTAGCGCTCGCCGAGCCCCTCCAGTCGCGCGGCGATTCGCCCGCCCGCTAGATGGACGCTGCGATTCGTTTCCCCGTTCAAACAAAAGCGATCCGAGCGGGGCCCCGCCAAGTAACAGAGGATTCCCGGTTCGAGATGGGCGTCGCGGCCGTGGCCCGAGGCGTCGCGAGCGCGCGGCGGGTTGAAGTCGTCTAGCCGCCAGTAGGCCAGCGGCTGGTCGGATAGCGTTTGTTGCGCGTCGGCGCCATGCGAGACACGAAACTTCTTGCGCGGTCGGCCTGCGACGTGCTCCAGCCGTTCCAGCGCCAGAGCCGTGATCTTGGATTCCGCTGCCGGCTCAAGCCCCGCGGAACGCGCCGCCCACGTGTTGTAGCCGCCTAGCGGATGATGTTCGGCCGGCGGAATGTAGCCGTCGCCGCCGTTGGCGAGCTCAATCACCATCGTCTTGGCGAGCGGACTTTGGGCTTTGATCTTGAGCCCCGTGATCGCGTACGTTTCGCACGGCGTCGTCGCGATGCCGAAGTCGCCGATCCGCAGCCCCTGGACGACGACTTCGGTCTTCTGCCGTTCGTGCAACAGGATTTGTTCCCGCGCGTAGACTTCGGTCGTGTCCTTCGGCAGGCGGTCTCCCATCGCGGCGACGATGCGCTGCGCCCACTCGAGCCGCTGGAGGTCGGGGGTGCGATAGGGGATCGTCAGCCGCGCTTCGCTCATCGCGAGGTCGGCGTCCGCGCGGTACTCGATCTTGCGGTAGGCGTCGAGCGCGATCTTCAACAGGCCTTGGGTGTACGAGTCGATGGTGTGGTCGTCTTCCGGCTTGGGGATCGGCTTCGTGTAGTCGCGACGCCAAATGTCGCCGCTGCAACCATGCGACAGGATGCCGACGAACGGCGGATCGTTCGAACCGGCGACGCCCGTTTTCGCCTCCGCCGCGACAGCGTTCTGAAAACCGTCGCAAAACAATCCGAAGTAGTCGGCGCTGATGGGCGAGTCGCTGAAGTAGTGCATGGAGAAATTGGCCAGCACCGCGATCGGCCGACCCGATGAGGCGCGAAACGCAATCATCGACAACTCGGGATCCTCGGGGCCGGCCTCTCCCGTCACGTCGTCCCACACTCGGCCGGCGTGCATGTTGGCGCGAACCGAAAAGTTGCCGAACGGATCTTTCTCGAGTCGATCAGGGCGACGAACCCATTGGCGAAGCGCCGTGTACTCGGCGGCGTCGGCCGATCCCCAACCGACTTCGGCCGGCGCCAGGTTCTTTTCGGCGGCGGCGATCGCGTCGGCGACCTTGATGCGGACGAACGGCACGTACTGCGGGTCGGCGTCGGTGCCCAAACAGCCCATCGAAGCGGCCGCCGTGTGCGTATGCGTGGCCGAGATCAGGATGCGATCCGGCTTGAGCCGGGTGTTGGCGGCGGCGAGCTGCTTGATGTCGTCGCACAGGGTGCGGTCGATCATGCAACTATCGACCACAACGATCGCGATCCGTTCACGCCCGTCGTCCAGCACAAGCGCTCGGGCGTGGAGCGGCGTTTTGACCTTGGTCGCCTTGTTCGACAGCATGCCGCCGTTGACTAATACCGGGAACTGAGTCGGCGTGACGTCGACGATCGCCGCTCCGGCCTTGAGTTCGGCGCTGGCAACGTCGGCGACGCCCGACACGCATGTCGCGCTGAACAGTGCGAGCAACGCCAGGGCGAAGGGGGACCGCGGTTGAGTGCGCATCGGGTGGGTCTCCGAGAGGTCGAACAGGCGGGATGGACGGAGCAGTCGATCGCTGATGATACGACGATCGACGGCGCGTTGCATTAGGGCGCTCGGCGTGGCGACGAGATCGGCATGGAATGAAGACGATGAGGGAAAGCGATGAGGGAAAGGAGTCAGAGCGCGAAGACTCGATTGCTGACGTCGTCCCAACGCACGCTGCGGTCATAGTGGTACACGCGATCGCCGTTCGGCGTATCCACCACGTCGCGCACCTGCAGCTCGATCCAGTCGCGCGCATTGAAGGCGGCGAACGCCAGTTGAAACCCTTCAATTACGCGCTCGGGCGGCAGCGACAGATCGGGGATCAACATGGGCCCCGTGTCGGTCTGGTAGATCCCGTCGCGCTCGTTCACGTTGAACGTCTTGATCGGGTACCACAAGCGAACGGCGTAGTCGCCGTGAGTGCGTTCGGTGAGCGCGACGAGCGGTCGGTGGCCGAAAGTCGCCTCGATGATCTCGGTCGGCGAAGCAAGCTCTTCAGCGGCCGACTCGGCGACGTGCAGGGTGAGGCGATCGAAGGCGGCGTGAGTCGAACCGGTTTGGCGATCGGGTTGCGGGCGGTTGAGGCCGAAGAGCGAGACGGAGGCTTCCGCGCCCAGGTACGCGTAAGTTTTGAGATTGAGGAACTGGTCCTGCGAGAGGATGGGGATGAAATCGGCGTTGGGCGCCGTCCAGATGTCGCGCGGCACGCCCACGCGTTCCGTCTTGCAACTCACTCCCAGCACGAAGCGCTGCGCGACGCCCGTGGGGCGATGCAATAAGTCGCAGACGCAATCGAGTTGAATACGGGCGTTGTTGAGCGAGTAGGGCGGGGCATGCGACACGGTCTGCGGCGGTTTGGCGAGCGTGTCGATGCGAAATGTGAGAAACGAGCGCGAGAAGTCGATCGTCGTGGCGGCCGGCATGGGGAGCTCCAACGCAGGAGTATTCTGAGCGCGATGGCTCAAGCTAGCGTCGTGAGAAGCAACCGACTAGCCCGGACGCTGCAAGCTCCCTTCTCCCCGCCGCTGCGGCGGGGAGAAGGGTCAGGGATGAGGGGGGGTGGCTGGGATGTGGCGTTGGCTGGGATTTGGCGTTGGCTGGGATTTGGGGTCACAGGCTGGAAGCCTGTGCTACGAGAGTGGCTTCTCTTTTCCGCGGCCGTAGATCACGCCCCAATTCGTGCGGCAGACGTACACTTCCAACAGAGCGATGAACATCGAGTTGGCGGCGTAGAACAGGATGGCAAACAACACGCCCGACGAGACGGCCGGATCGGTCGTGGAATCCGGATACAGCGACGCTTTAAGCAGCAGGGCCAGATTGCCGTTGCGGACCACCACTTCGATGGCAATCGTGAAGACGTCGAGCAACGGTCGCTTGGCGAGCAGACACGTTCCATAAGTCGACCACAGCATGGCGGTCCCGAGCGCGATGATCGCCAGCGGAGCTCGCCAACCTTCGCTCATCAGCTTCAGTCGCCCGGAACTCATCGCGGCGATCACGAGCACGACGAGGATGGTCACGCTGGCCCAAATGCCTACCTTGCCCAGCAGCGCATAGCGAGACGGGAGGAAACGGCGCGTCAGCATGCCAGTCGCCAGCGGCAGCAACAGCCAAGTCACGATCTCGAAAAAGATTTTGCCGGCCGGCATGACGACTTCGCCCAACGCACCGCCCAGATTGAACGTGCGCAAAACAAGCGGCGTGGTGACGACGCACAGAGCTGTGCAAAACGTGGTAGCGGCGACCGACAGCGCCACATTGCCGCGGCCGAAGTACGTGAACAAGTTCGTATACGACCCGCCTGGGATCGCCGTAATCAAGATCATGCCGGCCGCTACGCCGAGAGAGACGCCGAACAGTTTGCCGATCACGAGCGCCAGCGTCGGCGAGATGACGCACTGCAGGAGCAGAACGATCGCAAGGCTTGACGGCGTCTTGAAGACATCAAGCAAATCGCGCACGGCGAGCGTCGTTCCCATGCCGAACATGGAGCACACAAGCAGCGATGCGGCGAGACTGTATTCCAGCGACTGATAGTCCATCTCTGCCAGGATCGACACATCGAGCCTTGCGACATGAACGGGAACCGCGCCTCGGGGTGCTCGATCTAGGTCAAGCACCGCACTACGATACGCCATCGGCCGCCGCGCGTCGGCAAAACTTCCGCCCTCTACCCAGTTTCACGGTGATCTGCATGACGCTTGCTTGTGATTGCTCACGTTCCCAAAAACCATCGCGTCGCTTCGCGGTTCTCTCCGGACTTGCCGTCGCACTCGCCGCGTGCGGGTCGCAGGCGTGCGCCGCCGAACCGCCCGCCGTTCCGCCGCGCGGTTACTCGATTCCGCTCGTGGACCTGGCAGGCGAGTCCGACCGTCAGACGGTGGTGGATCGCGAGCCCGGACAATACTTGGGGCACCCGACGACCGTTTTGCTGGAAGACGGCCAGACGATCCTCTGCGTCTATCCCAAAGGACACGGCCGCGGGCCCATTTGCTACAAGCGTTCGACTGACGGCGGCAAGACATGGTCTGACCGGCTGCCGACGCCCAAGAGCTGGGAGACATCCAAGGAAACGCCGACCATCCACCGCGTCGTCGACGCCCAGGGTAAGAAGCGGCTTATCGTTTGGTCGGGCCTCTATCCGGCTCGGTTGGCGGTGAGCGACGACGACGGCGCGACTTGGAGCGAGCTGCGCGACGCCGGCGACTGGGGCGGGATCGTCGTCATGGGATTCACGGAGCCGGTGCGCGCGAAGCCGGGCGAGTATCTGGCCATGTTCCACGACGACGGCCGCTTCTTCACCGCCAAGCCGCAGCCGACGAAGCCCGTCACCTTCACGCTGTATCAAACTCGATCGCATGACGGCGGGCTCACCTGGTCCCAGCCGCAGACGATTTTCGCCAGTCAAGATGTGCACTTGTGCGAGCCGGGCTTCGTCCGCTCGCCCGACGGTCGCCGCATCGCCGTTCTGTTGCGCGAGAATGCGCGCCGCCAGAACTCGCACGTCATCTTCTCTGAAGATGAAGGAACGACTTGGTCCGCGCCGCGGCCGTTGCCCGGATCGCTGACCGGCGACCGACACACGGGCAAGTACGGGCCCGACGGCCGACTGTTCATTTCGTTCCGCGACACGACGCTGGAAAGCCCCACCAAAGGCGATTGGGTCGGCTGGGTCGGCGCCTGGGACGACATCGTCGCGGGGCGCGAAGGGCAGTATCGCGTGCGGTTGGCGAAGAACCACAAGGGAGGCGACTGCGCGTATCCGGGCGTCGAAGTTCTGCCTGATGGAACTTTCGTCACCACCACCTACGGCCACTGGCAGCCAAAAGAGCAGCCATACTTGCTGAGCGTCCGCTTTACGTTGGCGGAACTGGATCAGAAGGCGAAGACTCTGGCGGCGGAGAAGGCGTCGAAGCCGTAGTGGGCGAAGCGAGTTCCGCCGTGACAGGGTCGACGAACGACGCTTCGCCGAAGGGACTGGAGGGGGACGCCGCGGCGCCGCTTGGCTTGCGCCGCAGCAGCACCTCCAGCTTGTCGACGATGAGGAAGACTCCCGCGGCGAAGACGCCCATGACGTACCCTACGAACATGCCGCCGCCGACGACGAAGGGGAGCGGACACAAGACGACCAGCGGATGCGGCGGACGCCGTCCGTCCACTTCGATCAAGAACGCGCCGATCAGCGTGAGCGGCAGGAGGAGCGCGCCGGAAATCACGGACGATGTGCGAGGAGCGTTCGGCCAGAACATTTGCACGCCGAGCGTGATCGTGGCTTGGACGCCGACGTAGAGGTAAACGGGCAACGGAGCGTTGCAGTACCGCAGGGCGGCGAATCCGACCGCGAACAGCGTCGTCAACACCATGATCGACAAGATGTTGAAACGCCGCGGCACCGAGTAAACTCGCTGGGGACGCGGCATGGCGAACGGGGCCAGCTGACGCGCTCGAGCCTCGCGCAGCGCCGCCCAGTGCGCCGCGAGCTGGTCCGGAGTCGCATGCGGCGGCGGCGGGCACGAGCCCGTCAACGGGTAGCTTTCGGGCGTGACATTCGGCGTCGGACGCGAATCAGGTGACATCCTCGGCAAGATACCATGAATCAATCGCCATCGCAGCCAATATCCAATTCCACGAGCCACGTGAATCGCCCCCGCACCGCACTCGTGACCGGCGCGGCGTCGGGCATCGGCAAAGCGGCTGCCCTCCGGCTGGCTCGCGGCGGCTACCGAGTCCTCGCGAGCGACCTGCGTTTCGACTCCGCGTCGCACGATGAGCTCGCACAAGCGGGCGTCGTCTGTCAGGTCTGCGATGTGCGGGACGCCGCAGCGGTGGCTGCCTTGTTCGAAACGGTCGATGCCCGCTTCTCGTCGCTGGACGTCCTGGTCAACAGCGCGGGGGTGGTCTTCGTGCGGCAGATTCCCGACGCGTCCGAAGCGGACTGGGACCGAGTGCTCGACACGAATCTCAAGGGCGTGTTCCTTTGCTGCAAGCACGCCATTGTTCGGCTGCGAGCTGCGGGGGGCGGCGCCATCGTGAACATTTCGAGCAACGCGGGCCTCTTACCGCGAGCCCACGATCCGATCTACTCGACCAGCAAAGGCGCGCTCAACGCATTCACGCGCAGCCTCGCTCTGTCGCACGCGCCCGACGGGATTCGAGTGAACGCCGTTTGCCCGGGGCCCGTGCAAGACACGCGGATCATGAACGACGAAGTGGATGCGGCCGCCGACCCGGCCGCCGTCCGGCAGCGCATCATCCATGCCAGCCCCTTGTGCCGAGCGTTGGGACGCATGGTGACGCCGGAAGAGATCGCGGAAGCCATCGCGTTCTTGGTGAGCGACGCGGCCGTGATGATCACGGGGACCCTGTTGGCGATCGACGGCGGCAAGAGCCTCGGCGTGCCGCCTGCAGTCTGATGGGCTGCCTTCGCCGGTCGTGGGCGGCCGGTCTGCCGAAAACACGTTGCGAGCGGACCAGCAGACGCGTTAGACTTCCCTGCCTGCCGGTTTTCCTCCCTCGTTGGCGCGCCTTCCCTTTCACCTGCCGGAGTACGTTATGCCGCGAATCGACTCGGCGTTTACCTGTCGTCGGACGACCCTTGTCGGCGTGCTCTCCCTCTGCCTCGTCGGCGTACTCACGCCCGTCGCGCGCGGCGAACATGAAGGCCGGATCCAGATCCTGTTGCTCGGCGATAGCACGACGATCGGCAGCGTCTGTCGGCAGACGAATCCTGACGGGCCGCATTTAGAAGAGGTGGTGCGGCTGCAATTGGCGACCGACAAAACGCTGCCGCCCACAAACGTCATCAACCAGGGACGCGACGGCGAGTACATCCACGGGCTGCTCACCGGCGGACGTTATGATCGGGACATCGCCAAACTTCCGGGCATCGACTACGTCTTCATTCGGTACGGCTTGAACGACAATAGCAAACGCGAGGAGTTTTCGACGAACTTCCCTGCCGATTTCAGCGCGCTCATCGCGCGGCTGCGGAAGGACTTTCCGAACGCCGTCATCTTTCCGACCACGATCATTCCATACATCAATCCCGAGAAGGATGCGCAAATCAACGCCCTGATTCGCGGCGTCGCCGAACAGGAGAAACTGACGCTGTTCGACGTCTACACTCGGTATGCAAAGGAACTCGAGCAAGGCCCGAACATGCTGAACTACCGTCGTTATCCGCTCGAGAAGATTCCCGAGTCGCAGCGGGATTGGCTCAAGCCGTTCTTGCGCGGCGCGTCGGTGGTCGTGATGGACAATCGACTTGACGCTCACTTTGGCGCGCTCCCCGGCTGGTTTTCCGATCGCCACCCAAATCTGGCTGGATATCATGTGATTGGCGACGAAACGGCCAAGTTCCTCGCGCCGCGATTGCGGGAACGGGGCAAGACTGCGGCGGGCAAGTAAGTCGAGCGAGCGAACGACGGCGTAGGCAGAACGCACGAGCAATTCCGAGGCGGAGGCGGCGCGCATGAGATTCTCCAGGAACGGTCACTTTCCGTGGGACCGACGAACGTTTCTCATGGCCGGCGGGCTCAGCTTCTTTGGCGCGAACTTGGCGAATGCGCGCGCGTTTGCCACCGAATCAGGCCCGACCGCGACATCGGTCGCCGTGCCGCCGCGAAAGATTGCCAAGTCGGCGATCATGATTTGGCTCAGCGGCGGCGCGTCGCACATCGACACGTGGGACATGAAGCCGAACGCGCCGTCCGATTACCGCGGCGCATTCCAGTCGATCGACACCTCGGCGCCCGGCATTCGTCTGTGCGAGCACTTGCCGCACCTGGCGAAGCAGGCGCACCATCTGGCGATCGTGCGGTCGGTCGGCGACCACGGTCGCGGCACGGGGGACCATCATGCGGGCTACTACTACAACTTGACGGGCCACGCGCCGGATCCCACGTTTCACCGCTTGCTCAACGCGCGGACTCCCTATCCGACCGATTGGCCTTCGATCGCGTCGGTGGTGAATTTCAAACGGCCGCCGCACCCCTCGCTCCCGTCGGCCATTACGCTGCCGCAGAAAGAGGGCGCTCCCGAGTACACTCGGCCCGGTCAATTCGCGGGCCGGCTGGGCGTGGAGTTTGATCCGTACTTCGTCGATGGTTCGCGGGAAAAACCGCTGGAGTTCGCCGTTCCGGCGCTCAAGCTGAGCGGCAATGCGACGGTGGAGCAGTTGCATGATCGGCGACGGTTGCTGGCGACGCTTAACGCGGCCGAACGGACTTACGAGCAGAACCGACAGGTCATCACGTACAGCAAGCATCAGGACAAAGCGTTTTCGCTGCTGGCGTCGCGCGAGACGAAAGCGGCGTTTGATTTGTCCGCGGAACCAACGTCGCTGCGCGAACGATACGGCAATGGGATCACCGGCACGTCGTTCATGATGGCGCGGCGGTTGGTGGAGGCGGGCGTCCCATTCGTCACCGTGTTCTACAAGGCCAACAAGGAACTCGACAGTCTCTGCAAGAGCGGCGGAGGTTGGGACACGCACGGCAACAACTTCAACTGTTTGAAGGACCGACTGCTGCCGGAATTCGACCGCCCGTTCGCGACGTTGCTGGAAGATCTGCACGAGCGGGGAATGTTGGAGGAGACGCTGGTAATCGTCTCGAGCGAGATGGGGCGAAAGCCGAAGATCGGCGATCCTCGTTCCGGCGGACCCAACGGCGCGGGACGCGACCACTGGACCGCCTGCATGTCGGTGCTGCTCGCAGGCGGCGGCGTTCGCGGCGGCCAGACGTATGGGACGAGCGACCGATACGCCGAGTTTCCGGCAGAGAACCCCACAGCGCCCGAGGATATCGCCAAGACGATTTTCTACTCGCTAGGCATCGACGACCTCACCGCGCACGACCGCGAAGGCCGACCATTCCCTTTAATGGCCGAAGGCCGCCCGCTGGTAGAACTAACGTAGAACAGGCTTCCAGCCTGTTATGCACCGCGTCAGCGTTTTCTGCCTTCGTCTGGTCTGCACGACATGCGCGGAAAAGAGACCTGCCCCTGGCGCAGAGTGCGGTGCGTCATCCCTTGAGGTAGATTCGGCTTCCGCCAGCGATGTCGGCGAAACTTAGTCCGTTATGGCGCAAGGCCGTCACAAAGCTGGCAGCCAAACGCCTGACGTCCGACTCCCACGGGGCGGGCAAGGTCTCATCCAGGTCATTGATGGCGAAGATGATACGCCGCTCGGGCGTGGCGAAGCCGCTGAGATTGCTTGCGGCGCGCCTTTCCCAAGGCATAGCGCTCCGCCCAAGTCAGGTGATGGTCAAAGTTCTGCGACTTCGAGGCCGACAGGGCGGGGGGACGTCGGTCTTGGCCATGTCGTTGGTGTTGGATGTGAACGAGTCGCGAGGCGGCGGTCATTTCATTGACGCCACTTAGCTTGTTCGCCCTCGTTCCCTGACCATGCCCCGCGGGGGGAGTTCGGCGTCGCGTTAGCTCGCCCGGCGCGGAACAACAACGCGACCCGCGGAAGACGTCGAGCTATGTCATTGCGACGGGGAACATGCGCCGTTACCCTTCTCAAGGCAGCTGGCAAGGGGTTTTTGTGGAATCCGCTATGAAATCGCCCCCGCCGGCGAAGTAGCGACCAGACCAAGTACTCGACATCGGAGATCTATCGAGTTCTTGGGACGGTTTATCGCTCCCTTACGCATGAAGTAGCGCAGGCGCCGGCTCGCCGAAGCTGACGCTTCTCGACGCCAAGGTCGAACGAAATCCCCCCAAACGGTCGCAGACTTTGTTGGGTCCGTTGATCGTGGGCGTGAGGCTGTGTTGAACGAAATATTGAACTCGACGAGGAAGATGACTTCGCCCGCGAGAACCGGACGATTTCGAGTCTCGAGTAAGCGAAGATTGGAGAGCGCAGATGGCTGACTTTCTGGGACGTGGTTCAAGGGATTCCGCGGCCGAGCGGCGTTTGACGCGAGCCCTGCGACGGCGACAGCGCAGCAGACAGTCTGCTCCTCGACACGCGCGACTGCAACTCGAAGCCCTCGAGCCGCGCCGAGTCCTTACGAATCGCGTCATTCTCGATTTCACGCCCGATGTTATCGCCGGCGAATACTCGGTAGGACGCTATCTGGAAATCTTCGATGGCTCGTCGGTCAGCGACGCGAATCGATTCCTCGACTACAACGGCGACAACGTCGTCGACTCAGTCGACGCCAAGCTATCGGTCAAGAAGATTGGCGCTCGAGTCACAAAGCTGCTCGGCGACTTTGCGGCCCAGTCCGACGTTGAACTGGAAGTTGGGTTCACGACCAACTTGACGGCCGCAGGCGATCCGGGACTGGGAGAAAAGCTGCTCGCAGCCGGCCAAGATTCGTCGTTCACGAACACCTACGTCATTTATGTAGGCAGCGATTCTCCGCGACCCAACCACGACGATCTGGGGTTTGCACATCAAGCGTTCGCTGGGGAGAACACTGAGTTCTATGCGTTTGCGTTCGCGCGTCCCATTCAGGAGTTTCTGGCCAGCGGAGACTATCCGTGGAAGAAGGTCGCGAAGCTCACTCCATTGGATTTTACGAACAACGTGGCGTTCGCCATCTTGCACGAGTTGGGGCATCTTTGGGGACTAGGGCATCTGCGCGACGTCGATGCAACGCCGGCAAATGTCTACATGCCCAATCAATATCACCACCTGATGAACTATCCCCGGCAAGCGAACCCTGATCTGGCTCGCTTCCGCAACGACTCCGACCATCCCATGGAGATTGGTTCGCGGACACTCGGCGTCTCCTATCAGACCGTCAATGCCTGGAACGAGGTACACAACTCGTTGCGCGAGAATCTCGTGGGCGTGTTTGCACAAACGACGACGCCCAACAGCCAGTACCCGGAGGTTCCGACTTACAAGGCGTTTCTGGGCGGGGCGATGAATTTCGGCGACGAGAATCCGGCGCCGTCGCCGGTGACGTCGGCGCCCGCCGCCTCGCAAGGGACGCGCGGAACGACGTCCGCCGCCGATGTCGCCGACCTGCTCGACGCGGGTTTCCAATCGCTCCGCACCGATCTGCTCGACGACTTCGCCGGGCGGTTCAATTTGCCAGCCGACTCGCTTCCGCTGATGTCGGCCGATCTAGCCGATCTCTTGGGGCTTGAGGCCGCGCTGGAGTCGGTAGTGGACGCTGCCAGTTTCAGTAGTGCGACGAGCATGACGCAGCTCCGTTCGCAATTGATCGGCGCTGGCTTCAACGTTCATTCGGCTCTCACCGACGCACAGTTGGCTGCTGCGCCGGCCAATCAACCGGTCGACTTTTTGCGCGTGAGTCGCACTTATGCGCTGCCGACGCTCGCAGCGAACGTCGCTCTAGATCCGAACGGACTCGATGCGCTGGGCGACTTGGACGGCGTTTCGCTTGCGGGACAGATGGATGTTGCGGCGACCGCCTATTTCACGATCGCCTTCGGCGTCGATTCGGCTGGGTTTTACTTGCTTCCAGGCAACGGAGTTCTCGCCAGCGTGGCGGTGAGCGGCAATGTCGCCGCCAGCATCCCCGGGGGAGACGTTCGGGGAAATGCTGCCCTGGGGTTTGCTCCCGAGGTGCGGTTGTCGACGACATCGGCCGACGGGCGAATTCGTTTGGCGGATTTGGACGGCACGCCAGAATCCGATTCGCTGACCAATCGGTCTGTGCGAACGATCACGGGGGACGCGGGCGTTACGTTGGAGATCGTCCACTCGATCGATGGTCGGCCGTTGGAATATGGCGGTTCGTGGGTTTGGGAACTGGCGACAGACGGCAGCGGCTTTACACTCGACGAGACCGTATCGGGCATTGACCAGGATGCGTTTGCGAACTCGCTTACGGAACTGATCGCAGACGGGCTCGACGACGCCCGCCAATCTTTGGCCGACGCGGTGCAAAGCGGGCTCAACTCGAATCTCGCCTTCCTCGATTCCAGCGTCGTCGACTCGTTCGCGGGGGCGTTGAGCGGCGATTTGTCGTTGGACTTGGAGTTGGGGTCGGCGCAGTTGGCGCTGGCCGAATCGGGATTTCAGCTGGTGTCGCTGGCGGATGCAGGGGCCTACTTTCAGGCCGTCGTAAAGGGGACGTCGCTGGGGCAAGACTTGATACAGGTGCGGTTCGCGCGCACTGCGAGCCAAGCTTTGAGTTTCGACTTGGACGACCTCAAGGACTATCTTGCCGCCGCTTTGCCGTCGCAGTTCAATTTGGACGACATTCTGCCAAGCAACATCGATATCACGGCGAGCGTGGAGGCGCGGGCGGATGTGACGGTGGGCGTGGCGGCGGACGGTACGTCGTTTCTACGCGATGTCGGCGCAGGGCAGCCAGACGAGTTTTCCATGACGGCGTCGATCACGCTCGACCTTGAACGTCTGGGCGGCTCCGTCGGGCCGCTGTATGCGGGCGTGGCGCAAGGCACGGGCGAACTGAGCGTCAACATGGGCGTCGACTTGGTCGCTTCCACCGGGGGCGGCCGAGTTGCGATCGATGAACTGGCGGCGGACGTTTCCGCGTACGTGCAATCGTCGGTGAGTGCGACCGCGGAACTCGACCTGCCGCTCGCTGTTCGACTGGGCGAGACGGGACCGGGCTTTCTGACGTCGTTCAGCGTGCAAGGGCAGACTGCCAGCCCCATCGCGTTTACGTTTGGACCCGGGGGTTCCACGAATCCACAGGACGGCTTCGGACCGATCGTCTTCGAGATGGGGGACATGGTTCGGGACGCGATCGGCCCTGTGCTCAAGCAGCTGCGCGCCGCCAATCCGCTGCCCGATGAACTAGTCGACCTGGTGACGTCTCCCTTGCCGATTTACGGCCGCTCCGTTCTCGATCTACTCAAGACGTTTGATTCCACCGGGCAATATGATCTCGTCGCTCTGTTGTTCGAGATCTCCAAAGTCATCAAGGATCTCGATGCGGTCGCCAATTCGGGAAGCAGCCTCGACCTCTCGGCCTATGGTTTTGGTTCTGCGCCGTCGAGTCCCGGCGCGGGGAGCACCGACGGCGGCGACTCGGGGCCGTTCGACGACCTGTTGAACAAGTTGGCCGAGTACGACGTTCGATTGCCGATTCTGGAGGACACGGGTTCGAAGGTGTTGTCGATGATCTTCGATCCGAACGTCGAACTCGACCTGATCGTGTGGGATCCCGAACGGTTCGAACTGGCGACAGAACAACGCGTGTTGGACATTCCGTTCGCCTCCTACGGCATCCCTTTCGTCTTGGAGATTCGGGGGACCTTCATCGTCGACGTCCGCTTCGGACTGTTCGGCGATCCGGAGGTTGGATTTACGACTCGCGGGATCACGCAGACGGGGAATTTTCTCGACGGATTCTATTTGGGCGACAACTTCGTCGACGGCATGGACAAAGCGGAGCTCGGCGTCCTGCTGGAAGTGCAAGTCGGCGTGGCTGGACAGGCGTACGTCTTCAGCTACAAGGTCGGCGAGCTTACGGTCGAGGGCGGATTGAGCGGTGAATTCGGCGTCGATTTGGTCGACTGGGACGGCGCCCAAACGCAGGTTACCGAACCCGACGACTATCGTTTGTACCGCGATGAGATCGCCGCGATTATCGACGATCCAAGTCTCGGCATGTCGTGCTTGTTCGTCCTCACCGGCTCGATCACTCCTTTCATTGAAGTCGGTTATGAGATCTCGGACAAAGGAACGCCGTCGCCAGCCGACCTCGCGAGTTTGGCGGGAATCCCGACGTCGGACTCCCATCGCGAAAACCTGCCTGGAATCAACTGGACCGACGCGCCGTGCAGCGCTTCGGAGCCCGTGCCGTTGGCCGATGCCGTCGGCGACGTGTTGCAGATGCGGCCTCTCGCCGCCGACGACCCGGGCCAGAAAATCGACGTTCGTGTTCGCAAGGACGTCGAGGGCAATCCGGTCTTGCTGCGATTGACGATTCAGGATCAAGGCGTCGCCGATCCGCGTACTCGCTATCAAGACTTCGACATCGACGCCAATGGCGACGTCTGGGCCAAAGACGTCGACGGCAATCTTCGCAAGGTCAACCATTTGGCCCTCGTCGGCACTCCGCAAGCCGACGCCGTCAACGTCGCGCCAGCGGCGTCGGCGCACTTCGACACGTTTCGCGTGGAGACGTACGACGGCGCGGATCGAGTCGATTTCGGCGACTATTCCAACTTTGAATCGGCCGATATTCGGCTGACGACTGCGTACGTTTGGAGCGGCCCGGGGGAAGATCGTGTTTACGGAACGCCGGTGAAAGACGTCGTCGAAGGCGGCGACGGCGCCGACCGAATCTACGGCAATCGCGGCGACGACGACCTGCGCGGCGGAGGCGCTGACGACATCATTCACGGGCACGAAGGGAACGATTATGTCTTGGGCGGCGCGGGGAACGACACGCTGTACGGGAATGCGGGCGACGACACGCTCGACGGTGAAAACGGCGCCGATCGAATCTATGGAAATGAAGACGACGATTCGCTCGTCGGCGGAACAGGCGAAGATTGGCTCATCGGCGGAGATGGAAACGATACGCTTCGCGGCGGCGCCGACGACGACGCGCTGTTGGGCAATGACGGAAACGACAAACTATTCGGCGACGCCGGCGAGGACTTTCTCTACGGCGACAACAGCCTTTACTTGAACTCGAGCAGCGTTCTCAACGAACCGGACTGCGCCGTCAACGGTTATCCCGTGACGCTGCAGATTGAATTCGGAATCGGCTGCTCGCGCGCATTCGAACTGGCGGAGATCTGGTACGTCACGGAAACGCCGCCCGGCGGCGAGGATGAACTCCATGGCGGCGCCGGCGACGACTGGCTGGAAGGCGGCGTCGAGAGCGATACTTTGTACGGCGACGACGGCGACGATCGGCTCTACGGTTCGTCGTTGTATCACGCCGTTCGCAGTGAAGGGAACGCCCGCGGCGACGATACGATCTACGGCGGCGCCGGCAACGACATTCTCGGCGCCGCAAATGGCGACGATCTGCTCTATGGCGACGCTGGCGACGACCGCGTCCACGCGGGTTCCGGCGACGATGAAGTTCATGGCGGCGCCGACCAAGATCAAATCGACGGCGGTACGGGCCATGATCGACTGTATGGCGACGCGGGCGACGATGTCATCGAAGGCGGCGAAGGCAACGATTCGTTGGAAGGCGGCGCCGGCGCGGATCAACTGTGGGGCGGTCGCCAAGTCAACAATCCCGCGAACGACGGCGTCGATACGCTCCGCGGCGGCGACGGTCCCGATACGCTCTACGGTCAGAACCAAAACGACTCGCTCTACGGCGACGCGGGCTCTGATACGCTGTTCGGCGCCAGCGGCAACGACCGAATTGAAGGCGGCGCCGACGACGATGTGCTGCACGGCGATGCGGGCGACGACCACCTTTCGGGCGACGCTGGGTCGGATACGCTCTACGGATACGCCGGCAACGATCAGTTGTTCGGCCATTCCGAAAGCGGAGCGTCAGACGACGGCGCCGCCGATTGGCTTTACGGCGAACACATTCCGGGCGTGGTGTTCGTGGGATTGCCGGGCACGTTAGACGACTTGTTGGAGGGGGGGGCTGGGCCCGATCATCTCGACGGCGGCGTCGGCGACGATCGGCTCTTCGGGCACCGTCGCTCGGGCGCCGGCGATGACGCCGCCCCCGATCATCTGCTTGGTCAAGACGGCGACGACCTGTTGTACGGACAGCGCGGCGATGATCAGCTTGAAGGCGGCGATGGACTCGACGCCCTCTGGGGAGGCGACGGCGACGATCGACTGGATGGGGGCGCGGACGACGATCTGCTGCGCGGAGAAGACGGCGCCGATACGCTCGGCGGCGGCGCTGGCGACGACGTCGTTTACGGCGACGCCGGCCAAGATACGCTGCGCGGCGACGGCGGCAGTGATTACCTGGACGGCGGAATCGGCGTCGATTGGCTCTATGGCGGCGCCGGCGACGACCATTTGCAACCTGGCGAAGGGGTCGGCGGCGAATTGCACGGCGACGACGGCGACGACCTGATCTTCGGGACCGACGGGGGACCGCCCATTGACCCCAACTTCTTTGATTCCCTCTTCGTAGGAGACCGCATCTACGGCGGAACGGGCGACGATCGCATCTTCGCGCTGGGCGGCGCCGACTACGTCAACGCGGGTGCGGGAAACGACTGGGTCGATGCCGGATTCGGCGCCGATTACGTGCTGGGGGGAATAGGAGATGACGCGCTCATCGCGTCCGACGACCTCGGAGATACCTTGGACGGCGGCGACGGCGACGACCGTCTGCAAGGCTCCCATCTCGCCGGCGATGTCTTGATTGGCGGCCTCGGCGACGATTTGCTGCAAGGCTACGGCGGCGCCGATTCCTTGTCGGGCGGCCTTGGCGCTGATTCGCTCGACGGCGGCGCCGACGCCGATACGCTCGATGGCGACGAAGGGAATGACATTCTCGACGCAGGCGGCGGCGCTGGAGACCTGCTCCGCGGCGGCGCGGGCGACGACGTCCTGTACGGCGCCAACGACGGCGCTGACTTGCTGCTGGGCGGCCCAGGCCGCGATCGCTTGCTCGGTCGCGGCGGGAACGACGAACTGCGCGGCGAATCGGGCGACGACATCCTCGACGGCGGAGACGGCGACGATCTGCTGGTCGGAGGAAGCGGCTCAGACCTTCTGGTGGGAGGCGCTCATCACGACACATTGTACGGTCACGATCCGATCACCGCCGACGACGATGGGGCCGTCGACACGCTGTACGGCGACTTTGGAACGAACGGCGACGAACCTCTCAGCGGTCGTGATCGACTGTACGGCCAGGGCGGCAACGATCTCCTGTTTGGCGAGGGAAACGACGACCTGCTAGCCGGCGGCGCCGGCGTCGACAATCGCCTCGACTATGGCTCGGGAGAAGGCGCGAATCCGACGGAATTCGTCGCACCTTCTCCCACCCCCGCACCAACGATTCAACCTGGAACAGGAAGAGAACTCGTCTCCGCCGCACTTCCTGTCGGCGCTGAACCGCGCGGTCGCTGGAGCGATCTATTCGGCAGCTCGACGATCGGATTCGGCGCCGAGTCGCTCGCACCGTCGTTGGAGTCGTCGTTGGCGGTCGGCGCGAATGGGGCCTATGTCGCCTGGGTCGATGGGCGTACCGGCAATCTCGAGATCTACGTCGCGCGACTCGGCGCGACCGGCTGGGAGCCGCTCGGCGACAGCACCCAGGTCGGCGGCGTCAGCCGCACCGCAGGCTCGTCGCGTAAACCGCAGCTGCTGATCGGCGCCGACGGGCAACCGCTCGTCGTGTGGAATGAAGTCGATGCGTCCGGCGCCCATGTCTACGCTCGCCGCTGGGATCCGACGGCGCCCGGCGGCGGCAGCTGGGTCGAAATGGCGGGATCTGCGTCCGGGGCGGGCATCGGCGGCGCTGCGACGGCGGAAGCCCCCAGCGTCGTGTTGACGGAATTGGGGCCCGTCGTCGGTTGGCTCGATCGCTCGACCGGCGTCGCCAACGTCTATCTGCGTCGATTCAACGGTCTGACTTGGGCGTCGCTCGGCGCCAGCGCCGCGGGCGGAGGCGTCTCTGCCGCCGCGACGTCGGTCGCGGAATTCGCCTTGGCGACCGACGGTGTCAGAACGGCCGTGGCTTGGTCGGAAACGGTCGCCGGCAAGAGTCAGATTCGTTTGCGCGAGTGGACCGGAACGACGTGGAGTGAACGGAGCGGCTCGGCCAGCGGCAACGGGGTGAGTCAATCGTCTTATGGGGCTTGGACGCCGACGGCGGCCTACTTCGAGGACCAACTGTTTGTGGCTTGGCGCGATGAAGCGTCCACGGCGACGGTGGGAACCGAGGTTTACGTGGCGCGACACAATGGAGTCGCTTGGACGGCGGCAGGCGCCGGAAGCAATGCGGACGCCGGCGTCTCGCAGTCGGCGGGCGGCGCATTGACGCCGCGGTTTGCGGTCAGTTCGAGCGGTTTGAGTTTGGCATGGATCGCCGAACAACGCACCTCTCGTAGCGGAGAAGCGCGGTCCATTCAAGTGCGTCGCTGGAATGGCGCTCAATTCGAGGAACAGCGCTTCGGCGATGCGCGTGGAGATGGCGTGCTACCCGTCGCGCTCGGCGTCCATGATTTGGTCGTCTCCGCTGATGACTTGGGACGTGCATACGTCGGCTGGCTTGAACCGACCGCCGACTCGGCCCGCGTGCGCCTCTTGGGCGACCTACAACCCTTTGGGCCTCCTGGCGCGACGTACATCGCGGACGGCCAACCCGGTAAGACGCTTCAAGAACTTCTCGACGCTTATGACTTGGGACCCGGCGATACGATCGTCGTACGCGGCGTGTCGAGCGGTCCGGTCACGATCGGCGCGGAAGACTCGGGGGTGCTGATTATCGGGGAACAAGGAGCGAAGGTCCTTGGAACGCTGACCATCCAAAGCGTCAGCCTGGTCACGTTGCAGGACTTGACCTTCAGCAACTCTATAGCAGTCAACGCGTCGACGAATGTTGCGCTGGTGCGGTCGTTCGCCGAATCGATCAGCGTGAACGGAGGCGAAGACGTCTTGCTGCGGGAAGTAAACGCCGATTCGCTCGTCCTACAGCAGCATGCGCACGCGCAGATCGAAGGCTCGGTCATGGACCAAGTGCGGATTCAGGCCGGCGTCGTCGACGTCCAGATTCGTGCGAGCCAGATTGGGTCCCTGACGCTGGCGAATGCGTCGAGCGGGCGCATCGAACGCAATTCGCTGACGACGCTGTTGATCCAGGCGCCGTTCGACGGGCCGATCTCGGACAACGACATTGGCGGAAGTACAACGGGGGTGTTCTATGGCGCGGCGGCCAACCTATCGGGGAATCGCATTCATGGCGCGAGCGTGGGCGTCGTCGTGCAGGTCGCAGATCCCTTGATCGGTTTGGGGTTTGTCGGAGCGGGCGCGAGCAATGTGATTTCCGGCAATGCGATCGGCGTCGACTTACGCGCCGGCCGCATGCAGAACCAGCGGATCAGCGACAATTCGATCGGCGTGATCGGCGCAGGCGTCCTGGGCGGCGACAATTCCGAACTTGCGAATGTCATCGATCGGAATGCGGTCGGCGCACAGACCACGGGCACCATTCAGTTCAATCGATTCTCGCGCAACGCCACGGCCGTCGCGGCATCGGACCGTCAGACCATCGCCCACAACACGTTTGATCTGAACGGTCAACGCGGCATCGCCGTTGAAGGTCGCACAGACGTCCGCATCCTGCAGAACTCGTTCTTCGCGCTCGCGGGCGACAATGTGCGCATCTTTGGCGAGAGTTCCGAGATCGAACTGCGCGGGAACGCGATGTGGGCCGAGACGGGGTACAACATCTACGTCGCGGACGACAGTCAACGCGGCTTCTTCAGCGACTACAATGCCTTGCACGCCGGGCCTATCGGCAAGCTCGTCCATTGGGTGTTTGACTTCGCCGATCTGCTGGATTGGCAAGCTGACGTCGCCCGGTTCGACCTCCATTCGCTGGGAACGACCGTGGTCAATCCGGCGTGGGCGACGCCCCAGTACGTCGCACCCTCGTGGGGCGATCTGCGCACATTCGCAATGGTCGCACGCCAACGCGGCAGCAGCCCCACGACGGATGCATCTGATCCGCGGCTCGACCAAATGTCCTTCGCCAGTTTCGTGAACCTGTTGGCGAACCCAAGCTTCGAACTGGGCGTCGCCGGTTGGACGACGACGTCGACGGTGGGGGCGGGTGCGCCCAGCCTCCCGGCGTACGCGGGCGCAAATCACCTCGCCGGCGGAGAGACGGCGGTCGCGGAAGCCAAGCAGACGATTGATTTGATTTCCGCGGGGTTCACTCCAGAACAACTCGACTCAGGCGACCTGACCGTCTCGTTCGGTGGACGTCTCCGGTCGCTCGACGAGGCCGCGCGCGACTACGGTCAAGTTCGCTTGGTCTTTCTGGACGCGGGCCAACAGGTCATCTCGACGATCGCGCCGTTGGCGTACAGCGAGTCGCAGCGTTGGGAACTGACGGGAGAGCGGGCGGCGATTCCCGCGGGAACTCGCGCTGTGCGCTTCGAGTTCATTGCGACTCGTCGGACCGGTCCGTCGAACGACGCGTGGTTCGACAACGGATTCGTGTACATCATGCCGGAGACGTATGCACCCGATCTGGGCGCCTGGGGCGCTATCCCTTACGACGAGTCAACGACGGCGCCCGCACATCTCGACCTGCAGTTTCCCGACCTCTACGTCGACTGGGAACGCGACGTCCCGCACGAGATTCGCTGGCGCTCGCTCGGCAACGCGACCGACGCCCAGGTTCGCATCGATCTCTACCAAGACGGCCCGGACGGTCCAGCGTTCTTGGCGAATTTGGCCGCGGCCACAGAAGACGACGGTTCGTTTAGTTGGACTCCGGCCAATAGCGGCGTTTCGTACGGCGCAAAAGGCCTGCGCATTCAAGTCAGTTCGACGGCGAACTCCGCCAACTTTACGCGCAGCGTCGAACCGTTCGTCGTACCCGAGAATACGACGACGTTTTTCGTCAACGACCGCAGTGCGGCGAACGACGAGTATACGACGGTGATCGGCGATAATCGCCAAACGGGAAAGCTGGCATCGCAGCCCAAGCCGTCGCCTGCGAATCTGCTGCGCACCTATTCTCTTGGCCCGACTCACCAACTGTTCGTCGATGCAGGAACGTACAGCTTGTTCGAAACGCTCGTTCTCTCCGGGAACGGGACGGGAAGCGACGACGAAGGATTCGTCTTCACAGGACCCACATCGTCCTCGCGCACGGCGCTGCTGCGGCACGCGCTCCCTTCGGAACGCTCGGTGCTGGAACTCGACGACGCCGACTCCGTCACGCTGGCGCACCTGACGCTGCAAAGCGGGACGCGCGGTCTGTGGGCGTACAACAGCAGCACGCAACTCGTCGCACTCGATTTGCGCATTCCCTCGCCTTCGTTAGCGGGGATCTTCATCGAGTCCGGGTCGTCCGCCGCGCGGCTCGAGCGGATCGTGGTGACCGGCAGCGGCGGCTACGGGATTCTCGTCGAAGGAACGGTTGGAGCGGTCACGGAAAGTCGCATCTCGGGCAGTCGGCTCGACGGCTTACGCCTGCAAAACTCGGGCGCTTCCCGAGTCGAAGCCAACGAAGTATTCGAGAACCGCGAAGCGGGAATCGTCGTCTGGAATGGCAATGCGGCCGCCGAAGTCGTGATCGGCAACGCCGATCTCTCGCTGGGTCGCGGCAATCGGGTTTACAACAACTTGGGCCACGGCATCCAGGCCGACGGACGCATCGTGGTCGCTGGCAACACCGTCTGGGGGCACCAAGGTACAGAGGCCGCCGGCATCTCCATCAGCGCCGGCGCCGAAGCAAGACGCAACGTCATCCATGCAAACTACTTCGGCGTGCAGTCGCTGTTCAACGGCGTCGTCGAGGAGAATCGCGTCTACGGCAACGAAGACGCAGGCATTCGGATCCTCGCCGGCGGATTCGCACGACGCAACGTCGTTTACTCCAATGCGCGCGGCGTCGACGTCGACGCAGGCTATGGCAACTGGCCCATCGAACTGGCGAACAATCTGGTCTATGGCAACTCGTTGGGCGGCGTGCGACTGCGCAACGGCGCCGGCGCCCAAGTGCTCAATAACACCATCGTCCAGATGCTGGGAAACGCGCTGGAGTTGGCCGACGGCGCACGCGATGTTTCCGTCTACAACAATATCCTGGCCGCGACGGCTGGCTTTGCACTGTCCGTTTCGGCCAACAGTCAGGTCGGATTCCAAAGTGATTTCAACTTGTATCAGACGACCGGGGCCGGGCGCGTGGCTCGCTGGCAAGGCGTCCCGCGTCCGACGCTCGCGTCCTGGCAGGCCGCGGCGCTCCAGGACCTCAACGGACTCGCACAAGACCCGCGGTTTGTCGACATGGACGGCGCCGACGGCGTTCTGGGCTACGTCTCCGCCGCGTCCGACGGTCGCGACGACGACTTCCATCTCCAAAGCCTCTACGGCAGCGCGCATGGCGGGGCCCTGGCGCCGGTTCGTCATGCCGCCAGCGGCCTGCCTGTCTTCCCGAACGTCGCCTGGTCGCTGGATGCCTGGCAGTCGCCGGGCATCGACCGCGCTCGAGAGGGCGACCCCGTCGCGGACGAACCAGCGCCCCACGGCGGCTTCCGCAACTTGGGCGCCTACGGCGGTACGGAACAAGCATCGCTCAGCCCGGCCGAATTCGTCACCGTTTTTCGTCCCGACGGCGGCGAGACTTGGCCTGCCGAGCAGACGATTGCGATCCGGTGGCGCGCGAGCGACATCTCTGGAACGGCCGACGTCGAATTGATTGCCGACGATGGGGCGGGCGGATGGACGACGGTCGAACTGCTGGCGGACGACATCGACAACGACGGCGAGTTTGCCTGGACCATCTCGTCGACGACGCCGCCTGGCGAATATGCGATCCGCGTGACGACGCACGTCAACGGGCAAAGCGACGAAAGCAATGCACCGTTTCAGATCCGCGGTCCCGTCTCCGCGTTCTACGTCAACGTCGCCGATGACGAAGATCTGTCGGACAACCAGTACACGTCTGCGCCGGGCGTCGATGGGAACGACGGTCTGTCGCCTGCCACGCCCATGGCCTCGCTGGCCGCGCTCTTGGCGGCTTACGACCTCGAACCAGGCGACGTCGTCTATGTCGACTCGGGACGCTACGAACTGTTCGCAAATATTCGTCTCGAAGAAGACGACTCGGGCGTCGTCATTCAAGGGCCGACCGGCGCGGGATTAGCCGCCGTTCTCGATCGCGCCAACGCCTCTAGCGGCAGTTACGTCTTTGAATTCGCGGGCGCCGACGACGTCGCGATCATGAACCTGACGCTCACCGGCGCGGAAGTCGCCGTCATGGCGCCGAGTGACGCGGGAAGCGATCGCCTGTCGTTGCTGAACAACCACATCTATGGACAAGGCGGAGGAAACGCGTTCAGCGGCGCGGGCGCAAGCGTCGAAGCGGGCAACGTCGGCGCGACGATCGTGGGCAACTTCGTGCATGACAACGGCTATACGGGCATCCAAGTCGAAGGCGCTGACGCCGTGGTGCGCGACAATCGCGTCTCAGGAAATGAACTCGGAATCGTCGCGCTCTACAGCGGCTTCCAGGTCGCAAGGCGCGAAATCCTCGACAACATCGTGTTCGACAATCGGTCGATCGGCGTCTACGCCGGCGACGATGATGTGACCGTCGCCGGAAACGTCGTCTACGGACACGCTTCGAGCGCTAGTTCGGTGGGCATCCAGGCGAGCGACTCCAACGTTTTGGAGAACACGGTGTTCGCCAATTCGACAGGCATTCGTATCGACGGATTCACCAATCGGGCGGAATCGAATCGCGCCTACGCGAATCGCACCGGGATCGTCGTCAACGGATCGTCCGACGTCGCCGGAAACACGGTCTACTCGAACTCAATCGGGATCGACGTCGAGTCTGGACTCGGCGGTTATCGAGGAAGAATTTCCAACAACCTTCTGTACGACCAGTCAAACACGGCGATGCGTTTGACGGGTGCGCGACCAGGCAGTCAGGTTCTGAATAACACCTTCTGGCAGCCTGTCGGCGACGGCGTGCGGTTCGAGGGAAGCACGAGCGGCGTGTGGCTGCGCAATAACATCTTCGCGATCGACTCCGGCATCGCGCTCGATGCGGCCGTGAATAGCCAAGTTGGAATCGACAGCGACTACAACCTATTTGATCTGGGGCCGACCGCCCGCGCGGCGCGCTGGGGAACCATCGAATACTCGGACGTCGGTTCGTTTGCGGGCGAGGTGGGACGCGAGCGACACAGTTTGGTCGGCGATCCTCAGTTTGTGAACGTCGCTGGTGCGGACGAGTCGTCAGCATTCGGCGACGAGAGCCTGTCGACGCCGCGAGTCGTCAACGACTTCGGCCCGAAGTTTACTGCGTATGGTCAGTGGTATCCGCTGCAAGGGCTGGACGACGACTACTTCGAGACGGGGGGAGCAAGCGGCACCGCCACCGCGACGTACGAATTCAGCGTTACGGACGGCGAGATCGGCGAGCGCAGCTATTCCGCATCGTGGCCTCGTCACCCAGGTCTGGGTACGGCGATGTTTTCTGTCTCGGCTGAGGGGCCGGTCAACGTGTCGTTAGTCGGCGAAGCGTCCGTCGAGCAGGGCGACACGGACCATACGAGCGGCACAATTCATTACTCGGCTTACGACGTTGGGAACGTCAAAATCACGCTCTCCATGTCCGGTGGAAACATCCACTTTGATCGATTGAACGGAAGCGAAGAAGACGGCCCGGGACTGGATTTGTTCGGAGGCTGGAAGAACCTGCACGTCGAGAAAGATGTACATCGAGTGTACGACGCCGAAGGCGACGAAGTGGGCGAATGGACGATCGACGATCTCGAAGTCGGCGAGACCTATGCTCTGCACGCGCTGTGGGATCCATCTGGCGGCCTCGACTACCAAGTTCGGTATGAGGTTTGGGACGGAGACGTCTTAGTCGGCGTGAAGTTCTTGCAGCAAACCGCGAGTCCATCGGCTGCGGAAAACGCCCCGTTGGGCGCGGACAATCTGGGTTTCTATCGCGTCGAGAATGGGCCGCTGCGCGTGCGCGTGAGCGCTGCTCCAGGCACAACATTCCTCGCCGACGCGGTGCGCCTACGCCATATTCCCGGCGATCGCGGCATGGATGACAACCTGCGAGTCGCCCCAACTTCGATCACCGTCGACCAGGGTGATCCGCAGACCTACTTCGTCGGCGAGCGTCTGCCTCACGGCGCTCGAGTCAACCTGGGGTACGATGGCAATACGCCCGAAGGCGCCGTGAGCTTCGTGCAGACGATCCAAGTTCAGACGCCCAATGGAGGCGAGAAACTCGAGGCGGGCCAGTCGCTGAGCGTCGACTGGCTGACGTCAGGCATCCTTGCCGAACAACCGATCGCACTGATCAACGTCGGCGGCCCCGCCGTCGACAACTGGCTGTTCGACGACTATGTCGTCGCTGCTGGTTCGAGTGAATCGTTCGCACCACAGACGGTGATTGAACTGCCTGTTGCATCATCAGCGGCGGATGCCGAAGTGTATCGCACTTATCGAATCGGCGATTGGGCGGAGGGAGGCCGTCTTGCGTATCATCTGCCGTCGCCGGACGGGACGTACACCGTGCGACTGCACTTTGTCGAACCGTGGGCGAACGACGTCGGCGCTCGCGTGTTTGACGTCGTTGCACAAGGGGCGACGCAGATCGACGACTACGACATTGTCGCCGCCGCCGGCGGCATTCAGCGCGTCGACGTCCGCAGCTTTACCGTTGCGGCGAGCGCCGGCCAGGGCATCTCGTTGGAACTGATCCGACAGGGCGACAGTCTTCCGCCCGTCCTTTCCGCCATCGAAGTCTGGGCGACGAACCCGCTGGGGGTCGCCGATCCACGGTTCGACGTCGAACTATCGCTGGATCAGGGCCAAAATTGGTCGACCATCGCCGCCGCCGCGGGGCTTGACCGGTACGGACGCGGCAGCGTCGCTTGGTCGATTCCCGCCCATTTCGAAACGAACGGTTTAACGGCGTTGACGCGCGTGCGTTACGCGGAGAGGCAAGACGAGTCGGACCGGCCGTTCGCCATCGCCAATGGCGGGACGAACTTCTACGTCAACATCGCGGGCGATACGAACTTCGCTGACAACGAGTACACAACCTCCGCCGGCAGCGACCTCAACAATGGCAAATCGCCCGATCGGCCCATGGCCACGTTGGGAGCGCTCCTGCGCGCCTATGACCTCGAACCGGGCGACGTCGTCTACGTCGATTCAGGTGTCTACTCGCAGCGCATCAACCTGCGCCTGGAACCGAACGACTCAGGGGTCTGGATTCAGGGACCGACCCAATCTGGGCATGAAGCCGTCTTCGATCGCGGCAACCGCTCCAGCGGTTCCTACGTCTTCGAGTTCGCAGGCGCGGACGAGGTGACGCTGTCTCACCTGGCGATCATCGGCGCCGACGTGGGCGTCTTCGCAGGCGCCAATGCCGATAGCGATCGCCTGGTCGTACGAGAAAGTCGCATTGAGGACCATGGCAGGGAAGATCGATTCTTCGGAACAGGCATCCAGATCGAAGCGTCCAACGACGAGGCGTTGTTGGAAAACAACGTGATCCGCGACAGCGGGTACATCGGCATTTCGTTCGTCGGCGCGAACGGCGTCATCCGCGGCAACTCAGTGACCGGCGCCGAAATTGGAATCGAACTGCCCTGGAGCGGTTTTGCGACAGCGCCGCGGCTCGTCGAACAGAATCGCGTCTACGCCAACGTATCTCAGGGGATTCGGGCGAGCGACGACGATGTACGCGTGCAATTCAACGAGGTGTTCTCGCATCGCTCGGAAACGGGGATCGCAATCGGAATTGAAGCGGACTTCGTCGCCGACAATCTGGTTTACGACAATGACTGGGGCATCCTGGCCTCGGGATTCAATGGTGTTGCCGCGCGCAATCGCATCTTCCACAACGACGTCGGCATTCGCGCACACTACGACAGTAAGATTGTCGAGAATCGCATCTATTCCAATACGATCGGCATTACGACGCCGGCCTTCTCCAGCGGACGCTTCACCGGCCAGATCCTGAACAATGTGATCTATGCCAACGCCCAGTCGGGAGTCTGGCTGCAAACGGCCGGCGACGGTGCGCAGCTTTCGAACAATACGATCTATCAGCCGTTGGGCGACGCCGTGCGCCTCGATCAGCAGTCGGCGAATGTCGAGCTGCGGAACAACATCTTATTCGCGGCCGGCGGCTACGCCGTGAACGTCGACGCCGATAGTCAAGTCGGATTCGACAGCGACTACAACCTGTTCCACATCTCCGGCGCCGGCAAACTGGGCCGCTGGCAGAATGTCGACTTCGTGACGCTTGACGACTGGGCGCGCCGACTGGGCGCCGATCGCCACGGACTCGTCGCCGACCCGTTGTTGGCGGACGTCGACGGCGTCGACAACGTCCTCGGGTTTGCGGGCGGATTCGACCGCGGGCTGGATGACGACTTCCGCGTCCTTGCAGGTTCGCCGACGCTTGACCGCGGCGACCCGACGACGCTGTACTTCACAGAACCGACGCCGAACGGCGGCCGCGTCAATTTGGGCGCCGACGGCGGAACCTCGAATGCCCTTCCCAGTTCGCCGGCGTCGATCACGCTGACAGGACCTCAGGGCTATGATCGAGTCGAAGCCGGCGAGACGGCGCTTGTGTCGTGGGTCGCCTCGGGCCTCGGGCAAGAAGTCGTCGTCGCGGCCATCAATGTCGGCGGCGGACTGGCAGGCGACTGGATCGCGGATCGCTTCGCTCGCGAGTCGCACTTCCCGTCCTTCGTCGATGAGTCGACCCCGATTGACGTCACGGCGGTTGCGAACGCGGCGCCGCCGCACGTCTATCGGACTTTCGTCTCGACTACCGGCGTCGGTTCGCGAATGGGGTATCAATTCCCGCTGGCTGACGGCGACTATGAAGTGCGTTTGCACTTCATCGAACCTTGGTACAACGCGGCTGGCGAACGTCGTTTCGATATTCGTTTGCAAGACGCGGTCGTGCAGGCTGGCTTCGACCCGTTTGCCGCGGCAGGGGCTGTTTACAAAGCGGTCGCACGCAGTTTCGACGTCGTCGTCGGGGGCGGTCAGGGATTGTCGCTCGAATTGGTCAGCCAACTTGATTCGGGCGCCATCCTTTCCGGAATCGAAATCACGCAGGTGAATCTCGGCGGCGTCGCCAATCCGACCGTGAATGTGGAAGCCTCCTTGAACAACGGCGCTACGTGGACGCTCGTCGCACAAGATGTTGCGCTTGACCGTTGGGGTCGAGGTTCGACTGTTTGGAACGTGCCCGCCGAGAACGCGACGACGCAAGCTTTGGTACGTGTGGCGTCACCCGGCGGCGGCGTCGTCGGCGTTTCCAACTCTCCCTTTCAGATCGCACCGGCGGGGCAATCGTTCTATATCAACGACGTCGTTGCGACCGGCGATCGGTTCACGACGGCCGCAGGGGACGACGCTCACAGCGGCAAGTCCCCGTCGAGTCCCATGCGCGATCTGTACGCTCTCTTGTCGCTTTATGACTTGGGCCCAGGCGACGTAGTCTACGTCGATGCGGGCGCGTACGACGCCCTCCGCGAGATCATGATCGGCGCCGATGACTCCGGCGTGCGCATCGTCGGCGCGTCTCCAACGTCGACCGTCATCAACCGTCGTCGCTCAGAGGAGCCCGCCGGTTCGCTGTTCGTCCTGAGCAACGCCGACGATGTATCGATCGAACGCCTAGGATTGACCGGCGCCGATACGGCGGTTGAATTGTCAGAGCAGTCTGACAGCGATCGTCTCCGACTGCTCGATAACCATCTTTTCGGCAACCGGAGCTACGGCGTACTTATTGCAGTTAGCAACGATGATGCGCTGGTGAGCGCCAATCGCATTCACGACACGACCGGTTGGCTCGGCATCGCTCTCGGTTACGGCGTTTCCGCCGTCGGCTCGGGAACTCGGATCGTGGGGAACGAGTTGTTCGGCAACCGCTACGGCGTATCCGCCAACTCCCACGCCGCCCTCACGCCTCTGGAAGTAGTCGACAACACAATCTACGACAACGAATGGGGCGGGATTCAAGCGTACGACGGGACGATCGTCTCCGGCAACGTAGTCTACAACCACTTGGCGACGGAGCCTTCAGGAAACGCGATCGGCATTGAAGCCGGCAACGCTCAAGTTCGGCAAAACATCGTCCATTCCAATGATGTCGGCATTTACACGTGGGGCGGCGGCGACGAGTATGCCGTCTCAAACAACAGGCTCTACAACAACGAGATCGCCATCCAGGCGCGCGGTGGAACGCCTCATGTTGTGCGCAACGTCGTCTACTCGAATTCTATTGGGCTCGAGTGGGGGGCGAACGGCGGCGGAGTGTCTGAGGGGCTCGCCGCGGAGAACCTCTTCTACCAGAACTCTAATGGCGGGATTCTTGTCGCAGCGGGCGATGGCTCGTCGTTCATCAATAACACGGTCTATCAAACCGTCGGGGACGCACTCAGCATCACGGGCGGCCGCAGATTGCGAGTGCTCAACAACCTCTTGTGGGTCGATTCTGGATTCGCGCTTGCCGTCTCCGTCGAGAGCCAAGAGGAATTCGCCAGCAACTTCAACCTATTCCAGCAAGGCGCCGACCCTAACGCCCTCGCGGTCAAGTGGGGCGACGATGAGTACGACCTGCTGAGCGACTGGCAGTTCGCTGCCGGCCTCGATGCCGGTTCGCTGGAAGGCGATCCGCTGTTCATCGACCGCAACGGCGCCGACAATCGGTTCGGCTACGACCCGTTGCTGCAGATTGACGGCGGGCTCGATGACAACTTCCACCTGACTCAGGGGTCGCCAGCGATCGACCGCGGAGACGGGTTGAATGCTTCGCCGCGGGACCTGGAAGGCAATCCCCGCCGCGACGACGACGGCGCCGCGAATGCGGGACGCATGATGTACCTTGAGTCGCCTGCAAGCGGGACTGTGTTCCAACCGGCCGCCGTCGGTACGGCGCAGAATTGGCGCGCCGACGACGCCGTCTGGTCGCTCGCCCTCCCGTTCGACTTCCCCTTCTACGAGACGACTTACTCCAGCGTCTTCGTCTCCTCCAACGGCCTCCTGCAATTCGGCGGTGCAGCGACCGCCAGCGGTGTGAATTCGACGACGGCGCTGCTCGCCGCGCCTCGCATCGCCGCGCTGTGGGACGACCTGACGACCGCCGGCCCGGGCGACGATGTGTTTGTTGACTCGACAGCGACTGAGGTCGCCATTCGTTGGAATGCGACGCATAAAGTCAGCGGCGCCGATGTGCAGTTCACCGCGACGCTATCTGCCGACGGACGGATTCGTTTCGACTTCGGGCGAGACAACGTGGGACTATCGCCGACCGTCGGCATCTCAGCCGGCGACGGCGTGCGCGGGGCGACGCCTGAGCACGATGGGCGCGAGTCGCTGATGAACGCTCGGTCGATCGAATTTGCGCGCGAGTCGGAAGGGTACGGCGCGAACGTCTTAAGCGGCAGTCAATTCTCAGCGGGAGGTGCAGGGCAAGCCTGGCAAGATGATGACTCTGCGTGGAGCTACGACTTGCCGTTTGCGTTTCCGCTGTACGGCGTCGAATACCAAAGCGTGTTCGTCTCCAGCAACGGGCTCTTGCACTTCGCCGGCGCCGGCGACCCCTCGGACTATTCGAATTCGGAGTTCGAACTCAGCCAGAACGCACGGATTGCGCCCCTCTGGACCGATCTCCGAACGACCGCGCCGGACTACGACATTTTCGTCGAAACGCAAGACGATTGGGTTTCATTCCGCTGGTCGGCGGCAGCCTACGGCAGCGATGCGCCTGTCAACTTCGCCGCCACGTTATTTGCCGACGGACAGATTCGTTTCGACTACGGCGCTGGCAACCAAGACCTCGCGCCGACGATCGGCGTTTCGGCCGGCGACGGCGAGAACTACCTGCTTGTCGACGCCTACGATGGCGCCGACGACCTGGAGAATGCTGCGTCCATCTTGATCGCGCCGTCGCCGAACATGACGTACGTCGAGTCGGTGCTCGAACGCACCCAGTTCTACGCCCCGCTTGGCACGGCTCAAAGTTGGACCGACGTCAATTCGGCTTACACGCTGAATCTGCCGTTCGCGTTCCCCTTAGGCGACGCGTCTTACTCAACGGTCCAAGTCTCTCCGAACGGCGTGCTTCATTTCGACGGCCCCGCGGACCCCACTTCCACCGACAACTCGTTGCCATCGCTCATCGAGAACCGGCTTGTTGCACCGCTGTGGCAGGCCCACTGGATGGACGGGCAGGCCGACGACATCTACGTCGACGACAGCCAGCCCGATCAAGTCGTCATCCTCTGGGATGTCAGCAATTTCGCGGGCGAGGATGTGCGGTTTGCGGCGACGCTGTTCGCCGATGGACGCGTCCGCTTTGATTACGGCGGCGGGCAGGACCTTGCGCCGCGAGTCGGCATTTCGAACGGCGACGGCGTTGCGTATCTGTCGAGTTTCGATCAGCGCACATCGCTGGCAGCCGCGGGCTCGCTGGAATACGAGTTTGGGCCAAGTTTCGTCGATGTCGGCGCGCACGAATTCCAAGGTTCGTCGCTCGATGCAACGCCGCCGACGGTCGTCAGCGCTGAACTTCGAATCGTCACGGGGCCGCCGACGAAGACAGAGATCCAGGTGCTGTTCAGCGAAGCGATCGATCCGATCGACGCTCGAGCGCCCGCAAACTACGAGCTGTGGGAGGCGGGGCTTAACGGAGTGTTGGGCGACGGCGACGATGTTTCTTATGGCATAGCGCCCCGTTATGAACCGGGTACGTTGCTTGTGACGCTCGACGTGTTGCCTCTGGGGACGGTGCTCACGAGCGGCAGAATTCGGTTGGTAGTTCACGGCGATTCGACCATTCATGATCTTTCGGGGATAAAGCTGGATGGCGACGGCGACAATGTTCCGGGCGGCAATTTCGTCGCGGCCAATCGCCCGCCGGTCGTTGCGACCATCGCCGATGCTTCGATTGACGAAGGGAGCATGCTCGATTTCCTCGTCGCCGCCAGCGACCCCGATTCCGACACGCTGCGTTTCGAACTTCAGTCCGGGGCGCCCGTAGGCGCGACATTGGATGCGTCGACGGGCCGCTTCCAGTGGACGCCTGGCGAGGCCGACGCACCAGCGACGTACGTCGTCACCGTCGTGGTGCGAGACGATGGCGTGCCAAGTATGGCGGCGACGCAGGTCTTCACCATCACCGCGAACGAAGTGAACGACGCCCCGATCGTGCACCCCGTCGCCGATCAAACGGCCCGGGACGGCGCCGAACTGACGGTCGCGATTAGCGCCATCGACCCCGAAATGGACGCGCTCGCTTACTCGTTGGACAATGCGCCGGACGGCGCCGCGATCGATTCGGTCACCGGCCTGTTCCGCTGGACGCCTAGCGAAGCGCAGTCGCCCGGTGACTTCACCGTGTCGGTGCGAGTGACCGACGACGGCGCGCCAGCGCAGTTCACGCTCGTCTCATTCGACATCGTCGTGTCAGAGGAGAATCAGCCGCCGCAGTGGAACGCGACGCCGAGTCGCACGATTTCCGAGGGAGTCGCCTTCCAGACGACGCTCGCCGCGGTAGATCCCGAAGGAGGCGTCGTCGACTACGAATTCGTGGGCGCCGCGCCGACCGGCGCTGTGCTGCATCCGACGACGGGCGTCTTGAACTGGACGCCGACGGAGGCACAGGGGCCAAGCGTGCAGACGATCACGGTTCGCGCGACCGATCGCGGTTCTCCGCCGCGGTCTGCGACGACGAGCTTCACGCTGACCGTGTTGGAAGTGAATGCCACGCCCGCGATCTCGCCCATCGCTTCGCAAGCGGTTCAAGCTGGACAGACGCTGACGCTCAACGCCTCGGCGTCGGATGCCGACATTCCCGTGAACCAACTGACGTTTACGCTGGCGGCCGGGGCGCCGGCTGGTGCAACCATCCACGCCGCGACGGGCGCGTTCTCGTGGACGCCCACCGAAGCTCAAGTCGGCGACCATTCGATCACGGTGCGAGTGGCCGACAACGGAACTCCCAGTCGGTCGAACACCACGACGTTCGTCGTCAGCGTGCTCACCGCGGCGAACGAGTCGCCCACGATCTCGGGCGTCGCCGATCAGTCGATCTTGGAAGACGGACTGTTGGCGCCAGTGTCGTTCGTCGTCGGCGACGCAGAGACGGCGTCCGAACAACTGACGGTGACGGCCGTCTCGAGCAACCAGATATTGGTTCCCGATTCGGCCATCTCGCTCGCGGGGACCGGCGCCGCGCGCACGATTCGCGTGCAACCGGTCGCCGATCGCAACGGCAGTGCGACGATTACGATCACGGTGAGCGACGGCGAGAACACGACAAGCGACGTGTTCGTGCTGGAGGTGACGCCGGTGAACGATGCACCAAGCTTCACGTTGACGGGCGATCCGGCGGCCACGCTGGCGAACAGCGGACCGGTGGAAGTCGCCGGTTTGGCGACGGCCATCACAGCCGGGCCAGCCGACGAATCGAGTCAGACGCTGCAGTTTGAGTTAGATGTCGTTTCGTCGACAGGCAATTTGACGTTCGCGTCGGGGCCTGCCGTTGATCGGGTGACCGGCGCGTTGACGTACGAACCGTCTCCGAATTCGATCGGCACGGCGACCATCGCCATTCGGTTGGTCGACAGCGGCTCGGCCGTCGCGCCGAACGTCGCCGCCAGCGAGTCGGCGACCTTCGTTATCGAGGTGCGTCCGGACAAGTGGACGAATTACGTGCGCGTGCGCGACGTCGATCGAGATGGTTTTGTGATTCCCCGCGACGCACTGTTGGTGATCAACGAATTGAATCAACGCGTGGTCTCCGGCCTCGATGGACGTTTGCCGCCGCCAAGCGCCGATTTGCAGCCGCCGCCATTCTACGACGTGACGGGGGACGGCTTCGTGACGCCCGCCGACGCGCTCACAGTGATCAACTTCTTGAACGGGTTCGGCGAAGGCGAGTCGCTCGAGGGGGTGGGGGTGTTCGGAATCGTCCCCCACCAACTCGATCCGCCGCGAACGGAGACAGAAGTCGGCTCGACGCGGCATTATGACGCTCGCCGCAGCGATGCACCGCGGGCGGTCGCCATCGACGCTGTGTGGCAGTTGGAGGCGGCAGTCGGCCCGCTGCCGGCCGACGAGGCGGCGGCGGATTGGAAATCGAGTTCCGCATTGGAGTCTGCCGCCGACGGGGCCTGGGACGAATCGAGTTGGCTGGATGAATTGCTAGAGTGATGAGGGGCGGTGTGCGAGCGCGTCTTTGAATCCGTGGCACTGGCCGGGATACTCGTGGACCAACCCGGCGCCTTCAGCCCGTGGGAACCCCATTCACGGCCCTATTGCGACGGGAAGTTTGTTTGTTGTATCGTGATTTATGGAAAGGGTTTGTGTTGAATTTCGTAACGCCGCTGCGTAGTCTTGGTGGAGCAGGCTTCGAATGTCGGAAGCGGACCAGGAAAGACTTGATGCGCAGCTAATCCGCCGCCTGGTGGAAGGCGACGAAGGCGTCTTGCGCACGATCTTTGCCACCGTAGTCCCCGACGTATGGGCCTTGCTCAACCGCCGCTTCTTCGACGTGCTTGGGCATGAGGAACTGGAAGAGGTGGTGGTCGAGGCGGTGTATCGATTGTGGGTCCAACGGCGGCGACTTGACTCGGAAAAGGGAGATCTTGCGGCTTGGTTATATGTGATTGCACGCAATCTTGCTTTCGATCGCTTGCGTCGGTCTCGGCGACAGACGACGCCGCCGTCTCAGCGGTATACACTCAAACGAGTGGGCGGCGAAGAGCGAGTGCCCGACGAGGAATTGCTTGAGATCATGCAAAGGGCATTCAGAAAGCTCAATGCTCGAGAGAGAATCGTCGTCGCGCCGCTCTTGGCGGCGGACTCGACAGCCCCTTCGGCGCGCGTGTTGGGGCGCCGCTTAAGGCTCAGCGACGGGGGAGTCAGGGCGTTGCGATTTCGCGGGGTTCGCAAGTTAACTCGTACCTTGCACGAAATGGGATATGACCTCGTGCGGCTTCGACCTGACTCGCGAATCGAATAGCAAGTTTGAACAGAGTAAGTCATGAATCGGGACGTCATGAGAACAAGTCGCTCCGAATCCGCAAACAACCTCCCGACTAATCGGTGGACGGCGTCCTTCGTTGGCATTGTGCAACGATGGTACGATCTGCTCGAGTTGTCGGAGCGCGCCGAGTACGTGAAACACGTGCGCGACTCGTGGGACGAACGCGCCAGGCTGGAACGTTTGGGACGGCGTTTTGGAGAGTTGGTTCGAGAGCAAGAACGTTTATTGCAACGGCAGGTAGAAGGCATGGTAGGCCGTTGTCTGGCCGATCCCGCGTTGGCTCGCCAGGGCCACTTGGAGAAGCTCGGCAGCAAGGCATTGTTGATTGCCAGCGAGAAACTGATTTCAAGCGCAGGGCTCGTAATTCGCGACCAACTCGCCGCGAATCAGCGAGGAGCGGAATGCCGCTTGATTGTCGATTGGAAAGACGCGGGAGGCCTTGCGTGCTGGGATGTAACTGAGAATCGACGCGAATTCTTGATTCGAAATGCACTCAAGTTTGCCGCGAAGCATTTTGCCGGCCTTGCCGATCCCATCGCTGCCACTTTGGCGGTGCATGTGGCGAACGAGTGGCGCAGCGGTCTCATTACCCTGCCGCAACTGCAAAAGATCCAAGAGTCAGGGACTATTTTTGTTTATGAGTGGAAAAACGGCGAGCTGTCGATACAGGACGAGAATGACAATGATCGGTTTAGCAGTGAGCCGCCGCTTTCCGACGAATTGAAAGATGCGTTGCTGCTTTGGCTGCGCGATGAGCGACAGTTGGCCGACGAGGAAATCCAAGTCTTGCATCGCCAACCAGTTCCTGCTGCCGTATGGACTACGGCCTTGTCGCGAGTGCAAGATGCGGCGAGAAACTTGAATCCAGACGTTGTCGAGCAAGTGCGAGAATTTGTCAATGAATGCGCCCAATTCTCGGGCGGCGATCGACGTCGTTTTGCCGCGGAACTGGGGCTCACAGCGTTTCATATACTGGCCGCCCAAATCGACAGTGCTCGCGCGGCCCGCATCGCACACGTCGCCGGCGGACTGGTCGTGGAGTCGCTCGTGGATAGCGAGCGGAAATCCGCGGATGCCATTCGCGAACTGTTAGTTCATGCTAGTGGTTGAAAGAAAACCAGTTCGCTTCGCGATTCCAATAGAATTGTCCCGCAGAATACAAGTACAGCTGCGCCGTCCAACGGACGCGACCGTCCGGCTCAAGTCGAATTCGGTGCAACCAGAATCCGGGGCGCCGTAAGGCAGGATCTCGAGGTTCCTCGGGACGCAGCTTGGGCTCCGTTTGCAAGGTCGTCGGCGACCGCACTTCGAAAACCCATTTCGTGGCTTCTTGCCTCGGCGTCTTCACCGGAAAGGACTGCGTCCACCAGCGATGTGTGTGACCCGTAAGGACAACCGGCACATTGCAGTCCGCCGCCAGTTCAAGCAGCCACTTCGAACAGGGAAGGCGAAGTGGTGCGGCGCGGCAGTCGCTCGAAAATGGATGATGGCAAAGCAGCGCCGCCACTCGCCGCTTAATCCCTTGTCGCAACGGGGCTGACATCGTCTCCTGAATGAGGGCCGCGATTTCCTTTCGATCGCGCGCTGAGAAGCCTCCCATCGCGCCCAGGCTGATATTGATCCAGAAGTCCTCGAATATCGTGTTGGAATCAATGCCGAAGAGAACCAGTTCCAGCGTCCCAGATACGATCGAGTGAGCCCACGGGTGGACGGGAAAGTGCGTTGGAAACACCTCGGCCGTGTAGCCTGGCTGACGGGCGTACATCCAGCGGCCGTTCCAATGATCGTGGTTGCCTGGGACAGTCCAGCAGCGCGCGGCGGGTTGCGATAGGCCAAGGTCGAAGGCGATCCCGTCCTCTTCAAGTCGATGCGCGGATTTCAAGTACTGCGTCGCGGTTGCAAACTCTGCGGCGGCGCCGGTCGCGGTGAGATCGCCTCCGACAAGCAGGTGGCAGTGTTGAAGGTTGGGCACCCGGAGTTCGTCTACCAAGACGGACTTAAGGGCGGCGCAGAGGCGCACGTCGTGAGCATCGTAACCGGAACCGACCAAAGACGAGAGTCTCGCAGGCTCCGCATTCCAGATATGCGAGTCGAAATGAAGATCGCTAATCTGTACGAGTGAGATCTCGTTCATGCCTCGCCCCGCAATGGTTGACCACGCGATTTGAGCATCCTCACATGGAGGCGTCCGGAAAGCAAGAAGAGTGGGCCCGGTCTCTCATTCAGGGCCTCCACGATCGCGTTGGGCTCAGAGGACTTTCGACGTCTCGGCAGGGGTACGCGAGGATGTGGGAAATCGGCCGTCGTCGTGGATCGCTCCGCGATCCACGGCTCGTGACCCGCTTCCTCCCCGCAAGCCGACTTTCCCTGCGACTCTTTCGCGTTCAGCTCATCCGCTTCCGCTCCTCCTCCGTGAATGCATTGACGACGACTTCTCCCGCCCTCTTCTGCTTCCGCATGCGGGCCACCTTCTCGCCCGTCGCCATGCAGGCTTCCGCGACCAACATGGGGGAGAACTCGGCGGCGCCGTCGAGCATGATCCCCAGACTTTCCGCCTCGGCAAAAGCGTCCTGATTCGCGCCCAGAAACGTGAATTGCCAGCTGTAGACCGACTGCTGGTGCTCGATCATCTTCTTGATCTGCGCCTTCGTGTACTCGCGACTGGAGTTCTCCTGTCCGTCGGTCATCACCACGAAAATCACCAGCCCCGGCCGCTCCGCTTCCGGCAGGCTCGCCAGCCGTTCGCCCGTCTCCTGCATCGCCCGCCCCACCGCATCCAGCAAGGCGGTCCCGCCGCGCGGCTGCAAGCGAAAACGGCCCGCCTCGCGAATCGGCGTCCCCTTCTCCAGGAACTCGTATTCCGTATCGAATTGCACCAGCGTCAAACACGCGTCGCCCGGCGCCTGCGCCTGCTCGGCGATAAATGCATTCACGCCTCCCTCCGCGTCGTCGCGAATGGCGTCCATCGAGCCGCTCCGGTCGACGACCAACGTAATATCCGTGAGATCAGCACGCATGAAGAAGCCTCCCGAGGAGTGAGTAAGACGCAGTGCTCAAAGGTTGGGACGCGAGGTAACGACAAGCGTGGCGCAATTAAGGTTCGCGGTGGAATTCTTGAAGCGACTGGTCATGCCGCTCGGCGATGTGGAGCCCGCCCGAGGCGCCGACCGCCAGGGCGGCTCGTTACGACGCGTCGGGCTCTGCTTCGCCGCGCAACGCGCGCAGCTTGCCTCGCAGCGTCACTCGCGAAATCCCCAGCCGCTCTGCAGCCTGCAGTTGATTGCCCTGACAGTGGTTCAGGACCAATTCGAGCAAGGCACGGTCCACCAACTGTCCCACTTGCCGATAGATGTCGTTCGAGCCGCAATCCAGCAGCTCCTGGATGATCTGCCGTACTCCGCTCCACGCATCGCCGATCGTCGACGGCTGATCCGAGACGCCGCCGCTGCGGACGACTTCCGGGAGGCAGTCGAGCGTCACGATCTCGCCCGATGATTGCACGATGGCGTAACGAATCGCACTGTAGAGTTCGCGGACGTTGCCCGGCCATTGATGACGCTGTAGCGCCGCGCGCGCCTCGTCGGTGATGCCGCGTATCGGGCGCGAAAGTTCAGCGCTCAACGTGCGTAACAAGTAGTCCGTCAACAGCGGCACGTCGTCCAGTCGCTCGCGCAGCGGCGGCATGCGCAGCGTGAAACCGGCGAGCCGATAGAACAGATCCTGGCGAAACTTTCCTTCGGCCACCATCGACTCCAGGTCTCGGTTCGTCGCCGCAATGATCCGCACGTCCGTTTGGATGGTGACGTTGCCGCCCACGCGTTCGAACTGTTGTTGCTGCAGCAAGCGGAGCGCCTTGGCCTGCGTCGACAACGACATATCGCCGATCTCGTCCAGGAATATCGTCCCGCCATGCACCTGCTCGAACTTTCCAATCCGACGTTGGTCAGCGCCCGTAAAGGCGCCTCGTTCATGGCCGAATAGTTCGCTCTCCAGCAACGATTCGGGCAACGCCGCGCAATTGATCGCGAGGAACGGCTGCTTGGAACGACGGCTGTAATGGTAGATGGCGCGCGCCGCCAACTCCTTGCCGGTCCCGCTTTCGCCCTGAATCAGGACGGTGACATCCTGCGGTGCGACGCGGCCGATCGTCTTATAGACTTCCTGCATCGCCGGGCTTTGCCCAATGATGGAGTCGGCCTCCTCTCCCTCCACTTCCTGACCAACGACCGCGGGCACCTGATTCAGACGGCTCACGTCGAGCGCGCGACCGACCGCTTGTCGCAGCGCTGCCAAGTCGACGGGCTTGACGAAATAGTCAAACGCTCCGCGGCTCATCGCCTCGATGGCTGTATCGGTCCGCGAGAACGCAGTCATCATGATCACGGGAATGCGCGGATCGAACTCGCGGATCTGCTGGAAGGCGTCCAGGCCCGACTGATCCGGCAGCCGGACGTCCATGAGCACGACGTCGGGCGCCAGGGCTCTTGCCAGACGCACGCCGTCGCGCGCCGAGGATGCCGAATGCACGCGCAGCTGATCGCTGCCCAGCGTCTCTTCAATCGTGTACACGATATTCGGTTCGTCGTCGACGACTAATAGTTTCCGCATGGCGTGCGATTACCATTCAAGAAAGGGGAGCAACAAGGTGAATTCCGCGCCGGAGTCCGGCAAGTTGCGAGCGCGGAGGGCGCCTCCGTGAGCGGCAGCGACGTGTTGGCAAATCGACAGCCCCAGTCCGACGCCCGTCTCTTTCGTCGTCACAAACGGCTCGAACAACGTTTCCTTCATCCCGGGGGGAATCCCCGGACCGTCGTCGGCCACGCAAAGGGACAGCCAGTGAGTGGCCCGGCGCGTCAGGCCGCCCGTGGCCAGCCGCATCGCGTCATGCTCCGACATGCGATCGGAGGGCGCCAGACTCATCGCCGCCAGGTTTTGCGAGTCGGCCAGTTCCTGGGGGCCGGGCGCACGCGGGTTGATCGTGACGCGAATGTTGCCGCCTTGCGGCAGGGCGTCGAGCGCGTTGAGCAGCAAGTTCAACAGCAGTTGTCGGATCTGATTGCGGTCGATCTGCAGCAGCACCGGTGCGTCCGGCGATTCCACGTGCATCTCGACATGCTGTTGACGGGCTCGGCCGCGAACCAGTTCCAGCGTCGCGTGCACCACCTCGCGCACATCCGCCACCCGCTTCTCTGCGGCCGGCGGGCGGGCGTAGTCGAGGAACATCTGGATGGAATGCTCGAGTCGGCCGATTTCTTCGTCGAGCACCGCGAGCGAGCGACCGCGCAAACCATGCTCGGGGCCCTTTTCCAACGCCGCTTGGACCAGCATCTTCATGGGCATCAGCGGATTCCGCAATTCATGCGCCAACCCAGCCACCAGCTGTCCCGCCCGCGCTAGCTGCTCGCTCCGCAGCAATTCCGACTCACGTTGATGCAGTCGTTCAATCACCGAGACCAGATCTTGCTCGACCGTCTTCAAGTCCCATTCGATTCCCGCCAAGTCGCTGGTGCGCGAAAACGTCACGGGCCCCGTCAGATTCGAGAGTTTGCCCGCGACGCTGCGCACCGACACGTGCAATTGAACAATGGATCGGCCCAGCGTGCGTGCAATCGCCAGCCCCATCAGCAAACCGGCGACGCTACCGCAGATTCCAAGCAGTATGAAGCCGATCTTGAGGTGCTGCGCCGTCTCGCGCGCGGCGGCGTCCGTGCGAGTCACGACTTCCTGATTGACCGCCAGACACTCGCGCAAATGCGCCAGCACGTCATTCGTGATCACGTCGTCCGATAATTTCGTGAGACTCGAACGCTCCGCCTCGTCGATGGCGACGCGCGGACCCTGCATTTCGCTGCGCGCGAGAATTGACTGAGCCACCTCCTCGAACTGACGTACGAAACTTTGATAACCGGTCGCCGCGGAAGTAATGAGCTCCAGTTCGCGAGGCGTCCGTGCCAACGAACGGGCGCGCTCCAGTTGCTCGTTGGCGACCTGATTGAGTCCCACCGCCAAGCGTAGATGCTCGACGTCGTCGACGCGCAAGAACAGATTCACCTGATAACGGATCTCCCGCACCGTCTGATTGAGATCCTGGATGGTGAGCATCCCGCTCACCTCGCGCGACACGAGCTCCGAGCTGAGTTGCTGCTGATTGTGAACGTTGATCGCCGCGAAAATCGCCAGTCCCAATAGAAAGGCGCCCATCCCGATCATCGGCATGGCGACGCGCCAGAGGGTTCGACTGAGCGAAAATTTCTCCATGGGTGTTTCTAGACTAACGAGCGAATCGCGTTCGCGATGCGCTGTGGCGAAATCGTAATCCTCGCCGCTGCAGTCGTTGCGCTGGGATGGGACGGACGGCGGTCTTTCAGAACAGCGCATGAGCTTCAGGTTCGCCCAGAAAATTGGACAGTTTCTCTCCAGCCGCAGTGACAAACATTGTCCAGCGATTCCCCTCTGGCGCGCGAGTTCGCCGACGACTGCCCAACTCCTCGAATTTGTAAGCGAAGAAAAAAGCTTCGTCATGCATAGGCAAAAGCGATGCGTGGATCGGCAGGCGGCGGACCTGCGTCGCGAAACGTCGCCTGAACGCACGGTCGTCATTCATTACGAGCCGCTCGGCATTTCGACTGGCACTGCGATTGCTTTCTAGGCGGACTGCATTCTGTTCGCTTGCTCGCCTCTCTGTCCTTGGAAAGGTCCGCCCATGAGTAGTTCTGCAATGAGCGCTCCGCGCGATGTTCCCGCCAATGGAATCGCGGGACTCAGGTACTTGCGCTACGACATTCTGTCGGGCGTGGTCGTCTCGCTGATCTCCTTGCCCCTGTCCTCGGGCATTGCGATTGCGTCGGGCGTCCCGCCCATTTATGGCTTGATCTCCGCGATCATCGCGGGGCTCATCTTTCCGCTGATCGGCGGTTCGTATGTCACCATCAGCGGTCCTGCAGCGGGGCTCGCTCCGGCCCTACTCGCCGCCATGGTCGCCCTGGGAGGCGTCGGGGACGCCGAGCACCTGGGCGAAGGCTATCCTTTTCTCCTCGTGGTCATCTGCATGGTCGGCGTGGTGCAAATCATCCTCGCGGTGCTCAAGCTGGCCCAGCACGCGGCCTTGATCCCCGTCAGCGTGGTCGAAGGCATGCTGGCCTCCATCGGCATGCTGATCATCGTCAAACAGATCCCCATGTTCTGCGGCTACTCGGGCAAAGTTCACGCGCACGAGTTCTATGAATTCGTGCTCGAGACGCCTAGTTTCGTGCGCGGCATGACGGCGCCGGCGTTTGCCGTTGCCTTCTGTTCGCTGGTGATGCTGTTCGCACTCGGCAGCATGAAGAAGGTGAAGTTCCTACAAATCGTTCCACCGCAATTGCTGGCGGTGATCTTCGGCGCCATCCTGGGCCGCTTCTTCGGCCTGCAAGACTTGGGGCCCGGATACTTGATTTCTCTGCCCAAAGACGCCTTTCACGGCGTCCACGTTCCCGACTTTGCGGCGCTGTTCGCGCGCCAGGACCTGTGGTACGCGGCGGGGCTCGTCGTCGTCACGCTGACCATGATCGACGGCGTCGAGTCGCTCGCGACGGCCATGGCCATCGATCGGCTCGATCCGTGGAACCGCAAATCGGAACCGAATCGACTGCTGCTGGCGATGGGCGTCTGCAACATCGCGTCGAGCCTCGTCGGAGGGCTGACGATCATTCCCGGCGGCGTCAAGAGCAAGGCGAATATCGCTTCGGGCGGACGCACCTTGTGGGCCAACTTCACCAACGCCCTGTGCTTGATCATGTATCTCTGGATTGGCCGCGACGTCATCAACATGATCCCCAAAGGCGTGCTGGCCGCGGTGCTCATTTACACCGGCTGGAAGATGTGCGAGCCGCTGGTGTGGAAGCATATGGCGCACATCGGCCGCGCGCAGCTTTCGATCTTCGCGTTCACCATCGCAGCGACGCTGCTGACCGATCTGCTCCTCGGAATCATCGCGGGCGTGATCGCAAAGTTCGCACTCAATTTGGTGCTCTATCGCAAGTCGGTGGCGGCGGCGAAGGAGGCACTGGCGGATAGGCCGCTGACGCAAGTCGCCCTCGACTTTTTCCGCACGCCCGTAACGCGCCGCGAGTTGATCGGCGGCGATCTGCATCTGCATATCGAGCGGCCGCTGGTGTGCTTCAACACGGCGAAGATGGTGAAAGAACTGGAAACGATCCCCGACGGAACCTCGCAGGTGATCGTGTACCTAGAACGGGGCGTCGGACTGATCGATCACACGTCGTTCGAGAACATTCATCAAGCGATCCGCGATCTGTCGCATCGTCAAATCCCGATCACGTTGGCGGGGCTGGATCGAATGCGCAGTCTGTCCGACTACCACGCGGCGACGCACGTCAACGCACCCTCCATCGCACTCCAACCCGCCTAACGCGCCGAGCCGCGTCGCCGGTTGGCACGCGACTTGCAACCCACTCCCGACGCATTCCACGTCCTTTCCATCGAGGTGAACAAGATGACTCAGTCCGAAGCACTGACGCTGCCCATTTCCCGCGACAAACTGACTGGCGCCTCCGACGCGCCGCTCGACTTGGACGCCGTCCATCGCTGGCACTTTTCGCGGCGGCGCTGGTTTGCGGGAATGAGCGCTCTCGCGCAGGCGACCTGCCTAATCGTGGTCGGCGTGTTTCTGTTTCGTCAGATTTCCGAAACGCCGAAATTGGCCCTGCAGATGACGATCGTCAGCTCGCTGCTGGTCGTCGGCGGCGCACTGTGTTCGTTGCGCGCCGTACGAGACTTTTGCGGATACCTGCAGCTCGCACCGCACGGCTTTGTATATCGCACCGGCTTTCGGGGCGGTCACGGGGATTGGTCGAACGTGAAGAGCTGGCACGTTAACGAGATTGCGAAGACGCCCGAGTTGCCGAGCGTTCGAATTGAGACCGAGGGAGACCAGCACACGATCCCAGGCGGGATGCTCGACAGTTCGGACCTGCACAAAGTACGACGCTTGCTGTGCGTTTTTGCGGAAGGTAAGGATCGTTCGGCGTCGTAATCGCCGCCGAACGGCGCATCGTCCGAAACACCCAGCCCACTACGGTGCGACTTGGGGCGTTTGGATGCAATACAAACGCGCCGACGTTCGGATCAGCAAGCGGTCGCCGACGAGCGCCGGAGTGGCCATGCCCATGTCGTCCTCTGCCAACGTATTCGTGTACAGGAAATCAAATTGTCCGCTATCCTGTAACACGAACGTGACGCCGTCTTCGTTGAGACAGAAGATCTTCCCGCCGCTCGCCCACGGCGAGGAAGTAAAGGCTCGACCGTTCGGCAATCGCTGCGGGCCGAATAGTTCCGCGCCGGTTTGTGCGTTGTAGCCGGCGAAGAGTCCGCGGTCGTACAGGACGAACAGTCGGTCGCCCGAGACGATCGTCGACGGGTTGTACGGCGCCGCTTGCGGCCGCGACCAGGCGATGAACTCATTCGCGGTCGCCTCGCCGCTCAGCGAGATGTCGCCCGTTGCGCCCGGCTTGATCGCGTAGATCGGCTTCTGTTTGTCGAGGACGTAACCCGAACTGACGTAGAGCAGTCCATGGGCCGCGTAGGGCGTCGCAATCGTGATGCTCGACATCCCCTTCAGCGACCAGAGCAACTTGCCGTCGAGGTCGTACGAGCGGACGGCGCCCGTGCCCGGCGTGACGATTTCCGTCCGCAGCTCGTTCGTCCACACGTAGGGAGTGGCCCAATTGCTCTTCTCGTCGCGCGGCGTCTTCCAAATCGTTCGCCCAGTCTCGGCGTCGAGCGCCAACAGATACGACTCGTGGTCATTGTCGTTGCAGTAGTAGAGGCGTCCATCGTGCAGTGCTGGCGAGGCCGCCGTCCCCCAGCCAAATCGCGTCGGCAGCGGCTTCAAGTCGTGTCGCCACAGCTCGGCGCCGTCCAGGTCGAAGCAGTACAGTCCCACGTTGCCAAAGCAGCAATACAGTCGCTTGCCGTCCGTTACCGGCGTCTCCGACGCATAGCTGCTCTTGAGGTGAATCGACGACTGCGGCTTCCCTTCGTGCACCAGCTTTTCCCAGCGGACCTTGCCGGTTGCCAGATCAAGGCACAGCACCTTCCATTGGTGCACCGCCTCGGGCGGCGTCGGGCGGTCGCCGCCGAAGTAAAGTCCCTTCTTCGGCGACTCCGCTGCGCCCGTGTTGACGACCGTCGTGAGAAAGATCCGTTCGCCCCACACCACAGGCGACGACCAGCCTCGTCCGGGAACATCCTGTTTCCAAGCGACGTTCTCGGTCGCCGACCAGCGTTCGGGCGCCCCCCGCCCCTCCGCCACGCCGCGGGCGCCGGCCCCGCGAAACTGCGGCCAGTGCGACGGTTCCTTCGCCGGCAGCGCGCCAGTCGCGGCAATCAATGCGGACAACCACAGAGTGAGAACGAGATTCCGAATCATGATTTGCTCCTCGTCGAAAACTGCCAGATTGTAGTGGATCGCTCCGCGGTCCAACTCCTACCGCCCGCCATCCGCCGCCCGCCGGGCAATCTGCATGGCGCCGCGTCGCGCTCAACCCAGGGCTTTCTTGGCCGCCGTTAGCCAGCGATCCAACTGGTTGGCGAACGCCTGCCGGTCGCGGGGCGAGTAGTTCGCCGGCCCGCCGCCGACGTGTCCGCCGCCGCGCAGTTCGTCGAGCAGATTACGCACCGCAAGTCGCTCGCCGATGTTCGCTTCCGTGTAAAGTTCGCCGCGGGGATCGAGCGCCTGAGCGTGCTTGGCGACGACGTCGGCAGCCAACGGGATATCGGCCGTCACGACCAGATCGCCTGGCCGCACCAGTTCGACGATCCGCCGATCTGCCACGTTCATGCCCGAGGGGACGAGCAGGCTGTCGATGAACTCCGACCGCGGAATGTACATCCCTTGGTTCGCCACGAGCGTCATTTTCGTCTGCGTCCGCTTGGCCGCTCGAAACAACAGCTCCTTGATCGTCGCCGGACAAGCGTCGCCGTCCACCCAGATTTGCGCCATCGCGTTCCTCGCTAAACAATCCGCCGACCTCTTGCTGGTTGGGAAACGTCGTGGACCGCTCCGCGGTCCAACGCCTCAGCGTGATCCTCGAGCCAGGCATGTCGCGTCTTGCTTCCTCCCGACGCGCCCCCCGCTTCGGCTTAACGGTAATACTCTACGGGCTGCGGCTTGACGCCTAGTTTCGTGTAATTGAAGCCGCTGGGGAGCGGCTGATAGGCGCCGGCGATCTCCACGCTGCGAGTCGCTGTGATGGCTGATTCCATCTCCAGTCCCCAATAACAGGCGTTGACGACTAAGCGACGCAGGCCGGCGTTTTTCAGATCGACGCCGCTTCCCATGGTCGAGTGGAAGACGCGCGCCGCCTTGCCGGTGCTCGTTTTCCAATCTTTGACCCAAGCGACGGGGAGCGGCTCCAGGTTGTCGTTCGGCGGGTCATCGGGCTTGCGGCCCGCCAGCGGTTGGCCCCACACCAGCGGAGTGCAGTCCATCGGCAACGAAGCGCCCACGGGATAGGTGCGATAAACGTCCGAGTCGCCCCAGATGTCGGCGACTCCCGTGAGGACCGGATGCTGCAACTGCTCCTTGGCGAGATTCCCGCGCGTCGAGTCGGCTTGCCAGCGGCCATGGTGATTGAGGAACGTGCCGCCGAGGATGTCTTCGCCCCAGCGTACTTGCTTGCCAGCGATCTTGTACGGCAGCGGCCCGCGAAAGCCATGGTTCGCGGTGCGCAATGCAATGATCGGTTTACCCGAATCGACGTACTTGACGATGTACTCCTGCTCCGACTTCGGCAGCGTCAACAAGCGAGTGAAGAAGATCGCCAAGTGGGCCGACTCAAGCAGTTCGAGTCCTGGGATGTGATGTTCTTGGAACTCGGCCTCTTTCCCTTTTTCGGGATAGACGGGCAGAGTCGGATCAACCTCGCCTCGGGCATTCACGCCGAAGAGCACGGTGCAATCAAAGCCGTGATGGGTGCTGAGCATCTTCGCCAGCATCGGCATCGATTGTTCGCTCCGATATTCCTGATCGGCCGCGATGAGCACGATGTGCTTGCCCTTTCCGGGGCCTTCCCCGCCGGGATAGGTCAGCCATTGAGGACGCTCGGCCGTCGTCTGCGCCGACGCGCGACCACACAGCAATAACAGCCCCGCAACGCACACAGCATTCCACTTCATCCTCGATCTCCCAAAGTCAATCCGATCGTCGTGGACCGCTCCGCCGGTCCAACGCCGCCGCCCCCACTTGCCGCCCGCCTATAGTGACCCTGGGTCTGAGGGCGACGCCTAGGGAAGATCACGTAACTTACTAACTGGAAGGAGTTTCCGCCGTGTCCGTCTCTTGCGAAGGTAGGCCATGGAAATAAACTCAACGGATTCTAACGAATTGACGGGCTTTTTTTTACTTGCCATTCCGCTCGTCTATGTGACAGCCGCCCTGCTGCCGCTCGCCGGGACAAAAAATCGAATTCGGTCGCTGTGGCGACGAGCAGCGTGTGCTTCGGTGGCGACGCTCGGGCTGGCAACCTTCTCCGCGGTCTATTTGATCTGGAACGGCCCCGGCTTCTGGCGACTTGCCGTTCCCATCCCGTTGGCCGGCTTCGGCCCCTTACGATTCAGCCTCCGACTGGACGCGCCAAGCGCCGTGATGCTTGGGCTCATCAGCTTCATCGGGGTCGTGATTCTGCAGTACTCGCGTCGTTACCTGGACGGCGACCCCGGGCAGACGCGTTATGTCCGCTGGTTCCTGGCCATCCTGTCGGCGGTGTCCTTGCTTGTGACCGCGAATCATTTGGCCCTGTTATGGCTCGCTTGGTTTGCGACCAGCATTGCGCTCCACCAACTGCTGACCTTCTACGACGACCGCCCGCCCGCTTTGATCGCGGCCCACAAGAAATTCCTCACCAGCCGGATCGCCGACGTCTGTCTGCTCATTGGATTCACGCTTTTGTCGAACGCCGCTGGCAGCGGTGAACTCGACCAGATCTTCAGACGAATCGCCGTCGCCGAGTCGCTGTGGCCGAGCGCCGGACTAGCGGCGGTGTTGCTCGCGACCGCGGCGGCGCTCAAGTGCGCCCAACTCCCGTTCCATGGCTGGCTCATTCAGGTGATGGAAGCGCCGACGCCTGTTTCGGCCCTGCTTCATGCGGGAGTGGTCAACATCGGCGGCTTCTTGATGATTCGGCTTGCGCCGCTCATGGTCGAGGCGGAGGGAGCTCAGACGCTGCTGGTCGCCGTGGGAAGCGTGACGGCCGTACTCGCGTCGCTGGTGATGATGACTCGAGTCAGCATCAAGGTGTCGCTGGCTTGGTCGACGAGCGCTCAGATGGGCTTCATGCTCGTCGAATGCGGGCTCGGCGCCTATTCGCTTGCGCTGCTCCACCTGCTCGCCCACTCGCTCTACAAGGCTCATGCCTTCCTCGCGTCGGGAAGCACCGTGGAGACGTGGCGCACGCAGACGCTCGTCGCGCCGGCGCCGAAACCCTCGCTCGTCGCCTGGATCGGCGCCGGCGTGGTCAGTCTCGCGGCGCTTTGCGGCGTCGCATCCCTGCTCGAAAGCGGCCCGCAAACAGATCCCGTCTTGTTCGTGCTGACGGCGATCGTCGCCGTCGCTGTGACGCCGCTCGTCGCCCGCAGCGTCGGTCAAGACGCGCTGCGAGCGGCCAAGTATCTGGGCGGAGCGGTGCTCATCGCTGGCGCATACTTGATCTGGCACGCCCTGTTTGAGCGTTTGCTCGCAACGCCGCCAGGAGCCCAATCGTGGGGGATGCTGCGAGTGGCGATCGTCGCCGCGGCCTTTGGACTACTGTTTGTCATCCAGGTCGTGCTCGAAACGCGACCGCACGGCCGATTGGCGCTCGCGCTCTATCCGCCCCTCTTCGCCGGCCTGTACCTCGATGAACTCTTCACGCGGCTCACGTTTCGAGTATGGCCGGCCAAATTGCCGTCGCTGCCGCCGCCTCCGCAGACCTTGACGTTGCGACATGATTCGAAGGAGAACTCGCAATGACTCTCGCTGAATTCACCGACGCTCCAGTGGTCGCCGCGGACGAATCGCGGATTGCGAAGGCGATTGACGCCGCCTGTGCGCGGATCGCGCCGACCTGGCCGCTCGATCGCTTCATCGCCGTGAACCCGCTCTGGGGCTTTGTCGAGCAGCCGTTGCCGCAGGTGTCCGCCAAGCTCGCTTCGCTTTCCGGGAGTCGCTTCTTGATGCCGCGCAGCTGGTATCGTGAGCGGTGGGAAGCGGGCGACTTTGAGCCGCGCCACTTGGAGCAAGCGATTGCTCGCGCCGGCGCCGATTGCAACGTCGACGATTTGATCGGCGTCTTGGTCTCGCCCGACGTGCAAGCGCCGCGGCGCGCCCTCGTGACCGACGTCATGGACGCTCGCCGCGATACGGTCCACGGGATGGCGTGGTGCGACTTTGTGGCGCACAGCGTCAGTCAACTGTGTGCAGCGTATTTCGACGAGGGACAAGCGAAGATCGGCCCCGATCGCCAGGGCGGGCTGTATCCAAGCTGGCGGAGGTCGGCGGCGCATGACTGGAGTCCCATGCTGTTGATGGGATTCAGCGCCTATCGCGAGACCGTGAAGCGGCTGCCCGAGTCGCCGGAGACGCTCATCCGCTTGGCCCTCGAGGAACTCGAAGTTCCCGTCCCAGAGCACGAGTCGTATTTGACGTCGTTGCTCTTGCGCATGAATGGCTGGGCGTCGTGGTGCGCGTATCGACGCTGGCAAGCGCGGCTCGCGGGCGGCGACGACGATCAGATCGTCCATTTGCTCGCGGTGCGGTTGGCGTGGGAATGGCTGCTGTTCCGCGGACTCTCCGAGGAGGATTGCGTGGAGCGGTGGCGCGCGGCGATTGTGGCATGGCCGGCGCTTGATCGCGCCGCCGAGGCGTCTCAAGCACGCGACTGGCTGTTGCAATCCGCGCTTGAGATCGCCTATCAGGAAAGCGTCTGCCGCGGACTTACAGGAAGCGGTCGGGCGTCGTCGTCGGAAGCCAGCGTCGGCGTCTCCGTGCAAGCGGCGTTTTGCATCGACGTACGGTCGGAGGTCTTCCGGCGAGCGCTCGAAGGCGCCAGCAGCTCGATTCAAACTCTGGGCTTCGCCGGCTTCTTCGGTCTGCCGATCGAGTACCGCGCGCTGGGCGCGGCCGCCGCGCGCCCGCAACTGCCGGGACTGCTCGCGCCCAGTCTCTGTGCGAGCGATGTCTGTCAGGAGGGGGATGCGGCGACTGAAACGCTGGCGGCGAAGCGCCGCGGGCGAATCGATTTTGGACGCTCCTGGAAACAACTACGCTCGACCGCCGTCTCGACGTTCTCGTTCGTCGAAGCGCTCGGCTTGATGTCGGCCTTCGAGTTGGTTGGCAACTCGCTCGGCAAGCTGCGGCCCGTGCCGCATCCGGAGACAGCCGGACTGTTGCCTGCCGAACGGGGCCGACTCAAGCCGCAATTGGTCGGGACGCGCGACGGCCGCCCGCTGACGCTCGAGGCACGCGTGAACTTGGCCGCGGGCGTCTTGCGCGGCATGAGCCTCACGCGCAACTTTGCGCGACTGATCGTCCTCCTCGGCCACGGTTCCGACTCGGTCAACAATCCGCACGCCGCGGGGCTCGATTGCGGCGCGTGCTGCGGGCAGACAGGAGAGGTGAACGCCCGCGCGTTGGCGGCCGTGTTGAACGACGCCGAGGTGCGAGGGGCGCTTGTGGAGCGGGGGATCGAACTCCCTCCGTCGACTCGCTTCTTGGCTGGACTCCACCACACGACGACCGACGACGTGTCGCTGTTCGATTTGGATGCCCTGCCTGCGAGCCACGAGCCGGATCTGAACGCGCTGCGAACGGCGTTGCAGGAGGCAGGGCGGAGGGCGCGAGCCGAACGGGCAGGGGAGTTGGGGTTGGCCGGTTGCTCGGATGCGGAACTCGCGGACGCAGTGCGCGCCAGGTCGAAGGGGTGGTCGGAGGTGCGACCCGAATGGGGGTTGGCGAACAATGCGGCCTTCATCGTGGCCCCGCGGGAACGGACGCGCGGACTCAATTTGGCCGGCCGTTCGTTCCTGCACGAGTATCGTTGGGAGGACGATGCGGGGTTCGGAGTGCTGGAACTGATCATGACCGCGCCCATGATCGTCACGCATTGGATCAATTTTCAGTACTACGCCTCGACAGTCGATAATCGCCGATACGGAAGCGGCAACAAAGTGTTGCATAACGTGGTCGGCGGGCATCTCGGGGTTTTCGAGGGGAACGGCGGCGACCTGCGCATCGGCTTGTCGCTGCAGTCGCTGCACGACGGCCGCCGCTGGGTCCACACACCCCTGCGGATCAGCGTGTTCATCGACGCCCCGCGCGACGCGATGGATGCCATCATCGCCAAACATGCACTCGTCCGCCGACTGATCGACAACCAGTGGATCTACCTCTTCCAAATCGATCCCGTCGAACAACGGATCTACGCCCGAGAAAAGAACGGTTGGACATCGTAGCGGACCGCTTCGCGGTCCGAGAGAACGTCGTGGACCGCTCCGCGGTCCAATGCATCACTCACTTCCCCGCCCGCTCTTCGCCCCTTCCCCCAAGCCTAGCAACGCATGCCGTTTCCCGTTGATCATTCCGCATTTTTCAACGCGGCGACATCGGCGCCGACGAGGGCGGGCAAGTTCCGAGTGATCTTCTCGGCCGGCCAATCCCACCAGCGGATGGCGAGCAGTTCGTCGATGACCTCGTCGGGGAACCGCCGTTTGATCACTTTCGCCGGATTGCCGCCGACGACCGAATAGGGCGGCACGTCGCTGACGACGACCGAACGAGCGGCCACGATGGCGCCGTCGCCGATCTTGACGCCGGGCATGACGAGCACGTCGTAGCCAAGCCACACATCGTTGCCGACGACGGTATCCCCTTTGTGCGGAAAATCATCCGGCTGCGGCGTCGCCGCTTCCCAGCCGTTTCCAAAGATGTAGAAGGGGTACGTCGAGATTCCGCTGATCTGGTGATTGGCGCCGTTCATGATGAACCGCACGCCGCGAGCCAACGCACAAAACTTGCCGATCACCAACTTGTCGCCGATGAACGGGAAGTGGTACAGCACGCACTTTGTCTCGAATTGTTCCGGGCCTTCGGGATCGTCGTAATAGCTGAATACGCCGACCTCGATGTTGGGACTCTTGACCAATGGCTGGAGATACCCGACTTGCGGAAATCCCTTCAGCGGGTGCGGGTCGCTGGGCGAGGGGCCGTGCATCGAGGGCGCCTTTCTTCAAGTGGCGTGGTGCGTCGTCGTGGATCGTCGGAATGTGACTCGATCACCAACACCGCCTCGTCGCTGAATTGACTGATTACCTAAGCGCCGAAGCAATTGGCGAAATCACGATCCCGAATTATCTCCCGCGGCTGTCGATTCTTGGATCGTCTGCTCGACTAAACGAGTATAAGCCAGCATTTACATGGCGACTGGCCGCCGCGTCACCCAGTCATGATTACGAAAGGTAGGATCGCATGAATCCAGCGAAGAACACCATCTGTCTGTGGTACGACGGCGGGGCGGAAGAGGCGGCGCGGTTTTATGCGCAGACCTTTCCCGATTCGTCGATTGAGGCGGTGCGGCGCGCTCCCAGCGATTTTCCCTCAGGTGAGCGGGGAGACGTGTTAACGGTCGAGTTCACGGTGCTGGGCGTCCGCTGTCTGGGGCTCAACGGGGGCCCCGGAGTTGCGCATACCTGGGCCTTCTCGTTTCAGGTGGCGACAGCCGATCAGGCGGAAACGGATCGCTACTGGGACGCCATCGTCGGGAACGGCGGCGAGGAAAGTCAGTGCGGTTGGTGCAAGGACAAATGGGGAGTGAACTGGCAGATCACGCCGCTGGCGTTGACGCGGGCGATCGCGAGCGACGATGCGGCCGCCGCCAAGCGGGCGTTTGAGGCGATGATGGGGATGAAGAAGATCGACGTCGCGGCGATCGAAGCGGCAGTGCGCGGTTGAGGGGCGTTGCGAAACGACGCGTGGCCGACCGGATCGCCGCAAGAACTACCGCGACTTGCCGCATTGCTGGACCATGCGATTGACCCAGTCGGCCTTCTGCGATTGGAGCGACGGGAGCGGATGGAGGAACTTGTCGGTCGTGCCGGCCTTTAGCAGCCCTAATCTGGACGTCGCCGTCGACTTCACCCGGCTGAGCGTCGCCAGGCAGCGGGCGATGAGCGGGTCGAGGTGCGGGCTGACGCCCCACGCGCACACGATCGGAATGCGACCGACAAGTTTCCGGGACAGTTCTTCCGCCCGCCGCGCCGAGAAGATGGAATGAGCGTCGAACTGCTGTGCGGATTCGAGCGCCTTGAACTGCTGGAAGAACGTATTGCTTTGGGCGCACCGCAGATCGGACAAGTTCAGCACGCGGACGTGCCGCCAGCCGCAGTAGTGCATCAACCGCATGACTTGATACTGAGTGGTATCGGGATGGGTGGGGACGAGCGAAATGGGCAGACGGTGCATCCGTCGCGCGTCGATGCGATTGTCGACCGGCGTCAGGGGACGGGACGAGCCGGGATTCATCATGATAAAGACGGCGTCCGGCCGCAGCTCCGAGATCAACGAAGCTGCGCGCGGCGCGAGCGGCGGTTCGATGATCTCCAGCACGCTCCGGCACTCGACCGTCTTCGTCGGCGCGACCTGCACCGAATAGAAGTGACCAAACACATCGAATCGTTCCTTCAATTCGCCCGCCGGAATAAATCTAACCATCCTGTTCCTCGTCGTGGACCGCTCCGCCGGTCCAACGCCGCCTCTCCCCGCACTCCCACCCCGCCCCCAAACCTCCACCGGCAAGAAGAATAGCCAACCGCCGGCGCCTCAACAATCCAACCCGCCGCGAGCGTCGAGAACGCCACGAGACGCGCAACGACAAGCTCCGCAAACAGCTCCGGATCGCTTCTTGATCCCCCAAGTTCGAGATATCGCAGCTTGATGACCTTGTGCTCGGCTTGTCTCCTCCCAATGCCCCATGCCTTCCTCGACTAAGGCGGCGGTTGTCGGCCGGGGAGCTGGATCGTCCCTTCCACTTCCTTGCGCAACAGATCCAACGTCTGCCGGCGGTTCCAGTGGGGAGGGGCGTTTGTGTCGCCGAGCTCTCGGTCGGCCAGGTCGTTGGCCTCTTTCCGTTTCGCGACCGCTTCCTCGGCGCGTCTCAGCTGCTGGAGAGCCAGCGCTTCGAAGTACACGACATAAGCGGCCGAGGTTTTGGTCGTCGCTGGCAGCTTCGCCGCTTCGGCCAGGACTTGACGGGCGCGCTCGGCGTCGCCGCTACGAAGCAAGACGGCGCCCAACGCACCAAGAACTTGCCGCTCCGGAGGCATGGTCGCCGCGACGGCCTGTTCCGCGAGCTTAACCGCCGGGGCATAGTCGTCCAGGGCCTTTGGAGCGAGGCTGCAAGTCCAGACCGAAAAGGAAGCATCTACGGGAAGGTTCGACTGGCTGAGTTTCAACAGCATGCGGCTGCAGAGATCGCGGTAACCGGCCGGATTGTTGCGAGTCAGCGCGACGAGGGCCGCTCGGTAGTATGCGTTGACAGAGAACGCCGCGTCTGGGGCTTTGAGGGCGGCGTCATAATCCGCGCTAGCCTGCTCGATGTCGCCCAGAGCGTGACAGATCTCCGCACGCGTCAGGAGCGACTCGACCGACTGCTGGTTGAGTTCGACGAGCCGGTCGCACAGTTTGCGAATGCCGTCGCGAAAGCCGCGGTCCGGGCAGACGGCGACGAGGCGCGGATTGATCCATGTCATCTGACTGACGTCGCTCGGGTTCAGCTCCAACCCGGCGGAGAGATCGGCCAGCGCCTGGTCCAGGCGGCCGAGTTTGAAGTAACACAAGGCTCGGCGCTTGTGCTGGTAAGGACGGTCGGGACCGAGTTCGATGGCCTTGTCGAGATCTGCCAGCTCCTTGGCGAGCTCTTGCAGATCATGGTACGCATTGGCTCGTTCGAAGAATTCCCAGGCTGATTCAGGGGAGGCGCTATCCAGTGAAGCGATCGCCTCGGGGCGGCGTCCCAAAGCAGCGAGCGCCTTCGCCCGCTGGACAATCCAGTAGCTTCCTGGCTCGGGTTCCAACTCAAACGCGCGGTCATAATCTGCGAGGGCTCGGGATGCATCCTTGATCTGTTCCGCGAGAAATTTTGCTCGGAGGCGGAAGTGCCTGGCTGTCGCGTGTTCGCCGACAGAGGCCATCATCCGATCGTAGAATTGGAGGGCCCGGCGAGCGTCTTTCCCGCTCTCCGCATAGAAAGTTCCCAGTTTTTCGTTGATGAGCGGTTCGTCGGGGTAACGTTGGGCAAGCGTTTCGGCGAAGGCGACCGCTTCTTCAACCGGCGCCAACGCCGCTAGCTGCGAGAGCAGGGCGGCATTCGCGCGTAGCAGCTCGGAGCGGTAGAGCGTCAATGCGGGATAATCCGCCACGAGACTCTCCAGCAAGAGAATCGCCTCCCGCAGGTGTTTCACCGCCGCCTCAGAGCCTTGACGTTCATGGCTCATTAGCAAACCGGCAGCTCGCTGCAGGTCAAACGCGTGTTGAAACCGTCGACTTCGGGTGTTCTCACTCTGGAGCTGCTGTCTACCGAGGTTCAAGGCTGGGTCTAGCAAGGCAGTTCTGATTTCCAGATTCTGCTGCCTTTCGGCCAGAATCAGGAGGTAATTCCGCACCGTGTCGTGCGGAAAATTGCCGCTGAGAAGTGCGTCGAGCTGAGCTTGAGGCACGGGGGCCGAAAGCTGTAAGTCATCGCCGAGCGTGAAACCCAGCAAGCGTCCTTCGCGACGCAAAGCTTCGTGCGAAGCGCGGGTGTTTCCGACTTCGCTCTCAAGGACGCTCAGACCGCTCAGCATGTTGCAAATCGCGGCCGGAAGAATTTGGTCGGCGTTCTGCTCCTGTAATTGCTCTTCAGCCAGCTGGATGGCGGTCCTGATTTCCCGGATGGCGGCGTGCCGTTGTCCGAGTGATTGGAGCGCATGCATTAACTGATACCGCAGACTCCATTGAAGGACGCGATAGGCTTCCCCATCGGACTTAAATTGAGTCGCCAGTTCGTCGGCGAATTTGGTGGCCGTACGCAAGGCGAGTTCAGCCTCCGAATGGCGTTGCATCGAGCGATAGTCGGTGGCGAGCGCCGTGAGCACCTGGATTCTCAATTCGACTAGCCGTCGATCGACGCGTCCCGGAGTCTGCAGTTCGGCTAGCGCGTCTCTGGCGGACTCCAGCAGATGCAGACGGTAGTTCTCCATGCCCGGCTGTTCGCTGAGCTTCCACTCGCTGATGGAGGTCACGAGCGATTGCACAAGCTCCAGCGAACGCTGGTAGTGCTTTTCGGCGAGCTGCCGTTCGGCTTGCGCCTGCTTCTCGGAGGCGGCGGCGGCCGTCGCGGCGGCGGCCGACTCTTTCGTGCGAGCTTCCGCGATAATCTGGTTCTTGCGCGCTTGAGCGAGCGCGTCGTCGGTCCGCTGCTGGGCTTCGGACAAGAGTGAGTTCGTCACGCTCAGGCCGATGATCGCGGTCACCATCGAGACGACCGCCAGGATTCCGCCAAAGAACGCAATCCGGTTGCGCTGCATCAGCTTCGAGAGGTGGTACATCAGCGTCGGCGGGCAGGCCAGGACCGGTTCGTTGTCGAGATACCGCCTTAGGTCGGCGGCCAGGGCGCTGGCGGAGTCGTACCGCCGTCCCCGTTTCTTCTCCAAGGCCTTCATGACGATCCAGTCCAGCTCTCCGGTCAACTCCTGCTTGAGTCGGCGTTCGTCGAGGCTGCGGCGGCTGGACACCGTCGAGGCGTCGGCGGCCTTCAGGGTGCTGATGCGGTGGCTGGGGCGGAGTGGTTCTTGCTCCAGAATGATCCGCCGCATCTCATCGAAGCCTCCGGACACCAGGGTTTCCGAATCGAACGGAGTGCGGCCGGTCAAGAGTTCATAAAGTACGACGCCCAGCGAATAGACATCGCTCCGCGTGTCGACGTCGAGTGCGCTCAACGCCGCCTGTTCGGGGCTCATGTAGAGCGGGGTGCCGACGAGCTGCGTGAACCCGGTGTAGACCGTGAGTTTCGACAACTGCGGACCAATCGCTTTTGCGACTCCGAAGTCAATCACCTTGGGAACAGGCGCCCCGTCGTGCAGCGTGACCAGGATGTTCGACGGCTTCAAGTCCCGGTGAATGACTCCTTTCTGGTGAGCGTGCTGCACCGCCTGGCAGACCGCAATGAACAGCTCGATCCGCTCGTCGGGAGTCAACTTGGCGGCATCGCAGTATTCGGTGATGGGCATCCCTCGGACCAGCTCCATCGCGAAATACGGAAGCCCGGCCTCGCTAACGCCGGCGTCCAGCACGGTCGCAATATTGGGATGGTCCATCAGCGCCAAGGCCTGACGTTCGGCGTCGAAGCGCGCGACGACTTGGCGGGAGTCCATGCCAGGCTTGATGACCTTCAGCGCGACGCGGCGACGGATAGGCTCCATCTGCTCGGCGACATAAACGACGCCCATTCCACCTTCGCCGATTTGTTCGATCAGCTTGTAGGGGCCGAGCCACGTTCCGACGCCGACTCGGGATCCAGCTGCCAACTGGATTCCCAGCGCGGTCGGCTCAAGAAAGTTCTGCGCGGCTCTGAAATGCCACTCGGCCAGGCGTTCGACTTCGCGTCGCAGCGCTTCGTCATTGCCGCACGCCCGGGCGATGAACGTTCGACGGTCATCTGGCGAACTGATTTCCACCGCCTCGGCGAGGATCGTCTCAATCCTGGTGCACTGCTGGTTCATCATCGACTCGATACGGGCGACTTTGTTTTTGGTTCGTCTCGAGCGCCGATTCACGGCCCCCTTCTTCAATGCGAAATTGGACCGATCCAGAGCTCACAAAGGACGAAAAAATCGTGTCGCGCGCTATTCGGCGTGGAGTTTTCCAAACAGCCACGAACGAGCGTACACCCAGCGTCGTTTCGCGGTGGCGACGGAAACGCCGGTCGCCAGCGCAGCTTCTTCCAGCGACAGGCCGGCGAAATAGCGGAGTTTCACTAGTTTGGCCTGGGCAGGGGAGATTCGCTCGAATTCACCTAACGCCTCGTCGAGCGACAGCAGGTCTTCTGCGGAGGCTTCCGGTGGGGCGATCTCAGGCCAGCGGTCGTCGAGTTCCACACGCTGGAGGCCGGCGCCCCGTTTGGCGGTTTTTTTGGCACGCGCCTGTTCGATCAGGATTCTCCGCATGGCTTCGGCGGCCGCGGCAAAGAAGTGCCCGCGATTCTCCCACGACGCCTCCGGACGGTCAGGGCCGACTAATCGCAAGTACGCCTCATGCACCAGCGCCGTCGCCTGCAGCGTTTGCCCTGGCTTTTCTTGCGCCAGCTTGGCCGCAGCCAGCTTTCGCAACTCGTCGTAGATCAGCGGCAACAGCTGTTCCGCCGCCGTTGGATCGCCCGATTCAAGTTGCGACAGGATGCGAGTGGCGTCGGCCATAGGGAACTCGAATGCAAAGTCAAAAGATGCAACGCAGAATGGCCGCGGACGCGCCGCGGAACCAACGTAGTGGATCGCTCCGCGATCCATTCCCGCCCAAAGCTAGCCGACCAGGGACCGCTCAGCGACTTCCGCATCACAGGAAGGCCTCCGCCTCGCTCGCTCGACCCAGGCTGCGCAGGAGATCTCCTAGCGCCGATCGGCTCTTGGCGAGATCTCGATGATTGGGCGTCAGGACCGCTTCGCGGGCCGCCAGCGCACGGCGATGCAAAGGTTCCGCCTCAGCCCCGCGCTCGACCGATCGAAGCAACTCGGCCAGCTTGTATAGCCCGCGAGCCATGTCCACGTGCGTCGGGGCCAATGAGGCTTCGCGCGCCGCTAGCGCTCGACGATACAGCGCCTCGGCTTCCTTCTGTCGACCGAGCGAGGCGAGGATTTCCGCCGAGAGATCGAGACTCTTGGCAACATCGATATGCCCGGGACTGAGCGTTGCTTCACGAATCGCGAGCGCGCGGCGACACCATAAGTCAGCCTCCTCGCAAGCATGACGCTGCAGCAGAAACTCGGCGAAGAAGTGTAGGTCTTTGGCCACGAGCAGGTGGTCGCGACCGAGTGCCGCCTCGAGCAACTCCTGCGATCGGCGGAACAGCGTTTCCGCTTCGGCGACTTCGCCTCGCTTCCCCAACAAATCTGCCAGCAAGAACACACTCTTGGCGGCGTCATGATGAGTCGGCCCAAGCATCCGCGTGCGTGATTCAAGCGACTGACGAAGCAGCGCCTCGGCTTCCTCGTAGAGGCCGCGTTCCTGCAACAGCCACGCCAGGTTGTCGCGACTGGACGACGACAGGGAGTGATCCATGCCTAACGCCGCCGTGCGTATGGCGAGCGCTCGCCGGTAAAGTTGTTCGGCCTCGTCGTACGTCCCTCGGACCTGCAGCGTCCAGGCGAGATTATTCGCGCTTAGAGCGCACTCGAGGTGTTCGGGGCCGCAACGTGCTTCGCGCGCCGCCAGAATGCGTCGATCGAGCGCCTCAGCGTCGTCGTAGAGGCCCCGTTCGAACAAGAGCACGGAAAGGTAGCCAGCGGAAGCCAGGGTGTCCGGATGATGGAGTCCGTGTTCGCGTTCGAAATACTCCAGCGTGCGACGGTGCAGAGGCTCCGCTTCCGCATATTCACCGCGTTCGACAAGAAACGACGCCAACTGGTTGCATGCTCTCGCCGCCTTGGGATGGGCGGGGCCGTGGGCCTTTTCGAGTACCGCCAGTGTGCGGCGGAAATACGATTCGGCTTCGACAAGCCCCCCTCGACTTTTTCGCAAGCTGGCAAGATTGCACAAGAGCACGGCCAATTGCGGATTCTCCGCCCCTAGCGTTGCTTCAAAGATCGGAAGCGCGCGCCGAAGTAATGCCTCCGCTTCCACCAAATCGCCGCGCGCTTCGCGAATCAGCGCCAGGTTGTTGGCCGCGACGGCTGTATCGATGTGATCGGGTCCTCGCGCCGTCTCGCTGGCCGCCAATGCGCTTCGATACAGCGCCTCGGCCTCCGGATAGTTGTTGCGGTTGCTGAGGAAGTTAGCCAGATAATAGTAGTGCACCACGGTGACGGCATGGCTCGCTCCAAACCTCTGTTCCTGCGCCTGCAAGGCGCGGCGGAGCAGCGTTTCAGCCTCGGCGTAGTCTCCCTTGCGTTCGAGCGTGTCGGCGAGCTTCTTGAGGCTCTCGATGGTTGCCTGGTTGTCGCTCCCCAACGCCGATTCACGCAACGCCAGCGACCGGCGGTACAGCGACTCGGCCTGAGAATACTCGCCGCGCTCCTGCAGGAGCAACGCCAGATTGTCGATGCTCGTTCCAGTCGTCGGATGGTCTTTCCCGAGCGTCGCCTCGCGAACTTCGAGCGCCCTGCGGAAGAGCGACTCCGACTCGGCATATGCACCTTGCGACTTGAGCATCCAAGCAAGGTTGTCGAGAGAATAGGCCGTGTCAGGGTGATTGGGCCCGAGCGTCGACTCGCGCGACGACAGGGCGCGTCGAAGTAACCGTTCCGCTTCTTTGAATGTCCCGCGCTCCAGCAAGAGACTCGCCAGGTTCTGCAAACTGTAGATCGTATGAATGTGATCAAGGCCGAAGGAGTTTTCACGGATCTGCAACGCGCGGCGTCGCAGTGATTCGGCTTCCGAAAGGAATCCTCGGTCTTGTAGGATCATCGCCAGAAGGTCGATGGAGGTCGCCGTCTCGGGATGTTCCGATCCACGCATCGTCTCGCAGGTCGTCAATGCCCGGCGGCATAGCGTTTCCGCTTCCGCATAGGCCCCGCGCCTTTGGAGGATTTGAGCCAAGGCGCGCGAACAAGAGGCTGTCTCGGGATGGTCAAGCCCCAGAAACGTCTCCTTGATCCCCAATGCGCGCCTCGCGAACGTCTCCGCCTCGCCGTAGCGACCTTGTTCTTGAAGGAACGAGGCGAGGTTCGACAAACTGGTCGTCATGCTAGGATGCGTGACGCCCCTTGCTTGCTCGTAGATTTCCAGGCTGCGGCGGAGCAGGGCCTCGGCCTCGGAATACTGACCCAGTTCTTGCAGCAGCCACGCCAATTGAGACAAGCAGGCAGCGACGGTGGGGTGCGCTGAACCGAATCTCGCTTCGTAGGTGGAGATGGCGCGTCGATACAGCGCCTCGGCTTCTTCAAACTGCCCCAAGTCTTTAAGTGACATCGCCAGCAGCACGATCATGAGCGCCGTGGCCGTGCTTTGCGGGCCCAGCTCTCGCTCATAGATGGCGATGGCGCGTCGTCGAATCACGATCGACTCGTCGTATCGCCCCAGCGAATTCAGCAGGCTAGCGAGGTGATTCAGGCTGCTCGCGGTTTGCACGTGGTCCGGGCCAAGGGCCTCCTCGCGGACGGCCAGCGCGCGACGGTAGAGGGCCTCGGCCTCCTCATAGCGACCGGCGTCCTTGAACAGATTCGCCAGACGAACGAGGCTGCTCGCCCCCTCCGCCTGGTCGCCTGCCATGGCCTTCTCGGCGATCGCCACGGCACGTTGACCGAGGCGCTCGGCCTCGGAATAGCGTCCGCGGGTTGCGGCGAGTTGCGCGAGGTTATTGACGGCGTACATGATCTCCAAGTGATCGGGACTGAACGCCGCTTCACGAATCGCCAGCACTCGGCGGAACAGGAGTTCTGCTTCGGAGTAATCGCCGCGCGATTCGAGGATCCGCGCGAGACGCTCCAGGATTTCCGCGACCTCCGGGTGCTCTGATCCGTACGAGGCTTCGGTGACGGCGAGGGCGCGCCGGTACAGTGATTCGACTTCGACCGGGTTTCCAAGACTATCGAGAATCGAGGCCAGGGTGCGCAGCGAAATGGCCGTCTCCGGGTGCTGCGCGCCAAGTTGCTTCTCGCGAATCGCCAAAGCCCGACGGATGAGAGTTTCTCCCTCGGAAAACTCTCCGCGGTGATCCAGGTATTGCGCAAGGCTGTCGAGCCCCTCCGCCGTGTCGAGGTGCTCCGGGCCCAAGACCTGCTCCCGAATCTCGAGCGCTCTGCGGAGGTAGGGGCCAGCCGAGATTTGATCCTCCGTCTGGGCGATCAAGCCTCCCAGACGCAGGAGGCTCGTGGCCGTATCGGGGTGTACGTCGCCCAAGGCCGCCTCGTGGATCGCCAGCGCGCGGCGGAAGCAATCTTCCGCCTCGGAGAACCGACTCTGATTCTGCAACACCAACCCTAACTGCTCGAGACTCCGCGCCGTCTTGGGATGGTCGAGTCCGACCGATTGCTCGCGAAGTCCGAGGGCGGCCCGCAGATGAGGTTCGGCTGCCGCGTACTGAGCCCGCTCCCTCAAATAAACGCCCGCCCGATCCAGGACATTGGCCGCCGCCTCGGAAGTGATCTGAAACTTTTCGATCAGTTCGGCGGACGCCAACCAATGCGGCAGCAACGTTTCGCATTCCGGCCAAGTCGGGAATCGAACCGCAGGCGACGCGCGATCGAGCGCCTGAACCACTCGCTCGGCCCAATTGCGACGATCCTCCTCGCTGAGACCGTCGAGCACGACGGCCTGTACCAAGCGGTGGACGTCGTACGAACGCGACGCCGCATCGCGACGGATCAAAGAGTACTGAGTGAGAGGCGTCAACAACTCATTGAGCGCACGCGCTGGGTTGCCTCCGCCCGCCAATGCGGTCGCAATTCTCCCTCCCAACTCCGCAGCCCCCGCGACCGCCAGGTTGTAAGGGACTCGTTCCGGTGCAAAAAAGGCGCTCGCCGTCAGCAACTCCACCGCCGCTTCGGATTGTGACCGAACGGCCTCAAGACTCTTGGTCCAGGTCGTGCGGACGGTGTCGCGCGAACCGCCGGCGACCGGCCCATGCTTCTCGAGCAGATCGAGCCGCAGGCGGCGAAAATCGCGGAGATAATCCTCGAACAGGTCGTCATGCACAGCCACGTAGGCGGCCGCCTGCTCGAGCGCCAGCGGCAGATATCCCAGCTCCCGAGCTAAACTTTCGCAGGCCGCGCGTTCGGACAAGTCGTTGTCGGAGCGGCGTGTGCGGTTAAAGAGAAAGGCACGCGCTTCGTCGGCCGACATCCGCTCAAGGTCGACCACGCGATCGACGTTAAGGATGTCGAGGTTGTGGGCGCGCGACGTGATCAAAATGTGCCCGCCCGAATCGTGAGGCAAATACTTGCGCACGATGATCGGCTCGTCGGCATTGTCCAGGATCAAGAGGTATCCACTCTCGCGGGAGAACCAGTTCTTCACCGCCTCGCGCAGCGCATCAACGTCGCGTGCGTCTTTCTCAGGCAAACCCAACAAGGTTGCGATAGCGTGATAGTCGGAACGAATCGAAGCCTCGGAGTCGGCCCGCACCCAGAAAACTGCGCGGTACTCGGATCGGTGCCGATACGCGAACTCGACCACCGTCTGCGTCTTGCCCACGCCTCCCAGGCCGGCAAGCGCGACGGTCAAAGGGGAAGCAGAGGCTAAAGTCCCTCGGCCGGCGAACGCGTCTCGCAGTTCGTCGAGCGTCTCCACACGGCCGGTGAAGAACCGATTCCGCGCGAACGGCATGATCCACAACCCGGGAGCGGTCGGCGCACGAACCGCTCCGACGTTCGCGGAGGACGCTGGCGGCGGCGCCGACGAGACCGACAGCAGCTTTTTGCAGATCGCCACCCACTCGTGATCGCGGTCCGCCTCCGACAAGCTCGCGATCGGACGATTGGGATTGTTGGCGGCCTGGAAGTTGGCCAGCTCCGTCTGTTCAAAATTGCTGTGCCGGAGCGCGATCCAAAGCACGCGTTTTCCCGCCAACAGCGGCGGCAATTCGTGACGTGCAATGAACTCCGACGCCAGAAAACTAGGGCTGACCAGCAACACCCCGACATCCGCGGCGGCCAGCGACGATTCGATCTCGTCGCGCCACCGCGACGACGACTGAATCATCGTATCGTCCCACAGATCCACCATCGCCCCTCGCGCCAAGGGCGTCAAATGCTCGCGAAGTTCTTCCAGCCAACGCCGGTCCTTGTGGCTGTAACTGATGAATATTTTGATCGGGCCAGTCATGCAGCGCACTTCAAAGGAGGCTCTTCGCGGCGCCCACTGCGTCTATACGCTGGCGAGTCGCGCCTCCGAGGATTCTCCCAATCGCCCTAGCGCGGGTCAATTGGCGATAGCACGCTGCAGGGCCTCCCGCACGCCCATCGGCCTGATTGAGAACGCTTCCAGCGCCCGCGAGTCGCGCACGAGGGTTGGGTTCTTGAGTCCTTCGATCAAGTGGCGCCCCACCTCGTAGGTCGTCGGCGTCACCAGCGCTAACCACAGCCCCGACAGGTAGGGCGTCAGGATGGGGACGAAGATCAACCAGCGACGCAGTCCCCGTAGCCGAGCATACTCGCGAATCAAGTCGCCATACGTGACCACATCCGGACTGCCAATCTCGAAAATGCGGCTCCCGCCGACTGGCAGGTCCTTGGCGGCAAGCAGATAGGCCGCGACGTCGTCGATAGCGATCGGTTGCGTGGGCGTCGCCAGCCATCGTGGACAGATCATGACCGGCAGGCGATCCGTCAACGACTTCATCAACTGATAAGAGAGGCTGCCGGCGCCGATCACCATCCCAGCCCGAAATTCAAGCGTTTCGATTCCCGACCCTCGCAGGATCTCGCCAACTTCATGACGGCTGCGCAGATGCGGGGAGAGTTTCGGATCGGCGTCGTCGCCCAGGCCGCCGAGATAGATGATCCGTTGCACCTTGGCTCGCCTCGCGGCGTCCGCAAAATTCTGCGCCGCCTCGCGATCCTCCTGCTCGAAGTCAGCCGACCCCGACATGAGGTGCACGAGGTAATACGCCGTATGCACGCCCTGCAAGGCCGCCGTCAGAGATGGCGGGTCGAGTACATCGCCCTGAACGACCTCGGTCGACGCTCCGACGAGCGGCCGCAAGCGGTCTGGGCTGCGGGCCAGGCACCGCAGACCGACAGACTGCTGTTCCAGCGGCCGAATCAAACGCCCGCCCACGTAACCAGACGCGCCGGTCAACAGAACCGTCGTTCCTGTCGGGACGTTGGACGTGTTGGGCGGGGGCAGCGACATACGCAGCGGTTAAACTCCCTGTCGGGCGACGGCCATGGAAGTGCCGATGTCAGGTCAATGACACGTCAATCGCGACAGGCGATGCGCTCGCGCGACGGCGGCCGCGGTTGCCGCGACGGCGTCTTCCCCGGCGCGAAAGTCGACGGGAACGAACAAGGTCGCCGTTTCGCGGCGAACAAGGATGTTTTCCACGGCCACGGCGCGAAGCAGCCACACGGCCGTCTCCTCGCTCTCACAGCCGATCCCCACCCAACCCGGCGCTTCACCAAGTTGGGTCGTCAGGCCCGTCGATTCTTCGATGCGCTGTTGCAGCAAACTCGCGGCTTGCTCGTATTGATCTTTCATTTCCGCGAGTTCGTGCGGAAGCGGCGGCTCGACCAAAGAGGGCGCATCGCCGGTGGGCTGGTCCTCCGGCTCCAGATGATCAAACAGGTAGTGGCAGCATTTGGCCACGCTCACCACGACGTTCTTGATTTCCTTTTCGACTCGAAAGTGCGGCCCCGCCGGGACCAACAAGAGCGAGCCTTGGCGCCTCGCGATCACGTTCTCCGCCACGATCGCCCGCATGAGCCAGACTGCCGTCGCCTCCGAGTCGCACTGTAGGCCGATCCAACCAGCAGGCGCAGATTCGATCAGCGGCAGGTCGACGCACAGTCCCAGCGCGCGCTTCAATTCGGCGACAACCAGCTCGTATTCGCGTGCAGCAGCGGCGACGGCCCTTTCCGGGACGGGGCCCAGCAGCGTCCCCCGGTGCGGCGGGCCGCCCGCCAGCGCCAAGTGGCAAAACGTGGTCCAAATCTCGCCCCAGACGACTTTGCCGGCTTTATCGTACCGCAGTTGCGCCGATCCCATCGAGGTCGGGGAGACATCCTCGAAACAGCCGACATACTTCGGCGGCAGCAACGCGTTGATGCGTTCTTCCAGGTCTCTCAGCTCTTGGTCAGAACATCCGTTTGGCATGGGGGTACCGAAGATCAATCAGCCGTTTGAACGCGCGCCGGGGAACTCGTGGTGCGCGACGCCCAGATCCCCAAACGGCGGTAAGTGATCCAGACGAAACCAAGCGCAGCACCGCGTTACGAGCATATCCTAAGGAGGATGCGGCGGTGAGGCGATCAGAGGAAAGTGGCGACAGAAAGCGACGCACTCGCGCTGTGCGGGAGACCCCGGTTGGGCGACGGTCTCCCTCGTGCCTATGATTCCGAGGCTCTGTTTACCGTTTTGTGGGCCGAGTGAGCGTGCTCGGCAACTGGATGAAGTCGAAATGCGCACCTTGTACTTCCAAAAGCCGAGTGCAGACGTGCTCGGCCCGTTCTTGGCGGAACAAGCGACGTTGAAATTCAGTTATGCGGCGGTCGGCGCCACCGCGACGTCGCCGCCCGCCGGGTTCGTCGTCGATCGCACGCGAATCGAACTCGGAAACGGCGAGGCCGTCTTTGAGGCAGCCAAAGCCGCTCTGGAACGTTGGCAGCAGTTTCACCTCGGCTGGGTCGCCGCTTGGTCCCCTAGTACGCCGCTCGAAGTCGGCCAGGTGGTGGCGATCATGGGTCGAGCGGCGGGTTTCTGGTGGCTCAACGCCTGCCGCATCGTTTACACCGTGAACGAAGCCGGGCCGACGACGAAGTTCGGCTTTGCCTATGGAACGCTGCCGGGCCATGTGGAAAGCGGCGAAGAGCGGTTCCTGATTGAATGGGAGCGGGCCACCGACCGTGTGGCGTACGACATTCTGGCGTTCTCGAAACCCAATCACATCCTGACTCGGTTGGGCTATCCGCTGGTGCGTCGGAGCCAGAAGCGATTCGGGCGCGATTCGGCCGCTGCGATGTTCCGAGCCGTCAATGCGGGGGCCGCGACGCCCGTCGCCTGCCAAACCACGGGGTAGGTCGATGCTTCTTACGAGGGAAAGCATTTCCCGAAAGCCATCAGCAACATCGGCGATCCCTTCATGCGAATTCGTCTGAGTAGGAGCGCCCACAGCAAACTACGCTCTTTCGCCAAGAACCCGAGCCACGTCTGGCTGTCGGCAGTGAGCCGAAAGTCCGGCTCGCCCACATGGCCATCAATAACTTGGATGGTCTGGTCTCGGATGACGACCGTGGCGGTGCACAGTTCCTTGCCGGTGAACGTGAAGTGGTAGACGGCGTTCAGTCCCTCCGACTGACCCCGCTGAAACGTGTAACGCATCCCGCGAAGGAATCCGGCAATCGTGCGCGGATGCAGGCTGCCCCGAACGTGCTTGACGGATTTGTGCGGGAACCGCTTCCGCACGTGCGCCTCGGCATCCGAACGCGGCACGACGTAGATCGTCTCTTCTTTCTCCTGAAGCGGCCGGACGTTCTCGTTTAGGAATGCCTTCCGGTCAGCCTGGAACGGCCCGATCACTTCCTCGCCGGCGGGGCAGACCGAAAGGCAATACGCAGCCTTATAATTCGGGCCGAAAGCGAGGCTCTGCCACGTCGAAACCGTTTCTTGCCGAGTGACGTTCTTGCGCAGGTCCAGGCCGTTGTCGGCGTCTGCGATGCTCTCGACCCAATCACTGAACCCTCCCATGAATTCCCGATAGTTGTGCGTGTAGCAGGACGCCAAGTCGAACTGGCCGTCCGGCGAAATAGCGCCCACCGGGCACGCTGCTACGCATAGTTTGCAAGAGAAGCAAGGGTTGTAGTCAAGAGGCTGAGCGTATTCCGTGGCTTCCGCTCCGATGAGGATCGTCCCCAGCAGGATGAAGTTGCCGAACTTCGGGTGGATGACATTGCGGTGAATGCCCATCATGCCCATGCCGGCGGCGACGGCGACGGGCTTGTGCGACACGACCCACATCTTGTCCGGCCAGCGGTCGGCCTCCATCGGGAACCCCATCGGCGGGTTGATGGCAGGGACTCCAGCCTTCTCCAAGGCCGTCACCACGGCCCGGCAGACATCATTCACCTCCTCGCCGGTTGCGTGGAATTCGAGGTTCGCCGCCGACCGAGCCGGACTGCGAATCGGCTCCCGATTCATGCGACAGACGATGGCTAGCAGCGTCTTGGTCTTGGGGAAGAACTTCAGAATGTCGGCTCGCTGGTCATCCAAAGCCGGATGGCCGATTTCGACCAGTCCGGCGTCGTCGGCGCCGCAATCGAGCGCCATTTGCCGCAGCCGTTCGGCGTCGATCTTCGCAGGAAACGGAGTAGGCATCACCCCTGGCAGAAAGGTCGTCACCGTGAAGTCTCCAATGCTTGTATATGCAAGTAGATGGACAAAAAAAGTCGCCGTGCCTAGAAGTCACTGTGCTTAAGGGTCACCGTGCCTAAGGGTCACCGTGCCTAAGGGTCACCGTGCCTAAGGGTCACCGTGCCTGGGCCGTCTTGATCCGCTTGACGGCGGCGTCGAGCAGTCGCAGTCCATCCTCTCCCAGTAGCTTCTTGGCTTCTGCTTGGGCGCTTTCCCAAGCCGGAATGGCCTTCTGCATGAGCCGTTTACCTTGTTCGGTGAGCCGGAAAGGGTGAGATCGACCATCTTCGTCCGGCAGGATTTCCAGCCAGCCGTTCTCCACCATGCGGTCCACGGTGCGGCTGAGCGTGGACGCGTCGAGTTCCAGGATGTCGCAAACCTCGGCGGGGCGGGCTACGCCCAACTTGGCGGCGACGGCCAGCACGTTGCCCTGACTCAACTTGACCCCCAGGGGACGCAGCGCTTCGTCGTAGAGGTTGGTGATGACCCGGTTCAGCAACCGCACCCGTCCCGCGATGCAGGACGCGGCGATGGTTTCGATCGTGGTGGTGGGCTTGCTCACGACATGCGCTCTCCGATGGCATATGGTTGTATATGCAAGTATCGGCGTCGTCAAGGGTGAGACGTGATTCGATATCGCGCTCTGTCCCGGCAGCCGGAACTTCCGTTCGCCTTCTCGGCTCCCGCCATGGCGTGGCTACCACCAAAAGCGTTTGCTCCGCGCATTCATGCCCCAGGCGGGAAGCACCACCACCACCATCGTCCAGATGGTCGCGGCAACGGCCCAGCGGGGCATTTCTGGCAATGCCGGGATCACGCCAGCCCCCAAGAGCGCTCCACCAGTCAGAACAACGATCAGTTGTACCGCCGCACCTTCGTACCACCTGAGTCGGCTGCCAGACTTCGCAACCGCTTGCTCGAGCACCTCGTAGACGGCACGGTAGCGACTCGGGGTGTGGCATCGATAAAATGTGATCGTGCCCGTCGACAGATTGACGCTTACGCGCCGACAGGACGCCTCGCCTGGTTCACCATACTCGGCGGTGATGACTTCCCCTGGGCCGGCTGCAAGAAACGATTCGGTGGCGGCCTTCGCCGATGAACTCGTCATAACGTTCTGCCATTCCGCCATGTGTGAGGTCGGCAACAAGAGTTGTAGGCGAAGTCGTCAACGTACTCACTCGCCCCAAGGGGCGAACTCAACTCATCGGCGTCAAGTTCAACGACTGTTCGTGTCGACGCAGATCGACAAGTGCATCGCGCGGCGGTTGACGAAAGGCAGCGCCGGGGTGGTGAGTGGTCTAGTCTATGTCTGGTTGCGAGGGCGTTTCAGTACGATTCCTGCCTCATCCAGAGCGGGAACGATTGCGACGTTGCGAAACGCGTGGGTCGACGAACTTGGCAGCGCCGCTTGTCGCACCTCTAGTTGTGCGGCGAACTCGGGAGGGCGAGAATGCGCAGCCGGTTTCCTGCGCTTTCAAGGAATGCTTCAATGCTCATTAAGCTCAAAGTGAATGGCGTGGACCGCGCGGTCGACGTCAGCCCCGACATGCCCTTGCTGTGGGTCATTCGGGAGACGCTCGGCCTCACGGGCACCAAGTTCGGCTGCGGCGAGTCGCTATGCGGCGCCTGCACGGTGCATTTGGACGGAGAGGCGGTGCGATCGTGCAGCACCGCCGTAAGCGAAGCGGCCGGCAAATCGGTGACGACCATCGAGGGACTGGATCGCGAGTACGCCGGTCCGCTGCAGCAATGCTGGATCGCCGAGGACGTGCCGCAATGCGGGTATTGCCAGTCGGGCCAGATCATGTCGGCCGCCGCGTTGCTCCGTAAAAACCCCAAGCCCAGCGACGACGAGATCAACGAGGGCATGTCCGAGAACTTGTGCCGCTGCGGCACTTATCAACGCATCCGCAATGCGATCCAACAGGCCGCCGAACTCAAGGCAAAAGGAGGCGCCACATGAGCGAAGTCGTAAATCTCAGCCGCCGTCAGTGGCTGCAAGTCTCGGCGCTGGCCGGCGGTGGTTTGGTGTTGGGAGTCTTCCAACCTCAACTCGCTGCGAAGGACGAAGCCAAATCTGGACAAGCCAAGCTCAACGCCTTCGTGCGCATTGGCAGCGATGATCTGGTGACCGTGGTCGTCAACCATCTGGAGATGGGGCAAGGGCAATTCACCGCGGTGCCGATGCTCGTGGCCGAGGAGCTGGAAGCGGATTGGAGCAAGGTCCGTTTCGAGCCCGCACCGGTGGCGGTGGAATACAACCACTCCGTGTACGGCATGCAGATGACGGGCGGCAGTTCCAGCAGTTGGAGCGAATGGGAGCGTGTTCGCAAAGCGGGCGCTGCGGCTCGCACCATGCTGATCGAAGCGGCTGCCAAGCAATGGAAGGTGGAGCCGGCTGCGTGCCGCGCCGAGTTGGGCCATGTCATTCACAAGGCCTCCGGCAAGAAGTTGTCCTTCGGCAAGCTTGCGGAAGCCGCCGCCAAACTGGAGCCGCCGAAAGAGGTCGCGCTGAAAGACGCCAAAGATCTCAAGATCCTCGGCAAACCGCTGAAGCGACTCGATACGCCGCAAAAGGTGGATGGCAGTGCGGTGTTCGGAATCGACATCCAGGTTCCAGGCATGCTCGTGGCGGTCGTCGCGCGGCCGCCCGTGTTCGGCGGCAAAGTCAAAAGCTTCGACGCCAAGCAAGCATTGGCCGTTCCGGGCGTGCGGCATGTCGTACAGATCGATCGCGGCATCGCCGTGGCCGCGGACGGTTTCTGGCAGGCGACTCAAGGGCGCGCGAAGCTCAAGATCGACTGGGATGAAGGTCCCTTGGCGTCGCTGGAGACCGATGAACAAGGAAAGCAGTATGCCGCGATGGCCCAGAAGCCTGGTGCGGTGGCCGCCAAAATCGGCGACGCACCGGCGACGCTTGACAAGGCCCAGAAGAAGCTGACCGCCGAGTACCATGTGCCTTACCTGGCGCATGCTTGTATGGAGCCGATGAACGCCACGGCCCATGTGACGGCCGACCGTTGCGAAATCTGGGCCGGCACTCAATTTCAAACGATCGATCGCGACAACGCCGCGAAGGCGACGGGGCTCAAGCCGGAACAGATTGAACTGCACACGACGCTGGCCGGCGGCGGGTTTGGCCGCCGGGCCGTGCTCGATAGTCATTTCGTCGTCGAGGCGATCCAGATTTCGCAGCAGGTGAAAAAGCCGGTCAAAGTGATTTGGACCCGCGAAGACGACACGCGCGGCGGATTCTATCGGCCGCGCGCTTCGCACTTCCTGACAGGCGCGATCGGCGACGATGGCCTGCCTCTCGCTTGGCAGCAACGCATCGTGTGCCAGTCGTTTCTCGCCGGCACTTCGCTTGAATCCGTCGGCATCAAGGACGGCATTGACGACGGGGCGGTGGAAGGAGCGCGTACACTGGCGTACGACGTACCCAACCTCCAAGTGGAGTGGCACATGGCGCCGGCCGGCGTGCCCACGCTCTGGTGGCGCTCGGTGGGGCACTCGCACACGGCCTTCGCCTGCGAATCGTTCCTCGACGAACTGGCGCATGCCGCCGGCCAGGATCCCTATGAGTACCGCCGAACCTTGCTGGCGAAACATCCGCGGCATTTGGGGGTGCTGCAGCTTGCCGCGGAGAAAGCCGGCTGGGGCCAGCCGCTTCCCAAGGGGCGCGGCCGCGGCCTTGCCGTGCATGAATCGTTCGGCAGCTTTGTGGCCCAAGTGATCGAGGCCTCGGTTTCTAAGGAAGGGGAGGTGACCGTGCATCGCGTGGTGGGGGCCTGCGATTGCGGTCCCACGGTGAACCCCGATTCCGTCAAGGCGCAGATGGAAGGCGCCGCGGTCTACGGTCTCACTGCCGCCTTGTATGGCGAGATCACGTTCAAGAAAGGGCGTGTACAGCAAGGCAATTTCGACGACTATCTCCTGTTGAGCATGGACGAGATGCCGACGGTGGAGACCTACATCGTTCCCAGCACCGAAAAAATGGGAGGCATGGGCGAGCCCGGCGTCCCGCCGATTGCTCCCGCCTTGTGCAATGCGATCTTCGCCGCCACCGGCAAACGAATCCGCAGTTTGCCCATTCGGAGGAAGGAGCTGCGGGGCTAGTCGCGAGCGGCGGGGTTTGCACGAATTCCTCCTGTCGCTCGTCGATGTCGTCGGCGATCTGCTTGTGTTGGCGTGCCAAATCTTGGCAGTGATCGTTGCGAACGTAGGACGCTGCGTTCCGGGGCCGAGCATGCCGGAGGCATGCCAGCGATTAGCAGGTGGTCGCCGCCGGCGCACCACCGGTCCGAATCATCTATGACGATGGCGTCGAGCCAACTCGCATTTCCGCCCCGAAAGGGGGCGGCACAGGTTAGCCCAGGGCAGTGCGCAGCGCCGCCCTGGGGCATGGAAGGCGGTTAGGTGCGAGTGCCTACGATGGGGGCCTCCGATCGTCGTGGACCGCTCCGTCGGTCCTACGCCGCCGGTCGCTCTCCCCGCAACTTTCTCTTCTCTACTCTCTGTTCTCCGGGCCAGATGCCCAAAAAATCGGGGGAGGCGGAATCCGAATCCAACAGTTTCTGATTCCGCGTGACAGCCGTCAGTTTGGGAGACTCAGTCGACTGCCTTGGCGACGACGCGAACGGCTCGTCGCCGCTTGTGCGAGCGACGAGCGAATGTAATCTACTCTTCGAGCAGCGTAATGTTGTAGGTCGGCAGATCGCCCACCTTTTTGTCAGACTCGACGACGGACATTACCTTGAAGGCGCTGTCGGGAGCGAACAGCACCTCGCCTTTGCCGAGCGCCGCAAGCTGGGGGATGGACAATTCCTTGTGTCCTTCGACATTCTAGGCGAAGGCTGCGATATCTTTGCCCCTCTTGCCATAGATGCGCAGGATCAGGGCCGCATTCTTCGGCTGCTTGATCCAAGCGCCGGTGGTGGCGCCAGTGCTCAGAAACTGTTTGTTACGGAAAATCTGCCCCTCGATGTAGACCTTTTGCCAGTCGTAGTCGCCCGATTCGTAACGGATCACGGGATAGCAAATGCTCGGATAGTCAGGCAGCTTATTCAGACCCCGCAGACAAAACTCGTTCTTGATCTTGATCTGCTTCGCCCTTTTGGGATCGTCTTGATACTTTTCCGGAAAGAGCAAGAAGCCGTTCATATGCACAAAATCTTCGTCCGTGTAGAGATACAACCCCACAAGCTCTTCGTCGGTCAACGTCTTTCCTGGGGCGGCCAGATTGCGGAGGTTGATTCCACGTTGCTGCTGGCGCATGAGCACGGCGCCGATATTGCCGATCAGGCCGGGGAGGCTGCCGAACGCATCAACCAGTCGAGCCGCATCGCTCGTCGGATCGTTCTGCGCTCGGTCGATCATGGCCGCTCTGCGCGCTTGCAGATCGGCTGCCATGGGAAACGCCCCTAATCCGCCGAACAGCGCATTTCCTCGAAGACCGCCTCCTTCTCGACGTCTCGTCCAAGGTTCTTCAACCGGTGCTTGGCCCGTTCAAACAACGAGGGACGTGCGCCGCCGCGGCCGGTTGCCGACGAACCGGTCGGCGGCCCTTGACTGGGACGAGGCGGAGCAGTTGAGTTTCCTCCGGGGCCTTGAGCGGGTCGAGGAGGGGCTTGCGGGCCCGAGCGTTCCACAAGCGTCAGAGCCTGCTCAAACTTGTCGACGGTGGCGATCGCGGTTGCGTTGCCTGAGGTCACGGCGGTCCCCGCTGCCTGGGCAAACGGCAAGAGCTTTTCGCGAAGCGCAGGGGTCGCTTGGATCAGCGCTTGATAACGCGCAACGAGCCTCGCGAGGCGGCTCGGAAGACTTCCCGCATCGGGAGACGACGAATTGGGTCGAGCGGGCGCTGGGGACGAAGGTCGTTGGGGCGGCGCTGGAGCCTCGTTCTCTTCGTCGATCACCGGGGTGAACTGCGGCACCACAAGCCATTGCGGCTTCACGGTCAGTTCCGTCGCAGCGCTGATGAAATCCTTGATCTTCTTCGTCGGAAGGTTCGGCTCGGCCTCGAGCACCTCGAGGGTGAGGTCGGTCGCGTTGCCGTGACAAACGCCTTGAATCAACAAGCTGCCTTTGCGTTCTGTCTTGACTTTCTGCGCCTGCCCCTCCAGGATCGGCTTTTTCTGCACGACGCTCCCTGAGCCCAGGTTTTTCTCCGGCGTCGCCCTAGCCAGCGTCGAATACCCGCACGATCGAGGCTCTCTTGTCGTGCTCGGCTGGTTTCACTCTTCCGTCTCCGCTTCCGGGATCCACTTTGGCGAACCGTTCACTTTCCCGTCGTGACCATGGCCGGATGAGTCGTGAACGATCTCGCCTGAACCTTCATCGAAATGGTAAAGCGCCAGCGTGTGCTCGTCTGGTTCGAAGCGGCGCTGCGGTACGAATTGGCCGTCGTAGCGCGCGATTGAGGAGATTCGCACTTCGTCGATGAGGCCGAAGAAAGTCAAGCCCGCGCCCACCGCCCCGATGGAGAAATTCAAAGAGGTGTTGTCGGCGGGCAATTCGAGCGACTTTGTGCCGGCCAGTTCTCCATTCGCATGAAACCGGAGTTCTTTCTCATTAAAGACCACTGCCAGATGCATCCAGCGTTCCCTGGCAACGCGGTTTCCTGGCGGCGTAAAGGTATTGGCGCCGTTGGCATCGCGCGATTCACCGCGAAACAAGCTACTGTCATGCAGATTCACTCCCAGCATTCGCGACTTGCCGGCGGCGGAGATGCCGCTGCCGACGACCACGTAGCCGTAACTCGAATAGATTTCGGCGGGAAGTTGGACCCAAGCTTCGATGGTTGCGGGATCATTCGCATTTCGTTTGAGGGGCAAGTTGACGCGCGACTCGCCATCGAACCACATGGCGAAGGATGGTTGGACGCTGTCGGCGGATTGGGGCCGCGGCGGCCTTTTCGTCCCCAGACGCGGCAGGAGCACAACCTGCGGATGCGCCTGGGAAAAGGCCTCCATCGCGGCCGACTCAATCGAAACGTCGCGCAGCGATACGGTCTCTATCGGGGACAGCGACGGCAACAATTCCTGGGTGACCTGCGTTCCATTCAAGGTGAGCGTGCGTAGGGCGTACGCCCGTTTCACAAATCGCCGTACGCCGGCGTCGGTCACGTTTGTTCGATCGAGGAATACGTGCTTCAAATATGGCAACTTCTCGAGCAGCGCCAGATCTTGGTCCGCGATGGAACAGTCGCGGTAGGAGACGGCCGTGATTCTGTAGACGCCCTGAGGAAGTGCGCTCGCGCGAGTCACAAGTTGCTCCAGCCAAATCTTGTTGAGCGTGGCTATCGTGACGGATCCGCCCTGCGAGAGGATCGTTTGGGCCGCTTCGGCTTCGTCCACTTTGGATCGCGTCGCCATCTGTTGGAGGCGATCCTTGGGCATGGCCGCGTAGCGAGCGGCGGCCTCGGACGCCGTCGTTTCGGCCCTGCTCCAAAGCTCATCCCAGGCGGCACGGTGGGGCGCCGAAAGCGAGTTGCGAAAGGAGTCCTCTCGCAGCCGTGCGGCTGCGGGGCAGACGAGCAACTTCGGCAATTGCTGGGCGACGGCTGCTAACTCGTCGTCGGCGCCGTCGCGAACTCGTTCGGTCCACCTCGTCAAATGGTCGCGGAACCAAAGATACGCTTTGCCCCGTGCAATGCGGCGCGTGGCGTCGTCGAGCGAACCGTCGTCGGCAATCCGTAAAGCCAACTCGGCGGCTTCTGCCGCGACAAGCCGAAAGCCTCTCAGTTGGCCCCCTTCGGCGCGTTGCACGGCTGTTTGCAAGTGAGGCAGCGCCGACTTGGGATCGTTCGCGGCAACCAGGGCGCGGGCCCAGTCGAGTTCGATCGAGGCATTCAGGGGATCGATTTGCGCGGCCCGTGCAAAGTGTGGAAGCGAGGCGCTCGCACGCTGGCGGGCGAGCTCCAAGAGTCCCCCGGCCCACTGGATGTTGGCGTCTTCTGGACGAAGCTGCGCCTGCGCATTACAACGCCGCTCCGCCTCGTCCAGTTCTCCAAGGTCAATCAACGCGCGGACGTAGTCCCCTTGATAGCCGCCGGTCCAGGCCCACGACCAAGTGTTGAAGCAATTCTCCGTCTGATTCGCGCGACAAAGTGGAGCCAGAATCGAACGCGCTTGGGCGACGTCGCCCGACGAGAGATAGGTCAACCCTCGCACCATTTCGCTCGTCATGGCGGAATCGACGTTGCCGCGGTGGCCATCGAGCAAAATCTCCGTGGAGCGATCGGCTGCCGTCTGCGCCAACTCCAGATCTCCGCGTTGCATTGCGGCGAGCGCGATCAACATCCACATTCGATGGTATTCCGGCCACTTATCGGCCCACCTCGCCAACCGTTCTTCAGGATCGAGCAGGAATCCTGCCCGCATCGATCCCTGATAGACATGTCCGATCCACCAATAGTGCTCCCTGCCTTCCGCCGCGAGGAGCCCGCGGCGCAATTCGATCCTCGGTCTGTCCGGCGGAGGCGCCGTTGCGGTCAGCAGCCGCTCGCACACCTCGACGGCATCGTTTTGTTTATGGGCTGCGGCGATGAGCGGCCAGTCCGCCGCGACTTCGTCGACCTTGCCGTACGCGTGCGCAAAGTGCTGATGCCATCCCAGCGTCCGGAGCGGATAACTGAGATCCGTCATCCCGTCTCGAAACAACTTACGCGCCCCTTCTGGATCACCGGCCCGGGCCGTCGCCACGGCCACGATCATTTCCATTCCGTTCCGATCGGCCTTCGGATCGAGGGCCATGGCCTTCTCGGCTGTGCGGATCGTTTCAGCCGGATCGCCATTCATCTGTGCGAGGTGTAGGGCGTGTAGCCGCAGGGTCGCGGCATTCTCGGGGTTGCGACGGACCGCCTCGCGCGACGCCGGCAACGGATCCTGCTCGGAACCGTGCAGTGCGTGCGACCAAGCGATAAAGGCCGCCGGGCCTACATTCTCCCGATAGGTGGTCACGGCACGCCACGATTCGGCCTGTCGCGCCGTAGCATCAGGATCGAATAACGAGGGGCCCGCCGGTTTCTTATCCGGAGGCGCCAGCGCCTCGTGGATCGCGAGGAACGCCTTCATCGCCTCCGCATCCGTCGGCGGCAGGTTGGCTAAGCGACGCATGGCGGCCTCATTCTCCTCAGGAGGCGTTTGCGACAGTCGGGCCTGCACGGCCTCGACGGCGGCAGGCAACATTTGCGGTGCTAACTCGCACGCTTGATCCGCCGCCGCGATCGCCTCGATGAGATGCCCCTCAGCACGAGCCCGTCGTGAGCGTTCAACCTGCTCCCAAGCGGCGGGATGCTCGAGCGCCGCGCCCCGCTCGCGCTCGACCGTGGCGGCTTGGGAGTTCCCCAGGCGTTCAAAAACGTCGGCCAGTTGCCTCACGGGGAGGCTCGACTTGGGCCGAGCGGCCTGTGCCGCACGCAGCGGGGCGACCGTCTCCGCCGCGAACCTGGTTTCTTCCGCCGGTTGAGTCTTGGCCCGAGAGATTGACCACGCGGCGGCCGCCATGTTGGTCCAATAGGCATTTGGCTGGCTCGCGCGGAGTCGGTCCAGCAGCTTGCCGGTCGCGTCCGCTGTTTCGGGCGGGAAAGCCCAGGCCGACAGCGCTAGCGTCTCGCATTGCTCGTCGGAGTGTGTCGCCAAATCGAGGTCCTTCAGATAGGCGAGTAAAGCGGCCGGGTTGTTGTCGTCGCGCAACAGCCGGGCCTTGCGCCGCCATTCGACTTCGTCGAGCTCCATCTGCATGGCGCGCAGCGCCGGGCCGTCCGTCTGCTTGGCCGCCGTCGCCGCATACTCCCAGCGCTCCAAGGCGTTGAGGATCGACTCGCGTAGCGCGGTCGGCCGTTTCGACAGCCGCGCCGTCCAGTCGTCCGCCGAGGTCGTCGACGGGTCGAGTCCGAACTTGACGAACGCCTCGCGGAATGCCGTCGCCGACTCGGCGAAGCCGCAGCTCCCACGGGTCGGCGCGCCATCTTAGGTGTGAGCATCTCGAGGGCCGCCGCCATGTCGGCCAACAAGGTCCGTTCGGCTTCCGTCGGGGCATTAGGATCGAGCGGCAGCGTAGCCGCTGCGGGCGCGCCGGTGCGACGCGCGTCTCCTCCACCGGCTGGCCGCGACCGAACCACGCCCAGCCAATGCCGCTCGCTAACAGGACCAGAGCCAACGTGCCGCCGACAAGGAGCGGCCAGCGAATCGAGCGTCGGGACCGAGCCCCCAGGACGGCGCTCCCGGAGAGGAATCGCTGCAAGTCGTCCACCAGATCCTGCGCGTGGGATAGCGTTCTTCCGGCCGTTTCGCCAGACAACGTTGGCAAATCGCACTGAGCGCGGGGAATCCGTCGGTCGCGTTCCTCGAGCGGTTGAGGCGGTTCTTCGGCGACCTTCATCAACAGTTCGGGCAACGACGTCGCTTCGAACGGCGGCTGGCCGCAGAGCGCGGCATACAGGGTCGCTCCCAAACTATAGATGTCGCCCGTCGGTCCGACCTGGTCTCCCGCGGCCTGCTCCGGCGGCATGTACGCCGGCGTCCCCAGCACCTGCCCCGTATTGGTCAGGCCGTGTTCCATATCCTGTCGTTTCGCCAGACCGAAGTCGGTGACGCGCGGTTCGCCGTCCTGGTCGATGAGCACGTTTCCTGGTTTCAGGTCGCGATGGATGATCCCTTGCGAGTGTGCAAAGTGAATCGCTTCAGCGACCTTGCAGAGCAGTTCGGCGGCTTCCCGCGCCGGCAAGGGACCGTTCCGCGCCAGCCGCACCGCGAGACTGGGACCGTTCACAAACCCCATGGCCAAGAAGGGGTGACCATCCAATCTCCCGAAGCCGTACACGGGGACGATGTAGGGATGATCGAGCCGCGCCGAAGCCTGCGCCTCGACCCGAAACCGACTCAGTTCTTCCTCGCTGGCATCGCCTCCGGACAGGATCAGCTTGAGCGCCACAATCCGATCGAGCGACCGTTGTCTAGCCCGATAGACGACGCCCATCCCGCCGCGAGCGACTTCGTCCAACAGCTCGTAGTCGCCGACGATTGTGGAATCGCCTCGATGATCGAGCGTCGCGTCGGGCGGCGAAGGCGGAACCGGCGTTGCTTCCTGGGGCGTCCCTCCCGTTTGACGATTCTCGTCACTCATGGCTGGCGTTCCTCTCGTCACTCACGCACTACTTGATCGTGCAACCTTGCAGCTCGACGACCACATCGCGACGTTGGGCTTTGAAGGCGTCGAGTTCCGCCTGCGTGGTGGTGATGGTTTGCATAGTCAGGTTTCGCTACAGCGCCCGAACCTCAATCTTGCGGAATTGGACGACGCTGCCAGGGTCCATTCATTGGAGGCCAAAGTGACCGCGTTGGTACCTGTGGCAACCGACCCGCGATTCGTGTCAAAACACTTTCCGAGCGAGAGAACTGGCCGCTTTCTCCCCCGCGTTGATGCGCACCTCGGCGCGTCCATGAAAATCCTCGAAGTCGCCTCGCTCTGTGAACAGAAGGGACAGCGGACCTTTACCCGTGAGGAGCCCGTCCTGGACGCTCCAATCGCCGGGCTGTTTCGGTGGAGTCTTCCAACCGGCCAGCGATTTGCCATCGAAGAGTTGCACCCACGATCCGACATTGGCGGTAGGGGATGAATCTGCGGAACTGCTGGGGATCGTGGGAAGGCTGGGCGAATAGGTCAGCGACTTGACCCACTTCGCGCCGGTGATCTTGCCATCGCGGCCGTGGCCGGATGAGTCTTTGGCAACGTCCCCTTCGCCTTCATCAAAGTGGTACAGTGCCAAGGTATGCTGGTCCGGCTCGTGTCGCTCGGCGGGCACGAAGTCTTCCTTGTACCGGGCGATCGACGAAATCCGGACCTCGTCGATCAAGCCCATGAATTGCCCGAGTTCGGGGAGCCTATCGGTTGGTTGTCTGCCAATATTGAGCGTTCCCGTCGTGCCGCGGGTAAAGGGCGCCACTTTGGTTTCGGCCGCAATTCGACCGTCGACGTACAACCGAAATACATCGGGCTCGAAGACCGCCGCGACGTGCATTAGGCGATTGTAGAGTCGGGTATTGACGAGGGGCTTGCCAACCGCGCTTTCGCTGCGTCCCTGATTCGACAGGGCGCCCAACCGGACCTGTCGGGAGTTTAGATAGTGTAAGAAGGCCCCATAGAGTTCGTTGCGGTCGAGTTTCCATGGCGCCCCGCCAACGCGCACTTCTATCAAAGCCGCGAGATTGAAGCCAAGGCGAGCCCGCGGCACGATCAAGGCTTCCAGCGTCAAGGAGGCCCCTGAGGGAATTGCTATCGGCGCGTCTACTCGACAGTTGGCGTCGAACACCAATGCTCGATTGGACTCGGATCGCACGGCCCTCTGGTCGAGTGAGTTTGAGTCCGTGAACAACGATTCGTGGATGACGAAACTGGATGGCCGTTCGTTCTGCCACTTCAAGACCCCGGCTGCGGTGACGTTGGTGTTCCTCAGCAGTAGTTCGTTCGCCACGGGCGTCTGCACGAGTCCTTCATCGCTGATTTGCGTGCGTTCGAGGCTCAGTGTCTGCAATGGCTCCGCGGACTGCGACAACTTTCGTACGCCGTCGTCAGTGATAGGTGTTCCATCCAGAAATAACGTGTCGAGGAAGGGTAAGTTGTGCAGTCGTAGCAAGTCGGCGTCCGTGATCGGACAATTCGTCAGCGCTAAGCCGGTGACATGAAACAGGTCGCTCGGCAGCAGCGAAAGTGAGCGAATCGGGAAACGCGCCCAAGAATCGGTTGCTGGGAAAGGCCGCCAGACTTGGACGGTGCCGCCTTTCTGCAAAACCCACTCGGCAAGTTCACGTTCTGCGGCCGCCGGAGAACTCTTGAATGATTGGTCGAACCTTCGACGCAATACCGTCTTCTCCGGCGAGAGACGTGTTGCGATGCGATACGCTTCCCAAACTTTGTCGTTTCGAGTCCGCGGATCTTCGCTGGTGACGGTCGACATTTCCTCTGCTTGGGCCTTCCGCAGGAATGCCCAGAATAGGTCGGCGTTCTTGGAAACATCCACAGTCGCACCGCTCACCGCCTTCTGTGCTTCCGGTTTGCCCAGCAGACCCGCGACCGCGAGGCTCTCAACCATGAGGACGTGATCACCAGCCGATTGGGCACGGGATCCAGTTGGTTCCGCCGAAAACTTCAACAGCATCGCCGGGTCGGCCGCGGTCCGGGCAGCCAGGAACCGCTGTTTCCAGGCGTCGTCGTCAAGCATTAAGGCCCAGCCGCGCAGCGCTGCAACCTCGGGGCGCTTCGACACCGCGGCGTAAAGTTCCCATCGGATCAGCCAGTGCTTTACCGATTCGCGCAGTGCTGGCGGTAACGCATTGAGTTTCGTGCGAGCCTCGATCGCACCGATCTTGGTCGGATCCCAGCCCAGTTCGCCAAACAGCTTCGCCAATCCCTCGGCCGCGCCGGCGTAATGGAGATCCCAGCCGGTTTCGGGCAGGCTTTCAACCAACTTTCGGTCGATCTCCCGAACACCGCCAGCGAGTCGTGAACCGAAGGCGACTGTCTTGGCGAGTTCGGCGAGCGCTGCACGACCTTCGGTCGACGCTGAGTAACGTTCCGCCCGCCGGAGGTGGACGTCCGCAGCCTTCCAGCGGTCAACGGCTCGGGCCATTTGGAAATCACCCACCAGCGGCAAGGCGGCCGCGTCATCGACCGCTTGTCGCACTCGGGCCAACAACTTCGCCGTCCACGCAGGATCAAGGGGAGCATGTGCGGGCGGGTCAATCTCGCGAATCACACGGAATCCGGCCGTCAACTGCGGATTGTCTACAGCAACACCGATGCGACAGGTGGCCGTCATCGCTTCAGGAACGGTGTACGGATCATGCGAGCCGCCCCGAATCACCTTCCTCGTTCCCGTCGACGGTCCAGACGGATCTTCAACCGTTCCCTTCTGGTACGCATCGAACGAATACCAGTCGAGACAAACCTCCCACTGGTTGCCGATCACGTCGTACAGGCCGAACGGGTTGGGCAGGAAGCTGCCGACCGGCGATACAGAGGGAAAACCGTCGTCCCAGCTGTGCCATGCGAGACCTCCCTCGAGACTAATCACGCGATGTAAAGACTGATCGGGCACATTCGCATGCTTGGGCAGTTGGTCAGCTGTAAAAAAGGTCAGGTGCGTCGTGCCAGCACGACAAGCGTATTCCCATTCCGCCTCAGTCGGCACACGATAGACAACTCCTTCGCGGCCTGTCAGCCAGTGGCAGAAGGCTTCGATGTCGTACCAGGTGAGCGAACCGACCGCGTTCCGGGGGTTATCGGGTAAGCCAGTCTTACGCCAACTGTACTGCGGGCCAACGGTGTATCGCCCATCGGCATTCAGGCCCCACACGTCCACCGCCATCCGCTCGGAGTACGCAACGTATCCGGTTTCGTCACAGAACCTCTGGAAGTCTCCGATCGTCGTTTCATAGCTGCCGATCCAAAAAGGCTGCGTGATTCGGATGCGTCGCCGGGGCATTTCACTATTGACCGCATCATTGGCTGACTTGACGAAACCAGTATCCCGGTTGGCGCTTGTTTGGCTAAACGTGCGCCGGCGTTCAGCAACCTCTTCGTCGGTTGCTCCCATGTCAAACTCGCCGGGTGGAATCAACCGCAGCTTCATGTCGATCGAGTTGGTGGTTTCGACCACGGATCCGAGCCACTGGGCCCACGCCCGCTGATGGGCGAGAGCCGCGTCGGCATCGAACGGAGCCGACGCGGGGGGCGGTGCAGGACGAACCGGTTTCGCGGCAAGTGTGGAGGCGGAGGAGGTGGTGGGGCTCGACGCCGAGATGTCACCGACCGACGGACGCCACCAGAACCAACCGGCGATGACCAATAGACCGAGAATCGCCACGCCACTGGCCGCGAGCATGATCGGCCGACGTTTCGCGGCGACGACGACGGCAGACAACTTTCGCGTCGATGCCGGGCCCTGGGCGATCGTATCGACGAGTGGATCAGACGGGTTGGGCCGCGCGGTTTCCGGCTTGAGCCAGTGTTGCAGTGCCTTCGCTACCTCCGCCGCGTCGGCGTATCGCTCGTCGGGGCGTTTGGCGAGGCACTTGAGGCAGATCGCGTCAAGCTCCCGCGGCACCCGCGACTGACGTTTCGAGGGCGGCGCGGGGGCTTCCTCGGCGATCGCCATGACGAGTTGCGGGGCGCTCTCGCCGCGAAACGGCGGCTGGCCCGTGAGAGCGAAATAAAGCAACGTGCCCAGACCATACACGTCCACTCGCGGATTCTGGGTCGGCGATCCGGCGACGTACTCGGGCGGCGTACAGGGGGCGACCGCCGTCGCGATCGACGCCAGCGTGGCCCCCGAGACGAACCCACGGAACGTCCCAAACCCGGTCAACCGCGCCTGGCCCGCGGCGGTCAGTCGCACCGCCTGCGGATCGAGCCCGCCGTGGATCACGCTGCGCTGATGCGCGGACGCGACGGCCGCCGCGAGGCGCTGGACCAGTTCGGCGGCCGCCTGCGGCGGAAGCGCCTTCCCCTGGCAGCGTTCGGCGAGCGTCTGTCCTTCGACCAACCCTGTCGCGACAAACGCCAATCCATCGCCCGAGCCGACGTCGAATACGCGCACGATCAGCGGGTGGTCTAGCCGCGCGGCAGCCCGCGCTCCGCGCAGGTAACGCTCGCCTTCGGAGGCATCGCCCAGATCGGCGAGTTGAACGATGTGCAGCGCCACCGGACGATCGAGGCTCTTTTGTCGCGCGCGGTAAATCGTCGCCGGACCTTCAGTACCTAGTTCCTCAAACAATTCGTAGTCGTCCAGGCAAGCCGGTAGGTCGGCTGGTATCATTCTTCCGTCTCCGCTTCCGGGATCCACTTCGGCGAACCGATTACTTTCCCGTCGTGGCCATGGCCGGATGAGTCGTGAACGATCTCTCCTGAGCCTTCATCGAAATGGTAGAGAGCCAGCGTGTTCTCGTCTGGTTCGAAGCGGCGCGGCGGCACGAAATCGCCCTCGTAACGCGCGATCGAGGAGATTCGCACTTCGTCGATGAGACCAACGAATGGCCAGTCGCCCTTGTCAAACGCCCCGATGGCGAAATCCAAGGAAGTGTTGTCGGCGGGCAATTCGAGCGACCTTGTGCCTCTCAGTTCTCCATTCGCATAGAACCGGAGTTCCTTCCCGTTGAAAACCGCTGCCAGGTGCATCCAGCGTTCCATGGGTAGGCGGTCGCCTGGAGGCGTAAAGAAATTCGCGCCGTTGGCGTCGCGCGATTCGCCGCGAAACAAGTTTCTGTCATGCAGATTCACCCCCAGCACCCGCGACTTGCCGCCGGAGGTGACGCCGCGGCCGACGACCACATAGCCGTAACTTGTAAAGATCTCGGCGGGAACTTGGACCCAAGCCTCGATGGTTGTTAGCTCATTCGCATTTCGTTTCAGGGGCAAATTGACGCGCGACTCGCCATCGAACCGCATGGCAAAGGACGGTTTGACATTCTCGGCGAATTCTGTTCGTGACGGCCTTTCCAACCCCAGACGCGGCAAGAGCACAACTTGCGGATGCGCCTGGGAAAAGGCCTCCATAGCAGCCGACTCCATCGATACGTCTCGCAGCGATACGGTCTCTAACGGAGGCAGCGACAGCAACAAATCCTTGGTGACTTGCGTTCCATTCAATGTGAGCGTGCGTAGGGCATACGCCCGTTTCACAAGTCGCTGCACCCCGACGTCGGTCACCTTCGTCCGATCGAGGAAGACGTGCTTCAAACTCGGCAACTTCGCGAGCGGCGTCAGATCTTGATCGTCGATGGAACAATCGCGGTAGGAGACTGCAGTGATATTGAAGGCACTCTGTGGGAGCGCGTCCGCACGCGTCACGTGGCGTTCGACCCAGGTCCTGTCGGGCGTGACAAACGTCAAGGATCCGCCCTGGCTCAGGATCTTCCGGGCCACTTCAGACTCGTTCACTTTTAATCGCGTCACCAACTGCTGGAGGCGATCCTTGGGCATGGCGGCGTAGCGAGCTGTGGCTTCGGACGCTGTCGTTTCAGCTTTTTTCCAGAGCTCATCCCAGGCGGCACGGTGAGTTGCCGAAAGTGAGTTACGAAACGATTCCTCTCGCATTCGCATGGCTGCCGGGCAGACGAGCAACTTCGGCAACTGCTGGGCGACGGCCGCCAAGTCGTCGTCGGCGCCGTCGCGAGCTCGTTCGATCCACCTAGCCAAATGGTCGCGGAACCAAAGATACGCTTTGCCTCGCGCATTGCGGCGCGTCGCGTCGTCGAGCGAAGCGTCGTCGGCAATCCGTAGGGCCGCCTCAGCCGCCTCGGCGGCGACGAGCCGAAAGCCTCTCAGTTGGCCGCGTTCGGCGCGTTGTACCGCTGTTTGCAAGTGAGGCAGTGCATCCCTGAGGTCACCCGCGGCGACCATCGCCCTGGCCAAATCCAGTTCAATGGCGGCATTGAGTGAGTCGAGCTGCGTGGCCCGGGTGAGGTAGGGTAACGCTGCGGCCGGTCGTTCCTTTGCCAGTTCGACGAGACCGGACGCCCAGGCGATGTTGGCATCTTCGGGGCGCATTTGTCGCTGTTTTTCGCACAATTGCTCCGCCTCCTCGAGTTTACCCAGGGCGATCAGCGTGCGCGCATAATCGCCTTGAAAGCCGCCGGTCCAAGGCCAGGCCCAACCGACGAGACAACGCTCGGTTCGGTACGCCTGGCAAAGTAACGATAAGCACTGACTCGCTTTCGGCAGTCGATCGCTGGAGAGATAGGACAAACCACGGACCAACTCGACCTCGCCTATTCCCACTCGCTTGTCGTAGGGTTCCTCAAGCAAGAGCTGACTGGATCGCTCGGAAGCCAGGACTGCCAATTCCAGATCGCCGCGCTGAAGAGAAACCAATGCGATGGCCATCCAGATCTGCGGGGACTGCTCCGTCTCGATCAAGCGGGAATTCAAGATGGCCGCAGGCCTCGCCATGTTTCCACATCGAACGGCCGCTTGAACGTGTTTGCCAAGCCAGAAACTGTTGAACTTATTTCGGAAGACGATCGAAGAGAGTCTCGATAGTTCGCGAGAAACCTCTTCTTCGCTCAGCGCCGGAGCCACGAGTTGTAATCGGCACAACTCATGCAACCATGGTTCGGCAAATCGACGCGGACCATCGGCCTGCAAGTCTTGGGCAACATCAGCCGCCAAACCATAAGCCCGTCCAAAGTGCTGTTGCCAAGGCAAAGTATACAAGTCATTGGGCGATTTTGTGCGTTCGGCAATTTCATTTCGAAACATCTCGCGAGCTGTCGCAACGTCGCCCTCGCGCGCCTTCGTCAACGCAATCGCTAGATCCATGTTGTGACGCCCAGTTTTCGGATCGAGTGCAATTGCCTCCTCCGCCATGGCCAGGATTGCGCTGTGATCCACGTTGTGTTCAAACAGGTAGGTCACGCACGCTCGCAATGTGGCGGCATCGTGGGGACTTCTGCGGCGTGCCTCAAGAATTGCCGGCATTCCGTCAAGCCCGCAAGAATCCATGGATTTTGCGAGATTTAGAAACGCCGCATGCCCCGCGTTATCTCGATAGACGGTCACGTTACGCCAGGCTTCTAGATTTCGTGCTAAGTCATCAGGATCGATTAATCCATCGTTTGCCCGCTTTCTTTCGGGCTGGGCATTCGCTTCGTGGATCGCAAGGAATACCTTCATCGCGTCTTCGTCTGTCGGCGGTAGGTTCGCCAAGCGACGCATCGCGGCCTCGTTCTCCTCGGGAGGCGTCTGCGACAGTCGAGCCTGCACGGCCTCGACGGCGGCAGGCAACATTTGCGGTGCTAACTCGCACGCTTGATCCGCCGCCGCGATCGCCTCGATGAGATGCCCCTCAGCACGCGATCGCCGCGCGCGTTCGACCTGCTCCCAGGCGGCGGGATGCTCGAGCGCTACGGCCCGCTCGCGCTCGGCCTGGGCTGTCTGTGAGTTCCCCAATCGTTCAAAGACGTCCGCCAGTTGCCTGACGGGAACGCTCGACGTCGGCCGAGCGGCCTGCGCCGCGCGCAGCGGGGCGACCGCCTCCGCCGCGAACCTGGTTTGTTCCGCCGGCTGGGCCTTGGCCCGAGAGATCAACCGTGCGGCGGCCGCCAGGTTGGTCCAATAGGCATTTGGCTGGCTCGCGCGGAGTCGGTCCAGCAGCTTGCCGGTCGCGTCCGCTGTTTCGGGCGGGAAAGCCCAGGCCGACAGCGCTAGCGTCTCGCATTGCTCGTCGGAGTGTGTCGCCAAATCGAGGTCCTTCAGATAGGCGAGTAAAGCGGCCGGGTTGTTGTCGTCGCGCAACAGCCGGGCCTTGCGCCGCCATTCGACTTCGTCGAGCTCCATCTGCATGGCGCGCAGCGCCGGGCCGTCCGTCTGCTTGGCCGCCGTCGCCGCATACTCCCAGCGCTCCAAGGCGTTGAGGATCGACTCGCGTAGCGCGGTCGGCCGTTTCGACAGCCGCGCCGTCCAGTCGTCCGCCGAGGTCGTCGACGGGTCGAGTCCGAACTTGACGAACGCCTCGCGGAATGCCGTCGCCGACTCGGCGAAGCGCAGCTCCCACGGGTCGGCGCCATCCTTAGGTGTGAGCATCTCGAGGGCCGCCGCCATGTCGGCCAACAAGGTCCGTTCGGCTTCCGTCGGGGCATTAGGATCGAGCGGCAGCGTAGCCGCTGCGGGCGCCGCCGGTGCGACGCGCGTCTCCTCCACCGGCTGGCCGCGACCGAACCACGCCCAGCCAATGCCGCTCGCTAACAGGACCAGAGCCAACGTGCCGCCGACAAGGAGCGGCCAGCGAATCGAGCGTCGGGACCGAGCCCCCAGGACGGCGCTCCCGGAGAGGAATCGCTGCAAGTCGTCCACCAGATCCTGCGCCGTGGGATAGCGTTCTTCCGGCCGTTTCGCCAGACAACGTTGGCAAATCGCACTGAGCGCGGGGGGAATCCGTCGGTCGCGTTCCTCGAGCGGTTGAGGCGGTTCTTCGGCGACCTTCATCAACAGTTCGGGCAACGACGTCGCTTCGAACGGCGGCTGGCCGCAGAGCGCGGCATACAGGGTCGCTCCCAAACTATAGATGTCGCCCGTCGGTCCGACCTGGTCTCCCGCGGCCTGCTCCGGCGGCATGTACGCCGGCGTCCCCAGCACCTGCCCCGTATTGGTCAGGCCGTGTTCCATATCCTGTCGTTTCGCCAGACCGAAGTCGGTGACGCGCGGTTCGCCGTCCTGGTCGATGAGCACGTTTCCTGGTTTCAGGTCGCGATGGATGATCCCTTGCGAGTGTGCAAAGTGAATCGCTTCAGCGACCTTGCAGAGCAGTTCGGCGGCTTCCCGCGCCGGCAAGGGACCGTTCCGCGCCAGCCGCACCGCGAGACTGGGACCGTTCACAAACCCCATGGCCAAGAAGGGGTGACCATCCAGTCTCCCGAAGCCGTACACGGGGACGATGTAGGGATGATCGAGCCGCGCCGAAGCCTGCGCCTCGACCCGAAACCGACTCAGTTCTTCCTCGCTGGCATCGCCTCCGGACAGGATCAGCTTGAGCGCCACAATCCGATCGAGCGACCGTTGTCTAGCCCGATAGACGACGCCCATCCCGCCACGAGCGACTTCGTCTAACAGCTCGTAGTCGCCGACGATTGTGGAATCGCCTCGATGATCGAGCGTCGCGTCGGGCGGCGAAGGCGGAACCGGCGTCGCTTCCTGGGGCGTCCCTCCCGTTTGACGATTCTCGTCACTCATGGCTGGCGTTCCTCTCTTCACTCACGCACTACTTGATCGTGCAACCTTGCAGCTCGACGACCACATCGCGACGTTGGGCTTTGAAGGCGTCGAGTTCCGCCTGAGTGGTGGTAATGTTCTGCATGAGTAGCGTCTTGAGCTGCGGGATTCTCGCCAGCTGGCCGAAATGATCGGCCTTCCATTCCCCTTGATACACCTGAAGACGAGTCAGTTTCGGCGCCGTGGAGAAGGCGGCGTAGTCCGCAGGCGTCAGGTGCTGAGCACCATACAAGTACGCCGATTCCAAACTGACCCAATTCGCCAGCGAGATCTCTCCGCCCGGCCAGGGCTGGAACGGCACGCTGGCCAATTTGGGCGTCGCCGCTAACGCGTCGAGCAGCTTTTGGGTTGGCGCCCCAATCCCCAGGACCAGGCTGCGCAGGTTGCGACACTTCTGTACGGCGGCCAGTTGTTCTTGCGCGTACTTGTCGCCGTACAAATTGAGCGAACTCAACGGCGAGTCGACGAAGGCGTCGAAGCCATCGCCGCGAACGCCCTCGTTGTGAGCCAGTTCAAGACTGACGAGCGGCAACTTGGCGAGTTCGCGCAGTGTTGCATCCGTGATTTTCGTCCCGTGGATGGCGAGTTGACGTACGGACGATAATCGCGCCAACTGGCGCGCGCTCTGGTCGGTGAAATTGCCCGACTTGAGCGTCGCTTGCGAAAGTCGCTCGCACTTCGCCAACGTTTCGACGTGCGCATCGGCGAGACCTGGACCATCCAGATGGACCGATTGCAAACCCGTCCACTTGGCCAACGACGTCGCCGACTTCTCCGTGAACTGGGTCGACGCGATGTTTAGGCCCCGGAGCGGCGCCGATTCCAATTGTCGTAGCGTTTCATCGCCGGATGCAGGAGGCGCGTTGAAGTACTGAAGTCCGGTGAGGGCTGCGAGCGAGGGGGCCGACGCATCCGTGAACTTCGTCCCGCTGAGATCGAGCGAACGCAGGTTCGTCAGCTTCGCCAACTGGGGCGCGAATGCATCGGAAAGCGGCAGGTTGCTCAGCCCCAGTTCCTCTAGTTCGGGAAACGGACTCAGGTCGAGTCGATCGTCGCATTTTGAATGCGACAGATGCAGCCGGCGAAGATGTGGATGGGGCCCCATCCTCACTAGCGCCTCCGAAGTAATCTCCGGGGACGCAATCGCCAATGAATACAGGGATCGCAGCCCCCGCAGTTGCTCAAGGTCCGAGTCCGTGATTCCCGGTACGCTCAACTCGATCCACCGCACCTCAAACGGCTGGCTCGGCATATCGGTCGCCTTCTGCACGGCGAGCGCGCGACTATCGTCCCTGAGCCGTACTCGCACCCAGCCTCCTTTTGACAATGCGAATTCTGCGACGCGCCGATCTTGCTCCAAGGGATCGGCGGCGATCGGCGGCGCCGGCCGCTCTTCGGGACTCGGCGCTGGAAGCAGGCTCGGCGCTGTTTCGTCGTTTTTCCAGGGATAGCGCACAGCGAACTCGCCAGGCGTCAGCGTCGTCTGCCGCCCTTCGCCATCGACGACGACATACGACAGATTCGCCATCGCCAGCGCCGAACCACGCACATGCCCCGTGTGGTCAATGAGGGCGTGCTGATGAAAGGGGAGTCCGAGAACCAAAGCGCCGCGCCAGCCCTGATACTGCGAGAGTTCGCCCCGCAAAACTCCCCCGCTCGTCCACGTCCAGCTGCTTTTGGCGTCGGCCGACGCGCCGAGCGATCGCGCAAAGCTCGGCGGCGACGGCGTTGCGAGGCGTTTCACCACGGCTCCAGAGCCGATATCGACTTCGATTTCGGCGCCGTCGTGCGCGGTCGCCACGAGCTTCGTCTCGTTGTCGCGCCACTCGAACGACCGATCAAAGTGCCGCCGATCGATCGCCAGAGACTTTTCGACTTGCCCCGTCGCGACGCTCCAGATCTTGATCGAGCCGTCGCGTGCGCAGCTGGCGATTCGCTGTTGGTCGGCGCTCCAGGCCACCAAATCGATGTAACTGGCATGGCCTGGGAATTCGCGGAGCTTGTTGTCCGCCAGGGGCAGGACTGCGAGTCGCTGTTCCGACTTCACCGCCAGCAAGTCGCCGCGGGGGGAAGGGAAGATCGCTTGCCAGCCCTCGATCGTGCGCCGATCGAGGATCTCGCCGCGAACCGGATCCCAGGTCGACAACTCGTCTCCCTCGATGGAGAACAGTTTCTGGCGGTCGCCCGAGAGAGCGAAGCGAGCGCCGCCGCCAGTCACACCCGCGGCGGGCGTGACTGCCAGTTCTCGACCTGAGAAGGGATCGAACACGTAGACGTGATTCGCCTGCACGGCGGCCACTCGTCGTCCGTCCGGCGCGAGATCGGCCCAGCCGCCGCGGGGCGTCGACGCGATCGCGCGGCGCGTCGCCACGTCGAACAAATGAAAACCGTTCCCGCCGGTCAGCACCCGCATCCCGTCGCGCGCGAAGCGAATGCGCGTGCCATGCGGGGCCATTTCAATGTCGCCCTTACCCAAAAATGCGCCCGTATGGGCGTCCCAAAAGCCGACATGGACTCCGTTCGGCCCATAGACGCCGACGATCACGTCGCCCGCGGGGCTCCACTCCAGCGCGAGAATCCCGCTGCCGTCCGGCGTGGCGCCGAACGTCGCCAGAGGACGCAGCGTCGCGGCGTCGAAGAATGCGAGTTCCGCTCCATAGGAAATGACGAATCGCTTCCCGTCGGGCGCCCAGGCCGGCCAATAAACGCCGCCGTCGACTTGCGTCGCGACCTCCCTTGTCTCGCCGCTCGCCGCGTCGATCGTCCAAACGCCGCCGTAGACCGCCAGCGCCAGTTTGGAGGCGTCCGGCGCCCAGGTGACCGAAGCCGGCGTGGAGGGCAATTCAACTCGACGCAGCAGCGTGCGCGACGACGCGTCCCACCAACAGACTCCTCGGTCGTCTCCCGCTGCTGCCAGGTACTTGCCGTCACGCGACCAGGCCAATGATTTGATGGGACCGCGGGCGCCCAGCAGGACGCCTTGCGGTCGACCGTCTTCGCCCCAGAGCCGCACCGCCGCATCGTCGCCCGCCGTCGCGATGATCGCACCCAAGGGGCTCCAAGCGATCGAATGCACGCCGCCGCGATGCCCGCGCGTTTCCACCGTCCAACGCTCGCCGCTCGCGAATGGAGCCGCACCGCCAGCCAGGGCGAACGGGCCGATCGCGTCGTCTGATGCGGCGACTTTCGGCAGCGCGATGGTCGCTGGCGCCGAAGCGGCGGTCGCTGGCGCCTGCCCCTCGTCGCCGGCCGAAGCGAAGGAAGACGAGGGCGGCGCCGCTGTGTCATTGAGCTTCAGCAGGCTGGCTTGGGTTGGATCATTCTTCCAGCCGAATGCCTGCTCAAACTGCGCTGGCGTGTACGTGACCTGTTCGCCCGCATCGGTGAGTGCGACATAGACGACGGCGCCGGCAGGACCGCGATAGTGCCCAGCGGCGCTGATGCAGGCCGCTTGCCCCGCGACGCCTGTGAAACCGGGAATCAGGACTCCCGTCCTTCGCCGACGGTCGGAATCGTATCCGTATAGCTCGCCTCGCTCGTAAGTCGCGACGATCCGACGCCCGTCCGCGTGCCATTGTCCGCGGGTGCAAGGAAAGAAGGTTTGGAGTTGGAGCGAATCGCGGTCGAACAGCGCGGCGTCCTGGTAGGTCGTCGTGGAGAGAATACGGCGGCCGTCGGGCGACCAATCATGAACCCCGACCAATGGCGCGACGACGTTCCACGACCCGAATTGTTCGCGCCGCCCTCGCAAGGTATCGATGAGCACCAAAGCGTTTGCATAGGCGCCAGTCGTGACGTAGCGATTGTCAGGCGTCCATGCAACGCCGTGCGCCCCTGGTCGCCAACTGTAGGTCCCGTTAATCGCGTGCCGCGATTCGATATTCGAGCCGTCGCCGGCAAGCAGCACCAATTCTTGCGTCAAATGCACGGCCAAACGACCCGCGTCAGGCGACCAACTCGCGTCGTAGGGAATCTCGATAAGCGATTGTTTCGCGACCTCCGCACCGTTGGCGGCGTCCCAAATGCGAACCGTCTTGTCAGCGCTCGTCGTTGCCAATCGCGAACCGTCCGGGCGCCAGGCGACCGAATGGATGACTTCTCCGTGTCCGGCAAAAGCCGCTGACTTCGAACCGCTCGCTCGGTCGATGATGAAGAATTCTTTGGCTGCCCAAGCGGCGATGCGTTTGCCGTCCGGCGCCCACTCCAACTGGGCGTCCTTGGCGACCGCGCCAGTAAACGATGCCTTCCGTTCGCCCGACTCCGCGTCCCAGAATGTCAGGTCGCCGCCGATCTGTACGGCGATTTCGTCGCCGGCAGGAGACAGAACGGCGACATGTGCCGCAGGACGACCACGGTCCACGGCGCGAGCTTCGGGAACTCCCGCGACGCTGCGGATTTCGAGCAGCCCGTCCGCGCGGCCGAACACGAGACTCTTGCCCGGCTCGATCCAATCGGCAGGTCCGGCCACCGCCACCTCGCCGGCGCTCTGGTTCTTTTCGACGTCCCACAGAACCGCCTTGCCTCCGATCAGCACGAGTTGTTGCTCATCCGGGGTCCAGAGCAACTTCGTCGTCGTCGTCGTCGGCTTGAACGATTTCGCTGGCGCGAACGTCTTGCCGTCGAGGAGGTTCAGGTCGCCGCTATCGCTCAGGGCGGCGAAATACTTGCCGGCCGACGACCACCCCATCGGGCCGTTGTAATTGCCGGCGGGAGCAGCCAGTTCTTGAAGTAGCGTCAGACTTGCCGCGTCGTAGATGCGAATCTTCCACGTGTTGTCACGAAAGGCGATTCGGGTGCCGTCGTGCGACCAAGCGCCCATGTGCCCGTGGGACTGCACAATCGCCCGCGAGATTCCGGAACGAAGATCGACGATTCGCGACTCACCCGACTGTGCGTAAGCCAACTGTCGTCCGTCGGGCGACCAGCCGACCCAGGCGCACCATTGCCCCGAATCGTCGTGGTAGACCAGGCGTCCCGTCGCGGTCTCCCAAACGCGCACGCCGTTGTCCCAGTCGCTTCCCCAGCTGACGGCCGCCAGGTGTGCGCCGTCGGGTGAGAATTCAAGACTCGAGACATTGGCCGCTGGGCCGACGAACGCCTTTTGGAACCGAAGTTTGTCGTCGTAGAGGCGAATCACAGGGTCGATCGAGCTTGATGCCGCCACCAACCTGGCTGCCGGCGAATAATCGACGGCCGCGATCCCGGCGCGAAAGCCGAGCGTCTCGATCGACCAACTCTTCAGCCCCGGAATGGGCGTAGGGGCGGCGACCAGCGCTCGCTTGCCGAGCGGCTCACCGGCGGTCGGCAGACGCGGGCTAGGAAGTGGTTCGAGCTCTGGAGGAACGGCGAGTTCCTGGACGACGCGAAAACCAATGTGTCCAAAGGGGCGAGATTCCTGAGAGCGGACCGCCGGATTCGACGTCGTCCAGGATTCGACAAAACTCCCGCCGCGTATCACCCAGGATGCGGCCGCCGGCGTGATCGGATTGACCTCCGATGCGGAAGCGTAGACTGCCGGTGCGAGGCCGTCCGTGCAAATCTCCCAGACGTTTCCCAACAGGTCGTACAGGCCGAACGCGTTCGCCTGTTTCTGGCCGACGGGATGCACCAGGTGTCGGCGCTGTTCGACCGGCGTCGAGAGGAATTCGTTGGCCCAGGCCCAAGGTGCGAGCCCATCGTGGGTCTCGGCGACGCCGAACTTTGCCATGGCGCCGGCGCGGCAGGCGAACTCCCACTCGGTCTCCGTCGGAAGGCGATAGTGAACCTGCTCTTCTTTCGAAAGCCACGCGCAGTACGCGTCGGCGTCTCGACGTGTGACGAAGACCACCGGTTCGTCGTCCTGCACCTGGCGTGCGGCGGCGTTCCAGGTCCAGTCGGGCCCCTGGGCGTGCTCGCCGCGCTCGTTGAACCACCAGCCTCTCTTTGGATCTCGTTCCGCCTCCGTTTGATACTTCGTCGCCTCGACGAATCGCCGGAATTGCCCGACGGTGACTTCGGTCGTCGACATCCGCATGGGCCGAGTCAAACGGATGCGTCTCACGGGGCGAGAATAATCGGCCCATTGCGCGCCAACGCCGTTCACGCTGGCGATGCCAAAAACGTCCCCCGCCGACCCGCGTTCAAATTCACCAGGGGGAATCAACGCCAGCTTGAGTCCCTGCGGCGTGTCCTGGAAGGGAGCGACCTGGAGTTTCTGCGCCCAGGCGTTCTGATGATGACGCGCCTGTTCGGCATCGAACGGCGCCAACGCCGGCGCAGGAAAATCGGCCGGCCACTTCCATTTCACCGGCTGGCTCAAGACAGGGAGTGCGAGCGGCGTGGACTCCGCGGAGTCGCCGGAGTCATTTGTAGTGGAGGAAGCGTCGACCGAAGGGCCGACGGAAGTCTGTTCGATGCGTTCGGTCGGCGACGGTCGCGACAGTCTCCAGCCAATCAAGCCGACCGCGAAGAGCGCACCCAAGGCCAGCGAGCCGCCGATCC
>JAXMBK010000010.1:0-379225 GCA_046349935.1 Pirellulales bacterium | reverse complement strand
TCGACGCCCCTTGAAAATCATCGGTACATCTCTCCCCGCGGCGGGGAGAAGGGAGCACCATCCACGCGAGTCGTTTCGCAACAAACGACAGCGTTGCGCAATAAATGACAGTGGGTCCGAGGCGCCAAACACTCCGAATTCAACCGAATTTTTATCACTCCACCCCTGTCTCTCCCTCCCCGCTCCCCCCACATCACTCGCTCGACAATTCACTCTATACGATCAAGATGGCTGCCAGCAGCACGAGACGGGTTGTGTCAGCGCGAGCGAAACACCCCCGGGTCATCGTCGCCAATTGCTAAAATGGAAGCTGGAGGCGCCAAACCCGAGCGTCGGCGACGGTTAGCTTTCGGCACAGCTCCCGCTGCGGCACTTCCGCAGCTTTTTCGTCCTAAGCATCATCCACGGTCGTTTTCAGATCGACTTGCGCAGTATATTTGCGGAAACAGGGCTTTTCCGACGACCAAGGATACGGACACATTGGTGAGAAAATGAGATGTTGATCGAATTCCGAGTCGAGAACCATCGGTCTTTGCGGGATGAGCAGGCGTTGACTTTGGAGGTCGGTCGCGTTGCCGAGGGAGAGGACTTGCGACCGCGACGCGTTAATGGCCACAGCGAGTTGCTGCTTCCTGCAGTCGGAATCTATGGGCCTAACGCCAGTGGCAAGAGCAATGTCTTGGCGGCAATTGCCTTCATGCGCGAAGCAGTGCTTCACTCGCACCGTCGCTGGGAACCAGAGGGTGGGATTCCACGCACTGCGTTTGCTTGGGGTGGCAACCGGCAAGCGTCGTCCATGTTTGAGGCGTCGTTCGTCGCAAATGGGACGAGATTTGAATACGGCTTTTGCGTAAACGATGAAATCGTCGAGGAGGAATGGCTTTTCGCTTGGCCAAACTCACGAAAGCAGGTTTGGTTCGAACGAGAAGCCGATTCGTTCCGATTCGGAGACCTCCTCAAAGGTCCGAACGAGGCCGTAAAGGAAGTCACTCGCAAGAACGCGCTGTTTCTCTCGGCCGCAGCGCAACACAGTCATCAACAACTTACCCCGCTCTACATGTGGTTTCGCAGCATCTTTCCGGTGAACATCCCAGGTCGTGGAAATTCGATCTTCCCTTCGCCATTCATGCCGGAACCACTCTTTGCTTCTGACGCAGTCCAACTTTCTTTGTTTCCAACGGAGAGTACCGAAGAAACCCTAGCGGCCAAAATTCGCCAACTGTTACTTTTCGCGGATGTCGGCATCGTTGATATCAAACGACTTGCTACCGAAGGCGAGTATCGAGGCCGCACAATCCGGCGCAATCGGATTCTGTTGCAGCATCAAGTCAATAACGATGAATCCTGGCTGGAACTCGACGAGGAATCAGAAGGCACAAAAACACTGTTTCGAATGGCGCCTGCGGTTTTCCGAGCACTCGAGACTGGAGGTCTGTTACTTGTGGATGAACTGGAGTCCAGCCTTCATCCATTGATTGGACTTGCCATCGTCAAGCTATTCAATTGCCCACGGGCCAATCCTAACAATGCGCAGGTGTTGTTCACAACGCACGACACAAATTTGCTGGGCCCGACCATTGGCAAACCACCGCTTCGGCGCGATCAAATCTGGTTCACCGAAAAGGATAACAATGGCGCTACAAAGCTCTACCCACTAACGGATTACAAACCGAGAAAGGCGGAGAATCTAGAACGAGGCTACTTACAGGGACGCTACGGCGCTATTCCATTCCTCGGTGACATCACTTGGATTACGGAGTGAACAGCCGTGGGAAAGAGAGACCGGCAACGTCGTCAGGCAAGACGCCCCGCATACAGGGAATCAAAACCGATAATCTTGGTTGTTACTGAGGGGACTGTAACGGAGCCTGAGTATCTGAAAGGTTTTGCTAAATCCAAACGAAATCCGCGTGTGCAGATTGTGGTAGTTGAGGGGGCGGGCGTCCCAAAGTCGATTGTCGAGTCTGCAAAGGAACTCAAGCAGGCAGCCGAAAAGCGCGCAAGGCGCGAGGATGACGAGAATCTCAAGTATGACGAGGTCTGGTGTGTTTTTGACGTCGACCAACATCCAAACATCCCAGAAGCGATCCAAATGGCTCGCGACAACGGGATGCAACTCGCGATTTCAAATCCCTGCATTGAGCTGTGGCTTTGGTTGCATTTTGCCGAGCAACCTGGAATGCAGCAACGACAAGATTTGCAGAGAATGATCAAGCGATTCATAGCTACCTATAACAAGCACGTCGACTTTTCCGTCTTCGCGAACGGCTTCGAAGACGCAGTTCGACGCGCGTCAAGGCTCGATTCCGATGCCGAGGCGGCCGCTGAGCCAGGGCGAAATCCAACGACCGGTTTCTGGAAACTCATGACGACAATCGACACGAGCACCTGACTACAGTTGCGAAGTTGATTAGAGTTGTCATATGTTCGATGTATCTCGCTGGCGCCCAACCCATGCGTCGTCGACTCGCAGCGATGTTCTGTTTCAGCATGTGGCTGGGATTATCGGCGATCCGCGTCGCGGCGGCGGACGACGAACTGGCGACGGCGCTCGCGAAGTTCGGCCAAGGATTCTCGCTGGAGCGAGCGCCCGAGGCGCAACGGTTGGAGACCGACGTCGCTCAACGGCTCCGCGAGTCGAACCAACGAAGCACGGCCGCGTGGCGCTCGATCAAGACGATCGCAGACTGGCAGGCGTTTCGCGAGACGATGCTGAGCAAACTGCGCAGCTCGTTGGGCTCATTGCCGGCGGCGATCCAGCCGCCCCGAGTCGTCGTCACCGGCTCGCAGACGGGCGACGGGTTCATCATCGACAACTTACTGGTCGAGAGTGCGCCGCAGATCTGGATGACGGCCAATTTGTATCGACCGTTGCGATCACCCAAGTCGGCGCCTGGGCTCGTCATTTGCCATTCGCATCACGCGCCGAAGACGCATGGCGAGCTGCAAGACATGGGGATGACTTGGGCGCGGATGGGCGCCTATGTGCTGACTCCCGATTTGGCCGGTTATGGCGAGCGACGCGAGCATGGCTTTGAGACGCCGGCCGACTATGCGGGCGAGTATCGAGTGGGGCGACAGGATTATTACTTTCGCTACGACTTGGCGATTCAGGCGCAGCTAGCCGGCGCCAGTCTCATGGGACTCTACGTCCGCGACTTGTCGCGCTGCGCCGACGTGCTGCTTGAGCAACCCGGGATCGACGCGCAACGGCTCGCGCTGCTGGGATCGGTCGCCGGCGGGGGCGATCCCGCGGCGGTCGCCGGAGCGCTCGACGAGCGATTTCAGGTGGTCGCGCCGTTCAACTTCGGCGGGCCGCAGCCGGAAACTCGCTTCCCCCTTCCCGACGACGCGGAAGACTCGTTCGCTTATGCGGGGAGCGGCAGTTGGGAACAAACGCGCAACCTGCCTCGCTCGGCCGCGGACGGCTTCTTGCCGTGGGCGATCGTCGGCAGCGTCGCTCCACGGAAGCTGATCTACGCCCACGAATTCGCCTGGGACCGCGAGCGCGACCCGGTTTGGAAGCGACTTGAGCAGATCTATGCGTGGCACGACGCGCCCGACCGACTCGACTTCACTCACGGGCGCGGCAGCGTGCGGGGGACGGCGCCCGAGTCGACGCACTGCACGCATATCGGCGCCGAACACCGGCGGCGCATTCATACGGCGCTCGCACGCTGGTTTGAATGGCCCGACGGCGCCGCGTTGGAATACAGTCGGCGCGTCGCGCCCGAGTCGCTGCGTTGCTGGACCGACGCGGCGAAACGCGACTTGGCCGCGCGACCTTTGCGCGACTGGTTGCTCGAGCTGTTTGACGCTCACGTCGAGCGGCGACTTCAGCAGGCGGCGGCGCTGTCGCCCGCGGATCGAGCGGCTTGGCGGCGGGCGGAGTGGGAACGACGGGTCGGCAGCGCTGAACCGCCGGCCAACATCAGACCGCCGCAGGATTTGACCGGCGCCGTCGACCAGGAGCGGCGCCGGGGATTCGAGCGGTCGAATATCTTGTTTGAGAAACCGGACGAGCCGCTGAGGGACTTTGCGATTGACGATTGGCAGCTGCCTTCGGACCGCGAGCTCTTCGTGTCGCTGCTGATGATCGTGCCGCGAGTCGCCACGCCGCTGCCGGCGGTCGTGGTGATTGCGCCGCAGGGACGAGGGAGATGGCTCGCCGAGCGGCCGGAGCAGGCGGCGCAAGTCTTGCGAGCCGGACAGGCGCTGGCGATCGTGGAACTACGCGGGATGGGGCGCGGCCGGGTCGGCGACGGTCGCGAGCGCACGAGCGCCTCAACGGCGGTCGCCGCGAGCGAACTTATGTTGGGCGAGCCGCGCCTTGCCGCTCAGTTGCGCGAGTTGCGCGGCGTGATCGAGTTGCTGCGCGGGAGTCGGTCCATTCGCGGCGACGCGCTCGAGTTGTGGGCCGACTCGGGAACGCCCGCGCGCGAACCGCGCGCGTCGCTCAAGTCGCCGCACGGCGTCAGCGGCCGCCCGCACTCGTTGAATCCCGTCCCAGCGCTGCTCGCGCGACTGGCCTGCCAGTTCGATGACCGCCTGCAAACAGCGCGCGTGATGGGCGACGACGTCGACGCGTACCGCGCAGCGTTTGCCCAGCCCTGGGTCTACCTCCCGCTCGAAGCCCTTCCGCCCGAGCCGTAGAACAGGCTTCCAGCCTGTTGCCAAAGCAGCAAGGCCCACGAAACGGCCGCCAGCTTGCTGGACGTCAAACGCGACGGCGGGTGAGAGGTCACAGGCTGGAAGCCTGTGCTACGGTCGGTCGCAGCCGCTAGCTGCTTCCAAAACGGGCGGCGATGCGTCACCATAGGGCGAGTGCATCTTCGGGAAAACCACTGAGCCGCCTTGTGCCGATTCCTCGTCCCATTTCGCGTCTGCTGTTCTGGCCCACCTTCGCCTGGAACTATACGCTCGGCCGCATCCTGCACGTGCGCCGCTGGTGGGATCGCGTCGACAATCACGTGATTCTCGGCGCCATGCCGCTCGCGGCCGACGTCCCGCAGATGGCGGCCGAAGGGGTGCGAGCGGTCGTGAATACGTGCGAGGAGTACGCGGGGCCGGTCGCTCAGTATGAGGAGGCGGGGATCGAGCAGCTGCGCGTGCCGACCACCGACTTTCACCCTCCGTCGTTGGACCACATTCGCCGCGCCGTCGCCTTCATGCAGCGTCACGTGATGCGCGGCGAAACCGTGTACGTCCACTGCAAGGCAGGGCGCGCCCGCAGCGCGACCGTCGTCATGTGCTGGCTGATCGCTCACCGCGGCATGTCCCCCGCCGAAGCTCAGAAACACCTGCTGGCTCGCCGCCCCCACGTCATGCCGCGGCTCGACGCCCGCCAGGTCGTTCGCGACTGGGCCGAAGAGTGCAAAGAGCACTCGGTGTAGCATTCTTTCTTGCCCCGAATCGAGCTCTGTGCGACATTAGCATGCTCGGATGCGTTGCCGTCGAACGACTTGGGGAGGTGCAGACATGGGACGACGAATTGCGACTCGCGCGGTTACTTCGCTTGCAGCTTTATTGCTCGCAGCGTCGTTCTGTGCATCGTTCACCGTCGCCGCGGAACTGGCCCCCGCCCTGCGACGCCCCACGGCCCTGGCGCTCTCCGCCGACGAGTCGCTGTTGTTCGTCGCCAATCGCCGTTCGGGCACCCTCTCGATCGTCGACCCCGTCAAGAACCAAGTGCTCGCCGAAACGCCGGTCGGCAAACTGCTGTCCGAGATGGCGATGACGCCCGACCAGCGGTCGCTCTTGGTCACCGACGAGGCGGCTCACGAACTGGTGATCGTCGACATTTCCTCCACGACCGCGGCCGCTCCGCAAGCCACAGTGCGGCAGCGAGTGGCGGTGAACAAGTATCCGGTGAGCGTCACGGCGACGCGCGATGGTCGGTTCGCATACGTCACTTCGCTGTGGTCGCGACGACTCACGGTCGTCGAACTGCCGACCGGCCCTGCCGCGCCGGCGCGCGTCGCCCAGACGCTCGACCTCCCTTTCGCTCCGCGCCGCATGGTGCTCGCCCAGGACGACCAGCGCCTGATCGTGGCCGACGCCTTCGCCGGCAAACTCGTGGTGCTCGACGTGACCAACCGAGCGGCGGCGCCCCTGGTGTTGGGCGTGCGCGAGTTTCCGGGACACAATATCCGCGGGCTGGCGATCAGCCACGACGGCAAGTCGCTGGTCGTCGCTCACCAGATGCTCAACGAAATCGCGCACACGATCCGCAACGACGTCCACTGGGGACTCTTGATGTCGAACGACCTGCGGTGGCTCAAGCTCGACCGAGTGCTCGCGGGCGGCGGCGATCTGTTCTCGGGCGGCCACATGCATCCTCTGGGACATGCGGGCAGCGCGACGGCCGACCCGTCGGGACTGGCCTTCACCCCCGACGGCGTCGCCCTCGTGACGCTCGGCGGCGTCTCCGAAATCGCCAGCGGCAAAGAAGCCGATTTCAGCCTGGAACGAACGCCGGTAGGCAAGCGCCCGACCGCCGTGATTGCCACTCGCGATAGCCGCTTTGCGTTCGTCGCCAACACGTTCGGCGACAGCATTTCGCGAGTGGACATCGCCAACCGCGAGTCGCTTTCGGAATTGTCGTTGGGCCCGCAGCCGGAACTCACGCTGGTCGACCGCGGCGAACTGTTGTTCTACGACGGCGGGTTGTCGCACGACGGTTGGATGAGCTGCCAGAGCTGCCATACGGACGGCCACACCAACGGGCAGCTCAACGACAACTTCAGCGACAAATCGTTCGGTGCGCCGAAACGCGTGCTGACGTTGCTGGGACGCGCCGACACGGCGCCGTTCGCCTGGGCCGCCACGTCGGCGACGTTGCCCGAACAGATTCGCAAGTCGCTGGTGAACACGATGCAAGCGAACAAGGAGCCGAGCGAACCGGTCGTCTCGGCGCTGGCCGCCTACATCGAGACGCTCGAGTCGCCGCCGTCCGTCGACGCGTTGCGCGGCGTGCAGGACAAGGAGTCCGTGAGTCGCGGACAGACGTTGTTTCAGAACTTGCAGTGCGTCCGCTGCCACGCTCCGCCGACCTACACGACGCCCAAGACGTACGACGTCGGCATCCACGATAAAGAGGGCAACACGCACTTCAATCCACCCTCGCTGCGCGGCGTAGGCCAGCGAGCGCCGTACTTCCACGACAACAGCGCCGCCGACTTGAACGAAGTGTTCCGCAAGCACGGCCACCAGTTGGAGCGCGAACTGAGCGACGCCGAGCTGTCCGACCTCACCTCTTTCTTGCGCAGCCTCTGAGCTGCCTAACGGCAGTAGGGTGGGCCAAGCGAGTAGGGTGGGCCAAGCGAGGCTTTGCGAGCGCGGGCCCACCAAGGGATTTCCTCCGCCGTCGAGCTCACCGAGCAGATAGGGAACCGAGTAGGGTGGGCCAAGCGAGGCTCTGCGAGCGCGGGCCCACCAAGGGATTTTCTTTAGCCACCGAGTTCACAGAGCTCACCGAGCAGAGAGCGAAGCGAGTAGGGTGGGCCAAGCGAGGCTCTGCGAGCGCGGGCCCACCAAGGGATTTTCTTTAGCCACCGAGCTCACCGAGCCGCGAGGGGACGACGCAAGTGCGTCATCTTACGGTTGAGTTTGGGGCTTGAGCACACCTCCGCCGTCGAGCAGCGCGAGAAGAGCGACGGCGGGTCGGTACGAGTAGACGTCGGGGCCGAATTGGTTGATCTCGTGAATTAGTTTGCCGCGCCATGCGTCGGCTCGGTCGCCGCCGAGCTCGCTCGCGGCCATCGCCCATCGCTCGACCCCCACCGCCGCCATCGGTCCGGCGTCGGGTTCGAAACGTGCGGCGAGCATATCGAAGAGGTCGGCGTTGGGGGATAGATGAGCGACGGCGAACAGTTGCGCTAGGGCGTCGGGGTAGGCCTTGGTGAGACGCACATCCGCTTTGCCGGACGGATGACGAGCCCAGGCATAGACGCTTTGGTCCGGATCCCAGTAGCTGGGCAAGGCGCGTGCGAGTCGCGCGTGGAGCTTCTCTGCGCGCTGCTTCTCTTCGAGCCGGTCAAGGCGCGCGAACAGCTCGGTTGCCCCTCGTGCACCCGCCGCCGACTCGACGTTGTCCATCAAGAACAAGACCGGGGAATCGGGCTTGGCGATCGTCAGGCCGCTCTCGTCGACCAATCGCTCCAGACACGCGAGCGACTTCTGAGCGGCGGTCAGCATGTCGGGCGAGGCTTTGCCGCCCGCCGCCGTGAAGCGGTCGAGCACAAGCAGGTAAAGAGCGGCCGAACTATCCCAGGCGTCGCAGTCCTTGAGGCTCTTGTATTGGCTGCGGGTCCCCTCCCAGTGGTTCCAATAGCCGTCCTGCTCTTGGTGGGAAGCGCACCAGCGAAGCCACTTTTCGGCGGCGGCGAGGCTTCCCACATCCTGAGTGTGCTGGTGATGCGCGAGCCAGGCCAGCGCTACGTAGTGGCCGAAGTAGGGGACGATGAGCACCGGCGCCTGGGGACCGGCGTGAGCGACCTGGACGATGGCGCCATCGTTGAGCTGGCAGGCGAGCGTCAGCTTTAGACAGCGGGCCGCCGCCCTTCGCGCCTCGGGCGTAAGCGGCCGCGCGGCTTCGGGTTGAGGGACGTCGGGTTGAGCGGCGTCGTTTTGCAAGGCATCGGCTCGAGGCGCATCCGTTTGACGGACGGAGGGCGGGGCGGCGGCGGCGAGCGGCGGGGCGGCCACCGAGAGCAGCGCGCAGGCGACGAGGCGGAGTGGTTTCTTCATGTTGGAAGTGGCTCCTGGAACGTGAGTGTGACCGAGATCTGACATGGCGACGACATCGTGCCGACAGGAAAGACGCGGGTCGGAGGGAGCGAGCCTAAGCATTTTCTTGGAGGAACGTGAAAAAAAGGGCCGCTTCGCTCTATTACTTCTAGTGGGGTGGTAGGGAGGCTCGCAAGTGTCATTGGATGGGACGGCTTGGGGTTCGTAACTGTCGCACGGCGCGCAGGGCCGAACCCGCTGGGGACGACGCCGCCTCCGAAATATTCCGAAGAATTCTTTTCCCTGGGGCGTTCAGGTCGCGTCTGTAGAAGTAAAGGGAGACCTAACACATGAATCCACAACAGCCGACAGGACATTTCAAACCACGCCCCATCCATGGTTTGAAGCGTCTGGGGCGCCTGACCTGCCGGACTTACCAGAAACCGCACAGCGGCAATCGGGGAGGCGACCTGCTCGTGAGGCACCGATTCCCCGATGGTTCCTACGCCGTGCTGGTCGGCGATGTAACGGGGCATGGGGAACCAGCGGCCCTGCTGGGAAAGGGCGTCCCCGCCTTGTTTCGCTCGCTGTGTGCAAAACTGCCCCCGCCCGTCGATATCGAAGACCTTAAATGGCAGCTCGACGCTGAACTAGAAAAGATCATGCCGGACGGGATTAACGTGCACGCAGTGCTGATCTACGTCAATGCACAGTCGAACGGCGTCGTCCATCCGAAGTCCGCCGTCGTCGGTCCAGCCCCCCTCGCGCCGCCGACACGAGCGCTCGCGCGCACCGCCTTTTTGCTCGGCGAGGGGATAGAGAGGTTTGTCTCTAGCAGTCCCGGCGACGTTCTCCAGTTTCCGTTTGCACCCGCCGCGGAACTCGTCGTCGCCACCGACGGTCTGTTCGACCAGTCGGGGGATCAACCGCAGACACACTTCGACAAGGTGAAGCAGAACATTCAGCAACTCCCCCCGGACAAAACGCTCTTCAGCCAGCTCTTGTACGCCCATGAGCAGGACCTCAAGGCCAATCACCATGTGCAGGACGACGACGTACTGGTGGTTTCCTTGCGCCCTTCCACCGACGAAGAACAGCTGGTGTTCGGGCTGCGCGAGGGACAGGGAGCGGCGATTGACCAATTCGAGAGACTGTTGCGACAGCGGTTCACCAAGTCTATCGAGGCGAATCGACCCGACTGGGACCACCTCGACGACGTCGTTCAGGAGTTGGTCTTCCATCTGTACACGAAGATCCGCGAGTTCCGACATGGACGACTCGACGCCTGGATCGCCGTCTGCACCGGCAACTTTCTGAAGTCCCGGTGGCGCAACAAAGCTAAAAAGCCGCTCGCCGCCATGGATACGGCCAAGACTGATGAACTCGGCGCAACCTCCGTCGTGGCCATCCGTGTGGACGACCCGGCGCAGCTCGCGGCACTCAAGGATTTCCAAAATTACTTGAACAAAGCCATCGCCAACCAGCCGGAACCAATTCGACAGTTTTTGACCGCTGTGTTGAATCGTGGTGATGCAACGTTTTCCGAGGTGTTCGAGTCGCTCGGCATCGAACCTCATGTGGGAAAACGCTGGTTGCGCGAATTTCGCAAAGTCATCTACCCGTTCCTCAAGTAAGCCCGAGCCGTCCGACTCAATACGCGGAGATCCGAACATGTCCAATTCTCAACACGACCAACCCAACTTCAGCGACGACGTCCTCCGACGCCTCCTGCGGCAGTGCGAAGTGGAGCGGCGAGTGCGCGCCGAAGATGAACCAGTTTCCTCCCAGGACGAGCTGCAGACGTTGCTCGAACAATGCGTCGAGGGGCGAGCGGACGCGGCGGCGCGAGCGCGCTTCGAGCAGCTTGTCGGCGACTCCGACATCGCGCGCCTGATGTTCGACGCCTGCACCGGCGATCAGGCGACGCCGCTCCGCGCCGCAGCGGGCGGCGCGGAGTCGAGTGCGTCGCGCGCACTCGTGCTTCCGCCGCCAGACCTGGCAAGCCTAGCCGCGACGTCGGGCGCCGGGCGGGTGGAAGAGGGGCCGTACAACGACTGGATTGATGACGATTGGGAGGACGAGGACGACGTTGATCATGCCGCCGTGTGGGCCGAAGTGAAGGAGAAGCTGCTGCGTCTGAACGCCGTCGAGGCGGAGGCAGGTACGGCTGCGCCGAGCGCGCCGACGGTTCCCAAATCGGCCCCCGCGACGCCCAGTCTGCCGCCGCGCGGCATGTCGCGCCGGACGCTGGGGGTCGTGGCGAGCTTGGCGGCCGCGGCAGTCGTCGCCGTGATCGCGATCCCCTTCTTGCGAGAACGAGATCCAGCGCTCGCCTCCGTGGTTTGGAACGATTCGAGCGCACTCACCTCCTTTCCAGGCTCGATGACGCGCGGTCCGCAGGACGCCATGTCGCCCGGAAGCGAATGGACTTTTGTCCCGCGCGTCGGCGAGACGGATCGTCATCGCTGGATCCTGCAGATCGAAGATGCGGTGTACTTGGTGGGACGCACGGAGAAGGGGCAGCCGCAAGAGAGCGTCAAGATCGGCGTCGGCTCGTATGTGGGCCACAGCCTGTATCTGCTCGTCGTGTCAGCGGACCAGCCGACCAAGTCGCTGACGCTGGACCCGATTGGACGGCCGGAGATGCTCGCATCGCTCCTGACCGTCCCCGAGATACTCGAACTGCAAGACTCGGCCAACGCCGCCGACGCGGCCTCGCGAGCCAGAATCGAGTCGATCTTGAACGGCGCGTTGCGAAGCGAGTTCCAAGATGCACCCTATTCTCTCGAGATTTATGTGTACCCGTACAAGCGATCGTAGCGGCCAACGAATTCATCACGCGGAGGAGCAGAGTCATGCGAATCATCAGTCAGTATGTGCAGATTCTCGGGACGGCCGTCGTGTTGGCAACATTGGCAGCGAGCGGGTGTTCGCGATCGGAGACGTCTACTGCGAGCGGCGCGAGCGACTCGACGCTAAAGCCAAACGCGTCCGACGGCGGCCAGCGCACAGGGGCAGGACGCGATCCAGTTCCGGCAAGCGGCGCAGGCACGAACGGCGGCGCGGAGTCGCCAGTCGGAACGTCGAACGGTGTGGGCGCCGGCGCCACGAATGGGCCGGCCAGCGGGACGCCCGCGCCGAACTATAGCGAGGATGTGATTCAGTCGCTCATCGCGCCCCGCGTCTGGACCTGGGAAGATCGACTCGATTTCGCTCGGCAACGCCCCGCCGCGTTGCTGATCGCTGGCAACGAGTATCCAGCGCCGAACTCGCTGGAGCACCCCGTTCCGGACGCATTAGAACTCGCTGGACGGCTTGCCGAATGCGGCTACGACGTCAAGTTGCTGGTCGGCGTCTTGCCGACCGACGTTTACGCATCGCATCCGCAATTGGCGAAGGTTCGCGAACAAGTCGCCCACATCAACGAACGGCTTCAGCAGCGAAACAATTCCGAGGAGGTCGCAGAAGAAGTCGCGCCGCTACGGTTGATCGATGATCCCGAGGTGTTCGTCGACGATGCGTCCTTCTGGCTCAAGTACGAGGATTGGTTGTCAAATGCGTTCGGCCGTCGACTGCCGAACAAGACGGCGGAGCATTCGGTGGTGGACGCGCAGCAGTTTGAGTCGGCTCGGCCGCCCTTTGGATTCACGTACCTCGGCGGGCACGGCGTCGAAGGAAGTTTGGGCGTGATGTTCATGACGCCGCTGGGAGTTCGAACGTCGTCGCCAACACCGTTCGCGGCGAATGGTCATTCGCCGATGTTGACGGGATTGGCGGGACAGGAAGTGACCGTGCGGACAATCTCGCGTTTGGCCGCGGTGAAATACCACGCGCCGCTTTGGATGATTGCTGATCTGTGTCGCGTGAAAGCCGAACCGGGACAGGCGACCATAGAACCGCCCGCGGCCAGCCTCGTCCATCAGCCCTCGACGATGAGATCGGGCGATTTGGTGTACCCCGAGAGTTTATCGGACGACGCGAAGAATCTGGCGGCTAGCGTCGAGTTGCTGCGGGCGAATGCGGTGGTAGGAGGGCTGGTGACTGATTTGAATCCGAACCGCGAAGGCGACTATTCAGCCACCGTCATGTTTCCAGACAGGTACTCGAAGCCGATCGAGGACGAACTGGGGATCGCACCGCGCGTCGCGCACCTCTTGCACATCGCCGTTCCCGAAACGGGCGACCCCTACTTTGAACCGGTCAATGAGGTGGATAGGCCCCACCAACAGACGCTGGATGCCATTTTCTCTCAGGCGAGTCGACTGCTACTCGACGACGACCGGAATCTCAATCCCGAGTTGGCGATGGGCCCGATCGATCGCGATATGGTCGTCGTCTCCTCGCTGCGCGGATTTCGTTATCAACGCGTCGACAACCACCTGTTCCGCGGCGGACTCATCGTCGACGAAGACCACACGGGCTTCACCGTCAACCGCGACGAATCGGGCGAGATTCCATATAAGCGAATCGAGATTCGACGAGATCAGGATGATTTCGAGAAAAAGGACTTCAAAGCCGTCGTGATACTCGAGGAACCGGCGGCGATTCCTGAAGGTCCTTCAAAGCTGGTTCTGCAAGTCTGGGCTAAATCTCCACAACCGAATGATCAGCTTCCCTTCGTTGTCGGAGTGTACGACAACGCCAAAGGAACGACGCAACAGCTGACAACTCACTTCATCCAATATGACAAGGCCCATCGCGTCCTTTCGCCCCTACCGTGCGACGGCAGGCCGCGTTTTGTGGAAGTGCCGCTCGACGGGGACGTCGACCGCGCAAGCAAAGTTTCCTCGGTCGAAATCCAAGCATGGACCTGGATGCCCCAATCCTGGACGAAAGGCGCGCAGTTGTGCATCACCTTTGCGGCGATCATGCCGATCGACCACGATCCCGAGACGCTTCTAAGCAGCGAACGCGTCTTCTCTGGATCCGACAAGTATCCGAGTCTCATTTCCACGTGGTGGACCGATACGGAACTCGCGGCGAAGGGAACGACGGTCGAAGTGGCACGCAAGGGCAAGCTCGGCGATTCAACGCTTGTGATGTCGTTCACGCGAAACGACGGCGGCTGGGCGGGCTGCACGGGCGAACTATACCCGCGCCAATTTGTCGATAAGGATCGTCACGTCCTGCGACTGAAGGCGACGTCGGTCGCAGCCGGCGCCGGAACCCCCAAGGCTTCTCTGGGAGTCGTCGTCTACGATGGCCGTCGCCTCTTGGCCGCTTGGCGTGGAGCCCCGTCCGAAGTAGTCGACGGCATTGCAATTCCGCTCGCCGCGACCGGGATCGCGAACGAGATCGTGGTCGTCGCGGCGAGCGTCGGCGAACTGAAAATCGAAGCGCTGCGGTTCGAAACCAAGGCTGCCCCTCACCCCTGACCCCTCTCCCCATGCTGCGCTTGGGGAGAGGGGAAACAGGGGTTGGGGGAAAGAAGGGGTGAGGGAAATCTCACACTCGCTTCTGGGCGCGCCAATTGGGAGGGGCAGGGGAGGGGCGGACGAAGAGCGTGTAGGCGCGGCGGCGCAGGTTGGGGCGAAGGTGTTTGCCGACGTCGATCACGGCGGCGGGGTCGAGCAACTCGCAGTCCGACGACTCGTCCCAGACGTGTACGCCCCGCGCGTGTAGAGCGGCGAGCGGCGTCGGGCCCGACAGGTCGTCGGGCCAGTCCCCCATTTGCACCACTCGGCCGTCGTCCCCGGTCGAGATCAGTCCGACGGCGGCCAGCGCGCCGATGATGCCTTGATTGGTTCCGCCAAGCCCCTCGAGGTGCACGCCCGCACGTCGCGCCGTCTCGCGAGCTTCGTCCTGAGCGACGATGCGCCGCTGGCATTCACGGCCGAACTCGACAAGCTCGTCGCTCACGCGCCGCGCCACGCACAAGCCCGGGTCGCTGCCGGGGATGAAGTCGCCGAGCATCCCGCGACGCAACAACTCGATCAGCCGCTCCAAGTCGGAGTCTTCCACGGCTCGGTCGTCGATCAACTGAAACAGCAATGACGCCGACCCGTTTTTCGACGTGTAGGGCACTCGAGGGTCGAACAACAATTGATGGCGGACGATGCTGCGACAGACGTACCAGGGACGAACTTGCTGCACGAGCGCACGAGCCAATTGATTCGTGCCGCGCGTCTCCAGCGTATCCGTATCGTCGATCCCGACGTAGATCATGCGTGATCGCCGTCGTGCCAGCGGAACCACAGCGCGGCGCTGACAAAGCCGGCGACCAATCCGAACAAGGGATAGGTGAACACGGCCACAAACAGCCACTCGCCCAAGTCCCGGCCGCCGCCGCCCCCCATTCCTCCTCCGCCACCACCTCCTCCTCCTCCTCCGCCGCCTCCGCCGCCGCCTCCTCCGCCTCCGCCGCCCAGGCGCTGACTGGCGGCGAACCATTTGGAACCGCCTTGGACGGCGAAGGCGGCTAGGTTGGTCGCGAGGCCGGCGAGCCCGATGGCGAGGTACAAACGCCAACCAGAGCGAGCCCAGCGGACGAAGAGGTCGCAGAGCGGCCCGAACGCCGCGGCGCTGGTGATGGCGCCCATCCCAGTGTCAAAGCCGTAACCGCGCAAGCCGATCGCAGCCAGGATCGCGCCCGCCGACATGATCACGCCGCCGCCGCGCCGCGGAATCAGCGCCAGTCCCAGCGCCAGGGGCGGGACGGCGCGCAGGATCGCGTGCCCCGGCATCCGCAGCTTGAACTCCACCAAGTCCGAAAACACCATCGCGGCCGCGCCCGTCGCCAGCAGCACCAGGAATTCCCAAACTCCCGCGCCGGAATCGGTTCGAGCGCCGATCGCAAGTCGGCTGTGAGCGGCAAGCGACGCATCGCGGGGACACCAAGAAATGTTCATCGCGACATTAGCTCCGAGGGATTGGACAGGCGTCGATAGTCGTGGACCGCTCCGCGGTCCAACGTTGGACCGCGGAGCGGTCCACGACTATCCTTCCCGCGCTGCAAAACAGCGCGGGAATTCTTGTTCGACGACCTCGAGCACGCGGGTGCGCAAGGCGCGGAACTGAGCCATGAGCTGTTGGGCGAGCGGCGTGAGGGTGCTGCGTTGGGCGTCGGCGCCGCCGACGCGCGCTTCGACCAACGACCGGCCTAACGCGCGCTCCGCTTCCTTAATGCGGCTCCAGACGTACCGGTAGCTCTTGTCGAGCTGTTCGGCGGCGTGCTTGATATTGCCCGTCCGCTCCACCGCCTCCAAGATCTGGCAGATGCCGTGCCCGAACACATACTCCCCGTCGCACTCGATCCAAACCTTGGCGCGTGGGGCGAGCGGAGCGTGCGTCGGGCGCGACTTCTTGGCCATCGGCGGGTTACTCGAGCGTAAAGTCGGGCAGGCGCACGATCTGGCCGCCTTGGAGCGCCGATTCGTGAGCGCAGATGCCGACGCAGGTCCAGTTGGCCGACTGCACGGCATTCGGCCACGGGTCGCGATTATCGCGCAAGGCGCTCACAAACTCGTTCACCAAGTGCGGGTGCGAACCGCCGTGCCCGCCGCCCTGAATGAACGACAAGTGGTCGGCGTCTTGAATCGACCGAGTAAACTTGCGAATCGGTTCCGGCAGCAGATGAGCGAAGTCGGGCACTTCGATCTTCGATGCAATCTCCGGCTCGGGCTTCTTCGCCGTGTGAATCACGTGCGGCTCGTTTTCCACCAACGTCCACTCGAAGCTCTTCTTCGTTCCGTACACGTCGAAGCTTTCGCGATATTGCCGAGCGACGTCGTACAGGAATCGCCAAATGTGGGCGACCAAGTCCATGTCCTTGATCTTGATGTGACACGTTTCGACGGCGAACTTGTTCCCCGACTTCTGCTGAATATCGTCGCGAACCGTTCCCGAGCCGAAACACGACACATACTCGGCGCGGCCGTTCACCAACCCCAAGCAGGGGCTGACGACGTGCGTCGCGTAGTGCATCGGGATCATCTTTTCCCAATAGGCAGGCCAGCCGTCCATGTCTTGCGGGTGCGACGCCGCCAAGTGCTGAATCTTCCCCAGTTCGCCCTTCTCGTACATATCCTTAATGAACAAGAACTCGCGGCTGTACACGACCGTCTCGGCCATCATGTACTTCAGCCCCGTCTTCTTCACCAGCTCGCAGATCTGACGGCACTCGTCGATCGTCGTCGCCATCGGCACGGTGCACATGACGTGCTTGCCCGCCTTCAGAGCTTCCATCGACATCCAGGCGTGGTCAGGGATTGGACTGTTGATGTGGACGAAATCGACGTTGGGATCCTTCAGCACGTCGCTGAACTGCGTGTAACGCTTTTCAATGCCGAAGCGATTGCCGATCTCGTTCATCTTGTCGACATTGCGCTGGCAGATCGCATACACGTTCGCGTCCGGATGCGCCTGATAAATCGGAATAAACTCGGCGCCGAACCCCAAGCCGATCATCGCCACATTGGCCGGTTTTCCCATCGCTGGACTCTCCTAGGTTGAAACGCTTACCGCCTCGCGCCTCCGAACGCAAAAAACCGCGTTCCCGGGGCGACAAATGTCATGCGGGCTGTCGAAGAAGGCCCCATTCTTGGGTCGGCCCCGCCCGTCCGCAAGTCCCCGCCGCTAGCGGATGAACTGCTCGACGAACGACTCGCCCAATCCATTCGCCGCGTAATGCTTGCGGCAGAGTGCGATCTTGGTGTGGACGTCGTCGTGCCCACACGGTCGCAATTCATCGTCAAAATAGATGAGCGCCGCGCACACATGGAAGAGGGTGATCATTTCGTCGTCGTCGTCCACGACCAACGTATGGATCTCCCCCGGCGGCTCAAAGACATACATGCCGGCTCGAGCCACCCAATCGTGCTCCAGGTACCGCCAAGATCCCTTGATCACGTACCCATGCACGGGCGCAGGGTGCAAGTGTCGGCTGAGCATCCCCGCGCGGCGCACTCGCAGCAAATTCACCCACTCGCCCGTCACCGTGTTGAACCACAACGGCCGGAACCAGACGTTCGGCGCCTGCGGCACCCACAGCCGCTCGTCTTCCGGTATCGCTTGAACCGCGATGTCCCCGACTTTATACGGCGCCTGCCAGGATGCCCCCATTTGCGTCCGCCTTTTCTCGAGGCACGAAACGGACGCAATGTTACCGGCGAGAACGCCCTTGGTAAACGTGGCGACCGTAGAACGGCGGCACCATCCGGTGCGCCACCACCGCCGCGCGACGCGAATGCACAATATTGCCGCCCGACGCCGTCCGCTCCGCACGCGCCGCCGCCGGCATCGCCGACAGGACCAACAACGCGACCAAACACCATGTACGCATGGAAGTCTCCCTCCGAAACCCCGTCCAACCTGGAAACAAACTTCATCCCTAACGACGGTCGTAAATTATGGCTTACAACCCATCATTGGCAAGTTGGGCGAAATACGTCGACGCTAACGACTGGCATCGAAAGCGACATCCGGGACGCTAACTTCCTGCTCTTGTTAAGGTTACGAATCAGGCGACTTAGCTGCCTCCGACCGGCGTCACCGCTAGCGCCCACAGCACCACTGCCAGAATCGTTACCAGCACAAAGAACACGATCTCGTGATACCCCATGGTGTGAGTCATGGCACACCTCCCTCTACCTGTCTTTACGCAGGCCAGACGTCTTAGGGTCGGCTGCGGATGCGCCAGTAGGCATACCAGCACCACCCCTTGAGACCGCCCAATTTGGCAAGCCGGCGAAGGGCGAGCCGAAACAGTCTTTGACGGGCTGGCTCTTCCGCAAACGGCGCATACTCCATCCGCGCTTGGGTCAGGGGGCCGGCCAGCGTCTGGAAGAGGGCGGCGCCGCGTCCTGGCGGCGACTTTTCCATCGAGACTAGCGCGTCGATCAGGAATCGCAAGAACCCGTAGTCGGCGTCCAGCCGCTCGCCGCGCGCCGCCTCCTCCGCCTGCTCCAACCGCTGCTCCGTCGTCTGGACGTCGCGCGCTGCGATCGCGTCGCTGGCGAGCCACAGGTGATGCAAGTGAATGCCGTTCGACGGCGGCAACGTAAGGGCGAACTGATTGCAGGCCGCCCCAATCGACTCGCGATCCGTGTTTCGAAATCCCTCGGCCGCGTTGACCATCGCCCAGGGGAAGCTGTCGGTCCGCTGTTGCCAATCGCGCATCCATTCGGCCGCGTCGCCGTACTTGCGCAACGAGGTGAACGCCCAGCCGACGAGCCCCCAGCATTGCGGGTCGGAACGCAGCCACGCGTCATGCCGTTGGACCACGCGCCGCAGTTCCTCGACCGCCTTCCGTTCAATGAGGTTGTGCAAGTAGGCGCGCAGCGCCGACCGCGGCGCCTCGATCACGCGCTCCCGCGCGGCGCTTTCTTCGATCGACAACGTCGCTTCGTCGACCGTCGGCAGCGTCGCCGCGCGCCGCGCCAAACGGGCGATCTCGTCGGCGACCCTCGTCGTCGCCGCGCCGTTCAGTGCGCCGCCTGGTGCGCCGTTCAGTGCGCCCGCTCCCGCCGACTCCACCAGCAGCTCGACCCACTTTTCAGCCGCGGCGGCGACGGGGGCGTCGTCCAGCACTAGCTGCTGCAGGCGGCCGGCCGCTTCCGACTTCCAGCCGGCCTCCTCACACGCCTCGAACGCCGTCTCCACAGGCCATGAATTGGCGTGAGGTTGCGTTGCAACGTACGCCAAGTGTTCCAGCGCCGTCGCCTGATCGCCGCGTTTCGCCGCCAACTTCGCGCCGCGGGCCGACGTGAGCGGCCCCGGGTTGAACATCAACAACCGTTCCAGCGCCGCGCCCGCTTCTTCCAGCGCTCCATCCTCCAGCAGCAGATCGAACAGCTGCGTCCCCGCGAATTCATACCGCGGATTGAGTTCGAATGCCCGAGCGTAGGCTTCCCGAGCGCCGTCGCGGTCGCCGTTCAACTGCAGGGCTTCGCCCAAATACCCGATGCTGACTTCGTATTGCGGGCTCAAGCGAACCATCCACTGCGCCGCTTGCAGGTAGCCCGGCATGTCGTCGACCGCCTGACTCCAGTCGGCCATGCGCGACCAGCCCCAATAGTAGAACGGCTCTTCCTCCAGCACCGCGCGCATCCGTTCGATGGCCGTCTTCAATTCGCCCCGTTCCGACTCGATCCACGCTTCGCGGCCGCGCAGCGAGGTCGGCGGATGCGCGCCGAACACAGGCGGACGGCACGTCGCGACGGCTTCGTCATAGCGACCCACGAACGCCAGCGTCTCCGCCTTCTGATCGTATGCGTCCGCATTCCGAGGTCCCAACTCGATCGCCCGATCGTAAGCCGCCAGCCGCTCGTCGACTTCGCTGCGCTGATCCAGCATGCGCGCGAGCGCCAGCCAGCCGCGTGCGTCGCCGGGGTGCGACTCCGTCAACGCGCGAGCCGTCTGTCGCGGCACTTCCGGGGTTTGCAGCGCGTCGGTCCAGCGCTGCAAGAGATCCCACCCGCGACTCAAGCCCGGATCCACCTTCACCGCCTCGCGCACCGCCTCCACAGCCGCCTGCTTGTCGCCGATTCGCCAGCGAGTTTCCGCAAGGAGCGTGCGGGTCGTGGCGTCGTTGGGTTGACGCGTCACGGCGGCGGTGAGCAGGGCCAGCGACCGATCGTACTCGCCCTGTTGATTGAACGACTCGCACAACCGCCGCACCGTGACGCTCCACGACGGATTGATCCGATGCGCGTTCTCGAGCGCTTCGCGTTCCCGGGTCCAATCAAGTCGTGCGCGACAAACATCAGCGCGGTCCAACCACAGCCGGGGCAGCAGCGGAAAGCGGTCGGTCGCCTGACAAGCAACCGTCCACGCCTCATCCAGCTCATTGGCGTCCAGCAACTGGAGGACGAGCGCCGACCAAGCGTGCCACAGGTCTGGGCGGTGCGCCAGCGCCTCGCGCAGCCGCCCCAACAATTCATCCGCCTCCAGCGTGTCGCTCGCGCGTTCCCGCAGCGCCAGCAGCCCGTCGCCGAAGGTGACCTGCGTCTGCAGTTGGCTCTGAAAAAAGTCGATCACCGCTCGACGTTCCGCGATCGTCTCGCACAGGTCGAGCCACGCGGCAAGCGCCGAGTCGTTGTCGACCGACGCTTCAATGGCCCGACGCAACTCCACCTTTGCAGCCGCATGGTCGCCGCGATTCCGTAGGAGCCGTGCATGCAGCAAGAACTGCGACGGCGCCGTCGGCTCCAGCCGCCCCGCAATCTCCGACTCGGCCCACGCTTCCTCGTCGCGTTGTTGGCTGGCCAGTAGAAACGCGAGCTCGCGCCGGGCCCAGGCGTTGTCGCCGCTGACGTCGATCAGCCGCCGAATGATCGGCTCCCGCACCTCGGGCGGCTCGTCCCGAATCCACTCCACCCACAACTCGTGCAACGGAATATGGTTGGGGAAACGCGTGCAAGCCTCGCGCAGGTGTTGTTGAGCGGCCTGGTCGCCCTCTAGCGAGTAGAGCAAGCGAGCGACGGCCGTATGAGCGTCCATAGCAAGCGGCGAGAGGGCGAGGGCTTCGCGCCACAACGACAGTGCGTCGGCCGACCGATCTTCGGACGCCGCGAGCCGTGCGGCGGACCGCAGCCACGACGACCGCGGCGCGTTGTTCTTCGCCGCCTCGACCAGCTCGCGCGCCCGCGGCAGATTCTCGGCGCTGGCCGACGTCAACACATCGGCCGCGTACAGCTGCAGTTCGCCGTCGTCCGGCCGCAGCGTCAACGCCTCTTCGATCGTCTGCAGCGCCTCGCCGTACCGATCCAGCTGCAGGTAGGCCGCGACCAGCGACCGCGCCGGGTCGCTCGACTTCTTCCCAAACCGCTCGAACCGATTCCGCAACAGCCGCAGCGCCTCGTCGGTTTGCTTGAACCAATCGGCCGCCGCGAAATACGACATTACGAACTGTTCGTCTTTGTCTCCCAAGCACGTCGCGAATCGATGCAGGTCGAGCGCATCGGCGAAGCGTCGTTGGTCCCAATACAAGTGTGCGAGCGTGGCGTAGTTCGACGCCTCGCTAGGCCAGCGTCGGATCGCGCGCCGCAGCAAGACGATCGCTTCGTCCCAGCGACGCGCGTCGACGCGCAGTTCGTTGGCGTATTGCTGCCAAAAGATCGGGTGCGTCTCCGACTTGACGCACAGCCGTTCGTACGTGGCCAACCGTTCGTCGCGCCGTCCCTGGTTGCGCAACAGCGCCAATCGCTCGTACTCCAAGCGCTGATCATTCGGATACGCCTGCACCAGCCACTCGACGGCCGCCAGATGCTCCGTCGCGTTCCCGTCGTAGATCGCCAGCCGGCGTCGCGCTTCATACGTCAGCCGATGTTCGGCCGCCGCCTGTCGCAGCTGCTCGTAAGCCTGCATCGCCTCCTCGCGACGATGTTCGACCAGCGCATGGTCGAACGCATGCAGCCGATCCCACAACGGCGCGTCAGGCAACTCGAGCGAATCGAGTTCGGACGAGCGACCAATCGGCGCCATCGCCATCCCCCGCGGGCCGCTCGCCTGATACCGTTCCAGCAACTGTTTCGCGAGTCCTTCGCCGAGCGACCGCCAGTAGGGATCGCGAATGACGAGCGTGCCGCGGCGGCCGTCGTAGCCGATGATCGCTTGCAGGTGCGAGTTGCCGGGATCGACCGTCGTGAAGGTGAACGGGATGCCGCGATCGATCAGCGCCTGAGCGCTCTCTTCCGTCACCGAAAACTCGCGCGCGACCCAGCCGTGATCGGTCGCCCACTTGCGCTCGCTGAAAGACGACGTGCCGTTGTAACAGATCTCGTCCGCCACCTGCAGATGATCCGCCGGCATGCCCCAGAAGCGGCTGAGCGCCGACAACGTCGCCGGTGCGCAGGTCGCATGGTGTTGGCGCACGAAGCCGACGTCGAGCAACCGGACTTGCGCCGCGGCGTACGCGGGGTCCTCCAACCGATCCGCGATCGCCTTCCAGTACTTGCTGTCGGACTGGCGAGCGAACTGGATCGACGCCGGAATGTCGCCCAGAAAGTACATAATTTCGCTGCGGTTTGCGGCGAACCATTGCGGGAGCGGCTTTTCGCCGAGCACCACCAGTCGTTCGACTTCGTTGAGCGCCGCGAGCGCCTGGTCGTACTGTTTGCGTTCCAAATACAGCGACAACAGCTGGGCGTGAATCGAGTAGCACTGGAGCCGCTCCGCCGCCTGCTGCAGCAACTCAATCGCTTCGTCTTCTTGGCTGCCGACCGACAGGAGGTGTGCGAGCGACTGGACGGCAGGTCGATACCAGGGACGCATCTCTAGCGCCGTCCGCAGCGTCGCGACCGCTTCGTCGTACCGATCTTCGCGCTCGCGCACGGCCGCCCAACTGACTTTGACCCACGGATTATCCGGGTCGGTCTTTTCCGCCAAGTGCATCCAGAGCTCGGCTTCGTCGAAGTCACGGAGCATGCTGGCGTGTTCAGCGCCGAGCGTATACCAGGAGGCGCGGATGTCGGCGCTGGCGGAGGCGGGCAAATCGCCGTGCCGGCGCATCCAGCGCAGGCCCTCGTACGGCCCGCGACGACGCCCCACGCGCCGCCCCTCGTAGTACCGCGCCTCGGAGTGGTCCGGCGCTTCGCGATAGGCGAGCCGCACCAGCCAATCAGCAAGCCGCGGCGCGCCGCAGTTCGCGGCCACGCGCACGGCCAAAATGCGGGCGTCGGTTCCCGGCCAGCTGCTGGGCGCCCCCCAAGCTTGTCGCCCCGTTTCGTAAGCGGCGACGTACTGGCCGCGATCATATAAGTCGCGGACTTGCGCAAGGATCTTGGTCGCTTCCACCTTCGGCTCCTCCACGCACTCGAAGAAGTCACATCGCGCGCTGCTTTCGGCCCAGCGTCGCTACGACACGGCGACGGCGTTCAAGGTTCGCGCTTCGGCGGCCAAGAGTCGTCGCTTCATGGTCAGGCCGCTGGGGGCCGAGTAGCCGCCGAGCGCGCCGCGGGCGCCGACCACTCGGTGGCACGGCACCACCAAGGGAAAGCGATTTCGCGCCATCGTGTTCCCTGCCGCGCGCGCTGCGCCCGGCGAACCGGCCAATCGCGCGAGCTCCGTATAGGTCAGCGTCTCGCCGATCGGAATCCGACGACACGCCTCCAGCACTCGACGCGCGAACGGCGCGGCCTCGTCGAGCGCCAACGGGACGTCGAGAAAGTCGTCGTCGTAGGAGTCGGCGAAGCGTGTGAGTCGCCGAACCAATTCGCGCAGCTCGGCCGGCGCATGCGTCGTCTGCGTCAGCCTCTCTGTCAGCGTCTCTGTCAACGAAGCCCGAGCCGCGTCCGCCGATTCAAAACCAAACGCATTACGCACCAACCGCCCGCCGCTCCACTCGCACGTCATCCATCCCAGCGACGTGGGAAAGACGGCCGCATGCACGTCCTCGCCGCCCGCCGGCCCCGTGCTCGAAACATAGAATCCCGCCTGCTCGCCCATTGCCAGGAGCTCCTAATCTCGAATAATCAACCAATGGCAGTCCGACGACGTCGTGAACGCGGCGTTCCCCTCCCGCGATCGGCCCGTTTGCGCTCCCGCTTTTGGGCGGGACGTATTGTAGGGTCAGTCGACGCGGAAAAACAACGAAGACCCCGATCACGAATCGATGAAACGCTACGACGCGCATTGCGATGACTATTACGTCAACATGAACCTCCACACCGAGATGGAGCTCCCGCCACAGCGCGAAACCGTGCTGCATTACTTCGAACAGCTGCAGCGGCACTACCCGCAATTGCGCAATTTTTACACGCGCGAGCGAGGGGAATTCGTGTTGGAAGAGGAGAAGGACAAACCTGCCTACCGCTGGGCGTCGATCGAACCGCGCCGAGTATGTTCTGGACAGGTGAATCCGGCGTCGGTCGACGAAGCGGCGCAGCAGCATGCCACCGTCCTGGAGCTGGCGCCGTTTGCGCTCTCCGTGAGTCCGCTGGACTGCGAGTCGCTGAATGTCGTGTTTGGGTTCGACTTTAGTTACCGCGGCAACCACAGCCAACTGATCGCCGACGCACTCGGCATCTGCCCCGCGCTCGAACCGCTCGTCGCCATTCCCGGCGCTCGCATCCTGGCCAGCGAACCCGTCATCCAACTGGCGCTCGACGAAGAATGTCGCACGCAGGCGCGAGTCAGCTTCGAGACGCGCACCACGGCGTACCACGTGCGGTCGGGCGAGTTCCCCGAGGAACAGTTGAGCGTCTATCTCACCGCACGCCGCTACGGCAGCCTGGAACCGGGCGAGTCGTTTGTTTCTTCCATGCAGAAACTCACCGCCATCTGCTGCGATCTGCTCGACAACTACGTCGTCGACAATGTGCTTAAACCGCTGCAGAACACCATCACGCTTAAGTGAGCCTCCCCCCCAGCCAGCGTCTGCTCCTCGCCAGCGTCAGCCCTCTCAATCTAGGAATCGCGTCGATGCCCGTGAATGAACTGTTTGATTTGACTGGTCGAGTGGCGTTGGTGACGGGAGCGGCGCAGGGACTGGGTCGCGCGATGGCGCTGGCGCTCGCCGACGCCGGCGCCGACATCTTGGCCGTCGATCGCAACGCGGCCGGCGCCGAACAAACCGCGCACGACGTCGCCGGCCTGGGGCGCAAGGCGCTCGTCGCCAGCTGCGATGTGTCGAAGGCGGAAGAGATCGAAAAGTTGTATGCGTTGCTGGATCGAGAGTTCGGCCGCATCGACGTGCTGGGCAACGTCGCCGGCGACGGCATCCTCGCCCGCCCCGAAGACATCACGCTCGATCAAGTCCGCCAAGTGTTCGACAACCTGGTGCTCGGACGGTTTGCGAGCTGTCAGCAAGCGGGCCGACGCATGCTCGCCCAACGCCGCGGCAGCATCATCAACATCGGGTCGCTCGCCAGTCTCACCGCGCTCGGCCGCGGCCACATCGCCTACAGCATGGCGATGGGCGCCGTCGTCCAGATGACTCGCGAACTCAGCACCGAATGGGCGTCCGCCGGCGTGCGCGTCAACGCGATCCTGCCGGCGCAGGTGACCAACCCGAGTCTTGAGGCGCGGATGGCGGCCGACGCGAACCTGAAGCCGACCTACCTCCGCGGCATCCCCGCCGGTCGACTCGGCCAGCCCAACGACATCTGCGGATTGTCCGTGTTTCTCGCCTCCGACGCTTCCTCATGGATCACCGGCGCACTCATCCCCATGGACGGCGGCAACATGGCGCTCAACGGCGGCGGTTCCGTCCGCCCGGTCCCCGGCGTCTAACGGATGGTGAAGAACTCACGGCACAGGTCGGCGTAGGGTCCGGCGACGTCGATCAGCGAGGCGTGACTGCCGCGCTGCACGATGCGTCCCTGGTCGATCACCAACACCAGTTCCGCGTTGCGGATCGTGCTCAAGCGATGCGCCACCACGAAGCTGGTGCGTCCCGCCAGCAGCTTCTCGAGAGCTCGCTGGATGCGACGCTCCGTCAACGTGTCGACGGCGCTCGTGGCTTCGTCCAGAATCAGGATTCGCGGATCGGCCAGTAACGCGCGGGCGAAACAGACCAATTGCCGCTGCCCCAATGACAGCCTCCCGCCCCGTTCGCCCACCTCCGTCTCCAAGCCCTGCGGCAACGACTCGAACAGGTCGCGACACTCCAGCCGCCCCAGCGCCTCCCAAATCTGCTCGTCTGTCGCGTCCGGGCGTCCAAATCGCAGATTTTCCCGCACGCTGCCGGTGAAGAGAAAGTTCTGTTGCAACACGAGTCCCAGTTGATGGTGCAGCGAGTCGGCGGTAATGCTGCGGACGTCGACTTCATCGAGCAGCAATAGGCCGGCGTCGGGCAGATAGAAACGAGCCAGCAGATTGATGATGGTCGACTTGCCGCTCCCCGTGTGCCCCACCAGCGCCACCGTCTGCCCCGGCTCGGCGATGAACGAGATGTCTTGGAGGACGGGTTGCGTTGGGTCGTAGCCGAACCGTACGTCGCGAAATTCCACGCGCCCGCGCAGCGGCGGCAGCGGACTGGCATCGACGGCGTCCGTCCAATCGGGCGGCGTGTCGAGCAACCGGAAGACGCGTTCGGCGCCGGCCATGGCGGTGAGCGCTTGGTTGTACTGATTCCCTAAGATCTGGATCGGGCTGAAAAAAATGCCCGCTAGGAAGAAGAACTGAATCAAGTCGCCAGTCGGCATCGCAATGTCAGGTCGCAGCGCGCGATATCCGCCAACCACCAGCAGCGCCGCCAGAAACGCTTGGCTGTTGAATTCCAGCAGGGGCGTGAAAACGCCGGCCGTTCGCGCAGCGCTCATGTTGTAGCGCGCATGATCTTCCACCAGCGACTGAAACAACCCAGCGTTGACTTTTTCGCGCACAAACCCCTGCGTCACACGAATGCCGGCGACCGATTCCGCGAGCGTCGCGGTCACGCGACTGAAGCTCTCCTGCACGTCGCGATACGCGGTGCTCAACCGTCGGCGAAAGAAGTGATTCAACCACCACAGGATCGGGGTCATGGCGGCGATCAATGAGAACAAAACCAAGTCGTACCACGCCATGACGGCCGCGGCGAAAAACATCTGCCCGCCGCCGACGAGACTCACAAACAGCACATCTTGCACGCCGATTCGCATCGCCTCGCAATCGCTCGTCATGCGGCTGATCACGCGCCCCGCCTTCGTCCGATTGAAGTAGCTCATCGGCAGCCGCTGCAGGTGCTCGAACAATTGCTGCCGCAGATCGTGAATCACGTACTCGCCCAGTTCGAGCGCCAGCCGGTAGCGGAAGTGAAACGTGTAGTGCGTGAACAATCCCAACAGCAGCACGCCGGCGGCGCCGGTCGCGATGTCGGCCAGCGGCGCCTGACGAGCGATGGGACCGTTGACGACCGCGCCGAGCGCCCAGGCCAGTGCGGGCAATTGAATGGCGCGCAAGACGACGCACACCAACAAGACGTTGCGTTGCGTCGCGTAGGGACGCATGTAGCCCAGCAGCCGGCGGATCAACTGCATGTCGAGCGGCCGGGAGTCGGCCTCGCGATCGGGATCGCGCGCTACGCGTACGAGCGACACGTTCATGATGGCGACTCCCTGCGTCCCGGTTCCAGCTGACTCAACGCCACCTCGCGGTAATGTCCCGAACTGGCGAACAGATCGTCGTGGCGCCCCATCTGAGTCACTCGCCCCTCCTCCAACACGACCACCAGATCGGCGTCGCGAAGCGTGCGAAGCCGATGCGCGATGATGAGCGTCGTGCGCTGGGCGGTTGCTTGTTGCAGCGACGTCAGAATCTCGCGTTCGGTTTGCGAATCGAGCGCGGCGGCCGGGTCGTCGAGCAGCAAGATGGGCGGGTCGAGCAGCACGGCGCGGGCGATCGCCAACCGTTGCCGCTGTCCGCCCGACAGGTTATAGCCGTACTCGCCCAGCACCGTGTCATAACGCTCGGGCAATCGTTCGATAAACTCGTCGGCCGCCGCAATCTTGGCCGCACGTTCGATTTGCTCGCGAGTCGCCTCAGGATGCCCGAAGGCGATGTTGGCGGCGATCGTGTTGCTGAACAAGAAGCTTTCTTGGAAGACGAATCCGAGCGTGCGGCGGAGGTCGGCTAGGTCGAGCGTCCGGACGTCGTGACCGTCGATCCGAACGCAGCCTTGAGTCGGATCGTAGAAGCGCGCCACCAGGCTTAACAGCGTCGACTTTCCCGCGCCGGCCGCGCCCAGCAGTGCAACCTTCTGACCCGGGGCGACTTGAAACGTCACGTCGCGCAGCACCGGTCGACCTGGTGCGTAGGCGAATTCGACGCGCTCAAATTCGATTCGCCCTGCGGCTCGCTCCAATCGCTGCGGCCGCTCGCTGTTCTGAATCTCCACGGGCGTATCAAGAATCTCGAACACGCGCCGCGCGCCGCTGAGGCTTTGCTGCACGCTGTTGGCGATTGTGGAAAGCTGCCCGACTTGGCTGGAGAACTGCTGCAAGAGACCGGCGAAGACGACAAGGCCGGCGCCGAGCGGCAGACGGTCTTGTGCGACAAGGTAGCCGCCGTAGACGACCAAGATGATGAGATTGAGATGCGTCAGTTGCTGGACGATCGGCGCAAAGATCGAGACCTTCCAAAAGACGGCCCGCTGTTGATCTTGTACTTCGCGATTCGCACGCGCGAACTTGGCGATCTCCTCGCGTTCCCTTCCAAACCCGCGCACCACCGCCGCCCCTTGTAGATTTTCGCTGAGCACCAAGATCATGCGATCGACCAGCTCGCGGTTGCGATCGTATTGCGGTCGCACTTCTCGCGAGAAGCGCACGGTCAGCCACCACAACAGGGGCGTCGTGGCGAGACACGCGACGGTCAGTCCCACGTCGAGGCTCAGCATATAGCCGACGTAGCACGCCAGCGACAAAACCAGGATCACGAACTGGATGAGTACGCCGTCGACGAACGCTCGGACCGCCTGCACGTCGCCCGTAACGCGATTGATGATGGAACCGCTGGCTTGCGCGTCGAAGAAGCGGAAGCTGAGTCGCTGGAGTTTGTCGTAAACGGCGGCGCGCAGGTCGACCACGATTTGTTCGTGGACCAACTTTCCGGCTTGCACAGCATAGACGTAATTCAGCCAAGCTCGGATCAACGCCAGCGACAGGATGCCTGCCGCGACGCTGGTCACTTGGACTTGCGCCGACCAATCGGCGGGCAGCGGCCGGCCCCACGGCATGTGCGGCGGCGACGCGGATTCCCCGAGATGAAAGCGCACCACGTCGATGCCCACGCCGCCCAATTGAACGCCTCCGAGCGCCGTGAAGAGCAGGGCGCCCTGCAGGACCAGCAACTGGATGCAGCCCCAGCGATAACGCCAACTCATCTCCAAGAGGCGACGGATCAGTTGCCAGTTCGACGAAACGGTCGGCATCAGCGGGGACGGTCGGCGGACGAATCGGACGGGGAAACCATGGCCTGAATTAGAATCGGGCGCGGCCGATCGCGGAACGGGCCGTCCCGTCGATTCTTGAGCCGTCAGGGCGGGGCTGCTATCGTGAGGGTCCCCGTTTTGAAGTCCCGCCTGGAGTCCCGCCTCATGAACGTCGTGCGTTGGTCGCGTTGGGTGTCGAGTTTTGCTGGATCACTATGCCTAGCGGGCATCGCCACGGTCGCAGTCGAGGCGGCCGACTGGACGCAATGGCGCGGCCCCGGCGGACAGGGACACGCCACGACCGCGAAGGACTTGCCGGTCGAATGGAACGACAAGCAAAACGTGACCTGGAAGACGGCGATCCCGGGACGCGGCTGGTCGTCCCCCGTCATGGACGAATCGACCATCTGGCTCACTACCGCCGTCGAAACGCCGCTCACGGAAGAGGAAAAGAAGAAAAAGGCCGAAGCGGCCGGCAACAACCAACCGCTGAACTACGCCGGCGTGGTGACGCTGCGAGCGATCGCCGTGGATCGAGCGACGGGGAAGGTCGTCGCCGACTTGGAATTGTTCAAGGTGAAGGACCCCGACCCGATCCACTCGCTGAATTCGTACGCTTCGCCGTCGCCGATCCTGGAAGCGGGCAAGCTCTATTGCCACTTCGGAACCAACGGTACGGCGTGCATCGACGCCGCCTCGCGCAAGGTTGATTGGTCGAATCAGGAACTGCATCTCAAGCACGAGAATGGCCCGGGAAGCACGCCCGTGTTGTTCCGCGACTTGCTGATCTTCCACTGCGACGGCAGCGACGTGCAGTACCTCGTCGCACTCGACAAACGCACAGGCAAAGTCGCTTGGCGCACCGACCGCAGCGGGACGCTCAACGAAAACCCGCAGCTGAAGAAGGCCTACGGCACGCCGATCATCCAGGAGATTGAAGGCCGCAACGTTTTGTTCTCTCCCGCCGCCGACTGGCTTTACGCCTACGATCCGGCCACCGGCCGCGAACTCTGGAAACTCAACTACGGCGTCCTGGGCTTCTCGATCGTGCCGCGCCCCGTCGTCGCTCATGGCATGCTGTATATGAGCACCAGCTTTATGCAGCCGGAACTGCTCGCGGTGCGACTGGGAGATGGGACGACGACGCCCGAGATTGCGTGGCGCGCGAAGAAAGGCGCCCCTCAGATGCCGTCGCCGTTGGCCGTCGGCGACGAACTGTACATGGTGAGCGACAAGGGGGTCGCCACGTGTCTTGATGCACGCACCGGCCAGGTTCACTGGAGCGAACGGCTGGGCGGCAATTTTTGCTCGTCGCCGCTGTACGCCGACGGCCGCATCTACGTCGGCAACCGCGAAGGGCAAGTCTTCGTGCTCGCGCCGGGCAAGATGTTCAAGATCCTTGCGACCAACACGACCGACGGCGCCGTGATGGCGACGCCGGCCGCCGTCGACCGCGCGATCTACGTTCGCACGGAACACGCACTCTATCGCGTCGAAAAGGGAGCGTAAGTCGCGCGGCACGGCCGGCGATGACGCTCTATCCAGGCAGACTCCAGACAGAAAGTCAGACTCATGCGACAGGCGGTGATCGTAGCGTGGATGATGTTGGTCGCGGCGACCGCGTGCGCCGACGGGCCGGCGGACAACATTCCCCAAAACGTGCGCCGCTTGCCCAAGCTGGGGGTTGAAGTCCCGGCCGACAAACGGGCAGCGCTCGAAGAGGGCCTGAAGAGACTCGAGCCTGTGGTGGCCGAGCTGCGGAAGAAGACCGACCCGCTGACGCGCGAGCTGTGGCCGGACGTCGCGATCTACCACAAGGCGGTGCATGATGCGCTGAAGCATCAAGAGTTTCATCAACCCAAGGAAATCGACGACGCGCTCAAGCTGCTGCAGATCGGGCTCGAACGCGGCGACCAGTTGCTCAAGGGACAGGCGCCCTGGAATGCCGCGACGGGCTTGGTCGTGCGCGGCTACGTCTCGCGTCTGGACGGTTCCGTCCAGCCATACGGCATGGTCGTCCCCGCCAGCTATTCCGAGAAGGGCGCCGGCCGCCATCGACTCGACCTCTGGTTCCACGGTCGCGGCGAAGTGCTGACGGAGGTGAATTTCTTGCGCGACCGTGCGGCGAACGTGGGTACGTTCGCGCCGGCGGACGCGTTCGTTTTGCATCCCTACGGTCGCTGGAACAATGCGTTCAAGCTGGCGGGCGAAGTCGATGTGCTGGAGGCGCTCGAGTCGGCTCGGCGACGCTACCGCATCGACGACGATCGGATCGCGGTGCGCGGCTTTTCGATGGGCGGCGCCGGCGCATGGCACTTTGCGGTCCACTACCCCGACCGCTTCTTCGCGGCGAACCCCGGCGCAGGGTTTTCGGAGACGCCCGAGTTTCTGCGCGTGTTCCAAAAGGAGACGTTAGCGCCGACTCCGTGGGAACAATCGTTATGGAATCTGTACGACTGCAACCGTTGGGCCGCCAATCTGGCGCACTTGCCCACCGTCGCCTACAGCGGTGAAGACGATTCGCAGAAGCAAGCGGCCGACGTCATGGAAGCGGCGCTCGCGAAGGAAAACCTGCGGCTGACGCACATCATCGGTCCCAAAACGGGGCACAGTTATCATCCCGCGGCACGCGACGAAGTCGAACGGCGACTCGCGTCGCTCGCTCGCCGCGGTCGCGACCACACTCCCGACCAACTGCAGTTCGTCACCTACACCCTGAAGTACAACCAGCTGCATTGGGTGGTCGTCGACGAGTTGGGACGCCACTGGGAGCAAGCTCGCGTGCGCGCGTCGTTCGATCGCGCAGCCAACTCGATCCAAGTTCAAACCACGAATGTCGCGGCGCTCACGCTGCAGTTTGAGCCGGGCGAGTCGCCGTTCGATCCGCGGCGGCCGGTGACCGTGACGATCGACGGCGTCGCCGTCGTGGGTCCCCACCCCGCGACCGATCGGTCGTGGACGTTGTCGATGCATCGAGAAGGAACAACTTGGCGCGAAGGCGTTCGCGCCGCGGGGCTCCGAAAGTCGCACAACCTGCAAGGCCCCATCGACGATGCGTTCATGGACTCGTTCTTATTCGTCCATCCCACGGGCCCCGCATGGCACGAGACGACGGCGGTATGGGTGGAGTCAGAGATGGAGCGCGCGGTCGAACACTGGCGTCGTCACTTCCGCGGGAACGCTCGAGTGAAAGAAGACGTGCAGGTGACCGACGACGACCTGGCCGCTCACCACCTGATCCTGTGGGGCGACCCGTCGAGCAACAAGATCTTGGCGAAGATCGCCGACAAGCTGCCGATCGAGTGGAAGCAGGAAGCGATTCGCGTGGGGACCGACAGTTACGCCGGCGACCGCCACGCCTTGATCGCGATCTACCCGAATCCGCTCAACCCCAAACGGTACGTGGTGCTCAACAGCGGCTTCACCTTCCGCGATTACGCGCACCTGAACAACGCGCGCCAGATCCCCGTGTTGCCCGACTGGGCGATCATCGATCTCACAACTCCCCCCAACCCCGTCTGGCCCGGCAAAGTGATCCGCGCCGACTTCTTTAACGAGGCGTGGGCCATGCCGTAGAACAGGCTTCCAGCCTGTTACGCCGCCGCCCGGCGGCGCCGCGCGCCACCAGCGCACAAAAGATTCACGCGCACCTGCGGTGCTGACAGGCTGGAAGCCTCCCAACCCCGTCTGGCCCGGCAAAGTGATCCGCGCCGACTTCTTTAACGAGGCGTGGGCCATGCCGTAGAACAGGCTTCCAGCCTGTTACGCCGCCGCCCGGCGGCGCCGCGCGCCACCAGCGCACAAGAGACTCACGCGCACCTGCGGTGCTGACAGGCTGGAAGCCTCCCAACCCCGTCTGGCCCGGCAAAGTGATCCGCGCCGACTTCTTTAACGAGGCGTGGGCCATGCCGTAGAACAGGCTTCCAGCCTGTTACGCCGCCGCCCGGCGGCGCCGCGCGCCACCAGCGCACAAGAGATTCACGCGCACCTTCGGTGCTGACAGGCTGGAAGCCTCCCAACCCCGTCTGGCCCGGCAAAGTGATCCGCGCCGACTTCCTTAACGAGGCGTGGGCCATGCCGTAGAACAGGCTTCCAGCCTGTTGCGCCGCCGCCCGGCGGCGCCGCGCGCCACCAGCGCACAAGAGACTCACGCGCACCTGCGGTGCTGACAGGCTGGAAGCCTGTCCTACGGGAGCGTGCTGATTTCGAGGTCGATTAGGCGGTCGACGAGTTCGAAGGAGGTCGGACGAACGTCAGGCGGTTTGGCGAGCAGCCGCAGAACCAAGCGCGACACGCGGGCGGGAAGATGCGCGGCAAACTCGCGAGGATCGGGCGGCGGATCTTGACAGTGAGCGGCGGCGAGTCGCCGCGGGTCGGCGTGTTCGAATGGCCAACGGCCGGTCAACATCTCGAACAAGACGACGCCCAGACTGTAGACGTCCGAGGCTGGATCGGTCGACGGATCGGCGTGGTGAATCTCCGGCGCCGCGTAAGCGGGCGTCCCAAGCACTTGCAATTGGTCCCAGGGGACGGCGTGCGCGTCGAGGTGCGGACCAAGTCGGCGAGCAAAGCCGAGATCGATGAGGGTCGAGTGGCCGGTGGGGGCGACGAAGATGTTGCCTGGCTTCACGTCGCCATGCAGCCAACCCGCCGTGTGCAACGCCGTCAGCGCCTCCGCGATCTGGCGCGCGACCCATAACGACGCCGACACGGGCAGCGGCGTCCGCGGCGGCGGCCCGAAGCAGTCGCGCAACACAGCGCCTTCCAAGAACGGCGTCGTCACGAAAAAAGGTTTGCGGTCAATTCGCGATGACAGCACCGGCGCCAGATGCGGGTGCGTCACTTGCCTCCCCACCAACTCCTCTCGCTGCAACAAGCGAGCGGCCAACGCATCGTGTTGATACTCGGGACGCAGCATCTTCACCGCGTAGTCGGCCGGCGCCGATTCGGGGAAGCGCATCGGGGAAGCTCGGTACACTCGCGTCCAAGCGCCTTCGCCCGCGAGCGAAACCAGTCGCCAGGGACCGACGCGCGGCGAAACGCGCTCGGCCGAAGACGGCTCGTCGCTCGCCGCGACCTGCACTTGCTGCGCTGTTCGAACTGAAGAAGATGCGGCGAATGCCATCACAAGACCTCGTCTTGGATCATCGACATTCGCCGCGGCAAGATTTAGCGATTATGGCGATTTTTCAGCCCGCCAGCGCCCACGATCGCCTACCACGGATTATCCCAGTCGCCCCAATTGTCCAAGTACAACCGGTACGCGGCACTGACGCCGACGCGATCGCTGAGCCACTGTTTGGCGATCGTCACCAACTTTTGCTCGTCTTCCAGCGTGATATGCCCCAGCAACACAGCGGTGCGTAAGAATACGAAGTACGTATCAAGCACATCGCAGCGGCAGTAATCGCTGATCTCCATCAGCTTGCCCTGTTCGTACAGGTCTTGCACCATGTGCCCCTTCACGTCGAGCTTGCCGGGTTTGCCGAGCAGGTTGGCGGCCAAGTTGAGTCCGCCCGTGAAGCGCGACGCGCCGTAATTCGTCAGCACGTCGTTCAAGTCGAAATGGGACTCCATGTTGTACCGGTTGCGCGGCTGGTCGTACGTCTTCGCCGTCATGTTGAACCAGCGCGCCAGCGGCAGCCCGAAGCGGAACGCCGCCAATTCCAACAGCGGCACGTCGAACGTGCGTCCGTTGAACGTGACCAACGTCGGGCACTTATACAGCTCCCATCCCTTCCAGAATTTTTCCGTAATCACGTGAGGTCGGAATTGGGGCTCATCCAGCGACACGAGGTCGAGCAGCCGGTAGTCGGCCGCCACTTTTGCGACGACGATCGAGATCGGCATCTGGAACGTGTAGGGAATGAAATCCGAGCCGTGCTGCTCCAGCAGTTCCTCGCGATACCGCTTCACCGCCGCCTCCGGCTCGAGCGTCTCGCCTGGGTAGCGCAGCTTGCTCACCAACCGAGCGTCGGCGATGCTCTCGACGTCGAACACCAGGTAGCGAACCGAATTCGAAGACATGCGGTTTCCTTGCGGCAGGCGGACAAACGATCCACGCGCGAGCCAGGGTCCCCGTTGAAGACCCTCCAGTCGCTCGCCATGATGGACCCAGCTTAACGACTTTCGTTCGCTTGCGATGCCCAGCCCCTCGGGACCCACGATGACTAGCTCCACGACTTCCGCCTCGACGCCCAGCTCAGCCCACTCCGACCGGCTCTTGGAACGCTTCTTGCGTTACGTCATCGTCGACACGACGGCCAACCCCGACTCGACGACCTACCCCAGCTCGCCCGGACAGTTGGATCTAGGTCGGCAGCTGGCGGACGAACTGCGACGCATTGGATTGGTCGATGTAGTTCACGACGAGTTTGGTTTGGTGTACGGCACGGTGCCGGGCAATGTCGCCGGGGACGTTCCAGTCGTGGCGTTCAACGCTCACATCGATACGTCGCCGGAGACGACGGGGAAGAACGTAAAGCCGCAGGTGCTGCGCAACTATGCCGGCGGCGACATCGTGTTGCCAGGCGATCCGACCAAAGTGATTCGCACCGCCGAATGCCCGGAGCTGGCTCGTTTGCAAGGACGAACGCTCATCACGACCGACGGCACGACGCTGCTGGGCGCCGATGACAAGGCGGGCATCGCCGTGATCATCGAGATGGCTCAACGGCTGATCGAAAACCCTTCCATCCCGCATGGGCCGGTTAAAGTCCTCTTCACGTGCGACGAAGAAATCGGACATGGAGTAGATCACGTCGACCTCAAGCGACTCGGGGCGCACGTCGCGTATACGCTCGACGGCGGCGGCGCGGGCGAAGTCGACGTCGAAACGTTTTCGGCCGACTTGGCGCTGGCGACGGTGCGCGGCGTCAACATTCATCCCTCGATCGCTAAGGGACGGATGGTCAACGCGGTGCGCGCGGCCGGGGCGCTCGTCGACCGCTTGCCGCGCCACCTGCTCGCCCCGGAAGTCACCGACGGGCGCGATGGGTTCCTCCACCCATACACGATCGAAGGCGGAGTCGCTCAAGTGACGATTCGCATCTTGCTGCGCGACTTTGATTCCACGGCGCTGGCGGAGCAGGCCGAGCGGATTCGCCAGGCGGCTCAGGGAGTTGAACGCGATTTCCCCGGCATCGCGATCGACGTCGATGTGAAGCCCCAGTATCGCAACATGGGCGAGGGCCTGAAGAAGGAACCGCGCGCCGTGTCGTTTGCGGAAGAGGCGCATCGACGCCTGGGACGCCCCTACAAGCTGGCGATCATTCGCGGCGGCACCGATGGTTCGCAGCTCACCGCCCGCGGCCTCCCCACGCCCAACCTTTCGACCGGCCAGCACACGCCCCATTCGCCGCTCGAATGGGCGTGCCTCGACGAGATGGAACAGGCGGTCGACGTCCTCGTCCAACTGGTGCAGGTGTGGGCCGGCAAGTGACGCGCCGCAGGCTCTACCGCTCCGCTCTGTCCATCGCCGCGACGCTCGTCGCGTTCCGGCTGGCGATGCTCGCGCCCACCGGCGGTCGCTCGATCGCCGAACCGACGCGCGCCGCGCCGAGCGTGCTTGTGCGGCGGCCGGTCGCGGCCGCTCCCTTGGGCGACGGCCGACATCTGCTGGTCGCCAATCGCCGCTCGGGTTCCATCAGCCTGGTCGACTGCGACCAAGGCGTCGTCGTCGACGAACTGACGCTCGGCGGCGCCCTTGAGTCGCTTGCAGGCCCGCTGCCAGCACGGCGCGACGACGCGGAAGCGGACACCGACGACGTACGCTGGCTCGCCGTCGACTCGCAGCACGGCCAACTCATCGAGTTCTCCGTGCGCAACAGGCGGCTGGCGCGACGTTCGACCCTCGCGACGGTTTCTGCCGCGCAGTCCGCGACGCTCGCCGCAGGCGGACGCCGAGCGTGCGTCGCCGGGATGTGGTCGCATACCTGGCAGGCGATCGAGTGGACGAATGACTCGCCGCGCGCCGGCCCCGTCCTTCGACTGTCCTTTGCTCCGCGCGCCCAGTGCGTGCTGCCCGACGACCGTCATGTGCTCGTCGCCGACGCCTTCGGAGGTCGCATGGCACTGATCGATTCAGCGACGTCGCGGCAAACCGCTGAATGGTCGACGCCGCTGCACAATGTGCGTCGGCTGTCGCTGTCCAGTGATCGCCGATTCGTCGAACTGGTGCATCAACGTCAGTTCGAGCGAGCGGCGATCACGCGCGACGCCGTGGCGACGGGACAGGTCGTGCGCCATGAACTCAGTCGCCTCTCGGTGGAGTCGTTGGCGGCCGCGGGCATGGAGCTTTCGCTGGAGTCGACGACGATCAACGCCGCCGATCCCTCCGATTTGGCGCAGGTCGGCGACGTCACGTGCATCACGGCTGCGGGGACCGACGAACTGGTACTGCGGTCGCCAGGCGCGAACGAGCCGCCGCCGCGGCGCGTCGCCGTGGGGGCTCGCCCCTTGGTCGTCGCGCCGCTTTCCCAACTTAGCCTCTGCGCCGTCGTCAGCACGCTGGATGACGCCGTGACCGTCGTCGACGCACGTTCGGGAAGCGTGGTTCGGCGCATCTCCCTGGGGCTCGCCGTGCCGCCGTCGCCGAAGGAGCGCGGCGAGCGACTTTTCTTTGACGCGCGCTTGTCGGCAGGGCGGCAGATGAGTTGCCATAGTTGCCATACCGACGGTCACACCCACGGGCGACTCGCCGACACTTCGGGCGACGACTCCGTCGGTAGCCCGAAGCGCACGCTCACGCTGCTCGGCACAGGACTCACTTACCGCTGGGCCTGGAACGGCACGCAAGCCAACTTGCACGATCAAGTCGTCAAGTCGCTGGCGACCACGCTGCACGGCGACGGCGCAACATTTCAGAACGCGACCGATCTCGTCGCCTTCCTGCACTCGTTGCCGCCGCCGCCGCCCATGACGCCAGCCGCCGCTTCCCCCGCAGACGCGCTGCTTTTCGAGCACGGTCGGCTGGTGTTCGAACGGCGGCAATGCGGCCAGTGTCATATCCCGCCGCTGGTCTATAGCTCGCACGAATCCTACGACGTGGGAATCGAAGATGAACGCGGTTTGCGCAAGTTCAATCCGCCGTCGCTGCGCGGCGCGAGCCAGCTGACGCGGTGGCTGCACGACAATCGAGCGGTCTCGCTGCGCGACGTCTTCGTGCGACACGGACACCCCAACGACGCCGTGTATTCGGACGAAGAGGCGACGGCGCTGGTGCGGTTTCTAGAGGGTTTGTAGGTGGAGTGATAAAAGCTCTGTTGAATTCGGAGTGTTCGGCGCCTCGGACTCACTGTCGTTTGCTGCGCAACGCTGTCGTTTGTGGCGCAACGCTGTCGTTTGTTGCACAACGACACGCGCGGACTGTGCTCCCTTCTCCCCGCCGCGGGGAGAAGGGCCGGGGATGAGGGGCACGTGGCGGCTCCGTGTCTCTGTGAGAGACAAGAAGGAGCGATCAAGGCGGTGCAACGGCGCGGCGTGGAAAGCTGTGTAGCGCCGCGAGGAGGATGTTGGCCCGGGTCTGCTTGAGAGGGTGATCGTCGCGATATTGGAGCGGGGTGTCACAGGCTGGAAGCCTTGTGCTACGGCTTGCTACGGGGATTCTAGTGCGCGCATTAGCGAGGGGACCGATTCGGCCGCTTTGGGGCCGATTTGGCCGAGGGCGCGGGCGGCCGCTTTGCGGATGCGGATGTCTTCGTCTTCCAGGAGTTCGGTCAGCGACGGGACGGCTTGTTCGGCGCCGGGGCCGATGCGGGCCAGCGTGTCGGCGGCTTGCAAACGAATTTCGGGGTCGTGGCTGCGCAACGCTTCAACGAGCGCAGGGACGGCGGGTTCGCCGATGCGTCCCAGCGCTACGGCCGCTGCCTCCCGCATCGTCCAATCTTCGAAGGGACGGACGGTGAACCGAGTCGTCACGCCGTCCGACGCGACCGTCGGTCGCAGTTTCTCGTCTTCTTGCTGAGTCGCCGTCTGGTTGCTGTCGCGAATCTTCTTTTGAATCGATTCGGGCAACGACGACTCGCTGCGCGAGCAGCCGAACGTCCAGGCGGCCGCGCCGCTCGCCAACACCCCAAGGATGCCGAGGCGGTAGACCCAGCGTGATCGATACGTTCGTCGCATGACTAGTTCGCTCCCGCTTCCATGATGCGCTGCGAACCGACGCCAGGCAAACCGCCGCCCGCCGTTCTCCCGCTGTAACTTCCTTGAAACTCATAAAGTCGAACGATTCGGACGGTCGCGCCAGCCCGCGCGCTCTTGCTTGCCGCTTCCCGCACGCGTCAGAATAACGACGCTCGATTCCGTCCCATCCTTCCCCTGACCGCCCGAGCGCCCGCCATGATCATCCGCTCCGCCCTGAATCCGCTCGCCTCCCGCTCGCTGTTCGTGCTGCTTGCCGTCGCCGCCAGTTGCCTCGCCGCCGCCGAGCCGATCGACGGTCCTTTGCCGCCCGAGCGAGCTCGCGAGTCATTTCAGTTGGAACCTGGGCTGCGGTTGGAGTTGGTCGCGGCCGAGCCATTGGTGGTCAGTCCGGTGGCCATGGCGTTCGACGAACGCGGACGACTGTTCGTCGTCGAAAACCGCGGCTATCCCACGGGCCCCGGCGAAGGTCAACCGCCCGTCGGGCGCATCGTTCAACTCGTCGACTCCAATGGCGACGGACAGTACGACCAGCGCGTCGAGTTCGCCGGCGGACTCACTTTTCCGAACGGCGTCCTGCCGTGGGACGGCGGACTCATCGTCACTTGCGCCCCCGACATCCTGTTCCTCAAAGATGTCGATGGCGATGGAACAGCCGAACAGCGCGACGTGCTGCTGACCGGCTTCTCGACCAGCGGCAGCACGCAGCTGCGCGTCAGTCACCCGACGCTCGGCCCCGACGGCTGGATCTACGTGACCAGCGGACTCACGGGCGGCAAAGTCACGTCGCCGCGTCATCCCGAGCGTCCCGCCGTGGAGATTCGACGCACCGACTTGCGCTTTCGGCCGACGACCGGCGAGTTCGAAGCGGCCGACGGCGGCGCACAATTCGGCATGTCGTTCGACGACGCCGGCCATCGCTTCATTTGCTACAACCGAGTTCAAGCTCAGCATGTGGTGACCGAGTCGCGGTATTGGCGACGCAATCCGCAATTGGCGTTCGCCGACACCGTGCATAACTGTCCCGACGACTTGGCGCCTGAACCGTTGCGAGGCCACGGCCAAGCGGCACGTTTGTACCCGCTTAGCAGCAACGTCACCACCGCCGACTCGCATGCCGGCACCTTCACAGCCGCCTGCGCCGTGCACGTGTGGCGCGGATCTAACCTCCCCGACGCCTATCGCGGCGGCGTCTTCTCCTGCGATCCCACCGGCAATTTGGTCCACTTCGATTCGCTCGCGCCGCAAGGCGCCACCTACGCCGCGCGGCGCGCCCGCGACGGCATGGAGTTCCTGGCGAGCCGCGACAATTGGTTTCGCCCCGTGTACTTGTCGACGGGGCCCGATGGCGCGTTGTACGTCTGCGACATGTATCGAAAGACGATCGAACATCCCGACTACCTGCCGGTCGAGGTGCGAAAGCACACGGACTTCGAAAGCGGCAAGACGATGGGTCGACTGTGGCGCGTCGTGAAGGAAGACGTTCCCGCCGACGCACTCGCACCTCGCCTGTCGATCGGACTCGCGACCGCTGCGCCGCTTCAGTTGGTCGAGGCCCTTTCGCATCCCAACGCGTGGCAGCGCGACACGGCGCGGCGCTTGCTTTCGCAACGCAGCGACGAGTCCCTGGTCGCACCGCTCCAGGTGCTGGCCGCAGACGCGAAGTCGCCCAGCCCCGCCGCGGGCCTCGCCCTCCGCCTGCTCGACGCCCGCCGGCAGCTTGACGACGACACGCTGACGGCCGCGCTGCGACATGAGTCGCCCGGCGTACGCGAACAAGCCGTATCGATGGTCGAATCGCGAACAACTCAGAACAGCGCTTGGGTCGAGCGGCTCTTGACGCTCGCCGACGATCCGGACGCCCGCGTGCGCTTCCAAGCTGCATTGACGCTGGGCGGCGTCGCCGACCCGCGCGTGGCGCCTGCGCTGGCTCAAGTGGCCGTGCGCGGGGCAGGGGACCGGTGGACGCGCGCGGCCGTGATGAGCGGCGCCGCGGGACGCGAGCGAGCGCTGTTCCGAGACATTGCGACTGCGACCGCTCGCGAGAAGTCGCCGCCGTCCGCCGCACTATGGAGCGAAATGGGCCGCCTGCTCGGCGCCAGCACGCCGCCCGCAGACTGGCCCGCGACGCTCGAACTGATCTATGACGCGACGCCCGGCGCTCGGGATCAACAAAGTGAGACATTTGTACCGCTGGCCGCTTCGCTGGCAGGATTCGGCGAGTCGATTCGCAGTCGCGGCGCCGGGGGAGAGCAGGGGGTGCTGTTGAGCGTATTGACCATGGACGGGGACAAGCACGCGGCGCTCGCCGACCGCTTGCGGGGGACGCTGCGCAGCGCGCTCGAGTTGGCGGCGAATGCCGACGCCCCGGACGAAGTGCGCGGCCAGTCGCTCGCGCTGCTCGCCCACGCCGACTTCGCCGCCGTCGGCGCTGGGCTGCTCAAACTGGTCGACGCTCAACAGTCAGCGACCGTCCAATCAGGCGCCGTTCGCGCCCTGGGACTCATGAAAGACGATCAGATCGCCGCCGTGCTGCTCGATCCAGAACGCTTCCGCGGCTACACCCCGCGGCTGCGCGAAGAAGTGCTCGCCGCCGTCCTCTCGGGTCCGCAACACTTGCCCGGGCTGCTTGCGGCGCTCGAATCGGGTGCCGTCCCGCCGAACGCGATCGATTCACTCCGTCGTCGGCAACTTACCGAACACCGCGATCCGGCGATCAAGGCTCGAGCGGCCAAGGTCTACGCGTCGCTGACTCCCGGGGACCGCCTGCAGGTTTACGAGTCGCTGAAGTCGGTCGTGGCGTTAACGCCCGATGCGGCGAACGGACGAGTGGTCTTCAAGAAAACCTGCGCGGCCTGCCATCGGTTGGACCGTGAAGGGACGCCCGTCGGGCCCGACCTGTTCGGCATTCGCAACCAACCCAAGGAAACCATTCTGTTGCACATCGTGATTCCCGAACAGGAAATCACGCAAGGGTTCGCCGCGTACGTCGTCACGACGCACGAAGGGCGAGTCCTCACCGGTCTGTTGTCGGCGGAGACGCCGACCAGCATTACGCTGCGGCAGTCGCTGGGGAAAGAAGAAACCATCTTGCGCAGCGACATCGAACAGATCGTCGCCAGCAAACTGTCGCTCATGCCGCAAGAACTCGAAAAACAAATCCAACCTCAAGAGTTCGCTGATTTGCTGGCGTACCTCAAGGGCGAACAGTAACCCGTGAATGACCGCCGAGTCGCTCGGCCTAGGAGCTGACAACCATGAATGGCTTTCCGACCCGCGCGGCGTGGTGCGCGCTTTCGCTGTGGCTGGGGTGCGTGCTGGTCGGCGCAACGCGGGGCGCCGAGCCGGCGGCAAGCAGCGCAACGCCTGCCGGCGCACCTGAGGGATGGACGACGGGAGCGCCGCGCGAGGAGCTCCGTCCGCGCTTCGCATGGCTGCCCGACGGCGGCCCCACGGGCGGCGGCCGGTTCCTCATCGAAGGCGACGACCACGAAGGACTCGTCGGCTGGTGGACTCGGACGCTCCCCGTCGAGGGCGGCCGCACCTACCGCTTTCACGCGCAGCGTCGGATGGAGGGGGTCGAGGAGTCGCGGCGCGCGGCGGTCGTGCGCATCCTGTGGCAAGACGAGCAAGGTCGGCCCGTGATGCACGACCAGCCGACGACTGCGTCGTACCAGCCCGGCGTGATTCCTCGCTCGGAACCCGAATACCCTCGTGACAAATCCATCGATTCGGCGGGCTGGACCACCGTCGAAGACGTCTACCAATCGCCCTCGAAAGCGCGGCGGGCGGTGCTCGAGCTGCATTACCGGTGGGCCGCCCAAGCGCGGCTCGAGTGGTCCAATGTATCGCTGGAGGCGATCCCGACGCCGACGCCGCGCCGAGTGCGATTGGCGACGATTCATTATCAGCCGCGCGAGGGGAAGACGCCCGCCGAAAAGTGCCGACTCTTCGCGCCGCTGATCGCCGACGCCGCAAAGCAGAAAGCGGACCTCGTCGTCCTGCCGGAGACTCTGACTTACTTCGGCACGGGCTTGACGATGGTGGAGTGTGCGGAACCGATTCCGGGTCCCTCCACCGAATACTTTGGGACGTTGGCCAAGCAACACGAATTGTACTTGACGGTGGGATTGATCGAGCGAGACGGGCGACTGGTCTACAACGTCGCGGTGCTCATTGGGCCCGACGGGCAGGTGGTCGGCAAGTATCGCAAGGTTTGTCTGCCGCGCGGCGAGATCGAAGCCGGATTGCAGCCGGGGACCGAGTATCCCGTCTTCGAAACACGGTTTGGCAAAGTCGGCATGATGGTGTGCTACGACGGGTTCTTTCCCGAGGTGGCTCGGCAGCTAAGCAACCGCGGCGCCGAGGTGATTGCGTGGCCCGTCTGGGGTTGCAACCCGCTGTTGGGCGCCGCCCGCGCCTGCGAGAACCACGTCTACGTCGTCAGCAGCACCTACACCGATGTCTCGGCCAACTGGATGATCTCGGCGGTTTACGACCACGCCGGCCAGCCGCTGGCGCAAGCCAAACAGTGGGGCACGGTCGCCGTGGCCGAAGTCGACCTTAACCGCCCGCTGCTATGGAGCAGCCTCGGCGACTTCCGCGCCGAAATCACTCGCCACCGCCCGGCTGCGCAGAGAGTGGAGGCTAGAAAGTAGGGTGGGCCAAGCGAGCTTTGCGAGCGCGGGCCCACCGGCTGCGCAGAGAGTTGAACGTAGAAAATAGTAAGGAGGCAGCTCGTAGGGTGGGCCAAGCGAGGCTTTGCGAGCGCGGGCCCACCGGCTGCGCAGAGAGTTGAACGTAAAAAATAGTAAGGAGACCGCTCGTAGGGTGGGCCAAGCGAGGCTTTGCGAGCGCGGGCCCACCGAGCGGCGCAGTGAGTTGAAGGTAGAAAATAGTGAGGAGGCAGCTCGTAGGGTGGGCCAAGCGAGGCTCTGCGAGCGCGGGCCCACCGAGCGGCGCGGCGGGGGGCGTTGGACCGCGGAGCGGTCCACGACTATGGTTGGTCGGCGGGACGGTTTTCGAGACGCGATTCGAAACCGCTGATGCGGGCGCGGAACTGTTCTAATTGTTCGATCTTCTCGCGCAGTTCGGGGATCTCCTGCTGCAGGTACGCGATGCGGTCGGGCGGAGGCGGCGGGTCCGACTCGAGTTCGGCCTCGAATTGCCGAAGCGTCGATTGGTAAAGCGACAGGAAGCTGCTGGTGAGCGTGCTGGGCAGGCGCGAGATGGCGCCGAGCCGCCAGCGGTCGCGCGCCGGATCCCACACGTCCACCAAGCGACTCACCGCATTCCGCCACATCACGTCGCGATCCACCGTGCAGCTCCGTCCCGCTCGTGGATGAAAATCGGGCGCCGACCCGCGATACTCAATCCAATCGGCATCCCGATCCAACACGCTCAAACCCGCATAATCCGGGATCGACAATACGGCCAGGACGGCCGTCTGAAACGCCTGCGGCAAACTGGCGTCGGTCTGCGGCAAGTTGTACAGCGCGCGAATGCGACGAAACACGTTCGGGAATCCCATCTCGCTGCTGGTACGCGACCCATGCAAGATCGGATCGTTGATCGGACCGCTCTCGAACGAGCCGACCTTGCGCAAAAGCGGATACTGGCGTTCGACGTGAGCATTGCCGGCGACCGCGCCGGGAAGCGGGTCCAACAACGGGTTCACGGTAAAGCCGTTCGGCAGCGGACCGCGGACGACCGGCATCCGCAGTGCCGCCGGATCCAGGTGCGCCATGTCCGCTTGATTCACGACCGTTTCGGTCCGAGTGACGACCGACGTCGATGGCGCCGGATCGGGTTCGCCGCCGCCTTGACGCGGCCAGCGAGTGCGCCAACCGGCGTCGTGCGCCGCCACCTCGCCGCGAATGCGCCACGCGGCCATCGTCCCGTAGTTCACCATCAGCGCCATCACGAACAACAAGACCGGCAGCCACAGCACGAACTCCACCGGCGCCAACCCGCGGCGCTTGCAGCGTCGTTTCATCTTCATGGCAGCGGCTCCGCGCGAGGCTAGTGATGCGTCAAATTGCCGATGTCGGACGTCGACAGCGAGCCCCAGTTCGGTACGTTTCCGGCGCCGACGTTGTTGACGTACGGCGGCGCTGAAAGAATCTCGCGCAGGTGCTGCGTCGTCGACGGCGTCAACTGCACGGCCCAGTTCTGCGTGAGCAAGTCCCAAGAATCCGGGTGCCAACCGCCGCCTTGCCGCACGACGATCCACGCCGGCGGGTCGTCGCTGGGCGGAGGAGGAGGCGGCGACGGATCGGGCGGCAGGATGATGAACCCGCCGGGCACGCCTCCCAGCGACATCCCCTGCGGATTGGAATCTTGCCCCGGACGCACTCGGACCAATCGTCGTCGCGGCACAAACATCTCGATCTGCGCAAACGCTTGACGATCGAAGGCCGCCGGGTTCTTGAACACCCCCGGCACAAAGTCATTCGGCTGTCGCTGATACACGACGCCGACGAACATAAAGTCCTCTTCCAGATAGTCGTTGTCCGCCCCCGGCGACTCGGCGCGCGACCGAATCTGAAACGGCAAGTTCCGGTCCGGATACTCGACGTTCAACAACTGTTCCAAGTAACCGCACGTAAAGTTGCGCCACAGCGTGGCGAACTGCGACATCTTGCCGAAACGGTCGAACGCCAACAGCGACTCGTTGTTCCAATCCGCCAAGTAGCGATGAGCCAATCGCCGGCGCTGATCCACCGCCGCTCGGAAGTACTGCGGCTGGAGCGCCGCCGAGCCGCCGGTGACCGACGCGTACGGGGACGGATCGACGGCGGGCAACGTTCGACGGTCCGATTCCTGCATCCCGCCGATCGGGTCCACTCGAGTTCGCCAGACGACGGCATATAACGAACTGCGTCGCGGCCAGGCCTGCCCGTGGCGTCGAGCAACTTCTTGGGCCGTTTGTTGGACGAGCAGCGGCGTGGCGTCGGCCAGCGCCCGTTGGTACTCGGGAATCGCTTCGGTCGCCAACACTTCCTCCAGCACCGGGAGGGTCATCTCGGAGGCGGCTGCGGCCCAGCGGCCGTAGCTGGTCGCCATCTCTCGCTCGTGCGGCGTCTTCTGCGTGATCGCGCTGCCCAACCGAGCGAACGGCGGAAACTCCGAGGTCGCCAAGAACGGTCCAATCCGTTCCCAGTTGTTCATGATCCGCTCGGTGTAACTTTCTGCATTCCGATCACGCGCCTCGCGCATGAACGCCGTCAACGCGAACGTGTCGGCGAGCAGGTGGTTGGTGAACGCCAGCGAATTCATGTTGCGAACCAACACCTGGCCGCTGGACCACGTCGCCGAGTCGGCGGCGTTCTGCAACCGCACTTTCTGGTCAATCTGGCGACTCGAGTTCATCACCATGCCGAGGAGCATGACGAGCAGCAGGAGTGCAAAGACCGATGCGATGCTGATCGAACCGCGCTGGTCGCCATGCAACCGAGCCGCTCGACGACGCAGCATCCGCCACGCCCAGCGGGACCGAAGTGCCAAACGAACTCGCGGCCCATGGAGTCGCTTCATGGAGTGGTCCTCCGCAACACGCTCGGCAAGTCGTCATAACTCGGCTCCGCAGCGATGAGCGGCGCGGTCGGCAGTTCGTCGCAGCACGCCTCTTGTGCTCGTGCGGCGCCAGAATCGACCGCGGCGCCTGAGTCGACCGCGGCGTTTGAGTCCACCGCGGCGGCGGCGCCCAGTTCGGGCGATTCCAGATTCAACACGGGCGAGGTCGCACCGAGTCTCAAGGCGAGCGCCGGGCCGGGGAACCGTTGTGCGTACCCAATCCGCGGCTTCTGCCCCTCGTTGTACAAACGGGCGGTCGCTTGCAGCGTGTACGTATGCACGCCGTTGACTTGCCGGATGCGATCGGCCACGGCGTCGGTTGCGGTGGAAGTTGCACCAGCGGAAGAGCCAGCCGCGGAACTGACGGGCGGAGTGCGCCGCGCCAACAGACGTCCCGGGCCGGGCAGCAACGCAAATTCGTGGGTCACGGTCACGATCAATTGGTCGTGCCAGCCCACCTCGCCGCACTGAAACTCGTAGGGATAAGGCCCGATCAAATACGTCGACAACGGCGGCTCGTCCTCCTTATGCCGCACTTCGATGTCCACCTGCGTGTTCGCCAGCGCATAGGCCAGTTTGTTGCGGAACCGATCGTACACCTTCGGATTGGCGGCCATGCCGGGAGCATAGACCGTCGCGGCGGCTTGCAGGCTGCGCGCGATTTGTTCCGCGTCGGCCGTCTGGGGTGCGCCGGTGTCGCGCGAGGGACAGATGGGCAACAGCGACTGGATGGCCGCTTGCCGGATCTTGTGGTACTTCACGCCTTCGCGCGGGACCTGATACACCGAGTAGCTCCAGCCGTCAGGTCCTGGCATCTCGCCCAGGTACGTCCAGCAAGGCAGTTGATTCGGGCCGCCGCCGCGCACCAGCGACAGGTCGGCCGGGACCCAAACCTGCGCCGAACGAGCAGTCGCCAGCGCCGAATACTCGACGACCACTTTGGCGATCGTCAGTTGACTCAGCTGCACGATGAACATCAGCACCATGACGAACGCCGGTACCGTAAGCACGAAGCTCAGACTTTGCACGGCGCCGCGTTGATCGCCGGGCAGATTCCGCAAGTGGCGCCAATCGAAGCGGACTTTGACCAGGCGGGCGAGCAGCCAGGCGAGGGCCGCCGAAGCGAACATCAGGGAGACATATGGGAGGCAAGCGAGCAGGATATGGCGATTCATGCGACACCTTACCCTGACCAACCGCGGACGATCACGACCGCCAGCAACGCACTGGGGGACAGGAACAGATCGGTCTTCATCACCGCGCGCTCGTCTTCCAGCAGTTCGGGCCGTCGCCCGCTGGCTGCCGCCGTCAAGTAGCGACCGAGGATGCCCGCCAACCGGACCGCTCCCACTCGCCACACCAGAATCACGAGCGCCATCACGCCGCCGATCACCATGGTCCAAAGCATGGCTTCGAGCCCCCCGTAGGGTCCCAAGAAGCAGCCGATCATGGCGATCAACTTGACATCGCCTCCGCCCAGTTCGCGAGCGAAGAACAGGTAACACACCAACATCATCGCGCCGCACACGAGGCAGCCGATCAGGCTGTCCCACAGCGGCGGGAGGCCCCACCGAGCGACTTCGGCGGGCGAGCCCGCACCCGAGTCGACGCCGGCCCACGTCGCCCAAGCGCTGGCCGCCCACGCCGTCGCGATTCCTCCATAGGTCGTCGCGTTATGAATGATCCGCCACCGCACGTCGGTATAGGTGGCGACGAGCAGCAATGCGCCCAAAAGCGCCGCGCCGACCATGCGGGGCCTACGTGTTGTTGCCGGCTTGTTGAGCGTTGTTTTCCAGGTCGTTCATGCCTTGGTTGAAGAAATTCTTCACGCGCGGCCAACCGAATTTGATGACGAAGATCAAAATCGGCAGCGCGATCGCGGCAATGATCAACACCGTTTCAATGCTCACGCCGCCCCGTCGGTCGGCATGCAAATCCTGGAACAACGTCCGCCACTGGCGCCACGTCGTCGCAATGCTTGTTTTCATGGCTCTCCCCTTCTCTTCTATCGTCGCCGTCGCTGGCCGTCCGTCACGCCGCCAATCCGCAAAACTTCGTCGAATCACGAAGTTGATCCCTCACTGAAACGGCCAGCCCATCACGACGCTTGTCAATTCAAACACTAGATTCATGGCCCTCGGCGCCGCCCAATACACGAACACCACGAGCGGCATGACGACGCCCATCACCAGGACGTAATCCAGCGTCGCAGCTCCCCGGCGCAGCGCACGCCAATGTCGCATATGCCAATGTCGCGCACGCGGAGCGGGCATACGAACAGGGCGAGCGGCGGTTGGGTCGAGCGTCGGGCTCTGGGGCGCGTCCGTCATTGCTGCGTTCATCCTCCCGTGCCTGACTCGATTCTACCGCCCCTTACATAGGGGTCAAACGCCAAAGCGGGCGACTCGCCTTCACGCGGTCCAGAAGCCCCTGTTCGAGGGGCTCGGAGGCGAACGTCGGCTGCTCCCCGGTCGCTTCCAGCTCCCCGACCAGCTGGCCCTGCGCGTCTCGACCGCGCATTCGCAGCACGTACAGGTCGCGCAGCTGGTACTGCTGATCGGCCCCCAACCCCAGGACTTCGGAAATCCGGGTCACTCGACGCGAGCCATCCTCCGAAAAACGCCCCAATTGCACAATCAATTGCACGGCCGCCGCCACTTGCGCTCGAGCCACATAGACCGGCAGGCTGACGTCGGACATGAGCGAGAGGGTTTCGAGTCGCGTGAGGGCGTCGCGAGTGGTGTTGGCGTGGACCGTCGTGAGACTGCCGGTGTGGCCGCTCAGCATGGCCTGAATCATGTCGAGCGCCTCGCCGCCCCGCACTTCGCCCACCACGATGCGGTCGGGGCGCATGCGCAGCGACGCCACGAACAACTGCCGGATGGTGAGGCCGCCGCGCCCCTGAGGGTCCGGCTTCTGCACCTCCAAGTACACCACGTGCTCCTGGTTCAGTCGCAATTCGGACGTGTCTTCGATCACCACGATCCGCTCTTCCTCGGGAATCGCGGTCGACATGGCGTTCAGCAGCGACGTTTTGCCGGTGCCGGTTCCGCCCGAGACGACGATGTTCTTGTGCAGCCGCACGCACAACTGCAGGAATTCGGCCGCCGCCTCGTTCAAACTGCCGTAGCCGATGAGGTCGTCCAGCGTCATGCCGCCCGCTTTGAACTTGCGGATCGTCAGGCAGGTGCCGTTGCGGCAGCCGGGCGGCAGGATGGCGTGCACGCGCGAGCCATTGGGCAGACGTGCGTCGAGCACTGGTTGGAGTTCGTCGATGCGTCGTCCGACCCATTGCGCCACGTTGTGCACGGCCGACAGCAGCGCGTCGTCGCTGGCGAACTTGGCATCGGTTTTGTACAGTCGCCCGCCGCGCTCGACGTACACCTGATCAAAGCGATTGACCATCACCTCGGTGACCGTCGGATCGCGCAGAAACGGCAAGATCGGACTTAAAAAGTACTCGACGCTCGCCGCAAAGATCGTCTCCCGAGACATGGCCGATTCTCCCCGACAAGTTAGTCGCCGCCCGCGGTCGCGCCGTCACCTACGGAATTCGCACCTTGCCGACCGCAACTCGGCGCGCCCCTCAGCCGCTCCCGCGCTAGCGGGCGGTTTGCTCCCGGGAAACGGCGACTACCGCGACGTCAGTTTTGCTTCGGGGGGCGCCGACGTCGTTTGGCTGAGCAGCCGTTTGGCTTCCGCCAACACAAAGTCGACGTCCATGAACGGTTCATAGTTGATGTCTTGCCAGCGGATGAAGCCGCGACCGTCGATGATGAACGTCCCGTGCAGGGTCTTGTTCTCAAAGTCGTCGTGGCAGCGATACGCCTTGAACACCGACAGGTCCGAGTTGCTCAGGAGCTGAATCGGCATCGGGCCCGACTGGTAGTTGTCGATCGACGTCTTCAGCCCCGTCTGATCATCGCTGCTTACCGCCAGCAGCTTCATCCCCGCCTTTTCAAACTCGGCCGCCTTCGGGCCGAACTTCTGCAACTGCTGGGCGCAGTGCAGGCAGCCGCTGCCGAGGTAAAAGATCAGGACGATCGGCTTGCCCTGGTGCTGCCGCAAGGCATGCGGCTTGCCCTCGGCGTCGACCAGCGAAAACTCGGGCGCCGGCGACGGGCTCCAGCGGAACGGGCCGAGCGTATCGAGCGGCGGGCGCGCCCCGACGTCGGATCGCGGCGGCTTCACCACTCGCCAGTCGGCGGGCAGGTTGAGCTCTTTGGCGATGGGGGCGAGTCGCGCGAAGGTGGGAACGGTCAGGTCGTCGATGGCGCCCGAGATGTCGCGCAGTTCCTTGAATGCTTCGCCCGCTTCCGGCTTCTTGCCCAGCAGCCAGAGGATTTCGATGAGGGAGGCCAGCGGCTGAACTTCATTCTTGTTGTTGTTGACGAACTGACGCACGGCCTTTTCGGCTTCCTCTTTCTCGCCCGCTTGCAACTGGACGAGCGCCAGGAGGCCGGCGTTCACGTTGCCCGCTTTCCGCAGCAGGGGCAACGCCGCTTTGGCGTCGCCGGCGGCGAGCGCCTGGAGGCCTTCGAGTTCGGCGATGATGCGTTCGAGGTTTTGGATCTTGCCGTCGAATCCCTTGCGCGCTTCGTTCTTCGCCTTATCGACGTCGGCTTGCGGCTTGTTTTCGCCCTTGGCCTTCATCTCGGCTTCCGCGCCCGCCTTGTCTTGCGCTTCCTTTTCCTTCGCGAGCCGCTGTTGGAAGTCGGCCAGGATCTGCTTGGCCGGCTCCAGTTCGCCTTTGCGGAAATGGGCGACGCCGAGCAGTCGGAGGCGCTTTTGTTGATCGTCGACGTCGTCGGTCGGTTCGAGGTACGGCGAGTTGCAGTGGGCGATCAGTTCGTCCCACAGCTCGAAGGTCGTCAGCGCATCGACCAATCGCGTGCGGCCGAAGTTCGCGCTGCCGCGCTTGGTCGTGTTGTACTTAGGATGCCGCGGCAGTTCGCACATGTTCCGCGCCAAATCGATCGCGCCGCGGACGCGGCCGATGTGAATCAAGTTGCGGATCAGCCACTCGTTGTTGTGAGCAAAGTTGTGAATCTGATCGGGCATCACGCGGTCGCGCATCATGTGCGCATGGTCGACTCGCGCCGACGCCTCTTGCTGCCACGCGCCGTCCTCGTAGCGTTTGAGTCCCGAGAAAATATGGCCGCTCATGTGCCACATGTGGGCGATGCCCGCGGAGGTTTGCCCGCAGACAGCCGCCGACGGAACGGCCTTCTCCGACTTTTCGTTGTCCCACAGGTGAATGCGGTAGTGATGCGCCGGATGCATCGGGTTCACGGCGAAGACTTCGCTCAGCAGCGCGTCGATCGCCATGTAGCTGGAGATGGGAATGCCCACGTCGCGATTGCGCCACAGGCGCAGAGCGACGAGCGCCTTGGCTTCGATGTCGTCGGGGAACTGGTAGAGGATCTTTTCCATCGACCGAGTGAACTGTTCGTGTCGCTCTTTGTTCTTGTTGCGGTCGCCGGCCAGGAACTTATCGAGCGCGTCGATGTAGAGGCGTTCGCGTTCGGTGCACTTGTCTTTCCGCTTGACCGCTTCGGCGATGAAGCCTTTGGCGCGCTTTTCATTGTCGAAGTTGGAGAAGGCCATGCCCCAGTAGGCCATCGCGCAGTCGGGGTCGATCGCGGCCGCTTGGCGGAACGACCGCTCCGACTCGAAATACCAGAAGCCGTGCAGCTGCCCCATGCCTTGTTCAATGAACTTCTGCGCTTCGGGATTCTTGGTCGAGGTGGGGAAGACGATCTTCGGCATCCCGTGCATCAGGTAGGCGGCCTGGCGCGCACCTTCGTTAAACACTTCGCCGTGGTACGAGTGTCCCGGCAGCGGCCCCTTGGGCGGCGTCGCCTCCGCCGGCGCCCCTTCCGCCGGCTTGGACTCCGCCGGCTTGGACTCCGCCGGCTTGGACTCCGCGGGTTTCGCATCTGCCGGTTTGGCTTCCGCGGGCTTTTCCGCCGGCTTCGGTTCGGCCGGCTTGGCTTCCGGCTGCGGCTCGGCCGGCTTTGCTTCGGCCGGTTTAGCTTCGGCGGCCGGCGCGGGGGCGGGCGGGGTTTCTTGAGCGGCGACGGAGAAGGGAGTCAGAGCGAACGCCACGAGGGCGAGGATTTTGGGCAGGCGCATGTCGCGAATCCAAGGAGTGCGGCGGGATGACAGACAATCTGGTTGTAGCTCCGCCCCGCCCCCTTTGCAAATCCGCCGTAGGACAGGCTTCCAGCCTGTCTCGCGGCCGCCTGGCCGCGCCCGAACTCGCTTCGCCGCCCCCTCCGCCCGCGCCGCGCCGCTTGAATACGGTAAATCTTGCGGCTTACGGCGTCCGAATGGGTATACTTGGACTGGACCGTTGGAAATGCGAACGCTGGGGAATGCGGACGCTGGGGATTCCGGGGGAACGAGCATGGCAAGCGGCACGGCTGGCACAACCCGCACAAGCGCTGCGACAGACGCGGGGTCGTCGGCGGAACTCGCCGGCGAACAGCTCATCGAACGCCAGCTCGCGGTCGCTCGCCGTCACGTCAAAGGAATCGAAATCGGCGTCCGCTTGCTGCTCGGCGCCGTCGCGACGCTTGTTTATCTTCTGCTCGCCGTGCTGATCGACCATTGGCTGTTCGACCTGGGGTTGGTCGGGCGCTGGCTGGCGCTGGTGATCTTGGTCGGCGGCGCGGCCTGGTACCTCGCGCGGCACGTCGTCGCCGTCGCGCTGCGCACCATCAACCCGCTGTATGTCGCACGCGTGATCGAAGAGGTCACGCCGTCGTTGCAGAACAGTCTGATCAACTACCTGTTCCTGCGCCCCGAACGGAAGACGATCCACGAGTCGATTTATCGAGCCATCCAGCAGCGGGCCGCTCGCGACGTGGGCCAGTTGGAGGTGGAGGCGACGATCGACCACTCGCCCGTGTTTCGCCTGGCCTATGTGCTGCTCGCGGTCGTGGCGCTCGCCGGCGCCTACAAGGTGTTTTCGCCCAAGGACCCGCTGCCGACGGTGCGTCGCGTGCTGACGCCGTGGGCGTCGATCGGCCGACCCGCTCGAGTGCAAATCCTCGACTTGTCCCCCGGCGACGCCCAGGCCTATCAAGGCGACGCGCTGGCCATTTCGGCGCGAGTTGTGGGGTTGGCGAGCGACGAGAAGGTGGAGCTCGTGTATTCGACCGAGGATGGGCAAACGGTCGAGCGGCGGTTGGTCATGCCGGCCGCGGCGGACGGTCGCACCTGGCAAGGACAATTGCCGCCCGAGTCGTCTGGGCTGCAGCAGAACGTGGCCTATCGGATCGTCGCGGGGGATGCGGCGTCGCCGACGTACCGCGTGACGGTGAGTCCCGCGCCGCTGATCGCGGTGGAACGAGTGGAGTACGACTACCCGGCGTACATGGCTCGGCCGCGCCGAGTGCTCGAGCGGCAAGGGGATTTGTCGGCCTGGGAAGGCACTCGAGTGACGGTGGTGGCGCAGGCCAATCAGCCGATTCAAAAGGCCTGGATTGAGTTTGAACCGGCGACGACGGACGGCCCCGATGCGGCGGTCGCGGCCCTGGCCGCTCGGACCGGTCCCGCCACGGCGGACCGAGTAATGCACATGACCGTCGACGGCAAGACAGCTCGGCAAACGTTCTATCTGGACCTGACGCCGGACCGGCGACAGGCCAAAAATGCGGCCTACGTCGTGCGATTTCTCACCGTCGATGGGCAACGCAATGCGCGGCCGGTCGTGTATCGGATCGAAGTCCTGCCGGATGTGCCGCCGGAAGTGGAGATCACCAAACCGGCGGAAGAACGGGCGACGACGCCGGCGGACGGAGAACTCAAAATCGACGTCCGGGCGCTCGACCCCGACTTCGCCTTGTCGCGGTTGGCGATTGCAGGACGGATGAGCGGCGAGACGGTGTTTGAACGCGAACTGCTTGAGGACGTGCAAGGGGCGGTCGGGCCCGTCGTCCGTACGTGGACGCTCAAGCCGGCCGACTTGGAGCTAAAGGAAGGGGACGTCGTCTCGATCACGGCCGTCGCGGCCGACAATCGAGCGGCGGCGCCCAGTTTCGCGCCGTCGCCCAACGTGCGTCGCTCGCGAGAACTGTGGGTCGAAATCACCGCGGCCGCTCGCCGCACCGACCCGCCGCGCGACGACCAGCCTGGTGAAGGAAGCGAAAAGCAGGACGACGCGCAGGAAGAAAACAAGAAGCCCAGCGACAAAGCGTCTGCCGCCGACAGCCCAGACTCGGCCGGGAAAGACTCGGCAGCAAAAGACAGTGCCGCCCCCGATAAATCGCGCACCAAGCCCGACGAACAACCGCGGCAGGGGGAAAAGGGAAGCGAACAGGGGAAGAAAGAGGGGCGAAACGAGGGGAACGAAGGCGGCGACAAGCCCAGCGACAAACCGAGTCGAAAGCCGAACGAGCAGGGCGGCGAACAGCCTGGCGAGAAACCCGGCAAGAAACCCGGCGACAAGCCGAGTGAGAAACCTGGCGAGAAGCCGCCCATGAACTCGCCGCAGCAGGGCGGCGGTTCCTCGAGCGATCAGCAGCAAGGCGCCAAGCCGAACGAAAAGCCGATGGGCGGCCAGGGGGGCGCGTCGAGCAAAGATGCGGCCAGCGACAGCTCCGAGGGAGGAGCGCAGGACGGAACGGAAGGCGGCGGCGAAGGGGGGCGCGACAGCGGGAGCGCGAACGGAGCCAAGCAAGAAGGCGGTTCGAGCAAATCGCAAGGTTCGCGTCCCAATGACGGCGCTGCCAAGCCCAGCGATGTGCCGGCGGATGGGTCGGAGTCGACGGCGGGCGGCGAACCGGGAGGCGAGGGGGCGGCAGGCGGGACCCGTCAGCCGCTGGACGACGGCGACGTTTTCGAACGCGCGCTTGAGCATCTCCGCAAGCAGCAAGAGCAGCAAGGCAAGTCGTCGAACTCACCCGGCTCGGCTGGCGCGTCGCCGCGGACCGACGGCGGGTCGGCGACCCGTGCGAAGCCGGAGGAGGGAGTGAGTCCGGGGGCGGAGAAGCCTGAGAACGGTCAAACGGGAAAGCCGGAAGGAAAGCCGACGGGCGAGCAACCGGATCGGAAGTCGCAGGGGGCCGGCAAGCCAAATGACGCCGCCTCCAGCGGCACTCAGTCGGGGAAACCGCTAGGCCCCGCCGAAACCAAGCCGGACGAATCGCCTCCCCAGACGCAAACGACCGAGAGCAAGCAACTTGGCAGCGAAGGCAAGAACGGCGAGTCGGGGGCGGGGGAACAATCGAAGCAAGAGCGGTCGGCGCCGGCGCCCATGAAGGAGACGGCCGATCGCCCCAAGAATCAGTCCCCCGATAACGCGCGCCCCAGCGATTCCCCGGAACCGCCGGCGCCCTCCATGAGCAAACGGCAAAGCGATTCGAAAGGCGGCGTGCAGGGGGATCAAAGCGGCGGCGGAAAACGAGGCGGCGGACAAGGGGCGAAGCAAGCCGGCAACGATAGCGCGGGCAATTCCACGTCGGCCGACGAAGGCGCGGGCGCATCGCCCGAAAAGGGCGCCGGCGAGCAAACGGGACGGCCCGGCGAGCAGGCGCCTGCGCCCAAGCCAACCGGCAATCCGGGCGATCAGCGCGGCCCCGGCAGCGGCTCGGCACCCGGCGTCGGTTCGAACAATGCTCAACCCAACGACCCGCAAGGGAAGCCGGGCGGCGATGGCAAGCCGGGGGACAAACCGCAAGGCAAATCGCCGGACGCGCCGGCGACGGGAACGGGCGGGGGAGCGGCGGCCTCGGCGGGCGGCGGGATTCCCTCGGACACCAGCAACCGTCGTCTGTCGCAGGGCGGAGCAGCGGCGGAAGGAGACGAAGGCAACGCCGAGTACGCGCGGCGCGCAACCGACCTAGTGCTCGACCATCTCCGCCAGCAAGCCGACAATCCCGACGCGGAACTGTTGCGACAATTGGGTTGGACCGCCGACGACCTACGTCAGTTCGTCGCGAAATGGCAGGCGCTCAAGCAAGCCGCGCAAGAAAACGACCCCAACGCGCAGCGCGAGTTGAACGAATCGCTGCGGAGCCTTGGGTTGCGTCCCACCGCCGACCGACGCCGCGCCGCCCAAGCCGCCGCCGACGCACAACGCGACAACCGCGACGCGGGCGCTCGTTCGAACCCGCCCACCCGATACCTCGACCGTTTCAACGCCTTCCGCCGCGGAACCGCCGCCCCGTAGGACAGGCTTCCAGCCTGTCTCGCCGCCAGGCGCCGCGAACAACAACAACAACAACAACAACAACAACAACAACTCGATCGCGGCGGAATTAAATTGCGCCGGCCGCTGCGCGGCTCGGCGAGACAGGCTGGAAGCCTGTCCTACGTTAATCTTCCGAGCGCGGCGGCGACATCAGCGGCGACTTCGAAGGGGGCGACGCTGGCTTTTTCGGTGGGGATGAGTCGGCAGAGGGCGAAAAGCTTCTGCAGGTTTTCGGAGAGGTTGGCGAGGATGATGCGGCCGGTCGTCAGTTGCCGGCGGACGCTCAGGAACGCCAGAAAGCCGACGCTGCCGATGAACTTCACGTTCGACATGTCGACCACGACGTCGCGCGGCTTCGACGACTCGATCATCGCCTGCAGCTCGTCGCGCAGCGCGTACGTCTGCAGCGCATCGCGAATCTGCTCAAGCGACACGGCGGCGACCAGCGTGTCCTGTTCCATGCGGCCCGTGACGGTCCCCGTGATTTCGCTCATCGGCGTCGTTCCTTAGTGTGCCTCAAGGTTGCAGCCTGGTGCTTGCGCACCGTCGGCTGCACGCGTGTGTTGCGCCGCGAAGGGTTCGTACAACCTTATCGGAAGCGCCAGATGTCGAGCCCAAAGACGACGACCATGAGCGAAATGAGGCACGCGACGCCGGCTAGCGTCAGCGCCACTTGCACCCGCTCGTTCACCGGCCGACGGAAAATGCCTTCATAGGTGAGAAACACCATGTGGCCGCCGTCGAGCGCGGGGATGGGCAGGAAGTTCAGCACCGCCAGGTTGGCGCTCAGGAACGTCAGGAACATGAGCAACCGCGAGCTGCCTTGCGACGCTTCGGCGGAAGCCATGCGCATGATCGACAGCGGACCGCCCAAGTTGGTGAACGAGATCTTGCCGGTGACCAGTCGCTTGACCATCGTCAAGATGCGCGAGGCATCCTCGCGCGTCTGGCGGGCGCCGAGCGCCAACGCTTCGCTCCACGACTGCGCAACGTAGATCTCGCTTTTCGGCGTAAATCGCATCCCGCGCATCGGCAGATACTCGGCCACCTCCACCGGCGTCAACTCGACCGTCTTCTTCTCCTTGTCGCGCGCCACTTCGACCTTGAGCTTCGCGCCTTCCGGGAAGGCCTGCAGGAACGAATCGACCATGAGCCAGTGTTCGCGGGAGTCGTCGAGGACGATGGGTTCGGTGAGTTGCGGGCCGTACTTCTCCTTGAACTCTTGTTCTTTCCCCGCCGGCGGAACGATCTGGCAGGTAAGGATCTTGTCGCCGGGCGCAAGGCCCGCTTGAGCGGCCGGAAGGTCGGGCGTCACGGATGCAATCACCGGCAGGATCTTATAGGTGATGCCGAGCGCATCGACGGAGAGCAGGCCCAGGAGGGCCGGATCTTCGACGAACAAGCCTACACGCGGCGCTTGCGGCGTCGCCTTCACCACCAGCGACTCGACGCCGCCCTTCGCCGTCGGTCGGACGATGCCGAGTTCGATTTCTTGACCGAAGTAGGCGCGCAGCCGATGCGGCAGCGTCGACAGATCGCCGATCGGTTCGCCGTTGAGCGTCTTGAACTGGTCGCCCGGTTTGACGCCGGCGAGGGAGGCGGGCGAATCGAGTCGCACGTTCAGCACGGGGCCGGCCTCCGGCACGATGCCGAAGCCGCGGCGGCGATTCGGCTCGACCGTCACGGTCGTCGTCGCATCGCCTCGCTTCACGGTGACTTCCAGCGGTTTGTCCGCCGCCTTCCACGCCCGCTCGACAAAGTCCGCGTAGCTGGCGACCGGCTCACCGTCGACGGCGATGATTTCGTCCTTCCCCTGGAAGCCGGCCTTTTCCGCCGGCTGATTGGGAATCGCCGGCGTGTCGGCCAGCTTGGTTGAGAAGCTGGTCAGGATGCCGATCATGGGTCGGTCGACGCCGTTGTTGGAAACGATCCGCGGACGCAGCGTCACCCAATCTTCCTTCCCGTCGGGGCGGCGGAGGAGGAAGTCGAGATCCTGATCGCCATTGAGTCCCACGCCTTGAATGAGGTCCCAGTCGTAGCGCAGGTGCGAATTCGGAACGCCGGTGCGGCCGATTTGGATGATGCGATCGCCTTCACGAATTCCGGCGTTCCACGCGGGGCTGCCCCCGATCACATTGCCGACTTCACACGGCGTGTAAGGGACGCCTTGGCGATACGCGACGGCGGCGAAGAGGACGGCGAAGATGAGGTTCATGATGACGCCGGCCGAGATGATCAGCATACGCTGCGGCACCGACTTGGCCGGGTAGCTGCGCGGGTCGAGCCGCAGGGGTTCGCCTTCCTCGCCGCCGATCTTCGTCCGATCCGACTCGGCCTGCGCATTGCGCGGGTCGTCGTCTTGACCGAGCATCTTGACGTAGCCGCCGAGCGGCAGGATGCCGATGCCGTACTCGGTCTCGCCCCATTGGAAGCGCACGAGCGACCGGGGGAGGCGAATCGGTCCGAGTCGAATGGGGACGTCGAAGCCGACGTAGAACTTTTCGCACTTCACGCCGCACGCTTTGGCGGCCATGAAATGTCCCAACTCGTGGACGAAGATCACGACTCCCAGGCCCAAAGCGGCCTGCAGTCCATTCGCCCACCAATCCCAACTCAAAAACCACGGCGTCGCCGCCATCAACAACCCATCCACCGCACGACCTCCTTACGAGCCCAAGCGTCGAGCGTCAGGAGACGATCGAGCGAGGGGTTTGAATCAAATTCATGTTGCTCGAGCACCGCTCGGCAAGCGGGCACGATCTGCGTGAAGCGGATTTGGCCCGCCAGAAACGCCGCCACCGCCGCTTCATTGGCCGCGTTCAGCACGGCGCCCGAGGTGCCGCCTGCGCCCGCCACTTCGAATCCCAACCGCAGCGCCGGAAACCGCCGCTCGTCCGGCTCCTCGAATTCTAGGTTGAAACGAGCGGTCCAGTCGAGCTTTGCGGCAGGTCCTTCCCAGCGTTCGGGGAAAGTGAGCGCGTATTGGATCGGCAACTTCATATCGGGGGGGCTCAGTTGCGCCAACACCGATCCGTCCCGGTACTCCACCAGCGAATGGACGATCGACTGCGGATGCACCACCACTCCGATCTGCTCGGGCGGAAAATCAAACAGCCAACGGGCTTCGATCACCTCCAGCGACTTGTTCATCATGGTCGCGGAATCGACCGTGATTTTCGGCCCCATGTTCCAAGTGGGGTGCGCTAGCGCGTCGGCGACCGAAACCTGCTCCAGTTGCTCCAGCGAATGCCGACGGAACGGCCCGCCGCTGGCGGTCAGCACGATGCGGCGTACTTCGTCCCGTCGTCCGGCCTGCAGCGCCTGAAATACGGCGCTGTGTTCGCTATCGACGGGCAGCAGTTGGCCGCCGCAGCGTGCGGCGAGCTGCATGATGAGGGGGCCGGCGACGACGAGCGTCTCTTTATTGGCGAGCGCGACGCGTTTGCCGGCTTCCAGCGCGGCCCAGGCGCCGGTCAACCCGGCCGCTCCGACCACCGCGGCCACCACGACGTCGACTTCGGGACGGGCCACGCAAGCGGCGACATCGTCGGGCGTGGAATAGACTTGCGTATGGGACGGCAGCTGCGATCGGTCCAGCGACTCCGCGGCTTGCGGGTCGGTGACGACGATCCAGTCGGGCTGCCAACGTCGAGCTTGTTCGACCAATTCGTCGATGCGTCGATGGGCGGTCAAACCGGCCACTTTGAAGCGTTCCGGGGCGGCGGCGACCACATCGAGCGTGCTACGACCGATACTACCGGTCGAGCCGAGCAGGGCCAGGTTGCGGACTTGCGCCGTCATTCGTCGCCGGCCGCGTGTGGTGTCTGCGACCCCTAAAGTGAATCTTCGCTTGAACTTGAGTCCGGCCGCATTGTAGAAGGGCCGGCAAATTGCGGCAACCCGAACTCCCGCCGCGCCCTTTCCTACACGGTATAATGCCCCAGAACCGCGACCTGATCCCCTGGGAGTTTGCCAGTCTATGAGTCGAGACGATAACTCGGGTCGCCGGAATTCCGACGGCAAGTCGAATTCGGGCGCCCCGCAGATTCTGTGGTATTTCGTCCTCGCGCTGCTCGGCATGGTCATCGTCGGTTGGATGGTCATGACCGCCAACCAACTCACCATCCCCTACAGCGACTTTGTCCGGTTGGTCGAGCGGAGCAAGCGCACGCACGAGCGCGGCGAACTGGCGGCGGACGCTCCCGGGTTCCTCGACGTCGAACGCCAAGTGCGCGGCGGCAAGGTTCGGCGGACCGAGCGGTACAGCAACCTGCGGTCGATCATGATCGGCGACAAGACGATCATCGGCCGAGTCGACCGCACGCTGCTGGAGGCGCCGGCCGAGTCGACCGATGCGCCCGAGGTGAAGCAGGTCGAAAAGGACGTGTTGTTCAGCACCAGTTGGCTGGGGAACGACAGCGAGAACGCCCAGTTGATGGCGCTGCTGCGCGACCATCACATCGAATATGCCATTGAACCGCCGCCGAGCGTCTTCAAGCAGTATTTTCCCGCGCTGTTGCTCACCACGATCATCGTCGTCTTTTTCGTGATCATGTTGCGGCGGATCGGCGGCGTCGGTTCGCCCATGTCGTTCGGCCGCAGCAAGGGAAAGCTGTACGCGCAGGAAGATCTGGGGGTCACGTTCAACGATGTGGCGGGGATCGACGAGGCGGTTGAAGAAGTGCGCGAAGTGGTCGACTTCCTGCGGTCGCCGGACAAGTATCAGCGGCTGGGCGGTCGCATTCCGCACGGCGTGCTGTTGGTCGGACCGCCGGGCACCGGCAAAACGCTGCTCGCCAAAGCAATCGCGGGCGAAGCGGGCGTCCCGTTCTTCAGCCTGTCCGGCTCGGACTTCGTGGAAATGTTCGTCGGCGTCGGCGCCGCGCGTGTGCGCGACATGTTCCAGCAGGCGGAGGCGAAAGCCCCCTGCATCATCTTCATCGATGAACTCGATGCGCTCGGCAAGAGCCGCGGGACGAGCATCATGGGGGGGCACGATGAGCGCGAGCAGACGTTGAACGCCCTGTTGGTCGAGATGGACGGATTCGGTTCCAACAACGGCGTGATTGTGATGGCGGCGACGAACCGCCCGGAGACGTTAGACCCCGCCTTGCTGCGCCCCGGCCGCTTCGACCGACACGTGCTGGTCGATCGTCCCGACATTCGCGGTCGCGAAGCGATCCTCAAAGTGCACGTCAAAGCCGTGAAGCTCGACCCCACCGTCGAGCTGAAGGAAGTCGCCTCGTTGACGCCGGGCTTCGTCGGCGCCGACTTGGCGAACTTGGTGAACGAGGCCGCCCTGCTGGCCGCGCGCAACGACAAGTCGGCGGTAGGGATGTCCGAGTTCAACGAAGGGATCGAACGCGTCACGGCGGGGCTGGAGAAGAAGCAGCGCGTGATGAACGAAGACGAGAAAGTGCGAGTGGCGTACCACGAAGCGGGCCATGCGCTGGTCGCGTACAGCCTGCCGAACACCGATCCCGTTCACAAGGTGTCGATCATCCCGCGCGGACTTGCCGCGCTGGGCTATACCTTGCAACGGCCGGAGGGGGACCGGTATTTGATGACGCAGTCGGAGCTGGAGAGCCGAGTGCAGGTGTTGCTGGCGGGCACGATCGCGGAGGAAATTACGTTCCGCGACATTTCGACCGGCGCTTCGAACGATTTAGAGCGTGCGACGGAGATCGCGCGGAGCATGGTGATGCAGTTCGGCATGAGCCGTCTGGGCCGCGTGAACTATCGCGAAAGCAACGCCGCTCAATTCCTAGCCGGCTCGGGGGACGAAAAGCTCCGCTCGCACAGCGAGCAGACGGCGCGCGAGATCGACCAGGAGGTGCGGCGCATTATCGACGAAGGAATCGAGCGAGTGCGTCACATCCTCGACGTCCGCCGCGCCTCTCTCGAAGCGCTCGCCCAAAAGCTGCTGGAAGTGGAATGCGTCGACGCCGCGGAACTCAAGCGCCTGATCGAAGCCACGGTCACCGGCCCGCTCGTCGTCCCCGGCACGACCGCCACCCTAGGACAAGCCGCCGCGCTGTCCGAACACACCGAAGCCGCCCCCAACCGCGCCGCGCCGTAACACGGACCGTAGGACAGGCTTCCAGCCTGTCTTGGCCGCGTGCCGCCATGCAGTGGGAGCCGAGCCGCGGCGCCGTAGGACAGGCTTCCAGCCTGTCTTGCCCGCGTGCCGCCATGCAGGGGGAGCCGAAGCCGCTGCGCGGCTAACAGGCTGGAAGCCTGTTCTACGGGTGGGGGATCGGGTTCACTCGGTCGGCGAAGTCGATTAGACGCCATTCGAGCGTACCGTTTCGACGGAAGTCGGATTTGAGCCAAATGGCAAAGTGGCAGCCCGTGGGATGGATTTCAAACGCCCACACGTCTTGTTCGTGGCCGCGTTCCAGCGATTTGTAGAGGTAATGGTTCACGCCGGTGCGATTGGGCATGAGGGCGGTGAGCGTGTTATCGGAGCAATGGATGCGGTGCGCCGTCCCAACTTTCGGCGTCAGGTGATACGTTCCATAGCGACCGTAGTAGACCGCGTAAACTCGGACGGGTCGCTGGTCGACTTCTTCTTGCTTCCGCATGGTTCGCTTGAGCGAAGCGGGGGCGGCCTGGATCGATTTTGTTTCGATTTGAGGCATCTCGTGGATGCTCAAGTCGTCCATCGCGGCAGGCTGATCCGCTCGTTCCACGCGAGACACCGCAGGCGCCTGTCCGACCGGCACGAAGGCGGGCGTTGTGGATTGGGCATTCGGAGCGATCGACAGCAGCATCGCGAACATGGTCACAATCATGGTGCGTAGTTCCTCAAAGCGGCATCAACTAAACCCCCTTATGACTGGACCGAAACAGCCCTTCGCGGGGGAGTCAATTTTCCATCTTCCTTCGCAGCGCAACCAAGTCAAGCGGCGCCGTAGGACAGGCTTCCAGCCTGTCTTGACCGCGCGCCGCCATGAAGGGAGAGCCGAAGCCGCGGCGCCGTAGGACAGGCTTCCAGCCTGTCTTGGCCGCGCGCCGCCATGCAGGGGGAGCCGCTGCGCGGCTAACAGGCTGGAAGCCTGTTCTACGGCTTGCGCAGCTCGGCGGCGAGGAAAAAGGAGCCGGTGCAGCAGATCAGGTGGCGGGGGGTGGCGAGCTGGCGGGCGAGGCGCAGGCCGGCGGTTGTGTCGGCCGTTTCGTGGATCTGCGTCGTGGGCGGGGCGAGGCGGCGGGCGAGCGCGGCCAGTTCGGGGGCCGGGACGCCGCGCGGGCTGTTATGGAACTGCGTGATTACCACGTGAGAAAACGCCGGCAAAAGCCGCTCGAGAATGCCCGGCACGTCTTTGTCTCGGTTCACCGCAAAGAGACCGATGCGTGGTTGGTCGGGGAAGTCGCGCTGCAGCACCGCCAGCAGCGCTTCGATCGACGCCACGTTGTGCGCTGCGTCGAGGATCACCGTCGGACGCTCGCCGACCACTTCCACTCGCGCCGGACAGTAGGCCTCGGCCAGTCCGCGGCGCAGAGTCGCCTCGTCCAGGTTCCAGCCTACGGCGTTGAGACGTCCGCAGGCGGCCAGCGCGAGGGACGCGTTGAGCGCCTGATGGCTGCCGCGCAGTCCGACCGCGACTTGCTCCAGTCGTTCGACGCCCGCGTCGGTCCGCTGCCAGAAATCGAGCTGCGTGGGGGCGGGTTGGCCGGGGCTGCGCGGCGTCTCGACATAGCCGAAGGCGTCTTGAATCGCGAACAACGGCGCACCCACGCGCGCAGCCGCGGCGTGAATCACCTCGCGCGGCTCGCTCGGTATCACGCCGCTTACCACCGGCACTCCCGGCTTGATGATCCCGGCCTTTTCACCGGCGATGGCGGCCAGGGTGTCGCCCAACTGCTGGGTGTGATCGAGGCTGATCGTGGTGATGACCGAGACGAGCGGCCGGCAGACATTGGTGGAATCGAGCCGACCGCCGAGCCCCACTTCGAGGACGGTGGCGTCGCAGCGGCGGCGCGCGAAATGGAGAAAGGCGACGGCGGTCACGATGTCGAAAAAGGTGGGGCCGGCGCCGACGAGCCCCGCGGCGGCCGCTTCCCGGTCCAGCTCCTCGACCGGCCCGCGCACTTCCTCCAGCAACCGCACGAACTCGTCGGGATCGCACGGCTGGCCGTCGATCGCCAACCGTTCCTCGATCGATACCAGATGCGGGGACGTATAGAGGGCCGTGCGGCGGCCGGACCGGCGCAGCACGGACGCGATCATGGCGGCGGTCGACCCTTTTCCTTTGGTGCCGGCCAGGTGGATGATCTGTTGGCCGTCCTGGGGATTCCCGAGCCGTTCGAGCAGCGAGCGCATGACGTTCAGCTTGAATTCACGGGCCGACGCGGGCGGGGTGCGTTCGTAGTCGATCCGTCCGTAGAGGAAGCCGAGCGCGGGGTGGGTCGGCGATGGGCGGGGATCGAGCATAGGAGACGGATCGAATGTACGGGTCATGCGCCCGGGAATCGGCCAAGTCGCGGGCCGGTGTTTCTTGCGGGGGATGGGTAGGCCTTTTATAGTACCAGCTTCCCTAATTTCGTGCTTTTACCCTTCCGTTCGGTCGCTGCGGAAACTCGAATCGCTCGGTGCGCGAACCAATCGCTCGCGACCGCCGTAATACGTTCGCGATTCATGCTTTTCGCCCGGAGTTCGTTCATGAGTTCATCTGCCACGGCGTCGGCCGCGGGTTCCGCTTCCAGCCCCGCGAACGCGTCCGAAGTTATCATCGAAACTCGAAGCCTGACCAAGGATTACCGCGATTTCTGGGGCCGAGCGAAAGTGCGAGCGCTGAAGGCGCTCGACCTCGAAGTTCGTCGCGGCGAGATTTTTGGACTGCTAGGCCCCAACGGCTCGGGCAAGTCCACCACCATCAAACTTTTGTTGGGTCTGCTGTTCCCGACCAGCGGCTACGCGATGGTTTTCGGGAAAGAAGCGACCGATGTCAGCAAGAACGAACGGATCGGCTATCTGCCCGAAGAGTCGTATCTGTACAAGTTTTTGAACGCCCAAGAAACGCTCGACTTTTACGGCCGCCTGTTCGACATGCCGTCGGACGTGCGTCGCAAGCGCGTGGACGAGCTGATTAAGCAGGTGGGGTTGGAGAAGGCCAAACGCCGTCAGCTGCGCGAGTACTCCAAGGGGATGACGCGCCGCGTGGGGCTCGCCCAGGCGCTCATCAACGACCCCGAACTCCTGCTGCTCGACGAACCCACCTCGGGGCTCGACCCGCAAGGTTCGTACGAGATGAAGCAGATGATCCTGGACCTCAAGGCTCAGGGGAAGACGATCGTCATGTGCAGCCACTTGCTGGGCGACGTCCAGGACGTGTGCGACCGGATCGCCATTCTGCACCAGGGCGAATTGAAGGAATTGGGCCGAGTCGACTCGCTTTTGGCCGTCAAGGATGTCACTCAGATTCGCGCCAAAGGGATCAATAAGCAGGCGGAGGAGGAGATTCGCGCGATCATCGCGAAGCATGGAGGGTCGGTGGAAGACGTAAGCAACCCGACCACGACGCTGGAAGAGCTCTTCTTGAGCACGGTTGAAGCCAGCGAAGCACGGCCGGGACGCCGCGCGTCGGAAAAGAAGTAAACCGGAAGCCACTCAAGCCGGAAGCTGCTGACCGGGAAAGCTCAACTCCATGCCTATTGAATACGAGATCCTACCGTTCTTCGACTGGCTGTTCCCTGCCGTGAATCGCGGCTACGGAGCGCTGGCCTATTTCGTCGCCTCGTTTACGCTGCTGTCGTTCGTCGCCCTATTGGTCTGGTACTTGGTCCAGACCTACTTCCTGGGACCGGTCGAAGCGTTCTACTCGGTGGCGAAAGTCGTTTACAAAGCGTTCGCGGACGACCTGCCGAACTTCTCGCTGCGACGCACGGCCGCCATGGCGCGGCTGACCGTCCACGAGGCCATTCGGCGGCGCGTCCTCGTCGCGTTCGTCGTCTTCGTGTTGGTGCTGCTGTTTGCAGGCATGTTCCTGGACGCCAGCAGCGACAATCCGGCGCGCATCTACCTCAGCTTCGTGCTCAACGCCAGCTACTTCCTGGTGCTGTTCTTGTCGGTCATTCTGTCGACGTTCAGCTTGCCGACGGAAATGAAGACCCGCACCATCTATTCGCTGGTCACCAAGCCGATTCGCGCGGGCGAAATCGTGCTCGGCAAAATCCTCGGCTTCACCGTCATCGGCACCGGCGTGCTGGTCGTGATGTGCTTGACCAGCTACGTGTTCGTCGTCCGCGGCTTGAATCACGAGCACTCGGTGCGCGTGGAAGACATGGAGCGGACGGGCAAGGGCGAATCGTTGGCCGCCGTCGGCAAGACGACGTTCAACGGCCGCCATCGCCACTCCATCACCCTCGACGAAGACGGCCAAGGACGCACCGACATCGCGATGGGGCACTGGCATTCGGTCCAGGCCGTGAAAGAAGGCGATGCAGTGCGGTATGAAATCGGCCCGCACGAAGGCCTGCTGGTGGCGCGCGTGCCGGTGTACGGCAAATTGAGCTTCTTGGACCGGCAGGGCCGCCCTGGCAAAGGGGTCAACGTCGGACAGGAATGGTCGTACCGCAGCTACATCGAAGGCCGAACGCAGGCCACCGCCATTTGGTCGTTTGAAGGCTTGACGCCGGAACGCTTCCCGAAGGATCAGTTCCCCGATGGCTTGCCGATCGAAATGAGCATCCGCGTCTTCCGCACGCACAAGGGAGACATCGAATCGCCGATCGTCGGCGAGCTGGTGGTGGTGAATCCGAACGAACGGGGGAAAGTTCGCCGCAGCGAGGTGATCACGTTCCCGGCGAAGGAATTCGTACGGTCCGAGCGGACGATTCCCTGGCAACTCAAGGGGCTCGACGCACAAGGCCAAGTGGTCGACGTCGACCTGATGAAGGACTTGGTGACGAACGGCCAACTGCAGATTCACATTCGTTGCGGACAGCCGGCTCAGTACTTCGGGATGGCTCAACCCGACTTGTTTTTGCAAGCGGCCGAGCAGCCGTTCTTCTACAACTTTGCGATGGGACACGTGAGCATCTGGCTGCAGATGATCATGGTGATCTCGATGGGCGTGATGTTCAGCACGTTCTTGAGCGGCCCCGTGTCGATGCTGGCGATGTTCATCAGCTTCGCGTTCGGGTATTTCTCGAGCTTCGTGACGCAATTGTTCGAAGGGGTGTTCCAGGGACCGGATGCGGTGAAGACGGTCGTCCGCAACTTGTTCGGCATCGAAGAAGGATCGGGCCTGGAAGGCGGCGGGCCGCTCGAAGCCCTGTGGCGCATCTTCAAGCAGCTCAACCTGTCGGCCGAATTGGAACTGGGCTTCGCTGAAAAGCCGATCCAGTACATCGATATGGCCGGGTTGCTCGTCTTGCGACTCATGTTGCAACTGTTCCCTGACTTCAGTCGCTTCGACAACTCCGACTTCGTGGAATACGGCTTCGCCGTCGACCCGAACCTGTTGCTGGCTCAAACCGTCACCGCCTTGGCCTTCTCCGGCTCGACGGCGCTGATCGGCTATTTCTTCTTGAAGACTCGCGAGGTTGCGAAATGAGCAGCCAGAATCGTTCTTTTCGTCGCAAAGTGATCTACGGAGCGGCCATTGCGCTGCTGACGTATCCCCTGTATTACTTCGGCGTCCCCGCGACGCCGACCGAACCCGGCGGCAAACTGGCTCAGATGCGCCGCGAGAACAATCTCGCTCAGGCGAACATGGGCGAGATCGATCCGGCCGGCGAAACCATGAAGCTAGTCACGCTCGGGCTCCGCCCCGTCGCGTGGATGGTTCTGTGGGAACGAGCGGACACGTACAAGAAGAAAGAAGACTGGGACAGCCTCGCCGTCACGCTCAATCAGCTGACCAAGCTGGATCCGAACGTGATCGCCGTTTGGGAATTCCAGGCCCACAATCTGTCTTACAACGTGTCGGTCGAATTCGACGACTACCGCCATCGTTACCTGTGGGTCAAGAAGGGCATCGATTTCCTGATGCTCGGCGCCCGCTTTAACCGCGATGATCCGCGCTTGAATTGGAACATCGGCTGGTACCTGGGGCACAAACTGGGCAAGTCGGATGAACAGCGGCAGTTCCGCCGCTTGTTCCGCGCCGACGAAGACTTCCACCGCGAGTTGCAGGAGGAAGGGAATGTCTCGATCGAGCAGCCTGATGCGCAGGGGCCGGATGGACGACCCGACAACTGGCTGGTCGGTCGGCAATGGTTTGTGAAGGCGGAAACGGCCGTGACGCAGGGCAAGTTGCTGCGCGGCAAGAGCCCGCTGTTGTTCTATTGCGACGGACCGATGGCGCGCATCAACTACGCCACGGCCATCGAAGCCGAAGGCGTGCTCGACGAGAAAGCGCGGATCGCCTGGGAGAAGGCCGGCATCGACTGGAAACAGTTCGGCGACCGTTCCATCCCTCACACGTCCGGCCATAATCTGCGACTGAACGACCTGGAACGCTTGATCGAAGAGCGTCAGGAGTACGAAGCGAAGCTCGACGAAATCGTTCCCGGCGGACGAGACGCGGTGCTCGCAGAAAAGCAGTCGCGATTGAATGATGAACAGCGCGCGGCGCTCGCCGTGCCCGTCGACAAGCGCACGCCGACGCAGCACCTCATCGCCCAGCAAGCCGAAGCCGGGCTGGTGGTGATGCCGCAGGAGATCGCCGCCAAGGCGTCGGCCGAGAATCAGGCGCGCGCCAGAAACGTGGCGGATCGGCTGATGGAACATCAGAACATCAACGTCGCGCACACCGACGCCTACCGCAACCAAGTCAATTACGGCTATTGGCAGTTGCGGTGTGCGATGGAACAGACGGAGACAGCCGTCTTAGCGCGTCGGTACATGTACGAAGCAGAGAAGTTCATCGATGCGGCCGACCCCGATGGCGCCAAGAAGGCCTTCGAAGCGTCGTTCGATCACTGGGCCGTCTTGCTCGAGCAGTTCCCCAAGCTGCGCGACGAACTGACGTTCATCGAACTGGGCGAGGACATCGCCAAGTACAACCAAGTCCTCGGACAGCTCGACCAAAAGATGCCGCGCGACTTCAAGCTGCGCTCCGTCTGGGAACGCCACGTGCGCATCAACAACTTGCCGCGCGAAGCCGACGAGACGACGACTCCCGCGGAAGAGAAGCCGGCAGAGGAAAAACCGGCGGCAGAGAAACCTGCCGAAGAGAAGCCTGTCGAGAAGCCAGCAGAAGAGCCGGGTGAAAAACCTGCTGAGAAGCCGGTTGAGAAGCCGGTTGAGAAGCCGGAGGAGAAACCGGCGGCAGAGAAACCGGCCGCGGAAAAGCCTGTCGAGAAGCCGGAAGAAAAGCCGGAGGCGACGCCCAGCGAGGACAAGCCGGCGGAACCGAAGCCGTAACGACGTCGCGAGGCGGTTTGGCGGCGGTAACAGGCTGGAAGCCTGTTCTACGGCTAGTTGGAACTGAAACCGACTTGCGCGGCGGGTTCGCCGAGCGGGTTTTGGAGGTACTTGCGATAGCAGTCGACGCATAGGTCGTAGCGTCGCTGGACGGGAAGGCCCAAGGCGATGTCGTCTTCGTTCGCGTCGGCCAGTTCTTCGAGCAGTTCTTGCACTTCTTCGAGATAATCGCGGTCGTCGTCCGGTTCTTGATTGTCCAGCGGCTCCAGCGCCACCTGCGCATCGATCTTGACGACGTAGCGCAGCTCTTGAGCCGGATCAAGAACGCGTTTGCAGCGATCGCACGAATAGTGAATCATGACTCACCCTTGCCAAGACTTTTGCGGCCCGCGACACGTCTCATGACGGTGTTTCATCCTAATGCGAGCGCACTCGGGGCAGCAAGGCGAAGGGGCTGCGATTTATGGGCGCTGCCATTTCGCGCGCCGTCGCGCAGTTGACAACGGCGCGTGTTTGGCGCTGATTGAGCAACTTCAGAGGCGCGCAGGAGTAACGAAGTTTGGCACTGGTCGACGTACAACGCTTATCGAAACGCTATCCGCGAGTCGCGGCGCTCGAGGACTGTTCTTTCCAAGTCGAACGCGGCGAAGTCTTCGGACTACTCGGACCCAACGGCGCCGGCAAGACGACGCTCATCCGCCTGTTGCTGGGGTATCTGCGTCCCACCTCCGGCGCCGCGCGCATCGACAGCTTCGACTGCGAGCATCAATCGGTCGACGTGCGCCGGCGCACGTCGTACTTGCCCGGCGAAGCGCGGCTGTTTCGACAGATGCGCGGCCACGAAGCGCTCGATTTTTTCACGCACGTCCGTCCCGGCGGCGATGCGAATCGTGCGCGCCGGTTCGCCGAACGACTGGACCTCGACCTCACGCGGCCCGTCGCCGCCATGTCGACCGGCATGCGTCAAAAATTGGCGCTCGCCGCCGCGCTTGCCGCCGACACGCCCCTGGTGATCCTCGACGAACCCACAGCGAACCTCGACCCCACCGTCCGCGCCGAAGTCGGACAGTTGGTGCTGGAAGCGCGCGCCGCCGGCCGAACCATCATGTTCTCGTCGCACGTATTGTCCGAGGTGGAGGAGGTATGCGACCGAGTCGTAATCTTGCGGGCCGGCCGACTGGTGCATGAACAACCCATGGCGCCGCTCAAGAAGGGGCATCGCATTCGAGCTCAAGTCGAAGGAAACATGCCCGTGCTCCCGGAGGCGTTGTCGGAGCAGGTGGTCATCGAACAGCGCGGACCGCGCGAGTTGACGATCGAAACGCCCGGCGACTTGGCCCCGCTGCTCGGTTGGCTCGCCACCTTGCAGCTGCGCGACGTCTCGATCGAACCGGCCGGCCTGCGTGCGGTCTATGAACGATTCCACGGCAGCGCCTCGGTCGGTCGCGCACAGGAGGCCTCATGAACCTGGCACTCTGGAAAAAGTGCGTCCGCGAAGCGCGTTGGCTGCTGCTGGGCTGCTTCGCCGCGGTCTACGGTTTCTGCTGGATTCGCGTGTGGATGGTGAGTCGCCTGGATACAGAACGGTTCCAAGCGATCCTCGAACTGCTGCCCGGCGAATGGAAGAAGTTCACCGTCGTCGAAATGGATTGGCTGATCACCTACGCGGGGCGCATTGCGCTGGCGTTCGACGAACCGATCGTCGTCTTCGGGATGTCGATCTGGGCCATCGCGCGCGGGTCGGATTGCGTCAGCGGCGAGCTGAATCGCGGGACGCTCGAAATGCTGCTCGCCCAACCCCTCAGCCGACTGCAGATCCTGACGCACCAAGCGGTCGTGACCGTGATCGGCGTCTTCTGCATCGCGTCCGCCGCGTTCTTGGGAACCTGGACCGGTATTCAAACGACTTCGATCAAGGAAGAAGTTCGTCCCTCCTGGGAGCTTCCGTTCTCCATGCCGGGGCTGGGTCGCGAAGTGCCGCGCCCCTGGGCCGCGCCGCAAACGCGCTTTACGCCCATGTACGAGAAAGTCGATTCCGCCATCTTCGTCCCCGCCGCCGCCAACCTGTTTTCGCTCGGCATCTTCCTCGCCGGCGTCAGTACGCTGGTGTCGGCCTGCGACCGCTATCGTTGGCGCAGCATCGGCATCGTCGTCGGCGCGTACGTCGTGCAGACGATTTTCAAGCTCGTCGGCATGGCGGCCGAGTCGTGGCATTGGCTGATGTACTTCTCGATCTTCACCCCCTATGAACCCGAAGAAGGGGTGCACTTGGCGATGACCGCGCCTGACTTGGCCTGGAGCATCGTGAAGTACGACGCCGCCGGCCAATGGACGGGCCTCGGACCGCTCGGCGCCGACTTGATCCTGTTCGGCGGCGGTGCGCTAGCGTACGTCGCCGCCGCCATCGTGTTTCAGAAGCGGGATTTGCCGGCGCCGTTGTAGGGGCGAGCGGCGGCGGGGAGGGGATGAGGTGGAGCGATCGTCGCAGGCTGGAAGCCTGCGCTACGGGGCAAGAGACATGCCTATCCTCTTCCGACGTCGCGTCCATCACCGCGTCGCAGGCTGGAAGCCTGCGCTACGGGGCACGTTACGGGGCGGCGACGTCGTGGGCGATGCAGGCGACGCAGTCGCCTTGCGCGACGACGCTGGGGCCGCGGTTGCCGATCAGGACGCCGGCGCTGGGGGCGAACACCGGGACCGGCGTGCGGTCGGGTCGCTCAATGAAGTGGATCTGGCCCACCATCTCGCCCGCCGACACATCGGCGCCCAGCTCGACCAGATTCTCGTAGATGCCTGATTCGGGCGCAAAGCGATAGTCTTCGCGGTCGAGCGCTTGGACCCAACGCGCCGGCTTGAGCCCTCGCTGGGCTCGAGACTGCACTTGGCCCGCAAGCACGCCGAAGTGCGTGAGCACGTTGCGCAAGCCGAATTGAGTGAGCCGATGGACGCCGGCCGACACCGGCTCGCCCCCGCCCATCTCGGTCGTGATCACGATCTTCCCCTGCCGTTCGGCCTCCACCGGCAACAGTCCCGAGCCGGCGATGTCCGCATAGAGGAACGCAAACTCGGAGTGCCAAGCGTCGGTTCCGGCGACCATCTGTCGACGTTGGTCGAGGTCGGGGACTAGGTGCATGTGAGCGCACGGATGAAAGTCCATGCTTCGGCCGCCCGTGTGCATGTCGACCACGATATTGGCCAACGGAAAGAGCACCGACGATAGGTAATGCGCGAGGACGTCGGAGGGAGTGCCGTCGGGCTTGCCGGGGAAGCAGCGGTTGAAGTTCTTGCCGTCCAACGGCGAGAGGCGCGTCATCGCCTTGGAGGCCAGCATGTTCAAGCACGGAATCAAGATCACTCGCCCCAAGACGTGCTCCGCTTCCAGTTCCCGACACAAGCGCAGGATGGCGACCTGCCCCGGGTACTCGTCGCCATGGTTGCCGGCCAACACCAGCGCGGTGGGCCCCGAACCGCCGTTTTGGATGACGGTGATCGGGACCATGAGATTGGCCCAGCCCGCCAAATTGTAGGAATAGGGGATGAACAGGTGCCCGTGCTGCTTGCCCAGTTTGTCGTATTCGACGCTGCTGTGGATGGGAGATTTTTCCATGTGCAACCCCTGCGGAAATCGAGTGGCTAGTCCAGGTGAATGACTCTTGGCGGCTCATTCTACGGTTTTGCTCTTGTCAAATCTGGGCCGATGGACCACATTGCCCGAGACTGCCTGCCAGTCTGCGCCTCAAGGATCGAGGTGCAAGTATTCCACGGAGGGATCGCATGGGTACCGTTGCCGCCATTTTGCTCTGGGCGTCGCTCGCTCCGACCGTTGATACGCGGATCGTCGAGTTTGGTCAGCCGAACTGTCCCAATTGCCGCCAGATGGACTCGGTCGTGCGCCGCTTGCAGGCCGCCGGCTACACAGTGGAGCGCGTGAACGCAGTGGAACAGCCCGAGTTGGCGCAGCAGTTCGGCGTCACCGGCACTCCCACTTACGTCGTGTTCGTCGATGGCCAGCCGGTGCAGCGAGCAGCGGGGGCGATGAGTTTCGATAAGCTGGCCGAGTTGGCCGGGCCGAGGCCGACTGCCGCTCCGCCGAATCCTTTGCGCGCGACGCCGACGAGCGAGTCCGCCGCGACGCCTTCTCCGCCAACGCCTCCTCAGCCCACCCGCCAGCCCGCCGCCGAACCGGCGGCTGACGCCATGGAATCGCGTACGGCTGCGCCGCCTCCGCCAGCCGCCGCGCTGCCGTCTGCGCCGCGCAGCGCCGGGTCGGAGACCATTCAGCCGGCGGCCGAACAACGCGCCATGCAGGCGACGGTGCGATTGCGAGTGACGGACGACGCGGGGACGTCGGTGGCGACGGGCACCATCGTCGATGTTCACGACGGACAGGCGCTCATCGTCACCTGCGCTCACGTGTTTCGAGCGTCGCGGGGCAAAGGTCAGATTCAAGTCGACCTGTTTGTGCCGGGGGCCGGTGCGCCGCTGGTCGGCGAGCTGATCGACTTCGATTTTTATCGCGACGTCGCGGTGGTGAGCATCCAACCGAAGCTGGCCGTTCGCCCGGCGCCGATTGCATCGCTGGATCAAGCCGGCGAAGCGTCGTCGGCCGTGTTCAGCATCGGCTGCAACAACGGCGGTCAGCCGAGCATTGAGCGGTCGCGCATTACACGGATCAATCGCTACAAGGGCCCGCCGAACGTCGAAGTTTCCGGCGCGCCCGCGGGCGGTCGCAGCGGCGGCGGGTTGTTCTCGGCGGACGGAGCGTTGATCGGCGTCTGCAACGCGTCGAATGAACCGGAGAACGAAGGCATCTACGCAGCGCTCGCCACCGTCCACTGGCAACTCGATCAAGTCGGACTCGCGCGCTTGATTCCTCCCGCCGGAACGGCCGGCGCCAAGAGCGAAACGGCCGTGGCCGACGCCGCGCCGCGCCCGGCCGCGACAGGCGCTGAAGCGGGCGCGGCCGAGCTGATGCCATCGTCCGACCAGATCGTCACGGTGCACGTGCGGTCGAAGAGCCGCCCGCAGGATCCGGGGCAGACGTTCGTGCTGGAACGTCCCTCGCCGCAGTTGCTGCAGCAGTTGGCCCAAGGGGCGCGCCCCGCCGACGCAGGTCCGGGAATGGGCCCGGGCGCGGGCAATGTCAATGCGTTGGCCGGCCCGACGCTGGGTAGTCCCAGCGCCATGCCGCCGTTGCCGCCGACCGCGCCGCCGCCTCCCGCCGCGCCGCCGCCGACCGCGGCCATTCCGGGCGCCATTCGCGACCCGTTGGCGGCGCAACCCTCGCCGACCCAGCCGCGCTTGGGCGGTCCGCTGCCGGAAGCCAAGGCGCCGGTCATGCGCGGGCAACAGCCCAGCGGCGGGATCTGGCCGTTTCGCAGGTAGGCGTTTCGTCGGAAGGCGCGGCGCCAGGAGGCGCGACGCCAACCGCGAACGCGGCTAGTCGATCTCGACGATCACTTCGATTTCGGTCGTGATGTTGCCGGGCAATGATCCCATGCCGATGGCGCTGCGCGCTCCGACGCCATGGTCGGGGCCGAACACGTCGGCGAACAGCTCGCTGTAGCCATTGATCACTTTCGGGTGATTCTTGAAGTCGGCGGTGGAATTGACCATGCCGAGCGTCTTGATGACGCGCTTCACGCGATTCAAGCTGCCCAGCGCGGCGCGTAGCGACGCGAGGATGGCGAGCCCCGTTTGGCGAGCGGCGAGGATGCCCGTTTGCTCGTCGACTTCGTCCCCGACGCGTCCCACGAACATCGACCCGTCGGGCTTCAACGGCCCATGCCCCGACACGTAGGCCATATTGCCGACGATCACAACCGGCTTATAGACCCCCGCCGGCTTCGGCGCAGGCGGCAATTCCAACTTCAATTCAACAATCCGATCTTCTGCACTCATGTTCCCCCCGTAGAACAGGCTTCCAGCCTGTTAAAAACAAAACCAAATTCCGCCCCCGCCCAACGCGTCACCGCAGCGCCTGGTAGGCCAAAAACGCCAACATGGACGCAAATAGCACGACGCCCAAGATCAACAACGGCCGATTGGGTTTGCGCGGCGGGAGCGACGTCGTCATGACGGCAAGCCTTTCGAAGCCGGCAAGTCGTAGTGAAACGCTTCATCGAATTCAAAGACGTTGTCGAAGTCCTCGCGACGATCGCGCTTGGATTTCTTGAATTCGCCGCAGTTGATCAAGTTGTACACGACTTCGCCGATGTCGCTGGTGGACCGAATGCCCCAATTGGCGAGCACCATGCGGGCCAGCATGCCGTACTGCGTCAGCGCGAATTGGCGCACCGCTTGGCACACTTCGGGCCCCGACAAGTGCGGCTCCTCGGCCGGTTCCTCCGGGTCCAACTCTTCCTCGCCGTAGTCGGTGGGTTCAAACGAGCCCAGCTGCAGGTGGACGCGCGCGTACTCGAGCGCATCCTGCAAAAACAGATACGCGCCAATCAGGTAGCGTCGATCCGCTTCGGCCAGCCGGCGGATTCTCGCAGACGGGGATCGCATACGTGGCTATTCCTGTGGGTCACTCACGAGGCGCATCGCGGGGTGGGTTAGTCGGCGGATCAGGGAGTGGTTGATCGGTACGACCCTCGGATCGATCGGGAGTCGCGCCGGGGGGCGCATCGCTACTGGGCGCGGCGCTACTGGGCGTATCGCTGTTGCGGGCGGCGTTCGCAGGCGACTCGCTCGCGGGAGCGTTTTCCGAGGGTGCGTTTTCCGAGGAGGCGCCGTCGAGGGGCGGGGCGCCAGCCCCTGGGCCCGACTCAGGACGAGCCGCTCGGTCGCGTCGCGGACCACGGTCGCGATCGCGGCGCGCATCAGGTCGCCCCTCAGGTCGCCCCGACCGTTCGCCGCGCTCGCCGCGTCCGCCCCGTTCGTCGCGCCGGTCGCCCGGCCTGCCCCCCTGCCGCTCGCGCCGTTCGCCAGCCGCACCGCCGCTGCTCGCGTCCGTCGCTTCTCCACCGTCGCCTTCGGGACGGTCGCTGCGCTCGCCGCGATCTCCTCGGTTGCTGCGGTCGCTGCGGTCGCCGCGTTCCTGCGAGCGGCCGCGGCCGGTGTGCAGCACCGTCAGCACATCGCTGACCGGCATCATCAAGCGACGATTGTCTTCGGTCTGCACCAGCAGCTGTTGCGTGAGGATCTCGTGATTCAGAATGCGCGCCCGCCCCGTCGTCGTCACCACTTCTGAGCCGATCGGCGGCAGCGTCTTCAGCAGCTCTTCGTAGGTGTCGTATTCGTAGCGGAGGCAGCACTTCAAGCGGCCGCAGCGGCCCGAGATCTTGGTCGGGTCCAGCGTCGCCTTTTGCAGCTTGGCCATCTTCATCGAGACCGGCGGCATTTCGATCAAGTGCGTGTTGCAGCAGACCGGCTTGCCGCAGTCGCCGTAGTCGGCCAGCAGCTTGGCTTCATCTCGCACGCCGATCTGTCGCATTTCAATTCGCGTCTGAAACTCGCCCGCCAACGCCTTCACCAGATCGCGAAAGTCGACGCGTTCTTCCGCCAGGTAATAGACGACGATCCGTTCGCCGCCGAACAGGTGTTCGATGTCGACCAACTGCATCTGCAGCTTCAGTTGTTCGACGTGCCGCTGGCAGGCGGCGAACTCGTCCTTCTCCCGCGACTTCAGGTGTTCGAACTCGTTCTGATCTTCCTGCGTCATTTCCCGAAGCACTTGGCCGGAGGGGGGATCGACCAGCTGTGCAAGCGCCTGTTCGGTGGCTTCGCACAGCACCTCGCCCGCCTCGAGCCCGCGGTTGGTGCGCGCAATGACGCGCGTGCCGCGGCGGAGGTTGTCTCCGCGCGACGAAAACACGCCGACCATGCGCATCACGCCATATCGCACTACATACCGAGCCATTCCGCTGTCGCTCCGAACCCTCGAACTCGCTGAGCGTGTCGGCTATGCGCCGTCGCCCTCGTGCGTCAATATAACTCGGCGAGCCGCGTGCCGCACTATTAGAGAGAACCGAGCGAATTGAGGCGGCCATGTCGGCGAAGATGGTGTACGAGGACGAGCATTTGGCGGCGTTCGACAAGCGTTCCGGGATGCTCGTCGCGCCCGACCGTTGGGACAAAGAGATTCTCAACTTGGTCGATTGGGTGCACGACAAGTATTCTCCCGAGTGGCGGAACGTGCATCGCTTGGATCGCGACACCAGCGGCGTGGTGCTGTTCGCAAAGACGGCCGAGATGGAAGCAGCGATGACGGCGCTGTTCGAACAGCACGCCGTTTCGAAGACCTACTCGGCGCTCGTTCGCCCCGCGCCCTATCAGGCGTCGGGCGTCATCTCCATGCCGCTGGACGACGACCCCAAGCGACTCGGACGCATGCGCGTCGCCGTGTCAGGGAAACCGAGCCGCACGGAGTATCAGGTGGTGAAGACTTGGGGCGTCGGCGTGCTGGCGCTCTTGGAGCTCCACCCGCTCACCGGCCGCACGCATCAGATTCGCGTCCACTTGGCGGCGATCGGCGCGCCGGTCGTCTGCGACCCGTGGTACGGCGACGGGCGTCCTCTCTTTCGTTCCGATTTTCCGCGCCGCGGCCAGCATCCCAAACGCAAATCGACCGAACCCGAAGAACCGCTCCTCGCGCGCCTCGCCCTGCACGCCTACCGCCTGGAATTCATTCACCCCGCGACCAACGCCCCCTGCAAAATCACCTCCCCTTGGCCCCCCGATTTCCAAAAAGCGGCCTCCACGCCCTCGTAGCGCCGGCCGTAGCGCAGGCTTCCAGCCTGCGACCTCCGCCCCCCCTCACATCATCTCCAACACCCGCTCCGCCATCGCCTGCGTCGACAATGTCCCGCCTAAATCGGCCGTTTTGTAACCGGCGGCGAGCGTCCGTTCGACGGCGGCGCGTACGTGGCTGGCGGCGGCCTGCTGGTCGAGGTGGTCGAGCATCATGGCGGCGCTGAGGATGGCGGCGACGGGGTTCGCGATGCCGCGCCCCGCGATGTCGGGCGCCGACCCATGCACCGGTTCGAACATCGAGGGATACTGCCGCTCCGGATTCACGTTGCAGCTGGGGGCCAGCCCCAGTCCGCCGCCGAGCAGCCCGCCGAGGTCGGTAAGCAGATCGCCGAACAGATTCGAGGCGACGATCACGTCGAACCGCTCGGGCCAACGCACCATGTTCATGAGGGCCGCGTCGCAATGTTGGCGTTCGGACGCCACGTCTGGGTACTGCGGCGCCAGTTCTTCGAGAATCTCGTCCCACAGCACGTACGCGTACTTTTGGGCGTTCGACTTGGTCGCCATAGCGAGTCGACCGCGGCGACGTCGAGCCAGCTCAAAGCCATAGCGCAAGATGCGTTCGATGCCGCGCCGCGTATGCAGCGCCGTTTGCACCGCAAACTCGTCGGGCGTGCCGCGACGAAACCGGCCGCCGTTGTCGATGTACTCCCCTTCGGAGTTCTCGCGCAAGACGACCATATCGATGTGCTCGGGCCCCTTGTCGGCCAGATAGCTGCGCACGCCGGGGAGCAGTCGAGCGGGTCGGACGCACGCGTACTGGTCGAACGCTTGGCGGATGCGCACCAATGGCGCGAGCGTCAGGTGGTCGGGAATCTTCGCGGGCCAGCCGACGGCGCCCAGCAGGATCGCGTCGAACGGGCGGAGGAAGTCGAGGAAATCGTCGGGGACCAGTCGGCCGGTCTGCTCCCAGTAGGCGACGCCCCACGGCAGCTCGATGAACTCGCACTGAAACGCGCCGTCCAGCTTCGCGACCGCGTCGATGACGGGAAGCGTGGCGCGAATGACTTCGGGACCGATGCCGTCGCCGGCGTACACGGCGATTCGATACGTCTTCATGGAGTGGGACCTTCGGGCGATGCAGTGGAACTTTCGGGCGGCGGCGTGCGACCGCGAGCACGTAGGGCGGCGACCTCTTCTTCCAGCTCTCGACGCATCCGGTCGGCCGCTCGGCGCTGAGCGGCGAATACGGCTTGTAGATGGCGGCGCGTGCCCAGGAGGTCGGCGACCCCGAGCGTGACGATGCCGAGCGTCAGCATGAGGACGCTGCACCAAAAGAACAGCGACTGCCGCTCGTCGCGAATCAGAACGCCGGCCGCGATGACGCATCCCACCATTCCGATCATGACGCTGGTGAGCATCCGACGACGTCGACGCTGCGACAAATACTGCCGTTCGGCTTCCGACAAGGCGTCCTGCAGCGGCTGCGACGCGTCGTCCCAGTGGCGGTTCGTCCGCTGCTGGTGCCACCCCAGGCAGGCGGCGATCACCACCAAAACGGCGCCGAATAAGATCTGATTCCCCATGCGTTTGAGCGCCTCGATGAGCTGGAAGAGCGACAGTTCTACCATGGTCGAAGCGGCGTTCCCAGGCAATAATGGGGACGTGATCGGGACGCCGAGCGAAAGGTTCGACGCGCCGACCGAATTGCAGCACTGGGAGCTCCGATTGTGACCGACCCCTCGGCCGTAGACGCCGCCGCCAAAGGCGGCGCCCCGACGCTTTTTCAGATTGAAATCACTCCGCCTGAGGCCGCTCAGCGACGCCTACCCTCATGGTTGCGGCGCGAGATCCCCAAGGGGAACGCCAACCACTTCACCGCCAAGCTGGTCGAGGAACTGCGACTGGAAACGGTGTGCGAAGAGGCGAAGTGCCCCAATCGGATGGAGTGCTGGTCGCAAAGCACCGCGACCTTCATGGTGCTCGGCGCAGTCTGCACGCGCCCCTGCGGTTTCTGCTCGGTCGATCGCGGCAAGCCGCAACTGCCCGAGGCGGATGAACCTGAACGGCTGGCCGAAGCAGCCTATCGGTTGGGGCTCAAACACGTCGTCATCACGTCGGTCACCCGCGACGACCTGCCCGACGGCGGCGCGGAACACTTCTATCAATGCGTGCTGGCCGTTCGCGCTCGCACCGGCGCCACGATCGAAGTGCTCACGCCCGACTTCGTCACGTGCAAGGACGCCGTCCGCCGCGTCTGCGAGTCGTCGCCGGAAGTGTTCAATCACAACACGGAAACCGTGCCTCGGCTGTACCGCGAGGTGCGCGGGCCGAAGTCCGATTACCGCTGGACGCTCGAGTTGCTGCGGCGCGTGAAAGCATATGCTCCAGGGATCAAGACCAAGAGCGGCCTGATGCTGGGGTTGGGCGAAACGCGCGACGAACTGCTCGCGGTGCTCGCCGACCTCCGCAGCGTCGACTGCGATTTCCTCACGCTCGGTCAATACCTTCAGCCCGGTCCCCGCTACTTGCCGGTCGTGCGCTACGTGCCGCCGGAGGAGTTCGACGAATTGGGCGACATCGCCAAGTCGCTCGGATTCAAGCAAGTCGCCAGCGGCCCGTTCGTCCGCAGCAGCTACCACGCGCGGGAAATGGCCGAAGCCTGACCTCATGGACGACCAGCCGCTCGACCAACTCGTGACGCGCATCGCCGATGCGCTCGACGTCGATTTTGCGGCGGTCGTGCGAGCTGTTGACGGCCAATGGGAGACGCTGGCGCGCGCCCCTCGCACCCGTCCACTTCCCCACGATCTGCTCGCCGAGGCGCTGGATGCCGGCGCGATGCGCGTCCTGGGCAAATGGACCGCCTTGCCGCTCGACCCGCACGGCGACTCGTCCTCGCTGCTGGTCGTCGCCGCCGACAGGCCGCTCGAACCCCGCACCGCCGCAGCGCTCGCCGCCACGCTGCATGCAGCAGAGTCTCAGGGACGTCTGCATGCGTCGGCACAACGGCGCGCGGAACGACTCGAAGCGCTGCTCGAGATCACCGCTCAGTGGAATCGCACGCAGGGGCTCGACGAACTTCTCAAACAAATGGCCGAAGCCGCTTGCCGGCTGCTCAACGCCCAGCGCGCCAGCATCTTTTTGTGGGACGAGCGAACGCACGAGTTGGTAGGTCGACCGGCGCTGGGGGTGGCGGGCGGCGAACTGCGAGTGCCCGACGACCAGGGAGTGGTCGGCCGAGTACTCAAGACGGGCCAGCCTGTGCGGGCGGGCGAAGACGACCGCGCAAAAGCCATCAATCGGCGCGTCGATGAGAAACTGGGCTTTCGCACTCGCAATCTGCTCGGCGTGCCCCTGATCGGCGCCGGCGGACGGCGGTTCGGCGTCTTCGAAGTGCTCAACCGTAAACGAGGCGATTTCACGCTCGACGATGAAACTGCGCTCGTCGAGTTCGCGCGGCACGCCGCCGTGGCGATTGAACACAGCCGCCAATTCGATCGACTCGTCGAGGCCCGGACGCAGCTGGTCGAAGAAGTCGCAGGAGGCGTGCGGCTGATCGGCGAATGCAAAGCGATCCAACAGCTGCGCAAGACGATCGCTCGAGTCGCTCAGACCGACCTCTCGGTCTTGGTGCTCGGCGAAAACGGAACCGGCAAGGAAGTGGTTAGTCGCTTGGTGCACTACGGCAGCGCTCGGCGCACCGAACCGCTGGTGGCGGTGAACTGCGCGGCGCTGCCCGAGTCGCTATTGGAGAGCGAACTGTTCGGCCACGAGCGAGGCGCGTTCACCGACGCGCGCGAAGCGCGAGCCGGCAAGTTTGAACTCGCGTCGCGCGGCACATTGTTCCTCGACGAAATCGGCGACATGAGCCTCGGCGGGCAAGCCAAACTGCTGCGCGTGCTCGAAGACAAACTGGTGACGCGCGTCGGCGGGTCGGTCTCGCGCGCGACCGACACGCGCGTGATTGCGGCCACGAACCAGGATCTGGTGGAGCTAGTGCGCGGAAAGCGATTCCGCGAAGACCTGTACTTTCGACTCAACGTCGTCTCGCTGCTGCTGCCTCCGCTGCGCGAGCGGGGCGACGACGTGCTGTTGTTAGCGCACGAGTTCCTGGCCGACTTCAGTCGCAAAGCAAGGCGCGACCCGCCCGCCCTTTCGGCGTCGGCGGAACGAGTCTTGCGCGAACATCCCTGGCCGGGGAATGTGCGCGAATTACGAAACGCCATGGAGCGACTGGCGTTCCTCGGTCCCGAAGACCGAGTCGACGGCGACGCGCTGGCCGCTCACTTGTCGCCGCTGACCCGCCCCCTCGCCGCCGACTCGACCGGACTCGCCGCGTGCATCCAGAGCCACGAACCGCTGGCCGATGCGACGCTCGAGTTTCAACGCCAATATATTCGCCAGCAGATCGACGCCTGCGGCGGCAACATGACCAAAGCGGCCGCGCGCCTCGGCCTGGACCGCCCCAATCTGTATCGCAAGCTGAAACAGCTGGGTCTGTCCTAGCCCCTTTGGGCAACGCTGTGACGCATTTTTTTCACGGGAGGAACGAGGTCTTTTCGTGAATCAAGGGCGATCCACGGCTTTGCCGGCCTCGCCGGTGCACCTCCTTGTTCGCTCTTTCTTGATTCTCACGGAGGCACGGAGACACGGAGAAAGACTCAAGACTCGCGGTGGACGGAGTCCATGACGCGATCCTTCCTCGATCAAAGTCCAGTCTCGTTCTCTTGCAAACGCGCACGGCGGCGGGCTGTTAGCTCAGCGGATAGCCGTCGTCGGTCCAACCGCGCAGACGGTTGTACGCGACGATGGCGGCTTGCAGTTGATCGCGTGTGAGCACCGCTTGCGGGTCGTCGGCCAGCGGTTGGTCGAGGAACCGGGCGGGGAGCATGTCGTCGGCCGGAGTCCAGCCGGCGGCCGCATTGAAGCGCTTCTTGGCGTCGACGATGCGTCGCGCGGCGTCAGCCAGCTCCTGCGCGTCGACGTCCCAGCCGGTTGTGAGTCGCAGCATGTGGGCCGATTCGGCATAGAAGTCGCGAAAGACGCCGCGGAGGAACTTGCAAAGAATGAGCGAATCGAGCAGCGCGGCTTTGTCTTCGGTGGCGACGGCGAGCGATGCGGAGGCGGGGGTGAGTCGCCGACGATCGGCTTGATCGCTGAAATCGGCCTCATATGCGCCCGAGCGGTTGTGGTCGGCGCCGCGCGTGCCCACCGCCAGCCCGAGCGCCATCGTCTGCAACGCGCGCGGCTCGTAGCCGGGAATCTCCAGTCCCTTCACTTGCGGCGCGATCGCGAGTGCATGCGGGCCCAGCGACAGCGCGAGTCGCCGGCTGCCTTCCGCGAGTCGTTCGCCGAGTCCGCGACGATGGCCGATTTCGTCGAGCGCTCGCAGCAGCGCGTCGGCGTCGCCGAAGCGCAGCCACGGGGCGTCGAGCCACCCGCGCTCGACGCACTCCATCGCAAACGCAATCGTGCCGCCCGCGCTGATCGTATCGATGCCCAGTTCGTCGCAGCGGCGCGACGCGGCGAGCACGACGTCGACGTCGCGGATGTCGCACAACGGCCCCAGCGCGAACAGATTCTCGTACTCCAAGCGCACCGCCTGCGGACGCTCCCCCGCGTGCGCGCCGCGAATCTGATAGATGTGTTCGCAGCCGATCGTGCAGGCGGCGCACGAAGACCGCGTCTTCTCGCGCGCGGCCGACAGCCCTTCCGGGCTCAGCGCTTCGGCGCCCTCGAAGCTGCCTTGCTGAAAGTTGCGAGTGGGGAGGGCCTGCAGGCGATTGAACAACACAAGATTGGCGACCGTGCCCAGTTCGCGGTACTTGGCCGTCGCGGGTCCAAACGAGCGCGCCGACAAGTCGCGAGCCAGTTCGACCAAACGCGGAGGGTCAGCCCAGCCGCAGCGATGATTTCCGCGAACAGCGACGGCCTTGATCCGCTTCGCCCCCAGCACTGCGCCGGCGCCGCCGCGCCCCGCATGTCGACCGTCGTGCGACAGGGTCGCGTAGCGCACCAGTCGCTCGCCGGCGGGTCCAATCGCCGCGAACTGCCAGTCGCCCGGAAAGCGATCGCGCAAGCGGCGCTGCGCGTCGTCCGCCGCGAGCCCCCACAGGTCGTCGGCTGGTTCGAGTCGCACGACGCCGTCGTCGATCACGATCACGGAAGGACCAGCCGCTCGCCCCGTAACCACAATCGCGTCGACTCCACACTTCTTTCCAGCCAGCGCGAACCCGCTGCTGGAAAGCGCATCGTTGAGCATCCCGGTGAGCGGACTGCGGTGGACGACGGCGAATTTGGCGGACGTAGTGAGCGGGCTGCCGACGAGCGGGCTGAAGACGAACGCCAGCGGCGCGGCGGGGGCGAGCGGATCGAGGCGCGGGGCGTCGAGCTGCGTGAGCAGCCATGTGCCCAGGCCGCTGCCGCCCAAGTAGCCGCGCAACACCGACTCCGGGATCTCCCTACGCTCGCTCGCACCGCTCGCGGCATCGACATGCAGCCACGCCCCGTGATAGCCGAACGGTACGGCCGTTTGAGCGGCGCGAGCGGCGAGCGGATTGGCGGAGACGTGGTCCATGGAATTCAAGCGTCGATGGCGACGAGCGGCGCGTCAACCGCCGGCGTCGGCGGAGAGGAGCAAGACGGAGGACTCGCCGTCGCGCGGTTCTTCGAGCGGCGCGTTGGGATCGCGAGTGAAGACGCAGCCCACTTGCGCGATCGTGTGCGGCGACAGCCGCCAAGCGCCGCGAGCATCGCGTACAAAGCACCCTTGGGCCAAGGCGGGCGCATAGTAAGCCAGTTGTTCGAGCAGTTGACCGAGCGTCGTACATTCGCCGTCGCGCGCCGGGCAATCGAGCGCGATCTGGTCACAACCCGCGCGTTGTCGAGGGATGCCGAACAGTTCCACGCGGACTCTCATTCTTCCACCCATTCGCAATCGGGCAAGGAATCGCGGAACGTACGTCCGTACGGCTTGGTGTGGATGCGCGGATCGAGAATGACGACGATGCCGCGGTCGGCCTGGGTGCGGATGAGTCGCCCGAAGCCTTGCCGCAGTTTGATGACCGCTTCGGGCAACTGGTAGTCGTTGAAGGGGCTGCCGCCTGCGGCGCGGATCGCTTCAAGCCGCGCTTCCAGCAGCGGTTGATCGGGGACGCTGAACGGCAGCTTGGTGATGATCACGTTCTGCAGCGCGTCGCCCGGCACGTCGACGCCTTGCCAGAAACTGTCCGTGCCGAAGAGCACTCCGCGCGGCTGCTGCTTGAAGCGCTCGAGCAACTGATGACGCGGCGTGCCGTCGGCTTGGCTATACAGTGCCAAGTCGCGCGACGCGAGCCACGAGGACATCTCGGCGGCCGTGCGTCGCAACAAGTCGTAGCTAGTGAACAGCACGAAGGCATGACCGTCCGTCCGCTCGACGTACTTCCGGATGTACGCCGTCAAATGCCGTTCGTAGGCGTCGCGCTGCGTGGTGGGGTCGGGCACGCCGGCGGGGACGATGATCTGCGCTTGGCGACGATAGTCGAACGGGCTCCCCATGCGCGCCGAATTGGTTTGGGTGAGTCCGATGCGGGAGCGAAAGAAGTCGAACGAGCCCGAGCCGCGTCCGATGCTGAGCGTCGCGCTGGTCAAAATGACGCTGCGAACGCGATTGAACAACTGGTCGCGGAGGACGGGACCGACGTCGATCGGCGCCGACGACAATTGCACTCGCACGAACCCCTGCCGCGATTTGCTGGCTTCGATCCAGTAGACCGAATCGGGTTCTTTTTGTTCGAGCCATTGCACGAGTTCTGCGGCGAGCGACTGCAGACGATCGGCGCAGGAAATGAAATCTTGGCGAGTATCCGCGGCGTCGAAATCGTGGGCGGCGCGGCGCAGCTTTTGGCTGAGAGCGGCCAGCAGCGGCGACAGTCGGTTGTCCCAGCCCAACGGCTGACGAACTCGCCCCGTCTTGTTCTGAGATTGCTGGAACCAGTCGAAAAATTCGGCGAACAGGACGTCGGCCGCTTCGAGGCACGCGATGACGTCGTGCTGCATGTCGACCAGGTTGTGGTGGATGAGCAGCCCTTTGTTGGTGCGATCGTTGAACAGCTTGTTGAGCGTAAACTGGACTTGGCCCGAGGTGATGCCGAGCCCCAAGTGATCGCCCGCGACCGACTCCAGGGTATGCGCTTCGTCGAAGATGACGGCGTCGTAGTCGGGAAGGATGGAAGCGTTGGAGCGGCGGAGGGCGAGGTCGCTGAAGAACAGCGCGTGGTTGACCACGAGGACTTGTGCGTTGGTCGCTCGACGTCGTGCTCGAAAGTAGAAACAGTCTTTGTAGGTAGGGCAGGTGCGTCCGAGGCAATTGCCGCTTTCGCTGGCCGCTTCGTCCCACACCGACGACTGCGGGCGAAAGTCGAGATCGCTCAGCGAGCCGTCGCCCGTTTCTTTGGCCCAAGCCTGCAAGCGCTGCAGCTGCTCGAATTCCAACTCTTGCCGAAAGAGACTTGGCGCCTTGGTCATGGCGGCGCTGAGCCGGCGGCGGCTGAGGTAGTTTCCGCGACCCTTGACGAGCACCGCGGTGAACTCGCGCGGGATGACGCTGCGCAACAACGGCAGGTCTTTCGCGAGCAGCTGTTCTTGAAGGCTGATGGTGTGCGTGGAGACGATGATGCGCGGACTGCGGCGAGCGGCCTCGTCGTCTTCGTCCGCGGTGGGGGTGGGAAGGAGTTGGTTCTCGGTGGCATGCAGGATGGCGGGAACGAGATACCCGAAGCTCTTGCCGACCCCGGTGCCCGCTTCCACGACCAGGTGTCGCCCTTCGCGCAGCGCGAGCGCCACGGCGTCCGCCATTTCCAACTGCTGGGGGCGATGTTCGTAGTGGCTGAGCCGCGCGGCGATGCGGCCGCCAGGACCCAGAATGTCCGCTGGGGTGAGCATGGAGACAGATTAGCAAATTACCCCGTTTCACGGGCGCGCTGGCGAGCGGCTCACTCCAGAAATCGGTCGTCGATGGGAATGCCCGCCTTCGCCAAGAGCTCGAGGAACTCGTCGCGAAACGACCTCGAGCGGTGGTGTTCGGCTTGGTTGGCAATGTATTCCACGACGCCGGCTCGCGCCGGAGGGCTGACGGTGAACGCCCCGTAACCTTCCTGCCACGCGAAATCGCGGCACAGGGCTTCTTCATGAACCCAGAGAGAGGCGGCCCTCTTGAGTTCGCGGAGGAAGTCCGCCAACCGGTGAGTGGCCTTGAGTCCGACGAGCAGATGGACGTGATCGGCCACGCCTCCGACCGCCTGGCTCACTCCGCCTAACCCCTTCACAGTCCCGCCCAAATACTCGTGCAGTCGCGACTGCCACTCCGGCTTGATGAACGGCGCCCGCCCCTTCGTGGCAAACACCAAGTGATAGTGCAGAGAGAGATACGTCGAGGGCATAACGATGGCTCGCCAATTTGGCGTTTCCCAGATGATCCCCACCCGCGTAACGTACCTCGCATGCCGGAGGCATGCTAGCTATTAGCCGGTGGTCGACGAAGGCGCACCACCGGTCGACGATGCGGCACGCGACCGCCTAACCGACCCTTTTGCTGCGCCAACGAACGCTGCCGCCTCGCCGGGACGGAAAAAGAGGCAGACAGGCTGGAAGCCTGTCCTACGAGCATGCCGGAGGCATGCTAGCTATTAGCCGGTGGTCGACGAAGGCGAACCACCGGGAATCGATGCGGCACGCGACCGCCTACCCAACCTTTTGTTGCGCCAGTGAACGCAGCAGCCTCGCCGGGACGGCATGTGCCAACCGCCAGACGATGCTGATCGGGCGACTACCCTTGTGTGATACGTAACTGCATGGCCCGAGAAAGTAGTAGGGAGCCGCAGGCCCGCTCTTTGGCGTCGACTCGCGTACGAACAGCAGCGGAGTGTAACCCTCCTCTTTGTGGCGTAGATACCGTTTACCGGTCGGTGAATCGACCGAGGTGCTGCTCTGCGACTGCCAATGAAAAAGATTAGGCGAGATCAAGTAGTCTTCGTACATCGTGGTCGGCGAGTAATCCTCGTCGGATTTCTGCAAAGTTACGAAGAACGCGTCCACTTTGGCATGAGGAATCCAAAGTACGCCTTCACGAAAACTAGGTCGTGATTGGAGCGTCGAATGGCCAAGCCCCACGAGGATTTCATCCAAGTGGTACGGCGCGTGGATCGTCAACGGACCCGACAAATGCGGTATCCGGCCTGCATGGTGTGTCGGAGCATGGCGAAGCCGATACTCAAGCACGGCTCGCAAGTCTTCGCATGACGCAGGGTTCGCACGCAATCGCCCCACTGCTTCAGCCGTGGTCCACCCCTTACTCTGTTCTCCCCAGAGACTGACGTGGAACATCTCCGAGATACGGTTTGTGGTCCCCTTTGCCGCATCCATATCTGCCAACAACGAAAGCCATTCACGGATCTGATCCAAGCACTCAGCCCGAGCAACTTTGCGAACTCCAATCGCAAGTCGCTGTGCATCGGGATCTATTACGGGTTCCCTCAGCCCCGCCTCTGCGAGCATCCGATTCCAAGAACCACGAGCGAGCAGTTCATCAAGGGATGCCCCAAGGTAATCAAGCGATTCTTCGATTGAAGGAACTCGACCAAAGATTCTTCCAAGTGCTCTTAGGTCGGCAACCATTTTTGGTAAGCGCAACCTCAGTGAATTCTTCACATTCTCAAGCACTCTTTGCTGGGCGACGCGTTCCAACCGAATCACGCATCCATGCGGAAGATGCGGGAATTGATTTTCGACTTCACGTTCCAACTTCCCTTCCGGCTTTGTGCTCAACGCCCGAAATCGCGACGCGAATCGAAACTCATGATGTTGAGCTCCGATGAAGTCGAGCACCGTTAGACACTCCTTTTCGGAATGTAGTCGGAGTCCGCGGCCCAATTGCTGAAGGTAGACAGTCAGACTCTCTGTGGGACGCAAGAACAGGACCGTATCAACCTCGGGAATGTCCACGCCTTCGTTGTAGAGATCGACGACGAAGATGAAATTGATCTCGCGGCTGCGCAGTTCGTGTTGGACCGAGCGTCGTACTTCGTCGGGGGAATCGGCAGTCAGGGCCGCAGACGGAATTCCGTGCACATTGAAGTACCTACTCATGAACTCGGCATGCGCCTTACTAACACAGAATCCCAACCCACGCGAGGTTCTTGGACTCAGGAGGATCTCATGTACCTTGTCAACGACAAGTTGGGCCCGACGATCGTTGCCAGTGTAGATTCGGTCAAGCTCCTCAACTGGATACCCTCCCCGCTGCCATTTGAGCTCACTCAAATCTTCTGAGTCGGCGATGCCAAAGTATTGGAATGGACAGAGCAGCCTCCGATTGATTGCATCTGGAAGTCGGATCTCGGCGCTGGCTCTATCTCCGAACCACTGCAATACATTCAATTGGTCTGAACGCTCCGGCGTCGCGGTCAACCCGAGCAAGATCGTCGGCTTAATGTGGTCAAGAAGCACACGGTAACTGGGGGCGGCGGCATGGTGGAACTCGTCCACCACAACATACTCAAACGCATTCGCGGACAGGCTTGAAAGGTCGCGCGATTTGTAACTTTGGATCGAGCAGAACAGGTGACTTTCTTGGCCTGGATCGGCCCCACCTACGAGCAGGTCACCGAAGTTCTGATCTCGCAAAACTCCGCGGAACGTCCCCAAGGCTTGGCGGAGAATCTCTTCACGATGGGCAACAAAAAGTAACGATGGGCGGCGGCCTGATTCGCGGCAGAATCGCAAATAGTCGAAGGCCGCGATCATGGTCTTTCCCGTGCCAGTTGCAGCGACGATGAGATGGCGATACTTCAGTTGGTTCTCGCGTTCGGCAGCGATAGCATCGAGGATCTCTTCTTGAAATGGAAATGGACGAAGGTCAAAGGAAACCAGGGTACTTGAATCGGTTGACACCTGTTTCTCTCGTCGAATCGCTTGACGGAGACGTTCAGGAGCTTCTCCAACGAACGGCTGAAACTCGTCGTCTTGCCAATAAGACTCAAACGTTCCGGTGATCTTGTCCCAAAGATAGGGAAGTTCGTAGTGACTAACCTTGGTTGTCCACTCAAGCCCCTCAGACAGCGCTGCGTTCGACATATTTGCGGAGCCAACGTAGGCGCTACCGAAGCCTGTTTCGCGATGAAAGAGATACGCCTTCGCGTGCAGACGTGTTCGTTCGGTGTCGTAACTCACGCGAATCTCGGTCCGAGGCAACTCGCTCAACCTCTCGATCGCCTCGGGATCGGTTGCCCCCATGTAGCTCGTCGTAATGATCCGGAGGCGCGTCCCCTCAGGTCCGTCTCGTTCGGTGAGCTCCTTTAGCTCATCGAGCAAGATTCGCAAGCCGCTCCAGCGAATGAACGAGCAGAGAATGTCAACACGATCTGCCGTCGCAATTTCCTTGATTAGCTGGCTTCCCAGCGAAGGGTCCTGCCGAGTTGCCGCAAGTAACGCCGAGCGAGCAAGCGGCGTGTCGGGACGCACTTGCTTTTTCAGCTGCGACTGACCGTGAATCGCTAAGAGCCGCGTAAGCGGCGTGTCGATTCTCAGTCGATCCGGATCATCTGCGCCGAGTTCTTCAACCAACGCGGCGACGATGCGTTCAACCAATCGCCGTCGACGCTCGTCCGCTTCGCTTCCTCGCAAGCCGGAAAGTCCGCGCACGAGCATTCGTTCTAGGAACTGCGCGAGAATCGAATGGGCATCCTCTGAATCCACGGATGCCTTTTCGACAATCCAATCGGGGCCCAGCAGGTCGCCTAGATCGCGATTCAGCCCGACGGTCACTAATTGTTCGTAGAGCCCTGGTTTCATCGCGTCCATCCACTCCCCGACCTTCCCGGTGGTGCGCCTCCGGCGACCACCGGCTAATTGCTAGCATGCCTCCGGCATGCCGTAGGACAGGCTTCCAGCCTGTTAGCCCCGTCGCCCGTTCGTTCGAGCCCCATCCGCATGAGCCCGATGCCCGCGAAGAATTCGGCAAATCTGTAGGTCGCGTCGGGGCGCTCGCTTGAACCGAGAGTCATGTTTGTGCTTTTCTCTGCGGAGTGGATCGATCTTCTGGCGGATCCGAGTCGATCCTCGTCGCAACTCGCCAGAATCACAACGCGACACGACCGAGAGAATGTAGAAGACCAGCCGCATGAATGGTAGATGCGCAGCCTGGACCCGTCACCGGTGGTGCGCCTCCGGCGACCACCGGCTAATTGCAAACATGCCTCCGGCATGCCCGTAGGACAGGCTTCCAGCCTGTCTGAACCGCATCGTCTGACCGCATCTCTCCAGTCGAGTGCCCGTAAGAAACACCGAATGGGCATCCTCTGAATCCACGGGCGTCTTGTCGACGGACCAATCCGAGCTCAGACCTTCCCGGGGGTGCGCCTTCGGCGACCAACCGACGTGTGATGCGTCGGAGGAGACAGGCTGGAAGCCTGTCCTACGTTCGGATTGCGCGGGGCGCACTCGCCGGCGGGATGAACTATGCTGGGACGCGCGTTGTTGCGGCGACGAGACGAGTCCGATTTTTGGGACGGAGTGCAAGGGGATGCCGATCGAATTCAGATGCGCGGGTTGTCAGAAACTGTTGCGAACTCCAGACGATAGCGCTGGCAAGAAGGCGCGCTGCCCCGACTGCGGCGCGATCGTCGATGTGCCGGCGTCGCACGGGGGTGCGAGCGGCGGGGCGGGGGAGCCGCCGTCGCCGGGGTCTCCGTTCGGCGCGGCGCCCGGCAATCAAGACAATCCGTTTTCCGATCGAGGCGCCAGCGCGGCGCCGCGCGTCGAAGCATCTCAGCCCGCTTACGACGGCGCTAACCCCTATGCGGCGCCCGGCATGACGCCCGAACCGACTTGGAGTTCGCCCGGCGGAACGCTCACGCAGCAACAAGTGACGGTCGAACAGCTATTGAGCGAAACGTGGAACTTCGTCAAAGCCAACTTCGGCATGGCGCTGCTGTTCGGGCTGATTCCCATGGCGGGGAACGTCGCCAGCAGCATCGTCTCGAACGTGATCACGACCGGCGCCAATCTCTCCCGCGACAATGCGATCATCATCACCGCTCACATTGTCACGCAGATCATCGGCTTCTTCGTGCAGGTCTTCATTCAGACCGGCACCGCCGTCGCCGTCCTCCACTGGATGCGCTCCGGGACGCTCGATGCCGCGAAATTCTTCCACGTGGGCCCCTATTACGCACGCGCGCTGGGACTCACGCTGCTCATCATGCTCGTCTTCCTCTTGCTCTTCGTCGTCACGCTCGGGCCCGGCGTCGCGCTGCTCGCAGTTCGCCGCCAAGACGAAGGTTTCATCGCGCTCGCCGTCGGACTCCTCGTTTCCATGCCGTTCATGGCGTGGTTCGGCATGCAGTTCTATCTGGGCACGATGTTTTTGGTCGATCGACAGGCGGGCGTGGTCGAGTCGCTGCGGCTGTCGAAGCAATACATGTACGGCAACCGGATGACGGTGTTCTTGGCCATGATCATTATGGGCGTCGCGTCGCTCCCGGTGATTTGCTTGACGTGCGGCTTCGGGTCGCTGATGGTCGTGCCGTTCTATGCGGTCGCCAACGCGCTGGTCTATTTCTTGGCGACCGGCCAGTCGTATTTCAAACCGCCGCAAACTCCGGCCGCCGCGCCGCCCGCGTCGTGGCCGACCACGCCGCCGCAACCGCCCTTGTCGTAGCAACGTCAAGGACGCTCGCCGGCGCCGTCCGCAGACGAACGCCCAAGAAAAGACGCTCGACGTTGCGGCTCGAAAACCGCGACGCCGAGCGTCAGGAAGTTGGTCCCATTCAACCGAGCTCGGATCACTCCGACTGTCTAGCCGGCTGACTGTCTAGTCGGCTGACTGTCTAGTCGGCTGATTCACTAGTCGGCTGATTCACTAGTCATCCGATTCCATGGTCCACGAGCCGTCGTCGGAGACGTGGAAACGACGTTCGAACGTGCGACCGAATTCATTCGGGCCGCGTCGCTGACCGACGCTGTGCCACGGTCCCACATCCTTCAGCTCGGGCATAATCTCGCACAGCTGCTCGACCAGCATCTCGGCCAACCGACCGACGCGCGACCCGTCCGCTCGTTCTTGAATCGCGGCGGCCGTCTTCATGAGTCGCACCATGCGGGCGCGTTCCAGGATCGGGCCCGACAGCGACTCTTCCGACTCCACCAGCAACTCGGCGATGGGCACATCGAGCGCCTTTTGCCAACGTTGCAGGTCGCTGATCTTCAGATCTTGCGACGACTGCTCTTGTTCGCGCACCGTGCGGGCGTCGAGCCCCAGGTTGCGAGCGGCGCTGCGGAGCGACACGCCCTCGCGGCGGCGAATTTCTTGAATGCGATGGAACCGACGTTGCCGAGCGCCGCTCGACGATTCGTCCTGCGATTGCGGTTCACGAACGTGAAAAACATCAAACTCAACCGTAGCCATGAAAACCTCCCGACCGTCGCTCACGACGGTCCGCGACACCAAACTGGGTACTCGCGAGAGGCTCACCGACATCCTTCGCCGTGCGAAGAACGATCGACCTCAAAGGCAGACAAGAAACTCCGTTCGCTACGTGCGCTGTTCACGCCGACGCTGGTAAAGGCGCAGCTTCATCCCAAATAGGACGATGAACCAACGAACCGATCAACGGCCGGGAATCAGTCTGACCCGAATGGTCACCTGAAGGTGAAGACTCTCTGTTCCGGAAAACGACACCAGTCGATCGTCTGTGTCCGGTTCCAGCGGACGTACCAGCTCTTACCACCGCTGCCTGCCCCGTCGTGCAATGTTTGCCCATTGCATGTCGGTGCATCCTCGAGCGACCCCGTCAACCATGTTTGCCCATGGCCGCCGGTTTGCCTGTCACTCACTTGTTGGCACGCGACCTTCCCGCTGATGAGATGGTCGATCGCGTGGCCGATGGAAGCCTCTTTCGAGCCGTATCAGGCCGATCAACACTCGCGATAATATTCATGTCCCACGAAATCGGCAATACTTGCGACAGAAATTCTTTTGGAGTTTATGGTCGCCATCCGGCATTTCCCTGCCGGCCGTTCCTGAGTCCGCTTCCTTTCAGGAGACGACGATGCTGCGTTTTCCCTCTTCCGCCGCCCTGGCGGCGCTGGCCTGGCTGCTTCCCGGACCCTGCGTCTCCGCCGCCCCCCCGGACCGTCCGATCCCCGACGGCGCCCCGCGGTCTTATTTGGCAATCCAGCGGGACATACGCCAAGTTTTGCGAGCCGAATCGCAGGTTCGGACGCTTGCCGACAAAGGGCCCGCCATCTATGAACTCTGTGCGCTCCACCGCGAGATCACCGGCGACCGGCAGTTTGCGACCAACGAAGCGTACCGGGAGCTGCGGCGACAAGTCGCCGGCCGCTTGGTGCGACTGCAGGCCGATTTGAAACAGCAGTTGCACAAGGAGAAGGTCCAACCGCGCACCGCCTCCGCAGCAGCCTCTCGTCAAGCGCCGGCCGACGGCGTCGACCGGCGGGAGGCGGTCGAGTTGCTGGCGGATCATGCGTCGCTGTTGGTCGCGATCCTGCCGGGGCCCGCGCAAGTCGTCGTCGATGCGACGGGGGTCGAGTTTGACGGTTCGAGCCGACGGCGCGGGGCAGAGGGGCGCGGCGGAGCAGCCGTGCTCGGGGATTACGGGCAGGATTTGGTTGACTTGATCCAAAAGACGATTCATCCTGATTTTTGGGATGTGAACGGGGGACCCGGAAGCATCGTGTATTTCTCGCCGCTGCGCTGTTTGGTCGTCCGCGCGACGCACGACGTGCAGGGCGAGGTGGGAGGGTTGATCCGCGGCGTGCGAGACGTCAACCCTTAGTGGCAGTCAGCGGGGCAGAGCATGGCGAGTGACTCACGCGAAGCGTCTTCCAAGTCGTCGTCGTCCGGCAGTTCGGCCGCCGCAATTCGCTCCGCTCAAGTTCAATCCTTGCGGCTTCCGCCGACCCCCGCCGGCAGTCGCGCTTCGCCCTTGCCCTGGCTGCTGTGCTTCCTCTTGATCGCCGCCGTCGGCTGGCTGGTCTGGCGCGAACGACAATTGAAGGTCACCTTCTCGCGCGTCCTCGCCGAGGTGCAGGAAGGCGGTGAATGGGATGGCGACGGCGCCTCCTCCGGCGCCAACGGCGACCCCAGCGGCGGCGACTCAAACGGCGGCGGGGCGAGCGGCGGCGGGACGACAAGCGGCGGACCGTCCGGCGGTGGTGCGACAGGCGGCGAACGACGCGCGTCGAGCGGAGGAGCGGCGCGTGCGGCCGCGATGGGCGAGATCGCGCTCGAGTCGAAAGGCTACGTCATTCCAGCGCATCAGATTTTGGTGAGTCCGCAGGTCAGCGGCCGGTTGTTGCGGTTGTTCGTCGAAGAGGGACAACGATTCACGCAAGGCGATCTGCTCGGCGAAATCGAAAGCACCGAGTACGCCGCCGACTACGCCCGCGCTACGGCGACCCTGGCCCTCAATCGCTCGCGTCTGCAGGAACTTGAGACCGGCAATCGCCCCGAGGAGATCGAACAGGCCAAGGCCGACCAAGCCGAAGCGGAAGCCCAACTCGCTCAACTGGAAGCCGAATACGAACGAGCCAAGCGGCTCATTCAATCCAGCGTCATCACGCAGCAAGACTTTGAATTGATTGAGAGTCGCCACTCGGCGCTCAAACGGCGACTCACCCGCTTAACCTTCGCCGTGAAGCTGATGGTCGATGGTCCGCGCCAAGAACGCATCGACTCGGCCCGCGCCGAGGTGCAGCAGGCCGAAGCGGACGTCGCCAAAGCCAAATGGCGGCTCGACAACTGCCGCATCCTGGCGCCCATTTCGGGCACGATCCTGAAAAAGAACGCCGAAGAGGGGAACATCGTCAACCCGATCGCCTTCAATGGCTCCTTCAGCGTCTGCGACATGGCCGACCTGTCGGACTTGGAAGTGAGCCTCGACATTCAAGAGCGAGACGTCTCGCGCGTGTTCAAGGGGCAGAAGTGCCGAGTGCGCGCTGACGCGTTCCCCGATCGCATCTACTACGGCTTCGTCTCGCGTCTGATGCCGATCGCAGATCGCGCGAAAGGGGCGGTGCCGGTGCGCGTGAAGCTAACCGTCCCCTCCGAAGAAGAGGGCGTGTACCTGAAACCCGAGATGGGGGCGGTGGTGGCGTTCCTGAATGGACCTGCCGAGACGCCGACCGTCGCCGCGCCGGCCAAACCCACCGCCGCGCCGCCGGCCGAAGAACCGCCGGCCGCCGCGAAGCCTGACGACATACGGCCCTCGCCGGCGCCGCGCTCTCCTTCGGCCGACCCGAACTTCAAGCCTGATTTGCCGCCGACCAGCACGGAAGGGACCGAACGTTGAACGACGCGATTGTGCGAGTGATAAACGTCCACAAGTACTTTCAGCGCGGCAGCGAGCGCGTCGACGTCCTTAAGGGCACGACGCTCGACGTGCCGCGCGGCGAGTTCCTGGCGTTGATGGGTCCTAGCGGTTCGGGGAAGACCACGCTGCTGAACCTGATCGCCGGGCTTGATCGTCCCAGCGAAGGGCAGATTTGGGTCGGCGACGAGTGCATTTCGCAGATGACCGAAACGCAGCTCGCCGCTTGGCGTACGCGGAACGTCGGCTTTGTGTTTCAGTTCTATCACCTGATCCCCGTCCTCTCGGCGTACGAGAATGTGGAACTGCCGCTGTTGCTGTTGCCGCTGTCGGCCTCCGAGCGTCGTCAGCGGGTCCTCACCGCGCTCGATCTGGTCTCGCTTTCCGAACGTGTGAACCATCGGCCGGGTCAATTGTCGGGCGGTCAGCAGCAGCGCGTCGGCATCGCCCGCGCGATCGTCACCGACCCGACCTTGATCGTCGCCGACGAACCGACGGGCGACCTCGACTCGAAGTCGGCCCAAGAAATCCTCGCGCTGCTGGTGGAGCTGTGCAAGTCGCTGGGCAAGACCATCATCATGGTGACGCACGATCCGCGCGCCGCATTGCGAGCCAATCGCACGCAACATCTCGACAAGGGAGTGCTGGTCGACGAACCAGACATGTCGCCTGATTTCACTTAGCCGTTAAGGACGACGATCATGAAGTTCATGATGCTGATCCTGAAAAATATTCGCCGCAACTTGCTGCGCAGTTCGCTGACGACCGCCGGCACGATGGTGTTGGTGTTCGTCGTGACGCTCGTCTGGTCGGTGCTCGATTTTCTCGACCAAGCCACCTCGGAGAAGGCGGCCAATTTGAAGACCATCGTCACCGAACGGTGGCAGATCCCCAGCCGCATGCCGTTCTCGTACGCGCAGACGTTGTCGGAAGGCGCGCCGCGAAACGAGGGCGACATTCGCGTGGCGCCGGCCGATTCGATGACGTGGCAGTTCTACGGCGGGACGCTCGACCCCAAAAACCGCACTCCCGAAAACAACCTATTCGCCATCGCCATGGACCCCGACAAACTCATGACGATGATGGACGACCTCGACTCGCTTCCGCCCGACAAGGCGGCCGACTTCAAGCAAGTCGTCGACAAACTGAAGGCCAACAAGCAAGGACTAATTCTCGGCAAGGAACGTCTGAAGACGATCAACAAGCGCGTCGGCGATCGCATCAAGATCACCAGCATCAATTATCGCGACATTGATCTGGAGTTCGAGATTGTGGGCTTGTTTCCGGACGGTCGCTACGACTTGAGCGCCACGTTCAACTGCGACTATCTCAACGACGCGATGGACCAGTATCCGCGGTCGCACGGCAATAAGCCCCATCCGATGATGTCCGGCAGTTTGAACTTGGTTTGGCTGCGCGTGCCCGATCAGCAAGCGTTCCAGCAAGTTCGGGAACAGATCGAGGATTCGCCGTTCTATTCGAACCCGGCCGTGAAGTGTGAAACGGCCGCGTCGGGCGTGTCGACCTTCATGGAAGCCTATCGCGACTTGATTTGGGGGATGCGCTTTTTGCTCGCGCCTTCCATCATCGTCGTCCTGAGCCTGGTGATCGCCAACGCGATCAGCATCAGCGTGCGCGAACGACGCACCGAGCTGGCGGTTCTCAAGGTGCTCGGCTTCCGCCCGCTGCAAATCCTCATGCTGGTGCTCGGCGAAGCGCTGTTCTTGGGCGGAGGGGCCGGCTTGTTGAGCGCCAGCCTCACGTTCTACGTCATCAACAAGGTCTTCGGCGGACTCACCTTTCCCATCGCCTTTTTCTCGACCTTCATGATTCCGATCGAGGCCGTTTGGTGGGGGTTGGGAGTGGGCATGTTGGCGTCGTTCGCAGGCAGCATCGGGCCCGCTTTGTCGGCGCGCAGCGTGAAAGTGTCGGAAGTTTTCTCGAAGGTGGCCTAAGCCATGGACCCGCGCCTCGATATCCCGCTGTCCCCTATCCCGCTCGAATGGCTGGCGCCGATCGTCGCCGCGGTGTTCGTCATCGTTTCGTCGGCGCTGTTCGGCCGCATCCCGCTGCGCTACAACGTCCGGAACCTGATGGTCCGCTGGCGCACGACGCTGATGACGGCCCTGGCGTTCACCATGGTCATCGGCCTGTTGACCGTCATGCTGGCCTTCGTCAAAGGCATGTATCGACTGACCGAATCGAGCGGCCAACCGGCGAACCTCATTCTCCTCTCGGCCGGCGTCACCGACGAAGCCTTCAGCAACCTCGCGTTCTCCGACTCGGGCGACATCGAGAATCAGGCCGGCGTGAAGCGGAACGAAGCCGACAAACCGCTCTGTTCCAAAGAAACCTACATCGTGGTGAACCAGCCGATCGAGAACGCGGCGGCAGGTCGACCCAAGCGGCGGTTCGTGCAGGTGCGCGGCATCGAGGATGCGTTGGTGTCGGCCGAGGTGCATGACGTGCAACTGTACGAAGGCGGCGAATGGTTTTCCGCCGCGGGCGTGCAGGCCGGCGAGGCCTCGGCGACGGGGGAGGCCGGCGAGTCGGTGATCGAAGCCGTGGTCGGGGAGGGGGTGGCGCGCGAGTTCGGTCGCGACCCCTACGCGAAAGATTTCGATTCCGTAAAGCGTCTCAATCGACTCGACGTGGGCGACTTGTTCCGCATGGGCGGCCGAACATGGAAAGTCGTCGGCGTGATGAAGTCCGCCGGCTCGACCTTCGACTCCGAAGTTTGGGCCCTCCGGTCGCTCGTCGGCCCCCTCTTCGGCAAGAACACCTACACGTCGATGGTGATTCGCGCCGAAAACGTCAAAGGGGCGAAGAAGTTAAAGAAGTACTTCAACGACGAATACAAGAAAGCAGCGCTGCAGACACAGTTGGAAACCGAGTATTTCGCGAGCCTTTCGAAGACCAACGAACAATTCTTGTACGCGATCGTGTTCGTCGCGGTGATCATGGCGATCGGCGGCGCATTCGGCATCACCAACACCATGCTCGCCGCCGTCGCACAGCGCTCCAAAGACATCGGCGTTTTGCGCATCCTGGGGTACACGCGCTGGCAAGTGCAGTTGTGTTTCTTAGTGGAGTCGCTGGTAATTGCCCTGTTGGGCGGAGCGATTGGGTGTCTGCTGGGGTCGTTCGTCGACGGCGTGACGGCGACCAGCATCGTCGGCAGCGGCCAAGGCGGCGGCAAGTCGGTGGTGCTCAAACTGATCGTCGACAGCGACATCGTGTTCAAGTGCCTGACGCTGTCGATCGCCATGGGCCTCATCGGCGGCATCTACCCGGCCCTCTCGACGCTGCGCCTGCGGCCGCTCGAGATCCTCCGCTAACGCCCCTTCAAGCTCGGGCTGGCTTCACGCTCGCCCGCGCAACATCCCGTCCCAATACAACCGCGGCAATGCGTACGCCTTCAGCAGGTACATGCTGAGCCGCTCTTTGGATTGATCGATCGGGAACGTTTCGCGCGGCCGGCCCTCGTAATCGAATTCTGCCAGCACCAACCGGCCGTAGCCGGTGACGATCGGGCACGACGTGTAGCCGTCGTAGGTCGCGGCCAGCGGCTGGCCCTGCAAAGCGGCGTGGAGGTTCTGAGCGACGACCGGCGCTTGCTTGCGAATCGCCGCGCCCGTCTTCGAGGTCGGCAAACCGGCGCAATCGCCCAGCGCGAAGACATTGCTGAACCGCACGCTTTGCAGAGTCCCCTTATCCACTTCGGCCCACCCCGCAGCGCCCGCCAAGGGGCTCGACTTGACGACGTCCGGCGCACTCATCGGCGGCGTGACGTGAATCATGTCGTAGCCGATCGTCGTTCGTTCCTTCGTGTCCATGTGCTCAAAGACAGCTTCCTTGCGAGCTCCATCGATGGCCGCGAGGTTGTGTTTGAAGCGAACATCGATGTTCTTGCGCGCGACGACGCGTTCGAGCGTCTTGCGGTACTTTTCGACGGCGAACAGCGCACCTTGGGCGGTGGCGTAAACGACTTGCGATTGGTCGCGTACGCCCGACCGTCGAAAGTGATCGTCGGCCAAATACATGATCTTCTGCGGAGCGCCGCCGCACTTTACGGCCGTATTGGGCATGGTGAACAGCGCCGTTCCGCCGCGAAACGTGCGAATGCACTCCCACGTGTAATCGACATGCTGGTACGCGTAGTTGCTGCAGACGCCGTGGCTTCCCAATGATTCCTTCAAACCGGGAATTGCGCCCCAATCGATCTGAATGCCCAGAGACACGACGAGGAAGTCGTACGTGATCGTCTGACCGCCGCGCGTCACGATGGCATTGTCCGCCGGCCGGAACTCGGCCACGCCGTCGCGAATCCAGTCCACTCCCCGCGGAATGAACGCCGACTCCTTCCGCTGCGACAGTTCCTTCTTGAACACGCCGCCGCCGACCAACGTCCACAAGGGCTGGTAGTAGTGGTGCTCGGACGGCTCGACGATCGCCATTTCATGGCGGCCCAGGTGCCGTCGCAGCCGCGCCGCCACCGAGATGCCGGCCGTGCCGCCCCCCACCACCAACACGCGATAATGCGACATGCGTTCCCTTTCGCCGGATAGGATTTCAGACGGTTGGAGACGGCGGTTACTTGGCCGAGCAGGCTGCGCCTGAGCCGCCGCCGCGAGCTTGGTTCCACGGCATGCGGCCCAGCATGATGGCCATGCCGCAGGTGTCGGTGACTCCCGCGAACACCAGCCCCGCGCCGACGAACGCCGCCAGCCCCGCCCAGTACGGATGCACGAACGACAGCAACGAACCGGCAAGAACCATCAGGCCGGCGACGATCCGCACCTGCCGCTCCAACGAAATGGCTTTGCGTCCCCGCACCACCGGCAGGCCGGCCGCCTCGCACGCCACCGTGCCGCCCTCGACGTTGATTACGTTGAGCACGCCGGCGGCGAGGAATTTTTCACACGCCTGCCGCCCGCGGCTGCCCGACCGGCAGACGATGTACAGCGGCCGTCCTTCACAGCAACCGAACTCCTTGGCCAACGACAGGGGCTGGAGGCGGTCGAGCGGAATGTTTTGCGCACCGTCGACGTGAATTTCTTGGAATTCAGCCGGAGTGCGGACGTCGATCAGCGTCAGCGGCTGACCGCTTTGCAGTTGATTGGCGAGTTCCTGGGGCGAGATGGTCTGGCTCATGGATCGGGCTCCTGGATTCGAATTTGGTTCTTCGGCGGTCGCCGAGGGTGAGCGAATGGTTGGGTCGCGAGCAGCGGCGACCTGCTGTTAATATATCGGAACCTCTCGACATGTCAATAAGAAATTCCGCCGGTTTTTGCCAAGGGACTTGTCGGGGTATGCTGGCGAGCGGCAACGGTTGTCGCGTGCGCGACAAGGTTCGTTTCCGGCCCGTTCCGAGGAGTTTCGCGATGACCGTCCGAATTCGACACGATTTCCTGCCGTCGCTGCGTCGATCCGCGACCGCGCTCGTTTTGACCGCCCTCGGCGCGCTCCCGGCTGCTCGGGGACAGGACGCGCCGGCAGCCCCTGCGCCCGCAGAGGAAAGGGAGGTGGCCGTGCAGGGGGTCATCGCCGTGCAGACCAGCGGCGAGGAGGGGACGGCGATCGTGGTCTCCGCCGAAGGGGCGTCGGGGCTTGCCAAACCACTGACGCTCTCGGTCGCGCCGGGCGGCATGATGATGGGCGGATTCTCCATGGGCGGCGGAATGGGTTTCGCCCCGTCCGACGAACTCGGGGTGCTGGGAATGGAGCAGTTCCACGAAGAGTTGGGGCTGGTGCCCGACCAGAAGGAAAAGCTGGCGACGTTCCGCAAGGAGCTGCAGCAGCGTCGAGCGACGGCTTACGCCGACTTGCGCAAGCAGGAACCGACGAAGATCGGCGCCGTCGTCCGGGAGCTGGAGGGGAAGCTGCAAGAAGAGACTCGTGCGCGTCTGACCGAGATCTTGCTGCCGCACCAGGTCCAACGGCTGAGCCAGATTCGCAACCAACTGCAAATGCGCAGCCGCGGCGCCAATGCACTCGCCGGCGGCGCGCTCGCCGATTCCCTGGGGCTCAGCGAACAGCAGCGGGCCGAGTTAGCGGAGAAGCAGCGCGAGGCGGAGAAGCAGTTGCGGGAGAAAGTCGAGGAGATTCGTCGTCAGCTGTTGAAGGACATTGTGCAAGACGTGCTGACGGCCGAGCAGCGCGAGAAGTTGACGAAGCTGGTCGGGGACGAGGTGAAAGTCAAACCGGTCGAATTCGCTCCGCCCGCTAAACCTTCCGCCGCCCCGCGTTAGCGGACGCCTGGCGCAGGGCCGCCCGCGGTCCCCCTGTGGAGGATTCGGTCGAGCGCCTATCATTCCCGCATGGATTTTAGTTCGATCATTCTGGACCTTCTCGTGGTGCTCGCCGCCGGCTGGGTGGCGGGCACGATCTGCCGCAAGCTCGACACTTCGTTGCTCGTCGGATACTTGCTGGTCGGCGCGCTGATCGGCGCCGGCGGCTTTGGATTAGTGCAGCAGGAACGGCACGACTTGGAGTACTTCGCGGAGGCGGGGGCCCTGTTGCTGCTGTTCGCGGTCGGGATCGAGTTTTCGCTGGACGAATTGGTCCGCTTGAGTCGCTTTTTCTTTGTGGGCGGCGCGCTGCAGATGCTGCTGGTTTCCGTGCCGCTGACGTTGGCTGCTCGCGGCGTCGGCATTCCGTGGGCGGGGGCCGTGCTGGCCGGCGCCGCGGGGGCGCTAAGCTCCACGGTGTTGGTCTTCCGCGCACTCGTGGAACTGGGCTATGCGAGCACGGGGACGGGCAAACGGGCGGTCGGCATTCTGCTGTTTCAAGACGTGGCGCTCGTGCCGCTGTTGCTTGTAACGCCGCTGCTGACGGGTCGCGGCGCAGCGCCGACTTTCTTTGACGTCGTGCATTTGGCCGGAGTGTCGCTGGTGTTCGTCGCCGGCGTCTTGACCGTACGGTGGCTCATTCGTCGGTGGCTGGTTCCGTTGCTGGCCGACTTGCGCAGCGTCGAGTCGATGGTGTTGTTCGCCGTCACGACGCTCGGCATCACCTGCTGGGTGGCTCACCAGCTAGGGCTGCCGCCGGCGGTCGGGGCGTTGGCGGCCGGGCTGGCGATGAGCGGCAACCGGTTGAGCAAGCAGGTCGACATAGTGCTGCTGCCGTTTCGCGAGACGTTCGCCGCCGTCTTCTTCGTATCGCTCGGCATGCTGCTGGAGCCGGCTCGATTCCTCCAAGAACCACTGCTCTTGTCGTTGGGACTGGTCGGCATGGTGGCCCTGAAGACGGGCGCGGCGACGGCGGCGTTGCGCGCCGTGGGTATGACGTGGCGAGGCGCGGCCGGGATGGGGCTCGGGCTGTCGCAATTGGGCGAATTCTCGTTTCTGCTAGTGGGCAAGGGCGTCGCCGAGGGACTCATTTCACGCGAGCACTACAGTCGCATGTTGTTCATTGCACTGGGGACGCTGATCGCCACTCCTTGGCTGTTGCGTCTGGGGCTGCGCTGGACCGACGGGGAGCAGGATATCGAGCGAGCAGACGGCAAGGCAGCCGGGGCGGTCGACTCGCAGATGCCGCGAGCGGTGATCTTCGGGGTGGGGCTGATTGGTCGGCAGTTGGCGTCGCGTTTGGAGACGATGGGCGTCGAGATCTGCATGGTCGATCTGAGCCCGGTCAATTTGTACCCGTTTGCTCAGCAAGGCTTCCGGACGATTGCGGGAGACGGTCGCGACGTCGGCGTCCTGGAGCGCTGCGGAGTCGCCCATAGTCGACTCATCGTCGTCGCCGTGCCGGACGATTTGGTCGCGCTCGAAATCGTCCGCGCATCGCACTCGGCATCCCCTGAAGCGGCGGTGCTGGTGCGTTGTCGCTATGAAGCGAACCGCGGCGCCATGCTCAAGGCGGGCGCCGCGCGCGTGGTTACCGAAGAGGCGGAGGCGGCGGGCCGCCTGTTGGCTCACTGCGACGAGTTGCTGGCGGCGCATTGAGCCTTGAGCCGACCCGCGCGTTCCCGAACTTTTTTGCGAGCCGCGGAGTCGCTCGCCGTTAAAGTCCGGCGACCTCGAAGCCCGACCGGTATTTCCGCCGGATGAGGGCGTTGGCTTCGGGGAGGTTCGTCACGGTCAATTTCTGGGCGTCCCATTCCAGTTTGGCGTCTGGGAAGCGATTGGCGACGACGCCCAAGAGGAGCGATTCGGTGAGCGGCCCGGCGTAGTCGAAACCAGCGCTGGTGGTTCCGTGGCCGAGGCACGCGTCGACCCATTCGTGGTAGTGGTTGCCGTCGGCGACGTCGGGACGTTTATAGTCGCGGAACTTCTCTTCGGGGAACAGCCGCGCTTCGCCGACGTGCGGCAACAGCATCGTGCCCCCCTCGCCGACGAACAGTGCCCCTTGTCCGGGCAGGTCCAGTCCTTTCGGCAGCTGCAGCGACTCGGACGGCGGCGGGGCGAACGATCCGTCATACCACGTCCAGATCAGCGACTCCGTGGTGTACGGAGTCTGCGGAAACTCATATTCCACGACATTCTTCTCGGGGTGCCCGACGCCGGTCGGTTTGCGGCAGGTAGTTTTGGCCCACTTGGGAAGCGTGAGTTGCAAGGCGGCGTAGGGGGTGTCGAAGATGTGGACGCCCATATCGCCCAGCGTCCCAGTGCCGAAGTCGACAAGTTTTCGCCAATTGCCAGGGTGGTAAACGCCCGGAACATAGGGGCGTTCGGCGGCCGTGCCGAGCCACAGATTCCAATCGAGTTTGCTGGGGACCGGTTGTTCGCCGGCGATAGGGCCGCCGTCGTAGCCCCAGTTCTTGTTGGACCAAGCGTACACGCGGCTGACTTTGCCGATCGCGCCGCTTTGGATGATTTTCACCGCGCGGCGGTAGGGAGCGGCCGAGTGGACTTGAATGCCCATTTGGGTGACGAGCTTCTTCGAGGCGGCGACTTCGCGAAGCTGCCGCGCCTCGAAGACTTCGTGGGTCAACGGCTTCTGACAGTAAACCGGCTTGCCGGCTTGCAACGCCGTCATGGCGGCGGGGGCATGAGTGTGGTCGGGAGTGGAGACGACGACGGCGTCGAGGGAATCGCCGAGCTGCGCGATCATCTCGCGGAAGTCGCGAAACTTCTTGGCCTGGGGATGGCGTGCGGCCGCGGCGTCGAGCGTCCCGGCGTCGACGTCGCACAGCGCGGCGACCTCGACTTTGGCGTGCGACGCGATGGCGCCCAAATCGGCGCCGCCCATTCCGCCGACGCCGATATGGGCCGTCCGAAGTTTGCCGTTAGGGGAGACGGCCGGCGCCACGCGCGGCAAGACCGCGAGCGTCGCCGCCGCCAACCCACCCTGCAGAAACGTACGCCGAGACGAAACCAAACCAGAAGCGCGGTTAGCCATAAGTTCAAAGCTCCCAAGTCCAACCAAGAAACAAAAAAGCGCAAGCCAAAGTTTATCACACCCCCGTAGCACAGGCTTCCAGCCTGTGACCTCCCCGCTTCCAGCCTGCGGCCTCCCGGCTTCCAGCCTGCGACCTCCCCCCACCCCTCCCCCCCCCCACACACAGCGTCACTCCTTCTCGCAGATGGGCCGCTTGCGGATTGGATGCCATCTCCCCTCGGCGCCCCCCGCCGCCTTGCGTGAACCTTCGCCTCCCCATCCGCGTCTCACCCCATAGAGCCCCGCTTCTTGTCCCAGGAGGATTCGCCATGCGTACTGCGTATGACCGGTTGGTCGATCACTTCCGCGAGCACGAGTTTCGGTTCTTGCAGTGCGACGAACAGCGATCGGTGACGGCCGACTTTTGCAGCGAGGTGGGGACGTTTCGCGTAGTCGCACGCGTGAGCGAAGAAGACCGGCTGTTCCATGTCTTTGCCAATTTGCCGATCCGCATTCCGGAGGGGGCTCGGCGCGAAGTGTCAGAGGCGATGGCGCGGGCCAACTTTGGGTTCAAGCTCGGTCACTTTGAGATGGACTGGGACGACGGGGAACTGATGTTTCATGCGTCGCACTTGCTGTCGGGGGGGCCGGCGACCGCGGAGGACGGCGAGTTGGGCGAGACGGTAGACGAGTCGGCGGGCGAAATGGCGAGCGAGTTGGCGGAGTCAGGGGCTGGGGAGGCGTCCGAGTTGCTGGAGGAGTGGGTGATCGTTCGCTTGATCTCGGTCTCGCTGTCGATGCTCGACAAGTACACGCCCGCATTCTTGTCGATCGTGTTCGCCAACGAGTCGGCTCGAGACGCCGTGGCGCGGGTGGAGGCGCCGCCAGCGTAATGTGCGCGGCATCGGCAGTCGTCTGCTGGATGGAGCCGTCTGCTGGATGGAGTCGTCGGGCGAGTCGCGTTACATTACGACTCGCGCGACGGCCGTTCGCTGGTCGCCGCGGCGGCCGACTTTCGGCAAACTCGCAGTCAGGAGGCGGAACTTTGATTCGCTTGTTGGTGCTGTACGGACATCCCCAAGATCCGGCCGCGTTTGATCGCTATTACGAGCAGATTCACGTTCCGCTTGCCAAGCGCATGCAGGGGCTCAAGAAGTGGACGATTGGGAAGGCGACCGGCACGCCCGGCGGCGGTCCCTCGCCGTACTACTATGTCGCCGACCTGTACGCCGAAAGCCGCGAGGCGCTGGAGGCCATTTTGGCGACTCCCGAGGGGCAGGCGGCGGTCAACGATGTGCCCAACTACGCCAACGGCGGAGTGACGTTCATCTACACGGACGTCGAGGACGTGATCTGATCGCGTGTCGTTCCCAATGAACTGGTGACCGAGGAGGAAAGTATGAGTGGACAACGAGCAGGGTCGGAGGTTGCGGCGGTGGTAGCGGCGGTCGTCCTGACGGCGGCGATGGGCATGAGCGGCGGAAGTGCGGCCGCGCAAGAATATCTGAACGGGATTGAATGGCAGGAGCCGAAGGTGGTGACGCCGGGCGAGGCGGGAGGCGCGCCATCAGACGCCGTGGTGCTCTTCGACGGCAAAGACTTGTCGGCCTGGGAAGGGTCGGAAAATTGGAAGGTGGTCGACGGTGCGATGGTGAGCGGCCGCGGCGACTTGCGCACCAAGGGGTCATTCGGCGATTGCCAGTTGCACATTGAGTGGGCGGCGCCGACGCCCGCGACCGGTTCAGGACAGGGGCGCGGCAATAGCGGCGTGTTTCTGATGAGCACCTATGAGCTCCAGGTGCTCGATTCGTTCGAAAACAAGACCTATTTCGACGGACAGGCGGGGGCGATCTACAAGCAGACGCCGCCGCAAGTCAACGCCACGCGTCCTCCCGGCACTTGGAACGTCTACGACGTGATCTGGACAGCCCCGCGATTCGCCGACGATGGGTCGCTGAAGTCGCCCGCCTATATCACGGCGCTGCACAACGGCGTCTTGATCTTGAACCACTTTGCGCTGAAGGGTGATACGCCGTTCAATCGTCCTCCCCAGTACAAGAAGCACGCCGACCGGCTGCCGATTCGCCTGCAAGACCACGGCAATCCGATGCGCTTCCGCAACATCTGGATTCGCGAGATTAAGGACGTCGAGGGGCAGCAGGCGCGGAAGCCGTTCCTGCGCGACGGCAAGGGCGTGGAAAAGCCAATCGAGTAACGCGAGTCGGTGAATGGCAGCTCAATCGCGACGCCAAGTTGGACGCCGGCGTCGCGAATTGGGATGCTGCTTCGGACGCGACATGGCGGGATCTTGCAGCGTGCCGCCCGGCATTTTGTCGAGCAGCTCGACGAGGGCCGCTTCGGGCTTGGGAGGCGGTTCTTTGCTAGGCGGCGCATCCTCGTCCCGCCGCCCGCGTCGCTTGGGCTTGGGCTCCGTTCCCGGCACCAACTCATACTTCACCGGCTGGCCGATAGGAATGTCGACAATCTCCCGGCACGCACCGATGGCCGTAACGTGGAAGAAGATGTCAGGCCCGTAGTCGGGTCGGATGAAGCCGAAGCCCTTCTTGGGAAAAAACTGCACGACGATTCCGTACCGCATGACGCGTTTATGAAGCTCCGAGTGACGATGGCACAAGCGACGACGGCCCACGCGACGTTGGCGAGGCAGTTCGTAGCATAACGGACGCGCACCGTCTTTGGCAGGACGACCCGCGAGCGAGGGGGCCGCGGATGGCTGATACCGCGGATGGCTGATGCAGTCGTCGACTAGGCGGTGGTCGCCGAGCGGTGGTTGAGTTCGCTGACTTGGCCGTTGAGCGTCCAAAAGTCGTACAGGATGCCGAGACCTAGAAGGCCGCCGGTGAACAGGTAGATCAGTCCGGTCACGATCTTGCCGAGATAGAAGCGGTGAATCCCGAAGAGGCCGAAAAAGGTGAGCAGAATCCAGGCTAGCGAATAATCGTACGGACCCGCTTGGTAGCGTTCTGCTGCATCCCGTTCCATCGCAGGAATCAAAAAGGCGTCGATGAGCCAGCCGATTCCTAACAGCCCGAGTGTGAAGAACCAAAGGGTTCCTGTTACGGGGCGACCGAAATAGAAGCGATGGGCGCCCGTGAATCCAAAGACCCACAGGATATAGCCGATCGCGAGCTGATGGGTGGGTTGCGGAGCCGTCATGCGTCGATGGGGTTGGGGAATCGGAAAGTAGACGTCGAACGATGACGTCGAACCATTCTCCAGCCTATTCGATGCAGCGCCGCATTTCTTGCCGACGCTCCCGATCGAACTAGCGAACGTTCGCAATCAGCGCTGCGTCTCGGAAGAACTCCGCGATCACTTGGCCGAACTGACCGACGCCGACCACGGCCAGCAAGGCGACGCCGCCCACCAGCAACGCATACTCAACCATCGTCGGAGCATCTTCTTCGCGGATGAACTTGGCAACGGCGGTGGCGAGCGTTCGCATGGGATCGTCCTTCGTGGGAAGCAGGTGGGAAAGTGCCGGTCGTACGGAAGATCTACTTAAAGCAATCGCGATGCCAATTCGAATCGTTGTCGTCGCGAAGTGCGTGCAAGTTGTTTCAATTACTAGAGTTCGCAATTTTGGATCAGGTTGAGCCGATTATGCGGACTGTTTTTGGTTGTGGTCTTTTTGCAGCATGATGCGTTGCCTACTGTCGCCCGAAAGCAACGCTTGTCGCTTCTTCGGCCATCGGCGCCGCGTCATGTCGACTTGCGCCGCGGGTCGGCAACGTTGGTTGCGACCGACTAGGGAATCGTCGCCACGACCGATGCGTCCTTGAACATCTCGGCGCACACGTGACTCAGCAAGTGCGCCGACATGCCGACGAGTACCGAGACGGCCGCAACCAAGATGGCGTATTCCACCATGGTGGGTGCATCCTCTTCGCGGAGGAAACGGGTGATGTGGCGAGCGAACATTGTCATGGGAGGAACCTGTGTGGGAGGTAGAGCGGGGGGACCGCTGGGGCTCAGTGCTTGGTTGTCTTGATGACTCCCTTTCATTGCAACCGCGATGCCAATTCGCGGCACGTGCGTCGGCATAATTCACGCAAAACCATCTCGCAAAGCCCTTTACGAAAAAAGCTGACCAGCACGATGATGCCGAAAATAGCGATTGTCGCGTCGCCTTTTCGCAACATGCGGCGACAACGCTGGGTGAAAAAATGCAACCGCGCTGTCTTCAAGCGACGGTTGCGCTCGTCGAAGGGGCGCCTTGCGCAAATTTCTGACAATCGGCGATTTTCCAGGGCCGATTTTTGGACGGATTGCGATTGGTGAGTTGCGCGGTTGTTTGGACCGTGGTGCTTGCGGAGAGCGACTCCGCGGAGGTGAGTGTCGGAAGGAGCGTGTGCGATGCCGGCGAAACGACGACGCGAGATTATGGACCCGACGCGGGTGGGGGCGTACCACTGTTACTCCCGCTGCGTGCGGCGGGCGTTCTTGGCGGGGATCGATTTGGAGACGGGACGCGACTTTTCCCACCGCAAGGATTGGGTGCGGCAGCGGCTGGAGGCTTTGGCGAGCGTATTTGCGATCGACGTGCTGGATCATGCGGTGATGGAGAATCACGTGCACTCGATCCTGCGGAACCGGCCCGATGTGGCGCGGGCCTGGACGAAGCGGGAGGTGGCCGAGCGGTGGTTGCGGTTGAGCCGTAAGCGGCTGGCGTTGCTCGACCCGCCGGATCGGGAGCAGGTGGAGGAGCTGCTGAAGACGAAGGGGCGGGTGGATGTGCTGCGGAAGCGGCTGTCGAACATCAGCTGGTTCATGATCATGCTGAACGAGCCGCTGGCGTTGCGGGCGAACTTGGAAGACGAGATGTCGGGGCATTTTTGGGCGGAGCGGTTCGGGAGCATGCGGCTGGAGAACGACGAGTCGCTGTTGGTGTGCAGTTTGTACGTCGACCTGAATCCGATCCGAGCGGGGGCGGCGACGTCGCCGGAGACGTCGATCTTTACGGGGGCCTGCGATCGGCTGCGGGATTTGCAGCAGGAGCTGCTGGCGCAGCGGCGGCGGAAGCGGGAGACGCTGCGGCGGGTGCTGGGGGAGGGGCCGGACGAACTGGAGCTGGATGCGCGGCGGGTGTTGCGGCGGAAGAAGCCGCGGTCGGGGTGGCTGTCGCCGGTGCGCGTGGAGGGGGACGGGTATGCGGGGGCGGCGGCGGGGCGGCGCGCGTCGGACAAGGGTTACTTGCCGATGACGCTGGAGAAGTACCTGCAGTTGTTGGATGCGTGCGGGCGGGAGCGGACGGAGGGGAAGCGGGGGGTGATCCCGGCGGAGCTGCCGCCGTTGTTGGAGCGGCTGGGGTGGGACAAGGCGACGTGGAGCGACGAGGCGGCGGCGGCGGCGCGACGTTTTGCGCGGATCGGGGCGCAGTGCGCGCGGCAGGCGGCGGAAAGGAAAAAACGCGCGAAAAAGGAAACCTAATTCAGACAGTCTGAATTTTTTCGCCCAAAGCGCCCAAAGCCCCCGCGCGCGGTCGTCGAGCGAGTCGGCAGCGCGAGGGACGCCTCTGCGGGGCCTGTCACGCGCCGGTTTTTACGCGATTCCAATGTCGCGGACGCTCGCGGTATGCGCACCACCCAAAGTTGTTTTGTCTTGCAGCGCGTCGGTCGCCGACATAAATTCTGACTGATGTAATTGCGACAACTTGTCATTTCCGCCCGAAATCCAATCTCGCCACTCGCGCAGCGGAGTCGCCTTGTGACCCACCGGCCCACTCGCCGCCGTCTGCCTCGCTCCATCAAGTTGAGCACGCCGTGCCTCCTCGTCGCAGTCCTCTCCGCATTCGCTTTCGCACTTCCCGCCTTCGCCGCACGCGCCCAGTCGCTCGAAGTGTTCCCGCCGCAAATCACACTCGACCGTCCCGAGGCCTCCTGCCAAGTCGTCGTCACCCACCTCGAGAACGGCGAACGGCGCGATGTCACTCGCCAATCGCAATTCACGCTCGTCGCCCCGCAACTCGCCGCTATCCAACCAACAGGCCTCCTCGCACCACTCGCCGAAGGCTCGACACAGCTGATCATCCGCTTCCAGCAGCTTGAGCAACGCATCCCGGTCCTGATCACTCAGCTCGCGCAGCCCCCCCCCGTGTCATTCGAACACGAAGTCCTCCCGGTCCTCACCAAAGCTCGCTGCAACTCCGGCGGTTGCCACGGCAAAGCCGAAGGACAAGCCGGTTTCAAACTAAGCCTCTTCGGCTTCGACCCGGCCGCTGACTACGACGCCATCGTCCACGCTGGTCGCGGACGCCGCCTATCGCTCGCGAGCCCTGAACGCAGTCTGCTTTTGCTGAAGGGCGCCGCTCAGCTTCCTCACGGCGGCGGCTTGAAACTTGAGGTCGACAGCCCTGGCCACCAGCGACTCTTGCGCTGGATCTCCGCCGGCGCTCCACGCACCTCAGCTGGCGAACGCCCGGTCGTGCGCATCGAAGTCACGCCCGCCGACCTGCGCCTCGCACCCAACTCCGAATACCAACTCCATGTCGACGCCATTGATGCCGCCGGCCAACGCCGCTGCGTCACCGCGGAAGCCGAGTTCATCTCCAACGCCCCTTACATCGCCGATGTCTCGACGACAGGCCTGCTCCACGCTACAGACGTCCCCGGCGACGCCGCGCTCCTCGTCCGCTATCAAGGCCACGTCGCGGTCGCTCGAGTCGTCCTCCCGCGCCCTCGCTCGTCGGTCCCTCGACTCCCCGAAGCCAACTTCATTGACCAACACGTCGCTCAGAAGCTCGAACAACTCGGCATCGCCCCCAGCCCCCTCATCGACGACGCGACGTACCTGCGCCGCGTCTGCCTCGACCTCCTCGGCACTCTCCCTACCGCCGACGAAGCACGCCGCTTCCTCGACGACTCCCGCCCCGATAAGCGCCGACGCTTGGTCGACGAACTACTCGACCGCCCCGAGTACGCTCGCTACTGGGCCATGAAGTGGTCCAACCTACTACGAGCCGACAAGATCAAGATCACTCCCCAAGCCACCGTCGGACTCACTCGCTGGCTCCAGCAGCAGTTCACAATAAACCGCCCCTACGACGAACTCGTCCACGAAATCCTCACCGCCCAAGGTCCCATCCAAAGCGAATCCCCCGCCGCCTTCTTCAAGGCGCTCGACCAACCCGAACTGGCCGGCCGCAGCGTGAGCCAACTGTTCCTCGGCGTACGGATTGAGTGCGCTCAGTGTCACCACCACCCCAGCGAACGTTGGAGCCAAGACGACTACGCCGGATTCGTCGGCTTCTTCACAGGACTCGCCGTCAAGAAGCTGCCGGAGGGCGCCGAAGCGATCACCACGAAACCAGGAGTCGATGCGAAACACCCGCGCACTGGCGAGTTGATTCCGGCGCGAGTCCTCGGCGGCGAAACCGCAGACTTCACTGCCGTTCGTGATCGCCGCCGGCCGCTCGCCGATTGGGTCTGCAGCCACGACAACCCCTACTTCGCACGCGCCATCGCCAACCGACTTTGGGCGCACTACCTGGGCCGGGGACTCGTCGAACCGATCGACGACCTCCGCGCTACCAACCCCGCAACCAACGAACGGCTGCTCGACGCCCTCGCCGCTCACCTGCGCGAACACCGCTATGATCTAAAGGACTTCACGCGAGTCATCCTGGCCTCCAACACCTACCAACTCAGCGACGTCCCGAACGACTCAAATCGCGACGACCGGCAACACTTCTCGCACGCGTACCCCAAAGCGCTCCCCGCCGAAGTGCTGCTCGACGCGGTCTGCCAAGCCACCGGCGTCCCTGAGAAATTCAATGGCTGGCCCGTCGGCATTCGCGCGATCGACGTCTGGGACAACCGCATGCCGTCGTACTTCTTACGCATCTTCGGCCGGCCGGTGCGAGCGACGGTGTGCGAGTGCGAACGGAGCAACGAACCGAGCATTTCGCAGGCTCTCCACCTGCTCAACTCGCCCGAAATTCAAGCGAAAATCGCCCACCGCGACGGACTCGCTCGACGCCTCGCCGACTCCGATCTGACTCCGGAACAGATCATCGACGAGCTGTCGCTGGTCGTCCTGGCGCGCCGCGCCGACTCCGCCGAATTAACGCTGCTCGCCGAAGCCTTCCGCCCCGTCGAGACTGCATCTGAACCAGCGCCAGTCGTCCGGCGACAGGCAGTCGAAGACATCCTCTGGTCGCTGCTCAATTCTAAAGAATTCCTGTACATCCACTGACGGTTCAACCACCGACGGTTCCCCATGCTCAACTTTCGCATCCCCGGCCGCTCGCACCGCACTTGCGACGGCATTCACCGTCGACACCTCCTGCGACTCGGCGCCGCCTCGCTGCTTCCAGCACTCTCCTTGCCGCGTTTGTTGGCCGCAGAAGACCAGCCGGCCGTCGCCTCAGGTCGACGAGCGCGAGCCAAGTCGTGCATCTTCATCTTCCTGGAGGGAGGGCCGCCGCAGCAGGATATGTGGGACCCCAAGCCCGACGCGCCCGCCGAAATCCGCGGGCCGTTCGATCCCATCTCGACGTCCGTCCCCGGCACGATCTTCACCGAACACTGCGGCCACTGCGCCAAGATCGCGCACAAGTTCTCCGTCGTCCGCAGCCACTCGCACAACGACAATGGGCACGCTACCGGCTACCACTACGTCATGACGGGCCGACGTCCGGCATTCCCCGACGGCGAACATCCCATCCCCAACAACGAACTCTATCCGTCGCTCGGCTCGATGGTGGCTCGCGAACTGGGCGCTCGCAACAACGCGGTGCCGCCCTACATCAACATGCCGCACCCCATGGCGGCCGGTGGACCTGGATTCTTCGGCGCTGAATACGCGCCGTTCGTCATCGAAGCCGACCCCAGTCAGGCTGACTTCGAAGTGAAGGACTTGGGACAAGTCGAGGGAGTCGCGCCCGCGCGTCAACAACGTCGCCGACAGCTTCTCGCGGGACTGGAACGACAGCGTGTTCAAACGGGACGAGCGGCCGCGATGTCCACGTACTACTCGAAGGCCTATGAACTCATTACGTCCCCCGCCGCGCGTCGCGCCTTCCAGGTCCAGGAAGAACCACAGCCATTGCGCGAAACCTATGGGCTCACCCAGATCGGACAATCCGCGCTGCTCGCCCGCCGGCTCGTCGAAGCCGGCTGCCGCTTCGTCGGCATCGACGCACCCGGCTGGGACGTCCACTTCAATTGCTTCCCGAGCCTCGCGGGGGACCTCATCCCGCCCGCCGACCGCGCCTTCGCCGCGCTCGTCAACGACCTCGAACAACGCGGGCTGCTCGATGAAACGCTCGTCGTCATGATGGGCGAAATGGGACGCACGCCTCGCGTCAACGCGCAGGCCGGTCGCGACCACTGGTCGATGGCGCAATGCATCCTCTTCGCCGGCGGAGGCACTCGCCCTGGCCAAATCATCGGTGCGACCGACAAACAGGCCGCCGCCCCGACGCGCGATCCCGTCAGCGTCGCCGACCTGCTTCACACCGTCTGCTCGCTGCTCGGCATCGATTCGCATAAAACCTACGCCGACCCGCTCGGTCGTCCCGTCCCTCTCGTCGACGGCGGACAAATGATCCCTGGCCTGCTCAGCTAACGCACCTCCGAGAGTCCCCATGTCACGCCGCTTGGCCTGCTCCGCGTTCAGCTGCCTGTTTCTGCTGTTCGCAATCGTGCACGGCGCCGCCTCGCCTGCGCGCGCTCAATTGGCCCCCGAAATCGGCTACATCTTGCCGGCGGGAGGAGCGCCCGGGACGACGTTCGACGCGGTCATCGGCGGATATGATTGGTCCCCCGACATGCAGATCTTCACCGCCGACCCGCGCGTGAAGATCGAACTGCTCGGCCCCCCCTCGCCGGTGCTCGTCCCGGAACCGCCTTACTGGTTCGGCGCCAAAGCGCGCGGACCCGCATGGCCGCTGCCGCGCGAATTCCCGGCCCGGATCACGCTCGCACCCGACCTCCCCCCGGGACTCGTCCGCTGGCAAGTCGCCAACGCCAACGGCGTCTCGCCACCCGCGCAGTTCGCAGTCCTGACGGGTACATCTGTCGCTGAAGACGCGCGGCGCCGCGGCCCGCAACCGCTCCCTTCGCTACCCGTCGCCGTTTCGGGACAGATACGTCGCATCGAAGAGATCGACGCCTATTCATTCCAGACTCCCTACGACGGGGCCGTTACGCTGTCGGTCGTCGCACGCCAAATCGGCTCGCCGCTGCACGCGATGCTCCGCGTCGTCGACGGTCAAGGACGCACGGTCGTCGACGCCGCCGACACGCAAGGACGCGACCTGTCCGTCACCTTCGGCGCACGCGCCGGCATCCCCTACGTCGTCACGGTGCACGATCTCGATTACGCCGGGGACCGTTCCTACGTCTATTGCCTGTCGATCGTACAAGCGCCGCGCATTCTGGCAGCCTTTCCGCTGCAAGCCAAACGCGGAGTCGCGCAGAACGTCGAGTTCTGGGGATGGGGCGTCGCTACCGGCGCCGCCGCGCTCGAGTCGACGACGCGCAGTGTGACGATCCCCTCCGACGCAGCGACCGCTCGCTTCTCCTACCAGCTCGAAACACCCGCCGGCCGATCGACCCCCTGGACGCTGCTTGTCGGCGACGATGCGGACGCCGTCGAACCGCTCGCCAGCCGAGGCTTGAAACTGCCGCGCCTGCCGATCTCCGTCGCCGGTTCGCTCGAGTCGCCGCTGAACGCCGACGAATACCAAGCCACGTTGGCGAAGGACGCGACCTACCGCATCGCCGCGCAGGCTCGCGAACTGGGCTCGCCGCTCGACCTCGACCTGACGCTCCTGGGGCCCGATGGCAAGGAACTCATGACCCTCGACGACGTCCCCGGCGCCACCGACCCAGCGCTGACGTTCAAAGCGCCGGCCGACGGCGAGTATCGCATCGTGGTCGCGGATCGCACGGCCGTGCGCAGCGGCCGCGGCGGATTCTATCGGCTGATCGTCGAGCCGCAGCGACCCGACTTCACCGCGAAGCTCGTCGATCGACTCGCCGTACCCCTGGGAACGAAAGTCAAGCTGCCGGTCGCGATCACGCGCGTCGGCGGTTTCAAGGAGGCGGTGGCGCTGCAGTTGCGCGGCCTCCCCGAAGGGGTTGCCGCACCCGCGGCCGAATCGCTCGTGATTCCGGCGGACAAGAATGAGCTGACGATCGAACTCGAGTGCGCCGCCGACGCGCCGGCGACGGCGAGCTGGGTAGAAGCGACCGCGGCGACGAAGATCGACGGCGTCGACGTGCTACGTCCGCTAGGGTCGCTCGTCGTCGCCGTCACGCTCAAACCGCGCATCAAGATCACCCCCGAGGGGCTCGATGACGTTCGCAAAGTTCATCGCGGCAGCACGTACCTCGCGCCGCTGTTGATCGAGCGGCTCGAAGGCTACTCGGGGCCCATCACGTTGGAGATGACCTCCAAGCAACAGCGGCATCGGCAGGGGTTGGCAAGCGACGAGTTTGTAGCGACGCCGGACGCGACGCGTGTGGAGTATCCGATTTTTGTGCCGGAGTGGATGGAGACGACGAAGACCAGCCGCATGATTCTCAACGGTACAGTGCGGGTGGCCGACCCGCGCGGCAATGTGAGGACGCTCGTCCAGCGCATGGAACTGCGCATCGGCATTTTGCCGGAAGGCGCACTGCTCAAGGTTACTCATGCCGCCCATGAGCCGTCGGTCGTCGCCGGCGCAACGCTCGCAATCCCTGTAAAGATTTCGCGGGCGCCCGAATTTCGCGAGCCGGTGAAGATCGAAATCCAGCCGGCGAACGACGAGCCGAATTCGCTTGTCGCCGCGCCGTTGCAACTGAACGCAGATCAAACCGACGGTCAGTTGGAGGTGCGCGTCATGGAGGACAAAGTCGTGCGCGGTCGACGCACTTGGACGCTGCGCGCCTCGGCGTTGCAAGACGGACGTTGGCCGGTCGCGTCCGAGACGACCGTGGAAGTGGATGTCCGATGAGCCTACCGAACGAACGTCTCAACGTGCGACAGGTCGCGGGAATCGTGCTGTGCGGCGGCAAAAGCAGCCGCATGGGCACCTCGAAGGCGTGGCTGCCGTTCGGCGTTGAACTGATGCTGCCGCGCGTGGTGCGAATCTTACTGGAGGTGGTCGACCCCGTGGTCGTCGTCGCGGCCAAAGATCAATCCCTTCCGCCGTTGCCGATGAACGCATACCTGGTGCACGACGAGCGAGAGGCGCAAGGACCGCTGGAAGGCTTGCGTCGCGGGCTCGAGGCACTGGCGGCTCGGAACAAGCTTTCGCGAGGCGGACCGGTCATTCCCGCGGCCGCCGCATTCGCCACCAGCTGCGATGTACCGCTGCTGCGTCCCGAGTTTGTGCGGCGCATGGTCGAGGAACTGGGAGATGCGTCGATTGCGGTTCCTGTCGACGGTCAGTTTCATCATCCCTTGGCGGCCGTCTACCGACTCGAAGTCCTCCCGCACATCGAAGCACTGCTAAACGCCGACCGACATCGACCCGTGTACCTCTTCGACGAGGCGCCGACGAAGCACGTGCCGGTGGAGCAATTGCGCGACGTCGACCCGCAACTGGAGTCGCTGCGCAATCTCAATCATCTCGAAGACTACAAACAGGCGGTCGCCGACTACGTCGCTGCTGCGCGACGTCGAATCTCCGTGGAAGACACGTCCGCGCGAAACTCCGACTCGGGCACGTAATCGCACAGATCGCGCAGACGTTCCGGCAAGACGAGCGTTTGCAGAGTCTGGAAACCGGCCGCTGACTGACGGCCGAATACGACGAACCGACAACCGCGCTGCCCGATCTCCGCAATCGCCGCTCGACACGCCTCCTCGCTGCCGCCGTAGTACTTCGGGTTGGCAATCCGCTCGACCGTGTCAGCGCCGACGACGAAGAGCGACTGGGGAAAGAGGCGCGCCTTTTCAAGAAACGTGGGAGCGCGGGTGAGCCAGAGGCGCGAGGGGTCGCCGAAGTTCGCTCCGCGTGCGGCCAGTTCGGCGAAGTCGAGCAGCGGTTTGTCGACGTTCTCTATCGACAGCTCGAAGAAGACGCTGGCATCGTATCGCTGCTCGACCCACGCGGCCATCCGCTGGTGCCCTTCGTGCAGCGGATTGAATGCGCCGGGGAAGATGGCGTTCCGCCGCGTCGATGAGCCGCTGGTCGGGCGCTGGCCGAAGAGCACTCGCTGCTTTTTTCCCAGCAGCAACGCGCGCCAGTCGTCGGATGCCGCCACGGTCGACTCGCGACACGACTCGTCAGGTTGCAGGCCGTCGAGCGACAGGGAGTGGGCGACGCCGACCAGGCCGGCGAACGCTTGCAGAATGAGTTCGCCGACGAGTTGTTCTTCGTCGCGACGCGAACGGAGGCCGCTGGCGAGCTGCAGTTCGTAGGTGCGGGTGAGTCGGTCGGTTTGGAGCGCGACGTGCGCACGATGTGCGCCGCGTTTGGGTCGGTCGCTCGCGAGGCTCGCCGTACAAGCGACGCCGACCAGGCGCGATACATCCAGCGGGTCGGAACTCGATGAAGCCCACCGCCGAGCTCGTTCGAAGGCGACCATCGCCATCGCGCGCGCCGTCCGCTGGCTGCAGAACTGTTCCGGCTTGGCGCGCAGCAAATCTTCGAGCGCCGCATTTGAGTACGGCACGAGCGCCTCCAGGACGCTCCTGGATGCCCCCGGCACTTCCAGCAGCCGCGCCACGGCCGACGCCCCGCCGCCCGTCGTCGCCAACACGGCCGCAAACCCCGACTGATGAATCTGAAGAATCGTCATAAACCAATTGTGCCCCCCCGTAGCACAGGCTTCCAGCCTGTGACTCCCCCCTCTCTCCGCCCCCCCCTCTCTCCGCCCCCCTCTCTCTGTCTCACTTTCCCCCTCTCCGTCAACCTCTTCGCCGGTCTCTTCATCAGCCCCAGCGTTCGACGGGCGTTGGACCGGCGGAGCGGTCCACGACGATCTGCTATACTCTCCGCGGGGCACGAAACGAGGGAATTGTGAGCGATCCGGCGAGTCAGCGGCGGAAGATCTTGGTGGGCACCGCCTGCGGCTTGGCTGCGGCCGTCGGGTATTCGGCGGCGAACGTGTGTTTGCGGCAAGTGGCGAGCTGCGATCCGGTGTGGGTGTCGGCAGTGAAGTCGATCCCCACCGTGTTGTTGGCGGCGCCGATCGTCGCTTGGCAGTACTGGGGCCAATCGCAACAGGTGCTCACCTGGCGCGCCGCTGTCGCTCTGGCGCTGTCAGGTTTGCTGGGACAAGTCGGCGGCAACGTGCTCTTTCAATGGTCGCTGGGAGTCGTCGGTCTGGCGCTAGCCGTGCCCCTGTGTCTGGGCGGGCAGATTATCTCAAGCGGCTTTTTGGGGCGCGTGTTCTTGGGCGAGACGGTGTCGGCGCAGCGCGCGTTCGCAATCGGAATCTTGATCGTTGCCACAGCCGTGCTCTCGTCAGGCGCCGCCGACGCGCACCGTTCCGTATCGCTGGAACAGTTGGAGACGACGAACGTCTGGCAGTTGGCGACGGGCGTCGGAGCGGCCTTCTCGTCGGGCTTCTCCTATGCGCTGTTGGGGGTCGTGATTCGGCGCAGCGTACAAGGCAAAACGTCGATTGCGGCAACCCTGTTGGTCGTCTGCATCGCAGGCACGATTTCGCTGGGCGCCTGGAGTCCCTGGCGAATCGGCTGGAGCGGCATGATGGCGACCGAGCCGCTGCAGCTCGCCGCCATGCTGCTGGCGGGGACGTTCAACTTCGTCGCCTTTTGGGCGCTCACCAAGGCGCTGCAGCTCACCCCGGTCGTCTACGTCAACGCCCTCAACGTCACGCAAGCGTCGCTCGCCGCCGTCGCCGGCGTCGTGCTGTTCCGCGAGTCGCCGTCGATCGGTTTGGTCGCCGGCGTGGTGCTCACCGCCATCGGCCTGCTGATGATGCGCGGACGATGATTGGACGCGAAAGGGTTTTGGGGAGAGGGGAGCGGGGAGAGATGATAAAAACTCTGTTGAATTCGGAGCGTTTGGCGCCTCGGACCCACTGTCGTTTGTTGCGCAACACTGTTGTTTGTTGTGCAACGCTGTCGTTTGTTGCGCAACGACACGCGCGAATTGTGCTCCCTTCTCCCCGCCGCGGGGAGAAGGGCCGGGGATGAGGGGTGTCGGCGCAACAACGCGCGCGGACTCACTCTCAGATCTTTATCACTCCAGGGGGCGGGGAGGGGGTGACAGACACAGGCTGGAAGCCTGTGCTACGGCCTGTGCTACGGGACGGGGCCGCGAAAGAAGCCGGTTTCGGCGGGGGGTTGGTACCGGATTTGGAGGGCGGACGGGTTGCGGGGGTGGAGGGCTAGGTCGAGCAGGGTGCTGGTGAGCAGCGTGCGTTCGACAGGGTAGGGAGGTTTGCCGGCATGGGAGAACTTCTCGATGTTCCAGACCAGCGGATCAAAGAATCGCGCACCGGGCGGGATCGGCAAATAGAAATTCGTCGCGATCGGTTCGTCGGTCCCTTTCCTCGCGGCGGCGAACGAGAAGTCGGACACTTGTTCAATGAGGTTCACCACCGACCCGCGCGTCCCGTCGAGATACTCGACGACGATCGCGGCCGGTTTGCTGACATTCTCGCGCACCGCCCCGACGTTGTTGCTGGGCGACTTATCGAGCGCCGCTTGAAGCAGTCGCTTCGAAAGTCGTCCGCTGTCGAACGCTCGCCAGACCGCGTCCCCTTGAATGAGTTCGACCGAGCGGACGCCCGTCTCGCCGCCGCGCCGTCGCTCGAGCATACACTGCAACACTTCCAGGGCATGGAATAGATAGATCTCGGCCGGACCGCGATCGAAGCCGAACGCGACGAGTCCCTCGGTGAAGGGCGTCTCGAGCGGCGGTTCGATTTCGGGGATGCGCCATGTGACGGGCAGCGACGAGCCGGCCATGAGTCCAAAGCCTAGCTCGCGCGACCAATCGACCATCTGCTTGGCATGTTGGTGGTCGTACGACAGATGTTTGTCGACGAACACCGGCGCCGTCCGGCCGCTCGCCTTGAACACTTCCACGATCCGCTGGAACATCTCAAACCGCGGATACAGCACCTGCTTCCACTCGTTCACCGGATAGTCGCCATGCTCGATGATCAACAGCACGGCGTCGACGTCGAGCGAGTTCTTGCCGCCGAGCGCCTGTTCGACTGTGTCGCACACTTCGACGCCGTATCGCCGGCCGTACTCGCGTCCCAGGTCGTCGTCCGGATACTGGTCGTTGAACATGCGGACCAATTGCAGGTCGGGGCGATGATGAAAGCCGTTGCGCTGGTAGCCGTGAATGAGTCGCCCGCAGATGTGGTAGGCGTGCGAGCGGAGGCGATAGATGGAGTTGATCGCGGCGACGCGCAATTTCTTCGTCGGCTTCGCGAGCGATTCGTCGGCGGCCGCGGTCGCCGTTGCGGCCAGCGGCGCAGCGACCAGCGCCGCGCCGGCGGCGAGCCGACCTGCGCCTTCGAGGAAGCTTCGTCGATCGAGAGCGAGACGCAGGGAGGACGCATTCATGGCGGGACTCACGGAGAGGCGGTTGCGACTTGCGAGGCGTCGTCTGGGCGGCCATCATAACGCATCGCTGGGACCCGCCTCAATTCTTGCTCCGCCCACCCTTGGAGACTGCTGAGATGAAACGTCTGTCGTCGCATTGGCTGCCCGTCGGCTTTGCATTCGCCGTCATGACCCTCGCCGCATTGACATCCGCGTCGACCGTCGGCGCAGAAGAACCGAAGTTGATTCGCGTCGGCATCATCGGGCTTGATACGTCGCACGCCACCGCGTTCACGCGGATTCTGAACGACCCCAAGGCGCCGCCCGAGTTGGCGAATTGTCGCGTGGTGGCCGCCTATCCCAAGGGAAGCCCGGACATCAAGTCGAGCGTCGAGCGCGTGCCGGGGTATACGGAAGAAGTGAAGAAGCAGGGAGTCGAGATCGTCGACTCGATCGAAGCGCTGCTCGCCAAAGTCGACGCGGTGTTGCTCGAGACAAACGACGGCCGTCCGCACTTGGAGCAAGTTCGACCGGTGCTCAAGGCTGGCAAGCCGGTGTTCATCGACAAACCGATCGCCGGCTCGCTGGCCGACGCCGTCAAGATCTTTGAAGAAGCCAGCGCCGCAAAGGTTCCCGTCTTCTCGGCTTCTTCCTTGCGGTTCGGCAAGTCGACCTTGGCCGCTCGAGCCGGTTCGCTCGGCAAGATTCAACGCTGCGAGACTTCGAGCCCGGCGAGCCTCGAGCCGTCGCATCCAGATCTGTTCTGGTACGGGATTCACGGCGTGGAGTCGTTGTTTACGGTGATGGGGACCGGTTGCCAGTCGGTGAAGCGCGGGAAGACGGCGGAGGGGCAGATCGAAGTAGTCGGCCAGTGGACCGACGGGCGCGTCGGCATCTTCCGCGAAGGCAAAGGCTACTCGGGCAAGGCGATCGGCGAGAAAGGCGAAGGCGCCGTCGGTTCCTACGACGGGTATGCCCCGCTGGTGGTCGATATCGTGAAGTTCTTCCGCACTGGCGAACCGCCGGTGACGGCGGCGGAGACGCTGGAGATCTACGCCTTCATGGAAGCGGCCGACGAGAGCAAGCGGCGCGACGGCGCCGAAGTGACGCTCGCCGAAGTCTTGAAGAAAGCGGGCGGCAAGTAGCGCCTCTGCGTCTTGAGCCTGCGTCACAGGTCGGCGTCGCGCTATGCGCGACGCCGACCTGCGGGACACACGCGGGCACCGAAACTCATCGATCACTTTAAGGAATCAGGAAGATCATCCCAATCACGATGCCGGTCTGGACCAGCCCGCCCGCAGCGCTCGGCCGCGGCAGCTCGCGAATGCGCGGCGCCGGGAAGCCGGCCGGATAGGGATACTGCCAGTCGTAGCACGTCCAAGGATGATTCACGCTCGCCAAGTACGGCAGCGCGGGAATCGTGACGAAGAAGCGAGCTCCCGAGAGGACCGGCTGAATCACGCCGTGCGACCGTCCGTAGCGTTCCAGATTCTTCTGCTCGAAGAACAACGGCTGATAGCAAAAGTCGCCGGCGGTGGGGGCGGCGAGCGTCGGGATGCCTTCCGGGGAACGCGTGGGCCCATAGGCGACGCACGGGTACTTGTTGAAGTGAGCGGCGGCGTAGTCGGGAGTCGCCGAGTCGCGTTTGGCGGCGCGGCGAATGACGTCGCGACTGACCGTCGTTAGCGGCTTCTGCTGCCAAGCAATGCCGTCCGCTTGAAACACTTGCGGTTGTTCCGCCATCGGCTCGGCCGGCGTCACCGCTCGCGAGGGCGGAATGAGCTCCGCAGCGTCTTCTTGAGCCGCGATTTCCGCGGGCGTCGCGTTCTCAGTGGGCGTCGTCGTCTCCGCGGGCGTAGGAGCTTCCGGCGCCGCCGACTCCACGGTCAGCGGCATCGGCGGAACCAGAGGCTCGCGTCGCGCCGCCGGTTCGGCCGGCAGTTCGAGCGGATCGAGCAGCGGCGCAGGTTCCGCCGGGGCCGCTTGGGCGCGAATGGGTCGGAGGTTGGCCATTTGCCGGATCTCCGCCTGAGTGCGACCATCGGGCGCGTCGACCGTCTGCGCATCGTGAGCCTGCGCGACGTCATTCGAAGGCAGCTCGATCGGCGGGAGAATGCTGGCGGGGTCGTCTGGATCAGCCGAGACGTTCGCGGCATCAGTCGCATCATCGTCGCGAGTAAATCCATCGTCGCGCGCAAATCCATCGTCCTCGGACGAACTCCGCAGCGTTTCGGGATCGGAGACCGCCGCATTCGCGACGAAACGCGTCGCGGGGACGCTCAAACGATGCGATGAAGAAAGGCCAGTGGCCGTGAGGCAGAGAGCCAGACCGGCGGCGTGGAGGGGAATGCGCCAGCGCATCGAGCAAGCTCCTGGGCGTGACCAAACGAGCGGGAGGGAAGGGGGAAGGACGTTCTCGGATGCGCCCCGTCGCAAGACCGGCACATTCCTTGTGTCTGTTTCGCCCGGAACCACTGCTAGCATCCACAATTCCGATTCCGCCCGTCGCCGCCGGAACAACAAGATTTCCAGGGATTTCCGGCAGCCTCTGCGTCGCGACTTAAATCACTACAACACGCGAGACCCTTACATCCGACAGAGTCGCATTCGAGCAACCAGATCGGACAGTCGGGGGGAGCGTCGCAGGGTGGAAACAGGGCAAGTTCGGGGGTTCGCGAGAAGTTTGACCCGGTTGAACCGCGGCTCGATAATGGCAAGCCGACCCGCGGCGCAAGAAAAATCGATCCGGTCGGCTTTTCTGGCAAGACCCGTCAATTCCAATGGGAAAAGCTACGATATTCAGAGGAACGGTAAGGACTGCGCGCACTGAACCGCCTCTCGTCGCCTATCCCCCCCAACTGCCCCGTTGCAGGACCCGTCATGCGATTCTTGAAACCCTTGCAAGCTTGGTGGCGCCGCTGGCGGGGCGCAGATCGTCGCGTCGCGCAACGGCGAAAAACAGCCTCCGCCGCGCGTCGTCGGGAGCGGGTGGCCGAGGTCGAATTGTTTCCGCGCTTGTACGACGTGCGGCTGGAAGACCGCCAACTGCTCGACGCCTCGCCCCTCGTGCAACTGAACCCCAACGGCGTCTTGGCCGTCAGCGCCGGCGCCCAGGCCAGCGACGGCGCGGCCGATCATTTTGAAGTTCGCGAGGTGCAGGGGGAAAGCGGAACGCAGTACGCGGTGAGCGTCAATGGCGAGGCGGCGGGAACGTTTGCGAAAGGGGACGTGCGGCAGATTCAGGTGCAAGGTTCTCACGACGCCGACACCTTGGTGCTGGACGCCTCGACGGCCCCGCCCGACGGAATCGTGTTTGAGGCGTCGGGGGGAGCGGCTGATCCGGCGGATCGACTGGTGTTGCAGTGGACCGGCGGCGCGGGGCCGACCTCGGTTCAACATGTCTTGGGAGCGAATCAAGGGACGATTGCTGCGGATTGGAACGCGGGACAGGGGACGGCGTCGAACGTACACGTCATGTACGTCGGAGTCGAGTTGATCGACGACGGCTGGCAGGCAGAGTCGCGCTCGTTTGAGTTGGCCGACGGCGTGTCGGGGCGACTCACGGGCGGCATCGTCGCCGGCGCGTCGCGGCTGGAAACCTCCTCGACGGTGCAGGTCGACTTCGCCGACCCAAGTCGCTCGCTGGCGGTCGTCGCGACAGGACTGCCTGCCGCGGACGCGTCGCCGGACGCCGCTCGCTTGGACGTCGCCGGCACGCTTGCCATCCGCGGCGGCGACGTGCGCTTGGATGCCGGCCAGCAGGGATACCTGAACATTTCGGCGACGGTGACGACGGCGAACGACTCGCCGGTCGGCCCGCTAAGCGGCGCGGGAGGGAACATTGACTTGCTAGGAGACCGCGTGTTCCTGCGCGGCGGCTCGACGATCGACGCTTCCGGCGCTGCACACGGCGGCCAAGTGCGCATCGGCGGCGACTACCAGGGTCTGAATGCCGAAGTGCGCAACGCCACGCAAACATTCATCGACGAGGGCGTCACGATTCGAGTGGACGGATTGGGAAGCGGCGACGGCGGCCGTTTGATCATCTACTCCGATGACGTGGCCGTTGTCTGGGGCGCTTTGTCGGTTCGCGGCGGCGAGTTGGGCGGCGACGGCGGATTCGTGGAGACGTCGGGCAAGCAGTTCGTCGACATTCGCAACGCGCCCGACTTGCGTGCGCCGCAGGGTCGCGGCGGAACGTGGTTGATCGATCCCAATAACCTCACGATCTCCAACGGCGCCGACTCAAAGATTCAATTCAACACAACTTCGACTACGGTAGTCACGACCAACGATAACGCGGTCCTCAACATCAACACCTTGCGCACCGCGCTCGCGGGCGGCGATGTAATTGTCTCGACGACGGATACCAAGGGCAGTAACCAGGATGGCGACATCACGCTGGCCGTCGACTTCGACTTCGACGGCATCGGATCGCACAAGCTGACGCTCAACGCGCACGACGACATCATCCTCAACGGCAAGATTTACGATTCCAAACTCGGGACCGCCGATCAACTTAGTCTGGTGTTGAATGCCAACGTCGGCTCGACCGACGGCGCAATCATCCTGGGAAACGCGGAAATTTCGACGCAGGGCGGTTCGATCGACTTTCAAGATCAGACGTTGCTGCAGGCGAACGTGACGATCAATACCACGGGCGGCAGCGTTACGTTTCTTTCCGACGTCAGCGCGGACAACGCCGCGACGAATACCCGCACGTTGACGATCAAGGCCGGCCCCGGCACAGTCGACTTTCAGAACGGCATTGGCCAGCGCACCAGCGGCGCGCTCGGCGACCTGGACGTCGTCGCAGCCAAGATTTTGTTGAAGGGCAATGTCAGCGTCGATGACGGAAACGCCGGTCAAACCGTCACGTTCACGGGCGCGACGCAGATCAGCGGCAACGTGACGATCGATACGGACGTCGCCGCCTCGACCACGGACAACAACATTCGGTTCCTCAGTTCCGCTTCCACGATCGACGTCGTTTCCGGCACGCCCGTGCTGACGATCACCGCCGGCTCGGCAACCGTCGCGCTGGAAGGCGACGTCGGCGCTACGACGCCCATCGGAAAACTCGTCGTCTCCTCCGCTTCCGCGCTCGATCTCCAGGATGTGAGAACGTCTGGTACAGGCGATGCCATCAACCTGGGCAGCGCCTCGGCGATCAGCACGGTCACGTTGCACGGCAATCTTGCGACCGACGGCAGCGGCGCCGCAGGCAGCGTGCGAATCAACGCCTCCAATCCGATTCAGTTGAATGTCGACGGCGGTGCTGGGTCGGTGCTGATCGACGTCGACGGCGCGACCAGCGACGGCGCCTTGACGTTGGCGACGAGCACGTCGTTCAAGAGCACAACAAGCTACGACGACGGTTTGGCGCTCGCGTTAGGCGACAACAATTTGAACGCCGTCAACTGGACTTTCACGGATCTCGACCACTTGGTTGTCCGAGTGGGCGCGGCCCAGACGGTGACGCTAGGCGCCTTGACCTTGGGCGACGGCGCCGGATCAGGCGGCAACGGTGCGCTCCATATCACGGCCGACGCCCTGTCGCTCCGCGGAAACGTAAGCACCACAGGCGAAGCGCAAGGCGGCGACGTCACCGTCGATGCGGCAACCACGATCAGTTCGACGTCCACCGTCGCCTCCACCGCGCTCACCATCAACACCAATGGCTCCGCCGGCGACGGCGCTGTGTCGTTCTTGGAAGCGATCGCCAGCGACGACGCGGCGAACAAGAATCGAACGCTCGTCATCGACGCCGGGACTTCGGCAGTACTCTTGGGAGGCGGCGCCGGAGTCGCCGGCAACGCGCTCTCCGGCCTGAAGGTCACCGGCGGCGTCATTTCAGTGAGAGGCGACCTCATCGTCGATGACGGGCCCGGGAATGTGACGATCGAACTGAACGGCGCGGTCGTGCTCAAGGCGAACGTCCTCATCGACGTCGATCGAGCCTCGGGAACGGACAATTCACTTTCCTTTGGCGGCGCGGGGACGATCGACGCCGATGATGCGACCGCGAACAACCGGACCCTCGCCATCAAGGCCGGCGGTGGATCGGTCCTGTTCGGCGGCGCGATCGGCGGAAAGACGGCCGGCGCCCTCGCCGACCTCGACGTCACGGCGGCCAGCATCACTTTCAAGGGAAATGTCAATGTCGACGACGGCGGCGGCCAAACCGTGACCTTTACCGGCGCGACGCGGCTGGACGCCTCCGTCCGCATCGACGTCGACGTCGATGCCTCAACCACCGACAACCATCTGCTCTTTAGCGGGGCGACCTCGACCATCAACTCGGCGACCAGCGCCGAGTCGTTGACGATCGCGGCCGGCGACGGCAACGTGACGCTCGCAGGAGACCTCGGTGGAACCCAGGCGCTCGGCGGATTGTTCATCGAATCGGCGAACACGGTGGAACTGCCGAATGTGAAAACGGCCGGCGCTGGACTACGGATCGATTTGGGCGCCGTCGCCGCGATCAAGACGCTGACCCTTCGCGGCGACCTCGTCACGAATGCCAGCGCCGACGCGGGCGACATCCGAATCAAGGCGACCGACCCCATTCGGCTCGACAAGACGGGCGCCGCCTCCGTGCTCATCGATGTCGATGGAACAAACAGCGACGGCGCACTGATGCTGTCCTCGACGAAGTCGTTCGTCAGCACGACGAAGTACAACGATGGTCTCACGCTGAAGCTGGGCGATAACTCGCTTGACGCCAGCGACTGGACCTTTACCGAACTCGATCACCTCGTCATCTCGGTCGCCTCCCCGAACACCGTGCAACTGGGTGCACTGACCCTCGGCGACGGCGCCGGCTCAGGCGGTCTCGGCGCCCTGAACGTCGTCGCCGGTCAGGCGGTCTTGAAAGGCGACATTCTGACCAACGGCGAAGCGGCCGCGGGCGCCGTCTTGATCGACGCCGACGTGACTCTCAGCTCCACCACCACCGCCGCTGCGACGACGTTGACGATCAACAGCGACGGGACCTCCACCGACGCACAAATCACGATCACCGGCAGCATCGCCAGCGACGATCCCTTGAACCGCGACCGATCGCTTGAGATCAATGCCGGCACGGCCGATCTTCAGCTCCGACAAGGCGCGGGTACCATGTCCGGCGGCTTGGCGAGTTTGCTCGCGCGGGCCGATCAGATCCGAATCGGCGGCGACGTGATCGTCAACGACGGTCCCGGCGGAGCGTTCGCGAAATTCGACGGCGCAGTGGTATTGACCGGCAACGTGCAAATCGACACGGACACGACGGGCGCCGTCGACAATCATCTGTCGTTCACCGGCTTGGGGACGATCGATGCCGACGATTCCACCACCCATGACCGCACGTTGAAAATCAACGCGGGGACCGGAACCGTGACATTCGGCGGCGCCATTGGCGCCAATGCCAATGGAGCGCTCGCCGATCTGGACGTCGCCGCCGGCTCGATCCAGTTGGGCGGCGACGTCTTCGTGACCGACAGTGCACCTGGCGCTACCGTCGCCTTCTCTGGGGCCGTGACGCTGCTCGACGATGTGACCATCAACACCAACGGAACAAACGACGCCAGCCTGACGTTCTCGGGGCCGGCAACCGTCATCGACGGCGACAGTTCGGCGAGTCCGCGGGAGTTGGCGATCGACGTCGGCGGCGGCGACGTTGCGATCAACGGCGACGTTGGCACGGCCAACGCCATCCGTCGACTGGAGATCATTTCCGCCCGGAACGCGACGCTTGGCGCAGTCAACACGACAGGCAGCGGCGCCGACCCGGCGATCGACCTTGGTTCGTCGGGCATCGCCGACACGCTGACGCTGCGCGGAGATCTCAAGACGAACTCGAGCGGCGCGGCGGGTTCGATTCAGATCAATGCTCCGACGGTGGTGCTGGATGTGGTCGGCAAATCGGCGACCGTTCGCTTCGCGACCGATGGATTAGCCAGCGACGGCGACGTCGTCTTCACCGGCCTCACGACGGTGAAGAGCGCCGTCGCGTACGACGACGGCGCGACGTTTGACATCGGCGGCGGCGACCTCGACCTGGCGCAAGTCAGCCTCCAAACGCTTGATCATCTCCATATCATCACGGACGGGACGAAGACCGTCGCCCTCGGCGCCATGACGCTCGGCGACGGCTCTGCGGCGGGCGGTCAGTCGTTGGCGGTCACGGCCAAGCTAGTGGAACTGAACGGAGACATTGCGACCAACGGTGAAGCGGCCGGCGGCGCCATCAAGTTCAGTCCAGCAGTCACCCTCTTGAAGGACGTGGTGCTGAATACGGACGGCACTGCCTCGAGCGGGGATGTGGTCTTTGAATCAACGGTGTACGCTGACGCGGGCGCCGTCGGCGCTGCGCTGACGATCTTGGCGAGCAAGGCGACGGTCGAATTCGCGGATACGGTCGGCGCCAGCGGCGCGCTAGGCGATCTTGATGTCCGTGCGTTGACGATTTACTTCACCGACGATGTGAACATCGACGGAGGTGCGGGCGGCAATACGGCGAAACTCGACGGGCACGTCGTCCTGAAGGGCGACGTTGTCTTCGATGCGGACGGCGCTGCAGGCGATAACAGCCTCGAATTCACTTCGTTGATCGACTCCGAGGGGACCGCTCGGCGGCTGGCCGTCGTCGCGGGCGCCGGCGCCGTAACTTTTGGAGCGAAGATCGGCGCTGCCTCCCCCTTGGCGGATCTCGACGTCGCCGCGGGAAAGATTGAATTGACCGACGACATCAACGTCTCGGGCGGAGCAGGGGGACAGATCATTCGGTTCACCGGCGCAACCGTCCTCAAGGGGGACGTGACGCTGAAGGTCGGCGCCACGACCGCCAACAGCGTGGAGTTTCTCGGCAGCAGTTCGACCATCGACAGCGACGGCACGCCGCGCGAATTGTTAATCGACGCGAAGCTGGGCGATGTGACGCTGGGCGGAGCAGTCGGCGGCGTCAGCCCCCTGAAGCGTCTTGAGGTCCTCGGACGCGACCTTGACGTTCAAAGCATCGCCACGACCGGCAACGGCGTCCCTCAGTCCATTCAACTCGTCGCCGCCGACGTTTTAACGCTCCGCGGCAACCTCTCTACCGACGCGTCGGGAGCGGCGGGCAACGTGCTCTTGCAAGGCGCGACGGAAATCGTGCTCAATCCGGCGGGCGGCGGCTCGGTGCGCGTCGATGTCAATGGCGCAACGAGCGACGGGACGCTGTCGTTTGGAACGACCACTTCCATCCGCAGCGCCGCCGCGTTCGAAGATGGATTGACGCTCGATATCGGCGACCAGTCGATCGACCTCACGTTGATCGCCGTCAACTCGCTCGACCATCTCCAAGTGCTCGGAGGCGCGGCCTCGATCATCAAGCTGGGCCAGACCAAGCTCGGCGACGGCGCCGCGGCGGCAGACGCCAAAGCGCTGCGCATCGTCGGTGCATTGACGGAGCTTTACGGCGACATCTCGACGGACGGTCAAGCCGCCGGCGGCGACATCGAGCTTGTTTCGGACGTCGTCCTTCAAGGCGATACGCTGCTCGACGCTAACGCCGCGACCTCCGACGGCGACATAACCATTGCCCGATCGATCTACAGTCCGCTCGCGCCGCACGCGCTGACGATCGACGCGGGGGACGGCGCCGTCGCGCTGGACGGCGGCGCGGGAGTCAGCGGCGCAGCACTTTCCGACCTCGACATCGCCGCCTCCACCATCCGCGTGGGAGGCGATCTGTTGGTCGATCAGGTCGGCGGCAATACCGTGACGCTCGCGGGCAAGATCACGCTCGCCGACGATGTACTCATTCGCGTCGACGGCAACTCCCTGCAAACGGTAGGAACGAATAGCACGATCGATGCGGATGATCAGGGCAACCGTCGCACGCTCGGCATTTCCGCCAAGGGCGGCGCCGTGACGCTGAACGGCGCCGTCGGCCAATCGGAAGCGCTCGGAAGGTTCCTCATCGGCGCGGCCGACGTCGTCGTCCTCAATGGCGTTTCGACGGCCGGCAAGATTGCGACCAATACGATCGATCTCGGCTCCGCCGAACCGCTGCAGTCGTTGACGCTCCGCGGCGACCTGCGCACCGATGCGGGGAATGCCGACGGCGACGATGCCGGCGGCATTCGCATCAACTCGGCGACTGCCGTGGTGCTCGATGCGGCCGGCGCGGGAACGATCCTGCTCGATACCGACGCAGACGGCGCCGCCGCCGACGGCGGCGTGAATTTCGTCGGCGGTGCGTCTGTCACAAGCCTCGCGGCGTTTGAGGACGGGTTGACCATCCGCACGGGCGACAACAATGTCGATCTCAGCGGCGCGACTCTCAGCGCCTTGGATCACCTTCGAATCGCCACTGGCGGCGCGCGAACGGTGACCCTGGGTTCGATTACGCTCGGCGATGGTGCAGCCGCCGGCGGACTCGGCGCGCTGACGATCGATTCGGGAACCACGTTCCTTACGGGCGACATTGCGACGACGTCTGATCCCAGCGGCAATGGCGGAATAGTCCAGTTCAATTCGAAGGTTCGTTTGAGCAACGATGTGACGATCAAGACCGATGCCGCGTCCGCCGACGGAAACGTGACGTTCAACGGCGCGGTCGACGCCGACGATGCGATCAACAACGCGCGTCGCTTGACGATCGTCGCCGGTTCCGCCACGGCGACCTTTGCCGGCGACGTCGGACAGTCGGCGGCGCTGGCGGATCTCGACGTCACGGCCAAGACGATTCAGTTGGCGGGCGGCCTCCTGCGCGTGGACGACGAGTCGGCCGCGGCGGAGACGATCGAACTCAACGGCGACGTGCTGCTGCAGTCGAACGTCGCGATCGATGTGTCGCCGTCCAGCGGCGCCCCGAAGAGCCTCTTGTTCGGCGGACAAGTGAACGCCGACGCACCAGGCACGTTCGATCGGACGTTGACCGTCGATGCGACCGGCGGCGATGTCCGCTTCAGCGCGGACGTCGGCGTCGCCGGCGCACTCGCGGAACTCGATGTGGCAGCCAAGAACATCGTCTTCCAATCGGCCACGGTGCGACTGGACGATGGCGACAACCTGACCTCGACCTTTACCGGCAACGTCGAACTACAAAACAATGTCCGCTTCGATCTGGTCGATGCGGCCCGCAGCAATCACCTGACGTTCAACGGCAACATCGTCGCCGACGACCCCGTCAACTTCGATCGGAAGTTGACGATTTCCGCAGGCGCGGCGACCGTTCTCTTCGGCGGCGATGTCGGCGTACCAGGCGGCGAACTCGCAGACTTGGATGTCTCTGCCGGGACGATCGCGATCCAGGGCGGCTCGATCTTGGCCTCCGACGGATCAGGCAATACGGTCACGTTTGATGGAACGATCGAGCTGCGCAGCTCGGTCTCCATCTCCACCAAGTCGAGCGGCAATGGAATCGTGTTCACTGGCCCCATCTTCGCGGATGACTCGATCAACGACCGCCGACTCGTCGTCGAATCCACGGCCGCCGACGTCGTGTTCAATGGCGCGGTGGGGGACGGCGCCGCCAAATCGCTCGCCGATCTCGATGTCGCGGCCTTAAACATCGAGCTCAACAATATCTCGCTGTACATCGACGACTCAAGCCCCGGCGGCGCGACGGCTTTGTTCTCGGGGACGGTGAAGATCAAGGGTCAAGTGACCATCGACTCGGACGGCGCATTGGGAACAGACAACAGCGTCGACTTTCAAGGCGGCGTGCAGTCGTCTTCCTCGCTGTCCGAAGACGCGGTGCTGAAGATCCTGGCGGGGAATGGAACCGTTCGCTTTCAGTCCGACGTCGGCGGCGGCCTCGACGGCGCAATGTCTCAAGTCGACGTCAGTGCTTCCACGATCACCGTAGCCGGCGCGAACGTGCTGCTGAACGACGGCGACGGCGGACCCTACACTTCGACTTGGAACGGCGCGGTTCGCCTGCAGAACAATACAACCTTTACCACAGACGGCGCCGGTACGGACAACAGCCTTACGTTCGCAGGTCGCGTGGCCGCGGACGACGCTGCATTGTTCAACCGGACGCTTACGGCGACGGGCGGCGACGGCACGATTCGCTTTCAGCAAGGCGTCGGCGACGCTGCCGCGGGGCGTCTCGCGGATCTGGACGTCAAGGCGAAAAGCATTCAGCTTGCGGGCGACTTTTTCGTCGACGATCAGGGCGGTCAGACCATTACGTTTACGGGCGCGACGACGCTGACGGGAGATGTCGCCTTCGACGTCGATGGCGATGCGAATCCTGACAATTCGCTGCTCTTCAGCGGCGCGTCGAGCACGGTTAATGCAGACGCCGTCGCCAATGCTCGGCGTTTGTCCATTCAAGCGGGAACGGGCTCGGTTCAGTTCGATCAAGCCATCGGCGGCGCTCAGGCGTTGGGGCTTTTCCAGGTGCGTTCGGGCGGCGTCACGACGCTTTCGTCCGTCACAACAGCCGGCGCCGGCTCGACCTTTACGATCGATCTCGGCAGCGACTCGCCGCTGGGACAAGTGAGTTTGAACGGCGACTTGCGCACCGACGGCGCGACGGACGCGGGCGGGATTCGTCTCAATGCCATCGGGCCGGTCATCCTGCAGGCCGCCGGAACGGGGACGCCCGGAACGATTCAGCTGATCACGGATGCGACCGGCGTCGACGGTGCGATTGTGATCGCCAACGGCGTGAACATCACCAGCTTCCCGGCCTACGAGGATGGCCTCACGATCAAGGCCGGCGACCAGTCGCTCGATTTGTCCGGCGCGTCGTTCGTCGCGCTCGACCATGTCAAGATCAGCACGACTGCCGCCCAAACAGTGTCGCTGGGATTCATGTCGCTGGGCGACGGCACCGGCGCCGGGACAGGTCGCGCACTCGACGTGTCTACCGGCACGACGTACTTGTTCGGGGACGTACTCGCCGACGCCGACAGTTCCGGCAAGGCAGGCGCAGTGAGCCTGCAGTCGAGTGTCCGGCTGTCGAACAACGTCAGGATTTCGACGAATGGGACCACTGACGCGGACGTGACGATCACAGGCTTGGTCGACGCCGACGACGCCGCGGCCAACGACCGCCGCCTCGCCATCGACGCCGGGTTGGGGCGCATCGAATTCGGCGGCGACCTTGGCGGCGCTCAGGCCCTCGCTGAGCTTGATCTGACCGCCAGCACGATCAGTTTCTCGGGCGCGAAAGTGAACGTGAACGACGGTCTGGGCGGTCGAGAGTCGATGTTCGACGGCGTCGTTTTGCTGAAGAACAACGTCGCGTTCCGCAGCGACGCCGCCGGCAGCGGCAACCAACTCGTCTTCCTGGGCAATGTGCGCGCGGACGACGCGTCGACCAACAACCGCACGCTGTCGATCGTCGGTGGCGCGGGACTCGTCCGGTTGTCGGACGTCGGCGGAGGCACGAACGGCACGCTGGCCGACTTCGACATCGAGGCGGCGACGATCCAACTGAACGGCAATCTCTCGGCCCGCGATCAAGGCGGCGCCGAAGCGACGCTCAAAGGCAATGTTCAGCTGCTGACGAACGTCGTGATCGACACCTCGGGAACCGCCGCCAACGCCTTCCGGCTCGTCGGCAGTTCGTCCGCAATCGACGCCGACTCGGCCGCAAACAATCGGCAGCTCACGCTTACCACGGGCGCAGGCGACTTGACGCTTGACGGTGCGCTCGGCGCCAGCCAGCGGCTCGGCGACGTCGTCATTACGAGCGCCAACAATGTTGTCGCATCGGGGAATGTGTTCGCCGGCCGCTTCGAACAGACGGCGGGCGCGGGCGATTCGACTTACTTGGGACGCATCGATTCTAACGGCGCGGGCGGCGTCTTGATTACGACCCAAGGCAAGCTTTCGATCGGCGGCGGAGTAACGACGACGGGCGGCGGCAATGTTTTGTTCCGACAACAGAACGGACTGCAGATCTTGGGAGACATCGCCGCCGACGGCGCGATCACCGAGGACGGAAAGGGAGACGTCGAAATTGCGGCGACGCGTTCGGTAAGCTCCACGGGCGATGCCATCTCGTTCACGAATCATGTGACCCTGTCGGGCGGCGGAAGTCGGCAAGTCGTCATTCGCACGACGGAGGGCGGCAATACGGCCGGGGCCGACATCACGTTGAAGCAAGGCGTCGACGCGAAGACCGCCGCGCCGCAAGCGGAACAATTGGTGCTCGACGCCGGCACTGCCGGGGACGTCGACCTTCTCGGCGTAGTCGGCGCCGCGTCGCCGTTGGGCTCGCTGCTGATCGTCCAGGCTCGCGACGTGACGGCGGCAGGCAGCGTCAACAGCGGCTTCGTCAGCCAGATGACCGGGACGGGGAACACGTTGTTCCGCGGCGCGATCACGACCAGCGGCAGCGCGGGCGTGTCGTTGGTCACTCAAGGAACCATCGACGTCCAGGCGATCGCGACCAGCAACGGCGGCTCGGTGACGTTCCAGAACGGCGATCGACTCACGTTGAACGGCAATATTTCATCCGACGGCGCGGTTCGCCAATTGACCGCGGGCGCTGTGACCGCCTTCGCGGGCAACAAGATCGTCACGTCCGGCGATCCCGTCACGTTCACAGGGCCGCTCTCGATTGCCGGCGCGAGCCGCGGCGGGACGCTCCGAGTCGAAACCAGCGGCGGCGGCATCAGTTTTTCGGGATCGATCGACTCAATCGATGCAACTCCGCGCGGGTTGGTGCTCGCGGCCGGCGCCGCGGGCGACGTGAACCTGACCGGCGCGATCGGCAGTGTGAACAAACTGTCGCTGTTGCGAATTGAATCGGCGCGCGACGTGAATACTAAGGCGGTTACGGTCGAAGCGTTCGACCAAGTTTCCGGCGCAGGCAACACCACGATCGGCGGCAACTTGACGACGACGGGCGTCGACGGCGCGAAAGTCGTCACGCAAGGAAATATCGTACTTGCCAACGACGTCATCGTTCTCGCGACCGACATCGTCTCGCTGAAGTCGCAAGGCAGCCTGACCCTTTCGCCCAACTCGCAGATCAACGTGACCAACAATGCCTTGACGTCCACGGTGAAGCTCAACGCCGGCGGAACGTTGAACTTTGATCCGACGGCGGTGGTGCGAGTGGGAGCTTCACGAGCGACGTCGCGGGCGCCGACGTTCGGCGCCGCAGCGACGGAATTCTCGCCCGGCGTGAACATCGACAAGAGCAACACCGCGACCGTCGACCTGTTGGTCAGCGACCCGATTCCAAGCGACAACAATTACGTGGTGGCATTCGACTGGGGCGACGGCCCCGTGTTGCCGTCATTCGACCAACTGCCAATTGGAACGATCGAAAAGTACTCGCACACCTACATCGGCAATCCGGGCCCTGATCCCACTTCGCCGATTCCGATCTCGGTCACGCTGGCGTTCGATCCCCGCATCGTGATGACCGAGAATGGCGGAACCGTGCTGGGTCGGGCGACCGAGCAGCTGGTGTTATTGCCGCCGACGAGTGGAATCTTCGGCTTTAACGTAATCGTGCCGAACAACGGCGGGTTAGTGCGAACGCCCGAGCTGCGCGCCATCGCGATCGCCGTCATTCCGACGGCGCCGACGGAACCGATCATGCAACGGTTCGACTTTGGCACGTCGGCCAGCGTGGCGACCACCGTTCGCTCGAGGCAGTTGGTGCTCAACGTCGTTCTGCTCGACCCCGACGGCCGGCCCGTCGACAGCGACGAATCGATCTTGCTGAATGAAGATGTGTTGGACAATTTGCCCGAGCTATTCCAGTCTCTGCCGGACGACCGCTATCGCATTTACATGAAGCTGGAGAACGGCAGCCGTCGACTGGTGAAGGACATCGTCATCCGCAATCGCAAAGCGGTCGAGTTGGAAGAGACTGCAGAGACGCCGATGGACGCGGCGCCGATGAACAAGGCGCCGATGAACGAGGCTTCGCGGGAACAACTGCCGCTCAATGGTCCGCGCGAATTGGAAACGCCCGCCGAACCTGAACGTGAAGCCCCCGGCGCGGCGCAAGGCGTCATGTTGGGCGGTGCACTTGCGCTGGCGGCCGAGAAGATGGCGCAGCGCGGGACGCGCAGCTGGAACGATCGCGTACGGCGGACGTTGACGCATTTTGCGCATGCCGCGCGAAGTCGCTGGAGCGGCCGGAGTCGGAAGCCGGCGAGCGACCCGCTAGAGGAAAAGGAGTTCCCGCAATGAGTTGGTTATCTCGAGTGTCCGTGAGCGGGCGAGGCGCGCATGCTTAAGTGTCCGTTCTGCAGTTATGACTACTCGGAGCATGGTCTGCGCGACGGCCGTTGTCCTTCGTGCGGCAGCGTGTTGGCGTGGGAAGGCGGCTCGGGCGACGTCCCTGACGATGTGCGTCAGAAGATCTTCGCGCAAACCATGCAGTCGATTCGCCCCGGCATTCGCGTGACGCAGCCGACCGCCCCGCCGGCCGCCCCGCCTGCGACAGCGACGCCTGCTGCGCCTGCGGCCGCGACTCCCCCGGTTGCTCCCGCCGCTTCCACTCCGGCGTCCGCCGACGGCGCCTACTCGACCATCAAGCCGTCGACGCCTGGCGAAGACGTACCCAGCGCGGCATTGCCGCTGAACCCTCGTTCGTTGCGGGATCTCCCGAAGGCGCCGGGGATGAAGACCGAGGTGGCGATCGAGAAGGTAATCGGCAAGACGGCGACCGACTTCGGTCCGTTGCCCGGATTGCCGGTCGGCGGCGACTCGACGGCGAACGTCGGCGCGCAGGGCGGCGGTTCGAGCGGCGAACGGAGCGGCGTCGCGGCGGACGCGTCCGACGTGGGCAAGGGGACGGTGCCGACCATCCGCAAAACGGTCCCCGTTACGGCGCCGCTGCCCGTTGGTCAGCCGCGCATCGAACTGGGAGACGGGACGACTGCCGACGCTCCGCCCGCCGTATCGCCGCCCGCTGCGGCCACTGACCCGACTCCGCCCGAACGGTTGGTGGACCGGCGTCCTGACATCTCGTCCGAGATCCTGCGCACGATTACGCCCGCTTCGCTTTCTCCGGAAGAGGCGGCCGAATTGTCGCAAGTGTGGAAAGAGGCGGCCGGCGACGAGGGGGCGCGTCCGCACCAGACGCTTAAGGGCCATGCAGGCGGACGAGGACGCAGCGGCAAGATCTCCGACACGCAGTTGGTGATTCAAACGCGATCGGTCGTCAACAAGCAGGAGAATCAGCGCGAGGCGATCCCGATCGAGGCCGAGTACGAGTTGTTGAACGTGATCGGGCGCGGCGGCGTCGGCGTCGTGTACTTGGCGCGGCAGTCGTCGATCGATCGCGACGTGGCGATCAAGATGTTGCGGCGGGACCGGACGGATGATCCGGCGAACCGCGACAAGTTCTTGGCCGAGGCGGTCGTCACGGGCGACTTGGATCACCCGAACATCGTACCGATCTACGATCTGGGCACCGACCCCAACGGCGCGCTCTTCTATTCGATGAAGCGCGTCCAGGGCACTCCGTGGAACGAAGTGCTCGCGAAAAAGTCGCTGGTCGAAAACCTGGAGATCTTGCTCAAGGTGTCCGACGCGATCGCCTTCGCCCACGCGCGCGGCATCGTTCATCGCGACATCAAGGCCGAAAACGTGATGCTCGGCGACTTCGGCGAAGTGCTGGTCATGGACTGGGGCATTGCCTTGCCAATGGAGTCGTATGGCAAGTCGTCGGCCTTTCTGCGTTCTCAAGGGCTGGGTGGATCGCCGGCCTACATGGCGCCGGAAATGGTGACGGGGCCCATCGCGAGAATCGGCGCCGCCAGCGACGTTTATCTCCTGGGCGCAACGTTGTTCGAAATCGTGACGGGCCGACCGCCGCACATGGGCCGCGACGTCATGGAATGCCTGATGTCCGCCGCGCGCAACGACATCATCGCCACGGACAAGTCGGGCGAGTTGTTGGAGATTGCGTTGCGAGCGATGGCGACGCGAATCGAAGATCGCTATGCATCGGTGCAGGCGTTCCAAGCTGCGATTCGCGACTACGAGTCGCATGCGGAGAGCATCCTGCTGTCGTCTCGCGCCGCTGAGGAATTGGAGCACGCGAAACAGACTCGCGACTATGAAGGCTATTCGCGCGCCGTCTTCGGCTTTCAAGAGGCTCTCAACCTTTGGTCCGGCAACCGCGCCGCAGTCACGGGACTCAACGACGCCAAGGTCGCCTACGCGGCCGGCGCCTTGGAGAAGGGAGATTTCGACCTCGGCCTCTCGCTGCTCGATTCCAAGCGGCGCGACCACTTCGATCTGTACGATCGACTCACGGCGGCGGTCGCCGAACGCGACGCCCGACAGGCTCGCTTGCGCTACGTCCGCCGCTTGGTCGTCGCCCTGGTGCTCTTGCTGTTCCTCGGCGGGACCGCGTCGTTCGTCGCGATCGTTCGCTCGATGAACGAAGCCAAAGAATCGGCGAAGATCGCGAAGACGGCGGAGGGCGTCGCCAAGGGCGAAAAGAAGAAAGCGGAAGACAAAGAACGTGAAGCGCGCGTGAGCGAGGAAAAGGCGAAGCGGAGCGCCGAGATCGCGGAAACCGCGCGCACCGCCGCGGTCAAAAGCGCCCAAGAGACGCAGGTGCAACGGCAGATCGCCGAAGACCGCGGACTCGCCGCCGAGGACGCTCGTCAAGAAGTGGAAGAGTCGTCGTACTTCACCGAGATCAACGTCGTCGCCGCCAAGATTCGCGCTAACTCCTTCGACGTCGCGCGCCAGATTCTCCGTGAGCAAGCGGGCAATGAATCGGGCGGCGCTATGTCGCGCAAAGCGCGTTACCGCCACTGGGAGTGGGCTCGACTGCGCTACCTCAGCGGCGATGATCGCCACGAGGCGGCCGACGCCGTCGCCGCCAGCGGCGGCTCGCACTCGTATCGAGTCGCGTGGCCGATCGAAGCCCTGACGGTCGTTCCCGGCGATCAACTCGTGGCGATCGCGTCGCGCAGCGGTCAGATCGAACTTCGCTCGCGCGACAACCAACTGCTGGGTCAAACCCAGTCGGCCGGCGGCGTCGCCGCCCTGGCATTCTCCGCTGATGGTCAGCGGATGGCGACCGGCGCGAGTCGCGGTGGATCCATTCAGATTTGGGCCCGCGAGCCCGCTAGCGGCCTGCGATTGTTGACGCAACCGATGCCGCTGCGTCACGGCAATGAAGTTCGCGCACTGGCGTTCGCTCCCGGCAATCCGCGACAACTGTACTCCGTTTCCGACAATGTGCTAAGGCGCTGGGAAGCCGCCGATGCCGACGCGACAGTCTGGCGCGAGTCGTTGGCGTTCCACGGGCATCTTGATCGTCTCACCAGCGTCTCGATTTCGCAGGACGGCGCCTGGGTCTTGACGGGCAGCGAAGACAGCACGGTAAGGTTGTGGAATGCGACGACCGGCCGCGAAGTCGCTCGGTTCCGCGGCCACGACGGCCCCGTCTATGCCGTCGCGTTCGCACCTGACGGCCGCTGGTTTGCGTCTGCCGGCTTCGACACGCGCATCCTCGCATGGTCGATGCCCGATGAAATGGGCAAGGAAGCCGGCAGCAGCGCCATCGTGCGCGAAGTACAAGATCGACTCGACGGCAAAACGAAGCTGCCGGCCTACTTTGTGCTCGCCGGCCACTCGGCTAGCGTCCGGTCGCTCGCCTTCTCGACCACAAATCACTTGCTCGTTTCCGCCGGCCAGGACAATACGGCCATCGTGTGGGACGCCGCGGAGACGCAACAGCAGGCGCAACAAGTCTGGACGGGCAAGCAACCCGCCGAACCGCGCGGCTCGCCTCTTGTAAAGGTACTCCGCGGCCACGGCACCTGGATTCGTTCCAGCGCCGTCAGCCGCGACGCGCAGACCGTGTTCACACACTCGAACGACGGCTCCTGGCGCCGCTGGGACTTGGCCAAGTACGACGAAGTCCTGGTGGTGCATGACGCCGACTCGCATTCGATCACGGCTGCTCAATACCTGGGAGACGGCCGCACCTTCGCCACGGCCCACAGCGACGGCGCTGTGCGTCTATGGGAGTCGGCGACGGGTCGCGAGATCGGCAGTCTGCTGGAAGGACATGAATTCTTGACGACGCGCGGTGCGTTCTTTCCCGATGGAAAACGCGCCTTCACGGCGGCCGGCGACGGAACGACTCGCATTTGGAACGTCGAAACGTGCGTGGAGCTGCATTGTCTGCATGGAACAGGGCGACGCGGAGCGGCTGCCGTGTCGAGCGATGGTCGGCACATCCTCACGGGCGGCAGTCGCGGAGTCGCGCGGTGGTGGAACGCCGACACGGGTCAAGTGGAACGCGAATTGCCTCCTCCCAGTATGAAGAGCGAAGAGTCGCCGCCCGTCGACGCAGAGGTCGTCCCCATCGTCAAACCGGCGGATGTCACCGCCGTCGCGATTTCTCCCGGCGACGACCGCGCCATCACCGGCGACTCGCGCGGCCGCTGTTGGCTCTGGTCGCTGGCCGATGGGTCCGTGCGTCCCTTCGCCGGTACGCACGGCGAGGCGGTGAGCGCCGTGTACTTTCTCCCCGAATCCGATTGGCGTCGATCACAGTCGATCTTCGCCATCTCGACCGGGCTCGACGGTCGAGTGATCGTCTGGAACGAAGACTTGACGCCGCGTTCCGATCGTCGACTGGAGGCGTCAGGGGCGATCGACGCCAGCGTCTTGTCTCGGGACGGACGGTCATTGGTTTTCGCAGCCTCCTTGGATGAACGTCGCACGGGTTTATGGTGGTGGGATGTGTCGGAAGGAAAGACGCGCCGCCAGTTGGAGCTCGCCGGTCAAAGCGTCAACACGCTCGAGTTCGGACCACAAGACGTCGATTCGGTGATCTTGTCGTCGACCGATTTTTCGACCTCGCGGCAAGTCCTGCGTAGCTGGTCTTGGAATAACCAACCCGAAGCGTTGCAAACGCCGAATTGGCGACCCACGGTGTTGGCGACGAGCGGCGTCTGGCACGCCAGCACCTCGCCCGACGGCAGCCGCCTGCTCACCGTCGGCGGCAGCTTTGGCCGCATCTGGGACGCGGCCGACGGCCGCTTGATCGGCAGCTTGCGCGGTCACTCTTCGATCGCCGCGATGGCGGCTTCGCCCGACGGCAAGTGGCTGGCGACGGCCGGCAGCGAAGGGGCCGTGAAGTTGTGGAACGTCGAAACACGGGAATCCGTCTGGCGTCGCGATCTGCGCGACGGACGCCGCGCGTCGCACCTCCGCTTTTCGCCCGACGGCAAGTGGCTGCTCGCCGTTCAAAGTGAAGGCATTGAGCTGTGGGATCGGGACGGCGGCCAGGTGCGCAGCGCGTCCGCCGACGGTTCCACGTGGCTGGTCCACGCCGGCCAGGGCGGCGAGTTTACCGCCGTCGCATTCGCTCCCGATGGTCGACATATCGCGACGGTCGGCATCGGCGCGCCGCCGACGCTCTGGCGGCTTGCTCGCGACGAGGCGACTCAACATTGGACGGCGGCGGAATTGCGGCGGCTCGGGGCGGGGCCCCAAAACGCGGACGCGTCGGGATCGAGCACGCGGTGCATCGAATTCTCTCGCGATGGTCAATGGATCGTCACGGGCGGCGATGATCGCATCGCGCGACTGTGGTCGTTTGCGAGCGGAAGATTGGCCGCCAACCTCGAAGGCCACTCGGCCACGATCACTTGTGCAGCCTTCTCCGCGGACGGGCTGCGAGTACTCACAGGCAGCGACGATGCGCGCGTGATGCTCTGGGACGCTCGCGGCTTGGCTCGCTGGCATGCCGACGCTGGAGACGACGTCCAAGAGGCGGGGCACGAAGGGGGAGCGGAAGCAGAGACGCGCGAGATTTTCACCCTGTCGCGCTACGTCGCGGCGGCCAGCGATATTGATGTGGACGACATTGAAGACAAGACGCATGGACAATCGGCGACGTCGGTGGAGTTCTCGCCGGACGGACTGACCGTCCTCACGACGGGCGCCGACGGCGCCGCCCTCTTGTGGCCCGGCGTCCCGCTCGAACCGTCACTCGACGTCAGCCTTGGCAAACGTTCGCTCATCGCCGGCGCCGCCGCAGCGCATGTCGATGATCGAGTGCTGGCGTCGCGTCCGTCGGCTCAGCTACAGCAGGAAGCCATCCTGCACGTCACGGCCGTCAATTCAGACGGCTCGCGCAGCGAAGTCTCCGATCTGTGCTCGTTGACGCTGGTTCCTGCGCCCATGCTCGTGGGGCAATGGTCGCTTGACGGCGAGGCGATTCGGTATCGTTCGCCGTACGGCGGCGAACCGCAGGAGGTGGGTCGCGCGACAGGGGGACGTGCGGGAGAGCCTTTGGTGGTTGAATTGCGCAAGGGGACTCCCAGCCATGTACTCGAATCGGTCGCGCGCAGCGTCTCGGTGACTTACCCGGTGTGGGCGGCGGACCGTTCGGCGGCCGCGATCGCCCCGTCGCGAACACTTCTGGTGCAGTATCGGCTGGGAAGTACGACCACGTCTGCGGCGGCCGCCGCACCCGAATCGCGAGTGATAGAATTCTCTCTTGCCGACGCCCCCCAATCCGCTCGCCGAACTCCGCGGGAGAATTCCAAACGTGGCCAACGATGACAGGCAGCTGACCGAGGAAGTTGAGAAGCTCGAGTTGGATGAGGACGAGATCCCATTCACGCCCGACTCGCTGAAAGTCCTCAACTCGGCCCGCAAAGGCAAACTGCACAAGTTTGTCCTGATTCGCAAGGGTGCGCGAGTGGCCTGTTTGGTGGTGTTCAAGCGCGGCGAGTACACGCAGTTCATCAAGGATGCGAAGCAAGTGAGCACCGGGACCGTGTTCTATGGAACGGTGACCGGCAGCGGGAACAAGGTCGAGTTTCGCTTGAGCGCGGCGGACGGATTCGAGAAGCCGCCGGTGAAGAAGAAGATTCTCCGCGACTTTTTGAACGACGAAGCGGGCGTTTCGCTCGTCGTCAGCTTCGAAATGACCAAGTAAGCCGCCTGACGCTCGCCGCCGCGACACTCGCCGCCGCCCGCTCTCCTCCCTACAATTTTCCGTTCAGCGGAGCAGGTGGAACGAAGGGCTGGCCAAAGGCGAGCGAAGCGATGGGCGAAACAACTGCAGGACCATGTACGGCCGTGTTGGCGGGCGGCTGCTTCTGGTGCACCGAGGCGGTGTTCGAGCAACTGCGCGGAGTCACGGACGTCGAGAGTGGTTACACGGGCGGCGCGCCGGAGACGGCCGACTATCGCAGCGTTTGCTCGGGGATGACGGGGCACGCCGAAGCCATCCGCATCACTTACGATCCACAACAGATCAGCTTTGAAAAGTTGCTGGAAGTGTTCTTCGACGCCCACGACCCCACGCAGCTCAACCGACAAGGCCACGACATCGGCACTCAATACCGTTCGGCCGTCTTCTACGCGTCGGAGCAAGAGCGGGAGGCGGCGCGCTTGAAAATCGAGACGCTGAATGCGTCTGGCAAGTTCGCCCGGCCGATCGTGACGACGCTGGAACCGCTGACGGCGTTCTATCCGGCCGAGGCGTATCACCAGGACTACGCCCGGCTGAATCCGGATCAACCTTACATTCAGTATCAATCGCTGCCGAAAGTGTGCAAGGTTCGCGAGCGGCATGCGGAGTGGGTGCGAGACACATGAAGTCCCATCGTTTGGTGCGCGAGCAGTGGATTCATCGTCCCGTGGACGAAGTGTTTGAGTTCTTCGCCGATGCGGGCAACTTGGAAACGATCACGCCTCCTTGGCTGAAGTTCCGCATCCTGACGCCGCGGCCCATTTCAATGCGGTCCGGCGCCCTGATCGACTACACGCTGCGCGTGCGCTTTTTGCCGGTGAAGTGGCGGACCGAGATCGTGAACTGGTCGCCGCCCAGCCAGTTCGTCGATCAGCAATTGCGCGGCCCCTATCGACTGTGGCATCATCTCCACGAGTTCTTTCCGGACGGAGACAAGACGCGCATGCGCGACACGGTCGACTACGCCCTGCCGCTCGGGCCGCTTGGCGAGCTGGCGCACGTCGGCTGGGTTCGACGCGACTTGAACCAGATCTTTGATTATCGCGGCGCGAAGATTCAGGAACTCCTGGGCGCCGATCCCGCCTTCACTCCACGCGATTGACCACGTGCGGCGGAATGCCGCCGGCGAGCGACTCCACCACCTGCCGACTCGCCCTTTCGCGCAGTTCAATCAGCGACTCGACCGATACGAAAGCCGCATGCGGCGTCAGGATGACCCGCGGATCGTTGTAGGGAGGTTGAGTCAAATCGGGCGGCTCCGGCGTTTGAACGTCGAGCGCCGCGCCAGCGATCCGATTCTCCGCCAACGCACGCGCTAGCGCGTCGTGATCCACCAATGCCCCGCGCGCCGTGTTGATGAGATACGCGGAGGCGCGCATCCGAGCTAGCCGCGATTCGTTCATCAGATGGTGCGTCTCGGGCGTGTGCGGAGCATGCAGCGAGACGTAGTCGCTGACCGCGAGCAGTTCGTCAAGCGGCACGCGCTCGACGCCGGGAGCGTCGAAGGGGCGGCGCGCGACGGCGACGACGCGCATTCCCAAGGCATTCGCTCTTGCGGCCACTTGGCGGCCGATGTTCCCTAAGCCCACGATGCCCAGCGTCTGGCCGGCCATGCGTCGCAACGGCGGACCGCTCGGCAGCTGATAAAGCCCCGCCTTGGTTTGGGCGTGGTACCAAGCGACCTTGCGTCCCAAGGCGAACACCAACGCCAGCGTATGTTCCGCCACTTCGGCGAGACAGTAATCCGGTACGTTTGTCACGAGAATGCCGCGCGTCGTACAGAACGGGACGTCGATATTGTCGAGCCCGATGCCCAACCTTGCGACATGTCGGCACTGGGAGCTCGCCGCAATCACCGCAGACGTGACCTTCGCCCAACAAGTCATGATCGCTTCCACTCGATGCTCGGCCGCTAACTTCGCCAGCGTCGCTTCATCGGTCTTCGGAGCGACGATGAGCTCGATTCCCGCCGCGGCAAGAATGCGGCGTTCCACCTCCAGATCATCCCAAGCGTAGTCGGTCAACAGCACTCGGCGCATAATAGCCTCACCTCGATCCCTGCGTTCCACCGCTTCTTTCGTCTCGCCCAACTGACGCCATGCGATTGCCCGCGGTTCTATCTTGCGTACGCCTCACCGGCAACCAGACGCTAAGTCGCGCTAACGCGCCGGCAGCCGCTTCCTGTAGGTCGAAGACTTTCCTGTCGCTGGTCATCTTCTGGCTGTGCTGGCCTGCTGCGAATTTGCTAGCGGCCGTTGCCGGAGCAATTCGGGCGGCTCAACATTCGGCAGATTGAACTGGATGTATTCGCCGACCCGCGCGGCGGCCGCTATGCGCGTCCGGCCTACTTTCAGATGTTGCGCGACTTGAAGCAAGACGCCGGCGACGACCCGAACCTCGACGGCGTACTCGACCGCCCTGGACTTAAAGTCTTCCACGTCCAAGACGTCGAGATCGCGCTCTGGCGAGCGGTGCACAGTGGAGCAGCACCGACTATCCCGAGCCGCGGCGCGAGTGGTCCGACTATCACGTGCGCTGGGACGGCGGCGTGGAGTGGCGTCGCAATCCGGTGAATGGCGAACTGGAACCGGCAGGAAGCGGCCCGCACGCGACGGGGAAGTGAGTCGCGTGAACGGTCGGCAGGCGCGAAACAGATGGTCTACTTGTTTCGCCACAAGACGCGGTCGGGGACGGCGAGTTCCTTCAGCGCTGCGGCGATGTCGCGGCGGAAGCGAGCGGCGTCGACCGGGTAGCCTGCCGTCGGCGTCAACTGCGGGACGCGGGATTGCCAAAAGGCGTTGAACGCCTCCATCGATCGCTCGCGGAGATACTTGGCCAACATCGATGCCGCAGCACACGGCACCTGCGCTTCGCCTCCCACCCGAAACTCGATCTCCACGCGCGTCGTCTTCGCCCCCCATCGATAACGGCTCGACTCGCGCGACTCCTCCAACACTTGCACCAGATCGTCGGGCCAGCCGCGTTGCAGCAGTTCCCCATAGCGATTGCGCCCGCCGTGCTTGTCGCAGAACACGAACGCGGGCTGCGGCGGGCCGTCGGCAAGCAGGTCGCGCACCAGCGCCAACGTCGTTTCTGACAGCACCACTCCCTTGCCGCCTGCCGTCGCAATTCGCTCGTTGAACTCTTCCGGCGCGATCACGGAAGCGCGCATCGCGACCAAACGACAATCGGCCTGATCGAAGCTGGTTTGCAGTCGCGCGGACCAAGCGGCGACGGCGTCGGCGCCAGCCGTGCAGGGCGTCGCCGCGTTGTAATCGGCGAACCAAGGCGCCGTCAAAACCAGCGGCGCACTCGCAGGCGCGAACGCCGGCCACAAGCTGCGCCAGTCGGGAGCGGATAAACCGAGCGTCGTCGCCATCGCCAGCGTCCCCAGTTCGAGCGCGGCGAGACCGGCGGCGGGCGAATAGAGAGTCTTGGAATCGGCGACCGCGAGTCGCGCATCGACATGAGCGGCGTTCCGCGACGCACGTCCCGACGAGGATGACGTCAGCGAGTCAGACAGACTGGCATAGAGGTCCGGGGGCGTCGTGGAATCGGGAACCTGCCAGGCGGTGGCGGCGACGACGAGCGGCCCGAGGTTCGGCCCATAACCGGCCTCGTCGGTTCCAATCAACAACATGCATCCCGTCCCGAGTGTTACTCGAAGCGCAACCAGCCGAAGCCGGCCGGTTGAGCGACCGACGCCGCAGCGGGGCGCGACCAAGATTGAAATCCTCGACCCGGCACGATGCGTTGGACGCCGAGCGACCACACGGCGCCGTCGGCCGGCGTCGCGGGGGCCAGCTCCTCGAACGGAATCGCCGCCTCGACCGTCCAGGCTTGTTCGTCCTGTCGAGCGGCAACATACCACGTTGGATTCCAATGCGCATCCCCGGCGCACGATTCAAACGTCCAACCACGCTCGTCGCACGTCAACTTCCACGCGGTCGCTCCATCGCGATCCACATCCACGTGAAACTCCACGCGATCGAAGCCCGCGAGGTCGGCGTCGCGCGGCCGCGGAATGGTCGGCTGTTCGTAAGGACGTCCCGGCGCCTTCTTGCAAACTGCCGCGAGATACAGGAACTCGCGGTCCCGCGTCACACGGACCGTCGCCGGCCAGTCGGCGTCGTCCTGCAGCTCGCTGCGCAGTTCGAGCGTTGCGGCGGAGGACCACAGCGACTCGTCTAACTGTCCATCAAGATGCGGACGGGCGGCGACGAGCGGCGCTTTGACGGCGGGACGCGGCGACGACTCGATCGACAGCTTGCGATTCGCGGGGACGGCGAGCCACGCTTCGTGGGCCAGGGTTTGCTGCCACGAGTCGTCGGATTGCGGGCGAGCAGCGGTGCGGAGCAGGGCGTCGGCGTCGGATGTGCGGTCGGCGGCGCGGAGTGCGGAGAGCCACGACGTACGGACGCGCGACTCGGCGAACAGCGCGGGTCGCGACTGCTCCAGCAACTTGCCGAAGCGTTCCGCCTGACCGCTGCCGCCGCTGTGAGTCGTCGATTCGACGGCGAGCGCCGCCGGCTTCACGACCGCGGGTGCGCCGCGTCGCGGTCCAGTGGTCGACGAGTTCATCGTCTCTTCGAGCGGCAGCTCGGCCGCCACGGGCCGCACCGAGGTGAAGGGGATCGCCGCGGCCGAGGCATTCGCCGCCGCGGCCGCTCGCGCCGCCTTCTCTCGCCGCCATCGCACTTCGGCGCTGTTATGCAGCTCAACAAGACGCAATAGCGCCGCGTCGGACAGGTCGTGATGCGGCAGCCGCGAGGCCAGGTGTTGCCAGGTTTCGAGGGCGATCTGCGTCTGGCCCGCTTCGTAGAAGCGATGTCCCAATTGCCAATAGACTTCGCCCGCCGTCTGTTTGCCGAAGCCTTGGATGGCGTCATCCAATTGAGCCAACCACGCCGGGTTCGCCCCGCCCCCCGACTCGCTGGATCGCAACATCAACTGCTGCAGCGTGCGCTGACGCTGAACGAGTCGAGTAAGGTCTGTCAGTTCGCCGCGCGGCGAGTCCGAGACGGCACGGCGACCATCGCCGCCGCTCGGGATCGCGACCCCTGCCAGCAGATCGCGTCGAGTCGCTCCATGCGGCTGTTCGTCGAACAGAATGCGAAAGGCCAGCGTGGGGTGAGCGGCTGATGGCTGACGCTCCAGCAACAAGCGAGCGGACGAGGCAATGTCGCCCAGCGGCCGCGACCAACGCGGCGCCAGCTGGGTCGTGGGCAATTGAATCGTTCCCTTCTCCGCCGGCCCCATGTAGCTCAACACACGTTTCACTCGCCACGGATTGAGCCCCGCTTGGCCGATCTGTTCGGGGTAGGCCTGCGGATCGGCCGCACGTTGCACGGCCAACAACACCAGTTGACGCGTGAGCGGCGCCAGTGAGTCATGAGGATCTCGAGCGGCGTCTTCGGTCACGATGACGTCCGGCCGCCACACGCGCAGACGCTCGACCAGATACTCCGTGAGACGCTCCACGCCGCGGCCGCCGTGCACTTGATTCCAGCCCGAGATCCACTGTTCTTGCGGCAGTCGCAGACCATGCTGTCGCACGGGGAACTCGGACGCCATATGCGTCGCCGAACCGCCGACGGTCAGCACGGCCGCCTGCACGCGCGACTCCAGCGACCCGTAGTCGGAGTCCGTTGATTCGACATCGCGACGATACGGCAGTTCCACGACTGACAGATAGCCGTCGTTTCCGGCGACCTGCGCGATCATCTCCAGCGGAATGGCCGACTCGTGTGCGAAAACTCCCAGCACGGCCGCTCGGCCGCTGCCGTGTTGACGCTTCCAGGTGCGACCGCCGTCGCGCGTCGACAACAGCGTTCCCAAAGCGCCGGCGGCCCAGCCGTGATGGGCGTCGAGGAACCAGACGGCGTGCAGCGGCAGAGGTTGGCCGGTCAGTTGCAGCTCCCAACTGGCGCCGCCGTCGGCCGAATGCAGGACGTGGCTGCCGGGATCGCCGACGATCCACGTATGGTTGCCGTGCACGGCGATGCTGCGCCAATGCGCGTTGCCGACGGCGGCGGGCGGCTCCTGCGTCGGCGTCCAATTGAGTCCGCCGTCGCGACTATGCAGCAACAGGCCGTCGTCCCCCGCGAGCCACGCCCCTTGCTCGGGATCGAACAACACCGTTCGAACATGGCGACCGCGAGTCGCCTCGACGGTCGTATCGATCAATCCTTCGTCCGTGATCAAGGCTACTCGTCCATAACGCCCCGCGACGATTCCTTGCCGAGCGACTCGCCGCGCCAGCTTGCCGGGGGCGACGCCGGCAGTCGGACTGACTTGCAGTTGAGCCAGTGCGGCTCGGGCGCCCACGAAGTCGCCAGCCAACCACGGACCGCCGGTCGTTGAGTGGACCGGTTGCCAGCTTCGTCCGCCGTCGTCCGACTGGAAGACGCCGGACGGATACATGCCGGTCGGTTCGCCGATCGCCCAGCCGTGCAGATCGTCGCGAAACTGCACTTTGTGCAGCAGCGGCAACGTGCTCACCGGGACCGGCATCCAGTTGAGACCGCCGTCGCGCGTGCGCAGGACGGCGCCGCGGCTTTGAAACGTACCCGGGTGATGCCAACCGCCGACGACCCAGCCATTCTTGGCGTCGACGAACCACACCGATTCCCACCGACAAGCCTGCGGCGATTCTTGCGCGCGCCAACTGCGGCCGCCGTCGTCCGTCGTCCAAATCGCACCTCGTTCGCCTACCGCCCAACCGCGATCAGGATCCAGGAAGAACACGTCGTGCAGTTCGGCGTCGGCCAGCATCTCAGCGTGCAGCGTCGCATTCTGGCTCGTCTCCGCGCGCAACTGCGACCGCCCCGCACCGTCGTCTCCCGCGATGCAAGCCAGCGCGACAACCGGCAGGACGATGATCGTGTTGAGTAACCTATTGCGAGACATCATCGTCCCTCTGCGAGTGGGATAGTCGCGGTCCGTTCCGCGGTCCAACGTTATCGTCGCGGACCGCTCCGCGGTCCGACGGTCTTGTCGTGGATCGCTTTGTCATCCAACGTTGGATCGCGGAGCGATCCACGACGATCAATTCGGCCCTCGGGCGGGCTGCGATTCTTCCAGATGCCGTAGTTCGGTGCGCATCCGGCGGGCCAGTTTGCGAAGTCGGTCGGCCGTGTCGAAGCGGCGCTGGTCGTCGAGGTCGCAGGCGCGTGCGTCCAGCTCACGGCTGGTGTGACGCAGCATGTCGACCAAGTGTTGGTCGAGGAATTGGGGCGCGGCGGTCGGATCGCCCGTCAAACCCTCGTCGGGGTCGGTAAGCGGCAACAGCGGAGCGGCGTCGGCAGGCGGGTCGACGGGGGACGACGCGTCAGGGACGGGAGCGTCGGTCGCCGGCGCAGCCGGGATGCCGTCGGCAGGTTGAGCGATGCGACGCAGCGCTTCGGCGAACTGGCGTTCGTCGAGCGCCTGACCGGGGAGGGGACCGCCGAGCGACCGGCGGAGGCGCAAGATTTCCTCGAGCACCGGATCGCGCTGGACCGGAGGAGCGATTTGAGGCGAGTCGGGAACGACCGGGATCGACCGCGGAGGCGCCGGATCGTCGGCGGCGGGATCGTCGCCGAACACGAAAGCTTGGTGGAGGCCGAGCAGCGCCAGCAAGAACCAGCCGCTCCAGGGCGTCCAACGCCGTATACGTACTTCCATGCCGCGACCTCCTTGTCGTCCGTTCGGAAGAGAATGTGCCGAACGGCGATTATAGGCCCTACCGCAAGGCGGCTCCTAGAGCAAAGTGGGCCAATCGTCGTGGACCGCTCCGTCGGTCCAACGCCGGTTCCTCCGGGCCCGCTCCGCGGTCCCGGCGTTGGATCGCGGAGCGATCCACGACATGGCGTTCGTTGACACTCCCGGAGGCCACTTTTAGAATCGTCCCCTTGTCCTTGGGCCGCCCTATGGGCCCCTGGGGACTCCCAGGCAAGTTCCGCGTACGTTCCTTGACGGTTGGGGAGATTGGACACCATGGCAGACGCAGCTGGCGGGCAAATCGATTCGGTCATGCACGAATCGCGGCTCTTTCCCCCCTCCAACGAGTTCTCTCAGAAGGCGCGTATTGGGTCGCTGGCGGCCTACGAGGCGCTGTACGCCGAAGCGAAGGCCGATCCGACCGCGTTCTGGGAGCGGCTGGCTCGCGAAGAACTGCACTGGTTCGAACCGTTCCATACGACGCTGAAATGGAACGAGCCGTACGCCGAATGGTTCGTGGGCGGCAAGACCAACGTCGCCTACAACTGCCTCGACGCTCACCTAGATTCGGCCCGCCGCAACAAAGCGGCGATCGTCTGGGAAGGCGAACCGGGCGACCAACGGACGCTGACCTACCAGCAACTGCATCGCGAAGTTTGCAAGTTCGCCAACGTCCTCAAGGGACTCGGAATCCAACAGGGGGACGTCGTATCGATCTACATGCCGATGGTCCCCGAACTGGCCATCGCCATGCTGGCCTGCGCTCGCATCGGCGCCATCCATAGCGTGATCTTCGGCGGTTTCTCGGCCGAGGCGGTCGCGGATCGCAACAACGACGCCGGCTCGAAGCTGGTCATCACGGCCGACGGCGGTTGGCGTCGCGGCAAAGTCCTGCCGCTGAAGGAAACGGTCGACGTGGCGCTCGCCAAATCGCCGACGGTGAAGCACTGCGTCGTCCTGCAGCGCTGCGGCAACAAGACGCCGATGCAGGAAGGCCGCGACGTCTGGTGGCACGACGAAATGAACAAAGCGTCGGCCGACTGCCCGGCCGCGGCGCTAGACAGCGAGTCGTCGCTGTTCATCCTCTACACCAGCGGCTCGACCGGCAAACCCAAGGGGATTCGCCACACCACGGCCGGCTACAACCTGTTCGCGAAGAAGACGTTCGAGTGGGTGTTCGACATCCGCGAGGACGATTTGTTTTGGTGCACGGCCGACTGCGGCTGGATCACCGGCCACAGCTACATCGTCTACGGCCCGCTTGCGGCCGGCGCGTCGATCGTGATGTACGAAGGGGCCCCGAACTGGCCGGCCGAAAACCGGTTCTGGGAGATCATCGAAAAGTATCGCGTCACGATTCTCTATACCGCGCCGACCGCCATCCGCGCGTTCATCAAGTGGGGCGACCACCACGTCGACAAGCATGATCTATCGAGCTTGCGGCTGCTGGGAAGCGTGGGCGAAGGGATCAACCCCGAGGCCTGGATGTGGTACCACCGCAAGATCGGCGGCGAACGTTGTCCGATCGTCGACACGTGGTGGCAGACCGAAACGGGCGGCATCATGATGTCGCCTCTGCCGGGCGCCATTCCGACCAAGCCGGGCAGCTGCACCAAGCCGCTGCCGGGGGTGCTTCCCGAGATCCTCGACGAATCGGGCCATCAAGTGGACGTCGACCACGGCGGAATGCTCGTGATCGGCCACCCTTGGCCCGGCATGCTCCGCGGCATCTGGGGCGACGACCAACGCTTCAAGGAACAGTACTGGCGCAAGGTCCCCGGGAAGTACCTGTGCGGCGACAACGCCCGCATCGACTCGGACGGCTACTACTGGATCATGGGCCGCATCGACGACGTCATCAACGTCTCCGGCCACCGGCTCAGCACGATCGAGATCGAGAGTGCGCTGGTAAGTCACCCGGCAGTGGCCGAGGCGGCGGCGGTGGGACGCCCCGACGACCTCAAGGGACAGGCGGTCGCCGTCTTCGTGACGCTGAAGTCCGGCGAGCCGGATGAGAAGCTGCGCGACGAGCTGAAGAAGCACGTCCGCAAGGAAATCGGCGCGCTCGCTCAACCCGACGACATCCGCTTCACCGGTTCGCTGCCCAAAACGCGCAGCGGCAAAATCATGCGCCGCCTGCTGCGCGACATCGCGGCCGGCAAGGAAACCATCCAAGACACGTCGACGCTGGAGGATTACAGCGTCCTCGCCAAACTGCGCACCGACGACGAATAGTCGGGACGAGCAATTCCCCCTTGAGCCGACCCGCGCTAGCGGACGGCTCAGCGCCGGTGCGATCAACCGATCCTCGCCACTCGTGCGTCGTTTGCGGCCAGAAGCCGTGGGCTTGCGCCCTGCGGCTGAGGGCTGAATTGGAACCGCCTCAACTAGGCGCGAGTCAATTCGTGGAAGCGGCGGATCAGGTCTTTGGTGATCGGGCCGGGCTTGCCGTCGCCGAGCGTCCGGTTGTCGATCTTGACGACCGGGATCACTTCCGCCGCGCTGCCGGTCAGGAAGCACTCGTCGGCCACGTAGACGTCGTAGCGCGTGAGCGAGATTTCCTTAGCGACCATGCCGCTGGCTCGAGCCAATTCCAGCACCGCGTTGCGCGTGATCCCTTCCAGGATGCCCGCATCGACGGGCGGCGTCAGCAACTCGCCCTTCGACACAATGAAGATGTTATCCCCCGTGCACTCGGCCACTTCGCCTTTGTGATTCAACATCAGGGCTTCGATGCAACCCGCTTTCAGCCCCTCGATCTTGGCGAGGATGTTGTTCAAATAGTTCAGCGACTTCACGCGCGGACTCAGCGCCACCGGATGGTTCCGAATCGTGCTCGCCGTCACAATCTCCAGCCCGTTTTCGTAGTACTCACGCGGGTACAACGCAATGTGGTCGGTGATGATGATCACTTGCGGGTCGCTGGTGCGGTTCGGGTCGAGCCCCAGGCTGCCGGCGCCGCGAGTGACGATGAGCCGAATGTAGCCGTCGACGATGTTGTTCACGCGCAACGTGTCGTACACCGCCTGCGCCATCTCTTCCTTCGTCATGGGGATCTCCAGCCAAATGGCTTTGGCCGAATCCCACAGACGGTCTAGGTGCTCTTGCAGCCGGAAGACCTTGCTGCTGTAGGACCGCATCCCCTCAAACACGCCGTCGCCGTACAACAACCCGTGATCGTAGACGCTGATCTTGGCGTTCTCTTTGTCGTAAAGCTTGCCGGCGATGTAGACCTGTAATGCCATGGTGTCCCTAAACTGTTCCTTCCGCGGCCGAACTTAAATCTGCTCGACGAGCCCTTCGGCGAGCCGCACGGTGCGATCGGCTTGAGCGGCGATCGCCAAGTCATGAGTGACCATGACTATAGTGAGACGATGTTCGGCGTTCAAGGTTCGCAAAAGGGCCATGATTTCCCGACCCGTTTGACGGTCGAGGTTCCCCGTCGGCTCGTCGGCCAACAGCACCTCCGGGTTCGCAATCAGCGCCCGTGCGATGGCCGCTCGCTGCATCTCCCCCCCCGACAGCTCGCGCGGACGATGCGTCAGCCGATGCCCCAGCCCGACCATCTCCAGCAGCTCTTCGGCCCGCCGTCGGTTCTCGCGCCGCTTCGTGAAGTAGGACCACGCGCCCTGCGTGATCATGAGCGGGGTGAGGACGTTCTCGAGCGTCGTGAGTTCGGGAAGCAGGTGATAGAACTGAAAGATCATGCCGAAGCGGCGGTTGCGGATCTGGTCGCGCTGACGCGCCGGCAAGTTATCAATACGCACGCCCCCCAAGTGAATCTCGCCCTCGTCCGGGGCGTCGAGCGTGCCGAGCAGATGCAGCAGCGTGCTCTTGCCCGACCCGCTTTGGCCCACGATCGCCGTGAACTCGCCCGGCCGGATCGAAAAGTCGACGCCGCGCAACACGGGAATCGAAACGGGCCCCTTGCTGTACGCCTTCTTCACGCCGCGCGCGCCGAGATGCTCCAGCGGCTCGCGGCTGGCGCTCCCTGCGCCGCTCGCGTCCGCCGCGCGGTGCGGCGAGTCGACTCGTTTCAAATGCGGCGGGATCAGCGAGACGTCGTCGATCAGGTCGACCGGCAGTTTCGTGCGAATCACGGGAGCTCTCCGAACTGAATGGACTCTCGACCGGTCATTCGTAACGCAAGGCTTGGACGGGATGCAAGCGAGCGGCTCGCAGGGCGGGCAGCACGCTCGCCAGGACGGCGATGAGCACCGCGCCGCACACGACCCACACCACCGTCAATGGTTTGACGATCGTGGGGATCTGTTGGAAGTAATAGATCGTCGGATCAAACACTTCCTGGCCCGTACACCACTCCAACCCCGCGGCGATCTGATTGATGTAAGCGACGAAGGTCAGTCCCAGAATCATGCCGGCGCCCGCGCCGACGATCCCCAGCGACAACCCATAGTTCAAGAAGATGCTCATCACCCCGCCGCTCGGCGCGCCCAGCGCCTTCAGAATGCCGATGTCGCGAGTCTTCTCGACGACGATCATGAAGAACGTGGCGAGGATGCCGAAGCCGGCGACGGCGATGATCAAAAACAGCAGAATGTTGAGGATCGTCGTCTCCATCTGGACCGCGGCCAGCAGCGGCCCTTGCAGGTCGCGCCACGTCTCAATCCGATACTGATACTGCTCCACCGGAAACCGCCGCCGCAATTTGTCACGCGCCGCGTTGAGGTCGACGCCGGGACGCAAACGCAGCTGAATCGACGTGACGGACGTCGCGCCCGAGATGGGGTCGATCATGCCGCGCAAGTCTTGCAGCTTGCGGAGCGGCACAAACGCGAAGCTCGAGTCGTACTCGCTCATCTTGCTTTCGTACAAGTCGACGATCGTGAACTTGTCGCTGATCGCCTTGGGAGGCTGTCCCGAGTTGGGGAAGGTGATCTGCACGTCGTCGCCGGGGCGCGCGACGAAGTAGTCTTGCACCTTGCCTTCGTGATTCCGCTGACGCACGCTGGTGATCGCAATGCCCACGACGATGCCCGTGTGCTGTTCGGAAAGTTCATCGAAGACGGCGCCGGGCGCGCCAGCGCCCGATTTGCGGAAAGGGTCCGCGGGCGCGGCGCCGCGACGGAACGGATCGGATGTCGCCGCAGACGCGGTCGAAGACGCTCCCTCGGGATGCTCGACCGCCGCATCGGCGTCGCCAGACTGGTCGTTCGCATAGTCCTTCGTCGGCGGCGCAATCGGGGGCAGACCGGCGAATTCGGCGGTCGCGGGCGCGGCCGGTTGAGCCGCTTCCGCCGCGGCATCGGCCGCTCGACGCGCTTCCATCGCTCGCTGCCACTCTTCCTGATACGCTCGCTCCGTACGCACCCGCAGCCGCCGATGGCCCCAACCCGATTCGGGCAGCGGCGCGTCGTACCCGTCGTTGCGCAGGAAGAAACTCAGCTTGTCGCGATTCTCAGGGTGCTTCAAGAATTTGCTGAAGTCGCTGACGCTACCATACGTCCGCTCGTCGATGCCGATGAGCATGATTTGCTGCGTGATCCACTGGCCGCGCACTTGAAAATTGAGCATCGCGGGAACGCGTACGGCGGCGGTGACCCCTTCGACGTCGTCCCCCAATTCTTCGCGAATCAGTCGCTCGTGGTATTCCGCATCCGGAATGCCGCCGATTCCCATACTCTCCACCACCACGTCGGAGAGGATGCCGTGCAACCGGTCGTGCATCTCCTTCGTGAACCCCTCCATCACGCTGTTGACGATGATCATCGTCGCCACGCCCAGCGTTACGCTGATGATGGAGGCAAGCGCGATCCAGCGCGTGCGGAGGTACCGCCACGAGAGCAACAGTTTGTACATCGCCAATCCTTTGGCTGAACGGGACGTGTCGGGCGTCTATTCGGGGCGCAGCAGCGGGAACAGGATCACTTCGCGGATGCTTTGCGCGTTGGTCAAGAGCATGACGAGCCGATCGATGCCGATGCCAAGTCCGCCGGCGGGCGGCATGCCGTGCCGCAACGCTCGGATGAAGTCGTGGTCCATCTTGGCCATCGAGTCTTCGTCGGGCTGCCCTTCCAACTGCGTGCGGAAGAGCTGCTCCTGCAAATCGGGATCGTTGAGTTCCGTGTAGGCGTTGGCGACCTCCATCCCGTGGATGAACAGCTCGAACCGTTCCGCCACGTCAGGGTTGGATCGCTTGCGCTTCGTCAACGGACAGATGCTCGCCGGGTAATCGATCACGAAAACCGGTCCGACGAGCGAGTCTTCCACCTTCTCTTCGAACACGAAGCTCTTGACCACGTCGGGGTGCTTCCCCTTCGATTCGTAACCCATCGCGTCCGCGTAAGCGGCGACGGCGACCGCATCATGCGGGTCGACCCCCGTATGCTCGCGGAACAAGTCGTCGTAGGTGCGCCGCGCAAAGGGCGGCGTAAAGTCGATGAATTTGTCGCCCCATGGCAAACGATGCTCGCCGCCGATCGCCTGGATCGCATCCAGAATGACCCGCTCGGTGAGGTCCATCATCGACTCGTAGTTGCCGAATGCTTGGTAGACCTCGAGCATCGTGAATTCAGGATTGTGCCGCGGGCTGATCCCTTCATTGCGGTAGACGCGGCCCAATTCGTAGACCCGTTCCATGCCGCCGACCATGAGCCGCTTGAGGTGCAGTTCGAGTGCGATGCGCAGAAACAGTTGAATGTTGAGTGCGTTGTGGTGGGTTGTGAAGGGACGTGCAGCAGCACCGCCGGCGATGGAATGCAGCGTCGGACCTTCGATTTCGCAAAAACCTTGGCCGCCCAGCGTCGCACGAATCGACTGCACGATCTTCGTGCGTTTGAGGAACCGCTCGAGCACGCCGTCGCCGTACGTGAGGTCGATGTAGCGCATCCGCTGACGCAGCTCGGGGTCGGTCAACCCCTTGTGCTTGTCCGGCGGCGGCTCGATCGACTTCGTGAGGAAGTGCAGCTTTTCCGCGAAAATCGTGAGCTCGCCCGTCTTCGTGCGGCGCAGTTCGCCGTCGACGCCGACGATGTCGCCCAGGTCGAAGCAGTCGGCGAGCGCCCAGTTGTCGTCGCCGACTTGAGCCTTGCCGACGAACAGCTGAATGCGCCCCGTCCAATCTTGGATGTCGATGAACTTCAGCTTCCCGGTGTCGCGCTGCAGGACGATGCGGCCCGCAGCTCGCACCTTCGGCCCCCGCAGTTCGCCTTGCCCCTGAGCGCCCAGCCACTGGCGGAAGGCGTTCGCGTCGAGCGACGAGAGGTCGGGGAGGGGAACCTTTGCGCCGTCCGCCTTCTGAAACACGATCTCGGCGGTCCGCTCGCGGATCGGTCCGATGTACGCGCGGTCGTCAAAACGCTGGCCCCACGGATCGTGACCCAGCTCGGTGATCTTGCGGAGTTTGTCGCGCCGAGCCGCTTCGTGGATGCCCGGATGATCCGGCGAGGGCGACGAGTTGTCGGCGGGTGCGGAGGTGTCGGACATGAATCGCTTCAGCTACAGAGGGTTCCAAGAAACAGAGGGTCGGCATTTTCAAGGAATCCGCCGAGAGGGTCAATGTCAAAAGGGGCCGCCGCCGGGACGCGGCGCAAGAAAAAACAGCGGGAAATTGATTGGTTTTGGATTATTGGGGACCAGAGTCGTGGACCAAAGTCGTGGACCGCTCCGCGGTCCAACGCCTCCCAACTCATTTCACCGCCTCCCTCGCCGAACGCTTGTCCCTCTCCCTACGATTTCGCACGCCTAATCAGCGCAGTGGGGCTGGAACTGGCGGACGCCGGGGGGGCGTTGGATCGCGGAGCGATCCACGACGATCGGCAACCGCCCGGGAGCACACCGATGCTGGGCGCGCTGTTTGATCCCCAGGCCCCATTGTTTGTTCAGGAGCGGCTGCGACCGCACTGGTCGCAAGCGGGCGCAATCGTCTTTATCACGTTTCGCACGAAAGATTCGATTCCGGCCTCCGTGATCGCGCGCTGGGATCGTGAGCAACAGGCGTGGGTCGAACGCGTCCTGGCCGAGAGTCGTGGACCGCTGCGGTCCAACGCCTCCGTTTTCCCGTTGGATCGCGGAGCGATCACGACTACTGGTCCCGGCTGCTGCCGCTGCTCACGGAGCGGCAGCGACGCGAGTTCCGTACTCACTTCAACCGCTGTCGAGAAACGACGCTCGACGAATGTCTTGGGGCGTGCGTCTTGAAGCGGCCCGAGTTGGCGCGCGTCGTCGCGGATGCGCTGCTGCACTTTGACGGCGATCGGTATCGCCTGGGCGATTTTCGTAATGCCGAATCACGTCCATCTCTTGGCGGCGTTTTCGGACTCCGCATGGATGCGACGACAAGTCGCCTCGTGGCTGCACTACACGGCGGCTCAAATCCACCGACGGCTCGGACTATCAGGCCACTTCTGGCAGCAAGAACCTTTCGATCATCTCGTGCGCAGCCCGGAACAATACGACTACTTGCGCAACTACATCGCCGCAAACCCAGCCCGCGCTCGGCTCCAGCCCGGCGAATTCCTTACCGAGATACGATCGATAGTCGTGGACCGCTCCGCGGTCCAACGAAGAAAAACCAAGACTTTCCCCACGCGCGCGAGATGGCATTCGCGGGGCGGGGCGTTGGACCGCGGAGCGGTCCACGACTATCGGTCCACGACTATGGGCGACGAGCGGGGCGGTTCGCGGCGCACGAAATTGACCAACGGGGCGGAGAAATCGCGAGATTCTACGCGCACCACATCGCCCGTTTGATACTCCCAGTCGCGTTGGCCGTAGCTCAGCTTGCTGGTTCCCAGAAAGTGCAGATGCACGTCGCCCGGTCGTCGATGTTCGGGATACTTGAAGTGATGATCTTCCAGGTTCGCCAGCGAATGACACATGTGTCGCTCGCCCGAATACAGCAACCCGCTGTCGTAGATCAGCGACTGACCGCGCACGACCGTGCAACGCAACTCAATCTCGTCAAACTCGCCTCCCAGAATCAACTCGGGCCCCACCGCGCACGTCCGCAGTTTGGACGGCGCGAGGTACAAATAGTTGAGCTTCTCCGTGGGATGGTCCGACCACTCGTTCCCCAGTGCCCATCCCAGCCTCACGGGCGTTCCCTCCGCCCCGACGATGTAACACGCCACCAATTCCGGCTCCTCGCCGCCGTCGCGTGCGAAGTCGGGCACGTCCAGGAAGTCGCCCGGTCCGCGCACGATGTGCCCCGTCCCCTTGTAGAACCACTCGGGCGCCGCGCCGATCTCCCCCGCGGCCGGCTTGCCGCCGTCGATTCCGAGTTGGAACATTTTCGCCGAATCGGTCAGCGGCGCATCGGACGCATGCATTGCATTGCGCGATTGCATGCTCCCCAAGTGAGTCAGCCCGGTTCCGGTTACAAATTCTCGGTACAGATCGGGGTGATCCAGCGGCGGCAAGAGATGGGGCAGCTCGAGCGACCGGGCGGCGGTCAACAGACCGTAGTAGGCCAGCGTCGGCGCCCCCGCACTCCGGCTGCGCAGCAATTCCACCAACGTCGTCCCCGTTCGCTCGGCTTCCTGAAACGCCGCATAGGTGGACGTCAATTCAGGGGCGACCGCCGTCACATCCAAGACCTGGTCCCCCAGGACCAACCCCAGTCGCCGCCCAGAATCCGGTAGGTAGAACTGCACGACGCGCATCGCTCGCCTTTCGCTGCTTTGCTGTGAATGTCGTGGACCGCTCCGCGGTCCAACGTTTGCGGGTACGGCGTTGGACCGCGGAGCGGCCCACGACGATCGCGACCATCTTGACGCTTGCAACGATTGTACCCGCTCGCTTTCGCGGCAATCGCAGGGTTCGTCGAGCTTCTTTCTTCCTGCGATCTATATTCGAGGGATAGGGGTGAGTCGCACAATCATGAGGGGGGACGACCCGATGCTTTGTTTCTTCCGTCGGTCGCCGAGCATGCCGACCAGGGCGATCGCGAACGGCGCCGTGCTCGCACTCCTCGCAACGTTCGTCCCGCCCCTCGCCGCTCAGGATGCACCGTCGCAAGTAGCGGCCCTACGTCGCTGGAAGCAAGAAGACGTCGCCGCGCCGCCGGGGAAGCCCGAGGCGCCCATGGCGACGCCCGTCGTCCCGCCGCAGCCGGAACTTGATTCGCCCCCACTCGATTGTCCGGCCGACGCCGACAACTTTTATGGAGACGTAGCCGGGGCGGCCGACGACCTCCCGCCGCTCCCCGTCGCCGACGGTCCGCCGCCTCGCGCACCACAGCCCGATTTGGAACTGACCGCGACTCCAGCACGTCCACAACTTGTCGCCTCCAGCCCGCACGCTTTCTGGCACGCGGTGGAGTACCAGGCGCTTGAGTTCCGCTGCCTCCCGCCCGACTTGGCGAATCCGATTGCCGTGGCGTTTTTCCTGGACGGGAAGCCGTTCGGCGGAGTCAAGCGCGACGCGACGATCGCCGCGTCGATCCCTTGCCCGCCGCTCGGCCGCCACCTCATGCAAGCCCGCTACCTTGACGCCGACTTGGGCTGGAGCGTCATTTCGGCGCCGCTGCGCATCGAAGTCCTCCCTCCGGCAACTCCGACTATCGAGGCCCTCAGCGACTCGGCCGAACCGCCCGCGCCGTACAACTCGAGCCAACCCGTGCCTACCACCGGCGCCCTCACGCTGCACATCGGACACGCTCAACCCGACGACCGCATCGACGTGTACGTGAACAATCGACACATCATGCATGAGAAGCTGGACGGCAAGTGTCGCATCCGCGTCGGGCTGCTACCGTACCTCGAACCGGGCGTTCATCAACTGCGCATCCGTCGGTCGGACGCGAAATGCGATTGCGGCGTGGCGAGCCTCCTGTCGCCGCCGGTCGAAGTGCACTTCTTCAACCCGGATTGCCACGTTTCGCTTCCGCAGAAGTGTGTGCAGAGTCAGCACGAAGGAACTGGGGATGTTGTGGCTCCCGCGTCCGCTCAGCCCTGCCTGGAACTCCATCCGGCCAGCGCGACGGCCGTTCCGACCTCGCTCGCGTCGCTGTCAAACTTCGCTCGCCCGCCCGCCCCGAAGCGACCGCCCCCGAAGCCGCACTATCCCCCTCCGCATCATCACCCGCCGCATCATCACCCGCCGCACCACAAGCCACATCCGAAGCCGCCTCACCCTCCGCGACATCCTGGATCGGAGCGAGACAAACCACAAGAGAAGCCGCAAGACGCGCCGCAGGTCCCCCAGCAAGCCAATCCAGAGGCGGCGCCCAGCGATCGACAGGAGGACGCCGCGCCGTCGTCCGACCATGACGCTTCCGCCAACACCTTCTATTTCCCGACCGTCGCGCACTTCCCGGCGCGGTTTCATTCGCTCGCTGGCAAGCCCATCGCCGAAGAGGGGGTGCTGATCTATGAGGGCATGTCGTTCTCGATCGAGAAGAACGGGAAGTACAAAGTGACGTTCTGCACGTCGACTCCCAGTCGACCAGCCACGCTGCGACTACAGCTGCTGATCCAGCGAGCGGACGGACTCTGGTTGACGCTCACCCTGCGTCCGATCGACATCCCGTGCACCTACGAGTCGCATCGCACGCAGCGCGACGGCGCCGACCAACCGCACATCATCGAAGGGGTGCTGCCAGGATGGGAGGGGTGCTGCGGCGCGATGGCCGTCCGTCGAGATGGGACCGCTCGATTTGGGTACGAGCGTGCTCAGACGTCCACCACTTGGAAGCAGTAATCGGCTTCTTACCGCCCAAGAGGAGGGATTTCTTGGAGATGCTCGGCGGACCTTGCCGAGATAGCAGAAGTTGACGATTGTGCGGATTGCAACGGCTTGCTCGCAAGGAAGCGACGACGTGAACGCATTGCTTCGATCGGCGGTATTGGGACTAGCCCTCGGAACAGCCTTCCTACTCGGAGGCAGCTGGTGGCTTTCCCACAGCAACTCGACCGACGAACCGCGCCCATTTCCTGACGAGGAAGCTGCGCGCCGACTGACCGCGGCCGAAGCAGACTCCCACGGACACCCCGTCTACCTAGACCCCCATGTTCAAGTGCCGATCGGCGACCCCGTCGAGGGACATGCGGGCCGCCCCGTGGGCTTCCACGCCGCCGCCCAGGGGGCGCTCTCGGGTCGAGCGGCGGTGGGACAGACGCTGGATGGCGTGAAGCTCCTTCGAATCATCCAGAAATTAAATCAGGATCACGTTGAGATCCAAGACCCGAGGCCAGGCGAAACCCATTACCTGTTCGATAGTCAGCCAACTCTTGTATTCCAGGGTAAGAGCGACGGAAAGTTGACTATCCGTTACGCCAGTCGACCGGATGAGACGGTCTTCAGCCAAGACTTCGCGGACAAGGAGTTCTCTGCGGCACTAACTGAGAAGCTCGTTCCCGGGAGAAACGCTCTGCGAATCGATGTAGAACGGTTCGGAAAGGTCGTTCACTCTCAGGGGCTTCAGGTCGTTGTCGCAGGCAGTGCCAACGAGCTGCCGCTTCCCGATGTTCAACAGTATTCCGTTGGAACCTACGGCCCCCTTCGGTTCTCGGATTCATCAAAGCCTATCCTCGTTTTCAGCGCTAGCCCTTTCCTGCGACTAGCCGGCGGCAGTTTTATCCCCGACGGGACGATTCGTGGATTTCAGCTGATCGGCAATCAACTGACACCCGCCAAGGTATTGAATCGGCCGGCAGTTGATTCTTCATCGGGACGCTGGATGGTCGAGATGGAGCTTATTGGTCCCCCGCAAGACAGCGGCTCATTCTTGATGATGCAGGAGTCCAAGACAGGCCTGAGCGCCCCCGTGGTGCTCCCCTACAAAGTGGTCGTTCCAACCACGGGGCTCGCGCCGCCCGTCATCCGTTCGATCGTCTTGGGCAGTGAAACAGGCGCTGCAGACGTGGAAGTCAAGCCGGACTCGGACGGCGTCAGATACATCAAGTCTACCAAGATCAAGCTCACCACCACCCTCGCATCGCCAGTTGGTCCGCTCGCCGCTGAGCTTGATTACGTCGTTCACGCCTTCCTCGATGACAATCCCAAGCCTTTCGCGAGCGAATACCGAAGCAGGCTTTCGTCCCCCTGGGAATTGAAGGGACTTCCTGAGGGATCTCACCGCGTCCATTTGGGAATGCAATTTGGAAACGAACCTGTGGTCCGCGGACCCGTTTACGAGCTCGTCATCCGCAGCACGGGACCTCGGGTCGTCGCGGTTGAGCCCCAGAACTTTGGCACGGCGCCAGGTGTGACCGCTTTGCGAATCACCTTCAATCCGGAGAACCCTGTCGCCGCACTCACATCAAGCCAGCTTCAACTGCTGCCTGGAATGGGAACAGGCAACTTTGATCGACCGCCTTCCCAAAAGAAAGGCCCCGTAAACGAACCGACTCGAGAACCAAACAGCAACACTTGGGTCGTCCAGTTCACGGACGTCCTCGTCGACACCTATCAGCTCACCATCCTTCCGGGCGTGGTCGACATCTTCGGCAATGCACTCGAGGGGACGCCCGGCAAGCCCGCGACGCCCTTCGTCAAGGTGCTCGGAAAGACGCCTACCGTCGAAGCGTCCTATGAAGCCCGCGGCATCGTGGCGACGACCGGGGAGTTCGTTCCGTATCAAGAGTTCACCAAGCCGCGCGAACAGCGCGATGGCTTCAATCCCAGCGACAAGGTGGAAACTCGCGTCGCGGTTGTACTACTTCCGCGATGCGCACCGAGTGGCTCAGATCGTCAACCGCAAGGTGAAGTCGTATAACCGCCAGGGCGTCGATACGGCTCGGCAGTTGGCGGATCGCGCTCGCAATGTGGCCGAGCAGAAGGCGACGATCCGTCAGCAAGCGGAACGCGCCGCCATCGAAAAGGCGCAGAAGACGCGGGCCAAAGAGAACGAAATGCGTCGGCTCGAGAACGCCCAGAACTCGGTGCTGAACGAAATCGCCCGCGCTCAGACCGAGCCCTTGCCGGAGGCCGCGGATCAAGCGGCGGCGGACAAAGCGGAACAAGACCGAGCCAAATTGGTCCGCGATCTGGAAGCGGCGGCGCGCTCGTTCGCCAGCCAGATCGACGGCCTACGGGACCAGATTCAATCGCTGCGCGACGACGAGAACGCAGCCAACGAGGCGACGCAGCGAGCCGAGGCCGAGGAGCGACAGTCGCGCGAAGAACAGTTCCGACGCGAAGTCGCCGCCGCTCGCGCCGACCCCGATACCTACGCCGCTGGCAACCCCGACTCGGACGATCCCGTAGAACAAGTCTCCGTGTCGGTGATCGGCGAGGGATTGATCCAGCTGCGCGGACCGATCAAGGGGATCAATGTCATCCGCACCATGATCGACCAGATCGATTCGCCGGTAGGACAAGTCCGAGTGGCGGTGCACACCGTGCAGTTGAACGGCGAACATGCCAGCCGCATGGAAGAAGTCTCCACGGCGTCGCAGCGCTTCATCGATCAATCGCGATTCCTGACGCTGCAGTCGGGCGAACTGCTGCGGCGGTCGGTCGTTCAGGTGGCGTCGCAACGCGCCGACGAGGCGCGCGGTCTGTATCCGGGCGAAACGCAGTTGGAGCGCGATCAACGCTATCTGTACAGCTTCTTCGGCCGCGACTTTGTCGAAGAGCTGAAAGCGATGGACTCGGAGTTCCTGCGCACCGGCAACAAGCTGTTGTCGCTCCACTCGATGGACACGACGAGCCTCTCGTCCGCACTCACGCTGATGGCGCTCGCGCGCAACGACACGCGCATGGAGATCCTGCAGCAGTTCGAAGAATTCTGCCAAGCGCAGCTGCCGCAATCGGAGCAGAACTGGTTCGAGCAGCAGTTCCACTGCGGGCTAAAGAAACATCACTTGGGAAAACTTTGTGCGCCGCCCGACTTTGTTCCCTTGGCCGGCAACGCGCGCTTCGAATCGCTGCGGGGTTTCTTCGCCGCCGACGTCGGCCATCAGGACACGATGACCCCGCTGCAACGCGAGTTCCTGCGCCTGGCTCAGATCCTGAAGAGTCGCCTGATCGTGGAGATGGAGCTGAAACAACGCGTCACCGAACGCGCGATCATTGAGGAACGCGGCGGCAACCGCGCCGCGGAACTCCAAGAGTCGCTGGCGAAGGAAAAGATGGCGAACGAAGCACTGGCAAGCTTCGAGCAAACTAGGCGAAACCAACAGACCACGGTGCTGGCGATTGCCAGCAATCTGGAAACTGTCGCGAAAAACGTGCAACAGGAGACCGTGGTCCTGCGCGGAGAAGTCGGTGATTACTGGAAGCAGTTCTTGGCTGTCGTCATCGACGAAGTTGTAAAGCAGTATCCGAATTTGAACAGTGAGAAAGGTCGACGGAATCTTGAGGAAGCATTGCGCGATAGTATCCGGAAGGTCCATAAGTCGCCAAGGAGGCTCAAGCTAGTTTCATCGCTGCAGTTTCAAGAGTGATCGATAGCAGTACGGGGAAGTCAGCGACTAAGGGACCGAATGACGCGGGTGCTCCAATCGCCACAAAGCCGACGCCGTGGAGAGCCCCCATCTACATGAAGGACAAGCAAGGAGCAATGTCGGCAACACGCCTGCAGTTCTCCACGGACAATGGAACGGTAGATGCTGGCGCCGTCCTCAAAGTATCCGACAAGCCGGTGACCGAAGCCGAGGACGACGGTACTAGCTCACCAACCGACATGAGCAAAGATGAACTGTTTCGGCAGCAACGTGCGCTTATCGGCCTTCACATTGAACTCGCCAAGTCGCTGGCACGCTTCAACTACGATGGCGATAATTCATCCCGAAATCTTGTGGCTGAGCTCGAGAAACTAGCATCTCTCGAAATGACGGATTCAACCTTCATCGGCATCCGTCTGATGGACTATGAAATCCTACAGCACCTCTTACCCAAGAGCGAACACGTTGCGATTCGTTCTGCCGAGATAACGCGCAGGATGCAGCGCGTCGTCGCCGAAATCAGCGACGCGGATGGGGACTTGAAGCAAGTGTATCAGGATGCCACGAGTCTCATCGCAGATGCTCGCAAGTACATTCGCGTCGAGACGGATTTCGGTCGCACGGTGCACAAGCGTATCGACGAGTTTGAGCAATCGCTAGAGAGCCTGCTGAAAGCAGAAGTCGCGTACGACTTCGCACGTCGCACGGCCGACCAGTCGCGTCGGCCGCTCGACCACAAAAAGTTTCTCGACATGCTGATCGACGAGACGGAGGACAAGTACATCGAGCTGCTCGAGGGGACTCGAGCCCACACGGCGAACATCGACAACTACATCAAGCGGCTCACGACGGCGCTTGACGACGACTTCAATGCGCAGTTCTACAACCCGGCGTTTCGTCTGGTGCGTGAATCGAGCGCCAAGCGGTACTACAACGTGCAGTTCGGCCAGATCGAGACGACCAGCATCTTGGCGAACAATCGCGCGTTTGCGAAAGTGTCGCCCGCGGCCAGCATGGAGTTCGATCTGCCGCACCGCGATATCTTGATCTCCGAGGCGATCGACGGGGCCATGGCCGTCTATCGCGACGTCGGCGCGCTCGCCAACGACCCATCCTTCTTGGCCATGGCCAAGCTCAAGGCCGGGCAGTCAGCCGCGACTCCAGCGCCCGGTTCCACCGGCGGCTTCTCCGTCGTTCGCAACGTCGTCCCGGGACTCGCGGGCGACACCACCGAACAAGTCATCGCGCAGAACGCCAACGGCGGCCAGCAGTTCGGCTCGAACCTCGAAAACCTCATTCCCGATCCGGCGATCTACAAGTTCGAAACGGGAACCGGCTACGAGATTCGGCCGGTGATTCAGCCCGACGGACAGGCGGTCGTGTTCGGCTTCCAGTATCTGTACACCACTCAAATCCGCGAACCGGTGCGGGCCGACGAAAAGCACCTTGGTCGGATCAAACGGCACTACATCGACACCGACGTGCAGTTGAGCAACTTTGAGCTGCGCGAGGTGAGTCGCTATCTGATCGCGCTCAAGGCGTCGCGCACCTCGAAGGGCGTGCCGCTGTTGGAGGACATCCCGATCGCCGGGGCCTTGTTCCGACCAGCGCCCAGCGACGAGTCGTCGTTGCAGCAGAACGTCGTGCTGGCGCAGGCGACCATTTTCCCGACGCTATTCGACTTGATGGGATTGCGCTGGGCGCCGGTCGTCGCCGACCTCGACCCGCTGCGGATGCAAAGCGAGGAGTTCGTGGTGCGAGGTCGCAACAAGGTGTTGCGCGACCGCGTGTACGACCTGACGTCGGAGAAAGTGGACGACTTCTTGCGGTTCCCGCAGGGAGATCGCCGCCGCGACTACTACCGCAGCCAGATCGACTTGCCGCGACAGCACCCCAACGGCTACCAGGGTCCAGGACTGAATCAGCAAGACAGCACGCTGCAGGAAGGGTATTCGCCGAGCCGCACGTATCCCGAGCAACCGTATGCTCCGCCCGGTTCGCGCGAGGGCTCGCCGTTGTTGCCGGGACGAACGCCGCCGCGCGGATTGCAACCAGGCCAACCGCCGCTCAACGAAGCCTTGCCGCGCGAGCCGGACCCGGAACCGATTCGCGACTCGGTCGATCCCACGGGGCAGGGCGCCAGCCGACGACGAGCCGCGGGCTACAACGAATCGGCCTATGGGGCGTCGGCAAGCGGCGTGAACCGCGCGTCGTATGCGGCGCCTGCCGCGTCGCAGTACGCACCGCCGCCGCAATATGCACCGCAACCCCAGTACGCGCCGCCGCAGTATTCACCGCCGCCGCAGTATGCCGCGCCGCAGTACGCCGCGCCGAACTATGCCGCGCCTGCGTCGCCGCCGCGGTCGACCTGGAATCGCTAATGAACAAGCCGCTTCACAGGGAACTCACCATGAATCGTCGACGACTCATCCAGGCGGCGAGCCTCGCGGGGATGTCCGCCTCCGTGTGGGCCACCGCCTGGGCCGTCGACTTCGGCCTGCCGAAAGCGCGCACGCGCCCCGAGTGCCTCGACGGCATCCCTGACCGCGACTATCAGTATCGACCGCGATCCGCGAGCGTCCTGGCGACTAGCCGGCGCGCGGTGCTGCTGGCTGTCGCGCAGGTCGACGTTGAATTGCGTCTGCAGCAGTTGCGCGAGTCTGCGGCGGAGACCGAAACCATCGGGCCGCGAGCGGGCGGCGGCGGGGCGGCCGTCAATCCGTCTCGTGATGCGCGGCCCTTTCCGCCGCGCCGCTTTCGCGAAGCCGAGCTGCCGCCGCCGACGGAAGATCTGCCGCTGACGTCTCCGATCGTGGCGTCGCCGGAGGTGGAGGGAGCAAGCTACGACGCGCCGCTGCGCACGAGAACGGCCTCGCGCGGTCGGAGCAACTCCCCGTCGACGCCGCGTCGCCCGCTGGAGATCGAACGGCAAGAGTTCGCCCAGCAACTGGCGGAGGCGGAACGAGCGACCATCACGCGTCTGTATCAGCTCGACCGCACCTCGCTGGCAATCGACCAATGCGAGATTTCGCAAGTCGCGTTGCAATTGCGCAGCGACGGGCTGTGGGTGCTGAGTCTGCGCGCGGACCAGAACAAGCGGCCCGACGAACTCGCGCCAGCGCCGTTCAATCCCAAACTGCATATCAAGCGGAACGAGTTTCACGTCAAGCTGCGGTGCCTCGGCGCCTTCGCCAACTCGGCGACCGAGTACAGCGGCGCGGCGGGTCAGCCAGTGATCGTCGACCTGGACCCTGAACCGTTCTGGGTGGAGAACGGGCAGCCCCGCTACGTGCGGTTGGTGGGCTGCGACCGACGACTGATGGCGCGGTTGGAACGCGTCGACCGAGTGGAACTGGAATTCTTCTATCGTTGATCGCGCGGAGGGAGACGCCCATGAACATTCGACTCACGCTGATCGTCGCGATCGCCTGCGGCGCCGCACTGCTGCTGGCCGCGACCCCGTCATGGGCGCAAAAGCACCGCGGCTCGACGGTCCCCGCGACGCTGGAGATTGAAGTCCTTGATCCGGGCGTCGATCCGATGGGAAATCCGGCGGTGCGCGTGGAGCGGTATGACGATGGGACGGCGGAGATCGACATCCCGCCCGTGATCCTGGTGCACCGCTATTACTACAGCGGGGACCGCAAGTTTCAGGGGCCCATGTTGCCCGGCGGACCGTCGATCTTGGTATTCAATCATCCACAATCGGGCGAGCGGTGTTATGTCCCGGCGCAAATGATGCCCGGCGCGCCGCGAGTGACCTACACCAAGAACGGCATCGAATACGATTATGGGACGACCGCCATTTCGGTCGTGTTCGGCTGGGGCGGGTCGCCGACGATCAAGTATCGCAACGGCAAGTCGTGGACGCAGAAGGCGGCGGCGGTGGTGCACGCCGAACAGATCTCCCAGTGCTGCGCTCGCATCTCGGACCACTGCGCCGATTCGTGCGAGCAATCGACCAAGGTGGTGAAGGGGGCGTTTGTGGAAGTCGGCGCGGCGGCGAAAACGGCGACGCTGCCCGTCCGCAACACGCTGCAAATCATGCCCTTCGGCAAGCGGCTGTTCGGCGGCGACTTAGGCGAGCGGCTCAGCGAATCGGCCGAAGCCCACGAACGCGAAAAAGCCGCTCGCCACGCCTCTCGCGCCACCGAACGCGAAGCCCGCGACTACGCCACAAATCGTTGAAGGTCATGAAAGTCGTGGACCGCTCCGCGGTCCAACGTTGGTGCGGCGTTGGATCGCGGAGCGATCCACGACGTTGGCGACGCTACTTGGCCTTCCTAACTTCCAGCAATTCGGAGTACACGTATTTCGGGCTGGCTTGCACGCAAAGTACGTCTAAACGATACTTGCCTGGCTTGCGCGGGCCTTCCAATTCGATGGTGTACTCGTAGACGTGATCTGCAACTTCCGTTAGCTTCTCGCAGGTCCCGGACGAGGCGGTAACGGGGAGTGCGTCGAGCGAGTCGATCTTGAGCACACAGCCCCCCCAATCCGAGTAGTCGGCGGCAAAGCGAATTGTTCCTTGAACTCGCAGTTTCTCGCCCAACGTCACCACTCGCGCGGGAGTGTCGCTGATCTTCGGCGGTTCGGATTGAGGCGACTTCTCGCCGCCATCTATTCTGATCGCCGAGGGATCAGGCGGGCTTGCATACGGATTCGGCGTTTCGACGCATCCACTACCGACAAGGACTAAAACGGCGACGATGCAGACGCGCTGCCATTGCTTTGTCATGGGAAACGCCTCGTAAATCGCTCGCAACCCTGGTGAATGGCCAACTCCTTTTGAACTTCACCAGGGTGCATTGCGATTGCCTAGAACCAGTCGCAATTTCACAGCCTAGTGACTCTTGAGAATCTTAAAGTAATCTGATTCATCCGTGTTGCCGGAGGCCGGCGTGATGCGATAACTGGCTGCTCCCTGCAAGGGAGTTGAATCGTATACCACATCCCAATATCCAATCGCAGGAACGGGGACAGTACATGACCACGTTGCCATCTGCGGCATGCCGTTCGGACCAGTTGAAACACCCGCAGCCGAATTTAACACGGCATTCGTATTAGGACTAATGATCTCAGCGGTATACGAAACGCCTTGCAAATCGGCCCTGCCGCCGCCTGTGATGCTTGCCGTTGATTGAAAGCTTGACGTCCCTGTCGGATTCTCAACGGTCCATGCTGCCTGTCCTTGCTGCACGAGAAGGACACTACACAACAACAATACATGGAACAATAACTTCAGTCTCATGCTCAGGCACCTCCTAAAAGACCAGAAAACCATCCAGAAGCAAACCTAGTTCGAATCAGGATTCCGCGATCCGCGAGTGCGCCACGCGGCGAGGTCGATCGAATCAACAACGAACGCGACATGCCCATCACAGGCGACGACGTTGACGCCGCCTGAGTGGTTGCTAGATGCCGTCGAAATCGCGTCGCTAAGCGAATTCCGATTGAGACAACTCGGCTGATTGGGAGTTGAGACGTGATTGAAGAGCGTAATCGCCATGTTGCCTCTCGCCCAGGGAAATCCTCGACGAAACGTATCGCCTCGCCAGCCAGCTTGTGCGGGGTTCTTCGGCAGCGCGCTGCAGTTGCCGACGAACGCGTCCAATTCGGTCGCGGAATAGCTTCGCGGAAGCTCCCAAGCAACGGACAATCGACCGCCGATCCCGTCTCCCGACTTTGCCTCGGCAATCAAGCTTGTGTTTGCGAGGCCGCGAGAGACATCCGAGGGACGGACCGGACCAGAGTGAGGATTCCCGCCGTGGGTGCCGTCATCGTAGCGAAAGATGCCGTCCATTCCGTTCAGCGGCCACCAAGTACCTGAGTTTCCAAAATAGTTCGTGCTCGCCCAAGTCTTTGCGGGCGAGCCAACCTTGCGGATGCGCGGCGCAGATTCCGAGGGACATCGCCAGATCGGAAGTTCCGTACCAGAGAGCGACGAATTATCCTCGGGCGCCACAGAGAGGTCGACTCTCTCTAACAGCGCCGCTTGCTCAAGGAAACCAAGGATGGCGACGCTATAGCCGTATCCCCGCACGGCGCCATGGGGAAAGCACCCATACTGCGACTCGTAATTCGCTACCGCTAACCCAATCTGTCGTAGATTCGAAGAACAACCAAGCTTTCGACTCGACTCACGCGCTTGTTGAACGGCAGCCAGCGTCAAGGAACCGACCACACCGCTGATTGCGATAACCACCAACAATTCGGTCATCGTCCATCCACCACGGCGGCGCCATGGCCGTTGCAATTGCAATTGATGCCGATTCATACTCACCGCCTTGCAGGAAATGGAGAGCGCGGTAGCAGATGCCTGGGTCATCCTGTCAAGCAGTTTATCACTCGCAACGGGGGGGTGGCAAGCACAATTCGTAGGTATTTTTTGCAGGTGGGTAAACACCATTGTCGTGGACCGCTCCGCGGTCCAACGTTGGTGCGGCGTTGGATCGCGGAGCGATCCACGACGATGGCGACTATGGCGACCAGATGAATGTTTGTCGGAAAGCGCGCAGCAGGCGGTCGCCCAGAGATTGCGGCGCGACGCTGATCCGCGCCTCGCCGCGGACGCGGTTCAAGGGCGGCAGGTCGGAGTCCTCGAGCGCGACGCGCACTTGGTATAGCGTCTCGAGCGATTGGGCGACGCCTCGTTCGTCGATGCGAAACGGGACTTGTTCCCCCTGCGCTAGCTCCGCGGGCAGCTCGCTCGATTCCGAGGGAGCGATCTCCGTGACGCGACCGCGCTGAACCGCGGTCGGCCACGCCGCGAAAGCCAACCGCACCGTCTGCCCCTTCGCCACTCGCTCAATCTCCGATTCCGCCACAAACACAATCGCCTCGCGACGGTGCGGTTCCCCCACCCAACCGGCAAGCGTGCCGTTCTCCAGCAACGCGCGTCGATTCCATGGTTCCAGCGGCGTGCCGCCCCAGTTCGAAAGCTCGCGCGCGTCGTGAATGGGACGAACCGCGTCGGGCGGAGCGAGCACGACGCCAGAGACGTCGGCGCGAAGCGCCAGTCGATCGAGATCGCGGCGGCGTTGAGCGACGACGTCCAGTGCGGCCGCCAGCGACTCGCGGGCCGCGGGAATCCGAGCCGACGCGTGGGGGTCGTCGCCGCGCACGCTCTCTAGATACGCCACGCGCGTCTCGAGCACTCGCACTTCTCCCTCCGCCTGCACGAGCTGTCGTTCGACCTCGGGATTCGCCAGCTGGATCACGACTTCCCCCCGCGCAACGCGTGCGCCCGGTGCAAGCGTCCGTTCAATCGTCCCTGGCACGGTCACGTACAGCGGCGCCGCCGATTCCACTTGCAGCAACGCCGGCGCGGAGACGCGAGCGGGCAGCGGGACGAACAGAATCGCCGCGAGCACCGCCGCGACCGCAAGGAACGTCCCGCGCACTCGTCCCGGTCGAACGCGTCTGCGCCACAGCGGACTCGACAGACGCGAGTACATGTTGACGCCGACGGGAGCGACCGCGGCCGCGATCGTCGCCGCGGCCAACATCCAACCCAGTTGCTCGAGTCGCCATGACCGGAGCACATTGACCAACAACGTCACGCATCCCACGAACACGACGACGCGATAGGCGGTCGAGCCAAGTGCATAGATCAACAAGGCATTCGTCGAGCGGCGATCTTGTCGCGCCGCGGCGGGCGTTGCGAGTCCCAAGAACCACTTTCCCGCCGTCTCGCGCAAGGCGTCGCGCGACCGCTGCCAGAGGTTTGGGGCGTCGAGCAGATCGGACAAGATGAAATAGCCGTCGTAGCGCAAGAGCGGGTTGGCGTTGAAGACGAACGTACTTACGCCGCACACGCCGACCACCGCCAGCGACAGATGGTGCAGCCAACCGGGCGCCGTATTCCACCACAAGACAAGCGCGACCGACGCGATCGTCGCCTCCACGTACATGCCCGCCGCCGCCACGGCCGCTCGCCGCCAGCGGTCGGGAATCAACCACGCGTCCCCCACGTCGCAGTACAAGCAGGGCGTGAACGCCAGCAACATCACACCCATCTCGCGACACTCGCCGCCGAAGTGCCGACAGGCGAGCGCGTGCCCCAGCTCGTGCAGCGCCTTGGTGATCCCCAAGACGAACGCCACGAGCCACAACTGACGCGGCTGCAGCCACGCCTCGAGGTCCGGCATTCTGGCCTGCAATTCAAAGGGATGCGTCGCCGCCCACGCGGCCGCGAACGCCATGAGTAAAAGATTCGCCGCGACGAACCACGGCGAGAACCACCAGCGAACGCGGGGATACAGCCGATCGAGCAGCGGGGCGGGATTGAATCCGGGCAAACGCAGCGCGAGCAATTGAGCGGGCCACGCGACCCATGACCACCGGGCCCGCTGCTGCCGCCGCTGACGAATCAAACGTCCCTGTCCGCCTGCGTCGTCGATCAGCAATCCATCGCGATGAAGTCGCGAAAGAAAGTGCTGGAACTGCGGAGCGCTGAATCGCAACAACGGCCACTGCGTTGCAAACGCCTGCTCGATTTCACGCAGGCTGCGACGACCATCGAGCAGCATGGCGATCGAGAATTCTTCCTCCTGAAACTGAAAGTGTCGACGCGTCAGCGGATCGCGCACGATCCAGCGGCGACGTCCGCCGAGCGTCATGGCGTTTGCCTGCAGGTCAGGTCGCCAGCGCAGTCGCAGCGGCAGCGCGGCGGCGTCGACAGCTTGGTTCATGCGACTAGGGGCTCTTGGAGGAAGGCGCACCGCCGTCGATCGTCAGCGCCGCCCGAACGCCGGGCTGCAGTTGCAAGTCGCGATTCTCAAATTCGGCGAAGAACCGCGTCTGTCGGTTCACCGGATCAAACTCAGGACTCACGAACGTCACTTTCCCCGCGAAGCGCGTACCGGGCCGACCCGGGAGATCGATTCGCAACGTCGCCGTTCTCCCCTCGAGCCCGCGCTGTGCTTGCTCGGCGTCGACGAAGCCTTCCGCGCGGATGCGGTCGAGTCGAATGAGTCGCAAGATTTTCTCGCCGGGCTCGACCCATTCGCCCTTCTGGCGATACACCTCGACGACCGTCCCCTTGAAGGGCGCCGTCACGTGCCGCAACTGCAACGTCCGCCGAGCCAGTTCGACGTCCGCCTCGCGTTGGGACGTCGTGAGTTGGGCGACCGCCTTTTCATGCTGCGCCCGCTCGACCTGCAATGCTTTGAGCGCCGATTTGAGCTTCAAGTGTTCCAGTTCCGATGCGGAGACGCTGTCGGCGAGTCGTTGTTGAGACTGTTGCGCTTGCTTGAGATCAGCGTCGGCCACTTTGCGTTCCTCCTGCGCCGCTCGAATCTCGATGTCGCTTTTCGCCTTCTCCGCCGCGATGTCGCGTTCGTACTCGGCTCGCTTCACCGCGATCTGCGCTTCTACATCGTCGATGCGCGCGAGCACGGCGCCTTCCTCAACGACCTTCCCTTCCGAGACGCTCACTTCAAGCAGCGTGCCGGCCTGACGCGCGGGAATTTCCGCTCGCTCGATCAAACGCAAGATGACCGACTTGACTTCGATCGACTGGGCTTGCACCGACTGCGACGCGGCATTCACGACGCCGAAGCATACGAAAGCGAACGCAACGCAAGCGAGCGATGGGGAACGCATCACAGGAACAACCTCGCTTGAAGATACTCGAACAGTTCATGGAACCAAACGTAGCCTAACGGCCGGCGGCCGCAGTCGATCTTCGCCGCCACCGTCGCGCCGGGACGCGCGTCGAGCGTCGCATCGCGCTCGAACGCGACGACGCCCCGCACGATCGGCTGCCCTTGCTCGTCGCGATTCGTCACTTGGTCGATGCTGGCCAGCGTCCCGTGATGCTTCACGCCGGGGGACGTCGCCAGCACGAACGCGACGGGCAGCGGCGTCTCGCGCGCCGCCTGCGCGGCCAGCACATGACCGACGCTGTGATCGGGAATCTCGATCCGAGCTTGCCACGGCCCGGCCAGATCGCCGACGGCGAGCAGCATTTGGCCGCGGCGCACGGGCCGCGACTGCAGCAGCTCCAGCAAGTTGGACCGGAGGACGACGCCGCCCAGCGGGCTGGCAAGCACCAACGCGGATCGCTGTTTCTCCACAATCGCTAGCTGCGCCTCGTAGCTTTCCAACTGACGTCTCAATTCGCCTTCGCTGGCGGACAGCGTCGGCGAATCGGCCGGATCGCGTTGCTTGCCGGAGTCGGTGAGTCGCGCGGATTCGGCTGCGAGCAGGCGTTCGCGCGTCGTCTCGACCTCCCCCTGCAGCCGCTCGCGTTCGAGATCGAGCGACGGGCTGTGCAAGGTGAGCAGCCTCTCGCCCTCGACGACCGCTTGTTCGTGGCGGACATGCAGTTCGGCGACTTCCCCGTCGGCCGTCGCGAACACTTCGCGCACCACCTCGGGCCGCAGTTGTCCGCGGGCGACGATCTGAAAGCGAACCGGCCACAGCGCGACAACGCAGACCGCCAACAGGGTGAAGGCGGCCATCCGCAGGCGACGGCGGCGGCGACTGCGAGCGGCGCCGGTGAAGGCGCGCAGCGTGCGCAGCCACCGAGCGCCGGGCAGCGTGTCGTACTCCAGCGCGTTCTGCAGCGCCGGTGCGACATGTCGAACCAGTCGTTCGAGTCGCGTTCGGGCTTCGGGACGCGCCGCGCACGCGATCCACTCGAGCGTCGCCAATCCCAAGATCTCCGGCGGCTGGTGCTTGTCCTCGTGCGAGGCAGTCAGCGACGCGGCGACCGGCGCGGTCAACGGAACGACGGCCAACGTGCGTGCGTGCGACGCATCAAGAAGTGCTTCGAGCGGCTGGGCGACTTCGGGCGGCAAGTCGTGCGAAGCGCCTTCATGCCACAAAGGCTGCCCCATGCGCGCGACGACGTCCGCCAGCGGCTCGAGCAACCCGACGAAGCTCGATCGGCGATCAACTCGGTCCAACCCGCTGATCGCTTCCACTCGCCATCTCGGACCATCGGCGAGCAACACAGAGACTCGATCGCTCGGCACGATCGCGCGCAATTCGTTGACGACTTCGGCGAGCGTATCGGCGAGCGAGAGCGAGGCGTGAATGCGTCGCGCAAATTGATCGCTGGCCGCCGCAAACTCGACTTCCCGTCGCAGCTCGTCCAGGCGCTGCGCCCGCTGCCATGCGGCCGCTGATTCGGCCATGGCGTCGATGATCTCTTCGCACGCTTCTTGCAGTGCAGGATCGTCGAGATCGGGATGCGCCAATTCGAGTACGGCGAACGTCTCGGCGTCGAGCCGCAGGGGGGTGAAGCTGAGCGTGTGTTCGCGATTCAGGAATCCATCGCGTGCGCCGTCGCGGCTGGCCGTTTCGCCGGCGCCGGCCGAGATCCACAACGTTCTTTCGACTGCGGGGGCGGCGTCGAGCGTCCGCGCGTGGAGGGCTTGCGCGCCGCGATCCTCGGCGAGCCGGAAGCGTTGCACGTGCCGATGAAACTCGGGCTGATACCGTCCGTCCGGCGTTCGAGTCCAGAGGACGGCCGCGTCGGCCCCGGTCGCTCGCACCGCGCGATCGACCAAACAGCCGAAGAATGCGCCCGGCGAACGTTCGGTGCGCGCGACGCGCGCGACTTCCTCGACCAAACGTCGAATTTCCCGCCAAGCATCGTCGGGCGGCGTCGATTCGGGATGAGAAGAATCCATGAGCAGGTCGGCGCTATTTGGAGAGGAGCACTTCCAACTGGACCGACTGGGCGGGCGGCGGCGGCACAACGACGTCCATTTCCACCTCGCGCGCCCGATTTCGGGACACGCCCTTCGCCCACAACTTGTACTTTCCTTGCGGCACTTTCGGGAACACAAACTTTCCCTGTTCGTCGGTCGTCGCATCGGCCACGACCTTCTTCTTGTCGTCGCGCAGTTCCACTTGCGCGTTGGGCACCAGTTGCTTGCTGAACTTGACGACGCCGGTCACGCGGTTCGTCAGATTCTTCTTCGCTTCCTCGGCCTCCATGGGAGACACGACGACGACTGGGACCTTCTTGAACTCGCTCACGTTGCCGACGCGATCGGTTGCGCGCACAAGCAGTCGCGTGGGTCCCAGGTTGGGGACGTCGACGGGGACGTCGGCGATCCAGCGTCCCGATGCGTCGACCTTCGCGGGAATGATCGCCCCGGCGCCGAACTCGCCCGAATTGTCGAGATCGAAGGCCAATTCGACCTTGCCGACGCCGCTGCGTTGGTCGTCCGAGGCGAAGACCGTGACGCGCACCTTTTCCATCTGCGTCAACATCCGTCCCGTCGACAACTCCACCTGTTGCACCTCCGGCGGATTGGCATCGAACAGCACGCCCACCGGCTCGCTCCACACCGTCCGCAAGCCGACTCGCGCTTGCGCCAGCAATTCCGAGCGCACATTGCGCAATCCGGTCGCCGGCACGACGACGCGAAAGTCATGCACATCGGCCACGAAGCGGACGTTCCCCTCGGGCGTCCATTCGGTCATCGCCACGTCGACCTGTCGGTCGCTGTAAACGCGCACCGTCGCGTCGTCCGACAACTCGCGGTCGCGTCGTCGATCGACGCCCACTTCGACGTAGTCGCGCGGCGATTCGAACGCTCCTTGCGGCGCGTCGACTTGAAATTCCACCGGCACCGTCGGCACGGGCGCTTGGTACGCCTTCTCCACGTCGGGGGACGTGATTTGAATGGCAAGCAAATCGTCGGACGGCGGGATCTGTCGCGCGGTCGAGGCGCAGGAGAGGTTCCAAGCAAGCCCGCGCGGGTAGTCGTCGACGTCGAGATGAACCGTAAGCAGCCGATCGGTTTCCGCAGGGATCGCCGCGTACAGGACCGCCTCGTACTTCGGCGCTGAGATGATGCCTTCCAACTGCGCCTCGGTCCCTGGCGGCAGCGGGACGGGGAACGTCGCCTTCACCAGAAAGCCCTTGTCGGGGACCAACGCCGGATTGCGCGGTCGAATGCGCAACGTCAGCCGTTCTTGTTCGGCGTCGTAGTCGGCTTCGGCCGTCAAGAAGCGACGCGGCCGCTGCGGACGAAAGAGCACTCGTCGCACCGTCACGGCTGCGGTCTCCAAATCGCGAACGACCATCAAAAGTCCATGACGGACGTCGAGCCCCAGCGGTTTGGCGGCTTTCTCGTCGCCGGCCGGCAGGTCGGCGGGCGGGGAGGCGGGCGGAGCGGCGCTGGCGGCGGGCCCCGCGTCCCCTTTCGCATCCCCTTCGTCGGCGCCGCCGTTCGTGCGATCGCCGTCGAGTCGCACGCTGAATGGCGTACGGTTGCGGGGCGTCGCTTGAGCGCCGGCCTTCTTCGGGAGCGGGCCGAGCAGCGTGACCGGTGTGCCGTCGGCGGCGAGCAACACTTTCTCCATCGACATCAGCGGCAGGCCCGGCTTCGATCGCCGCAAGATTTCATCGGGCGACAACGCGAGGAACTCGTCGGGCGTCTCGCCGGGAATGCGTTCGTTGGCGGCCAGGAATTGCACGCTGACTTCGCGATCGGTGAGCCCCGTATTGACGAGTTGAAAGCGATAGTCGGCGGGGTGGTTGGCGAGAGGATGGAGCAGGACGCCGTCAGGCGAAGCCGACCAGCCGTCGACGGGACCGAGCGGAACGAGTGCGATGGTATCGGTCGCCGGAAGTTGGACGCGAATCTCGTGACGCGCGACTTGTTCGCCGCAGATCACTTTGACGACGACCAACGTCTGGCTGCCAGGCGCGGGGCGTCGACGCACGACGATCTGCAGACGTTGCGGCTGACCGGCAGCCACATCGAACGAGGGAGTTCGGCCCCACAGGTCGGGTCGCACGGGATACGGATTCTCGCCCGGCGGCGCCTTCTCGCGCAACTGCGTTTCTTCGTACGTCTCAAAACCGCCGACCGGTCGTACGTCGAGCAACTCGGGGTCGTAATCCAGGACGATCCAGGCCCGCGAAGCCGTGCGGCCGCGGTAGTTCAGCGTCAGCGTGAGTTCCCGCTTCGGCTCGGTCGTCAGGGCGATGCTGGTAGGTCCATCCCATTCGAGAATGCGTTCCGCAAGGGGCGGGAGGGGCGGTTGCAGCGGGATGTTCGTCGCCGCGCGGGCGAAGCGCCGCGCCGTTTCGGCCCAGGCCTCGACGTCCAACGGCGGCGCATCCTCGCGTTCGGCCAGCGCTCGATCAAACCCCGTGCGCAGCGCGTCGTACCAAGCGGCTTGCCGCAGAAGAGTGGAGGGGCTGACGTCGTCCAAACGCGTCACGTCGCGCGAATCCAGCAGGCATTCGCCGCGCTGCAACATGCGAATCGCGAGCACCTTGGCGGCGCGCGTTTGCGGGTCGACCAAGTTCATACGGCGGCGAGCGGCGTCGGCGAGTCGCGAGGGGAGCGAGTCGTAGTAGCTGCGCAGCGCCGATCCGTACGCTCGGTAGGCGTGCCAAAACTGCAGCGGATCGGGGGACGAGCCGGCGCCGCCCCGCTTCAACCGTCCCGCCTCATCGAAAGATTCGTGGAAGGCCGACTCCAGCGACGTCCAAGCGCCGGCGTCGTCGGTCGCTTCGAGGCGCGCGAGGCGGGCCAGCTTGTGGACCAACACCAGTTGCTCGCCGGGACGCGACCAAGATGCTTCCGTCAAGATGCGCGGATCGGGATCGGCCGCCGCGACGACGTCGGACGCCGCAATCAAGTCGCGACGCGGACCGACGGCGTTCGCCGCTTCCAGCAACAATTCGCGCGTCGTCGGCTCGAGCAACGGCAATTTGAGCAACGTTTCGATCCGTGCCGCTTGTTCGGCCGGCCGATCTTGTTGCGCGAGCCAACGCTCCAAGCGCGGTTGAGCCAGCGGTTCACGAAGTCGACGCTCGAGGGCGTCGAGTCGCTGGCGTTGATCAAGCAGCGCGACGAGCACCGGCTGGGGCTTCTCCAGTTCGTCGGAGAAAGCCGCCAACACATCCAGAAATTCGACCACATCGGCATACGCGGGCGAGATCTCGGGATCTTGTTCCGCCAATTGATGCCAACGAACGTAGTCGGCGGCGCGCGCGAGGGAGCGTAGGCGCAGGCGATCGCACGAGCGCCACAGGGCCAAATCTCGCTGCAAGGCTTCGTATTGGCGCAGCGCTTCGCGCAACGACGCATCGGCGCGACCCGCATAGTGCTTGCCGATCTGAGCCGCCATTTCGCGCTGCCCCGCTCGTCGCCACGAATCGGCGAGCGCCAGTCGTTGCTGCGCCCACGGCTGTCCGATGTAAGGGTCGGACGCCGTCTGTTGTCCCGCGCGAATGGTTCGCCAACCAAGCCCCAACAGGGGCCAAGGCGCGGCGGGCCCATCCGCGGCGTCGCGCAGCCATTGCAGCTCCCAGTAGCTTTCTGCTTCCTTCGGCCAGGGCTTCTTCAGCCACTCGCGGAACGCCTTTGAGTCGTCGCCGGCGAGCAGTCGGTCGAGGTCGGCCAGCAACGTTCGCAGCGGTTCGGCGAGCGGCGGTCCGCCGGCCTGGGCGATCGATTCCGCGAGCGCGATGCTGGGGAGCGACGACGGGTTTACGTCGGCGATGCCGCCCGGTTCCGCGAGCCGGCGCGCGACGAGGTCGGCGGTGGGGCGGGGGGCGAGTTCCGCGGGCGCAAAAAGCGTTGCGAGGTCTTGGCGGAGTGACAGTGCGAGCGCCGGCTGGTCGGCCGGATCGCCGAACCGTTGTTGGCGTTCCCGGGCGACGAGTCGTTCTTTCCAGCTGCGCCACCAAGCCGGCAGCTCGACGACGACGTCCCCCTGCGGCGTCTCGTTCGCCTCGCGCTGGGCCGATTGTTCCCAGCCGTAGGCGACGGCGTCGGCCAGCGGCGCATCGCGCGTGGGGAAGGGGCGAGCAGCCGAACTGGGAGCGCCGCTCGCCGCAGCCTCGGCGCCGGTCGCGTCGCCGCTGGGGGCGGCGGCGTTCTCCGCCGTCGGCTCTGCGGCGGTTCCGCCGTCGGCCGACTTGCCGTCGCCTCCGGCCGCGCTCTTGACCTTCGCGGCCTTTGCTTCCGCTTCGGCCGCTTTGGCTTCGGCTTTGGACTTTGCGTCGGTCGCTTGCTTCTGGGCGGCGTCGGCCTTTTTTAGCGCGTCGGCGCCGGCGGATGTTTGCGCCGCCAGTTCCAGCGCGCCGGGCGGGAGCTGCAGCGCTTTGGGCGGAACCGACAACAACATGCGTCGACTGGGCGGCACGATGTCGCCGCCTTGCGGCCCAAGCAGTTCGGGGGTTTGCGATTGACGCCCATTCGTCGCCGCCTGCACGCTCAATTGCACATCACGGCGCACAAAGCGGGTCAGTTCATCCAAGGTCAGCAGCTGATCGTCGTCGAGGTCGGCGGCGCCGGCCAGCGCCCGGGCGACCGCGCCGCCGAACATCGAACGCCGATTTACATAGTCGACATGCGAGCGTTCGAGGGGCGAGTGGGCGGAGAGCACCCACACTGATGGATCGGGCCGTCCAGCCGACGTTCGGAGCTGCTCGACCTCTGCCTGCAACAACCGCGGAAACTCGTTGACGACGATGCCCAGCCGCGGGTCGTAATCGAGTCGACCGTGTTCGAGCACCAAAAGCTTGAGGCCGGCTGGGGAGAGCTGCAGTTGGCGGAGTAGTTTGGCGAGCGGGTAGCTGCCTTGTTCGGGAGCGGCGGGAGTGAAGTTCTGGCACAGCAGGCGTGCTTCTCCGTCCCAGGCGACGCCGTGTGCGGCGAGGTAGATGACGACGACGTCGGCGGAGGTGGACGGGAGTCCGTCGAGGGTGGCGATGAGTTTCGCGACGTCGTCGGGCGTGCGGAGGCTTTGGGAGTGAACAAGCGGCGTCTGGCCGGGGACGAGGAAGGACCGTTCGAGCGGCGCCTTGATCGCGGCGGCGTCTTCTGCAACGAACTCCAGCAACGGGGCCTGGAACGGATCGTACGGTCCGCCGGCCGATTCAAGGAGTCGCGTGGTCGGGTGCGCAAAAGGGCTCAGCAGCAAGTACGCGAACAACAGAAACAGGGCGGCGGCGAGCAGCGCGATGAGATAACGTCGCCAGAAGCGGCGTGCGCGCCCGCGCGGGCCCGAAAGATCGGGGCTTCGCCACGACTCGCGAAGCGCAGTCGGTTTGTCGGTTACGGATTGCATGGCCCGAACAGATATCCTTAACGAGTTGCGGGCGAAGCGGGCCAGGGCAGCTTCCCAGCCGCCGCGGATTGCCCCCACTCCAAAAACTTCGGCCACCGCTCAGGCGCTAGTTTGGGGCTTTGGTCGATCGATGCCAAGAGCAAAGCGTTGGCGACCGCGATTCCGGTGAGCAGCGGATCGGGCGGCACTGGCTCCGCCTCGATCGGCCCCAGCGTGGGTCCCGACCAGAACACGGCGTTGGCCAAGTGGGCGCCGATCCCGCGGTTGCGGACGGCCAGCGCCGCCGCTTCGCACTTGCGGCGCTGCGGTTCGCTGGGGTTCGAGACCCAGTCGCGAGCCGCCTCGAAGCCGGCGCGCTGGGCGTCGGGCAGTCGCGCGGCGACCCCTTCGTTCTCCACGCACGAGACGCCCCACCACACGGCTTCGCGCCGCGGGAGCAAGTGTGCGCGAACTCGAGCGGCGGCGAAAAACTGCTTGGCGGCGGCGAGCGCGGCGATCCAAGCGTCCGCCGACATGCCGTCTTGCGCCAATTCCCCGGCGGGCGGATCGAGCGCCAGGAGCGCAGCCAGCGCCTGCCATTCGGCCGCGGTGAAGGTCGGCGGCGGCGCCGGCCCCTGGTCGACGAGCTCGCCGCCCACCCCGTCGCCGGCGGATGACGAACGCGCGACGATCGCTTCCCCTTCGATGGCGACGGCGAAGCGCGTGCGACCGGCGGCGATCTGGTCGCCGGTCCGTAGACGCACTTCCTGCACCGCCTGCTGATTGACGAACGTCTGGAGGCCGTCGGCGAGGTGCCGGAGGTAGCAGCCTTGCGGCAGGCACGCCACGACGAAGTGGATTTCGGCGAGCGCGGCGTCTTGCGGGAACGGGACGTCCGCCCACTCGCTGCGACCGACGCGAGCGGCCTGACCGTCGCGCAATTCGACGCGGCGCGGTCGAGCGGGGCTGGAGATGACTTGCAACGTGGCGCGCATGAGTGCTTGGTCAGTTGATATTGATCATGCCGCCCTTGAGCGTCAGCGAACCGCTGCCGTCGACGGTGGTGGCGGGCGACTTCACTTCGGCGGTGCCGGTTCCCTCGACCGTCACGTCGGCCGACTTAATGGTGATCGCCGCCGACTCAATCTTGATGCTCGAGGCGCCCACCTTGAGTTCGATGGAGGTGCCGGCTTCGATGGTGCACGTCCCTGCCGTGACGGTGATCGAAAGATTGCCTTGCGTGACGGTCAGCGTGTCATTGCCTTTGGCGATCGTCACGTCGCGGTTGCCTGTGTCGATCTTGATCGTCTCGTTGCCTTTCGAGACGGTCAGCGACCGGTTGCCCGTTTCAATCGTCTTGGTCTCGTCTTTGTAGATTTTCACCGTCTGGCTGCCGTCCGAGGCGCTCTTGCCGATCGTGACGGTTTGGTTTTTCCAGATCTCAATCGTCTCGCTGCCGTCGGCCGCGCCGTCGACGCCCACCTTGAGCGTGCGATTGTTGTAGATGTCGATGCTTTGGTTGCCGTCGGTCTTCTTTTCAAAGCCGACCTTGAGCGTGTCGTTGTTTTCGACCACGCGATTGAAGTCGCGTTCGGCGTGGAAGTAGACCTCTTCGGCGTCCTTCTTGTCCTCAAACCGCAATTCGTTGAAGTTCTCCGTCGTGCCCGTCTTCGACGAACGGGTCTTCATGCCGCTTTGGGTTTGGTTGTCGGGAAGCGTATAGGGCGGCATCTGTTCCGCGTTGTAGACGCGGCCGACGATGATCGGTCGATCGGGGTTGCCGTCCATGAATTGGACGAGCACCTCTTGGCCCATGCGCGGGATTTCGATGCCGCCCCAGTTCTTCCCCGCCCAAACTTGGGCCACTCGGAGCCAGCAGGAGCTGTTCTCGTCCTTCACGCCGACTCGATCCCAATAGAACTGCACCTTCACTCGACCGTACTTGTCGGTCCAAATCTCTTCGCCTTGCTTGCCGACGACCAGCGCCGACTGCGGGCCGGGAATGGTGGGCCGCTGCGTGGTGCGTTCGGCGCGGAAACGGAGCGTCGATTTCATGGCGCGGAGGTCGACGGTGACTCGATTCTTGCTTTCGGCCGAAAAACCGCGAATCTCGCCCGATTGAATCGTCGTCTCCGTCCGCACAATGATGAACTCGACGTTCTCCGCCGTATCGACGTACTCCGACATCGTAAACTTCAGGCCGGGGATCAGCCGATAGCTGCTGGCGATGCCCGTCGCCTGCGAATAGCGAGCTTGGCGACCTTCGGCCCAGACGGTCGCGTAGTGGTTGCCGTCGGCGACTTCCTTGAAGTTATTGGGATAGTCGTACCATTCGAACGAACTGAGCGAATGGGTTTGGACGATCTGCGCCTTCGAATTCAGCAGCGTGCTGGGCTTTTCGAAGTCGTAGTCGCGAACCGTGAAGGACGTGGTCCACAGTTCCTCGCAGGGACTCCACTTGCGCATCACTTCGTTCTCGCCGAACGCTTCGCCTTCCGTGTCGTAGCGAATCGGGTCGCCCCCGATGGCCGTATGCGACGCCGCATCGTCGAGAATCACGAGCGTATGTTTGTCGGTCGCATGTTCGAAGTAGTAGTACATGCCTTCCTCTTCCATCAGTCGGCTGGCGAAATGGAAGTCGCTTTCGCGGTACTGAACGCAGTACTCCCGCGTCGTGTACGTGCCGGTGAGATTGAAGCGAAAGTCGCTGAAGGCGTTCTTCGTTTTGAAGACGTCGGTCAGGATGTCCTGGATCGACTTGTTCTGAAAGATGCGGCAGTCGGCCGTGTGATTGAGGAACCAGAGCCAAGGGCGAATCAAGAACCGATACGCATAGAACGGCTTGCGTTGCCCCAGTCGTTCGAAACGGCAGACGAGCCCATGGATGAAGCGCGGACTTTGCCCCTGGATGTTGATCTTGACCGAGAGGCTTTTGCCGAGCACATCGGCGGCCGTGACGGCATCCGTCTCCGCCAGCAGTTCCACCGTGTATTCAAAGCCGCGCCCCATTTCCTCGGCGCCCGTCAGTCGCCACAGGAGGAACGTCACCCCTGCGGCGGGGCCGGTGACTTCGAATACGTTCTGGACCGAATCGGTGCTCATGTCTTCTTCTTTTTCGAACCCTTGATCAGGGAGGGGATTTCCTTGACGCGCCGCAAATTCGCCTGGAGATTCCCCTTCCGAGTCTCAAACGACTTGATCTTCTTCTTGATCTGGTCGTGCGTCTCGCGGACTCGGCAGTAATACGGATTCAGAAATCCCAGACCGGGAAGGTCCTTGAGCCGGAAAAGGGCTTCCGTCAGTATTTTCAGGATAGTCAGCATTTGGCGAATCCCGTCGAGCGACCGGCGAAGTTCCTGAATGACATGCCGCGCGAGACATGGCCTCCCTGGACATGGCCTCCCTGGACATGGCCTCCCTGGACACTGTCGATACGGACGCGTATCGTCTGCGGTCAAGCGTATCGAACGCGAGGACGCCCCTAGGGAGGGGCTGTAAAGCCCTGTCTATCTGGCGTTTGCCGAGTCTAGGGGGAGTAGTTAGAGGTGTCAACATTGAGCCGGAAACCGGCGAGTGACCTGAATGCATCCGCAACTTGAATCGCTGTTAGAGGCCGTTCGCCAACGGCCGGACGACGCTCGCACCCATTTCGAACTGGGCAACGTCTGGGCGACGCTGGGCCGACATGCCGAGTCGTCGGACGCCTTTCGGCGCGTGATTAAGCTGCGTCCAGACGTCGCCGCCGCCTACTTCAATCTGGCTAACGCCCTGTTGTCGCTGGCCCAATGGGAAGAGGCGGTTCAAACGCTGGAGACGTGCGTGTCGTTGGAGCCGTCGGCCGAGTCGTACGAGAATCTGGCGGCTGCCTATGTCCGCTGCGAACGACTCGATGCGGCGATCGACGCGCTCCGCAAGTCGCTGCAGCACCACCCCGAATCCTTTACCGTTGCGCTGCGATTGGCCAGCCTTCTGACGGCTCAAGAATCTTACGAGGAGGCTAAACCGTTGCTTGAGAAGGCGCAGCGCCAGGCCGCCGATCATCCTCAAGTGCGCGCCACCTGGGCGCAGTGGCACCAGGCGCAGGGGAACGTCTTCGGTGCGATCGCGTCGTGGGGGGAAGCGATCAGCTTGGCCCCAGAGCAGGCGGAGTGGCGTTGCTACCAAGCGGCCTTGCTACAGTTGGTGGGACGGCACGACGAAGCGCAGCGCGTGATCGACGACGGGCTGAAACGGCAGCCCAATGACCCGCGATTGCTGGGCTTCCTGGAAGCTTGCCGCCCCAAGAGTCCTTGATCCAACGTCGGAAACGTACGGCTTTTCGACGCGTGCGACACAGGCTAGACTCCACTTGCGGCGAGCCCTGCGCTTGCTCAGCCCGGAACTTCAGGGAGTTGCGATCACATGTCGTTGGACTTCGATTCAGATGAGGCGCCGCTTCCGCGCGGTCCCGGGGCGCGGGCCTTTCGAATCGTCATCACGCTCGTTGTGTTCACGTTCGTCCTGGGGTTGCCGCTGGCGACCTGGGTCGGGAAGAAGTTCTTTGGCTGGACGCCGCCCCCCTACGTTGAAAAAGCCCTGCAATTCTTCGAAACGCATGCCAAGGAATGATCCGTGCGCTACCAAGTGAATTTCGGCAACCTCACGGTCACTTCGTCCCCGCTGAAAGCTGCCACCGGCAAGTTTCGCATCGCCATCCTGGGCGATTTCTCCGCGCGTGCCAACAGCGGCGAACTGGCGACCGGCGACGCCTTGGCGAAACGGAAAGCGATTCGCGTCGACGCCGATAACCTCGAAGACGTCTTTGGGCGATTCCAAGTCACGTTGCGACTGCCGCTGGCCGCCGACGGCGGAACGGTCGAAATCCCCGTCGCGAACCTCGACGAATTGCATCCCGACGAGCTCTACGGCAACGTCGAACTGTTCAGCGAATTGGCCAGCCTGCGCAAGCGACTGAAGACGTCGAGCACCTTTGCGGCGGCCGCCAAAGAAGTGCAGTCGTGGAAGAGCGCCGTCGCCGACGACGACGACTCCACGCCGCGCGGGAAGGCGCGCGGCGCGACGATTCCCCACGGCAAACTCTCCGACTTCGCGCGACTCGTCGGACAGCCGACCAGCGGCGATGCGGGAGAAGCGGCCGTCGCCGACCTGCTCAAACAAATCGTCGGCCCCTACGTCGTCCCCAGCAAAGACCCGCAGCAAGACAAGCTGATCGCCGCCGTCGACCAAGCGCTGTCGGACGCCATGCGCCGCGTGCTTCACCATCCCGACTTTCAGACGCTTGAGTCGCTGTGGCGGAGCGTCGATTTGCTGGTGCGGCGGCTGGAATGCGACGAGTCGCTGCAGATCGTACTGATCGACGTCACGGCCGAAGAGATCGCCGCTGACTTGAGCCAAGCGGAGGACCTCACCGAATCGGGACTCTATAAGCTGCTCGTCGAACAACCGTCGCTCGACGCCTCCCAAGGCGCCTTCGCGGCGATCCTGGGCGCGTATGTGTTCGAACAGACGCCTCCCCACTGCGAGTTGCTCGGACGACTCGCGCGCATCGCCGTGCTCGCCAAAGCCCCGTTCATCGCCGGCGTCAGCAACGACTGCTTGGTGAAACGGAAGCCGGAGGAGGTCCACCCGCTGATGAAGCAAGCGTGGGACGACTTGCGAGCGCTGCCCGAAGCGGCCTATCTCGGACTGGTCGCTCCACGTTTTCTGCTGCGTTGGCCGTATGGGAAAAAGACCGAGCCGATTACGCCGTTCGCGTTCGAAGAGTTCACTCCGCAAAGCGGCGTGTCAGGGATGCTGTGGGGCAACGGCGCGATCCTCGCCGGTCTGCTGCTGGGCGCGACCTTCCAAGCCCAGGGCCTCAAAGCCATGAAGCTCGGCAGCGCCATGTCGGTCACCGACATGCCCTACTACTTCTATACCGACAAGGACGGCGACCAGATCGCGCTGCCGTGCACCGACCGCTTGCTGTCCGAGGCGCTCTGTCAGTACGTAAGCAACCAGGGAATCATGCCCCTCGTGTCGTTCAAAGGACGCGCCGAAGTTCGCCTCGCCAGCTTCCAGTCGCTCGCCGGCAAACCGCTGCTCGGCCCCTGGTCGTCCGAATCGGTTTCGGTGTCGTCGACGGCGGGCGGCGGCGGATCGAGCACGGCGAAGGCGGAAGCGCCAGCGACTGCGTCCGCCGAAGCCGCGTCCGAACCGGCTGCGGACGGCGCTGACGCGGCCGCCAGCGCCGACGCGGAACTCGACGCCCTCCTTGCGTCGCTGGGCGGCGGCGATTCCACGCCTGCCGCATCCGATGCGTCGGCGGGCGACGATGCCATCGACCCGGAATTGGCCGCGCTCCTCGCCGATCTCTAAACCCTCACCCACACCCCTATGGCTCAGTCGAATATTCAGGTTCTCTTCTCGCGGATTTCCGTCGCCGACATCCGCGAGTATCTGGTTGGTCGCGGTTGGAACGAGGACATTCCGCTCGAAGCCGACACGCTGCGGTTCACGACGACCGGGAACAAAGGCGCGGAAGAGGCCGAGATCTGGATTGCGGCGCAGGACGCCGACGCACGCTTTCGACGACGCGTTCCCGACGTCCTCTTCACCTTGTGCCTGCACGAGGACCGACCGGCGCTCGATATCGCCAACGAAATGTTTGGACTCGGGCAAAAAGCGCTGGCCCGCGCTCGCGCGGAGGCGAACCACGACGCAACCGGGCGCCCGGCGGGAATGATTGCGACGACGGAGGTCGTGCGGCACATCCCGATCACGGCGCGCGAGACGCGGTGGAGTTTCGGGCATCGCGGCGCCGATTCGGTGCTGGTGCATCTGCGCCCGCATGGCGGAATGCATACGATCGAACCCGGAGACCGCCTGCTGTTGGTCGCGCCGCCCGAAACGCCGCTGCGTCCTTCCGGCTGCCTGTTCGACGTCGAATGGTCCGACTCGGTGATCCGCATCGACGGCCCGGATGCGGCGCCGGGCCCCCGTTTGTTCTTGGGGCTGATCGACGCGATGCAGCCGAATCACTTAGAGGGTTGGATTCGCCGCGAACTGAGCGAGCTACCGTCGGAACGAGGCGAAGATGCGCCCGATGCGCTCTTTGAGTCGCTGCTGCCGACGATCCGTCGAGTGGCCTTTGAACTGCAGCCCGGCGGTTCGCTCGACGCCTCTCAGCAACAAGCCGCCTTGAGGCAAGCGACGCTGCGGCAAGCCGCCGTGCTTACGGCCGCCCTCTCGCGCCGTCTCCCCATCACGACGCTCGGCCGCCGCACGTTATGGCGAGTCGCCTTGCGCGTGCTCGCCTGCGCCGGCTTGGCGCTCGAACTGGACGCCGGCCTCCTCGAAGAACTCGCCATCACCGCCCTCAACGACCCCGCAGAATCGCCGCTCCAGACGCTCGAACTGCTGCAACGCGCGACCGTTTGAGATCGAGGCTGCGAGGAGGGCGAGGGCGCGTTTAGCTGCGCTGCCCGAGCGCTTCCGCCAGACTGGGCGCGAGCTGACAAAGTCGATCAAAGCGAGCGGTGCGGACGACTTCTTCGCCGTACGCAGATAAACCGCAAAGTACGACGCGGCCGTCGCGGTCGCGGAGGCGGCGGGATAGATCAAGCGTCAGTTCCAATACGAGCGAACCAAAATAGGCGACTCGAGTGAAATCGACGACGACGCGACGCACGGCGACGTCGCCGACCAGCTCCAGCAACCGACGCCACTCGTCTTGAAAATCGTCGTCGCTGAAGCAGCCTACGTTCTTGAGCAACGAGACGACGAGGGTTCCGTCGCGACGTTCGACGTGCAAGAACTTCACGACGTTCATGGGGCGAGACGCTTCGTGAGCGTGACCTCGTTCCCGGCCGGACCAAAGACTACGTCGTCCATAAACGTACGCATTAACATCACTCCCCGGCCGCTCGGCAATTCCAAGTTCGCGGGATCCGTCGGATCAGGAAGAGCCTGCGGATCAAACCCGGGCCCTTCGTCTCGAATGTAGATCCGCGCCGACTCGCGGTCGATCGACGACTTGATCGTGATCCGTCGATCGCAGTAGGGGGACGCTTCCCGCCGCTCCCGGATGTGTTGTCGGTAAGCGGCCGTATCGAGGTCGCGCAGGTCGGAACTGAGTTCGAGATTGCCGTGGAAGATCGCATTGTTGAGTGCTTCCTCAAGCGCCACCGAAATGCGGATGCAGACGCTGTCGTCCCGAAACCCGACGCCGCGAATCTGACGGATGAGAAAGTTGATGACGGCCGGCACAAGGCTCAAGTCGTTATCCAATTGAAACTCGCAGTGCTGCGAAACCATGCGTCCGATCAGCCGTTGCTGATGTTCTTGCTCGCGGAGCATTTCCAACAACTTCTGGATGGTGTCGGCGAGCATCGACGCGAGGTGCGACTTGGGAACGTAGCTGGCGGCGCCGGCGTGCAACGCCTGGACGGCGATATCTTCGCTGCCGTGTCCCGTCATCAGCACGATGGGCACGCGCGGGTAACACTTCGCCACTTGGCTCACCAGCGCCAGCCCGTCCATATCGGGCATCACCAGATCCGTGACGACGACGTCGGGAACGGCGGCCTGCATTTGTTCGAGCGCCTGCACGCCGTCGTCCGCGAACCGCACCGTAAGCCCGCCCGCTCGTTCCAGCAGGCCGCCGACCAGACGACGATCGACCGGGTTGTCGTCGACGACGAGCACGGTGGACATAGTTGACTCCGAAACGAAGGAACGAAGCGACGCCGCGGACCCGCAGTGTAACCGTTCGTCTAGGCGCGACCACCCCGAGCGTAGTAGGAGCGCAGTTCATCGAGCACCAGGGACAAGGCGGCCGACAGCTGCTCGACGGCGGCCGGCGCGGCGCGGAGTTCATTTTTCTGGCCCGCTTGCTCCAGTTGCAAGGCCAAGTCGAAGGCGCTGCGCACGCCGAAATAGCGCAGCGACCCTTTGATCGTATGAGCCGCTCGGCGCACCGTGGGCGCATCGTGGGCGGCGACGGCGCTGGTCAACGCCCGCATCTGCTGCGGCGCCTCCTGCAAGAACGCGTCGATCACCTGCAACAGCAACTCGGCGTCCCCGCCGACCACGTCTTCGGCGACTTTCCAGTCGACCAGGCGAGGCAGGGGGGGCTTCGAGTTGTCGGCGTCGGCGTCCATCAGGCTCCTCGCGAGTCGAATATCGGCGGGCTGCGACCAACCCCATCATACCTCGCAACCGTCGCCATCCCAACGCTGGCAGGGGAGTTTGACGAGCGAAGCGCTCGATTCCACCAGTGCCCGAACCGGCTCGAGACGTCTAGAATGAGCAGGCGTTGAAATTAGAAGCGCGGTAGGCGACCGGGTTTCAGTCGGATAGGACACGAGATTTGGGCGAGCGACGGTTCGTCTAGAGTTGGGTGAATCGGAATGGGACGTCGAGCGTTGACGGCGCTGCCGGTATTCAACGAAGTGCGGCACGTGGGCCGAGTGCTGGATGAAGTGGTGCGCTACGGGACCGACGTCCTGGTCGTCGACGACGGCTCGTCGGATGGCACGGGTCCTCAGTTGGCCGGCCGCCGAGACATTCAAGTGGAAACGCACCCGCGCAACCGCGGCTACGGTGCGGCGCTGCGCACGGCCTTCCAACGCGCCCTGCGCGACGGCTACGACGTGCTCGTGACGATCGACTGCGATGGTCAGCACGAGCCGCAGTTGATTCCAGAATTCGTGGACCGCTGCCAAGACGTCGAAATGGTCTCGGGCAGCCGCTACTTGCAGACATTCTCCGGCGATAGCGCCCCGCCCGCCGAACGTTTGCGGATCAATCGCGAACTGACGGCCGAAATCAACCGGCGGCTCGGTTTTCAGCTCACCGACGCCTTCTGCGGCTTTAAGGCGTACCGAGTTCCGGCATTGGCGGAGCTTGACCTGACCGACGAAGGGTATGCGATGCCGCTGGAGCTGTGGGTCCAGGCCGCGGCGCTGGGATGGCGCGTGGTCGAATTGGCGGTGCCGTTGATCTATCTCGACGAGGCGCGTTCGTTCGGCGGGTCGCTCGACAACGCCGCCATTCGCCTGCAGCACTACTACGGAGTGCTCGATCGCAGCCAGGCGCGCGTGACGTCGGGCGAGTGGCGCGGGAGGCGGCGCGAGTCGGGAGAGGCGTCGGCATGAACGGCCCGCGAGCGACGCTCGCGTACCGCCGCTTGCGCGCCCCGCGAACGCCCGACAGCGTGTTGCTCGACCCGCCCCGCGAGGCGCTCGAACAAGTGTTCCGCGAGAATCGCGCCTCGCGGCAGGCGGCCGCCGCGCGTACCTTCGGCGGGTTGCCGCTCGGTGATCTCGTGCGACTGGCGCGTCGCGAACTGCTCGTCGCCGCGCGCGAGCATGCCGAGCGGTTTGAGTTGCCATGGGCGAGCGAGATTCAGACCGGCGTCGATGATCCGTCGGTCGCGATCACGGGTCATCAGCCGCAGTTGTTTCATCCGGGCGTCTGGTTCAAGAACTTCGTCCTCGCCCAGATCGGCCGCCGCACGGCCGCTTGCGTCGTCAATCTGATCGTCGACAACGACACGCAGCGCGGAGCGGCGATCAAGGTCCCGAGCGGGTCGGCCGATGCGCCGCAGACGGCGGCCGTGCCATGGGACGATGCGGGCGAAGAAGCGCCGTATGAAGAACGAACGGTGCGGAACGACGCCCTGTTTGCCTCGTTCGCCGACCGCGTCGCCGCAACGGTCGGCTCGCTGGTCGCGCGGCCGCTGGTCCAGACCGTTTGGCCCTGGGTGCTCGATGCACGCCGTCGCACTCGACACGCCGGCTTGTTGTTCTCCGTGGGTCGCAATCAGCTCGAGCGACGACTGGGACTCGAAACGTGCGACGTGCCGTTGAGCGCCGTGGCCGACGGCGATGCGTTTCGACGTCTGGCGCTGGAGTTGTTTGAACGGGCGGATGCGTTTCGCGAGACGTACAACCGAGTGTTGGCCGAATATCGAGCGTCGCATCGGATCCGCAGCCGCTCGCATCCCGTCCCCGAGTTGGCTCGAGAAGACGACTGGGTCGAGGCGCCGCTGTGGTGTTGGAGCGAGCAGTCGCCGCGGCGACGGCGGTTGTTCGTGCGCCGCGCGGGCGACGGCTTTGAACTGACGGATCGCGCCGGATGGCGCGGCCTGTTGCCCGCGCGACTCGACGGGCGACTCGAGACGTCGCTGGAAACGTGGCGGCAGTGGCGCGCGACGGGAGTCAAGATTCGTCCTCGCGCGCTGCTTACCACTCTCTTCTCGCGACTGTTGCTGGGCGATCTGTTCGTGCACGGCATCGGCGGCGCGAAATACGATCAACTTACCGACGCGCTCTTCGAGCGGTTCTTGGAGTATCCCGCGCCGGCGTTCGTGACGGCGACGGCGACCGTGATGTTGCCGATCGAACATGCGATCGTCACGTCGGAGGAAGTGCGGGCGATCGAGCAGCAAGTGCGGGCGAGCCGGTTTCATCCGGAGCGTTGGTTGACGGAACAGCAATTGCAGGATGCGTATGTCGCCGGCTTGGTGGACGAAAAGCGACGCTGGCTCGCCAGCGCCCCGCCGCGCGGCGCGCGACTCACGCGCCATCGCGCACTCGGCGCCCTCAACGAAGCGCTGCAAGCTTACCTTGAATTGCAGCACGAGTCGTGGAAGCGCGAACTGCACGACGCGCGACTCGCCGCTCATCGTCACGCGCTGCTCGCGTCGCGCGAGTACTCGTACTGCGTGTTCTCGCAAGACGACTTGCCGCGCCGGCTACTGGAACTTTCGGCGCGCACGTCCTAAGTTATGAAGTAGAGACGGGGCATGCTTCGATTCGGAGCGCGCCCGATAGGACGTCGCGACGAGCGCATTCGCGCCGCGTACGACGCTCGAGCGTCTGAAGGGATTCTGACGATGACACTCATGCAATCGGCTTTGTTAGGTTCCGCGTCCTTGCCCAACGCCGCACCGCTCGGCGCCCCGCTCCCGGGATGCTTCCTGAGCGTCGCGAGCGCAGGCGATCATCTCGCCATCCGCGCGCTATTGATGGATGGCGGCCGCGAGGGATGGGCCGGCGAGTTTCAAGCGCAGCTGGAAGAGCCGACGTACGAACCGACCGACCGGTTGGTGATTCGCAATGGCGCGGCCATCGCGGCACATGTGCATCTACGCAATCGCGAACTGAACTTTGGTTCGCGGCGCATTCCGGCGACCTGGTTGGCCGACCTGATTACGGCTCCCAAGTTTCGTCGCCGCGGACTCGGTTCGTCGCTGGTCGCCGCCGCCGAGCGGCAGGCGTTGGCGGACGGCGCCGAATTGGCCTTGGTGCGGACGACTCAGCCGCGCCTGTTTCAACGCCGCGGTTGGGTCGCGTGGGGACGCCCCAGCTACTCGCGCGCCGGCGCCCGCGAAATCCTCGCGCATCTCGTCAGGCGACAAGGAGAACCCTCCGCGTCGCTTGAAGGCGTCTTCCAAGGCGCGCGCCCCGCGCCGCTCACGACGCGGCTCTGGCGACACGTCGAACAAGCGGCGCTCGAGCGGATGTATCACCATCACACGCAAGGCAGTTACGGCCCGCCGGTCCGCAGCTCCGACTACTGGCGGTGGCTCGTCAGCCGCCATGGCTTCGACGCCATCTACGTCGCCGTCGCCGGCCGCGATCGCTGGTCGCTCGACGCCAAAGGCATCGTCGGCTACGCCCTCGTGAAACAGGATCGAGTCGTTGAATTGTTCACGGCGCCCGAACGGCCGGATGCCGGCGAGTCGCTGATGGCTCGCGTGTGCGGCGAGTTTATCGAGCAGGATCGTTGCGACCTGCGGCTCGATGCGGCCCCCAATCACCCGTGGCACGCGGAACTGATTGCGGCGGGCGGCGAATACTCGAATCCCGACTCCGAAGCAGGCTCCGTGTCGCTCGCCCGCATCCTCGACGCGCCGAGATTCTTGGCGAAGTTGAGCGGCGAATTTTCGGCGCGCGCGAGCCGAGCCAACCTGCCGGTCGGCGCCGAATTGGCGATTCGCTGCGGATCGCTGGCGGCGCGATTGGTCGTCGTCGCCGACGGCGAAGTCCAAGTGCTGCTCGACGCGCCCTCCGAACGGGCCGTCGAATGCGATGCGGCCACGCTCTCTCAATGGCTGCTCGGCCATCTCCGCGTCGACGCCCCGCCGACCGCCGGACGCATCGTGCGCTGGCCCGATCGCGAATCGTTGGCGGCGGCGAAAGTGCTGTTCCCGAAGCTCCCGTATTGGCGACCGGTTTGGGATGACTTGCCGGCGTGAAAGGGGGGCGAGCGGCGGAGAGAGCGGGGAAGAGAGCGGATGGTGCTCCCTTCTCCCCGCCGCGGGGAGAAGGGCTGGGGATGAGGGGCGTCGGCGCCACCACAGTGCGCGGATTCACTCTCAGATTTTTGTCACTCCAGGTAAAGAGTGAGGGGGCGAGAGTTGCGGGTCACAGGCTGGAAGCCTGTGCTACGGCCTGTGCTACGGCGCTTTGATGCAGGCCACTTGGTGGGCGGCGCCGGCGAGCGGCGGGGGGGACTGGCGGCAGGCGGCTTCGACGATCGGGCAGCGATCGGCGAACGGGCAGCCGGGGTACACGCGGTCCGGCGCGGGGACTTCGCCTTGCAGCACGACGCGTTGGCGCGTGCGTTCGCGCACCGGATCAGGGACCGGGGCGGCGGAAAGCAACGCTTGGCTGTAGGGATGCTTGGGGTTGCGGAACAGCGTCGCCGAGTCGGCTGTTTCGACGATCCGCCCCAGGTACATCACGCCGACGCGATGCGCAATGTGTCGCACCACGGCCAGGTCGTGAGCAATGAACAGATAGGCCAGCCCTAGTTTCTGCTGCAGGTCCATCAGCAGATTGATCACCTGCGCTTGAATCGAGACGTCGAGCGCCGAGATCGGTTCGTCGCACACGATCAACTTCGGCTGCACCGCCAGGGCGCGAGCGATCCCCACGCGCTGCCGTTGCCCGCCCGAAAACTCATGCGGGTAACGATTCAGGAACCGCGGATTGAGTCCGACGAGTTCCATGAGCCGCAGGGCTTCGCCGGTCCGTTCGCGCGGCGAATACAACCGGAAGATGTCCATCGGTTCGGTGATCGTCTGGCCGACCGTCATGCGCGGATTGAGCGACGCGAAGGGGTCTTGGAAGATCATCTGAATCGTCGCGCGATGCGGTCGCATGGCCGCGTCGGACAGTCCGTCGATGCGTTGGCCGTGCAACCAGATCTCGCCGGTCGTGATGTGATTCAAACCGACAAGGGCTCGAGCGGTCGTCGACTTGCCGCAGCCCGATTCGCCGACCAGCCCGAACGTCTCGCCCGGCAGGATGTCGAACGAGACGCCGTCGACGGCGCGAATCGTGGTGCGTGGAGCGAACCAGCCGCCGCGTCCCGGAAAGTGGACGCGCAGATCGCGGACCGACAGCAGCGGCGCGACGGTGGTCGACGAGCCGCCGCCCTGAGCGCTGCTGTTCTGAGTGTTGCTGTGCTGAGCGCTGCTGTGGTGGGGCGCCTTAACCATGTTGCACCTCGCTTGTCGTCGCCGCCGATTCGATGTCCACAAAGCAAGCGACTTGGCCGCCGCGGTTCGCCTTGCGCGGAGTCAGCGACGGCGACTCCTTGATGCACCTCGGCAAACAATACGGACAGCGTGGATGAAACGCACAGCCGCTCGGCGGGTCGGCCATGTTCGGCGGTTGCCCCTCGATGGCGCGCAGCACTTGCGTCGCTTCGCCGTCCCAGCGCGGCACCGACCGCAGCAGCCCTTGCGTGTAGGGGTGAGCCGGTTGGGCGAACAGCGAGTCGGCTTGCGCTTCCTCGACGATGCGGCCGCCGTACATGACGATCACGCGCCGACAGCTGTTTGCGACCACGCCCAGGTCGTGCGTGATGAGCAGGATGGTCATCCCGTGTTCTTGTTGCAGCCGGTTGAGCAGTTCGAGGATCTGCGCTTGGATGGTGACGTCGAGCGCCGTGGTGGGTTCGTCGGCGATCAAGACGTCGGGGCTGCAGGCCAGCGCCATGGCGATCACCACTCGCTGACGCATGCCGCCCGAAAACTGGTGCGGGTAGTCGTCAAGTCGCCGAGCGGCGGCCGGAATGCCGACTTGCTCCAGCATGCTCACGGCGTGCCGTCGCGCCTCGGCCAGCGAGTGCCCGAGGTGCAGCCGCGTAATCTCCGTCAGCTGCTCGCCGACCGTCAAGAACGGATTGAGCGCCGTCATGGGGTCCTGGAAGATCATGGCGATCTTGCGGCCGCGCACTTGGCGGATTTGGGACGGCGAGTACTTCAGCAGGTCGTCGCCGCGGTACAGGATGCGGCCGGAGGCGATCTTGCCGGGCGGCTGGGGGATGAGCCCCATGATGGCGAGGCTCGTCACCGACTTGCCCGATCCCGACTCGCCGACGATCCCCAGCGTCTCGCCTCGCTCGATCGAAAAAGACAGGCCGTCGACCGCTCGAACGACGCCGGCGTCCGTCTTGAATTCCACTCGCAGGTCGTCGATTTGCAGGAGCGGTTCAGGCATCGGGGAATCTCAAGCGAGAGAAAACGAATCGAGACCGGCGCGCGTCGCGAGCGGTCGGGGTCAGCGGTTCTTCATGCGCGGGTCGAGTGCGTCGCGGACGCCGTCGCCCAGGAAGTTGAGTGCGAACAGGGTGATCGTGAGCGTCAGGCTGGGGAAAGCGACGATCCACCAGAAGGTGCGAATCGGCGAGATGACTTGCACGCCGTCGTTGACCAGTTGTCCCAGCGAGACGTCGGGAGGTTGCACGCCCAGGCCCAGGAACGACAGGAACGCTTCGAACAACATGACGGCGGGAATCGTGAGCGTCAGGTAGACGATCACGACGCTCATCACATTCGGCACGATATGCAAGAAGATGATCCGCGGACGGCTGGCGCCGATCGTGCGCGCCGCTTCGACGAACTGCTCGTTCTTCAGCGAGATGACTTGGCCGCGGACGACTCGAGCCATCGTGAGCCAATAGATGCAGCCGATCAGGATGTACACGATCATGATCTGGTCGATGTGGTATCGCTCGAGCCACGACTTCCAGCTGGGGTCGCTGAGGATCGTCAGCATGAAGATGACGACGAAGATGAAGGGGATGGAGTAGAGGATGTCGACGAAGCGCATCATGACGTCGTCGACCCACGATCCATAGTAGCCCGAGACGGCGCCGAACGAGACGCCGATCACGAGCGACACGAGCGAGGCGATGATGCCGACCGCCAAGGAGACTCGCGAGCCCCAGAAGATGCGGGAGAGAACGTCGCGTCCCAGGCTGTCGGTGCCGCAAATCGACGGGATGCACCAGTCGCCGAAGATCGCGAGTCGCAGGCGAATCATGCCGCTGGCGATCCATCCCGGATTGTGCCACAGCGTGCGCGACGGGTCGCTGGCGGTCAGTTGATCGAGTTGCTTCTGGAGTGCGGCGAGCTCTTCGCGGCCAGCCGCGTTGTCGCCGGCGACGCGGAACTGAGCGGCCGATTGGTCGGCCGCCTTCTGTTGCAGTTCGGCGACCTGACGGCGATAGGCGAGGAGTCCGAGCGACGCGGGTTTCAGACTCGGCGGCTGAAACTGACGCCGCTTGAGGTCTTGCAGGATGGGGGACTGCAACGGCAACATCGGAGCGAAGAAAGCCAGCAGGGCCATGACGCACAGCAGTCGTGCGGACCAGCGCGCGGCCGGATTGCGCCACAGACGACGGCGAGCGTCTTGCCACAACGAGACGCCGCGTTCGCTGGCGGCGGGAGCGGCTTGGGAGTTCGCGGGGAGATTCATAGTTACTTGTCGATCTTCACTCGCGGATCAATCACGGCGTACGAAATGTCGACCAGCAGGTTCATCACCGTCAGCAGCGCCGCGTAGACCATCACCATGCCCATGGCGAGCGTGTAGTCGCGCTGCGTGGCCGCCTCCAAAAAGTGACTGCCCATGCCGGGGAGAAAGAAGATGCGTTCAAGCACCAGGGAGCCGGTGAGGATGCCGGCGGCGGCCGGTCCGAGGTAAGAGACGACCGGCAGCACCGCGCCGCGCAGCGCGTGTCGAATCACCACGCGCCGGTCGCCGAGCCCCTTCGCATACGCGGTGCGGATGTAGTCGAGTCCCAGAACTTCGAGCATGCCGGTGCGGGTGAGGCGCGCGATGTAGCCGGCGAAGGGTGCGCCGAGGCACAGCGACGGGAGGAGCATGTTCTTGAGCGTGCCCCAGCCCGCGGCGGGGAAGATGTTCAGAATGAAGACGAACAGGATGACGGCGAGTCCCGCGAGCACGAAGTTGGGGACGGAAATGCCGAGCGTCGCGACGGCCATGAAGCCGTAGTCCCAGGCCGAGTGGCGTGCGACGGCGGAGACGACGCCGGCGGTAAGTCCCAGCGTGAGTGCGAAGACCAGCGCGAAGATGCCCAGCGACGCAGAAACCGGGAAGCCTTGCGCGATCACTTCGTTCACCGTGTAGTCCTCCAGCTTCAGGCTGGGGCCGAAGTCGAGTCGCAGGGTATTCCCCAAGTGCATGAAGTACTGCTGGTACAGCGGCTTGTCGAAGTGGTAACGGGCCTCAATGTTGCGTTTCACGGCGGCCGGCAAGTTCTTTTCGCTGGCGTATGGACCGCCGGGGACGGCCCGCATCAGCGCGAAGGTCAAGGTGAAGACGGCCAGCAGCGTGATGGCTGCGTAGAGCAGGCGTTTGGCAAGAAAGACGACGAATTTCATAGGTCAGTCCTTCGCCCCCGACTCTTCGATTCGCAGGATGTGCAACGGATGCGAGTCTTGCGGGTTGAGCGAAAAGCCTTTCACGCGGGGATTGACGAGGTTGATCTGCGTGTAGAAGTAGATCGGGATGATCGGCTGTTCGTTGATCAGCAGTTGTTCCGCTTCGTGCAGGATCTGCATCCGTTTGGCGGAGTCGGTTTCGGCGGCCGCCCTTTCGATCAGGTGATCGTAGTCCTTGTTTCCCCAGTTCGTGTTGTTGTGAGCGCCGCCGGTGACGAACATGTCGAGAAACGAGTTGGGATCGGAGTAGTCGGGGACCCAACCGGCGCGGGCGATGTCGAAGTCGATCTTGGAGACGCTATCGAGATACACGCCCCATTCGAGGTTGCGTAGTTCGATGTCGATGCCGAGGTTCGTCTTCCATTGTTGCTGGATGACTTCGGCGATGTCGCGGTGCGCGTCGCTGGTGTTGAACAACAGTTGCAAGCGCGGGAAGCCTTCGCCGCCTGGGTAGCCGGCTTCCGCCAGCAGACGGCGCGCTTCGTCGACGTTGTAGGGGCCGCCTTGCGGCGAAGTGTAGCCGAGCATCCCGGGGGGGACCAAGTGCGTCGCAGGGCGTTCGCCCGCTTTGGTCACGTGGTCGCAAATCGCCTGCTTGTCCATCGCCAAGTTGAGCGCGCGACGAACGCGGACGTCGTCCAGCGGCTTGCGAGCCGTGTTGAGTCGATAGAAGTAGACGATGAGCGCCGTGGATGCTCGATAGTCGTCGCGCTTCCGCAGCTCGGGCAATAGCGAACTGGGCGGTTTGAGGATCCAGTCGACTTGCCCTTTGAGGAACATGCTGAGCGCGGTCGTCTGATACTTGATCGCCATCGCGTCGATGATATTCAGCTGCACCTGGTCGGCGTTCCAGTACTGCGGGTTCTTGCGGAGCCGAATGCGGTCGCGGATGCGACGGAATTCCAGGGTGAACGGACCGTTGCTCACAATATTCCCCGGCTTGGTCCACATCGGTGCGCCGTATTTTTCCACGACGCCGCGATGGACCGGGAAGTACGGGTAGAACGCGACCAGTTCGCTGAAAAACGGAGTCGGATTTTCTAGCTGCACGACCAGCGTCTTATCGTCGACGACCTTGACGCCGCCGGCGGCGAGGAAGTCGGGAAGCGTATGGAGACACATCTCCACCTGCGGCAGGCCTGCGATCGACTTAGCGAACGGCTCGTCGATTTGTTGCGCGAAGGCGCGCGACGGACCGACGCCCTGGTTTTTGACGTCGCCGGCGGGAGACGCGGCATCTGGCGAAGCCGCGTTCGGCGACGTCCGGGGGGAGACGACGTAGATCCAACGTCGACGCCAATTCGCGTCCGCGCGATCTTTGTCGTCCGGCGAGGCGTCGGCGGCGACCTCCGGCGGGGGCGGTTTGTGAATGGCTTCGACGGCGCCCGAGACGATCGTGCCGCGCGGGAAGGGCTGCAGTTTGTTGGGGCGGTCGTCGAGTTCGACTTCGACGAGGTCGCCGACCGCCGCCTCGCCGCGATTGTAGGCGCGAGCGCCCTGGACGTAGTACAGCTGATAGGCGTACTCCGCGGCCGTCTCCGGATGCAGGATGCGGCGCCACGACCAGGCGAAGTCGTGGGCCGTGACCGGATCGCCGTTGGACCAGCGTGCTTCAGGGCGGATGTGGAACGTGTACGTTTTCCCGTCGGGGGAGATTTCCGGCAGGTCGGCGCAACCGGGCGAAGCGACCAGCGGAACGACTCCTTCCGCATCGGGCGCCTGCCCCTCGACGGGCATCAGTCGCAGGAGGCCTTCGTAGAGTGCGTTCAGGATGCGATGCTCGGGTTGGCCCGTGGCTTTGGCCGGGTCGACCGTCTTGACTTCATCGTCGTTATTGAACGTGAAATCGGCGGGGGGCAGGGTGCCGAAGGACACGGCCCACAGGAGCGCCGCGAGCAGCAGCACGAAGGCGACATACGGAAAACCGGCTCGAAATGCAGGCATCATGGGGACTCATCCTAGTAGCTGTCTCGGGCGGCCGAAAGAGGCGCTGCGAGGGCGGGCGGCGGGAGGCGGTTTTGAAGTTGCGCTGTTCTTGGAATTGGGCGTCATCGCAGATTGTCACCAAGGTGGTTTGCTCCGCCCCGAAGGGGCCGCGCCGGCGCACCTCCTGGTTCGCTCCTTCTTGTTTCTCACGGAGGCACGGAGACAAATCTGACCGGGGGCGAGCGAGGACGCCAGACGCTCGTCATGTCCCGCCGTTTCGCGGTCTGACAATGCTTCATCGCGTTGCCCGAAAGGGGCTCGAGCTCTACAGCGAGAATCGAAGCGAATACGAGTACGAACCCGGGCGTCGAAGCCGGATGAACGAGCCTTTCCCTCGACTGCCTGGGCGTTTTGGTCTGGCGTTGTCGGGCGTCGCTAATGGGCCGTTCGTCGGGGCCGTCGTGCTCGTACTCGGGATGGATCGTGATGGGGAGCCGGTCGAACCCCGTCGAGCGGCAAGCGAAGGTTCGCCTTCCAAGAATTCCCCGTGTAGTCCTCCGCGCGCTATTCCCAAGAACGCCCCTATGGTTACAATGAGGAGCGTTCAAGGATGACGTCGCCAACGACTGTTCGTAGATGCCTGCGTTCGTGGGCCAGTTGGCGATTGAAAGTGGATTTGGCTTATCTCCTTTGTCCCAGACGTCGCATTCGAGCCGCGAGAAAACGCCGGTACGGTTTTCGTGCCTTCGTTGTTTTTGCGTCGACACAGCGCAGCCATCGCCTGCCTCCATGAGCTTTCGAGCCGTGAGGGGCGAGTGCCGGCGCCTTGGTTGGCGTGGAATCGAACGGGCGTGGATTCGAACGGGCGTACTGCGAGCGGCTTGGGAGACGAGGTTCCCATGGTGACTGCGGTGATGGATGAGGCAACAAACGGAAAGACTTCGAGCCGGGTTCGCAAGCCGTCGGAGTCGAAAGTGGCGCCTCAAGTGCAACTGCTGCCCGGCAACAGCGCCCAGGACTTGGTGCAGCTGTTCAAGCTGTTGTCCGACGAAACGCGCTTGCAGATTCTGTATTTCCTGATGCAGGAAAAGGAGCTCAACGTCGGCACGCTCTGCGAGCTGCTAGACCAGAGCCAGCCGGCGGTAAGTCACCACCTGGCGCTGCTGAAGGGAACCGGCCTGATCGACATGCGACGGCAGGGGAAGCACAACTTCTACCACCTGCAGCCATCTCAGTTCGCGCGGTACCGCGATGTGCTGGAGACGGTGTGGCCTGGCGCGCTGAGCGGTGCGGCGCCGACGTTCTCGGAACGCGGGACGACGTTGCCGCCCATCGACGGCGGAGCGGCCACCGCGCCATAATGGCCGCATGGCCGATTCCGCGCATCCTGGTTTTGCTCACGTCCGTCACAAACCTCCCTCGCGGCTAGAACGCCCTCGGGAGCTGATCGTGGCGTGCGCACCGTTGCGCAGCAACGTCAATCTGTCGCGAATCGTCCGCACGGCGGGCTGCTGCGGGGTCTCCCGCGTCGTCGCCTGTGGAAAACCGAAGCTCGATCCCGAAATCGCCCGCGACGGCGCCAGCGTCGTCCATCTGCAAACGCATCGCACCCTCCCCCCGGCGCTCAAACAGCTCCGCGCCGACGGCTATCGACTCGTGGGGCTCGAACAAACCACCAACTCCGTTTCCCTCTACGAGTACCGCTTCCCGCGGCGGATGGTGTTGGTCGTCGGCAACGAACGCCAGGGACTCGAGGAAGACGTCCTCCAACTGCTCGACGACGCCATCGAAATCCCAGTCTACGGCCTCCCTTACAGCTACAACGTCGCCTCGGCCACCGACATGGCGCTGTATGAATACTGCCGGCAATTCCCGGCCGGCTAGCAGTTGATCTTGACGCAGCGGCTCGGGGTTCTTACCGTCCCGCGCCATGAACGCCAAAAATCGTCGGAAATTCCGCTGGTGGCACAAACTGCTCGGCGTCGCCCTGTCGCTGACGCTGTGCGGGTTCGCGTTGGAGGCGACGCTGCGCGTGGCGGGGGTTTCCACTCCGACCGCCACCGTGCTCGGGACGTTCTTTCAGTACGACCCGCAGACCGGTTGGAGCGGGCGGCCGAACGCGAGCGCTCAATTTCAAACCGCCAGCTTCTCCGCGCTGACCACGCACGACGCCGACGGCTTGCGCCGTTGCGGACTCCCGTCGCGGATCGTCGACGACGGGAGCCGGGCCGAACGAATGTGCTGGGTGTTGGGCGATTCGACGACCTGGGGCTGGGGAGTGAAAGACGACGAACACTTCGTCGCGCTGTTGAATCAGTCCTCGCCGCCGAATGTGCGCTACCGGAACCTGGGCGTTCCGGGCTTCTCCACGATTCAGCAGTACCACCGGCTGGCCGCTTTGCTCGAACGAGGTTATCGTCCCGACGCCGTCGTCGTGTGCTTCAACAACAACGACCACAGCGACAATCAGATGTTGGTCGACCCCGATCCGCCACGTCCCTACGCGCGCGTGGAGGAGGAAAAGGTGCGTTTCTTCGATCCGCCCGTGGGTCGGTCGTTCGAACTGGAAGTCGGCTCGTTTTTGCGCCGCCATTCGTTGTCGGTCAGCTTTGTCTCCTATCATCTTCAGCGCGTGCGAGCGGCTCGGCGGATGGCGAAAATGGCGCAACGAGAAAGCAGCCGCGACACGCGCGAGCCGCGACGCGACGACGAGGCGACGACGCAGCGCACCGAAGCCGAACGTCGCTCGCCGGTGGACGACGCACCGCCGCAGGCGGAGCTGGTCTATCGCGAATCGCTGCAGCGACTGCAGCAATTGTGCGAACGAGAGCGGATCGAGCTGGCGGTGGCGACCGAATTTGCGGCGGACCCGAAGGTGCTGGACGCTTGCCGCGATTTGGGAGTGCGCGTGTTCGACATGTCGCGTCCGTACCGTCGTCGCCTCGACTCCTCCGACGGCGGCGAAACCCTCTATTTCGCGTACGACCCGCACATCAACGCCGCCGGCCACCGCCTATTCGCCTCCGCCCTCCAAGACGAACTCCGCGCCTGGCTCCCAGACTGGCACTCCGACGCCCCCCGCATCCGCCTCGCCAGGCCGTAGCCCCCGTAGCACAGGCGTCCAGCCTGTGACCCGCAACTCTCCCACCCACACTCTTTCCCTGGAGTGATAACAATCTGACAGTGAGTCCACGCCCCCTCATCCCCGGCCCTTCTCCCCGCGGCGGGGAGAAGGGAGCACCATCCGCGCGGGTCATTGCGCAACAAACGACAGCGTTGCGCAACAAACGACAGTAGGTCTGAGGCGCCAAACACTCCGAATTCAACAGAGTTTTAATCACTCCACCCCCCTCACCCCCCATCCTCCCCCTCGCTCGCCGCAATCGAGTGCTGCAAGTCGATCATCGATTGCTGGCTGACGCGCAAGAAACCTTGGCCGCCGCGATCCAGGTCGATGATCAGGGACAGGACGATGGTGAAGGCGAAGACCAGGCCGATCATGGCTGGGGAGCGGCGCGTGGCGGCGAGTCCGGCTTGGTAGCCGACGGCCGTCATCCCGGTGACGACGAGGGTCAGCAGGGACGCCCACATCACCAGCGGAATACGGCTGCGGATGCCCACCAGCACGCGCTTGGCGTGTAGATCGATGACGTTGTTCAGCGACTGAATGAAGACGCCGACCAGGATCGATTGCGGCTGCCGCTCGGCCACTTTGCTGGTCTCGTCCCACAATCGTTCGTGCATCTCCTCCGACTCGGAGATCGCTTCCTGAGTTGCATTCTGTTGCACGGCCAGCAAGCGAATATCGACGTACTCGCGCAATTGCCGAGTGATCTGCGATCGCTCGGGCTCGGGCAGCAGCCGCGCCCGCAGGTAGCAGGTGCCGATGGCGTTGGCTTCCTCGAGCACGACTTGGCGGCGGGCGTCGAAGCGCGACGCCGCCAAGTTGAAGGTGAAGCCGAGGACCAGCGCGAGCAGACCGAGAATCGACGTGACCATGGCGCCGACCGGCTGCTCTTTCTCGTCGCGGATCACGCGATGTCGCCAGCGGCCGGCTCGATAACCGACCTCCATACTGGCGATCAAGACGGTAATCACGATGACGATGAGGCCCCAGAAAGGCACGTCATCAAGGACGGTTCCCATACGGGGGCTCGCTCTCTACACAAAAGTTACTGCGGCGCTGCATCGCCCTCTTCGGGCTGCTTCAATCGTACGAGCACGCGCGACGCCTGCCGCTCGTCGCCCATGTGAATCAAGACCGGGCATTCGTCGTTGGTGAGGTTGTAGAGTCCCGTCTCGACGACGATTTGGCTCTTCCCTTCCAGCCGGAATGCGACCTTCTGCGTCTGCTTATCCACCGAACCGGTGATGGGGATCACTTGATCGGTGAGCAGGTCGTGGTAGTTGCCGCGGATGGCGCCCTCTTTGTTGACCGCCAACTGAATGACCTTCTCGGCCTCGGTGGCGCCGTCTTCGACGAGCCCGTAGACGCCGAGCGGAAGCCAGTCTTCGTTCGACGTGTCCTGGCCCTGCTGCGCCAACTGCGACGTTTGGTTGTAGTATTCCTCGGTCGTCCCCAGCGACTGGTCGCCGTAGTAGACGTTGCCATCCTGGTACGACATGTTTTCATCGTAGTCGTAGTAGTAGCCATCGCCCGAGCAGCCGCAGTAGGCGCCGGCGGTGGCCCACGCGGCGGTCGCCCAGATGCCGCCGGCGACGGCCCAACGTCCGGGCCACCAGCAGCCGGGGTAGCGAGCGGCCCAGCCGGGACCGTAGTAGCCCCAGTGGTGGAAGTTGCCGTTGACGGCGCCCCACGTTTTTCCGCCGACGAACTGACCGTTGACAAACGAAGCGCCGCGACCGGCGGCGATCGTATTGCCGTAGGGGCCGCGCACGCCGGCCGCGCCGCCGACCTTGGTGTAGCTATTGCCGCCCGGACCGGTCACCTTGACGCCGCCGCGGACGCCGCCGACCGTCGTCCCGCCAGGGCCGGTGCGCGTGCCGCCGACGCCGCCGACGGTGATCGAACCGCCGCCGGGGCCGGTGACCGTTTTGCTGCCGGCCGTGCGAGTGGCATCGCGTGTGCTCGCCGTCGCCGCCCCGCCGGCTCGCGCGGCGCCGCCCTCGGGCATGTTGAGGAAGCTGGCCACGTCGCGTTGGCTGGGACGCGAATAAGCGCCGCCGCCGCCCGCGCCGGGCCGATTCGCCGCTCCAGCGCCGCCGCCGACTCGATTGCCGCCGGCGCCCCCCATGCCTCCTTCGCCGAAGTTCGGGCGACTCATCGACGGCGCCCGATTGGCCATGCCGGAGTTGCCCATGTTGGGTCGAGACGCCGGCGAGGGGCGTGAAGGAGCGGGCCGCGACATGCCGCCGCCGCTGAAGCCGCCGCCGCCGCCGACTCGAGCTCCCCCGCCGCCGCCGCCGAATCCTCCGCCGCCGCGCCCGCCGCCGCCGCGCGCCCACGCATCAGCCGCCGTCAGTGAGACGATCGTCGCCATCGCCACTGCGAACAAGGTCCTCTTCATGTCACACCAGCCTTTTGTTTGAAGTGCGCCTCCAGAGGCGCGTTGGGATGCGATCAGGAACCGAAACCACGCGCCGCGACTTACTTCTTGTTCGGGGCGCGACGCACGGGCGCCGGCCGGTCGGCGGGCGCGTCCTTCGGTTTCTCTGCGGGCGACGCCGCGGCCTTCTTGGCCTGGGCGGCGCGCACGACCTTCACTTCCTTAATGTCCGGGAGCGGCTGTCCGTCCAACCGCCGGTCGATCGATTGCCACAGGTACGAATCGTCGTCGACGCGCTGATAGATGTTGGTCGAGGTGGCTTCGCTGCCGTCCGCCAACGTCTGGGAGAACGAGACGATCCAACGATCGCCCTGCTGTCGCCACTTGCCTTCCCCGAAACCGCCGTCCGAGTCGAACATCCAGGAACGGATCGAACGCGCCACGGGGTCCCAGCCGATGATCTGAGTGCCTTCGAGATCTTCGCCTTCCGACGTCGTGACGCGGAAGATGGCGGTCAAGAACGCGCCGTTCTTCGACCAACTAACCGTCGTCTCAACCGACGACTTGGGCCCGTTGTCGACCCATTCGCCGACCAACCACTCGAGTTGATCGAGGCCGTCGCGCTGGAATTGTTCGACCGCTAATTCGGTTTCGCGGACGCTATCCAGCTTCCACTTGCCGTCCTTCTTGACGTGGATCGCGATATACGACGAGGCGGTCGGCGTCTCGCCGGGGACCACGACGGTCGCCGTCCCTTCCTCGACCGCCACTTCGGACGTCACTAGCCGCACCGTCGGCTCCGACAACTCCACCTTCATTCCCTTCAGTTCCGCGAACATGCCGGCGAGCGCCTTCTCGATCAGCGCCCGGCCGCGGATCTTTTGCCCCGACGGGCTGACCCACTCGGCCGTCTCCGACCAGTGTTCGGCGACCGCCTTCGCGTCGCCTCGGTTGTAGGCCTCGGTGTACGACTTCACGGCCGCTCGGATCGCGGCCAAATCCGGATTGTTCGCATCGGACGCCGTTTCCGCACCGCCGACCAATCCCACGCTGCTTGTTAACAGCACCAGCCACACAGAGGTGGCAATCAAGACGCGCCTCACGTCGCTACCCTCCTAATCGAAAAGTGGAGCCCCGGCGGTGATCGCTCGAAGCTTGAGAGGGAACATCTCACGGCGATTCAGGCTATCACTCGCCACACGACTTGTTCAAGGGACCGCGCGTCGTTCGCGGCGTGAATTATAATGCCGACATGACTGGCGCTAGCCGATTCGATCCCCCTCCGAGCAACTCGACGAACTCCACGCCGACCCCTGCGTCGCGCCCGGCGCCGGCCGACGTGCGCGTCGTGAACTGGCCCCTACGTGATGAGCCGTGGCTCGCCTGGACCCTGCTCATCGTGCTCGCCGGATCGGCCGTCGTCGCCGGCGACCAGTTGGGCGTACTCGCGGGCGTGCTGGCCGCCGTCGCCTTAGCGGTGGCCGCCTGGCGACTGTGGCTTCCCGTGACTTGGGAGCTGAACAGCCACGGCGTCACCGAAACGGCGTTCGGCCGCAGCATCCGGATTCCGTGGAACGCCATCGGCGCCTGGCGCGACTATCCGGGCGGCGTGCTCTTGCTGCCGGATCCCGACGCCGCCCCCGTCCTGGCCCTCCGCGGCCGTTTCATCGCGTGGCGCAAACACCGGCTGGAGGTGCTGGCGCTGTTGGAACACTACCTCGGCCGCGCACAGCGCTAGCTGCGTTTGCTCTCCAACCACTGCTCGAGCGCCTGGAATTGACGGACGAAATTGTGTTCGGCCGTCCCCAGCGGGCTCTTGAAGAAGCTGGACAAGAACGTCAGCAACCCCTTCTCGCCGCTGCGATGCGCGAACTCCGCCAGTCGCGCCAGGTCGATGACCAACGGCGCGGCCAGCAGTGAATCGCAGCCCTGCCACGTGAAGCTGAGCACCATCGGCGTGCCGAGGAAGCCTTTGAAATGGATGTGGTCCCAGGCCGTCTTCCAGTCGCCGAGGCTCTCGATGTACTCGATGCTCACGAGCGTCTGCGGACTGTAACCCAGGATCTGATGCAGCAGCCGGTCCTTGCTGCGTACCTTCGTCTTCTTGTTGGCCGGATCGTCCAGCACCTTGCCATCCATGTTGCCGAAAATGTTGTGCCCCACCCAGCTCATCACTTGCAGGTTCCGGTAGGCGAACATCGGCGCGAGCACGCTTTTCATCAACGTCTCGCCCGTCTTGCCGTCGTGCCCCATGTGGCACGTCCCGCGCTCCTCGGCCAGTTCGCAGATGGCGGCAGGGGCGGAGCCCAGCGACGGGGTGAAATTCACGTACGGCAGGCCCAAGTCGATCGCGGCGATGGCGTAGATCGAGCTGGCGGGGAGGAGGCTCTTGCGTGCGGGGCGGTCGAGCTGCTTCTCGAGTTCCTTCCAGCGAGCGGGCAGTTGCGTCTCGTCAGTCGGCGGCTCGGTGGAGGCGACGTTGATCACGACGACATTATCTAACTGATTATCCTTCTGAAACTTGCGCAAGTCGTCCTGAATGCGTTCGATCGCCTCGCGCGGCGTTTCCGCGCGCTTCCGCAGCGGCTCGTCGGCAAACTTTTCAATCGTCGAGCCGACGTTTAGCAGCGTGCCGGGGACGATGTTGCGGTCGATACGGTCGAGTTCCGACTTGCAGCGGGCGATGAGTTGATCATCGAGTGCGCGGCTGTCGCGGTGCAGCTTCATCGCCTCTTCGAACAGCGAAGTGCTGCGAATCTCATGGCCGCCGATGACGACGTCGCGCCAGGCGAGCAGGTCAAGGCCTTGAAAGAACGGTAGTTGTGTGACGAGCCCCTGGTCGCCGGCGAGCCCCTTTTTGAGAGCCACAAGTCCAACGATCACAGTAGTGGCGACGCCACCTTTTGCCCCGATGAGCCAAACGCCTGTCCGCCTACGAGCCATAGTTGAGTATTTGCGAGCTAGAGGATGCGGGGAGGGTACGGGAAGGACGGCGGGGCCTACCTGGAAGGCGACCGCGAAGTTAGCATGATTATCCAGCGAGTTGCTGTAAAGCGTCAGGCGTCAAATTGACCGCCAGTTCTTGGGCGCGTCTTGGACAAGCCGGCTCGCGTGAACACCTCCAGGAGCAAGTTCGTCATGTTCGAATCGCTCACGATGGCCCCCCCTGATCCCATCTTGGGGCTGAATGACGCGTTCCGCAAAGACCCGAATCCGCGCAAAGTGAACCTCAGCGTCGGCGTGTACAAGGATTCGGCCGGCAATACGCCCATCCTGAAGAGCGTCAAGGAAGCCGAACGCCGGCTGCTGGAGACCGAATCGAACAAGAGCTACCTGCCGATCGAGGGGGCGCCGGCCTACGGCAAGTTGGTCCGGGAACTATTGTTCGGTGCGTCGCACGAGATCGTGACCAGCGGCCGAGCGGCGACGGCGCATACGCCGGGCGGGACCGGCGCGCTGCGCGTGGCGGCCGACTTCATCAAACGAAAGCTGGCGACGCCGCGAGTGTGGTTCAGCAAGCCGACGTGGGACAACCACCTGAACGTCTTTTCGTCGGCCGGTTTGCAGGTCGATTCGTACGCCTATATCGACGCTGCCGGCCAGGCGCTCGACTTTCAAGGCTTGCTCGACTCGCTCCAGAAGATCCCTGCCGGCGACGCCGTGTGCTTGCACGCCGGCTGCCATAACCCGACCGGCGTCGACCCGACTCCGGCTCAGTGGAAGCAGATCGCCGACGTGGTGCACGAGCGGGGGCTGCTGCCGCTGGTCGACTTTGCCTATCAAGGCTTCGGTGCGGGGCTGGACGCCGACGCCGCGGGGCTGCGCGAGCTGGCTCGACCCGGCAAAGAGCTGCTCGTGTGCAGCTCGTTCTCCAAGAACTTCGGACTGTACAACGAACGCGTGGGCGCGCTCACCGTGGTGGCCGGCTCGGCCGCGGCGGCGGAGACGTCGTTAAGCCACGTGAAGGTCTGCATTCGCGTCAACTACTCGAACCCACCCTGCCATGGCGCCGCGATCGTCACGACCGTGCTTAGCGACGCCGCGTTGCGAGCGCAGTGGGAAGGGGAAGTGGCCGAGATGCGCGAGCGGATCGCGGGGATGCGGAAGCTGTTCGTCGACACGATGAAAGCCAAAGCGCCGCAGCGCGACTTTTCGTTCATCAGCCGCCAATGCGGCATGTTCAGCTTCTCGGGGCTCACCCCCGTCCAAGTCGACGAACTGCGTTCGAAGCATTCGATCTACGTCGTCATGAACGGCGGCCGCATCAACGTCGCCGGCATGACCGAAGCGAACATGGAACAGCTCTGCGACGCCATCACCGCCGTGCTGTAACCCCCGTAGCACAGGCTTCCAGCCTGTGACCGCACACAAATCCCCCGCGCACAAATTCCCCCGCGCACAACATCCGCCGCGCCGCCCCCCCCGCACCCCCCCGGCGCGCACCACACACCACAAAACATCACCACACATCTTGCACTTTTGGGAGCGTTCATGAGCGGCTTGCAGATTCGATCGGGTTCGAATGAGTTTGATTTTGTTTCGCTGGGCGCCCTGGTCCATCGGCTCGACCCGGGCATCATCCCCTTCCGCAAAGCGCGGACGCTGGACGTGCATGTGTCGGGCGGCGAGTACAACGTGGCGGCCAACTTGGCCGACTGCTTCGGACTGAAGACGGCCGTCGCGACCGCGATGGTGAATTACGGAATCGGCGAGCTGATTCAGGCGCGAGTGCGCGAGATGGGGGTCACGCCGTTCTATAAGTGGTTCGAGCATGACGGGGTGCGCGGACCGAACATGGCGACGGTGTACAGCGACCGGGGCCAAGGCGTGCGTCCGCCGGTCGTGTTCTACAACCGTTCCAACGAAGCGGCCGCGCAGCTAAAGCCGGGCGACTTTGATTGGAAGCGGATCTTCGGCGGCGGCGCCCGCTGGTTCCACTCGGGCGGCATCTTCGCAGCGCTCTCCCCGACCACGTCGGAAGTGATCATTGAAGGCATGCAGGCGGCTCGAGCGGCCGGCGCCGTCAACTCGTTCGATCTCAACTTCCGCGCGAAGCTGTGGTCGTCGGTGGGCGGCGTGGCGAAGGCGCAAGAGACGCTGGGACGCATCGTCAGCAACGTCGACGCACTGATCGGCAACGAAGAGGATCTGCAAAAGGGGTTGGGAGTCGCCGGTCCCGAAGTGGCCTCCGAAAAGTCGAAGCTCGACCCCGACACCTTCTTCGGCATGATCGACCGCGCCGTGCAGAAGTTCCCGAACATCAAGCTGGTGGCGACGACGCTGCGCGAAGTCCATTCGACCAACCGCCACGACTGGGCGGCCGTGTTGTGGATCAACGGCGAGCGGTATGTGAGTCCGACGTGCGAGCTGGACGTGATCGACCGCATCGGCGGCGGCGACGGTTTCGCCGCGGGCCTGATCTACGGCTTGCTTGCCGGCAAGTCGCCCGAACAAGCCTTGCGCTTGGGTTGGGCCCACGGCGCGCTGCTCACCACGTTCCCCGGCGACACCACCATGGCGAAGCTTGAAGAAGTCGAAGCCTTCGCCAAAGGCGGCTCCGCCCGCGTCCAGCGCTAATCCCGCATTTCCCCCTTCTCCCGCCCCGCGGGAGAAGGGCCGGGGATGAGGGCCTCCCCCTCACCCCTTCACCGCCAGCATCGCATCCAACGGCGCGGGGGTTGTGGCGCCGTGGACCGAGGTGAAGCCGACTTGCCGCAGCAGGGCTTCGTATTCGGCCAGCGTGCGCTCTTTTCCCTCGGTGCAGGTGAGCATATTGAGGCTCTGCATTTGAGCCCAGCGCGGGCCTGACTTGTCGGGGTGCAGTATTTTCTCGGCGATCAACAGTCCGCCGCCGGCTGGCAGGTGGTCGTGAATGCGGCCGAGCAGCTTGAGCACCTTGTCCTCGGACCAGTCGTGGACGATGCGGCCCAGGGCGTAGAGGTCGCCGGCGGGGAGCGGGTCTTGGAAGAAATCGCCGCCGACCACCTCGATCCGGTCGCCCAAACCGCTTTCGGCGACCATTTCGCAGGCCAGCGGCACGGCGTCCGGCAGGTCGAACACAACGCCCTGCAGCTCCGGATAGGTGCGGCACGCGGCGACGACCAAATGGCCCGTCGCGCCGCCCAGATCGACGAGTCGACGGAAGCGGCCGAGGTCGAACGCTTGGACGACGTGCGGCGAGCTGATGACGCCGAAGCCGTGCATTCCCATCAAGAATTCGCGTTTCGCCTCTTCGGTGCGGAAGAAGTTCGAGAAGATGGGGCCGTCCCAGCCGTAGGCCTGCTGCCAGCGGTGAGTCCCCTCGCGGACCGCATCTTCCAGGTGCGCCCACAGCTTCCACATGACGTCGTTGGAGTACTGGATGTAGCCGGTCAGACGCTGCGGGCTGTGCGAAGTAAGGTACGACTCGGAGGCCGCCGTATTGCCGTAGCCGTCGGGCGCGTGAGCCAGCAGCCCCAGGCCGACGCACGCGTCGAGCAGCCGCTGCAGCGCATCCGCATTGCAGTTCAGCGCCGCGGCCAAGTCGTCGAGCGACCGGGTGCGGCCGTCGCGCAGGGCGTCGAATACGCCCAGGGACACGGCGGCGAACATGACCTTCGAACGACGGAAGGCTTCCAGGAGGTCGAGGACGACGGCCGGATCGGGGGAGGCGACAGGTTGGCTCATAGGGGCCCGGGGCTAGTTCGCAAGAGGGTGGAAAACGCGTACACTTGTGGCGACGCGGAGTGCGCCAATTGCCACATGGAAGGGAATCATGCACGTCCTGGAAACTCGCAAGGTAACAAAATCGTTCGGCGAAGGGGAAGCGCGCGTCGACGCGGTCAAGGGAATCGACCTTGGCGTGCGACGCGGAGAGATGCTCGCCATCATGGGCCGATCCGGCTCGGGCAAAAGCACCCTCCTAACGCTGCTTGGCGGAGTCGACATTCCGACGTCGGGGCAGGTGCTGCTGGAAGACCGCGATCTGGCGACCATGTCCGACGACGAGCGGACGTTGGTCCGCCGCCGCCGCATCGGCTTCGTCTTCCAACAGTTCAACTTGCTGCCGATCCTCACGGCCGAAGAAAACGTCGCACTGCCGCTCGAACTGGACGGCGTGCCGCAGTCGGAAGCTCGAGCCCGCGCCGCGAAGATGCTCGACTTGGTCGAGATGGGGGCGCGGCGTCATCACTTGCCCGGCAAGCTGTCGGGCGGCGAACAGCAGCGAGTGGCGGTGGCGCGGGCGTTGGTGATCGAGCCGGCGATTTTGCTGGCCGATGAACCGACCGGGAACCTCGATAGCGCGACCGGCAAGCGGCTCACGGCCCTCTTGCGCAGCTTGGTCGACATGCAGGGTCAGACGCTGATCCTCGTCACGCACGACCCGGGCGTCGCCGCGCAAGCAGATCGAATTGTGCACATGGCCGACGGACTGGTCGCACGCGAGGAGACGCCCGCGCGCGCCACGGCATAATCTGGCCGTTAGCAAGGACGCAATCATGCATCTTGGAAAGTTCATGTGGCGGTCGCTATGCAGCCGACCGGGTCGAGCGCTGCTGACGGTGTCGAGCATCGTGATCGGCGTCGCGGCGCTCATGGCGTTCGTCATGACGACCTCGACGACGCGCGGCGCCTACAAGCAGATGTTCTCGCTGGTGACCGGCCGCGCGTCGCTGGAGATCGTCGGCCCCGGCGAAACTCGGTTCTCCGACAAGCTGCTCGACGAAATCGCCGACGTGCCGCACATCGCCGTCGCCTCCCCCGCCGTCCGGCGGCTCAGCACGCTGTTCGCGCACGGACAGCGCGTGAACCTCGAGGTGTTCGGCATCGTGCCGGAGAAAGACCGCGAGGTGCGCGATTATGAGATCGTCGCCGGGCGGATGTTCGAGTCGGCGGACGAAGTGGTGATCGATGCGGCGCTCGCGCGGCGCGTCGGCGCCAAGCCGGGCGACACGGTCAAGCTGCTCACGGAACGCGGCCTGAAGTCGCTGGAGTTGGTCGGGACGCTGCAACCCAAGGGGGGCGCCGCGCTGCGACAAGCGGGCATCGCGCTCGTGTCGCTCAAAAAAGGCCAGTCGCTGTTCAAAGCCGCCGGGAAGCTCGACACGGTGCAAATCGTCGTCGACAAGGAAGAGCATCTCGAAGCGGTCCGCGCCGAGATCGCGAAACGCCTCCCGGAAGGGATCGACGTGCGGCCGCCCAACACGCAGTCGCAGCTGATGGAAGAGACGTTGATGAGCAGCGAGCAGGGGCTGCGGCTGTCGACCGTGTTTTCCCAGCTGCTGGCCGGCTTCATCATCCTCAATACGTTCCTGATGAACGTGGGCGAACGACGGCGGCAGCTGTCGATCTTGCGGGCGATCGGCGCCACGAGCAGCCAGATTCGTCGCGCGTTGCTGACGGAAAGCTTGCTGCTGGGCGTCGTCGGCGTGGCGTTGGGCATCGGCGGCGGCTTCCTCATCGGCCGTACGCTCAACCACATCCTCTCCAACTCGCTGTCGCTGGCCCTCCCCGAAGCGTCGCTCAACCTGCGCGACGTCGCAATCGCCGCCTTCTTCGGGCTCGCCACGTCGCTCGCCGGCGCGCTCGTGCCGGCGATCCGTGCGGGGCGAGTTTCGCCGCTGGAGGGAATGAGTCGCGTGAGTGCGTCGGACGTGCAGGGAGCGTCGTGGCAGTATCTGGCGGCTGGAGGCTTGATCACGGCGGTCAGCATCGTGTTCATCGTCGTCCCCTTGTTGGGCTATCTGCCGATCATTATTCCCACTTACACCGCGCCGTTTCTGCTCATCGGCATCGTCATGCTGTCGCCGCCCGTCATGGCGCCGCTGATCCGGTTGGGCGCCAAGATCGTGAGCCCCGTGTTGCAGGTGGAAGGGCGGATGGCCGTGCTGCAGTTGCTGCGCCATCGCACTCGCACCACGCTTACCTGCGGCGTCTTGTTCGTCGCCGCCGCGACCGGCATCGGCATCTCCTACTCGATCCTCGACAACGTCAAAGACATTCGCGATTGGTACCACCAGGTCGTGATCGGCGACTTCTTCATCCGCGCCATGCGGCCGGACATGGCGAGCGGCCAGTCGGCCGACTTGCCCGGCGAACTCGGCGAAGCTCTCCACAAGATGCCGGACATCGCGATGCTGGAGTCGGCGTCGATGGTCGAATCGCGGATCGGCGAGACGAAGGTGGTCGTCGTCGCGCGCGACTTCAAGGACCCCGAGCCGCCGGCGTTCGACCTCGTCTCCGGCGATCGCCATCAACTGCGCCAACAACTGCTCGACGGCCAAGTCGTGATCGCCAGCGTCCTCGGCATGCGGCTGAAACTGGCTCAAGGGGACGACTTGACGCTTGAGACGTCCCAGGGGCCGCGGAAGTTTCGCATTTGCGGCGTGACGAACGAGTACATGATGGGCGGGTACGCGATTTATATGGCGCGGCCGCTGGCGGTGAACCTGTTGGGAGTGGAGGGAGTCGATGGGTATGCGATCCGCGCCGTGCCGGGACGACGCGAAGAGCTGCGCAAGGCGCTGGAGCCGCTGTGCGACGCGCAAGGCGTGCTGCTGCATTCGCTGACCGACGTCGTGGAAACGATCGAGTTTACGATTCGCGGCATCGTGGCCTGCCTCTGGGGACTCATCGGGCTCGGCTTCCTCATCGGGGCCTTCGGCGTCGTCAACACGCTGACCATGAACGTACTTGAGCAAACTCGCGAACTGGGCATGCTGCGAATCGTGGCGATGACGCGCGTGCAGGTGCGGCGCACGATCCTGACCCAAGCGCTGCTCATCGGCATGGCCGGTTTGCCGCCGGGAGTCGTGGGCGGGATCGTGACGGCCTACGTGATCAATCTGGCGACGATGCCGTCGATCGGGCATCCGGTGGAGTTTGGCTTTCGCCCCTGGCTGCTGCTTGGGTCGCTGGCCGGGGCGCTCGCGATCACCGTCGCCGCGGCCTGGTTCCCCGCGCGTCGCGCCGCGGGCTTGGACGTCGTCCGCGCGATGCACTACGAGTAGAGTTGAGGACTATGTCGACGATCGTCTTGCTGTTGGTGTCGAACATCTTTATGACGTTCGCCTGGTACGGGCACCTGAAGAATCACAAAGAGTCGTCGATGTGGTTGGTGATTCTCGCCAGCTGGGGCATCGCCTTCTTTGAATACTGCTTTCAAGTCCCGGCGAACCGTCTGGGATCGCAAGCCGGCTTCTCCACCGCGCAGCTGAAGACGATCCAGGAAGTCATCACGCTGGCCGTCTTCGTCGCCTTCTCGATGTGGTACATGAACGAACCGATGAAGTGGAACTACATCGTCGGCTTCGTGCTGGTCGGCGCCGGCGCCCTGTTCGTCTTCAAACCGTGGTAACGCGGCGCCCTCGCCGCGGCGACGCAAAGTGCCCCAGGGACGAGGCAGCGAACAGCAGGGATGCGAATGCCGAGTCTTGACGGCGAGCGTTTTTCGAACGTAGATCCACGGTATCTACACGCACGAAAGGAGAGCGGATTTGTCCACCGTACAGAAATGGGGCGACAGCTTGGCGATCCGCATTCCCAAGACGCTCGCCGGGCAGCTTGATGTATTGGAAGGCGATTCCGTTGAAATGCAGGTTCGCGATGGAGAGTTGATCGTGCGTCCAATCCGCGCCAAGAAGCGAAGTTTGGAAGAATTGCTGAAGACCTGCAAACCGTCGCAATTGCACCGCGAAACCGATTTCGGTCCCGACTTGGGTCGCGAGGCGATTGATTGAAGCGCGAGACGCCTGCCTGGATTCCTGATCGGGGAGGACTGTGTGTGGATCACCTTGAACCCCACTGCCGAACGCGAACAAGCGGGAAGACGACCCGCGTTGATCATTAGCCCGCGCAGCGTTCAACTGATCCGACGTATTTCCAACGAAGAACTACTGGCAGTCGTAGCTCGCATCGAAGCGCTCATTGTGACCCCCGACGCTTAGGGTCAAGTACGAAAGCGGAATTCGCGGCGGCGACGCGCCGCGGCGCCGCGTTCCTCGACGCCCCTGGGCCAGGGAGGCAAACAGCGGGGATGCAAGTGCGCATCTACCAGTTGGCGAACTGTTGAATGGCCGCTGCGAGTGCCGCGTCGCGTCGCTGCAACGCGTCGTCTCGCGTCGATTCGACCGCGACGTCCGGCGTTGTGCCAAGGCCCTCGATCATTCGCCCCTCGGGGGACTGGACGATCGAGACGCAGAACTGAATGGGAACTTTGGAGTGACCCAAACTGCCCACGGTCATTGGCTCGCCTGTGCCGCCGCCCGTCGGTTGACCCACGAACCGGACGTCAGGACGCGAATCCTTCAAGAAGGCGCACAGATTGTCCGTTGTGCTGAAGCAGCGAGCGTTGATCAAGACGACCAAGCGGCCGACGTACGGGGTTGTCGCAGAGTGACGAAACCCGGTCCAGCGTCGAGGATGCACCAAGAGCGGGACGCCGATGTGGCGACCATCCAACGTCGCGTAGGCCTTCAACGCGCGGACCAGTTCGGAATCTCGACGCGTCAACGTATAGTACAAGAAGTCGCCCGCAACCAAATGCTCCGCGACGTACGACGACAGCAACTCGTATCCACCCGCATTGCCGCGCAGGTCTAAGACGACCCCTTGCGCATTCGCGGCCGCGACGAACGCATCGTCGATCTGCGACTTCGCCGTCATCAGCGCCGTCTCCCGCTCCTGGTCCGTACTCGCGTGCGAAAACTCCGCCTCGTTCCAGGTGAACTGGGGAATCCGGATCAGATGGATTCCCGATTCCAGCTCGCGATGTTCGCAAAACGTCTTGCGCTCGCGAAAGCGAAAGTCGACGGGATGCGTGAGACATGGCAGCGTGACTTCCAACGAACTTCCGTCGCTTCGATCCAATGAGAAACTGACCGATGGTTCATTCGTCCTGTGCAATCGATCAACCGCCAGTTCTCGACGGGCGCCGTCGGTCGAGGCGGATACCATCTTGCACGTCCGATTCACTAACTCGTCAATGGGTTCGCCATTGACTCGCACAAGTCGGTCCCCCAACCGGACGCCCGGATTGTCCGGCAGCCAGTTAAGGTTCATGACGATCAGCCCCTCCCTGACGATCCCAAACCCCACAGGCCAGGCGCCCCGCAGCGGTTTCTCAAGTGCGACGGCGTCAACCCGTGCATGGCCGTCTTCCAACGCTGCGGCAAACTCGTGCAGCAGTTCCGCAAACTGTTCATGGCTTGTATGCGTGCTGACGCGACTCACCAAACGGTCGCGAACCGCCGAAATGTCCACGTTTTGCAGGTCGCGCTTCGTCGTCCGATAAGCCCACCCCTCCGCGACCATGTCGTGGTACTGGTTCAAGTCGGCGATCATCGCCTCTCGCGTTAGCTGCGGGGCGGAGTCGGCGTGGTTCTCCGACGCACTCTCTCTACGGCAACCTTGCGCGACGAGACATGCTCCCATCAACAGCCAAACGTAGCCTCCTTTCATCGGGCGCGTGGCGGGGGGCGATGGGGCCATGGCTGGGGCGCGAGATGATGGTGCGGTAGGCAAAGACTTCCGTCCCTGGCTATGAAGGCGGTTACTTTGACAGGCTGGAGGTGCGGTGGGTGGCGTGTTTTGTTGTTGCTTATTTTGACAGGCTGGAGGTGCGGTGGGTGGCGTTTTGCTCGCAGTTATTTTGACAGGCTGGAAGCCTGTCCTACGGGGGGGGTGGATGATGCTCCGAATAACAGGAGGATGAACGTGCCGTAGACGCCGCAGGCGGCGGTCAGGGCGGCGCCCAGGCAGGGGACGAAGTGGTCGCGCATCAGCATCAGCGCGGGAGGTTCTTCGCTGCGCGGGACCTTACGCTGGACCGGGCCGCCCGATTCGGCTTGAGCGGCCGCTTCGCGACGCCAATCCTCCCACTCGGCTTGCGCCGCCGGCGTCCCATAGGTCGCGATCGCCGCTCGACGAGCCCACAACATGCCGGCGACCACCGCGATGATCACCACTGCCAACCCCGCGACGCCGATCACCGCTCGCTTGCTCATGGCTTCAACAGCTCCAACACCGAAATCGTCATCGCCGTCACTCCCGTTTCCAACGTCGGTTCGGCGTCCGGATAGAACAGGGCCGAATGCAGCGACGGCGGGTCTTGGCCCAATTCCTTGTATCGCTCCAGCCGCTTCGCTTCGACCGCCCCCAGGCGGAACATCAGAATGGGAACTCCCGCCTTACCGTAGCGGCTGAAGTCTTCGCCGCCCATCGATTGCTCCGCCGGTTCCACGTTGCTCGCTCCAAACGCCCCGCGAAACAACGTCTCTATCCGCTGCGACAATTTGTCGTCGTTGTACAGCGCCGGCGTTCCATCGGTCACCTTGATCTCCGGCTGCGGCGCTCGAGCGCCCGCGGCCACCGCCTTCGCCTTCCGTTCGATGGCGTCGAGCAGTTGTTTGCGGACTTCATCCGAGTAGCTGCGAACGGTCAGTTGCAGTCGGCACGTGTCGCCGATGATGTTGTGCTTCGTGCCGCCCTGGATCGCCCCCACCGTAATCACCGCCGGCTCCGTCGGTTTCACCTCGCGACTGACAATCGTCTGCAGCGCCAGCACCAATTCGGCCGCTTGCACGATCGGATCGACCGTCGTATGCGGGTACGCCCCGTGACCGCCTTTGCCCTTCACAAGAATGTCGACGCTGTCGGAGTTGGCCAGCGAATACCCCGCGCGAATGCCGATGCGACCGGCCGCGAGCGCCGCGTCGACGTGCTGCGCCACTGCGAAATCGGGCTTCGGAAACCGCTTGAAGAGACCGTCATCGAGCATCGCTTGGGCGCCCAGCACTCGTTCTTCGGCCGGTTGACCGATCAGCATCACCGTCCCGCGCCACTGCGACTTGTGCGTCGCCAGATAGCGAGCGACCCCGACCAGGCTCGTGATGTGAATATCATGCCCGCAAGCGTGCATCACGCCGACGTCGGCGCCCGACTTGTCCTTGACCTTGACCTGAGACGCGTACACCAGCCCCGTCTGCTCCACGACCGGAAGCGCGTCGAGGTCGGTTCGCAACATGACCGTCGGTCCATCGCCGTTCTTCAACAGCGCGACGACGCCGTGGCCGCCCACCCCCGTCGTCACTTCGTACCCCGCCTCTTTCCAGAGCTTCGCGAGCCGCTCGGCCGTCGTCTTCTCTTCCAACGACAGCTCGGGATGCGCGTGAAAGTCGCGGTAGACTTCGACCAGCCCGCCCAGTTGTTCGCGAGTCCACTGACGCACGCCGTCCGCCGGTTCGGCGGCGGTCGCCCGCGAGACCGGTGCGACGAGCGTCCACGACAGGAGGAGGCCGGCGAGCGGCGCGAGGAAACGACGAAGCGACATGGCGAAGCTCCTGTGGCTAGTAAGTGGATGACGAACTGGTCAAACGGGCCAGTCGCCGCGCGCAACGAGTTGAAGAAGTTGAGGAACGAATTGTCGCACAGCCCGCGCTCGGTGACTGAGCACGCCCTTGACCGCGCTGCTGAGTTCGCCGAACGTGCGATGGTATTCGGTAAGTTCAAACAGCGGATCGTAGCCGAACCCGCCCTGACCCGACTCCGAGAAGCGAATGCGGCCGTGACACCGCCCTTCGCAGTCGACGCGCACGACCCCGGCGGGGTCGGAGAGCGTCAAGTGGCAGACGTAGTAGGCGCCGCGTTGCTCGAGCGGCCTGTCGCCCAGCTCCTGCAGCAACAGCGCGTTGTTCGACGCATCGGTCGCTTGCGGGCCCGAGTAGCGCGCCGAATAGACGCCGGGGCGACCGCCCAAGGCTTCCACGCACAGGCCGCTGTCCTCGCCCAGCACCCAGCACCCGAGCTGGACTGCCTGCTGACAGGCCTTTTTGGCGGCGTTCTCGGTGAACGTCTCGCCGTCCTCCTCGACCTCGATCGAGCGGGGAAAATCGGCGAGGGTGCGCAGGTCGAACCCGTGAGGTCCGAGCAGTTCCAGCAGCTCGCCTACCTTCTTCCGGTTGCGGCTGCCGACGACAAGAATTCGAGAGGCGGTCATGGCCGCCAATCGTACGACAGCGGCTGCCGAGTGTCGAGCAGCCGCGCTGGAGCGAGCGTGGCGTGGTCGCCTAGTCGCGGACCGGGCTGCGGGCGTAAGACGCGGCGATCGAGACGCGCGGCACTTCCACCGGCAGCGGGCTCACGTCGAACGAGATCCCCGCCAGACTCTTGGGCGACAAACCGACGACGCCGGCGCCCGGAATCGTCTTCTGTTCCGCCCCATACCGCTGCACCACGGCATGGACGGCCGGATCAATCTCGATCTTCCCGTCCTCGCGCGGCGTCCCCACGGACGCAAAGCTGCCGACGCACACGCAACTTTCGTTCACGTCGTGAAACTCGTACGCCTCGACCCCCTTCGCTCGCAACGCCGCCGCCAGCTTATGAGCCTTGTAGGCGGCGTCTTCAAGCTTGCTTTGCATCGATCCGTTCTCCAGCCGCTCGATCTCGTCCAGCTTCATCGTCGTGATCCCCTTGAAGGTCGCGACCTTCACGGTGAAGCGGCCGCGATTCTTCAGCAGGCTGAATTCGGCGTCCTTGTTCATCTCGACCACCAGCGGATCAAGCCCGCCAGTTCCCTTGTTCTCGTCGGGCCGGATGGGGTTGCGAGTGGCGAAGGCGTTGCCCATGAGGCCCTTCGTCTTCTGTTCTTCCTTCGGACTCACCAGTTGAGCGTAGTAGCGCCAGCCGGCGTATCGCTGAGCCGACTTGTTCTTCTTGGTGATGTCGAGCGCATCGGGACGTGCGTACTTGATCGTTTGCAACGCCTTCTGCAGCTCGGGGTCGTCCAAGTCTTGGTAATTGCCGACCAACACCGCCACTTCGTCGTACGCCTTGGCGTTCTGGTGCTTCATTTTGCGAGCGGCGCCGTAGCGGTCGATGCCCAGCCCCGTCACCGATTCGGTGTAGTCGTAGTGTTGCTTGTGGACGTAAGCCGGCAGCTTGAACCGCTGCCGCAACTCAATCACCAACTCGTGCGCTTGACTTTCGGCGCCCTCGCCCGAGAAAGACGTGGCGTAGACCATCCACGGCCCGTTTTTTTCGGTGAGTTCGTACTTTTTGTTCGGGTCGCCGTCGACGCGTTTGAACGGGAGGAAGGAGATTTTCGGCGGCGCGGCCCCGAGGGGCGCCGAGAGCGTCGCCGCCGCCGTCACGATCGCTGCCAGAATGCCCGCAACCAGTGTCTTTCGCGCCATGATCTGTGCCGCTCCTGAAGGGGTCTCCGAACCGGGCGGGGACAGTAGCAAACGCCTCGCCCCCCCGCCAGATCATTTTTCGATCGTCGTGGACCGCTCCGCGGTCCAACGCCGTTGTGGATTGCCAGCAGCCCAGCCGCCCCCGCCGCCGTGCGGCGGTGCGCTGGACCGCGGAGCGGTCCACGACGATCCACGACGACCTCCTTTCACGTATGCACCATTACGCCGGACGAGTCGCCGGATAGAATGACGCCTTGATGCAGTTGTCGATGACAGCTTTCCAGAGGCTCTTCGCGGCGAGTACCTTCCCATGTCGGCACGACGAGTGATTGCGGGAGTCGCCTTGCTGGCGACGTTGTCTCCCCTCCTGATCGCAGGTTGCAATCGAGCGGGAGCGGCGGCGGCGCCTTCAGCCCCCCCCAAGGTGACTGTGCGGTTTCCCGAATCGCGCACGATCGAGGACGAAGCCGAATACGGCGGTTGGCTCCAAGCGGCCAAAACCGTGGAAGTGCGCGCTCGCGTGCGCGGGCACATCGAGAAAGTCCACTTCAAGGACGGCGACCTGGTCCAAAAGGACCAGCTGCTGTTTGAACTCGACCAACGCCCCTTCCAAGCGGAAATCGACGCGACGCTCGCCAACGCCAACGCCCTCGACGCCCAACGCATCGCCGCTCAAAAGGACTTCGAACGCAATCTGGAGCTCAATCGACGCGGAGCGGTGACCAAAGCCGACCTAGAAAAGTCGGAGGCCGACTATAAGGCGTTTGAAGCGCGAGTCGTCGCGGTCAAACAACAAGCCGAACGGTCGAAGCTGGACCTCGAGTACTCGCGGATCACGGCGCCGATCGCCGGCCGCATCAGCCGAGCCATGCTGACTGAAGGGAACTTGGTGAACGCCGGCGGCAGCGACCCGCTGTTGACGACCATCGTCAGCGTCGACCCGATCTTCGCCTACTTCCAGATCGACGAACGCATGCTGCAGCGGTATCGAGCGGCTCGACGACAGGCCAATGGCGACGCACCCGAAGGGCCGCTCCGCGATCGCCATATCCCGTTCCGTTTTGCGCTCGATTCCGACGAAGGCTTTCCACACAAGGGCGAGCTGGACTTTTCCGACAATCAGGTCGACACGACGACGGGGACGATCGAGGTGCGCGGCGTGGCCGAAAACGCCGACGGGCGACTCGTCGCCGGCTCGCGCATCCGCGTCCGAGTGCCGGTGAGCGAACCGTACGAAGCGCTGCTGATTTCAGACGAAGCCATCCTGGCCGACCAAGAAAAACGCTACGTGCTGATCGTCGGCCAGGAAGACGTCGTCCTCCGGCGCGACGTGAAGCCCGGCCGACTGCTCGACGACGGCATGCGCATCGTGCTGGCCCCGGAAAGCGGCGAACCGCTGACGAAGGCGGACCGAGTGATCACGATCGGCACGCAACGAGCTCGAGTGAACTATCCGGTGCAACCGGTCGACGAGAACGGCCAACCCGTCCCCGCGGGGGCCGCACCATCCGCCAAGCCGGCCGCGCCGGTCGCACCCGCCGCCGACAGCTAATGGCCTGAACGGCGTCGCCCGCAGTGCGTGCAGCGCTGCATGTTCGAATGGAATTCCGTGAGGCTTCCCCATGTTCGCTCGCTTCTTCGTCGATCGTCCTGTGCTGGCGACGGTCCTCTCGATCGTCATCGTGATCGTCGGCTTGGTGGCGCTCTTGAGGCTGCCGATCGCGCAGTACCCCGATGTGACGCCTCCCACCGTGCAGGTGACGGCCAACTACCCGGGGGCGAACGCGGAGACGGTGGCGACGACGGTCGCAACGCCGATCGAGCAGGAAGTAAACGGCGTCGAAGGCATGATCTACATGGCGTCGCGGTGCACGAACGACGGCCAAATGCTGCTCGACGTCACCTTTAAATTGGGTACGAACCTCGATACGGCGCAAGTGTTGGTGCAAAACCGAGTCGCGGTGGCGCAAGCCAAACTGCCGGACGAAGTGAAGCGTATGGGGGTCACGACGAAGAAGAAGTCCCCCAGCATCCTCTTGTGCGTCAACCTCGTATCGAAGAAGCGTACGGACGGAACGTTCTTTTACGACCAGCTCTATCTCAGCAATTACGCGTCGCTCAACGTCAAAGACGCCCTAGCGCGCGTCTCGGGCGTCGGCGACGTCTCGTTTCTCGGTCCTCGCGACTACAGCATGCGCGTGTGGCTCGACCCCAAAAAGCTGGCCGCACTGCAGATGACGGTCGCCGACGTCATCAGCGCCATTCGCGAACAGAACGTCCAAGTGGCCGCCGGTCGACTCGGGCAGCCGCCGGTCCCCAGCGACGCCAACGTTCCCTTCCAATTGGTGCTGCAGACGAAAGGGCGATTGGAAAGCGAAGAGGAATTCGGCGACATCATCGTCAAGCGAGGTCAGAAGGGGCAGGTGGTGCACCTGCGCGAATTGGTGCGCGAGAATCGCGACGCGAAGGGAGGAATGCCGGGAGAGAAGGGCATCGAGATCGGCGCCAAGAACTACGACGTCAACAGCTACCTCAACGGCGACCCCTCCGTGACGCTCGCCATCTTCCAACTCCCCGGCTCAAACGCCCTCGAAGTGGCCGAGACGATTCGCGGCCGCATGAAGGAACTACGCCGCGACTTTCCCGAAGGGCTGGACTACGAGATTGTCTACGACACGACCGTGTTCATCGACGAATCGGTGCACGAGGTGTACAAGACGCTGTACGAGGCGTTCATCTTGGTGTTCATCGTCGTGCTGATCTTCCTGCAAGATTGGCGCGCGACGTTGTTGCCGATGATCGACGTCCCCGTCTCGCTGATCGGGACGTTCGCTGTCATGGCCTTGCTGGGCTTTTCGCTCAATAACCTCACCCTCTTCGGACTCGTGCTGGCCATCGGCATCGTCGTCGACGACGCGATCGTGGTGGTCGAGAACATCGAACGGTGGATGGCCACCGGGCTGCCGCCGCGCGAGGCGACAATCAAGGCGATGGACGAAATCACGGGCCCCGTCATCGCCATCACGCTTGTGCTCAGCTCGGTCTTCATCCCCACGGCCTTCTTGGCGGGGATCAGCGGCGAGTTCTATCGGCAGTTCGCGCTCACGATCGCCACCTCGACCATCATCTCGGCGATCAACGCGATGACGATGGCGCCCGCGCGAGCGGTCACGCTCATCAAGCCTCACTCGCCCGATCACCACGGCCCGCGCGAAGTGCTGCCGCCTTTGGGCGTCGGCCTGATCTTGGGTTTCCTCGTCTACAAGCTGGCAGGCAGCGCTCTCTTGCACGCGCTGGGGCTCGCCGCCGGCCATGGCCCGGATGCCGAACCGCTCACGCTTCAGCAAAAGATCCTGTCGTGGGTCGTCGCCGCCGCCGTCATCGGACTCGTCGCCCTGGGCGGGAAGTTCATCGCCCCGCCGATCAATCTGGTGCTCTCGAAGTTCCTGGCGGGTTTCAACTGGGTCTTCGAGAAGCTCGCGAGCGGCTACGGGGCGACCGTGCGGCGGTTGATACGCATCAGCTTGGTGCTGGCCGTCGTCTACGCCGGGTTGCTCGGCCTGACCGTGCTGGGCTTCAAAGTCGTGCCGCTCGGCTTTATTCCCGATCAAGATAAAGGCTACTTGCTGGTCAACGTGCAGTTGCCCGAAGGCGCCAGCCTCGAACGCACCGACAAGCTGGTGTCGGAGTTGAGCCAAGTGGCTCGCGAGACGCCGGGCGTGGCGCACACCATCGCCGTCCCAGGCTACTCGCTGCTGTTGAGCACCAACGTCAGCAACACGGGCGGCATGTTCGTGATCCTCAAGCCGTTCGAAGAACGCAAGGAAGATCGAGCGCTGCACGCCCAGCGGATCGCGATGGAGTTGCGGAAACGTTTCGCCGTTTATCAGCAAGCGAACATCGGCGTGTTCGGCGCACCGCCAGTCGACGGATTGGGGACGACGGGCGGCATCAAGATCCAGATTCAAGACCGTCGCGGCGCGGGCCTGCGCACGCTGCAAGATTCCGTCGGGGCGATGACCGACGAAGCGAAGCAAAGCGCTGGGATCGCCGGCGCCTTCTCAACCTTCAGCGTCTCGCAGCCGCAGTTGTTTTTGGAAATCGACCGCGAGAAGGCCAAGGCGCAGGGCGTCTCGCTGGAAACGGTCAACCAAACGCTGCAAGCGTACCTCGGTTCGTTCTACGTGAACGACTTCACCTTCCAAAACCGCAATTGGCAAGTGCAGATTCAGGCCGACCCGCGGTTCCGAATTCGCGTGGAGGATATTGGGCAACTGGAGGTGCGGAACTCGGCGGGCGATCGCGTGCCGCTCTCGACGTTGGTGCACGTCAAGAACACGGCCGGCCCCGCGCTGGTCAACCATTTCAACATGTACCCGTCGGCCGAAGTCACGGGAGTGCTCGCTCCCGGCACGAGTTCGCGACAGGCGATCACCATCTTCGACGACGTCGCACGCAACGTCCTCCCCGCGACGCTCGGCAGCGAATGGACCGAACTCAGCTATCAGGAACTGGAAGCGGAGAAGGACGTTCTCGGCAAGCTCGTCTTTCCGCTCGCCGTGCTCTTCGTATTCCTCGTCTTGGCGTCGCAATACGAAAACTGGCTGCTGCCGCTCGCCATTCTCCTCATCGTGCCGATGTGCTTGCTCTCCGCACTCGCCGGCCTCTATCTGGTTCGACTCGACAACAACATCTTCGCTCAAATCGGCTTCGTGGTGCTGATCGGCTTGGCCGCGAAGAACGCCATCTTGGTGGTCGAGTTTGCGAAGCAATTGGAAGACGCGGGCAAGGACCGACTGGAGGCGATCATCGAAGCGTCGCGCACCCGTTTGCGCCCGATCCTCATGACGTCGTTCGCGTTCATCCTGGGCGTGGTTCCGTTGGCGCTCGCCCGCGGCGCCGGCGCCGAAATGCGCGTGCCGCTGGGAGTCGCCGTCGCCTCGGGAATGATCGGCGTGACGTTCTTCGGGCTCGTCTTCACGCCCATCTTCTACTGGCTGGTGATGAAGATGGCGGGCAAGAAGCAGTAACTAGCGTCTTCGCGAACGTTTGCGAGGGGCGCCTTCGACGAGGTCGAGCGTGCCCCAGAGACTGGGGTCTTCGGCGACCGGCAGCTCGGGGCCGAGCGACAAGGTTTGCCACCCCAGTTCGCGGTCCATCACCGCGAAGAAAAAGCCCAGCTTTCGATGTTCGCCGCCGTCGTAGCCCGTGAGCGCGGAACCCGTGATGCGGGCCCACAATCGATATCCGTTCGCTTCCGCGACGCTCGCCGCCTCGATCGCACTATCCTCCATCGGCCGCGGACTCTCGCGAGCTCGGTTGATCGCCACCAACCCCGCCTTCGGCTCGCGCTGACCGCGACCGGCGCCGAATGGCAGCAGCGCGATGCGGTGACAGAAGCGAGTGGCTCGATGCAGGTCGTGCGTGTCGCGCGTATCGAGCCACAATTGCAGGCCGTCGCTGTCGTCGATCCGAGTCGATTTGCACCAAGCGGGCTGCGTTTTGCCGGTCACATGCACACGGACCAACAGTCCGTCTTCGTGCCACGCCATCCGCAAATCGGCGAACGCCTTCCGCCCCTCCAACTCGCTGAAGCTAGGAATCCGATGCGACTCGTCGAGCTCGGCGGCGGCGGCGAGCGACAGTTCGCTCGCCTCGCGACACGGAACCGCGAATCGGAACAGGAAGGTCGGCGCCAGCAGGTTCATGCGAGTCCGTTGGGAGTGGGTTAGAAGACGAGCCCGGCTTGCTTGAGCCGCGATTCGGCTTCCAGCATCAGCGCGTCTTCGGCCTGTTCGTCGGCCGCTTCGTAGGTCACCGAGAAACGCAAGAACGAACCGGCGTCGTCCCAGGGCACCGTGACGATCGAGTGCTGCGTGATGAGGTACTGACTGGCGGCTTCCGCGTTCTCGAACGTCAGTCCGCCGGCCGCGCCCTTCGGCGCCTTCGTGTAAAGGAAGTACGTGCCGCCCGGCATCTTGGCTTGGAAGCCGCAGCGCTGCAGCATCGCGACCAACTTCTGCAGGCGACGTTGATACTTGGTCTTCGTCTTGCCGGGGATCGTGGCGTCGTCGAGCGCCGCCGCGGCCGCTTTCTGGATCGCGGCGAACTGTCCCGAGTCGCAGTTGTCTTTGACGTCGGCGAACGCTTGCACCAGTCGTTCGTGGCCGCACACCCATCCGATGCGCCAACCGATCATGTCGAAGCCCTTCGACAGCGAGTGGACTTCGACGCCGACGTCCTTTGCACCCGGGATCGCGAGGAAGCTGGTCGGATCGCCTTCATACGTCAGCAACGAATGGGCCGCATCCTGGACCACGACGACTTGGTTCGTCTTCGCCCAGTCGATGACGTATTCGAAAAAGGACCGCGGCGCGACTTTGCCGGTCGGACTGTTGGGATAGTTGAGCACCAGCAGCTTGGTCCGCTCGAGCACATCGGCCGGGATCGACTTGAGGTCGGGGAGGAAGTCGTTTTCGGCGAGCAGCGGGAGACGGTAGACCGTGCCGCCGTAGTAACGCGTGTGCGTGCCCGCGACCGGATAGCCGGGGACCGTCATCAAAGTCACATCGCCCGGATTGATGAAGCAGGCCGGAATCATCGACAGGGCCGTCTTCGACCCGATGCAGTGGTTGATTTCCTTGGTCGGGTCGAGCGTCACGCCGAACTGCCGCTGCATGAAGCGCGCCACCGCTTCCTTGAACGCGGCGATGCCGTTGTCGGCATAACCGCGGTTTTCGGGTCGATTAATCTCTTCGGCCATCCGTTGCCGCACCGATTCGGGCGCCATCGCGTCGTTTTCGCCGATGCCGAAATCGACCAGCGGCCGGTGAGGAAAGTCGGCCAGCGCCTTGCGCTTGGCGCGCTTGATCTTCTCAAACTTATAAATCTCGGTCCCTTTGCCGTAGTTCACTCCGCCAATGCGTTCGGCAAAAAGCTGCTGAAAATAAGGGTCGCTCATGGTTCGCGTCTAAGAGGGGATGAAAGCCGTGGGTCACTGCCTTTGCAAGGTATCCCAGGGCCCCGTCAGCCACAAGGGCGACGCACGACTAGCTGGCCTTCTTCACGGGGACGACGCCGTCCGGCACGATGCTCAGCCCGTCCGACGCCCGCAACAGCACTCGGTACGCTTTCCCCTTTTGCGCCTTGATCGACACGGCCTGTCCATGCGCGGCGCGAATCCCCAGGTCGGCCGCCTTCGCCTCGTCGTTCGAAATCAACCAGAACTCGTCCCAGATCTTCTTCTCAAAGTCCGACACTCGGCCGCCGCGCGCGTAGGCCCGCGGCGGGCCGTCGCGACGGTCGAGCGGAAAGCCGGCGTTCGGCTCCTGGTGCTCGCCGAAGATCCGACGGAAGAGCACGATCGAAGTCGAGCGGTCGATTTCCGCTTGTTCCACAAACTTGTCGTCGAACTTGACGATCCAATTATCCAAGTAGATCACGTCGCCGACGATCTCGAATTTCTGCGGCTCGTCCACCGGCTGCCCCTCGTCGTTCAGCTCGATGAACTCCACCGTCGTGAGCACCTGGCCCGACGCGCCGTCGGGGCGTTGGTCGAGGATATTCAGCCGCGCCAGGCGATGGTCGACCTTCAGCAGCCGCAAGGACGTGTCGAGCCGCTCGATTTCTCGTTCTTGCGTCGCGACCTGCGTCGTCAGCTTCTCGATCTCCACGCGCTGCTCGCGCGCCAAGATCTCTTGAGCGTTGTAAATCGAATAGCCGACGAAGCCGGCGTAGCCCAGGCCGCCGAGCAGCACGAGGACCAGGAACGTACGAACCACGCTGTTGGCCAGCTTTACCGACTCGACCACCTTCCCCATAACGGTTCCTCGCGCAGGACGTCAGGACGGAGCTTGAGTACGTTCACACGGCGCCGGCCAGCAACGCTCGAACGGCTGCGGCGATGTCGGGCTGAGCCATGAGGCTTTCGCCGACCAGGATGGCGTCGACGCCGGCGGCGGCTAGTCGACGTACATCGTCGGCCGTGCGAATGCCGCTTTCCCCGACCAGCAAGCAGTGATCGGGCACCTGCTCGCGCATCCGAATCGTGTGATTCAAATCGACTTGAAACGTATGCAGGTCGCGGTTGTTGACGCCGATCAGCGTCGCGCCGGCGTCCAGCACGCGGGGCAAGTTCGTCGGCTCATAGAATTCCACCAGCGGCGTGAGTCCCAGGTCGAGCGCTTCGGCGTGCAAGCTGCGCAGGCCGCAGTCGTCCAGGCACTCGGCGATCAACAGTACGGCGTCGGCGCCGGCCAGGCGGGCCTCCAGCAGTTGGTACGAGTCGAGGATGAAGTCTTTGCGCAACAGCGGCAGGTCGACCGCCGCACGGATGTTTTTCAGATACTCCAAGCTCCCCTGGAAATACTGGACGTCGGTGAGGACGCTCAGGCACGTCGCGCCGCTGGCCGCGTACGTCTCGGCGATCTCGACCGGACAGAAGTCGGCGCGGATCACTCCCTTCGACGGGCTGGCCTTCTTGACTTCGGCGATCAGCTTGATCGGTCCGTCGGCGGCGAGCGCTCCGAAAAAGTCGCGGACGGGCGGGGCGTTGGCGAGCGCATCGCGCAACTGGGATTCGGGTCGAGCGGCCTGGGCGGCGGCGATTTCCGTCCGCTTGGTCGCGACGATTTTGTCAAGAATCGTAGGCATGCGGCCAGCTTAACTTGCCCCCCCGCGCTGTCGCCAGTGCCGCTCCAACAACTGGGCGGTCGATTCGGGGCCCAGTTGCTTCACGAGCGGCCAGTAGGGGCGGGCGCCTTGAGCGGCCCGACGACGGGCAGGGAGGGGCGCCAGCGGCGACCGGCAGACGGGGCAGGGGCGGCGCGGATCAGGGCGAGCGGCGCTGCAGCGCCCACAGTGCGGCGGCACCTCCCACCGCTTCCCCTCGACCCGCCCCGCCGGAAACAGGCGGACGTCGAGCGGCAAGCCGGTCTGGAGCGCGACGTCGACGGCGCGGGCCACGGGCGCCAACATGCGGTCGGCCGCCGGCGACGCGCCGCGCAGGCGCGCGAAAAACGGCGAAAATAGGGCCAGACAGTCTAGGGGCATTTTGTACGCAAATAATTGCTGCGTCGGCACTTCCAGGTTTTCGCCTGGACGCGGAGCCCACAGACCGTACCAGGCCGGGCGCGTCTCCAAAAACCACGCCGACCACCGCTCGAGCGACGCCACGGCCGCCATTTCCCGGTCCACCAGCTCGAAGAATCCCGCCCCCAGCGACGACCAGTCGACCAGCCCGCAGCACCCGGCCCAAGGCCGTTCGCCGCGTCCCGCGTGCGCGACGCATCCCCCGCACGCCGACTCGACGGCTTCCGGCCCCCCATACGCGGCCAGCACCTCCGCCACTCGAAATCCCGTCGGCGCCTCGGGGCACGTCGCCCGCGCGCCGGCCAGCGGCTCCAGCGCCACCCCGTCGCACACTCGCCCCTCCGCCAGCGCGTCGCCGCAGGCCTGCAGCGCCGACAATTGCCGCGCCACGAACTCCACGTCGTTGGGGCGAGTTGGATCGCGGAGCGGGCAATCGCACCTCAACGACCAGCGTACAAACTCGGGTGTCGCCGCCACTTAGTGTTTGAAATGGCGACGGCCGGTGAAGACCATCGCGATCCCATGGGCGTTGCATGCGGCGATGACGTCGGGGTCGGCCTTCGACCCGCCGGGCTGAATGATGGCCGAAATCCCGGCCGCGGCCGCTTTGGCGATCGAGTCTGGGAAGGGGAAAAACGCGTCGCTCGCCAGCGTCCCGCCCCGAGCGTGCTCGGCCGATTTCTCCAGCGCGATCCCGACCGAATCCACGCGACTCATTTGCCCCGCCCCGGCGCCCCACAGCGTCTCGCCTTGGCACACCACGATGGCGTTCGACTTCACGAAGCGCACGATCGACCAGCCGAACCGCAGGTCCGCCCACTGCGACTCGGTCGGCGTCGCGGCGGTCACGACTTTCCAGTCGATCTCCGAGTCGGCGTCGACATCGGCGTCTTGCACCAGCAGCCCGCCGTCGACCCGACGAAACTCGCGGCGGTTCGGCGGCGAGCCGGTCAAATCGCCCACTTCCATCAGCCGCACGTTCGCCTTCCACTTCGGCTGCGTCGTGAGGATCTCAAGCGCTTCGGCGCTGAACGACGGCGCAGCGATCGCCTCGATGAACAATCCGGGCGTCGCCAGCACTTCGGCGGTCGCCTTGTCGACGGGCCGATTGAAGCCGAGCACCGACCCGAAGGCGCTCAACGGGTCCCCATCGAGCGCTCGGCGCACGGCGACCGACAGCGAGTCGGCCACGGCCGCTCCACACGGGTTGTTATGCTTAATCACCGACGCCGCGGGACGATCTAGCAGCCGGACGATGGCCAGCGCGCTGTCGAGGTCCAACAAGTTGTTGTAGGAGAGTTCTTTGCCGTTCAGTTGCTTCGCCGAAACGACGTTAGCGCCGCGTTCGCCGGCGACCTGGTAAATCGCGCCGCGCTGGTGCGGGTTCTCGCCGTAGCGCAGCGTTGCTTGCCGCCGCAGCGACACATTGACGGTGGCGGGAAACGCTTCGTCCGACTGGTAGTTCTTCTGGAAGTAATCGGCGATGAGGGCGTCGTACGAGGCCGTATGCGCGAAGGCGTCGGCCATCAGACGGCGGCGCAATTCCAGCGAGGTGCCGCCGTGCTGTTCGACTTCTTGCAGGATGGCCGGATACTGCGAGGCGCTGGTGGCGATCGAGACGAACGCGTGGTTCTTGGCGGCCGCTCGCACTAAGCTCGGACCGCCGATATCAATCTGTTCGACCGCTTCCGCCACCGTCACGCCGGGTCGCGCGACGGTCGCTTCGAACGGGTAAAGATTCACGACGACCAGTTCGAAAGGAACGATGCCATGCGCGGCGATGCCCGACATGTCGTCGGCTCGGTCGTGACGGCAGAGGATGCCGCCGAAGATTTTGGGGTGCAGCGTCTTCAGCCGCCCATCCATCATCTCGGGAAAGCCGGTGTATTCGGCGATGTCGCGGACGGCGATCCCCGCCGATTCCAGGTGCTTACGAGTCCCCCCGGTGCTGAACAATTCGACCCCGCGAGCGGCCAGGGCGCGAGCGAACTCGACGAGCCCCGTTTTGTCGCTGACACTGATCAGGGCGCGCCGCAGAGTAGGTCCGTACATGGCGTCGAGATGATTCCAAAGGACTTAGGGGGCGGCGGCGACGGCCGGCCGTGAAAGCCGAACGCCTCACGACTCGCCGTCGTGAAAGTCCCGCCGCGGAAGTCTCTCTGTTTACTCAACGACCGCCCCGGCCACAAGAAGCCGGTTCCCTTCGAAGGGGCCGTCTTAGCCGAACGGATCGCTGTCGTCCTTCGGCTTGGGCGCCGGTTTCGCGGGTGCGTCGCCCCCGCCGCCGAACGGATCGTCGTCGCCGGCGGCCGGTTTGGCGCCGCCCGCCGGGGCGGGAGCGGCGAACGGGTCGTCGTTGGCGCCCGCGGCCGGTTTGGCGGCGGGAGCTCCGAAGGGGTCCTCGGACGGGGCCGCTGGCTTGGCGGCCGGTTTGGCCTGCGGCTTCGGTTTCGCTCCCGGCTTCGCTTCGTCGGCATGCACCAGCGGCCAGGGATGATTGATCTCGCGCAGACACTGCAGCGATCCCTGCTTGGTGCCGATGTAAATGCGATCGGTGAGCTGGTTCGTCACTTGCAAGTCGAACTCTTCCAGCGGCAGCGTGGAGATGCGACTTCCCGTCTTGCGATCCAAAATCGCCAACTGTCCCACCTCGCCTACCGCATAAATCCGCTCGGCGGAAATCGTCAGCAGCCTCTTGAGACTCGACGACTTCCAACGCAAGAGCCCATCGGTCACTCCAACACAATACAACATGTTCGAATCGGCGATGACGTACACCGCGTCGCCGACCGACACCGGCGATTGACTCAGCGTCTCGCCGGTCGAGAACTTCCAGAGAATGTTGCCCTGCTGGCGCGCCGGATGGAGGCAATAGAGGTATCCGTCGACCGACGGTGCGATGATCCGGTCGGGCGTCGCCACCACCGGCGAAGCGACGATGGTTTCCTTCGCTTCCAACCGGTAGCGGATCGAGCGCGAGGACGCCGACGCCACATACAGATGGCCGCGGTCTGTAGGCCAGCACAGCGCGTCGAAACCGACCGTCGGCTGAATCATCGCTCGGCCCAGCGAGCGATAGACCCAGGCCTCCGCCTTGGGATCGTCCAACGTAAACGACTCCACGGCGCCGTTCACCATCGGGCAGAAGACGTAATCGGCCGACATGGCGGGACCCGCTCCGGGCACGCCCTCGACGCGTCGCTGCCACTTCACTTCGCCGTCGAGCGCGTCGAAGCAGTAGACGTGAGACCCGTTGAGCACGGTGACGTACTTCTCGTTGGCGGCGACGGCGGTCGTCGGGTAGTCGGCGTTGCCGGCCTTGGTGACCCAGCGAGTCTTGCCGGTTTCTCCGTCGATCGCATGCACGACAGCCTGGTCGGTCGTCACATAGAGCGTAACTTCCGGCACCACCCGCAGCTCCATCCGCGGCTCGCCGACTTGCGGCTGGTGTTTCTTCAACTTCGCGACGAACTCCGCGGCCTTCTTCTGGACGCCGTCGGGGCCCAACGGTTGCATGAACGCATCGCGATCATGTTCGGTAAACAGCCAGCGCGACGGCCCCTGAAACACTTCGACGATCGTCTGCATCCGACTGGTACTGACGTACGGCGTGACGTATCTCACGCGCCCCCGCGACCGCCCCACTTCGACTTGCGTCTGCCAGGCGCTTTCGAGCCCATAGCGACGGGCCACATTGGACGGCATGAGGCCGCTGCCCATCGACTGGGCCGACGCCGTCGAGCTGACGCCCGCAGTCCACAGCAGGCAGCACAGCAAAGCGCCGCCCCACGGAGTCGCAGTCCGAACGAAATCGCCCCAACTCGTGCTCATCCGCCCAGTTGCATTCATCGCCCGCGCGTGTCGCTTCATAGTTCCGGTCCCAATGCGAGTGAAGACGGCGGCCCTCCGCCAAGCCCCCATGCTAGTTCGCCACCTACTAAAATGCACGCAAATTTGGTGCTTGGCAAACCGTAGAACAGGCTTCCAGCCTGTTTCTGAGCGCCGGTCGAGCGCAGCGAGACCCGCGCCTCCCGCGTATCTCACTCCCTCCGCCCCGCCTCCGCCCCCCGAGCTCCGGTCCTCAGACCCACTCGACCGGCGGCGAGAACCCCCCGCCCCCGTGCGCCAACGTCGTGACGATCGGGACGCCCGCCCGACGCGCAATCTCCGCCACGTTGGAATTGCGACTTGGATCGGGTTCGGCGGGCAGGCGGGGATCGTTCACGACGATGCCCGCGATGGGGAGCCCGCCTCGGTAATGACGAACGACGAACACCGTCTGCAGCGTTTGGTTGATTGCGCCCAGCACATTCGGTGCAACCAGAACCAACGGAAAGGCGCATTCCATCGCCAGGTCGGCGACATAAGCGTCGTCCCCCAGCGGCGACAGGTACCCGCCAGCTCCCTCGACCAGCAGCACTTCGCAGCGCGACTCCCAGAACCGGACGCCGTCTCGCATGCGATCCCAGTCCAACTCGCGTCCCTCGGCGCGAGCCGCGAGGTGGGGTGCGAGCGGCGCGGCGAACACCTGCGGACACACCGCCTCCAGCGACTCGGGACGCCCCGCGGCGTTCCACAGGGTCGTCGCGTCGTCGGAGACCAATCGCCCTTCGACCCACCGGCAGCCGCTCGCCGCCGGCTTGTAGACGCCGACGGCGACGCCGGCGTCCCGCAGCGACCGAGCGATGGCGGCGGCGACGTAGGTCTTTCCCACGTTCGTATCGGTGCCTGCGATGAACAGCCCGCGGGCCATTACGCGGCCTCCGACGAGATGCCGCGCAGCGGTTGCGACTCGCGCACGTACACCGTCTGTTGCGGATACGGAATCTCGATCCCCAGTTCGTCGAAGCGGTTCTTGATGCGCCGCAGCAGTTCCCGCTTCACCGTCCATTGTTGTTGAGCGCGCGTCTTGAGGAAGAACTTGATGATCACCGCCGAATCGGCCAGCTTGTCGACGCCCAGCATATTGACGTCCTCCAGGATCAAGCGGCCGAATTGCGGGTCGTTGCGAATCTCGCGCGCCAAACAAATCAGCTCGTCGATCACTCGGTCGACGTTCTCTCGATACGACACATTCACTGCAAAGACGGCGCGCGACCACGAGTGAGTCATATTCGACACGGTGGTGATCTGGCCATGCGGGATGAAGTGCGCCTGCCCCTCGAGATCGCGCAGCACGGTCATGCGGAGCGAAATGCGCTCCACTTGCCCCGTGATCTCGCCGATCCGCACCACGTCGTTCACCAAGTACTGTTGCTCCACCAGCAGCATGAAGCCGGTGAAGTAGTCCTTGATCAGGCTTTGAGCGCCGAAGGCGACGGCCAAACCGAGCACCGCGGCGCCTCCCATCACGGGCCCCACCGGCACGCCCACCTCGTCCAGGATCGTCACGAGTCCGACGGCGACGGCGCCGACGTTGACCGCGTTATGAATGACGCCCGCGAGCGTGTGCGCTCGGTTCTCTCGTTCCTCCAGCGAGTCGCGTAGTCCGCGGCCGACCAACAGCCCAATGATGCGGCGGCCCAGCACGCGCGACAGCCATAGCGTGGCGACGATCGCGAACAGCACGCCCAAGACGCGCGGACCGTGATCGACCACCCACTGCAGCAAGTTCTGCGGCGAGAACGGATTCTGCAGCGTCTCGACCCGCTTCAGCGCTTCGTCGGCCGCGTCGCGCTTGCGCTGCGCTTCCTCGAGCGCGGTGATCTGCTCGTTCTGCAGTCGCGCGAATTCGGTCTGCAGTTCATCGAGGTGCGTGGCGGTGCGTCGCGCTTCGCGACGCGCCTCGCGACGACGATCTTCCACTTCTTGCAGCCGCACCAGAATGTCGCCCGTATCGCGCCCCTCGAGCAGCGCGCGGTGCATTTCGTCCGACGTCGACTGCACGAGCGCATCGGCTTCATCGGCGCGTTGGTGAGCGGCGTCGCGCAGCTTCCGTTCTGCATCGATGCTCTTCCGCAGCAACTCCATCCGTTCCGTCAGCGTCTGCGCTTCTTGTTCGGCTTGCTTCGCTTCCTCGGCCGTACGTTGTGCGAGCACGGCTGCTTCGCGCAGCGCTTTGCTGGCGATCTTGTTCGGTTGTGCGACGCCCGCGGGAAGCACCGCGGGACCGGCGCCCGTCGCCGGCGCGGCCGCTGCGGCCGGCGGCAAGACGCTGGGCGTCGTCGACGGCAAGGAAGCGCCTGGCAAAACGGCGCTCGGAGGCGGCGGCGGCGCTACCGGTTTCATGCCCTGCGCGGATTGCAAGAGATCGGCCACCGTCGTCGGCGGCGGCGGAGCAGGAACCGGCGCGGCCGCACTACCGCTCGGTACGACTCCCGGCGGCGCAACGACCGGCGTGGAGACGGGCAACGTCGCCTCCGGCATCGGCGCGGGCGCGGCGGGCGCTTGTCCCAAGAGTTTGTCGAGCGCTTCTTGGTCCGAGCGAATCTTGAGCTCGATGTTCTGGACCGCTTCTTGCGTCGTACGCCGCTCGGTGATCGCCGCGTCAAACCGCATTTTCGCCTTTTCACGCGCCTCCAGCACCTCGCGCAATTGCTGCTCGATCTGCCCGACCGTCGCTTTGTCGCCCTCCTTCTCGAACCGCGCTAACGACACCTTCAGATCGCTGACCTGCTGGTCGACCTTCCGAAACTCTTCTTCACTGCGCGCAAAGTTGCCGTTGGTGTCTTGGATCGACGCCTGCAGTTCCGACAGACGACGTTGGTCGGCGTCGAGCGACTTGCGCAGGCGCGCGACTTTCTCCGCCACCGACGTCGAATCGATCACGGGGGACGGCGAGGCGACGCCGGACAACTCTTCCACGCGCCTCACGGCGACCGGCTTCGGCGCCTCGGGTCGAGTTGCTTCTTTGGAGGCGACGGAGGCCGCGGCCCGATCGCCGGGAATTGCCAACGCCAGCGATTGGACTGGGGGCGCGCTGCCGCGCTCCGCGAACTCCTGGGCCCAAACCGAAGTCCATTGCGTCATCGGCGGGGCCGCGGTCAAGGCCAGCGCGATCCCCAGCGTGCGCGCGACGCTGCTCCAAGACTCTCCGACGTTCATACGCTCCTCAGCTCTCTGGCAGAGAAAATCTGCCGGGGCAGCGTATATCTGCTGAGCCGCGGTGCGTAAAGGGCAATTCAGCCGCGCAGGAGGCTGATGAGGACCGCCTTGAAGATCGGTTCCAACTGATCGAAATCGCGATCTTCGGCCTGACACAACACGACCAGCGACAAGTCGCCTCGCTTGACGCTCACGATCCGCGCCATCACGACGAAGTCCAGGTAATAGAACCGCATTTCGAAGCCGACGACATCGTGCCCCTCCAGCCGCTCCACCACCGAATCGGCCTCCAGTTCGGCATACTCCTCGCGCATCGTGCGGAGCGCTTCCGCAGCCAAATCCAGCGGCTCGCCCGAGTCATGAATCTGCAGCAGCCACATCCCGCCTTGCGGCGTCTGCAGCCCGACCGAATACGGCGACTCCACCCCCTGCTCGTCGGTAAGTTCCCAATTGTCCGGGTACATGAACCGGACGCCCAGTTTGTCGAAAATGTGGGGCATGAGCCGCGAAAGTTCCTCTCTGTGAAGTGTTCTAGGTGAAGTGTTTTCGGCGCCGCGAACTTGGCGACCGCTACTTGCGAATCGGGGCGGCGGCGAGCCAATTCATGAATTGCTGGTTGAAGGCCGCCGGGTCTTCCAACGGCGCCATATGGCCGACGCCGTCCAGTTGGACGTAGTTTGCTCGGGGCAGGGCGGCGGCCAGCGCACGCATCTCCGTCGGCGGCGAAATCGCATCGTGCTCGCCGCACACGACCAAGGTCGGGACGTCGAGAAGGGGAAGCCAGGGAGTCGCATCGACGCGCTGCGCCATCCCGCGCAGCGCCGCCGCAATGCTTAACGGCGACGTCCCGAGTATCACTCGCCGCACCGACTCGATGCACGCCGCCTGAGCGGCTCGAGTCGCTGGGGCGAACAGGCGTTCCAACATCGGCTCGGCAATCACGCTCGGCCCCTGCACCAACACACGCTCGGCCGTCAGCAGCCGCCCGCGCGCCGTCTCGTCCGCGTCGGGGAGGGCGCGAGTATCGCAGAGGACCAGTCGGCCCAGCCGGTCGGCGTGGCGACGCCAAAACTGCCAAGCGATATAGCCGCCCATCGACAGGCCGACGAAGGTCGTCGGTTCGTCGATCTGGAGGGCGTCGAGCAGCCGAGCCAGATCGTCGGCGAATCCTTCCATCGTGGCGATCCCCTCCGCCACGCCGCTCCCCCCGAATCCCCGCAGGTCGGGCGCAATCACGCGGCAGCGGGCCGACAAAGCCTCGATCTGGCCGCTCCACATCGAATGATCCAGCGGAAAACCGTGCACCAGCAGCACCGGCGGACCGCTCCCCTGGTCAAGTACCGCGAGCGTACCATCGCCAATTTCGACGTGCCGCATGCTCATTACCGTGTAAACTCCCCCGCGATCGTGCTGTTTCCCAGCGTTCCGGCCGCTTTCAGGAATCGGCCTCGCCGGGGATTATAGCCCGCGGGAATTCGTTGCGAGGGGCGGAAGTTCGACCTACACTACGGCACATGCAAGCCAAATTGGTAATCATCGCTGGATCGACGAAGCAGCAAGACATCAAGCTTCGCCTCCCCGCCGTGCTCGGTCGCGGCCGCGCCTGCTCCATTCAGCTCCCCCAGCCGCTCATCAGCCGCCAACATTGTGAAATCTACGCGGACGGCGATAAGCTGCTCGTGCGCGACCTCGGCTCGCTCAACGGCACGCTCGTCAACAACGAGCGGGTTACCGAGACCGAATTGCTGGACGGCATGCTCCTGACCATCGGCTCGGTCACCTTCCGCGTCGAAATCGAGGAGGAGCTGCCTGACGGGCCGTTGCGCAACCCCTGGACGAACAGGACGTCGGACCCCGCCACCGCGAAGAATGCCGGCGCCCTGACGACGCCGACGCCCGCCGCTTCCCCGCTCGCGCCGACGCCGCTCGAATCGCCTGCGAGCGCGCCGCCGCAGAAAGTGGGAGACCTGATCGGGCTGCGCGAATCAAGCGACTTCACGGAACGAGCGATCGCCCCCCTCAGGCCGACGACCGACGCCGCCGCGGATGCCCCGCCCGATGCCGCTCGACAAGCGGGCGAGTCCAGCATTCACGCCGACGAACTGCTGCCGCCTTCGGTCAGCGCTGCGCCAGCCGGTGCTGCGCCTGCTGCGACGCCCACTCCTGTGCCCATCCCCGTCGCGCCCAACCCTGTCGCGCCCAACCCTGTCGCGCCTAACCCAGTCGCGCCCAATCTCGCAGTGCCGCCGCTCGCGACGCCCGTCGCAACGCCGATTGCACCGCCCGGCGGCATCCCGGTCGCCGCCCCGCTTGCTAGCCCGGTCGCTTCTTCAGTGCAGCCGCCCGCGGCCCATTCCCCGCCGAGCGAGGAAACCGACGAGGACCTGCAAGCGTTCCTCAAGTCGCTCGGATCGAACAAGAAAAAGTAGTCGCCGTCCGACTCAGGAGTCACCCATGTCAGGCCGACTTGGACGAGCTCGCCGCTCGCCCGCATCCGCTTCGTTTTCGCATCCAGCCGCCTGGCGCTTTCGATTGCGGATCGCCGTCGCGTTCGCCGCCGTCATGCTGAGCGTCGTCGGCCCGGCGCAAGCCGACGAGCCGCCCGCGAAAGCCCCGGCGGCGGCGAAGCCGGCCGGTAAACATCGCAATCGATTGGCGCGCGAAACGAGCCCCTATCTGTTGCTGCACGCCCACAATCCGGTCGACTGGTATCCGTGGGGCGAGGAAGCGCTGGCCCGCGCCAAGCAAGAACAGAAACTCATCTTCCTCTCCATCGGCTACTCCAGCTGCCATTGGTGCCATGTGATGGAGCGGGAGTCGTTCTTGGACGAGGAGATCGCGGCGCTGCTGAACAAGCACTTCGTCTGTATCAAGGTGGATCGCGAAGAACGGCCCGACGTCGACGCGGTCTACATGACGTCGCTGCACGTCTTCAATCGACTCACCGGCAACGGCCGCGGCGGCGGCTGGCCCCTTTCAATGTTCCTGACTCCTGATGCCGAACCGTTCTTCGGCGGCACCTACTTCCCGCCGCGCGACGGCGACCGCGGCTCGCGGATCGGTTTCCTCACGCTGCTCAAACGCATCCATGAACTGTGGGAAGCCAACGGCGACAAACTGCGCGACGACGGCAAGACGCTCAGCCGCTACGTCAAGCAAGAACTCGAGCAACCCCGCTCGCCGCTGGAACCGGTCGTCGTGTCGCCCAAGTTGCTGGACGAGTCGTACAAGGCGTTGAGCGACAACTACGACGCGAAGCACGGCGGATTTGGATTCGACGAAGACGCGCCGGGACGGCCCAAGTTTCCTGAACCGTCGAACCTCATGCTGTTGACTGAACACGCGCGCCGAGCGATCGCCGCCGGCGACGCGACGCCCGCGTCGCTGCGACAGTTGGTCGATTCGCTGGACCACATGGCGCGCGGCGGCATCCGCGACCACCTGGGCGGAGGCTTTCATCGCTACAGCGTCGATCGCTACTGGCGCATTCCCCACTTCGAGAAGATGCTGTACGACAACGCCCAATTGCTGACCGCGTACTCCGAAGCCTACTCGCTCGCCAAACGTCCCGACTTTCGTCGCATCGTTGCGGAGATCATCGAGTTCGCGGAGCGCGAACTGGCGGCGCCGCAGGGCGGCTATTTCGCGGCGCTCGACGCCGAATCAGAAGGCGAGGAGGGGCGTTATTACCGCTGGGAGAAAGACGAACTGCGCGGATTGCTTAACGACGACGATTGGTCGTTCGCAGCGCCCGCCTACGGCTGGAACGGCGAACCGAACTTCGAAGAGAAATTCTACGTGCCCCAGTTTGGGTCGAGCGTGCTGGAGTTGGCCGCGGCCGGCAAGATGGAATTCAACGCCTACGATGATCGATTGCAAGCGGTTCGCGCCAAGCTGCTCGCCGCACGCAGCAAACGACCGCGACCGCTGACCGACACCAAGGTGCTCACCAGTTGGAATGGACTCATGGTCCGCGGACTGGCCGACGCCGGTCGCAACTTGAGCGAACCGAAGTACGTCGCCGCCGCCGAGCGAACGGCCGCTTTCTTGCTTGAGAAACATCGGCTCCCCGACGGTCGACTCGCCCGCACCTCCACCAACGGCCAACCGCGGCTAAACGCCTACTTGGACGATTACGCGTTCCTGATCGACGGCCTGCTCGCGTTGCATAAGGCGACTGCGGACGCCAAGTGGCTCGACGCGGCCGCCGGCTTGCAAGAGGAACAAGACCAGTGGTACTGGGACGAGCGGCAGGGGGGCTACTTCTTCACGTCGCACAACCACGAATCGCTGCTTGCGCGCGCCAAGGAAGTGACCGACGGCGCAGAACCCGCCGGCAATTCGGTCTCCGCCTGCAATCTGGCTTATCTGGCTCAACATCACCCCAACCCCGAAGCACGTCGCCGCCATCGCGATCGCGCCGTCGCCACGATCCAATCCGCGGCCCTGCTCTGGACCGCCGCCCCCGGCCACCTCCCGCGGCTCGCCATCGCCGCCAGCGAGTTGCCCGCGCCGTAGAACAGGCTTCCAGCCTGTTACCCAAACAACCAAACACGCTTGCCAACAAAAAGCGGCGCAGGTCGCTTGGGATTCGAGGGGGTGGCAGGGGGGAATCGGGGGGAGGAAACGGGGGGGAGACAGGCTGGAAGCCTGTCCTACGGGGATGCTTGGTATTTTTGGGGCGGCCATTGCGACGACGGCGGCGGCAGGCGGGATCATCGGCGGTCTCTTGCTCAGCAGAGCGCCGCGCGCGGAACGATGGCGGTTGGCGACGGCCATTCTCGTGATGCTGCCGATGAGCGCCTTGGCGTTTCATCTGGTGCGTACGCCCTACGACGCGTGGTTGGCCGCGAACATTGGAGGTTAGGCGAAGCGTTGTTCGGGCGCATGACGTGTCCTGATTGCGGCCAAGAATACCCACGTCCGCTGCTCGGTCTGAACCTCGGCACAAAGCGCTACGAACCGTGCCCACACTGCAAGAAACGGCACTTGCTGTAACAAGCCGTAGAACGGGCCGTAGAACAGGCTTCCAGCCTGTTACCAAATCAACCAAACACGCTTGCCAACAAAAATCAGCGCAAGTCGCTTGGGATTCGAGGGGGTGACAGTGGGGAATCGGGGGGAGGAAACGGGGGGGAGACAGGCTGGAAGCCTGTCCTACGGGGGTTACAGCAACTCTTTGGGTAATTCGCCGCCGGCGAGCAGTTTGTTGGGGCGGCCTGAGTGGTCTTTGATCGTAAGTTCGGGGGACAGACCCAGGGCGTGGTAGAAGATCATGTTGAAGTCGTTCGGCGTGATCGGACGGCTCGTCGGATACTCGGCCTTGTCGTTTGTGCTGCCGACGATCTGACCGTGACGATAGCCGCCGCCCGCGACCAGGATGCTTTGCGCCTGCGGCCAATGGTCGCGTCCCGCGTCGTTGTTGATGCGCGGCGTGCGGCCAAACTCGCCGGCCGTCACCACCAACGTATCGTCGAGCAACCCGCGTTGAGCCAAGTCGTCGATCAACACGCCGACGGCCCGATCATGGCGCGGCAGCTTGTCGTCGAGCGCTCGTTTGATCTGGCCATGGTCGTCCCAGTAACCCGTATTCACGGTGACGAACCGCACCCCCGCCTCGATCAACCGCCGCGCCATCAACGTCTGCTCGCCCCACCCCGGTCCGTACGCTTCGCGAATCTTCGGGTCTTCCTTGGTGATGTCGAGCGCATCGCGCGTGCGTCCCGACAGGAGAATGTCGAGCGCCTGTTGGTTCATCTGGTCCATGTTCTCGAACGTCCCACGCGCGTCGACGTCGCGACGGACGCGATCGAGCTGCGATTGGAGATTGAGCCGCCCATGGAGCCGTTCTTCCGATAGTTCGGCCAACAACTGGAACGACCGCGCTTCGGCCGTCGGCAGCCGTCCCGCTTCGTCGCCATAACTGTACTCGCCCACGCGAATGGGATTGTGAGCGACGCCGAGGTACGACGCGCCGTGGAACCCGAAGCCGCCGTCGTTGAAATTGACCGACGCCGGTGCGCCGCGGAGCACGGGTCCCATCAGTCGCGAGGCGATCGCGCCCATCGACGGCCGCCGCGGCACTCGGTCCGAACCGTTCGCGCCGAGAAAACCGGTGAGCATCCAGTGAGCGGCGGCCCAGTGGTCGCCGTTGCCGTGCGTGAACCCGCGGAAGACCGTCGTGTGGTGCATGATCTTCGCGTGGTACGGCATCTTCTCCGAGACTTGCAGGCCCGGCAGCGACGATTCAATCGGTTCGTACGGTCCGCGATACTCGGCCGGCGCGTACGGCTTCATGTCGAACGTTTCAAGCTGCGAGGGGCCGCCGTGCTGCCAGATCAGGATGACGGATCGCTTGGCGCGCCCGATCGGCGACGCCGACCCTTGCGATTCCGACCGCAGCAAGTCGGCCAGCGTCAATCCGGCGACGCCCAAGAACCCCGCTCGCAGAAACCCACGCCGGGAAACTCCATCGCACATCCGCCGCCGCTGACCCAAGATCTCGAGCATGACCGAACCTCGCCCCGCCTCTCGTTGAATCCAAAACTGCTTATGAAAGTATATCGTCCAGGCGAGAGGGCGACGAGAGACAAACGGTCGCCCCGGTCGACCGTTCCGTCATGCCGGAACCATGTCCCGCCGCTAGAATGAGGGCATGACGAGCAAAACGCATTGGTTCTTGCGGGGCGCGATGATCGGAGTGCTGTTGTTCGCGGCGCTCAATGCGGGTTCGTACTTCCTCCGGTCGGCGCAAGGCGGCAATCTGCTCGGCAACCGACCGCATCAGCGCGAGGCGCTGGGGTTTCCGCTGGAGATGTGGGAGTCGGACAACCCCTTCGACGGCTACTATATCGATCTTGTCCCGCTGGCCGTCAACCTGGCGGCCGGACTGGCCTTCGCGAGCGTCTGCGGGGGGCTCGTGCTGAACTTCCACCGCCCGCTCAATCAGTTGGAACGCGAACTACTGGCGTCGTTTCCGGAGAGGCCCGCGTCGCCGTTGCAGTTTTCGCTGCGCAACTTGATGGTGCTGATGACCCTGTTCTCGCTGATCGCCGCCGGCGCCCGCTACGCTCAGGCGGGACGTCCCGAAGTGCTCGGCGCCTTCTACCTCCTTGGTCCGTGGTTGTTGGTCGTCGCGGCCTTCTTGCCCTCCGGCCTGTCCTGGCAACAGCGAGTTGTACTGATCGTGCCATTCACGGGCTTGCTGATGATCGGCGGGGTCGCCATCGGTCGTTCACTGACGCCGGCCGTCGAGTTCGACAAGATCTTGCTGGGAACCTTCCTCTGCTGGACGCCGCAAAGCGTCCTCGCTTCGACCGTCATCACCGCCGCCGTCCTCTGGCACTGGCGCCGCTCGCGACCGCCCGCCGCCATCACCCCAGCCCGCTCCGCCGGTCCGACGCCATAGTCGTGGACCGCTCCGCCGGTCCAACGCTTTTGTTCTGGACCGCTCCACGCGCCTGCGTTGGATCGCGGAGCGATCCACGACTCTCACCGCAACTCGTCGAACTGCCGCGGCAATTTGGTCCGGTACACGCCGAAGCTGGCTTCGCTGGTGGTGTACAGGTATCCGTCGAACACGACGATGTCCTCGATGCCGCGATCAGGCCCTCTCAGCCATTCAATGACCTCGATCCGATCTCGAGCCAGCGCCTTGCGCGGGTCATGCCAAAGGACGTAAGAACCCAGCACCAGGTTGCCTGACTCCAACAGCCCGGCGCCGTGCCGCTTGATCCCTTGCGAAAACCCCCAATTGCGATACGAATTCTCCAAACGCACCGCCGCGCCGGTTTCTCGATCGATTTCGTACAAGTAGTTCCGGCCGCTGTTGCGGAAGTCGGTCACGATCAAACGCCACCGCGCTTCGTGCCGCAGAAAGCAGCATGCGCTGGTCCCGGCCAACTGCGCGTCGGAGGTCGCCAACACCTTGGCTCGACCCGCCCGGCACGACTCCACGAAATCGATCCCGTAGATCTTGTCCGAGTTGTAATCGACGCACACCATCAGGCGTTCGTTTTCTGGATGGAAGTCGATGCCGCTGGTGTGCGTCGCCTCGATTGGGAAATCAAAGCGACGTTGGAACTCCACGGCGCCGTCGTCGAACTTTCCGACGAACAGCGAAGAGTGCTGGTCGCGAGCATGCGCGGTGAGCACCAGTTCGCCGCGGTGCACCGCTAGTCCCTGGGGGACGAATCCTTCGGGGATCGCTCCCACACGCTCCCAGGTCGTCTCGACGGCGGCCCCGACGCTCGGCGCGACGACGTCCGCAAGACCGGCCAACGGAGGCGACCGCTTCGGGACGACCGGCGGTTGCGCCTGACACAGATCGAGCGTCGTCGTCCCCACCCAGGCCGCAAGCGTCAACCGAACGAGGAAGGCTGCCAATCGAGTCGCCATCGGATTACAGCCCTGACAGGACTTCGGAGATGATGCCGGCTGTGTTCAGTCGTTTGACCGGCGCCTTGTCGACGAGCTCGACTTCCATCTTGGCGACGACCGGCTTCAGCGCCTTCACGACGTCGTCCGGCGCCTTCTCGGAGACCTCGACCTTGTCTCCCTGAACCTCCAACTGCAGCACCTTCCAATAGACGATCTCCGCATTGTTTCGCCGCTCGAACACCGACTTGGTCCAGACCGCGTCGCCGTTCTTCTTCACCTTGAAGTTGCCCGAATATTTGCCGCCGAAGACCCCTTCGAATTTTTGGTTGTAAAGGACGACGATGAGATAGTTCATTCCTTTGTTGAGCACCTTTCCGTCCAGCTTCACGGTCGTCGCGCCGTGGTTCCCGTTCTCCCACTCGCAGTAGGCCACCCGCTGTAGGTCGTCGCCCCCGTTCCAGACAAAGCCGAAGGCGATGTCGTCGACGTTGTCGATCATCAACAACACGTCGTCGCTCAATGCGCCGCTTGATTCGCTGGAGCTATTGTCCGGCGGCGGCAGCGCGACGGCTTGTTGCGCACCCGCTAAGGTCCAGAGGCCGCACACCACGAGTCCCATGATCCAATGCAGTCGTTTCATTGCTTCACTCCCCCATGCAATACGAGTTCCCAGCGGTTCACGCCGCCGTGCGCCGCTCAACTCGCGGCGGCGTCGAGTCGCCTCGACCGGCATGTAGGGAGATGCGTTTGAGCGGCGGGGGACGTGACAAGAACTTTGTCGAATTCGGAGCGTTTGGCGCCTCGGACCCAAGGTCGTTGGTTGCGCAACGCTGTCGTTTGTTGCGCGACGCTGTCGTTTGTTGCGCAACGACACGCGCGGATGGTGCTCCCTTCTCCCCGCCGCGGGGAGAAGGGCCGGGGATGAGGGGGCGGGGGGGGGGAGCTGGGCGGGGCGGGGGGGTGATGCCTAGGAGACAGGCTGGAAGCCTGTCCTACGGGGGTCAAACGGGGGTCAGACGGATGCAGAAGAGGTGGTTTGGGCCGCGAATGTACAGACAGTCGCCAGCTAGGGCGGGGTGAGCGTAAAGGGAAACTTCTTCGTCAAACAGGGACAGACGCGAGAGGATCGTCAGTCGGTCGGCGCGTGCGTCGAGCAGCAAGAGTTCGCCCGCTTGCGTCAACGCCAGGAGGCGGTCGCCGGCGGCGATGAAGGAAACATGCCCTGCCAACGCTCGGTCCGCGTCGCTCCACAGCAATTTCAAGTCCGTCGCCGATAGGCAGTGGATCTTGTTTCGATGCACGCCGAACAATCGGTCTCCCGCTCGAATCGGCGTATGCATGTCCGGTGCACAGGCCGCATAGTGCGCCAGTTCCTCCGGCTGCCCTTGGGCGTCGAAACCGATCAAACGAGCGCCGTTGTTTTCGCTGATCGCGAGCAAACGATCGCCCAACACGAGCGGCGTCGGAACGTTGAAGTCCCCAGGCGTGCGCGGCTTCAAGGTCCACAGTCGCTCCCCGGTCGCCACATCCCAACCGCCGCACGTCCCTTTATCGAATCCCGCCACTTGGCGACGTCCCGCGTGATCGAAGACGACGAACGATGCGAACGCCGCCGGCGCTCCAGGCGACTTCCACAGCACATCGCCCGTGGTCGGATCGAGCGCCGCCAGCGACGCTTCCGGACCGCCCGGATTCACGATCAATTTGCCGTCCACCAAAATCGGCGACGAACACGCGCCCCAGACCAATTCGTCGCGCGCCCCAAACTCCTGCCGCAAATGCTTCTTCCAAACAATCTTGCCCGTCTCGCAACGCACGCAATGCAAATGCCCGAAGGCACCGAGCAAGTACACGTATTCGCCGGCGATGAGCGGCGTCGCGCGAGGCGAGTTGCCGTAGTCGAGCCGGCCGGGGGCCGGGTAACGCAACGACCAACGCCGTTCCCCGGTCGCCGCATCCACGGCATGGAATACATCCGACTCGTCCGCCGTATCGCGATCGCCCACAACCGCGATCCCTTGCGCGACGGCGGGCCCTCCGAGCCCTTGTTGGAAAAGCGTCTTCTTCCACTGAGGTTGAAATCGCTCAGGCAACCGTTCCGGGAGATAGGCCACTTGAGCGTCCCGCCGGGCGCCGCGCCAACCGGGCCAATCGGCGTTGTCGGGCGAACGAGTCGTCGATGCCAGGGGCACAAAGCCCGCTTTTGATTCCAACGCGATCCGCAGCAACGGTTGTGTACGGACCTCCAACAACGCAGTGCGAATCTGATCCTTGAGCGCGGCTTCGAGTCGATCGGCGACGAACGCGGACACGAACGGCACGTCGCGAGTCTCGCCGACGACGCGCAGATCCCCTTTCTTGATCGTTCCACAACCCTCCAGCAACGGTCGCGCGTAACTCGAGATCACCGCCGCGACCCTTTTGTCGGCCGCCGCATCCACCACCTCCGCCGCGCCATCGCTGCAGGCTGCCGAAATCGGACAGTCCTTGGGCACGTCGATGCCGTGGGCGGCCAGCAGTTCGCGCGCCGCGGCGTGTTTCTCAGCCGAGTCGGCGGGGCCCAGGATGATTCGGTATCCCTTCAAGTCGGCGACCGTCTTGGCGGCATCGGAAGTTCGTACCACGATCAGCCCGCGTTGCACTGTACCGCCGTCCTTGCCGGTGAGATCGGCGATCGCAGTCAGCGGTTGCTTCAGCCGCTCCGCGTCGGCGATCACCACCGAGCGTTTGCCGACGACCAAGTCGGCGCGGCCCCCCGGCGCTTCCGCCAACCCCTTCTCCAGCGACTCGCCGAACTTCACGACGACCGGCCGACCCAGACGCTCCTTCAAGAAGTCGCCCAGCTTTTCATAATCGCGCTGCGCGTAGCCTTTGACGCACGGACAAGAAAGGGGCGCGGCGAGTGGATCCATGATGACCATAACGAGCGGGGACGGTGGATCGGCGTCTCGCGCCTGAGCAACCACCGAGAATCCCAGCGACGAGAGAAGGCTAACGAACAGCCCCAGGCGCAGCACCGCCCCGTACGACTCGCTTGAGAGTGCCATGTTGAACGTCCCCGAAAAGAGAAAACGAAAAGACGCCGTCGTTTAGGCCTTCTTCTTCAAGACGAGAATCTCGCCCTTCGTGACGTCGAAGTAATAGAGTTGCGCTCCGTCGGGCGCAATACCGATCGACGAGTTCTTGCACCCTTCCGTCACGGCGGCGACTCCCACCACCGCCTGGAATTCGCCGGCCGGCGAATAGCGTTTCACCAACCCGTTCGACTCGGACGTCAACAGGGCCCCTGACGGGTCGCAGCACGTATTCATGGGATTGCAGCAACCGCCGAAGCCCTTGGCTACGTCGACTCGATTGGCACTGCCGAAGTTGAGCTTTGACTTTCCCTCAAAATCAAACATCGCCACGCGGTGCCGCGAGTTCTCGGCAATCACCAATTGTTCGCCCATGACCTGCACGTCCATCTGGCCGCAGCAGCCCGACAACCCCGACACGATCTTCTTGGCGTCCGCCAACTGATGGTTCATCCGCCATATGCAGAACCCATACCCGGACGACTCGTTCGTTACCACGAAGACATGGTCCTTGGAGATCGCGACGCGATGAATCTCCTTCAGTCGCGTCATGGCTTCCGCGACGACCGCATCTTGCGTCATCGCCTCGCGCAACTTGAATTGCTGAGCAAAGTGGGTCTGCAAAACCTGCGCTTGTTGGAGCTGCAGCTTTTCGCTCTCCGTCCGCTTGCCGGCGTCCTTCGCTTCCAATTCCTGGAGCGCGTCGGCGAACTGCGCCGCCTGTTCCTTAATCTGGGCGACTTCCTCGCGGTGCCGCTCCATCACGTCGTCCGCAAACTGCTCGGGATCGGCCACCGCCTTCGCCAGGTGCGGCGAATCGATCTGCTGGACCTTCCGCCCCTGTGCGTCAAAGCTGGCAATCTTCCCCATTCCCACGACGAACACCGCCCCATCCGCGGCGACATTCACGGCTTTGGGAAGAAAATCGAGTTCCGCCGAACGCAGCGTCTTGCCGCTTGCGTCCAACCACTGCACGCGCGACGGGGGCGACTTCGACCCGCCGCTGATGGCGCGCGACAGAGTCGCCAGGAGGCCCTCGCCGTACTCCTGCGACGTCCCCGTGATCACCGCCAACTCGCCGCTCGGCGTCACGCAGAAACCAAGAATCCGCCCGTCGGTGCTGGGAACTCGAATCTCGCCCGCTTGCTGGAAGGGCGCCGCGTCTCGATGCACCTGCAGCGCCTGAGTTGCCTGCGCCTGCTCCTTGGCGAACTGGTCCACCTGAGCCTGCGGCGTCGCGACTGCCGGGTCATCGGCCAGCAGCTCCGCCGTATACGACGTGGCTGCACACAGCACCGCCCCGAAGGCAATTCGAGTCAAACGCGACATCGTCGAGTTCCTTGATCCGTGAAGAGACGAGAAAGGGAGAGAAGAAAACCGACGCCAGAGTCTCCTACCTCGGCCGGTCTGCTGAAGAGTACCCGTTCCGGCGAAGGCCGGTTTCAACGAGGCACTGTATCAAGCTGGCCAGGGGAGGGGCAAGTTGGAGCTGGTCAGGGGAGCAGCGGCGGCGGAGTGCGGGGGCGAGGGGGGTGCGGGGACGAGGTGACAAAAACTCTGTTGATTTCGGAGCGTTTCGCGTCTCGGACCCACGGTTGTTTGTTGCGCAACGCTTTCGTTTGTTGCGCAACGACACGCGCGGATGGTGCTCCCTTCTCCCCGCCGCGGGGAGAAGGGCCGGGGATGAGGGGGGCGGGGGCTTGGGAGGGGCGGTGATGCTTAAGGGACAGGCTGGAAGCCTTGTCGTTCCCCAAATCGAAAGTGCTCGGGGGACAAGTTCGCGCATCACAGACGAGGGTTTGTAACGTGATGCAGCGAGACGAGTTGCCTCGCGTATGGAACCAAAACGACCGAAGCTTCGTATATCTGGAAGTGCGTCCGCAAGAAGGAGGGGCGCGAGTTGCGAGCGAGGGAGAGCCTAATTTTTAGCTTCGCAAGCACGGAGGTCGGTCGTGAGCTCTCACCTCGATTGGGCTGAACAACATTTTCGCAGTGTCAGCTCGGAGACAAGCGCCCGCACGCGGAGATTAGTCCAAGTCGCGGCGGCGATGGCGAACAATCCGTCGGGCAGCCTTCCCGATCAAATCGTGGAATGGCCCGACCTCGCCGGCCGGCGTATGTGCTCTTGGGCCGCCCTGAAGTGACGTTCGACGCGATCGCGACGCCGCATTGGGAACTGGTTCGGAAGCGCACGTCGGGCCGGTATCTGATCCTGGATGACACCACGGAACTCGACTTCGGCCGTCATCGCGATGTCGAAGGCCTCGGACCGACGGGCAATGGCAGCGGTCTGGGCTTCTTGCTGCATAACGGGTTGATGGTGAACGCCGACACCGAGGAATTGGTGGGAATGGCGGGACAGGCCATTCATTATCGCGAGCGGAAGCCGAAGGGACGCAAGCGAGAAAACAGTTCGCAAATCAAAAAACGCCGCCGAGAATCGGAGGTCTGGGGCAAGGTCGTCAATGCGATTGGCAAGCCCGCCGAGGGCGTTCAATTCATCCACGTGATGGATCGCGGCGCGGACAACTTCGAAGTCTATTGCCACATGCTGCGGCAGAACTGCGACTGGGTCGTCCGCGCCTCCCATTTGAAACGGAAGATCATCCCTGAAGGGCCAGGGCACGGTGCAACTGGATCAGCACCTGCCCCTCTTAACTCTGGCCGGCAGCTATCAACTCCACTTACGTGCTCGACCGCAGCAGCCCAAACGCATGGCGAAACTGGAGGTCAGCATCGGCTCCCTTGAGATGCCGACGCCCTCCCAGAAGAGCCCCTGGGTGAGAGAGCTCAAGCCGCGTCCGATTCCCATGAACGTGGTGCATGTCACCGAAGTCGATGCGCCCGCGGGAGTGAAGCCGATCCGCTGGACGCTCTTCACGTCACTGCCCGTCAGCAATCTCGACGACGCTTGGAAGGTCATTGAGTACTACGAACGACGTTGGCTGATCGAGGAATATCACAAAGCGTTGAAAACGGGTTGCCAAGTCGAAGCACGTCAATTGCACACGAAGGCGGGGCTGGAAGCGATCACCGCGCTGCTTGGCATCCAAGCGGTGCGGTTGTTGCAACTGAAGTCCATCGCGAGAACGGCGCCCGACAAGCCGGCGAGCCAAGTCGTGCCCCAAATCTGGATCCGCATCCTTCAGAAGGCTCGACCCAAGCTCGCACGCATCACCGATCTCACCGTCCGACAGTTCTATCGTGAAGTCGCCAAACTCGGCGGATTCCTCGGACGCAAAGGCGACGGCGAACCCGGATGGATCACACTCTGGAGAGGCTGGGAGAAACTGAACAATTACGTTCACGGAGCGTCCCTAGCACTCAAGCTTGGACCAACCGTCTAAGATTTGGGGAACGACAAGGCTGGAAGCCTGTCCTACGGGGGTAAGTGACGTTGACCTTGGGGACGGGGGTTTCTAGTATCCGCGCGGCGGGCTATGGCAGATAAAGGCGATTTTGCCGGTTTTCGTGATTAAACGGATTGTCCCGTCCGATGAATGCACTAGCCCGCAAACTCGATCATTGAGGCTCGAGATAAGGATTGAACGCCCCATGCGTAGGACGCTTTCCCACTGGACGTTGGCGGCCGTGATCGGCCTTTCTGTCGTAGGCACCGGCTGCCGTGGAACGTCCGGCTGGAGCTCCCCGTCTTGGCTGAGCTGGGGCAGTAAGCCCGCCGCCACGACGACGCCGTCCGCCGTCGCCAGCCGACCGAGCACCCAATTGCCGCCTTCGCCCTCCGCCACCATGGCGCCGACCAACGGCTACGCCAGCGGCTCGACGGCCCCGGCCGGCAGCACGCCGTACGGCAAAACCTATGGTGCTCAACAGACTTCCGCTTCGCCCAGCTCCGGCTACTACACCGGCCCCTATAACACCGGGGCTGGCAATGCAGCGCCCGGTACAGCCCCCGCCGGCGGATACGGCGCTGGCGGCTATGGTGCTGGCGGCTACGGCGCCGGCGGCTACCCGTCGACGTCGAATTCGTCCCCCTATCCGAACACAGGCGCCGGGTCCCCCGCCTCCTATGGCGCTCCGCCGCCGAATTACGGCGCGGCGACCACCCCGGCGAATAGCCCGGCCAGCGCCTACGGCGCGCCGCCGACCGCCAGCTCGTATCCGTCCACCGGCGCTGGCGGTGCAGCCGCCTACCAAGCCGCCAATACAGCGACCCCGCCGGGCGCCACCGCCGCGAACCGCGAAGGCGGCTATCGCCCCGGCAGCACCGGCCGCTCCGTCACCGCCGACGGCGCCCTCCGTAATCCGCCAGCCGTCCAGCCGGCCGACTACCAAGCCGCCCCGACCGGTGAATCGGTCCCTGAATACAACCCGGCCGCGAATCCCGCGCCGGCCCCAGCCCCGACCGCGCCTCCGCCCAGCGGCGGCGGCTACGGCGGCGGCGGCGGTTCGTTCGGAGGCGGCGGCAGCTTCGGCGGCGGCGGCTCCTTCGGCGGCCAGTAACGCCCGTTCGCTCCCAGAACGTCGCCAATCATGAATCCATTCGCCCGCGTCCGCGACTCAGCGTCGCCGACGCGGGCGATGTGTTTCGTCCACCCACCGCTGCAGTTGCTCGTCGCTGATCGTCGCCGCTCCGCGGTCCAACGCCTCGGCTTGCTTCCGGGCCGTTCCGCGGCCCGACGTTGGATCGCGGAGCGATCCACGACGATCAGAATCTCCCCATTTCCAACGAGAAGCGAGCGGCGGCACGAAGCGCCGTGAAGGCCGCAACCACAAAGAGGCTCTCCGCCAAGACCGCCCCCCCGAAGCGGAAACAGAGTGAACAGCACGCCTGACGTCAGCGTCAGCCCGTCGGCGCTCGTTCACGCAGCAGGCGCAGGCCGTTGAACACCACCAGCACGGTGCTCCCTTCGTGTCCCAGCACCCCCAGCCACAACGGCAGGTCGGCGAAGGTCCCTAAGACCAAGAGCCCGATCATCGCAAAGGCGAAGATCATGTTCTGCCGCACTCGCTGCCGCGCCAGCCGGCTGATCCAGACGGCGAGCGGCAGCGCACGGAGGTCGTCGCGCATGAGCACCACGTCGGCCACTTCGAGCGCCACGTCGGTGCCGCCGCCGCCCATGGCAATGCCGACCTGAGCGGCCGCGAGCGCGGGGGCGTCGTTCACGCCGTCCCCCACCATCGCAACCAACCCGCCGTTCTCCACGAGCCGACGCAGCTCGACCACCTTCTCATCCGGCATCAGCCCCGCCCGCACCTCGTCGGCGCCCAACTGTCGAGCGATGTTCTTCGCCACTCGCTCATGATCGCCGGTCAGAATCACCACGCGACGAATGCCCCGCTGCTTCAATTGCTGCAGCGCCGCCGCCGCTTCGGGCCGAATCTGGTCCGCCACGCCGATCAGCCCCAACAGCCGTTCTTCGCGGGCCGCGACGATCAGCGCCGTGACGCCCCGTTCACGCATCGCTTCCGCTCGCTCCAGCAGATCTTGGGGCAGGGTCACGTCGTGCGAGGCAAACAGCCCCTCGCGTCCCACGCCGACCCACACATCTCCCAGCCGCGCGTGGACGCCCAACCCGGCGTGCGCGTGAAAGTCCTGCATCGGCGCGTCCAGCAATTCAATGCCGCGCCGCCGCGCCTCCTCAATCACCGGCAAGCCCAGCGGATGCTCGCTGCGCCGCTCCACCGTCGCCGCTAAGCTCAACATCCGCGGCAAGTCCTCAGGCCGTTCCGTCCACACCTCGGTCACGCCTGGTCGCCCCACCGTCACCGTGCCCGTCTTGTCGAGCGCAATCGTGTCGACCTTTCCCAGCGACTCCAGGTGCACAGCGCCCTTGAACAGCACCCCGTGCCGGCCCGCACGCGCGATCGCCGACAGCATTACCGCCGGCGAACTAACCACGACGGCGCACGGGGACGCGGCGACCAGCAGCACCATCGCGTGATAGAACGCGTCGTACCAACTCGACGTGTGCAAGAACTTCGCTCCGAGAAACACGAGCGTCGCGGCGGCGAGCACCCCCAGGACGTACGGCCGCTGCCACGATTCGACGAACCGCTGCGTCGGCGTCTTCTGCGCCTGCGCTTCCTGCACCATGTGGACGATGCGTTCGAGCGTCGTGTCGGCGACCGCCTTAGTCATCCGCACCACCACGTTCCCCTGCACGTTGATCGTGCCCGAATAGACTTCGGCGTCGAGCGGCTTGTGGATGCGTTCGCTTTCGCCGGTCAGCGTCGCTTCGTCGGCCCACGTCTCGCCTTCGACGACGACGCCGTCGATCGGAAATCGCTCGCCGGGTCGCACGCGCACCAGATCGCCCACGGCCAGGGCGTCGACGAGCAAGCGTTCATCGTCGCCGCCCTCCGCGCGCACTCGCCACGCCTCGCGCGGCCGCAGCTGCACCAGCGATTCGATCGACCGCGTCGTGCGGTACATGGCGAACGCTTCCAGCGTGCCGCTGAGCGAGAACAAGAACAGCAGCACCACCCCTTCCAACCAGTCGCCGATGGCGGCGGCGCCAAGCGCGGCGATGATCATTAAGAGGTCGACGTTCAGTTGCCCGTGACGCAAGTGGGACAGGGCGCTGCGCGCCGGCCCCCAGCCGCCCGCCGCATAGGCGCCCACGTTCAAGACCAGGAACGCGTGATAGGCGTAATCGACGCCCGTCTGCTTGACCAGCCACGCGGACGCACCGAGCGCAAAGCAGGCGGCGGTGGCGATCGCCCCGTCGACAGGCGGCGTCGCCTTCTCCGAGCAATGTTTTTGGCACATGCTCGTATTATCGCTCGACGCCTCCCCGACGAACAGTCGCCGCCATCTGCGGCAGCGACTTGCTGCCGCGCGTTGCGCGGGTTACTCGTCCGAGTAAACTCGCGTGCTCTCTTCTTTCGCAACCGGCGTCGGCGCCTCGTCGCTGGCCACCAGCACGCGAATGCGCGGGTCGCCCTTGCGAATCCCTTTTGCGCGGATTTGATACGTGATCTGCGAGTTGGGCGCCAAGCGCGGGAGCGGCTCGATCACCAACTGCTGCCCGCGCACGCCGACCGCCGTCGGGCCGTCGCCGGCCGTCGGCGTCAGCTCGCTCGGAAACTCCACCGCCACGCGCACGTTCGTCGCCGCGCGGGAGCCGCGATTCTGCACCACGATCTCGTACGACGCTTCGCTGCCCACTTCGATCGGATCCGCCGCGTCAACCACCGAGAATTGGAGCTCCGACAGCGTCTCCACGAACACCGGCTGTTCATACGCGTGCTCCAGTCGCAAGTCGGCCTTCGCTTCCGCGCGAATCCGCTGTTCCCCGGGTTCGGTCGGCACGACGACCAATTGCGACGCCCCCATGACGCCCGCCGGCAACTCGGCCAGTCCCCAATGGACCGCGTGTCGCTGCGAGTCGTACTGTCCCTGGTTGTCGGCCGAGACGAACTTGAGTCCGCGGGGCAAGAACACCGTCAGCTCGAGGTTCGTCGCGGGCGCCGTGCCCGGGTTGGCAATCGCGACGTTGTAGGTCGCTTGGCGATCGAGATAACGCACCTTCGGCCCATTCACGCCGACCTGCAATTGCGGCGCGATGATCTCCATCTGCGAGCGTTCTTCGGCCATGATCTGTTCGTCTTCGCGAGCCACAAAGCTGCACGGCGCCGCGCCGGGTCGAATCGCCTTGAGCGTCAATTCGATCGGTCGAGTTTCGCCGGGCCGCAGCGCACCAATCGGATACTCCAGCTCCGCGCCCGCCGGATGAGCAAGTCCTTCGGGGAGCGTCGCTTCGAGCACCAGGTTCGAAGTCGCGCCGCTGCCGCGATTGATGACCGCCAACTTTACCTTCACTTGGTCGCCGATCAGCGCTCGCTCCAGCGACTGATACTCGATGCGGATTTGCGGTCGAGTGGCGACGGTGCGGACGGCGGCTTGGCTATGGAAGATCACCTGCGCTACGCTGCCGATCTCCCCTTCTTGCTCGGGCAGTAATTGCATGACGATGGACGTTTCTTGGCCGGGGCCGAGTGCGCCGAGGTTCCAACGCAAAGTTCCGTCGGCGCCGCGCTGGCAGGGCGGATTGGCATCCACCAGCCGAGTCCCCTGTGGAACTTGGTCGACGATCGAAATGTTCTGAGCCGCAGCGCGGCCGACGTTGCGCACCTTGATCTCAAACCGCGCCGGACGTCCCACCTGCACCTCCTCAGGTGCAATTTTTTCCAGCTCCAACGACGGCGTCTGCGGTCCCTCGAGATGCTTCGCACCAGGCGTGGCGCTGGCCGCGAGCGGCATGGCCATTCCGCCGGTCGACTCGGGCAATACCGACGGTTCGGCCGGTCGCCCATATGAGTTCGACGACGGGAGCGGCTGAGTGAAACTGTTGGCAGGCGTCGGGGCGGGCGTCGGGGCGGGCGGAGGAGGAGCGGCGCCGCCGAACGTGCGTGGAATCGTCGACGCGGCCGCGCCGGCGCCGAGTCCGATGCCGCCCGCGCCCACGCCCGTCATCCCCGGTCGGGGACTCAAGTCGGGCGCGGCTTCCGTCGGCAAGCGTACGTGTTCTTCAGGCGGCGACGGCTGCGGTCGCGACGGCACGGGCACCAAGTCCGCAACCGGTTCGGCGGCCGGCGCGTTCCCGCCAGCCGGCGACGCTTCGCTCGCCGCATCGCCGGCAGCGGGAGGCGGAGCGCTGCCGTCCAGCAATCCCTGAGCTTCCGGGGCGGCCGCCGCGTCGGCGCCTTCCGCCGGCCCGTCGCGCATCGACATCACACGCGGACGAGCGTTTTCCACAATGGCGACGGGCGCTTCGGGGGCCGCCTCTCCCCCCCCGCCGGCCTCGCCGCCGTTGGCTGCTTCGCCGGCGAACGTTCCGGGAGCATTGTCGGCGGGGACGCCCGCTTCGGGCGCACCTTCGCCATACGCCCCCCCGGGCGGCGGAGGTTCCGCCGCCATCGCCCCTTCCGCAGGCGAACCATACGCGCCCGTTTCGGCCGCCGGTTCGCCAGTGGCCGGTTCGCCAGTGGCTGATTCGCTTGTCGACGGTGCATCCGCCGCGGGGGCGGGAGCGCCGACGAACATGCCGGGCTGTCCACCGCCGAAGGCGCCGCCGGCCGTTTGCGTGTCGGCGGCTGGCTGCACCTGCGGGTCCTGACTGACGCCGCCTTCATCGGGAATCGGGGTCAACAGGCCCGCCTGCGACGCGTCGTCCGCCGGTTTCACGTCGGCCTGCGCCACTTGGGCCGCCGGCCGCCGCGGCATGAGTTTCTGATAGCCGTAATAGCCGCCGCCGCCCGTCAACATGGTGAGCGCCGTCCCCCACGCGACCGTCCGTTTGGTCAACGACGGACGACGACGCCATACGGCGGCGACCCCGTTTTTCGAGGCGGAGACGAGACGAAGCGGATTGAGTGCCTGCCAGTTCATGGGCCACTTCCCGAGCGCTAACGGCGTGATCGATTTTCCCACCAGCGCGCGGTAAGTACCAAAATCGGCAGTCTGGGGGAAGAGCGAAAAAGCACCGACGCCGCGAGCCGCCAAGCGTCCGCCTCGGTCCCCGGACTCGCGTTGCATCAACTTTAGCGATTTCGCCGCCCAGCGAAGATTTTTCGATCCCAGGCGACTTTAGCGACCGAAGACAGAGGACGCCGAGCTCCGTCTTGGCGCGCCGAAGGAACGGCACGTCGCGTCCCGATCCGCCTTTCTTCGAGGAACCGAACCATGTTCGCCGCCCTGCGACGGCCTGTCCTGCCAGCACTTGTCATCGACGCCAACCCGACCACGCGTCCCGCCGTCGCCGCCGCGCTGCAAGCGGCCGCTTTCACCGTGGAAGCCGTCGACAACAGCCACGCCGCTCGACAATGCGTCCGCCAGCGACGCGTCGAACTCATCGTCTCCGACCTGTACTTGGACGACGAGCCTGGGGAATGGCTGGTGCGCGACCTGCTTCAATGCCCCGACATGGAGGACGTCCCCGTGATGTTCCTCACCGCGCGTCAGATTCCCGACGTCATCCTGCGGTCCTTCGGATCCCAAGGCGCCTACCACCTGCGCAAACCGGTCGACGCTCGAGTGCTCACCGACCTCGCCTCGACGGTCCTGGCCGCCTCCCCTCGCCGCGTTACTTTCGCACATATCCATAGTCGCGGACCGCTCCGCGGTCCAACGCTGGATCGCGGAGCGATCCACGACTATCTCCGACGATCGGCAGCAGCGTGCGCGTCGCGATGACGTGGGCGGTGACAAGCTTCAGCGGGTTGTCGCCGTAGCGCACTCGGTGGCCGTCGTAGTTCACGCCCAGGATCAAGCACTGCAGCCCCGGCTCGGGGACGGTGAGTTCGCCGTCGAGCGGCAGAAAGAGCATCTGCTGCGAGCCGGCGACTTTCACGAGCGCGCCGCGTTCGCCGGCGTCTCCCTCCACCGTCCGCTCCACTACGCCGAACAAAAACACGCCCGCCATCGGGCGGCTGATCTGCTCCAGCGCATAGTCGTTGATGAGCGTCACCTGCCCCACCGCGTCCCACTGCTGCCGTGACAGCCTCCGCACGATTCGGTCGGTCACGCGTCCCAGCGCATCCAAGCGATCGTCGATCCGCCCCCGCGCCAGCGTGTCGGGCAAGTTCACCACCGTCACGGCCCAGGCAATCTGCTGCAGCGTTTCATAGTCCGACTCGCTCTCCGGCCGCCACTTCATCCGCTCGGCCGCAATCACCAATTGCTCTAGCCGCTCCGGCGTGAGTCGCTCGAGTAGATCGGCGACGCGTGCGTCTTTTCGCGCATACTTGCGCAACGGCTCCGCGTCGCTCGACGCCTCCTCCAACAGATCGCGCACGTGCTGCGCGTGCAGCGCATAGCCGAACCGCGCCTGTCGATCGACCCACGTGTTCACGCCCACGACTTGACCCTGCTCGTTCAGCAGCGGGCCGCCGCTGTTCCCCTCCGAGATCGCCGCCGTGTGCTGCACCCAGCGATGATTGCGCTGGCCGGAGATCAACTGCCGCAGAAAGCGCTGCGAGCCGGGCGGCAGCTGCGACGTCGTCAACACGCGACTCACCTTCCCGTCGAACGGCGAAAACTCCACCCCTTGCGGATGCCCCACCGCCACGATCGGCGACAATCGAGCCGGGTCGCCTTCGGCCGCCAACTGCAGCGGCTCCAGATGCGGCGGACGATCGACCAACCGCAACAAAGCCAGATCGAGATTCGGGTCGACCGCCGCATAGCCGGCGACGTCGTACGCCGCTCCGTTCTTGAACCGCACTCGCGCTCGAGTGGCATCGGCGACGACGTGGTAGTTGGTGACCACCAGCCCATGCGCGTCGATCACGAAGCCCGACCCTAGACCGCTCAAGTCCCCCTCCTCGCCCGACTCGATCTTCACGATCGAATCCTCAAGCTTGTCGAGCAGCTGCGCGAGCTGCGGGGCAGGGGCGGGATTCGGCGCATCCAGTCGCTCGTAGTTCGCCGCCGCCGGCGGCGCGTCCGACGGCGAGGGAGGATCAATCTCCGGCGCCGCGGCGATCGCCGGCGCCGCGACAGGCGGTCCAGCAGACGGCTTGGCCGTCGACTCGGCTGAAGCACTCGACCTCGCGGCGGCTGCGAAACGCGGCGGTTGCACGCTGGTTTGCCGCGTATGCGACTCGCGGTCGTACACCACCGCCGCGAGCACGGTGAGTGCACTCGCCGCCAACCCTGCGAAGACGGTGCGGAGCGCGGTTCCGAAGAGCGTGCGTCGCGGTCGCGGCACGTATTTCGGTTCGAACGTCTCCGTCGTCTCCGTCGTCATCGGCTCAAGACCAAACCGTTAGCGGTTCAAAATCCTCCCCCAACACCGAACGGCTGGGGACTGACAGCCATTGTGACAGGAGCCCCGAATAAAGGCGACGGAAATCTGTGTGATATTTGAGGTCGCCGTCGTCCAAATCCCCCAAACTCGGATGCTCCCCGACGATGCCGCCGCGAGTCGCAGCGCCGACCACGAACAGCGGCGCCGCCGCTCCATGGTCCGTCCCCTGACTGGCGTTCTCCGCCACGCGCCGCCCGAACTCGCTGAATACCACGGTCATCACGCGATTCGCATGCCCGCGGCGAACCAGATCGTCTTGGAACGCCGCCAACGCGTCGCCTACCTGAGTCAGCAGACCGGCGTGCGCGGCGGGCTGCGTCGCATGCGTGTCGAAGCCGTCCAGCTGCGCGTAATAGATGCGCGTCGCGAGCCCGCTGTCGATCAATTGCCCCACTGTCTTCAGCTTGCCGCCCAAATCGGTCGCCGGGTAGTTTGCCCCCGACTCGTTCCCCTTCGCCTTCGCGCGCTCCAACTGTTGGCTGGTCGCCAACGCCGAACTCGACACCGTCCGGACGAAGTCGAGCAGCCCGCCGCCGCCCGTCGCATGGGACGCCCCCGACGCCTCCCAGACCGCCTGCCATCGGTCCCCTTCCGGCCCCCGCTCAAATCGCAACTCGTCCGCCGACCGCAGCGACGCAGCCGCCGAATGCGTGGCCGTGAGCGCCAACGGCTGCACCTCGCCGCCCACATGAATCGCCCGCGCGTCGCGATGCCCCGCACGATCCGGAACCGTGTCGAGGCACCGGCCCAACCAACCCGTCGACCGCCCGGCCGGCGTCAACCGCGCCGTGTGCCAAATGTCCATCGACTCAAAATGCGAACGATTCGGATTCGGATACCCAATCCCTTGCACCACCGCCAACTGTCCCGACTCCCACAGTTTGGCGAATCCGCGCAGCGACGGATGCAGCCCCAACTGATCGTTCAACTTGAGCAAATCGGCTTCCGCGATCGCCAGCGTCGGCCGCGCCTGTCGATATCGCTCGTCTCGAAACGGCACGACCGTGTTGAGCCCGTCGTTCCCGCCGCTCAACTGCACCACGACCAGGATGCGGTCGGCGGCGGCAGCGGCCGCTTCGGCGGCGGAGGCGGCGGTGCAGTGCGCGGAGGCGCCCAGGAACCGCGGCAGCTCGGGGGCCAGCGACACCAGCGAGAGCCCGGCCGTCGCCGCAAGGAAGTCGCGTCGAGTGGTGCGTGACATGACAGGGAGGCTCCGGGGGTGCGGGGGGGTGTGGGGATGCTGGTGTTTGGGGGGTGCGGGTAGTGCGCTGCGCGTTCGCGGGGCCCCCGACGCTAGGTCGGGGGAGACACGTTTTGGGGGAGAGAGATTTGGGGAGACAGGCTGGAAGCCTGTCCTACTTAGGTTAATGACATCTCGGGTAGAAGACTCATCGCGTGGGCGATGCCGGAGGCGGGGGTCAGTCTTGATAGCTCGGCGCGGGCGGCGGGGGACGGAGGGACGGCGAACCACAAGGCGATTAGACCGTCGACTTGCGCGGCCGCGTCAGGCCAGGACTGGCGGCCGAGCCAATCGTCGAACGACGCGCCGCCGAACTTCGTCGAACCGTCGGTCAACAAGCGACGCACCAAATTGGCGCGCCCTGCCAGCGTCGTCGAATTGATCCAAGCGCGTCCCCCCGGCCATCCCTTCACGTTCGGCGGAAAGAACAACCGCTGACCCATCTGCCCCAAGTCGTCGGCCAGCAACTGCAAGTTCGTCGTCGCTTCCATCGACCGCAACCAACCCACCGCGTACTCCACCGGCGAACGCACCTTGGCGCCGATCGGCGGCCGCTCCAGCATCAACCGGCTCCCCAAGACGGTCGTCATCAACTGCGACAAACTAAGCGACGACGACCGAAAACGCTCGACGAGCGGCGCGAGGTAAGCGTCGTCGAGCGCCGGTTCGTCGGCGACGAACTCCTGCACCAGCTTCCTCACCAAGAACGTCGCGACCGCCGGCTGCTCCAACACCACGTCCACCGCCTGCTCGCCGGTAAACGCACCGCGTCGCCCCAAGAACTCCTTCTCGCCGCGATCATGCTGATACCGGTTAAAGCGGAACGTCCCATTGCGTACTTCCCAACCCGTGAAGCACCTCGCCAACTCTTGGATGTCCCGTTCCGAGTAGGCGCCCAAACCTAGGCAGAACAACTCGAGCAGCTCGCGGGCGAAATTCTCGTTGGGGTGGCTGCGGCGATTCGTGGCCGAATCGAGATACAACAGCATGGCGGGATCGCGGGCGATGCCTTGGGCTAGCACGCGAAAATCGCCGAGCGCGTGGTCGTAGAACAGTCGATGCTGGGCGAGCAATGCGCGCGCGTCGACCACCTTCGCGCCGCTCGTGGCAAAGTGCCCGTGCCAGAACATCGTCATCCGTTCGAGCAGCGGAGCAGGGGAGTGGAGCATGCGGTAGAGCCACCACGACGAAAGGTTGCGCGGCTCGCCGCCCGCCAACACCGCATCCGCCAGCGACTCGACCGTCTTCTCAAACGCCGCATCCGGCCGCGACTCGACCAGCGACTTCACCGTCGCCTCGGGTCCGCGCTTCACCGCGTCGCTTAACTGCCGCGACGTGTAACCAAATCCGGCTCGACGCAGCAAATGCGCCGCGCGCCGTGCGTCCCACGGCGCGTCCGGCCGCTCGCCGTACGGCGTCCACGCTTCCGCCGGCGTCAGCGCCGCCCAGGGTGCCTCAGTCATCGCGCGCTCTCCTGGTAACCCCCGAGTCGCAGTTACAACCCGAGTCGCAACTGTAGTTCAAGATTCCGCCCCGCTCGCTGTAGACGCACGTCCAATCCGCGCACCAGCTCCGCCGCCTTCAACAACAGATCGATCTCCGCCTCCGCGGCGATTCGCGCATGTCCCTTTTCAAGCATGTTCCGCGCGATCAACTGCTCGCGGTTGTCCAACAGCGCCTCGCGGAGCGGACCGGCGTCGATCGACAGTCGCGAGTTGACGGCCGGCTCACTCACCGGCTGTTCGGCCGCAGTCGAGTCGCTGGCCGCGTCGCCAGGCGCCGCACTCGCCGCCGCCTCGGGACTTCGCGCCAGATCGAGCGCAAGTTGTCGCGTGCTGGCGATCACCATCCGTTCGTCGGTCATGGCGAGCGACGGGGAGAAGTTGTACTGCATCGCATGCGGCGCCGGTTTCTTGCCCTCCTCGGGCGGCAAGTACGAGGCAGTGACAAGCTGGATGCCGTCGAGTTTCTCGGAGTCCAGTTCGAGCGGCGGCTGGCCCTGCATCGAGCTGACGACGTTCAGGAAGCCGATCAAACTTTGAAACGTCACTTTCCATTCGCGCCGGGTCTTCTCCGGTTCGCGCAACTGCACGACCAGCGCGCCGGCGGGCAGCTTCATGTCGGGGATCGACGCCGCCTTGGAATAGTCTTGCCGCGCCACCACCACCTGCCACTCGGGCCGCAGCGACCCCAGCACGTCCTGCGCAAAATCGCGGCCGGAGAACAGCGTCGACAGATTGCTGTTCGCTTGATTCAGCTCCGCGTTCGCCTTCTCGTCGAACAGGTCGGGCCCCGAGTTCCACAGGGCGGACAGGTCGCGGTGGGTGGTGAAGTTCAGGATCGTTCCCGCCGGCCGCAGCAGCGCCGGCGCGAGCCCGTCCCCCTTTTCGCCGAAGATGTAGCTTCGTTCTTCGGGCACCCACGACAGTTCAAACGGCGCCGCCACTTTCACGACGAAGTCGTTCTCCACCCGCTCGACGCCGGCCGTCACAAACTCGGCCTTCTTCGCGGCGACCATCAGCGGACCAAACAGAAACTCGGCCGCTGCATTCTCGGCCTGCGGACGGAACAAGTCGGCCGCCTTCCCCGACTCGCGCAGCCAATCCAGCCGCACGCAGCTCCACGCCAGCGTCCCCTCCGACCGCGTCGCCTGCGCCCGTCCGAACGCTGCGCTGCGCGCCAGCGTCGCGGCCGCGTCGTCGCCGCTCAGCAGGCGATCGAGCAGTTGTTTACCGAGCTCTTCGTTTTCGGTCGCGACAAGCCACGGGCCGTGGACGGCGAAGCGGACTTTGTCGAGCTGATAGGTGACGATTCCGCGATACTCGCCGCGCTGCACCGGTTCGGGCTGACCCTTCTTGCGCGCCTCGTCGCCGGACAGTTTGAGCGCGAGCTGCAGGATCTTCTCGAGCGACTTGGCATCCGACGCCCGGCTTACGACGGCGACGCCGCCCGTCTTCCCGTCGACGCCGATCGCCGTCCCGCCGGCCGTCAACTGCTCCACCGCCTTCCGCCAACTCATCCCCATCGCCAGTTCGGCCACGCCCAACCCCAGTCGAAATTTGGCGTACTCGGGCGTCGCCAACAGCGGCTGGAATTGCTCGTCGTTCTGCACCTTGTCCGCGACGGGATGGTCGTACAGGGCGGCGACCAGCTTCGGCGGCGCGGGCACTTCCGCGTACAACCAAGTCGATTCCGGAAACAACTCGGCCGGCGACCTGATCGCCTCCGCCGCCTGGGCATGCGCGGTTCGACCTGTGCACGCCAGCGTCGTCAACACTGCGCCGACGACGAACCGCGACGCCCACCGCCGAGCGTCGCATACGACGCCTGTCCCTACAGAACGAGTCGACTGCATACGACGCTCTCCACGACTGATTTGGGAAATCCCTACAACGTTGGACCCACCGGCCACGGGACGAACTCTTCGTCGCCGAAGCCATGCTGTTCGCTTTTGGTCTTCTTGCCGCTGGCGACCTCCAAGATCTCTTCGAAGATCTGCTGGCCCACTTCCTGCACGCTGCGGCCGTCGAGGATCACGCCCGCGTTGAGGTCCATGTCGTCGACCATCCGTTCGTACATCGGCGTGTTGGAGGCGACCTTGATCGACGGCACCGGCTTGCAGCCAAAGCAGCTGCCGCGGCCCGTCGTGAAGACGACCACGTTCGCCCCCCCCGCGACCAACCCCGTGACGCTCACCGGATCAAAGCCTGGCGTGTCCATCACGACCATGCCCTTCGCCCGCACTTCCTCGGCGTAGGCATAAACTTCCTCGAGCGCCGTGCGGCCCGCCTTGGCGACGGCGCCGAGCGACTTTTCGGCGATCGTCGTCAGACCGCCTTCTTTGTTGCCGACCGACGGATTGTTGTCGATCTCGCAGCCGAACGTCTTCGTGTACCACAGCCACCAGCGGATATGCTCGAGCAGTTTGTCGGCCACGGCGACCGAACGAGCGCGCCGCGTCAACAGATGTTCCGCACCGTAGATTTCGGTCGTCTCCGCCAGGATGCTCGTCCCGCCGCAGGCGACCAGCATGTCGGAGGCGACGCCGAGCGCCGGGTTGCAGGTGACGCCCGAGTTGCCGTCGGAGCCGCCGCAGTTCGTCCCCAGCACGATTTCGCTCGCCGGCATCGTCACGCGACGCACGTCGTTCACGCGGGGCAGCATTTCCGTCACCGCGCGAACGGCCGCATCGACCGTCTTCACCGTGCCGCCCATGTCTTGCATCGAGAACACGGGAGGGCCGTGCCTGGTCCCCGTGCCGTCGATCTGCACCAAGTGCTGATCGCGCAGCAAATGGCCGATCGCCGTCTGTTCGCAGCCTAGCCCGATGAGGAGGTAGCCGCCGATGTTGGGATGCCGAGCGACTCCGCCCATGACGCGATTGAGGATCTGGTGCTGCAGCCCCTCCCACTGCAAGCCGCAGCCGCCGGCATGCCGAAACGCGACGACGCCGTCGATGTTAGGGAATTGCTTCAGCAGCGACGCATCGAACCGCTGCGCGACGTACTTGGAGACGGTCGCCGAGCAATTGACGGTGGAGATGACCGCCAGGTAGTTGCGAGTCCCCGCGCGGCCGTCGGGACGGCGGTACCCCTGGAACGTCCGTCCCTCGATCTTCGGCAGCGGCGCGGGGATCTCCGTGGCGCTGGCCGGGTCCCGCGAAAACTCGCCGTTCACCAGATTGTGCGAATGGACCCACTGGCCCGGCTCGACGTCCTTCGTCGTGAACCCGATCGTCTGCCCGTACTTGAAGATCCGTTCCCCCAGCCCGACCGGCCGGATCGCGACCTTATGCCCCAGGCGGATCGGCTCCTGCAGGGTCACCGAATCGCCGCCGGCGCGAATCTTGGTCCCCGCCGCCAAATTCCTCGCGGCCACACAAATATTGTCGTCGGGATGGAGATGAATGACGTCCACGGTCAGATGTACCTTCCGATGTAGCCTCAAGTTTCGTAAAGCGACCAACGACGTAGCTTAACGATTTTCCGGACGTAACCCTATCCCGAATCGGAGGTTCGCTCGACGCCCCTCCGCCGCCGACCGGCTTGCGACGCACCCCACCTTCTGGATCATAATCCCCACCTGCGCAATGTCGTTTTTGACCCTAGTGGGTTTGTGAGCTAGGTTTCGGTTGTTCTGCTGAACCGGTCGAACCATCGAGGGAGCGCGTGAGACCACGCCGCAGGCCAGATCCAGTTACTCGGAGCGAAGATTCATGTTCGACACGACCCGCCCTATGACCGACAGCAGCTTTCTCAAGCGCCCCCTTCCGCCCGCTCGGACGTCTCAGTCCCCCGGCGCGGAACGCCGCCAGTTCGCCAGCAACTACGAGACGCTGTCGCCCGCCGGCCGTGAACTGGCGCTCGCCATCGACCAATACAAGCTGGAACACCACCGCAAGTTCGTCAACCACGACGAAATGCTGCAAGTCATCCTGGCCCTAGGCTACCGCAAGGTGGAATCAAAGTAACCGCAAGGTGGAATCAAAGTAGCGAACCGCTCCGCGGTCCGATGCAAGCGGCTCATTAGGGCCCGGGGTTGCGGATGCTTCGGCGAGGCGTTGGATCGCGGAGCGATCCACGACGATCGCGTCGGCGCTTCACTGCACCGTCGGCAGCCATATCAGACACTGCAGTCCGAACATCAGCACGCTGCCGATGATCGCCAGCATGTCGCTCGGCTTCTGTTCGCGCGAAAGCAACGCGGCCAAGATCGTCGCACACGGGCCGATGCAGGCCGTGGAGAGAAGCGCAACGATGACGACGTTCTCCACGATCCGACTCGCGAAGGACGGCTCGAACCAATTAACGAGGAAGCTGATCATCACCGCCGCGAAGTGACAGTAGAAGCAGATTCGCACCATGGCGGGGCCCCATCGTAGCGGACCGCTCCGCGGTCCGACTCGGTTGGCGCAACAAAAGCGTTGGATCGCGGAGCGATCCACGACGATCAGTCACTTCATCATCAACGGGACGACGCCCCCGAGATAGATGGCCGTCGATCCGAAAAGCATGAAAACGTCCTGCAAGGAAAACTGCTGTTCCGACCGCGGCAACGCGCAAAACTGAACGACGCGGATCGTAACGACGGCGATCGGGCTGATGAACGACAGGATCATCGTCACGTCGGTTGGATCAAGAGGCAAGTTCTGCGACCACGCCAGCACGGCGCCAGCCAACCACGACAAGCAAGCGAGTATGGACGTCGCGCACCGCAGGCCGCGCCGGCCGGGCAGTGCACCGAGCGCCAAAGCGCCAATGCCATACACTCCTAGCGCTGCTTCCATCGAAAGAGTATGGAAAAACGGACCGAAGAACATCACCAGGCCGATCGGGGCGACCCCATGGCCGACGCCGTACGGCGTCAAACAAAACAAGATCAGCGACACAATTTCCAACACCAATCCCAACGGCACGCTGCGTCGATCTTCGGCGCTGGAGAAGAAGTCGGACATGAATGGCCGCCGGGCAGAAAGACGTCCGCCGTGTGTTGGATGAACGGTCTGTCTCTAGCGGGACGCCGGTTTGGTACTTCATTTAACAGGCTGGAAGCCTGTTCTACGTTTGTTGTTACTTAACAGGCTGGAAGCCTGTTCTACGGCGGCATTCATCTAGGATTTCGCGGGTGCGGCTGGCGCCGCAGCGCGAGACGCCTAGGGCGCGGACGGCGACGAGGGCGTCGAAGTCGCGGACGCCGCCGGCCGCTTTCACTTGCACGTGCGCGGGGGAGTGCTTGCGCATCAGGCGCAGGTCGTCCATCGTCGCGCCTGTGGCGCCGTAGCCGGTCGACGTCTTCACCCAGTCCGCATTCAGCTCGCCGCAGATCTCGCACAACCGAATCTTGTGCTCGTCGCGCAGGAAACAGTTCTCAAAGATCACCTTCACCTTCTGACCCGCCGCGTGCGCGACGTCGATTACTGCGGCGATGTCGTCGCGCACGTAGTCCCACTGGCCGCTCAACACCTGCGAGATGTTCACGACCATGTCGAGCTCTTCGCAGCCGTCCGCAATCGCCTGCTGCGCCTCGGCCCGCTTGATCGCCGTCGTGTGCCCGCCGTGCGGGAATCCGATCGTCGTGCTGGCCTTCACCGTACTGCCGCGCAACATGGCCGCGCCGCGCGGCAGAAAGTACGGCAGCATACACACGCTCGCCACGTCGTACTCCAGCGCCAACCGACACCCCGCCTCCAGCTCCGACTCCGTCAGCACCGGCTGCAACAACGAATGGTCGATCATCTTCGCGTACTGCAAATACTCGTCGTTCATCGCACCTATATCTCCAGATATTCCTCAAGCGCCTCGCGCATCACTTCCGCATCCGGCGCCACGCCCGTCCAGATCTTGAAACCGACGACCGCTTGGTTCACCAACATGCCCAGCCCGTCCAACGTCGAGCAGCCCAGCTCGGCCGCCTCGCGCAACAGCCGAGTCCGCGGCGGGTTGAAGACCACGTCCGCGACCACCATGTGCGGACGCAGCGACTGCACGTCCAACGGCACTCGAGCCTGCGGATCGCCCAGCCCGATCGAGGTGGCTTGAATCACGATCTGCGCCGTCTCCGGCACGACGTAGTCTCCTTGCCACGGCGCGTAGTGCGCCGCGACCTGCACGCGTTCGTTGAGCAACCGAGCCAGCTCCCCGCCCCGCTCGGGCGAACGATTCACGATGATCACTTCGGCCGGTTTCGCGAGCCCCACTTCGACCGCGATCGCGCGCGCGGCCCCGCCGGCGCCCAGGATCACCACGCGTTTGTCGAGCGGATCGGCGAGCGTGCGGAGCGACTGCAGAAATCCCTTGCCGTCGGTGTTCTCGCCCAACAGCCGGTCCCCTTCGCGGTGGACGCAGTTCACCGCCCCCGCCAACTCGGCCGCCGCGCTCAACCCGTCCAGCAACGGCAGCACGGCCACCTTATGCGGGATCGTGAAGTTGCCGCCGCGAAAGCCCATCGCGCGCATGCCGCGCACCGCGTCCCCCAGCTTTTCCGGCGGCACCTCGAGCGTCAGGTAACGCCAGTCGAGCCCCGCGGCGGCGAAGGCTCGTTCCATCATGAACTGCGTGGGGTTCCCCGCGACCGGCTGCCCCATGCAGCAGACGATCTCTTGCAACGCATTCTCGTGACGCGACGGGTCAGACATGTCCGCCTTTCCTTTCGACAAGATGCGGACATTGTAGCACTGCCAGCCGTGCTAGTGCGCTCGCTGACCCGGCTTGGCCCCTTCGTCGACTCCCAGCAAGAAGACCTCCTTCTCGCCCGGTCCGACCGCCACGATCATCCCCTCGCTCAACCCAAACTTCATCTGCCGCGGCGCCAAGTTCGCCACGATGAGCACCAACCGCCCCACCAGCTGCTCGGGCTTGTACGCCGCCTTGATCCCCGCGAACACCGTCCGCTTGTGCTCGCCGCCCAAGCTCACGGTCAGCTTCAACAGCTTCTTCGCTTCCGGCACGTCCTCGGCCGACAACACCCGGGCCACGCGCAAGTCGACCTTCGCAAACTCGTCGATCGTGATCTGCGGCGCCAGCGGCTCGGCCAACAGCGAGGCGTCGGAATCCACCGGTGCGGCGGGGGCGGCGGGAACGGCCGATTCAGTCGCCGCTTCTTTGCTGTCTTCAATCATGGCTTCGAGGTCCTTTCGTTCGATGCGTTTCATCAAGTGCTGGAACGGCGCGACGGACGTGCCGACCAACGGGGTCTGCGAGTGATTCCAATGGTCGAGCGGCGTCGTCAGCAGCTCGCCGGCTTGCCGCGCCAACCGCGGCAAGATGGGCGCCAGATACGTCACAATCTGACGGAACAAATTGAGCGACACGGTGCAAATGTCCTGCAACCGGCCAGCCAACGCGGGGTCGTTCTTCAGCTTCCACGGGGCCTGCGCGTCGACGTACGCGTTCGCGCGGTCCGCCAGCTCCATGATCAGCCGCGTGGCGCGCGAGTAGTCGCACGCTTCGTAGGCGGCGGCGATCTCTTGCCCGACTGCCGCGCCTTGAGCGAACAACCCGCCGTCGTCCGGATAGACGGCCGACAAGCCGGTCGCTTGCACCAACTTCGCCGACCGACTCGCCAGATTCACCACCTTGTTCACCAGGTCCGCGTTCACCTTGTTGACGTATTCCTCGAGGTTCAGGTCGAGGTCGTCGAGGCGCGGGCCGAGCTTCGAGGCGTAGTAGTAGCGCAGACCGCTGGGGTCGAGGTGCTTGAGGAACGTTTCGGCTTTCACGAACGTCCCGCGGCTCTTCGACATCTTCTCGCCGGCCACCGTGAGGAAGCCGTGGATGTGCACCTTCGTCGGCAGGCTGTATCCGGCCGACTTGAGCATGCCCGGCCAGAACAGCGTGTGAAAGTACGTAATGTCCTTGCCGATGAAGTGGTGGATCTCGGCGTCGTCGCTCTTCCACCAATCCTCCAGCCGCTCGCCGTTCCGAGCACACCACTCGGCCGTCGACGCGATGTACCCGATCGGCGCATCGAACCAAACGTACCAGTAGTGTCCCGGTGCGTCGGGAATCTCGAACCCAAAGTAGGGCGCCGGCCGCGACACGTCCCAGTCGCGCAACGGCTCGTTCAAGAAGTGCCCCTTCAAGTAGTTGGCCACCTCCGGCTGCAGATGCTCGCCGCACTGCGTCCACTGCTCGAGAAACGCGTGCAGCTTTTCCAGCTCGACGAACAAGTGCTTCGCCCCGCGCAGCTCGGGCTTCGCCCCCGACAATGTGCTCACCGGGTCGATCAAGTCGCCTGGCGAATACGTGGCGGTGCAGCGTTCACAACTGTCGCCGTACTGATCGGGCGCCTTGCACTTGGGGCAAGTCCCTTTCACGAACCGGTCGGCCAGGAACGTGCCGGCGACCGGATCGTACAACTGCGTCACTTCCCGTTCGACCACCAACCCCGACTGCCGCAGCGACGCCCAGATCTCGCCGCAAAGCCGACGATTCTCAGGGCTGTTCGTGCTGCCGTAGTTGTCGAAACCGATGTCGAAGCCGGCGAAGTCGCGCTGATGCGCGGCACTCATTTCGGCGATCAGTTGTTCTTCGGACCGCCCCTCTTTCCGCGCGCGAATCATGATCGCCGTGCCGTGCGTGTCGTCGGCGCAAATGAATGTGCACCGCCGCCCGCGCAGCTTCTGAAAACGCACCCAGATGTCGGTCTGGATGTACTCGACCAAATGGCCGATGTGGATCGGACCGTTCGCGTACGGCAGCGCCGCGGTCACCAAGATTCGCTTGTCGGATAGAGTCATCGTTTGGCTTTCATGAGCCGGTTGGCTGGCGAGCCGGAGGCGGGCGCCTTCCGGCTGAGGGCTGTTGGTGACGCGTTACGTTCGTTCAGCGCTGCCATGGGCGGCGCCGATCGCGATGCGATTGGCGGCGTTCAGCAGCGCTTTGACGGTGGCTTCGACGCTGTCGGTCGAGACGCCGCGGCCGCGGTAGGCCTTGCCGCCGTGCTCGATGAGCAGCGTGACGTCGGCCTGCGCGTCGTGCCCGAGGCTCGTGCTGCGGACCTGAAAGTCCTTGCACTCCAGCTTGATCCCCGTAATCCGCTCGGCCACCAAGAACGCCGCATCGATCGGACCGTCCCCTTCGTCCGACTGCTCGGTCGACTCTTGCTGGCCGCGGCGAACGGTGAGCTTCGCGAACGGCTTACGGCCCGAACCCGACGCCACCTCGAACGCCACCAACGTCCACTCTTCCTGCGGCGATTCGCTGAGCCGCCCTTCGATGAGCGCGATCAGGTCGCCGTCGTACACTTCCTTCTTCTTGTCGCACAGCCGTTTGAAGTCGTCGAACACGCGCTGCAGCTGGTCGCCGGTGAGTTCGAAGCCGAGCGCCCGCGCTCGGTCCGCCAACGCCGCTCGGCCGCTGTGTTTGCCCAACACCAAATCGGTCTTCTGGAACCCGACGTCCTCGGGCGCCATGATCTCGTAGGTGCGGCGTTCCTTGAGCATCCCGTCTTGATGGATGCCCGCTTCGTGCGCGAACGCGTTGCGGCCCACAATCGCCTTGTTGCGCTGCACCTGCATGCCGGTGATCGACGTCAACAGACGGCTGACCGGCACCAGCCGGCGCGTCTGCACGCCCGTGTCGCAACCGTAGTAGTCGTGACGCGTGCGCAGCGCCATGACGACTTCTTCGAGCGCACAGTTGCCGGCGCGTTCGCCGATGCCGTTGATCGTGCATTCGATTTGCCCCGCGCCGCTCTCCACGCCCGCCAGGCTGTTGGCGACGGCGAGCCCCAGGTCGTTGTGGCAGTGGACGCTGATTACGGCCTTGTCGATGTTGGGGACGCGGTTTTTGAGCATCGCGATCGTGGCGCCCATCTGTTGCGGCGTGGCATAGCCGACGGTGTCGGGAATGTTCACGGTCGTCGCCCCCGCCTCGATCGCCGCCTCGACCACGCGACACAGAAAGTCGTGCTCGGTCCGCGCCGCATCCTCCGGCGAAAACTCGATGTCGTCGCAGTACCGCTTGGCGCGCTGCACGCCCGCGACGGCTCGAGCGACGATTTCGTCGGTCGTCATCCGCAGCTTGAACTCGCGGTGAATCGCGCTCGTCGCCAAGAAGACGTGAATACGTGCGCGAACCGCGTGCTGCAGCGCCTCCCACGCCCGATCGATGTCGGCGTCGTTGCAGCGAGCGAGCCCGCAGATGGTCGGCCCTTTCACCGACTTGGCGATCTCGCGCACCGCTTCAAAGTCGCCCGGCGAGGCGATCGGGAAGCCCGCTTCCATCACGTCGACTCCCAGCTCCGCCAGCGCGCCGGCCATCTCCAGCTTCTCGGCCAGATTCATGCTGCAACCCGGCGATTGCTCGCCGTCGCGGAGCGTGGTGTCGAAGATCAGAACGCGTCGCTGAGCGGACATGGAAAGGTACCTCGGTAAGGAAACAAAAAAACCCCGAAGCCTTCGGGCTCGGGGTCTGCTGTCTGTCGGTATACGCTGCGTGTTGGCTGCTTGTATACGTCGTGCGCGCGACCCCTACGGCTTGCCTAGGGCAAGCTGCATTAGAAGCATCAGGGGTAGGGTAAGTCGACGCACGCTCATCGGTTCTCTTCTCCGCCGTCGCTGCACTGTTGCAAAGCAATGCAGTTACAAAGCGATGCAAATACAAAGCAATGCAAAGGCACACGGCGATCTTATTCGGACTTATTTCGCAAGGAACTTTAGTCCACGGACCGGTTTGGGTCAAGGTGCAAACGCTCGAGTCACTTGGCGAGGGCGAAATGGCGGTCGCGCAGCTTGGTCCACAAGGCCTCTAATTCGCGGACTTTCTCCGGCCGCTCGCCGGCCAAATCGCGCGCCTCCGCCCGATCATCCGCCAGGTTGTACAGCGCCCACGGCGACTCGGCCCCCGCAGCCACAATCTTCCAATCCCCCGCACGCAACGCCCGATTCCCCTCGTGGCTCCACCAAATCGATTCCCGCGCGACCGTCACGTCGGCCGCCAAGGCGGGCGTCAGACTCACCCCGTGCAACGGCGGGACCGGCTTGCCCTGCCACTCGGTCGGCGGCTGCACCCCCGCCAACTCCAGCAGCGTCGGAACCACATCCACCACGTGCCCCGGCGTGTGTCGCAGCCCCCCTTTCCCTTGGATGCCCTTAGGCCAGTGCGCGATGAGCGGCGACGAGACGCCCCCCTCGTGCACCCACGTCTTGTGCCGACGAAACGGCGTGTTCGAAACCGTCGACCATCCCGGCCCCAAACACAAGTGCGAACCGGCCGAACCGGGCGTCGCCTGCGGGTCGTGTCCATCGTCGCGCACCATGATCTCGGCGCTCGCCCCATTGTCCGACAAGAACAGAATGAGCGTATTGTCGAGCGCCTTCATCTGGCGCAGTTGAGCGACGATGCGGCCGATCTCCCGATCCATCCGGTCGACCATCGCGGCATGGATCGCCATCTTGTCCGCCTGGAACGCCCGCTGCTCGTCGGTCAACTGCTCCCACGGCAGCGGTCGGTTCACCTCGCCCGGCCCCAGCTTCTCCAAATCCTTCGGGAAGTGGTACGGCGGTCCCACCTCCGGCTCCACCGCCGACAACGCGGCCACTCGTTCCAACGCCTTCTGCTGCCGCTCGTACCGCTCCTGCCGCACCACGCCCCAGCCTTGCCGATATCGCTCGCGATACTTGGCGATGTCTTCCGGCAGCGCATGGAGCGGAAAGTGCGGAGCGGTGAAGGCGACGAACTGGAAGAACGGCTTGTCTGAGTGCGACGACGCGTGCTCCTGCAGCCACTCGATCGTTCGATCGGCGATCGCGGTGGTGGCGTAGTAGCCCGAGTCGCGTTGGGCGGCGGGGAGCGGCTTGTCGTCGAGCCAATGGTTGCGAGCAGAAAAGTAACGACCGTGGTCGTTCAACATGTACGACCGCGCAAACCCGCCCGGCAGCGCCTTGCCGTCGATGTGCCACTTGCCGCTGTGATACGACCGATAGCCGGCGGCTTGCAGCAGTTCGGGCAGCAACCGCGCCCACTCCGGCCGCACGCCCTGCCCGCCGCTTTTCAGCCCCGGCACCTGATCGCGTCGAATGGCTTGCGGATAGTAGCCGGTGAGCAACGAACTGCGCGTCGGCCAGCAGCGCGCCGTGTTGTAGAACTGCGTGAAGCGCAAGCCGTCGCGCGCCAGTTGATCAAGCACCGGGGTGTCGATCTCGGCGCCGTAGCAGCCCAGATCCGAGTAACCCAGGTCGTCGGCCAGGATCACGACCAGATTCGGACGCGGCGCGTCAGCCGCTGGAGAATCGGCGGCAGAAGAGTCCGCGGCCGGCGACATCGCGGCGAAAGCAAGCGAAACGGCGACGACGAACGCGACGAGAAAGCGGCGTGGGGATCGGCGGGTCATGGAACGACAATCCGTTACGAGGCGTGAGGCAAATCGGAGGCGTGAAGGCGCCAGCGGCCGTTACGCCGGCAGTAAGATTTCGCCGCGGCCGCCTTCAATCAGGTCGCCGCTGTAGAGTTCGAACGACGCCGAGCGCCATTCGTCGCGAACAGGAAATCCCAATTGGGCGATTTGGCGGAGGAGGAGCCCCAGAAATTCGGGGCGATAACGGCACGCGCGATGAAAGCTCGGCAGCATCGGCGGACGTGCTTCCAAGAAGCCGATCGTGCCGCGACGCATCCCCGCGCCGTGTCGGATGCCGGTCGAACCGCCCAGCAGCACGGTGCCGGCCCGCATGTTGAAGCCCGCCAAGTCGCCCGACTCGCCGCCGATCGCAATCAGACCGCGCCGCATCGTGTGACCGATCTCATTGCCCGCATTGCCGTGGACCAGGATCGTCCCCTTGGTCATTCCGCGCGGACTGCCGCGGTAAGCGGCGCCCACCAAGTGGCCCGCGTTGCCGCGGATGTGGAGCAACCCGCCGTGCATCTCGCCGCCCGCCCAGTCGCTCACGTCTCCCTCGACGTGAATCTCGCCCCCCGACAATTCGCTGCCGACGTGCCGACCGGCCGACCCGCGCACATCCATGCGCCCCGACTTCATTTTCGCGCCAAGCCAATGGACGCCGCGCAAATCGCCGAGCCACTCGATATGCTCGTCGCTCGCGTCGCCGCGGACCTGAAAAAAGTCGCCCAGCGTCGCAGGGCGATTGCCGTGGTAGACCGGCAGCCGTTCAATCTCCGCTAAACTCAACGCACGCACCACGTCAGGCGTGATCCCCTCCACCTCGACCGGCACTTGCGTCTGTCCCTGATACAGCAAACTCAACATGGCTTCGCGGCCTCCTTCCACTCGTAATGTACTCAACTACGAGCCGATCTGCGCGGGTCGAGAGACGACCGCGGGCAGCGGAATTGGACGGCTGAACCCGGAGGGTTCACAGCGATTAGCCGGTGGTTGAGCGAAGCGACACCACCGGCGAGGGTTCCGCGAGACGGCATACGCGCCTGCTGGCACTACTCGCGTTCCGCCAGCTTTTCGAGATTGCGTTGCCGAGTGCGTTCTTTTTCGGCCGCCATTTCAGCGCGCTGCGACTGCGCCGACTGGATGCGCTTCTGCTTCTTGTCCTCGCGCTTCTGAAGCTCGGCCATGCGTGCGGCGATGAGCTGCTGCTGCATGGCCAGCGCCATCTGCTGCTGTTGCTGCATCTGCGCCATCATGTAGGCCATCTGCTGCGGACTCATCGACGACATGCTGCCGCCCGAGCCCATCATGCTGGAACTCATCCCGCCCGATCGAGCGGCCGACGCCCCCCCGCCGCCGCCTCGATTGCAGGCCATGGCCGCTCCCGCCAACCCCGCCATAAGGCTCACGGCCAACGCGCACGCCAACGTTTTGATTCCAATGCTACGCATGGCAACCCTTTCCTCGACGCTTAGCGCGTCGTGCAATCAAACCGAGCCGAAAGAAAAGCAGGGATCGGCCGTCGCCGCCCCCGAGAGACTCGCGATTCGTCCCTATGATTAACAGGATGAGAACCCAGGGCCGATGTCACAAGAAAATGCGCGGGATTGCCGGGTGACTGTCGTTTGTGGCGCAACACTGTCGTTTGTAGCGCAACACTGTCGTTTGAAGCGCAACGACACGCGCGGATTGTGCTCCCTTCTCCCCGCTGCGGGGAGAAGGGCCGGGGATGAGGGGGCATCGGCGCATCAACTGTGCGGGGGCGGGAGTGGACCGGCGGAGCGGTCCACTACGATTGCCACCGGCGGCGGATGAGGACGCCTAGGACCGACAGACCGGCGAACAACTTGATCCACCAGCCGCTCGATGTGGCCGACGGCGACTCGTCGACCTCCGCTTCCGCGGACTCGGCGGCGGAAGGGGCGTTCTCGGGGAAGACTACCTGCGTGGAAACTGTCTGCGCGGATACTGCCTGCGCGGATACTGCTTGCGAGGCGGCGGGGCGCGACCACGAAATGGCGTGCGAACCGCGCGCCGGCTTGCCGCCTTCGGCGACTCGCACCTCTCCCACTTCAAACGATTGACTGCGAGCGGCCATGGCGCCCATCCGCACCCAAGCTCGTTCCACCACCCGCTCGCTGCGACTCGATTCGGCGCGCCGCGCGTCGTGACGCGCCGATGACAAGGCGACGAAACCGTCCGCGTCCACCGCGGCACGATCGCGAACGATACGCCGCGTCGAGGCGCCGCCGGACGCTTGCTGCTTAGTTGTCTCACCCAGCGATCGCTCGCGCACGGCGGCGCGTCGAACCGCCTCGCGACGACCGGCTTCGCGGCGCACTCCCTCTCGAGCAGCTCCGGACGCTGCGGCGTCGCCGACGGAATTCGCTGGATCGGCATCCATCTCCGACTCGCCGTTTGCTTCACCCTCAGCGATTTCCTCGTCCGTCCACCAAAATTCGCCGTCTGCGTACGGGTCCGTGCGGAACGCACTCCGTTCGTCTTCGGTCGCCTCCAACCACCCCTCGCCGCTCGTCAGACTCATCGCCGTCAGCGGACTGGTCGACCAGCCGATGGACTCCCACTCGCCGGCCATCCCCGTCGCATTCGACTCGGTGATTCCTCCCGGCGAGGCCCAACCGACCAACGCCGACAAGTCGCCTGCCAACAGCGTGAAGGACGACTCCAACCGCATCGTATCGGCGCCCAAAACCGGACCCGCGTCCGCGATCGAATTGTGGTTCGCCTCGGGAAGCGCGTTCGGCGACAAATCGGGCCGCATGTCCAACGATGCGCCGACCTTCGCATCGACTTGTGCGCCGACTTGTGCGCCGACTTGAGAACCAACCCGTGCGTCGAGGGGCGGGTCAAGCCGAGCGGCGGGCGGCGCATCAAGCAATTCGTCGAGTGGTTCGTCGAGCGGCGATTCGCCTTCGCCTCCGACGGGCGCAGGGCGATTGCCCCACGAGTCTTGCAGCCCGCCGACCGGCCGCGGCGTCCCACCCATTGTCGCTCGAGGCGACTCGAACTCGACTCGAGTTACCAGGATCACGTTGACGCTCAACTCGCCAGATCGCAGCTCGCCAGATCGCAGGTCACTCGGTCGCAACTCACTGGGGCGTCCCAGCACCAACACCACCGGGCCGACCAACTCCTCAGTCGTCCGAACGGTCTCAGTCGTCCGAACGGTCTCAGTCGTCCGAGCGGCCGGCGACGACCGCAGCTCGAACTGCGGCTCAAACCGCGACATCGACGCGCAGCAGGGCGGCTCGAGCCCCCTCTCCCACGCCTCGTCTGGTTCAAGCAGGCCGAAGCCGCTCAGCGCGAGCCGCGTTTCGAGCGACTCGAGCGCCAGCGGGCGGCTGGCCGGTTGGCGAGGTTTCGATTTGGGAGTTGATCGGCGCATACGTTACTAATCTATCCCCAAGGATGGTTCGAGTTCATCCTTTTGGTCTACTTTTTCCCGATTCGCTCGATGTTGTTCTAACAGCTTCCGAAATCTGTCCACATTTGGGGCGGCTTGGCAAGCCCGATTTTGCCAAACGATCGCTTCGTCGAACGCCTGCGCCGCCTCCTCGGTCCGCCCCAATTTTCGCAGCACGAGCCCCAGGTTGTTCCAAATCCCGCCGCGACGACTCCAATCGGCCGCCGCCCTCCCGTCTCCATCTTGTTCCTCAGGCAGCACTTCCGCCGATCGACGAAACACCTTCTCCGACTCGTCGTACCGTTTTAGCCTCTGATAAGTCATTCCGAGATTGTTCAACGTCACGGCCCAATCGCGCGAAATTTCTCGGTCGCTGGGCGCCGAATCGTGCAGCCGCCTGAGAATCGATTCCGCGTCGGCGAACGCCTGGAGCGCATCGTCCAGCCGCCCCTGACGACTCCAGAAGGCCCCCTGATTACTCTTATTTAACGCGAGCTCCGCCGCCAAATTGCGGTCGTCCGACGCCGTCCGGACCAATTCCGCCAGCAGCACGGCCGCCTCGGCATACAACTGATCCGCTTCCGCCGGGTCGAGCTCCTCGCGCAGCACGGCCAGATCCCCCAGCGTCGCCGCATACCCCTGCCGCAACTCGCTTTGCCCTACGCCCTCCGCCGACTCGTCAAGCGCCTCGCGGTACAGCCGCAGCGACTCGCGGTACCACCGCTCCGCCTCCCCCGCGTCCCCCTGCTGTTCGTGCAACATGGCCAAGTGATGGTGCGACGCCGCCAACTGGCTGCGGTACCGCTGAAAGCTCTCGCTCGCCGAACGCAGCGCCCGTTCCAGCCGCTGTTGCTGCCACGCCAGCGTCATCGTGGTCGCCGCCAGTCCCACGATCAGCACGCCGACCGCCGCCGCACTCGCCAACACCCCGACGCGATGCCGTCGAGCGAACCGCAGCGCCTGATCGGCGAGCGACGGCCGCCGCGCCCGGATCGGTTCCCCCGCCGCAAACCGCCGCAGGTCGTCCGCCAACTCCCGCGCCGTCCCATACCGGTCCTCGCGGCTATACGCCAGCGCCTTCAGGACGATCGTCTCCAAGTCGAACGGGATCGCAGGATTCCAAGCGCGCGGCGGATACGGCCGCCCCTCTTCCAACTGCCGCAGCAGTTCGGCCGACGTCTCCCCGCGCGTGGCCGGATGCAGCGTGAGCAATTCATACAGGGTCGCGCCGAGCGAGAAGACGTCGGTGCGCGCGTCGACCAACTGCGACGGCCCTTGCGCCTGTTCGGGACTCACATACCGAATCGTGCCGACGAAATCGCCGGGCCGAGTCAACTCGACGTCGCCCCGATTGCGGGCCAACCCGAAGTCGGTCACCCACACATGACGCTCCGCTCCCACCATCAGATTCGACGGCTTGATGTCGCGGTGAATCACCCCCGACTCGTGCGCCGCCTCGAGCGCGTCGGCGGCCGGCGCGATCAACTCCGCCACCTCCCGCGCATACGACTCGCTGTCGACTCGCCCGCTCGCAAACGGCGGCGGCAACATGAGGGGCGACGCGAGCTCCTCGCCCGCCTCGGCCGCGCCGCGTCGTTTGCCGCCGCGCCGCTTGAGCTCGCTGACCACCCGATCCAACGGCACGCCGTCGATGAACTGCATCGCATAGAAGTGCAGCCCCTGATCGGTTCCCACCGCGTACACCGGCACAATGTGCGGATGCTGCAGTCGAGCGGCGGCTTGGGCTTCGTGGCGAAAGCGAGCGACCTGTTGGGCGTCGAGCAGCGCGGCGAAAGGGAGCACTTTCAACGCCACGCGACGCTTCAACGAGTCCTGCCACGCCTCGTAGACGACCCCCATGCCGCCTCGACCCACCTCGCGCACAATCCGAAAGTCGCCCAACTGCCGCGACAACAGCGGGTCGACTCCGGCCGACGACTCGCTCGATCCCGACGGTCGAAATCCGACCGCCGCCCCCTGCAAGAACTCAATGCTCTTCAGGTACCCCCGCAAATGTTCGGCCAACTCCGGGTGCCGCGCCGCCAGCTCCCGCGGGTCGATCGGCTGTCCCCGCTCGAGGCTTTGGAAATACTCGTCCAACAGCGCCGACAGGCGCTCTTCCAACTCGGGCGTCAATTCGGGCGGCAGCTCAGGCGGCAATCCGGGCGACTCGTCCCGCTGCGGCGCCCCTGCGCGCCGCTCCGCGGAACTCGAACCGCCGCCCCCGCCGCTCACGATTCGCTCTCCACATCGGGGTCGAGCGTCATTTGCTCGCGCAACTGCTGGATCGCGCGCAGCCACAACATCCGCACCGCGCCGCTCGACCTCCCCAGCCGCTCGCCGATCTCCTCGAACGGCAAGCCTTGCAAGTTGCGGAGCACGATCACTTCGCGATAATCGGCCCGCATCCGCTGCAGGTGGTCGGCCAACTGCACCGCGTTCTCGCGCTGCATCACCGCGGCGCTGGGGGATTGTCCCGAATCGGCCAGCAGACTGCCGGCGTTCAGTTTCTGGGACGAGCGGGCGAGGGCGGCCGCCATGTCGTCGAGCGACACTTCGCGTCGCGCATCACGCCGCTCGGCCAAAATGTGCTGCTGGACGAACACGTGCAGCCGATGGATCAGAATCTGTCGCAGCCAAGCGACCAACTGCCGCTCCGTCCGCCCCTGAAACGCTGGAAAGTCGCGGTACGCCCCCAGCATCGTCTCCTGGACCAAGTCCGACGGACTCACTTTCGCCCGCAAGCGATCGTCGATCTGCGTCGAGGCCAGGAGGTACAGGTAGTTTCGGTAACTGTCGAGCAGCTGACCGAGCCGCTGCGAATCGCCGGCCTGGACGTCGCCGAGCGCCGCTTGAAAGCGTGCGTCGGCGGACGACGGCGAGCCGGATCGGGAAGCGGTCATCGGTGCTGCTCCAGGTTACTCGAGTTCCATCCACGCGGCGCGAACTACTTGCTGGTCCAGTAGTCGAACACCAGCACGTTTTCGATCCGCGGACCGACCAGCTTCACGAACTCTTGGTGGGCCGGATGCGGCAAGTAGATCTCGCGACCTTTCTCGTCTTTGAACGTCACCAGGAAGCCATGCGTGAAGCCGGCCGCCTTGTTCTCGACGCTCACATCCGTCCCCCATTCAAAGCTGTGAATCACGTCGATCTTTCCCGGCAGTGCCGCGAAGGCGTCGACCACTTCCTTCACCTGCGCTTCGTTCACGTCCGCCTTGAATTTGAACAGCACCACGTGCCGCAACAACTTCTGTTCGCCGCCCGAACCGGCCAACGCCTGCAATGCCTGATGAGCCACAAATCGATTCCCCGCATCGTTCAAGTGAACGCCGTCCGTGGTCAGAATGTCCTTGTCCTTGTTGTCCGGATTGTGCTGCTTCAAGTGGCTAAGGAACGCTTTGCGGAGATCCAACAGTTGGACCTTCGACTCGCTCGCCACCCCGCGACTCAAATCGCAGTACTCGTCCAGCATCTTGTCGAGCTCGTTCGAGCCGTCGGTCTTCTCGCCGATCACGCTCGGCGTGCACAGGATCACTCGAGCGCCCCCGCCTTGGACGGCTGCAATGATTCGCTTGAGCCCCGCTTGGTAGTCTTCTTTCGACGTGCCGCGGCCGTTCTTCGAGTGCCAGACGTCGTTGATGCCGATGTAGATCACGACCACCGTCGGCTTCTTCGACAGCACGTCGCGTTCGAGTCGCTTTTCGAGGTCCGGGACGCGGTTGCCGCTGATCCCCGCACCGATCACCTCCACTCCCAAGTCGGGATGATGGCCCGCGATCGCTTCCTTCACCACCGTCACGTACCCCTTCGGTCCCGCACCGGCTTGGGTGATCGAATCACCGAGGAACACGATGCGTTCCCCTTTCTTGAGCCCGCCGTGATTGGGGGCGCCGTCGGCCCAAGCGTGAGTCGCACCGACGGACGAGATCGTCACGGCAAAGGCGAACAGTCCAACCATTGCTTTCCAAAACACCTTGCGATTCATGGATGCTCCGAATTCTTCAAAACCAAGGAACGATGTGCGGCTTGCCTGTCTTAGTCGCTTCTACGTCGCCAAGTCTACGCGGGACGCACGTCGACGCAAGCGTCGCGCTCCGCCGATATACTGGGCGAAACCCACTGGAGACGCCTTGCCATGCCCGTTCGACTCGCCCGTCCCGCGTTGCTTTCCATCCTGTTCACCAGCGCCTGGCTCGCCTCCCCTGGGCACTTCTGCGCCGCCCCCTCGGCCGCCGCCGCCCAAACGATCGACACGGTCGCCGGCACGGGCAAGCCCGAGGACGGACCCGCGTCGGGACCCGCGCTCGCCGTCAACGTCGGCGAACCATTCGGAGTGGAGATCGGGCCCGACGACGCGCTGTACATCACCGAGGTGCGCAACCACCGAGTCCGGCGGCTCGACCGCGCCACCGGCCAGCTCGCCACCGTCGCCGGCAACGGCAAAAAGGGCTACTCGGGCGACGGCCAACCGGCCGTCGACGCACAACTCAATGAACCGTACGAGGTCCGCTTCGACCGAGCCGGCAACATGTACTTCGTCGAAATGCAGAACCACGTCATTCGACGCGTCGATGCGAAGACGAAGATCATCACGACGATCGCCGGCACCGGCGTCGCCGGCTACTCGGGCGACGGCGGACCCGCACTCAAGGCGCAGTTCCGCCAGCCGCATAGCATCGCGCTCGACCACCGCGGCGGACTGTACGTCGCCGACATCGGCAACCATCGCATCCGCCGCATCGATCTGGAAACGGGCATCGTCGACTCGATCGCGGGGAACGGCGAACGCAAACTGCCGAAGTCGGGCGAACTGGCGCTCGATCAGCCCGTCTTCGGCCCGCGCGCACTGTTCATCGCCGACAAGACGCTGTGGGTCGCGCTACGCGAAGGAAACAGCGTCTGGCGGTTGTCGCTCGACGACGGCCGTTGGCGCCATGTTGCCGGAACCGGCAAAAAGGGGTTCAGCGGCGACGGCGGACCAGCGGCCGACGCCGCGTTCGACGGCCCGAAGGGGATTGCAGTCGGACCCACGGGCGACGTGTTCGTGGTCGACACCGAGAACCAAACGATCCGCCGCATCGACGTCGCTCGCCGCACCATCCACACCATCGCCGGCGTCGGCCCGGCCGCACGCGGCGGCGCGGGGGACGGCGGCCCCGCCACCGCCGCCCAGATGGACCGCCCCCACGGCATTTGCGTCGACGCCGCAGGGCAGGTTTACATCGGCGATACGAACAATCACCGCGTGCGGCGCGTGAAGTGAGAGGGGGGCGCTACGGGGCGCACCAGTCTTCTTGGGGGGCGGCGTGGAGCGTCGGTTTGACCGACGCTTGCAGGTGCGCGATGGCTTGCTCGGCGGCGGCCACTTGGTCGGCCGTCGTATGCACTTCGAGCGCCACGTCGTAGGCGACGCTGCCGCCAGGGGCCAGCTTCGCCACGCGTCCCTTTTTCCCTTCAAAGCTGCGCGGGTTCGGGAAGTTCGTCCCCGGCTCCAAGCCCGTCACACTGCCGTCGATCGACGCCGTCGTGTTCTTCCACAGGCTGTAGCACGGCAACTGCTGCACGTTGTACAGCACGCTCACCCCCTTCGTGCCGTGAGCGTTCTTCAGCAGCGTCCGCGTGCGTCCCTGTGCATCGCCCAGCACCTCCAGGAAATACACCTCTTCCGGGAACGCCGGCTGCGGCGCGGCATAGCTGTGCCAATTCGTGATCCCCTTCGCCGAATGATCGTTGCGCGGCACGACCGTCTTCACCGGCGCAACGAACCGCGCCCCAGCATCCAACAACGGCTCGCCGAAGTTGATGTGGTACAGCAGCTGGGCCTCCGCGTCGCTCGCCGATCGATTCTCGATCACGTCGCGAATTCGGATCGCCGACTCGCCGACCCGCGTCGTGATGGTCGTGGTGAGTCGCAACTTGAGGAAGTGGAAGCGAGTTTCCTCGACGACGCCCGACACGCTGATCTCGCCCGTCGCGTCGTCGAACGACACGCCGACGCGCTGTGCCGGCTTGTTCCCGATGCGCCCATGCAAAGGATACTTCAGCCGCCCCGTCTCCTCGTCGAACTCGGGCGCCCCGTTGCTCTCCAGCCCGCATCGCACCAGCAGTTCGTCGAAGCCGTCGAGCCACCCCAATCCGCCGGGTTCCATGAGCGGCACGAACGACGGATGGACCGGCCCATGCACGGGCGACTGCCACCCTAGCATCTCGCCGCCGACCCACGCCTTCCACAGACTCATTCCGCGCGTCGGCAGCACGGTGAACGAGAGCCGCCCGTTGTCGACATGCACCACATCCACGCCGTCGGACAGCCCGCCGCGCAGACGCTTTTTCTTTACCGACCAACCGGCCTGCTTGCCGCCCGCTTCCGCCGGTCCCCACTCCGCCTGCTCGACGTACACCCCCGCCGGAACGTCGGTCCACACCGCACTCTTCACCGCCATGCCTGTGCTCCTCGTGAAATGGTTGACTACAACAGCGCGAGTGGATCGCGGCGTTCTTCGAGCGTGCCGCGAGTGACTCCGACGCGATTGGTCGCCTTCAGCTGACTCCAGACGTCCCGCCCCTTGATGCGGCCCGCCAGCAGCGATCGATACAGATCAATCACGCGCGCGATGTCGGCCGGCGAGTCGTTCAGCAACTCGACGCGAAACTGCCTGACGCCGCGCGCCAACAGCGCCGGCACGATCTCCGCCGCACTTTGCGGCACCGCGTTGAACAGCGTGTTGCGGCAGCCGACGTCCGCCTTGAGCGGATGCTCCACCCCGATCCGATCGCGCAGCTTCACCTCGTGCCGGTCGCACGGTCGACCGCAATTCGTCTTATTCGTCCCCGGCGACAACACCGCGCAGAACACGCAATGCTCCATGTGGAACATGGGCATATGTTGGTGGATCACGATCTCCAGCCACTCGCTAGGCGTCGCGTCGACTAGCTCCAACAGTTGGTCGCGATTTAGGTCATACGACGGCGTGATCCGCACCGGTCCCTGCTCGTGGATCAACTGCGCCGTGAGTTCGTTGGCCACGTTCAGCGAAAAGTCGACCACGCGCGGCACGCCTCGTTCGCCGAAGAACAACAGCCCGCCCAGATTGCGGACCAAGACGCCGTCCGCGCCTTGCTTGGCAATCATGCTGAACATGCCGCGCTCGTCCGGCTTCTCGATGCGCGGCGTCGCGAGCCAAATGCGGGCCCCAGCCGCTCGAGTCGCCTCGACCGCGGCGCGATACTCGCGCAGATCCTGAAAGTCGGCGTAGACGCTCGACACCCCCAAAGCCAACGTCGCCCGCAGTTGCTCGAGCGACCTCACCAGGACATGCAGTTCGGGCGGGGCATTCGCTGCGGCGCTCAAAGGGGCGCTCGGCAGCGTGCTCGAGGATGCGCTCGATCGTGCGTCGGCGGACGTGGGCCGCTTCACCTCCGCTCGCAGTCGCGGCAGCACAGGCTCCGGGTCGATCCGTCGCTGGGGCGCTTGCGCCGTCGCCGCTTCCAACTGCCGCACCAATTCGTGACGCATCTGCCCCAGCACGCTGAAGGGGATCATCGGCGCGTCGTGGATCGTCGCCTGCAGCGTCCGCAGCGAGAAGGCGGTTCCGCCCAGTCGACCGAATTGCTTGCGCAGCGTTTCTTCGGTCAACGGATGACGCTCCGCGACCGCCAGCGGTTCGGGCGACTGCAGCCGCACCACCGCCCCGGTTTCGGTCCGAGCCGCCGCCAACAGCCGCTCGCCGGGCCGCGCTGACACGGCCATGTCGACCGCGATCGTGCGCGACGGGTCGCCCGCACGGAACGTCGCGCGCAACCGGCTGGTCAGCTCCGGATCATCGGTCTTCCACAACTGTTGATCGACCCACACTTGCTGGAAGTCGATCGCACCGTGCGCAAACGCCAGTTCCACCAACTCGCCCCGCTCGGCCCGTTCCACCGACTTTCCCTGGCGGAAGATCTCGTAGACGCGCCCGCCTTGCGGATCGTCGACCGGCCGACCGCAGTCGAACGCGATCCCGTCGCCTCGTTTGATCGACGAGCCGGTGAGTTCCACGAGCACGCGACCGCGCCGCACGTCGCGCACCGCCCCCAGCCGCACGCCGCGCTTTGACGACGTCTCGCCAGGGACCAGTCGTTTGTGTTCGCACCCCTCGAGCCACCCGGGGGAGAAGCCGCGCGAGAACGACAGCTCCATCTCCTCAATCTGCCGCGGCGTAAACTTCACGGGCCGACCGGCGACGGCCGAATCGATGGCTTCGCGATAATGGCGCGTGATGTTCGCAACGTACTCGGGCGTCTTCAAGCGGCCTTCGATCTTGAGCGAACAGACGCCCGCTTCCATCAGTTGCGGGATGTACTCGTAGCCCGCCAAATCCTGGGGACTTAACAAATACTTCACGTCTCCCGTGTCGACATCCTTGCCGTCGCAGATCAGGTCGTAGGGCAAGCGGCAGGCCTGCGCGCATTGCCCGCGGTTCGCACTGCGTCCCCCCAGCGACTCGCTGGTCAGACATTGCCCCGAGTAAGCGACGCACAGCGCGCCGTGCACGAACGCCTCCAGCGGCAAAGGCGACTGCCCATGCAGCTTCCGCATTTCGCGCACCGACAGTTCGCGCGCCATTACCGCCCGCTCGACGCCCAGCCCCCGCACAAACTCGAGCCCCGCGGCGCTGGTGAGCGTCATTTGGGTCGAGGCGTGGATCGGTAGGTCGGGGCAGACGGCGCGGAGGAGTCGCACAAGTCCCAGGTCTTGAACCAGCACGGCGTCGACGCCCGCCGCCGCGATCCGCCGCACCAGCGATTCGGCTTCCGGCAGTTCGGACGAAAACACGAGCGTATTGAACGTCACGTAGCCGCGGACGCCGCGCGAGCGCAACAATTGCATGATCTGCGGCAAATCGTCGGGCGCGAAGTTCGTCGCGCGAGCGCGAGCGTTGAAGCCGCAATCGAGCCCGAAATAAACCGCGTCGGCGCCGTTCTCGATCGCGGCGCGTATGCAATCCCAGTCCCCGGCCGGCGCAAGCAGTTCGGGGCGCAACGCCGCCGGCAACGGAGCGGCCGGCAGCTGTAATTCCACCAAGTCGATCATGTCGGTCTACAGCGTCCAACCTTTGCGGTATTCGGTATGGACGAACTGCTGCGCGTGCTCGGAGTTCTTCACCTTGAGCGCCGCGGCGTCCCACTCAATGGCCGTTCCGCTGCGGAAGGCGACGACGCCCAACAGCACGGCTTCGGTGAGTGCGCCGGCGTAGTCAAAGTTGCAGGTCGTCGTCCCGCCCGTCTTGATCGCCTGCACCCATTCCGCGTGATGCCCGATCGACTTGGCGATGGTCTGCGGAGGCGCTTGGAAGCCGACGAACTTGTCCTTCGGCAGCAGGATGTGTCGCCCGTAGTCGGACAACAGCATTCCCTTTTCGCCGATGAACAGTTGTCCGCCCGGGAAGCTGGGCGCGTTCCCCTTGTCGTCCTTCAGAGTCGCCAAAAGTTCGGGCAGGATCTTCGGCTGCTTGCCGCTGTCGTACCACTCCAACTTCACGGCCGGCAGGTCGCCGCGCGCCGGATACTCGTAGTGCGCCACGCACCATTCGGGCGCGCTCACCGGGTCGGGCTTGGGTCCCTCGGCCGACACCTTCGTCGGCGCACGCAGGTCGAGCGCCCAGTGGGCCAGATCCATGTAGTGGCAGCCGAAGTCGCCCAAGGCGCCGGTGCCGTAATCCCAGAAGCGCCGCCAATTGAACGGATGCGCCCCTTCCGTGTACGGCCGCTGCGGGGCCGGCCCCAGCCAGAGATCCCAGTCGAGCGTCGCGGGGCTCGGCTTGTCCGTGGTGAAGACGGCGCCCGAATACTTGGCGTTCGCCCACACATACACTTCGGTCACCTTCCCAATCGCGCCCGACTTCACCAGTTCGACCACGCGGCGATAATTGTCGCCCGCGTGAATTTGATTCCCCATCTGCGTCACCAGCTTGTTCTCGGCCGCCAGGCGGGACAGCGTCCGGGCTTCGAAGACGGTGTGGGTGAGCGGCTTTTCACAGTAGCAGTGCTTCTTCATCCGCATGGCCATGGCGGCGGCCGGAGCGTGCGTGTGGTCGGGCGTGCCGACGACGACCGCGTCAATCTTCTCGGCTTCCTTCTCCAGCATCACGCGAAAGTCGCGATACTTGCGAGCCTGCGGATAGCGCGAGGCGCCCTTCTCGAGCAGGTCGCTGTCGACGTCGGCAAGCGCCACGATGTTCTGGCTGGACAATTCCGACACGTTCGCGCCCGCGCGCCCCGTCGTCCCGACGCACGCCAGGTTGAGCCGCTCGTTGGGCGACTTCGACTCGGCCGCCGGCAGCGGATTGACGAAGTAACCGGCCGCCGCGTGACTGGCCGCCAGCGACGCCCCCGCCAACGCACTCCGCTTCAGAAACTCACGCCGATCTTGCCGCTGGCTCATGACGCCTCCTCCTCGCTGATACTCTGAATGTCGACGACCGCCGATGCACGATAACCGCCGCGCCGCGGCTTTGCAATTCGCCGCGTCCGCTACAATAGCGTCGCGTCGTTATCCGCCTCCTGCGGGCGAGTCACCGAAGTAGCTTCAACAGCGAGTTGTCACATGCGTCAATGGGCCCAGTGGTGTGTCGTGTGGTGTTTGGCGATGGGAGCGAGCGTCGCGGCGGCCAAAGGGCCCGCGACGACCGACCCCGCGAAGGCCGACGCCGACTTTGCGTTTCAGGGCGAGTATCAAGGGGATGTGCCGGCGCCCGACGGTATGCGCAAGTTCGGCGTGCAAATCATCGCCCTCGGCAACGGCTCGTTTCATGCCGTCGGCTACCCAGGCGGCTTGCCGGGAGATGGCTGGATCGGCGAGGAGAAGATCGAGGCGGACGGCAAACTGGAAAACGGCGCTGTGATCTTCCGCACCGACGCCGGTTCGGGACGCGTCGCGAACGAACAGATCGTGGTGTCGGACAACAACGGCAACGTCGTCGCGACGATCCCCAAGATCGAACGCAAGAGTCCGACCTTGAATGCAGCGCCGCCCGCCGGCGCGGTGGTCCTGTTCGACGGCAAAAACGCCGACGCCTGGGAGAACGGCAAGCTCGACGCCGGCTCGCTGGTGCAAGGGACGACGAGCAAACAGAAGTTCGGCAGCCACTCGCTGCACATCGAATTCCGCTTGCCGTATCAGCCCGAGGATCGAGGTCAGGGGCGCGGGAACAGCGGCATCTACCTGCAGGGCCGTTACGAAGTCCAAATGCTCGATTCGTTCGGTCTCAAGGGCGAACACAACGAATGCGGCGGGATCTACTCGGTGAAGAACCCCAGCGTCAACATGTGCTTGCCGCCGCTGGCTTGGCAGACCTACGACATCGACTACACGGCGGCCAAGTACGACGCCGCCGGAAAGCTGACCGCCAACCCGCGCGTGACGGTGCGCCACAACGGCGTGATCATCCACGACAATGTCGAATTGCCGGGCGAACGCGTGACGACGGCGGCGCCGAGCAAAGCGGGGCCCGAACCGGGTCCGGTATATCTGCAAGATCACGGCAATCCGGTCCGCTATCGCAACATCTGGGTCGTCGAAAAGCAGTAAGGGGACTCGCGGGTCCATGAGCGATCAACGGCCGAGCGAAACCAGTGCGGGGAGCGAGCTGCAGACGACGAAGAAGGCGTCGCCCCCGCCGACGTCGGCAGCCGGCGACGCGTACGAAACTTACGACGTGTCGACAGGCACGGGACACGGCGAGTTTCAGTTTACGCTATACGAGATCGTCGTCGTCACCTTCGGCACGTCGATCGGTTTGGCCGCCTCCAGGTGGCTCAGCGGTCGCGTCGTCTCCGTGCTCTTGGGCGCAGCGCTCCTCGCAGGCTGGCTGAAGCTGGCGATGAACGACTGGGAACCGCGCTGGGCCGCGGTCGCCTGGTTCGCGATCCTCGGCGCGTACCTCGGTGCGCTCTTGTTGTCGGTCGCACAGTGGTAGAAACGATTCGATCGACGTCGATCACGTGATCGCGAGGGTTCGCGAGTTGAAATCAAACTCAATGAAGCAATTCCCATGGCTGATGAAAGTGAGAAATCGTATCTGAGCTGCAGAATCATCAAGGTCGACGACGTGCAGTATCGCGCAGACTTCGATCTGCATGATCGATTCCAGGGTTTCTCGGCCGAACTGCTAAAACTCTCCCTAGGCGGCCTTGCCGTCGTGGGCTTTTTCTTGTCCACGATCAACAGCGATAAGCCGACGACGTTTGCCGCCGCAGCCGGTTCGGGATGGTTCTCAGGGTGCATCCTCGCCTCCGTCGGCCTGTTTGCAGTCGCAACCGTTCTGTCTCTCGCCCATCGATTCTTGGCGTCGGACGGCATGTTCCACCACTTGCGCGCGATCAAGTACTTGACCGTTCTGGAGAACCTCAAGAATTACCCCGACCTCGTCGAAGACAAAGACGCCGCCTGCAAGCTTCGAATTAAGGCAGAAAAGGATGAGAGCGAGCGAAACACGAAATATCAGTGGTCCGAACGATTCTTGTATCTCAGCGGCGCTGCCCTAGCGGGAGCGGCTGTCTTTCTCGGGCTAAGTTTCGCTATCTTGTTAGGCTCGGCGAAACCGAATGCGACACACATCCAAGAGGCCAAGGCGGGCGGGCGAGTCGGCCTCGAGTGGGAATCGTTCTCCTCTGGCACACAGACGCTGGATCGTTGATCGCCGCCAGTGCGAGGAACCCTGTCGAGTCGGAACCCATTTCACGCGGAGCACCATGCGGCTCTGCATTGACTCTTTCCTTGAAGAGACTTCCATGAAGATTACCGAAGTCGTTTGTCAGGTCTTGCGTATTCCGTCGGTCGAAAAGAAGACGGCGAGCAGCCAGGATTCGGTGTTGGTGCGCGTGCGCACCGACAACGGCCTGGAAGGGATCGGCGAGGCCGATTCGTCGCCCGAGATGGTGAAGGCGGCGATCGACGCGCCGTTCAGCCACAACATCGCCTGCGGCCTGCGGCAGTTGGTCGTCGGCGAGAATCCGCTTGAGACCGAGCGGCTGTGGCAAAAGATGTATCGTGCGACCATGTACTGCGGTCGCCGTTCGACCATGATCACCGCGATGGGTGCGATCGACATGGCGCTGTGGGACCTGAAGGGCAAACACTTCGGCGAACCGATTCACCGGTTGTTGGGCGGCAAGTATCACGACCGCATCTTGGCGTACGCGTCCATCTTGTTCGGCAAGAGCGGGGCCGAGACGGCCGACATCGGCCGGCGGTGGCGCGCGGCCGGTTACAAGGCGGTCAAGTTCGGTTGGGAGCCGATGGGCAAGTCCGAAGCGCTCGACATCGAACTCGTCGCCGGCGCTCGCGCGGGACTCGGCGACGACGCCACGCTGCTGATCGACGCCGGCTGCGTGTGGGACGCACGCACCGCACTCCAGCGCGCTCATGCTTTTTCGCAGTACAAGATCGGGTGGCTCGAGGAGCCGCTGCATCCGGACGACTACGAGGGTTATCGCTGGCTGCGCGATCGATCGCCCGTGCCGATCGCGTCGGGCGAGGAAGAATGCGGACGACAGTCGTTCGCGCCGCTCATCGAAAACCGAGCGCTCGACGTCTACCAAGTCGACTTGTCGCGCAACGGCTTCACCGACTCGTACTACATCAAGCAACGAGTCGAAGAGATTGGTGCGCGGCTGTGCAACCACTGTTACACCAGTCCCGTGACGGTGGCGGCCAGCTTGCACTGGCTAAGCACCTGCCGAGATGCATTCTTGTTCGAGGACTGCGTCGAAGACTCGCCGCTGCGACATGAACTGACGCACGAGAAGGTGCAGGCGGTGGATGGCTGGATCGAAGTGCCGGACCGACCAGGGCTCGGCGTCACGCTGGACGAAGACTTCGTCCAGCGGCACTTGATCTCCGAATCCAAGTAAGTCGCCGTCGGCAATCAGCCGATGGGCGGACGCGTCACGCGGACCGGCTCGACGATCTTCCCGTAAAACTCGGGGCGCCGGTCCGCGAATCGATTGATCTCATGCAGCTTGGGGACGCGGATGATGTGCTTGTTCCGCGCCCGTGCGACATCGATCTCGGCGAAAATAATCGTCTCTTCCGGTTCGGCCGCACATACCAGCACTCGCCCGCTTGTGTCGCACACTTTGCTGCGGCCGATAAACGGGAAGCCTCGTTCGACGCCGACGCGATTCACGGCGGCGTAGTACACCGCATTCTCGAGGGCGCGAGCGTTGGCGATGCAGTCGGCCGTGCATTCTGCGCCCGGCGGCCAATTGGTTGGGAGGACGATGAGGTCGGCGCCGTCGAGCGCCATGACGCGCGCCGCTTCGGGGAACGCGCCGTCATAACAAATGTTCATCCCGACTCGCAGTCCGCCCGCATCGAAGACGCCGAACCCGCGGTCGCCCGGCGTGGTGAAGCGATCGACGCCCAGGTAAGGCAAGTGCACTTTGCGGTAGTGACCGACGACGCCTTGCGGGCCGACCAATGTGCACGCATTGAAGACTCGGTCGCCGTCTCGTTCCAACAGCCCGAAGACAGCGTACATATCAAGCCGCTTGGCGACGGCGACCAATTGGTCGGTGGCGGGGCCGGGGACCGTTTCGGCGAACGGGCGACACTCGTCCAGACTGTCATAGCAATAACCCGCGAGTGCGCACTCGGGGAAAATCGCGAGCGACGCGCCCGCTCGATGCGTTTCGACCATCGCCGCTTCGATGCGGGCGAGGTTCGCGGATTTGTCTTGAAAACAGACGTCCATTTGGACGCCGGCGATTTTGAAGAGTGTAGACATGCCGAGTAGCGTACCAGATCGCGACGCACGGCGCGATCAGTACGAGGTGCGACGCACTAACGCCCTATCGGCGCGGCGACGTGGCGGCGGCGGGCACGACGGCCGAACGGGCGTCGGACGGCGACTTGGGACGCCAACCGCCGGCTTGGATGACCTCCGAGCGGCCTGGTCGCGAGTCGGAGACGCGCTGACCTGGAAGGCGGATCGCGATGTCGCGGTGGTCTTCCAGCTTTCGGCCTTCGGGGGTGATGTAACGAATGTGGAGCTGCAGTTGTTCGCGTTTCGGCGGATCGCCGGGCCACGCCATGTGCAGCACCAACCCTTCCTCGGACGGGCCGTCGGGCAGAAGCCGCGCGACTTGTTCGGCGTCGAGGTCCCAGCGAGCGACGCGAGCGGCCGGTCCTTTTTGCGCCAGGTCGAGCACTACGACGCTGACGGGGCCCGGGAGTCGGACGAGTCGTCCGCGTTCGTCGCGCAGTTGAAACGCGACCGTCACGCCGTCGTCGCCCGGCTTGTCGTCAAGGTCGACGCCGCCTGTGGGTTCAGCCAACAGCTTGACAGAGGCGACGGGCGATTCCGGCTCGATCACTTCCGGCGGTTCCGACGCCAGCGGGACTTCAATGACGGCGTCTTCTTCAAGCGACGGAGTCTTGGACCTCTCGTCGCCGGATACATCGTCGTCAGGCATAGCGTCGCTGATGGCGACGGTGGGGGCGAGCGGCGGGGGCAACATCGAGCGGCCGTTCGCGGGCGGTGCGGCTGGTTCGTCCTCGACTTCCGCGGGTGGATTGAGCGGTTGGTCGAGTGGTTCGTCGGCGGCGGCAGGCGGCTTCAATTCGGCAGGCGGCGCAGCGGGCGGCGGCAGCGGCTTGCGAACGGCGGGGGGGCCCAGCGTCGGGGGAACGTTTGCGGGCGGGGACTTTGCGGGCGGCGCATTTCCGGCGGGGGGCAGGGCGGGGGTTTCCAGCTCCCCTTCGTAGTCGCCCGGTTCGATGACGGGCGGCTTGAGCAGCGCGTCGTCGGGTGCGCTGCGAGCTCCACTGGCGGCGGGCCCCGAGGTGCGCGGGGGAGTGCGGCGAGGCGGGGGAGGCGAGCGCGGGGTCAGGCCCGTCGAGCCTTTGCCGCTCGCACCGTCGCCGCCGCGCAGTCGATCATTTTCGCTCCGCTCATGGTCGAGCTCCGACTGAACCACCTCCAAGTCGTATTCCAACTCGTAGACGCGGTTCTCGAGTGCGCGGCGTTCGGCGGCCATCTGTTCGATGTAGCCGTTGACGCGCGGTCCGCCTTGGCAGCCGACGAAGAGCGGCGCGGAGGCGGCGGCGAGCAGGGCGCCGGCGAGGTGCGCGAAGCAGCGGGCGCGAGTCTCGCGCAGGCGATGGCGTAAGCCGATTTTGCGCACCATCCTTGGCGCCCCGTATTTGCGTCCGCGACGACGGGCAGCAGCGAGCTTCAGCAACGCGGCTGAAGACGAGCGGCCCTCGACGGACTACTTCTTCACTTCCATGTGCTCGATCACTTTGTCGATCAACCGATACTCCAGCGCCTCGTTCGACGTCATGAAGCAATCGCGGTCCGTGTCCCGCTCAATCTTGTCGATCGGGTGCCCCGTATGTTTGAGCAGGATCTGGTTCATGCGTTCCTTGATCCGGCGGAACTCACGAGCGTGGATCATGATTTCTTCGGCCGTGCCCTGCATGCCGGCGAGCGGCTGGTGGATCATGATGCGGGCGTTGGGGAGTGCGAAGCGTTTGCCGGCGGCGCCGGCGGTGAGCAGCACGGCGCCCATCGAGGCCGCTTGCCCGATGCAGTAGGTCGCGACGTCGCAGGTCACAAACTGCATCGTGTCGTAGATGGCCATGCCGGCGCTAATGCTGCCGCCTGGCGAGTTGATGTAGAGATGGATGTCGGCTTTGGGGTCGTCGCTTTGGAGGAACAGCAGCTGAGCGACGATCGAGTTGGCGACTTCGTCGTTGACCTGCGTTCCCAGGAAAACGATGCGATCCTTAAGCAAACGGCTGTAGATGTCATAGACGCGTTCCTCGCGCCCGCTTTTTTCGACGACATAGGGGACGAACGACATCGAGGCTGCTCCCGAATGACTGCGTGACTTGGTGCGAGTGAACTGGTGGTGCGCGTGCGATCTGTTACGCGTGCGAGTCGACTATTTCTTTTCGTCGTCGTCTTCTGTGACAGGCGGCTTGGTGAGGATTTGGTCGACCAACCCGTACGCCTTGGCTTCTTCGCCGCTCAGGAAGAAGTCGCGATCCGTATCTTTTGCGATTCGCGAAATGTCCTGATTGGTGTGATTGGCGATGATTTGGTTGAGCACTTCGCGGTAGCGGAGGATTTCGCTAGTCTGAATCTCGATGTCGCTGATCTGGCCGCTCACGCCGCCGAACGGCTGATGCATCATCACGCGAGCGTTCGGCAGTGCGAACCGCTTCCCCTTCGTGCCGCCGCACAGGAGCACCGCAGCGCCGCTTGCCGCTTGTCCCACGCAATAGGTGGCGATGGGGCAGGTGAGAATCTGCATGGTGTCGTAGATGGCGAGCGTCGCGACGACGTCGCCGCCGGGCGAATTGATGTAGAAGTGGATGTCTTTGCGGCGGTTTTCGCTCTGCAAGTACAGCAGCTTCATCACCATTTCGTTGGCGTTGCCCGTATGGATCTCCCCTTGGAGAAACACGATGCGGTTTTCCAGCAGGAGATCGCCCAACGTCAATTGACGTTGACGCTGGTAGCTTTGGTATGCGTAGGAGGCCTGGATCGGAGCGGGCAAATCAGGGTGCATTACAAGCCGGTCCTTTCTAACTGAATCGCGCGAATTACTCGGCGGGGACGGTCCGTGCAGCGCGGCGTAGGGCAGCCGCCCCGACGGGGCTGCGAACGCCGATCCATGGCGAACGAGACTCCTGGGCCGATCTTCGACCCTCGGTTTAGTCGTTTTCCGTCCGGCGCGTCAAGAGACATTACGTCAACCGAGCGACGGGAGGGACCACAAACGTCTATTCTGTCTGCGGGCTATTCTGTCTGCGGGCTCAGGCGAGACAACAGGCAGGCTACTTGCGAGTATCAATGGAGCCGGGGATCGGCCCGGCGTCGCCGCCGTGCTGGGCTTCCGGGATCGCTTCCTCGTGACCGACGGCGCCCGCAAGCGCCAGGTCGATGGCGTAAGTCGACTCTCGCTTCGCCTCGAACGGCGATTCGGTGAATTCCGCCGCGCCCGTAATCAACTCAATCGCCTTGCGTTCGATGATTTGATTGCGGAGCGTGTCCATCAGGCCGCGTTTCTCCAATCGAGCACGAACGCGACGCGGAGGCTCATCGCTTTGTTCCGCGATGAGCTCAATTTCGGCGTCGTAATCTTCCGGCAACGCTTCGATCTTCTGATCTTCGGCGATCCGTTCCAGGATGAAGTGTTCCTTAAGGGCCAATTCGGTGTTCGCCAGCGAGTTCTGCGTGAGTCGATTGGCGTGAACGCGAATCTCTTCATCCGAGAAGCCGGACGACTGCAGGTCCATGACCAGGCGATCGAGCTCTCGACGCATCTGGCGGCGGAGCAACTGGGGAGGCAACGCCCAATTGGCGCCGGTCGTGAGCTGCCCGGTGATTTGCTGACGGATGCTGCGTTCGCTATGGAAACGGAACTGCCGTTCGAGCTCCGTGCGAACCATATCGCGCAGTTGTTCTTCGCTTTCGAAGTCGCCGATTTCGCGGAGGAAGCTGGGGGTGAGTTCCGGCGGAACGAGTCGCTTGACGTCCAACACGGTGAACTCAACCGTGACTTCCTTGCCTCGCAATGCTTCGTTCGCCGACTCGTCCGAGATCTTCGCAGTCGCGGTGACCGTTTGCTCCGGCTGGGCGCCTGCGGCCAGTTTGTCGAAGCCCTCGACCACGGCGTCGGCAAAGCTAAGCTGCGGACGGACGCGAATCTCCTGTTCGACAGCTTGCTGCACTACCTTGCCGTCGTAAGTCACCTTGATGTCGGCGGTGAGGAAGTCGCCTTCGGCAGCACCGTCCGCCACCGGCTCTTGGTGGCTGAACTTGGCCAACAGCTTATTCAGCTGCTCGGTGATCTCCTCGTCGGTGAACACATGCGTGTGACGCTTTAGCTTCAAGCCCTGCCACTGCGGCGTGTCGAATTCGGGGCGAACCTCGATGTTGAATTCAAACGTGAGAGGGCCCGAATCGGGGAGCGTAATCGCGTTGACGTTGAAGTCCGGCTCGCCGATGGCCGTGAAAACTTGGTCTTCGCTGAGCTGCGCCATGCTGTCCATGAGCAGCGAGCCCTTGACTTGGTCGCGCACTTGGTCGCGGAAACGCGACTCCACCAGCTTTCGCGGGGCTCGACCCACGCGGAAACCCGGAACTTCCGCCTTCACCTTGATCTCGTCGAAGGCATTCTTGAGGTACCGGTCGATATCCTCGCGAGGCACCGTCACGGTCACGTGGCGTTCGCAAGCGCTGCGATTAGTCACCTCGAAGGTCAGACCCAGGCGAGTAACTTCGGGGGCTGCTTCCTGAGTTTCGGTTTCGGGGGTTTCCGTTTCCGAGGTCATGGCAATCTTCCGCTGCGCTGCACTTTGGGGTGTGTACCAATAAAAAAGAGCGGGTGATGGGATTCGAACCCACGACAACCACGTTGGCAACGTGGTGCTCTACCAACTGAGCTACACCCGCTTAGCAATCGTCGCAGGACGCTGGTTATTCCACTTCCCTTCCGCCCCGCTCGCACTGTCGCCCTCCGTAGAGACAAGGCGAAGCTCGAGTCGACGGAACTAGGGAGCTGGCTCCAGCCGCGTCACGATCGACGATGGGATTATAGGTGCGCCGTCGAGCGTTGCAAGGGCAGTTCCTGGTGTGACCTGATCGGGCGGCTGAAATGGACGGGGACAGGGGCGTCGGGAAGGACTCGAACTCTCCCCGGATGGGTGGTCCTAAAGAGGTGATCGTTTTTCTCGGAATGTTTTTCGGAATTCGGGGCCGGTTGGGAGGGTGGATTGCGATGGGGAGGGCGTGGGGCGGTTGTCTTTCTAGGGGAAAGGGAGCGTGGACCATGCCGGTGTACTTGCGTAGTCAGTTGTTTGATCCGACGACGGTGGGGGCTTATCACTGCTACAGCCGCTGTGTGCGGCGGGCCTTTTTGTGCGGGGAGGACGGGGAGACGGAGCGCGACTATCGGTATCGTTTGGAGTGGGTGCGGAAGCGGCTGGAGGCGCTGGCGGGCATTTTCGCCATCGACGTGCTGGATCATGCGGTGATGGAGAATCACGTACACACGATCTTGCGGAACCGGCCCGATGTGGCGCGGGAGTGGAGCGGCGACGAGCTGCTGCGGCGGTGGTCGCGATTGTCGCGTCGACAATTGGAGCTCGTGCCGGAGGCGGGGGAGGCGGAGATTCGCGAGCAGTTGGAGGATGACGCGTGGGTGGCGGAGGTGCGGGAGCGGCTGTCGAGCTTGAGCTGGTTCATGCTGATGTTGAACGAGCCGTTGGCGCGGAAGGCCAATGCGGAGGACAAGGTGTCGGGGCACTTTTGGGCGGAGCGGTTTGGGAGCGTGCGGTTGGAGGACGACGAGTCGCTGTTGGTGTGCAGCTTGTACGTCGACTTGAATCCGATTCGCGCGGGCCAGTGTTTGACGCCGGAGGAGGCGGAGTACACCGGGGCCTGTGATCGGTGGCGGGACTGGCAGGTGGAGTTGGTGGTGAAGGGGGAGTTGCAGGCGTCCGTTTTGAGGCGGTGGTTTGGGACGGAGGCGGAGCGGGCCGAGTTTGATTTTGCGCCGTTGTTGAAGCGTCCGCGGTCGGGCTGGCTGTCGCCGGTGCGAGTGGAGGGAGACGGGTATGCGGGGGCGGGGGCTCGGCGGCGAGCGTCGGACAAGGGGTATTTGCCGATGACGTTGGCGAAGTACCTTGAGGTGCTGGACGCGTGCGGGCGGGAGGAAGCGCAGGGGAAGCGGGGCGTGATCCCGTCCGACTTACCGCCGATGTTGGAACGGCTGGGGTTGGATCGTGTGCGGTGGTTGGATGCGGCGTGGACGGCCGGCAAGCGGTTCCGGTGGATCGCCGAGCGGTGCGCGGAACAGACGGCGGAGAGGCGGCGGAGGTAAGCGTTTTCTCTTAAAAAAGAACCCGATTTCCAGACAGTCTGGGTTCGGGATCGGTCTCGGGAGTTTGGGCAATCTCGGCAACCTAACGCCGGGCGAACGTGGGCCACACCGCCGCCCAACGATCGTGTCCTCCCGCCAGACTCGATCGTTTCACGCCGCTCGCGGAAACGAGACGTACTCCCGTACGCGCTATCGAGACTGCGGAGCATAACCCGCTGGACTCACTCCCCCCTCTATCCCCTCCAACATTGGCAACCGCAGCATCGCCTCGCTGCCAGCGTCACTGCCGTCCCCCCGCGCTGCGCCCGATCCCAACTCGTCCCGACTCTCCAACCGACTCGCGACGGTCGATCGCCCCGTCGACCCGCTCGCGCCTGCACTCGACCTGGCGCCTTCCCCCTCGTCGCCTGCCCCGCGCGGCTCTGCATCCCCCGCGTCAAGCTCAGACGGTGCAACAGGCGGCTGCAATCGGGCTCGCCCAGGCAGTGAATAGTCCAACAACTCATCCACGATCCCCGCTGATCGCACCGCGGGCTGACCTCGCCACATGTCTTCCGCCAAGTACACGTTGTTGTACTCGAGCAAACTCCCCTTTTCGAAATGCACGTTCTTCATCGCCAACGCGTACTCAATCAATGCCGCGTGATAGCTGCTGTCCGCTTCCACCACTCGCCGCAACGCCTCCAACGCGTCGCTCAAATACAACTCCACCTTGTCTCCCGCCCCATCCCCATCCCGCGGCAAATTCGCCTCGATCTGCTCCAATCGCTTCCGCGCCGCCACTCGCCGGTTAAACACCAACCGACAATTGTCGTACGCCCGCTGCAACTCCGCGTACGCGTTGCTCAAGTCGTGCACCACATGCCGCTCTTGCTCCACCAATACGGCGCGATCTCGCGCCAACATCAGCTGCGCATTCCGCACCGCGGAATGCCCCTGCCGGAATCCCACCGGCAAACTCAACTCCCCTCCCAAACGCCATTCCTGAAAGTCGCCCGACGTCAGATTCTGGTAAGCATTGTCGATGTAAGCCCCCGACAACGGATCTGCCGGCTGCGGGTTCGGATTGAGTAAATCATGCCCCGTCCCACGCCACCGATACCGCCCAATCAAATCGAATCGAGGCAACAAGAAGTTGCGGCTCGCCACCAACTCCAGCTCGCGCCGCTTCACCTGAATCCGCTGCCGACGCAACTCGGCCCGCCGCGCTAAAGCCTCCGCCGTCACCTCGCGCCACTCAAACTTCACCTCCGCCGGACACGGCGCCGTCGACGGCACAATCATCCGGCCATCGTTGATCGGCAGCCCCAACAACAGCCGCAACCGCCGCTCCGCCACCTGCACTCCACCTACTCCGCGGAACGTCCCGCCTCCCATGTCTCCCGCCGCTCGCGTCCCACCCTGAATGCGCCCCGTGAGCGCCAGCTGAACTTCCTCTTCGAGCCGCAAGTACTGCTCACGCGCCTGCGGTTCCTTGTCCGGCGTCTTCAGCGCCTGCTCTTTGCGACGAGCATCCAACCGCTGCCAAATCACCAGCGCCTTGTCCCGCGCCTCCACCTTCGCTTCCAAATCGCGGTACGCGTAGTACAAGTCCCAATACGCGTTCTCGACGTTGTTCACCAAATCGCGCAAACCCAACTCGAAATCCGTCAAGCTCACGTCCACGTTGAGCCGCGCGATCATCACGCCGTTGTACTGCCCAGGCGTCGCCGACGGCCCCGCAATCCGATTGAAGTCCACCCCGCCGCCCTGCATGAGCGGATGACGAAACTCCCCTTCCACAAACACCGTCCACGGCAAGTTCGGCACGTAGTTCCCCGGCGCATTGTTGAAGTCGTAATTCACGTTGTGCCGGAAGATGTACTCCGTGCCCGTCGCCGCCTTCTTCGACAACTGCAGCCGCAGGGCGTTCAGGTCCTGCTGCAGAAAGTTCGTCCCCCCCGCCAGAAAGCGGTTGTTGCTGATGTAGTCGTTTTTCTCGGCCGTAAACCCCGCCAAGAACTGCGCATCAAACGCCGACAACGCCGACTCCACGCCAAACCGCGGATCGGTCTCCACAATGCTGGGATTCAAAATCGACCGCGTGATCCCGGGCGCCGCCAACACCTGGCCCCCCAAGTCGCGCAGCACCGTCGAATTCGCCAGCGCCGTCTGCACCGCCTCTTCCGGCGTCATCGGCCACGGCGTGTGCTCCGTTTGATGCAGCGACATGGGCGCCGTCTCCGTGACGCTCGCCTCAATCGTCGCCGCCGCCACATCGGGATACTCCACCCGATTCGCCATGTCGCGGTAATGAGCCAACGAATCGCGGAACGACTCCGCCGGCGGACGCATCGTGCAGCCAGCTGTCCATAAGGCCAGGGCGCAGGTCGCCCAGACCCTCAAGACCGCCGACTTTCGATTTGTCCCCGCGTTGCGCTTCATGCCCGCTGCTCGTCAATGTGCCTGATCAACTCAGTCCCCGTTCAACCCTCGACCTGCCCACGCGCGGTCTCTCCGCCCGCCCGCGCGCCGCTCGGCCGCCCTTGTCTTTTCGGCAGAATTGGCATAATCCATAAAACCGCTTCGGTTGATTTTTCCGGCCAAGCCTCTCATGCTTCCCTAGCTTTTATTGCTTGCGCAGCTTCCGCGACCTGGAAAGAGCCACCCCCATGAGCCTCGACGACGCGCGCTACCGCGGCTGGTCCCATCGCCTCCGACCCATGTGGCTCGGCTGTTGGCCCATCGCCCGCACCGGCCTGCTGCTCGTCCTCCGACGCAAAGTCTTCTGGGTCCTCCTCGCACTCGCCGCCCTCGACTTCCTCTTCCTCTTCGCCACCATCTACCTCAAAGCCCAAATCACCACCCAAAATCCCGGCCTCCGCCGCTTCGTCGACAACATCCTTTCCAACGTCACCGGCTCCGGCGAAACCTACCGCGACTTCATGTTCGCCCAAGGCACCGTCACCATGCTCCTGCTCGCCCTCGCCGGCGCCACGCTCGTCGGCGACGACATCCGCTCCGGCGGTCTCACCTTCTACCTCTCGCGCCGCATCCATCGTTGGCACTTCCTCGCCGGCAAACTGCTCGCCATCGGACTGCTCGTCTCCCTCACCACCACGCTCCCCGCACTCGTGCTTTACCTTGAGTACGGGCTGCTTACCGATTCCACCAGCTACTTCCGCGAAAACCTGGGCATCCTCCGCGGCATCCTCGGCTACGGACTCACCCTGTCCGTCGTCCTCAGCTGCCTGCTGTTCGCCCTCGCCTCCTGGCTCCCCCGCACCGTGCCGCTCGTCATGGCCTGGGTCGGCGTCTTCGCCTTCCTCCCAGCCGCCGGCGGCCTGCTGCGCGAAGCCTTCGACGACCGCCGCTGGCTGCTGCTCGGACTCTGGCGCGACGTCCGACTCGTCGGCACCTGGTGCTTCGGCGGCATCGACACCGACCGCGAACTCCAGCTGCTCTACCCATCCCTCGCCCTCGTCGCCGCCGTCTGCGTCGCCAGCCTCCTCGCCTCCATCCCGCGCCTCCGCGGCGCCAAGGTGGTCGCATGAACGACGTCCCCGACTCACGCCCCTCGTCCCTCGCCTCGTCGCCTGCCGCCGAGTCTCACGAGTCTCACTCCGAGCCGCTCTGCGAATTCCGCGACGTCTGCAAGTGGTACGGGCCCGTCATCGGACTCAATGACGTCTCCTTCCGCCTCCACCCCGGCATCACCGGCCTCGTCGGCCACAACGGCGCCGGCAAAAGCACGCTCATCAAGCTGCTCACCGGCCAACTGCGCCCCAGCCTCGGCTCGGTCGAAATCCGCGGCCGGCGCGCCTGGTCCGCCGCCGCCAAACGGCATATCGGCTACTGCCCCGACCTCGACGCCATGTACGAGGAAATGTCAGGTCGAGCCTTCGTCGAGACGCTCGCGCGACTGCATGGCTTCTCCGCCCGCGACGCCCGCGCTCGCACCGCCGACCAACTGGTTCGAGTCGGGATGGCGGACCGAGCCGACCGGCCCCTGCGCACCTATTCCAAGGGCATGCGACAACGCATCAAGCTGGCGCAAGCACTCGTCCACAACCCCGACCTCGTCGTGCTCGACGAACCGCTCAACGGCGTCGACCCCGTCGGGCGCCTCGAACTGCTTGACCTGTTCCGCAGCCTCGCCTCCCAAGGCAAAGCGGTGCTCGTCTCCAGCCACATCCTCGACGAAATGGACTCGCTCGCCGACCAAATCCTCTTCATCTGCCGCGGCCGACTCCTCGCCTCCGGCTCGCTCGCCCAAATCCGCGCGATGCTCGACCGCTTCCCGCTCAAGCTGCGCATTCAATCCCGCGACGCCCGCCGACTCGCCTCCCTCCTCCTCCCGTTGCCCGACGTCCGCTCCATCGAACTCGCCTCCCCCGACGAACTGGTGCTGGAGGTCGAACGGGCCGCCGAGTTCTTCCCGCAATTCGCCGCGATCGTCGGCCGCGAAGGATTCGACCCCGAGCGACTGGAGGTGCTCGACGCCTCCACCGAAGCCGTCTTCGACTATCTCATGCGCACTGTAACTCACCCCTGGTAACCCACTCATGGGACGACTTCGCGCCGCTTGGCATCTCTTCGCCGTCTCCCTCGTGCGACTCGTCCGCAGCCGGCAGACGATGGTCAGCCTCCTGCTGCTCGGCTTCGCCGCGCTCGCCGTCGTCGCCTGGGCCATGCGTCGCGAACGCACCCCCGCTCAGTTCGTCGAGGAAGTCTTCCTGACACTCTACACGTCGCTGCTGGTCCCCATCTTTTGCCTCTGCTACGGCACGGCCGGCATCGCCTCCGACCGCGAAGAACAGACGCTCGTCTATCTCCTGGTCTCGCCCCTCCCGCGCCCCTTCGTCTATCTGGCGAAAGCCTGCGCCGCCTTCGTCCCCGCGCTCGCTTGGACCCTCGGCAGCCTCGCGCTGCTCTGCTGGCTCGGTCGCGACGCCGGCCGCCAAGCTTGGCCCGCCGTCTGGCCCGCCGTCCTGTTCGCCACCCTCGCCTACGTGTCGCTGTTCACGGTGTTCAGCGTGGTATTGCGGCGAGCGACTTTGCTGGCGCTGGCCTACGCCCTGTTCCTCGAGACGCTCGTCGGCAACATGCCCGGGATCGCCAAACGGATGGCGATTTCTTTTTATCTGCGTTGCCTTGTCTTCGACTCGGCCGAACAATTCGACCTGAAGCTTCGCGGTCTTTTTCAGCCCGAAGTGTTTCTCCCCGTCCCAGGATCGACGGCCCAGATGGTCTTGTTGCTCGCCAGCGGCCTGTTGCTGCTCGGCGGACTCGCCATCTTCTGCCGCCGCGAATACGTCGCCGCATGAAGCCACTCACCATCCAGCGTTACCTCCAGGCTCACCTCTGCACGGCCGTCGCGACCCTCCTCGTCGCCGTCACGTTCCTGGGCGTCGACCAAGTGCAGCACTTATTCGAGCCGGCGCCGTGGGCCCTTTTGGCCGACTCGCCCAAGATCCTCGCCTGCTTTCTCGCCATCGTGGGTCTCTTCGGCCTCTACGCCGTCGCCCTGTGGTGGGTCGTGCCTCCCAACTCGCCTGCGCCGCCCGACGATCCGCCCATCGCGCCCGGCTTCTCGGGCCGCATCGCCCACTGGCTCGACGTGTGGCGCCGCTGGTCGTCCGCCAAATTCAACATCGTTCAACAAAACATGGCGGGCCGGCAAGGCTGGTTCGCCCTCGCGCTGCTCGTCGCCGCCGCCGTGCTGCTATTCGTCGACTGGCACGCCCCGCACCTGCCCATCATCGGGACGCAGGTCTCCCGCGCCGCGTTCTGCTGGCTGGGCGTCTGCTGGGCAATCTGGCTGCTGCTGAACCCGCGTCCTCGCGAGGCCACGTACATCGGGCAGATGTTGTTCCGAGTGCTCATTGCGTTCACGTTCTTCAATCTGCTCGGCGAAACCCTCTGGAGCCTCTCCCTGCGCGAAGTCATCTCGGTGCGCAACTACAGCCTGTGGGCCATGCTGCACGTCAGTTTCTGCCTTCTGATGCTCGGTCGCATCACCGACCACTGGGCTCAGCTCTCCTTGCTCCCCCTGCGCCCCGCGCTCCTCATCGGACTCGTCCTGTTCGCCGGCAGCCACTCGTCCGAAATCGTGGGCCAATCGGTGGACTGGAAACTGTTCGACAGCACCGAAGATCCCGACGATCCGGCGCTCGCGCTGCCCGCCCACTGGGGTCCTTGGAAGGCGGACGACGAACAAGATCGCTGGCTCCAGCACCTCGCCGCGCGCCTCGATGGACTCGACCCCGACGAACCGGTGATCCTCGTCGCAGCCAGCGGCGGCGGCTCTCGAGCGGCCCTGTTCACATCGCTGGTCTTCGAACAGCTGCGACGCTGGGAACTGCGAGACGACGACGACGATCCCGAGACGCCCGCCATCCTGGTCGACGCGCCGGTCGATCCGGCGGCCGCCGCCTCCCACCGACTCGCCGACCAAGTGCTGCTCATCAGCAGCGTCTCCGGCGGCACGTTCGCCTCCACAGAGTATCTGGGGCGAGTTCTCTCGGAGGGGCGAACGGGGTTCCCCGACATTCCCAGGCCGCGCACTTGCTTTGAAGAGGAAGTGCGGTTTCGGATGAACGAGCGAGTGGATGAAATCCGCGAGACGTTTCGCGTGTTTGAAACGCCCGACGCCCTCGCACGGCACCCCTACGGACCGCGCGGACCTGAATTCATCGAGCAGGCGCAGACGGTCTGCCACGCCGCCGACCCGCTATGGTTCCATCGCAGCGAATTCGTGGATCATGTGAGCACCGACTTCATGGCCCCGCTGCTCCGCGGCATCCTCCTCCCGGCGCAGGAACGCGGCGCCGCCGTGCAGTCGTACTGGCGCGACCAACTGCATCTGCCCCACTGCCAACTTCGCCACTCCAACCTCGACAGCCACAATCTGCCGATCGAGGAACGTCGCCGAGTGCCGTTGCTGGTCGCCAACGTGACCGAAGTCGATCGCGGCTCGGCGCTCCTCGTCGGCTTCCCCCCCATTCCGCCCTACTTCTTCGGCGGCCGTTACGCCAAGTTCCACGCGTTTCCCTGCCGTGCACTCACGAATCTCGATCCAGACGATCAGGAAATGCCGCGAGTGGAATTGACGGAGGCGGCGCGGTTGTCGGCCAACTTCCCGTGGGGCTTTTCGTCGGCCCAGTTAGCGCAACGACCCGACGTCGAGCCGACTCACTTGATCGACGGCGGCGTGTTCGACAACACGGGCATCTCGACCATGCGATTCCTCTTCGAACGCCTGCACGACTGGTCCGAAGCAGCTCAATTGGCCCGCGCCGCCGGCGAAAAGCCCGCCCCCAGCTACCAACTGGCCGACGACCTCATGACGTCGCTGCGCAAACGGGGCGTGATCCTCATCGAAATCGACTCCGGCGCCAAACAGGAACCGCCCAGCGGCATCGCCAAAACGCTGCCGGGCATCTTCGAACCGGTGACGGCGCTGGAAAATGTGAGCTACACGAGCGCCGACCGAATCGCGCTCGAACACCTCCGACGGCTCAAGAAAATCTTCGACGGCCCCGGCATTGAGACGACGCTCGAACGCTGGGAACGCGAAGTGGGGCCCGAACCGCTGCGAGTGATTCGCCACGATTTCGGCAGCAAGCTGGAGGACGGCAACATCACCATGTTCCACGCCATGCGCATCACCTGCAATCACGAAACCAACATCATGACCTCGTGGGCGTTATCCCCCAACGACAAAGCCAAGGTCTTCGTGCAATTCCTAATCGAACGCCCCAAAGCGGCCGAATGGCTGGCGCATCTCATCGACGTCCAAGCCCGCTCCGCCGTGTTGCTCGACCTGTTCCAGCGCAGCGAGGACGATCCACAGCGGCTCGCCACCACCGAACTCATCCCCATCTACGAGGATCTGCTGTGGTTCAACCGCGAGACGGAACGGGAGTTACGGAAGGCCGACCTCGTGCAACAGCGCGCGTTCGCGCGGCTGCGACAGGGAGACAAGGGCGAGTCGCTCGTGGCGGGAGCGACGCCGGAGGCGCCGAACGCCGCACCCCGCTCGGTCACGATCCTGGCGGCCGCCGAACCGTCCCCGCCCGACTCTCCCCAACCGGAAGTCCCCTTCGGTTCGCCGCCCAATCGAACGCCCTCCCGTGCCACGTCGTCCGCCCCCAAGGCCGACGAAATGCAGACCGAAGATGCACCGCTCTGGCGCAAGTACCGCTCGTCCCCGTCGTCCAAACTACGACAAATGATGAATCGGAAGTAAACCGTTCACCGGACTTCAAACTCTTCTCGTGGTACGCCTGACTGCCGAATAATTGAACTCAGCGTAGTCGCACGATAACGAAGCCATGCGTCATCAGGATCGCGACGACCTCTCGACCCGAGAGGACGCGAAGCCTACCCAATGGACACCTCAATGTGGGTCACCAACACATCATTTTCGAGTCGCAAGCGGATTTCCTCATCCGACGCACACTCCAGGAACAACTCCACCGCTTCCTTCAGATTGTCGCGAGCTTCCTCAATGGACAGGCCTTGACTGGCGATGTCGAGTTCCGGGCACAGCGCAACATAGGCGTCGTCTTCCTGATGAATCAGTGCCGTCTGGCGTCGAGTCACGGTCTGTTCCTTGGGGCGAAGTCGCGGAGGAGTCGGTTTGACGTTACAGACTATTGTACCGAGGCGGTCAAACCGTTCCCCCCGACATCTGCTCTTGAGTCAAATGGCGCCAGCGAGTACTTAAGTCGACCCCGAGTCGGGTGGTGGCAGGATGGATAAACCGCGCAATCGGCGCGCGGGTGCGGGCGCGCGACAAAAATCGCCGCTCGCCGCCAACCGATGAAAGAAACGGGTCGAGGCGGGTTCGCACTTCCCAAGAGCAATGGATTGCTCATGCCCATCACCAGCAGGGATGCTATCGCTATTCGCCGGTCCGCCGGCCGCCGTTCCGCGCCTCGTCGCGGCCACTCGGCGGCGCTGCGTGCCGGCGTCCTGATGGTCTGCGGCGCGGTGCTGGCGCTGAGCGGGTGCAGGATGTTCTCGCGCAGCGCCACGAACGAGCGGTTAGTGGCATCGCGTCGCATGTCGCTGCAAGGCACGGACGCCTTGCAGCGAGGCCACTGGGAAGAAGCCGAGTCGTTGTTCGGTGCGGCGGTGAAGAATTGCGCCGTCGATGAACGGGCGCGAGCCGGCTACGCCGAAGCGCTCTGGCAACGCGGCGCCTGCGACCAAGCCATTCAGGAGATGGAACAGGCGTGTCAGCTCGCCGGTTCCAACCCCGATCTGCTTGTGCGTTTGGGCGAAATGCGGCAAGCGCGCGGCGACATCGACGGCGCCAAGACCTGCGCCGAACAGGCGCTCGACCGTCAGCGCCAGTGTGCGTCGGCCTGGGCGCTGCAGGGCAATATCCTGCGAGCGCAGCGCAAATACGACGACGCACTGAATTGTTACCATCGCGCCCTGCACTGCGACGGCGGTCGCACCGACGTGCAGCTGGCGATCGCCGAACTCTATACCGACCAAGATCGGCCTCGTCGCGCCCTGTCGTCGCTCGAAGCGCTCGTCGACAGCTATGGGCCCGGGCGAGCTCCGCCGCAGGTGTTGGTGCAGCAAGGGATCGCTCAGCAAAAGCTGGGACGACACGACGAAGCGGTCGCCAGTTTCCTCGCCGCCTCCAAACAGGGCCCGCCGTCGGTCGACATTCTCAAGCAGCTCTCCCAAGCCCAAATGCTCGCGGGCGACGCGCAAAGCGCTCGCAAGACGACGCTTGAAGCGCTCCACCTGGCCCCCTCCGACCCTGCACTCAAGCAGTTCCTCTCGCAATTGGAAGTCCGCGAACAACAGATGGCGGCGGCAGGTCGCGGTACGGTGACCAACTAACGGCGCGTTCGCGACGCCGACATCGGCTCGGCAAACATCCCCGCCCGCACTGCTAACGCTGCGCCTCGCGCACCAAGTGCGACAGTTCGGGTAGGATCAGTTGCTCCATGGCCAGCCGGACGGCGGCGGTGGAACCGGGCATGGTCAGCACCACGGTCCGCGCTGCAAGTCCGCCGACGGCGCGGCTGAGCATCGCGGCGGGGCCGATCTCTTGAAAGCTCAAGTAGCGGAACAGCTCGCCGTAGCCCGGCAGCGGTTTGGTGAGCAGACCGACGACCGTCTCATAGGTTTGGTCGCGGCTGGCGATGCCCGTGCCGCCGGTCAAAAGGATCGCGTCGACCGACGGGTCGTCCCGCCAACGTTCTAGCAACGGGCGCATCTGCTGCGGGTCGTCGGGGACGATTTCTCGAGCGACCAGGCGGTGGCCGGCGGCGAGGAGCCGATCGATGACGCCGCGCCCGCCCGTGTCGGTTTCCAGGGTCCGAGTGTCGCTGACGGTCAAGACCGCGCACGCAATCGCCCGCGGACTCGACGCCCGATGTTCCGCCGCGGCGCTCACCCCCGGCGACAGCCGTTCGGACGCCGAAGGAACCGGCGAGCCGTCGGAGGAGGGGGGGGAGTCGGAGGAGGGGGGGGACGGCTTGTTCATGCAGTGGATTTCTTCGGAGAGCGTTGGAAGACGACGCGACGCGTCTTACACTACTGGACGTCGTCGCGCATCGCAATTTCCTCCTCGGAGCGGGGCATGAGCATCCTCTGCCGACCGCCGTCGCCTGAGACTTCGTCGCCTCATTCTTCGACGGCGTGGAACCGTCCAGCGCCGGGGTACTACTGCGCTTTGGTCGCGGGCATCTTCGCGGCGGGTTTGTTCGTCGGCGACGAGACGCAAGGACCGCAAGCCGCGCGCGGCGATATCGTGCTGCTGGAGTCGGGCGGGCGGCTCCACGGGAAATGGCTCAATCCTAAACGCCAGCCCGACGATCCGTACGAGGTGGAGTTGGAGGGCGGGGGGACGATCAGTTTGCCGGTGGAGCAGGTGCGGGAGGTGAAGCGGCAGACGGCGGACGAGCTGGAATACGAACGGCTCGCGCCGACCTTCGACGACTCGGTCGCCGGCCAGTGGGCGGCGGCCGAATGGTGTCGCGAGCATAGTCTGAAGGGTTTGCGCGAGCATCATCTGCGGCGCATCGTGGAATTGCAGCCTGATCACGCGAAGGCTTGGTCCCTCTTGGGCTACGTGCAAGTGCAGGGGCAGTGGAAGCGACCTCAGGAGGTCGCCGGCGACAACGGCTATCGCTACTTTCAGGGGAAGTGGCGTTTGGAGCAGGAAGTCGCCGTGCTCGTAGAACGCCAACGCGCGGCGGCGAAGCGATTGGAATGGAAGAATCGCATCGCCAAGTGGATCGTCCAGTCCCGCGGCCATGATCGTGCGGCCGTTGAAGCGCACCGGGAGTTGGCGGCGATTCGCGACCCGCTGGCCGTCCCCGCGCTCATCCAGGCGCTGACGTCCGATCGACGGCCCGCGTATCGTTTATTCATCATCAACATTCTCAACGAAATCGACTCGCCCGATGCGTTGCAGGCGATCTTGCGCACGCCGTTGCTGGAGGTGCATCCCGAGGTGATTCACGGGGCCATCGATCGCATCGTGAAGCGCAAGACGCCGCAGATCGTGGAGTTCTACTGCAAGGCGCTGGGCGACGGGAACAATCTGGTGGTGAATCGAGCGGCCTATGTGCTCGGGCGACTCGACGATCCCTCGGCCGTCGGGCCGCTCATCCGGTCCCTGCAGACGCAGCATGTGATCATGATTCGACCTCCCTCGGCCGCGCGCGGCAACGGCATGGGGGTCATGATTCCCAAGGACGACCCCTCGGCCGCCGTCATCGGCGGACCGCAGATCCAAACGGCGCCGGAACCCGTTGCGCAGCGGGTCGTCGCTTCCAACGAAGAAGTGCTCGCCGCGCTCTTGAAGATCACCGGCGCCGACTTCGGGTACCATACCGACGCCTGGAAACAGTGGCATGCCACGTGGAACGCGCGTCGCATCCCGCAACTGGACGCACGTCGCGCCCCCTGAGCCGGAGAGAGTTACTCGATGCCCACCGTCGCCATCCTCGGCGCCAGCGCCGACCGCACCAAGTACGGCAACATCTCGTTGCGCGCTCACCTGGCTCGCGGCTACCAAGTTTTTCCGGTCAATCCTAAGGGAGGTCAGATCGAGGGACTCGAGGTCTTTCGGTCGCTCGGCGAAGTCCCCGTGGAACGGTTGGATCGAGTGAGCGTGTACTTGCCGCCCGCCGTCGCCCTGGGAGTGCTGGCCGACGTCGCCGCCAAAGGGTGCGACGAACTGTGGCTGAATCCAGGCAGCGATAGCCCCGAAGTGGTCGCGGAGGCCGAACGGTTGGGACTGAACGTCATCGTCGCCTGCAGCATCGTGGGGCTGGACTGACCCGAGTACTGGCTTGATCGAGAGACTGGCTTTGTCGGGAGACTGGCTTGATCGGGAGACTGGGTTGATTGGGAGACGCAGTTACGGCGTGCGAATCTTCAGCACCATGAGCACGCTGGCCGACGCCTGCTCGTCGACGGCTTCCCATTCCAGCCGCAGCGGCGAGTCGGCGGTCGCGCCGGCTTCCCCTGGCGAGGGAATCTGGTACCCGGGCAGATTCTTCGACAAGAACGTCTGTAGATCGGGCGCGGCAATCGCCACGCCGTAGCTGTCGAGCCCCACTCCGCCCGCCGTTTTCGCCGTCACCATCCCAATGACGCGACCCGCTCGATTCATCACCGGCCCGCCGCTGTTGCCCGGATTGATACGGCAATCGAGCACATGGCGCTTGTCTTCGGATTGTTCAGAGGGCGAGTGGATGACGCCGGTCGTGATGCGCACGTCTTTGCCCAAGTCGTCGCCCAAGGGAAAGCCGAACACGGCCACTTCCGCGCCGCGTCGCACGCGATCCGCGGACACCGCGAGCGGCTTGAAGGACGGAAAGCGCGCGGCGTCGACTTTCAGCAGCGCGATGTCCTGCTGGACGTCGGTCGCAATCACGTCGGCGCGCACGCTTTCCATTCCGCCTTGCGTCGGCACGCGCACCACCGTCTCCCCCGGTCCCTCGATCACGTGGTAGTTGGTAAGCACATAGCCGTCGGCGCCGACGATGAAGCCGGTGCCGGACGACAGTTGGTCCTTGCGCCGCGCCCAATTGGCCATGCCGGCCAGTTCCTGCTTCAGTTTCTCGTCGCTGGGTTGATACGTTCCCGCCAACTCGATGTGCCGCTGCGCGTTCTCGGGATCGTCCATGGCGTTCAACAGCAAGAGCGCCGCAATCAAGTGCACGCGCACCGCTCGATTCGCATCCAGGAACTTATGCGATTTGCTCCAGTTCATCAGATCCGCGACCACCGCCGCCGCCTTCGCCTTTTCGCGATCCACGAGCGACGAATTGAGTCGCGCGACCCAATCGGCTTCGAAGACGATTTCTTGTTTCCCAAGCTCGTTGGTGGGGTCGAGTTGCCGGGCTTGGGCCATCCATTTGTCGAGGATGCGACCGTAGTGCGGCGTGAGTTTTTCATCCTGGAGCCAGCGGACGGCGGCTTCCAGCGCTGCGAGTCGCTCGGCCGGCGATTTGTTGCGCGACGCATCGACGGCGGCCAGTCGCACGTCGCGCTGAGCGTGTTTGTTTTGCAGCAGCGTGATGTGCTGGATGTACTTGTCGAGCCCGTCGCCGAAGAAGCCGTCGGCGGCGTACGGAGTTCCCCCGGCGTCCAAGAGCAGCACGGTGGGGACGCTGCGGATGCCGAACTGCATGCTCAAGTTGCGATTCTGGCTGATGTCCGCCAGCTGATTGATCCCCTGTTCGGTGCGCGGCAAGTCGACCACCAACAGCACGAAGCGCTGTTCGGCGAACGCGCGAAACTTGGGCTGGGAGAAGATCTCGTCGGTCATCGTCCGCGTTTGCTTGGACCAATCCGACCCCGAGAAGACCAGGAAGATGTCGCGCTTTTGCGCGAGCGCCATCTTCTGGGCCACCTCGAGCAATTGTTGCCAACCGGCGAAGCCCGTGGGACCGGCCTGGAAGTCGGACGGCGCGGCGGGCGGCGATCCGCCGGCAGGATTCGTTCCGGGCGTTCCGCCCGCGATGGGCGGCGACATCGTCGGTTCCCAGGCCGGAGTAAACGGGAGCGAATCTCCCTTGCGGACCGTGAACGAGTGGTCGACTTGGTGGTAGCCGCGGCGTTGCAGCGTGAGCTTGTGCGTGCCTTCTTCCACGATCAGCTGCGCGGGGCCCGTGTCGGGAATCGGATGCGTCTTGTCGTTCAGGAACAGCTTCATGTCGCGTCGTCCCTCGACGGGCAATTCCACGACCAACGACGGCTTGGCGCCGACGCGCGTGAAACTGGGATCGCGCCCCGACATGACGAACACGATCGTGGTGATCGCGGCGACCGCCAGCAACAGCGCTCCGACGCCGGCGCCGACCACCCACGCCATGGGCGGAATCTTCTTCCCGCCGCTCGACCGGCCTCGCGCACCCTTGCCCGATCGCTTCCCCGACGTCGGGCGATCGGCGACTTTGATCGGAAATTCTTCCTCGACCGGCATTTCGACCGGCGGCGGTACAGGCGCGGGAGGAGGCGACGCGGGGCGAGTGGCCGGGGCGCCGGTGAACCGGGAACTCCCCGGCGAGCCGCCCGCCGGCGGCGGCGACCGGCGGCCGGCGGTGGTCGGCTGCGCCGTCGGATTCGGGTTGATCACCACCCCGCCGCTCGGCAAAGTGTGCGGGCCCGGAATATCGGCCGACGTCATTTGGTCGTCCGTCGGCGGACTGTCGGTGAACCGAGGCGGCGGGACCAGCACCGGGGGACTCGCCACATCCTCTGGCGCAGCAACGACATTCACGTGCGCGCACTGCGGGCACTTGGCCTTCCGGCCCACGAACTGCGAGTCGACTTTGAAGGGAGCGCTGCACTTGGTGCAACGACACACAATCTCCATGCCCTCTCCTTGCCCCTACGACGCCCCGAAGGGAGACGTCTGCCAACGTTCGCCTCAATTATTCTGTCTGGACAACGAAAACTGCAAGGGTTGAGTTGGGTATCTCCCACAAACTGGTAATTTGATGACTCCACAGACGGTGCGGTCGCACCCGGCCAAGCGTTGCAAACAGGCGGGGACGAACGAGCCGGTCGCGAGCGTGGGCCGGCTAGGGGTCATCGAAGGGGTTCATTTACAGGTGCTGAATGACGCAAAACGTCATCGAAGTTGACGGTCTGACGAAGATTTATCGCGATGGCTGGATTCGGCGACGGCGCCACGAGGTGCTGAAGGGGTTGTCGTTCACCGTCGGCGCCGGCGAAGTCTTCGGGATGCTCGGCCCCAACGGCGCCGGCAAAACCACGTTCATCAAGATCCTGCTGGGGATCGTCCGCAAATCGGGCGGCGTCGCTACGCTGCTGGGTCACCCCGCCGGGAGTCGCCGCGCTCGCCGTCATGTCGGCTATCTGCCCGAGAACCTCCGCATTGCGCGACACCACACGGCTCTCTCCGCCCTGCAGTACTACGGGCAGCTCAACGGCCTCTCGCCGTCGCTGATCCGGCAGCGGGGCGAGCAACTGTTGGCGCTGGTGGGGCTGGCGAACCGAGCGGGCGATTCGGTCTCGAAATACTCCAAGGGCATGTTGCAACGCCTGGGACTCGCGCAAGCCCTGCTGCACGAACCGCAAGTCGTGATCCTGGACGAACCCACCGACGGACTCGACCCGGTCGGCCGCTCCCACGTCCGCAACGTCCTCCAGCAACTCAAACAGCAAGGCAAGACGGTTTTCGTCAACAGCCACATCCTGCAGGAAGTGGAGCTGGTGTGCGACCGCGTCGCGATCCTGGATAGGGGGAACGTGCGATACGTCGGCCCCGTGTCGAACATCACGGGCGATGCGGCCCGCAGCACGGCGGCGGGCGGAGTGATCCCCGCCGAGTTGGCTGGCGCCGACGGGCAACTGGAAGTGCAGTTCGAACTGCAGGGTCGGCAGGATGCGATCCAAATGGCGCTCGGCGACGTCGGCGACTCGCTGTGGGATCAGACGACGCAAGGGACGCTGCGAGTGACTCAACGCCTGCCGGACCAATCGGCCGTCGACCAGCGGATCGACCGCTTGCGGCAAATGAGTGTCAGCATCGTGGGAATTGTGCGTCGCCGCTTGACGCTCGAAGACGCGTTCCTCGCGATCGTCGAGCCGGTGGAGGAGTAATCGTGGCTATGTTCCGTCCGTATCTCGCCGTCATTATCGACTCGTTCCGCGAAGCGCTCGCGTCGCGCGTCCTGTGGGTCGTCCTGGGCCTGATCGTCCTCGTGCTGATGGCCATCGCGCCCTTCGGCTATCGCGAACGCACCACTGTGACGCTCAACGAAAGCGACGTCCGCGACTGGCCGGCGTTCATCCAGCGCGTGCGCGACGACGCGAAGAAAGAAGAGCCGTCTGCCGCGCGCCACTTTGTGTCGCTCATGGACGACAAGACGCGCAAGATGACGAACGAATTCGCGATGCCGCAGGACGGCGATTTCGACGGCGCGATGCAGTTCGTCCGTTCGCTCGGCGCCGTGCGCAATGAGATGAACCGGCTGCTGGAATTGCCCGAGTTCTACGACAAGGAGTCGTGGAAGAACGTCCCGATGGCCTCGGAGGAACTGCGCCCCTTGGTCGATCAGCCGGTCGAGAAACTCAAGCCGACCGAGATCGGACGCCGCAACCGTTTGCTGCTGGAAGCGGCCTACACGGATTTCGTCGAGGCGAGCCCGCCCGAGTCGTTCCAGGTGCGGTATCTGGGATTCGACATTCTAGATCCGCTGCCCATTCGTCCCAAGCAATTTCGGGACGGACTGGAGTCGGCCGTCGCGTGGCTGATCGGGTTCCTCGTCGGCATCATCGGCGTGTTCGTCGCGATCCTGGTCACGTCGCCGATCATCCCGCAGATGTTCGACCCCGGGCAGCTCAATCTGCTGCTGAGCAAGCCGGTCACGCGGTCGTTCTTGTTCCTGTCGAAGTTCGTGGGCGGCTGCGCCTTCACGCTGCTCAATGCGTCGGTGCTCGTCGTCGGTCTGTGGCTGATCCTCGGCCTGCGCTTCGATTCGTGGGATCCGAAGCTGCTGTGGAGCATCCCGGTGTACCTGTTCATGTTCGCAATCTACTACACCGTCTCGGCTTTGTCGGGGCTGATGTGGCGGAGCGCGATCGTGTCGATCATCGTGACCGTCGTCTTCTGGGTCGTCTGCTTCACGCTCGGGCTCGCGGAACGCTCGCTGGATAGCTTTTACATCTCCAAACAGCGGCTGGTGCAGGTCATCGACGCGAAAGACGCGCCGCTGGCGGTCAACGAAATGGGCTTCGTATTTCGTTGGGACGAGGCGACGAATGCGTGGACCGAGGTGTTCACCAGCGACGTGCAGAAGCAGTTGCGGCCCGCCATGATGTTCATGCCGGTGATCCCGCCCGAGATGAAGTCGGTGGGACCGATTTATGACCCGGCTGGCGATCAACTGGTCGCCATCCAGCGTTCGTTCCGCACCGGCCAGGTGTTGACCTACGTCGGCCCGCGCCAAGATGACTTCAAGAGCGTTAAAGGCGCGGGAGCGGCGTCGGGCGCGATGTATTTGTTCCGAGAACCGGACGACAAGCTGCTGGTTGTTTCCAGCACCGGACTCTATCGGCTGGAAGGAAACCCTTTGCAGGAATCTAAGCCGGTGAAGGTGTTTGGCCTCGCACTGCCGATTCCGTCGGCCGACGTCTATCGTTCCGTCGGACCCGAAGACCCGTTGCTCATCACGCGTCCTGCCTCCGTGTCGCTCAACCCCGATTCGGGCGAACTGGCCGTCTACACGCGCGGCAAGCTGGTGCTGCTGAAGAAGGACGCCGACGGTCGCTACCAGCGTCGCTTGGAGAAGCCGCTGGACGAAGAAGAGATGCCTGCGATGACGATCGCGTACGCCGGCGACTTCGTGCTTGCGGGGCGCGAAGACGGACGCTTGACGTTGTTGCGCGCGAGCGACGGGGAGGTGGTGAAGGAGTTTGAGATGGAGCGAACGCAGCCGCCGCGCTTCTTGGTCGGCGCGCCGGGCGGACGGCATTTCGCGGCCCTGTTCCACGACGGACATCTGTGGATGGTGGACACGGATAAAGCGGACGTGAAATTCGCCTCGGCTTCGGGACAGGGGGAGATCTCCGCCATCGCGTTCCGCGACGCCGAACACCTGCGCGTGGTCGATCGAGTGACTCGGTTGACCGAGTACACGGTGAGCGACATGCGCGTGGCGCAGCGGTGGTCGCCCAAAGCAGGGCTGCTCGACGCCAGCTACCGCTACGTGATTCATCCGGCCTACACGTTGTTCCCCAAGCCGCGCGAGCTGGGCGACACGGTGACGTACTTGCTGTCGGGCAAGTCGGCCAAGCCGGTCGAAGGGGCGCAAGGCCGCCAGAACCTCGACGAGGCGCAGAAGCAGCTCGACCCGTGGGCGCCCGTATGGAGCAGTGCGGCGTTCATGATCGTGGTGCTGGGGCTGGGCTGCCTGTACCTGGAACGGCAGGAGTTCTAGTCGGCGGGGACCCGCCTAGCCTTCCCGCCGCTTCTGCTACACAATGGCTCGCTACACAGTGGTTCGATACGAACCTTCAACTTAGGAGCGGCTAGTCGCATGAACGCCAAGGCAGCGATTCGGTTGTCGATCGATACGGGGAATATGGTCGCGATGGCCTACTTGGGCGACCTGACGGACGCCGATTTGATGCGTCGAGCGGCGCCGGGGATCAACACGATCAATTGGCAGTTGGGCCACCTGATCGCCGCCGAACACCAGATGGTCAACCAAGCCTGCTCGGGCGCGATGCCGCCGCTTCCTCCCGGCTTCCTCGAGAAATACTCGAAGGAAACCGCCGGTTCCGACGACGCGTCGCAATTCTGCTCGAAGGACGAGCTGCTGCAGGTCGCGGCCGCTCAGCGCGCCGCGACGCTCGCGGCGCTCGACAAATTGCCGGAAGCCGACTTGGACAAGCCGACCGGCCTCGACTACGCACCGACGGTCGCGGCCCTGTTTTCGCTGCAAGGCTCGCACTTCCTGATGCACGCCGGCCAGTGGGCCGTGGTGCGTCGCCAATTGGGCCGTCCGCCGCTCTTCTAGTCTGACTTCATTTTCGGATCTCTCGCGACCGGCGCTGCACAGGCCGGTCGCTTCGCTGTGCGATCTCAAGGAACGTTTGTATGCACGTCGCTCGAAACATGGTTGTCGCGATTGATTACCGGCTGAAGGACGCTTACGGCGAAGAGCTCGACGCTTCCGAAGAAGGGGAGCCGATGGAGTATCTGCACGGAGTGGGCGGCATCATTCCGGGGTTGGAGAAGGCGATGGAAGGGCGCGCGGTGGGCGAGTCGTTCCAGGTGATCGTGCCGCCGGAGGAAGCGTATGGAATGCACAATCCCAAGATGGTCCAAAAAGTGTCCCGTTCCGACTTCGGCGACGAGACGGAGATCGAATTGGGGATGCGGTTCCGAGTGCAAACGAACTTGGGCCCGCGGATCGTGACGATCGTCGACATCGAAGGCGAAGAAGTGACGCTGGACGGCAACCACGAGCTGGCCGGCGAGACGCTGCATTTCGACGTCACCGTGCGCAACGTTCGCCAACCGACGGCCGAAGAGCTGGAACACGGCCACGTCCACGGCCCCGGCTGCAACCACTAGGCGCCACAGAGCGAGCCGCCGCAGAACGGGCCGCTTTGCCACAGAGGACTCCGAGGGCATAGAGTGGGCGTCACAGAGTGGGCGTCACAGTGTAGGGAAGCAGGAGTAGTCAGGTCATTGGGGCTGATTCTCCGTCACCGACGCCTCAGATCGTCCTTGTCCTTGTCCTCGCTTACTTCGCCTCTGTGAGCTCTACGGCAATGTCCACTTGTGGATGAAGCGCGAAGGGATCTCGGCAAGCGCGCCTTGGACCAAGCACGGTTGGTACTGGCTCTGGTGCGCCAAGCGCGCTCGCACAAGGTATTGGCCGAACGCATCGTGCGTCACGGACGACACGTCGAACGTGAGTGATTCGGCCGCGCATCCATGGTAGATCACGACCGTAATGCGGCCCCCCGAGGCGCTGGCGGCCGCCCTCCGACCGTGCTGCAGCCACGGATGATAGTCCCACCACAAGTCGGCCCGGAAGCGGTCTTGATGCGCTTCGCACACCTGGATGCGAGGAACGCGCAAATCGCCGGAGCGATCGAAACTGATGAATCTCTTTCCCTGACGGCGCTCTTCCCAGAATTCGGGCGAAGACGGCAGATGCCGCCGATTTCCGCACTGATCGCGGGCGACGACGCCCAGGGTCTCGTCGTCCGCGAGCGCGGCGGCGATCGGCCCCGCTGTCGTGCGATCCCAGTGACTATCCTGCTGCTGAACGGCGATCCAAGCTCGATGATCGGCTAGCGGCCGGAGCGACTCCTTCAACGGCTCTCGCAGGTAAGGCTCAAGCAAAGCCCGTTGCTGCAGGGGACCGGAACCAATGGTGACCCAATAGAGATCGCGCGAAGTCGTCACTCGAAACGACCGCTGCGTCGCGACCGCCTCGGGCATCTCTTGCACTTCTTCGACGACGACGCACGCTTGGTCGAGCCGATCTCGCAGCCACTCGGCGCTCACCGGCTGCGGTCGCCGCTGGAACAACAGAAAATCATATTCGGCCGATCGGACCAGTGCTGGAAGAAGTTTCACTGGCTTTACAGCACAGAGTTCCCGCCACGCGTCGCTCGTCAAGAATTCTTCCACCCCCGGCAAGCCGTGGGACATCGCGTACTCGTTGAACGGGTACAGCGGCAACGGGCCCCGGAATGCCCGCCCCAGTTCGAGCGCCCGCTGCGGCTCCCTCCCCACGACGCTCGCGAGCACCTTGGTCTCATTGACTTCTGGGTCGCGCGCCAAGGCCCGCCGACAATCCTCGACAGAGCCTTGATGAAGCAGCGCCAATGCAAGTTTCCAACGGACTTCGTCGGGAAGATCGGGCCGTTCGACGAGTTCTGGGCCGCCGCCGCGGCACATCTCGACGATCGCCGGCCAGTCTCGTTCATACCACGACCAATCGACGCAGTACCTGAAGACGCGCCAAGCTTCAGAGGCACGGTCTTCGCTCTGAAGTTGGCAATGCAGTCTTTCGAAGAGGTCGGGATCGTCGAGTTGTTCGAGTCGAAGGAGCACGCTTTCGAGGTCCTCGCGCAGCCAGGAACCGTCGTCAATTTGCACTCGTAGTTCGGATGGCGAGAGGGTCGCGATCTTCCTTCGCGCCTCCTCCCGCACTTCGGCGTCGTTCGCCGTGGATCGCTCTCGACCATGGTTGGCGACCGCCTGCTCGTAGATCGGCAGCATGGGGTCGTCCGGCGCCAAGTATCGATGAGTTGCCAGGAGCACCGCCAACTGTTCGACGTTGATCAGCGAACTAAAACGATCGGGGCTCCAGATCGCTCGGAGCAATTCTTGTTTGTCAGGCCAAGCATCGTAGGTATCGAGGATGGAGCGATGCAGAAATGAGATCCAGCTCCATTCGCGCAGTTCGCGTCGCCGCCAGTCGCCGCGCGGCATTCGCTCGACTTCGCGCTGTTGCAGCGCCAAGGCTTCTTCAATTCGGCCTTCGTAATGAGCGAAGCAAGCGTCGAGCAGCCGAACGCCGGGGTCATCCTCGCTGCACGACTTGATCCAGGCGGCGCGCAGTCGACGAACCTCAGGTGCTTGCAGGTGCTCCAGCATCCACCGCAGGTGTTCGCTGATCTTGCGCTGAACGGATTCATCCTTCTTCATCCGGGCGAAGCAACGAGCTTGCTCTTCCGGAGACGCCTTTTCGACAAGAAGAATCTCTCGCGCTACGTCTATGTCTTGGCGACCCGAGCGTCGTTCTTTTCGAGGAAGGCCGTTTCCGATGACGATGGCCGCAACCGCGGAGACTGCCGCGGCGACACTCCCCACGACGAACAGCACGCCTTTGCCACGAGGGTTCATTGCTGAAGAGATGGTTGCCTAGCCATGAAGAGTCACGGGCGACTACGGCATTGTTCTCCCTTAATCCCTGGAAGGCAACCCATTCTTTCGCTCCATCACGGAGACCCTCCCATTCAATGCATCCTCTTTCCCCCACGACCTCTGTCTCGGTGATCTCTGAGCCCTCTGTGGCAAGGCCCTCTGTGGCAAGAATCCAACTCGGCGGCCAATTCAGCGTTCGGGTTCTAAAGGCGGGTAGCACATGATGCCCCAGTCCTCGTCGGCGCCGCGTTCGATGAGGACCAGAAAGAGCGCTGGGATGAGGTGCTTGAGCATCGTGGCGCAGTGGCGCAGCGAGCGGCGATTGAGCTTCCCGCCGTACGTCGCCGCACCGTGGATCAACTGACAGCGCATCAAGTAAATCCGCTCGACGACCTGGTCGAGGATCAACTTGTAGCGCTTCTCGAAGTACCACATCTGGGCGTTGGAGCGCATGCGGCGCGCCGTCGCGCGAACCGTCGCTTGCACCGTCGACTGCGCTCCCGCTTCCGGCTCCTGCCAAAACAGGTCGCTTAAGTACGCATCTTCCAAGATCGAGCGCGCCAACCGCTGGTGGTCCAGCAGCACGCGTGCGATGAGCTGATCCGTGTCGAGGTCGACGACTCGATCCAGAAACACGCGCCACGATTCGCGGTCCCCGACCGCCATCCCGGCCAGCGAATTCCATTGGCCGTAGAGGGCGTTGAGGGCGACCCATTGGGAGATTAGCGCCAAGTCGACGTCCGCTTCTTCCAGCCGCTCCACACGCGCCAGCCAACTAAAGGCCCGATGAAACCGGATCGGCGTTGGATGAGCAGGCCGCTCGGCGACCAGCCGATCCTTGTGCGGTTTCCAACGCCGTCGCAGTTCGTGCACCGTGATCATCCGGCCCCCTTTTCATCAGGACTCCGCCTCTCCCTGGGGCCCGCCCTTCCGCGGCCGCTCGCTCTTGCCCGGCCGCTCGTTCATCACGTCCGATCGCTGTCGACCGTACTGAAACTCGTCCGGGTCCGCGGCGACGTCCTTCAAGTAACGTCGCAGTTTTCGATTGCCCGCTTTCTTGATTTCGCGTTTGAGCTGCCGGAGTTCTCGTTTTTCGTTGCGCATCGCCAAATGTCACGATTGCCAATTGAGTCCCAAGAAGGCGTTCGTCGCCTCCGATCGTAGGACAAACGACTGGCGAAGTTGTTCGGCCCGATCGCGCAATTTCGAATCTTCGGCCGACGACAGCCATTCGGCGATCCAGTGGTCCGTCGCCTGCAGGCGCGCCGCCAGCAGCTCGGCCACGTTCATCATCACCTTGGCCGCCAACGCGGGATGGGAGGCGGCGAGCGTTTCGAAGCGCGCTCGATCCAAACGAGCGAACGTGCACGCCGACTCGGCCGTCACCGTCGCCGAATGGACCGCGTCCCGACAGAAGCTCATCTCTCCCACGACCGCCCCAGGACCGATCGTCGCGACTTGCCGGCTGTCGTGGCCGGGGACTTCGAGCGAAACGTTGGCCGTGCCGATCACCAGCAGCCACAACGCGCGCTCCATCTGGCCCGTCACGAGCACTTGGTCGCCGGGCTGAGCGATCTGGAGTACGCAGGCCTCAAGCGCCGCGGTCAGCTCGCCCTCGTCGCACCCTCGAAACAAGCAAAACTTCGACAGCTGACCCACCGTAATGTTGTGCGACATGGTGTCTCCCTCGCAATACGAGTCCAAAACCGGAGCTCCGACCAGCCTCGCCTGGGGCCGTCAGCCGGATTTCCGAGCGACGCTGGCCGCCATTCTAGCCCATCGTCGAGGGTGCCAATACGGCTTCCCACTGAGTAGAATTGGGCGAATATGTTGACCGGCATAACGATGACCTGCTTTGCGGCCAGCTACGCCGTAAGCTTCGTGGCGGAAGTCACGCGGCTGTTTTTTCGCGCGCCCGTGCGGCTCCTGGTGATCGTCGGCTTCGCCGTCGGCGGTCTTGTGGCGCACTCCGCGTTCCTCATCAACCAAGCCCGCACCGAATCGGCGGCCGGTTTGAACGCGGCGCCGCTGTCGAGTTGGTTTGATTGGTGCCTGCTCGCTTCCTGGCTGTTGGCGGTCGTCTATCTCGTGCTGTTGCTAAGACGGACGGAGAACGCCGTGGGAGTGTTTCTCCTACCGCTGATCCTGGCCTTGATCGGCATCGCGTGGCTGGTACGGGGCGAGCCGGCGTTTCCGCGCGACGAAGCCATCGGATACTGGCGCTGGATTCATGGCATCGCGCTCCTCTTGGGAACGGTCGCCGTCTCGTTCGGCTTCGCCGCCGGCCTAATGTACCTGGCTCAATCCTATCGCCTAAAACACAAACTCCCGCCGCGGCCTGGGTTTAAGTTGCCTAGTCTGGAGTGGCTGCAGCGCTGCAACCAGGTGCTCATGCTGGCCTCGACCCTGTTCCTGGTCGTCGGGCTGCTCGCCGGCATCATCATGAACGCCGGTCAGCAGGGCGGCACCGTGTCGTGGACTGGCCCGGTCGTGTTGTCGTCGACCGTCCTCTGTGCGTGGCTGATCGCCGCCTCCCTCTTCGAAGCCTTCTACAAGCCGGCTCGGCAAGGACGCAAAGTCGCCTACCTGACGCTGGCCAGCTTCATTTTCCTCGTCCTGGCCCTCGGATTCGTCCTCTTCGGCGACCATGCGGCGCCGAAACCGACCGCCGACGCCGGCGCCTCCACGCCCGCCGTCCTCCTCGTCGGGGAGGCCGCGTAATGAAGATTCAGATGGTTGGGTGCAGCCACCACCGGTCGTCGGTCGAAGTGCGGGAACGGATCGCGTTCAGTCCCGACCAAGCCCGCGACGCGCTCGGGCGACTCCGTCAACGCTACCCCACCTCCGAGGCGGTCTTGTTGTCGACCTGCAATCGGGTCGAGCTGTATATGGCGGCGGAGCAGCCGGAGGGGTGCCCGTCGCACGAGGAGATGGTGTCGTTTTTCGCCGAGTTTCATGGGATCAGTGCGTCGGAGATTTTCGACGACCTGTTCGAGCGGACGGGCGAAGACGTCGTGCGCCATCTGTTCACGGTGGCCGCCAGCCTCGACAGCATGGTGGTGGGTGAAGCGCAAATCGTCGCGCAAGTGAAGCAGGCCTATGAACTGGCTCGAGTGGGCGACAGCGCCGGGCCGCTGTTGCACTCCGCTTTTCAAGCCGCCATTCGAGTGGCGAAGCGAGTGGCCAGCGAGACGGCCATCCAACAGAAGCGGTTGAGCATTCCCAGCGTCGCGGTGGCGGACTTCGCGAAGCAGTTCTTCGAGCGTTTCGACGACAAACGCGTGCTGGTGATCGGCGCCGGCGAGATGGGGGAAGAGACGCTGCGCTACCTGATCGGCGAAAACGCGCGCGACATCGTCATCGTCAATCGCAATTTGGACCGCGCCGCGGAGCTCGCGGCACGCACGGCGGGGCGAGCCGAACCGTGGGCGCGGCTGCCCCACTTGTTGGTCGAGGCGGACATTGTGGTGAGCACCACGGGGGCCACGGAGCCGATTGTGACGCCGTCGATGTTCTCGATCATCAGCGGCCAACGCGCTCAGCGGACCCTGTTTGTGCTCGACTTGGCCATGCCGCGCGACTTCGACCCGGCGGTCGGCGACTTCCACGGCGTCTATCTCTACACCATCGACGACTTGCGGAAGGTGTGCGACGACAACCGCAAGGCGCGCGAGAAGGAATGGCCGCGCGCTCAGCACATCATCGAGCAAGAGACGCAGCGGTTCATGCGCGAGCTGTATCATCGGGCGACCGGCCCGACGATTAAGCGGCTGAAGGAACGCGCGGAAGAGATGAAGCAGGACGAGCTCGTCCGCCTGCTCAATAAACTCGGCCCGCTCGACGACCGCATGCGCGAAGAAATCGGCCGTTCCTTCGACCGACTGATCAACAAGCTGCTCCACCCGCCGCTAGAGTCGCTGCGTGATGAAGCGCAAAGCGGCACGCCCCACGGGCTGCTCGACGCCCTCCGCCGCCTCTTCCGACTGCAGGACTGACCGCGCTGACGCCGGCGAGCGAGCTCCCAAAAAAAATGCCTCGCAACCGGCTGGTTGCGAGGCACAAATTGATCACTCTTCGGCCGGATCGCTTGTTCGCCGAAGGAAACTGCGAGCTACGGGACACGCGCGGCGAGGCTAACTCCAGAGACGTTCGTGGAGGGGGCGACTACCAGTCCTCTTCGACTTCTTCCTCTTCTTCACCCTCTTCGCCGTCGTCATCCTCGTCGTCTTCCTCTTCTTCGTCGCTGTCCCATTCTTCTTCGTCGTCTTCCCAGCTTTCCTCTTCTTCGTCGTCCGCTTCGTCTTCTTCTTCGTCGAGTTCTTCCTCGTCGTCTTCCTCGACCTCTTCCCACTCGTCCTCTTCGAAGTCTTCTTCGTCTTCCTCTTCGTCGAGTTCCTCGTCGTCCTCGTCTTCGAATTCCTCTTCGTCTTCGAAGTCGTCTTCTTCCTCTTCGAAGTCATCTTCCTCTTCGTCGTCGTCCTCGAATTCCTCTTCCTCCTCCTCGAATTCTTCATCAAGTCGGGGATCGTGGCGAGGATCTTCGAACTGGGGAGCGAAGAGGGTGCGAGCTTCCGCGAGGATATCCTCGATGCCCTCGAATTCCTGGTGCTTCTTCATCGTTCGTACGGTCACGGGGTAGGTCCTCCTCATCACTCGGCAATCGGTTCCGGGGCGTTCTCGGCTTTGTGTTTTTCGGGATGATAAAGGGAATCGGGCGTCACGGCGAGGGAGGGTGCCGGGGGCTTTCGCGGCCCACGGAGCCGATCCGCTCGCGGAAGTTCATCTAAGTCGACTAAGCCGAACACTTGCAGGAACCGGCGAGTGGTCCCGTACAGGAACGGTCGTCCCAATTCTTCGCTTCGCCCGCTGATGCGGACGAGGTCGCGCTCCATCAACTGACGAAGGATCTCTCCGCAGTTGACTCCGCGAATGGCCTCAATATCGGCACGCAGCACCGGTTGTCGATAGGCGATCACGGCTAACGTTTCGAGCGCGGGGGCCGACAGGCGAATCTCGGCCGGGACATGACCCAGCTTCCGCAACCATGTCGCAAACGCGGGGCGAGTCAACAGTTGGTAACCGCCCGCCACCTCTTCCACTCGAAACGCGCGACCGCTGCGATCGTACATTTCATTCAACTTGCGAATCAGTGTACGAGCTTCCGTTCCATCCGCCAAGTTGGCGAATTGACTGAGTTTCCGACTATTCAGCGGCTCGCGCGCTAACAGCAACACGGCCTCCAGCCGCTGCAATTTCGCATCGCGCGTGCGGGCTGGATCGGCCGGCGGTCGACGACGGGTTGCTCCGCGCGCCGCGGCGGCCGGAAGGGCCGCAGCCGTCAAGGATTGCGACGCGGGAACGGGACGCAGTCGCCGCAACCCCGGCGGCACAGCACAAGCCCCGGCGACGCTCCCGAGGCGTTCATCGAGCCGCGTCCCGCGCGTTTGACTGCCAACTCGCATCCGTCCCCCCTAACGTACCACGCTCGGCGCAATGTTTCCGCCGAGCGGCCTGGAAGGCGCGTCAGGCGCGCCGTTCGCCGGCGTGGCGGTCGCCGGCGTGGCGGCTGCCGGCGGCGATGACCACTGAGCGGCCGTCAGTCGATGGCGCGCCAGCCACACCTCGACTTCTTCCACCACCAACTGCATCGCGCGTACCGGATCACGGTCATCCGCCTCGAACGGTCGCAAATAATTTTCATTGCCAGGCAACGGCACTTCGCACCGGAAGCGATACAGGGGCGTCCCATCCCCCTCTTCACGACGGTCCTCCAGCCGATAATAGCTCGCGCCCAAATCCTGCAACCGTGCTTGCAGCGCATCGAACGCCGCGGGCGAAATGCCTCCCTCCACCGGCGGCAATCGACTCACGCCCTCCACCCCCAGCCGCACCAACGGTCGACCCTCCGGCCACTCTTCCGACTCCGCCGATCCACTCGCCGCACTCGCGGCATTCACCGCATTCGCCGCACTAGGCCGCTCGCGCACGCGCGTCAAACGATCCGCCAGCGGCTCGGACGAAGCAGAGAACAGCGACGAAAACAGCCACTCGTCCAGCGGTTCATTGACCGCTGGCACGGCCAAGACGGGCATCAGGGCGATGAAACCCAGCAGCCCGCCGATGCGCAGCTTCTGCGCTCGCCCTAGCCCTTGGTTCGTCGCGAGCTTCGCTGCTTCCGCGGCCATCGCGTCCTGTTCCTTCCTTGGCCCTTGATCCTCGTTGGACAAGCAGCGAATCTTACCGGTAGTCCCGCAACGGGAAAAGCCAAATTCACTCGACCCGCTCGCGGCGCACGATGAACTACCTCTATCTCGACCACTGCTCCACCACGCCGCTCGACCCGGTCGTCGCCGACGTCATGCGTTCCGCCGCACTCGACGCCCGCGGCAACCCGGCCAGTCTCCATCAAGCGGGTCAAGCCGCTCGACGCCTGCTCGAAGACGCCCGCGCGCGGCTCGCCCGGCGTCTGGGCGCCGACATCGAAGCGGTGGACGGCGAACGGTTGGTGATCACCAGCGGCGGGACCGAGTCGAATAACTTGGCCCTGTTCGGACTCGTCGGCGAACCGCCGGGGCGCGTGATTGTGTCGGCGGTGGAGCATCCCAGCGTGCTGGCCGCCGCCGGGCAACTCCGACTGCGGGGCTTCGACTGCCAATCGGCGCCCGTCGACGTCCAGGGCCGCGTGCAACTCGACGCCCTCGAGAACCTGCTCACTCCCGACGCGCGACTCGTCAGCATCCAGTACGGCAACCACGAGACGGGCGTCGTGCAACCGATCGCGGAGATCGCCGAGCTGTGTCGGCGGCGCGGGGTGCGAATGCACTGCGACGCGGTCCAAGCGGTCGGCAAAACGCCGCTCGACTTCCGCCAACTGCAGCTCGACGCCCTCACGTTCACCGCCCACAAATTGCACGGGCCGGTTGGAGTCGGTGGACTGCTGCTGCGACCAGGGGTCGTCCCGACGCCGCGGCTGTGGGGCGGAACCCAACAACTGGGGCTGCGGCCGGGCACCGAGTCGGTGATGTTGACGGTCGGCTTTGCCACGGCGTTTGAACGGTACCTGGACCAAGGCGCGTCCGCGCCCGAACACTTGGCCGCTCGCCGCGATCAGCTGGAGGCGCGATTGACGGCGGGGGCGGAGGAGGTGGTCGTCGCGGGGCTCGGAGCGCCGCGCTTGCCGCACGTGCTGAACGCGGCCTTCCTCGGCTGCGACCGGCAATCGCTGCTGTTGGCGCTCGATCGGGCCGGCGTGGCTTGTTCGAGCGGCCCGGCGTGCCAAAGCGGGGCCAGCGAGCCGTCGGCCGTGCTCCGCGCCATGGGTCTTTCGCAGCCTGTTTTGAACGCCGCGTTGCGGTTCAGCGTCGGACTGGGAACGACGGCCGCGGAAGTCGACGACGCAGCAGATCGCATCCTAAAAATTGTCAACGACTTGCGACGACGCGCCGAGGCTCGAAAATACGCCGCGCCGCCTCGTCTTTCCGACGCGCATCGACTATGATGTCGGCCGCGTTTTGAAGTCGCATTTTGAGGAACGGAGTCGCGTGATCAGCAGTTTGTTTGTGATCCCCTGGCGGGGGACTGAACCCACGAGCGCGCTGCGTAAAGAACAGCGACCGACGCTCCTGCTGCGCGACTTTGTCGGCGACGCCGGCACGGCCCTGTTGCGCGTCGCGTTCGAACGCTTCGACGCGGCGCCCGCCGAGTTCAGTCCGCTGGTCTTGTACGGACCCGCCGGCGTCGGCAAAACGCACCTCGCGTGGATGCTGGCCGCCCGCGCCGCGGGCGGCACAACCGCGGCGCGATCCCCGCGCAGCGTCGCCGCCAAGTCGCCGCCCGTCTACTGGGCCAGCGGCGTCGACTTTGTGCGTCAGGTGGCCCACGCGATCGAAGCCGACGGCGTGCCCGACTTCCGCCGCCGCATCCTCGCCTCCCCCGCCTTCGTCCTCGATGGGCTCGACGCCGTCGCCGGTCGCGGTCCGGCTCAAGGCGAACTGCTGGTGCTGTTGGACGAATGTCGAGTGCGCAACATTCCCGTCGTCGCCACCGCCGGCTCGCTCCCCTTGGAAGTTCCCGAGCTCTCGGCGCCGTTGGCCAGTCGCCTGCAAGCGGGACTCGTCATCCCCCTGCAGCCTCCCGGCCCCGCCGCTCGCCAACAACTGCTCACCCTGTTCGCCCAGAAGCTGCGCTTCCCGCTCCCCGTGGAAGCTCAGCGCCGCATTCAAGATCGTCTAGCCGACGCGGAGGGCGCGCGGCCGACCGCAGCCGAACTGTACGAGTTTGTCCGGTCGCTCGCGAAGCTTGGCGCCGACGCGCCCGATGAGGACAAGACCCGCGACGAATCACCACGCTCGTCGGCGTCCTCGCTGGCGGCGCGCGCGGCCGCGTACCGCGACTGCGTCGATCAGTTCGCCGATCGTTGGGGTGCGCGTCCGAGTCTCTCGCTGAAGACGGTCAGTCAGGCGGTGGCGGAGTACTTCGGGATCAAGCCCGCGGAACTCAAGGGACCCAGCCGCAAACAGATGGTGGTGCGAGCCCGCGGCGTGGCGATCTACTTGGGTCGCCAACTGGCGGGCGAGAGTCTGGATCGATTGGGCGAACATTTCGGCGGACGCGACCACACGACGGCCCTGCATGCGGTGCGTAAGACCGAACAACTGTTGGCGGCCGACCCCAACTTGCGCAAGGCGGTCGACGACCTCTTGCAACAACTACAACCGGAGTAACTTTGCGCGACGCACACGAATGGGGAAAACCTGTCCAACGGCTGTCGCGTTTTGTCATCAACTTGCACGTTTGTCGACAACGGCGGCGCGAATCCGACAGCGGGTCGCGAATCGCAACACGGCGCCGACGAGGATCGAACAGTCGCTGAACAAGTTTTGCACGACGAACCGAGCGACCAACATCAAGCCTATCCGCTCGAACGACAACCACTTACAACGCGACGACGCCCCGGCGGGTCGCACCGACGTTCGACGCCTAATACTGTTACTAATGATTTATGAGAAAGTGTCGAAATGAAAATCACCTTTGACCGCAACCAGATGTTGGCCGCGTTCAGCATCGCTGCGTCGGTCGCCCCCGCTCGCTCCCCGAAAGTCATCCTGCAGAACGTGAAGGTCGAAGCGACCGGCGACGGCGTCGCGCTGATGGCGACCGACATGGAGTTGGGCATTCGCATTCAGCTGCCCGAAGTGGCGGTCGAACAGCCGGGGGCCTGCTTGCTGCCGGTTCGCCGCTTCATGGACATCCTCAAGGAATGCAACGACTCCCAAATGCGACTCACGTCCGACGGCCAGTCGAGCGTCGTGAAGGGGGATCGGAGCACGTTCCGCTTGACGGTGGCGAGCGCCGAGGAGTTTCCGTCGTTGGTGGCGGCGCGGGAGGAGCGGTGTCACGAGGTGTCGGGGCGGTTGTTCCACGAGCTGGTGGCGCGGACCGCGTTCGCGACCGATACGGAAAGCAGTCGCTATGCGCTGGCCGGCGTGCTGCTCGAATTCGGCGAGAGCACGATCACGGCGGTCGGCACCGACGGCCGGCGACTCGCCAAGATGGAAGGCCCCGCCAACTCGCTGGGGCAGCACCACGCAGCGGAGTCGACGACGATCGTGCCGACGCGTGCGATTCAGTTGATGGCTCGCGCTCTCTCGAATCCCGAATCGTCGATTCGCATCACCGCGCGCAGCAACGACGTTTTGGTGCATGACGAGCGGGTGACGATTTTTGCTCGGTTGGTCGAAGGCCGCTTCCCGCGCTGGCGCGATGTGTTCCCCGATCGCACCAACGCCCAAAAAATTCAGCTCGCCGTCGGCCCGCTGCTCAACGCCATCCGCCAAGCGGCGGTGGTGGTGAGCGAAGAGAGCCGCGGAGTGCAGTTTGAGTTCAGCGAGGGGACGTTGGTGCTGACGGCGACGGCGGCGGAAGTCGGCGAGTCGCGCGTGGAGCTGCCGGTGAGCTTCTCGGGGGCGCCCGTCTCCATTTCGCTCGACCCGCGCTACGTCAGCGACTTTTTGAAGGTCTTGGCGGCGGAGAAGACGTTCACGCTGGAATTGGAGAGCGCCGAGGCTGCGGCGCTCTTTTTGACCGACGACGGTTATGGCTACGTGGTCATGCCGATGGCCCGCGACCGATAAGGGCAAGGACGACCAACCATGGCTCGGCGTCGAAAAGCGTTGCCTGATGAAGCGGACCTGCGCGACTTGCAGTTCCAGTATCAACAGCGACGCTGGGCGCGGCCCGACCCGGCCAAGATCAACAACTTGGTCGCCGACCTGATGGCTCGACGCGGCTACGGACAGTTGCTGAGCGCCTCGGAGTTGCAAGACGCGTGGCAGGAGATCGTAGGAGCGGCGGCGGCGGCCAAGTCGCGCGTCGGCAAAGTGACTCGCGGCGTGCTGCAGGTGTTCGTGCAGAGCTCGGTGCTCGTCCAGGAATTGACGTTTAAGAAGCAGAAGATCGTCGCCGATTTGTCCCGGCGCTTGCCGGACCGCAAGATTCGCGACGTGAAGTTTCGCGTGGACGCCTCGTAGTACAGCGAGGTGCAAAAGGGATTGTCATGACAGAGGAACAACGTCCGGAAGAAACGCCCGTCGTCCCGTCCAACGAGTCGGCGCCGCCCGTGCCGAAGAAGGGCGAGGCGGACTACGGCGCCAGCGATTTGCAGCACTTGTCCGACTTGGAACACGTGCGCGAACGACCGGCGATGTACATCGGCGACATCGGCATTCGCGGCCTGCACCACCTGGTGTACGAAGTCGTCGACAACTCGATCGACGAAGCGATGGCCGGTTACGCCAAGCACGTCAGCGTCGTCGTGAACAACGACGGGTCGGTGACCGTCGAGGATGACGGGCGCGGAATTCCCGTCACGCGGCACGAACAACTGTCGCAGGAAATGGGCCGCGACGTCTCGGCGCTCGAAGGCGTCATGTGCGTGCTCAAGTTCGGCGGCAAATTCGAAAAGGGCGCCTATCAGACGACGGGCGGTCTGCACGGCGTCGGCGTCACCGTGGTCAACTTCCTGTCGCAGTGGTGCGAGGTCGAGGTGTGCCGCGAAGGACATGTGTACCAACAGGAGTACGAACGAGGCGTGCCGCAGGGGCCCGTGCGTCGAGTAGGTACGACGACCAAAACCGGGACCAAGACCACCTTCCGCCCCGATCCCACCGTCTTCTCCGTCACCAAGTTCCTGTACGACACGCTCCACAAGCGACTCCAGGAACTCGCGTTCCTCAACAGCGGCGTGCGGATCAAGTTCCACGACCAACGGAATAACGAAGGGGCCGAATTCTTCTATCAGCGCGGCATTCTGGACTTCGTCGAGCATCTGAATCGAGCCAGCGAAGCGCTCCACCCGGACGTGATCTATTTCGCCGGCGAAGCCGAATCGATCCAGTACGAGATCGCCCTGCAGTACTCGTCTGAGTTCACCGAAAACCTCCACTCATATGTGAACAACATCCATACGGTCGAGGGCGGTACGCACGTGTCGGGCTTCCGGTCGGCGCTCACGCGAACCCTGAACCACTACGGCAAGAAAGAAGAGATGTTCAAGGATCTCGTCCCCACCGGCGACGACTTCCGCGAAGGACTCACGGCCGTCGTGTCGGTGCGCGTCCCCAACCCGCAATTCGAAGGTCAGACGAAGACCAAGCTGGGCAACAACGACGTCGAAGGCATCGTCGCGTCGGCCGTCAACGAACGGCTCGCCAAGTACCTCGAAGAAAACCCGCGCACCGCCAAAGCGATCGTCAAAAAAGCGCTGCTCGCCGCGGAAGCTCGAGTCGCCGCGCGGAAGGCGAAGGAGTTGGTGCAGCAACGCAAAGGGGCGCTCAGCGGCGGCGGACTGCCCGGCAAGCTGCGGGATTGCATCAGCCGCGACGTCGAAAAGTGCGAACTGTACCTGGTCGAAGGCGACTCGGCCGGCGGCAGCGCCGAAGGCGGCCGGCTCCGCGAATACCAGGCCATCCTGCCGCTCCGCGGCAAAATCATCAACGCCTACAAGTCGCGCGAAGATAAGGTGCTCGCCAACGAAGAAGTGCAAAGCATGATCCAGGCGATCGGCAGCGGCATCGGCGCCGAGCAAGACTTGGGTCGCCGCCGCTACAGCAAGGTCATCATCATGACCGACGCCGACGTCGACGGTTCGCACATTCGCACGCTGCTGCTGACCTTCTTCTATCGACAGATGTACCAGTTGGTCGCCAACGGCCACGTCTACGTCGCGCAGCCGCCCTTGTTCCGCGTCCGCGGCAAGAAGGAAACGTTCTACGTGCAGACCGACGAACAGATGAAAAGTCAGCTGCTAGAGCGCGGGTTGGCCGACGCGGTGCTCGACCCCAACGACGGTCGTCAGATCGGCGGCGAGCCGATGTCGCGCCTGTGCCGCACCCTCGCCTCCATGGAAGACGCCCTGGTGGCGCTCGAAAAGCGCGGCATCAGCCTCAAGTCGCATGCGCAGCGCATGGACGCCTCGGGCCGCTTGCCGGTGTTCCACGTCTTTCTCGGTCGGAAAGAGCACTGGTTCGCGACGCGCGGCGAACTCGACGCCTTCCTGAACTCGGCCGAAGCGGCCGCCGGCAAGGAACTGGCCGTCCGCGACGTCGCTAGCGGCGAAACGAACGGCGAAGCGCCCGCAGAGAACGGCGCCCCCACGACGCCCGCGGTGCAGGTCCACATCACGGAACTGCACGAGGTGCGGACGATCAACGGCGGACTGAAGGAATTGACCGAGCAGGGGTTCGACATCCAGTCGCTCATTCCCCAAGAACGGACAGGCATCGAGACGCCGCGGTACGTACTGCGACGGGGCGAAAACGAACTGCCGCTAAAAGACCTCCGCGGCCTGCCCGGCGCCGTCCGCGAAGCGGGTCAAAAAGGCTGGACCGTCACGCGCTTCAAAGGTCTGGGGGAAATGAACGCCGAAGAGCTGCGGGAAACGACGCTCGACCCGGCCAACCGGACGCTGGTGCAAGTCTCGATGCGCGACGCGAGCGCCGCAGACGACATGTTCCGCGTGCTCATGGGCGACAAGGTCGAACCGCGGCGCGAATTCATCGAAAAGCACGCCCTCGACGTGCGAAACCTCGACGTGTAGGGGCGGTGCTGGTTTGGCGAGGGTGCGATTAACAGGCTGGAAGCCTGTTCTACGGGGTGACTCATGTCGGGGCGCGAAACGTTTATCTTCATTCCGGGGCGGACCAGCCGGCAGGGAGCGGGGATCAGCGAAGGGAAGTTCAAGGCGAATTACCAGGAGGAAATCCATACGCTGCAGGTCGCGCCGGCCGATATGAAACGACTGGGGTTGAACAACGGGGATCGCGTTCAGTTGACCAGCGAGTGGGGTCGAATTGAAATTGCCATTACGGCCGCGAAAGCCGACGAACTCCCGCCGGGCCTGCTGTTTCTCGCCTACGGGGATATGTCGAGCCGCCTGATGGGCGGCGACACACACGGCTCGGGGATGCCGACCAGCAAAGGGATCGACGTCACGTTGGAAAAGGTGGAGAAGCCATCATGAACGTCAGCGCTAATCAAGATGCCAGCCAGGCTGCGACCACGGAACTCAAGGTGATCAAGGACGCCACCTGCACTTTCTGCGGTTGCACGTGCGACGACATCGATCTGAAGGTCGACGGCCATCGCATCGTCGAAGCCGAACGCGCCTGCGTGCTCGGCAAAGCTTGGTTCCTGAACCACGAAGTCGAAGACCGCCCGTCGTGCTTGATCGAGGGCCGCCCGGCGTCGGTGCAGGAGGGGGTGGAACGAGCGGCTCGGATTCTGGCCGACGCGAAGTATCCGCTGGTGTATGGGCTAAGCGACACGACGATCGAATCGCAGCGGATGGCGGTCGGGATCGCCGACTGGATCGGCGCCAACGTCGACACCACGACCAGCGTCTGCCACGGGCCGTCGGGGATGGCGTTCCAAGGCGTGGGCGAAGTGACTTGCACGCTAGGCGAAGTCCGCAACCGCGGCGACATGATCATCTTCTGGGGTTCGAACCCGGCCGAAAGTCACCCGCGCCACTTCACCAAGTACAGCCTGATGCCGAAGGGAACTTGGGTTCCGAACGGACGGAAAGATCGGACGGCCGTCGTGGTCGACGTCCGCAAGACGAAGTCGGCGAAAGCGGCCGATATCTTCATCCAAATCAAGCCGCGCCGCGATTTCGAGGCGCTCTGGACGCTGCGCGGTCTGGCCCAAGGCATTCCGCTCGACCCGGTCCAAGTCGAAGAGGATACGGGCGTGCCGTTGGCCAAGTGGCAGGACCTGATGGACCGCATGAAGAAGGCCAAATTCGGCGTCATCTTCTTCGGCATGGGCGTCACCATGACGCGCGGCAAGCACGCCAACAGCGAGGCGCTGCTCGCACTCACCCGCGACATGAACAAGTACACGCGGTTCGTCTGCAAGCCGAATCGCGGCCACGGCAATGTGACCGGCGCCGACAACGTCGTGACCTGGCGCACCGGCTACCCGTTCGGCGTGAACTTGGGTCGCGGCTACCCGCGCTTTAATCCGGGCGAGTACACGTCGTCGGACGTGTTGGCGCGCCGCGAGGCCGACGCCGCGCTGATCATCGCCAGCGACCCCATGGCCAACTTCAGCCAGCCCGCTCGCGAACACTTGGCCAAAATCCCCTACGTGGCGCTCGACCCCAAAGAGACGCCGACCACTCGAGCGGCGACGGTCGCGTTCACGGTCGCCTGCTACGGCATCAACGTGCCTGGCACCGTCTACCGCATGGACGACGTCCCCATTCCGCTCAGCCCCGCGTTCGAGTCGCCGCACCCCAGCGACTACCTGATCCTCTCGGCCATCGAAGCGCGAGTGAAGGAATTGAAGGCCGATTCGCTCCGCCCCAGCACGCTGAGCCAAAGTCGGCGGCCAAGTTAAAGGGCGATCACGAATGCCGCCAAGGACGAGCCGTGATTTCCTCAAGGTGGCCGCTCAGCGACTCACGACTGCTGAGGTGCTACTTGAACAAAAACTGACTCTGGATGCTCAGTATTTGGGCGGATATACGGTCGAGTGTTCTTTGAAAGCACTGATTCTTCATCTGACCGATGAACACCAACAACCGGAGATTCTCAAAAAGATCACTGCCGGTGCGAAGATGCATAGACCTGAACTCTTGATTGGAGAACTTCGTGAGCTTAAGGTCGAGTTGCCACTCGAGATTGCGAGGCGGATGCGTCGATTCGATTGGAGAACTGACCTAAGGTACGAAACCGGCCGCCGTGATACGGGCGAGACGATCGCATTCCTCAGAACGGCGAAGGAAATCTACGATTGGGTTGCGGGGCAGATCACATGAGCACTACTTCCACAAACGAGTGGGAAACGAAACGCACGGAGGAGACGCAATCGGTCGAGAACGTGCTTCGCGAGGCAGGCTTTCAGCGAGTTGATGCCTATCGGTACAACTCCGCGTCGATCCGTGTGCGAGTGATCGATTCGCGTTTTGAAGGTCTCCCGATGGGGCAGCGAGACGCGTTGGTCGAACCGCATCTCACCAAGCTGCCGGAGCGCACGCAGGGCGACATCATGAATCTCTTCACGTTCTCGCCGGCCGAGCTTGACGAGGAGAAAGACTCGTTCCGCGCACGACTACAAAACGCGGAGTTCGAACACCCTAGTCCGTCGATGTTGTAGTCTGCTCGGTCCCGCACTTGTTTGTTCCGTCGAGCAGGACGGTTCACCGCTTCGTGTAGAGCGGGCCGACCAGTTGGACGGGGGAAACGTCGACGTGGATGTTGGCGACCGTGTAGTCGTCCCCGCCAAAGGCCTCCGTCTGCCAGGCTTCGCTGTCGTCGCCCCGATAAAACCGGAACTCGAATCCGGCCGTGGGACCAGCCAGTGCGGCGGCGCCGTCGAAGGCCAAACCAAGACCTTCGTCGGATCGATTGTCGACCAACTTCACCATCAGGTCATGCACCGCCATGTTTCCCAAGATGTCGTTGAACACGGGCCGCTGACGGAACCGCGGTCGAAAGTCGGCCGCCGCCGGCACGACTCGCCGACCCGCCTGCTTCTCCGGCGACGGCGAGATGCGCAGCGTGCGCAAATGGATGGAATCGCCTCGATCCAGGTAACTGAGTCGCGCGTTTTTCAAGTTGAACGGCGCCAATTTGGGGTCGGAGCTGGCGTCGGAGAGATCGAACACCAAGACGCCCCGATAACCGATCACACGCGCTTGGTCGCCCGCGACCACGAGCGCCGTATCTTCGTCGATCCCGAATCCAAACCCAAAGCCTTGGTCGTGCATCGCGACGAGGGCGCGAGCGAACCGTCCGCGCACGAGACAGTGTTGGTCGACGAACCAGTCGGGGTCGAGGAAGCCGAGTCCATAGTCGATTTCGCGTCCCATGGTCACGCCATGCTGCATCGTATTGAGCACCGACTGGGCGCTGCGAAACATGATGCGACTCATCACCGCCGCCCCGGCGCTTGTCCCAGCCACCACGCCGCCGTCGCGGTAAACGTGCCACACCGCCTCCAGCAGCGGCGTGTTTTCTCCCTCGGGAGTCACCAACGCTTGGCGGATTCGCGCTTGCTCGCCGCCGACGAAGAAGACTCCCTGCGACTGACGCACGCTTTCCACAATCGCCGGGTCGCGCACCACGTCGCGATAATCGGTGTCCAATCCGCGGATCGCGAGCGGGACGAGAAACGCGTCGGCGCCTTCTTCCTTGAGAATCCGCACCACGTCGTCGCCATCCACTTGCGGCGCACCGCTGGCGGTCGGGAAGACGGCGATGCGGCTGCCATCGCCTCCCGCCTGCTTGACGATCTCCGACCAAATCACGCGATTATCGAATCGCTCCGACCCGCCCATGATCACGAGCGACCCGCGCGCCTGCTCGCGATCGGCCTGCGCCGCATTGCGCTCCGGGATGGGCATCTCGGCGCGAACCTTCGTCGAATTCGCCGGATCGATAGCGCCAGCGAGAACGGCCGCCGCGAACAATGCGGTGATCGCGAGCGTTCGAAGTCGCCCGGAAGACGTGCGAGAAAACCCGCAGAAAGGGAAGCCCTGGGCGGCCGAGTCACAAAACGACGCGGCGCCGGCGACGGGATGACAAGACATTCGCGAGGACCTCCCTTTCTCGATTGACCCGCGGACCGTCGCCCATCCCGCTCGAATAGGACGTCGATCAACTTGTGCGAAAACCAAGCCAAGCCGCCGTGCTCGACTCGAAAAAATGGACTCCCTGTGGTGCTCGGGACGTGGAACTCTGTATTGCCTGGACGTCGACAACTGCCATCGACGTTGGCTAATGTAATTAACGCGTTCGTTTCGGTCGATAGCGTTCTCGACGATCCCAGGAATTCATGACTTCCACGAATCAGTTGCGCCGCGTCCTGGGGCCGGTCGGAGCGACGATGGTCGTCGTCGGCGCGGTGATCGGCGCAGGCGTCTTCTTCAAAGCCCGCGTCATCGCTCAGTCGGTCGGACGCATGGATCTCGTCATCCTCGTCTGGGTCGTCTGCGGACTCGTCAGCCTCTGCGGCGCGCTGGCCGTCGCCGAATTGGCGGCCGCCATCCCGCACGCCGGCGGACAATACGTCTACCTGCGCCGCGCCTACGGGCCGCTCGCCGGCTTCCTCTGGGGTTGGACCGAGTTCTGGGTGCTGCGCACCGGCTCCATCGCCGCACTCGCGGTGACCTTCGCCACGTCGCTGTCCAGCGCCGTCAGCCCGTGGCTCGCGACCGCCGCGGGCGATGGCGGGGAGGCGTCCCACGTGTGGCTGGAGCGGTCGGTGGCGATCGCCGCCATCGGCGCGCTCACCGTCGTCAACGTCGTCGGCGCTCATTGGGGCGGCTGGGTGCAGAACATCACCACCGTCCTCAAAGCGGCGACGCTCGTCGCGCTCATGACCCTTCCGTTCCTCGCCGGCGCCGCCGACTTTTCGCTCTGGAACACGCGGCTGACCAACGCGCCCGAACTGGGGCTGGTCGCCGGCTTTGTCGCCGCGATGACGGCCGCGTTCTGGGCCTACGACGGCTGGAACAACGTGTCGCTGATCAGCGAAGAGGTGCGCGACCCGCAACGCAACGTGCCGCTGGCGATGAGCGTCGGGATGTTCATTCTGATCGCGCTCTACTTGGGAGTCGCCTGCGCGTACCACTTAGTGCTGTCGATGGACGAAGTGGCGGCGAGCCGCTTTGTGGCGGCGTCGGTCTGCGCGGAACTGCTGGGACAATATGGCGCGGCCATCGCCTCGGCCGCTGTGATGGTGTCTACCTTCGGCGCGCTCAACGCCAACCTGCTGTGCGGCCCGCGAGTTGTGTTTGCGATGGCGCGCGATCGCCTGTTCCTCGCACCGATGGCGCACGTTCACCCGCGCTTTCGCACTCCGCATTGGGCGATCGTCGCCGAGTCGCTGTGGTCGATCGTGCTGATCTTGGCCTCCGACGCTTCGCGCTGGGTGCGGGTGCCGAGCTGGGTCGACGGCTTGCCGAGTTGGATCGGCGCGCCGCTGCGCACGTCGCTCGAACAAATGTCGCAGAAAGCGACCTTCGACGTTCTCACCGATTACGTCATCTTCGGCAGCTTCATCTTCTACATGCTGTCGGTCGCCGCCGTCTTCGTCCTTCGTCGTAAAGAACCCCAGCTTGAACGCCCCTATCGCACCTGGGGCTATCCCTACCTGCCGCTCAGCTTCGTCCTGGTCTCGACCGGCTTCCTGCTCATCATGCTGGTGACATCCCCCGTCGAATCGATCGCCGGCCTGGTGTTCTTGGGTCTAGGAGTCATCGCCTACCGCGGTTTTGCGCGATAGTCGTGGACCGCTCCGCCGGTCCAACGTTTGCCTACCTGCGGACCGCGGAGCGATCCGCGACGATCGCCAACCACCTCTCAACGCCCGAGCACGTGCGATGCGCAAAGTAGGGTGGGCCAAGCGAGGCTTTGCGAGCGCGGGCCCACCGATTCTTTCGGCGATTCAAGAGTGCGTAGCGAGAAGTTAACCGCGCAGTGAGTCAGGCCGAGCATCGACGGCGGCACTCGTGAGTTGGACCGACGGAGCGGGCTGTGTTCATCGCGCCGAAACTTGTCTGGTCGCCGCTCGAATCGACTACGTCAGCCCATACTGTTCATGCAATTCACGAATCTCTTGGGCTTCTGGCAGCTGCATCTCCTCGGCGACTACTAGTGCCGTCCGGAGTAACGTTGCCGCTTCCGGTCGATCCTCGGTCCGAGCCCGCTGCAATAGATAAATGGCGATGATCGCTCGGCAAACCAGGATGTCCCTTCTTGCCCCCAATTGCTCGTAGATCGGCAGTACTTCCTCCCGCCGAATCCTCAGCGCCTCGTCCCATTCTCCGCGCTGCGCTAGGACGTCGGCGATCTTCCCCATCGTGACCGCCTGCGAGCGGATGTCGCCGAGCCGCTCGTAGACCGGTAGTTGTTCCTCCCGCCGAATCCTCAGCGCCTCGTCCCACTCGCCGCGCTGCGCCAGGACATCGGCAATCCTCCCCATCGCGATTGCCTTCTCGCGGATGTCGCCGAGCCGCTTGTAGACCGGCAGTTCTTCCTCCCGCCAAATCCTCAGCGCCTCGTCCCACTCGCCGCGCTGCGCTAGGACGTCGCCGATCTTGCCCATCGTGACCGCCTTCTCGCGGATGTCCCCGAGCCGCTCGTAGACCGGCAATTCTTCCTCCCACCGAATCTGTAGTGCCTCGTCCCATTCGCCGCGCCGCGCTAGGACGTCCGCCTGCGCTCCGAGCGCCAAAGCAAGTCCTCGTTCCGCGCCTCGATCGCGGTCGATCTCCGCCTTGCGTCGGGCCGCCTCTAGCGCTGTCTCAGGATCGCCGTTGGACAAGGCACATTTTGTAAGGATCCAAAGCAAGTGGGAGCTCTGTTCGGCCGTTGGATTCAGCGCAAGACCTCGCTCGCAGACCCGTCGCCATAATCCAAAGGGACCATTCAGACCGGCGAACCACGAGCCGGCTCGCTCCACGCGCACCAGCAATTCGAGGTCGTCGGGCAATTGTTCCAGCCAACCGACCAGTGTCTCGTGTTCGGCGTGAATCTCGTGCCAAGCGACGTTGGTCGCCGTCTCGTCCGTGGGTTTCGGCAACCGCTCGCAGAACCAGTCGGTGATCGCCGCCGCGGCCTGACTAGCCTCGGGCCCGTCCGCCCCCGAATCTTCTCGGCGCAATTGTTCGGCCAGCAGGGAATGAATCTGAAAGCGCGAGTCGCCGCTTAGACGATCGAGCAGGTGCAGTTTTCCCGCGGCCAATAATAGTTCATCCAGGTCGTCCGACGACAAACCCGAGATAGCGGCGGCTAGGCTGCGGCCAACGCCCGACGGAACGGCGTATCCCAACCGTCGGAAGCCGCGCAAGATTTGGTCAGCGTCGAGCCAGTCGCAGGCCTGCAATCGCTGTTCGAGCAGCCGAAGCGATTCGTCGGCGATCTGTCGCAGTACGGTCTGGCCGCTTCGAGGATCGCTAGCATCCAGCAACGGCAAGCCAGGCAAATGCCCCAGCACCGATTTGACCGGCCGACCCGAAAGCAATTGTCCTGTCACCAAGTGAATCGCAAGCGGCCAACCGCGAGTGCGGTCCAGTAGCCCCTGTTGAGCGTCCCGTGGCAACTCGTCCCACAGCGACTCCAGTTCTTGTCTAAACTGTTGCTCGGCCTGTTCACTCGTCAGCGGTCGTATCTCGCGTTCGCGCCAGCCGCGCGGCAATGCGCCGCGTTCAAACGACCGGCAACAGACCAGGATGCGGCAGCCGTTCAGCTCCTGCGCCAGCTCGGCCGCCGCATGAAACGACTCCGCCGTATCGACGTTATCGATCCGCAGGAAACCACTGCTCAGCATGCTGCGCAGCCGCAAGGCGACGTCGTTCGACGGCAGATTGAACTTGGCCGCCAGCGTGTCGCGCAACCGTTCGGCCGTATACAGTTGATCTCGCTCTAACGAGAGCGACACGAGGAACGATTCCGGCTGGTTTGCACTGCGCGCCTGGCGGGCTTGTAGGTGGAGCCATCGGTCGACGAGGTAGGTTTTCCCCATTCCGCCCATCGCATGCAGCACCGCGACCAGCGCGGGCGCGTCGGCGTGGATCGCGCCGAAGACGCCGTCTAACCACGCCAGATCTTCGCTGTGTCCCACAAACAATTCGGCCGCCCGCGAATCAAGTGGATCACTGCGATGCCGAATCGACGACGACGATTCCTCGTCGCCGCGTCCTCCTGCGCCTCCGCGACCGCTCGGTGGTTCGTCGTTGTCGCGCCCGCCTCCGCCACGCGGAACGGCTCGCCCTTCCAGCACCTGCTCGACCGCATCCAGGAGGTCCGCAATCTTCGAGAACCGTCGCTCTGGTTTCTCGTCTAAACACCCGCGAATCACGTCCTGCCATGATGGAGCGAGTTGCGGATTCAAGCGGTGGACCGGCAGGTATGTCGCCGTCAGGATCTTGGCTTCGTAGTCGGCCTGACTGCGAAACGGATGTTGACCCGTTAGCATCTCGTACAGGATGACGCCGAGGCTCCAGATGTCTTGTTCTCGTTTGGGACGGATCGGTCGGTGCGATTGCCAGGCGTCGAGCACTTCGGGCGACATCCACTGGCGAGTGCCGCCCAGAAATTGCGGCGCGGCGCGAAACCAGGCGCGCGCCAATCCCAGGTCGGCGATTCGCGGGAGTCCCTCGGCGCCGAACAAAATGTTCGCGGGCTTCAAGTCGCTATGGATCATTCCCTCGCCGTGAATGTCCTCCACGCCTCGAGCGATTTCGCGGAAAATGGTTGCCACGTTGTCCAGATGCAGCGGAGCGCCCTGCAAACGGTCAAGCAACCGACCGTCGCCCAGATAGTCCATGACGATTGCCGGTCTGTCCGCCGCAAAGTGCGCGCGAGCGTCGGGATCCGCGGGGTCGTAACCAAAGGGAGCGTCGTCGTACAACCAACCCAGGTCGTGGACTTTCACGACGCGCGCCGAACGAACTCGACACGTCTGTTGGACTTCTTCCAATACTTCGCGCGACAGGTTGGTCGCGAGCGGCGACCTGGGAAGCTTGATCGCGACATCGCGTCCCAAGTTGCCATCGCGAAACAAGCCGACTCGGCCGTAACCGCCCGTCCCCAGCGGACGGATGAACGAGAATCGGCCTCGCCACCGGGGCAGCGGATCGGTCGTCGCGGCTTCCGCCTCCGCTTGTCGTCGCGCCTGCTCCACCAGCGGACGATCCAGAAGGAGCCGACCTGCCGCCGCCGACTCGTCGCAAGTCGCACCTCGTTCGATGCACGCGGCGAAGAACTTGGCCAGCAACATGACGGCCGCCGCAGGGCGCACATCGGGAGAGACGCCTGCCAGAAGTGCGGCGACGTCGTCGAGCGTCCTCACGCCGTTCGTCGCCGCTTGTGCGCTGAGGGCGTCGAGTGCGGCTTGTTGCGACGAGTTAAGGGGCAAGCGACTCATGGCGCCTCCGAGTTGTCGCAAAAGCGAATTCGCAGCGTCGGCAAGATCGTGTCGCGGACGCGGCGACCAATCGCATCGCGGCTCTTGCCAAGCTGTCGAGCGATCTCGGCGTGCGTGAATCCGGCCAACAATCGTTCGACGATCGTGCGAAACTCGGAGCCGACATCGAAGACTTCGAGCAGTTCGGTGAGCAGCGACGACGCGTCGTCGCGACTGGGAGCGGCTGCGTCGTCGAGCGGCGAGGAGGCGCCGACGGCGCCGATTTGGCTCGCTGGTCGCACCTGTCCGCCGCCACGCTTGGCGGCCAGCGCCTTGCGACGACGGTCAATCCAGCGGTCGAGCAGTAGTTGGTAGAGGCGTCCGCGCAAGTCGTCCGTGTTGACAACCCCATGCAACTCGGCGCGAGGATTGCGGAGGATGCGGAGTGCGACGCTTTGCGCCAAGTCTGAAGGCTGAGCGACTCCGTCCGGCGAGCGGCCAAGGCGTCGCGAGACAAGTTCCGCAATCTCGCACAGATCGCCGTGGATTCGAGCGCACAATTCGTCCCACAACGCGGGGTTGTTGAGAACCGAATCGTTGGGCAAGCTTGGCGACGGCGGCGTTTGATAGGTCATGGTGGAGTTTCCTGGCGGGCCCAAGATACCACCCTCACGGGGCAGTTGTCGAATAGCGGAGGTGCGGCCCGAGAGCCGCGGACACGGACCTCCGTCGTCTTCCCAATGCATCCTTGCCATGGACGAATCTGAAACGTGCGACATAGCCAGATCTCCCGCGTACCGATCCTCGACCTTGGAGACGGCCATCCCGTCTCCCACGCAGAGAAGTCCGCAACGGGGCAGTCGGGATGTGCGGGCACTTTTCAGATTGTTTCGATTCCGACGGCATCGCCGATCTCGCCATCTCGAAGCCTCCAAACGCACGTTCTCCCCCCACTCCCTCGCGTGTGGGACGTGGCCGGTGAAATTCACGGGGTTCTTCGGTATTATCGTGACCTTCGAAGAAGCAAGCAGCGTCGGCCGTTGATCTGGCAACTCGCGCTATATCATCAGTTGGACATGAACTGGAGTAGGACTCATGAGTAGCGAAGTCTCGCTCGACTGGTTAGAGAAGCCCGCAAACGCATTTCGTGTCGAAGCGAAAAGCGATTCCTTTAGGCCATACCCCCACCAGCAGTCGGCGTGGGATGCGCTGAGCCGTCACTTTCTGGACAGGAATCAGACGGCGGGAATCGTGGTCGTTCCGACAGGCGGCGGCAAGACCAAGCTGGCCACTCGCTGGATCCTGGAAAACTATGTCCGGCATGGCTACCGAGTCCTCTGGCTTGCACATCGCCGCTCATTACTCGTTCAAGCCTACGCTGACTTTGCTAGGGATGCGCATCTTGCCACGGGCCTCGATTCACTAAACCTGATCAGGGTCTCATCGCAAGACTGTCGGTGGTCCAACGTTTCCGAGTCGGATCACGTTGTCTTCTCCATGATCCAATCCGCGGCCACGGAGGGATCACTTGGTTATCTCGATACGTTTTTCAAACAATCGGAAAGGGCGAGCGGAGAGAAGCCTGGAGAGTGTCGGGCGATCGTCGTCGTCGACGAGGCTCACCACGCTGCGGCGCCCAGCTATCTCCGAGTACTACGCAGCGTGCGAGAGCGCGGCATTCCCATCATGGGCTTGACTGCCACGCCCGTGCGTATGGATGAGAACGAGAACAAGCTGCTCTGGAAGCTCTTCGATCACAATTTGATCTACGAGGTGAAAAAGCATGACTTGATCGAGAAGGGAATCCTTGCCACTCCGATCCCGGAAACGGTGCGTACTCGAGTCGAGTTGGAGTCTGAGTTCACTTCAGCCGACCTAGCTCATCTTGAGCGGTTCGGGGAATTGGCACAGACGGTGCTTGATCGCCTGGCGAAGCATGCGGTCCGCAATAAACTGATCGTCGAGCACTATTGCCAAGACCCCAGCAAGTACGGCAAGACGATCGTCTTTGCCGCTACAGCGGCACACGCGCAGACCCTTGCGAGTGAGTTTTCCAAGGCGAATATCGCAGCCGACTACGTGGACTACACGCGCAAAGACAGCGAATCGGTAATGAATCGCTTTCGAGACCAGCCTGAGCCGGTCGTCATTGCCAACGTGGAAATGCTGACAGAAGGATTTGATGCGCCGAGCACCAAGAGCGTCTTCATCGCGCGCCCCACGCGAAGCGAGGCGCTGTTGTCGCAGATGATCGGGCGCGCACTCCGAGGAAAGGAGGCCGGCGGTACGGAACTCGCCTATCTCGTGACCTTCGTCGATACTTGGAACGAATACAATCCGCTCGACACAGAAGTCGTCATTGCCGCAGGCGAACCTGTTGCTGCTCCAGAACGGGAACGGATTCGAGCGCCGCTGTATTTGGTATCGCAAGAGTTGATCGCCGAGGCGTACAAGCTGGTGCAATCGGCGTATCGTGGATTTTTCGAGGGTGTTTTTGCTTGTCTTCCCTACGGCTGGTACGTGTGGGAGGAAGAGACCGAGACGGACGTCAATCGACGACTGGTTCTTGTATTCGACAACCAAAGGGCTGGCTTCGAGCGGCTACATAGTGAGGTTATCGCCGCAGGCCAAATCCCCAAGGAGATCAATCGCGACTATGCGGCGATGATCCGCCGCGAGTACTTTGGGGAGTGTTCCGACCCGTTGCCAACCGTCCACGATCTGTTGGGCCTGCTTCAAGCCTATCGCAACGAACTTGCCGTATCGCACTATACGTTCGACGAGAAACGCAAGTTTGATCCCGACGTACTTGCTCAAGAACTTCGGCGAATCGTGCCAGATGAACAGGCCGCTCGTCTGCGCGAGATCTACGCCGCGGATCCCGTGTGCCGCCTCGTCTATCGAAATGACTTTCAGTCCTTTTTCGACAATGTTCAGCGCTCCATCAATCGCCTCGTTTCTGGGCAGTCCTCGCGTCCTCCCGAGCCATCACTGTTGACGCCTCCCCTCGCGGAATTGCGCAAATGGCCGGCTGGCGAACCTGGCTATTCGCTGGGTGCTGTTTGGGATGCTGTCACCAGCCAGCAACGCCATTTCCCACGCGGCGTCCCTCACGTGAGCGACTATTGCTTTTCCGATAGCCCGCTCCAGGGCCTCTGGGGATTCTTTCGTTACTCAGACCGGAAGCTCGTCATCTCGAACATCCTCAATTCGCCCGATGTTCCACGTTTTGTGCTTGAGTTCCTGATGTATCACGAGGCGCTCCATGCCGATATGCCGACGAGCGGGCACAACGTAGAGTTCAGGCAACGCGAACGGCGATTCACCCCTTCCGAATCGGCGATCCATGATGCACAAAGTCGGAATATCACTCCAGGAAGGGCCGTTGATTCCTGGCGATCTCTTGCAGACCAGTTCCTCGATACGTTTCACCGCCGTTTCGAGCCTTCCGCGAGTGCGCCCGAACACATCGACTATTGATCGCTAAAGCCTAAAGAGACACGCCTGTGGAAGCTCATTTTCTACGATCCGGCGCGGATGTATTTCGCGCACTCATCGAATGCGCCGCCTCGGCCGACTCTTGGAAGTTTTGCACGTCGCACGGAATCCTCGACGAGTCGGCGCCTTTCGGCAGGGAACTATGGACGCACTTTCCTCGCCTCAAATGCGCAATCGTCGGTACGGACCTGCATCGAACCGACCCACAATTGCTCCGCCGACTCCACGACTCTGGGATACTCCGTGTTCACTCACATCCTGAGTCCTCGTTCAGTTCCAACGTTTTTGTGTTCGCGAAGGAGAACGAACGTCGAGTAATCGTCGGAGGGACTGCATTGGATGACGCGGCCTTCATTAGCTCGTTCCAGGCGGCCGTCCTGACGTTTTGCTATCGGAGCGACCCTTTTGCGCTGGCGGCAGAAAGCTTCTTTCATCAGTGCCTGCGCGAAGCACAAGTCCCAACGTTGGCCGACTTGATGCACTATGCGCAGTCGCACGAGAATCACCGCGCTCGCCTGGATCTTGCTCGCGTCGTGCATTGGCGACGTCCGCCAAGCGACTCCTTCGAGGAGGATTTGTCGCCGTCCGACGATGATGAAACGGAAACAGGACCGTTCACATGGACGCCCGGCAACTTGTCCCACGTACCGGACGAGTCCAGCAAGACCTCCGTTGACGCTCACGAAGTTGACGACGCCTCGACGATTGACACGACCGATCACGAGGATGACTACGACGCCGACATTCCGGTTGCTGACGGAAGTTCGTTTCGCATTTCCATCGACGAGCTTGATACGTCGGACGTCATGATCGCATTCAGGACCGTCTCTCGCGAATTGGGAATATGTTCACAGGAACAACTTCTCCGCGAAGTCGCTCGGCGTTTCGGATACGAACGACTAGGAAAGAGAGTTGATGAATCGTTGAGGGGACACCTGAGGGCGGCAATTCGCCGTCGAATCATCAGGCGACTCGACGACACAGATACTCTGTGCCTTTACCGCCGTGATATCCGAGCCTACGATCCGGACGAGTTGGTCAGCGCCCTCACCTCGGTCACGCGACCACGATGCCGCTATGAACGTGAGGACTTGGTCCGCAGCGCCGCGAACTACCTTGGATTCAAACAGGTAACGGAAAATGTGAGAGACGAATTTCGTAAAGCCATTCGTCGTGCAATCAAGGAAGGTTGTTTCGAGGCAGTGGATGGCTTGTTGATTAGGTGCTGACGATGACTGAACCGTCTCACGCTCTCGCTCTAACTCCGTTCGTCCACGCCGATGGGAGCCAAAGTAGGGTGGGCCAAGCGAGGCTTTGCGAGCGCGGGCCCACCGATTCTTTCGGCGATTCAAGAGTGCGTAGCGGGAAGTCAACCGCGCAGTGAATCGGGGCGAGCATCGACGGCGGCAATCGTGCGTTGGACCGACGGAGCGGTCCACGACTATCCACGCACCCTCTCGCCTCTGCCACGGATTCGATCGAACCATTTGCTTAGCTGCTGCGCCACCACGTTTCCCGCCTCGTCGAGCACGTTGTTGTGGCCGACGCCGGGTAGTTCGACGAACTGCTTCTCGACGCCCGTGGCCGAGCGTTCGGGCGCCGCGGCGAACAATTTCCTCCCAAAGCGCTCTGGGACGATCGTGTCGGACGTTCCATGAAACAAAAGCACCGGACACGTGACCTGACGAATATGCTCGTGCGATAGAAACCGGTCGATCAGCGCCCAGCGGACCGGCAGCCAGGGAAAGTGATAACGGCCCACGTCGACCAGCGACGAAAAGGTGGAGCGCAACACGAGTCCGCCCGGCGGGCTGCCGCGAGCGCACAACTGAGCCGCCAACTGCACCGCCACGCCCCCTCCCAGCGACTCGCCGACCACGATCACCTTGTCGGGCGAGACTCGCCTTTCTTCGGTGACATAACGCCAAATCTGCAGCGCGTCGCCCACGAACGCCGACTCGCTGGGGCGCCCTTCGTTCTCCGCATAGCCGCGATAGTCGAACAAGAACACATGGCAACCCAACCGACGTAACAGCTCGAGTTCATCGAGTCGATAGCCGCGGTGCCCTGCATTGCCTGAGAAGAACAGCACCACGTGCGAGGCGTCGCGCAGCAAACGGTCGCACTCGGCGGAGTCGGCGGCGACCGCTCCGTGCGGCAGACAATGCCATCCATGCAGCGTTACGCCGTCGCTGTCGGTTTGCACATCGAACGCGCCGCCGCGCGCGAGTCCGAACTGAGCGGCGGGGAGCGGCCGAGTTTTCGTGGGGACGTAAATGAGCGAACGTTGGAAGAGGGTCAACATGAGCACGATCACTCCTACGACGATCGCCAACCGCAGCACCATCCGTACGGCTCGTCGTCGAAGCGACGAGCCCGCCGGTCGGTCGCTCTTCGGCGTCGCGCCGTCTTGTTCAGGCTTTACTTCCATCGTCGCCTCGCTGTGCCAAGTCCGCAGAGTCGCTTGATCGAAACCGATTCCAGACGCAGAACGCCGCCACGCCGCTCGCAAGCACGACAGCGCTGGCGATCAGCGACGTGCGGTCGGCGGTCGCGAGCACGAAGATCCAGCCAGCCAGTGCGATGAGGCTCGGCAAGGGATACAGCCGCATGCGAAACGGCAGCCGTACGTCGGTCTGACGAGTGCGCAACAGATGCAGACCGACGATCTGACCGATGAACTGCACGGCGATCCGCACGCAGACCGCCGCGTTGATCACCGTCGAAAGCTCCAAGTAGCAGCAGGCGGCGGTGAGGCACCCCATTACCAACAGCGACACGATCGGGTACCGACCTGAGGCGTGCAACACGCCGAAAGGGCGGAAGAAGTCTCCGCGGCGAGCGGCGGCGAAGGGAATGCGGGAATAGCCCAGCGTGATAGCGAACATGCAGGCGGCGACGGTCCACAAGATGAGCGCCGTGAAGGCGGTCGCGACGCCGCGTCCAAACAGCCGTTCCATGAACAGCGCCGCGATGTTCTCCGACTTCATCGCCTCTTCCCACGGCACGACGGCGATGATGGAGACATTCATGACCAAATAGATGAGCGCCACGACGACGACCGACGCCATCACGGCGCGCGGAATCGTCCGCGCCGGATCCCGCACCTCCTCGCCGAGAAAGCAAACGTTGTAGTAGCCCAAGTAGTCGTAGATGGCGATCAGCATGGCGGCGCCGAGTCCCGCGGCGAACTGAGCGTCGAGCCGGAAAGCATGCGGCGGCAGCGTGAGCAGTTCGGGGCGAAAATGCGTCAGTCCTGACAAGATGACGACCATGACGGTGACCATCGTACCGGCGCATAGGACGAGGCCGAGCCACCCGAGGCGCCCGATGCGCTGGCACAAGACTAGCGACACGACGAGCGCCGCGCAGGCCGCCAGCGTGTTCGCTCCTCCCGGGACGCCCCAGCCCGCCAGCGACTCGTGCATTCCCGGCCAAGCGTACTGCAGATAGTTCATGGCGCCCAAATAGCCGGTCGCCATCTCCAGCGCGCCGCTCGCCAAGAACTGCCAAATGAATAAGAACGGCATCAAGCGTCCGAAGCGGTATCGCCCGTAGATCTCGCGCAGGTAGTGATACGACCCGCCGCTCCCCGGCATGGCCGCCCCCAGTTCGCTCCATACCAACCCGTCGCAGATCACCAACCCGGCGGCGATGACCCAGGCGATCAGCGCCTGCGGCCCCTGCATGGCTTGGATGAACGCGGGGATCGTAATGAACGGCCCAATGCCCACCATGTTGGCCACGTTGAGCGCCGTCGCTTGCCACGGGCCCAGGCTGCGTTCCAGTCCTCCTTCGGGCGCCGAATTGACTTGTACGTCATGCATGGCGTCGTTGTACTCGGTGCACGCTCCCCCTTCCATGCATGGCGGGCCGACCGATTACAATCCTTAGACGGCTTTTCATCCCTCTTCTAGTCGAACAAGGCGGTCTTCATGCGGCTATCTGCCATCCTGCTGGTGTCGCTGGGTTGTTGGCTGAGCTGGCTGCCGGCCTGCTCCGCGCTGGGACAAACGTCGACCGCGAAGGAAGAGTCGGCTGCGCTGTTCGGAATCGCCAAGCATTGGGACGTGCATCTGCGGGTCACGGCCGAGAACTGGAAGGCCATGCAGCCCAAGGGCGGTCCGCCGTGGCTCAATCCGCCCCCGGGTCCTGAACTGGCGCCGAACGGCCCCAATGTCCCGCCGCCCGCAACGCCGCCAGGCCCGCCGCCTCGGATGCGCCCCGGCGACTTCGGCTACGAGTTCTCCTACGTGAAGGCGCAGGTCACGATCGGCGACCGCACCTGGAAAGACGTGGGACTCCGCTTCAAAGGGAACGGCACCTACATGGTTTCGGCCGAGGGGCGTAAGCGGCCCTTTAAGCTGGACTTCGATCGCTTCGTCGACGGGCAAAAGGCCTTCGGTCTGTCGAGGCTCAATCTCCACAACAACATCATGGACCCGACGCTCGCCCGCCAAGCCGTCGGCTACCCAGTGTTCCAATCACTGGGCGTCCCCGCGAGTCGTACGGCGTTCGCCGAAGTCCGCCTGACGATCGACGGCGAGACGACCAACGAGCTGCTCGGCGTGTACACCATGGTCGAAGAAGTCGATGCCGACTTTCTGCGCCGGCACTTTGCGAATCCCAAGGGACTGCTGTTGAAACCCGAGGGTACGCAAGGGCTCGAGTACTTGGGTGAAGATTGGTCGAAGTACGAGTGGTTTGAGCCGAAGACCGACCCGACCGACGCACAGAAGAAACGCGTCATCGACTTCGTGCGACTCATTCATCAAGCCGACGACGAGACGTTCCGACGGGACATCGACAAGTTCCTCGACGTTGACGAATTCTTGAGGTTCCTGGCCGTCAACGCGTGGCTGTCCAACATGGACAGTTTCCTCACACACGTCCACAACTACTACGTCTACCTAGATCCCGATACGAACCGTTTCGTGCTCCTCCCCTGGGATCTTGACCTCGCTTGGGGTGCGTTCCTCCTGCTCGGCACGCCCGAGCAACTCCAGCAACTCGACGTTTTCCATCCGCACGTGGGCAAGGGGCCAGTGATCGAGCGGCTGCTGGCGATTCCGGAATGGCGCGCCTTGTACCGGAAACATCTTGAGTCGCTGCAGGCGTCGTTCGGCGACGAGGGACCGACGCTGCGGCAGTTGCGCGAGGTGAACCAGATGCTGCGCGAACCGCGAGCGCGGGAGGCGAAATGGAAGGAGGACCATCCGCCGCCGCCCCCGCCTAACAGTCCGTTCTTCATCCAAGGCACTCCGTTCTCGGGCGCACCCGCGATCGACGTGTTCATCAAGCTGCGTCGAGCGGCGGTGGCCGACCAGTTGGCGGGCAAGTCGGAAGGCTATCGCCCGCGCGGCTTCCCCGTCCCTGGCGAGGGACCTGGGGCGCCGCCAGGGCCTCCCGGCATCCCCGGCGCTCCAGCCCCTCCTGGCGGCCCTGGGATGCGCGGCCCGCCGCCCGGCGGTCGTCCCCCCGGCCCCGGGATGTTCCTCGCCGCACCCCTGATCTCGACCGCCGACGCCGACCGAAACGGGAAGCTGTCGCGCGACGAGTTGCTGGCCGTCGCCCAAAAACTATTCGACTCCTGCGACAAAAATGACGCCCAAGCGGTAGTCGCCGACCGGTTCGCCGAAGCCTTCGCACGCGTCCTGCCGCCGCCTCCCGGCGTAAGACCCCCGCCCGGCGGCCCGCCCCCCGGCGGCGGCCCCGCTCGATTCTTGGCCCTGCCCGTGTTTCGCGCCGGCGACCGAGACCAAGACGGCGCGTTGACCTGGGACGAGTTCTCGTCGGCCGCGACGGAATTGGTCTCGGCAGTGGACGCCGACAAGTCGGACGACTTGAATGCAGAAGAGATTCAGAAGGCGTTCGAACGACTCTTCCCTCCGCCCCCCGGCACGGGAGCTCCACCTCCCCGCGCCGGAGGCCCGCCTCCCAAACCGATGGAAAAGCCATGAACCAGACACCCGAGGATCGCCAACGGTCGCTCGACCTGCTCAACCAAACCCACGTTTTCCCGACGCGCGTGATGATCAAGGTCATCGGCATCAACGAGACCTCGTTCGTCGCCGCGGTGATCGAAGTCGTGCGGCTGGAATCGAGCGACGATGAGATCCCGCCACACCAAGTTCGCGAAGCCAAAGGCGGGAAGCACGTCGCCATCACGCTGGAGCCGCAGTTGGAGAACGCCGAATGCGTGCTGGCAATCTACGCTCGTCTGCAAGTGCTGGAGGGAGTCGTCATGCTGCTGTAACGCAGCGCAGGTCACGCGGCGCACGGCGGCCGAAGTTCGACACATCACCACAATCGCCGCGCTGGTGCAGATTACGGATAAGTTAGCTTCCTTGACGCACTTCCGACTCCGACTAAGCTGGCACTCCTGTACCTCCCACCCCAATGTCGGGATGACTGACCGCTGTTTCCCCCCTGCGGTCCGTTGTTCCGCGTTCGTCGCCTTGCCAGAGGAGCGAAGCATCGTGTCCGATCCCAGCACGCTGGAAGCCATTCGAGAAATCATCGCCCGCCACGGACGCCTCGCTGCCGGTTCGTTTGCGGACGCCGACGATCTCTATCAAGTCGGACTCACCTCGCTCGCCACCGTCGGCATCATGTTGGCGCTCGAAGAGCAATTCGACATTGAGTTTCCTGAATCGAAGCTCAGCCGCGCGACGTTCCGCAGCATCGAAGCGATTGCGGAAACCATCGAAGAACTGGTCGCTGCGGGCCCGACGGCCTAAAGGCGCCTGACCGGCGTCGTCTGCGGTTTGCTCCTTCTCTTGCGACAGGCGGTCGCTTCGATCGCTTGCGAGGTGTTTTATGTTGATGCTCGATGCGACCTTGGACAGCGAGGTGCATGCGATCGGCAAACGAGTGCTCGCCAAGCATGCGGCCGACGTCGATCGCTTGGCTCGCTTCCCGACCGAATCGATTCAGGCGCTGCGCGACGCGAAGTTGTTGAGCGCCTATGTGCCCGAGGCATATGGCGGCATGGGGCTCGACATCGTCCAGATTTGTCGCATCTGCGAGATCTTGGGGCAGTATTGCGGTTCGTCGGCGATGATCTATGCGATGCACATGATCCAGGTCGCATGCGTCGTCCATCACGCGCAGGGCGACGAGTTCTTCCAGAACTATCTGCGTCAGTTGGTCGCCGATCAGCGATTGATGGCTTCCGCGACGACGGAAGTGGGCGTGGGCGGCGACTTGCGTTCCAGTCAATGCGCGGTCGTCGTCGACGGCCGCCAGTTCTCGCTCACGAAGAAAGCGCCGGTGATTTCGTACGGCGAGTATGCCGACGAGATTTTGGTGACGTGTCGGCGAGCGCCCGACGCACTGCCGGGCGACCAATTGCACGTCATGGTGCGTCGCGGCGAGTACACGGCCGAGCCGCTGTCGAATTGGGACACGCTGGGATTCCGCGGCACTTGCAGTTCGGGATTTACGCTCACCTCCCGCGGCGACGTCGAGCAAATCCTTCCCGCGCCGTTCTCCGAAATCCTCTCCGACACGATGCACCCCTATTCGCATCTCGTATGGGCCTCGTTGTGGACCGGCATTGCGACGAGCGCCGTGAGTCACGCGCGCGCGTTCGTTCGAACCGAAGCGCGCAAGACCCCCGGCGAAACGCCGCTCTCCGCCATCCGCTTGGCCGAAGTCGACCAAGTGCTGCAAGAACTGCGGCACAACGTGGCGACGCTGGCGCGTGACTATCGCGACATGCTGGCCGCGGGGCGGTCTGAGTCGTTTCGCGAGTTTGGCTTCGCCATTCGAGTGAACAACCTGAAGCTTGCCAGCTCACAGCGATTGATCGAGATCGTCGGCCAAGCGCTGATGATCTGCGGCATCTCCGGTTACCGCAACGACTCGCAGTTCAGCCTGTGCCGCCATTTGCGGGACGCCTATGGCGCCGCCCTCATGGTGAACAACGACCGCATCATGAAAGTCAACGCGACCATGTTGATGGTCCAACGGTAGGAGCCGCCCGCCATGTGTTTGTCCAACGATACGCTCTCTGCCGCTCATGAAGCTTGCCAGCGTCGGTTCGTCGACGCCGGGTTGCTCATCCCCCTCGGCGTCCCCGGCCTGTATGGTCTCAGCGGCCGATTCGAGGATGTGATCGAGCGGTTTGAACGGCTGGTGACGAAGCGCGCCGCGGATCAACCGGCTGAAGTGATGCGCTTCCCCGCCATCTTCAGCCGCGAAAACTATCTCAAGACGACGCACATCGACACGTTTCCCGACCTGATGGGGTCGGTGCACAGTTTCGTCGGCAAGGAGAAAGACCACCTCCGCATGCTCGACAAACGCGCGGCCAACGAAGATTGGACCGTCGAACTGGCGCCGTCGCGCGTGATGATGACGCCGGCGGCCTGCTATCCGCTGTATCCCACCGCGACCGGCACGCTTCCCGCCGCCGGCCGCACCGTCGACTTGCGTTCGTTCGTCTTTCGCCATGAACCGTCGGTCGACCCGGCCCGCATGCAGATCTTCCGTCAGCGCGAGTTCGTCCGTTTGGGGACCGCCGAGCAGGCGCTGGAACATCGCGATAACTGGCTGCAGCGCGGTCAAGAAATCCTGCTCGAAGTCGGCCTGAAAGCCGAACCAGTGATCGCCAACGACCCGTTCTTCGGCCGCGGCGGCCGCGTGATGGCCGCCACGCAGAAAGAGCAAAACCTGAAGTTCGAACTGGTCTACCCCATCGCGTCGGCCGAAAAGCCGACCGCGATCACTTCCTGCAACTGTCATCTCGACCACTTCGGCCACTCCTTTGAAATCTTCACCCCCGACGGCAAGCACGCTCACAGCGCCTGCATCGGGTTCGGACTCGAGCGAATCGCGCTCGCCTTGTTCACCTGTCACGGATTCGATCCCGACAAGTGGCCCGGCGAGGTCAAGTCGGCGCTGGAGCTATGACGTCTCCCATGATCACTTCCCCCACGTCGATGATGCCGCGGCAGGTGTTTCCCATCGATCCGGACTCGTACCTCCGGCACGCGATCCACGCGCCCGAACGAGCTTGGGCGGAAACCAATTGCTATGTCGATGTGTGGGTCGAGTTGCTGCATGCTTGGGGTTACGAGCCGATCGCCGCGCTCCCATTCACCCTGGCTATCGACTTCGAAGGGGATCAGTGGACCTTCTTCAAGTATCCGCTGGTCGACTTGGCTGAGCTCTATCAGCTCGATGTGCAAGAACTGGCCGTGTGGCGGCCGCTGGTGGCGCACCTTTCCGAGCAGATTGAACTCGGGCGCCCCGTTCTCGTCGAACTCGACTCCTATTTTCTCCCCGACACGCAAGGCACCGCCTATCGACTTGAGCATGTGAAGTCGACCGTCGCGGCGGTGCAGATCGACGTCGAGAATCGGCGGCTCGGCTACTTTCACGGCCAAGGCTACTATCGGCTCGAGGGGGACGACTTCACCCAAGTTCTGCGCATCAGCGATTCCCCCGACCCGGCCGCGCTGCCGCCGTACGTCGAGTTTGTGAAGCGCCGTGCGGCGCCCGCGCCGCGCGGCCAAGAACTGCTTGAAACGTCCTTGCGCGTCTTGCGTCGTCAACTGGAATGGCTTCCGGAAACCAATCCATTCCCGCGATTCAAGCAGCGCTTTCAGGAGGACCTGAGTTGGTTGGCGCACGAGTCGCTGGATACATTCCACAAGTATTCATTTGCGACGCTGCGACAGTTCGGCGCGTGCTACGAGTTGGCGGCGACCTACTTGCAGTGGCTCCATGACCAGCAGGCGGCCGACCTGCGCGAGCCGATCGCCGACCTGCATCAACTGTCCGCCGGCGCGAAGACGATGCAATTCACGCTCGCGCGCGCCATGACCCGGAAGAAGCCGCTCGATCTCGCGCCGCTCGACGTGATGGCCGAGCGTTGGCGCCGCATCGTCGACGCACTGCGTGCGAGTTTCGCCGCCCGACCTTCGATCATTTAGGGACCCGACGATGGCGGGAGTGCGAATCGAAGCGTGGCAATGTGCGTCGCTGAAGCCGGGGGCGGCTGCGAACCCTGAGGAATTGTCGACGCAGAACGTGGAATGGCTGAGCGTGGCGGCCCCGGCGACGGCGGCGGAGGCGCTGCGGCGTCACGGTCGCTGGAATGACGACCAACCCGCGGATCTCGATGCTCACGAATGGTGGTTTCGCACGGCGTTCGAAGTTCCAGACTCCCTCGTCGGATCGACGAACCAACCTTCCGTGTTGCGCTTCCACGGACTCGCCGGCATCGCCGACGTGTGGCTCAACGGTCAACCGCTCTTGGCCGCCGACAATATGTTCCTGCGCTACGACGTCGACGTGCGCGGCCGATTGCGCGAGTCGAACGAACTGATCGTTGCGTTCCGGTCGCTGGAGCAGGCGTTGCAGCGGAAGCGCCCCCGACCGCGCTGGAAAACGAGCCTCGTCGCGAACCAACAGCTGCGCTGGCAGCGGACGAGTTTGCTGGGACGCATCCCCGGTTGGTCGCCGGTCGCTCCGATCGTCGGCCCCTGGAGGAATGTCGAACTGTTGCTCGGGCCGCTCGTGCTGCTTCAACAACGCTTGCTCGCGACGCTGGAAGACGGCGACGGATTAGTCGCCTTGGACGGGGTCGTCGCGATCGCCGGCGATCGATTGGACGCCGCGCGTCTGATCATCAAGCACGCAGGAGTGATCGCGGCGCCCGTCGCCGTCGGTCCGCTGGAAGCGACGCACGACGGCGATGTTTGGATGCTGCACGGAAGCGTACGCGTGGAATCGCCGCAGCGGTGGCATCCGCATACGCACGGAACGCCGACGCGCTACGACTGCGAATTGGCCGTCGAGATCGACGGACGGACGATCGTCGTTCCACTGGATTCCATCGGCTTCCGAAAGCTCGATATCGACGCCGACGGTCGGTTCTCGGTCTGTGTGAACGACGCGCCGGTCTACTGCCGCGGCGCATGCTGGACGGTGAGCGACCTGTTTCGGCCGGAAGGAGAGGAATCGCAACTGAGGCGCGAGTTGCAACGGGCCGTCGACATGGGCGCGAACATGCTTCGCGTCGGCGGCACGATGACCTACGAAAGCGATGCGTTCTACCGGATATGCGACGAACTGGGACTTCTGGTGTGGCAGGATTTCATGTTCGCCAACATGGACTACCCGGTCGACGATCCGACTTTCTCGATGAGCATTCACGCCGAGGCGCGTCATCAGTTGACGCGGTTGGCGTCGCATCCGTGCGTCGTGGCGTACTGCGGCAACAGCGAAGTGGAGCAGCAAGCCGCCATGCTCGGCATGCCACGCGATCGGTGGCGCAACGCCTGGTTCGCAGAGTCGCTGCCCGACCTGTGTCGGGAACTGCACCCGGGGACGGCGTATGTGCCTTCGACCCCCTCGGGCGGTGCGCTGCCGTTTCATCTCCGCGTCGGCGTGTCGCACTACTACGGCATCGGCGCGTATCAGCGGCTGCCGGTCGAATTGCGCAAGGCCGATGTGCAGTTCACCTCCGAGTGTCTGGGATTTGCGAACTTGCCCGAGCCGGAAGTGCTGTTCGAGGTGATGGAGGGCGCGACGCCGGTGGTGCACCATCCGCGGTGGAAGTCGCGAGCGCCGCGCGACTCGGGCGCCGGTTGGGACTTCGACGATGTGCGCGACTTCTATTTGAAATACTTGTACGACGTCGATCCCGTTGCGTTGCGATCGTTCGACATGCAGCGCTACTTGGCGCTCAGCCGCACCGTGTCGGGCGAAATGATGTCGCAAACGTTCGCCGAATGGCGGAGCGGCCATAGCGGCAATCGGGGCGGGTTAGTGTGGTTCTTCAAGGATCTGTGCGCCGGCGCTTCCTGGGGACTGCTCGACCATCGCGGCCTGCCGAAGCCGGTCTGGTACTACCTCCGTCGGGCCTGGCGATCGCGTCAAATCGCGTTGACTGACGAAGGACTGGAAGGCGTTCACGTCCACGTCGTGAATGAAACGGCCGCCGGTCTACGCGGCTTCATCGAGCTGCAATTGCTCAAAGAACCGCAGCTGTGCGTTGCACGTCAAGAAGTGCCGATCGACGTCGCTCCGCGCTCCCGCATTCAGTTAAGCGCCGACGAAGAATTCGGCCTGTTCTACGACCTCACGCATGCCTATCGATTCGGACCCGCACACCACGATGTGGTCGCGGCGACGCTGTTCGATGAGAACCGCGAGCCGATCGGCGACGCGTTCCACTTCGTTCAGCGCAAGGCGCCGTTTCCGCGCAGCGGGACGGCCGTCCGTGCGTCGGCGTCGGCCGGCGAGAAGGGCCAGTTCCTCGTCGAGGTGACGAGCGGCGGGTTTCTGCATACCGTCCGCATCACGGCGGAGGGCTATCTGCCGGACGACAACTATTTCCATCTGTTGCCGGGGCGCACTCGCCACATCTGTTTCACGCCGCACCGGCCCGTGAAAGGGTCGTTCAAGGCGACCATCGAGGCGCTGAATTGGGACTCGTCGGAGTTCGTGTCGGCCGCCGCCGTCGCAGCGACGAACGTGGCCGAAGGCGGAGCGCGATGAGCGACGACGTCGGCGCTGCGCCGATCGCCGAGGTGCAGCGCACCGCGCTCTATCTCGACTCGCCCGGCGGCGCGTTCTTCGCCTGGCTGCATGAGCCGCCGCGCTGGCACCGCTCCGACGCCGAACGACGAGGCGTCGTCATCTGTCCGTCGGTGGGCCATGAACAATTGCACGCCCATCGCTCGCTGCGCGCGCTGGCCGACCAACTGGCGGTTGAAGGCTGCACGGTGCTGCGCATCGACTATCACGGCACGGGCGATTCTCCCGGCGATGAACTGCTGCCCGATCGACTTGATTCGTGGATCGAGAATATCGTGCACGCGGCGGAGTGGCTGCGAGCGTCGGGCAAAGCCGACCGCGTGACGCTCGCGGGCTTTCGCGCGGGCGCGCTGCTGGCGATGGCGGCCGCCGTACGTTCTCCCGCCGAAGGGCTCGTCCTCTGGGCGCCGCCCGCGAAGGGAAGCGGGTTCGTTCGCGAGCTGCGCGCGATCAGCCTCACTGCAGCTGCGACCGCGAACCTGCCGCGACGCGACGGCGATCCATTGGAATCCAGCGGCTTTCGGCTGAGTCACGAGACGTGCGCCGCCTTAGGGAAACTCAATGCGGCCGACCTGCGTCCGCAGGTGCGCCGAGCGCTCGTCGTATCGCGCGAAGACGCGCCCTCCAACGCGCGCCTGTGCGAGCAATTGCGAGCGGCGAACATCGACGCACAAGAAATCGGCGGTCCGGGGTTCGCCGAGATCGTCACGCTGCCGCACGAAACTCAAGTGCCTCGCGACACGATCACCGCGATCGCCTCTTGGGTCGGTGCAGCGAATCGCTCGAACTTGTCGAACGAAGGACGGGAAGAAGCGGATGCGTCGGCGTTGGCAGCCGATAAGGCCGCGCGAACCGAACTGGGGGCGCGCGAAGTGGAAGCGTGTCCGGGAGTACACGAGCGTGCGGTCGTGTTGAGCGACGCCCCGTACCTGTTCGGCATCGCCTCCACGCCGGCGGACGCCGCGACGACTGACGAGCGCCCCTGGGTGGTGATGATCAACGCCGGCGCCGCTTACCGCATCGCCCCCGGCCGTCTGCATGTGGAACTCGCCCGCCGCCTGTCGTCGCGCGGCTGGCGAACGCTGCGCTTCGATCTCGATGGACTCGGCGACAGCACGTCGCGAACCACTCGCCGCGAGAACGACCCTTATCCGGCGACCGCGCTGCGTGACATTGGTTTGGCGCTCCGAGCGCTGCGGACGCAGTACGCCGCGCGTCGCTTCGTTTTGGTGGGACTTTGCTCGGGGGCCTACGACGTCTTTCAGTTCGCGGCCCAGAACGACGATCCAACCGTGCTCGAAAGCCTGCTCATCAATCCGCTCACGTTCTACTGGCGGGACGGAATGCAGGTCGAAGATGCCGGGAACCTCAAGTGGAACACGTGGCTCACCTACGTCGATTCGGCCCTGCAATGGGACAAGTGGCGCAGGCTGCTCACCGGCAAGAACCGACACGGCTTCGTCGGAACGTTTAAGAAGTTCGCGCGCGGCGTTGGACTTTGGCCCTCCGCCGCGCCGGCGGCATCACAAGCAGCCGGCGTCTTGAGCAACTCGGACGACTCGACGCTCGACCTCGACACGGCGTCCGAATTCGGCGGGCATCCGCAGCGCGACGACCTGCGAGCGGACCTGGCGCGAATTGAGCGGTCGGGACGGCAGTTGACGATGTTCTTCGCCGACTCTGACCCCGGTCCGCTGATCCTGAAGATGCGCGCGGGTCGAAAGTCGCGACAAATGCAACGCGACGGGCGGCTCACTCTGCAATACTTCCCCGACTCGGATCACACCTTCTCCGTCGCGCGAGCGCGCGACGCGCTCATTCAAGAGCTCACGTTGCACTTGGAGCGGCGGTATCTCGCGCGGGACGAATCAACAGCACGATGATCACCGACAACAATGCGACTCCGGCAAAGACGCCGAAGATCACGTTCAGCGGCACGTCTCGATCGCGCAACTCGCCAAACCCCCAGTCGGCGAAGCCCCCGCAACTGATGCTCACCAGATTCATCACGCCGTAGCCGGTCGCTCGCAGTTCGGGACGGACGATCTGGCACAGGATGGGCATGTTGTTGCAGTCGAAGAAGCCCCAGCCGATTCCGAACAGGATCAAGAACCCGATCGCCATCGGCAGCGTCGCGGCATTCCCCACACCGAACAGCGCCGGCAGAAAGAAGGTCATCCCAAGAGCGCTCACATAGATGCGGCCGCGCAGCGAGCGCTTCATCCACAAATCGGCCAACCACCCGCCGGCGCCGACGCCGACCAGCGACGCCAATTGCACGTACAGCACGGCCGAGACGCCCGCCTTGCCTTGGCCCAGATTGAATTGCGTCTTCAGAATGTCCGGCATCCAATCCTTCACGACCCAGCCCGCAAGGGCCGGCAACGTGAAGTAGACGACCAGCAGCAAAAAGTTCCCGTTGCTGAGCAACCGCCCCGCCGCCGTCCAAGGATAAATCGCCCCCCCCCGTAGGACAGGCTTCCAGCCTGTCTCCCCACCCCTCACCTCACCCCTCACCTCACCCCTCACCTCCTCCCTCTCCCCGCCTGTCTCCCCGCCTGTCTCCCCAACGCCCACCCCCCCCCGCGCCGCATCCTTCGGAGCTTCTCGCAGCAACGCAAACAAAGGAATTGCGTAGACGACGCCGACGAGTCCGCAGGCGGAGAACGCCCAGCGCCAGCCGTAGTCGGGGCTTTCGGCGACGTAGCCGGCGAACCCGCCCAGGATGATGCCGGCGTAGATGCCCATTTGATGGATGCCGACCGCGCGCGAACGAGTCGCACCGCGATGAAAGTCGGTGATCAGCGCGAGGGCCGCGGGAATGTAGAACGCCTCGCTAATCCCCATCAGCGCACGCGACGCCACGAGTTCGCCGTAGGTGTCGACATGGCCGGTGAGCCACGTGACGGCCGACCACAGGAACAAACTTACGGCGATCACCCAGCGACGACTCAAGCGATCAGCCGCATAGCCGCCGACCGGACTTAACACCGCGTAGACCCATTTGAACGACCCGAGTACGAGTCCCCAATTGGCTTTCGTCTGAATGTCCGGAATGTCGGACATCATCGACGACTTCATCGCCGCCAGCATTTGGCGATCGAGGTAGTTCAGCAGCGCGACCGGCGCGAGCAGAAGGACGATCAGCCAGGCGGTGCGGGCGGCGGAGCGGGATTCGAGCATCGTCGCCCTATTTCGTCGGTTCGAAGAGCTGAGCGCGGAGGAACGTGTAGGCGAGCGCCCACATGTAGGCGGTCTGCGGGTTGTCCGCCGCACCGCCGTGGCCTCCTTCGATGTTCTCAAAGTACGACACTCGGTGACCTTGCTCGATCATCTTGGCGACCATCTTTCGCGCGTGCCCCGGATGCACTCGGTCGTCGCGCGTCGATGTCGTAAACAAGGTCGCCGGATACTTCCCCTCCGATGTCACGTTGTGGTATGGCGAGAAGGTTCGGATGAATTCCCACTGCTGCGGGTCGTCGGGATTCCCGTACTCGGCGACCCAACTGGCGCCGGCGAGCAGCTTGTGGAAGCGCTGCATATCGAGCAGCGGGACTTGGCAAACGATGGCGCCGAAGCGGTCGGGGTACAACGTGAGCATGTTGCCCATAAGCAGTCCGCCGTTGCTGCCGCCCATGGCGCCCAGTTTCGCAGGGGAGGTGACCTTGCGCTTCACCAGATCTTCGGCGACCGCCGAAAAGTCTTCGTAGGCGCGATGGCGGTTCGCCTTTAGCGCCGCTTGATGCCACTTGGGTCCGAACTCGCCGCCGCCCCGAATGTTTGCGACGACGTAGACGCCGCCTTGTTCGAGCCATCCCGCGCCGACCATCGGCTGATAGCCGGGGACCATCGAGATTTCGAAGCCGCCGTAACCGTACAGCAAGGTCGGGTTTTGACCGTCGAGCTTCATATCACTGCGCGCCACTTCGAAGTAGGGAACGCGCGTTCCGTCCTTCGACACGGCCTCGCGCTGGTGGACGACCAACCCGTCCGCATTGAAGAACTTCGGGTTCGACTTCAGCGCTTCGGGCGCGCCTTGGCCGATCACGCCGTACTTGAGCGTCGTGGGAGTCAAATAGTCCGACACCGTCATGAAGAACTCGTCGGTCTCGTCGCCATCGATCGCCGACACGCCGACCGAACTAAACTCGGGCGCCCCCTCCAGCGGTTTGCGAGTCCACTGGCCGTCGACGTGCGTGACGACGTAGATGCGATCGCGCACGTTGTCGAGTTCATTCACTAGAAAGTGATGGCGCGTGCCGACGACGGAGACCAGCGACTTGCGTTCGGACGGTTCATACAACATCGCGAACTTGCGGTCCCCTTTCAGAAAGTCGTCGAAGCGGATGACGAGTTGAGCGCCGGCGGGGTAGGTTTTGCCGCCGACGGTCCAATCGGTGCGCAGTTCGATGAGCAGCCATTCGCGATGCGACGACATATTGGCGTCGTCAGGCTTGTCGATCTTGACGAGTTTCTCGCCGTCGCGGACGAAGACTTCGTTCGTCCAGAACGTGATCGAGCGCGACACGAAGTCGCGCTCGAAGCCCTTGGCCAGTTCGCGGCTGGCCCCGACGCTGACATCGGCGTCTTGCCCTGCGAACACGGGCTTCGCTTCGGTCAGCGGCGTGCCGCGAGTCCACTCTTTGACGATCCGCGGATAGCCCGACTTGGTCATCGAGCCGGGACCGAAGTCGGTGGCGACGAACAGGCTGTCGATTCCGCGCCAAGCCACGCGGCTCTTCGCCTCCGGCAATTGAAAGCCTCCCTCGACGAACTTCTTCGTGCGCACGTCGAACTCGCGGACCACGGTCGCGTCGGCGCCGCCGCGCGACAACGACAACAGCACGCGGTCGTACTCCGGCTGCAGGAAATTCGCGCCCTTCCAGACCCAATTCTCTCCTTCGGCTTCCGCGAGCGCGTCGAGGTCGAGGACCGTTTCCCAGGCCGGTTCCGCTTTGCGATATTCGTCGAGCGTCGTACGGCGCCAGAGGCCGCGTTTGTTCTTCGCATCACGCCAGAAGTTGTAGTAGTGGTCGCCCGCCTTCGAGATCATCGGGATGCGGGCGGTCGAGTTGAGGATGTCGAGCAGCCGGGTGCGCAGCGGTTCGAAGTCGGGGCGGCTGGTGAGCGGCCCGGCGCTATCGGCGTTCCGCTGCTTGACCCAGTCGAGCTGCTTTTCGCCGCCGACGTCTTCGAGCCATTGGTGAGGATCCGTCGGTTCCGCTGCATCTCCTTGCGATAAGCCGTTCGCCATCATCGCTCCCATCAAGCACAAGCCCCAGATCGTTCGTCCCCACGTGAATCGCGTCGGCATGCAAAAATCTCCCTCGCGCTGCGACCGAAGTTCAATTCGCTTGCGGCATCATAGCAAAGCGACTCGCGGGCGAGGCGTCGGCCGCCGAGGAGGGATTCGCCGCAGAGTTTGCATTGCTGCAGAGTTTGATTTGCCACAGAGGGCGCGGAGGTCACGGAAGGGAAGAGGGGGGGTAGGCTGACAAGTCGAAGTGCAGGACGCGCTCGAATTCCGCTCGAGTTCGTTCGTTCCCGGGGCCCCGCTCGGCGATGCCCAGGCAGACTCGGTGGGCGCCGAGCGAGAATCCTAGGTCGATCGGCGGCCCGCAAGGGACGTCGTTCAGGAAGACCGAAACTCGGCGATCTTCCAGTCGCACTCGCAATTGATCGACGGCGCCGACGCCGCGCGTCGGCGATGATGGAACCAGCAACTGGTCTGTCAGACCGCCGCCTTCGCGGTAAAAGGGAGAGGGACCGAACCACAGTTCGCCGTCGAGTTGCCAGACGCTAAACCCACGCCGATCCAAGTCGTTGGTCCAAACAACCAACCACCCGCGCCCCGCCTCCAACCGCACATCGACCCGCGAATGTCCTGCGCCCGGATGGTCGGCGACCGGCCATGCCCACTGATACTGGCCAGGGCCGGACCGGAGGTGCTCCACGTAGTACCTTCCCCCTCTCTGCCCTCGCAGCCACTCGTTGTTTTTCACGAAGATCGCGTCATCCGGGAACTCTTCGACCAACGTCGGCTCCGGCGCCCTCGGCGCTTCGATCTGCCTCGGCACGCCGCCCTGCGGCGGCGGATCTCCTTGCGTTGGCGGGTCGACCACGGACGTCGCGCGGGTTGTCGGCGCGCCGGCGGGGATTCGCGCCAGGGACGTCACGACCGCGGCGACGACCAGGCTCGCGACAAGCACCACGGCGGCGAACCGCGGCCAAAATGGGCGTCGAGCGGCGAGGGGCGCGCCGGCGGCCGTCGTCTTCGGTTCGGTCGGCGGTCGGCTCATGGACGATCGTCGCGGACTCGACGCCGCTTGGGCGATCCGCGGACGCAGGTCCTCCAGCCCCGCGACTCCCGAATAATCTCGGGAGAACTCGGCCAAACGGTCGGCGACGGCGCGCATCGTTCCCGGACGCTGTTGGGGGGCGAGCGCGACCAGCGAATCGACGAAGCGGGCGAGCGAGTCGGGCAGATCGCCGCGCAAGGTCGCAAGCGGCGCGGGCGAGCAAGTCGCCAGAGCGTGGATGCGACGGGCCAGCGGGGCCCCGCGCCACTCGTCGTGCGGCGACCGCCCCGTCAACAGCCGATAAAACGACGCCCCCAGTCCGTAGACATCGGTCCGCTCGTCCACCGCATCGGGCGACGCAGCCTGTTCGGGCGCGAGGTAGTCGAGCGTGCCGAGCAACTGGCCGGATTCGGTGAGCGACGCGAAGTCAGCGTTCAGGCCGATGGGCAAGGCGAGTCCCAGGTCGAGGACTTTGACGACGGGGGCGTCGCCGCAGTCGACGGTCGCGAACAGGTTCGAGGGTTTGACGTCGCGATGCACGACGCCCGCAGCGTGAGCTGCACACAGCCCCTCGGCCGCTTGCCGCACGACCTCGCATGCCGCCGCATAGGGCAGGGGACCGATCCGTTCGACGAGCGTTTCCAGGTCGACGCCGTCCAAGAGCGGCATCGCGTAAAAGTAGACGCCGTCCGCTCGGCCCGCGTCCAGCGCCGAGACAAGATGAGGATGGTCGAGCTGAGCGATCAGTTGAATCTCGCGTTCGAACCGCGCCAGTCGCAGTTCGTCGTCCGCCGCATAGCCGGGCAAGACCTTAAGCGCCGCTCGGCGATGCAAGTAGCGGTGGCGAGCGGCGTAGACGAACCCCATGCCGCCGCGCGCCAGCAACTCGTCGATCTGGTAATTGCCCAAGTGCGTACCTGTCGGCAGTTCGAACGCGCCGAAGTACGACGGTCGACGAGGGCGGTCGCCGTGTTCGCTCAACTTCTGCAAGATGCGGTCGACGACCGGGCCGACCTCCTCGGGCAAGTCTGGGTCGGAAAGAGGGGCGACATCAAGTCGTGGGAACGACTGTTCCAGCCGCGCGACCTGTTCGTCGCAGGAAGCGCAAACCTCTAGATGGTTCGTGACGGCGTCGAGTTCGCTGGCGTCGAGCGTTCCGTCGACGAGCGAGCGGAGGCGTTCGAGGGAAGGACATTTTTCGTCCATATCGTCAGCACCCTGGAAGAACGGCGACGAAAACCGCGACCGGCGTCGTCGACGCCGACAGTCCGCAATGACCTATTGCGAAGAGCGCCACGCGGCGGCGTCGGCCGACATCGAATGCTTCAAGATGGCGCTCGCATCGTCCCCCAGCACCTCGCGCAGTTTCGCCAACACTCGGTGCTTGGCTTGCCGCACCCCTTTCGTCGTCATGCCCAGAACTTCCGCCAGCTCCGCCGCCGATTTTCCCTCGACCGTCATCCCCCAAAACGCTTGCCAGGTGTGCAGTTGAGCGTCTTCGCGAACGACGTCGAGTGCGGCGAGCAGCAGCGCTTCGTCCCCTGTTCGTCCGATGGAGTGCCACGTTGATTCGTCCGCGTCGTCGGCCAGCAGGTCGGCCAGGTTCAGGGCGTCCGAACCGCCGACCGCGGCGGGGTGCAAACGCCGCCGCCGGAGAAACTCGCCTAGCTTCTTGCGAGTGATGCCCCACAACCAGCCTCGAAATCCGGCGCCGCGCTGCGGGTCGTACTGCGAGATCTTGGCATGCAGAACGAGGAACACGTCTTGAGCGACGTCCGACACATCGTCGGCCTGCAGGCCGACGCGGCGCGCCCAGTGGCAGATCAGCGGCGTGTAAACGCGCACCAGCCGCTGCCAAGCGTCTTGGTCGCGCTCGACGGCGCGCATCAAGAGCGACAGGGAAGTCTTGTCGTACGACGTGTGGCTCTGCTCCATGAATGGGCCCGCCTAAGGTTCCATGGCGCCCCGAAGGGCAACGCGGTGAAGCAATTCTTCACGGGAGAAACGAGGTCTTTCGGTTTCGCAAGGGTGATCCACGGCTTTCCCGGCCGCGCGGGTGCACCTCCTTGTTCGCGCTTTCTTATTTCTCACGGAGACAAATCTGCCTGGGAGCGAGCGAGGACGTCCGACGCTCGTCATATCCCGCCGTTTCGCGGCCTGAAAATGCTTCATAGCGTTGTCCCGAAAGGGTAGCACATGCGCGGCCTCTCGAAAATCTTTCCGTCCGCGTGGCGCGGCGAACAACTGGAGTGCAGACGGCCGTCCTCCGACCGTCGCCTGACCGCGGTTGCGTCGTCGCTGTTGTTCCGGAGTCCTCACGATGAAGTCCCCTCTGTGCTTTCTCCTGCTATGGGCCGTGCCGCTGGTCGCCGGCGTCGGTTGCGGCGCGAAGTCGCCGCCCGCTGAAGAAACTGCGGCTTACGTTCGCAGCCAGCTCGACGACCTATCAGCCCCCGTGGCGGGCAAGTCGATCGTCGTGACGAACGTCGAGTCGGTGGGGAATCCGCCGCGCTGGCTGGCGTCGATCCAAGTCGAAGATGAATTGAAGGACGACCTGTACGTCCGCGCGACGCTGGACGAAGCCTTCGCTCACTACGCCTACGACCCTCAGACGTTCCAGAAGGCGCTGGAGCGAGTTGCCTTGCTGCGGATGCCGGAACGTGCTGCCGTGGTCGCCAAATCCCCCAAGCCGGCCGCCTTCGGCGCACTGTTTCGGCGCACCGCCAAAAGCGGCGCGCCGGTCGCCTGGACCGGAAAACTGTACGCAGAACTGCGCGACGGACGCTGGCATTTCTCGGACCTCAAGCCGCAATTCCCCGCCGAATTCAACGATGAACGGCAAGTCGCCAAAGCGAAGCTCGCCCCGGAAGCAATCCGCATCGACGGGCCCGGCGACGCGAACGGCGTCGTCGAACGAATCGACCAAGAACGCAACTTCGTGAAGCTGCTGGAGTCGGCCGAGGCGAAGGTCGTCGAGCGACTGGAGGCGGAGAAGAAACGCCTGTTCGCGGCGAGCGAACCGGGCAAATCGTGGGTCTGGTCGGTGGATGATCGGAGCGGAACATCGACGTCGTTCCGAGCTTCCTTCATCCAACGCAGCGACGACGGCTCGCAAGTCCTCGTGCTGATCACGAACGCGTCCAACCCGCTGGAGCGCGGCGTATGGACCGGCGCTATCGAGCTCGCCCCAGCCCCCACCGCCGACGATCCGCTTGCCGCTGAGCGACCCAATCCCGATGGTTGGCTGCTGCGGTTGGCCGCGTCGCGGGCGGGCCGCGCGTTTCCGGTGCACTTGTCGGGGAGCGGCCTCAGATTGACCGCTGCGAGCGACGGTCAACTGACGGCGGCGGGCGCCAATCCGGCCGTCGCTTGGACGCCGGACGAAAAAGCGCCGAAGATCGCGTCGCTCTCGACGTTCACCGATCTGCTGGCCGTCGGCTGCAAGCCGGGCGAAGTTTGGGAAGGGGAACTGCGCGTGCGCGACGAACCGGCGCGCGACGTGCGACTCACGTTCCTCGAAAACCGCGACGACGGCCAGTACGTTCGCACCGTACTCGAAGCCCCCGCGCTGCTCCACGCCCCCATCGTCTTGCAGGGAACGGCCGGGATGAGCCGCGAAGAAGCAGTGGGACGACCCGTGCGGCTGAAGCCCGTGAAGCAGATGAACCCAGGGGAACTGAAGTACCATCCGCACGAGATCGAGTTGATGCTGCCGCTGAACGGCGAGCCCATCTTGCAGAACGCCGAACTGAAACTCAAGCGAGCCGCTCCCATCAAGGACTACGCCGCCTCGCCCGCGCGCTGGCAGCGAGCGCTCCAGCCGGGAACCGTCTGGAACGGGAAGTATCAGCATGTCGTGCCCGAGTTCCGGGGAACGACGTGCACCTTCAAGTTGACGGTCGCCGAAACGCGCAATGATCTTGGCTACGTCCGCGTCGTCATCGAAGGCGACTCGGATTCGTCGCAATTCCGAGTGCTCGAAGGGTCGGTCAAACTGACCGACGAGGCGATCGACGATTTCGCGCTGGTGCTGCGCGCCAAGACCAGCAGTCGCAACCATCCGCCGGGGATCATCGTGCCTTGGTGGCATGCGTTCTTCGGAACGCACCTCGACGACGAGTCGGTGCATCGATTCCGGATTCTGCCCAGCGGCGAGGAGATGGTCGGCGTCTCCAGCGGCGGCGAGATCATCGAACTGAAGCGAGACGCGGACGCCGAAACGCCTGCCATCGACCGCGCCAGCATGGTCGCAAACTGGCGCGAGCATTTCACGCCGGCGCAACGCTGGCAAGGAATGATCCGCAGCCGCAGTCTAGGCGCTAAGGAGCCGATTGAGCTGGCGGTCAAGAGCGGTCCGAATGACGTGGATGAAGTCGAGGTGCTGGTGCGACACACCAAATCCAAGTTCGTCGCGGCCTACAAAGGCACGCTGCGTCCCGATTCGGACGTCAACGCCAACGGATACGCACTGCAGCTGAAGAAGCAAGGCAAAGGGGTCGGCAAGAGCCTTGTGTTCGGCGAATACGACGGCATCGAACTTGAGTTTCGTCTGGACGCCGCCGGCCCGCGGTTGCTGGGAGTGGCGCGGGGGACGCATGGGACGCACATGCCCTGGGACGAGATTCTTGAGCTACAGCCGCAGACGGCTGCGAAGGCCGCCAAGCCGTAACGGGCTGGGGAGCGGGGCGATGCTACTTGATGGGGCGGAAATCGATGCGGCGGATGGTCCAGCGGCTTTCGCCGACGCCGCTGAACGCTTCCCGAGTCAACTCGACCTCGACCACCGTCGGCGGCTCTTTGCCGCTGATCGACTCCAGCAAGTACCGCATCGCGATGGCGTCCAAGTTCGCTCGCTCGCTGGTGACGTATACGTTCGATTGAAAGGTCAACCGCGCGTCGTCGCCCAGCAGGGCGATCTTTTCCACCACCGGCTCGCGCGTGAACCCCGCCAGCATCTCCCGCGCATTCGACTCGCGGTAATGCTGCTCCAGGGGAATGTTCGACGGGGCTCGATCGACGTAATTCCGCCGCAGCTGGTGCGCTTCCTCCAGCCGACGATCCTTGACCAAATCAAACCACTCGTCGGCGATCCCTTGGGCCTGCGCGTACAGCAGGCGGCCGCGCATCCAGTAGGAGGTCATCGCCCACGACAAGAACACGACGGCGAGGCCGATGCCGAGCATCGCTAACTTGCCGCCCGCCAGCGCGTCTTCGCTGTCGCGGATCGTCTTGAGCGCGATCAGTCCGAAGGCGACGGCCGCGAGCGGCACGACCCAGAGCAGCGGGCTGACGAGCGCCAGCGACGCGGCGAGTCCCAAGGCGGCGGCGGCGACCGCCCAGATGGTGAGCCGCCGATGACCGCCCTCGATAAACTCGTCCGTTTCGCGAAACGCCCGCGCGTTCGCCGTGGTTTCCGAATTGGTCGACATGCCAGTTACTTCAGCACCCGTTGCAGTTCTGTGAGCGACACCGTGCCTTTGACGAGCAACAAGATGCCTTCTTCCTTAATGCTGCGCCAGCCGCCTTCCCGCGCGATCTTGCGCAGCTCTTCGGGCCGCGCCTTCTTCACGAGCGCACTGCGGAACGCCTCGTTTACTTCCAACAATTCGAAAATGGCAGTTCGGCCGAAGTAGGTGATGCCGCCGCACTTGGGACACGGTCTCGGCTCTTCCACCTTCCCCTTCTGATCGGGCGGCGGCGGCGGGGGCGGCTGCCATTCGCGGAACAAGTGCTGCACGCGTCCCGGCGGAAGGCCCAACTGCTGCAACAACTGCGGCGGCGGCTGGAACG
>JAXMBK010000009.1:0-502042 GCA_046349935.1 Pirellulales bacterium | reverse complement strand
GTCCTACGGGGAGGGTACACTCTCTTTATGGATTTGGAATTGGATTGGGTCGGGAAAACGCTGGGGAAATACACGATACTCCAGCGGCTGGGCCAGGGGGGGATGGGGGTCGTCTACCTGGGGCATGATGCGCGGTTGGATCGACGCGTCGCCATCAAGGTGCTGCCCGAACGGGTCGCCAACGATGAAGTGCAGCGCGAACGCTTTCTTCGCGAGGCCCGCGCGGCGGCTCGGTTCAGCCACCCCAACGTCGTCACCATTCACGAAATCGATGAACACGACGGCGTCTACTTCCTCGCCATGGAACTCATGGCCGGCTCGACGCTCGACCTCCTCCGCGCCTACGGCAAGCTCCGCTGGGAAAACGCCACTCGCGCCATCGCCGCCGTCTGCCGCGCACTGGTCGCCGCACACGCCGCGGGACTCGTGCATCGCGACATCAAGCCCTCCAACATCCTCCGCTCCTCGTCCGGCGAGGTCAAACTGTCCGACTTCGGGCTCGCCAAAAGCACCGGCAACGAAGCGTCGCTCACCACCACCAACACGGTCCTCGGTACGCCGACCTATATGAGCCCCGAGCAATGCCGCTCGGAGCCGATCGACGGCCGCAGCGACCTCTATTCGCTCGGCTGCTCCTACTACGAACTGCTCACCGGCCGTCCCCCGTACGTCGCCGAACAGTCCATCCAAGTCTGCCTCGCTCATCTGCTCAACCCGATCCCCGACGCCAGCGTCGACGCGCCCGGCGTGCCCCCCGCCTGCGCCGCCATCGTCGCTCGCGCTATGGCCAAAGAGCCGCGCGACCGCTACTCGGACGCCGCCGAAATGCTGGCCGACCTCCGTCGCGTACTGGCCGATCCCGACTCGCCGACATCCGTTAACGTCCCCGCATCGCCGGCGTCCACTGTGCCTGCTTCGACGCCGCCTGCTTCGACGCCGCCCGCGGACTTTTCCCTGGGAGTTCGACAGTCTCTCCACTCCGATGAGCGGGCCACTCAAGGCGAAACCCGCGCGGCGTCGACGGCGCCCGAACCCGCTCCCGTGCCGAACACGCCGTCGTCGTCGCCGACGCCGTTCGTCGCGGCCTGGCCGGCGTCGCCGCCCGCTCGACGCGTCGCAAAGGCTGCGCCCCGTGCGTCGCGCCTGGGGCTCCATCGCCGTCAATGGTTCAAGCCGGCGCTGGTCGCCGTCGGTTCAACGCTGGGTGCGGGCGCCTTCTATGGCGTCTGGCGCATGTTCGGGGACGGCGACGTCGACAAGCCGGCTTCCACCGGCGCCTCGCCGACCAGCGAGCCGGCTGCGGGGAGCACGCTTTCCCTGACTCCTTCGTGGCAGCCGCTGTTCAACGGACGCAACTTGGACGGCTGGCGCGTGCTGCCGGCGAGCGGCGACTGGAAAGTCGAGCAAGGGGTCCTGATCGGCCGCGCGGGAGGCCGCACGAGCTACTTGTTCCACGACCGACCCGCTTGGCGCGATTTCGAATTGCTCGCCGAGTTTCGCATCAACAGCACCGGGAACAGCGGCATCTTCTTTCGTTGCACTCCGAACGATTCGCTCCCCACAGGCTACGAAGCACACATCGACGTCTGGAACCCCGGCCGTTTGCATCGCACGGGCTTGGCGGGCGTCCAAGGGATCGATCCAAAAGCGCATGCGGCCCTCGAACCAAACGGTTGGAACCGATACAACCTGAGGGTCGTCGGCAACCGCATGACGCTGCGAGTGAACGACGTCACGACGCTGGACTACGTCGACCAGGAGAATGGCGCCGCGTCAGGGCATTTGGCGCTGCAGTGCTATGAACCGAATACGGTGGTGGAGTTCCGGCGGGTCGATGTGAGGGCGGCGGAGTGACGGAGAGGGGGAGTGACGGGGGAGGGAGTGTGAAGGGGAGGGGTGAAAATCTGAGTGTGAGTCCGCGGACTGTTGTTGCGCCGACACCCCTCATCCCCGGCCCTTCTCCCCGCGGCGGGGAGAAGGGAGCACTATCCACGTGGGGCGTTGTGCAACTGACGACAGTGGGGCCGAGGCGCCGAACACTCCGAATTCAACAGAGTTTTTTTCACTTCAGGGCGCGGGGTCAGGGGGCGATGGGGGAGGGGGCGCGGAGGTAAGCGTGGGAGGATGGGACTGCGCGGGGTGGACAGACTTTTTATTGGGGGTGACAGGCTGGAAGCCTGTCCTACGGATGGATCGAGATTTGATTGCTAGTCGGTATCTGGAACAGTTGCCTTATGCGCCTTATCCGGTGCAGGAGGAGGCGCTGTTGACTTATTTTACGGCCGAGCAGGGCGTGCTGGTGTGCGCGCCGACGGGGACCGGCAAGACGCTGATCGCCGAAGCGGCGCTGTACGAGGCGCTGCATACGAAGACCAAGGCGTACTACACCACGCCCTTGATTGCGCTCACCGAACAAAAGTTCGCCGAAATGCAGGCCGCCGCCGTGCGGTGGGGATTCAGCCCCGACGACATCGGACTGGTGACCGGCAACCGCAAGATCAACCCCAACGCCTCCATCCTGGTCGTCGTCGCCGAGATTCTGCTCAACCGACTGCTGCACCACGAAGCGTTTGACTTCGAGGACGTGTCGGCCGTCGTCATGGACGAGTTCCACAATTTTGCCGACCCCGAACGAGGCATCGTCTGGGAACTGGCGCTCGGCATGCTCCCGCCCCACGTCCGCGTACTCCTCCTGTCCGCGACCGTCGGCAACGCCTACGAGTTCACGCAGTGGCTGCGGTTATCGCATCAGCGGTCGATCGAGTTGGTGCAAGGGACGGAACGGCGCGTGCCGTTGCAGTACCAGTGGGTCGGCGATCAACTGCTTAACGACCAGATCGAGATCATGGCGACCGGGACCGAGGAAACTCGCTACACCCCCGCACTCGTCTTCTGTTTCAATCGCGATCACTGCTGGAACGTCGCCGAACAGTTGAAGGGCAAGTCGCTGCTGGCCGACGGTCAACAAGCACGGCTCGCGGACGAACTGGCGCGCTACGACTGGCGCGACGGCGCCGGCCCGAAGCTCAAGCAGATTCTCCAGCGCGGCGTCGGCATTCACCACGCGGGCATCCTCCCGAAGTACCGTCGCGCGATCGAAGAACTGTTTCAACAGAAGTTGCTCTCGGTCTGCGTCTGCACCGAAACGTTGGCGGCGGGGATCAACTTGCCGGCGCGGAGCGTCGTGATGCCGACGATCCTCAAGGGGCCGCCGGGCGAAATGAAGGTGATCGACCCCAGTTCGGCGCATCAGATCTTCGGCCGCGCGGGGCGGCCGCAGTTCGACAACAAGGGCTACGTCTTCGTACTGGCTCACGAAGACGACGTGAAGATCCTGCGGTGGAAAGAAAAGTACGATCAGATCCCCGAGGACACAAAGGACCCGATGCTGCTGCGTGCCAAAAAGGACCTCAAACGCAAGCAGCCCACGCGGCGCACGACCGAGCAGTATTGGAACGAGCAGCAGTTCGACAAACTGCGACTGGCGCCGCCCGCGAAGCTGGTTAGTCGCGGCCCGATCCCCTGGCGGCTGTTGGCGTACATGCTCGACGCATCGCCCGACGTCGAGCCGGTCCGCAAGCTCGTCTCACGCCGATTGCTGGAAGGCGCTCGCGTCGCCGGCGCTCACCGGCAATTGGACCGCATGCTGCTCACCCTGTGGGCCGCCGGCTACGTGACGCTCGACCCGCCTCCGCCGCCCAAGACGGACGACGCTCCAGCTGCCGAGGCCGCTCAACCGGTGCGCAAAGTCACGGAGACGGAACGGTTGCTCGCGGCCGCCGGCATCGTGAGCGCTCAGCAGAAAGTGGCCGCCGCCGCGCCTGCGCCGCCGCCGACGTACGAGCCGAAGTTTGCGCATCCGACGGCGGATCTACCGAAGCTGTTGCAGTTGCGCAGCGTGAATCCGGTGTATGGACTGTACTTGGTGAATCAGTTGGGGATCGCGAGTCGCGAGGAGCGGATTCAAGCGTTTGAGAGCGTTTTGGAAATGCCCGGCTCGGTGGCGCGCTCGGTCCGCGTCCCGAAGTTGGAGCAGATGCCAGCCGGGCCGCTCGCCACCACGCGATTGGACGCCGAGCTGTTGAAGCTGGGGCTCGCGACGCCCGAGCAACTCGGTGCGCCGCGCGAGGAAGAGGAGCAAGATCGACGCGGGATGTTCGAAGAGGAACGCGTGTTCGTCTTGACACTGGGCGAGAAGCTGCGGTTGTTGTTCGACGCGAGTTTTCCCGACGTGCATTCGCTGCGGACGACGCCCGTGTGGGCGGCGGGCGGAGTGCTGGAATACGGCGGCAAGTTCAATCAGTTCATCACGTCGCGCGGGCTGCAGAAGCAGGAAGGGGTGATCTTTCGCCACCTGCTGCGGATGATCTTGTTGCTCAAGGAATTCCTGCCGTTGGTTCCGCCCGAGACGACGGTCGAAGCATGGGAAGACGAGCTGTTGGAGATTTCCGACCGACTCGTGGAGTGCTGCCGGCAGGTCGATCCCTCGAGCACCGACAAGGTGTTAGAGGAAGCCGAAGGAGACGAGTGGTCGCCGTAGCGCAGGCTTCCAGCCTGCGACCGGTGGTCGCCGTAGCGCGGTCTTCCAGCCTGCGACCGGTGGTCGCCGTAGCGCGGGCTTCCAGCCTGCGACGATCGGCTAAGCTGTCGCGGCCCCTTCGGGGCTTGGGAGCGTACTTGGCGGAGACGGAGATTGGACGTAGCCGTGGATCGACTTGGCGGCGCGGCGACCGGCGGCCATGGCGAGGATCACGGTGGCGCCGCCAGTGACGATATCGCCCGCGGCGAAGACGCCCGGTTTGGAAGTCGCCAGCGACTCCGCGTCCGCGACGAGGTAACCGCGCGAGTTGGTGAGTAGGTCGGGCGTAGTCGCGGGGACCAACGGATTGGCGCCGGCGCCGAGTGCGATGACGGCCATCTCGATCGGCAAGTCGAATTCCGAGCCAGCGATCGGGTGGGCGGACCGGCGTCCCGAGGCGTCGGGTTCTCCTAACGCCATCCGCGCGCAGCGCACCGCCCGCAAGTCGCCGCGTTCGTTCCCCAGAAACTCTACGGGCGTCACCAGGCATTCGATCTGCACGCCTTCGTCTTGGGCGTGTCGTACTTCTTCGGCGCGCGCCGGCATTTCGGCGCGCGAGCGGCGGTAGAGGAGCTGAGCGGTGCGAGCGCCAAGTCGACGGGCGGTGCGGACGGCGTCCATCGCCGTATTGCCGCCGCCGATGACCGCGATATCTCGGCCGCGACAATCGAACACCGGCTCGTCGTGCGTCGAGTCGTAGGCGCGCAGCAGATTTACGCGCGTGAGAAACTCGTTCGCCGAATAGACCCCGTTGAAATGTTCACCGGGGATGTTCAAGAACTTCGGCAACCCCGCGCCGGTGGCGATGAGCACTGCGTGGAAGCCTTCTTCGCCCAGCAGTTCGTCGATCAAGATCGTCTTGCCGATCACGACGTTGGTATGAAAATCGACTCCCTGTCGCCGCAGCGCTTCGACCTCGTGCCGTACGATCTCCTTGGGCAAACGAAACTCGGGAATGCCGTACACCAGCACGCCGCCGATCTCATGCAGTGCTTCAAAGACCGTGACGGAGTGTCCCCAGCGTACGAGGTCGCCGGCGGCGCTGAGGCCGGCGGGACCGCTGCCCACGATGGCGATGCGTTTGCCGGTCGCTGGGGCGCGTGGCGGGAGGCCGTACGTGGAGTGCTCGCGTTCGTAATCGGCGACGAACCGTTCGAGGTAACCGATGCCGATCGGCTCGGAGCGATTTCCGACGACGCAGCAGCCTTCGCACTGCGTCTCCTGCGGGCAGACGCGGCCCGTGATGGCGGGGAGCACGTTGTCTTCGCGGATCTTGGCGGCCGCGGCCAGGAAGTCGCCTTGCCGCACGAGGGCGACGAAATCGCGGATCTTCACATGGACAGGGCAACCATGCTCGCACGCCGGCTTGGCGCATTCGAGGCACCGGAGCGCCTCGGTGGTCGCGCCGAGCACCGTGAGTCCTTGGTTTACTTCCTCGAAGTTGTCGCGCCGCAATTCGGCCGGCTGCTCGGGCATTGGCTGGCGGGGGATGGCGAGTCGTTGTTTGGGGGTGAGTGGAGCGTCGGTCATGGTGCGGCTCCTTCCGGATCATGAGGTGCGTCGGTCGACGTGCGCACCTCGGGATGTCGCTGTTCGAGTCGACAGCCTTCGCGTGCATGTTCGACGCAGGACTGCGGGTCGGCGAGGAATTGCTGTAGCTCCACGCGCTCCCGCTCTGCATAGGCGCGGCTGCGTTGAGCGAGGACCTCGAAGTCGACCTCATGGGCGTCGAACTCGGGGCCATCGACGCAGGCGAAACGTGCGCCGCGACGAGTGAGCACTCGGCAACCGCCGCACATGCCGGTGCCGTCGACCATGAGCGAATTGAGGCTGACGACGGTGTGGATCTGGGCCGAACGAGTGGCTTCGGCGACCGCTTGCATCATGCGGATGGGACCGATGGCGAGGACCAGATCGATGCGGCGTTGTTGCTCGATCCATTCGTGCAGCGGATCGACGACTCGTCCTGCGCGGCCATACGAGCCGTCGTCGGTGGTAATGATGAGTTCGTGGCTGGCGGCAGCCAGTTCCCGTTCGAGGACGACCAGTTCACGGGTCCGTCCACCGAGGATCGCCGTGACGTGGTTGCCGGCCGATTTGAGCGCGTGCGCCGTGGGGAGGGCGATCGCCGCTCCGACGCCGCCCGCAATGACGACCACTTGGCCGAACCGCTTGATCTCGGACGGATTCCCGAGCGGTCCGACGACGTCGAGGATCTGATCGCCCGCTTCGAGCGCGTTGAGCAGTTTGGTGGTCTTGCCGACGCCCTGGACGATGAGCGTAATCGTGCCTGCGTGCGGGTCGCTATCGCAGATGGTGAGCGGAATCCGTTCGCCCTCGGGATAAACTCGCAAGATGACGAATTGGCCCGCTTGTCGTTTCTTGGCGACCCGCGGCGCCACAACGACGAGACGTCGAATGTCGGGCGCGAGCCATTCCGCCTGCACGATGGGAAACATGTCATGCGCCTCCCGGCATATGAATTATCCCGCGCCGTAGCGCAGGCTTCCAGCCTGCGACGTTGGGCGGCGACGTTGGGCTGCAACGTTGGGCTGCAACATTGGGCGGCGACGGGCGTGCGCTGTTTGCGCGGCTTCAGCCGAGTGCGGCCGCGTAGTGCGTCAACCAGCGAAGCGCCGCTACAACCCAAACTGATCTCCCGCCTGCACGGGCTGACCGTCGTCGAAATCGACCTCGACGACCTTCTCACTTTGGACGCGGCGGTTTTGTTCGTCGACCAAGCGCGCGACGATTTGCCGCGAGGAGACGTCGATGGCGAACACCAGAATGCCTGCGCCGCCCCATTCCACATAGTTGCGCAGGCCGGGTGCGGCGACGTAAAGTCGCTTCTGCTCCTCCGCGCTGGCGCGGCTCAGCCCCAACAACATGACGATCAAGAAGAACCACTTTTGCATTTCACCCTCCGGAGAACGGAAGCTCGGCCACTCGCACTTCTCGTCAGACGTTAGAATCTCGAATTGCGTCCCGTCTCACAATCCTCCCAAGGGGAAGTTGCATGTTGAACTTTCGCAAGCCGCATTCTGTTTTGATGTTGGGGCTCGTCGTGTGGGCGGGGCTCGTTTCTGGTGCGAGAACGCAGCGATTGTCTGCGGCCGAAAAGTTCAACGTCGTCATCGTGCTGGCTGACGACCTGGGTTACGGCGACTTGGGTTGTTACGGCTCGCCGACGATTCGCACTCCGCACATAGATCGGATGGCGGCCCAGGGATTGCGGTTCACCGACTTTTATTCGGCGGCCGAGGTGTGCACGCCGAGCCGCGCTGGATTGCTGACGGGACGGTATCCGATCCGCAGCGGCCTGTGCGGCGATCGGCGCGTGTTGTTTCCCAATTCGAAAGGAGGATTGCCGCCGTCGGAAGTGACGATTGCCGAAGCGCTGCGCGAGCAGGGCTACGCCACGCAGCACATCGGCAAGTGGCATCTTGGCATTCACGAAGGGGCGAGACCACTGGACCAAGGCTTTGAGCACAGCTTCGGCTTGCCCTATTCGAACGACATGGATGCGCGTCCCGATTTGCCGCGCGGGGCGACGGGATCGGCGAATCCGCCCGCGGACGGCTGGAATGTGGCGCTCCTGCGGGATGGCAAGGTGGTCGAGCAGCCGGTCGACCAAACGACGCTTACGCGCCGCTACACCGAGGAGGCGGTGCGGTTCATTCGCGAGCATCGGTCACAGCCGTTCTTCCTGTATTTGGCGCACACATTTCCACACGTTCCGCTGTTCGCTTCGGAAGCGTTCAAGGGAAAAAGTCGCGCGGGGATCTACGGCGACACAGTCGAGGAACTCGATTGGAGCATGGGGCAGTTGCTTGACGCCTTGCGTGAGCTCAAGTTGGCCGATCGCACGCTGGTTGTCTTCACGAGCGACAACGGACCGTGGCTCATCATGAACGATCAGGGAGGCAGTGCGGGGCCGTTGCGCGATGGCAAAGGGAGCACTTGGGAAGGTGGGATGCGCGTGCCGGGGATTGCGTGGATGCCGGGGGAGATCCAGCCGGGCGTTACGAGCCAACCCGCGTCGTCGCTCGACCTGTTCCCGACCGCCTTGACCTTGGCCAACGCGTCGCCGCCGAAGGACGTGGTGCTCGACGGCGTCGACCTCTCGCCGATGCTGTTCAACAATCTGTGGTTGGACGTTCGCCCCTACTTTTTTTATCGCGGCGACAAACTGTTTGCGTGTCGCTGGGGCGATTGGAAACTGCACTATGCAACGCAGACCGGTTACGGCGCCGCGAAGGCGGACCAGCACGAGCCGCCGCAGTTGTATCACCTGGGGCGCGATGCGTCGGAGAAACGCAATGTGGCCGCGGGGAACAGCGACGTCGTCGCTCGGATACAGTCCGAGACCCGGCGGCATCAGGCGTCGGTGGTCGCGGGTGAACCGCAGTTAAAATAAACGCCGGACGCACTTGGGATTGGCCAGTTCGTGATGCACCTTGTGGAGAGAAGAAGGGAAAGCATGTCGTCACCAGTCAGCAGGCGGATTTTCGTTGCGGTCATGGTCGGGTTCGGCTTTGCCGCAGTTGCGGGGCTTTTCAAGACCGAGGCGGTGGAAGGGGCTGAACGGCGACCGAATGTGCTGTTCATTTTGACGGACGATCAGCGTTGGGATGCGCTCGGTCTGGCGGGGCACAAGCATCTGCAGACGCCGAACCTCGATCGGCTGGGCAAGGAGGGCGTTTACTTTCGCAATGCGTTTTGCACGACGTCGCTGTGTTCACCGAGCCGCGCGAGCATTTTGAGCGGACTGTATGCGCACGCGCACGGCGTGACGAATAACTTTACGGAGTACCCCGCGGAGTTGCCGAGTTTTCCGCGCGTGTTGCAGTCGCTGGGTTATGACACAGCCTACTTCGGCAAGTGGCACATGGGGGAGAATAATGATGAACCGCGCCCGGGCTTCCATTGGTTCGTCACGCACAAGGGCCAGGGGAAGTACTTCGACACCGAGTTCAATTTTCACGGTCAGCGGCGGGAGGTGGTGAAGGGGTACTACACGACGGCGGTGACCGAGATGGCCGCCGAGTGGCTCGCGCGGCCGCGCGACGGTAAGCCGTGGCTGCTGATGATCGGTCACAAAGCGCCTCACAGCTTTTACTTTCCGGAAGAGAAGTACGCCGAGGCGTTCGCCAAGGTGCGGATTCCGTATCCGGAGACGGCGTTTATGCTTGACGACAAACCGAACTGGATTCGACAGCGTCTGTCGACTTGGCACGGCATCTACGGTCCGTTGTTCGATTGGCGAAAGAAGTTCCCTGACGACTCGCCTGAGGCGGTCAAGGACTTTGAAGCCATGACGCGAGCGTATTGGGGAACGTTGCTGTCCGTGGACGACAGCGTCGGACGCTTGTACGAACTGTTGCAAGCGCGCGGGGAACTGGAGAATACGATCATTGTGTTCATGAGCGACAATGGGTTGCTTAATGGCGAGCAGGGAATGGTCGATAAGCGAACGGCCCACGAACCGAGCATTCGGATCGTTCAATTGGTGCGCTATCCGGGGCTCGCGAAGCCTGCTGCTCCGAAGACGATCGACCCGCAAGTGCTCACGGTCGATGTCGCGCCGAGCTTGTTGGAGCTATGCGGCGCTCCGCCGCTGGAGAAGATCCACGGCCGTTCGTGGGTGAAGTTGGTGCGCGAGGGGGATGCAACGTGGCGCAAGTCGTGGCTGTATCACTACAACTATGAGAAGCAGTTCCCCTACACGCCGAACGTGCGTTGCGTACGGACCGAGACGTGGAAATATTCACACTCGCCGCATGGCGACGGCGGTCCCGATCGCCACAAGGCCGAGTTGTACAACATCGAGTTCGACCCCGAAGAGCGGTACAACTTGATCGACCGGCCGAAGTACGCCGGCGTCGTCCGCGAGATGCAAGCCGAACTGGTCAGCGCGATGGACGCAGTCGGTCTCACGTCCGCCAACGACAAGATGCCCTTGGATGAGGGCATCAAGTCGGATCTCCCAGACCAAAAGATCCGCTAGCCGTAGAACAGGCCGTAGAACAGGCTTCCAGCCTGTCTGATCCAACGGCCCCGCATCGCGCCGCCAAGTCGATCATCACACTTGGCGGTCGCGAATTGCGTGGGGGGCTTGCGCCGAACTGGTTGGCGTTGCGGGATTGGGGGGTGTTCATCGCAGGCTGGAAGCCTGCGCTACGGGGGGGTTACGGGAGCAAGATCAGCGCGTTTTCGGCGAAGGCGGCGTCGGCCGCTTTGCCGTTGGCGCGGTACTGGATCTTGAGTTGTTTGACGACGCCGGGGGCCGGGTCGCCGCCGAAAGCTTCGTTGTAGGTTGCGGCGGGGAGCGTGACGAGCGGCGAGTCCGCGGCGTGCTTGCGGATGAGTGCCGTCACGTCTTTTACTTGGCTGCCCGCGCCGTATTCGGCCTTGATGATCTCCAGTTTGATCTTCGCCATGCCGGCTTTCGCGACCAGCTGCGCGACTTGCGGGTCTTTGGCGCCGATCTTGCCGGCGATCACCGCGAGGGCCGCGGTGGCGTCGCTCTTGAGTGCGGGCGTGTCGGCCGCTTGGGCGGCGAGCCGCAGCGTGCCGACGCTCGGGTAACGCTTCAGCACTTCCAGCACGAGCTTCTTCTCCGCGGTTTGGTCGGCTGCGGCCAGCGCCTTCTCGCACATTTCGATTCGCTGAGCTTCCGGCATTACAAACTGGCGCGCGATGCGGATGTAGCCGCGGAGGGCGCGCGTCCGGTACTTGTCGCCGGGCGCCGACTTGGAGAGGTCGAGCAGTACGGGGGCGGCGTCGATCGTCGCCCACTCGCCGAGCACGCGGCTGCTGGCGTCTTGCAGCGAGTCGTCGGTGCTCTTGGCCGCGGCGCCGACGGCGGCGAGCGCCTTCGTGCCGCCGACGGCGCCCAGGATCGGGAGCAGCTTTACTTTCGTCGCGGGCGGTGTGCGTTCGAGCGCGGCAGCGAGCTCGCCGGCGCACGACTCGCGATCCGGCATGCGCACGCTGGCGGTGAGCAACGCCGTCCAAGCGGCGGCCGACTCGTCGGCGTCCTTGACATTGACGGCGATGGCGATGAGTTTCCCCAGTTCCGACTGCGGGATGGTGTTGCCGAGGGCGCCGAGCGCGACGATGCGAATCTTGGCGTCTTTGTGCGCGGCGGCGGCGAACAGCGGCTTGTCGGCGCTCAGGCGACGCAACCCGGCCAGTTCGACCAAGAGCGCGAACGCCTCGTCGTTCGGCGACAGGCGGTCGAGGATCGCTTGGTTCACCTTCGCGTCGGCGATGGCGACGAGCGCTTGCTTGCCGGCGGCGGAGATGGCCGGATCGGCATCTTGGGCGCCGGACAACAGCGTCGCAAAGCACGAGGCGTCCCCGATCCGTCCAAGGGCTTCGAGTGCGGCGACTCGCACGGGCTGCGGCCCCTTGGCGGCGGCGGCCGTGAGCGCGCCCACCGACGCCGTGCTGCGGCGGTCCGCGAGGGCCGCGACCACCAAGGCAGCTCGCTCGGGAGTCGCCGTCGGCAAGATCTCGACCAGTGCGGCGTCGGTCTTCGGCCCGGTCAGTTCGCGAGCCGTCGATAAGCCAATCTGGAAGAGTCGCTTCTCGGGGGAGGCGAGCGTTTCGAGCAACAGCGGAATGCCCTCTTCTTGGCGGCTCAAGATGGCGCCGCGAGTCGCTTCCACAATGCGGGTGCTCGGCAGGTCGGCTTTGCGCACTTGATCGTAGAGGGCGATCGCGTCAGCATTGCGTCCGTCGCGAACCGCCTTCTCCGCGCACAGGATCAGCCCTTCCGCCACTGCGGAACGGACGGCGGGCGGAGAGTCGGCGAGCGAGTCGCGCAGGGCGGTCGTGGCGGCCGCGTCGCCGATTTGACCCAAAGCGACGGCGGCGGACGAAGCAACTTCGTGGTCAGAGTGTTTGACGAGCGGCACGAGGGTCGGGACGGCGGCCGCATCGCGGCGCACGCCGATCGAGTTGACGACGCCGATGAGAAGTCGGCCTTGCAGCGAACTGGCCGCCGTGCGCAACGCCTCGTCTGCCGCGGCGCCGGGAAGCACCTCCAGCGGAATGCGGGCCCACGACGCGAGTTGTTCATGACTCAGCAGTTTGGCGAGTTCGGGGACGCACTGGTCGGAGCCGACGACCGCCAATCGCTTGCAGGCGAGCGCCTTGTCGGCGGGCGGGGCGTCGGATTTGAGGAGCGCGAGGAGTTCAGGTTCCTGACGTTGGTCGGCGGCGTACGTCGCCGCGGAATGGGCGAGCAACAGCGCGGCGGCGACCGCGAGCACTGGCCAGCCTAGCGTGTGACGGGAATGCATGGGTTAAGTCCTATGAATTTGTGCGTTGTGGTTGATTTTAAGCCGACGGTGCGCCAGCACCCGGCTCGTAGTTTGCAGTGGGAGAATTGGTTTGCGAGTTCAAAGCCGGCCGCGAGCGCGGCTTCGGCTTAGATGCGCCAGGGTTCGCGCAAGGCTTCGGAACGGAGGCGGTTGGCCTCTTCGTCGCCTATGAACGAATGCGTGGCGTTGTCGTATTTGACTTGGCGGTTGAGGTACAGCGCGATGTTGGCGGCGTGGCACGCGATGTGAGCGTTGCGGGCCGCGTCGGCGTTCCCTTTGGGTTGGCTGCGCGTCTTCACGCAGTCGAGGAAATCGCGGACGTGGAACGTGGCGGGGTAGCCGCCGATTTCCTCGACCGTCCGTCCCGCTAGCAGCTCGGGGGAGCTCAGCACGTACTTGCCGCTGTCCCCCGTCTCGATCCAACCCGTCTCGCCTTCGAAACGGACGGGGCACGAGCCGAGCGGAATCCAACCCGTCTCGCGGAAGATCAGTTCAACGCCGTTCTCGTACTTGGCGACCAATTGGCCGTCCTTCGGCGGGTTGTATTCGACGGGCGGAAGGCAGTCATCGACGGCCCACTGACACAGGTCGACGCAGTGCGAGCCCCATTCGAGGACGCCGCCGCCGACGAGTCCGCCGCCCTTTTCAAAGTTAAATCCGTCGAGCAATTTGGGGTTGAACGGACGCCACGCGGCGGGGCCGAGGTACATGTCCCAGTCGACCTGGTTTTTGTCTGGTTCGATCTCCGCGGGGAGCCAGCCGCTGGTCATCGCCTGCATGCCGGCGGGGTGCGCGTAGACGCGTTTCATTTTGCCGAGTTTGCCGGTGCGCGCCAGTTCGCAAGCGAAGGCGAAGTGCGGCAGGTTGCGGCGCTGCGTGCCCGCTTGGAACACGCGGCCCGTCCGGCGGATCGTGTCAGCCAGAATAAGGCTTTGCGCGATGTTCTTCGTGCACGGCTTCTCGCAGTACATGTCTTTGCCGGCGCGCGCGGCATACATGGCGGCGGTGGCGTGCCAATTAGGGCCGGTCGCGATAAGCACCGCGTCGATGTCTTGACGGTCGAGTAGTTCGCGGAAGTCGCGGTAGGTCTTGCAGTCGGCGTTGCCGTGCTTTTGATCAGCGATTTTTTTGACGGCGGTGCGGCGAGCTTCTTTGACGTCGGCCACGGCGACGAATTGGACGTCCTTTTGTTCGAGGAAGCAGCCGAGGTCGTATGTGCCTCGATTGCCGATGCCGATGCCGCCCACGGTCACGCGTTCGCTTGGCGGCACGGCGCCGTCGCGCCCGAGGGCCGAACTGGGGATGATGGTTGGAGCAGCGATGGCTGCGGCGGAAGCAGCGGCGACCGTCTTGAGAAAACGACGGCGCGGAAGCGCGGAATGAAGGCGCGCCATGAGCGGGTCTCCCGAAGGTGGAGCGATTCGCGCGGAGACGCGAATCGCAATGGAACGAAACGACGCTAGGGGCGCAGCATACCCGCGTCGCCGACCGCAATCCACCGCGCATTCAGCCGACGCCGCGCTAGCGGCCCGCTCGGGCCGGCGAACCGAGTTTCCTGCCAAATCCGCGAACCAGGTGCTCGCGCACCGTCGGCTGAGATTGGGTGAACGGAAGGCTAACGCGACTGCGATGGGCTCGTGATGGCGACGCGTGCTAGGTAGATGCTGGTCTTGCCTTCGTGCGACGAGTAGTAGCTGACCCAGAGCAGGCCTTCGTGCAAGACGAGGCCCGCGTAGCTGGTGTCTCCGCCGGACGGAAGTCGCAGGTCTTCCGTGAGTTTTCCGGTGATGGGATCGATCCAGCAAAGCGACGTGCGGACCGGCTTGTCGTACAGTCGCACGGCGGCCAGAAAGCGGCCGTCGGGGAGACGGATCATGTGCGGGCCGCCGATCTTGACTCCCATGTCGCTCCATTTCCAATCCGTATACGGCGGATGGGAAACGCCCCATAGTCCGTTGCCCGGCGACCCGTCGCGTCGCAGCAGGCACCACGCCTTATCGCCATCGAACAGCAACGACGACTCGTTGGGGTAGCCCTCGTGCAGCAGACTCGGGACGAGCGTCTCGAAGGTGCGCCCGTCGCGGCTGGAATAGAGTCGGATCGAGCGTTCGGGACGCACCGAATAGCCGATGCCAAATGCCTTCTCTGCGTGCCAGGTCGCTCGCCAGAGCCAGAAATCCGGATCGCCGATCGGGTGCTTTTCGGTCCACGTCCGTCCGTCGTCGGAGAACCACGCCAGCGACTGGTGGGTGTGTTTCGATTTATCGTGGAGTGCTTCGGCGCCGGCGAGCATCAACTGGCCGCGCGGCGTGACGGTGATCTTGGCGTCGCGGAGGTCGGAGTCCTTGGACGTCACCAGTGCAGCCGACTCCCAGGATTGGCCGTCCTGCGACACGAGCACGCGCAGCGCTCCGTCGGGCGAGACGTGTCCTTGTCCCTCGCGGAAGACGCAGAACCATTCGTTCTTGAAGCGCACGAGATCGGTGAACGCGTTGTGCGGGGCGCGGTCCCAGATCTTGCGCGCGTCGATGAGTTTCAACTGGCCGTCGGCGGCGCGAGTCGTCGTCGTAGACGAGGCCAGCAGGACGACGACCCAGAGCGCGCCGACGAACCGAGTCCACACGCGTCGTCGCCCGATGTTTCCCGCCTGAAACTGGCTCATAATGATTCTCCTTGGGTAGGGATGGGAAGGCGCGATTTGCGGCGTGTAATGTACCGGCGTCGCGACCGCGCGTGGTGGGATGACGGAACGACCGTGGGTGCGTGATCAGGAGTGAAGGCGATGACTCAGGCGGGAAGGCGGGCGGAAAGGCGGACGGGATGGCGGGCGGCGTGGGCCGTGTATTTGGCGACGTCGATTGGCGTGTGGTCGGCCGTCGCCGTCGCCGTCGCAGACGAGTCGTTGAGCGGCGGAGAGCGGCCCAACATCGTACTCTTTCTGGTCGACGACATGGGACTTATGGATACGTCGGTCGCGTTCTTGACCGACGCAGCTGGGAAACCGCAGCGTTATCCGCTCAACGATTTCTATCGCACGCCGGCGATGGAGCGACTGGCGGAGCGCGGCGTGCGGTTCAGCAATTTTTATGCGATGAGCGTCTGTTCGCCGACGCGCACGTCGATCCAGACCGGCCAGAACTCGGCGCGGCACCACGTGACCAACTGGATCAATCCCCGATCGAATAATCGCGGGCCGCTCGGAGCGCCCGAGTGGCGGTGGCGTGGACTGGACCGCAAGTCGACGACGCTGGCGCGCCTGCTGCAAAAGAGCGGCTACCGTACGCTGCACGTCGGCAAAGGACACTTTGGGCCGGAAGAGACGGACGGGGCCGACCCGACGACGATCGGGTTCGACGTGAATGTCGGAGGTCGGTCGGTCGGGCAGCCGGGGTCATATTATGGGAAACAGAATTACGGCGCGGGTGGAAAGCGGTCGCCCAACGCGGTGCCGCACTTGGAAGCTTATCACGGGACCGATACGTTCCTCACCGAAGCGTTGACCTTCGAAGCGAACCGGTTGATGGGCGACTCGCTGGAGCAGAGGAGGCCATTCTTCTTGTACCTCGCTCACTATGCGGTGCATGCTCCGTTTGAAAGCGACGCGCGCTTCGCGGCGCACTACCGGGACTCGGGGAAGCCGCCGGCGGCGCAGGCGTTCGCCACCTTGATCGAAGGCATGGACAAGTCGCTCGGGGATCTGCTGGATTTTCTTGAGGCGCGCGGAGCGGCGGAGAACACGCTGGTCTTGTTCTTGGGGGACAACGGTTCGGATGCGCCCCTAGGCGGTCCCCATGACGTGGGCAGCTCCGCGCCGCTCAGAGGCCGCAAAGGCTCGCACTTCGAAGGGGGCATGCGAGTGCCGATGATTGCGGCGTGGGCGAAGCCGAACGCGAACGCTCGCTGTCAGCAGCGATTGCCGATTGCGTCGGGGTTGGTGCGACGCGAGATTGCGGCGGTGTACGACCTGTTCCCGACAATCTTGAACGCCGCAGGCGTGGAAGCGCCGAGCGATCACGCGGTCGACGGCGTCGATCTGTCGCCGTTGCTCGCAAGCGCGGCGGGGAGTCGTCCCGAGTCGACGTTCTTGATGCATTATCCTCATGCACCGCATCGGAGCGACTACTTCACGGTGTATCGCGAGGGACGTTGGAAGTTGGTGTTGCACTATGAGCCGGCCAGCGAACCGTGGACGCCGCGATACGAGTTGTACGACTTGGAAACAGACCCGTTCGAGTCGCGCAACGCGGCGGCCGATCATCCCGAACAAGTCGACCGACTAGCCGCCGCGATGCGCGAACGCTTGCAAGCCCAAGAAGCCCAGTTCCCCGTCGATAAACAAGGCCAAGAGTTGGTCCCCATCCCGTAGGGTGGGCCAAGCGGCGAGCGCCGCGCGGGCCCACCGAAAGCAAGTGCGGCGGGTTGGGGTGGTTGGTTCTCTTGGTTGGCAGTGTTTTGGGGATGGCAGTGTTTGAGGATGGTGGGCCCGCGCTGCGCTTGGCCCACCCTACGGGGGTTTTATGTGGATGGTGTTGGCGGCGGTGTTGGCGGGGGCGGGGCCGGAGTTTGCGCTGCGCGATGGGGATCGCGTGGTGTTTCTGGGGGATAGCATCACGGCGGCGCGGACTTATACGAAGATCGTCGAGGATTTCACGCTGCTGCGTTATCCGGATCGTAAGATTCGCTTTTTCAATGCGGGGATCGGCGGCGATACGGCGGCCGGCGCCCTCAAGCGGCTTGATCGCGACGTGTTCTCCCGCCAGCCCACGGTCGTCACCGTGTGCTTTGGTCTCAATGACATCGGCTGGGGATTGAAGGCCGACGACGCTCACAAACGTCTGTACCTCGATTCGCTCCGCGAGCTAGCGCGACAATGTCGCGAACGGAACGTGCGCTTGTTCCTTTGTTCGAGTCCCATTACGAACGAAGCGCCGGACAAAGCGGAAGTCGGCTTCTTGCAGAAGATGGGGGACGAGGCGTTCGCGATGGCGGGCGAACTGCAGGTCGAGACGATCGACGTGCAGCGGCCCATGCGCGAGATTCAGCGGCGCATCTTGGCGTTCAACAAGTCGATCGAAGACGAAAGCAAACAGGTCAAGCTGCATTTGGCGGACGGCGTGCACTTGAACGACTTGGGGCACTTGGCGATGGCCTATGCGTTTCTCAAGGGGTGGCATGCGCCGGCGGAAGCGTCGTCGCTGGCCCTGGATGCGCAGCGGCTCGCGGTCGCATCGACTCGGGAGTGCGAAGCGAGCGACGTGCGGTGGGAGGGGAAAACGTTGGCGTTTACTCGTTTGGATCGCCGACTGCCGTTCAACCATGGGATCTTCTTCGCATTGCAGTTTCTGCACGTGCCGATCCATCGGGACTTCAATCGGTATGAGTTGAAGGCGTCGGGATTGCCGGCGGGGACGTACGAGATTCGCGCCGACGGGCGAGGCGTGGCGAAAGCGACAGCCGAGCAACTGGAGCGCGGCGTCGACTTGGCCTCCATGACGCTCGATCCGTGGCAGCCAGGCGGCCCCTGGGACGCGCAGGCCGCCTTGCTGAAGTCGCTCACAGACGCTCGGCATGAGCTAGACAGCGTGCGATTGACCTCTCGCCTGTATGCGGCCGACTCGCCCTTGACCGGCGTCTTGCAGACCGAATTGGAACCGACCGAGGAGCAGCTGGTAGCGCTGCAGCGCCAGGCCGCTCGCCCGCGCCCCTACCGATTTACATTGACGCCGATCCCGTAGGGTGGGCCAAGCGGCGAACGCCGCGCGGGCCCACCGTCGAGTTCGCGGTCGAAAAGCGGGATGGGTTGCGAAACCTTGGCGCGGGTTTGGGGTTGAATGGGGGTGGTTGAGCGTGGGTGGTGGGCCCACGCTGCGCTTGGCCCACCCTACGGGGGCGGGTATGCTGGGCACGCTTGTCTCTTACTTTTCTATTGAAATGGTTGTATGAATCGGTCGGCTCGCCCAAAGGTTGGTATTGTCGGCGGCGGGCCGGGCGGGTTGATGACCGCGTACTTCCTGCAGCAGCGGGCGAATCGGTCCCTGGATGTGACGATTCTGGAACGGTCCGAGCGGCTCGGCGGAAAGATCCTGACGCCTGGATTCGCTTCGGTTCGTGCGCGGTATGAAGCGGGGGCGGCCGAGTTCTACGACTATTCCGTGGTTGATGAAGATCCGCTCAAGGAACTAATCGCCGAATTGGGCCTGCCCATTTCGCCGATGGGCGGCCATTCAGTCTATCTGCACGGTCAGTACGTCGCGAACCTCGACGATCTAGAGCGCGTGCAAGGCGCGGACGCGCGACGGTCGCTGGTGAAGTTTTACGAGTCGGCGCGCGATGAGATCTCGCCTGTAGAGTACTTCTTGCACGGCGGCGACGAGTCGACGGCGGTGGGGAGACCGGGGGAGCATTTTGATCGACAACTGGCCGAGCAGTTGACCGAGGCCGCTCGCCGCTACGTCGAGACGATGATCCACAGCGATTTGGCGACCGAATCGCGCATCACCAGTCGCTCGTACGGACTGCAAAACTATCTGATGAACGATCCCGCCTACATGCAACTGTACGGCATCGAAGGGGGGAACGAGCAGCTCCCTGCGGCGCTGGCCGCGCGCCTGGACGCGAAGGTCCAATTGGGACGTTGCGTCTGCTCTGTCGAACGCGGCGAGAACGGGCGGCTGTTCGTGGAATCGCGGGACGACGCCCAGACGCTGCACCGCGACGAGTTTGATTACGTCGTCGTCGCCTTGCCGTTGGATGCATTTCGACACGTCGAGTTTCGCGGCGAACGGCTGGCGACGGCGCTGCAGACGCACTTTGAGCACTATCATCATCCGGCGCACTACTTGCGCGTGACGATTGCGTTTGAGCGGCCGTTCTGGTTGGGGACGTTGGTGGAGTCATATTGTCAGTTAGAGGCGTTCGGCGGCTGCTGTCTCTACGACGAGTCGTCGCGCTGGCCCGACTCGCGGTACGGCATCCTGGGGTGGTTGCTGGGCGGCGACGCCGCCGTGAAGTACGCCCAGCTCGACGATCAGACGCTCGTCCGCATGGCGCTAGCCACGCTCCCCGAATCGTTGTCGGCGGGGCGCGACTTGTTCGTCGAAGGACGCGTACATCGGTGGCTGGAGGCGGTCAACGCCATGCCGGGCGGATGGACCGCTCGGCCGCTCGACCTGCGGCATCAACCGGAGCCGCAAGAGCATCCGAGATTGTTCGTCGTCGGCGACTACCTGTTCGATTCGACGCTGAACGGCGTCCTCGATTCGGCCGATTACGTTTCGGAGTGGATCGCGAGCCAAATCAACGCCTGAGCGCAACGGCCAAACACGAGTGAGGCGGAACGAGAGGAGTGATCGTTTGAGTTTGCAATCGACGAATGGGGATGAGGTGCAGACGCCGCCGTGGCCGATGCACGCCGAGTTGTTGGAGATGGAGTTGGTTGAATCGACGCCCGCCGACGCGACGGCGTGGGCGGAGTTCAAGGGACTGGAAAGGCCGATCGCCATAGTTCGTCGGCGCGCGTCGGCGCCGGCGGCCGACGATTTCCGCGCGACGACCGGGCGAATACGGCTGCTCGCGGTCGCGGCGACGCCGGAAGAGCATGCCGATGCGATCGATCGCACACAAACATGGCTCGATGCAACCGCCGCTTCCGGCGCGGCGCCGAGTCTGTTGTTGACGTTGCACGGGGCGAAGATCGTGTGGCGTCCGGGACGCGTCGCCGTGTTCGCGCCCGCCGATCGATTGGAGTCGGTGTTGCGGTCGATCCTGGAAGCGTCGGCGTACGAGGCGGAGTTGTCGGCGCTGGAGTCGCTGCTGGATGCGGGTTGGAAACAGGTGCACGACGACGCTCGGATGGCTTTCGACTTCGGCGAACGCGATGTGCGTCGGCGCGCGTCGCTCGCGGCGAAGTTTCAGGAGTTAGTGGGGCTGCGTTCGCGGTTCGTACGGTTGGCGCCGAGCGTCCTAGCGCCGCACGTCTATCCGCCGACGCTCGCGAGCCAAGTGGCCGAGCGATTGCGCGAGCGAACTCGGATGCACGAGCGGTTGGAGTTGCTGGAAGGGAAGCTTGAGGCGCAGGAGCGCGTGTACGAGTTGTGCGGACAGCGCTCGAGCGAATTCATGTTGGGGCGGACGGGCCATCACTTGGAATGGGCGATCATCATTCTGCTGCTCGCACAAACCACGCTTTTGGTGGTGGAATTCCTCTCGTATGTAGGAACGTCATAAGTGCGCGCCTCCTCGATCGATATCCTTCGAATGTTCGCCATGGTGGTGATGGTGTACGTGCACTTCAGTGAAAACCTCGCCGGCGTCACTCCACGGATCGCCGGCTTGGGCGCGCCGACGTTCTTGTTTCTGGTCGGCGTGAGTTACCGATTGTGGCTGAATGGGCGTCTGCGACGCGGGGCGAGCGACGAATCGATTCGGCGAACGACGTTGCGCCGCGGCGCGTTCTTGTTCGTGTTGGGCGTCGTCTTCAATGTGCTCGTGTGGACGCCCGAGGACATTTTCAATTGGGACGTGCTGACCTTGGTCGGCATGGCGATGTTTGTGCTGGAGGTTGCACGCCGGCTGCCCGTCGGACTCGCCGTGTTCTTCGCCGCCGTCGTGCTCGCGATCAGCCCCGCAGCGCGGGCCGTCGCCGACTTCCCCGCCTATTGGACGAACGGCTACTTCGATCCAGATTGGAATGTCCGCGATCCGCTTCTCGGCCTCCTCTCCATCGGCTACTTTCCAATCTTGCCTTGGATCGCCATTCCCGTAGCGGGGTTTGCCGCAGGGACGTTCGTCTTCGGCGAGTCGGCGCCGGATGGAGGCGACCTCGACTCGGCGCGACGCTTGACGGTCGCGGGCGGACTGCTGGTGGTCGGAGTCGCCGCAGCGATCGGCATGCGCCAGCTTTGGCCCGAATTGTTTTCCACCGTCTTGAAGCCGACGTGGACCATGTTTCCGGCGACGACGATGTATGTTCTCGGCGCGATCGGGTTCGTCTCGCTGGGGTTCGGCGGACTCTATCTGTGGGTGGACCGCAAGTTGGGGCCCGAACGTCTGCCGTGGCTACGTTCCGTCGCATCGACGTTCAGCCGACACTCGCTCACCGTGTATTTGCTGCATCACTTGATTCACGTCTGGCCGATGTGGGCATATGCGATCGCACGCGGCGAGGAGACGACGGTGCACTGGCGCCAAGCCATGTCGTTGCCGCTGGCGCTGGTCTTCGCGACGCTGTTTCTGCCCTGCGCCTATGTCCTGTTCCGCTGGATGGACCAAACGGGTCGCGGCGGCGTGGAAGCTTGGATGCGGCGCGTGTGCGATTGAGGCCCCTCACCCCTGGCCTGGAGTGATGAAGATCTGAGAGTGAGTCCGCGCACGGTTGTTGCGCCGACACCCCTCATCCCCGGCCCTTCTCCCCGCGGCGGGGAGAAGGGAGCACAATCCGCGCGTGTCGTTGCGCAACAAACGACAGCGGGTCCGAGGCGCCAAACACTCCGAATTCAACAGAGTTTTTATCGAGCCACCACTGGCCCCTCTCCCCAAGCTGCGCTTGGGGAGAGGGGAAATGTCGTGCAGGTTAAGGGGGCGGGGGTTGGCGCCAGTTCCAGGTCGACTCGTAGCGGATGTCGAGCCAGGGGGTGTCGAGCGGGCGGCCGGATTGGGACTTGGACGTTAAGACGGCGTCGAGGATGCCGGTCGTGAGCAACGTGCGCTCCAGCGGCCACAACGACTCGCCGGTTTGCATCAATTTGCCGACTGCGGCCAATTGATACGTGAAGTGGTGGAAGGGACGCTGTTCTTGCGTCCAAAAGACGGTTGAGCCCGTCGCACCCGACTCGTCCTTCCAAGCGGCCGCCCACTCTTGAACGCCGCCTTCGAGCACAAAAACGCACACTCTCAGCCCGTCGCGATAATCGACCAGCATCAAGCCCGGCTTCGTTGCTAATTGCTCGATCGTCTTCCCCGCGGGCAACGGATGATCTTTGAGGCGTGTGAGAGCGGCGTCGAGCAACGCACGGTCATAGAGGCCCTTGGCGGCCGCTTCCCAGACGGCTGGACCGTCGAGGAACTGTACCTTCGCCACTCCCGTTTCGCCGCCGCTGCGCCGTTCGGCCAACGCCTGGGCCGCTTCGAGCGCATGGATGCCGTAGCTGTCGAGCCGCCCGTAGGTGGTGACGACGATTTGCCGCAGCTTGGCGCCGCGCGGCGAATCGACCGGAGGATAGCGCCAAGTGAGCGGGACGGAAGAACCAGCCATGAGCGGGATCTTCCGTCGTTTCGCTTCGTCGTAGATCCACTTGGCGTCGGACCAATTGTCAGCCAAGTGCTTATCGCAGAATACGGGGACCACGCGGCCGCTGCGATCGAACTCGCGCACAATCTCCTCAAACCACCTCCGCTTGGGAAAGACGAACTGACCGGTGCTCGACTCCGGGTATTGGCCGTGTTCGCCGATCATCAACACGCCGTCGACGGCCAAACGGTCGCCGCCCAGCGTCAACGCGGCGCGCGGGTCGTCAAATCGCGGCACGTTCGATTCGGCCGCCAGCGGCGCGGAGAGGTCGTTTGCTGGTTTCTGTTCGGAGAACAACGACGCCAATTGCAGAGGCGGTCGCACTCCGCGGCCGTCGAGCGTATCGGTGCGCAGCAAGCGCGTGAAAAACATGTCCGCATGGGCGTTGTGGTAATAAGTGGTGGTGAGTCCGGCGACTCGCGGAAAGCGGAGCGCATGGACGGTGAAAGGGTAAAGCGTCGTAACGTAGACCGTCCCGTCGTTGGCGGCGCAGATGCCCATTACGACGTAGCGCGGGAGCATCGTACCGTCTTCTAGTCGGTAGACGCCGTGATGGTGCGACAGCGGCTTGCCGTCGCGGTCGGTGAACGTCGTGTAGTCGGGATTGGCGATCGCGATCGGTCCACGATCGACCGGGGCGGGGTCGCCCGGGTGGTAGCTGACGACGTGCAGGAAGTCGCCGCGGCCCGTGAACGTGGCGTTGACTCCGCACCACACCGTTCCATCCGGCGCGACGCATAGTGCGCGGCAATCAGTTTTCGCCGCGCCGGGAATCAGCTTGCCGAGCCGCCGACCGCGGAGCACGTTTCCTTCTCCGGCCAGGTCGTAGGCATACAATTGATTTCCGCTCATCGCGACCGAATACAGCGTCTTACGATCAGGCGACACTTCCCAATTGATCGGATGCGACTCTGGATGCGCCAGCAGCGAGTCAGCGTCGGGGGCGGCGCCGTCGATGGTTTGCGCGAGTCGTTCGAGTTGGTCGGTGCGCGGATCGTAACGAGCTATTTGTCCGCCAAGAATGGGATGGTAGGCTCGACCGAGGTGGTCGAGCACGATGAAGGCGTACATGTGGCGGCAATCGAGCAGATCGCGGTACTGTCCCGATTCGAGGTTGAGGATCATGAAGTGCGTGCTCTCGATCGGTCGTTCGTCGGAGCACGTCGAGATGTAGGCGACGCCCCGCGCTTCGTCGGGCGTGATGCTGATGATGCCTTGGTGCTTGATCGGGACGTCGTAGACTCGTGTCTTCCCGGTCGCGGGATCGAACACCATCGGATGGCCGCCCAGATAGTCGGTGACCGCTTCGCCCTTCTGCGTGTAGCCTTGTTTGGTTCCGAGGTAAATCTTGCCGCTGGGGCCGACGTTGTTGCGCGTGTGGAATTTGGCTTGAGCCGCGAATCCCTTACGGTCGACTCCGAGCTCTTTCTCGGCGTCGACGACGATCTTCATCCCTTGGGTTTGCGGATCAAACTCGACGAGAAACGCGTTGTCGCCGTACTTCGCCGTGCCGATGTAGATCTTTTGATTTCGCCCCTCGACGATCGAAAAGTAGCCGCTTTGCTCGCTGGTCGTCTCCGACGGAATCAGGTGCGCGCGAGACCAGACCCAATGTCGCGACCAGGCCGACTCGGTGTAATCGGGCGTTTGGGCCTCAGACTGACGACCGGAAGCGAGTGCGAGCACCGTGGACAGCCAGATCCAAACGGCGATGTGCCGCGGGTTCGCGGCCTGGGAACGTGAGCGACAGAACATGGGGGATCTCGGGGATCGTCAGGGCTGGACCGCTCGATACAAGAACGGACGGCGAAAGATTCCGCCGAAGTGGTGGGGATTGTGATGCCGGACGACGATCGAGTTGCGTCCGGGCTTCAGCTTGCCCGCGACGTCGGCTTCCCACTCGAATCGATAGTCGTTCATCCACCAGACGCCCTTGAAGGGGCGGTGAGCGACCTGTTCGCCGTTCACGTAGAGCCAACACTCGTTGAAGATCCCGGGGAATTTTAAGCGCAGCGGGCCGGAGGTTTGAGCGGCGTCGAGATCGAGGTCGACTTGGTACCAGCCGTATCCGGTCCAGCTTTGATAGTCGGGACCGAGCACGCCTTGGGCTTGCAGATAGAGGTCGGTGGAGGCTTGCTCCCATTGGCCAGCCAGTTGCCAACGGTCTGCGGGCGTCGGCGGCGTCGGCAGCTTCTTCCAGGCAGCAAGGTCGACCGACTGGCCGGCCCAGTTCTCGCGGACGCCGACGTCTTTCTCGTCGCGTCGCCAGTTCCAGACGAGCGGCAGTTTGGCGACGAGCGTTCCCTTCTGGCCGTTTACGAGCGGCGCCAGCTCTTCGTACTGCTGCACCTCGCCAGGCCACCAGGCGTAGCCGTGCTCGCCGATCGTTTTGTAGGTAGTGAACGTCCCGTTGAGAGCGGTCAATTGCTCGCGGGCGGCCAGCCCTTGCTTGCCCGCGGAGACGGCGGCGGAGTAGTCGACGTCGGTCGCGGCGGCGCGGGTCATCGTCATGTAGCGGTCGAGTATTTCGAAACCGAGCTGCACGAACTTGAGTCGTTCGAGGAAGCGTCGCGACTCGGCGTCAGGCCGATCGCCGAACGGTTGGAGACGTGCGGCGGCCGAATCGAGTTGGGTGCGCAGCGAGGCCAGCAACTCGGGCGTGTAGATCGCCGGGGCGACGAAGTACTCGTGTTCGGTGACGAGCGTCTGCTGCCACGCTTGGTAGATCGCATTCCAGTAGGCGGCCAACGGTTCGGCGGCGGGGCCGAAGAATTTGGCGTAGTATTCCGCGAGTAGTTCGTCGACGTCGGCTTGGGGACGCCACATGAGCTGGCCGCGCAAGTAGAGATTGACGCCGGTAGTGGCCATCGCGCCGCGCGATTCGACGTCGACGCCGAGGATGCCCGCTTTGAGATAGTGTTGGACATCGTAGCGAAACGCTTGGTGCGACGGATTGGGCAAGTCGCGCCAGACCAGCATGCTTTGGTCGTAGTCGTAGACGACCAACCGTCCCTCCATGATTTGGGCCCAGCGATGGAAGATATCGCGACACTCGCGCCGCGGTGCGCTGCGCGGGTCGTCCATGCCGTGAATGGGATCGAAATCGATCGGCGCAAAGTAACCGACCAACGGTTTGGCGGCCTTGGTTTCCTTGACGGGCGGCAGCGTAATGTTGGAGTAGATCAAGAAGCCGATTTTGGCGCGGCTGTCGGGGTGTTTGGCGAGCAGGCGTTGAGCCGTCTTGTTGTAGAAGGTCATGAAGGCGTCGGTGTACGACGGCGTGAGGAAATACTTGTCGTACTGCAGTCCGAGGAGCGCCCGGTCTTCGGCGGAGTCGGATTGGTAGATGCCGTCTTCCATGCCGAGCTGAATGCGCTCGTGGTTGGCGAACGCTTTTTCGAGCTGCTGTGCGACGTGGTCGGCCGTGCGATCCTCGGCGATGGGCACGTTGAACATCGTCTTGCCGGGCGGGATCAGGTCTTTCGTGAACTGTGCCAGATTGTGACCGTTGGGGACGATCTCGTCGTTGAAGAAGTTGCGCCGCATGAACTCCTTTTGACCGGTCGCGTCGCCGTTCCACGACAACCAATATCGACGCACTTCGAACGGCGAGCCATAGGCGTCATCGAGCGCACCAACGGCGAGCCGCGGGTGTTGCGGAATGCACTCGCCGAAGTCTCCCGGCATAAACCAGCGACAGCCCCAGCGGTTGAGCAGTTCGACGACGGCGTAGTAGTGGCTGTCGTCGTTCGTGCCGGCCAGGTAGATGTGGTTCCCCTTACGCAACAGGACCCGCGCGTCGACGCGCAGCAGCGGCGACTTCTTCGCCCCTTCGGCGGCCTTCTGAAGCGAGGCGCGCAGCGCAGGTTCGGTCTCGAGCGCCGCCTGGCCGACGATGAACGCGGGCCCTGGGCCGGCGAGCGCCGCGGCGACGTCGCTCGGAGTCGAGGCCACTCGCGGCGCGGCGCCTGACATCTTGCCGATGTACAGCGACAAGTCGACCGCGGCTCGTTTTTCCCATTCTCCCGCCTGCTCGCGTACGACGACGACGGCTTGGGTTTGGCGATCAGCCGCAATCACCAGATCATCGGCGCCCGAGACGCCGGCGACCGGACCGCCTTGCGCCAAGACAATCGATGCTCCGGCGCGGCTGGCGAAGGCGATGCAAAGGGCAAGTAAGACGCGAGCGGCTGCGTGGGAGGGGCGAGTGGGCCGGCGTGTGATCCTACGCGACGAGGTTCGAATCATTCTCTGAGGCTCCAAGTTGGCAAGCGAATCGCGGCCCAATTAAAGACCTGGCGCAGCGGCAATGCAAGCTTGTCAAGAACGGCCTGCTGGAACTTCCACGCTCGACGTCGTCGGACGCTACACTGTGGACAAATCGACGCGGTGAGGGGAATGGGCAGCGACGGAGGACGCTTTATGGCGGGGCGTGGATGGGCGGGGGGAGCAGCAATCGGCGCGACACTGTGGGCGATGATCATTTGCGGCGACGCTCGGGCGGCGGCAAAACCGAACATCATCCTCGTGCTTGCCGATGATCTGGGCGCGAAAGAGCTGGGTTGCTATGGCCATCCGACGCATCAGACGCCTCATCTTGATCGGATGGCGGCGGAGGGGACTCGGTTCGAGACCTTCTATGCAATGCCGCTATGCACTCCGACTCGCGTTAGTCTGATGACGGGGCAATATGGATTCCGAAACGGCTTCTTGGGGATGGCCGATCCAGCTTTCAAGCCGCTGAAGGAATCGCCGAAGGCGGACATCGGAAATCACTTTACGCATGCCGATCTGCTCAAGTCGTGCGGTTACGCGACAGCGCTGGCGGGAAAGTGGCAGCTCAGTGGAAGTTTGCCGACGCTGATTCGCGACTGTGGATTCGACGAATACTGCATGTGGGCATACGACCACAATTTGCCGAAGGGCGTCAAGCATCCGGCCCATGAACCGGGGGGCAACGCGTCCCGCTACTGGCATCCCAGCATCGTGCAAAATGGCGAATACAGGCCGACGAAGGCCGACGACTATGGGCCTGATTTATTCAATCAATTCGTGATCGACTTTGCGACGCGTCACCAAGAGCGTCCGTTTTTCATCTACTATCCGTGTCCGATGACGCATGGTCCGCATCTTGAGACGCCCGACCCGACGCAACCGGGGCGTCGTCGCGCGGCCGGCTTCCGTTCGAACGTTGAGTATCTCGACCATTTGATGGGCCAATTGCTGGCGGCGCTCCAGGCACAGTCGCTCGACGACCGCACCGTCGTGATTTTCATCGGCGACAATGGCACGGCCGGATCGGGAAAGGGAACGCCGACGGAACTGGGAGCACGCACGCCGTGCATCTTTCGCGGACCGGGAGTACAACGCGGCAAGGTATCCACGGCAGTTGCGGACTTGACGGACATCCTGCCGACGCTCGCGGACCTCGCGGGCGCCGCACTGCCGAAGGACATCGTGTTTGATGGACGCAGTTTGGGACCCGTATTGCGCGGGGAAAAGGATTCCCATCGCGAGTGGATCTACAGTCATCTTGACGATGGGCGGGTGCTTCGCGACTCACGGTGGCTGTTGGAGATCCCGCGCGGCGGCGGCGAGGGGCGATTCTACGATTGCGGCGACTCGCGAAACGGCGTCGGGTACAAGGATGTGACGCAATCCACGGACGCTGAATCGAGTGCGGCGCGAACGCGATTTGACAGGATTTTGAGTTCAATGCCAGAGCCAAAGCCTCACCCGGGAATGACGCCTCGGTACGAGAAACAGTTGAAGCCAGATGCTAAGGCGGCTCGGTTTGCCGCCCGTGACAAGAACGGCGATGGACGACTCGATCGCGAGGAATTTGCCGCCACGGCGGTTGCGAAAGGAACGGAGGCAATTGCCGCTCGGTTCCGCAAGCTCGACCGCGATGAGGACGGAAACATTAGTCGTGATGAGTTCTTGAATGAGGAATAGTCCGACGGTGATAGGGCGGCTATTCCAGGACGGCTGATTTAAGGATGTTTCAAGGGACCAACGAATGACTCGCAACTCCGATCCAAGATCGATTCTCTCCCATTCACGAGTGTTGCCGTTTCCGGTGGAGCAGGTCTTCGAAGCCTATCGTGATCCGACGCAGCTGAGTCGCTGGTGGGGGCCGGCCGGTTTTCGCAATACGTTCGAAGTGTTTGAGTTCATGCCGGATGGTCGCTGGATCTTTGTGATGCACGGCCCCAACGGCGTCGACTATGCCAACGAGTGTCGATTTCGAATCATCGAGCCCTGCGCGCGCATCGTGATCGAGCATGTGGTCGAGCCCTGGTTTCAATTGACGGCGACGATGTCGTCCGAAGACGGCGGCACGCTGCTGCGATGGGAGCAGGAGTTTGAAAGTCCCGAGATGGCGGAACGGGTGCGCGCCATTTGCGGGCCGGCGAACGAAGAGAATTTCGATCGCCTGACGGAGTTGTTGAGGAGTCGCAACTCGTAGGCGTCAGCGATGGCGCGAACCGGCCAGACCGTTAGGCTGCGGGCATCCAGGCTTTCACGCCCCAGCGGCAGCGAAAGTCCCAGGGTTTGGAGAGCACCCACAGCGTGCGTATGTGGGGATCGTGCGCCGGATAAGGTCCAGCGCCGTCGGTGAAGTAGATCACTCCCTCGGCCCGCACTGACCGCAGAAAATGCGGCTCAAAGACGGGTCGTAAATCGGTCCCGCCGCGGCCCGCGACGTTTTCTAGTTGCCCCGTGAAGCGGTAGACTCGCTGGATCTGCGTGTCGCATTCGACGATCGTCAACTTCAATTGGCTGGAGAACATCCGCAGGTGGCGTCCGATCTCCGCGAGTTCCTCGGAGGACATGCTGCCCGACGTATCGAGCGCGACGATAAGCGACCGCGGTTCGGCGACGCCCGGCGTGTAGGCGCGGCCGGGGACGACTCCCACCATCCCTGGCAGTCGCCGGTTGGGGCGGGCGTAGGTGTGCTGCGGCGCTCGCAGCCAGCCGGAGAACATCTGCAGGGCCGCTCGCCAATCGAGATACCGCTGAGGCGACTCCGACGTCCCGCGCAGTTGTTCGAGCCAATACCCGGGCGACTTGCCGGCCAAACGCGATTGCGAGTCGTCGGGGACGGAGGCGACCGCATCTTCCACCATCTGCTCAATGCGGCTCGCGAGCGACGGATCGACGCGCCGGCGACCGACTCCCGATTCAAGGTGTCCGTCGACGAAAGGACCTTGGGGAATCGATTTGGCAGCCAGGCGCGCCTGGACCAGCAGCTCATACCGCTCGCGCGTGCTTTGCCCCGAGCGGATGCCGAGTGATTCGTAGCCATTCCAGCGAATGGGATTGCCGGGAAGCGGCGCGATGATGAACTCGTTCGCGGCCATTTCCATCGCCAGTTCCATGAGATCAGGGTGCGCCGGATTCAGGAAGCGCGGGTCGGCGAGGTGCCCGAGCACGATGTGATGGACCTCGTGCTGGAGGACGCCGGAGAGGTAGCGGGCGTTTTCAGGCGGACGCGTGAAGTAGTCGACGTTGACGTGCAAGTAAAAGCGGCGACCGTAGGCCGATACGCCCATGACGGGGACGCCCGGATCGTCGATGGGGTCGAGTCGCGTGAGGATGGCGGCGTAGTATGGGTATTGTCGCGCGAATCCCGATTCGCGCAGGAACGATTCGAACCATTGCCGCAACGGCTCGCTGGCCGAATTCGACTGGCTTCCGCTCTTTTGGGCGCCGCTCTTCTCGCTGGCGCGAGCGGTCTGCGAGGAACCGTTCATAGGGGCGATTTCAGTTCGAGTTCCAGCTTGCGAGCGGCTTCGCGCAGCGGATCGCCATGCGTCGCGACGTGTTGCAGGAACAGGCTCAGCGACGTGAGCGAGCCCTGGTTGCGCCGCAGCTCAAAGATCCGCGGATGTTGCTCGAGACAGCGGCAGACGGCGTGCACCATGAGCCGTACGCGGTGGCGTTTCGCGGGATCGGCCGCGAGTTGACGGATGCGCGTCGACAGCGGGCTGCCAGGATAGTCGCGTGCCAGGACGTCGTCGGCGCGGAAATTGAGCAGCGGGAGCGCCGCCATCTGCCGACTGAATTCGTCCTGCAACTGCTCGCGAAAGTCGCCCGGCAAGTCGGCCAGCAGTCGTTCAAACGATTCCAACCGAAACTCGTTGCGGCCGATGAGTCGAGCGATTTCCGGGCTGCCGATTACGTCCAGAACGCGGAGGGCGATTTGTTCCAGGGCGTCGGTGCGTCCTTGGGCGACGAGCTCGGCGATAGAGTCGCGCAAGGGCTGAGCTTCGTGATAGTCCCGCAGCATGCCCGTGACGTCGACTCCTTCGCGCCCGGCGAACGATTCGAGTTTCGCTGCGAGCACCTCGCCCCAGGCGATCGGGAGATAGCCTGCGAGCGTCGCGTGCAGGAGGCGTTGGTCGGCCGCTTCGGCCGAGGTCATCGACTGTAGCACCTGAGACACGTAGGTCCACGTGCGCGGTGGGACTTCCTCCAGGATACGATCATGCTCCGTCGCCAATTCAAGCACCGCCGGATGGAGCTGTCGGGCGCGGGCCCAGTTGAGCCATTCGGAGCGATCGGCGCGGACGATCACGTTCAGGAAGCGAGAGCGAAGGGCCGGATCGAGCGGCGTGACTTGGTATTCATCGTGTTCGGGGTTGATGGCGGCGCAGGTGGTCCAACCGGGAGGCAGCACATACTGGTGGAGGCGGCGAGCCGTGAGCAACTGCAGGGCGGGCTGTTGGATGTAGCGTTCGGCGCGGTTGAGCTCTTCGAGCATCAGGATGCCGACGCCGTCTTGGGGCAGTGCGAGCGGCGCGGCGAACGAGGTGCGGTTGTTCTCGATGATCGGAAGTCCAACCAGATCGGGCGGCTCGAGCAGACTGAGGTCGAGCACCTGATACGAGACTCCCAATTCTTCGGCCGTTTGGGCGACGATTTCGCTTTTGCCGATCCCGGTGGGACCTTCGAGCAGCAAGGGACGGCGAGCTCGGTAGGCCAATTTGAGGAGCGCCTTGACGAGCGGTCCCAGCGGCAGCGCCGACTTGGCGCGGTCGCTGCGCGCCTTGGCCGAGGCGCCTTGCGTCTGTCCATTGGTGGTCGCCGTCGCCGCCGTTCGCTTCGCCATCCGCCCTGCCTCCTGGAACTCACATGAATACGCCGAGCAGTCACTGAAGGAATGCTGGTCGTAGTGTAGGCGACGAGACCGAGCATTGGACAGTCGGACGCGAAGCACGGGGCATCGACGTTTAAAGTGGAGCGGGGAGCAACGCAAATCGCTCTAGCACAAACTGCCCGATGGCTTGGCCTGTCGACAGGCCAGCCGTGTTGTCGAAAGCGTAGTGGATTCCGCCGTAGATGCGGCTTACGCCGGCTTCTTCGGCCGCCTGCTGGAAGCTGGTGAAGTGTCGTGCGACGACTGAGCCGGCGGCGAGCGGGCGCGTTTCGAAGCCCTCGTGACCGTCGGACAAAGTGGTAAAGGAAACCTGATCGCCAAAGCGGGCGGTCAAGATGGCCGCCGCGGCGCCGCTAAAGGTGCTGTGTCCCGATACGTAAGACGGGAAAGGCGGCGTCTTCAGGAGCGGAAACCACGTCGCGTCGGCGGTCGTGGCGACGTTGCCGTCGATGTCAGCTTTGCGGATCGCGTCGATCGGTCGCCACAAGTCGTAGGCATACTTGGCGTCCCAGGCGACGATGCCGGCGTCGGCGAGCGCGAGGTTCAAGAGCGCCATCCAACGAGCATTTTCAGCGAACGATTCGCCGCGCTGCATGGCAACATCGGCGGCGATTTGATTCCAGTGTCCCGGCGGCGTGAAGGTGCCGCCGCCGTCGGCCCAGAACAACGCGATCTCGGTTTGTTCCGGGGATCGTTCGGTGCTCGCGTACCCTCCCAATCTCAGCACTTCATCGACGCTGGCAGCGTAGTCGGCCGAAGCGAGCGCCGGCGGCGGCGGAGGCAGGAAATCGTCCGCGGATGGAATGGCGAACGGTACGACGTCGGGCCATTGCGGCAGCAGGGGCGGCAAAAAGTCGGGAAAGGTTCGATTCCAATCGCCGGGGGAATTGCCAGGTACATACGCGACCTGAGCCGCAGCGCCGTCTTGCGAACGCCAGGCGAGCATCGCATCGGCGACTTGCCGACCATAGACGACGCCCAGTTCCTCGGCTGGGCCGTCGGGAACCGTCGCCAGCGATTCGACCAACGCCGCATCCAAGACCGCTCGCTCGTCCGTTGCGGTGTACACGGCGCTCGCGGTGCGATGAGCGGCGGCTGCCGCGGCGGCGATGGCCGAGGCGCCCTCGGGGGCGGGCAGGTCGAAGAAGAGCGGCGTCGCGTTAGGATCGACCCCCGCAAACGCATCGAACAGGGCGGCGTGAATCATCGCCAGATTGCGAGCCGCCACCGGAGGGCGTTCGGTCACGACCCGATTCGTGTAGGGGTCGTTGGATAACGTGGTCCAGTCGCGGATGACGTTGAGCAGAGTTGCGTTCCAGTCCAACGCCATGTCGCCGCGGCGAATGGTTTTCGAAACGGCCGCGGAACGTCCCAGTGGATCGGTCGTCGCGGCCCTCCAGGCGCTCATTCCTGGGGCGAGCGAAAATGCAACTCGAAATCGACCTTGAGCGTCCGCAGTCACGTGTTCGGTCAACGAGACGTCGGCGGGAGCTTCGAGCGACGTCGGGGCCGCGCCCCATTCGACGACGGCGCCGGGCGCGGTTTGACCGACAATTTCGATGTGGTCTAGGAGCACCACGCCGTTGCCATCGGGGTCGGAGGCGGGGCCCAACGAGGCGACGATGACCGGTGGACGCGGGTAGGCGTTCAAGGCGTTGATGACATGGAGCGCGTCGCGCGGCGTGAGCCAGGCATCGTCGTCGACGTCGACTTGACGAAGGTCGCTCGCCAACTCCTCGTCGTTGAGAGGTCCTGCTCCTCGGGCATTGAGGGCATTGATCACCATCAGCGCATCGAGCAACTCGGCGGCGCCGGAGCGATTGACATCCAACCATGCGAGCGGCCTCAGTCCGTCGCCAGCGAACAGCCGTCGCTTTTCCAGAAGCTCCATCCGAGGACGAAAGGTGGTGGATTTGGCAGACATTTGGGCGGCGTTCGCTCTCCTCAATTTCGACGACGGTGCCGCGCAAGCTTACTCGAAGTCGGCGAACGACGAAAGCGTTTCAGTGGTCAAGGCAGTTGATTGAGCATACGGCTGTGGTGGATTGTAGAAGGATTCGTTGAATCCTACACTATGTCCCGCGCGAGGCTGTCCGATTGATTGCAAGCGGCGTGAACGCGGCGGATTCGATGACGACCACATCCCAGAGCCTGCTGGCGCGACTCAGCCAGCCAGATGATGAAGACGCGTGGCGTCGGTTTGTCGAACTCTATGAACCGCTGCTCAAGTACTGGCTGCGGAGGTTTCCTCTGCAACCTGCAGATGCCGCAGATCTCTTGCAGGATATACTTACGGCATTATTGGCGGCCTTGCCTAGTTTCGAGAGGCGGCCGGGCGCCCGTTTTCGTGGTTGGCTCTGGACGCTGACGCTGAACAAGTACCGCGAGCGTAGCCGTAAATTGGCTGCCCGCCCCGAACGATCGGGGATGCCGGAGGTGGAGCAGGCTTGCGTCGAATCGCAAGTCGTGGCGATTGAGGACGACGAGTATCGGCAGTACCTCGTGCGTCGCTCGATGGAACTGTTACGGTGCGAGATCGAGCCAATGACTTGGAAGGCATGTTGGGAGTTCGTAGCGAATTCACGTCCCGCCGTGGAAGTTGCGGCCGAATTGGGAATAAGCGTCAATGCGGTCTACCTCGCGAAGTCACGCGTGCTGCGCCGTCTACGCGTCGAACTCGAAGGGCTGTGGGATTTGTAAGCGGACCGAACGGAGCGTTTCGCAGCTTGATAAGATCGGGGAATTCTTGTTACGGCGCGACAGGTTTTCGGTCCTTTGCGCATTGAACGCTGGCGGAGACGGCACTGTCGGCAAAGAGTTGTGGTGAAAACCGCGTCATGAACGAAAGCCTCCATAGCTGCCCAGACGTCCAGGAATGGCGTATTTTTCTTGCCGGGTTGGTGGGCGGCGAGCGGGCCGGCGAGTTGGAATCGCATCTGTCGACGTGCGAGGCTTGCTCGCAGCGGTTGCGCGAAGCGGATGCGGACGACTCGTTGAGCGCCGCGTTGCGAAACGGGGCGCGGATCTTTGAAGAAATTGAGGCCAGCGATTGGACCATCGCGGTCGACGACACCTCCGTGATGATGGCAGGAACGTCGCCGTCGGGGCGCGACGAGGTCTGGGGAGGAACTGTTGAATGGGGCGAAGCGACGCACCTAGCCGGGTATCGCATTTTGGGACCGTTGGGCCGGGGGGGCAATGGTCGCGTCTACCTGGCGGTCGATGAACGTTTGGGACGCCGCGTGGCGTTGAAGGTGATTCTCGACGATCGCCGCCGAGACGCTCGCGATTTGGCTCGTTTTGAACGCGAAGCTTGCCTGCTTGCGCAACTGAATCATCCCGGAATCGTGCGACTGTACGAAGTCGGTTCGCATCGCGGTTGGCCATATCTGGCGCTTGAGTACGTGGAAGGAGGGACGCTCGCGAGTCAGCTGCAAGGACGCCCTATCGCGGCCGATGACGCAGCCCGTACGACTTACGAATTGGCTCAAGCTTTGCGGCATGCGCATGAGCGAGGGATCATCCATCGCGACCTAAAACCAGGCAATATTCTGTTGACTCCGGCGATCGATCGATGCGAGCGCGAGACGCTCGGAACAGAAGCACTGACGTCGTTCGCGGGGCGCACCAAAATCGCCGACTTTGGATTGGCGCGCAGCATCGACGCTGCCGACTTGACGCGTACAGGCGACGTCCTGGGGACTCCTGGATACGCAGCGCCGGAATTGTTCGACGGTCGTGCTGTTGAAGCAGACCAATCTTGCGACCTCTATTCGCTCGGTGCAATTCTGTATGAGTTGTTGACGGGGCGGGCGCCGTTTCGCGGGGAGACGGCGATCGAGACCATCGCACTTGCTCGCTTGGAAGATCCGTTGCCGCCGCGACGTCTACGACCGGCGCTGCCGAAGGACCTGGAAACGATTTGTCTGAAGTGTTTGGCACGTGAACCGGCGCGCCGTTATGCGACGGCTGCCGATCTGGCGGAGGATTTGGCGCGCGTACTGGACCGGCGGCCGATTCGGGCGCGCGCGATTGGAACGGCAGAACGAACCGCGCGGTGGCTGCGTCGCCGACCGCTCGTCGCTGGACTTGTAGGCCTGCTGGCGACATTACTGCTCGCCATGACGCTCGGCGCTGCAATCTACGAGCGATCGCTGCGCTCTTCGCTCGCACAAACGCGGTCGGCCGAGCGGCAGGCGGAGCAAAAGCGGGTGGAAGCGGAGCGGGAGGCGCGTCGCGCGGATGACAATTACGATCAGGCTCGGGAGGCTTTGCGGGCGATTCTGCTTCGCACAAGCGATGCTCGCTGGAGTGGAGTGCCTCGCTTGCAACAATTGCGACGCGAACAGTCGGAGGCGGCGCTGGCGTTCTTTCGCCGCATCGCAGAACAGCACCCCGAGACGAACAAAGCGAAGTTTGATGCCGCCCAAGCGGAACTGGAAGCAGGGAAGTTGCAACTGTTTCTGGGACGCAAAGACGACGGATTAGCCGCCTTGCGGCACGCGCTCAATGCGGCCGAACATTTGCACCGCGACAATCCACAAGATGTCGCGGCGGCGCGATTGGCAGCCGAAGCGAGCGTGAATCTGGGGATTCAGAACGTCGGCGAAGCGAATGTGCGGCTTGTAGAACAAGGCGTCGCGCGATTGGCGCGACTTGCGGAGAATTCGCCCGAAGTGAGTGACCTGCGAAACATCCACATCGATTGCCTCATCTCGCTGGGGGCCGTGTATGTCGTCGCCATGCGATATGACGAGGCGGAACGGACGTTATGCGAGGCGATCCGGTTGGACGACGAATGGCTGCAAGTACACCCCGATGATCTAACGCGACTTTTGCGGCGTGCGAAGGCGCGGATCAATTTGAGCGCCTCGTACCGTCAATCGAAGCAAACGCGACTGTGTCGCGAGCAACATCAACTCGCGGAGTCCGACTACGAGCGGCTGTTGAAGATCGATCCGGCCGATCGCGCCACGCTCGAGGGGCTGGCGGTATTTCGGATCAACGGCGCATACGACCTGCAAGCGGAGGAACGGCTCGATGAGGCAGTCGCGTATGTCGAACAGAATATTCCGATGCTCGAGGAGGCGTTGCGCCGGGAACCGGAGGACGCCATGTATCGCGATCGTTTGTTCCGGACGTATGGCGTGGCTGCGACGATGTACGAAGCGGCTGGTGAAAAGGGGAGAGCTGCGGATGCATGGCGCCGCGTGGTGGAGTTTGCACCGCGGGAGGAAGCGGCGCTGCGTAGCGTGCAATGGGTTGAAGCTTGTCTCAACGCCGACGATGCGCGCCAAGCCGTTGAGGCGGCGGAAGCGGCTGGGATCGCCATGAACGAAGCAGGGGATGATGACCTGCGGCGCGAGTGGGGGAAGATCCTGGAACGATTGGTCTCGATCGTCCAGTCGGCTGCGGAATTCTCCGAGGCAGAACGAGACAGTTGGGGGGCTCGATTCCGGCAACAAGCGGAGGCCGTTGGCCGACGTCAAGCGGAGAGGAATACGGAGAAGAGTCCCTCTCCCGAAGAAAGAGATCGGACGAGCCCGCCGGCGAACGCACGCTAGCGAGAAAATATTGCGCTGCGCGACAGGTTTCGCCGACTCGGCGCATTGGTCTGCACGGGCATTTCGCCTCGCCTGCGGTCCTAAAGCCTCCGAGTGTTCCCGATGTCTGTCGCTCCACGCTCGAATCGTCTCCGTCGTCGCCAAGCAATCCGTCGCTTTCGTCGTCCACAATTCGAGCGGCTCGATCCGCGAATCGTGCTGGCGTCGCTGCATCAAAACGCGTTTGACGAGTTCGACGTGAACGATGATGGCTTTACGGCGCCGCTCGACGCGTTGCTGGTCATCAATGAGCTCAATAACGCCGGCACGCATGCCTTGACCGGGCCCGCTCCCAGGTCTCGGTTTCTCGATGTGTCCGGCGATGCGTTCGTCGCCCCCCTCGATGCACTCCTTGTGATCAACGTGCTTAACGATCCCAGTTCTGTCGACCGAGTGGCGTTGACGGAGCAGGGGAACCTTGCCGAACAGGGGATGCGCACCGTCACGATTCCTACGGGAATGAATGGGCGTCGCGTGGTCGAGTTTGAACTGGCGACGCGATTCGACGCCGCGGCGGACGGCTTTGCGCCCGGGGATCAGGTCTTGGTGTATCTGGTTGATCCCGCCAACCCTCAACGGACGCTAGTTGATCGCGGCGCCGTAGGAACGACGGTATTCGCACTGACGTCTGGTCGCTCTGAGTACGCTACCGGACTCGCGGCCTTCGACGGTCGCACTGTTTCAATCGACGCCACGGAACTGCCTGGAGGCACGCAAGTCGGCGTGAAAGTGCAATTGGTGGACGCGAATGGCGCGCGCGGCACGCGAGTCGTCGCCCGAGGGTTTAACGCGAAGTTGGAGGCGGGCTCGGCAATGCACCTGCTGCCAACGCCGGATTCAACTCTGGCCGAACCTGGACCGGCGGTCGATCTGTCGACCTGGAGTGTCTCGACCGACGTGGAGTGGGAGTTCTCGAATCCACGATGGGACGAGTCGGCGGGGCGGTATCAGGTGGAAGTGCGTGCCCGAGGGGACGGAGTTGGGCTGAGCCGCGATGTGGCATTGGCGTTTCCGGGACTCCCTGTCGGAGTTCAGCTATTGAACGCCACCGGCGCTGCACCAAGCGCTGAGCCCTATGTGAATTTTCGATCGGCCGTCGGCGAAGGAGGACTTGATCGCGGCGGGAAATCGGCGGGGATTGACCTCACGTTTGTCGACCCGCAGCGTCGACCGCTCGCCTTACACCCGACGGCGTGGTTGGGAACGCCCAATCGAGCGCCGACGTTGGAGTCGATCCCACCGATTACGATTCGCCCCGGCGGACGGTCAATGTTGCCGCTGAGCGGCGTCGATCCAGACGGCGACTTAGTGCGGTATCTGCTCAGCAGCGACAGGCCGCTTCCGAACGTTTTGCTGACGGCCAATGGTGAATTGGTCGTCGCGCCGGCGCCAAGTCAGTTGGGCGACTACCAATTTCAAGCGGTCGCGACCGATGGACGAGCATCGACGGCCCGCGACGTGGTGATTCACGTCATCGCCGATCCATTAGGGACGACGCGTGTTAGCGGGCAGGTGCTGTTGACGACGGGAGCGCCGGTGGCGGGGATTCCTGTCGAAATCGGCGGCGTCGTCGGATTGACTGACGTACAGGGGCGTTTCCTGCTCGACTTGGGGAACCAGGCTGTGGTCGCGACGACGATCAAGATTCGCGGCGATCTCTACTCGGGCGGGCCGGTTCTGCCCTTCATCGCGGAGCATCTTTCGTTGACGCTGGACCACGAAGTCTATGCCGGTTACGAGAATCAAATCGTGCGGCCGATCTATTTGCCGGTTCTGGATGTCGAGAATGGAACGCCGATCAATCCCACGATGAATGCGTTGGTCGATACGCCGGCGCTTCCCGGCGTTTCGGTGTTCGTCGCGGCGGGAACGTTGATGAATCAACAAGGTTCGCCCTTCACGGGCGTGTTGAGCATCACCGAGGTTCCGGTCGACCTGACGCCGATTGCGCTCCCTGAGGATCTGCACCCAGACCTCGTCGTGACCATTCAGCCCGGGGACATGGTGTTTGCGTCGCCCGCACCCATGACGTTTCCTAATTCCAGTGGTTGGGCGCCTGGAACGCAGATGGATCTATGGTCGATCAATCCCGCAACCGGCCAGTTTGACGATGTGGGAGATATGGTCGTGAGCGCCGACGGCCTATCGATTACCACGGTCTCGGGCGGCGTGCGCAATAGCAGTTGGCACTTCACCACCGCAGCGCGAAAGCCGCCGGTTGACAAGACGCAAAAGACGTGCGGTTGCGATTGTGAGCCCTGTAAAGCCAAGGAATCAACTCGGGGACCGGAGTTTCAAGTTCCCACGGTCAGTTATACAGACGCCCCTGCACCGTCCGATGAAGTCGGGTTTCCAGGGCTAATACGGCCTTTCTACACGGCGCCTACTCCGTCGAAGACTCCGGCGGAAGTCGGCTCTGCGAATGGAGCGCTATCGGTTACTCGCTTCCAGGTCGCCTATCAAGCGCAAGGCGAGATTCGCGGGACCTCGTTGACCTACGATTCACTACGTGCCGATCCGCGGCCGATCGTGCGCGTCGGACTGGCAGTGAACCCGGATCCCGAGTCTACGTCACGGATCGTGGGACGATTGGAAATGTCGCGGGGCGGCGTTTCGATCGTCGCCCCTGGCGCCGAAGGGGGACAATGGGGGTTGGCTGGCGGCGAGAATTTCTTTCGCGGAAACCCGAACGACTTCTTGCCCGACATGGCTCTGCAGGCAGACCTGACAACGCAGCCGACCGGCGTGTACCGCTATGAACTGACAAGCGGCGGGCGTCAGTTCGACGGCAAAGTGTACTCGGGTTCGAGCGATCGGACGACGGGGCAAGTCATCGTCGTCAACAGTCGCCGCAGCGTCTTCGGCGCCGGTTGGGGGTTAGCGGGCTTCGAACAACTGTCGATCGAACCGGATGGATCGGTACTGATCGTCGACGGAGGCGGCGGCGCTCGATATTACGAACGCAGGACGGCAGTGGGCGGGGGCGAGCAGTTTATTGCACTTCCCGGCGACTCGTCGACGCTGGTGCGACAGAGCGACGGCGTCTATTTGAACCGTACGCCTGAAGGGACGGTCTCACGTTTCTCCGCGAGCGGCAGGCTCGAGTCGATCACAGAGAGCAATGGACGACAAACTCGGTATCAATACGACGGGATTGGAAACCTCGCCAAAATCATCGATTCAGCGGGGCTCGAGACGCGATTCGAGTATGTCAATGGCAAAGTCACGCGGATCGTCGACCCCGCCGATCGGATTACAAGTCTCGACTACGATGCACTAGGCAACCTAATACTTGTCACCGACCCGGACGGCGTCGCCAGCGAATATGAATATGACTCGCAGCATCGCATGGCCGCGCGGGTCGATGAGCTCGGGCAACGCGAGCGCTACGCTTATGGGTTCGATGGTCGAATCCGAAAGGCGTTTCTTGCGAATGGAACGAGCAAGCAGTTCAACCCGCTCGAATCACAAGGCCTCTATCCCGTTGAACTCACGCGAAATCCGGCGACGGCGCCGACGGCTCCCTCAAGTCCTCAGGCAAGCCTAACGCTAGCCGCCAATGGAACAGCGGCGGCCGCTGCGTTGAGTCAGGCTGGGCAACTGCTCAGTCGAACCGACGACTTAGGCAGAACATCTTACGGCCGCGATGACGTTGGACAGGTAACGAGCGTGGTGAATGGCCGCGGCCAAGTTACGCTCTACACCTATGACGACCACGGCGGCATCACTTCCATCGAACAGGAACTGCCCGGCGCCGGGGCGATAGTCGGCGGATTCGCGGGAGTCGGCGAGGTAGATGAGTATACGTTTCATGGCGAACCGGGACAGCTTCTGTACTTTGATGCGCTCGACGATGTCGACTCCGATGGCGTGACCGTGAAACTCGTGCAACCGACGGGCGGCGCCTTGACGGCATCGCCTTTCGGCGGAGTCGCCGATCGCGATGATGGACCGTATGTGTTGCGTCAGTCAGGGGAATACCGTCTGCAATTGCGCGGTGCGAGCGGCGATTACCGTTTCCGACTGCTTGATGTCACGAATCAAACGCCGCTCACGTTTGGCGATCGAAAGGCAGGGACGGCGGCGGAGGACGATGAGTATTCGCTGTTGGCGTTCCCGGTCGAGGGAGTCGCCGGCAGACGCCTGCGGATCGAAGAGACGAGTGGAACCGCGAAACCTTTGACATGGGAATTGACATCGCTCGACGGCCGCCCCGTCGCGTCGGCGACCACCGGCCAAGTCCTGGAGGCGGTGTTGCCATTCTCGGGGCGATACATGTTGACGGTTGCCAAGAGTCTTGCGGCGCCGTCAGGACCTGTGACGTTTGACTTTCAGGTGGTCGATGCGACGCCTGCGGCGATTGTTCCCAGAACAGGATTCGGCGAGTTCAGTGGATCGATTGCGCCGGGAGAAGTGGATCGTTATGAATTCACGTCGCCCGGCGGACGAGCCATCTTCGTCTCGAGCCAAGTTGAAGACTTTTCGTTTTCGCTCAACGCGACGCTTGTGTTGCCCAGCGGCAGGCGTATCTCGACGGCAGTCGACTTCTTGACCGACGAACCGTTGGCGTTTCCTCTGTTTGAGTCCGGGACTTATGCGATCGAGGTGTCGGGACGTCGCGCTAACTCGAGCGGCTCGTACCGTCTGGAGTGGCGAGACGTTGCGGACAGCGCCGAGTCGCTAGCGCTGAACGCGCCTGTCACTCTCTCGCTCGATCCTGGCAAGACTCGCGTTCTTTCGTTTCCGGCTGTCGCTGGCGATCGTCAATTCTTGCAGTATCTCGAACACGTTGATGCCCGTATCTCTGTCGTCGAACTGAATCCCTATGGAAACTCACGCGAGAAGGCCGACAGCGATTTCACGGGCACCCACTACTTGTTGATGAAACTTGATCCGGAGTCCGCCCCGCTCGATGTTTCCATTCGGCTCGATTCACTTACGTCCGCCGTGCCGCTCGTGATCGGCCAGACTTTCGACGGGGCATTGGAGCCCGACGATCCCGCCGCCTATTTCAAGTTTACGGCCAAGGCCGGCGATCGCTTGTATGTCGGAGATAGGCTCGATGTCGGAACCGGAATAATCCGTGTTTTGGTTCCACCCGGAGCTGCGCCGCTGCAGCTCTGGACGCTCGATTCGGCGGCAGGGTTTCTTGATGTGCCGGTCGATGGCGAGTACTTCCTGGCGATCCTTAACGAATCTCCACCGCTGTTCGACTCGATGCCGTTCACCTTGTCGCTTACCGTTCCGCCGACGAACGAAGTCGGCGAATTCTCGCCCGGTGAAATCATCGCCGGCGAGGTGATCGTGCCTGGCGAGACGCGGGAGTATACCGTGCCGCTGCCGACGGGTCGCTATCTGGCATGGAGCCCGCCCACATTCTTGAGCCTCAACTTGACCGAGGCAGCCCGAACCTTTGTACAGCCGTTCAATCAGATCTTCGAGCTCAAGACGCCGACGGAAATGCGTCTGCAGGCAGGTGGAAGCGATACGGTCGGGCAGTACGAGTTCGAACTGTTCTCCTTGGATGCGGCGCCTTTGCTGGCAATGGGCGGCAATTCTGAGATATCGTTGCCCGCGGACCGAGCGACTGCCATGTTTCGCGCACCGGCGGCCGTCGGCCGACGCTACTTGGTTCGCGCTCAGGATCTGGCTGGGGGAGATTCTGCGAGTTGGCGGGCGTATGACGCGACGGGCGCGTTGATCGGAGAGCAACCACTAAGCATGGACTGGGAGATCACGTCCGTCGATGCGGGGGAACTCACATTTCTGCTTGAGAGTCCAGCAGGCGGCGACGCGGCGACCTTTGTTCCCGTGCTGACGGACATCACCGGTGCGTCGCTCACTCGAACCACGACGGGAGGGGTCGTCTTCGGCCAGCTTGATCCGTTCGAGCAGTCCGAATTTAGCTTTATTTTCCTCGCCGGCGACGTGATTCAGGTGGATCGGCAAGATGGTTTCGAAGGTCCACCGATTACCTGGACGGGGCCGGATGGCTCGTCGATGTTCGGAGGGGAGTCCGAGCAAACGGCGTTCGTAGCTCCTGTTTCCGGCAGTTATCTGCTTGCCATTACGAACTACGGGACGGATATCGCCGACTATCGGTTTCGAGTGCAAAACCTGCCGGTCGACGCGGCCTTGATCGCCACGGGCGCAGAACAGACCGGCGCCCTCTCCTCCGGCTTGGCGCGCGACGTGTATCGGTTTGAGGGACGCTTGGACGAGGTGATCGTCCTCGATGGATTGAGGCAGAACTTCAACGGCCCGGAACTGTCGCTGCTCGACGCCCAAGGGAAGAGATTGGACGTCATGGCGGACGTCCCGCTGCGATTGCCGTATTCAGGAACCTATTACATCGCAATCGCAGGCGGCGCCTTTTCGAGCGAGACTGAACCCGCTTCTTACGCATTTCGCGTACTCGATTGCAGCGAGCCGCAACAAGTGCCGCCGCTGTCCCTGGGAACGCTTGTCGAGGGACAATTCCCCGATCCTGCGGCGATGATGCTCTACCGCGTCACGGCCGCGGCAGGGCAGCGGTTGGCCTTTCTGGAAGAGGGGCAAAATGTGCTGTCGCCAGCTCAAATGTATGACTCGCTGGGACGCCTCGTGCCGTGGACGGAGGCGAATGGTTACTTGCTGTGGACCGCGCCGTTCGACGGCGAGTACACGATCGCTTTCACGACGTTCTTTGTGCCAGCCCCGTCGTACTCGTTCCGGGTCACGGCGCCCGAGTACCATAGCCAACCGATTGCCGCGGCGGGGTCGGTGCGCAAGACGTTTGAATACGATCCAGTGTTTCATCGAGTCACGCGCGAAGTCGATGAACTGGGGCGCGCGACCATCACGACGCTTGATCCGGCCAATGGCAACGTGCTCAATGTGCGACGCGTCGTCGGCGAGCCGGGCGGGGATGACGATGCGGTCGTCTCCTTTACCTACACGCCTGCGGGAAGCATCGAGACGATCACGGATGAATTGGGGCGAGTGACTCGTCTGACCTATGACGCGCGCGAGAATTTGATCGAGATCCGACAAGCCGTCGGGACCCCGGATGAGATCGTCGAACGCATGGAATACGACGTTGTCGGACGTCTCACGGCCTATGTGGACGCCGAGGGTGCTCGGAGCGAATTTCAGTACGACGCGGGCAATCGATTGACGCGTGTGCTTCGCGCGGATCCCGACGGCAACGGACCATTTCCGCGGCCGGTGAAGATGTTCGAGTACGATGCGACGGGCAAGCTGACGAGAGTCGTCGACGAATTGGGACATGCCACTCGTTGGGAGTATGACTCGCTTGGTCGTACGCTGCGCAAGATCGACGCGCTGAATCAAGTCACCGCCCTTGCATACAATCCGCTTGGCTTGGTCGCGTCCATCACCGATCCGCTCGGACAGACGACTCGGTTCGAGTACAACGCGCGCAATCAGGTCGTCGCCGAGACGGACGCGTTGGGGAATACGACTCGGTATGAATATGACGGCGAGGGGGATGTGTCGCGACGGATTGACGCCCTGGGGAGAAGTACGACGATCCGCTACGATGTCCGAGACCGAGTTGTCAGCGTTACCGACGCCGCCGGGCAGACTGCGAAGCTCGCCTATGACGGCGTGGATAATGTACTTGCCCTCACCGACGTTGCGGGCAACGTCACTCGCTATACCTACGACGAACTCGATCGAGTGACGTCGGCGACGGATCCCTTGGGCGGACGCTCGACGTTTGCCTACGATCTGCGCGGCAATCGTGTTTCCGCCACGGATCCATTGGGGCAGACGACAAGCAACACGTACGATCGATTCGATCGGCTGACGACGATCGTCGATCCGGCACTGGGCGTCACACGCTTTAGCTACGATGATCGGGGAAGGCTCCTCTCGCTGACGGATCCCGAACTGAATACGACCAGCTACCAGTACGACGCACTGGGGCGCGTCGTTCGGGAGACCAATGCGTTGGGATTGTCGAGAACGTACGTGTACGACGCTGCCAGCAATCTGATCGCAAAGACCGACCGCAACGGTCGGGTGAGTCAGTATGCGTACGACTCGCTACAGCGACTGACGCAAGAAACCTGGGTCGGCGGCGGAAATGAAGTTCATTGGACGTACGACGCAGTCGGCGATGTGTTGACGACGAGCGATAATGCCAGTCGATTGACGATGACGTACGATGCACTTTCGCGCGTGGCGACGATCGATACGGCTGGGGCGGCGGAACTGCCGGCGGTGCTGCTGAGGTACGCGTACGATGAAGTGGGGAATGTGACGTCTGTCACCGACTCGCCGAATAACGCGGTGCGAACACGCAATACCTACACTTACGATCCGTTGGATCGGATGACGCGCGTTGTGCAGACTGGCAGCAACTTGGCGTCCAAACGCGTCGACATGGAATACAACGCGATGGGATTGCCCACCGCGTTGCGCCGATATGGCGATGTCGCCGCGAGCAGTTTGGCGGCCGTGTCGACGTACGATTACGACAGCCGACAGCAATTGGTTGCACAGACGCACAAAAATCAAGCCGGAACGATCCTCAACTTTGAAACGTTGCAGTACGACGCGGCGGGGCGGTTGCTTCGCCTGGCGAACGTCGATGGCGCCGTCGACTACGGCTACGACCTACTGAGCCAACTGACCTCCGCAGGCTATTCCGATGATGTGCGCGGCGACGAGTCATACTCGTATGATCAAAACGGAAATCGAACGAATTCGTCGCGACACGGCGATGGTTACGTCACAGGGCCGAACAATCAGTTGTTGTCGGATGGCGAGTTCAACTACACGTACGACGGCGAAGGGAATCTGATTCAGCGAACGGAAATCACGACGGGGAAGATTCGCGAGTTTGGCTGGGACTATCGGAATCGCTTGACGAGCGTCGTGGATCGAGATGCGACAGGCGGCGCCGAGACGCAGCGCGTGGAGTTTCGGTATGACGCATTCGACCGGCGCATCGCCAAACATGTGAGTCGCGGGGGCCAAACGACGTCGACGTATTTCGTATACGACCGCGAGGATGTGCTGTACGACTTTGTCGACTTGGACGGACCCGCGGGGCAGGCGGCGCCGCAACTTGCGATGACGTACCTGCATGGACCCGCCATTGATCAAGTGTTAGCTCAGGAAACGGCCGAACACGTCGTGGACTGGCTGCTCACCGATCATCTGGGATCGACCACCGATCTCGTTTCGAGCGGTGGCTCCATAGGTACTCACGTTCAGTACGACGCATTCGGCAACGTCGTTCCACCTTATGAGGCGATTCGTTTGCCACGGTATCTTTATTCCGGGCGTGAATGGGATGCCGAGTCGAACCTTGGCTACTTTCGATCCAGGTACTTGAATGCTGTCACAGGCCGATTTATTAGTGAGGACGTCATCGGATACTCCTCTGGAGAGCTCAACCTCGCGGCATATGTGGCCAATGGTCCGACGAATTTCATTGATCCATGGGGTACAAATCCTCACCTCACTCAATACTCGAATGGCACACACAGTCAATGGATTATTGGGGACAAGTTTTATGACTTCGCTACAAAGGAATTCAACGTCAAAGCCCTATCCTTGGATGGCGTTCCTGGATATATGATTCGCTTTCCCGCGAACGTGCCAAACTCACCCATCTATGACCGAGAGTTCAAGATCGTTGCGTCGCGGGATATCACTGTTGAGCAAGCAAGAAGAATCCAACAGATTCTTGATCAGAGTGTGAACGAGTATCAGGTGTGGGATCCCAACGCTCAGCAGTACCGTCGAGTTCGTAACCCCAACGTCAAGCCTACGAAGTTCGGTCCGTTTCAGGATGTTTGTTGGACGGGAACTCGAAGAGCGATTGACGAGGTATTGGGCCCAGGGGCGACTCCGATGCCCCTTTGGCAACGGCCGCTCGTTCTGGGGTTGGATGTACTCAAACTCTTGGATCCAGTGCGATATCCACTGCCGTCCCCTTCGCAGTTAAGCTACCCGACTGGCAAGAAGTAGTTCAGAAGTAGACCGTGAGATCGATCGCATTCGTTAGAGTGCTTTCCGTCTCGCGAACGAAATCAGCATCGTTTCCGGCAACGGCTTGACGTCCAAGTGCCGCAGGATGTTGACGGCTTGGGCAGTCGTGTAATGGGCGTGCGTGCAGACGTGCAACAAGACGTCGGACCGTCGCGTGGCGACTCCCTGACCGGTGCTCATGGCGACCTTGAAGACAGGATCGTCGAGCGAATCGTCGGTTATTCCTGAGAGATATCGCACCCAGTCACTCTGCAAGTCCGTCCACTTCTGGACCAGTTGCATCAGCGACGCGATCGCGCCGTCTCCCTGCTGATTGCCCACGACGCGTCCCGGCAGGTCGCCGGGCAGCTGCGGATTCTCGTCGCCTTGCAGCGCCCGCAGCCAGATCCATTCGGCGGCGTACAAGTGCAGCAGCGTCTGCCATAATGAACCTTGGCCGATCGGAAACGTGCGGCGCAGGGCGTCGTCGGGCAAGCCGGAGGCCGCGGCGAGCAGGTTGCGATTGACGAACGCACGATGTTCGTGGAGTCGCTGGATCAAGGCGACGGCGCTCATGACTTGCCCCAGTTCCAATACGTGATCGAGAGCTGCAGGTAGGTCGCCAGCGACACCCAGGTCAGATAAGGGAGCTGCGCCCAGGCGATCCAGGGCAGGTGCGTGCGGATGGCGACGATCATCCAGAGGATGGTGCCCCAGACCACGAGGATGTCAAGCGACGCGAGGGGCAGGTTGCGGAGGCCGAATTGGATCGGCGTAAAGATCGCATTCGCGAACAGGTTGATCGCGAAAGGGAGCGCGACTTGCCAGGGGACCTGGCGACGATAGGTCTGCACGAAGACCCAACCGAACGTCACGAGGATGACCGGGTAGAGGACTTGCCAAATGAGTCCGATCGTGGAGGGGGCGGGCGTCCACGACGGTTTGACGAGCGAATTGTACCATTCTTGCCAGTTCATGGCCGTATTGTAGGCGGAAGCGGCAAGCCCTCTAGTACGCATGACAAGAGAGGAGTGAATCCCCATGGCGAAGCAGCACCTCCATCGTCGCCTGTTCGCGACCGTCTCCGCAGCCGGGTTGGCCGCCGCGTGGCGCGCCGTCCACGCGGAATCGCCGGTTCGCGAGGCCAAACCGCCTACGCGCGTGATCACGCGCGGCGACGGATTCCACTGGTTCGGCTACTACGACAAGCTGCAGTTCTCGCCCGACAATCGGTTCGTGCTGAGCAACCGCGTGCGATTTCAGCATCGTTCGCCGACGCCTGACGATGAGATCGAAGTCGGGATGATCGACCTCCACGAAGGCGATCGCTGGATTCCGCTCGGACGTTCACTGGCGTGGAACTGGCAGCAAGGCTGCATGCTGCAGTGGGTTCCCGGAAGCGAATCGAAAGTCATCTGGAACGACCGACGAGACGGGCGGTTCGTGAGCCACATTCTGGATGTGAGGTCGGGCGAGAAGCGAACGCTGCCGAGTCCCATTTACTCGCTCAGCCCCAACGGGAAGGAAGCCGTATCGTGCGACTTTGCGCGAGTGGCCGATTGCCGCCCCGGATACGGGTACGCGGGGATTCGCGATCCCTACTTTGACGACATGGCGCCGGAGCAAACGGGCATTACGCACGTGGATCTCGAAACGGGGGCGACACGGCTCGTCATCTCGCATCGACAGTTGGCGACCATGGGCGAGTCGCCGCAGAGCACGCCGGAGTCGAAACATCACGCCTATCACCTCCTGTGCGGACCGGATGGCCGGCGGTTCATCCTGCTCCATCGCTGGACGCTTGCGAACGGCGGCCGCCTCACGCGGTTGATCACGTCGAACATGGACGGCAGCGACCTGCGGTTCGTGATCCCCAACGGCTGGGCGTCGCATTTCATCTGGCGCGACGCCGACCATATTCTGTCTCAATCGAAGCAGTGGCTCGGCAACGACGGCTGGGGGAATTTTCTTTTCGCCGACAAGGAGTCGGGGATCGTGGAAGAGGTGGGGCGCGGGGTGCTCGACGCCTACGGCCACTTCAGCTACTGCCGGGGCGGCGAATGGCTGGTGAGCGACACGTATCCGCAGGGGCCGCAACGTCTGCAAACTCCGCACTTGTTTCACCTGCCTACGCGACGCCGCATCAATTTGGGCGCCTTCCCGACGCCGGCCGAATATACGGGCGAATGGCGAGTCGACTTGCATCCACGGTTGAGTCGCGACGAGCGCTGGGTGTGCATCGACGCGGTCGCCGGCGAACGCGGCCGACAATTGCATTTGCTCGACATTGCCGGCCTGAGTTGAGCGGCGTCAATGCGGCCCGTAACGATGACGTCGTCTGAGAAGCACAAAGACGGCTCAGTACGGCGGCGCCAACCTGCGAAAGCCATGATCGAGTACGACATTAAGAAAGAGCAGGTTGCGCGCGAGCTGTGCGACGGTCGAAAGTCGTATCGCGCGCAAATCGTTGATCTCCGTCCCGATCGCCGCAAGCTGCTCTCCAAGCAAACGAGTGTTGGAAACGGACGATGTCGCCGTTCGCGTCAATAATCGACTGCGCCACGATACAAGTGTGTTCCGTGTCGTCGGATACCAACCGCTCCCAGCCTTTGCCCGTGAACGATCCGCTATTCCCTCTTTGCAAAGAGCGCTTCAAACAACTCGCGACTCTTCCAACCGCGGGCGCTGAATCCGTTTTCCTGATGGACGGTCAGTCGCAATCAGAGAAACCGACTCCGTCGCTCAAGTAACCAAGTTCGGAACACTTGCCAGCAAGATCGGGAAATCGAGGCTGGCCCAACGCGGTTCGAACTTGAATAAATGCAACTTCAAGCTGTCTCGACTCGGCGCCGTACCGGCGAACTTGGACGGTGTGAGCGACGACGTTCGGTTGCTCTTTCAGCCACTCAATCAGTTGCGAGTCGTTTTCTGGAAGACGTGTAAACGATGAATTCACGCAATAGCAGAACGATACGGGAATGCATGTCGTCCCAAGAATCACCCCAAGGAATCCCATCGCGATTGCGATCGCCGCAATGAAAAGAGCACGCGACCGGCGTCGCACTGCTCTGAACGAATCGATCGCAGAGGAACCTTCGACGGTCGCCATATCTTCGTCCAGTGGGAGGAAACGATCACCGACGAAGATGAAGCGTCGGTTGTGCCTCGCCACCTTCCCGGCCATGTTCAGTGTAATCATCGTTCGCGGCGATGCCGACCAATGGCATGCCGCAGACAGGCCAACCATCAGAGGAACGCTCGCTCACTCAATTCGCCAAAGCGGCTCGGAGGCAGGAAAACGTCTGAAACCAAGCGCGATCCATGAAATTGAGCGATGCGAAGAGAAGCGACAACACAAGATAGCGTTTCATCAGTTGCACCCGCTCCGCCACATCCCTGGCCAGCGATCTGGGCATCTTTCAACAACGCGAGAATCTCGAGCACGCACGTACAACTGGTCTTCGTCACTCAGGATCTGGATCGGCGCCGAAAACCGTCGTCGGTCGCGCGGAGTTGCTATTCTTCTTGCTGGAGGAACCACGTCTTGATGGAATCGCCGCCCAGATTCATCGTCAACTCCTGTTGGAAGCCGCCGACGATTTCGTCGAACTTCTGCAGGAAGAGCGGCAAGTTCTTCTCGAACGGCTCGGCGCCGAACGAGTTGTGCTTCGAAACATCGATCTTTCCCGCCACGACGTAAGCACGCCAGATCTTCTCCTTGATCGTGTCGTTGGTCGCGGAGCGGGCCAACATATAGAACTCCAACTCGTCCGAGAAATACTTGTCGCGGGCGAACGCCTTGACGATCTGCCGCAACTGCTTGTCGGCGAGAACGTCGTCGATTTTCTTGAAGCGGATGTCTTCCAGCGTTTTACTGCGAAGCGCGATAGCGGCTTGCATGTCCTGGGCCGCTTTGTAGAGCTTATCGAGATACGCGACGAGCGGCTTGATCCCGTCGTAATTCTCCTTGGCAGTCTTGATCTTCTTCTTGAGTTCCGACAGTGCCTCTTCTGCTTTGAGCAAGTCTTTCTTGATGTACTTTTCGAAGTGGCGCAGCTGTTCGGAGATGCCGGTCTTTTCAACCGTTTTGCAGGCTTTGTCCTTGAGGACGCCTTTCCATTCCTTTTCGTTAAGCGACGCGGTGGCGGGAATCGTCATGACGTTATCCCTTTCTTGAGAGAAGCTAAGGTAATCGCGGCCGAAGAGCCCGGTCGATTCGCAATACGATAGCATCCGCCGCCGCGGTGCAAAGCGGTCGCCCTGTCAAGTCGCGCGGCCGTCGCTCGTGGGCCGCAAGTTCGCGAGTTCCTGCGTCATCCGTTCGAAGACTTCCTGCCAATCGCCGTGGCGCCGTTGGCGGAAGAGACGCATCCGTGGATACCAGGGCGTGTCGTCGCGATCGAGCAGCCAGCGCCACTCAGGCGTGTAGCGGAGGGCGAGCCAGACTTGGCAACCGAGCGCGCCGGCCAGATGCGGGATCGAAGTATCGGACGAGATCACGAGGTCGACGTTCATCAGGATGGCCGCGGTGTCTTGGAAAGCGCCGTGCCGCCGGTCAAGTTCGTCGCTGAAGTCGACGACCGGCAGTCGGTCCTGCAGGGCTCGCAGTTGTGAGGCGCCGTCGATTTGCACGCTGATCAAATGGACGTCGGGCAGGCGGCCAAGCGCTTCAAAGTGTTCTAAAGGCACTCGTCGGTAATCGTGATCCGAGTGGCTGCCTTGCCACGCGATGGCGATGCGAAAACCGGCGAACTGCGCCAGGCGATTGCGCCACTGTTCGATCAGGTCGGGACGCGCCGACAGGTAGGGGATGGGCGCCGGGACGTCGTCGAGCGACCGAGCGAGGTATCGACCTCCCGACATCATCTCCAGGTACACGTCATGCTCGGGCCATGGACTGTTTAGTTCAGCCAGTTCTTCTACCCCGGGACAAGTCGCCAGGATTCCCAATAAGGGCTTCGGCGCCGCAATCGCCACTCGAGCCCCTTGGTCATGCAGCAATCTTGCATACCGCACAAACTGAAAAGCGTCGCCTAAGCCTTGTTCGGTGATGAGTAGAATTCGACGGCCGTCGAGCGGCGAGCCGTCCCAGCGCGGGCGGGTGAGTCGCTGACGGATGGGACGCCAGTTGTCCTTCTGCAGTCGATAGTCGTACTCCACCCAGCCCTCGGCCAGATTGCCGACGGTCAGCAGGAACATGCTGCGATTGAAACGGGCAACCACCGAGTCGGGTGCACATTCCACCGCGCGCCGGCTGGCGGCGAATCCCTCGTCGAAGCGGCCCGACTCGTGCAGCAGCGGCGCCAAAGCGTTCCAGGCGGCGGACATCTCCGGCTGTAGTTGCAATGCGCGTCGACACAGCGACTCGGCTTCCTCCGACTGCAGGTCGACTGCCAAGAGCAGGGCGAGGTTGACGAGGACATCAGGATAGTCGGGGCGGAGCTCGAGCGCTCTCCGAAAAGCGACGATTGCGTCTTGGCGCCGTTCGAGGTCTTGCAGCACGCCCGCCCATTCGGCGAACACGGCCGCGTCGGCCGCAGGCGAGTCGGCCGCGATGCGCAGCGCCGCCTCGGCTTCGTCGAGTGCGCCGCGCTTCCGCTGAACGATGCCCAGCAGCGTGAGCGCACGGAGATCCTTAGGGGCGATGGCGAGGGCGCGTTGCAATAACGCGACGGCTTCGTCGAGCTGCTCGGGAAAATGGATGAGTTCGGCCGCCAAATTGCGCAACGCTTCGATGTGTTGCGGCTGCTGGCGGATCGCATCGCGATAGGCTTGGACCGCGTCGGCGGCGCGGCCTGCGGCGGAGAGCGCGAGCCCCAGGTTGTTGTAAGCATTGGGGTACTGAGGCTGGATGGCCAGCGCGCGTCGGCAGGCGTCGACGGCGACTTCGAATTGACCGTCGAGCCGCAGGGCCATGCCGAGGTTGTTGTGGGCTGCGGGCAACCTGCGATTCCAACGCAGCGCTTCGCGGAAGGCGGCGATGGCGTCGACCATCTGGCCGCTTTCAAGCAGCGCCGTTCCCAGATTGAGATGGGCTTCGGCGAAGCCGGGCCGAAGCGCGATCGCACGTTGGAACCAAGCGATCGACTCCGTCGTTCGCCCGCTTTGCAGTTGCAAGACGCCTAGCAAATGCGTCGCCTCCACGTGTTCGGGCGCCAGTTCGAGCAACTCGCGATACAACCGTTCGGCTGCGACGCGATCGCCCGCTTTGTGGTGAAGGAGGGCCGTCTGGAGTCGTTCAGTATAGGGCGTCGTCATCGGCGGGAAGCTAGACGCGAGCGGCGAAAGTGTCAAGGAAAACGTGGCGGGCGAACGTGAACAAAAAGTCATCGGCTAGTTGAAAAGGGGGGATGGCGTCGGTTTAATGTCCCCGCCAAGGGTGGGTTTGCTTCTGGCTCGATATGGGATCGTCGTCAGCGTCTGCATTCCTTTTTTCCCGCTTTCCCCTCACGAGACGGCATCATGACGCAGTTGCACGCCCGCAAGACGCACGCGAATTCCCCCACCCAGCGCCTGAAGCGCCGCCAGGCCAAGTTGCGTCGGCAAGCGGTCTTGAACTTCGAGTGGCTGGAAGATCGCCGGCTGATGGCGGGGCTAGTTCCCGAACTGGATCCGTCGGCGGCGCAGTGGGAGCGGATTGACGGTCAGGTGGTGCATCTGGATTTTGATGGAGAGACGGGCGCGACTTATGCGGGACCGGTGACGGTGGGGCCGTTCGACGTCCCGGCCTTTGCACCGCCGCCGGGCGTCGGCGATGCAGCGAGTTTGATCGCGCGAACGATCGACGACCTCAACGCGACCTTCGGCGGACGGGTGACGTTCGTGGCGGCTCCGCCTGCGACATCCGACTTCTCGACCGTGTACATCGGCGGTGACGACGGCGCGTTTCGAGCCTATGGCTCGTTCTATGGATTAGCGGAGTCGGTGGACGCGGGGAATGCGAATCGGAGCGACGATGCATTTGTGTTCTCGGATCGGTTGCCGTCGATCTCCGGGGACGAGCCGGGGTATCGCGCGTCGCTGGTGGAAGTGATTGGACACGAAGTGGGGCACTTATTGGGGCTGCCGCACGCTCCGACGACGTCCGACAGTGCGGCGCCGCTGTACGGCCCGCAACACGTCGGGCTGCTCGACGCCGTCGCCGCCAAAACGTCGCTCACCGACGCTGCGGCGATCACGTTGGCGTTTCGCAACGATGGGACGGTGACGCGGGGCGGCAGTACGACTGCGATCGGCTCGATCAACTTCTCTAAAGACGGCGAGACGATCGTGGTGACACGCGCGCCGAGCGTGGAGTTGGACTTCTCGCAGCTATCTGGGGCGCGCGTCTTTAAAGTGAATTCGTCGCGCATCGAGGTGTGGACGGGCAAGAAGAAGGGGGTGATTAGCTTCTCCGGCGGCGGGCAAGTTGATGTTGCGCTAAAGGGAACCAACGAGAGCGATCGATTCGTCATTTTGTCGACGCCGCGCACGATGACGATCAATGGTGTTGCCGGGACGGACACGCTCGATTTCGGCGACTACCGTTCGGCGGTCGAAGTGGAGTTTCAGAATGCGACGACTTTGAAAGTGCGTGCAGATTCGAGAGACATTCTGAGCCAAGTTACGAACGTCGAGAGTGTGACCGGGTCGAAGCTCGACGATCGGTTCTTGTTCCGCGATCAGGCGGCGATGTGGACCGGAGTTACGCTGGAAGGCGGCGCCGGAAGTGATTCGTTGGATTTCTCCACTTACGGCGCAGCACAGTCGATCGTCGTGAATACCTCGAGTGCGTCGGCGCCGGCGAATGGGGTTGCTCGGGCTGGCAACCGGCTGTCGCGAACCGGGGCGTCGGGGACGATCCAGACTTTTTCGTTTGAAGAAGTCGTCGGCGGCGCGGGCGACGACATCCTCATCGGCGGCGATGAAGACAACCGTTTCACGGGCGGCGCTGGCGACGACTTTCTTCAGGGGCGAGGCGGCGACGACGAGTATCGGTTCGGCGCCAATTGGGGGCGAGACACCGTCGTACCGACCAAGAAGTCGCGCGAGCTTTACAATTTTGAACAACTTCCGGCCAACAGTGCGGCGGGGCAGCTCTTGTCGGTCTCCGTGGTCGGGACGGCCGCCGATTACGGCTTCAAAGTCGACTATCTGACGAACGCAGTTCGCGGGCTGGCAGCGGCCGGCTCGTCGACCGCATTCCTACCGATCCGCGCCGACGAAGAGGTTCCCGACGCCATCACGCTGCCGGATGCGGTCGTCGCGGAATTGCGATTTTCGCGCTCTGGGGCGGGAGGCGCCGCAGGCAACGAGGTTCTGGCGGGCGACGTTGTTTTGGACGTCACGGTCGACGATCGGCGTCGGACCACTTCCAGTGGTGCTGACAATCCGAATCAGATTGAACTAAAGGATAAGAACTCCGCCAAACCCTTCTTGCAAGTCAATCGACTCGACCATCTCAAGGGGGGACTGGGCGTCAACGTTTTCGCAGTGGCGCCCGGCGGCGAAATCAAGTCGATTTCCGTCGATCCGACGGTGCAACAACCGGGCGTCCTCAATACGCTCAGCTATGCCGCGTACGAGGCGCCGGTGCTCGTGAACCTTTCTGGGACGACGCGCGACTTTTCGACGAATCTCGACATTGTTAGAGCCAACTCCGTCGCCGACCCGCCGACATTGCCGGTGCTGGAATCGTGGGCCTTGGAGACGGCCGGATATGCAGGCGAGTACGAATTGAAGTACAGGCCGCCAGGGGCGACGTCGGATCGTACGGAGAAGGTTTCCATCGAGGATACGCGCGTCGACAAAAGTGTGGGTGCCACAAGTACAACGCAAGTCCTTGCGGCGCAGAACATCGATCAGCAGCGCTTCCATACGGCGCTCGCGAAGTTGCTCCAACGAGGCGACTTCGTCGTCGAGAAGACAATTGTAGCTGCGACGACGGGTGCAAATGCAACGCCGGGCGGAACCAAATGGACCATCCGATTCTCACAGCCGGTTAGCTCAAACATCGATACGGCCGCGATCCAGGTCAAGTTCACGCAGGGATCGGCGTCGGCTACGGCGGCGATCAAAGACAAGATCGAGGCGCGTCCCGCGGTGAATACACGGTACAGCATGAGCAGCAGCGCCCGATCGGGGACGTTTCGACTCAAGCTTCTCGTGCAGAATCCAACCGACCCAAATGCCGCCTTTGAGACTCGGCCCGTCGTCCTGGAAAGCACATCGACGCCTGATACGATCGCGAATCGCCTGCTCGCAGCCATCCAGGAGGCCGCACGGGACGCTCAAGTCAAGTGGGATGTGGCCCCCGCGGTGCTCGTGAGCGGCATGGGAACGGCGGCCTTTCCGTGGCGCATCGACTTCGCCAATTTAGGCAACGTCCAGATTCAACTGACCGACAGCTTCCTCAAGGTCGACGGACTGTCGCATACGTCGTTGCCGGCGCAAAGTGGCACGGCCGTCGGGCCGACGCCCAGAACGCTGACGACCGGCGTTGTCGCCGGCATTCAATCGGCGGTGGGGACGAGTCAAGACGATGTTCTGTTTGGGACGTCGTTGACGTCGCGAGAGATCGGACAATTCCAATCGGCGGAACTGAATTCCAACACTCGGACGGTAGTCGTTCAGCGCGACCTGTCGATTCGAACCGGACAACCTGTGCTCTATGAATCCGTATTCGACCCCGCTAACTCCACCGCGAACGATAGTCTCAACGGTCTTACCTCAGGTGCGATCTACTTCGTCGACGTCGAGAAGCAGGTTGTTGCGGGAACCACGCAAACGACGTTGAGATTCTATGCGTCGCCCAGCGATGTGGGGCAGGCTTCCAAAGCGATTCCCCTTTCTAAGGCGCCCCATACTTCCGCGAATCACCGTCTCAGCGAAGTCTTTACTGTCGACGGTCAAGAGGGAGATGATTGGGTCATTTCCTGCGTCGCCGTCGCGACCGTAAGCGCGAGCGGCGTCGGCGACGGTTGCCTGACGGCGCCAACCCAGCAGATCAAAGACTCCACGCGCGCCAATCTGCTGCTCGGCGATGCGGGCAACGACATCCTTGTGGGAAGCAACGGTGCTGATTACATCGCGGGGGGGGCGGGACGCGACAGCATCTTCGGAGACGGCGCCCACCAAGAGCCCACACGGACTTGGGAACCGCTGGAGTTCATCGACGAGGACGAACTGCGTCGGCCCAAGACTTCAGTGGGGTCGACAGCCATCGTCTACAAAGCGCTGTCGGAGGGGGCTACGGATGCTGACAACGAGCCGATTTGGCCGCAGACGCTTGGGGACATGGTGGTCGACGGCGGCGTCACTTGGGAAGCCGTTCGCGCCGAGGTTGGACAAGATGTACTGCTCGGCGGCGCCGGCGACGACGGCATGTTCGGATACGCGGGAGTCGACATCCTGGAAGGCGGCCCAGGGAACGACGTTCTGGTCGGAGGCGCGGGAAGCGACATCGTGCGCGGCGGGCCCGGAAGAGACTCGATGACGATCGTCGAGGAAGGGGCGAGCAACGACTACGACCAAATGTATGGCGGCGCGGACGCCGACGAGTATCGATTCCTGGGGAAGTGGGGCGTCGCCAGCATCGGCGAGTCTGCCGGCGACTCGCAGACCGACGTGATTGATCTGAGCAACATGAGTGAAAGTTACATTCACGTTCTCAGCAACGAAAGCTACTTCGCTGCGCCGGGCCTGAGGACGTTCGACAAACTGGCGTTTTCGGATGGCTCGATCGCTGAACTCGATCACTCCCAAGAAGACTTGGTGGATAGTACGTCGTCGCCTGGATACCTTGTGAACGAGTTGGGATTCAGCCTTCACCAAGTCGCCGATTTGGGCGACGGCAACAAAGCCGTATTGCTCGCGGCAGCGCCGCCGAAACTGGACGCCAACGGAGAATTCTCGCTTGAGAACGACCTGCATCTCGCCTTCTGGATCGACCGCGGCGACGGTGCGGAGGTGTTTGATGTTGTGCTTGCCAAGAGCCAGTTCGCGAATCTGAAAGGAATCGACGCGCTACGCACCAAGTTGCAAGAGAACCTGAATCAGACGTTGGGATTTGAAGAGAACGGCGTGCTCGTCGAGAAGGAAGAGGTCGGAAGGTTTTGCACGAGCGCCGGACCTTTGGCGTGCGACAAAGTGCTCAAGATCTCCTTTGCCGCCAACGGCACGAAAAACCGAGATGGAGACGTGATCCCGGCTCGAGCCGAGATGACGGTGCGATCCGCGAATGCGGTGGTCGTCGGCACCGGATTTGAAAAGCAATTCTCCGACATCGAACACATCGTTGCGCCCAACGCGGCGAATACATTTTTGTTCGGCAATGACTACTGGAGCGGCGGAAGCACCGTGGGCGCCGCCTTGACCGGCCTCGGGGTCGCGGGGATTGATGCGCTAGTACGCAACAAGCTCGCCTCGTTAAAAATCGATACGTCGGCGGCGAGCGCGAGCGGCAAGCCTTTGGTGCTCGATTTCCGCGCCGTCGACCAAGAACTTTACTTCTCGTTCTCGACCACCAGTGGAGCGAATCCGACGACGAAGCTCACGGTGCGGACCGTCCGGGATCTGACTTTGCCGTTCATCGATCTGGGGCCCAACTTCCGCTACAACACGCTCGAGATCACCAACGTCGACCAGAACACGATTCTCTACGGCGGTCGTTTCGCCAACACGTTCAATTTCGAGCGCGGCGCGAACTACCAGGGGCACATGATCGGCGGATCGGGGACCGGCTTCCTGACCCAGTTCATCGGCGACAATCTGATCAAGACGCAGTACGCCTTGCGCGCGATCGAAGCGGGGCTCGCGGGCCCCGGCCTGTCCTTCTCGGACTTGATCGGCACCCTCATGTTCCAAGTCAAGAATCGCTTGACTTACGATCCAGGCGTCAACGTCGTCGCCAACATGGAATATTTGCGGACGGGAGGCGAACGGAAGTCGGCGTTGGCGAACATCGGTCAGTTTGTGCTCGCCGGCAACGTCGCCGGTCTCTTCGACATTTCGGACAAAACCTGGAAGATCGATGGACTGACCGGCGCCGCGGACAATGTGAAGGATGCCAATCTGGGCGACATCATCGTTCGCGCAGGTTTCAACTTCGTACGCGGCACCGACGCCGACTACAGCGACTGCTTCTCGACCGACGTCTGCGGTCTGAACGCGGAGGGGGCGACGGCGGTGAGCCGAGCGACGGTGCTCGGGAATCTACTGACTCGCGGCGCCGACACGATCGCCATCAACGACAACCTCCTGTCCCCTTCGCCCGGCCTTCACGTCTTCGCGGGCGGCTCGGGCGCCGACACCTACAAATTCCGCTCCAACTTTTGGGGCGCGTCTCTGGTGCTCGACGACGTCGGGCAACTCACGATCAACACGGGCAGCGACGCCGCGGATGCGACGTTCGATTCGCTGATCCCCCAAGACACGCTCGACTTCTCCAGCATCTATCAGAATCTGTACTTCTATATCGTGCAGATTTCCGCGGCGGACCTCGATTCACTGCGACGTTTCTGGAGCAACGATTCTTCGGGCCGGGCATGGGATGGAATCGATGTCGGGACGACCGTGGTGTTCGCCTCCACGACCGACATCTACAGCCCGAGGTTCGGCGACGACTTCGCCTTCAATTTGGGGGACATCCTGGAGAACGCCCCTTTAAACTTCGCGGCCGCCATCGGCGTCGAGAACATCCGCGGCGGACGCGGCGAGAATCGCTTCACATTCATTGACGATGCTCAACTTGCCGGACGCATCAGTAGCGGCTATGGCGGGTCGCAGGAGCTGAACTACGCTCGTTTCCATCAAGGGATCGACAACCAGCAAGGCATCGTCGTCGACTTGGCGTCGTCGGGCATCGACCAACCGGTGCCGTCGGGGTTTTCGGAGATCGAGGGGATGCCCGACTATCTGTCGAGTTTCTTCTCGGGAATCTTGGGGTGGCAGTTCGGTAAGGCGTCGGGGCTCGGAAGCGGAAATCTGTCGGTCAGCGGCGGAGCGGCGGTCGTCGGCTCGATTCGAAATGATTCGATTCTCGGCAACAGCAACGACGACGAGTTTCACGGCGGCCCGGGCGCAGATGTCATTGAAGGTCGCGACGGCAAAGATACGCTCTTCGGTGACGCAGGAAAGGATACGCTCCGCGGCGGCGACGACGATGATCAGCTGGCGGGCGGACCGGACGACGACATGGTGTTCGGAGACGACGGCGAAGACACGTATCGTCCCGCCACCGCCGGCAACCCCGCGGGACGCCTGCTGATCAAGACCTCTGCTTGGACGAACCCAACGACCGTCGGCGCAGCCAATTTTGAAGTCGACACGATCAGCGGCGTCGAAATCGTCGACCTGACGCCCGTCGTCGCGGCCGACTCGCCGACCTGCGATCTCGCTGCGGGAGCGTTCAGCGCCTGTTTGCCTAAAGTCATCCATATCGGGATTGATGGCGGCGGCGCGACCACGGTATTGCTGAACCCCGACAAGCTCGTGGGCACGGAATACACGCTCGCCATCGACGGCGACGCGAACGATCTCTTCAACGCCAAGGGGTATCGCGCCAATCGAGTCACCGTGGGCGCGAAAATCGGGGACTCGCAGGAAGTCAAGTTCTATCGTACGCCTGCAGACCAAGGGAGTAACGCGGTCTCCGGACTCGTATTAACCGTTATGCTGCGCGGGATGACGGCCGTTACGGCTGAAGATTTGGGACTGGAGAAGAACGATGCGTTGCTGGCGCCGACGACGGGGACCGCGTCGGGAGCGCGGCTCACCGACGAAGCGCTCCAGTCGCTAGGGACTGCGGCCGTCGAGCGTTGGCTGAACGCCGCGGGGCGATCGCCGGAAGTCGTCGAGGCGCTGCGCGACGTGCAGTTTTCGGTCGTCGATCTCGAGGGACGAGCGCTGGCCGTCGCACGCGGCGACCAAGTCCTCGTCGATATCAACGCGGCGGGGAACGGGTGGTATGTCGACGACACGCCGCTCACGGACGACGGTTTCGTCGAGACCCTCTGGGGCGGCTATCTGACGGCCGAATCTTCGAGCGCCGCGTTCGGGCGCTTCGATCTGCTCACGGTCCTGTCGCACGAACTGGGGCATTCTCTGGGCGCGAGCCACTCGGATGATCCTCGATCACTCATGAGCGGCGTGCTGCAGGCGGGGACGCGCGTGGCCATCGGCGCGGCGGCGACGTCAATTAATCCGAGCGACCGGATTGAGGATCATGCAGGCGGCGCAGCACTGACCGATGAAGAGAAGATCGTCGGCGGCTTGAACTCGTTCGCCGTTTGGGCCGAGAACTTCGGCGATGCGCTGGGGGACGCGGTGACCGACGTCTTGCCGATTCCATTCCTGGACGTCGGCGTCGCCGCACTATGGAATGCGACGGGCGGTTCGATCTCGACCAAGATCGCTCAAGAGATTCGTTCGCAGATCGTTAATGTGTTCCAGACCGTAGACGATGTGGGGTCCAGCGACCTCTGGGCGCTCGATGGGATCGATCCCGCCCCGTCCGGGCGACTCACTGAATTTGTGGCGAACGTCGAACTCACCAGCACGACGCGCGAACTCGAGTTGAGCCTCGATGTGCTGCGCGACTTGGGACTCGATCTGCCCGATTTCGTCAACTTGACGATGTCGGAGCCGATCGATCTGGAAGCGGCGCTCGATCTGCGCTTCGGCTTCGGACTCGATCCGATCACTCGCGACTTCTATATCGAGAATCCGTCGCTGGTGGCGCGGTTGACCGTCGACCACGACCAACCGCTCGACGTGTCGCTGATGTTGGGCCCGGTCGGCGTCGGCATCGAAGACGGCCGGTTGTTCTTTCAAGCCGGGTTGATCCTGCCGACGACCGGCCGTTTCGCCGTCGAAGATTTGCTGAACGTCGACATCGGCGCGCCCCGGTTCGATCCCAATAGCGGCTTCGAGGTCAATCTTCCGTTCGAACTGCAGGGGGCGCTCGCCGGATTGACTGGCGAGGTGGGACGTATCTCTGGCGCGTTCAATCGTGCCGACGGTGCGGTGCTGGGCGTCGAGAACCTCACGGCGGCCCAGTTCTTTCAGATGATCCCCGAGAGCCTCTCGTTGGACGGGCCCAACTTCGACGCGCTCGTCAACCTGTCGCAGATCTCGCTCGATGAGGCGCTCGAAGGCATCAAGACGACGCTGCGATCGGCGATCTCAGAGGATGGGGCCGCCTATCGCAAGCTGCCGTTCTTAAATCAAAGCGCCGTCGATCTGATGGGGAGCGGCGGAGTCGACGTCGTCGATGCGATCATCAACGGCATCGAAGTGGTGCAGGCCAATCTGACCGACATCAATCACTTTGAAATCGACCTCAATCAGAAGCTCAACGAGGTGCTGGCCCTGGGGCTGAATCTGGGCGGCGACGAGGTCGACGAGGCGTATGATGAACTGGCGGCACTGTCGCGGCGCCTCCGCTCCAGTTCGACCGACGGCGAGTTGGCGATGGCGCTGGCCGAGCGGGATCACGCGGCGGCGCTTGAATCGCTGGTGTCCGACCGGGATTTGGCTGCCGCAGCCAGCCGCCTGACGGCGCTCGGTCTCTCCGGCGGGGCCGCCGACGATCAGGTGATGATCGCGCTGGCGCCCGTCGCCGGGCTCGCAGGTTTGAAGGCGGATCGAAATCTGGTCGCCGCCGATTCGGCGTTCATCGACGCGGTGAGCCGGCTTAAGGGCTTCGGGCTGACGCCGCAAGCGACTGTGGGGGAAATCGAGGCGCGGTTTGATACGGCCGCGACGGTGCAGGAGGCGCTGCGACTGCGGGAGTCGGCCAACAATGTCGCGCTGCCGGCGGAGGCGCGTTTCGCGGCGCGCGTCATGTTGCAATCGCTGGGAGTCCCGGCGGACGCGACGGAACAGGAAGTGATCGATCGGCTGGACGGGGCCGAAGAAAGGACGCAAAGTCTCGCGGATCGGACCTTGATTCAGGGGAAGTCGGCCGCTTTGCGGGCGGCCTTCGATCGACTCGATGCGCGTGGACTATCGGCTCGCTCGACGGACGGGCAACTGGCGGCGTCGCTGGTCGATGCCGCGGCAGCTTCCGCCGCGCTTGACGACCGCGACCTGGTCCGCGATGCGACGAGCACGCCTGCCAGCGCGGTCGCTCGCTTACAGGCGAAGGGCTTGTCCGGCGCCTCGAACGATCTCCAAGTCGCACTCACGTTGATCCCGGTTGCGGAACTGAATGCCTACAAGAGCTACCGCGACTTGCTGCTGCAGTACGACAACGCCAAGAGCGTCGATTTGGAATACCAAGGGTCGGTGCTCGACGTAAGCATCAACCTGACCAAGGCGGTGCAAGGGAACTACGACCTGAAGTTCGATCTCGACGACGTCCCAGGACTCGCGGAGATGTTCTCCGCCGGCCCGATCTCGGTCGACTTCTCGTCGGACGGTCAACTATTCGTCGACGCCGACTTTGATCTCGACTTCAACTTTACGTTCGACCTGACTCGGATCGGCGAGCCGAGCTTCGTGATTTACGACGACAGTCAGATCACCTTCAATAAGCTCGACATCCAGTCTTTGACGCCGATCGATGTGAAGGGCGCGTTCAAGCTGGATGGCAAGGAAGTGCTGTCGCTGTCGATTCAAGACGCGACCATCGACGTGGATTTGGCGGGAACGGTCTCTCTCACGCCCGATGCGGAGGACGGTTCGTACCACTTCACCGAGTTGGCGAGCGATCGAGCGCTCTGGAACGTCGACTTAGTGGGGAGCGTGGTCGCAGATCTGCCGATGTACTTCCCGAGTGCATCGATGCCGCTGGGAGGAACCTCGTCGGATCTGAATTTTGACGGCATCGCAGACAACGTTCTGCATGTGGATGGGACGTTCCGCGGCGACAACGACTTCGATTTGAATCTGGTCGTGCCGCAGATGAACTACCTCGAACTGTTCGACTTGTTCGGCTGGCTCAATCAGCCGGAGAACATTGTCGACGGATTGAATGGGCTGTTCGACGGGCTAAAGACGGGCATCGCGGACTATATGACGCCGCTCAACCTGCCGTTGATCGGCGATGCGTTACAGGATGCGCCGGAGTTCCTGGATGAATTGAAGCAAAGCGTCGTTGTGCCGGTCGAAGAGGCGCTGCGGCCAGGGATCGAGGCGGGCAAGTCGACGATCCAGATTCTGCAGGAAGAGTTGGTAAAGTCGATCGGCAACCTGATCAAGACGCGCTCCATCGACTCGACATCGGGCCGCGTCACGTTGACTCCGCTGATGAGCGACGCGGAGTTCGACGCCCTACGCGACGGGCTGGCATCCAGCAATCCGGCGGTGAAAGCGGCGGCTGAAGCCCAACTGACCCAATTTGCGTCGCGAGTTCCGATCAAGCTGGGAAAGAACCAGATTGAGTTCGATTTGGTGTTGGGCGGAAATGTGTTCCGGAAGGAAGTGCCGATCGACTTTGATCTGGCCGTCCCCGGGCTCGGTTTGGACGTGGATGCGAACGTCGTGGTGAGCCTCGACTACACGTTTGCGTTTGGATTCGGCTTCAGCGCCCGCGACGGACTGTACCTCAATACGGCGGGCGCGACGCCGTCGGGCGAAGAATTTTCGTTGGACTTGACCGCGACGATCCCCGGGGCTGAGATGAGCGCCCAACTGGGCTTCCTCAAGCTGAAGGTCAGCGACGTCCTGCCGAATGCCCTGAATGCGCAGGGGCAAGTGCGCGACGACGGCGTGGCGAGCGGCCTGTTTGGGTCGTTCGACATCGATCTGCAGGGCGGCGCCGGCGGCCGTCTGCCGATCACCAAATTGACGGAATTGGTGGTTGAAGCCCGTCTTTCGGCCGAGGCGAACGTCGACCTTGATGCCGAAGTGTCGCTCGGAGACGGCGCCAAGTTCCCGTCGATCTACACGGTCATCCATTTCGATCAGACGTTTGCACAGGCCAAGCTGAGCACAGCGTCAGGCGTTAGTTTTGAGTTTGGCGGTTCGCCGAAGATCGTGTTGGAGAACGTGTCGCTCGACATCGGTTCCTTCATCGCCGACTTTGCTTCGCCTATTTTGTCCGAGATCAAGAAGATCACCGATCCGCTGCAGCCGATCATCGATATTTTGACGATGCGACTGCCGCTCATCTCAGATCTCTCCAACTCCACGACGACGTTGCTGGATCTGGCGGAAAAATTTGGCGGGAAGAAGTTCAAACGCGGATTCATCGACGCCGTCATTGGGATCGTGAAGGCGGTTAATTCAGTGCCGAGCCAACGTGAGTCGGCAGTGATCAGTTTCGGCGATCTGGTGATTAGCGACGGGACTTCCGACAATGATCTCCGCGACCCCAACAAGAAGCTGAAGGACACCGACACGTCGAAGGCCGGCCAGGGCTTCGACCTCAACAAGCAGCTGAACAATCCGACTGGTTTGTCGCGCGGTCCGGCTGCCGGCGTGAGGTCGGACGGTAAGACATTCTTGACGAACTTCCGCGGATTGAACGGTATCAGCATCCCGCTGCTCACCGATCCGTCAGCCATCATGGGACTGCTCACCGGTAAGACGGTCGATCTGTTCAAGTGGGACATTCCGTCGCTGGTGCTCGATTTCGGTTATGCCCAATCGTTCCCGATCGCCGCCCTGCCGGGGCTCAACGCGCGGCTGTTCGGCAATGCGATCATCACGATCGACATTGGCGTGGGCTTCGATAGCTCGGGTATTGCGCGCTATACCGATCCCAGCTCGGCCGACTTTAACAACATCGCGGCGATCTTCGACGGCTTCTACATCGCTGATCAACGCGACGGAGTCGATCATGACGAGCTGTCGTTTGAGATCAAAGTCGGCGCAGGCGCGTCGCTGGGAATCGGCGGCTTGGTGGAAGCGGGCGTGCAAGGCGGCATCTTCGCCAAGATGGGCTTCAATCTGCACGAGGGCTCGGGCGGCGAGACCGACGGCAAGATGCGGTTCGGCGAGATCGTTGACAGGTTGGAGTTGGGGCCGCAGTGTCTGTTCGATATGCACGGATCGCTGGGGCTGTTCTTGGAAGCATTTCTGCAAATCGGACTGGGACCGATCGTGCTGTTCGACGCCCGGTATGAACTACTGCGCGTGACGCTGGCGCAGTTCGACGTCGTCGCTTGTCGCGCCGAGCCGCCGCCGGTGCTGGCGGACCTTTCGGGAAGCACGTTGACGCTCAATATGGGCGACCGAGCCGGCTTGCGGCAGTTCGGCGATACGCAAGATTTTGTGCTCGAAGGGGATCCCGGCGCCGAGGTCAAGCGCGGGGAGACATTTGAAGTTCGGCCCGTGGTGGTGGACGGCCAAAACATGCTGGAGGTTCTGTTCAATGGACAGCCCGAGCAGGTGGTCGACCCGGGCGATCCCAACGGCGAGCGGCGGATTTCGAAGCGCTATCCGGCGTCCGCCGTGCAACGGATCGTCGCCCGCGGCGGCGACGGCAATGACACGCTCATCATCCACGACGGCGTGCTCGCCGACCTCGACATCGACGCTGGTTTGGGCGACGACGTGGTGACGCTCAAGGCGACCGATCCGGCCAAGTCGGGACGCGCGACGATTCGCGGCGGCGCGGGGAACGATCAAATCACGAGCGGTCCAAAGGACGACTTGCTGAGCGGGGACGAAGGGAACGACGTCATTTACGGCGGCGCCGGCAACGACGTGATCTACGGCGGCAGCGTCACCGTCTCGGCCAATAGCGGCAACGACGTACTGATCGGGGAAGACGGCGACGATGTTCTATCCGGCGGCGACGAGGTCGTCGTGATCACGAACACGGGCGCCCCCGGTGCGCAGATCGCGCGACGCAGCGGCGGCGACCGTCTGTCAGGCGGAAAAGGTCGAGACATTTTGCGCGGACAGGCCGGCGATGATGTGCTCGACGGCGGCGAAGGGGACGACTGGCTACACGGCGACGCCGATAACGATCGCTTGTTGGGCGAGGCGGGGGACGACGTGCTGCAGGGCGGCGTCGGCAACGACGACCTGGTCGGCGGGCTGGGGCTCGACATCGTCAGCGGCGACGCGGGCGACGACTTGGTGTTCTGGCAAGGTGCACGCACGATCGATGCAACGTTTATCGCCGCAGGAGATGGTGCGGATGCCTTTGTCAGCGGCGGCGGCGATTCGGACCAATTGAGAGTCACGGGGTCGACGCTGGCTGACACGATTATCGTTTCGACGGGCGCGACGACGGCCTCGGTGTCGCGCACCAACCCGGCCGGTCAGTCGACGACCTTCACGCAAGATAACCGCGGCAATCGGGCGCGGATGGTCGCCGGGACGTCGGATCAGTTCTTTGGGTTCACCACGGTGGAACGCGTCTTCGTCGACGGCGGAGCGGGGGCGGATACGCTCGAGGTGCGCGACCTGCGTGGTTCGTCGGTGGTCGATGTGCAGATTGAAGCGGGGCAGGCGGCCGGGACGGTGAAGCAGTATCAGACGATCAGGGATGAAGCGGGCGCCGCGGCCTTGTGGTTGGATGAAGCGGGACGGCCGTTCGTCGATGAACAGAATCGCCCTCTGCGCGACGGCGACGGTTCAGCCAAGTTCTATGCTCCGGGCGAACCGGTGCTGGATAGCCAGGGCAAGGCGCGGACCTACGCCGGCGGCGAGCTCAAGTTCTATTTGGGCAACGAACCCGTCCTGGGCTCGGATGGCTTTGCCTTGACGTATGTCGAACCAACGTTCGACGGCTCGAACAGTGCGGCCGTGTCGCTCGACTCGAACACGTTCACGGCGCCCGCACACGGACTTCAAACCGGAGCGATGGTCGGTTACGAACCTGCGTCGTCGACTTCGCAGCCGATCGGGGGCCTCATCCGTGGAAAGACGTACTTCGTCATTCGCACGGGAGAAAACACGCTCAAACTGGCCGAGACATTGGTCGATGCGCAACAAGGGCGTGCCGTCGATCTGACGTCGCTCTCCGGCGGTTCGCATCGGCTACTCACGCACCCGGTGCTCGCGCTGGGCGGCGAACGAGTGTACGACGCGGCGGGGGAGCCGCAGTCCACGTCGACGGGTGCGCCGCTGGTCCACGCCGCGGGTGAAATGCGGCGTGGGACCGACGGACAGTTCCTGTTTCATGCGGCGGGGACGACCGTGATGCAGCGAGCCGGCGCACCGGTGCTCGACGCCAACGGCGTGCAAACGCGTTATGCGAACGGCGATTCGATGCTGCGCCGCGCCGATGAACGGATCGTCGACGGCAACGGCGTCCCGCGTTTCAACGGCACCGGCTTGCCGCGGACCGACGAGTACGGTCGGCCGCTTGTCCTGTCCGACGGAACGGCGAATACGATGGTGGTCGAGATCGAAATCCCGTCGGGCGGGAATGATCAAGCGGCGGACATGATTCGCTTCTTCGGCGGCGCGGCCGACAATGCGTTCGGCGATCGGTCGAGCGATGGGGATCGCTTTGTACTGAGCGCGGAGAACGCCGATGCGGGCGACGAACAATTGAACGTCGTTCGGGCCGTGGGCGCCGGATACTCGATGGCCTACTCGATCGTGGGCGCTCAGCGGGCCACGGGGGATCGACTGGAGGTCTATGGCGGTGGAGGGAACGACGACTTGAACGCGACGGAAGTGCGCATCGACCTCGTCGCGTTGACGCTGTCCGGCGAGGCGGGGGACGATCGCGTCACGGGATCGGCCTTTGCCGACCGGATCGACGGCGGCCGGGGCGGCGACACGGTGACGGGCGGTCCGGGAATCGATCTGTTCTTCGAAGACAACACGAACCCGGCCGATGTCGACACGTTGGTCGAGGTGCAAGACGTCGACATGACGTTGACGGGCAACCTGTTCTTCGCGGGGCGGATTACGGCTTCGAATGGTACGGCCTTCACGAAGGGCAGTCAGGCGGAGGACCAAGGAAAAACGCCTCCGGATCCCAAGTTCCCGGCGCCCGTCATCACGCCATTGGCCGATTTGGGCGATCATTATGCGGCGACCTATTTCGATCCAGTGATCAGTCAAAACCGCCCGGCGCAGGTGGAACTGCTCACCTCGGGCGGCGTCCGGATGTTCGAGCGAGCGCAATTGGTAGGGCAATCGCGCGAAGGAAACGCCATCGTCAGCACCAATAATCTGCTGGTGGTGAACGACATGGATGGACGCATTCATGTGGCTGGGCAGGCGGCCTACGAAGTGACTCCTTGGCTCGGGCTCGTAACGCTCGACAACGTCGGGAACGAGGGAAGTCTCCGCGCCGATGGGCGGAACGAATACTACATCGTGAATCTGCCAGGAGCGGGCGGGATCATCAGTATCGAGGACTCGGGGGGAACCTCGGGTTGGGACGAACTGCATGTCTACGGCAGCGGCGACGCCGACTTCTTCCGGCTCAATCGCAACAATCGCGGCCTGACCTCGGGCCAGATCACGGCGGAACGTGCGGGGCAGCGCGATGAGGTGTCGCATACGTTTGTGGAACGCGTGGTGATCAATACGTTGGGCGGCGCCGATACCGTCTACTCGGACGACACCGCGGTCGAGACGCTCGTCAACTTGGGAACCGGCAACGACAAACTCATCGTGGGAACGGTGCCCACGATCCCCGATCCGGGAAATCGGACGCTGGAGTATCCCGAGGGGGTGCCGATCGCGGACGCCAGCCGTATGACCAACGGCAACTCAGCGACGCTGATCGTCTACGGCGGCGACGACAACGACGAGTTCGAAGTCAACCACAATACGGCGAAGTTGTTCTTGCATGGCGGCGCGCATGACGACACGTTCGTCATCAATACCTTCCTCACGCTGACGGAACCGACCGCCGAGGGAGAACGCGTCAAGAACTTGAGCACGCTGTTCGGCGGCGACGGCGTGAACCGCTATTCGTACCTACAAAACGCGCCCGTTTTCATCGCGGGCGGTTCGGGGACCGACACGCTGGTGGTCAATGGCACGCCGATCGGCGACACGTTCGTCGTCACCGAAACGTCGGTCGCCGGCGCGGGGCGCATCGTCTATTTCACCGAGATCGAGCGGCTGGAGATCAACGGCGCCGGCGGAAACGATCAGATCTATGTGCTGGGAACGACGAAAGATCTAGATCTGACGATTCGCGGCGGGTCGGGCGACGACGAGATTCATCTGGGCGGGGACCACCCGGTGCTGGTGTTCGATCCGCCGTCGTTCACCTATCAGCCGCCGACCTATACCGTGCAAGACCCGCCGGTGCAGTTCTTCCAACCCGGCGTCTACGATGCTCCGCGACAGTACTTCAAGCGTGACGGGCATCTGGGATTCGAGATGTTCGTATTCGGCGACGTGTTTCGCCGCCTCTACATCGACTCGGCGGTGAGGTCAGCCATGACGTCGCTGATCCTTTCGTATCCACAGATTCGATTTGCGAAGTCAGTCGAAGAGGTGATTCAAGACACGATCAACGCGACGCTGGCAACGTTTGAGTATTCGCATGGCTATGGCGAATGGTGGATTTTCTCGCCCGAAACGTATTACTCATTCGACATGGCGCCGATTGCTGGCGAGTTGCCATTCTGGGTGTTGCCGACGCCGCGACAGGTGACGCCGCCCGCCGTGACGCTCGATCCCCCCGCATTCGCCTACAAGGCGGAACGCTCGTTCGATGTCTCGCGAATTCAAGGCAAGCTCACGATCGACGGCGGCGCCGCAGTGACGAATAACTCGCAGGGGACCCCCGTCAATACGGAGACGACCGGCGACCGGCTGATCGTGCATAATCAGGACGGTCAACGACGGTCCGATGGCGCCGCCGTACCAGGGACGCTCGCGTCGAAGACCACGCCGGTCTACGACCGAGTCAAGTTTCAGGTCTTCGCGGGGCCGGGCGGTGTCGAGCGGCAGATAGAGATTGTGGTCGCTGAAAACGGCAGCGAGTCGCTGAAGGAGTCGCCGCCGTCGGGGTTCACCGCGAAGCTGGTTGCGGGCAAGGTGCCGGTTCCCGAGACCGAAGTGGTCAATGGCGCGACGCGTCCGAAGCTGGATGCGCAAGGCAAGCCGATTTACAAGACCGACGCCTCGGGCAATCCCGTGTTGGTCGACGGCCTGACTCCCGTTTATGTGACGACGTTCCGGCAGCGGATCGGCGATCACGACGGCTCGTCGACGACGCCGCCTCAATCGCTTTTCCGCACCTACCTCGAACTGCAAGGACTCGGGATGGGGCAGGGTGTGTCGTCCGTAGGCGAGAGCTACGACGGCGTCGAGTTCGTGAATCTGGAAGACATGGAACTGCGACTGGACAATCGCATCGACGATGCGTCGGTGGCGACCGTCGTGAACAACTTTACGATTCGAGCGACGCATGCCGGCGCTACGCGCCTGATCCTGGGGGGCAGCGCCGACCGAGTCTCTGTGGAGGGGATCAACGGCGAAACGTTCATCCTGGGCGGCGCGGGGGACGACGTGATCGACGTTCGCGATCAAGTGCAACGCAATCTTGACGGCATCGATGCGCGCCTGATCGTCGACGGCGACGACCATTATCAAGAAGTGGTCGTGCCGCGGTTGGTCACGCCGGCGGATTTGGCGCTGCTCACCAACATCCCGCTCACCTACGTCGCCACGGAACCGACGCAGACCTACTTCGACGCCAACGGCAACCGAATCTCGTATGCGCTCGAAACCAAGGCGCCGATCGCGTTCAACAACGGCGGTCAATTGTGGGCGCATGTCGTGCAGTTGGATGCCAGCGGGATCGTCATCGAGCGACTGGTGCAGGAGCGAAACGCGCAAGGGCAACTGTTGTGGCTGACCGACCGCGGCGTGAAGACGACGACGCGGACGGTGACGAGTTTGTTCACGAGCCCGCCGAGTCTCATTACGGTCAATGCGACTCGCCCCGTGGCGCTCTTCAAGACCGAGATCCAGCGGCAGTCGGGCGGAACGGGATTCGATCGCGTGAACGTGATCAGCGACGGCGTGCGCGACGCGTTGACGGGGCGCATGGATGCGTACGTCGGCTCGGTCGCCGTGCTCGATGTCAACGGCCGCACGACGCAAGAGAATCGTACTCTGCAGCGCCTCACTGGCCTGGGGATGTCGACGGGGACGATCGAGTTCGCGAACTTGGATCGAGTGGACCTGTTTTTAGGTTCCGGGGCCGATGTGATCGAGGTCGAGGATCTGCGGACGGTGCTCGATACGCACTTGTACCTGGGCGACGGCGACGATCTGGTGCGCGTCTACAGCGACGCCATCCTGAACGGCGGCGCATCGTCGCTCAGCGTCCACGGAGACGCGGGAAATGATCGGTTGGAAGCAGTGACGGCCAACGAGACGGGCGTCTCATTGACCTGGAACATCTCGGCGAATAATGCCGGTACGCTTGTCGCGGCGACGCGCGGGACGCTCGCGGCGTTCGACGCCATCGAGAATTGGGTGGGCGGCGAACAGGCGAACGATCGATTCGTCTTCGCCAACGGCGCCATGGCTGCGTCGCTGCTCGACGGCCGCGGCGGTTACGACGTCGTCGATCTGGCGGCTTACACGACGTCGACGACGATCAACTTGAAGGCCCAAACGTTGCAAGGCGTGACGCTGCGTGGTTTCGAGGAAGCGATCGGCGGTCGCAGCGAGGATCGACTTGTCGGCGTGGATGGGCTGAACTTGTGGACGCTCACGGGGCTCAACGTCGGCATTCTTAGCTCCGACTTGCTCTCGATTCCATTCTCATTCTCCAGTTTCGAATCGTTGGCGGGCGGTGCGCTGGCCGACCGGTTTGTGTTGCAGAACCGCTCGTCGGGCGTCGCCGGGTCGCTGGAAGGCGGCGGCGGCGTCGACGATACGCTTGATTACTCCAGTTGGGTCCACAGCGTCACCGTGAACCTCAAAGCGGGATTCGCGACCGGCGTGCCGGAGGTGTTTGACGTCGAGCACGTGTTTGGCGGGGCAGCGAACGATCTGCTGATCGGTGATGTGGGAGCCGGCATGTTGGCAGGCGGCGCTGGCGACGATCAGTTGTTCGGCCGCGAAGGGGACGATCTGCTTATCGGCGGACTCGGCGACGACACGCTTCAAGGCGAAGACGGCCGCGATCTCTTGTTCGGCGGCCAGATGCTGGGCGCGTGGACCGATTTCCTGGGGGCGAGCCAGTTCACCCTGCCGCCCGAGTTTGCGGCGATGGAGCAACTGTATTCCAGCAACCCGGCGAACTTCGGCCGCGGCCCGACGAGCGACACGACGAACGATAATGTGGACGATCCGATCAACGATCCGGCACGCTATCAGCCGCCGCTAATCACGCCGGTCATCGTCAACGGCGAATCGTGGGATGGGACGCCGGACGACGGCGACGATGTGTTGATCGGCGGCGCACAAGACGACGTTCTGTTCGGTGGCTGGAACGTCGACATTCTGCGAGGCGAGGGCGGGAACGACTATCTGGATGCAGGCGAGGGGCATGACGCGACGGTGGACGGCGGCGACGGCGACGACGTCCTGCGCGGCGGCCGCGGCCACGACGGGCTCGAAGGCGGCGCCGGCATCGATCAACTGTACGGCGATGAGGGGGACGACGTACTGAAGTCGGGCGCCGGGACGGCGGGACGACAAGCGGGGCAACGACTCTTCGGCGGCGCCGGCGACGATCGCTTGTTCGCCTTCGCGGGCGATGCCTCCGCCAGCGAGTCGCTGTTGACCGGCGACCAACTGTTCGGCGGCCTGGGGGACGACTTGCTGCAAGGCAACTACCGCGGCGATCTGCTGGTGGGCGGCGACGGCAACGACGTGCTGCGCGGCGACATCTTGGGCGGATCAAACTATGTGCTCAATGCTGCCGCCGATATGACGGGCGGCGCCGACTTGCTGTACGGCGAGGCGGGGAACGACGAACTGCAAGGCGGCGGCGGCGACGATGAACTGTGGGGCGGCGTCGGCCGAGACGTGATCGAAGGACAAAATGGTTCAGACCGCCAGTACGGCGGATCGGGCATCGATTTCTTCGTGTTGCCGACCAAGTTGGGCGCGGCGCAGTCGCTGCAGTCGGCGAGTTTCACCGACGTGATCGACGGTCACTTTGGAAATCAGCGCCGCGGCGATGCTAGCGACGACCGAGCGACCGATTTGCTGCTGATCGACGGGACAAGCAAGAACGACGTCATTTTGCTTAGCCAGACGATCCCGGTCGGCAACGCCGAGCCCCTGGTGCGGTTGGATTACTACGAACGCGGGACCGCGGTAAAGTTTCTGAACATCGATTTATTGGGCGACTCGGGCGACTTCCTGGTGGAACAACTGCGCGTCGACGGGTTGGCGGGGAACGACGTGCTCGGCTTCGTCACGGCGCAGACGCCGCTGCCGGCGGGCGTGGCGAACCCCGTGGCCGCCGGGACGACGGCGGCGCTGGACCTCAGCCAGTTGGCGGCGCGCAGCCGCGATTGGGTCGGGGTGTTTGACGGCAACAGCGGCGACGACATCTTGATCGGCGGAGCGGGGCGCGATCGGTTGGATGGCGGGCGCGGCAGCGACGTCCTGTATGGTTTCGCCGGCGACGATCGACTGTGGGGCGGCGCTGATGGAACGTCCCAAGACCGCGACGTCTTGTTCGGCGGTCAGGGGAACGACGATTTGTTGGGCGGCGCCGGCAAGAACGAACTGTATGCCTGGTCGATTGCACCGCAGCCCGCGGGCGACGCTCAGTTCGGCGTCTATGTTGATCCCAGCGTCAGCCCGCAGAGTGCTGCGACCTTGTTCCAGGACAGCGGCGACTTCGCCGGCGCTTTCGATTCCGCGGGGAATCCGATTCCCGACGGCCTCCTCGATAGCGATCCCACGAAGCCCGCCCGCGTGCTCGAGGACACGGGGCTCAACCGAGTGCTGGGCGGCATGCACGACGATTCGCTGTACGGCGGCACCGGCGCCGACTTCATGTACGGCGACGGCGGCGAGGACACGCTATTTCGCGCCAACGGCAGCACGTTCGAGTCGCTGAATGACGCGGCGCCGGATGACGAGTGGAAGCGGTATGCGCGTGAATCCGAGCAGGTGTGGTATGTGAGCGGTACGAATGCAGACGACGAGATCCGCGTCGACTTGGTCACCGAACCCGGTTTGCTGGCCGACCACCATCTGATCACGCGGTTGACCGAAAACAACGGCAACTTCAGCTTCGCCGCGCAAGTGCGACTCGACTTCAACGCCCAAGACGGCGCCGGCAATCGGTTGTGGGACGCCGAAGATCTGGTGTTCAAGTTGTCCGAGTTCCAGGCGGCGCAGGCTGCGGGCGAGTCGACGGCGGCGCTGGCGCGTCTGGAGGAAGCGCGGACCGCGCTGGTCGATAGTCTGTTGCCTCCCGAAGGGGACTTCCAAGTCATCCTGATCGATGCGCTGGCGGGCAACGACTTGATCGAAGTGGGACCGACGGTGCAGAAGACGGTCTGGATCGATGCAGGGAGCGGCGACGATCGTGTATATGTTCGGGGCGGCAATCCGATCTTGGTGGACAAGGCGGAGAGTTCGGGTTCGGGACTCGGAACGCGCGGCCGCAACGACTCGCCGGCGAAGGCCTACGGGCTGGTGGCTCGCGAGCAGGGAACGTTGCGAGCATTCGATGGAACGAGCGTCACGACGGGCGTGCTGTTCACAGGTCTGACGCTGGATAATTCTCAGGACGTCGACTTCTTCCGGTTCCAGACGAATGGGAGTGCCACCGCGCAGATTGAATTGGCAAGCGGCTCGCCGATCGACAATCTGGCGCTGCAGATTCTGGACGCCACGACGCTGGATGCATTGCCCATTGCGCCGAACTTGGTGGACGGACAGAAGAGCCGCATCTCGCTGGCGGGACTCAATCCAAACAGCGTGTATTTGCTCAAAGTGAGCAGTCCTGTTCAGGTTCCGACGATCTACGACTTGCGATTCAACCTGTCCGGGACGTCTGATGCGGGACCGTTGGCGGCGATGCCGTCGATCGACTTGAGTTTGCGTCGCGATGTGGAACGTCGGGACGTGATTCTGGGCGGGGCGGGGGACGATGTTCTGCAGGGCGGAGCGGGGGAGGATTGGATCTTCGGCCTAGATGGGAACGACGTGTTGTCAGGCGGGCTGGACCGGCAAGCGCCCGATCTCTTGTTCGGCGGAGCGGGGGACGACACGTTCCAAGTCATCCCCGATGCGTTGCCGTTGCTGGGCGCCGAGCCCGACACGCAGTTCACGCCGGTGACGGAGACGACCGTGCCGACGGAGAGCGACCTGTTCGTGGGAGGAACGGGAAGCGACCGAGTGTTGTTTTTGGGGGGAGACTTGGATCGCCGCGGGTATCCGGTCCACGACTACGCCGCCGTACGCTTCGAACCGATGTTCAACCGATATGAGCTTTCCAGCTTGGTGTGGGACATTGGGACGCAATCGTTCCGACAAGTCGAACTGGAAAGCGGGTTGCTGGGGTACGAACAGCAATACGCATACTACCAAGTGCGCGACGTCGAACGATCGGAAGCCGACTTGCGGAGCGGCAATGATGCGTTCCGCGCTGATCCGGGATTTCAGTTCGCGCCGATCGGCGTGGCGCCGGATCAAACGGCTGCCGCGCACTATTCGTTTGATAGATTCGCGCTCGGAGACGTGTCGGGAAACAACAACGGCGAGGGCGTCAACCAAGGCGGATTCTCCATTTTGCCCGATGGGGAGCGTTTGGGGTCGGTGGTGCAGCTGGACGGCGTCGACGACTACATGTCCGCGACCCCGACCAGCTTGCCGATCGGCAACGCGCCGTACACGCTTGCGGCCTGGATACGTCCCGACGAGATGAAGATCGCGGGCATCGTCGGTTGGGGCAATTACGGCACTTCGAACCAAGTCAACACTCTGCGACTCACGAGTACGGGGATTGACGCGACGTGGGGGAACAACGCCCTGGCCGCTCCGGTCGGGTCGTTGGTGAATGCCTGGAACCACGTCGCAACGTCGTTCGACGGGACGACTCGCCGCCTCTATCTGAACGGGGTGCAGGTGGCGGCCGATACGCCGACGGGGCACAACGTTCCGGACGCAAGCAACTTTGCGGTCGGCCGCGGAAACCTGTCGGGAAATCAATTCTTTAAGGGACGCATCGACGACGTACGCATCTTTGCGTCCGCCCTGAGCGACGAAGATCTCCAACGGGTGTTCGATGTGGGGCGGGCCGAGATGACGGCGCTGCGCGACACGGAGACTTGGGGGATCAAGCTCGGCGACTTCGAGCAGGGCGCGTCGATTAGCGCCTTCATGATCGACGGCGGCGCGGGCGACGACTATTTGTATGGCGGCGTGCGCGACGATGTGATCCGCGGGGGCGCGGGGTTTGATCTGGTGCTGGGCGGCGCTGGAAGCGACCACTTATACGGCGACTCGGATAGAGACTATGTGTCGGGGTACTTCAATGCGGGCTTTTCGCCCTTCAGTTATCCCCCGACCATTCGTCCGATTCCCGAGGGATATCCAGTTCTAACGGGGCTGCCGCCGGAGACGCATCCGTACGACATGGCGTTTCCTGCGGCTTCGACCGTCATCCCTGAAACGGATTTGTGGCAACGAGACGACGACGAGATTGTAGAGTTGCGCAGCGAAGCGCCCCGTATCGAAGGCGGTTCTTGGGAGGCCGGGTTGTCGAGCGTCCAGACGATTGGCGATTTCAATGCAGATGGTCGCGACGACTACTTGATCCGCGGCGCGGCACAAAGTTACGTGATTTACGGCCCCTACGACGATACGACGGTCGAAGATGTGTTGGAGCATTCTCGGTTCGTGATCGATCACGCGGCGTTGGGCCAACCCGCGGCCAGCTTTGGAGATATCAACGGAGATGGACGCGGCGATCTCGTATTCGTGCGGACCGACGTTACGGGAATCGTAACAACGGTCGTGTTCGGCGGCGCCACAGGAGGCGGACGGGCTTGGCCGCGCGATTGGAACAGCAGCTTTGCGACAACGTTTTTGGATCAATCGAATAGCCGCCGCATTCGCATCGGCTACCACGCTGGTTCTCCCTTCGCACCCGACTCGACGGCGACGGCCCTGGTCGCGGATTTCAACGGCGATCATCTCGATGACGTGGTCGTCGTCACCAACAACTCGCCTGCCAAGGAATCGGTGGTGAGTGGTGTACGAAACTACGGCGACGTCTTCAGTGGATCGGTCATCGCCACTGCGTCGCGCGATCTGACGCGCGTCGATCGGCTCATGCAGATCCGGACTGAGCGGGATCTGGGCGATCTCTCGCTGATTCGTGTGGGCGACGTCGATAACGACGGTCGGGAAGACTTGTTGTTCGGCGAGCAACAGTTGGCGATCACGGTGGAACTAGCGACGTCGCCCAGCGTCCAGGGAGACGGCGTCATCGTGTACGGCGGCGCGCCGACCAACACACGCAGTCTGGTGTCTGAATTGACGATCGGCGTCTCGGACATCGTCCAAACATTCGCCATCGAACTGGTTGACGGACCGGACGCCGACGCATTCGCGACGATCGACGATTTGGTCGAGCAGCTAAACGCGAAGATTCAAGGAAGCTTGCTGGCGAACGAAGTACGCGCGACCATCAGCGGCGGCCAGATCGTGCTGACGACGACCGACGGCGGTAATGAGATTAGCGTCTTGGCGTCCGAAACCGTTTCGCAACGGCCGCTTGGTTTGTCGCCGTTGGGCGTCGGAGTCTTCCGCAATTACCAGTTTATTCCGGGATACAGTTTCACGATCAATGTGCCCAACTACGATTCGAACGGCAATTTCACAGGGTACACTCCGAAGGTGGTTACGATTCCCGATAGCTACCAAACGTTTCCCGATAGCAAGCTGGCCATACCCGGCGTATCAACGGCTCAGATCTATCCGGGCCTCATTTCACAAATGACCCTGACTTACTCGGAGACGGTCGTCAACGAGGGCACGACGGTCAACTTGTTTCCCCTCACGGTGGTTCATCAATCGACCTTGAGCGGAACGATCGACTCGATAAATTCGACGCTGGGAACTCGCAAGAAGGAGAATCGTTATCCTTCGTCGAGCAACACGGCGACCGTTATTAATGCCGGCGGCGCGTTCACGAATCGAGTCTTCCTTTCGAACATTCCTGTGAGCGGGCTCAACTCGCTGGGGCATGCCGGTTCGACGTTGAATGCGACGCTGAACGTGAACGGCGTGTTTCCGCAGTCGGAGTGCGTTTTTTTCATCTGCGACAATCATAACGTCACCTTCGAACTCTATTCACCCGACGGCGTGAAGCGACACACCTTCGGTCGCGACTCGAGCAATTCCGCGACGCTGACAAGCCATAGCGATTCCTTTTCGCTCGCCAACCTGGGCGCCGGAATGAACGGCAACTGGATGCTGTTCGTCACCTTTGACGAACAAGGGGCATTTGAGGCCGAGAATGCGCGGATCGATGCGACTTCATTGCGGCTGAGCGTCCCCTTCCTGGAAGCCCGCAGCGCAGACGGAGTGATCGAATTGGTCGTTGTGAATAAGCCGCTCTTGTACGATGGTCTGACCTTATTGAATGAAGGCGAACAAGTCGTGTCGCGACCGCTCGGTTTCGGCGGCGCTCGTGCGTCCTTCGGAGGCTCGATTCTGTTGCCGACCGATTCGCCGTCCGGTCCGCTCTTGTTCGGATCAGCGTCCGTGGGATCACTGGTGGCGACGTTGTCGCCGACTACGGGGACGAGCCGCGCGAAAGCCTATGCGGTGGGGGATCTCAACTCGGACGGCTTCGACGACATCGCCTATCAAGGTGGTTCGATCTTTTACGGCGGTGGGAACCGTTCGGCCATCCTATCGGCGGCTGATTTGACGATTACCGATGCGCTGGCGTTCAACAGCGGCGACTTTAACGCCGACGGCAAGCTAGATCTGGCCGTCCAATTTGGCAATTCGACGACCACCGACGTCATTTTTGCACCGAGCAGCCAGGGGGCGACGCTCACGTCGGCGGATGCGGACGCCCGCTTCTCGCCGCGAGGCAGCCTGCCGCCAGCCAGTGTGGATCTCAATCAGGATGGAACATCCGACCTCGTCATCATCGACCCGACAGCGCGGGCGCTGCGCAAGTTTGGTTATCTGAATGCAGGGCACGTTTACATCGTCTCTGGACAGAGGACGTTGACGCCGATTGGCGAACCCGAGGTGCTCGAGAACGCGTCGATTCCCGGACTGGGCGGAGTGGTGGTCGACCGGGGCACGGGACGCGAGGAAGTCTTCGACGACGCGGGGGTTCCCTTTGTACTGAGCGCCGCCGAACGTTGGTTCCGCTTCACCACGCTGGGCGATGGAAAGCCGGGCGACGCGATTCGATTGGATGGTCGCGTCCTGGGCGACTTGGTCTCTTCGACCGGCCGCGTCTTGCAGTCGCGGCAAGGGGTCTTCGATTTGCGGACGGTCGAGGCGGGCTCGTATTACTTGCGTTTATACCCGGCCGATGCGACGCCGAATCCCAGCTTTCTGATCATGTTTGCTCCGCCGCAGCGAGGCGCCACGCACGAATCGTCGACATGGCCTGATCGCGATGAATTGCGAGGCGGAGACGGGGATGACTGGTTGCGTGGCAACTTCGATGCAGATCGCTTGTTTGGGGAGAGCGGCGCCGACGTGATGGACGCCGAATCGGTGGAGGTGATGGATGCCGATCCCTCGGATTATGTCGCCGTGGGGTTGGAGACGGGCGAGTCGATCTCGGAATCGGCCTTGCCCGTCTTGGATCCATTAATTGCCATCGCCGACCCAGCCCTTGCAGCGGCGACGGCGGCGGCGTTGGGCATTCCCTGGACGGCCGATGGCGATGCGACGCTCGAATTCACCGCCTCGCGCATTGCCTCGATCACATCGCTCGTTGCGCAGAACGTCAGCGATGTTTTTGGGCTTGAACATTTCATCCATCTGGCGTCGCTCGACCTGAGCCGCACGGCGGGTGGGCCGCTGCTGAGCAACGGCGCCCTGGCGGCGCTCGTGTCGGAACAGACCGCGTTCGGACCGGTCGGCGCCGCGCACTTGAAGTCCCTCAACCTGACGAACCAGACGAACATCGTCAGCGTCGGCGCGTTGGCCGGCTTGAGGGAACTTGAATTGCTAAATCTGCAAGGAACCAGCGTGTCGGCGACCGATCCGGCGCTGGCGGCGCTCGTTCAATCAACCTTGTCGCTCAATACTCTATTGGTGAGCGTGCCGGGACTCACGGGCAGTCCCGACATCGCCGCGACCGAAGGGGAAGTGGTGCGTTTCAACTTCGCGGTCCCCGCCGTTACGCTCGACGGCGTCGACGATCACGCGCAGTTGCCGAGCGGGTTTAACGACTTCTCGACGGGGTTGACGTTCGACGGTTGGTTCTACCCGACGGCGGTCAAGACCGACGCTCGCTTGTTTGACCTGGGCAATGGCGCGACCTCGGACAACGTGTTGCTCAGGAGGCAGGGAACCACGAACAATCTCGTACTGGAAATCTACCGAGGCAGCTCGTTGGTCGGCAGCATCGTGGCGGCGAATGCGATCGATCTGAATACCTGGCAACACTTGGCCGCGACGATCGACATTAACGGCGTCGCGCGAATCTACAAGAACGGCGTGCTGTTGGCTTCCGGCAACGTCCAATTGCCCAATAATGTCTCCCGCGCGAACAACTTTCTGGGACGCAGCAACGGAACGGGCGAGTTCTATGCCGGCCGGATGGACGATGTGCGCGTGTGGAAGCGCGGCCTAACCTCCTTGGAGTTATCGGCCATCGCAGCCGGCGGCACGCCGACGAACCGTGATCACTTGCTCGCCGCGTACGCGATGGACGAGAGTTCGGGGACGACGCTCAATGACGCTAGCGGCGGCGGGCGCAATGCGACGTTGCGCAACGGCGTCGTGCGGAGCACGTTCACCGATGTGGGCTGGACAGTGACGGGGAGCGCTGCGGCAAGCGGTTCGACGAGCCCCATTTCGTTCCTGGCGGGCGAGAGCGGCGTGGCGACGGTAAGTCTCCGCGGCGTTCAGTTCCCTGTCGTGGTCCGCAACACCGCGCCAACGTTGACTCAATCGCCCGATCTCAACAAAGCGAACGCCAACACAGGAGTGCGAGAAGGGCAGACGATTGCGCTGGGGACGCCGCGGATCAATGGGCTTACGGAACGTTGGTTCGATGGCAACTTCAACGATTCTCAGATCGATCCGTTGCAGATCGCGAACGGGAGCAGTTTCTTGGCGACCCCGGCCGGGGCCACGCGGAATCTCGACACGCGCTTGGCGTTCAACGACGGCCAGATGAACACTCGTTCCAACGGTTTGACCGGCAATACGGGCGTCGGTGGGCTCTGGATCGGACAAGTCAACGTCGGGGCCGCAGGGAGCACCGCGCCGCTCAAAGCAGGCGCTGTGACCTTTGGCACGAACACCGACGACGGCAGCACGCTGTGGGTTGATGTGAATCAGAACCGCGTGTTCGAAGCCGACGAAATGGTGGTGAACAATAAAGGTTCCCACGGAACCATCAAGCGCGTGGGAACTCGCACTTTGGCGGCGGGCAGCTATGACTTTGCGATCGCCTTTTATCAAGGAGGCGGACCAGGCTACGTCGAAGCGGCCTTTGGACAGGGGACGGTGACGAACTATGACCTATTGACGGTCATCGACCCGAGTCAAACGGCACAGGCCGGCCTTTGGAGTCCGGTGTCTCATGCTCGCGTCGAGACGCCGTTGCTGGTAGGCGCTGCGGGGAATCTCGTTGAAGTCGATCGAGTCGTGGTCGAAGACGCCAGCGCCACCGACGGCGGCAGCCTGGTTTTGCAGGGGGTGGTGACGGATTCCCAAGGTCGAGTCACCGACCTTGTGGCGCGGGCGCTGACTTTCGATAACGACGTCCTGCGACTCGACCGCGGCGTCCTGGATGGGGCCACGAACCTCACGACGACCTTCTGGCTCAAAACCACCCAAACGGGCCCGCAAACGATTCTCGATGCTTGGAGCGTCGATGCACCCGCGGGATTCTCGCTGTCGCTGGCGAGCGGCACGTCGTTCGTCGTGACGGAACGCGGCGAGACGCAGTCGTGGACGATTCCCAACGCGGCCGATAACGCCTATCACCACTTCGCGGTCGTCCGCAATCAACAGGACGGTTCGATCGAACTCTTCGTGGATGGCGCGTCGCAGGGGACGCGGAAGTTCGCGAGCGTCCTCGCACCGCTCTCGGTCGGCGTCGACAGTCTGGTGATGGGGCAACAGCATGCAAGCGATCCAACTGGATTCGATGTCACTCGCGCCTTCCGCGGCACGATGGACGAACTGACGGTCTGGAACCGCATTCTGACGCCCACTGAAATTGCTCAAGTGAGGAGCGGAGCGGTCGACGCCTCGACGACCGACTTGCGACTCTACCTGCCGTTCAACGAGGGGAGCGGCGATGTGGCGCAGGACCGCAGTCCGGCCGCGAGGGACGGCCGTATCGAATCGCTCGCAGCCGGGGTTTACGGTCGTTACGTCCGCGTGCGTAATCTGGGCGCCTTGTCGCGGCAGTTGCATATTGGCGAGATTGAGGCGTTCTACGCGGGGGCGACGCCCGCGACGGTGCTCGACAACGCCAAGAACACGGCCCGCTTGCCAGGCGTGTCGTTCGAGTCGATGGTGGGGACGCTTCAACACGGAACGACGGAGGCCGTCTTCGATGGCGTCCTGCAGACGAGTGCGGCCACCTTCTCGCTCAATCCTGGCGTAAGCAACGAGTACGTGCTCGACCTCGGTGCGACCCGCTACCTGGGCGAGATCCGAGTGTGGCAGCGGAACGATGGTTGCTGCCAGGATCGATTGAGCGACTTCGAGGTCGCGGTGCTCGCGGACAACGGCGCGGGCGCTCCCGGTGCGACCGTGTTCAGCCAAGCGATTGCTGGCCCGGGACCGATCAATTCGAGGACCTCGGTCGTGGTTCCGGCCGGCGCTTCCACGGTGACTTGGACGAATGATGCGGCGATCGCCAGCAGCTTTACGGCTCGGGATGAAGGGCTGCATTCAATTGTGCTGACGCTCGCCGACGGAGACGGCGGCGTGGTCCGCGTCGAACGAACCTTCCAAGTGCAGAATGCGAACCCCGTCATCGCCAATCTGGGGCTCCCGACGGCGCCGATCGTTACCGCTGCAGCAGGCGTGCAACTCGATTTCAACAGCGATGGCGTGACCGACGCGGGGCCTGACGATTTGTTGTCGTACCTGTGGGAAGTGTCGTCGAACAACGGGCAGATCATCGCGCCGTCGCTCGAGCGCAACTTCTCCTTCACGCCGCAGTATTCGGGCGAGTACCTGGTTTCACTCACAGTCACGGACGGCGACGGCGGTTTGACGACGGGAACGCAGACGATTCGCGTGGAACCTCGCGCGGTCATCTCAGACCGGGCTGACTCGTGGCTGGAACTGTCGGGCGTCCGTTCCGTCTCGCTGCCGGTCGACTCGCTCGAGGGCGCCATGGATGCCACCCTCGAGCTTGACGTGTTGACGCTCAGCAACGCAGCTCAGCGGTTGTTCTTCCTCGAGTCAGATGCGGTCGACTGGTCGCTCGAATTGCAGGATCAGGGGCGAAGTTTGTCGCTGACGTCGCCCGACGTCGGGGACGGAGCGTTGCGCTTCGATCTGTCGACGGCGTTGAGCGACGGACGTTGGCATCGCGTATCGCTGGTGCGCGACGCTCAGCAAGGACTGTTGTCCCTCTATGTCGACGGTCAACTTGTCGGCGCCCGTCTCACGACGCCGATGGCCGCGCTGACGGCGTCCAGTTTCGTGCTTGGCGGTCAAGGAGACGCGTTGGCGATCGACAATGTGCGTGTATGGACCATCGCTCGGACGGCTGCGGAACTTGCGTCGACATCTGGGGCGAGCGACGCGATCGACCCGAACCTGACAAGCGGCCTGTGGAAGTTCAACGAACTTCCTGGAGCGATGCAGGTGGTGGACCATAGCGGCAACCAGCGTTCTTTCACGCTTCCTGCGGGCGATGTGGATCTCCGCATTCGCACGGGCGGTCCGCTGTTCGTCGGCGGCCCCATCTCGCTGGATGCACTGTCCTCCGAGGGACTCGCGCCGCAAGGCGGGTTGCGGGGGGACGACCGAACCATGAGGCGCGAATACGCGTGGTCGGTCGACGGAGTTTCGGCAGGAAGCGACTCGATCGTCACGTTCACCCCGTCGGCGCTCGGCAACCACCAAGTGGTGCTCACGGTTCGCGACGTGTTTGGCAGCGGACCGAATCCGCCGACGCTGAGCAGTTCGACGACGACGACGTTCTCGGTCAGTGCGGTGAACAGTCCGCCGACGGTCGCTTTGAGCTCGACGGTGGCGTCGCTGTCGGAGTCGGCCAACACGACGAACCGTACGAAGGTCGCCGATATCATCGTCACAGACGATGGCCGCGGGACGAACGTTCTCACGCTTACCGGGGAAGATGCAGCGCTCTTTGAGATCTTTAGCGGCGGGCTTTATGTCAAGGCCGGTGCGCTGCTGGACTTTGAAACGAATCCGTCGCTGCGAGTGACGGTGGAGGTAGATGACGGCGCGGTAGGCGGAACGCCGGATGCTGGTGTTTCGCATGCCGTCAACTTGACCGATACCAATGATCCGCCGACGCTCGCGCTGAGCAACGTGGTGACGAGTTTGTTGGAGTCGACAAGCACGGCTTCTCGCGTCCGCATCGCGGACATACAAGTGCTCGATGATGCTTTGGGCTCGGAATCGCTATCGCTGGCGGGGGCTCAGGGGAGTCTCTTTGAGATTGTGTCGAACGTGCTTTACGTGCGCAGCGGCGTGACGCTTGATTTCGAGGCGCTGGCCGCGTTGACGGTGGTGGTGCGCGTGAACGATGCGACCGTCGGGGTGAACCCGGACGACGCCAAGACGGTTTCAATCGGCATCGAGAATGTGAATGAGCCGCCGACGGCGTCGGTAACTCGCCACACGACGACGTTGGCCGAGAACGCTGATACGACGTCGCGCATCCGCGTCGCCTCGTACTCCGTGACCGACGATGCGCTGGGAGTCGAGACGGTGTCTCTTGGTGGAACCGATGCCGACCTATTCGAGATCGTCGGCGCGGACGTCTTCTTGAAGGCCGGTAGCCTGTTGGATTTTGAAACGAATCCGACGTTGGATGTCACGCTCGCGATCAACGATGCTTCTCTCGGCTCCGGAGCTGAGATCGCTTCGAACATCTCGGTCGCGGTCACGAACATCAACGAACTGCCGCTCGTGCGGCTGACAGACGTCGTTTCGAGGCTTGATGAGAACCGGACGCTCTCTTCGCGCCTGAAGGTCGCCGACATCGTCGTGATCGACGATGCGCTGGGAACGGTCACGCTCCGATTGGCCGGCGCAGATGCGATCTCGTACGAAATCATCAACTCGGAGCTGTATATCCGACAGGGCGTGACGCTCAACTTCGAAACGAAACCCGAATTCACCGTCGATGTGGAGGTGTTCGATTCGACAGTGGACACGACGACCGACGACGTCGCGGGACTGAAGATCAAGCTCAACGACCTGAATGAGGCGCCGGTGGTGCAATTGATCGGCGCGGCGACGTCGTTGTCCGAGGCAGCGGACATGTCGGTGCGTCGAAAGGTCGCGGACGTGGTCGTCGTCGACGATGCACTGGGGTCGGAAACGCTGACGCTGGGCGGCGTCGATGCGGCGCTGTTTGAACTCGATGGCGGCGCATTGTATCTGCGAGCGGAGACGTCGCTCGACTTCGAACAGAAACCGCTGCTGACCGTGTCGGTGATTGCGGATGATCCCGAGATCGAGGGCGCGTTCGATGGTTCAACGACCCTGAACGTCGGACTTGTCGACGTGAATGAAGCGCCCAGCATCTTGGCGACGCCGGTCGTGACGTTCTTGCCAGAAAGTCAATCCACGTCGTCGCGGATTAAGGTGGCTGACTTGTCCGTGAAGAACGATGCGCTCGGCGCGGCCCTATTGTCGTTGAACGGACCGCAGGCGGCGAACTTTGAGATCGTCGGGACGAGCCTGTTCCTGAGGGCGGGCGCTCTGTTGGATTTCGAGTCGCAGCCGAGTCTCGTCGTGGGAGTGTCCGTGGATGATCCTGCGCTGGGAAGCGGCCCCGAGGGAGGCGTCGAGTATCGGTTATCGGTCACCGATGTGAACGATCGCCCGACCGTCGACGCGGCAAACGCCGTAGAATCCCTGATGGAACTGACGGAGTTCGCGGGCAAGATCAAGATTGCAGACCTGATCGTGGCGGACGATGCGCTGGGAGCAAACGTTCTGTCGCTCGCAGGCGTCGATGCGGCGTTCTTTGCGATTGAAGGCAGTTCGCTGTATTTCACCGGCACGGTCGTCCCTGCCCGCGAGGAGCGGACTTCTTTGGCAGTGACCGTCACGGTGGATGATCCCGCGCTTGACGGGACGCCGGACGATTCACAACCGCTCACTATTCTCGTGACCGACCGCAATACGCCTCCGGTCCTGAGCGCCGCAAATCTGGTGACGAGCTTGCCGGAGAACACGAGCACCGCCAGTCGCATTCGGATTGCCGATCTGTTGGTCGCGGACGACGGAACGGGGACGAACTCGCTGCGGCTTTCGGGCGAAGACGCCGCCCGTTTTGAGATTTCGGCCGGCCAACTGTTCCTCCGAGCGGGAACGGGGCTTGATTTTGAAACGCGAAGTCGACTCAATGTCCATGTGGAAGTGGATGACGCGACCTTGGGCGACGGCGCCGAGGATGTGTTGAGTTTCACGGTGGAGCTCCGCGACGTGAATGAGGCGCCGACGGTGGCGGTGACGCCCGTCGTCACCTCCGTGCGGAAGGACGACGCGTTGGAAATGCCGGTTCAGATCGCGAGCGTCGATGTGGCGGATGATGCGTTGGGCGAGGCCCTAGTGAGTGTGAGCGGCGCGAACGCCGGACTGTTGGAGTTGCGGGACGGAGGGGTCTACCTGCGGGAAGGAACGTTCCTCAACCCGACGGCCGTTTCGCGATTATCATTCGTCGTCTCGGTCAACGATCCAAGCCTTGGGACGGCGCCCTCGGGAAGTGCAAACGGCGAGGTTGCGGTCGTCGACGTCAATCTCCCGCCGACGGCCGTCGAGGATCGACTGTCGAACGTCGCGGAGGATTCTGCGGTGCGGGTGATCAACGTCCAGACGCTGCTCGGAAACGATTCGACGGGGCAGGGCGAGTCGACTCAAACGCTGTCGATCGTCAGCATCTCCGATGTGCTTGGCGGAACAGCGACGCTGAGCGGCGGGCAGGTCCGGTTTACCCCTAGCTTGCACTACTTTGGACCGGCGGGTTTCACGTACCGTGTGACCGACGGACAAGGCGCCGCGGCGCTCGAAGATTCGGCGAGCGTGGTGTTCGATATCACCCCGGTGAACGACGTGCCGACGGTGCGAAACGATGCCTTGACGAACGTCGAGCAGGGCTCGGGCTTGCGAGTGATCTTGCCGGCCGACCTGTTATTCAACGATTCGCCGGGTCCCTTGAATGAATCGCTCGAGACCTTGACGATTACGTCCGTTTCGAACGCAGTCGGCGGAACCGTTGCATTGGTCAGCGGGCTGGTTCGCTTCACACCCAATCCGACGTTCGTTGGGACCGCGAGCTTCCGCTACTCGGTGACGGATAACGGTGCGACGGCGGGAGTGCTCGATGCAAAGACGGGGAGTGCGACGGCGTCGTTTACGGTTTACGCGGCCGTGAACGATCCACCGACCGATATTCAGTTGTCGAACCGCGTGGTGGACGAGAATGCGGCGGGCGCCGTGATCGGGGCGGTGCAGGTGATCGATTCGGACTCGACGGTGCACACGTTCACCTTGAGCGATTCGCGATTCGACGTGCAAAGCGGTCAATTAAGGCTGCGTGCGGGGATTGGGTTGGACTTCGAAGTGGAACCGTCGGTGGCGATCGAACTGACCGCGACCGACAACGGAAGTCCTGCGCGGAGCCTCACGAAGTCGTTCACGATCGACGTCCGCGATTTGGCCGAGGGCCCGGGCGGCTCGAATGCGCCGACGAATATCACGCTGAGCAGCGCGCGGGTTCTTGAAAATATTCCTGGGGCGACGATCGGCGACCTGATCGTCACCGACCCGGACGGCGGCGGGAACACCCTGACCGTGGGCGACACTCGCTTTGAGATTGTGGGCGGCAAGTTGAAGCTGCGAGCAGGCGAGGCGCTCAATTTCGAAGCGGCGCAGCAAGTGTCGGTCGTCGTCACGGCGACGACGCAGGATGTGCCGACTCGCAGCTTCGTCAAGAATTTGCTCGTCAGCGTCACCGACGTGAACGAGGCCGCCACGCGAATCTTTACGATCGGCGAGAACGCGGACGGCGAACTATTGGGCGAAGTGGGCGTGGACGATCCGGATGCGGGCGGGCAGCATGTGTTCAGCTCGTCTGACTCGCGGTTTGAGTTCGTAGGGAATCAACTCAGGTTGAAGGCCGGTCGGTCGCTGGATTACGAGGCGGCCCCGGTGGTGGAAGTGACGGTGACGGCGACGGACGTCGGCAATCCTTCCGTTTCGAAGAGCGACGTCTTTACGATTCAAGTGCTCGATCGCAACGATCATCCGCGCGATGTGCTGCTTAGCAACTTGACCGTTCGGGAGAATATTTCGGGTTTGCCGCTCGGAAGCCTGACGGTGATCGACGACGACTTGGGAGATCAACATACGCTGTCGATCATCGACTCGCGGTTAGAACTGGCGGGCGACGAAGTGCGGCTCAAGTCAAACCAAGTGTTTGATTTGGACGAGGGCGCACAGTACTCGTTCCAAGTGACCGCGCAGGACGACGGAACTCCAATGGGAGCGTTGACGAAAACGATTACGTTGACGGTCATGTCGAATCCCCATCCGTGGCAAAACGTGCCTCGGCCGCTTGATACGAGCGACGACGGCGGCACGACGCCTCTCGACGCACTGTTGGTCATTAACGAGCTGAATTTGCCGCGAGTCAGCGACCTCCAGCGACGTTTGCCTCGTTCGCGGCCGTTCTCGTCGCGCGAAGCGTATTTCGACGTCAATGCGGACGGCTTTGTAACGCCCATCGACGCGCTGTTGGTAATCAATCGCCTTAATGGAGTGGGCGCCGAGCCGGAGATGCCGACAGCCTCGTCGTCCCTGCAGGCTTCCGGCTTATCCGTCGTCGCGGAAGCGCTGCAGTCGCTGGAGTTGGCGTCGCCGGCGGGCCGAGCGGCCGATTCGCTGCCTTCCTCGGCTCCGAGCGTTGTGCGCGAGGCCGTCGACGAGGTGTTTGGCGCCGATGATTCGGACTTGTATGCGACGGCGACGGAGTCGCCAGCGAATGAGAGCCCGCCGACTCATTCCGCGCGCAGCCGTCGCACGAGCGACCTGTTCAGCCATACAATCGCGTCGTCCCGACGCCGTCACCTGCTCGATGGAGGGTTCGGCGAGTGACAAGGAGAGGCGTGCGTTTTGCGAACGGCCTAGAGATCGCTCAAAGAGGAAAACAAAGTATGCGAAGCGCTACTTGGGTGACGCTAACGTGGGTCGTGGTCGCGGCGTTCAGCTTCCAACGAGACGTCGGTGCGATAGAACCGACTGCAAAGGAGTCCAATGCGAAGGAGGTTGTCGGACGAGTCGTAGCGGCGGCCGGCGGCGAAGAGAAGCTGCTGAAACTGTTTCGCTTCAAAGAGCGGCTCAACGTCAGCTCCGATCCGGAAAAGAAGGGGAACGAACGCGTATCGGTCCTCGAACCCCCCCGGTATTGGTGGATTGGGAAAGGAGAGCGGGGCGCCGAGCCGGCGAAGTTCCTGGCCTGGGGCTGGACGCTCGGGGCGGCGACCGATCCGGCTTCCAAAGTCGAAGTCGTCCCGGATGTGATGGATGAAGGGAAGTCGCTGTTTGGCTTGAGAGTCAGCGGGACGATCACTCCGCCCATGGAGCTTTACTTTGACAAAGAGTCGAATCGGCTGGTCCGGATCGATTGGCGGTCGGATATTCATCGTCTGAGCGACTGGCAGGAACGCGACGGCGTGAAGTATCCAGCCAAGTGCGTCGGTTACAAGAAGGCGACCGGCAAAGCGTGGTACTTCACCGAGATCCTGGAACTCGAGCCGCTCCAGGAACTGCCCGAAGGTCTCCAGCGATAGATGCCGCTCGTCGAAGCCGCCGACGAATGGGACTGCACGGGGCGGCGGGCGCTGAGAGGGACTCTTTGGCGTCACCGAGTTCACCGAGGACACGGAGACGAGAGACGTAACGAAGACGCTGTGCCTCGCGCTTGACTGCGAGTCCCTCGGAGGCAGTACAATAGTCGACCGTCGTTGATGCATGGGGCTCGGTGCTCGAACGAGTCGGCGGGAAATCGCTCATGAAGCATCGTCGGTGGCGAAGCGTGTTCGAGGGGAGCGGGCCGCGGACGGCGGCGAGGACGGCTGCGTTCGCGCTGACGTTCGCAACGGCGCTCGCGGCGGCGTCTGCGTCGTTGCCCGTGGAGAGCGCGGCGGACGAGCCGCGGTTGCGGGACGTGATCGACGCCGAGATTGAGGCGACGTGGCCGCGGGAGAAGGTGGCGCCGGCGCCGCCGACGACGGACGCCGAGTTCTTGCGGCGCGTGTCGCTGGACTTGATCGGCGTCGTGCCGACTCCCGACGAGGCGGTCGCGTTTCTCGACGACGGGGCGGCCGACAAACGCGAGCGGCTAATTGAACGCCTGCTGACCGATCCTCGTTACGCGCGGCACCAAGCCGACCTGTGGGACGTCATCCTGTTCAGTCGCCACCCGCCCGGCTATGAGACCGACAAGCGGGACGGCATTCAGCATTGGCTCCGCGAGCAGTTCTCCCAGAACGTTCCCTACGATCAAATGGTGCGGTCGCTGTTGAAGGCCGAGGGGAACAGCGCGGAGGACGGCCCGCCGCTGTTCTACGCTCAGTACCGCAACCAGCCGGAAGACGCCAGCGAAGTCGTGAGCCAGACGTTTCTCGGCGTCCAGTTGCAGTGCGCCCGCTGCCACGACCACCCGTTCGAGAGCTGGACGCAGCTTGATTTCTACGGCATGGCGGCATTTCTGGCCCGCGTGCAAATCGTGTCGCTGGGCAAGAAGGACGACCTGACCAAGTTCGTCGTGGCCGAAAAGAGCACCGGCGACATCCTGTTCACCGGGCCGGCCAAAGACCAACAGGCGGGCAAAAAGGGGGAACCGGTCAAGCCGAAATTCTTGTTGGGCGAGCCGCTGGCCGAGCCGTCGACGCCCGAGGGATTTAAGGAACCGAAGTTCGAGGACAACAAGCTGCCTCCCAAACCTCACTTCTCGCGTAAGGATCAGTTGGCCGAGTGGATCGCGCGGCCGGACAACCCGTTCTTCGCGCGAGCCATCGCCAATCGGTTGTGGGCGCAGTATCTGGGCCGCGGCCTGGTGCACCCGATCGACAACATGAGCCCGTCGAATGCTCCTTCGCACCCGGAGTTGCTCGAGAAGCTGGCCGCCGCTCTGGTCGCCCAGAAGTTCGACTTACGCTGGTTCACGCGCGAGCTGGTGAGCAGCCGCGCTTATCAACGGTCGTCGCGGGGGGCGGCAAGCGACCCGCAGCCGCGCTGGTATGAGTACGCTCGGACTCGGCCACTGTCGGCCGAAGAGTTGATCGACTCATGGCGGGCCGCTGCGTGGTACGACGAGGTCGAGAAGCAGGCGAACAAGGCGCCTGGCAAGAATCGCTTCCAGCCGATCGAACGCGACTACATGATTCGCTTCTTCGGCACACCCAACAGCGGCGCGGGGGACTTTCAAGGCGGGTTGCATGAGCATCTATTCTTGAACAACGGTCCCCTCAGTGTATTGCTGAGCGGCAAGGGCGGACTTGTCGATTGGCTGCAGTCCTCCAGCGATTCGGTCGAGAAGAAGATCGAGCGGTTGTACCTTTCGGTGCTGACTCGGCGACCGACCGCGGACGAGACGGCGCGGGCGGCGACCTTCCTCGCCGAGGGGGACGGCAAGCAGCCCCGCTGGCAGGACGTCGCTTGGGCGTTGATGACCTGCAGTGAATTCCGCTTCAACCATTGAGAACTCAACATGCACTGTCGTCGAGCCGACCATCTGTCCCGCCGCATGCTGCTCAAAGGGTTGCTCGCCACCGGCGCCGGCGGCGTGCTGCTCAATTGGGGCGGTTTGACCGGGCTGCCGGCGCTGGCCGCGGAAGTTCAGCGGCAACAGAAGCATTGCATACTGCTGTGGATGAACGGCGGCGCGAGCCAGTTCGAGACGTTCGACATGAAGCCGGGACGGCCGACCGGCGGGCTATTCCGTCCCATCTCCACCAACGTCGCGGGGACGCAGATTTGCGAGCTGATGCCGAAGATGGCGCAGCAGATGGACAAGATCGCGGTCATCCGATCGATGAAGACGTCGGAGGTGGACCACCCCGGCGGAATTTACTTGATGCACACCGGCTACCGGCCGACGCCTAACGTGCGTTTTCCCGAGATGGGCGCCGTCGTCGCGAAGTACCAAGGGCGTGCAGACGGCGACCTGCCGAATTTCATCAAAGTGTCGAGCCAGGGAGACGCGGGCGCCGGGTTTCTGGGCCCCAAGTACCAGCCATTTGCAATCGGGTCGGAGGGCGGATTGCCGCCGTTCTCCACGTCGTCGCTCGACCCTAAACTCGAACTGCGTCGGCACGAACTGCGATCGTTCGTGGAAGACCAGTTTGCGGCCGAGCACAAGGTCGAGGCGGCGCGGATGCACCGCGAGGCCTATGAGGCGGCGCGGCGGCTGCAGTCGTCGCGCAAGGTTTTCAGCATCGACGACGAATGGGAAAAGAGTCGCGAACTGTACGGCGATTCAGCCTTCGGCCGACGCTGCCTGCTCGCGCGCCGGCTGGTCGAGTCGGGCGTACCGTTCATCGAGGTGGGGCAGAGCAGCTATGATTCGCACGCCGACAATTTCGCTTGGCACAAGGGGCTCGTGCCGCCGATGGAACACGCGTGGGCCGGCCTGCTGACGGACCTCCAACAGCGAGGCCTGCTCGAGAAGACGCTCGTCGTCTGGACGGGCGAGATCGGCCGCACGCCGAACATCAACAACCGTGCGGGCCGCGACCACTACGTGCGTTGCTGGAGTTCGGCCTTGGCGGGCTGCGGCATTCGCGGGGGTGCGATCTACGGCGCGTCGGACGAGGACGGCGTCGAGGTAAAGGACTCGCCGGTGTCCGAGGGCGACTTCTTCGCGACGATCTACCATGCGTTGTCGATCGACCCCAAACTCGAAAACTTAGCGGGCGTGCGCCCCGTGCCGCTGTCTCCATTCGGGTCGAACGTCGTCACGACGCTGTTCGGTTGAACTCGTGCGCCGCGCGCGCTGGCGCAAGGAAACACAACCATGCTGAAGCCGGTCTGCACCTATCAGCTCGCCTTTGAAGGCGCATGGCCCTCGGCGGTCGCCTTTCTTGATTCATCCCGCCGCGTCGTGGCTGGGAATCAGAAAGGCGAATTGTACCTGTGGGAACTCCCCGAGACGCCGCCCGAATTCGTGAAGTCGGAGAAGGGCGGCGAGTTCAAGCGGGCGGCGCCCGACGTTCCGCCAACTCGACGCCTCGACGGCCACTCGAACGCCGTCAGCCGGCTGCTTTACGATTCAGCTCGCAGGCTGTTGATTTCGGCGAGCTACGATCGCACGATCAAGTTCTGGTCGCCGGATGAAAGTTCTCACGGCACGGTCGAAGCCGTATTGGACAGCGAGACGCGGCAGCGCGAGTATAAGCGGACCAAGAAAGACGACGTGCTGAACCGACCCGGCGCGACGGTCGCCACGCAGGCAGCCGCCCACACGCTGGACGGCCATGGCGATTGGATTCATTGCTTGGCGGCCAGCGCCGACGGCAGTCGCTTGGTCAGCGGCGATGCGGCCTCTCAAGTGATCGTCTGGGATGTCGAACAGCGGCGAGCGCTGTGCCGCTGGAAGGGACACTCGTGGAACTGGATCATCGCCGCGGCGCTCGCCCCCGACGGGCGGTCGGCGGCGGCGTCCGAGTATCGCTACAAGCGGGATGACTTTGACATTCCGGCGGCCGCGCTCAAGGTCTGGAGCGTTGTGGACGGCGGCGACGGCGTCGAGAAGCTGGACATCTTGAAGGTCCAGTTTCCCAAGCTCAACCCGCAAGACAGTTCGTACGGCGGCGGACAAGTCTGGCGAAAGTTCGTCGCGCAGGGATTAGCGGCCATCGCCTATTCGCCGGACGGCAGACTGATCGCGGCCGCTCAAGGCGGAGAAACGGACACGGGCAAAGTGCATTTGTTGGAGGCTCATACGGGGAAGCTGATCCGCGACGTCTCGGGACATCAGTACGGCGTCACCGACGTCGTCTTCTCGCGGGACGGCAAGCTGTTATTCTCTGCGGGACGCGACACCTGCGTGCGCGTCTGCCAAGTCGAGGACGGCCAGGAAGTGGCCGTGCTGGGCGCGCCGCGCGGCGGGCAATTCAAAGACTGGATCGCCGCGATCGCTTTGTCGCCCGAAGGCACGCACTTGGCCGCCGCCGACATCGCGGGGCAGGTCGCGATCTGGCAATTGACCAGCGGCGAAACGCGTTAGCTCGCTGTGAGCAGGACGCACTGAAGCAGATGAGACGAGATATTCGCATGAAGTCACCCGCATTGCTGGCGTTTCTGATCGTGGGCTCGCTTGCACTGGTCGCTCAGGCCTCGCCGCCGAACGTCGTGCTCATCGTCGCCGACGACATGGGCTATGCCGACATGGGGACGCAGGGGGCCAAGGGGTTTGGAACGCCTCATCTCGATCGGCTCGCCGCGGAGGGGACCCGGTTTACGGATTTCTATGTGGCCCAGTCGGTCTGCACCGCCTCGCGCGCGGCGCTCATGACCGGCTGCTATCCCAATCGGCTCGGCATGCATGGCGCCTACAATCACACCAGCCGCGACGGCATCTCCAGCGACGAATGGCTATTGTCGGAGATGTTCAAAGAGCGCGGCTACGCGACGGGCGGCGCGGGAAAATGGCACCTCGGCACACGGCTGAAGTTTCATCCGCTGCGACATGGATTCGACGAGTGGCTGGGCATCCCGTACTCCAACGACAATACCAAGTATCATCCGACGCTTGCCGCCGAGATGCCGCCATTGCCCCTTTACGACGGGGAGCATGTGATCGAGCGAGATCCGGATCAGTCGCAGTTCACCAAACGCTTTACAGAGCGCGCCGTGGACTTCATCGAACGCAATGCCACGCGGCCCTTTTTTCTCTACATGCCGCACGTCATGCCGCATGTACCCATCTTTGCGTCGCATGAATTCAAGGGGCGCAGCCAAGCCGGACTGTACGGCGACGTAATGGAGGAACTGGACTGGTCCGTCGGGCAAGTGATGGCGACGCTGCAACGCTTGCAGCTCGATGCGAACACGCTGGTCATTTTCATCTCCGACAACGGTCCCTTTTTGTCGTACGGCGAACATGCCGGCGCAGCGACGCCACTGCGCGAAGGCAAGTTGACGACGTTCGAAGGAGGCGTGCGCGTGCCGTGCCTGGTCCGCTGGTCGGGGCGCATCCCGGCGGGCCGAGTTTGCTCCGAGCCGTTCATGGCCATCGACTGGCTGCCGACGCTCACGGAAATCGTCGGGGGCCAGATTCCCCGTCTGCCGATCGACGGTCGCTCGGCCGCCAAGCTGATCTTGGGCGACCCGGCTGCGCGAACGCCGCACGAAGCCCTGTTTTTCTATTCCGGCGACGCCTTGCAAGCCGTGCGGAGCGGAGCATGGAAACTACACTTCCCGCATCCGTACATTACGCCTGCCGGGGAACCGGGACGCGGCGGAAAGCCCTCGAATTTTGGAATGCTCGCCCCCGCGTCCATTCGGCAGTCAGGGGTGGAAGGAATTGCCACTCGACACGGTTATCGGATCGAGCAGCTTGAGTTGTCGTTATTCAACCTGAGCGCAGATCCTGGTGAGACCAAGAACTTGGCCGCCGAGCACCCCGATGTGGTGAAGCGACTCGCGGCGCTTGCCGAACCGATCCGTCGCGAGCTTGGCGATTCGCTGACCAAGACGCCGGGAGTCGGACTCCGCAGCCCGGGCGTCGATGCACCGTAGTCTCGAATGCAGCTTTTGAAGTTGCGCGGTCTTGCAAATATCGACGGCTGTGGCCATTGCCGCCACGGAAGAACACGATCGTCGAGCGTTGTCGTGAAGGAATTGAGAGAGCGATTACTGGCGGCATCCGCCCCGAAGGGCAACGCTGTGAAGCATTTTTTACGGGAAAAACGAGGTCTTTCGGTCACTCAAGGGCGATCCACGGCATTCCCGGCCGCGCCGGTGCACCTCCTGGTTCGCTCTTTCTTGTTTCTCACGGAGGCACGGAGACACGGAGAAAGACTTAAGACTCGCTGTGGTCGGAGCCCATGACGCGATCCTTCATCGATCAAGGTCCAGTCTCGTTCTCTTGCATCTCCGTGTCTCCGTGTCTCCGTGAGACAAATCTGCCCGGGGCGAGCGAGGACGTCAGACGCTCGTCATGTCTCGCCGTTTCGCGGACTGAAAATGCTTCACAGCGTTGCCCGAAGGGGCACGACAGGTCAGCCCAGGGCAGAGCGAAGCGCCGCCCTGGGTTTGGGCTGAGGTCTTTCGGTTACTCAAGGGCGATCCACGGCTTTCCCGGCCGCGCGGGTCCAACTCCTTGTTCGCTCCTTCTTGTTTCTCACGGAGCCACGGAGACACGGAGAAAGACCCCAGACTCGCGGTGGACGGAGATCATGACGCGATCCTTCATCGATCAAAGTCGAGTCTCGTTCTCTTGCATCTCCGTGCCTCCGTGTCTCCGTGAGACAAATCTGCCCGGGGTCGAGTCCCGCCGTTTCGCGGACTGAAAATGCTTCACAGCGTTGACTGTCGAGGCTTGTGGAGCGCCCTGGTACGGTTTTCCCAGTGCGTCGCGTCACGGCTTTCCCGGCCGCGCCGGTGCAGCTCCTTGTTCGCTCTTTCTTGTTTCTCACAGAGCCACGGAGACACGGAGAAAGACTCCAGACTCGCGGTGGACGGAGCTCATGACGCGATCCTTCATCAATCAAAGTCCCGTCTCGTTCTCTTGCATCTCCGTGTCTCCGTGAGACTAATCTGCCCGGGGTCGAGTCCCGCCGTTTCGCGGACTGAAAATGCTTCACAGCGTTGCCTGTCGAGGCTTGTGGAGCGCCCTGGTACGGTTTTCCCAGTGCGTCGCGTCACGGCTCTCCCGGCCGCGCCGGTGCAGCTCCTTGTTCGCTCTTTCTTGTTTCTCACAGAGCCACGGAGACACGGAGAAAGACTCCAGACTCGCGGTGGACGGAGCTCATGACGCGATCCTTCATCGATCAAAGTCCCGTCTCGTTCTCTTGCATCTCCGTGCCTCCGTGTCTCCGTGAGACAAATCTGCCCGGGGTCGAGTCCCGCCGTTTCGCGGACTGAAAATGCTTCACAGCGTTGCCTGTCGAGGCTTGGGAAGCGCCCTGGCACGGTTTTCCCAGGGCGTCGCACCACGGCTTTCCCGGCCGCGCGGGTCCAACTCCTTGTTCGCTCCTTCTTGTTTCTCACGGAGCCACGGAGACACGGAGAAAGACTCCAGACACGCGGTGGACGGAGATCATGACGCGATCCTTCATCGATCAAAGTCGAGTCTCGTTCTCTTGCATCTCCGTGCCTCCGTGTATCCGTGAGACAAATCTGCCCGGGGTCGAGTCCCGCCGTTTCGCGGACTGAAAATGCTTCACAGCGTTGCCTGTCGAGGCTTGGGGAGCGCCCAGGTACGGTTTTCCCAGGGCGTCGCGTCATGGCTTTCCCGGCCGCGCCGGTGCAGCTCCTGGTTCGCTCATTCTTGTTTCTCACGGAGCCACGGAGACACGGAGCAAGACTCCAGACTCGCGGTGGACGGAGCTCATGACGCGATCCTTCATCGATCAAAGTCCCGTCTCGTTCTCTTGCATCTCCGTGCCTCCGTGTCTCCGTGAGACAAATCTGCCCGGGGCCGAGTCCCGCCGTCTCGCGGACTGAAAATGCTGCACAGCGTTGCCCTTCGGGGCGGAGCAAACCACGCTGGTGACAATCTACGATGACGCCAAATTCCAAAAGGATTGCGCAACTTTAAAGGATGCAGCTGTTCCTGCATCCGTGGTTCGGCGCCCTCGACTTTCGATTCGGCGCCCCTGACCGCTTTCCCACAAAGTGCCGCGAATGAAGGTCACTCGAAAACGATCTGACCCAGAATCTTGGCGTCTTCGAGCGTGGTGCTGCTGAAGGACGACGACCAGAGGGAGCGTTCGACTTGACCGCGCGGCAGCAGGTGTTGTCGGGCGAAGTTTGCGCGCCAGACGTGGCCGGCTGTCGGGCGGTCGACGCCGAGCGTCGCGTAGGGAATCGTTAGCCAAGCGACCCAGCGACGCGACGCGGCGTTTGCGTCCACTCGAGCGGCGTAGGTCCATGCGCCGTTCCAGGCCGGATCGTCTTTGCCGTGTCGCGGGTCGAGCGGGTCGAGGACAAATCCGTTGGCGGCGTCGAACTGCGACTGGCCGTCCGCACCGACGCCGAAGCGGTAAAACTCGTCTCGCGCCGGCCTTGCTCCCAAGTACAACTCGACGGCCTCGTGAGCAGCCAGCGACCGGTCTCTGCCGATGGTCTTGAAGTCGACCGCTCCCTCGGTCGGCAATTCGCATTCAAACCGCACATGCAGCGCCGCGGCGTCGTAAAGCAAGCGGACCATCGTCTTCCGGGGGACGTTGCGAACGGGAGGGACGAGCGTCAATTCGTGCGCCGTCGTCGATTCCCATTGCGGGCTATCGAGCGCGACGGGCGTCGACGTTGGAGAAGCGGCGAGACGGCGTTGACTGGGAGGCGGCGAGGCGCGGAGTGCGGCTGTGTCCCAGTTGAAGCAGGTGTTTGCGTACGGCTCTTGATAGCCGTCATACGCGAGTCGCAGGTGCTTGACGTCGTGGCCCGGAAACGGGAACAGCACGTGCCCCCACTCTCGCTGATGTCCCTTGTCGAACAGGGTCGCGAGGTAAGCGTTTCGAGCGTCGAGAGCGTCGAGCAAACGCTGGAGCGAAGAGACGTCGGGAGCGATTTGATACGCCTGATGCAAGTGCACGACGCGCGCGAAGTGCTTCAAGTACTCGAACTCGGTCCGTACGAGCGTCAACCGCACTCGCGCTTTATCGCTGGTCGCGAGCTGTTCTGCCTGCTTGAGATGGCTTTCCAGATTTGCGAGGGTGTGCGGCGGATAGTTGAACGCGATCAACTGGAACGGATCGGTCACCGACTTGCGCGGCCGACCTTCCCCGGGCAGTGACTGGAATGTCCAGACGTCGCAGCGAGTGCCGAGGTGATTCGAATACAGGGCGATGGCGTTGTACAGTTCGTCGTAGAAGGCCCGCATGAAGAACACGACGCTCTTGTTCTCAAACGCCGCTTCGCAGAATTCGGGAAGCAGCTCGCGCGCCGAATTTCGTTCGGGATCATCGAACATCCGGCCCATCGTGTAGTAGACAGGGCCTTCGAGTCCAAACAATTGACCCGGCCCGTCTCGATAGAGGGCCTGCACATGGTTGGCGGCGAGTCGCTTGACCTGCTGTTCGATGAAGCCCGGCGTCCGCATGGGCGTATAACGCGTTCCCAGATTGGGACACCAGTTGTAGACGTAGCCGGTGAAACCCCGCGGTACGCCGACCGAACGCCAAGGTGCGATGTCCTCTTCGTTGGTCCCCGTGAGCATGATGCTGGTGTTGGCGGGAAACTGTTGAAAGGACTTGGGCGGAGCGGCCGTCTGGATATACGACATGATCGTGACTTGCCGTCCCGGATGCGATTGCTCAAGCCGTTGAGCGACGTCGCGATGGAAACGCCAAATCTTCTCGCTCCAGTCTTTTCCCGTTTCGTAAAGTTGTTCGCAGGCGACGCACTGGCAGGGCTGAAAGCCGTCCGGCTGCCCCAGATCGACGGACGAGTAACCTTGGTCGAGCCACGAGGCGAGGTCTCGATAGATTCGCTCACGGACGTCGGGGTTCGATAGGCAATATTGCGCGTTTCCGGGGGCTGGCTTGAGTCGCGCGTGGTTGATGAGTGCGAAGTATTCAGGATGTTCGTCATACAGTTCCGCCGGGACCGCTCGTTCCCAAGTATGGCCGCCGAACACCTCGTCGACGCGCGGGAAGCGGTTGTGCGCCAAGTCGTAGAACGAGCCGCCCGCAGGGTGGGACGTGTTCACTCGCACAAGCGGCGTCTTGGAGACATCCAGCTCGTCGGGCACGGCGAATCGGGGTCGCTTGAGGTATTCGATGGCGGGCGTCGCCGCCAGGTCGATCCGCGCCGCGCCGCTGATCGGCGTGTATCCAGGCAGCTCGGGATAGAGAAACCGCACTCCCAGGTGTTCGCGGGCGAAGTCGACCGCCGCTTTGGCGGTTCCCACTCGGTCCCAATTGGGACGCCTCGCGTCGTCGGCGCCGCCGCGTGCCGGATGGTCGTGCCCGATGATGACGACGTCCCGGCCGACTGCCTTCCACCGGTAGCTCCAATCGCGCAGCGTCGTCGGATCGATGCCTGCTTGCCGCGCGACTCGCGTATCGCCGAGCAGGAGCGCCGGGCGATCTGCGGCTCGTTGACGCTCGTCGACCACCTCCACGGCGACGCCATTCGCTTGGAAGGCGGTCTGCAAGAGCCTGGCGGTTTGCTGAAGTGATTCCCGAATCGCCTTCGAAGGCGACTCGTCGGGCAGCACGATTTGGTACGCGGACTGGCTTTGTTCGAGCAGCGGTAGTTCGCCGGCAGGGGCGCGCGGCGGCAACATCGCAAGTCCGACCGCCGCGAGTAGCAACGCGGAGACACGCAACCGTAGGGTGGGCCAAACGTTTGCGGGCCCATCGAAACGGTGCGGCGCAGGTGGACATGTCGAATCGTTCGAGACACGGCCCTTCATGGCTCGCTCCTCGCGGGGGTTCATGGTGCTTCGGTGGGCCCGCGCGGCATTCGCCGCTTGGCCCACCCTACGGGCTTTGGTGGGCCCGCGCGGCATTCGCCGCTTGGCCCACCCTACGGGCGCTAGCCGGCTTTACGAGGTGCGGGGGAGCGGGAAGGGGAGGGGGACGTCGGCGGGGGCGCCGCGGAGTTGGCGGCCGGACTTGGCTTGGGCGTAGGCGAGGAGCTGGTCGAGGGTCAACTGCGCGTCGGGGTTGAACGAGCCGTCAGGGTTGCGCACGTACGATGGGTCGTCGAACCACTCGTCGGGCCAATAAATCAAGTCGCTCATGTTGGCGCCAGGAAACTGCACTTCGAGCCATTCCAGATAGTACGTCTGTTTGGCGCTCGTCAGCCCCTCTTCAAGCATGGCTTTGAGCACAGCGAGTGCTTCGCGATACTTCAGATCGTCGACTTTACGCGGGCTCGGACAAAGCGCCTCGCGCACAAAGGCGTCGAGATCGGTTGACTTCCAATAAGTTTGGAACTCGGACGGTGCATACTCCCGACAAGCTTGCTCGTTCCATTGGGCGAGCAGCGGCGCGGCATCTTCTTGGCGTTCCAGCGCTCGCTCGATCTGCTGCGCCAACCGTCGCAGTTCGAGCATCGCCTTCTTCGTCGGTGATTTCACTCGGAATCGCGACGGAATGGCCATGGGATGCCGCCCTGGAGCATCTCGACTTGTTCCTCGCACCATGCTCGGTGGGCCCGCGCTCGCTGTGATCGCTTGGCCCACCCTACCTGATTGTCGTCGTGCGTTAGCGGAACGATTGCTTGACGTACGGGTCGTTCAGGACCATGACCGCCCAGATGCCGACCGGCAGGCCGATGAGGCAGCATGGGGAAACGCAGGGGACGGCGGCGATGATCGCGGCGGCCATCGCGAAACCATACGACTGCAGGTTCTTCATCTTGAGGGCGCCCATGATGATCACGATGCCGACGATGATGCCGATCACCGCGCCGACCATGCCGGCGACGCCTTGGACCATCAACTGAGCTCCCTCGGGGCCGCCGTTGTCGCCGCCCGCCGCCGCGGCGCCGACGCCGACGCCCAACACGTTCATCGCAAGCGCGAGCACTTGAAACGCGATGCCGATGCCCGCGGTCACCATCAGACCGATCGCAGGGCCGCTCACTTTGGCGGCTACATCGACGGGCGGCGGGCCGGAGGGGCCGCCAAAGCCGGCAGGCGGAACGTAGGGATTGTTGCTCATGGTCTGGTCGCTCGCATTCTGTATGCTGTGGAAATCCAACTCGCTCCGGAACGGCACTCCGCCGCCCCGCCGCCGTGGGGATCACGGCGGTCGTTTGAGCCGGTATTGTGACGCTCGCGCAACGAATTACAAGCTAGGCAGCCGGTTGCTCCTCACTTTCTTGCGACGCGCTTCCCCACTCGCACGCACGGACTCACGCTCATGACGCAACGCATTGGCACGTTCTTGTCGCTCGGCTGCCCCGCACTCGCCGAATTGGCGGCCGAAATCGGCTTCGATTGGGTGCTGATCGACCTCGAACATGGCTGCGAGTCGGAGGCGGCGCTGCCCAATCAGTTGCGCGCCCTCCGCGGCAGCTTGACCCAGGCGATCGTGCGCATCGGGGCGCCGCATCCCGACCTGATCGGTCGAGTGCTCGATTGGGGCGCACACGGCATTATGGTTCCCCACATCGATACGCCGGCTCAGGCTCAGCATTGCGTCCGCGCGGTCTTGTTTCCTCCGCACGGCCAACGCGGCGTGTCGCGCACGGTGCGGGCCTGCGGGTACGGCCTGCGCGTCCCCAGCGGCCCGACGCCGAAGCCCATCGTGCTGGCCCAAATCGAGACGCTCGAGGCGGTCGGCAACGTCGACGCGATCGCCGCCGTCGAAGGGATCGACGCTTTGTTCATCGGTCCGGCCGACCTGAGTTTCGACGTCCAGGCGCGCGAGTCGACGACGCGCTATGACGAGTGCGTGGAGACGATCGTCGCCGCCGCTCGACGACATCAAAAGGGATGCGGCATCCTGGTGCGTCACTTCGACGACGCAGACCGCTTGCGGTCATACGGCTTCGAATGGCTGGCGATGGACTCCGACTTGTCGCTGGTCCGCGAGGGGTTCAAGCGGAACCTGACGCAAGGCCGCGCGTTCGGTGGTCCCTAAGCGACGTCGTACGGAGATCGGCTAGTCGGAAGACCAGGACGCGGTCATAATTGCGAGACGCACATTTCACCTCCTTTCCAGTCGAATCATAAGGGTCGTACGCTCATGACGAATTCTCGCTTTACGAGTCGTCGTTTGTTCTTGCAGGGCGTCGCCGCCGCAGGCGCGTCGTCGGTTTTGTTGCAGTCGGGGGAGCGGGCGCTGGGATATCAAGCACCGAGCGACCGGCCCGTGTTTGCGACGATCGGGTTGCGCAATCAGGGATGGGCCATCACTAGCAAGTCGTTCAAGTTCGCGCAGTTTGCGGCCCTGGCGGACGTCGATGAAAACGTGCTCGCGGACAACGTCGCGAAAGTCGAGAAGGCGCAAGGGAAGAAGCCGGACGCGTACAAAGACTATCGGAAAGTGCTCGATCGGAAGGACGTCGAAGCGGTCATGATCGCGACTCCCGATCACTGGCACACGAAGATTGCGGTCGAGGCGATGTACGCCGGCAAAGACGTCTACTGCGAAAAGCCGCTCACCCTGACCATTGACGAAGGGAAGCTCATCGAGAAAGTGGTCAAGGAAACGGGGCGCGTCTTCCAAGTGGGGACGATGCAGCGCACCGAATCGGATTTACGCTTCCTGCAAGCGATCGCCATCATTCGCGCCGGCCGCATTGGAACCGTAAAGAAAGTGACTTGCGGCATCAACGGCATGGAAGCGTCTCCGGCGATTCCCGAAGCGCCCGTTCCAACGGGGCTCGATTGGGAAATGTGGCTCGGCCCCGCCGCCAAGGTCCCGTACCGAGCGCTCCCGGAACTGCGACAAGGCTACGGCGGCGGCGTGCCGCTGTACAGCAATTGCCACTACTCGTTCCGCAATTGGCATGAATACTCGGGCGGCAAGCTCACCGACTGGGGGGCGCATCACGTCGACATCGCCTGCTGGGCGCTGGGCGCGACCGACACGGGGCCGAGCAAGATCACGCCGGTCGAGTACAAACTGCCGGTCGAATACAAGGACGGCAACCCGTTGGCGAGCGACCGCTACAACGCGGCGACCTCGTTCAAGATCCGCGTCGCCATGCCGAACGACGTCGAGATGATGATCACGAGCGAAGGGGACAACGGCATTTTGTTCGAAGGGACCGAGGGCCGGCTGTTCGTCAATCGCGGCAAGATTACCGGCAAGCCGGTCGACGATCTGAAGTCGAATCCGTTGCCGGAGGGCGCCATCGAGGCGGTGTACGGCGGCAAAGTCAGCGCTAATCACACGGCCAATTTCATCGAAGGGATGAAGGCGCGCAAGCAACCCATCTCCGACGTCTGGTCGCACAACCGGATGCTCGAGATCTGCCACCTCTCGAACATCGCCATGCGGTTGGGTCGCGAACTGGCGTGGGATCCCGCGAAGCGCGTGATCGTCGGCGACGACCAAGCCAACTCGTTCCTGTCGCGCGAAAGCCGCAAGGGCTACGAGATCAAGGCGTGACGTCCCCCTCGAGACGGTTCGTCGTCCCTCGCCGTGTCGCCGCTTAACGCCGTAGTGCGTTGGGGCGCCACGACTCCAGGCGGGTCAATTGTCGGACGAGGAACCGGTCTTGGGGAGGTACTCCGAAGGAACGCTGAACCAAGCGGATCATCTTGAGCGCGCCTCCGAACAAGAGGCAGCCGACGTAGAGGACCGTGAGGCAAGAGGCCAGCCCTCCGAAGAGGATGCTGAACTTCCAATTGGCGACGTTGAACATCGAGAGTTCCGTCGCCGCGGGATCGTCGAGGAACGCTTGGATTTGTTGAACTTTGGCGTCGAGGTCGACGGGCGAGGTGGGAACTTCGACGACGCGGCCGGGGCCGCGTAGGATCAAGAATCCTTGGTCCTCGGACTTGGTGTAACGATGACTGCCAGAGACGCTTTTGCGCTGCAGTTTGCCCGCCACGACTCGGTCGTCGACCTCGGTGACTTCGTCAATCGCACGAAAGCGAAAGGGGATGACGTACAGGATGCACGACTTTGAGGTCGCCTCGACGCGGCCGTCGCGCCGATGCAATTTGACCCACGAAACAGGTGCGACCGCCGTCACGATCGACGGGATGCCGATGCAGACGGCGAATACGAACAATTGTTCCAAGATTCGAGTGATCAATTTGCGAGAAGCGCCGCCGGCAACGTCGTGACTCATGACTGTCATCACTCGAAGGGGTGGGGAATGCATCCACCAGTGTAGTCGGTCGCCGCTGCGGATGCGGTGAGTCGAAATTCCCATTTTTTCTCAAGGAGGCGGAGACGATGTTTGAGAGCCGCTGGCAGGGCATGTCGCGTCGTGGATTCATCGAGGCGTCGGCGCTGGCCGGCGTCGGTGCGGGGCTGGGAAGTTTGGGCGTCGTGGGACGAGCGCTGGCGCAGGACGGCGTGACGCCGACGCCCCTCGATGGGAAAGCAGTTCGCTTTCGGCCGGAGATCGAGCCGGTGGTGCGGTGGCTGGAGGAGACGCCGCGGGAGCGAATTCTGGAGCGAGTGGTGGCGAAGCTGCGGGGCGGCTGGTCGTATCGAGACTTGATGGCCGGCGTGTTTCTGGCGGGGATTCGCAACATCCAGCCGCGGCCGGTCGGCTTCAAGTTCCATGCGGTGATGGTGGTCCATGCGGCGCATCAGTTGGGGATGTCGGCGACGGTGGACGAATGGCTGATTCCGATGCTGTGGGCGGTCGACACATTCAAAGCATCGCAGGAACGGGACGTTCGCGAAGGGGACTGGACGTTGGGACCGGCGAACGAACAGCGACTGCCGCGGGCAAGCGACTCGCGGGAAGCGTTTCGCAAGGCGATGGACGCGTGGGACCCCGAGGCGGCGGATGCGGCCGCCATTGCGCTGGCTCGGTCGCACAGCGCCGCCGCCGTGATGGAAGCATTCTGGCCGTATGCGATCCGCGATCAGCGAAACATCGGCCACAAGGCGATTTTCGCCGCGCAGGCGTTTCGCACTTTGCAAACCATCGGCTGGCAGCATGCGGAGCCTGTGCTGCGGTCGCTTGCCTACGGCCTACTTGATCGCCAAGGCAAACCGGGCGTCGACGTGGTGGGGCCGTGGGAGCAGAATCAGCAGGCGGCGGGCCGCTTCAGCGAAGATTGGATGCAGGGCGTGCCGGATATCGCGGCCAGCGACGGGCTGATGTCCGAGTTGCGCGGGGCGTCGCCGGCGGCGGCGGGGGCGTCGCTGTTGGAGTATGTTCAAGGCGGTATTGCGCCAGCCGGGATCTGGGACGGAATTCTCAAGGCGGCGAACGAGCTGTTGTTGCGCAAGCCGGGCATTGTGTCGTTGCACTCGGTGACGTCGGTCAATGCGCTGCACACGATTTTCTTGAGCGCTGCCGACGACGCCACTCGACGCCTGTCGCTATTGCAAGCTGCGTCCTGGGTCGCCCTGTTTCGCGACGCCCTGGGCGAGGCCCGCGCTCTAAACCTCCAGCAACTTGAACCGCTGGAGACGCCCGCCGACCCGCGAGAAGCGCTCGCCGACATTTTTGCGACGATCGGCGCCAGCCGCGACGATGCGGCGCGGAAGACGCTCGGCTTCTTGTCGCGCGGCGGCGACGCGGAAGCGGTGTTCGCGGCGGCCCGGCGCCAAATTTTCGTCAAAGCGAACGACAGTCACGATTTCAAGTTCGGCGCCACAGCCTGGGAGGAGGCCTTATTGGCCAGCACGCCCGCCACGCAGGCCCGACTGGTCGCCGGCATGATGGGGCATTTGCCCGCATCGACCGCGCCCGATAGTCCGCTGATGGCGCAAGCGCGGGCGGCCGCCGCAGCCGCCGGCGCTAGTACTCCACGATGAACCCGAATCGATCGCCGCGCCGCCGAGCGTCGTCGCTGGCGGCGTCGTTCCACGAGAATTGCTCGTCGCGAATCCAGTAATGAACCCAAAGTTCTTCCGAATTCGAGTTGTTCGGTTCGGATGGATGCCAGAAGGCATGCGCCATGGCTCGGCCGTCGATCCAGCGGAATTGGCGATCGGGGTGATTTCGCGTGAGGCCGATCCAGAGATTGTCGGCCACGTAGAGCGGAGGCGCGGCGTGCGTCAGCGACGGCCCAAACCGCGCCTCGAGGAATTGGTGCTTGGCCCGCGAGTCCACGACGGCCAGACGGCCAGGGCGTCCTTCGTGACGACGCGTTTCAGCCAGCGACTGGGCTTCGTACCAAGTCACGTTGTATAGGTGGTGCACGGGCAACAGCATCTCAAAGTACGTTCGTCGTCCCGATTCTGGGTCCAGGTACTCGAACGGGCCCTGGCTGACGAAGCACTGTTGGGCGCGATTGCCCAGCAGGACTACTCGCAATACCGAGGCGGAATAGCGCCAGTCGGAACCAGGCAGGACGGCGAGCGCCAAGCAGATCCAAACGCAGCCTGCCGCAACCGTCGGAACGGGATGCGTGGGGTGTCGCGAATTCAGAGCGGATGAAATGCGGCTGCGAAAGGCTGGCAGGTCGGGCTGCGGTGCGGTCGTCGGCGCGGCGAGGGATCGATGTTCTGCCGCAGGTTCCGCGGCCGTCAATTGCGTGAGAATGTTCATCAAATTGTGGGCATACTCCACGCCGGAACATCCCAGGACTTGGATCGCTAACGCATCGGCGCAGATTTCGCGGGCTTGGCTGAGCCGACGGCTGGCGAGCCAAATGAGCGGATGAAACCACCAGAGGCTCAGCGAGACGCATTGCACAACGCTGAGCCACAGATCTTTGCGACGCCAGTGCGCCAATTCGTGAGCGACCGCCGTATGGACGGCCTCTTGATCCTCAAGGATTGCGACGGGAAGCAAGATCACGGGCCGCATCAGTCCGACCAACTGCGGCGAAACGGCGTCGTCCATCGCCAGCAAGCGGACTCGACCTTGAGCGCCGAAGGCGGCGAGCAGCGGGGCGAGCGATGTGCTCAAGGGCTCGGATAGGGGACGCGCACGATGTTGCAGGCGACGCGCTTGGGTGAACCGGAGGAGGCCGGTCGTCGCCACGGCGAGTCCGCCAGCGAGCCAGATCAAGAAGACCGCCGTCACTTCGGCGGCAGTGTAGCGCACGCTGAATTGAAAGCGCGGCCCCAAAGGCGGCGGCGGTGCGTTTTCGCGAGGGAGACTGGGCCAGTCTTCCACCAACACGTGCGACCGCCCAGGCATCGAGATCAGACGCGGCGCGTGGATGTCGGTGAGTCGCACCCCTGGGACTGGCAAAGAGGGAAAGATCGGCGGAATCAACGTCTTGACGATCACCAACAGCCACAAGGCTGATGCAATCTTGGGTCGCCGAAACCAAGGCAGCGACGTGAGCACGATGATGAACAGCGTTAGCGCCGTGGTTTGCCATAGGAGAAGCCAGATCTTCTCGCCCGGCGCGTCCAACCCAACCATCCCCAACCCCGCCCATCCGCCTGAACCCACTGCAGCGTCTCGCTATGAGGACGCTCCGAGACTATTTCGTCGACTTGCGCTTCTTGGCGCTGGAAGCCTGACCGTCGAGCATCTCGCGCAGTTCGTCGACTTGCTGCGACGAAAGGCGGCGTTGTCCGAGCAGATGCTGCACGAGCGGAAAGACGTCGCCTTGGAAGAACGTGTGAACCAAGTCGGAGACGACGTCGCCAAGCACCGAACGTTGCTGGCGCACGGGGCTATAGATCGTCACTCCGTCGACCAGTTTGCCTTTGAGGAAGCCTTTCGCGGCCAATCGCCGCAAGAGGGTGCGGACGGAACTATGCTCCATCCCGCGATCATTGGGGTAGGCGTCGAACGCCTCACGCGACGTGCAACTGCCCAGCTCATAAACGACCTGCAGCACTTCCAGTTCCGCGCGGCTCGGCAATTGATTCTCAGACATCGCTTCTGTCCCTAGGCTCGTCGTGACCGCAGGAATGTACCAGTCCTGCCGCAGGCCGTCTACAGAGCGGGGGGGAGGTCTGGTCAGTCGACTTTGCTGCCGCGGCAACTGAGGCATTCCACCTTATCCGAGCCCTTGCAAGTGGGGCAGCGATCATAGACCGTGCGAGTGCGGGTGATCGGACGCCCGCCTGTGCTGTAGCCCAGAATGTCGACGACTTGGGTTTGCAGTTTGCCTTTGCTGCAGCCGCGCTGGGTGCACGGGATTTTGCCGGCGCCATAGCAGGCCGTGCACTGCGGGTCCTCTAGCAATTTCGCGTTGCTGACCAGGATGCCGACATGGGTATGATCGCCGTCCTGGCCTGAGCGGCTGCTGCCGGACAACGACGGCATGCCGGGCATTCCGCCGGACCCGCGACCGCCGCGACGCGCTCCGCCGTCGCCGAAGGCATCCAGCGCCGAGGCGCGATGAAAGCTGAGCAAGTGGACGGTCGACTGGCTGGCTGAGGAGACGACGTCGGCCCAGGGACGCACCGCTCCGGGCGGGACGGCGGCCAGATTTTTCCGGTGTTCCAGCAAGAACTGCAGCGCTCGGTCGCACGGGACGCCTGCGGCCATCTTTTCAGCTTGCGGGCCCCCCTGGATGCCCGCGGCATGCACGGCGACGACGAAGCCGGTTTGGTCGAGCACCGGACCGCCGCTGTTGCCGCCGTTGGTCGTCGCATCATACAGCAGCATGTTGTCGAAGCGCGGGTTCGGCAGGCCGGAGACGATGCCGCGGCTGACCTTCAGGTCATTGCCCAGTTCAAAGAAGAGCGGGAAGCCGAGCACGGTGATCTCCGTCGCCAGGCGTGGCGGAGCGGCGGACAGCGGCAGCGCGGGCGCCTCGAGCCCCGGAACCGAGACCAGCGCCAAGTCGTCGGTCAACGAGACCGCCTCGACGCTGGCTTCCCACTCCCGATCCACGTCTCGCTGCACGGCCAAGAACGCGTGACCGTGTTCGATCACGTGGCGATTGGTCATGACGAGTCCGGGAGCGACGACGAACCCGGTGCCGCCGCTGGTGAGCACCATGTGATCGCGAATCACCTGGGCGCGTAGTGCGGCAGCAGGAGCGGCGGGGGCGCCGGCTGCTTGGACGGCAGCGGCAGGCGCGGCTGGCGGCGCCGCTGCGGGCGCCGCGGCGCCGGGCGCAGGGAGGGCTGGGATCGGCGGAGCGGGAGGGAGTCCCGGAGGCAGTGGAGGTGCGGGAGGCTGCGGCCCTTTCGGCGGCGGCGGCGCTACAGGGGCGGCCGGCGGCGCCGCAGCGAGGACCGCTCCTGCGCCGCCCGCCGCCAAGTCGCCGCCCGCGACGGGGCCGACGGGCTGAGGCGGGGCCGGGGCGAGCGGCGGGGCGTCGGCCAACATTTCATCGAGCGTTGGTTCGGCGGTGAAACGGACGAAGATCCAAGCTTTCTCGGACCTCAGTCGCGATGCTTTCGCCGCCAATGCCACGCGCGCAAACAGCGCTGCGGCGTCCGCCGCCGCCTCGGGAGGCATGCGCAAGTGAGCGTGTTCGGCCGCGATCCGACTGAATTTGCCGACATTGTGAGCAAACTCGGGACTGTTCGGAATCAAGTCGGTCGCGGTCCGCCAATGATGCAGCGCTTCGCGCCACTTTCGCTGCCGCACGCAGATGATGGCCAGATTGTTGTGCGCGGCGGCCAGGTTCGTGCGGTCGACGCCGTCGGGAGCGATGTTGAGTCGCCGGCGTTTGATGCATTCGTCGAAGGCTGCTTGCGCCCCGTCGAGGTCTTGCCAGACGAGCGCGCACAGCAGGCCGAGTCGACTGTCGGCTTCGATCGACCAGGGATGAGCGCGACTGGCGTCCTTAAGCGACTGGCGAATGACGTCGATGTGGCCGACCTCGGCCAACTTCACCGCCGAGACGAACCTGCGCTCCAGATCGGCGAACCGCTCCTTGGCCTCTTCCTTCGAGCACCATAGATCGCGCCCCAGCCGCACCGACTCGGCGTCGGCTAACTGCTCCCAATGTTGCTTTCGCTCCCGAAACGCCGGGGCCTCGGCGGCAGCAGGATGTTTCTCAAACAATTCGACGTAACGCCGTACGACGGCCTTTGCGGAACGTTCGAGGGCGGCGAGCCGTTCGACGTCTTCTACACGTACCGGCAGCGCAGCCGCATTGCGGTTCTCGCGATCGCGGTCTGCTTTCCGGCGAACGTACGCTTGGTCGTCGTCGCAGAGCTTCGCCAGCGGCACTCGCAGTGTTTCACCGCTGAGCTTTTTGAGGACGACGAAGTCGCCGTCGACCGCCGCGAGTTCCGCTTCCACGGAGTATTTGCCCGACTTGTCGGACCAAGTCCGGGCGGTCGGAGGGGCGGCGGACAGCGACGCGACGGCGAGCGACGCGACGACGGCGAACGCGAGCGGGCGGACGACGGCGGCGAAAGCGGGCATGCGTGTGACTCCAGGCGGGAGAGCGGAGCGTGCGGGGCGTGCAGCACGCCAGTGTGTGTCGTGGTACAGGCGTACCGACACAAAAGGTACAAGTGTACCCAACAAGCGTCAAGCAACTTTAGGAATCCCAGGCGGGGGGATTTCGGGGGAGTCGGAAAGCGGCTCTTGATGATGGAGTGGTACGAATGTACCATCACGCTGCTCGGCGGCGCAGAACCGTTTGGCCGCCGACCGTTCGCCGCAGCGCCGCAGCTTCCCGCGCCTCTCCACTCGCCGCCCCAGGATCCACGCCGCCATGTCTCGATCCGCACGCCGCTTTCGTCTACGCACGTCTTTCGCGTTCCGCCCTGCGAGCTCGACCCGCGTCCCGCGGTTTGAACGGCTGGAGCCCCGACGCGTGTTCGCCGCCCCGCAGCTCGGCCCTATCGACGACCACTGGCTCCCCGACGACGGCGTCAAGCAACTGGGGCCCGGAGTCGTGCCCGGCTACATCTACTTCGCCGACGAAGACTCGGATTCCATTCGCCGCATGAACTACGACGGCACGGGCGTCGTCGTCATCGTCGATCAGCTTGATACGCCCCGCGGAGTCGCCGTCGACCCCATCGCCGGCAAGCTTTATTGGGTCGACTCGCGTCTCAATTCTGGGCCGCCGCGCGTCCTACAACGCGCCAACCTGGACGGCTCGCAGATCGAAACGCTGTTCGGCGTCGACAGCACCATCGGGCAGTTTGAGCTGGATGTGGTCGGGCGAAAAATCTACCTGCCGTACAACAATGAGGATCGACGGATCGTCCGCATGGATCTGGACGGTTCAAACGTCGAGACGCTGGTCGACGATCTCGCGTTTCTTCGCAATCCCATGACCGTCGCCGTCGATCATGAAAACGAACGCATGTTATGGATCAATGCGGGCGGCAATACGGGTGGACCGATCTGGACCTACTCCGCCAATCTGGCGGGCGGCGACATTCAAACCTTTGCTCAGATCGGCGGTCGCGATGTGGAACTCGACGCTGCGACCCATCAAGTATTTCTCGGCGATCTCACCATCGACCGATTCAATCTGGACGGCACGGGGCGAGTCACGATCGCGACTCCCGGCCCGGGGTTCTCTCAAATGGCGATCGACTCGACGTTGCAGGTGATCTACTGGACCGACTATTTGGCGGACGACATCAAACGGATTGACTTCGACGGCGCTAGCCTGGGGCCCGCGTTTGAACCGGGACTCTCGTTGCCGCGAGAGCCGGCGACCGTCCCGCGCACGGGGCTCGAGTTCAAGCTGTCCGACGACGACACGCCCGTCGACCAACTGCGAATCGGCATTCATAGCGATAACTCACGGGCGTTGCCCGCCGATCGCGTGCTCGTTTCGCGGAACGGCGCCATCGGTTGGTTGACGCTTGACCCGCCGGACGGCGCCCACGGACTGGCGCACATTACAGTGACCGCGACGGACGCCGCAGGGCTGTCGTCGAGTCGCACGTTTCGCGTGTTTGTCGGCCCCAATCGACCGCCGACGTTGGATGCGGTCGGCGACCTGTGGCTCAACCAAACCGGCCAGTCGTTCGTCGTAGGGCTGGCCGGAATCACGGATGGCGGCGGGGAAGGGCAGCCGCTGCGCGTGACGGCCGTCAGCCGCAATCCTGAGTTGATCCCAGCGCCGGTCGTCGAATACGTGTCTGGAAATCGCGAAGGAACCTTGACGCTCGACATCCCGGCCGGCGTCGAGGGACGCGGGGAGATCGCCGTCACCGTCACCGACGGCGGCATCGACGGCGACTTGGCGACGGAAGAGGATAACTCGAGTTTCTCGCGAGTGTTCTACGTCACGATCGATTCGATCAACGACCCTCCCCAGTTCGATCCAATTGGAGACGTGTTTCTGATGGAAGACGCCGCGTCGACGCTGGTCAAAGTGACCGGCGTCAGTCCGGGACCTCTGGAGCAGCAACCGTTGAGGATGACGGTCTCCAGCAGCAACTCGGCGGTCCTGCCGACGCCCGAGGTGATTTATACGTCTGGTGAATCGACGGGCGTGCTGCGTTTGACGCCCGCGTCCGATGCCTGGGGGACCGCTGTGATCACCGTAACGCTGACCGATCCAGGATTGGACGGCGACTTCGACGCTGCCGCCGACAACGTCGCCTTCTCTCGAGCGTTCGCCGTCCAGGTGTCGGCAGTCAACGATGCACCGCGACGAGTGGCGGGCCTGCCGCCGCCGCTGTCGCTCGATGAAGACCAGTGGAACTCGGCAGCGCAATCCTTAGGGTTCGACCAGTTGCACTATGTCGCGGGTCCGTCGGACGAAAACTGGCAAGGTCTAAGCTATCATCTGACGCAGATTCCGACGATGTTGCGGATCTTCGCCGCCGATGGTGCGACGGCTGTTTCAGTCGGCCAGTCGTTGTCCGACGAGCAGTTCCGAACGTTGCGTTACCGGACGACGCCCGAAGCGGCGGGCGCCGGGGAATTGAAATGGGAAGTGCGCGATTCGGCGACGACGCCGGGCGTGCTTGGCGAATCGCGCGAGATCATCGTCCGAGAGATCAACGACGTTCCCATTCAGCAGTGGAACTATGAGGATTGGTCGACAGCGCCGCGGAACGCGACGACCCTCGAAGACCAACCACTTGTCTTTTCAGCGCTCAGTGGGCGTCGACTCACCATCTTCGATGTGGAGAAGGCCCAAATTGGGGCCGTGCGAGTGACGCTCGAGGCGCAGGGCGGGACGCTCAGTCTGCCGGCGACGACTGGATTGTCGTTCGTCGTCGGAGATGGACTGCGCGATCGGACGCTGGTTTTCACCGGTTCTCCGATCAATGTGAACCAACGGCTGAATGGACTCGTCTTTCAACCGGACCCTGATTGGACCGGCGCGGCAGGATTTTTCCTTTCCACCGACGATCTCGCGGGCGGAGTGGATCGCGACTTCGTCGACATTCAAATCACGCCCGTCAATGATCCACCTCGCAATGGGGTTCCGACGATCCAAACCGTCAACGAAGACCAACCATTGTCGTTTCGCTCTGCATCAGGCAACTCCATCCGTATCGACGACGACGCGGACGACGCGACGATCGAAGCGACGCTGATCGCCAGTCGAGGGACGCTGGATTTGGCCGAGATCGCGGGGCTGGAGTCAGCAACGGGAGTGGGTGGATCGATCCTGGTACTGACGGGGAGACGCGATGCGATCAATCTGTCGCTTCAGTCGCTCACGTTCCACGGGCCTCGGAACGAGCATGGAACGGCGACGATCACAGTACGCACGGACGATCGCGGACAAGCGGGTACTGGGCCCGCTTTCGTGGATGTCGACACGATCACCATCGTGATCAACTCGATCAATGATCCGCCCGTCCAGCATACGCCTGCGGGGACGCCAGAGGTCGACGAGGATGGCAGGCTGACGTTTTCGGCCGGTGAATGGCGGATCGAAGATTTGGATGTCGGCGAGGGGGCCGTGCGAGTGACATTGACGGCGGAACACGGGACGTTGACGCTGTCGCCGCTCGCCCGCGCCGGCCTCTCGTTTCTCGAAGGAGCCGGAGTTGGCGACACGCAGATGAGCTTTTCTGGGAGCATTGCGGCGGTGAACGCGGCGCTGTCGTCGCTGCAGTTTGCACCATCGCCCGACTGGAACGGGACGGCTCGGATCGCCATGCTCACCACTGATCAAGGCGGTTCGGGCGGCTGGCCCGAATCCGACGAGGACGTCGTTGAGGTGCACGTGCGTCCGCAAAACGATGCGCCGACCCTGGTTGTTCCCGCTCGCGCAAGCGTGCTGGAGGATCAGGCTTGGTCGATGGCAGGTACCGAGTCGATCCGAGTGCGTGACGACGCGGGCGCATCGCCAATCGTGGTGCGCGTGGCAGCCGCGACAGGCGCCTGGCGGCTGGGCGACTCCACGGGACTCGAGTCGGTCGACGGCGAAGGCACCGGCAGTCTGGTGTTGCGCGGTGCAGTGGACTCGCTCAATGCGGCCCTCGCGACGCTCGTATTCTCACCCCAGGAAAACTTTCATGGCGCCGTGATCGTGACGGCGACCGTCGACGACCAGGGTGCGTCGGGAGGAGGACCCGGATTGATCGCCGAACGTGGGTTTACGATCGATGTTCTACCGGTCAATGATCCGCCGGTTGTGCCGCATCGCGAACTGCTGGAGATTGACGAGGATCATGGACTGCGCTGGTCGAACGAGGGCGAGTCCGTGCTGCGAATCGACGACGTCGATTCGGGCGCGGCGACTTACAAAGTGCAGATGTCGGTCAATCGAGGGCGGATGACCTTGGCGAGTCGAGCGGGGTTAAGCTTCATCATTCCGGGAGGGCTAGGCGACGGCGTGGACGACTCGGAGATGACGTTCGCAGGGACTCGCGCCGCCATCAATGCCGCTTGGGAAGGGGCGACCTTCACGCCCGACGCGGATTTCGCAGGGGAAGTGCAATGGAGCGTGATGATCGAGGACCCAGGACCGCTCGGCGCGGCCGAGAGTGCGCAGAATCTGCAGCGGACCCACGCATCGGCGACGATCATCGTACGCGCGGTCAATGATCCGCCGGTCGCTGGCGATGATCGGTTCACCGTCCTCCGCAACTCGGCGGCGTTTCTAGCGACGACGGACAACGATCGCGACGTCGAGGACGTCCGCGAGCAGCTTACGGTCGAAGTCATGACGGAGCCGACTCATGGCGCGGCGTGGGTGAGCGACGGACGTTTGTACTATGCGCCGGCCGCGAACTTTTTGGGCACGGATTGGCTGACGTACGTCGTCGTCGATCGCGACGGTGGTCGTTCCACCCCTGCGATCGCGACGCTCGATGTTCGTCCCGACGCCCCGTGGTACCAAAACCGCTGGAACCGTTTCGATGTGAATCGAGACGGGTTCATCACTCCAGTCGACGCGTTGCTGGTGATCAATCGATTGAATCAGCTATCGCCGGGCGAACCGACGTTGCCGCCCTTTGACAGCGAGGAACCTCGTTTGGCCTGGGACGTCAATGGCAGCGACTCGATCGAGCCGGCGGACGCGTTGTTGGTGGTCGAGCGACTTAACGACGGAGAGGCGGAAGGCGGGCCCTGGCTCATCGACGCGGTGCGGGAGTGCTGGCAGATATCGAACGAAGCGAAGGTTGTTCGACGAAGCTCGCTAAAGGAGCGAGAACTGGTCGATGAGGCTTTCGGCGCGTGGTAGCATCTGGGAGGAGGGGGCATACACCCAGGGAGCTGCTGTGATGCGATGGGCCGTTTTGTTGTTCGCATGTTGTGTGGGGGCGGCGAGTAGTTGGGCGGACGACGCCGCGGCGCCAACCGGTGCGGTGCGTGTGGCGGATGTCGTCGATGGACATATTCACCCGTCCGTTTGCCTCACTCATCGCGGCATCCTGGTCGCGACCTATGGAAGAGTGAATCATCGCGATCTGCGCATCGTCCGCTCAAGCGACGGCGGACGCACGTGGTCCGCCTCGGAAGCTTTCCCATTGACCAAGGGCAAGACGTACTATCCCGGTTCGCTGACAGCCTTGTCGAACGGCGACGTCGTCCACGCGTGGAACCGCTGGAGCGCTGACGACAATGAGAGAGAACCACGGGCCGTCGTGTACAGCGTGTCGCGCGACGACGGTGCGACTTGGGGACCCATGCAAGCTCTTCCGCATTCGCAGGAAGTTCGCAGCGTCATTCGCCATCCTTTGGTGGAGCTACCCGATGGTCGGTGGCTCGCGTCGCTCGACGACCAAACGCTCTTGTGGAACCCGCAGACGCGCGACTCGTCGCCGTTCGGCGACGGCCGCCGACATGGGCTCGTGCCGATCGTCCGCACGCCGCGCGGGACCTGGGTCAGCGGCGCCGGGGTTCGTTCCGAGGATCAAGGACGGACATGGACCGAGATCGCCGAGTTCCCGAATCTGCGGGAGCAGGGATGGCGACACGAATTGATGTGCCTGTCGAACGGGTGGCTATTGGCTTCGGAGATCCTCGGCCCGGGGGTGGGGGGCGAGCGGATTCGGTACCGTATTTCGCGCGACGACGGCCGAACCTGGAAGGCGGCCTACGAGTACTACAACCCGGGACGTGCGATCGGCGGCCGAGCGTGTCCGCGCACCGTGGAGTTGGATCGCGAGACGATCGGCGTTCTGTTCTACGACGTCGCGTCCGAGCAACCAGGCGGACCGGGGCTGTTCTTCAAACGCATCGCGCTGCGGGATTTACCCGAGTCATGAGCGACGACTCATTTCCTAGCGGCCAAGTTGCAGTGCGAGGCAAACAATAGTCGTGGATCGCTCCGCGATCCAACGCCTCTGCGCCCCCTCGCACCGCCCCCCCTTGCACCGCCGCCGTTGCGGATTGCCGGCGGCTGTTGTTGGTTGAGACATGCTCGTGGCAGCGAGCAAGCGCGGGCGTTGGACCGACGGAGCGGTCCACGACTAAGGACAAAGATCGCCGATGACGAGGAGGGCGCCGGGGTAGAAGGCGGTTCCGTTGTAGCGCGCCGGGTCGTCGATGTGGTTATTGCGAGTCGCCAGGATGGCCGCTTTGTCGGGCTGGTCGGGATGTAACTCGATTCGCACCGTGTGTTCCGCGTCGGGCAGGTCGGCGCCGATCTGAAGCGTGGCGAGGCGGTGGTAGGTGCAGTAGCTGTCAAAGCGCGGCACGATGCGCGGCGGGCGATCATCGAGCGTTACGATGACTTGGCCGCAGTCAGGGCCAAGTAGGTCGTAGATCGCCGCATGAGTGCCGCGAAAGCGGAACGTCAGCGTCGTTCCCGGCTTCGTTGCTCGGTGCAACGAAGTCATCCGAATGGCCCAACGCCTTCCGAAGGGGTCCGCGACTGGATCGAGTCGCTCGAAGTCGGCAGGCGGATTCAGCCGCGAGAACGGGATCAGCTGTGCGCGTTCGTAGTTGTTCGAGTCCAATGGCTCGACGAGGGGACGATCAACGGTGGAAGTCGAAGCGGTCTGGATCGCAGGCCACGATCGCTCAATCGCCTCCAGATACAGACGATGCCCCGTCTCAACGTGAGGATGGACGCCGTCGGGGGCGAAAACCAAGACGTCGCCCAGTTGCTTCCGCTGCTCATCGGTCTTCGGAAGCGGCGCTTTCCATGCCAACTTGCCGTCTTTCGCCAAGCGAGCGACTTCCATTCCCAGGTGGATCGTCGGAATTTGATAGTGATCCGCGACTCGCTCCATCACGCTTGCCGCTCGCGGAAACTTCCCTTCCAACAGCGGCGGCACAAGCGCCTCGGTGATCGTGTAGACGAACACGACGTCGGCGCCCGGCAGCGTGCGGCGCGTCTGCCGCACGATGCCTTCCATCGAGCGCACGATCTGGTCCGGCGCCGCTCCGCCGTCGTTCACTGCAAACTCGACGAACAGCAGATCCGGCTGATGGTCGAGCACATCCTGTTGGAGGCGAAACACCCCCAAGTCCGATCCAGTCCCGCCGATCGCCGCATTGACCTCGGAGAACTTTACCCCTGGAAACTGTGTTCGCAGAAACTCGAGAGACAGCAACCGCCAGCCGGGCTGCGCCGTGATCGAACCGCCCAGATAGGCCACCCGCAGTTCGCCGGCGTTGCGCTGCGTCTTCTCCAAGAACCGCGGAACGCCGCCGCGCGGACGGCATTCCTGCGCCGGGACCAACTCGCCGCTGTCGGCAGCCGGCAGTGACGAAGCCGCGAACGGAACGAGCAGCAACAGAAGCAGCAGTTTACTGCAATTCATGGCGAGAACTCCTTATCTCCAAGATAACCGTTGGGCCGATCGTCGTGGATCGCTCCGCGATCCGACGCCTCGAAGTCGTTTGGTCGCCGCCGACGCGCCCCAGCGCTTGCGTGTTTCGCTCGCGAATACCGCGGGGCTGCGCGTCGTCGAGAAAAGGCGCGGGCGTTGGACCGACGGAGCGGTCCACGACTATGGGCGAAATGGCTGCAAATGGGTATGCTGACGAAGCGGTCGTTTGGCGCAAAGCGAGCGGTTTGAGGTGCAATCAGTCGCGTGTCGTTTCCCTTGCATTTGTTGTTTCCCCTGTTTTCCAGCGTCGTGTTCGTGCTTGGAATGTTGTTGGGCAAGCGCGCGATCACCACGGGGGCCAGCCCCTGGACTAGCACCTTCCTGTCCAACTTCTGGCTCGCAGTGGGCTTCGTGAGCGTCGGTTGCGTGAAGGGGGACTGGTTGCCGACGGCCTATTGGTGGCAAGCGGGTGTCGTCGGTCTGCTGTTCGTAGCCGGTCAAGTTTTCCTCTACTTGGCGTTTCAGTACGGCGACGTGTCGGTGGCGACTCCGCTGTTCGGAGTCAAGGTAATCATCGTGGCGGCGCTCTTGGCCCTGTTGGCAGGCGAACCCATTGAAACTCGAGTTTGGATCGGTGCAGCGTTGGCGGCGGTCGGCGTCGGCGTGATGCAGTCGGGCGCCCGCTCGACGCGCCACGCGAGCGTGACGTGGCAGAAGGCGACTGCGAGCATCGTGCTGGCGCTCGCATCGGCCGTCGCCATGTCGCTGTTCGACGTCGGACTGCAGGTTTGGGGGCGCAAGTGGGGGGCGACGTTGTTCTTGCCCGCGACGTTTGCGTGCGGCGGCGTGGCATCGCTGGTCTTCTTGCCGTGGATCGACCGCCCGCGGCGCCTGCGCGAACTCAGCGTCGCTTGGCCGATGGTCGTCGGCTCGCTGCTGATCGCCCTCCAAGCCATGAGTATGTCGTATTCGCTCGGCCGCTTCGGCGACGCCACTCGCATCAATATCGTCTACGCTCTGCGCGGCTTATGGGCGGTGGGGTTGGCATGGCTCTTGGCGCGCCTGTTGCAGACGCCCGAAGCGGGCCTCTCATCGCGCACCATGCTCATTCGCCTGCTTGGCGCACTGCTGCTCACCGCTTCCGTTATCATTTCGCTAGCCGGCTGACGTTTCCGCCGGTCCTTCTCTCACAGGCAGCCTCGCCCCTCCACACAAGGAACACTTCATGGATCGACGAGTATTCATCGCGGCCACCGGCGCCACATCGATGCTGAGCGCCGCGGACTACGCGACGGGGGACGATTGGCAGCCGAGTCCGCGGTATCCCGATCCGCGCGTGCGCGCGATCGACCCGAGCTTCGCCAAGTATCGACTCAACTTGGCGAAGGTGGAGCGACTGGCGACCGGCATGCGCTGGGCCGAGGGGCCGGTCTGGTTTGGAGATGGTCGATACTTGTTGTGGAGCGACATTCCCAATAATCGCATCATGAGGTGGGACGAAGAGACGGGGTTGGTGAGCGTCTTTCGCAAGCCCGCCAACAATGCGAACGGCAATACGCGCGATCGCCAGGGACGGTTGATCACCTGCGAACACGACGCCCGCCGAGTGACTCGCACCGAGTACGACGGTTCGATCACCGTGATCGCCGACCGCTACGACGATAAACGGCTGAATTCGCCCAACGACGTCGTCTGCAAGTCGGATGGTTCGATCTGGTTCACCGACCCTCCCTTCGGAATCCTCGGCTTCTACGAAGGACATCAGGACAAAGTCGAACTGCCGACGAACGTCTATCGCTGGGACGCCAATTCGCGACAGTTGACCGTCGTCGCCGGCGACGTGGCGCGCCCCAACGGGCTGGCGTTTTCGCCTGACGAGACGAAGCTGTACGTCGTGGAGTGCGGCGTGTCGCCGCGCGTGATTCGCGCGTTCGACGTGGTCGACGGCGGAAGGCGCTTGGCGAATAGCCGCGTGCTTGTCACGGCTGAACCCGAGGGGACGCCGGACGGCCTGCGAGTGGATATCGATGGCAATCTGTGGTGCGGCTGGGGCATGGGACGCGAGGAGTTGGACGGCGTCGCCGTGTTCAATCCCGCGGGCCTCTTGATCGGCCGAATCGACCTGCCTGAGCGCTGTGCGAATTTGTGTTTCGGCGGCCGCTACCGCAATCGGCTATTCATGGCTGGCAGTACGGCGATCTACTCGCTGTACGTGAACACCCAGGGCGTCGCCGGCGGCTAGGCGCCTCCTTAAATCGCTCCCATCACGTCGTCGAGCGAGTGGTTACTGCGGGCATCCGCCCCGTAGGGGCACGACAGGTCAGCCTAGGGCAGAGCGAAGCGCCGCCCTGGGTTTAGGGCGCCCCGGCGAGCGTCGGCTTTCATTGTGCATTCCCGAACAAAGGATCTCACGGAGCCACAAAGGCACGTAGAAGCGTGAGAACCTGATGAAAAAGCGGTTCGAGGAAGGATCGGTCACGTGCATCGTCCACGACGAGTCACGAGTCTTTCTCCGTGTCTCCGTGCCTTCGTGAGACAAATCTGACCGGGGGCGAGCGAGGACGGCAGATGCTCGTCATGTCCCGCCGTTTCGCGGTCTGAAAATGCTTCACAGCGTTGTCCGAAAGGGGCTCGAGCTCAACTGCGAGAATGGAAGAGAGTACGAGTACGAGTATCGCTGCGCGGAGTACGAGATGGACGCGGCAGAGCAGGGGTCAGGCTTCTACCCAGCGTCGTTCGCGGTGGCTTTGCAAAATCGCTTCGCACAGCAGCAGTTCGCGATGGCCGTCGGCGAAACTAGGGAAGGGCGGCGGTGCGGCGAAGTCGCCGGCGCGAATGTAGCCGTAGAACGCGCGGAATAGTTGCTTGAACGAGTCGGGATAGCCCTCGTTGTGGCCGCCCGGATGCTGCGCGTAGTGCGCGGCGGCAGGTTGCATCAGCGTGGGGTCGCGCACCAGCAATTCGTTGGCGCGGTCGCGATGACCGATCCACAATTCGTTCGGGCTTTCGCTGTTCCAAGCCAGCGATTTTCGTGCGCCCGACAATTCAAACCGCAAACAGTTCTTGCGGCCGGCGGTCGTTTGCGAAACCCAAAGGCAGCCGTTGGCGCCGTCGGCGAAACGCAGCAAAACCGATCCGCAATCCTCGGTGTCGATGGCAATCGCCCTGCTGCGGTCGTCCCCATCGTGATCGCTACGGCTCGTAGTCTCCCCGTCGGCCGACTTAAAGGTCTGTCGACCGCCCAGCGGTGCGTGCCGCACATCGTGTACGGTTCGCAGGTCGGCGCAAACGGCGACGATCGAACGCCCTGTGATGAACTGCACGAGGTCGAGCCAATGGGTGCCGATGTCCGCCACCGCGCGCAGTTCGCCTCCCTCCTGCGCGAGCACTCGCCAATTGAAATCAGTCGAACGCAGCAGCCAGTCTTGCACGTACGAACCATGGACGTGCAGCAAGTCGCCGCACTCGCCGCTTTGGAATCGCTCCGCCGCCTCGACGCATAGCGGATAGAAGCGAATGTTGTAGGCGACTGCCGCCGCGACCTGGGCCTCGCCGGCCAACCGCACCAACTCGGCCGATTCGCGGGTCGTCATGGCGAGCGGCTTCTCGCAGACGACGTGTTTGCCGGCGGCCAGCACGGCGGCCGTCTGCGCGAAGTGGAAGCGGTTAGGAGTCGCTAAGTGCACGGCGTCGATCGTGGGATCGGCGAGTGCGTCGTCGAGCGTCGCGATCGGGGAGTCGATGCCGAGTCGCTGAGCGGCCTCGCGCGATTTCTCCGGCGTGGAGCCGACGATGCCGGCCGCCTCGACGCCTGCTCGCCGCAGCGCCTCGACATGGACGGGCCCGATGAAGCCAGTTCCCACCACGACCGCTCGAAGTTTGCGCATCACCATGCACCTTGGTTAATCTTCGCCCGCTGCCGCCTTCGCCGCCTTCTTCTTTCCTGGCCCCTGGCCCGCCGCCTTCGCCGCCTTCTTGCCAGCCTTCTTCGAATTGGCCGCCGTCGGCGAGTCGTTCCGCGTCGGCATCGGGGCGTTTACAGTCTTGCGCCAAGCCACAAGTCGCGCGTGCAACTCGGCCGCTTTGTCAAGGTGCGTCGTCGCGAGGTTCTTTGATTCGCCGACGTCGTCGCGCAAGTTGTACAGTTCCAGACGACCGTCCTCGAGAAACTCCATGAGCTTCCAGTCGCCGCTCTGGATGAGACTCACGGGCGTCGTCCGCCATTGGCCGGGGCCCGCGCCCAAGTAGCCGGGGAAATGCTGAAAGATGGCGTCGCGCTGTAGCTTGGCCGTAGGTTCGCGGAAGAGGGGGACGAGGCTTTCGCCATCGAGCGGCTGAGCGGGGCGAGGGGCGGAGGCGAGGTCGAGGAACGTGGGATAGAGGTCGACATGGATGGTCGGCGCGTCGCATACGGCCCCAGGGGGAACCACGCCGGGCCAGCGGACAATGAATGGCACGCGAGTTCCTCCTTCGTAAAGGCTGCCTTTGCCGCTGCGCAGAGGCGCGTTGTCGGTGACGTCGCCTCCCTTCCTGATTCCCTCGCGGACGTACCCGCCGACGCCGCCGTTGTCGCTCGCAAAAATCACCACCGTGTTTTGGGACAGTTGAAGTTCGTCGAGCGTCTGGAGGATGCGACCTACGCTTTCATCGACGCTCGCGATCATGGCGGCGTAGACCGGATGGTTGTGACCGCCGACGGCCGGCTTGTCCTTGAACCGCGCGATCAGTTCAGGTTTGGCATCGTGCGGCGAATGAACGCCGAAGTGGGGGAGGTACAGAAAAAATCGCTCGGAGCGATGGCGACGCACAAAGTCGACGGCGCGATCGGTAAGGAAATCGGCCAAGTATTGTCCAGCCGGATAATCGACCTTGGGGTTCGTTTCAAACTGAAAATGTTTGCCGGCCGTGACGATCGCTTCGTGGAAGCCCCGCCGCGCGGGATGGTGATCGCCTCGTTCGCCGAGATGCCATTTGCCGAACAGCCCGGTGACGTAGCCGGCCGCCTGCAACTGTTGGGCGACAGTGACGCGGTCGAGCGGCAGGTTGACGACGTTGTCGACGGGGCGCAGCGGTCGCTCTTGCCAGTTGAACCGATCGATGCCGCCGACCGTGTAAACCCCGGTGCGAGCGCCATACTGGCCGCTCATGATGGCCGCTCGAGTCGGCGTGCAATTCTGACAGTGGTGATGCGCGGCGAGCTTGAGCCCTTGCGACGCAAGGCGATCGATGTTCGGCGTCTCGTAGTAGCGACTGCCGTAGCAACCGACGTCGGTGTAACCCAAGTCGTCGGCCAGGATGAACACGATGTTCGGCGGCGCGGCGGCGGCAAGTCGCCCCGCACTCATCCCGACGAAGATTGCTAAGGCCCAGGCGACGTGGCGGGCGAACGGGCCGCGGCGGCTCGAGTTGTCTCTCATGTCCCACGCTCCCATCGATACGAGCTCTGTTTGCGAAATCCGGTGAGGCGGAGCGTACCGTTCGGTTCGATTTCCAAGAGCGAGTAACCGTTGTTCTCGACGCCCGCGCCTTCAATCATCGCCGCCAACGTGCAGTAGTGGATGCCGCCGATCTCTTGCAGGGCGTTCTGATGGCTGTGCCCTTGGAAGACAGCCAAGACGCGCTTCGACGATTCCAAGATCTGGCGGACGGCGGCGCAGTTCTTCACGCCATAGTGGTTGTTCACGTCGAGCCGCTGGTGGGCGAAGACGACGACCGGCTTGACGTTCGCCTGGAGGTCGGCTGCCAACCATTCGAGTTCCGCTGCCGGCACGTTGGCGTCGGTCCACTGGAAATTCCTGCGACCATACGGCTGGCCGTCGCTCCGGAAGCAAGCATCCAGCACGATGAAATGAACGCCGCTGCGGTCGAACGAGTAATACGCCCGCTCTTGCTCGACGCCGCCCAGAAACTCTTCCTTTTTCAAGGTGTCGACGCAGTGATTGCCTAAGACGTAATGGCGCTCTTGGCAGAGGGTCGCGAAATTGCGATTGATCGTCTGGAGGTAATTCCGTTCTACGTCGACCGAATCCGCCGCGTCGATGAAATCGCCGAGCTCCACGACGAACGACGGCCGGAAGCGGTCGAACTGGCGACCCGCGTCTTCGAGTTTGGCGAGCGTGTCGCGGTAGTGCCGAGTCCCGGCAGGCGCCTTGTCGGCGTAGTGCAGGTCGGTGACGAGTCCGATTCGCAAGTGCGAGGCTTCGTCCGCGGCGAGCAGGTCGGCGTCCACGAGCGCAGCGGCGGTCAGTACGAGCGTCCCATGGTGCAGGAAAGCACGTCGTCCGAGTCGAAAGCGAGAGACGATGTGGATCACTTCGAGGCGTTTTCCTGGGAATTCACGTAGCGTAGCCCGGTCTTTTCATCGGGCGCCGCGATTTGGATGCTGCCGGTACAGTCTTTGCCTTGTTTGCACTCCCCATTCGCCGCGAGCAGTCGGCCGTCGGGAAGTCCCTCGATCCCCAGCGAACAGTCGAACTCGTACCGCCCCTGCAATTGAAAGTCAGCGTCCGCGACGAGCAGGATCTTCGGTTCGCCGTAGCACCCAAACCACCAGCGATCGTGGGCGAACGCGGCGGTTTGAATGCCCAAGTGCGTGTGGCCGCTGCGGATGACATGTTTCTTCTGAAGCTGAAACTTGGAGTTGTACTCGTAGACGTAGTTTTCTTGGACGCCGTCCGGCAAGCCGCCCACGACGAAGAAGCGGCCGTCGCGAACTCCGATGCCGCCCGCACCGTGAAACACGTCTGGGATTCTGTGTCGGGCCGATTCCTTCAGGGAGTCGGCGTCGTAGACGTAGACCCACGAATCGGCGTTCCCAAGCGGATCGTTGAACTTGCCGAGGTTCACGGCGACGTAGAGTTTTCCATCATGGAAGCAGAGGTCGCCGTGATGGTTGGCGACCGGCGTTTTCTGCAGCAGCTTGCCGTTGAGGTCGGTCTTCACCAGCGTCGTGGTGAACGACCAATAGAGGGCTTCTTTAGCTGCGCAGATGCCTTGCAAATGATGCGGGTAGGTTCCTTCGCAGGTGCGAGCGTCTTGGAGGCGGGAAGTGAAGAATGTCGCTCGCGGTCTGATGAGCGATGAGTCGAAAGGCTCCGTCGCTCCACAAGATGAAATGGAAGCGAGGAGGATGAGGAACGATATGCAGTTCTTCAACGAAGACCTCCGTAGCGAGGAACGTACTCTCGGCTCAGGGACGCTTCGCCGGCACTGGGTTCACGAATTCTTGACGACTGAGGACCCCGTCTCCGTCAGCGTCGAAGCGGTGGAAGCGAGCGGGGGCCTCATCAGGGTCGGGTTGGTTGACGAGGAATTCGTCGCGAGTGAGCTTGCCGTCGCGGTCTTTGTCGCGGCGGTCGAAGAGAGCGTTGCGATCTGGCTCGGCAGCCGGTTTTGGAGCGGCGTCCTTCGAGTCGGCCTTTTTCGATGCCTGTTTCTTCGCCGCACCGGACACCTGCGGTTTGGCGGGCGGGTGTTGAGCGAGCAAAGCTCGAAGCGGCGCAGCGGCCTCGGGCTGGTCGTGGTACAGGTTTCTCGTCTCGAGCGGATCAGACTGGTAGTCGTACAACTCGTAGTCGACCTTCCCCGTTGGATCGTCGAACGCCTTCCATTCCACCAAGCGGTAGCGCTCTGTACGGATCGCGCGTCCCAGCACCTGGCCCCGCTCCTTGACGCTGCGCGGGTAGACGTGAATGACGTGATCGCGATGCGCAGCGTCGGGGCGAGTGAGGAGACTCGCGAAACTCCGGCCGTCGATTTGCGCCGGGGCGGGAAGGTCGGCGAGCTGAGCGAGAGTTGGAAAAAGATCGACCGTTTCGACCAGCGCCGACGAACGGGCTGCACGGGCACCCGCGGGCGCCGCCACGATCAGCGGGATGCGCGCCGCTTGCTCGTAGTTCGTATGCTTGCACCACATGCCATGATCGCCGAGGTGCCAACCATGGTCGCCCCAGAGGACGATAATCGTGTCGTCGGTTAGTTGAAGTCGGTCAAGTTCATCGAGGACTCGACCGAGCTGGGCGTCCATGTAGCTGACGGCGGCGTAGTAGCCCTGGATGAGCGTCTGTTGCCAAAGGTCGGCGAGCGGGCCTGTTGGTACGTCCTTGTACTGCCGTAGTTCTCCGCCGAATTGCGGTGCGTAGGTTGGCGCGCCTTGCGGCGGGTTGCGAACGGCCGCGACCGAAAACTTTGCGAGCGGATGAAGATCCCAGTACTTTTTCGGCGCCACGAACGGAAGGTGCGGCTTGAGAAAACCGACTGCCAGGAGAAAGGGTTCGTCGGGCTTCTCCCCAGCGACCTGCAGTCGCCGGATGGCTTCGTCGGCGATTTGTCCGTCGCCGTAGAAGCTGTCAGGTACTTCAGCCGACTCGTAGGCTGCCCCGCGCCAATCGGCGTCCTGCGCCTTATTGCCTGGCGGCGCTTGATTCTCGGGAAGAGCGTACCCTTTGCCCTTGGGCTTCCATGACGGGACGCTCCACGAAGCCGCGTCATCTTGATTGCCGTGTCCGACATGGAAGATCTTGCCGAGCGACTCGGTGCGATACCCCTGCGCGCGAAAGTGTTGTCCGATCGTGTGTGCGTCAGGCGCCGCGCGACGGAAATGCGTGGGAAGGTCGTAGATGCCGAGCGTCTGGGGGCGGAGTCCGGTGAGCAGCGCGTTGCGCGACGGCGAACAGACGGCCTGGTTGCAATACGCACGCTCAAACAGCACGCCTCGTTGGGCCAACCGATCCAAGTTCGGGGTATGCGCGAGTGAATCGCCGTAGCAACGGAGCGCCGGCTTCAAGTCGTCGACGCAGATCAAGAGAACATTCGGTTTCCGCGGAACGTGTTTTTCGGCGGCGGCGGATTGTGCGGCGGCGGATGCCGACCAGACGCTCGTAAACGCAACGACGAGGTGCAGCAGCGAGGTCGGGCGAAGACGGAGCATGGAGGAAATCCGGCGTCAAAAGAGCGAAAACGCGGCGCGATGGAGCACCAGTTTACCACTCGTTGGACGACGGAACAGCTATCCCACTCCCTGGAGAATGCGCGACGGGATGTTGGTGAGTTGGAAGGCGATGCGCATGATGGGCGTCGAGTCGACCGAGATGGAGGCCTGAAAGTCGAACAGATTGTCGACCATGTCTGTCAACTTCACCTGGGCGACGAGCACGTCGCCGGGGCGCGCGAACGACTTGTACCGCGCTCGGTCCACGCGCACCAACACGCCCAGTGCGTACTCGTTCGCGAACGGGTCGGTTGTGTCGAACTGGGCCATGGGGTTGTAATGCGCGGCGATCAGGATGCCGGCCGACTGAGTCGTGACTTCCTGTTGCATCGCGCCGGGAAAGATCGGTGCGCCCGGAAAATGCCCCGCCAAGAAAAACTCGTCGCCGCGCACTCGCTTTTCCGTCACGACCTGAGTGGGATCGCACGACAAGATCCGGTCGACCATCAAGTAGGGGGCGCGGTGATGCAGATACTGTTCGACGCTCGCGAATTGATGCTGGAAGTAGGTCGTCGTCATGGGGGCGCCAGGGAAGTGAGGCTGTCTTGTCGAGTGTTATATAGCGGTTCGCCGTTGAGGGCACGCTAGGCGCTGGGGGGACGATCGGCAAGCGGCGTCGTCAGGCCGAGCCGCTGCGGTGCAGGCAGTAGCCTTGCAATTGACACTCGGCGAGGGCCGTGCGGACTTGTTGGAGGTCGCGAAGGCGTTGGTCGCCCAGGTGCGTCCAGGCGACCAGGTTGTGGTTGTGCTTGCGCAGTTTGTTGCGCGCGGCTTCCTCTGGCGAGTCGGGCCGTGGGGCGTGACGCCAGCCGGCCAAGAGTCGTTCGGCCATCCAGCGATTATGTTCCATCTCCGCTAGCTGCCAGGCCAAGTGTTCCGGCAGTTGGTCCACGTCCAGCCGTTCGGAGGAATCTCCCGGCTGGAGGACGTATCCGAGCGCCGCGAGCTTGATGATCAGGTGATCGGCCGACGCGCGATTCGATTCACGGAAGTCGTCGCGAAGTTCGTTCCAGGGACGCGCCGCCTCGTTCACGGAACCAGGAGGCATGGTCCCCACGTAGCTGGCATGAATGCGGCGCCCTAACGACTCGCGCAAGGGATTCGTAATCTCGTTGTAGCTCGCGGAAGCCCGACACTCGCCGAAAGGACGCAGTCGCCCGTCCTCGGCGCGGGCCAGCGTTTCGGCGAGCGCGGGTTGACGCGGCAACCAGACGAAGATGGGTACATTGGCCTGGCCGAGGTGCAGCAGTTGGTCGCGCAACTGCACGGCCGTTTCAAAATTGTCGTGATCCTGTTGGCCGCAGACGAAGATGACCGGCTTCACTCCCGTCTCGGAAAAGTGTGCTGCCAAGCGATGCGCGAACAACTGGTCGCCGCGCCCCGACGCCAACTCCACGAACTCCGCATTACACGCATACTGCACGGCCTCGGGCGACGTCGAGCGGAGCGGCGGCGGCAGGGGATGTTCATTCCAATCCCAGGCGTCCGCAGCGGAGGAAAACGAAGAGACGCCCGGCGACTTGTAGTCTTCCCAGGCGGTAAATCGCGGAAAACGCCCCAGAAACTCGGCCGCCAAGTCGTGCATCTTGCGATCCGCGATCGTCATGCGAGAACGCTTGTGGTTGGGGAAGTGGCCCAGGTGCGCGAGTTGGATGGCGAGGGCTTGGCCCATGTCGCCGAAGCCGACGATGACGAAGTGGGCCACCTCGGCGGGCGACGTAGGGGCATGCGGCCAGATCTGCTGCGCAACCAACCGCGCCGCGGCGGCGCGCGGAACGTTAAAGACATTCACATCCATGTCGGCTGAGTCATGCAGGACTTCGCCGAAGGGACGGAGCGTCGCGGCCAAATTGGTGTCGACGATATGGACGTAAACGTGCAGTTTGTCGTCCGCCGTGCGCCGAGTTTGCTCCTGGGAAAACAAACTTCCCAATTCGGCCGCCACCTCCAGATTCACGCCGTCGTCCCCCGTGACGATGAACAGCTCGCGCGCGTGAAGAGCACGCGCTTCGAGCAGCGTTTCGGCGCGCGTCGCGTCGCCGACGATCACGGTGGCGCCGAGGTTGCGCGCATAGTCGAACCAAGGATGATCGGCGCGCGGGTCGATGATCACCGTCTCATCGGCCGTTCCCCGAGTGCGAAGATCGTCGAGCAACTGCAGGCCGATCTGTCCCAAGCCGCAGAGGATGACGTGCCGGCGGCGCGTGAGGTGCCGCGGGAGCCGACGGACTTCTTCCAGAACGTTGGCAATCACGGTCCAAGAGACGACCAGGAACAAAACGGAGGCGCAGAGGCGCGCGACCATGAGCAGGTAATTGCTGCCGTGCGTGTAGTCGTTGTCGTCGCCGACTTCCAGCACGTACAACTGCACCGTCTTCAAAATGGGAACGGTCCAATCGTGATTCGATCCCTTGTGATAGTGTTGCCAGTAGTAGCCGCTCAGGCCGGTCACGGCGATGGTGATCGCGAGCGTCCCGATGACGGTGGCGAGTCCACGGCGAGACAGCTTTTGCAGGAGGGTCGAGCGATTGGTGCGGCGAGGTTCGGGCATGCGTCACTCTCCAATGCGGAATCCAAGCGCCAGCAGCACCTTGATGGTTTCGGCCGCCGTATTGCGGTCGTACGCCTTCTCTGACTCGGACAATTCGTGATACGGCACGAGGCTCGGATGTTTCTTCGCGGCGTCGTCACGCTGCGGACCGTAGGTCCAGCCGTCGCTGATGCGCTGCGCCGCCCAGACGTCATGGGTGTTTTCCGCCAGCTTTTCGAGCAGACCGGCGAGCGTCTCGGGCAATCGTATGTGGGACGTGTCGAGCGGTCGCGGGACGTAATTCGACATACGTGCAAACTCCAGGGTGGACCGTCGCGTCGGAAGCGGTCGCGAGAAAGGAGGGAGGATTCGCGGCGCTGGGTCAATTCTTTTCCTTGAACGCCGGATTCGTCGCCTTATCTTTGTAATCCGACTTGGCGTCAACAGCGCTCGCGGCCGCCGTCGCGTCCCCAAAGGGGTCGTCTCCCGCCTCGCCCTTCTTCTCGCCGTCCTGATTCGCGGCGCCGAGCGCGTACACGGTGAGCTCCATGAAATCGACGTTGTTTTGAGCGGCGATTTGATTGAGCTTCAGGAACGATTCGCGGATTTTTTTCGGGATCGTGCCGCCGCGCACTTCTTCCACCCAACGCAACTGGTCTTGAAGTTCTTGGTATCCCCGCGGGCCTGTGAGGAGGTAGACGTGGAAGGGGTACTCCTTGCCCGAAAAGTCGGCCGGGATCGTAAATCGCGTCATGCCCGAATTGGGCTTCGGCTCTCCCTCCTTGGCCGTCGCAAATCGCTCGAAGAACTTTTTGTCGTCGTCGGTCGCGTTCGGCGGCGACTGTCCCTTGCGCGGCAGATTGTTTTGGTAGCGTGCGAGCAATTCGTCCTTTCCGAACTGACGGAACCGCACGGTCCAACTGCGGAGCAGCAGCGGCTGCACGGCTTGCGGTTCGCCTAATTCGAACCACACATCGGCCGTTTCGAAGCAAAAACCGGTGTATGCGTCCTTCAGATACCAGTCCCAGGGACGGTCTTTGAGGACGGCGTCGCACAGTTCGAGCGTCGACGCGATCACCGATTCAGCCTCCGGCCGCTGGCCGTGCTTCAGCAACGCCGTGACGCTCATGCGCAACTGCGCCACCAAGCTATTCCACTCGTCGGTCTTCCGCAGTTTCGCGAAAGGCAGGTCTCGATAGCAGCGACTCCAGAAGTCCACGATCTCCGCGTACTGGGCGGCGGCATGCAACCGACGAACTCGCGATTCCGTCGCCATCGAAAACCCGGAGGTGTATTCCACCTTCTCCCGCATCGAGGCCTGCGAGAACAATTCGATGTAACGCGTCGACATGGCGTCTTGAACCTCGCGCAACGGATCGTCGGCGGGCAAGTCGTCGATGCCGGTCGTCGACGTATTGAACTCGGAATCCGAGTAGAAGGGACCGACGCTGCTCAGTTCTAACTCGCGGAACTCGTCGAGCCGTGCGTTCAGGGCGGCGACTGCCGCGGCCTTCGCTTCGGACGTCGCCTTGGGGGCCAAGTACGCCGCAAAGTGTTTGGCGAATTCGTTCCCCATGCGTTTGCCCATGAGATAACGATCGCCGGCGGCGACGGCCTTGTCGTACCACTTTTCCGATTCGGCCTTGTCGATCGCGACGTTTTGTCCGAGTGCATAGTAATCGCCCAACTTGCGCATGCAGTACGGGTTCCCCGCGGCCGCTCCGCGCCGATGCCACTCAAAGGCTGCTTGGGGATCGGGCGCGCCTTGCAATCCGTCGGCATACAAAGACGCCATATTCCGCATGGCCGTGTGATTGCCCAGATTGGCGGCCTGAGTGAACCAATGCAGCGCTTCCGAATTGTTTTTCGGAACGCCTTGCCCCTCTTCATGCGCCAAACCGATCGCCACCATCGCGTACGAGTTTTCGCGTGCTGCCGACTTCCTGAGCCACTCGATGGCCGTCTCCTGATTCTCCGGCACCACGATGCCTTCTTGATAGCAGCGACCGACGAATAGCTGCGCGACCGGATTGCCCTCGTCCGCCAGTCGTCGCCACGCCGAGTAGCGGTTCGGAGCGTGCTTGTTGAGAAAGACGACCGAGCCGTTGCCGACCGTCACATTCCGCTGGTAATCCACAAATTCCGACTCGAGCGGATCAGGACGCAGCCAGGCGGCGAGCAACCAGACTCCGAGCAGCAAGGCGAGCGCACCCGCCGCGCTGGGGAGGCAATACCAGGGCAAACGGCGAAGCGCGGCCAGCCACGCGCCTTGCGGCCTGCGCGACGATCGGTGGTTGACGGGGCTAGCCGCACGAGAGGCTGCGTTCGTCGGACCGTTCGGCAAGGACGTTTGATGCGCCGCATTGGCGAGCGCCGATTGAACCACCTCCCGCAGTCGCTGCAAATGGTCCTCGAACGGAGGCGTGAAGGCGTCGAGCCAATGCGGAGCGCTCAGGAAGAACTCGAGCGACTTCTTCGGCTTCACGTTTTCAATGCGGAACGGAATCACCGTGATCCCCTTGCTGACCGCCCGCTCGACTTCGCGGAGCACGTGCGGCGAGTCGTTGGCGGCCGACGAATGGACCACGACCATCAAGCGACTCGATTCAATCCCATCGATGATCGCTTCAGCGTATTCGCTGCCGGGCACGATGTCGCGCGGCGCGATCCAACAACAAAGTCCCTCCGACTCCAGCCGTTCACAGATCTCGTGCGCGATTGGTTGGTCGCGCGATGCGTACGAGATAAAGACGTCGCGCACCATGACGGCCGTGAGCGGAGGCGCAGCGGGGGCCGGCGCGGTCGCCGCGGCCGTCGGCCTCGGCGGCGATGTCTGCGGCGGCGATGTCTGCGGCGGCGATGTCTGCGGCGGCGATGGCTGCGGCGGTGCGGCGGCAGGCGCCGCGGGGCTCGCGGTGGGCGAGGAGGACGGGCGCGCTGCGACCGGGGCAAGTCGCGAGTCGGGGAACAGACCGCCGACATTTCCCGCGACGAAACGCGTCCCGGTGCTGACATCCCACAACGTGTCGGTGCGTCGCAACTGCCCCGCCTTGGCGAGCTCGCGCAATTGAGCCGCCGTGTAGGGGCCGCTGAGCACGCCTTGCGACTCAAGCTGATACTGTTTCGGATTGTTCGTAGGAGGCACGCTGGCAACCTCGCGGCGGGGGGATCTCAAGAGTTTACCAGACGTCGCACGGCGAAGCTGGGGCTGGCGAGGAATTGCCGGCGAAGGTTGAATACCGCGTGACTGCTCGCGCGCGCGGCAGCCTCGAATTGGACTCACAGACTCGAGGAGGCGGACTCGATGGCGAATTCACGTATTTCGGCGTGCTGGGCGACGGCCGGCCGATGGGCGGCGGCGTGGTTGGTGCTGGCTTTCGCGAGCGGCGGCGCGGCCGTCGCACAGACTCCCGAGCGGCTCGACGACGCCCCGGGACGCTGGTCGCGCGAACGGGCGCAGGCGTGGTACGCCGAGCAACCGTGGCTCGTCGGTTGCAACTTCATCCCCAGCAACGCGATCAACCAACTCGAGATGTTTCAAGCGGATACGTTCGACGTCGCGACCTTAGATCGCGAGTTAGGTTATGCCCAGCGATTGGGCTTCAACAGCATCCGCGTCTTCCTGCACGACCTGTTGTGGGAGCAGGATCGAGAGGGGTTCCTGAAACGCTGCGATAAGCTGCTCGAACTGGCCGACCACCGCGGCATCAAAGTGATGTTTGTGCTGTTCGATAGCTGTTGGCACCCCGTGCCGCGACTGGGGAAGCAGCCGAGTCCGGCGCCGCACACTCACAATTCGGGCTGGGTTCAAAGCCCGGGCGCCGCGGCGCTGCAGGACGCTCGGCAGCATCCACGGCTGCGCGAGTATGTGCAGGGGGTCGTGGGACGCTTCAAGGATGACAAACGGGTCGTCGTGTGGGACGTCTGGAATGAGCCGGACAATTTCGACGGTGGAGCGGCGAAGCGTCCGGGGCTTGATCCGAAGAACAAAATCGAGCTCGTCAACGCGCTGTTGCCGCAGGCCTTTGCGTGGGCCCGCGAGGCGCAGCCGTCGCAGCCGCTTACTTCCGGCGTGTGGCGCGATTCGGACAACGTCGCTCAGCTCGACGCTTGCAAACGCATCCAGCTATCGCATAGCGACGTCGTGAGCTTCCACAGTTACGGCGACCCGCCGTCGCTGGAACGCTGTCTGAAGAACCTGGCCGTCTACGGTCGACCGCTGTTGTGCACGGAGTTCATGGCGCGTCCGAATGGGAGCGTCTTCGAGCCGCATTTGGCGATAATGAAGCAAGCCAAGACGGCCGCGTATTGCTGGGGCTTTGTGAACGGCAAGTCGCAAACGATCTATCCCTGGGATTCGTGGACCAAACAGTACGACGCTCCGCCGCCCATTTGGTTCCACGACATCATCCAACCCGACGGCGCACCGTTCTGTCAAAGCGAAGTCGACTACATCCGCCAAGTCACCGGCGCCAAGTAGGGTGGGCCTGGGCTGCGCGGGCCCACCATGAGATGCGCCTCAGAGTCTTCCACGCACAGGATGATTGGCCACCGAGACCACAGAGTCCTCCGAGAATCGGCCAGGCGAAGCGGCTGCGGTAGGGTGGGCCAATCGCAGCGCGGGCCCACCATGAGATGGGCCGCCGAGCAATCCACACGCAGGATGATTGGCCACCGAGATCACGGAGTCCTCTGAGAATCGGCCAGGCGAAGCGGCTGCGGTAGGGTGGGCCAAGCGCAGCGCGGGCCCACCGTGAGATGCGCCTCAGAGCCTTCCATGCGCAGGATGATTGGCCACCGAGATCACAGAGTCCTCCGAGAATCGGCCAGGCGAAGCGGCTGCGGTAGGGTGGGCCAAGCGCAGCGCGGGCCCACCGAATCGCTATTGCAACTCGAACTCCACCTTTTTGATCTTGCCGGTAAAGGCGAACGGGGCTTTCGAACGGTAGCTGAGCGCGACGACGTCGCCGTTGTCTTTGCCGATGTCGAGGCCGGCGTAGGTGCTGAAGCGTTGCGGGACGGTACGAGCCAATTGGTTTTCCCCCACCGCCTTGCCGTTGACCAGTAAACGTCCGCGGCCGCCGGTCGCGGGACGCCCCGGTTGGTCGGCCGTAAACTGGTACTCGATCTGCACCGGGCCGGCGGGCAGTTTGCCTTCCGCTGCCAGCGTATCGACGCGGATGCCCATGAAGCTGTAGGTGTAGCGCAGCTGATGGTCTTGCACGTACAGCGAGAAGCCGCCCATCACGTCGGCGTTGGCGACGATGACGCCTTCGACCCCCTGGTCGGGTATCTCAACATGGGCCGTGATTTTGAACGACCGGTTGTAGATGCGAGGAATCATGCCCGGTTCGATGCTCTCGCTGCCCGGGTAGTACACGTACTTCGTTCGTTTACCGGGCGGCGGTCCTTGCCCGAACATGGGGGCGAAACTGCCGAGGATCGGCGTCACGTGATGCTTCTCCGCTTCCTCCCAGAACAGCTTCTTTAGCTCTGCGAGTTTTTCGGGATGTTGGGCAGCGACGTTCTCGGACTGCGAGAAGTCTTCGTCCAAGTGGTACAGTTCCCAATTGTCCGAGTCAGGGTCCCACGGTCCGCCTGGTCGGAACTTGGCGAGCGTGATCGGGTCGAGCCGCCAGGGGATGCGGTCGAGCCGCGCGCTGGCGAGCCAACCGTCCTTATACATGCCGCGGTTGCCGAGAATCTCGAAGTACTGCTGCGTATGGCGGCTGGCCGCGGTGGCATCCGCGAAAGAAAACGCGAAGCTGGTTCCGTGCATCGGCATTTGAGCGATGCCGTCGACCGTCTTGGGCGGCGCGACGCCGGCCGCTTCGAGCAACGTGGGAGCGACGTCGGTGACGTGGGTGAACTGCGAGCGGACTTGCCCCTGTTGTTTGATCTTTTGGGGCCAAGAGACGATGAGTGGATTGCGCGTGCCGCCCAAGTGCGAGGCGACTTGCTTGCCCCACTGGAACGGCGTGTTGCCGGCCCAGGCCCATGCGCAAGAGAAGTGCGGCTGCATGATCGGACCGCCCCAGGCGTCGAGTCCACCGTAGGTCTCGATCAGCTTCATCTGCTGATCAGGAGTGATCGGAATGCCGGTGATCGTCGTCGTTTCGTTGAACGTGCCCGTCTCGGTTCCTTCCATGCTCGAACCGTTGTCGCCCCAGATGCAGACGACCAGCGTATTATCGGCGAGTCCGAAGTCTTCGATCGCTTGCACGACGCGACCGATTTGATAATCGGTGTTTTCCTGGAAGCCGGCGTACACTTCCATCTGCCGTGCGTAGAACTTCTTTTCTTCCGGCTTGAGCGAGTCCCAGGCGGGGAAGGCGTCGTGGCGGGGCGTGAGCTTCGCGTCGGCCGGAATGACGCCTAACGCCTTCTGACGCGCAAACGTTTCCTCGCGCAGTCGGTCCCAGCCTTGATCGAACTTGCCGGCGTACTTGTCGGCCCAGGCCTTGGGAACGTGGTGGGGCGAGTGCGTGGCGCCGGTGGAGTAATAGATGAAGAAGGGGCGATCGGGGGACTGCGCCTTCTGATTTTGAATCCAGTGAATCGTCCGTTCGGTCAAGTCGTCCGGCAGATAATACTGACCGCTTTCCGCAGCGGCGGGGACGCCGAGGATCGTGTTGTTCTCGGTAAGAATCGGATCGTACTGTCCCGACGCGCCGCCGAGGAAGCCGTAGAAGTAGTCGAATCCAAGCCCCGAAGGCCAGCGGTCGAAGGGGCCGGCAGGGCCTTGCTGATCGTCGGGCGTGAGATGCCACTTGCCGAACGCGGCCGTGGAGTAGCCGTTGTCTTGCAAGATTCGTGCGACGCTCGCGGCGCTTTTCGGCCAAGTGGCGTTGTAGCCCGGATAGCCGCCGGCAAACTCGGCAATCGACCCGAAACCGACGGCATGATGATTGCGACCCGACAGGAGGGCGGCGCGGGTGGGCGAGCACAGGGCCGTGACGTGGAAACGGTTGTAACGCAAGCCGCGTTTCGCGAGCCGTTCGAGCGTCGGGGTTTGACAGGGGCCGCCGTAGACGGACGGATTGCCGAAACCGGCGTCGTCGACGAGGACGAGCAGAATGTTCGGCGCGTCCGTGGGCGCTTCGACGGGTACGGGGAAGTCGGGGCGGCTGCCAGCGAGCGTCCGTTTCGTCGCCCCTTGAAAGGCCCCGTCCGGCACAGGCAACTGGGGCCGATCGACGGTCGGGCCCGGCGACTCTTGAGCCGCGAGGGGCCGAGTCGACGGGACGGTTAGAAGTAACAGCGCCAGCGACGCGACGCGCCCGCTCCACGAAAGACGACGCACCTTGCTAGACGCACCAGGCATGGCGAAGAGCTCCGACCCAAAGACGAGGCGCTCGGAGGCGACTCGAAGCGGGCCGACGCTACGTCGCAGCACTACTTCGCGGCGCTATCCGGCTGTTGCAGACGAACGAGCAACCATTGTTCGGTCTGATCCGCACCATGAAGAATCAGACAGGGCGATTCATCTTTCGTCAAGTTGTAGAGGCCCGTTTCCAGGACGGTGGTCTTGTTGTCGCCGACGGTGAAGGCCAGCTTTTGCGTCTTTTTGTCGACCGAGCCATGGACCACTTGCGACTTGTCGGTGACGCTATCGGTGTAGTTGCCGCGGACGACGCCGTCGTGATTCACGGCCAACTGCACCGTGATGTGAGACTGCGAAGCGTCGGTTTTCGACAGCGCGAACACGCCCAGCGGCAGCCACTCGCCGTCCGCGGGCGCGTCCGCCTTGGCGCCGGTCGCGGCCAACTGCGACGATTGATCGTAGTACTGCTGAGCGGTGCCGACGTTTTCGCCGTTGATGACGACGCTGTTGTCCTCGTACGTGACGTTGTTGCCGTAGTCGTAGTACATCGGCTCGGAGTAGCCGCCGTAGCCCCCGTAGCCGCCGTATCCGTACCCCATGCCGCAGAACATGGCGGCGTCCATCCAGGCGCAGCGCGCCCAAGCGGCGTCGGCGGCCCAACGTGTGGCGTACCAGGCGCCGGGGTGAGCGCCGTACCAGCCGCGACGATAGTAATCCCAGTGGTTGTAGTTGCCGCGCACCGCCGCCGCGGCCGTATAGCGTCCGGTTGGGCTGACGCGCGCGAAACCGGCCGCCGCTCCGCCATACGGTCCCACCGCTGCGCCGCGCACTGCCGCACCGCCGTTCGGTCCCCGTACGCCGCCTGCTGCGGCCACTCCGCCGCCGGGACCGCGGGCGACCGCTTGACCGGCCGCTGCTCCGCCGGCGCCTTCCACGCCGCGGCCGGCGACGGCGCCGCCGTTGGGGCCGACGGCCGCGCCGCGACCGACCGTATTGCCGCGCGGGCCGGTGACGGTTGTACCAGCAGCCATGCCTCCGCGCGGGCCTTCGACCGCGCCGTGATTGACGTCGAACCCGTGGCTGCCTGTGGCCGAGCTGCTGAGGCCATGCATGCCTTCGTCGCCAGGCAGGCCGAGGAAGCTATTGAGCGAACTTCGACTGGGCGCCCCGCCGCCGTAGCGATCGCCGAAACTGTCGCGACCAAAGCCGTTCGCGCCGCCGGGGTGGAACCCGCTCGCGCCGCCGACGCCTCCCATTCCTCCGGGACGGCCGACGCCGCCGACTCCACCCGCTCCGCCGAATCCGCCGGGGCGCCCCGCGCCCGCGCCGCCCAAGCCGCTCATGCCGCCCGGACGATTGAAATTGACGCCGCCCATGCCTCCCGGGCCGCCCATGCCGCCGGGATGATACCCGCCCATGTTGCCGCCTGGATGGTACCCTCCCATGTTGCCGCCCGGATGGTACCCGCCCATGCCGCCAGGATGCATGCCGCCCGCAGGCGGATGAAAGCCGCCCCCTCCTCCGCCGCCGTGGAAGCCGCCGGCCGCGTGGCCGCCGCCGAATCCGCGGCCAAAACAGGGACTCGCGGCTGCGCTTCCCAGAATCAGAACCACCATCAAGGCACGAATTGTTGGAGTGCGAAGAGCCATAGCTTTTACTTTGTTTTTAAATGATCTGGGAATGCGAGAGTCGCCGAAGAGGACGCCGTTAGCGCGAACGCTTCATCACAATTTCGTCGGTGTCCGGCAGCGACTCGCCGTCCAGCGTCCGCTTCACCGATTGCCACACGTAGGCGTCGTCGTCGAGCCGGCGGAGGAGATTGACGGACGTGCTGATTCGGCCCGCGCCGGTCGCGCCTTCCACTTCCGCCTGCCAGCCTTCTTCCGATGGCGACCAGACGCCGATGGCATGACCGCCGTCGGCGCTAAAGTTCCAAGACTGAATATGACCTGCGAGCGGATTCCAACCGATGATCTGCACGCCGTTGGTCGTCAGGCCGTCATGCGTGGTCGTCGTATAACGCCGCTCAATGAAGCTCTTGTTGCCCAACCAGCGACATACGGACGTCGACTTGACTCCATGCTCTTCGGCGGTCCAGGTTCCGATGAGCCATTCCAGTTCGACGAGGCTGCCGTAAGTCGACTGCGTTTCCACTCGCGATTCACGCACGGTCGACATGAGCCACTTGCCGTCGACCTTGATGTGGACCGCCAGGTACTTGCTGAGCGCGGGCGATCCGGGAGGGGCCGGCTCCAGCAGCGTGCGGCCTTCCTCAAGCGCCGCGGAGTCCGAGAGCAGCTTGAAAGAATCGACGACGACTTGCATCCGCGACTTGGGCGTTGTTTGGAAGAACGAGGCATATTCGGCGGCGATCGCCTCGCGGCCCGAGTAGACGCGGCCTGCTTCGTCGACCAGTTCGCCGTCGGTCGTCCAATGTGCGGCCACCGCTTTGGCATCCCCCTTATTGAAGGCCTCCACAAAGCTCTTGGACGCTGCGTGCAGCGCGGCCAAGTCGGTGGAGGCGGGCGAGGCGTTGGGGTCTTGAGCTGTTAAGCGAGAACCGCTCCAGAATCCGACCAAAGCGAGCGCGGCAACGACGAGAGCCGCGAATCGAGACGAAAGTTTCACGACGTGTTTTCCTTATGCCGAACGGCGAGGCCGCGACCAGGCGGCCTGGCGCTGAGACGCAAATGTCTTCTGTAGAGGATAGTTCGCGGCGCAGAATTCGCAAAAAAGTCGCGCGTGGTTGGCGGTTTCCAGGCGTCGGGATACGATGGCCGATCTCGTTCTAAGGTTTTTGAGGCGAAGGGGATAAGAGTCGGCGAAGATCGGCCGGCGTGAAGGAACACGCGTTGTTTTAATGGTTGAAGTAGAAGCGTCCTAAGTGAGGCACGAAGGGAGCGAGGCGATGAACGATTTGCGAAGGCGAACTCGAGCGGCTCGCGGGCGACTGGCTCTTCTCATCGTGCTGTTTCTCGCCAGCCAGGGAAGGGCGTCTTCGGCGGTCTGCGCCGCCGACGGCCAGTCAAGTCTTCGGCAGAATGCCGAGCGTCCCAACATCGTCGTCGTGTTCATCGATGATCTCGGGTATGCCGACATCGGGCCGTTCGGTGCGACGAAGCAACGCACGCCTCACCTGGATCGCATGGCGCGCGAAGGCATGAAGCTCACTTCGTTCTACGCGGCGCCGGTCTGTTCCGTGTCGCGCGCTCAGTTGCTGACCGGCTGTTATGGGGCTCGAGTGTCGGTGCCGGGCGTGTTCGGCCCCGGTTCAGCGCAGGGGCTGCACCCTGATGAAACGACGATCGCCGAACGGCTCAAGCCGCTGGGCTATGCGACGATGTGCGTTGGCAAGTGGCACGTCGGCGATCAGTTCGAATTTCTGCCGACGAGACAGGGGTTCGATCACTACTTCGGCATTCCCTACTCGAACGACATGCAGCGGAAGTCGGCGAGTACGGGCGAAATGGTGGCGCCGCTGTTGCGCGACGAGAAGGTGGTGGAGTTGCTGCGCGACGAGCAGCAAAGCCGATTGGTGGAGCGGTACACGGAAGCGGCGGAGACGTTCATCCGCGACCATGTTCGGCAGCCATTCTTGCTGTATTTGCCGCATTCGGCCGTGCACACGCCGATCTGGCCAGGCGAGAAATTTCGCGGCCGGTCGAACAACGGGCGGTTCGGCGACTGGGTCGAGGAGGTGGACTGGTCGGTCGGCCGAATCCTCGACACGCTGCGCGAACTGAAGCTCGAAGAGCGCACGTTGGTGCTGTTCACAAGCGACAACGGGCCGTGGCTCATCAAGGGCGCCGACGGCGGCAGCGCCTTGCCGCTGCGCGGCGGCAAGGGGAGCACGTGGGAAGGGGGCGTGCGAGTGCCGACGATCGCCTGGTGGCCGGGGAAGATTGCCCCGGGGTCGGTGTGTGATGCGGTGACTGGGACGATCGATATTCTGCCGACGGCCGTGAAGCTGGCGGGGGGCCAACTGCCGGCGGAGCCGATCCTCGATGGACGCGACCTCACGCCCCTCTTGATGGGACTCAGCTCCGAGTCGCCGCGCGAGGCCCACTATTATTTTGCGGGCTACAACCTGCAAGCCGTGCGGCAGGGGCCATGGAAGTTGGCGCTAGCGACGCAGCCGGAGACGATGGGGAAGGAAGCGGCTGCAGACGCCCGCAAGAACCCGCGACTTTACAACTTGGACGCCGAGATCGGCGAACGCACGGACGTCTCAGAGCAACATCCCGAGATCGTGGCGCGGTTGCAGGCGTTGGCGGAGCGGATGAACGCCGAGATCGGCGGGAGTTTGCCGAAGGCGCGACGACCTGCCGGCGTGGCTGCCTATCCTACGACGTTGTACCCGACGATTCCCTCGGCCAAACCAGCGCCGGCTGCGAAAGGGGCGGGGATCGCCGCGCCGCAGGTCGCCGAACGTCCCTGGAAGTTGCGTTGTCGAGTAACGGCGGCCAGCGACGCTCAAGGCGTCGTTGTGGCGCACGGAGGATCTTTAGTCGGGTACGCAGTCTACTTGAAGGACGGCCGTGCGACGTTTGTGGTGCGTGATCGGGGCGAGCTGCGACGCGTCGAGTCGGAATGGCGCGGCAGCGACGCTCCGCAAACGATCGAAGCGTCGCTCGCCGCCGACGGTCAAATGACCCTCCGCATCGGCGACGCTCCGCAGGTCGCCGCCGCTGCCCTGGGCCTCCTATCTCGTCAACCCAAGGAAAACTTCTGCATCGGTCACGACGACGGCGCGCCGGTCGCCGATTACGGCGTCCCCGCACGTTTCCCAGGCAAAGTCGAAGTCCTCTCCCCGTAGAACAGGCTTCCAGCCTGTCACCCTCCCCGCATTACATTCCGCTCACCCACCTTTTCGCATTGATGTCGGTCGAGAGTAGCTGGGCGTGTTCGCGATCGCCCTTTCAAAGCCGCAACGTCGGCGGCGGCATTGATTGGGAACTATGCACCAGAGGGGTAGCAGCGTGTTTTGACAGTGTTTTCCTGCTGTGGCGGCATTTGCCCGGTTTGCCGTACCGAGCACCTCGAGCGCGCAGTGCGGCTACGTTTTTACCGCGTTGAGTTTGAGGATGTGGGCCTCTAACTCGCTGATTGACGCCCATCCCATGAGGTAGAAGCAGATCATTTCGTAAGTCCGCTTCGTCGGCATTTTGCCCGTGTAGCTCAGAATCATGATGCAGGCGATGATCGCCATGTAGATCTGGATCGTCACCCCGTTCTCCTTGAAGCTGAGGAGATGGCGACAGCCGAGCAGTTGTTTGATCAGGCGAAAGAAGAGTTCAATCGTCCAACGCAGAGAATAGAGGGCTGCGACCAGTTCGGCGGGAATCGACAGATTGTTGGTCGCTATACGAAGATAACCGCCGCAACTGGGGCCATGTTGGGCGTTCTTGCGACTGCGACATCGTGCGGGGTTTGACCTTGACGATGACAAGCCGCGTTTCGTGGTCGGGCAACACCGTACGCGTATCCTCACCGCCAAATTGGACGATTTGGTCGCTGACGACTTGGTCCTCGCGGGCTTGGTCGCTCAACGGTACGTCCCGCAACACCTTGTAGACAGGGTTGTCTCGAATGCGGCAGACATAGTCGCTGCCTGCGTGTTGAATGGCGTTCCACAAGGCGTACTTCTCGTAACCACGATCCATCAGATAGCAGCGTCCTGCTTCCACCGACTTCTCAAGGACAACTCGTTCATCCGCCTCTCCCTTCGGCTTGGCAGGAGTGAATTGGATCTTATTCGGAAAACCGCGGAACACCTCGAATTGGGTGTATGCGGTATCCGCAGGTCGACTTGCCTTGCTTGCCCGAATCCATGCCAGTTTGGCGATTTGCGTCAGAACGCGCGGAACACGGAACCATCGACCGCTGTGACCTGCTTGTCGACGGGGCCAACCCGTCGGAACCCGCATCGGCAGCTTTTCGCTCCACTCCTCCACGATGGCTTGGAGCGGCCTGGGTCGAATATCGACACCGATTCGACAGGCTTCCAGCGAAGCTCGCCCCACCCCCAACCGCTTGCGAACGACGTCCAAGTCGCCGGCCTGCTGCAGGCCTCGCAGCGAATCTACGATCGGGTTGAAGAGCCAGAGCAGCACGAGCAAGCAGTAATCATTCATGTACAGCTGGCGATTGCCAGCTGCGTCTCGCTCCGCTCCGACCGGACGAAGACGTTCCAGGACTTGGAAATCGCCTTCAAGTCGCGTAAGTTCTTCAGGTCACTGGCCCTGATCTTCGTTGAGGAAGATTCACCGACCGGCGCAGCATTCGTCTTCTTCGGCATGGTGTCACGCCATTTTGGCAGGGTTTGAGACTACCTCCGCCTAATGCGCAAATTTCGTGCCGAACGGAATTGGCTTCCAGCCTGTCACCCTCCCCGCATTACATTCCGCTCACCCACCTTTTCGCTGCGCACGGTTGGTCTATCCTGGGGCTCCAGCAGAAGCAGCGGCTGCCGAACGTCGACGATTAGCGCGTGGGCGAGCGGCCGCAGCAGGCGGCGGAATCATTCGGGAGTTTTCTCCATGGCACGCCCCAGTCGCCGTCAGGCGGCGGGGGCGCGCGAGGATGGGCGTCGCAAAGCGACCACGAGCCGAACCGAAGTCGAGTCGGATGCGAGAGGCAGCGCATCAGAGTCGAGCGGGGCGGTGGTGCGCCGCTCGCGACGCCGGACGGGCATCTTTCGCGCGCTCGCGTTGGCATTTCCCTTGTGCGCGATGTTCTTCGCCAATGTCGTCCTGTATGCGTTGGGAATCGGCGTCGACACGCGGCTCGTTGTGCCGTCGACGCGTGGACCGACGCCGACGTATTACTTGAACCCAGACGTTGATCGAGCCTATTGCGCGGCCGATTTGCGGGGACCCGAGCCGCGAGGGTTTGTTTTGCCGAAGCCGGCAGGCTTGTTGCGCATCGTGGTGCTGGGCGAGTCGTCGGTGCAGGGGTATCCCCATTCATCGGAACTCGCGTTTCCCCGTCAGCTGGAGATGGCGCTCGAGACGCAGCAGCCGGCCCGTCAAGTCGAGGTGCTCAATGCGGGCATCGTCGGCATTAGCAGCCTCCCCTTGGTGGATCTGGTTCGGCAATCGCTGGCGGCTCAGCCCGACATCCTAGTCGTTTACGCGGGGCACAACGAGTTTTACGGCGTCGGAGGCGTGGCGTCGAATGCGACGCTCAGTCGCCTGGGGATGATGGCCCGCCGGTATCGTCTGCCGCAGGTCTTGGCGCGCGGCTGGGGCGGCGAACAAGAGGCCGCCGGCGGGGAACTGGTCTCGCGACTCCCGAAGCAATTGGAGATTCCCTCCGATCACCCGTGGGTGCGCGAGGTGGAGGCGACCTACGAACGGCGACTGCGCGAAATCGCGTCGATCTGCCGTCGCGCGAACGTAAAGTTGGTGCTCTGTAGCGTCGCCTCCAATCTCCGCGACCACAGTCCATTGGCCTACGAATCGCCCGACTCGGCTGCCGCGGCTGCGACCAAGAAGTCGCTTTCGCAAATCGAGGAGGCGTTTCGGCAAAACCGCTGGACGGAGGCCGCGACGCAGGTCGACGCGGCGCTCAAGCGAGATCCCGCGAACGCAGTGCTGCACTATCGACGAGGGGAGTGTCTGGAACGACTGGAGCGTTACGACGAATCGCGTGCAGCGTTCGTGCGGGCGCGGGATGAAGATCCGTGTCGTTATCGAGCTCCTTCGTCATTTCGCGAGATCGACCGTCGAGTGGCCGCCGAGTCAGGTGCGATGTACGTCGATGTGCCGGCCGTTTTTGAAACGGCGTCCGCCCCGCGTGCGGCAGGCAGCCGGTTTTTCTTGGAGCATGTGCATCTCACGCTGGAAGGCCACTGGCTGATCGCGCGGAGCATCGCGCAGGCGATCATGGAAGAGTCGAAGGACGACGCGTGGGACGAAGCTCGGGCGCCCTCGACGACGGAACGCGCCGCTTGGCTCGATGCACTCGCTGAAGACGCCGTCGCCGCGCATGCGTTGGCCTACTTTCTCTACGACGTGCCGCCGTTCAACCGGGCCGTCGATGCGGCTCAACATCGAACTCGACTGGAGGCGGAGATCGAACGGCTCTCGCAGCCGCTCGGCGACGCGGAGCTGATTACGTTTGCGAAGCTGGACAATAAATCCAAAGTCGACGATCTAGTCGATGCGCTGGGGCGCGCCTATCTCAACCAAGGGGACGCTCAGCGAGCCTTCGAACTGTTTCAGAAGAGCGGTCGACGGCGTCCCTGGCTGCCGAATGCGTTTGTGTTCGAGGCCTGGAGTTTGCAACAGTTAGGGCGAATGGAAGAGGCACGACAGGCGCTCGCGAAGTCGCGTCAGTCCACGCTCCCGGGGACGCCCGTGATTCAGCAACTGACCGACCAGCTCGACCGCCGTCTCAACAACCCATGAAAGTAAAGCTTTGTCCGCATTGCCGTCAGGCGTTTTCGGTGACGGCGGCGGGCGTGGAACTATTGTTTCGCCATTTGCGCGAGGAACACGACGAGTCGGAAGAAGAAGCCGAACGAGCCGTGGACGCGGCGACGGTCGAGGAACGCCCCGATCCGACGCCGCGCGATTTGCCGCGGTGTCATTAAACGTCGTCGACCTGCGAGGACTCTGGAGCTAGGCCCAGTTGCGGGTCGGACGCTGGCGCAGAAGATTCGCCTCCGGATCGTCGACGAAGGTTTCGGTCTGTGGATCGATCTTCAGCTTGCGTTGCAAAATCCACGCGATCGCCGCGGCGTGGCAGGCGACGTGCGAGCGGCGCATGACGTCAGGGTTGGCGGCGGTCGGCTGCCGGGAACGAATAGAGTCGAAGAAATTGCGGGCGTGAGCGGTGACGTCGAGTCCCCGGACGCGTTTGGTCGCGTCGGGCAATTGTTTTTGCAGCGACTCGGGCTGTGCAATGATCTCGCCTTCGTCCCCCGTCTCCACCCAGCCCTCGTCGCCGATGAAGCGGACGGGGCAGGTGCCTAGTCGAGTGACATAGTGCGGCGCGCGGTCTCCGAACGGCGTCGGCAGGAAGTCGATGATCAATTTCACGCCGTTGGCGTAGCGGCAGACGATGTTGTTTTCGGTCGGCTCGTATTCGATCGGCAGCGTGTCGTCGGCCTTGTTCGCCCACTGACAGAGGTCGACCGTGTGGGCGCCCCAATCGAGCAGCCGCGCGCCTGAATCGAAGTCCCATTGTCCGCGCCAGCCGCCATCGACGTACTTCTGATTGAACGGGCGCCAGGCTGCGGGGCCGAGCCACAGATTCCAGTCGACGACGTCGCGGGCGGGAGTCGGCTGGGGAGGCAGCCACGTGTTGTCGAGCGTCGGGATGTAGACGGAAGCGTGGAGCGTGTGCAGTTTGCCGAGTTTCCCAGATTGCGCCCACTCGACGGCCTTCTGAAAGTTCGGCACGCTGCGACGCTGCGTTCCCGCTTGGAACACTCGCTGTTGTTTGTGCATGACGTCCGCCAATTCCTGGCAGGCGGCGATCGTGATGCCGCAGGGCTTTTCACTGTAGACGTCTTTGCCGGCCTGGGCCGCCAGAATGGAGGCGGCCGCATGCCAGCGATCGCCCGTGGCGACGATGACCGCGTCGATGTCTTTGCGGTCGAGCAGCTCGCGAAAGTCGCGGTACAAGCGGCAGTCGTTGTTGCCGTAGTGTTCGTCGACCAGTTTCTTGCCGGCGTTGCGGCGGCTTGCTTGGACGTCGGCGATGGCGACGCACTGCACGTCGTCGAAGGGCAGCATGGACTTGAGGTCGTAGGTACAGCGCGGGCCGATGCCGATGACGCCGAGGGTGATCTTGGCGCCTGCGGCCGTCTTCCCTTCACGACCCAGCACGTGTGCCGGGACGTAGCTGGCGACGCCGGCCGCCGCGGTAAGCGCCGCGGCTTGAGCCACGAACGAGCGGCGAGTGGTTGATTGGGGAACAGTCATCGAGCACCTCCGGGAGGATCGGCGGGAATGAGCATGGAATCGACGCGACGCACGGGCGGTTATAGCGAATCAGAGAGCACGTCCCAAGCCGCAACGCTCGCTTTGGCGGTTTACACTGGGCGCGTCGCTGGGGTAAGGTGTCGCGTGCGTTCGCTCGCGGAGCGCGCCCGCCGCCTTGCCAAAACTCCCGCCGAATTGGTCGTCGCTGGACATGACTATGCGTCCCTACTTTGAACTCGCCCTCACTGTACTCGTCATTAGTAGTTGCCTGATTCGCGGGCCATTGGTCGCGGCGCAGCCCGCCGGCCCCGCAAGCCCCGACGATGCGGCCGCGCAGACCGTCGCTCGGGAGTTCCGCGAGCAGGTGCAGCCGTTCCTGGCGAAGCACTGTGTGCGCTGTCACAACGCCGACAATCGCAAGTCGGGCGTCCGCGTCGATCAACTGACGGCGACCGCCGACGACCAGCAGATTGGACTGTTGAGCGGGATTCGTTCGCAATTGAGCGAGAAAGCGATGCCGCCGGAGGATGAGCCGCAGCCGACGGAGGCGGAACGGCGACAGGTGGTCGACTGGATCGAACGCGTCACGATCGCGGCCCAGACAAGGCAGCGCGACCGCAACGGCTCGATCCGCCGCCTTACCGTCGCTCAGTACCGCAACACGCTCGGCGAGTTGCTGGGGTTGCGGGAGGATTTGACCGACACGCTGCCGCCCGACGCGGTCTCGAAGGAGGGGTTCACCAACCACGATCGCACGCTGTTGCTGTCGCCGTTGCTGCTGGAGACGTACTTCGACGTGGCGCGTCAAGCGCTGGACCGCGTCATCGTTGACGAGAAGGCCAAGCCGCAGATTCAGACATTTCGGATGGAGTTCGGCGCCGCCATCAACGCTCAGCCGTGCCCGGACCGATTGATCCTCGGCGCCAACAGCGACCTGCTGGCCAATCAAGATTTTGTCGTGACGCAGCCGACTCCGACGAAGCCGTTTGCGTTCGACCCGATCGCGATGCGGACCAAGTTTGACTTTATCGAGGGCTATGCGGGCAACGATACGGTGCGCGGCTGGCGCAAGTACGACAGCATCTACCACGCCGTCTTCGCCTGCGTTCGCGGCACGCCCGGTTATCCGAAAGGAGAGCCGAACCAGGTGCTCCAAGACGGACTCGCGCTGCGACCCGCGATTCCCAGTTCTGAAATCTTCGGACGCTCGAACACCTATGGCCCGATGGCCAACTTCAAGATCTCGCTTCGCGAATTGCCCGACGCCGGTGACTTTCGCATCACCGTCAAGGCCGCTCGTTATGAAGACGGTTTGCTCCTCGAGGCGGGTGCGTCGCTGGCGCCGCGCGAGTCGCCGCATGGGGAATTGTCGTTTGCGACGGCCGAGGAAGCCCGCCGCGCGGCGGTAGACTTGCCGGCGGAGGGCGTTTATCAGGTGGAGGCGACGGTCGCGCCCGGCGCCGCCAAATCGCTCTCGCTGCAATTGGGGTCGCGCAGCTTCACTGGGACGCTCTTCGAGCCAGCGAAGCCGGCGGCCGGCGAAGCACCGCCGTCGGAGCGCGACATTTCGTTTCTGGTAGTGCGTTTGCCGGCGGGGAAACTGCCGGTGGCGGCCGCTTATGGCGACCCCGCGCGGCTGAAGAAACTGACGTTCACGCTCCTGCCGGACGATCACGCCCACGCGCGTCGCTTCGTCGTCTTTGAGAAGCGTGCGCCCTCGTTGGGCGTCCATGTCGGTCTGCGCCGCGACTGCGGCAGCACGTTGACGCGAGTGGGCCTGCCGCAGCGCGTCTCGACGACTGAACTGCAGGATTACGCGTTCTTCGGCGCCATCGCCGACTTTCCGAGTCCCGACGTCGAACGCGACAACGTGAACTATCTGGCGGGCATTCGCGAGATCGGGGTGCGCAGCGAGTTCACCGACGGTCGCGACATGCCGCGTCTGCTCGTGCGGTCCATCGAGTTCGAGGGGCCGTATTACACGCAATGGCCGCCCGAATCGCATCGACGCATTTTCATCGAGTCCGATCAAAAGGGCGACCCTGCGGCCTATGCGCGCGAAGTGCTGCAGGCGTTTTCCGGCCGCGCGTTTCGACGGCCGGCGTCGCAAGACGAAGTCGACAAACTGTGGGCCGTTTGGAACGCCTCGTTCTCCGAAACGCAGGATTTTGCTCGGAGCATCAAAGACGCGCTCCTGGTAGCGCTCACCTCGCCGCAGTTCTTGTTCTTGATTGAAGCGAGTGCGGGGCCGCAGTCGGAAGATCTCGATCAATACGAGTTGGCGTCGAAGTTGTCGTACTTCTTATGGAACGGCCCTCCCGACGAACGGCTGTTGCAACGAGCGGCGCGCGGCGAATTGCACGTGGCGCTCGACGAGGAACTGGATCGCATGACGGCCGACGCGCGGTTCGAGCGGTTCGTGGACGAATTTGCGACGCAATGGTTGAACCTTGAGAAGTTCGACGTGCTGTCGATCGACGGCGACCGCTTCCCGCGAATCACCCGCGACGTCAAGGCCGAACTTCGTCGCGAACCAGTCGAATATCTGAAGCATGCGCTGCGGCAGAACCTGTCAGTCCGGGCGCTGGTCAAATCCGATTTCGTCGTGGCGAATGAGGCGGTGGCGAGCTACTACCGTTTGGGAGACCGCGTGGAATCGGGCTTTGAGTTTCAACCGATTCGGCACGAACGAAGCGACTTAGGCGGGCTGCTGTCGCAGGCGGGGATCTTGGCCGGATTGTCGGATGGACGCGAGTCGAATCCAGTGAAACGCGGCGCGTGGCTGGCACGCAAGATCGTCGCGCGACCGCCCGCCGACCCGCCGCCGAACGTGCCGCAAATCAAGGAGGACGACGGTTCGAAGCTGACGCTGCGCGAGAAGCTCGAGCGGCATCGCAATCAGGAGGGGTGCGCCAAATGTCATCAGGGAATCGACCCGTGGGGGCTGCCTTTCGAACGGTACGACGCGAGCGGCGTGTATCGAGCAGACGGCCCAATCGACGCTCGGTCGACGCTGCCTGACGGGACGGAGGTCGATGGCCTGCCAGCGCTGCAAAACTACTTGAGCGGACCGCAGTGCGACCAAGTCGCCTATAGCTTTCTCAAGCATGCGGCGACCTATGCCGTCGGGAGAACGCTGTCGTACAACGAACAGGTCTTCTTGCGGGCCGAGGCGGCCAAGTTCGCGTCGCGAGATTACCGCCTGTTGGATATGATACGATTTGTGGTCCATAGCGACGTGTTTCTTAAGAAATGACCTGTTTCTCAAGAACAGACGGGCGTCGGATCGACGTGGTTAGTAGAGGTCGGAAGAGAGCAGAAGTCGACGTAAGGAAGCTGAACATGGCGTCTCCCGCGAAGCTGGATCGTCGGACGGTGTTGAAAGGACTGGCGGGCGTCACGCTGGCGCTGCCCGCACTTGAGGCGATGGGAAGCGACGCGACGGCCAAGGCGCCGCGTCGGTTCTGTGCGATGTACACGGCCAACGGCATGTCGTTGCCGAACGCCAAGCATGGGATGAGCGACTGGAGTTGGTTTCCGACGGCCGAAGGGCCGGGCTTCGAGTTTGGACAATCGACCGCGCCGCTCAAGCCGTTCCGCAAGCAGTTGAGTTTCCTGGGCGGCTGCGAGCATCCCAATGGCATCAAGGCCGACCCGCACATGTGTTCAGACATGTGGCTGACCGGCGCCCCGCTGCACAATCCCAAGCCGGGCATGTTCAACTCGGTGTCGCTGGACCAAGTCGTCGCGCTGCACACCAAGCAATACTGCCGCCAACCGTCGCTCGTCTTGTCGATCGACGCGGGCGTCGGCTTCCTCTCCCGCACCGGCACCATCTCGTACAACTTGGACGGCAAACCGATTCCGGCGGAGAACAATCCGCGGCGCGTCTTCAATCGGCTGTTTCGCGGCGAACAGGATTCCCTGGCGTCGCAGCGCGGCGAACTCCAGAAAAAGATCAAACTGGTCGACGCGGTGCTCGACAGCGCCAAGTCGCTGAACGGCAAGCTGGGACAATCCGACCGCGAAAAGCTCGATCAATACCTCACGTCGCTCAACGAGATGGAGTCTCGCTTGGCGGCCTCCGAACGATGGATCGACGTTCCCTTAAAGCCGCAGGACTACTCGAAATTGAACCTCGACGCGACCTCGGAGGGGGATCCGCACGAGTACTATCGGAATATGTTCGACTTGATCGCGCTCGCCTTCGACGCCGACATCACGCGGTCGGTGAGTTTCATGCTGAATCGCGAAGACGGGATGGGGATCAGCGACACCTTCCCGCTTCAACTTGGCCTCAAGCGAACTCACCACAATCTGTCGCATGCCGAGGACAAGGATGGACAGTTGGCGTTTGCCAAGTACGACTTGTTCCTCAGCGAACAGATGGCGTATTTCCTGGGACGTCTGAACGAATTCCGCGACCAGGATCGCCCGCTGCTCGACAATACCATCGTGCTGTTCGGCAGCGGCGCGAGCACGACGCACAACCCAACGAACCTGCCGACGCTGGTCGCCGGCGGCGCCGCCCTGGGGCTCAAGCACGGCGTCCATTGGCGCAAGCCGCACACGCGGATGTCCAACGTCTATCTAAGCATCCTACGAGCGCTCGACATCCCCGCCGACGCGTTCGGCGACAGCACCGGCACGCTGTCGGATTCGATCTTTGCGGGTTAGTCGTGGATCGCTCCGCGATCCAACGTGCAGGGGCTGACGTGCAGGGGCTAACGTCGGACCGCGGAGCGGTCCACGACTATTGCGTTGGACCGCGGAGCGGTCCACGTCTGTTCCGCTGGACCGCGGAGCGGGCCCTGGGGCTGGCGAGAGCCGTCATGGGGTTCAGGCGTGAGCGTGCTTGCTCGGAGCCATTCTCCTGGAGTTCATCATGATGCGTTGGGCCTTGATCGTAGGGATGCTCGCCGTCGCGACGGCTGGTTGGACGACGACCGCCGACAGCGCTGAAAGGCCGAACATCGTCGTGATCATGGCCGACGACATGGGGTGGTCGGACCTTGGCTGCTACGGCGGCGAGATCGCGACGCCGAACATCGATCGACTCGCCATGGAAGGCGTGCGTTTCACGCAGTTTTACAATACGGCGCGATGTTGCCCGACTCGTGCTGCGTTGCTGACGGGACTCTACCCGCATGAGGCGGGGATCGGCCATATGATGGAGGACTTGGGGCACGACGCCTACCGCGGCGATTTGAACCAGCAGTGCGTCACCATCGCCGAAGTGCTGCGCACCGCCGACTATCGCAACTATATGGCCGGCAAATGGCACGTCACGAAGAAGATCAAGCCGGAAGGCGACGATGATCGCCGCAACTGGCCGTTGCAACGCGGCTTCGATCGGTTTTACGGTACGATTCACGGCGCCGGCAGTTTCTTCGACCCCAATTCGCTTGTGCGCGACAATCGGCTCATCTCGCCGTATGACGACGCCGAATATCAACCGGCGACGTCGTTTTACTACACCGACGCCATTCGCGATCACGCCGTACGATTCATCGCGGACCACGCGCGAGAGCATCGCGACCGGCCCTTTTTCTTATATGTCGCGTTCACGGCGCCTCACTGGCCGCTACACGCGTTGCCGGAGGACATGGCCAAATATCGCGGAAAGTACGACGCCGGTCATGCTGCGGTCCGGGCCGCGCGGCTGGAAAAGCAGAAGGCGTTGGGAATCGTTGCAGCCGATCAGCCGCTCGCACCGGCGCAAGGCGAGTCGTGGGACAAAGTCGCCGATCGTGAGTTTGAATCACGCTGCATGGAGACCTACGCGGCAATGATCGATCGACTCGATCAAGGCGTGGGACGCATCGTCGACGAACTGCGACGGCAAGGAAAACTCGACAATACGCTCATCTTGTTCCTGCAAGACAACGGCGGCTGCGCCGAACCGATGGGGCGCGCGAAGAAGATGCCGGCGCCGCGGGGGCGGGCTGATCAACCGAGCCTTCCACCGTTGCCGGCGTCCTTCCTGCAGCCCGATATGATCCCCAAGCAGACTCGCGACGGGTTCCCCATGCGACAAGGGTACGGCGTTCTACCTGGCGGGCCGGACACTTACCACGCGTACGGCGAGGCGTGGGCCAACGTGAGCAACACGCCGTTTCGCGAGTTCAAGCATTGGGTGCACGAAGGCGGCATCAGTTCGCCGCTGGTTGCTCACTGGCCGGCCGGAATTGACGCGCCGCTGCGATCGAAACTGGTCGCCGATCCGGCTCACTTGATCGACATCATGGCGACGTGCGTCGAATTGTCAGGCGCAGCGTACCCGCAACGCCGAAACGGCGTCGACATCCGGCCGAATGCCGGCGTCAGTCTCGCGCCTGCGTTCCGCGGGCAGCCGCTGGAAAGACGCGAACCGCTGTATTGGGAGCATGAAGGGAACAAGGCGATTCGCGACGGCAAGTGGAAATTGGTCGCCAAGCACCCGGGCGCCTGGGCGTTGTACGACATCGAAAGGGATCGTGCCGAGCAAGACGATCTTGCGGCGCGGACTCCGGAGGTGGTGAAACGGATGAGCGGGCAGTGGGAGGCCTGGGCCAACCGAGTGGGCGTGCGTCCTTGGCCCGTTCGGCAAGCCGCCAAACGGCGTGCTGCCGCGGCGAATCCGACTTCGAGTTCGATCGCGAAGTCGGACGATGCACCGCAGGAGCGCCCCAACATTCTGGTGATCTACACCGATGATCACGGCATCGGCGATGTTTCGGCGTATCGCCCCAAAGCCGATGTGCGTACGCCCAATATCGACGCATTGGCCGCGCGGGGCATGCGATTTACGAACATGCGCGCCAACGCCACCGTCTGTTCGCCGTCGCGCGCCGCGCTGCTTACGGGCCGCTATGCGGATCGAGTCGGCGTGCCGGGCGTGATTCGGACGCAGGCGGCCGACTCTTGGGGCTACCTGCACATCGGCGTCCCGACCTTGCCGCAGCGATTAGGCGAGCTGGGGTATCACTCGGCGATCGTCGGCAAGTGGCATTTGGGGTTGGAGTCGCCCAACACGCCGACCGAGCGCGGCTTCAACCACTTCCATGGCTTCCTCGGCGACATGATGGACAGCTATGTCACTCACCTGCGCCACGGCCGGAACTACATGCGCCTAGAGACGACGCCGATCGAGCCGCAGGGGCATGCCACGGACCTGTTCACCGCCTGGGCGCAGGACTACCTGCGCAGTCGAGCGAAGACGCCGAACCAGCCGTTCTTCTTGTATCTCGCATACAACGCGCCGCACTTCCCGATCGAACCGCCCGCCGACTGGCTTGAGAAAGTGAAGGCTCGGTCGCCGGAACTTCCCGCAGCGCGAGCGCAAAACGTCGCACTGGTCGAACATCTGGACGACGGCATCGGCAAAGTGCTCTCGACCCTTGAGGAGCTTGATCTGGCGCGGCGAACGTTCGTCGTGTTTACGTCGGACAACGGAGGTTCGTTGCCGCACGCTCAGAACAACGACCCGTGGCGCGACGGCAAGCAAAGTCACTACGACGGCGGATTGCGCGTGCCGTTCGTCGTGCGTTGGCCGGGACGCGTCGTGGAGGGAACGACGAACGACTATGCGGGGCTCACGTTTGACATTTTTCCAACCGCCGTGGAGCTCGCGGGCGGCAAGCCCGAGGATGAACTCGATGCGGTGAGTCTACTCCCCGCGCTGCGCGGCGAGCCGATGCCGCCGGATCGCGAGCTGTACTTCGTACGGCGCGAGGGAGGACCCAGTTACGGCGGGAAGAGCTACGAAGCGATTATCCGCGGCGACTGGAAGCTGATGCAAAACAATCCCTACTCGCCGCTGGAGCTTTACAACCTTAAAGACGACCCGTTTGAACAGAACGACTTAGCCTCCCAACGCCGCGACCTCGTCAACCCGCTGAACGCCGCGCTCCGCCGCCACATCCAGCGCGGCGGGAGGGTTCCCTGGCAGCCGTAGAACAGGCTTCCAGCCTGTTACCACCGAACACGGTTCGGGCGCCGTGTTCACCGACACGGGCGCAGGAATTGTCCGAGACAGGCTGGAAGCCTGTCCTACGGTTATTTCTCAACGCCTGGGATGCGGTAGATCGTGGTCAACGGCAGCTCGTTGGCGGTGAGGTCGGCGTTGGAGGACAGTATTTGTGCCCGGTACGGAGAGTCGATCGTCCACAACAGAGGCGTGTGGGCCGGCAGACTTTGGATGGCGCCGTGGCGATCGATGGGATCGGCCAACCCGTGCGGCAGGTAGCCGAAGGGGCGATTGGCGTTGGGGTCGAGCGGCGTTTTGGTCCAGAATTCTCCCTGCAGTTGGTCCAGCGACTCCGGCAATTTCGACTCGCGCCGATAATAGGCGGCCAGCGCCAGCTGGATCCGTGCCGCTCGTAATCTCGCCACTCGCGCGATCACCTCCAGCTTAAATTGCAGGGCGACCGCATCGAACGGATAGGAGAAGGTGGTGTAGGTCCAGGGAGTCAGTTGCTGGGGGTGGTAGAACGACAGCGGCGTCAGCGAGTTGTGGGCCAAGGCTTCTTCAAACTTGGCGTAGTCCGAAAGCACCGCGACCGAGGCGTGATTCAATTCGCGCTGCGTGCGCACTCGCTCGGTGGGCGCCCAGCGCACGAATTCAAACGGCGCGTAGCTGTAACGCAAGCGCAGCAGAGGCGGCTGTTCGTCAGGACCTGCCGCGCCGGACAGATGTCGAAGGCAATGGAGGTAGGAAAGCTGCAAGGCATCGCCGCTCGTTCTGCGGCTCTGTTCCAGCGTCTCCAGATCACGGACGGCGGCCCGCAGGTCGTCGAAGGTCACATCGGCGCGAGCGGCCCATTGTTCCACATCTTGGAATAAATTCGCTTCGATGAGGCGACTCATGCGGTAAGTCGCAAGCGACGCCATTTCGTCCGCTCGCTGCGTTAGCTGGAGCAGCCTCGCGAGTTCGCTCCACTGCTGGCGCGGCGTCAACGAGGCCGCTCGACTTTGCAAGTCGAAGCGCAGCGAGTTTAGGACCGGGCTGTAGTGGGGAGGAACCAGTTCCTGCAGCTGCTCGTTGATCGCAACGGGAGACCAGAGGGGCCCCGCCGTCTCCGGAAGCATCTCATCGATCGCGTCATGCACGATCTTCCGGCGTGCGTCATCGAGCGGCGTTTCCGTTCGCAGCGGGACCACGTTGTGGAGGTGGTCCAGCTTGTGCGTACCTGTCTCGCTGCGGCGCTGAAATTCCACAATCGAGAAGCCAGGATCGGTGTCCGGGATCTCCACGGCGCGGTAGAGGCCTAGGCCGAGCGACAGAACGAGCGGCGGGCCGGCGAGCAGACCGGCGAGCCAGACGCGATCGCGCGTGGTGAAGCGATCGTCATACCAAGCTTGGATGCGTCGTCGCGAGGCATAGAACAAGAATGGGACGGGCGCCCATGCGATCCAATTCGGAGCGGAAACGTGGATCTGCGGCATGACCCACAGGTAGATCAAGATTAGGGATGCCGTCGCCGTCACCAACGCGATCACAAACCGGCGCTGGAATAGCGACGTCAGTTGCGCGACGGCGAACAGCATCACGCAAGCCAGCAAAAAACCGCTCGTGAATGCACCGGGGGCGAGTTCGCGAGGCGCCGCGCAAAGGGCGGCGATGATGCAGGTCAGGTAGAGGCCGCCCCACAGCAGTTGACGAGTCGTCCATAAGGTGCGGGCGTCGATGCCCTGGTCGGCGAGAAAGCGGTACTGCGACGCGAACGCGTCGAAACCGAAGGTCGCGAAGCCGGCGGAGATTGCCGCGCCGAACGACCAAAGGGAGATGGCGAGGGACAGTGAATTGGGCGAAATGGAAGTCCTCGAGTACAACAGAAGGGCGAGCATACTCAGAGCGAGCCCTGCGGCGACCCAGCGTGCTTGGCGCAACGAGAGCCAGACATGGGCGACGAACGGACCGCTCGCGGGACGTCCGGCGGTTTGCGCCATGGCGGCGTCGTCGCGCCGGGATCGCCAATTCGAGACGCTGCGAAGTAGCGGCAAATTGAGCGGCCGATCGTGGAACCAGTAGGGGACCAGCCAGGCGTCGACGGCGAGCACGGCGAGCGCGACGAGAAAACGCGGCGCGAGGTACGACAGGTGCGTCCCCAGGAAATCATAAACACGATCTGAATTAAAGATCGCTGGATAAACGAACCCCAAGAGGGCGGAGGGGACGAGCACGCCGAGTACGGCCGCCCACAATGGGTGACGAATCAGCAACGAAAACCCGACCGACCAGGCGAACAGTTCGAGCGAGGTCACTGAGGCGGCGGCGAGATAGTGCAAGAAGCTGCCTTCCTGCCGTCCTTGGACGATGAGCAGTTGCGAGGCCAGCGACAAGATCGCGCCGAGGGCGAGGCCCAGGAATAGGGCGAGCAGCAATTTGGCGGCGAAGACCTGCGTCGGCGACGTCGGGAGTCGTCGCAGAAAGTCGAACGTGCCCGTCTCCTTCTCCGTCGCGAACAGCGTCGCGCCGCTCCCCAGCATGAACATGCCGGCCGCCGCCAGGGAAATGAACAAGTACGAGTCGAGGGACGGCGGGTCGTTCATCGTGAAGGACAACAGATACAGCCCCAACTGACTCAGCGGCGCCATGATCAGAATGGCGAGCCACGCATGGAGCTGCGAGCGATATTCTTTCCAGAACAGACGCCAAAAAGCATCGAGCGGCATGGCGGCGATCCTCGTGTGGAGCGGTTTGTGAGTTCGAAAGGTCGGCAAGCGCGACGGCGACGCAAAGTCGTCGATGCTAGGTGGCCGTTTGCTCGGGGGATTGCATGTAGCCGGTGAAGATCTCTTCGAGCGACGGGGTGCGCACCGCCACGTCGGCGACATCGATCGACTCCAGCAATCGGTTGGCGGCGTCGAGCGACGAGCTGCGGGCCAATAGCTGCCACTGGCGTGCGCGGCGGCGCTGTCGCAGGATCTCGCCCGGCAATTCGGGCGGCTGAACCGCGTCGGGCGCCAACGTGATCGTGACTTCGCAGATATCGCATTTCAGCTGCTCGAGCCGATCAACCAGCACGAGTCGGCCTTGGCGGAGGATCGCGATATAGTCCGCCACTCGCTCCACCTCCGACAACTGGTGACTCGACAAGAACACCGTCTTTCCCGCCGCCGCGCGGTCCACCATGCTCTCGAGAAACTCGCGGCGCACGAGCGGATCGAGCCCCGACGTGGGTTCGTCGAGGATGAGCAACTCGGGGTCGTTGCCGAGGGCCAGCGCGAGCGCCGCTTTGGCGCGCATGCCTTTCGACAACTCCTTGATCTTGCGATTGGCGGGCAAGCCGTACTGGGCGGCCAGTTCGCGGTACCGCGGAAGGAATTGCGGATCGTGGAAACCTGCGGCGAACCAGCCGATCTCGTCGACCGACATCCACTCGTACAGCGTCGGTCGTTCGGCGACGCACCCGACGCGGCGGCGAATTTCGAGCGACTGAGTGGCGCTGTCGAGTCCGAGGACTTCGGCGCGGCCCGCATCGGGGGCGGCGAGGCCGAGCAAGATGCGGATGGCGGTCGTCTTGCCGGCGCCGTTGGCGCCCAGCAGTGCGAAGACCGAGCCGCGGGGGGCTTCGAACGAGACGTCGTCGAGCGCCAGTTCCTGGCCGAAGCGTTTAGAGACGGCATGCAATCGCAGGGCGGGCGAGTCGGTTGGAGCGGGGACGGGAGTCATGGAATCACCCTTTCTGAGAAATGTCGCGGCGAAGGTCGGATTGAGCGGCGTCGAGGATCGACTTGCGCCTCGACTGCAATTGGTCGACATGCTCGAGCACCAGTTGGCGGATCTCGGCGATCTCCAGCCCGGCTCGGAGGGCTTCGTCGAGCGACTCGCGGAGCCGCTGGCCGATCAGCTTTGCGCGTTCCGCTCGACACCGCTTGTCGGCGCCGCGCGAGACGGCGAGCCCCTGTCCCCGCACCGACTCGACGACCCCTTCGGTTTGGAGTTGCTGGTAGGCGCGAGCGACCGTATTGGGATTCACGGCCAATTCGCGCGCCAGCTCGCGCACGGAGGGAATCAGTTCCGCGGGCGGCAGCGCTCCGCCCGCGACGGCGAACTTGATTTGGCGGACGATTTGGTCGTAGATCGCCAACCCGCTCTCTGGATCAATATGCAAGAACATGCGTGCCGTACTCCTGTACTAGGGTGCTAGTACAGTATCGGCCGGGCGTCGCCTTGTCAACTATTTTTTTCGCGCCGTAGAACAGGCTTCCAGCCTGTTACCAGCCTGTTACCAGCCTGTTATCTGTCATCGAACTCCGCTCTTGCCACAGAGGGCGTAGAGCTCACAGAGGGGCCGGCGCCTCTGCTCACTTTCCCCAATCGCTGGGCAGTTGGAGCGACCAGACTTCGCTGCTGAGGGGCTGGGCGTGGCCGCCGGCGACCCAGATCTTGTCTTGAAAGACGTAGGCCGAATGCTCGTGACGTTCCTTCCAAGTGATTTTGGCCGGGTACAGCGTCCAAGACCGACCGTCCTTGGAGTACCACGCGTCGCCCCAGTTTTTCGACGGGTTGTTCGACCAACCGCCGAGCACCCAGAGGTGGTCGCGATAGACGACCGACGAGAACCACAAGCGCGGCGACCACGGGGCCGACTCGGTCGCTCGTTCCCAATTCACCCCATCGACGCTCGACCAGACGTCGTTCTGGGCGTGGTATTGGGGAACGTAGTTGCCGCCGCCGAGCACCCAAATGCGTCCCGCATGGACGACCGCTTGGTGGTACGCGCGCGGCGACCAGGGCGCAGCGGTCGTCTCGCATCGCCACTCGCGTCCATCCGCCGACGACCAGACATCGTTCTTCAGGCTGGCGTCGTCGCCGAAGTAGTAGTTCTCGGTGCCGCCGAGCACCCACAATCGGTCGCGAAACGCGACGACGCCGGAAGCCAGTCGCGGAGTCCAGGCGGCTTTCGAGGTCGCTTGTTCCCAACGAACGCCATCCTCCGAATTCCACACTTCGTTGCTGGCCGAATGACCGGGGAGGCGGCCGTTGTACCAACCGCCGAGCAGCCACATTTTGTCGCGAAACACGACCGTCATCGGCAAGTCGCTGTGCTTCCATGGCGCTTCAGCGGTCGCTTGCGTCCAGCGTTTGCCGTCGCGCGAGCTCCAGACGTCGCGGGGCGGGGCCTGGAATGAGTCGAACCAACCGCCGAACAGCCACAGCTGGTCCTTGTAGACCAGCTCGCCGCTGGAGTCTCTTGCGCGCCACTCGGCCCTTTCCGTGACTCTCTCCCACGACGGCGACTCTTGCGCGCCGACCTTGGCGATCGTCAGGCTTAGCGCCGCGACGATGGACAGCGCCCAGATCCACTGGAAACTCGAGGCACGGTGCATGGCGAGTCGCTCCGAGGAAGAAGTGCAAACGAGACTAGGTCGCCGAACTGACCGAGGTTTGACGCGGACTACAAACGGGGCGGCGCTGGTTTGTGCGGCGGCAAGAAGGCGGGCGCGCCGCGCACCTTCAGCTTTCGCGTGTACACCTTGTCGCCGCAGGTTGCGACGAGCGTATCGAAGTTCTCGCCGGCGAACGTGAAATTTGAAACCTTGCCGTTCGGCGTCGGCACGATGCAGTTCACTCGGCCCGCTTGATCGCAGATCTGGATGCCCATGCGAGTCGCGACGTAGAGCCGCCCGTCGCGATCGACGCGGAGGCCGTCCGCGCCGCTGTCATCGGCCGTATCGGGAACGTGCAGGTGGTAGTACTTCTGTTTGTGAGCGAGCGACCCGTCGCGCTGGATTTGATAGCTGTAGACCCAATGACTGCGGCTGTCGGCGACGTAGAGCAACGTCTGGTCCGGCGAAGCAGCGATGCCGTTGGAGAACCGCAAACCCGTGTCGACGACTTTCTTTTCGCCCTGCGGCGAGATGTAGATCACTTGGCTTGGGTCTTGTCCGTTCCAACCGGGGTGCGTGACGTAGATGCCGCCGTCGTGGAGCACGACGAGGTCGTTGCCTCGAAATCCGTCGGCGATCTTCGTCGCACGTCCCTCGGCGTCGTAAGCAACGATCTCGTTCGCACCGCCCGCGACGGCGTACAACCGGCCATCGGGGCCGAAGGCCTGGCCATCGCCTTTCCGGCTGTCCGCCAAGAACTCGGCGACTTTTCCGTCGCGTCCCAGCTTGTACGTTTTGCTGTTGGGGACGTCGTTGAAGTAGACTTCGCCTTGCGCGTTCACGGCGGGGCCTTCCGTGAATTTGTATCCTTCGCCCGCCAGTTTCCAAGGTTCATCGGGGAGGAGGAGCTCCTTGAGTTGCGGGGAGCCGCCGCCGGCGGCGATCGGCTGGGGCCAATCCTTCCACAGCCAACGCATGGCGTCTGGAAACAATTCGGTCGCATGCTGGCCGTTATGTCCCCCTTCGCCCCAGACATGCTTAACTTCGTAGCCGGCGAACGCGAGCGAGCGCTGCATCGCTTGGTTCGCCATCCACCAATCGCCGCCGTAGATGTTCAGGTCGTTGCTGCCGTCTTGCAGGAAAACCCGAATCGGTTTGGGTTCGACTTTGCGGACCAGCGTCGAATACTCGTCGCCGCCGCGCAAGCCGACGTAGGTGCCGATGGCGCTGAAGACGCGCGAGAAGGCGTCGGGCCGTTCCCACGCGGCCGTGAACGCACAGATGGCGCCGCTGCTGGCGCCGCCGATGCAGCGGTCGTTGCCGTTCTTGGAAAGCCGAATCGCTCGTCCGTCGCTCGTCTTTTGTCGCTCGACTTCCGGCAGCAGTTCGTCCAGCAGGAACCGAGCGTACGCATCGCCCAGGCCGTCGTATTCGTAACTGCGGTTGAAGCGGGCGAGCGCATCGTCGTTCGCCGCGGGCACTCGGCCATGCATGATGAAGACGCCGATCGTCACCGGCATTTCGCCTGCGGCGATCAAGCGATCGAACACCTCGGGCGCTTTGTACTGCACGCCGTCCTGATTCACGTAGACGCAGGCCGGTTTGTTGGGATCGTACTGCTTGGGAACGTAGATCCAATAATCGCGCACCGTCCCCGGAAACACCTTGCTGTCGCGAAACTCGTATTTCTTCACTTCGCCTTGGGGCACGTCCTGCTTGGTTGCCGCTGCGGCGTCCGCGGGCGGTTTCTCTTGAGCTTGGCTGGGGGGCGAAATCGTTGCGACGAACGTGGAAGTTGCGAGTACGGCGGCGAGCGGCAATTGTCGGAACAGAGATGACGAAGGCGAGCGCATGAAAAGGTCCTGGGGTTGTTCGAGGCGAGGGAGGTCGCGACACTGTTTCAACATGGCGGTTCGAAGTTTACACCGCTGCGCAAGGCGAGGGGACTATGGCGGGACAGATCACAGCGCGACGAACAAAAGCGACCGCAATTTGGCTGCTCGGCATCGCCGCGATACACGTCGCAGGCGCCGGCGATGTCGTTCGCGCCGACGATTCGCCGTCCAACGCCGGTCGTCGCCCGAATGTGCTGTTCATCGCGATCGACGACCAAAACGATTGGATCGGGTGCCTCGGCGGACATCCGCAAGTGCGCACTCCGAACCTAGACCGTCTGGCCGCGCGCGGGACGTTATTCACCAACGCCCACTGCCAAGCGCCGCTTTGCAATCCGTCCCGCGCGAGTCTGCTCACCGGCCTCCGTCCTTCGACCACCGGCGTTCATGGATTGGCTCCGGGCATTCGCGACGTGGAGTCGCTGAAGAAGCACGTGACGCTGCCGGAAACGTTCACGCAGGCAGGCTATCACACCTACACCTGCGGCAAGATTTACCACGACGGTTCGATCAAGCCGAAGGATCAGCCGCGGGAGTTTTCCCAGTGGGGGCCCGCACCCGGGATGCCGCGTCCGAAGAAGCTGTTCGTCGAGCTGCCGGACCAGCATCCGGCCATGGACTGGGGGCCGTTTCCCGACGACGACCAGCAGCAAGCCGACTGGAAGATTGCGACCGCGGCCGCCGCGGCGCTCGCGCAGCGACCGACCGACAAACCGTTCTTCGTCGCGTGCGGCTTCCGTTTGCCGCATGTCCCGTGCTACGCGTCGCAGCAGTGGTTCGACCTCTATCCTGACGAAACGCTCGTCATGCCTTCCGTGCTCGAAGACGACCGGCGCGACACGCCTCCTTTTTCCTGGTACTTGCATTGGAAACTGCCCGAACCGCGACTCGAAGTACTCCGCAGTCGCGACCAGTGGCGGCCGCTGGTGCGGGCCTACCTGGCGACGATCAGCTTCATGGACAGTCAAGTCGGGCGCGTGCTCGACGCGCTCGACGCCTCCGGCGCGGCCGACAACACGATCGTCGTCGTGTGGGGCGACCACGGCTGGCATTTGGGCGAGAAGGGGATCACCGGCAAGAACACGCTCTGGGATCGTTCCACTCGCGTGCCTCTGATCTTCGCCGGTCCGGGCGTGAAGGCGGGCCAGCGCTGCGCTCGCCCCGCCGAACTGCTCGACATCTTCCCGACGCTATTGGAGCTATGTCAGATGCCGCCGCGCGGCGAACTCGAGGGGCATAGTCTGGGGCCGCAGTTGCGCGATGCGTCGGCCGAGCGGCCCTGGCCCGCGATCACGACTCACAACCGCGGCAACCATGGGATCCGCACGCAGCAGTGGCGCTATATCCGCTACGCCGACGGCAGCGAGGAACTGTACGACATGCAGTCCGACCCGCGCGAGTGGACCAATCTTGCCGCTCGCCCCGAACACGCGGCCGTGAAACAGGAATTGGCTCAGTGGTTGCCGAAGATCGACGTTCCCGCGGCGCCTGGCAGCAAGCATCGGGTTCTGGAATACGACGCGGCGACCGGGAAAGCAGTGTGGGAAGGGGAGCTGATTGAGGACGAAGCGAATGGAGGAAGCGGGACGGGAAGGGGCCGTCGCGGCGCGTTAGGGGCGGGCGGGGATGTTTGAGGACAGGGCGGGGGTGGTTGCAGGGGTGGACGTGAGAGGGGGGGGGAGGGGTGCGGCGCGTGGCGCTGCGCGAGACAGGCTGGAAGCCTGTCCTACGGGGGTGGTCTTCCTTAGGTCGCGACGTTTGTCTTTGGGGAGGAATTCGCGTTCGACCAGTTCCGGATCGTATTGGGTCCACGTTTCACGGAACTGGCGGGCGTAGACCTTGCGGAGGACTTGGCCGTCTTGCCAGCGAGTCAGGTATTCGCCGTCGATGCCGTCGCGTTGAGGCACGGCGGTGGGGTTCTTGAGAAGTCGCCAAGCGCGGACTTGATAGCGTCCGTCGGCAGTCGACCAGTCGTAGAAGATCAACTGATCGAGGACCGGTTTGCCCTGGTCGTCCAGGTAGTGATTCAGCTCCACGAGGTCGACGCGGTCGACAACGACCTGGTCGCGCGGAGTGGACCCCAAACTGGCCAAAAACACGAAAATAGCAGTAGTAGTACCCACCGGTCTCCTCCCATGCGTTGGATTGGTGACCTGCGGTGAGCGCCCGGGGCTTGGTCGCATCAAAATTTATTATCGAGCGGCGGACTCGACTAAAGTGAGGCGAACTTGAGTTTTTCCGAAAGGCATCTGTCGGTGACATCGAGCCTGTCGCGACGCGATTGTTGGCGCGCCGTCGCCGCGGCGACGACGGGGACGCTCGCGCTGCGTTCGACCTGGGCGCAGTCGCCCGCCGCCCGCGGCTCGAGTTCGCCGTCGCCCGCGGCCACGCCGCAGTCGGACGACGCGGCGCGACGTGGTGCAACGTGGCTGGTGCGAACGCTGCCCGGCGACGCGGGCTGGGGAACCGACGCCGGACAACCGCCCGACATCGGCTGTACGGCGCTTGCGGGACTCGCGTTGCTGTCCGCGGGCAACACGCCCCGCGAAGGGCCGCTGGCGCGCGAAGTTCGGCAAGCCGCTCAGTATCTGCTGGGTTGCGTCGACCGCATGCCGGCCGACGACATCACCGCGAGCCAGCAGACGCAGTTGCAGAACAAAGTGGGCCGTCGAGTGCACACGTTTCTGGCGGCCATGTTTCTCAGTCAGGTGTTGGGCGAGTCGAGCGATGGAGCGCGTGTGCGCCGCGCCTTGCGACGCTTGATTGACGTCATCGTTGTGCACCAAACGCCGGAGGGGCACTGGGGGCAGAACGCTTGGGCGCCGACCTTGGGTACGGTGCTCGGCTGGGTCGCCTTGCGCGGCGCCTACTTCGCCGGGCTCGAAGTGGGCGCGTCGCCCGACGCGACGGCCCGCCATCTCGAACGACAACTGCAAGCGACGCTCGGCGGCGCAGCCGGCAGTTGGATGCATGCTCTCTATAAGAATGCGACCAGCATCCGAGTGCTGCACGCCTTAGGGCAGGGGGACCAACCGGCCGCGCAGCTCGCGCTCGCCGAAACGCTCAAGCTTATCTCCACGGACAATACCGCGTTCGCTCAGGCCGGCGGCGAGGAGTATCTAGCGTTCCACCTGATCACCGAAACCTTGTTGCAGCGAGGCGGCGACGATTGGCGCGCCTGGTATCCCGTCGTGCGCGACAAGATCGTCGGCGTGCAGAACGACGACGGCAGTTGGAGCGGTGCGCATTGCATCACGAGTCGTACGTTTTGCACCTCCGCGGCGCTGCTCGTGCTGCAGGCGCCGCATCGCTTCTTGCCTCTTTCGCAAATCTGAGGCAGACATGAGTTCGAACCCAGCCGCTCGGAACGACGCTCGGGCGCGCGGCGTCCGCTACTTGCTGGCTCAACAGGGAGCGGACGGCGGTTGGACGAAGTCGCGTTACGGCGCCCTGCGCGGCGGCGCGGCGCTCACCGCCATGTCGCTGTATGCGCTCGTCTGTCTGGGTCCCGAAGTGCAGACAGCGGCGCGGGCCCACATCGAGGCGGCGGCGGCGTTCTTGCGCCGCGGCCTCGCGCGCCGCGGCTGCATCGCCGCGCCCGACGGGACGCTTGATTTACCCGTCTACGCTGCGTCGCTCGCGCTGCTCGCCGCACGCGAATGGTCGGGGCTCTGGAGCGACGGGGAACGCGAGACGCTCGCAGCGTGGCTGGAACGGCAACAGATCGGCGTGGCGCGCGGCTTCTCCGAACCCGATCGACAAGTCGGCGGCTGGGACTTGGGGAGCGAGCCGGCGCTGCGGGGCATCACGACCGGCGCCAACACATCGCTCACGTCGTTCGCACTTGAAGCACTCCACTCGGTTCGCGGAGGCGGCGGAGCGTGGGCGACGTCGGCCGTCGTTCGCACGGCACGCGCTTGGCTTGCGCGTTGCCAGCGTTTCCCCGGCGATGGCGGCTTTGCGTTCACGGTCGACGCCGCGGAGGGAGATGAAAAGTCGTCCCGCGACGCCGCGGGCCGCCCGCAAAGCTACGGGACGGCGACCTGCGACGGGCTGGTTGCTCGTCTGTCGTGCGCCGAGACGCTTGACGACCCTGCCGCCAAGGCGGCGCTCGATTGGCTCGATCAACATGCCGACGTCGCGACGACGCCCGGTTTCGACGACGAGGCGTCGGCCGGCTGGCGGGAAGGGCTGTGGTATTACTATGTCGCGCGGCGAACCGCCGTGTTGCGCCGCATCGCACCGCGACGGAGCGATGCGCAGCGAGCCAGCGACGGAGAGTGGTGCGACGAAGTCGCTCGCTTACTCGTTGCGCGGCAACGCGAGGACGGCGGTTGGGCCAATGCGTCGCCGCGGATGCGCGAGGACGATCCGGCGATCGCCGTACCGCTCGCACTGCTTGCGCTGCGTGGACTAGACTAAGCGTCCCTTGGACGGCGGCGAGCCGTCGCGGAGGAACGCGCGCGACGAGAGATTCGCGGCGAACGACGTACGTGAGGAAAGCGGGACGAGTATGGATCCAGCATTGGGCGAGAGCGGCGATGTGGAAGCAGTTCGCAAACTGCGCGAAGTGTATCAGCAACTGCGCAGCGAACTGGCGCGCGTGATCGTCGGGCAAGAAGAGGTGCTCGAACAACTGCTCGTCGCCATTTTTGCGCAGGGGCACTGCTTGCTCGAGGGAGTCCCGGGGCTCGCCAAAACCCTCATGGTCAGCACGCTCGCCCGCTGCTTGAAGTTGGAATTCAATCGCATTCAGTTCACGCCCGATTTGACTCCGTCCGATATCACGGGCGCGGAGGTTTTGCAGGAAGACAAGTCGACCGGAAAGATGTCCTTTAAGTTCTTGCGCGGGCCTGTATTTGCGAACGTGGTGTTGGCGGACGAGATCAATCGCACTCCGCCCAAGACGCAAGCGGCCCTGTTGGAGGCGATGCAAGAAAGGCAAGTGACGGCGGGCGGGCAGCGGCACGGATTGCCCTCGCCCTTCTTCGTGCTAGCGACTCAGAATCCAATTGAACAGGAAGGAACGTATGCGCTCCCCGAGGCGCAGCAGGACCGTTTCATGTTCAAGGTCTTCGTGCGTTATCCCTCGTATGCGGAAGAGTATCGCATCGTGGAGTCGACGACGGCGGCGGGGCGAGTCGAGGTGCGCGAGGTGTTGGAAGCCGACGAGATTCTGCGCATTCAACAGTTAGTGCGTCGCGTCCCGGCCGCTCCCCATACGATTCATTACGCGCTGCGTCTGGTTCGCGGCACTCGCGTGTACGAGGAAGAGTCGCACGATTTTGCGCTGGAGTGGGTGAGTTGGGGGGCGGGGCCGCGGGCCGCTCAATACCTGATCCTTGGCGCCAAGGCGCGCGCCGTGTTGCATGGGCGATACGCGGTCAGCATCGACGATCTCCGGGCGCTCGCGCATCCCGTTTTGCGTCACCGCATCCTGACGAACTACAACGCCGAGTCGACGGGAGTGACGACGGACAAAGTCGTCGATCGCCTGTTATTGGAAACGCCGGAACACGTTCCGGGCGACGATCAGCCGCCCGCCTGAGCATGAGTGCGAGTACGAGTGCGATGCGCCATCTCCCACCGCAGGTACTGAGTCGATTAGAGCGATTGGAGTTGCGTGCGCGCCAGATCGTCGACGGGTGGCTCGTGGGACGCCAAGCCAGTCCGTATCGCGGAGCGGCGACGGAGTTTGCGGGGCATCGGCCGTACGCGCAAGGGGACGAGGTGCGGCGGCTCGACTGGAAAGTCTACGCCCGCTCTCGGCGACTCGTTCTGAAGCAGTTTCATGAAGAAACGCATTTGCCTTGTTGGCTTGTGGTCGATTCGAGTCGTTCGATGGCCTATGGCGAGGCGGAGGGGTGGAGCAAGTTTGACCACGCGGCCACCATTGCCGCTTGTTTGGCGCTCGTGCTGACTCGCCAGCAAGATGCACCCGGACTGGCGTTGGGGCGGCCGACGCAGCCGCGCCTGATTCCACCCGCAGCCGATCCACAGCAGGTGACGCGGATTGCCAACGAGTTGGAATCGGCGGCGCCGAGCGGCGAGTCCGACGTCGTTGCGCTGTTGGCGGAGGCGTCGGTGCGATGGCGACGTCGCGGCTTGGTGGTGGTGATCGGCGACTTTCTGGATGATCCGGGGCCGTTGGAGGCGGCGCTCAGCGGTCTGCGACAACGACGTCACGAAACGATTGTGATGCAGACGTTGCACGGCGATGAGTTGACGTTTCCTTTCGACGGCATGACCGAGTTTCAAGGCTTGGAGGGGAGCGGCCGCTTGGAGGCCGATCCGGCGGCGCTGCGTCGATCGTACTTGGCGGAGTTGGCGCAGCTCTTGTGCGACGTTGAGCGGGCGTGCCGCCGCGCGGGTGCGCAGTACCTAAAGGTCGACATGCGCGAACCGCTGGCGTCCGTCTTGTCGCAGTTCATGGGGCAGCGTCATGGAGGCGGCTGAATGGAACGCCTCGGCGACGCTGTTCGGCGCCTGGTTTCTGCATCCCTGGCTGGTCGGGGCCGGGGCGGCCGCCATGTTGGTTCCCTGGGCCATTCATTGGTTCAGTCGGCGACGCGTGCGGACGGTGCAGTGGGCCGCCATGCGCCTGCTGGTCGGCGCTCAGCAGCGCGATGCAACTCGAGTGAAAATCGAAGACCGCACCCTCCTGGCGTTGCGAATGCTATGGCTGTTGCTGGCGGGGTTGTTGGTTGGCCGTCCGTATTGGCATGCAGGCCCGGATGCGGCGTCTGCGCCCACCGAGTTCATCGTGTTGCTGGACGACTCCTTGAGCATGCACGCGATCGGTCCCGATGGTTCGGCTTTCGCACGCGCTAAGAGGCGGCTCATTGAGTGGATTGAGGCGCGCAGCGAGTCCGGACGCGACCTACTCACGGTACGGCTGGCGAGCGCGCCGGAGTCCGCCGTGCTCGATCGTACGCCGCTTACCGCCGCTCGGCGAGCTGCGGCTATCCATGTGATTGAACGACTCGAAGCGAGCGACGTGCGGGTCGAGTGGCCGCGAACCTTGGTCGCTGTGAAACGCGTCGAACAGCGCGAGTCGACGCGGCGGCGGGCGTTGTTCGTCGTCTCCGACTTCCGCCGGTCGGATTGGCTTGCGAATTCAAATCCCGCTTGGGAGCTAGTGCAAACGAACTCAGAGGGGTTCACGTGGGCGGCTTGCGATGTGGGGATGCCGATCGCGGACAACGTGTCATTAGAGTCGCTGGAAGCGGATGGAATCGCCGCGGATGGAGTTCCCGTGACGTATCGCGCTCGAGTGAAGAACTGGGGAAAGCGCGTCGTCGCCGCCGCCGCCGTCGAACTGCGGGTGGGGGAGACGGCGCCGCGCACGGCGACCTTAGGCGCGCTCCCGCCCGGAGAATCCGCCGTTTGCGAGTTTCCCGTCGTGTTGCAAGCGGGCTTGAATTCCGCCGCGGCGAACGGCGTCGTGCTCGAGGCGCGTTTGGTGCGAGAAGGCGCCGGACAGCGCGATGAATTGCCGAACGATGATGTGGTCCTGGCGGCGGCGCCCGGTGGGGCGGGCGTCGGAGTGTTCTTCGTCACCGATTCGGAACAAAGCAGGCCCAGTTCGCGGTCGACGTCGACGATGGAAACGCGATGGGACTTGTTGGCGCGAGCGCTGACGCCCGACCTCGAACGGCCCTCGGGCTTTCATGTCCTCGCGGGATCGATCGACGACTGGGAGACGTGGAAAACGGCACGCGTAATGGCGGCCAGCGGCGAGGAGACGTGGAGCGAATTGTCGCTGAAGCGATTGAACGAGTGGCTGAGCGAGGGCGGGACGTTGGTATTGTCGCCGAGCCTCAAGGCGGATGCCACTGCGTGGAACGCACGGTGGGCTGCGAACGATCGTCGCCTGTCGCCGGTCCGCTTGGTGCAAGTCGGCGGCGATGAAGAGCGACGTCGGTGGAGTGAACTCGGCGACTGGGACGAGGGTTGGGCCGCGGCGCGACTAATGCGCGAGTTGACGGCGGTGGAGGCGTCGCGGGTGAAAGTGTATCGATGGTGGGAATCGCAAATCATCGATCCGCCGAACGGCATCCGCATGTGGGGACGTTTGGCGGATGCGTCGCGGACGCCGCTGTTGGTGGAACGCCAGTGGGGGCGAGGACGCTGCTGGTGGACGGCCGTACCGTTGGACGAATCGGCGTCCGATTGGCCGCTCGACCCCTCCTACGTCATTTTCTGGCAGGAGGCGCTGCGAGCGGCGGTGCAGCAAGACGAACGCTTCTGGGAAGCGAAAGCGGGCGCGCCGCTAGTGTGGGAGGCGCCGATCGGCGAAGTGCGACGCCAAGCGAGCGTCGCGACGGCGTCTCTGGAAAAGTGGAGCGTCACGGGGGAGACGGCGATCGATTCGCCCGGACGGTGGCGGTTCGAGTCGCCGCCGACCAAGCGCAGCGGCGTCTACACCTGGACGCTGACGGAAGTCGATGGGAGCGCGCGGACGCGCCTCGCGGTGGTCAATCGGGCTGAGGGGGAAAGCGATCTGCATCCGTTAGGCGAGGAAGAGCGATCACAAACCGTGCTCCGCGATTGGCGACGGCTGGCGGGGGATCAGCCTTGGGCCGATCAATGGACGACGACGGGGGACGGGTGGACCTGGCTGGTTTGGTTCGCGATGATCATGCTCGGAATCGAGCAGGCATTGGCTTGGAAGATCAGCCGACGGCGAGGGTAAAGCGTTGAACCGAGGAGATGACAAATCGGTCCTTTTGCCAGCGGCCCTTGGCGGGATGCTGTGGTGCTGGAGCGCCGTCGTTGGGTGCGTCCTCGTCGCGGCCCAACCCGTCGCAGACGCAGCCGAGATCGCGGCGCCGGCGATGATCGCTGACGAGGATCTGGAACGCTTGTTGGCGGAGGCCGATCGCCGAATTGAAGCGGGCGATTGGGAGCTCGCCGGGAAGCTCGTGCAGCGCGTCCTAGACGAAGGACGCACGGCGTTGGTGCGCGAGCGAACTAAGCGGCAGGTCGGCGAGAGCGGCTGGCTCGCCGCCTCCTTGGCTGCCGAACGACGGTTAGCCCGCTTCAGCGACGAGGGGCTGCGCCGGTATCGACTGCAAGTGGACACCGACGCGCGCACCTTGTTGGGCGGATCGATCGAAACGGCGTCGCTCGCGACATTATCCGAAGTCGCTCGGCGCTACTTCTTCACCTCGCTGGGTAGACAAGCTGCTTGGCGGTTGGCGCGTGTGGCGCTGGAGCGGTTCGATTTCACCGCCGCCAGCTACTATGGCGAGCGGCTGAAACAGCCCAGCGACTTGCCGACGCCGCCCCGGCGCGAGTTAGCCCGCGTCGCTGCGGTGGCGGCGGCTTATGTGGCGGACGAGGCCTCCGTCGACGCCTGGCTGTCAGAACTGCAAGCAGAGGAGCCCGCGACGAATGGCGCCGCAGCGGGCGAGTTCCAGGCCGCCATTCGCCGGACATTGGGCGATGAGTCGCGTCGGATTGAGGCGGCGGCCGAAGACGATTTGCGGCGCATTCCGCAGGGCGGCGACTTGTTGGCGTCGCAGTGGTTGGAGCAAACGGCCAAGGCCGACGCGCGTGCGAACTGGCAGTGGCGCGGGGTGAGCCCGTCGCCGATAGAGGCGGCGGCGGAACGCGACGAGCACGAATTGGTCGCGGTAAGCGAGCCGGATCGCATCGCGGCCGTCTTGAGACTGACGAGCGAGGCGGCGTGGACCGCTGGCTACGACGAAATCACGCCGCTGCGCGACGCTGTTGCGCGAGGCGAACGCTGGCGGCGAACCGGTGCGTGGCTGTCCGCTTCTCGACTCGCGACCGATGCGCGCACCGCGAATGTCGCGTCCACGGCGACGGCGGAGGGAGCGCACGGTTCGTCGACGGGCGAGTGGCTGGGGCCGCGCGTCAGCAATCGAGAGCTCGAATTCGTCCCTCTGCGGCGAGATGGGACGCTGTATGTGGCGGCCTACCGTCGCGCCGACGGCGCACCGCTTTGGGAAACTCGAGCCGCTCGAGCGTCGCGCGACCGGAATCGTACGGCGCCGGTGGTGTTGGCGGCGGACGAGGGGCAAGTGTACGCGGCCTGGGGCGAGGGGGCGTACCTCGCGCTCGACGCGCGGACGGGGGCGGTGCGTTGGGGCTGGACGCCGCCGCACGCGAACGACGACGGAGAGGCGGGCACGGGAAACGGTGCGGGCCAGAATCGGATGACCTTGAGCGGCCGTTGGGCATTTAGCGAATCGACGTCCGAGGGATGGATTTGGGCACTTGATCGACGCGACGGACGCCGCGCGTGGGGCATTCCAACTCAGGCGCCCGAGGGTGTCGACGTCGAGCGAGTGATCGGCGTGCGCGGCGAACTCGTGATTGTCGCCGGACGCGATGGAGTCAGAGCCCACGAGGCGGCGACGGGCCGTTTGCGGTGGACGGCACGCGCGAATCCGCAATTGGGTGCGCCGCTGCTGTTAGCTCGACATCTGTTGTTGGTGCAGACGGCCGACCGGTTGAACCAGACCTCGCCGGCCCGATTGGGCATTGATTGGCCGAAGGTCGCTGCTTGGCGCTGCGCAGAGCTCGCACTCTTGGATCTGGAGTCGGGGCAGGTCGTGGTTCAGACGCCGTTGTCGACGTCGCTGATTCCGCCTTGGACGATATCGTTGGCGGACGGCGATCTGCGATTGGCGAGCGATGAGGCGCGCGAACGATTGCAGTTGACCAAGAGCGAGGCAGCTGTGGTCGAGGATTTGGTTTCGCGTCTGTCGCCGCTGACGCCGCTGGAGTTCGCAGAGCGGCCGCCGCACGACGCGAACGCCGCGGCAGCGCAAGAGCTGGATACACAGCCAGGTGCGAAGTGGCGGTTGTTGGTGAGCGACTTGACGCGCGGCGCGGTGATGGAATTGTCGCCCGAGGGACGCGTGGTTTGGGAAAGCGCCGAGGCTCGGGCGCCGGGGCCGGTTTGCGGCGTCGGGACGAAGCGGCGTTGGGCGTTGGATCAGGCGACGAATCGGCTGGTGGAATGGGACGAACAGGGGCGTAAGCGAGGCGCTTGGAGCGGCCTGCCAGGGCGTCCCGCCAGTCTTTCTGCGGGGTCGGACGAGAACGTCTGGCTGACATTTCCCACGTCGGGGCTGGTCGCACGAGTCGATCGCGACGGCCGGTGGCGCGACGCCCTGCAATTGGCGGGGCGCCCCGTCGACGCCGCCCCGGCGGCGGACGGCGTCTGGGTTGCCTTGGCCGACATGCGGCAAGCGGTGCATGTGGATCGCCAAGGCGCCGTGAAGGTTGCGGTGAACTTTGCAGATCGGCCCCGCTGGCTGCAGTTGCTGTCGGAAGAGACTCCCTTGGCGACGTTTCCCGAGCGATTCCAAGTCGTAAAGTGGAACTCCAACGCCGGGGCGTACGACGAGCAGGTCGTGCGCAGCGGCGTGCGCGGATTTCGCGGCGCCTGGAAACTGCCTGACGAAGGATGGATCGTGGTGGAAGCGAACTCGTTCTCTTGCCTGGACGCCGCGGGTCGCACGCGTTGGAAACGCGACGGAGTGCAAACGGGCGGGGCGGCCGTGGTGCGGTATGACTGACCGCCGAGCCGGCCTGGAGCCAGCCAGATCATGATTTTGTGGGCGTGGAACGAACAAACGCACTTCGAGTGGGCATGGACGCAGGCCGATCATGTCGGAACGGTCGTTGCGGCGGCGGTCGTGGCGCTGTTGGGCGTGGGGCTGACGGCCTGGTCGTATTCACAAGAAGCAGGCGCTTGGACGCGTCTCAGTCGCCTGTCGGCGGCTTGCTTTCGAAGTGCGGCGTGGCTGGTCTTGACGTTGGTCCTGCTCGGGCCAGCGCGCATCGCCGTCCACCAAGATGAGTTGACGCCGACGATCACGGTGCTGCGCGATATCTCGCAGTCGATCGATGCTCGACGCATGAACGCCGCCTACGCGGACGATGGCGATGCGCCGCTGACGCGCGCCGCATTGGCTCGAACGACGAACGTCATCCAACGCGACTTTGCGCTGGAAGTTCGCGATCCGGCGCCAAGCGGCGTGTGGCGACCGGCTGCGTCCACGGAACGCGGGACCGACCTGGCGCTCGCACTGCGACAGGCTGTAGAACGCGATCTGCCGGCGGCGGTGGTGCTGTTGAGCGACGGTTGTGCGACCAAGGGGGACGACCCGCGCGAGGCGGCGCGAGAATTGGGTTCGCGCGGCGTGCCGGTGTTGGTGGTCGGCGTCGGCGACACGCATGCCGCGGCAGCTGCGCGGGTGGCGTCGGTGGAGTCGCGACTACAGGTTTGGAAGGACGAGCCCTTTGCAGTTGAAGCCGCAGTCGAAGCGAACGACAGGGAAGAGGGCGAATTTCAATTGAAGTTGGTGCGCGGCGAGGCGGAGCTTGCCATGGCGCGCGACACGGGGAACGTCGCACCGCTCAAGGGACAGGTGCTTGCTACGGCATCGGTGACGTTGAGTCGCGAGGCTCGTCGGGTTCGACATTCGTTCTCGGTGCTCGAGTCGCAGGCGGGACGCTATGTCTATGAAGTGCAACTATCGCGTGGCGAGGCGGCCGTGGTTTCGCAGAAGTCATCGCCGCGAGTGACGGTGATGGATCGAGATCGTTTGCGCGTGCTGGCGATCGGCGGCGAGCCGTCTTGGGATTTTCGACAGGTGGAGCGGTGGTTGGCCAGCGAGCTGACGCTTGAGAGCACTTGTTGGCTGCAATCCGCCGACGAAGGTCGCCGCTGCACCGGCACTCGGCCGCTAGACCACCCTCCCGCCTCGCGGGACGAAGTGCTGTGGTACGACGTGATCTTATTGTTCGATCCTGATCCGGCGCGGATGGTGGGGGAATGGGATCAGTGGTTGCGCGAGTTTTTGGAGCGTCATAAAGGGGGGCTGTTGTATCAGTCGGGGCCGCGGTTTGCGGCCGCTTGGCGCTTGGATCGCGTCGGTTTGGCGCTAGACGACGTCTGGCCCGTGGAACTCGCAAGCGCCAGCGAGTTGGAGGCGGCTCAGGCGTTGGCGCCGCCGGTGCGCGGTTGGGTCGCTCAACCCGTCGCCGCGGAGCGCGACCATGTGCTGCTGTCGGACTGGGGGCGCGATGACGCGTCATCCTCGTCGATGTCCCTGTCTACGCCGCTTGAAGTGTTCTGGTCGAGCCCGGTGGCGCGTCGACGTTCGTTGGCACGCGTGTTGTTGGAACATGGGGACCCGGCGACGCGGTTGGCCGATGGCCCGCGACCGCTCTTGGCAGCCGGCCGGTATGGTGCGGCGCAGGTCGTCTATCTGGGATGTACGGGCGTGTGGCGCGGGCGGGAGACGTTTTGGCGGCGGGTCGTGCAGCACTTGAGCGAGGGGCGACGTTGGGAGGGGCATCGTCGCGGATGGTTGGAATTATCGCAGAACCCACTTCCACTGGGAGAGCCGCTGACAGTGGTGGCTCGTCTTCAGCCCGCGCCAGGTGAACCGCCGTTAGACGAGCAACTGACGGGCGTCATCACGGTGCCGCTCGCCGACGAAGCAAGCAAGGACGGCGAGGCGCGAGCGGAAATCGCGTTGAAGTTCTTGCGGAGCAGCGTAGACGCCGAAGAGTACCGAGCGACCTGGACGCCGCCGCGCGACGGCGCGTGGACGATTCGTTTGCCGCTCAAGGATGCGCGCGGTGCGACGCTCGAGCAGCTTGAGTCGAAGTTGGACGTGACGAGCGAGCAGGGGGAGCCGCGCGACGTTTCCCTGGATGAGGGCCTGTTGCGCGAGATCGCGGCGCGATCGGGCGGCGTCTATTGTCAAGCTGCCGAGGCGCGCGAGTTGCTTTCGACGCTGCCCGTTCGACGCGAGATCTTGGTATCGCGTTCTCCGCCGCGTTCGGTGTGGGACGGCCCTTGGACGCTCGCCTTGCTGACCGCCTTGCTGGGCGGCGAGTGGTGGCTGCGGAAACAGCGGCGACGCGTGTAATGGGGACCGGCATGAGCGACTCCAGGTCGACGGCGAACGACGCAGCGCGTAACGAACCGCTTCACGAAGCGATCGGCGCGTTGCACGCCGTAGCGCGACGCGAACGTTGGCACATTGCAGGCTGGTTTGCGACACGAGCCTTAGGCGAGTCGTTGCTCCTCGTTCTGCTCGACGTGGTCGCCGATTATTTCCTCGATCTGCCTTGGACCGCGCGGCGAGGAGCAGCAGCGCTGGTCGCTGTGATCTGGCTCGCCATGCTTGCATGGACCGGCCGTCGCGCAGCGGCTCGCGTGCGCAGCATTGCGCAATTGGCCGTCGCGGCCGAACAGCAATTCCCCACGTTGCGCGGGGTGTTGCGGAGCGCACTCGCATGGCGAAACGGCGACGCGGCGGGCGACGGCGGCGTGTCGCGCGACTTGATCGAAGCGACTCGACGGGAAGCGGCGCGCCGCGCTCAGGAAGTCGATTTTCATCCCCTGCTTGACCCGCTGGCCCAATCGCGCGAGCTGCGGCGGCTCGGGACGACGCTGGCGGCAGCCGCGGCGCTCGCGACCTGGCTGGCGGGTACGGAGACTGGCCGGACGTGGTGCGAACGGAATGTGCTGGGACGCGAACTTGATTGGCCGCGCTCGACGCAGTTGGCGGTGGAGGGACTGTACGACGGACGCTTGCGAGCGGCCCGAGGCGGGACGGCGACGCTGGGCATCACGGTATCGCGGCACGACGGTCGCACGGCGCCGACGCCCGAAGTGCGGTTGCGGCCGCCCCGTTCGCATTCGCTGTTAGGCGTGGACGCGCAGGGAGGACGCTTTCGGTTCGAGGCGCGCGATGTTCACGAGCCGTTCTCAATTCAGTTTCGAGCGGGCGATGGACGAACCGGATGGATTCCTGTGGAATTGGTCGATTCACCGCGCTTGACCGACGTGAAGCTCGTCGCGACGACTCCCGAATATCTGGGAGGGGAGCGCAGCGAGCTCTCGTCGGCGGAAGGGCTCTATCGACTGCCGCGTGGTTCGCGGTTGGAGTTGTCAGCCCTGTCCACAAAGCGACTGGCCTCTGCTGCGGCGATCACGAGCGCCGGCGAATGGCCCCTGGAACTTGCGTTCGAATCGCCGCCGCTTGTTGCGACTGATGCGGCGCACAGCGCGTCGGAGGCGCCAGCCAAGATGCGTCTGCGGCAATCGTTCACCAGTGCGCAACTGGGGGATGGATTGTTGACCGTCCGCGTGCTCGACGAGGATGGCCTGACACTGCCTCGGCCGCTGACCGTGCGCGTGGAGTGGAGGGACGACGAACGGCCGCTCGTCGTCGCCCGGTGGCGGGGCGCCGGACGATGGATCGTTCCGACGACGCAGATTGAGTGGTCGGTCGAAGCGCAGGACGATCATGCCGTGACGCAGGTCGCCGTCTTGGCGAAGGTGCAGAATGAACGGGGCGCCGAGGTGCGGACGTGGACGCGTCTGCCGCTGAACCCAGCGTGGCCGGAGTCGGACGGCGGACGGCCCGTGGTGCAATATGCGGCTCGGCTAGATCTCTCCCCGCTCGAACTGGAACCGGGGCAGACGGTGACGTTGGCGACCGAGGCGCTCGATAACGATGGCGCGACGGGGCCTAAGACGGGAAGGTCGGCGGAGCGAATTCTGCGCGTCGTTACGCCCGACGAATTGCGTGGGGATTGGCAGCGGCGCGACAAGGAACAGCGGCAGTTGTTGGAGCAGGCGTATCGCGACTGGCGTGATGTGCTGGACGAGCTCGATGGTCCCGCGTCGACGTTGACGGCGGAGTCGCCCGAGGCGGCGCGTCGGCTGTCGGCGATTCGCCAGACGGCGGCTAGTTGCCTAGGGCCGCTGGGAGACGTGACGGACGAAATGGCGGCCAGCGGGCTGGAGTCGCCGGCAAGTCCGCTGGTCGAACGGCGGAAGACGCGTATTATGGAGCCCCTACGCAGTGCGACTCGCGATCCGGCGGCGCTTGATGCCGCTCCGAATCGTATCGACGCGGCTCGCGAACGACGGTTGTTGGCGCAATTGCAGTCGGTCTTGCGGGAACTAAGCCGCGCCGAGGGGTTCCAAGAGGCCGTGAGGTTGCTGGAGGAGTTGGCGACGGGACAGGAAACGGTGCTGCGCGAGACGTTGGACCTGCAGCGGCAGCGGGTGCGCGAGGTGCTGGAACGGAAGGAACGAGGAGCGGCGACGGGCGATGACGGGGCGAAGTGAACTGCAGATTGGCAATGTGGCGATCGGTGCGCCATTCGTCCAGGCGGCCCTTTCCGGCTACAGTGATTGGCCGATGCGGCTCTTGGCGCGTCGAACGGGCGCGTCGTATGCCTTGTGCGAGGTGATGCTCGATCAATTCCTCGTCACGCTGAAAGACCGCAAACGCACCTCGCACTTTTTGCACATCACGGACGACGAGCGGCCGGTCGGCGGGCAGCTGATGGGAGCGGAGCCCGAGCAGTTCGCCGCCGGGGCGCAGCGTTTGGCCGCGGCCGGCTTCGACGTCATCGACATCAATTTCGGCTGTCCCGTCAAGAAAGTGCTCGGACGGTGTCGCGGGGGATTTCATCTGAGTCAGCCGGATGCGGCGCTCGAAATTGTGCGCCGCACGCGCGACGTCGTTCCGGCTCATATTCCGGTGACCGTGAAGATGCGGCGCGGGATCGATGATTCGGCGCACAGCCGCGACAACTTCTTTCGCATCCTCGACGGCGCCTTTGCGCTAGGTGTTGCGGCCGTCACGGTGCACGGGCGCACGGTCGAGCAGCGATATGTGGGGCCGAGCCGCTGGGAGTTTCTCGCCGAGGTGAAACGGCATGTGGGGACGCGCACCATCTTGGGGAGCGGTGACTTGTTCACCGCTCGAGACTGCGTCCGCATGCTGGAGGAAACGGGCGTCGACGGCGTTACGATCGCACGCGGCGCCATCGGCAACCCGTGGATTTTCGCGCAGTCGTTGGCCCTGTGGCGCGGCGAATCGCTGCCGCCGCCTCCGTCGCTGTTTGAACAACGGGAAGTCATACGCGAACACTTTCGACTCGCCGAACAGATCTACGACGAAAAGCAGTGCGGCATCTTGCTGCGGAAGTTCGGCATCAAGTACGCGGCCGGTCACCCACGGCACATCGACGTCCGCAACGACTTCGCCCGCGTCCGCACCCGCGCCGACTGGGAAGGCGTGCTCAACCGCTGGTACGCCGCCGACGAACCGGGCGTCATCCCCGACGCGTCCATCCATGGCGCCGTGACGGAATGCGCCTAGCGCCGCCACCGTCGTGGACCGTTCCGCCGGTCCATCGTTAGCACTGCCCGCTCCGCGGCTGCGCCTCCAACCCACGTCACTACGACCGAATCGGCGATTCGCCTTGCAGCCGCAGCTTGCGCTCGTCTTTCAATCGTTGCGTTTCCCGAATGAGCGAGTCTACGGACCCATCCAACTGCTGAATTCGACTCTCGGGGAATGAGAATCCGAACGCCTCCCCAATCTCGAAGCACACTTCGCCCAGGTCCAGATCGGGAAACAGTGAGACGAGATTGTCCGTCGGTCGTGTGTTGCCAAGTCGAAGTTGCTGACGCAGAACGCGACGGATTCCAACGCACGTATCGACGTCGACTTCGGCGCCAAAGTAATGCTCGCGATGAAACTCGGCGTCCGTTTGCGCAGGACGAGCATTCAGCGCGCGAACTTCCGGCGCGTCGAGCCAGTTCGCGAGTTGTGCGCTCCATCGAGTTAAACGGCTTGTCATGGAGTGTGGCGTGTGGCGTGTGGTGCGAGCGGGAAGGCTGGCGGGGCAGGGCGTGGTATCGACGGAAGGCTCCACGACTTAGGGGCGTTTGAAGGGAATTACGGAGACAGGCTGGAAGCCTGTCCTACGGCGGGCCACCAGTCGTCGAGCTGCCGGCGTAGGTCGGCGACGCGGTCGGGCGACTGGTCGGCGAGGTTCTTCGTTTCGTGCGGATCCTCGGACAGGTGATACAGTTCGACGACGCCGTCCGGTTCGTTCGTCGGGTTGGGGACGATCAGCTTCCAATCGTCGCGCACGATCCAGCGCCAGCGGAGACTGGCGGCCGGTCGTTGGATGTCGACTGCGTTATGCGTGAAGCACTCCCCCGTGACATGCTTGCGCGCGGCGACGGCTTGTGCGTCGAGCAGGTTCAGGCCGGGCAGGTCGGCGGGCGGCGCGATTCCGACCGCTTTGAGCAGCGTAGGGGCCAAGTCGAGCGATGAGGCGAGGTGGGGCGACATTTGCGGCTCGATCCGGCCCGGCCAACGGATCATGATCGGGGTGCGCAGACCGCCGTCATACGGAGACTGTTTCGACTTCGGCGCGTACCGTGGATTGTCCAGGCTTTGAATCCAACCGTTGTCGGTGACGTATACGACGATGGTGTCGTCGCGCAGCTTTCGCTCGTCCAGGAACCCCAGCAGCTGGCCGCAGGTCTCGTCGAACCATTCAACCATCGCCCAGTAACGGGCCGCATGCAGCGAATCCGTGAGAGGTCGGTATTTGGCGAGCAGTCGTTCGGGCGGCGTGTGCGGGTCGTGCGGCATCATCGGCGCGTACCAGACGAAGAACGGCTTCTTCTGTTCGACCGACATGTTGACGAAATCGTAGATCGGTTGCATCGTCTTGCGACCGATCTCCAGCCCTTGGTCGCCGTGGCGGCCGCCCTTGCCTGGTTCGCCCGTGGTCATGCCGTGCGTGAAGCCGCCGCGACGGAAGGCGCCTTGCCACCATTTGCCGGTTTGAAAGCTGAGATAGCCCTTTTCTCCCAGCAGTTTGGGAAGCGTCGGAACCTCGTCGATGAAGCCGATCATCTGCTGCCGCTGAGCGAGGAACTGGGGATCTCGATTGGCGGCGGCCCCCTTCTTGTCTTTCGGCAGCGGCGGATCGTTGCTCGTGATGCGGTGCTGGTGCGGGTAGAGGCCCGTGATCATCGACACGAGGCTCGGGCAACAAAGGCTCGAGGGGACGTAGCCGCGGGTGAACGTGAGGCTTTCGGCCGCCAGCTTGTCGAGGTGCGGTGTTTGAATATGCGGGTGCTTTTGGAACGAGTAGTCGGTCCAGGCATGGTCGTCGGAAATGATCATCACGATGTTCGGCGACGACGCGCGAATTGATCCTGGTACAAACGTCGCCAGGAAGGCGGTCGACGCGAACAGCAACGCCGCGAGAGCGGACGACAAGCGAACGCGAGTCATGGAGGTTACCCTTCGTTCTGGGGAAAGTAGCGTTGGACCATCGTACGGAGGAACGCCAGCGACTCGGCCATCTCCGCCATCCCGTTCATCCCGTCTTCGATGCTGATCCAGCCGTGGTAATGGTGATCCGCGAGAATCTGAAAGATGGTTGGATAATCGTTGAGCCCGCGGCCGGTGACGCCGTGCCGTAGATTGGGGGAGTAGCCCAGCGTGCCGTCGGATTGACGGAGATCGTCGAGCGTCGCGCCCTCAGCCAGGTACCGATCGCTGGCATGCATACTGACTACGCGATCCGCGATCGCACGCAGCAATACAAGCGGATCATCGCCCGCGACGATCGCGTTCGACGGATCGTACTGGACGCCGAAGTGCGTACGATCGGCGATGCGGCCGACGATCTCGAGGAACACGTCGCTCTTCTGAGCGAATTCAGGATACTTCCAGAAGCCGTCCTTGTAATGGTTCTCCATGCCCAGGACGACGTCGTATTCGCGGGCGATCGGCAGGCAAGCCTCCAGGCACTCCACCACCCATTCGATGCCTTGCGGGCGCGACACTTCGGGGTAGCGCTGGCCGCTCAACACGCGGCAGACGGCGCGGGGGCCGCCGAGGCGCCGCGTGACGCGAATCATCTCCGCTTGCCGATCGATGGCGCGGCGGCGTGCGGCCGGGTCGGGGTGGGTGAAGTCGGGCGAACAGCACAGCATGGGCATCGCGAAGCCCGCGTCGGCCAGGGCTGCGGAGAGCCGATCGAGGTACGCGTCGTCGAGACTCTCGAAGAAACCTTCATACATTTCGAGGCCGTCGGCATCGAGAGACCGAGCCATCTCGATCCAGTCGAAGACCGACATCGACCGGCGGCCGGCGATGTCGTCGAGGTAGCACTTGGGAAAGGCAGACAGGCGCGGCGGCATGGAGGTGGCTCAAGGAAATGGTCGCGAGGCGGCAACAGTCGTTGCATCGATGGCGAGGAAGCGATCAGAATAGCGAACAACGATCGTTTTATCTATCAACGACAAGCGAGGACTTACATGGGCAGGAAGTCGCAGGGACAGCGTGTTGGTTGGAGAGTGCTGAGCGCGTGGACGGTGTTGGCGGCGTTGAGCGTCAGCAGCGTCCGAGCGGATGACGAGCCGAAGAAGGAAGCCCCCCCCGTCGGCAAGAAGCGCACGGCCGACGTCGTGTACGTGGCCACTCCGCACGATGTGGTCGCCAAGATGCTGGATGTCGCCAAGGTGACGAAAGAAGACGTGGTCTTCGACCTGGGCTGCGGTGATGGTCGGTTCATCGTGACGGCCGCCAAGAAGACGGGCTGCAAAGGCCGCGGTTACGACCTCGATCCCCAGCGCGTCGCCGAGTCGAAGGCGAACGCGAAGAAGGCGAAAGTGGAGGAACGCGTCGAAATCTTCCAACAAGACATTTTCGAGGTCGACCTGACGCCGGCCAGCGTCATCACGTTGTACTTGCTTCCGAAGCTCAACCAACGCCTGATTCCGCAATTGGAAAAGATGAAGGACGGCACGCGCATCGTGTGTCACGACTTTGAGATTCCCGGCATCAAAGCCGAAAAGATCATGTCGATGACCTCGCGCGAGGACGGCGTCGAACACCGAATTCTGTTCTACACCATCCCGCTCAAGCGCGAGTGATCTTGGGAACGAGGCGGCCCCATGTATGCACTGGCGATCGTCGCGGCGCTGTGCGCGGCAGACTTTGAAACGGACGTAGCGCCGCTGTTGTTGCGGCGCTGCGTCGAATGTCACCACTCCGGCAATCCGTCGGGAGGGCTCGATCTCACATCGTTCGAGGCCGCAAGGCGGGGCGGCGATTCGGGACCGGCGCTCGTCTCGGGGCAGCTTGCGGAAAGCTACCTGTGGGAACGCGTGGAGAAGGGGGAGATGCCGCCGGCGCATCAGGGCAAGTCGCGGCGATTGGCCGACGCCGAGCGTCAGTTGCTCGGAGAATGGATCACGTCCGGCGCTCGTTGGCCCGCGGGACGGAAGCTTGATCTCTTCGAGCGGACCAGCGAGCAGCGCGGAGGACGCGACTGGTGGGCGTTTCAGCCGCTGCGGCTCGTCGCGCCGCCGTTGCTCGAAGATCGCTCGCACAGCCGGACTGCCATCGACTTGTTCATTCAGCAAACATTGCGGCGGGCCGAGCGCGAGCCAGCGCCGGAGGCCGAAAGGACGCAGTTGTTGAGACGTTTGTTCGTGGATCTAACGGGGCTGGCGCCGAGCGGCGAAGAATTAGATCAGTTCACCGCCGACGCAGCGCCGGATGCGTATGAACGACAAGTCGATCGGCTGCTGGCCTCGCCGCGCTTCGGAGAACGCTGGGCCCGGTACTGGCTCGACCTGGCCCGCTTCGCCGATACGTCGGGCTACGAACGGGACCAAGAGAAACCGTTCGCCTGGAAGTATCGCGATTGGGTGATTCAGTCGCTGAACGAGGATCTGCCGTACGACCAGTTTGTGAAGGCGCAGTTGGCGGGGGACGAATTGGACGGGCGAACGGAGCGGGAGCTTGTCGCGACCGGCTTCTTGCGACTGGGAACGTGGAACGACGAGCCGAACGATCCTCAGGAATACAAGTACGAACGGCTGGAAGACTTGGTCCACGCGGCGAGCACGGCGTTCCTGGGGCTTACGACCAAATGCGCTCGTTGCCACGACCATAAATTTGATCCGATTCCGCAGCGCGACTATTACCGAATGGCGGCCGCATTTTGGCCGGGACCGATCGAGCCGCGCGGTCGCGAGCTGCTGGGGGGGCCGACGCGCGACGAGTTGGGCGCCGACGTGTTGGGGTGGACCGATGTTTCGCCGTCGCCTCCGCCGTTGAAGCTGCTTCGCAAAGGAGATCCCCATCGCCCTGCGGATGAAGTGCCGCCGGGCGGCTTGTCGCTTCTGCCCCAATTGGATCAACCGTTCGCGCCGCCGCCAGCCGGGTCGCGCACGACGCTGCGACGTAGGCAGTTGGCCGACTGGATCGTCGATGCACGCAACCCACTCACGCCGCGGCTGGCCGTGAATCGGCTCTGGCTGCATCACATGGGCCAGGGACTCGTGCGGACGCCCGACAATTTTGGCTTCACAGGGGCGAAACCGACGCATCCTGAATTGCTGGACTGGCTGGCGGGCGAACTGCAGCGGGGCCAATGGCGACTGAAACCGTTGCACCGACAGATCGTGACGTCGCATGTCTACCGCCAATCGTCGGTTCATCCGCAGCAGACGGCGTACTCGCAAGCAGACCATGCCAATCACACTTGGTGGCGCGGCGAGCGGCGGCGGCTCGATGCGGAGTTGCTGCGGGATGCGATGCTGACCGCCGCCGGTCGGCTCGACCTGCGTATGGGAGGGCCGAGCTTTAAGCCGACGATTAGCGCCGATGCGCTGGAGGGCCTCTCGCGCAAGTCGGGGGCGTGGCAGCCGTCGCCCGATTCCGAGCAGGGCCGCCGCAGCGTCTACATGTACTCGCAGCGCAGCCTATTGCCGCCGCTGCTCACCACCTTCGACTTCGTCGATACGACGTTGCCGTGCGCGCAGCGCGAAGTTTCGACCGTGGCGCCGCAGGCGCTGGCGCTGTTGAACAACGAGTTCGCGCACCAGCAAAGCGAGTCGTTTGCGCGGCGAGTCGCCGGGGAGGCGGGAGAGAATGATGAGCAAGCGGTGCAAGTCGCCTGGCGGATCGCGTTGGGACGCCAGCCTTCGGAAACCGAATTGAAGGCCGCCGTTCGGCACTTGCAGGTGCAGCGCGCGAACTTCTTGCGATTTGCCGAACGGACGATTGCTGCATGGGAGCCGAGAGAATCGTCGGCCAATCGCTTGGGACCGGAACTGCCGCTGAAGGAACAACTCGTGTTGTGGCTCGACGCCGAACGGGGCGTGCGCAGCGACGCAAGCGGCGCGGCGTCCGAGTGGGAAGATCAGTCCGGTGCGGGGCATCACGCTCGTCAAGTCGACGCCGCACGACGTCCCCAGCTGATCCCGAAAGCGGCCTTCGGTCGGGCGGTGGTTCGTTTTGAAGGGAAACGCCAATTCATGGAACTGGCGGGGCAGGTTGTGAAGAGCCAACAGTTCACGGTGCTCGCAGTCGTCGCTGATCGCGGACCGGCGGGACATCGCGAATTGTTCTCGAATTGGAATGGCGCGGCGGGCAATTCGGGCTCCTCGCTATTTGTGGGACTCACCGGCGTCGATGCGGTGCGCTTGAGCGACGACTTTTCGGGGGTGGGGCGGTTGGAACGACGCGAGTCGCCGTTTTTGCTGTTGGCGATGAGCGGCGCGCGCGATGCGCAGATCTTCCAGAACAGGCGGCATGTGGCCAGCAAAGGCGCGCCGTTGTCGACTCGCGATTTGGGACACACATACGTCGTGGGACAACAGGGAAACATCGACGGCGAGTACTGGGCGGGGGACGTGGCGGAACTGCTGGTGTTCGACGGCCAATTGTCGGACGACCAACGGACGCTGCTCCTGGATTGGTACGATCGGCGTTACCCGGGGATGATGGAGAAGCCAGCGCCGCCGCAACCGGTCGACGCCCGCCGCTTGGCGCTCGCGTCGCTGTGTCACGTGCTGCTGAACAGCAACGAGTTCGCTTACGTCGATTGACGGGAGGTCGAGGATGCGGCAGTATCCGTGCGGAATGAGTCGACGCGAGTGGGTGTGGCAAATGGGCGGCGGTTTCACCGGCCTCGCCCTGACCGCATTGCTCGACGGCGATGGTTTTTTCGCGCGGCCGGCGGTCGCCGCCGAGGTGGCCGCAAAGGTCGGCGAAGCGGCGGCGCTGAATCCGTTGGCGCCGAAGAAGCCGCACTTCGCTGCGCAGGCGAAGAGCGTCATCTTCTTGATGATGAACGGCGGGCCCAGCCAAGTCGACACGTTCGATTACAAGCCTGACCTGGAAAAGTATGCCGGTCAGCCGCTGCCGCCGGGAAAAAAGTACATCAATTCGGGCGGTCGCAAAGTCGGTTATCTGACGCCTGCCTTTCGCAAGTTTCGACCCGGCGGCCGCAGCGGGCTGCTGATCTCCGACTTTTTCGAGAAGGTGCGGACGCACGCGGACAAACTGGCGGTGCTCCGGTCGTGCCACACGGATAGTCACGCTCACGGGTCGGCGTTGGTGGCGATGAACACTGGCAAGACGTTCATTGGTCGCCCGTCGCTGGGAAGTTGGTCGGTGTACGGTCTGGGAACGCAGAACCAAAATCTCCCAGGCTACGTCGTGATCCTCGACAAGCGAGGCGGACCGATCAGCGGTCAGCCGAATTGGTCGAGCGGCTTTATGCCGTCGTCGTACCAGGGGACGCTGTTTCGGCCGATCGGCGACCCGATCCTCGACCTGCGCGGCCCCGCGCACATCGATCGACAAGCCCAACGCGAACAACTCGACCTCCTCGCGCAGCTCAACGCCGAACATCTGGCGCAGCGGCCGGGCGGACAGGAGTTGGCGTCGCGGATCAATGCATATGAGTTGGCGTTTCGCATGCAGTCGGAGACTCCCGAAGCGGTCGACTTGACTCGAGAAACCTCGCAGACGCTCGAGATGTACGGCGTGGGGCGCGAGCCGACGAACGAGTTTGGGCGGAACTGCTTGGTCGCTCGGCGACTGGTGGAACGCGGCGTACGGTTCGTCCAACTGTACTCGGGCGGCGGACATCTGGAGGACACGTGGGATGCACACAAGAGCATCGAGACGAATCATGGGCAGCATGCGGGCGAGGTGGATCAACCGATCGCGGCGCTTTTGACCGACCTTGAGCAGCGCGGGTTGCTCGATTCGACCCTCGTGGTTTGGGGCGGCGAGTTCGGTCGGATGCCGTTTAGCGAAGGACAAGGCGAACCAGGACGCAACCACAATCCGTATGGCTTCTCGATGTGGCTGGCGGGCGGCGGCGTCCGCGGCGGGACGGCGTACGGTGCGACCGACGAATTCGGCTTCGAGGCGGTGGAGAACCGCGTACACTTGCACGACCTGCACGCGACGCTGCTGGCCCTCATGGGGCTCGACCACGAGAAACTGACGTACTTCCATCAGGGACGCGGCGAGCGGCTGACGGATGTGTTTGGCAACGTGATTCGCGAAGTGATCGCGTGAGACAAGGAGCAAGGACCATGCGAGTTCGATTGCGGTGGGCGGCGGGGGTTGCGGCGGCGGTGCTTTTGATCGCCGCCGTCTGCTGGGCGCAGGATGGGGAGCTGCGGACCTGGACCGACGCGAAGTCAGGGAAAACGCTGGAAGGCGAATTCCTTGAGTTTCGAGACAACAAGGCGACGATCAAGACGAAAGCGGGGAAAGTCGTCAATGTCGAGATCGCGCGCTTGAGCGCCGATGACCAGAAGTTCATCCGCGAGACGCTGAAGCAGCGCGCGGCGGCGAAGAGTGCGCCCGCGAAGACGAAGAAAGCGGCGAGTGCGGCCGGCGCAGATCTGGCGAAGGCGGCCGGCGATGAATGGTCCCAGTGGCGCGGTCCGCTGCGCGACGGGCAGTCGAAAGAGACGGGACTCTTGCAGACTTGGCCCGAGGAAGGACCGCCGTTGGCGTGGCAAACCGCGGGGCTCGGCGGCGGCTTCTCGAGCGTCGTCGTGGCGCACGGCAAGATCTACACGATGGGGTTGGTTGACAACGCGTCGCACATCTTGGCGCTCGACGAAAAGGACGGAAAGCTGCTGTGGAAGGCCAAAGTCGCCGAAGGGGATAGCGCCCCGAACTGCACGCCCACTGTCGCCGAGGGACTGGTGGTGGGAGTCGGCTTCAAGGGAGAAATGGTCTGCGTCGACGCCGAGTCGGGGGAGGAGAAGTGGCGCACGAACTTCGAACGCGACTTCGGCGGAAAAATGATGTCGGTGTGGGGGTATAGCGAGTCGCCGCTGATCGACGGCAATCTGGTGATTTGCACTCCCGGTTCGCAGTCGGCCATTCTCGCGGCGCTGGATAAGCAAACAGGCAAAGTGGTTTGGCGCACGCCGATGCCCGAGGGGGGGCCCGGTGGACAGGACGGCGCGGCCTATTCGTCGATCGTCGTCAGCAACGGCGGCGGCGTGAAGCAGTACGTGCAGCTCGTCGGTCGCGGGGTGATCGGAGTGTCGGCGAAGGACGGCGCGTTCTTGTGGGGCTACAACCGAGTCGCGAATGGGACGGCCAACATTCCGACGCCGATCATCAAAGGGGACTACGTCTTCTGCTCGACCGGCTACGGCACCGGGTCGGCTTTGCTGAAGCTGTCCGCCGCCGGCGGCGGAAAAGTGAAAGCCGACGAAGTGTACTTCCTGGACGCGAAGCGAATGCAGAATCACCACGGAGGCATGTTGCTGATCGGCGACCACATTTACTGTGGTCACGGACACAATGAAGGCTTTCCGCTGTGCATCAAGATGTCGACCGGAGAGGCGGCCTGGGGCCCCGGACGCGGCGCGGGGAGCGGTTCGGCCGCCGTGGCCTACGCCGACGGGCACCTCTATTTCCGCTACCAAAACGGCACTATGGCGCTCATCGAAGCGACACCGGACGAGTACCGTCTGAAGGGCAAGTTCGAATTGGCGTCGAAACGCCGCGAAAGCTGGCCGCATCCGGTCATCGCCCGCGGCAAGCTGTACGTCCGCGACGACGACGTGCTGCTGTGCTATAACGTGCGCCGTGCGACCGACTGAGATGCCTGTCGACGGTCGAGTTTCTTTTGCTTCCAGCCCAGTGACGAACCACCATGACGACGTGCGACGCGCGGCCCCTGTTTCGACCCGGTCAATCTGAATTGCGTTTTCTCCCCGAGGGGCCGTACGCATACGAGCCGGGGAGATTCAGTTGGGTCGGGATTCAACACGGAGGCGCGTCCACCGTCGGGTCGCTCAACCTGTTCGACATGGAGGTGGGATCAAACTTGCACTTCCCGCTGCCGGGCCGACCGGGCTTTGCGTTTCCCGCGGTCGACGGTCGATCCTGGGTGGTGGGGCTCGAGCGTCACGTCATGATGCTCGATACGCAAACCGGGGAAATGACCGAGGTCTGCGGGCCGGTCGAACAGTCGGTCGAGGGGACGATCATCAACGACGGGACGCTGTTCGACGGCGGGCTCGTCTTCGGTTGCAAAGACCTCCGCTTCGCCGAGAAGAAAGCCGGGTTGTACTTTTGGCGAGCTCGCGACCGACGGCTATTCACTTTGCGTCAGGACCAGATCTGCTCCAATGGCAAGGAAGTCGTCACGCTCGACGGCCGCCTTTCGCTGCTCGATATCGACTCGCCCACCAAAACGGTCGTCGCGTACCCGTTCGACGTGGAAGGGGGAACGCTGGGCGAGCCGCGCGTCGTGCTGGATTTGACGGCCGGCGAGAGCTTCCCGGACGGCATGGTGCTCACCCCCGACCGGCGCAGCTGCATCATCGGCTTCTACGACCCGCGCGACGTCGCGTACGGCGAGGCGCGCCAGTATTCGCTGGCCGACGGGACGCTGGAGGCGGTCTGGCGCACGGCCGGTTCGCCGCGCGTCACCTGCCCGGCGCTGGTTCCCTACCAAGGTGCGACGCGTCTGGTGCTCACCACGGCCGTCGAACACATGACGCCCGAGCAAGAAACGCAGCACCCGCATGCCGGCTGTTTGTTTACGGCCGAGACGGCGTTTCCGGAAGTCGGCCTGCCGCCGCGGTTCCAGTGGGTGTAGCGGATGGGCGGTGCGCGGCGTAACAGGCGGTGGTGCGGGTGGTGGTGCGGCGTAACAGGCTGGAAGCCTATTCTACGGCGCTAGTTCTTTTGCAAAGCCGGTGGCCTTGTTGTCGACCAGGCGGATGTCGCGCGTGTCGGGGCCGAGGCGGATGGCGATGCGCTCGGCCGGTTCGCGCGTTTCCTCGAGTCGGTTGGCGGCGAGAGTGATCGACTCGGTCGCGCCTTGGACGTCGATCGCCACGGCGGCGGGACCGCCCGTGTCGACGATGCGATTCTCCTCGATCCGATTGCGATGACCTGCGAAGGCCGGGCCCCGCTCGGGCCGAAACAACACGCCTACCTCGGCGCTGCGCAGCACTTCGTTGCGGCGCACCAAGTTGTCGGTGTCGCGGTGGCCGATGGAAATGCCGACGCGATTGCCGTCCAACTTGTTGTCTTCCGCCAAGCCAAACTTCACTCCCCAGCAGAAAAACAAGCCGATCTGATTGCGCTCGAGTCGATTCCCGCGCATCACGGGGCGTTGCGAACCAGAACCGGGGTGCAGGCCTAAGCCGGCGTGGTCGTGGCTGTGGCAACGCTCCACCACCACGTCATGGCAGATCTGCCAACTGATGCCGTCGCCGTTGTAGCGGCGCGCCACGACGTCGCGGATGGCGACGTCGCTGCAATCCTGCAAGAAAATGCAGCCCGCGTAGTTGCCGTCGAGGTTTTGGTTTTGAGCGCGATTTCCGTCGAGCGTCAGGTTTTCGATCGCGAAACGCTCGGCGTTCTCCGCGGCGACGAGCGGGAACAGCGACGACACGGTGGTGTCGCCCATGAGCCAGAAATTCTCGCGCAAGGCGCGATCCAATTTGAACCGTGCGCCGTCGCGTGCCACGAGCGTCCGTTTGGCGATCGTCGTCGCGCCGTGGTGCGGGTTTTTCGTACGCAAACAGACCGCGTCGCCTACTTGAAAGCCGCGCGCATCCTGCAGCGTAATCTCTTGGTCGAACCAATCGGAGTCGGCCGCCAGCTTGGTCTCGTGCGAGGCGGGTTTCGTGAGGATGGCGTCGAGGCCGGAGCCGACGAGGCGGACGTGAGATGCGAGAGTGACGGCGTTTCGCAGTACGTACGTTCCGGGGAGGACGCGCACGGTGCCGCCGCCCAAGCGAGCCACGTAGTCGACGGCGGCCTGCAAGGCTCGGTGGTTCGTACCGACGATGTCAGCTTCCTGCGGTCCCACCGTCACGGTCAGCCGCTCAGCCCAGTCCGGTTCCGACCGTCGATCTCCGGAGGTGGCGCGGGGGTGCGTCACAGGCGGGCGGTCGTCGGCCGCCGCGGGCCGACGGGCAGGAAACATCGCCAGCGTTGCCGCGGCCGTAGAGCACGCCAAGAATCGGCGTCGAGAAAACGCATCGCGCATGACAGCCTCCTAGAGGTGAGTTCCACGCGGCTATCGTACCCCTTGCCGCGACGTGCGTCGACAATCGGTCAATGGCTCCCGTGATGATGCTCGGCATGGTCGTCGTGGTGGTGGCCCTGCACATCATGTTTGTGCGGGCCGTGAGCGTGCGTGCCGGCCGGCTCTAGGAACCCAACGCCGTAGGCCAGCAGGACGCCGGCGACGAGGCACAGCGACAGTTTGAGGCGATCGTGAGAATGAAAATGAACTTCGGGCAGCAGATCGCCCAACGAGATGCAGAGGAACACGCCGGCGGAGAAGGCCAGGGCGAGTCCCAGGACTGTCTGAGACGACTCCACCATCCCCGTCGCGCCCAACCAAAACGCGGCGGCGCCGAGGGGACACAGGGTCGCGAACGCCAAGTTGACGAGGCGACGACGAGATAAAGACCAGCCGGAGGCGATCATCAGCGACGAGATGGAGAGGGCGTCGAGCGGCTTGTGCAGGACGACGGCGAGAAACGTGCTGAAACCGGCGAGTCCCGCCGGCGGATCGTGAGCCGCTTCCGCGGCGACGCTGGCGCCCAGCGCGATGCCGTCGATCAACGTATGGATGGCCAATCCGAGAAACAGTCCCACCCAACCGTAGCGACTACCGAGTTGATCGGCGACCGGATCGTGGCGATGCGCGTGTCCATGGGCGTGGTCGTGATGGTGGTCGTGACTGCAGCCGCTGTGGGCGGCCGCGTCGTCCGTCGCGCCGGCTGCATCATCGGCCTCCGCTTCACCCGCGTCATGGTGATGGATGTGAAAAACGCGGATGAGGAAGAACATCGCCAAGAGACCGCCCAGACCGGCGATGCACGCTTTGTCGAACGACCCGAGTTCCGCGGCGGCATGAGGGAGCAGATGCAGCAGCGCCACGCCCAACATCAATCCCGCGACGAAACTCATCGTCAGCTGCATGCGCGTGTGGGTCAGTCGCATCCGCGACGGCAGCCATCCGCCTAGACAGGACGCCACGACGATGAGGAGGCAATAAACGCCGAGAACGACGACGGACCACATGCGAGAACCTGCAGAGCGAACGACCGAGTCGACTACATCGCGCGGTCGGCGAAAACGCTAGGGCTGGGCGGGGAGGGGAGCGATCTTGCCCGACTCGTCAATCTGAAACACCGTTTTGGCCCGCGGATCGACGACCAATACGAGCGCGCCGCGCAGGGCGAGTCCTACAGGATTCACCAGCGGTTCGCCTGCGACCCACTTTTGCGGTTCGGCGCCCGGTTCGATCTTCCAAACCGCTTTGGAGTAGCCGTCCGAGACAAACGCCGTCCCCTTTTCGTTGATCACGATTTGATGGGCGAATTGGAATGGTTGGCCGGCCACAATCGTTTCCGGCTTGCCTTCGGCATCGAGGCGCACGATTTGGTCTTTACCATGCGAGACGACCCAGATGCGATCCTCCGAGTCGACGGCGACGCCGCGCGGCGCGGGGACGGCGGCGACTTTGGAGGGCGTCCCGCCGGCGGCCGGCACGCGCCAAATGACATGCAGTTCCAAATCGGCCACGATCAGGTCGCCGTTTTTGGCCGTCGCGATGCTCATCGGAATCCCGATTGCACCTTTGGTGAGTGGAACGGGCTGATTCTGGTCGTCGAAGCGATAGACGTCGCGCGTGGCGCTGTCGCCGGCCAGCAGTTTGCCTTGCGCGTCAAGGGCGAGGCAGCGGACGGCGTTCAGAGGCGTGCGAAACTTTTTCGAGGCCTGGAAGTGCAGGCTCAGCTTCTCTCCCTCTAGCTTCCAGACGCCCGGCAGATTGCGATCCGCCAGGTAGATCGGCCCCTCGGCGGCTGAGGCGACCGCCAGCGGGTAATCGAGGTTCGGCGGGCCATCCGCGGCCCGTAAACGCGACTCGGCGGGGCCGTGTGCGACGAATCCCAGGAGGGCGAGCGTGAGCGCGATGCGAGCTAGGCGAACGACGAGCATGCCAGAGCGATCCTCTCTGCGACGCAAACGGAAAATGGCGGCGGAAGCGGAGTCCTACAACTGGGTTCCATTATTTCCTGTCTCGGGCGCGGCGGGAATGGCACGTGCGTCATTTCTGATGGGGCCGCCCAGTTCGTCGAGCGCCTGGCGGGCGGCCGTGTGGGAGGGATCGAGCCGCAGTACGGCCTCGAACCACCACCGAGCAATCGGCAAAAGACGCCGCTCGCGCGCCAATTCGCCCGCGCGAAACCGCACCTGAGCGTCGCGGGGCTGGGCGGCGAAGAGCGTCACTTGCGCTCGGTATTCGTCGCGCAACGCCGTTAGTTTGGCGACCGCCCTTTCCGCCTTTTCCGCCTGCGGCAAGTCGCCGACGGCGCGGAACGCGAGCGCCAACTCGGCATGCACCTCGTCGTCGTAGGGATTTTGCTGAGCCATCGAGAGCAGCAATTGCAGCGACTCCTCGGGGGCGCCCGCTTCTCGCGCCCAGCGGGCCGCAAGTCGACCCGCGGCGGCCGAGGCGGGAGTCCGCATGAGCATCTGTTCGACCAACTGACGCGCGTCGTCCCGCTTGTCGGAATCGTAGAGGCACGCGGCCCGCAGGTAGTCTCGCCGGTCGCTCGGGGGACAACGGTCCAGCAACCGCAGCGCCTCGGCCGGTTCGCGCAACTTCCAGCGGCAGGTGGCCAAATCGAGCAAGACGTCGGGGTGCGTCGGGGGTGCGCCCGGGAGCGACGACGCGCGGCGAGTGGCTTCCTGGAGCGCGGCGAGGGCGCCCGGGTAGTCGCCGCCTTCTAAGCGGATCTGGCCGATGAGTCGCGGGGAACGCGGGTCGACAGGGTCCAATTGTTGGATGCGGTCGAGCACCGCTTCCGCCTGCGGCATGGCCGCCAAATCGAACCACGCCGACGCCAATGGTCGCAAGGTCGGCAGGCGGTCAGGCGCTGACGCCAGCACTTCGAGTTGTTCGGCGATGGAATCGACGGGAAGCCCGGCGCCGTACAGGGCTTCGGCGTACAGGGGGAGCGCCAGCGGGCGAAGGGCCGGCGCGTCGGCGGGGCCTCGCAGTTCCTCAACCGCCTGCAAGTATTGGCGTTCGAGAAGCAGCACCCAGCCGGCGACAAGGCGCCGCTGTGCGTCGGCGGGGCGCGCAGGCCAGTCGCTCAGTTCGCGTCGCGCGACGTCGGGGGCGCTGTCTTGCAGCGCCGCGAGCGCTCGAGCGAACTTGGCAGCAGGGCGGTTTTGGTAGGCGCGGAAGCCGAACCAACCGGCGATGACGGCCAGCGGCAGCAAGAGTCCGACGGCGGCGAGGCGACGGGCGGGTTGGGACGACGTCATGGTCGTGGGGTCTCGTTCGGCCGAAGTAACGAATCCCATCTTCCCTCACTCGGAGGGGTCTGGGCGGCTGGGAATTTGGGCAGCGCCGATTGCAAGCTCAAGCGCCCCATGATACTTTATCTGGGCCGCGGGGCAGGGAGCCTCCGCAGTAAAGTCGCCTACGCATTAGCCCAACCTGGTCCTCCAGGCCTCTAGGAACCACAGGAATTGGCCCCCATGAGCTCGGTCTGGTCGCAAAAGAACGGCGAGATTCTCGTCATCTACTTCAACGACGCCAAGATTCTGGACGAGTCCCGCATTAACCAGATCCACGCCGACCTGAATGACATGGTCAGCAAGTCTGAGCATGGCAAGGTGGTTCTGAACTTCTCGAACGTGGCCTTCATGTCATCGGCCATGATCGGCAAGCTCATTCTGATCCACAAGAAGTGTAAGGCCGACAAGGTCGACGTGAAGCTCTCGAACATTTCCGGCAACATCATGGAAGTGTTCAAGATCATGAAGCTGAACAAGCTGTTCGACATCCATCCGGATGAAGCGCAGGCTGTCAAGGCGTTCGACAAGAGCGGCGGCTGGTTCAGCTAATGTGCCTGGGCCGCAACCTAAGTTGGTGCGCTCTGTAATGATGCGCACGTTGGGTTAAAAGTTCCCCTTGATCGGACCGGCCGCTTACGCTGGCCGGCCTGTCTTCTGTTTTCCGGCGAACTTGTGCTGGCCGACTATTCCATGTCGCGTAGCGACCGGCCCAGCCGCTTGGGCTTGGCTTCGCCCTTGGGCACGTCGGCCGCGACCAGTAGATCTGAGCGTCGCGCCAGATCGAGAATGCGGGGCTTCGCTTCTTCGCCGTCCGGCGCCGTCCCGATTTGCTCCAGCGCATCCGAAACGCCCAGCAGCACCGACTGCTTCACCCCTTCGCGAATCCACGAAAATACATTGAAACCACTCATGGACGTCTCCTCCTTGAAACTTGAACGAGTGCCTGGCGGGGAGGGACATTACCGCCGCTTACGGTCCCTGTAAAGAGAGATTCCGCCGTAGGACAGGCATCCCTGCCTGTCTCGCGAGCGCAGCGAGCGCGGGGGCGGTGTGGGCGCGCGGGTTTGGGGTTCATCACAGGCTGGAAGCCTGTGCTACGCGGGGCTCATGTCACGTCGGAATCGAATACGCGGACTTTGGCCCAGGTGGGCTTATTTTCGGCGATGAATTGCAGGTGACGCGGGTCGGTTTGGTACGCGTCGTGTGCGGCGCGGTCGGCGAACACCACGTGCAACGCCACGTGGAAGTCGCGGTCGTTCACCTCACGCGCTAAATCGGGGTTCAAACCGCCGGCGGCGAAGAAGACGGTTCCCGGGTGACCGGCCAGGTACTTGTGGCAGGCGTCAATCAACTGCTGGATGGCGGCGGGCGAGCCGTCCTTGAGCGTGAAATACACCATGTGGGCCAACATCGGCTCGCGACGGTTCTCGGTCGTCATGGCTCATGTTCCTTGAAGGGGAGTGGGGCGATATGCTGGCGTCGCGCAGGCCGCACGACGACGGTCGGCCATCTTGCGGCAGAAGGGCCGAGATGACAAGTGGCGGATCGATGGTTGATTTCGCGAGAGTTTCCCCGATGTATCGAATCGACGAACTGGCCGCTCATCCCTGGCTGGCCCAGCTGGAATACGCGTCCGAAATGGGGTCGACGAACGACGTGGCGCTCGCCCTGGCCGCGCACGTTCCTGCCACGCCCCTGTTGGTGCTCGCCGATCGGCAGACCGCGGGGCGCGGACGCGGGGCGAATCGCTGGTGGTCCGCCCCTGGCGCTCTCACGTTCTCCCTTGTGCTCGATTTGCACGCCGATCTGCCGGTCGCGCGTCGATCGCAATTGGCGCTCGTCGCGGGGCTCGCCGTGCGCGCCGCAATCGGCGAACAGGTCGGCGGAGTGGAGTTGAAGTGGCCGAACGACGTCTATGTCGCGGGGCGCAAGGTGTGCGGCATCTTGATCGAAGCCTCAGCGGCGCGCCCGCGGCGCGCCGTCGTCGGCATCGGCGTCAACGTCAACAACTCGTTCCACGACGCCCCAGAAGACGTTCGCCAACGCGCCACCTCGCTCGTCGATCACCTCCCCCAGCCGCTCGACGCGACCACGCTGTTGAGCCAGGTGCTCGACCAATTCCGCGAGCATCTGGAAACGTGGGAAGCGGGGCGGTTGAATCTGGTCGCCGAGTGGACGCCGTACTGCTTTCTCACGAACCGCGTCATCGTTGTGGAAACCGGCGGGCGACGGCTGAGCGGCCGGTGCCAGGGGATTACGGCCGAGGGGGCGCTGAGTCTGCTTACGCCGGACGGGCCGGTGGAGTGCCTATCGGGCGTCATCGCGAGCGTTGACGCACGCTAGGCGACGTACTTCTTGCCCTGCCACGTATCGCGGCGGTCAAGTTCCGCCAGGACGGCCGTCTTCACGGCCGGTTTGTCGAGGCACCATTGCGGGCCGATGAAGAAGTCGGGCGGCGCGTCGCCGCTGATCCGCTCCACTACCATCTCCGGCGGCAGCAGTTCGAGGAAATCGACGAGCGTCGTGACGTAGGCGTCCCGTTCCATGAGCGTCGCTTCGCCGCGTTCCAGCTGGTCGGCGAACGGAGTGCCGTACACCGCGTAAAGGTTGTGGATCTTGATAGAGTCGACTCGCTGCCGCGCCAACTCGCGGGCCGTCGCCAGCATGTCGTCGTGCGACTCGCCGGGAATCCCGAGGATCACGTGGGCGCAGATTTCAAAACCGCGACCACGGCTGCGCGCGACTGCGTCGGGGAAGCACGCGTAGTCGTGGCCGCGGTTCATCCAGGCCAGCGAGCGGTCGTGAATCGTCTGGATCCCCAGTTCGACCGACACCGACGTGCGCGCGGCAAACTGCTGGATCAGGTCGAGTACGGGGTCGGGGACGCAATCGGGGCGAGTGCCGATGGCGAGGCCGACGACCTGCGGGTGTTCGAGCGCTCGGGAGTAGACTTTCTCCAGTCGTTCGACGGGAGCGTAGGTGTTGGTGGCGGGCTGGAAGTAGGCGTGGAAGTGGTTGCAGTCATAGCGGCGTTGGAGCCGCCGGATGCCCTCGTCGATCTGGCTCAGAATGTCTTGTCGCGGGAGACGCCGGCTGGGGCTGAAGCTGCGGTTGTCGCAAAACGTACAGCCGCCGCGGGCGACCGTTCCATCGACGTTGGGGCAGGTGAACCCCGCGTCGACGCTGACCTTTTGCACGCGCACGCCGTATTTTTGGCGAAGGTGAAAATGGTAGGCGTGATAGCGCAACCCGGCCGCTCGCCACGCAAGTGGGTCGACCTGACCGGGGGGCGCATGAACACCAGAAATCGTTGACGCCACTCGGCCCCTCGTCTAAAGTTTCAGAGTCCTGGAAAACGGACGTATGATAGTCCGGGCAGACGGTTTGGGACAAGCGACTCGCGGCGCGAGCGAGGGGAGAAAGGCGTATGGCGGACGCAAACTTTGGCGTGTTGGAACCGGTCGGCGGCGGGGACCCGATTCCGCTGTTGAAGGGGGAGTTGGTGGTGGGGCGGGCCGAATCGTGCGACATCGTCCTACGGTTCCCGAACGTGTCGTCGCGTCACTGCTTGTTGACGATGAAGAACGGTTATTGGGTCGTCACCGACCTGGACAGCCGCAACGGCACGAAGGTGGCGGGGGCGAAAGTCGTTCGCAAGCGAATCGATCCCGGCGAGCTGCTCTCGATCGCCAAGCACGACTACACGTTGCAGTATTCGCCGGTCGACAACGGCGCCATCGGCCCACCTCCCGAAGAAGACCACGCTGAATCGATGATGAACGCGTCGCTCCTGCAGCGCGCCAACTTGCAAAAGCAGGTGGCCTTCGAAGAAGCCAAACGGGGCAGCGTCCGCAAACCCGGCGCTCCCGAACAGCGCCGCTGGGACGGCAAAGACAAACGATAACCCCCGATTGGGGTAGGCAGGACCGATTGAGTTCGGTCCCGCCCCCCGCCGAACCGGACGGGCGGATCTCCCGCATCCGGCTCTCCGGTCGATTGTTACTGTCGAGCAGATTGGCTTTCACGCGCACGGGCCATTGCCAGACTGAAGAGCCCGTGTGCCGCGAAGTAGGCATTGGGATAGCGTTGATGATCTAAGGCGCGACCACGACCGCGACGACCGGCACGCTTGCGAAGGATGCTTCGCAGGCGCATGCGAACCCAGCCGTCGACGCTCGTGTGCGTCGTGTGCCAGCTGTGTTTGAAGTATTCGTACCAGCCGCGCAGCGTCTTGTTCACATCCGCGATGATCGCTTTCAGGCTCTCGCCGTGGGTCCGTTTCGTTTTGCTACGAATCGCGTCCTGGAATTTCCGCATGCTCTTTTGCCGGGGGAACCGGCGGTGTTTGAGGAAGCGGTAGCCAAGGAATTCGAAGCCCTCGTCGTCCACGTGGACGATTTTGGTTTTGGTCGGGTGGAGCGTCAGACCGCGTTGGACGGTCCAGTCGCGCACCAGGGCCAAGGCTGCTTCGGCGTCCTCCCGCGTGCGGCATTGGATCACGAGATCATCCGCGTACCGTGTCATCTCGTATCCCGATCTGGTCATGAGGTGGTCCAGGTCGTTCAGATACAAGTTGCTCAGCAGAGGGCTGATAATCGCGCCTTGCGGCGCGCCAGCCTGTGGAGTCCAGCGGTCCAAGCCATCCAGAACGTCGGCCTGCAGAAACTTTTCCACGAGCTCGATCACCGAGTTGTCCGCCACGTATTGGCGTAGTTGCGCGATCAACGCGTCATGTGGGATCGTATCGAAGTAGGACTTCAGGTCGACATCGACGGTGTATTTGTATCCGTCTTGGACGAACCGGTCGACGCGGCGCAGCGCGTCTTTGCACCCTCGGTTGGGGCGAAAGCCGTAGCTGTGCTCCGCGAACTGGCGTTCCAAAATAGGTTCCAGCACGTGTCGGAGCGCGTTTTGTGCGACGCGGTCACGGACTGTCGGAATCCCCAGCGGTCGCGTTTCGTTCGTGCCCGGTTTGGGGAGATGAACGCGTCGGATCGACTGCGGTCGGTAGGTGCCGTCGCGCAGCTGTTGCTCCAGCTTGTCCACATTTCTCGTCAGTCCCGCCGTGAAGTCTTCGATCGTCACGTTGTCCACGCCCGGTGCGCCCTTATTGGCGGCGACCTCGCGGTACGCCGAAAGCAGGTTGCTCCGTTTGTAGACTTTGTCCATCAAGCTATGCCATTTTCCTCCTCGAACGCTGTTTTGGTCCAGCGTGGCCAACATCGGTTTGGTCCATACGCTCGGTTCCGTCCAAGCCCAGTGGGCTTGATCGTCTCCAGAGAATTTACGCGGCGTCCGATCGCTCGGCGTCGCGATTGAGTCTGGTGGTTGTTCCACGCGCATGCACCTCCTCGATCAATCTTCCTGCGCCCCTTTGCTCCGCGGAAGTTACTCCGTTTCAAAGCTCCTACGGGCGCTCTGACCGCCCGCGTGGCATCGCCGACGCGTGCGTGGCCCTATGGGGGAGGCTGCTCTCGCGTCGCTCGACAAGTCGCCCACGCGGGGGTTCCCTGCTTACCGTGTTTGACCTTCCAATCGTTCCGCCTCCAACCACCCCTCGCCGCCTCCGGGTCGATCTGTTTTTTTTTTCCGGAGCTGACCATCCACTACCTTGATAATCCGGTGTGCCGGCATCGAATGGCATCTTGGGCTTCGCCGGATGCTAGCGGGCTCGCCGCGACGACAGGCCGAATCGAGTTCGTTATCCTGCGGACCGATCGTTCACTTCCAGTTGCTCTCCACCTCCTCTTGCGAGGACGCAGTTACTCTCCGTTAACGAACCCAGATCAGGTTCGTGAGGGGACTTTCACCCTTCTGATCACACACGTTCACAGGCGCACTAGCACAGGCTTCCAGCCTGTGACGAATCCCCGCGCCGCCTTCCCTCCCGCGCCGTCTCCCCCCCCGCGCCGTCTTCCCCCGTCTTCCTGCCCGCCCCGAAAACAAAAAAAGGACGCGGCTGACCCGAAAGCCAACCGCGCCCTCATCAGCGGGTTTTGGGAAGCGTCAATAATAGTTAGGGACGTATAATCGCTGGACTCGTGTGAGTCGCCCCGCCGATTGTTGCCCACTCCCCAACAATGCAACCGCCGTGCCAAACAGCGCGAGCTGCCAGTTGGGGGCGGGAGTGGTGCGAAATCCGGTTGATTTGGGCGAGTTTCGCGGCCGCGGTGTGCCGGAGTTTGACGCTCAGGGGGACTTTTGCGTCTCAGAATGCGATGTCTGTCGCAAGCTGAGACGCATGGGCGCTTACGACTTCTTCTTCAACTCGCCGTACACATGCTCGATGTTTTCGGCCTGCTTCTTCACATCGACGCCCGTCCATGCTTGGTAGAAGGGTAGGTCGAGTTCCGACTTGATCTGGTCCAGCGACTTGCCGGCGTCGATGAGCTTGCCGATCGCGGCGCGCAGTTCCACAAAGTAGCGCCGCTGCGATTCGATGACCGTCTTGTCTCCCATCTCGCCGTGTCCGGGGCAGACCTTCTTGACGGGGAGGTCGGCCATTTGCGTGAGGACGCTGATCCACGACTCGGTGTTCGACTCGCCCGTGTAGTTGAACGCGCCGTTCACGCAGGCGTCGCCGGTGAACAGGATGCCATGGCGCGGCAGCCAAGCGACCGCATCGCCCGCCGTATGACCGTGCCCCAAGTACATCAGCTCGACGCGCTGCGTTCCGTCGTCGAAGACGAATTTGCGGTCGAAATACAACGACGGCATTTCGTACTTCAGTTCGCTGTATTCGGCCGCCCGCGTCTTTTTCGAGCCTTCGAAGCCGTCGAGCCCGGTGGTTTCAAACAAGGGACGACTACGCTCGTTGGCGATGGCGACGGCGCCGAGCTTCACGAAGTGGACGTTGCCGTCGGCATGATCGCCATGGTGATGCGTGTCGAAGACGAACTTGATCGGCTTCTGCGTCTTTTCCCGGACCGCTTTCACCAGGTGTTCGACTTGCCCCGGGAAATTGGCGTCGATGACCAGCACGAAGTCCTTGAACTCGATCCAGCCCTGATTGCAGCCGGTGAATGTCGGGGCGGTCTGCGCTTTGCGAAAGAAAACGCCGGGTGCGACTTCGGTGATCGTCGTGTCTTCCGGCGCTAACCAGCCCTTTGCGCCGCTCACGGCCACGACTCCGATCAACAACGCCGCGATCGCGACGCTAGCCAGTTGCTTGAACCCAAACGACATGGTCTGCCTTTCACAAAGAAGTTATTCGTCGAACTCGTCGTCGAGCCCCTCGGCGGGGGCCAACCCTTGCCGTACAAGCTGTTGACGTTGCCAGGCGCTGTATTCACGGTAGGTCGTCGTCATCAAGAGGAGGAGGCACGCCAACGCCGGCGCGGCGACTCGCAGCCGCGGCGCCGCGATCAAGCTGACGAGGGCGAGCGTCAGCCCGAGGATGGCCATGACGACGGCGATCAACGCATAGTGCAGCAAGCACCAGGCGACGACGGACAGCACGAGCGACAAGGCCAGGGCGGCGTTGGCCAACGCGGTGCGCAGCGGCGAAAGGCGGGATGTCGGCGGATCAGCCTTATGGGCTTGGCGCCGGCGTAGACGCCAATCGCGGCTGAGCGACTGGAACCAGGCAAGCAGGCGGCGGGCGCTGAGGCGCAAACGCTCCAGGATGCCGGCTCGAAGTTCTTGGTCGAACGGGGACCCCAAACGCTGCGCCGTCGATTGTTCCACCTGCCGGAGGCGTCCCGTGAGCGGCTCGGATGAGCCATCGGCCGCAGCGACCGACTCGCTGGCGGAAAGCGGCGTCGCGGCGGACGGCGTCGCGGGCGAGTCGGCGACGTCGGTCTCGGTCCCGACGTCGGCGGCGACGACTTCCGCGGTCGCAAAGCCGGAGCGCGAGAGGATGACGGGCGGGTGTTGCAGCGAGCCTGCGATTGGGGCGCGCCGCACGGGCGGTTCCGATTCGGGCGTCGGCGCATGCTCAAAGCGTCGACCGCAACGCCAACAACGGTTGACGGCGCCCATCAATTCTTCGCCGCAGTACGCACAGTGCACGCTCATGATGCGAACATTACGCCCACTCCGCCGCTCGCTTGTCAATCGCCGTCGCCAAAACTAGGCTACGAGGCCCGGTTTGTTTGTCCCGCCGAGTGACTTTGCCATGTCGATGATTTGGATCCGCCGTCGTCTGAGTTTCGCATCCATGCTTCGCGCCGCCTTGCTGGCGACAGCGGCGACTCTGTCGGACCCGACCAGCCTGCCGGCGATTTACGCGCAAGAAACGCCGCCGCCCGAAGAGCCCAAAGTGGCGCCGGCCTCGGCAGAAGCCGAACAGGCGATCAGCGGCTTTCAGTTCCCCAGCGACTGGAAGGCCAGCGTTTTCGCCGCGGAGCCGCTGGTGGCGAACCCGGTCGCCTTCCACATCGACGACCGCGGCCGCGTGTTCGTCTGCGAGTCGTTTCGGCAAGAGCAGGGCATCGAAGACAACCGCAAGCACGGATATTGGTTGGAGGACGATCAAGCCGCTCAGACCGTCGCCGATCGACTGGCCTACATGAAGAAGCACCTCGGCGAGAAGGTGCTGGCTTATCCGAAGCAAGACGATCGCATTCGCCTTTTGGTCGACCGCGACGGGGACGGGAAAGCGGACGACGCGCGCGTCTTCGCCAACGGGTTCAATCAGATCGAAGCGGGGACCGGCGCCGGCGTCGTCACGCTGGGGGAGGACGTCTTCTACACGTGCATTCCCGATCTGTGGCGCTTGCGGGACCGCGACGGCGACGGGAAGTCGGACGAACGCCAATCGCTGCAAACCGGGTATGGCGTGCGTTTCGCCTTCCGCGGTCACGATCTCCATGGACTCGTCGTCGGCCCCGACGGCAAACTCTACTTCTCGATCGGCGACCGGGGCTACAACATCACGACCGAGGGCCGGCGGTGGGTGAATCCTGAGTCAGGCGCCGTATTCCGCTGTAATCCCGACGGTTCGCAGTTCGAAGTCGTCGCGTACGGGTTGCGGAATCCGCAGGAGTTGGCGTTTGACGACTTGGGGAACCTGTTCACCTGCGACAACAACTCTGATAGCGGCGACCAAGCCCGCTGGACGGTGATCGCCGAAGGCGGCGACACGGGCTGGCGAATGTCGTACCAGTATCTGCCCGATCGCGGGCCCTTCAATCGGGAAAAGATCTGGCAGCCGTTCAGCAGCGAGACGCCGGCGTACGTCGTCCCGCCGATCGCCAATTTGTCCAGCGGCCCGTCGGGCTTGGCTTACTATCCGGGGACCGGGTTGGGGGAACATTACCGCGGACGGTTCTTCTTGTGCGACTTCCGCGGCGCGGCCGGCGGCAGCGTCATTCGCACGTTTCGCGTCGAACCGGCGGGCGCTTTTTTCAAAGTGACCGACGCCGAGGAGACGGTGAAGCGGATGCTGGCGACCGACATTGAATTCGGACCCGACGGCGCCGTGTACGTCAGCGATTGGGTCGACGGCTGGACCGGTCTGGGCAAAGGACGCCTCTATCGCTTCGTCTCCTCGACGCATGGCGCCGATCCGGTGGTGGGCGAAGTGCGAACGATTCTGGCGTCGGATTTGAAGAAGCGCTCGCCCGAGGAGCTGGCGACGTTGCTGGGACATGTCGATCGGCGCGCGCGGCAGCGAGCGCAGTTCGCGCTGGTAGAACTGCAAGCCAGCGACGCGTTGTCCGCCGCGGCCGCGCGCACCGCAACCCCGTTGCTCGCTCGATTGCATGCGCTCTGGGGGCTGGGCCAACTGGCCGGCCGCGCTCCGTCGTTTGCGGAAACAACGCGGGCGACGATTCGGCTGTTGTACGACGACGCGGAGTCGGAAGTCCGCGCTGCGGCGCTGCGGCTGGCGGGCGATCTGCAGGTCCCCGACGCGGCGCGGCTGATTCGCGCCCTGCGCGACGACAGCGCACGCGTGCGCTACTTCGCCGCGCAAAGCCTGGGTAAGCTGCAGGCGCACGACGCCGTCGAGCCGCTTGTGGGATTGCTGGCCGACAATCGCGACGAAGATCCCATGCTGCGACATGCGGCCAGCGTCGCGTTGGCGCGCATTGCAGGTTGGGAGCTGGGGACGCCCGTGGAAGGCCTGAGTGCGGCGCAGCAAGCCCAGCGCGAGTCGGCGATCAAGCACTTGGCGGCGGCCGGCAAGCACCCGTCGCCGGCCGCGCGTCGCGGCGTAATCCTCGCCTTGCGAAAGCTGCAGTCGGACGCGTTGGCCGGCTTTCTCGCCGACGCCGACGCCAGCCTCGTCCTCGAAGCGGCGCGGGCGATTTACGACGAACGCGTGACGGCGGCGTACCCCGAGTTGGCGCGCTTGCTGGCTCGTCCGGGGCTCGCCGATCCGATCGTGCGCCGGGCCTTGCAGGCTCACTACCGTTTGGGAACGGCGGAAAACGCGGCCGCGATTGCGACGTTTGCGACGCGCGTGGACGCCGACGAGGCGCGGCGGCTCGAGGCCTTGCAACTGTTGGAAAACTGGGCGTCGCCGCCGACGCGTGACGGCGTGTTGAACCAGTACCAACCGCTGGCGCCGCGCGATGCGCACCTCGGACGCGAGGCGTTCCAGGCCGTTTTGCCGCGGCTGTTGGTCCGTCAAGACAAAGTCGGCTTGGCCGCCGTCAGCCTCGCCGCGCGACAGGGTCTCAAAGAAGTCGGCCCCGTGCTGCGAAAGTTGATTGAGCAACCGGAGGCTCCCGCCGCGACTCGCGCCGACGCCTTGCGAGCGCTGGCGGCGATCGACGCCGACGGCGCTCGCGAATGGATCGCGGCGAGCTTGGAAGACAAGCAGCCGGCGGTGCGCAGCGCGGCGCGCGAGTTGTTAGCCCGAAGTGCGCCGGAGAAGGCGTCGACTGCGTTGGCACTGGCGCTGGCGGCGGGGGAACTGAGCGAACGCCAATCGGCGGCGCGCGTGTTGGGAACGCTGGATTTGCCCGAAGCGGGGACGGCGCTGGCGCAGGCCCTTGAGTCGATCGAGTCCGGGGAGTTTCCCGTCGCCGCTCGACTCGACGTGCTCGAAGCGGCCGCGCTGCGGAAAGAGCCCGCCGTGAAAACGGCGCTCGAACGGCTGCTTGCCGCTCGACGCCGCGATGAAGGGCTGTCGGCGTACGTCGATTGCGTCGAAGGCGGCGATGCGGCCGCGGGGGAGCAGATTTTCTACGAGCGAACGCAGGTCTCGTGCGTCCGTTGTCACAAAGCGGCGGGGCGCGGCGGCGACGTGGGGCCCGATCTCTCGAAGATCGGCGCGGAGAAGACGCGGGCGTATCTGTTGGAATCGATCGTGCTGCCGAACAAGGCGATTGCGAAGAACTTCGAATCGGTGTTGTTGGTGACTGACGATGGACGCACGCATTCCGGCATCGTGAAGGCGGAAGACGCCGAATCGCTGCAATTGATGACGGTCGAAGGGAAGCTGGTGAAATTCGACAAGGAGTCGATCGAGGAGCGGCGCGAGTCGAAATCGGCGATGCCCGAAGACCTAATTAAGCAGTTGACGCCGCGCGACGTTCGCGACTTGGTCGAGTTCCTCGCGACTCGCAAAGGGGAGTAAACGCCAGCCAATGCCGGCGAGTGGGGACGCTGACAAGCGTCTGACTCGTGCAAGTCCCGCTTGCGGATGTCCTGCTCGCAATTCGTCTACTCGCGGATCGTGGCGGAGGCGGCGCAGCGGGCCGTATTGGAACTACCGAGGCTCGTTTCGATCTCGATGGTCGCGCTGATCTTCTCGTCTTTTTCCCCGGCGGTGAAATGGACGGGGACGATGTGCAACGCTTTTTGTTGCGCGGAGACGTCGAATTCCAGCCGCGGGTCGTCGGTGCGAATGTCGAGAATCTTGAACGGCTGTTTGCCTTTGACGACCAACTGCTTGGTGACTTTCTGGCCCGGCTTCAGGACGCCTAGGAATAAGGACGCCGGGCTTACGGTGAGTCCCGGGACGACGCGCCCCTCGACCACCAGCGGCACGCCGCTGGTGCGGGCGTCGCTGGTGACCAAAATCAGCTGCTCCTGAAAAAAGCCCTCGGGCATGTCGGGTTTCATAAACACCGACATCTCATAGGCGACGCGACCGCCGCTGCGCTGGGTTTCCTGCAATTCGACTTCGAAGTTGGAATTCGCGCTGCGGACGTCGGAGATTTGCCAGTCGGAGCGGCCGGCATAGGTAATGGCGACTTTCTTGGACGCCGATTGGCCGGCGTCGACGACGCCGAAGTCGACGGAACCGGGCGTGAAGACGACGTCGGTGCGAATGTTGCCTTGAACGTTCAACTGCACTTCGGCGAAGAACGGCTTGTCGAACGTGACCGTGATCGTCGCGCTGCGTTGGCCCGTAAAGGAGGCCGTGTTGAACGTGGCGAGGATGCCGCCCTTTTCCCAAGTCTTGAGCGTGTCTTTGGTGATCGAAGCCGACGTGCAGCCGCAACTGGTGCGGACGCTGGCGACATGCACTGTTTCTTCCCAGCTGTTTTCGAACTCGAACAGGAACTCCGATTTGGCGCCGCGTGCGACGGTGCCGAAATCGTGGTCGAAGACCTTGAACATCTTGCGCGCCCATTGCTGAGCAACCGCTCGTCGCGGCGCGGAGAGGCCGGCGACGGCGGCCAGCGAGCCAGCAACGAGCCAGGCGCGGCGGGTGAGGGTCCGCGAACCGACCGATCCCTGTCGCTCGACGGCCACTGGGCGAAGCGCCGAGTGAGGCGGAACGGGGTGCATCGGCAGTGGTGGATTCACGCGTGACGTCTCCTGCGAGGGGGCCGACGGAAAGAGAATCGGCCTAAGAGGAATTTTCGGAAAAATCGGGCGCGGGATACAAGACTTCTCCGCCTAGCCCCTAAAATTTCGCAGAACCCCCGACTTCCGCTCGGAAGCACCCCGCTTTGCGGCGGACCGCTGTTTTCCGTCGCGCCAGGGTGGGGTAGTATGACGGCCTGCGGAAACTGCGGGGTTCGGTGAAAACCGAGCGGCATGACAAGCTACGGTGCGCTGCGGCGGTACGCGGCGCGCGTCAACGCATAAGGAGTTCAGGATGAGTCGCCTCACGCGTCGTTTCTCCTTCGGGTGGTTGTTCGGCGCCGCCCTCGTGGTCGCAGTGGCCGCCGTGGCGGCGTTTGGTCCTTCGCGAGCGCCTCGGTCGCCAGCCGCACTGGGGCTCGCTTCGACCGCGCAGGCCGCTCAGCCCGACGACGCCGAAAAGCCGACGCCGCCGCCCAAGAAAGGGGCCAAGGGGAATACCGCACGCAAGCACCCGTTCCCCAATGGCCGGCCGGCCCCTGAGTTCCCGCGGGACGCCGAGTGGCTGAACGTGGCCAAGCCGATCAAGCTCAAGGATTTGCGCGGCAAATTCGTGTTGCTCGACTTCTGGACCTATTGCTGCATCAACTGCATGCACATCCTGCCGGAACTGAAGAAGCTGGAGCAGACGTTCCCGAACGAGTTGGTGGTGATCGGCGTCCATTCGGCCAAGTTCGAGGGAGAGAAGGATACCGACAACATTGCGGAAGCCATCATGCGGTACGAAATCGAACATCCGGTGGTCAACGACAAGAATCACGACATCTGGAACACGTTCGACGTGAATAGCTGGCCGACGATCTGGTTGATCGATCCGGAGGGAAATGCCGTCGGGATGCAAAGCGGCGAATTCAAGGCCGAGTTGGTCGAGACGGTGCTCAAGCAGGCGCTGCCGTACTACCGCGAAAACAAGTCGCTCGACCCGACCCCGCTGCACTTCGACTTGTTGAAGATGAATCGGCAGCCGACGCCGCTGTTTTACCCAGGAAAAGTCATTGCGGATGAGAAGTCGCAGCGCGTGTTCATCGCGGACAGCAATCACAACCGCATCGTCGTCGCGGGGATGGACGGCGCGCTGATCGATACGATCGGGTCGGGACAGGTCGGTCGTGCGAACGGCGACTATGCGACGGCGTCGTTCAATCACCCGCAAGGCATGTACCTGCATGGCGAGACGCTGTACGTGGCCGATACGGAGAATCACATGCTGCGCAAGGTCGATTTGGCGGCCAAGAAAGTGCTGCATGTCGCCGGGACCGGGGAACAGGGACATGGATTCCCGGGCGTCGAACGGCTGCAGGCGGGGAAGTCGGTCGAGAAATTCAGCGGCGGTTGCAAAGGGACGGCGTTGAACAGTCCCTGGGACGTGTGGGTCCACGAGAATCACCTGTACATCGCCATGGCGGGCCCGCACCAGATTTGGCGCATGCCGTTGAACGAAAGTGAAATCGGCCCCTTTGCAGGGAACGGCCGCGAAGACATCGTCGACGGACCGCTCATGCCGAAAACACCCTATCAACCGGGTTTCTCGTCGTTTGCCCAACCCAGCGGGTTGTCGTCCGACGGCGAATGGCTGTTCATCGCCGATAGCGAGGGGAGTTCCATTCGAGCCATGCCGTTCAAGGCGGATGGCGAAGTGAAAACGGTGGTGGGAACGAGTGAACTTCCGCAGGGACGGCTGTTTTACTTCGGCGACGTGGATGGCCCGCGGGAGCGAGTGAAGCTGCAACACTGCTTGGGCGTGGCCTACCACGACGGCAAGATCTACGTGGCGGATACCTACAACAACAAGATTAAGGTGGTGGACGCCAAGAACGGGGCGACTCAGACGCTGGTCGGCACGGGCGAGCCGGGGGCGAGCGACAATCCGGCGAAGTTCGACGAGCCGGCCGGCATTAGCTACGCGGCGGGGAAGCTGTACGTCGCGGATACGAATTCGCACCAGATTCGCGTCGTCGACATTTCGACCAAGGCCGTCTCGACGTTGGAAATCAAGGGCTTGAAACCGCCTCAGCCGCCAGTCGAAAAGCGTCCGACGTTTAGCGGCGCCAAGCAAGTGAAGGCGCCGGCAGCGAAGGTGAAGGCCGAAGGAGGCTTGGTCACGTTCCAGGTGAAGCTGGCGCTGCCGACGGGATGGAAGATGAACCCGCTGGCGAAACAAACGGTGTGGGTCGATGCCCCGGGCGAATCGGGGGTGTTGGATCGGACGAAGGCGGGTAAGCAGGCGATTGCCACGCCGGCGACCGAATTCACGGTGACGGCGCCCGTCACGGGAGATGGAGCGGATACGGTGCGCGTGGCGTTCAGCTACTTCTATTGCCAGTCGGGCAATGAGGGCATCTGCAAGCAAGGGGCGGTCGTGTTCACGATCCCTCTGACCGTCGCCGCCGACGCCGAGAGTTCCGCCGTCGTCCTGCAGCACAAAGTCGACTGACCCGCCGCGTCCCCCCGTGGTTCGCGCCGCGTCGGCGACTTGCGCCGCGCGAGCGGGCGGCTCGGGTCGTTAGTTGGTAAGTTCTTTGTAGCGTTGTGGTTGAGTTCGATTCCGGGGCCCGTATTGCGCCGGTCGGTCAAGGTTTGGACCCGGGTTCGGTTCAACTCGCCCGCCTGGTGATTTGCGTCAAACTGCTTGGCGCTACGGGTTTACAGATCGCCCTCGCTTCGGCTACATTGTTGAGCTTTCACTCCCGGAACCAGACTTAGCACTGCCATGTTCGAATCGCTCCAAGACGGAATGCGAGCTGCGCTGAAGACCCTCACGGGCAAAGCCAAGCTCACCGAAGCGAACATGCGCGACGGCTTGCGCCTCGTCGAACAGTCGTTGCTCGACGCCGACGTCAGTTTCGAAGTGGTGCGCGACTTCATGGAGCGCGTCACCGAAAAGGCGATCGGAGAGAAAGTTCTGTTGTCGCTTGATCCCAGCCAGCAAGTGGTGGGGATCGTGCACGACGAGCTGGTGCAGTTGCTGGGGCCGGTCGACGCGTCGTTGCATCTGACGCGCGATGTGAATGTGCTGATGTTGTGCGGCTTGCAAGGCTCCGGCAAGACGACGACGACCGGCAAGTTGGCCCGGTTGATTCAAGAGAACGGCAAACGCGTCCTGTTGGTGGCCGCCGACTTGCAGCGGCCGGCGGCGATCCAGCAATTGCATGTGTTGGGCGAGCAGCTTGGGGTGGCCGTCTATTCGCAGCCGGGCGCGCAAGATCCCGTCAAGGTTTGCCAAGAAGCGGTCAAGAAGGCCAAGCAAGAGCAAATTCCCGTCGTCATCCTCGACACGGCCGGTCGGTTGGCGATCGACAAGGCGTTGATGGACGAGCTGCGGAAGATTGACAGTCAAGTGCGTCCCGACCAGGTGTACCTGGTGGTCGACGGCATGACGGGTCAAGACGCAGTGAACAGCGCCCGGGCGTTCAACGAGGCGCTCGAGCTCGACGGCGTCATCATGACGAAGCTGGATGGCGACGCCCGCGGCGGTGCGTTGTTGTCGGTCAAGCATGTGACGGGCGTCCCGATCAAGTTCATTGGCACGGGCGAGCATCTCGACGCTCTGGAACCTTTCCGCCCCGAAGGGATGGCCGGCCGCATCCTGGGCATGGGCGACGTGGTAGGGCTCGTCGACGTCGCTCGCCGGGCCATCGACGAGAAACAGCAGAAGGAGTTCGAAGAGCGGCTCAAGTCGGGCGAATTCACGCTCGATGATTTCCGGAATCAGCTCCAACAGGTGCTCAAGCCGGGGCTCATGCAGAAGCTGATGGGGCTGATGCCCGGCATGGGCGAGATCACGAAGATGATGCAGGACGTGGACGCCGAGAGCGAACTGCGTCGCAGCATGGCCATCATCGATTCGATGACGCTCAAGGAACGTCGGACTCCCAAGATCATTGATCCCAGCCGCCGCAATCGCATTGCCAAGGGGGCGGGGGTCGAAGTTTCGGCCGTCACGCAGCTGTTGAAGCAGTATGAAGCCATGCTGCCGCTGATGCGCGGGATGGCCGGCGAAGGGCTGATGGGCCGCTTGAAGAAAATGCGTGAACTTCAGGCGGGCGGCTTGTTCAACCCCGGGGCGCAGTTGATGCGCGAGAAGAAGGGGACCGGCAAGCGGCTGACCAACAAGGAAAAAGCGGACTTGCGTAAGCAGCGCGAAAAGGAGTTGCGGCGCCGCAAGCGTGGGGAACGCGATCAACGCAATTGATCAGACACACGGCAACTCGAGTGTTCGTAAGGAGAAGGTGAAGTGGTTTGTATCCGAATGAAGCGCATGGGGCGGGTGAACCGTCCGTTTTACCGCGTGTGCGCCATCGACCGGAAGCGCGGTCGCGACGGGCGAGTCATCGAGGAACTCGGTTACTACGACCCGATGTTGCGCGAAGTCGATGCGCGGGCGATCCTCAAGGGGGAACGCATCGCGTATTGGCTCAGCGTCGGGGCGCAGCCGAGTGAACGGATGAAGGTGCTGATCAAGAAGTACGGTCAGAACGGCACCCACGCCGCCGCTCAGCAAACGGCCCTCGAACGCCTGAAGCTGAACAAGCCCAAGGCGCCGCCGCCGCGCAAAGTCGAACTGCCCAAGCCGCCCGCGCCCGAAGCGCCGGCTGCCGAAGGCGGCGAAGGCTCGGCGGAGGCCGCCAGCGAGTAGTGCGTCATGCGCTTCGACGTGCTCACCCTGTTTCCCGAGATGTTCTCGGGGTATTTGGGAGAAAGCCTGCTCCACAAAGCCATCCAACGGCGATTGATCCAGGTGCACTTGCACAACATCCGGGATTGGTCGCGGGATGAACGTCACCACAAGGTCGACGACCGCCCCTACGGCGGCGGCCCTGGGATGGTGATGAAGGTGGAGCCGGTGGTGGAGTGCGTGGAGGCGGTCAGGCCGTTGGCGTCCGATCCCGGACACCTGGTCTTCCTCACCCCGCAAGGGCGTAAGTTGGACCAGCGAATCGTCGAGGATTGGGCGCAAAAGCCCAGACTGATTTTGTTGTGCGGAAGGTATGAAGGGGTCGACCAGCGAGCGCTGGACCTGCTTCAGCCAGACGAAGTTTCGATTGGGGATTACATCCTCAACGGGGGCGAGGTGGCGGCCATGGCGGTCATGGATGCCGTACTCCGCCTAGTCCCCGGCGTGTTAGGCGATGAAGATAGCTGCGTGCTCGATTCCTTCTCCTCAGGCAACCGCCTGCTGGAAGGAGCTCAGTACACGCGGCCCCAGGAGTTTCGTGGGTTGCGCGTACCCGAGATTCTGATGAGCGGCAATCATGCCGCCATCGCTCGGTGGCGAAGCGAACAAAGTTACGTAAAAACGCGGCACCGACGAGCCGATTTGTTGGAGAAGAACGAGGAATCCTGCTCATGAGTCAGCTAGTTTTGGCGGAAGTGGAAAAGTCGTCGCTCAAGACCGAAGTCCCCCAATTCCAAATCGGGGATACGGTCGAAGTGCACACGAAGATTCTTGAAGGGGACAAGGAACGGACCCAGATCTTCAGCGGCACCGTCATCGCCCGCAGCGGCAGCGGCAGCCGCGAGATGTTCACCGTCCGCCGCATCGTCGCGGGAGAAGGCGTCGAACGGAAGTTCCCGCTGCACTCCCCCCGCGTCGGCAAGGTCGAAGTAAAACGCTCGGGCGTCGTCCGCCGCTCGAAGCTGTACTACCTCCGCGATCGCGTCGGCAAGGCCGTCCGCCTCCGTCAACGTCGCGGCGACGAAGGCTAATACGGCCTGTCTCGCTCGATGCTTCCTGCAGGCGCCCGCCAGCGGCGTACGCCTGCGCGAAGAGTTGGATGATCAATGCTGGGGCGCTGCGTGCGGCCGGTTCGTGGAGGCGCGAATCGAGCCGCGACTGGGGTGACCCATGCGCTTTTGGCTCCTCTCGTTCGCGCGACGCTTCACTTCGTCCTGGCGACGCGCTCTGACTGCCGCTCGCACGACGCTCCCCTGGCTGCCTTGGCCCGAGGAACGGCCGTCGTCGCTGGGGGAACGCGGCGAACGAGCCGCCGAGGAATTTCTGCGCCGGCTGGGGTATGTGATTCTCGAACGGCGCGTCCGCGGCACGCTCGGTGAAATCGACCTGATCGCGGTCGACGGCCGCACGCTCGTGTTCGTCGAAGTCAAGACGCGACGCTCGCATGAGAAGGGACGCCCCGACGAGGCGGTTGACGCGCGCAAACAACGGAAACTCACGATTCTCGCCCTGGCATGGCTCAAGAGCCGCCGCTTGTTGAACCATGCCGCTCGCTTCGATGTCGTCGCCGTGACGTGGCCCGACGACGCCCTGCCGCCGCAGATCGAACACTATCGCCATGCGTTCGACGCCGTGGGACGTTGGCAGATGTTCTGCTAGGTTGAATGTCCTCCAAGGCGGCGTCCGCGCAAGAGGTGTGAGGCGGGAAATCAAGGCATGCACGAACAGCTTCGTGAACATCTGCGTCTGGCGCGGTTCGTGCTGCGGTGGTTGCTGCTGTGCGTCCCCCTCGCCGCGCTCGTCGGTTCGGCCGTCGCCTTGTTCCTGACGTCGCTCGACTACGTCACGCAGCTCCACTGGCGTCATCCCTGGTTGCTGTACTTGCTGCCCGTCGCCGGCGCCGTATCGGGATGGATCTATCGGCAATGGGGCGGAACGGCGGAGCGCGGGAACAACCTGATCTTGGAGCAGATCCATGAGCCGGGCGGCGGCGTCCCAGCGCGGATGGCCCCCATGGTGCTCGGCGGAACTTTACTCACGCACCTCTTCGGCGGTTCGGCCGGCCGCGAGGGGACGGCTGTCCAGATGGGCGGTAGTCTCGCCTCGACGCTCGGCGCCCTGCTCGGGCTCAAGCCGCATGACGCGCGGATTTTGCTCATGGCAGGAGTGGCCGCCGGTTTCGCGGCCGTCTTCGGCACGCCGCTGGCCGGCACCATCTTCGCCCTGGAAGTGCTCACGCGCGGCAAGCTGCAATACGAGGCGCTCGTGCCGTGTTTGCTGGCGGCCGTGTTGTCGGATCGCGTCACGACGGCGTGGGGCGTTTCGCATACGCACTACGACATGGAATTTGGGCGGGACGTATTGCAGACGCTTAACGGCCCCCTCTTCGCCAAAGTGGTCGTCGCCGCACTGGCGTTTGGGCTCGCCAGCGTCTTGTTCATCAGCGGCTCGCACGGCGTCCAGCGGTTGCTGCGGCGCTGGGTGGCGATCGACTGGCTGCGACCGGCCGTCGGCGGCGCCGCGGTGGTGCTGCTGACGCTCGCGGTTGGCGATCGCGACTACTTGGGTTTGGGGGTTTCCGCGCCGCCCGCTGCGCCGCACGCGGTGACGATCCAGTCTTGTTTTCGCGAGGGCGGCGCGGCCTGGAGCAGTTGGTGGTGGAAGTTGGCGTTCACCGCGCTGACGGTCGGCAGCGGATTCAAGGGGGGCGAAGTCACGCCGCTATTCTTCATCGGCGCCGCGCTGGGGAATACCTTGGGCGTGATGCTCGGCGCGCCGGTCGATCTCATGGCCGGCTTGGGGTTCGTCGCCGTCTTCGCAGGCGCGACCAATACGCCGCTGGCCTGCACGCTGATGGCCATCGAACTGTTCGCTCCCGGCCACGGCGGCCTGATGGAATCCGGCTTCGTCGTCTACGCCGCCACAGCTTGTTTCTTGAGTTACTTCCTCAGCGGGCAAACCTCGGTCTACTCGGCTCAGCGGTCCCTGCTGACCGACGAGGCCTCGCCCCTTTCCCCTCTCCCCGACCACGGGGAGAGGGACCAAGGGTGAGGGGCGGGGTGTCAGAGGTGCGGTAACAGGCTGGAAGCCTGTTCTACGGCGGCGGCGGTCGACAAAGGCGGCAGGCCAAGTTACCCTGAGTTTCCTTCCGTCCCTCCTCCGTGGCATCTGCTGACTCCCTCCAGCGGCCCCTCCCAACCCAAACCATGCTTGCCACCTACTCACAACGCAACGCGCTGCAGAACTTCCTGGCCGCGCGTCGGGATCCCCTGGCGTTCTTCGGCGACGTCGTTCGATCGAGCGGCGATTTCGTCCGGTTTAACCTCCTCCACTATCGCTATGTGCTGGTGAACGACCCGAACTTGATCCGCGAGTTCCTGATCGAAAAACATGACCAATTCATTCTGACAGGCGGCTCCGTCCAGGGATTGTCGCGCTTGCTTGGTCAGGGAATTCTGACGAATCACGGAGACGCTTGGCGCCGCAGTCGTACTCACATCCAACCCCTGTTTCAGCTCAAGACGCTGGAGTCGTACTATCCGATCATGCGCGAGCGAGTTCAGGAGAGCATCGAGCGATGGAAAACCGAATTCGCGGGAGGCAGCTTTTCGATCAGCCGTGAACTGTTGGCGCTTTCCTTTCGCATCCTCTGTTCGACCCTGTTTCGTCGCCTGCCGAGTTTCGAGGAGGCGCTGCAGTTCTCCGACGCCATCTGGGTTCTGCAGTCCGACGGGATGATTCGCTTCACCAATGGCGGCGATTTGGTCCCCTGGCTGCCGTTGCCGCGAATTCGCCGAGTCAACAAAGCGGTCGCGGCTCTGGAACGCATCGCGGCGAACATCATCGCCAGCGGCTGTCCGATTCCTCTGGATGAAGTTCGCTCGCTGCTCTTCGCCGGAACGGAAAGTCCCGCCAACACGTTGTGCTGGTCCTTGAAGCTGTTGGGGGAGCATCCACGTTGGCGCGAAGCCTTGGAGTCAAGCGACTTGTCAGAGGACAACGTGGAGGGCTTTGACGCGCTGTCGAAAGTCCTTTGCGAAACGATGCGTCTGTACCCTGCGGGGTGGGCGTTCGAACGGCATACGTGCGAGGACGCGACGTTGGGAGGAGAGCCAATCGCCAAGGGGACGCGGATCTTTGTTTCTCCCTATTTGTTGCATCGCAATCAGAAGTTTTGGCGGAATCCCGAGGAATTTGATCCCCAACGATTCGTCGATAGCGCAACCGTGGCGCCCGGCGTGCCGCGGTATGGGTACCTGCCGTTCGGCGCCGGCCCGCGAGCTTGCGTCGGCGGTCGCATGGCCTTGGCCCAAATGCGCATTACGTTGGGAATGCTGGCTTCCCAGGCTCCCCTGGAGATCGTCGATCCGCCGAGCGAACCGGCCGTGTCGCCGCGCGGTTCGTTCAAGTTGAAACTCAACCGCCCACTCTACGCGAAACTGGTCTGCTCGTCCCAAACTTTCATTCCCAGAATGGGCGACCACGAAAGACGCGAAGCACGCGAAAAGAAATGAGGAAAGGTGGGCAGCGCCGACGCTCGTCGCCTACGCAGTGGGTGACGGCGGTGTACGGCTATGGGCGCGAGTCGATTTTCAGGTCGGGCCGGGCCGCTTGCAACTTGGCGATCCCAGCGGGCGTCAACTTCGTGTTCCTGAACGACATACATTCAACCTGCTGTAGCTTCGACAGCGCCTCGACCACGTCATCGGTGATCGGAGTGCTCCAGAAATGGAGCCGCCTGAGTTGAGGGATTCGGTCAAGACGACTTAGCAACGTCTCGTTGCGCAACGTACATGATTGCAACATCAACGAATCGATCTTTTCCAACTCGCCCAGCATCTCCAGCGTCGAATCGTCGACGGCAAACCCCTGCAGTTCGACTCGGTCAATGGCCTTGAGTTTGCCGAGTGCTTTGCTCGTGATCGGCCGATTAAAGACGACGCTCGCCTGTCGGTCCTCATTGACGTAAGCATAGACAGCGCCCCAAGAACGCAGTCGCTCTTCCGCTTGCCGACGTTCACGGTAGTCCTTCGTCAGCCACAGCAGTCCGGCGGTCAGCCCCGCCACGCTGGCTGTTGCCGCAACCAAAGAACGGATCGAGTACCGAATTCGCATCGTCATTCCACGGAGCTAGGAATTCTGTGGATCGCGCAGAAGTATGGCCGGAGGAAAAAAACCGTGCAAGTCAACGAAATGTACCGTTTGATTCTGCCTGGTACTGACGCCTCACCCACAGTAATCCCGGAAGGACCTCTTTCTTGTTTCTCACGGAGACACGGAGAAAGACTCAAGACTCGCTGTGGACGGAGCCCATGACGCGATCCTTCATCGATCAAAGTCCAGTCTCGTTCTCTTGCATCTCCGTGTCTCCGTGTCTCCGTGAGACAAATCTGACCGGGGGCGAGCGAGGACGTCAGACGCTCGTCATGTCCCGCCGTGTACCGCCCTGTCAGGGTTTGGGGAGCGCCCTGGTACGGCTTTCCCAGGGCGTCGCGCCACGGCTGCGCCGTGTCGCTCTGCCCTGGGCTGACCTGTCGCGGCCCCTTCGGGGCGGAGCAAACCACCTTGGTGAGAATCTGCGATGACGCCAAATTCCAAAAACAGCGCAATTTCAAAACCTGCGGCTGCGGGTTAAACGCTTGCCCTTCTTCAGTTCCGCGGGAGATGGCGAGTCGCTACGACTGGATCAGCGACTCGACGACCTTGCCATGGACGTCGGTGAGTCGGTAGCGGCGGCCTTGGAACTTGTAAGTCAGCCGTTCGTGGTCGATCCCCAGGAGGTGCATCATCGTCGCTTGCAGGTCGTGGATGTGCAGTGCGCCTTGTGCGATGTTGTAGCCCAATTCATCCGTTTCGCCATGCACCGATCCGGCACGCACGCCGCCGCCCGCCATCCACATGGTGAAACAGCGCGGATGATGATCGCGGCCGAAGTTTTTTGAAATCTTGCCCTGACAATAGTTCGTGCGACCAAACTCGCCGCCCCAGACGACGAGCGTATCGTCGAGCATCCCGCGCTGCTTGAGGTCGTTCACCAGCGCTGCGGCCGGCTGGTCGGTCTCCTTGCACAAGTTGGGCAACGCTCCGGGCAGACCGCCGTGGTGATCCCAGTCTTGATGGTACAGTTGGATGAACCGCACGCCCCGCTCGGCCAACCTTCGCGCCAGCAAACAGTTGGCGGCGAACGTCCCCGGCTTCTTGACGTCGGGGCCGTACGCGTTCAGCACATGCTCCGGCTCGCTCGCTAGGTCGGTCGCCTCTGGGACGCTTGACTGCATCCCGAACGCCATCTCGTAATTGTCGATTCGATTCTGAATCTCCGCATCGGGCGTCTTCGACAGTTGATGCTCGTGTAATTCGCGGAGGCGATCGAGCAGCTTCCGGCGACTCGCTGCATCCACGCCCGCCGGATTCCCCAAATACAACACCGGATCCTTGGCCGCTCGAAACAGAACGCCCTGATGCTTCGTCGGCAGGAATCCGCTTCCCCACAGGTGTGCGCCGAGCGGTTGTCCTCCCTTGTCCTTGGTGATTAAGACGACGAACGACGGCAAATTGTCGCTCTCCTGCCCCAATCCGTAGCTCAACCAAGCCCCGATGCTGGGCCGACCCGCGATCTGCGTCCCCGTCTGGAACAGCGTCACCCCCGGCCCGTGATTGATGGCCTCCGTGTACAGCGAACGGACCACGCACAACTGGTCGGCGACCGACGCCGTGTGCGGCAGCAGTTCGCTGAACCACGCGCCGGCCGGACCGTGCTGAGTGAACTGAAACGGCGAACCCACCAGCGGGATCGACGATTGGTTGCCCGACATGCCGGTGAGACGCTGACCGCCGCGCACCGAATCGGGCAGTTGTTGACCATGTCGGGCCGTCAATTCGGGCTTGTAATCGAACAGGTCCAACTGAGACGGACCGCCCGACATGAACAAGTAGATCACCCGTTTGGCGCGCGGCGCGAAGTGAGGTTCGCCCAAGACGCCGCGATCGCGCGCGGCGGCGGCCGCATCGCGAGCCAGCATTTCGGCGAGCGCCATGCCGCCCAGTCCGAGGCCGCACTGTTGCAGCAATTGACGTCGCGTAGGGAATTGCGGTGTAAACATGGGGAGTTCGCTTATCGTTTGACGACGCATTCGTCGTGGTTGAGCAGAGCTTGAGCCAGCACCGCGGCGGCGGCGGCGGCCGGAGCGGGAATCGAGTCCTTGCGCGGCGCGTTGCCGATCTTCAGCAGCGGTTCGGCCGACTCCGGATGCGCCGTGAAATGTTCCCATTGTTCCGCATACAGCCGCACGAGGATGTCGAGTTCCTTCGCGTCAGCCGGTCGGCCGAGCACGCGTCGAAATCCCATGTCGGCCATCCGCGCCGGCGCTCCTTCGCACGCGACATGCAGCTGCTCGCCCAGGACGCGAGCCGCCTCCACATACTGGATGCCGTTCAGCAGGATCAGGGCTTGCAACGGGGAGTCGGTGCGTTCGCGTTTGGCCGTGCAGACGGCGCGGCGCGGTGCATCGAACGCGACCATCGCCGGCGGCGGGCCCGTGCGACGCCAATTGGTGTAGAGGCTGCGACGATACACGCCGTCGCCGCCCGTCGGCACCGCCGGCTTGAACGATTCGCTCATCTCATACGGGTTCACCGGCGCGCCTCCCAACTGCCGCTTGAGCAGCCCGGAGACGGCCAACGCGTTGTCGCGCACCATTTCGGCCGTCAGCCGGAATCGCGGCCCCCTCGCCAGCCACTCGTTCTCCGGATCGTCCGCCATCACCTGCGGCGCCGCCAGACTTTGCTGCCGATACGTCTCGGACAGCACGATCGACTTCACCAATTGCTTCATGTCCCAGCCGCTGTCGATAAACGACAGGGCCAGTTCATCGAGCACCTCGGGGTATAGCGGTCGTGCGCCTTGACTGCCGAAGTCCTCGGCCGTCTTCACCAAACCCCGGCCGAAGATGCTTTGCCAAACGCGATTCACCGTGACGCGTGCCGTGAGCGGATGGCGGCGGTCGGTGAGCCACCGCGCCAGACCCAATCGATTCCGCGGCGCGTCGGCGGGGAAGGGGGAGAGTGCGGCGGGCGTGCCGGCCGTCACCTCCTCGCGACGCTGGTTGTACTCGCCGCGAAACAGCACGTATGCCGTCTTCGGCTGCGGCAATTCCCGCATCACCATGATTTCTTTCACCCCATCGACCGCTCGATACAGCTCGCCCCGCGCCTTGCGCAAGGCCTCTTCCGCCGCAGTCCATTCGGGCGCCAAAACGGCCAACCGCTGTGGATCGAGCCACGCCTGCTGTCGCTCGACCGCCGCGGCATCGCTTGCCGCCGCCAACGCCGTCTTCGCCTGCTCGACGTCGTACGTCGCCAGCGCCTCGAGCGGCGTCAGGGCGTAGTTGAACACGCGCAGCGTATCGATCTGGCCGCCCTTGAAGCCGCGGTCGCGGAAGCGCTCGCCGAGCGCGATATTGTCGCCGCCTCCGCCGGTGATTTCCTTGGTGAGCTGGTCCTTCACCACCTCGAACTCGGCGGGACGACCATCAACGTACAGCCCCAGACCAGCGGCCCGGCTGCTGCCGTCGTACGTCACCGCCACATGCACCCACTGACCGACCGGCAGCGGACGACGATCGGCGATCGAAATGGCGTTGCCCGGCCAGAAATGGATGAGGGACCACTTGAGGCGCCCGTCTTCGATGAGCAGTTCGTATCCGCGACTGGCTGCGTCGGTCCACGCTCGCGACCGGTGCAGCACAACCGCTCGTTCCTTTACGTCCGGCGTCTTGATCCAAAGTGAAATGCTGAACGGTTCGTGCCGTTGAAAGTTGCCCAACGGCAAATCGACCGGGTCGTCCCCCGTGAACCGAACGGACTTTCCCTCGCGACCATCGTCCAACGCGTTCTCGCCGCGCAACGTGGCCGGTCGATCAGCGTCGATCGAATTCGCCAACTTGTAGATGTCGAGCGTCTCGAAGTCGAACCGCGCGAGCTCTTTGCGCGGTCGTTCGGCCGCGACGCCGTCGGCCAATTGCGCCGGTCCGGCGGCGAAGAGCGACTCGAACGTCACCGGCCGCGCACGGAACGACGCGTCGGCCAGCAACTTCGTGCGCAATGCCTGAGACGCTTGTTCCCGCTGCGCTACCTTGTCGCTGGCGGCTTGCCACGGTTTTGGCTGTTTGGCGTCGACAAGCAAGAGCGTGGGGGTGGGCGGCGACGGCGTGAAATAGGAATACAGTCCCGCTTCGTCGATGTTCTGGAACATCGAAAAAATCTGGTAGTACTCGCGCTGCTTGATCGGGTCGTACTTGTGGTCGTGGCACCGAGCACACTCGAAGGTCAGACCGAGGAAGGCCGTGGCGAACGTCTGCACGCGATCGCACACATACTCGACGCGGTATTCTTCTTCGACGCTTCCTCCTTCGGCCTCTTGCTGATGCAAGCGGTTGAATGCCGTGGCGAGGATTTGGTCGTCGGTCGCATTGGGCAGCAGGTCGCCCGCCAACTGCTCGGTGAGGAACCGGTCGAACGGTAGGTTGTCGTTGAACGCGCGAATCACCCAGTCGCGCCACGGCCACATCTCTCGCTCGCGGTCGACCTGAAATCCAAAACTGTCTGCGTAGCGTGCGACATCCAACCAATCGACGGCCATCCGCTCGCCGTAGTGGGGCGAGGCGAGCAGCCGATCGACGGCCTTCTCGTAGGCTTGGGGAGATTCGTCGGCGACGAACGCTTCGATCTCCTCGGGCATGGGCGGCAGGCCGGTCAGGTCGAACGACGCGCGACGCAGCAGCGTGCGACGATCGGCCTGCGGCTGCGGTTTGAGTCCCCGCGCGGCGAGCCCGCGTCGCACCAAGTCGTCGATCCGCTCGCTGGTCGTGCGCCCTTGCGCCGCGACCGGCTGGAGCGGGATGAAGGCCCAGTGATCTTCATACTCGGCCCCCTCGTCGATCCAACGCCGCAGCGTGGCGACTTCGGCGGGGGTGAGCGACCCTAGCTTCGCGGAGGCGGGCGGCATGTGGACGTCGGCGTCGTCGCTCAAAATGCGCCGGACGAGCTCGCTTTCCGCTGACTTGCCGGGCACAATCGCGCCGGCCTGGACGGCCGCAGCGCGTTGGTCCAAACGCAGGTCGGCCTCTCGCTTTTTGTCGTCGGGACCGTGACAAAAAAAGCACTTGTCCGAGAGGATGGGACGCACGTCGCGATTGAAACCGACTCGCGCCGTTTGCGCTTCGGCGACCACGGCCGCCGCGAGCCAGACCAGGATGCTCGCCGCCGCCGTCCCCACCCGCCTGTGATCAAATCTGTACATAGAAAGCCCTTCGAATGCTTGGACAACGTCAGCTTGCCTGACGGCGGCCACATTCGCAAGCCGGTGCGCGGTGCGCGGCAACATCGAGTTCGAATCGCCAAGATTTTCGAGTTGATTACGGCGCGTACAAACGCGCTAACTCGACCAAGAGCGGTTCGAGTTGCTGAAGATATTCGTCTTCGGAAAGCTGCGTCTTCCGCGAGCGAATCGCGGCGATCGCTCGTTCGAGCTCGTCGCGCCGAAGACGCTGCGCCACCGTCAATCGCTGCTCGCGCGCCCCGGGCGCGAGCACCAGCGAGGCGGCCAGCGCGCCGTCGAGCGTCGCGCCCGATTTGGCGGCCTTGGTCGGCCGAAGCCCCTGAAACCACTCGACGGGCGTGCCCAGCCGGTCGCCGTTGTCGTCCAGCAAGGGATGTTCGGTCGCGAGCCTCGCCTCTTTCGCATAAAACTCGCGCAGCCGAGCTCCGGCCGCGACGAACGCTTCCAACAGACTGGTCTGCTGGTCCTTGTCGAGGTCGACCGCCGGGTCGCCGATCGCCGCCGCAAGAAACTCGCCGAAGTGCGCAAAGTTCACTTCGCTCCCCGCACGCGTCGCCGTCACCACCGCGCGATCCTTGCCTGAAAGATCGGCCAGGAAAGGCCCGCTGCATGCCGAACAGTCGATGATCGCCAGCGGCCGCGTCGTCGCTTGCAGCCACTCTTTCAAGTCGCCGGATGACAAGTCGGGTCCGCGGAGGTTGAAGCGAGCGACTTTCCCATCGAATGTGCCATGGCCGATCAGCACCAACCACAACGGTCCTGCGCCGGACGATTCCCCGTTGATCGCCGCGCGCAGTTGCTCGCGATCGACCTTCTTGTCCGCGTCGTCCGCCGCCGTCAGACCAATGACTTGGCAAGCTGCGGCGCCGCGCTCAGCCGCCGCCTGCCATTGCGCGGCCCATTTCCGAAACGCCTCTTCGTATTCCGGCGATCCAGCCGCTCCGACCACGACGATGATCGTCGCCCGCGGCGGCTCCTCGGCCGCCGCCGCGCGCCCGTCGCCGCTGACGCTCAGGCAGAGAGCCAGCAGCAGCCCGACTGAGGCCGTGAGTGCGACGTTCGCTCGCGGACGTTTCATGGCAGTCCCTTCCAACGACGCAAGCCCCACTCGCCGACGAGGCATGTCATGGCGATCAACACGATGCTCCAGCGATGCCAAATCGGATACGACCAAGTCTCCGTCACCGGCGCCTTTCGTTGCGGGACGTTGGCGGCGAAGCGATCGAGGTCGTCTAGGGAAACCATTTGCCCGCCCGTCGCGGTCGCCAAGCGTTCCAGCAAGGCCGTATTCCCGGCCAACTGGCGAAACTCGTTCGTCTCCGGCTCAACCGTCCAACCCGTCTGGCGTTCGCCGACTTCGCTTCCGTCCGGCGCCGTCGCCTTGACGGTCGCTCGATAGACGCCCGCTTCCCGCGGTACAAACGTCGCTCGGTATTCGCCCGCTTTCTCGGCGCTGCTTTCCGCCGGAAACTGCACCTCGTTGCCGCTTGGCGTCTTCACGGTCGCCGTCACGGCGGCGTTGTCGAGCGGGGCGAAGCGACGATCGCGGACCGTCGCCACGAGTTCGGTCGCGGGGAGGCCCGAGCCCGCCAGGGGGCGAGGTTCTACTTCCACGGGTTTGGGAACGTCGGCCGCCAACCAGCGGATCGTCTGACGCCAGGCCTTTTCCAGATCGCTTTCGGCCGGGTTCTCGCGGCGCATGTCCCAACGCCACAAGTCGCCCAGCAGCAAGGCGGCCGACTTGCCGCGGCCGAACGGCTGAGCGACGAGGGCCGGTTTGGAACTGCCGTCGGCGCCCTCGACCTCGGCGAGCACCGTGGCGCCCGGCTTGATCGCGTCGATGCGATTGAGCGTCTGGAACTCCGGCATCGACGCCAATCGCACCTGTTCCTCCGGTTCGTTCGTCCGCAGCCGCAACCAGGGCGAAAGCCAGCCTTCGCGAGTCAACTTCAAGCGATAAGTTGCATCTGGGGCGCTGGCGGTGCGATCCAAGTATACAGGCAGCATTTCGCCGATCGCCGTGCGCGCAAATCCTCCTTCGCCGAACGAGTCTTTACCGCCCAGCATCAGCAGGGCGCCGCCGCGCTGGCTGACGAATTGTTGCACGAGCGACATTTGGTCTTGGGTGAAGAACTTCGATTCGACGTCGTCGAAGACGAGCGCATGATAGCGATACAGGTCTTCGGCGTCCTTCGGAAAACCGCCGCGCAGTTCTTCCTTGTCCTCCGTTCCCAGTCGGATGAGCACCGGCTCGTCGTACTGTTCGGCCGTGTCGTCGTCTTTATTCCCGAAGCCGCGAAACAGCGGATTGGTGCGTTCGCCGTCGCGTGCGAGGAAGTTGAATTTGGGCTCCTTCCTCGCAATCCGCACCAAGCCGACCAGTTTGACCTCGTCGTCCTTCGAGATGGCTCGTCGCAAGAATTTGAATTCCCAATTCGGCTTTCCCGAAACGTAAAGCACTCGGTACGGCCCGCCGCCGCGATCGACGGTCGCCCAACGCCGGTTATTCGCCAGCGTCGCTTCCTCCGACGCGTCTTGTCCCGCGCGCAGGTTTTCTTCGCCTTGCAGCGCCGCCTGAACGGCGAAGAAACTAATGCCTGGTTTGTCCGGTTTCACGAGAAAGCGTTGCGAGATGCGCTCATCGTCGGCCGTGACTTTCACCGTGCGCCGTTCGACTTCCTCCCCCGCTTCGTCCAGCACTCGCACCAATAGCGTCCGCCCCGCCAACGACTGCGCGTCGATCTCCGCCGAGATCGTCACCGGCGACGCCTCAAAGTTGGTCTGGCTCACCGCAAGCTGTGTTACGGAGACGTCTGCCGCGGACGCGCTGCTGGCGATGGTCGCCGGATAGATGGGAGGCAAGCTGGACATGTCCCATTCGCCGTCGCCCAAATCGGTCGCGTTCCCGTCCGTCAACAACAGAATCCCCGCCAACGGTCGTCCGCGAAAGCGATCGCCGAGCGACGTGAGCGTGCCGCGGAGCGACGAGGCGTCGCCATCCAGCGGCGTCTGCGAGAAATCTTGAACAGCCCGTACGCTCTCGTCGAACACATACGACCGCACTTCGAAATCTTGACCCAACCGAGCCAGCCAACCCTCTCGCTCGGCGAGCCTCGCTTTCATTTTTTCGCCGCGCGACAGTTTCTCCCCGCGATCTGCGAGCTGCAAGCTGCGGCTGTTGTCGGCGACGACCAAGAACAAGTTGCTTCCCGGACGCGGTCGCGCGCCGACGTACAGAGGATCGACCAGGCACGCCGCCAGCAACAACACGGCGATCATCTTCAGCAGCAAGCAGCCGACTCGCAATCCGAGCGTCGCGGTCGACCGCCAGTAAGAACCGAGCGCTAAAGCGAGCATCGCGGCGACGAACATCACCGCGGCCGGCATCCACTGCGGCGCTCCCAGTACCAGGTCGGCCCAAATCATTCGCCGCTCCCTAGTCGCTGGTAGTACTTGCGCATCTTTTCCGAGTATTGCGGCGGCGCTGCGTCGCGGTCCAGCGGCACGAGCGCTTTCTTCGACGAACGTCGCAGCAACTCGGACGCCACTCGATCCTCTAATTCCTCAAGCGGCCGCGTCAACTGCTCGCGCACGAGATTCCACTGAGGTTCGGCCGAGTGCCGCTTCATCTCGGCTCGCATCGCCCGCGCCCGCTCGCGGATCCGCGCCGCGTCGGCTCGCAGATCCGGATCGTCGACCATCTCCTCGACGTCGCGCAGTCGATCGGCCCAATTGCGGAAGTCGTCGCCCGTCAACGGCGCGGCGCCGCCTTGATCGAAGTTGTCGAGCGGTAATCGATCGCCGCCCGTCAGCGACGGCGACTCTCGCCGTGCACCTGGGCGTCGGCCGCCTTCCGCCGGTGCCGCTGGCTGGCCCGCGGGGGCGCGTTCCTGACGCGGCGCATCGGTCGGCATGTCGGCGGGGCGTTCGCTTTCCGCGCCTGGCTCGCTCCGCCCGTTTCCGCCGCGTGCGCTTGCTGGGCCTGTCTTCGCGGAAGGCTTTTCGCTGGGCTGATCGGCCGCTTCTGGGCCTGGTTTCTCCCCCGGTTTACCTTCGGCGGCGCCCGGTTTTCCTGCCGCTTCGCTGGGCTTGGCTGCCCCCGGCTTTGCGTTCTCTTCTTTCGCACTGTCTTCTTTCGCACCGGCCTCCTGCGAACGGCCCTCTTGTGCATCGCCCTCTTCTCGACCCGGTTGCTCGGCGCCGGCGCCGTTGCGTCGCATTTCCTCGTTCAACTCGCGCGACAACTGCCGTAATTCGTCCCGCGCTCGGCGCAGCGCCTCGGTTTCGTCCCCCAGCACGCCTTCCGCGGCGCGTTCGATTCCCTCGCGCAGCTCCGCAATCGATTCCTGAGCTTCCCGGCTGCGGCGTTCGGCCTCCGGTCGTTGCCCCAATCGCGCCGCCCGCTCGGCCGATTGCAGCGCGCGATCGAGCGACTGGTCGCGCAGATTCCGCGCCGATTCATAGAGTCGCTCGGACAATATTGGCTCTGTTTCTTCGGCTTGCTCGATCGTATCGCGCATCCGATCCTGCAACTCGCCCAACCGCTGCCGTTGTTCCGCCAAGTCCTCGGGCGTCTGTTGGGGCGTCGTTTCCTGGTCGCGCAGCTGCGGCCGTTCCCCTTCCGGCTGCGGGGCTTCGCCAAGCTGCTCGGTGAGTTCTTGCTGCCGCTTCTCGAGATCGCGCGCCGTCTGCCGCATTTCGCGCATCTCTTCTTGAAAACGCTGCGATGAACGCCGACGCATCTCCTCCTTCAGGTCCTCAAACTGCTGCTCGGCGCGCGTCCCCGAAGCGGCGGCCTGCGTGACTTCTTGCTTCTCGAGCGCCTCCGAGGCGCGGCGTACTTGGTCGCGCGTCTCGTCCAGTTGCTGACGTTGTTCGGCCATCCGCTCCTGGTTCTCAGGCTGGTCGAGTCGCGATTGCAACTCGTCGGTATCCTGCAAGATCTGCTGCTGTTCGTCTTGCAACCGTTGCAGCTGCCGTTTGATTTCCTCCTGCTCGGGCGACGACGCTGCTTCATCCAACGCCGTCTGCAGCTCTTTGAGTCGTTCGTTGAGGTCGTGTTGACGTTGAGCCAATTCCCTCAGCCGATTCAGCACCTGCCGATCCTCGCGTTCCTGCGCCGACTCTTCTTGCCGTTCTTGCGCCGTCCGCTGCGTCTCGTAGCGATTCTCCTCCTCGCGCAAGTCCAATTGCTCAAGCTGTTCTCGCTGCTGTTGCGAGCGAGCCGAATCTTGCTGAGCACTGCTGGCGCTGGGCGACTGTTGTTGACGCTGCTGACGCACCACTTCATGCTCGCGCGCTCGCAATTTGAGCAGTGCTTGATACGCTTTCTGCTCCGCATCCAGGGCTTGGGTCAGCGACTCGCGTCGACCCGACTCGTGGGCGGTGCGCAGTTGACTGGCCGCCTCGCGCATCTGCTCCAGCACTTCCTCGACATGCGTCAGCGACTTCTCGTCGGTGATGCGTTCCGCCAATCCTTGGGCTTGCTCGCCGGCCGACTCCTGCGACTGACGAATTTGTTCGACGTCGGTCGCGAAGCCTGGCGTTAACGTGGTCGCGCTTTCGCGGCGAATCACTTTCCAGGTGGCGTTGATGATTTCCTTCTGCAATTTCGCCAGATCCTGAGCCTGCTGCGCGTTCTGACCTTGCCCTTGTTGATTTTGACTGTTGCGCTGTTGTTGTTCGCCGCGCGTCGGCTGTTCGCCCGCGCGGAAGATCTCCTCGAAGGGACGTACTTCCGCAAAATACATGTCGCTTTGCACGCGCCGCACCGCGCCTGCGGCATCGCGATCCTCGGCCCACCAAAAGTACGACAGCAATTGATCTGGTTCCGCTTTTAGCGACTCGAGTTCAATCACGCTCTCCGATTCATGCCTTTGCTTGGCCGCAGTCTGTTCGGCCAACACGACGTCGACGGGAGGTTGACCCGCGAGGGCGTAGGTCAGGCCGAAGCGGAGCAGGCCGAAGTCGTCGACCGCCGACGCACGCACATGCAGTTCTTCGAGCGCCGAAACTTCGACGTCGCGAGCGGGGAAGATTGGCTTGATGGCAGGCGGTTGGTTGGGCAATGCATGGATCTGGAACTGCTCGCTCTTGACGTTCTTGCGTCCCGCCTCGTCGATCAATTCCAACCGCAGTTTGCGCGAACGATCGACGACGACGGTCGTTTCATATTGCAATGGATTCTCGGACGACGCCGCCAACACCAGAGGGCTGCCGCCCTCCACATCTCCCTTGGCCGGCGTCAGCGCGGCGGTCGCCAACCGCTTGTTGACGCGCAGTTGGAACGTCGCTTTCGTTCCTTCGACGACCGACACCGTGCGGACGTCTTGCACGAATTTGTCCGCCAGTCCTGTGTAATCGGGAAACACCAAATGCACGTCGGCGCGTTCCAGCTTCGGATACTCAAACACGGTCGCGCGGTACCGGGGCGATTCCTGTCCCTCGATCTCGACGAAATACTCCAAAGGCGCCTCGACCAGCGGTATGCGGGCGCTGAACACCGGATCTTCCAGACTGGGAGACATCGTCAGTTGCACTTCGTCGCCGGACTCGCTGCGATAGTGCAAAGTCGCCAACAACGGCATGCGTCCTTCAATGCGCGCCAGCACCAGAAGGCTCGTTCCCTTCTCGACTTCCACATGTCCCGGCTCGACGGTCATCGACCAACTACCTGTCGCCGCCAATTGCAGTTCGGGGCCCGCGGCCGTCGGCGTCTCCGGCGTCGCGCGTCCCCACCCCGTCGCGACGGCGGCCAACGACAGGCAAAACGCAAGGAACGCCGCGCTTTGCAGTGCGATCGCGCCGCGCAGTCGTCCCGCGGGGATCGTCTCCAGCCAATCATGTCGTCGAGCGTGCTCAAGCGCCTGGCCTACGACCGACGCTTGCAAGTAACCCAGCCGACCGCCCGGCGTCTCGGGACGCTGTTCGACGGCCGCCAGCAGACACGACTGAAGCTCGGGAAAACGCCCTTCGATCCGTCGCGCCAACGCACGCGGCTCGAGCCGCTTGGCTTGTTGCCTGCGGACCAGGAGGAGCGCCGCGAGGATCGAGGCGACAGCGATGGCGCCCGCCGCCCCTGCCGCCGAACGGCCGGTGGAATACTGGAAGTACAGCGTCGCGACGGCGGCCGTCGTTCCGAGCAGCCACGCCGCGGCCAGCGCCAGCCACACGTTCAGCGAGCGTTCGCGGGCGGCGACATGCTCCAGTTGGCGTCCGAGCAGTTGTTGGATCATGTCACGACCTCCTGTGTAGGACGCATCCGGCCCGCAATGCCGCCCCAAAACGTCTCGACGACGAGGAACCCCAGACATAAGACGAGCAGCCATCGCCAGACTTGTTGGCGGCTTTCCAGTTCGACGTCCTGCTGCTGCCGCATCTTCTGCAGTTGCGTGTCGCGCGGCGCCTCGACGCCCATCCGCACGCCCCACTGCTCAAGCCGCTCCAATTCCAATGGCGACGTTTCGCTTTCACTCAAGCTCAGGTTGACTGCGAACCGCTGCACGCCGTCGCCGTCGGTCAATTCGTAAAGTCCCGGCTCATCGGCGCCCGTGAACCGCTCTTCAGCGGCCGCCGCTTCCACGATCTGCCCTGACGGTTTTCTCACTCGTCGCACCGTCTCCGATTTCGCCAGCGGGATCGAGCCGCCGACGGAGACGGCGCCCAGGGGGGGCGGGGCGCCCGTGGCGACGTCCAGCAGTGCGCCGACAAACGGCAAGAACTTGCTTGAGACGGCGAACTGACTGTCATCGGGCCGCCAGCCGCAGGTCAACATCACCACTCGCCCTTTCCCCAGCGTCTGTTCAAGCATCCAGGGAGTGCGATCGTCGAAGCGGGCGATCGCACGTGCGGGCGAGTCGGCGGCGACCGTAACCGCGACATGCCGCCAAAAATGGATCTTCGTAAAGTCGCTGTAGCGCGGACTGGCGAAGGGCTGGAAGCTGGGGTGCGTAAAGTCAATCTGTCCCAAGAGGGCGAAGTCACCTTCGCGCACGCGCGGTTGCGGATCGATCAGCGCGACGCCGTCGACCAAACCGACCAGCGACTTGGCCGACTCCAGTTGATCGGGGGCCGCCAACACCGTGCCGCCCGACTCGACAAATCGTCGCAGGGCCGCGGCCAGCGATGGATCGATCGACTTGGTGACGACGACCAACGCAGGCCGATCGGGGTTAGTCGGCGCGAGGACCGCTTCGTCGAGCGACACGAAGCGCACGATTCGCAGGGGATCATCCGCGACCGCGCTCCGCAGGAAGAACTGCGCCCCTTGCGCGTCCGACTCGCCGTCGTCCCCCGCGTAGACGACGACCGCCTGTTGCGCCAGCGGCGGAACGACGTACGAACGATTGTCGAAATCGTGATCGTCGCCGGTCAACTCGATGTAGGTCGCTTGCAGATTGTCGGCGGGGCGCGCGAGCCGAACGACGCGGCTTTGTCCGGGTGGAACATACACGGTCGTCCCGTCGACAGACGTCTTCGGCGCTGTTCCGCCGCTCCAACGTACCTGGAACTGGTCGCGGGCCGAATCGGCCGAGTTGACGATGCGGACGCGCGGTTCCGCTTGATCGTCGTCTTCGTCGCTGTTGACCAAGTGCACCGTCGCATTGGTCGTTTTCGGGGAAGCGACCGAGACGGCCGTGACGCGCACCGCCGCGGGCCATTCGAATGCCTGGAGGGCGTCGAGCTTCGTGCCGCGAGCCAGATCGCTGATCAACACGATGCGCGGCTCGCCCAGCGATTGTTCCACATCGGAAGCGACGTCGAGCTCGCCGGCCAAGGCGGACAGCGACGCTCCCAGGTCGCCCTGCGACCAAGTGGGCTGGAGGACGGCGAGCGCCTGACGCACGATGTCGCGCGAGGCTAGCGACGAACCGGTCGCTCCGTCGCTTCCTCCAGGCCCCGCGAACGGTACGATCGTTTGCAGACGGTCGGAATAGACATACAAGGCCACTTGATCGCGCGGCGAGCATTCCTCCAGCTGACGAGCCGCCGCTTCGAGTGCGTGACGCCAGACGTCGTCGCGCCGCATGCTGGCGCTCGCATCCAGCAACAACGCCACTCGCCGACTGGGTAGATCATTCAGCGTCAGCAACGCCGATTCGCGCAAAAACGGTCGCGCGAACGCCAGCGCCAGCGCCGCGAGGGCCAGCATGCGGAGCAGCAGCAGAAGCCACTGATCGAGTCGACTGCGGCGCGTTAGCCGGGGCGGCGTCGGGGAGAGGAACATCAACGAACTGAACGGCTGCTTCCCCCGCGGCACTCGGCGTACCAGGTGAAACACGACGGGGAGCGCCAGTCCGGCGAAGCCTGCCAGAAACAGCGGAGCGAGTACGCCCATCAGCGCCCTCCTCCCGCCGCACCACTCGTCGGCCCGCTCGTCGGTGCGCCGCGGCGCGCAATCACTCTTCCGCGCCGCATCCGTGCGTGCACCAAGTCGAACAAGGCCGTCTCCAACGGTTGGTCGGTAGGCAGATCGTACAAATCGATTCCCAGTTTCTGGCAGGCGGTTCGCAGCGACTCCGCGTGCGCCGCAAACTTCGCTTGATACGACTCCCGCATCCACTGCGGGTCGACAAACAACTCGCGGCCCGTCTCGACGTCCTGAAACATGGCGGCGTCTTGAAAGGGAAAGCTCCGCTCGGCCGGATCCAGCACGCGCAGCACGCACACTTCGTGTCCTTGCGAGCGCAAGTAGCCCAATTGCCGCTCGAAGTGTTCCACCGGCGCCAGCAAGTCGGACAGCAGGACGACCATCCCGCGCTTGCGGGCCGTCCGCGAAACCTGTTCCAGCGGCGCGACGAGATCGGTGCTGCGGCCGGTGGGAGTACGTTCGAGCGCGACGAAGAGTCGATGCAAGTGTCCGGGGCGGAAACGGGCGGGGACGTACTCATCGACCTGATCGCCGAACGTGACGAGCCCCACGGCGTCGCGTTGCAGCGACAGAAACTGAGCGATCGTTGCGGCCGCCGTCTTGGCGTAGGTCGCCTTGTCGTACTCCAACGATCCGTAGGCCATCGATCGGCTGAGGTCGACCAGCAAGTAACAGCGCAGATTCGTCTCGTCCTCGAATCGCTTCAGATAGTAGCGATCGCTGCGGGCGTACAGTTTCCAGTCCAGGTACCGCGGATCATCCCCCGGCGTGTATTGACGATACTCGGTGAATTCCACCGAAAACCCATGATATGGACTGCGATGCAAGCCGCTTAAGAATCCTTGCACGACCTGTTTCGCGCGCAATTCGAGATTGCGAATCCGCATCAGCGCGGCCGGGTCGAGCCACGTTGCGGCGCGGCGGCCGGCCGCAGACGGCGACGCGCCCGTCGGCGGACTGGTCGGCGCCTTCGCGGTTGTTGGGGGGATAGTCGCACTCATAGCACGCGTCCTTTACGGCGACGGCACGTGTTCCAACAGCTTGGCGATCACGTGCTCGACGGTGATTCCCTCCGCCTCGGCGCGATAGCCCACCAAGATGCGGTGCCGCAGCGTGGGCCGCACGAGCGCTCGGATGTCGTCGACCGTCGCGTGAGCTCGTCCATTAAGCAGCGCTCGCGACTTGGCGCCCAGCACCAAGAACTGAGCCGCTCGAGTTCCCGCGCCCCAGCTCACCCAGTCGGTGACGAACTGCGGCGATGACGCTTGTCCCGGACGGCTGGCCGCCGCCAACCGCACGGCATACCGCACCACGTCCTCCGCGATCGGCACGCGCCGCACCACTTCGTGAAATCGCTTCACATCCTCGCCTGTGAAAAGCGGTTCGATCGGCGCCGGCTTGCGCGACGTCGTGGCTTGCACCACCGCGACTTCATCGTTCTCCGGCAGGTAGTCGATGAGCACGTTGAACATGAAGCGGTCCAGTTGCGCTTCGGGAAGCGGGTAAGTCCCTTCCATCTCGATGGGGTTTTGCGTCGCGAGCACAAAGAACGGTTCTTCCAGCGGATAGCGGACGCCCGCGACCGTGACTTGGTGTTCCTGCATCGCTTCCAGCAGCGCCGCTTGCGTCTTCGGCGGCGTGCGGTTGATTTCGTCGGCCAGAATCACATTGCCGAAGATGGGGCCTGGCACGAACTGCATCCGTCGATGTCCGTCGCCCGATTGGTCCAAGATCTCCGTCCCCGTGATGTCGGCCGGCATCAGGTCGGGGGTGAACTGAATCCGCTGGAACTTCAAGTGAAACACCTGCGCGAGCGAACGGACCAGCAGCGTCTTCGCGAGCCCCGGCGCGCCGGTGATCAGGCAGTGTCCGCCCGCGAACAAGCTGGTCAACAGCTGCTCGACGACGTCGGCTTGTCCGATGATCGTCTTCGACAATTCGCGATCGATGCGTTGCCGTCCGGCCCGCAGCAACTCGACCGTCTCCTGTTCCCAATCGTGACCTTCCGTCACGCTCGCTGTCTCGGTGCTCACGCTCCGTTCCTTTCTAATGCGTCATGGCGTACGTCACGATGTTGATCCCAAGCGGATACGACCATTTTTCGGAGAACTCCTTGAAGTACTCCGGGTCCAATCCCTCGCGCTCCCAGCCGTCCCCGACGTCCGTGTTATGGCAGATGATGGCCATCATGCGTCCTTGATCGTCGAAGACGCCGCGGTAATGAGGTTCCTGCGCGTCCCACCGCTCGCTGGTCACGCCGTTCATCCAGGCATGAATGCTGGGAATCTGCGGCTTCTTCTGCAAGTCGTACACGCAGTGAAAAATCTCGTGCTCCAGCGGCAATTCGATCGGCTCTCGATCCGGGAACACGCGTTTCAGATTCTCGTAGAACCCATACCACTCATCCTCGCCCCAAAAGTCGTCGACCATCATGAAGCCGCCGTTGAGCAGGTACCGACGCAGAGCCAGGACCTCGTCGTCGGTGAGCGCCATCCGGCCCGGTTCGATCACGTAGATGAATGGATAGTCGAACAGCGTCGGGTCGGTTAGTTCGAGGATTTTGCCGTAAGGATCGACATCCAGCGCCGTAAGTTCCTTCAGGCGATACGAGAAGTTGAGATCGCTGTCGGGGTAATCAGTCAGCCAGCGTCCGCGCCGCCAGTCGCCGTACGACTCGTAGCGAATGCGGACGAAGGTAAAGACGTCTTGTTTGAATTGGGCGTCGTTCTCCCACACCGGCACGCCGCCGCGATCCACCATGTCGGGACGAAACTCGCGTCGAAATCCGCCTCGTTGTGCGTCGACTCGGGCGGCGACGACCGCCCATAGCAGCACGGCGGCAGCCAATTTGGCCAGCGATTTCATCTTATTGCCCCTTTTTCTCGGCGGGCTCGATCAACTTGAGCAGCAGTCGTTGTGCGGCGGCGAAACGGGGCGCTTCGGCGAGCGCCAACACGACGTGCCGTCGCGCTTCTTCTGGTCGGCCGGCGGCGACGAGCGCTTCGGCGAGCCGAAAATGGGCGTCGGCCGGATCGAAGGGGTCGAGCTTCACCAAAGCTTGGTAGCTCGCGAGTGCGTCGGCTGGCCGGCCCAGTTTGTCCGCCGCTTCGGCCGCCCAACGGTGCGCATCGGCTCGCATCGGTTGCACGGCCAGCATGCGGTCGGCGACTCGCTGCAGGGCCTGCCAATCCTGGGCGTTCTTCGTCAATTCCCCCAACCGTTCCCACAGCGTCAAATCGGAGCAGTTTCCGGCGGCGCGTGCTTCGAGCGCTTTTCGCTCCCGCACCGCGTCACCCATTTCGCGACGTACTTTCGCCAGCAGCGCCAACGTTCCATCGTCGGCGAAGTCGGTCGGAAACAGTTTGTACAGGCGCTCCAGCGTTCCCACGGCCTCGGGCCACTGCTTTGCGGCGATCTGCAATTCGGCTCGCTTCCGCAGCGCGAGAATGCTGTGGGGGTGGTCCGCAATCCAAGCATCGACCGCTTCGAGCGTCGGTCGTCTTGGCAACTCGGGCGGCGTCCAATCGGCGTCGGGCGCCAAAGCTTGCGCCTTCGAGCGCGCGTACGCGGCAAACTCCTCATCGAGTTTCTCCACCGAGCCGACGTACCGCCCCAGCGATTCATTGATCGGCATGCCGACCCCTAAATCGACGAGTACTCGTTGCAGCATGTCCTGACCATATTTCTCGACGAGATACTCGACCACCAACGACGACTCGTAGTAGGCGAACTGCAGATGCAGCGGCGACGCTGGACGCAAGAACGCGCCGCTCAGTTGGCTCACCGGCGTCAAGTCGGCGCCAAGAATCATCTCGCGGTAACGAGGCGTCATCCCTTGTCCCCAGGCGGGGTCCGCGAGTCGTTCTTCGTACACCGAAATGCCTTCGCTGAGCCAACGCGGCATCCTGTTGTGCGTTTTATGCAGCGTCACGGCGTGACAGAACTCGTGCCACAGCGTGGCTTCCCAGCACGACGGGCGAGCGCCTTGCGCCGTGGGGCTGGTGGCGGTGATGACGGAACCAAAGCAGACGCCCAGAAATCCCGCGCCGCCCGGCATGCCGAACGTGCGAATCGCAAAGTCGGCCTGCTTGGGAAACAATTCCACGATGACGGGGCCCTCGAGCGTCACGGCGTACTTCGCGCACAACTCGGCTCGCGCTCGCGTCAGCAACTGCAGTACGCGCTCCCCGTAGATTTCCGCCTCGCGAGCGTCCATGCGCACCAAGAGTCCGTCGCGCTCGAGCGACTTGAACTTGGCGAGGTTCTCTTGCAGCGTCACCAAATTGTGCGCCTGCACGCTGTAGGCATCGACCGCGTACACCTCCTCCGCCAACTTCAAGCCCTCGTCCTCGCGCCCTAAACGCAGGAGGTCTTGCGCCAACTGCATCTTTGCGGGCAGATAGCCGGGCGCGAACTGCAACGCCCGCCGTTGGTACTGTTCGCCTTCCGCGAACCGATACTTCTGCGAGAGCTTGCGGCCGATCAGGTGATCGACGTCAGGATTGCGCGAATCATGTTGTAGCGCGGCCGCTCGCTGTTTCTGTTCGTCGGCCGGATCGTTGCGCAGGTGTGCGAGCACGGCGCGATAGGCGAGCGCTTGGGGATGATGCGGGTTCACGGCGTCGATTTGAGCGAGCGTGTTCGCCGCCGCGTCGTACTGCTCGGAGTCGACTTGTTGATCGACGACCATCAACAGCGACGCGATGTGTCGTGGGTTCGATTCCAGCGCCGTCTGAAGCGCGGCGGTCGCCTTCTCGGAGTCGCTAGGGGCGAACGCCTGCGCTACGCCCCACCAAGCGTCGGGATGGTCCGCCGCCAGTTTTGCCGCTTGCTGGTACGCCTCGGCGGCCAATTGATAATCTTGCTTCGCGAGCGCCAACTCGCCGATCGCCAGCCGCACATCGACCAGCGTCGGCTGCCGCTTCTGCAGTTCGCTGTAGATCGACTTGAGCACCGTTTTCGGATCGGACTGTTTGGCGAGCAACAGGCGGCCGACGACCAGTTGATTCGCGGCGTCGGTGTAGCGCCAGCCGGATTCCTTGAGCAGCGTCTCGCATTCCGCTTCTAGCTTCGACGCGCGTTCGGACTGGCCGGAAAAGCGGCAGACTTCGCGTCCCAGGAAGCGGACTTGGATGCTCTGCGGCAGTTTCTCGAGCGCGGCGTCGAGCGTCGTGAGTGCGTCTTGGTAACGACCCAGTTCCAACTCGGCGCGCAGCTTGATCACCCAGATCGACTCGAAGAAGCCGCCCGTCGCGAGCGCCTGCGTCGATGACTCGACGCACTCTTCGTACTTCCCTTGGCGAAACAGCGACGCAGGATCGTCGGCGGCGTAAAGGGGCGCGGCGCAGGTCGCCGAGGCGAACATCAGAACGAGCGACGCAGCGCAAAACAAGGCAACGTCGCCCCAGCGACCACTCCGTGATCGCGGGCCGCAAAAGCTGCCTCGAACAGATACAACCATGGAACTCATTTCCCCGCCGGCACGCCGCTAACCGCCTGACTGGTACGCGTCGATTCTAGCCAGCCGTCGCGCGACGGCCTACCAGTTTTTCCAGAAATTCGCCCGAACGTCGTCCGCGTCGCTCGAGGCGTTCTCGCAGGTTTTACCGAAAAAATAGCCCCGCTAGTCGCCGGAAGGCGTCGCGCTATAGTGCTCACGAAGTTCGCAATCCGCTGCGTCGCCGGCCGGCTCGCATGCGGTCGCCCGATCGCTTGTGACGCGTTCGAGGCTACCGGATGGTCAAGGAATGGAAACGAGTTGTGAAGGTAACCAATATGAAGAAGTTCTTGGTGGTGATGTTCGCGGGTGCGTTGACGTTGGTCGGTTTGCAAAATGCGGAAGCAGGCCGACGTTGCCGTGGGAATTGCAGCGGCGCCGTGACGCACTCCGTCGCGGAGAAGCATTCGGTCGAGCAGACGACGTCGAAGGATGAGACGCCGGCGAAGGACATCGTCGACGTTGCGGTCGAAGCTGGCAGCTTCAAGACGCTCGTGACGGCAGTGAAGGCGGCCGGCCTCGTCGAGACGCTCAAAGGCAAGGGCCCGTTCACCGTCTTTGCTCCGACCGACGAAGCCTTCGCAAAGCTGCCGCCGGGCACGGTCGAAGCACTCTTGAAGGACAAGGATAAGCTGAAGGCCGTGCTGACCTACCACGTCGTCGCCGGCAAGGTAAAGGCCGCGGACGTCGTCAAGTTGAAAGAAGCAAAAACGGTGCAGGGCGGTTCGGTCAAGATCACCGTCGCCGACGGCAAGGTGAAGGTCGACGACGCCAATGTCGTGAAGACCGACATCGAAACCGCGAACGGCGTGATCCACGTCATCGACGCGGTGATCCTGCCGAAGTAGGTTCACGCCCGCATCGTCAGATGTTGATTTGGTACGCCTCAAGACCGTTGATCGGCCCCGCCGATCAACGGTTTTTTTGTTTTTGGCGAGGGAGCCCGACTGCGGTCGCGTCAGCGACCACCGAGGTTAGCACGGCCTTTCAAGGCCGTGTCCACCCACATATGGTTGTATCGCCGCGTCAAGATCCCCAAGGCGCCCGATTATGCCCAATTCATTCACCAGCCTCCATTACCATCTCGTTTTCTCTACGAGGCGGCGCGAAAGGTTAATCACAGAGCAAATCGAGCGTCGAGTTTGGGAATACCTGGGTGCGATCGCCTCCCAAAATCGTTGGCGACCACACAAGATTGGCGGAGTGGAAGATCATATTCACGTAGCACTCTCTTGTCCGCCCACGACAAGTATCAGCAAAGTCGCCCAGTTGCTGAAAGGTAGTTCCTCGAAGTGGATCCACGATGAATTCCCGGAATTGCGCGGGTTCGGTTGGCAAGACGGATATGGTGCGTTTTCCATAAGCCAATCAAACTTGCCTCGAGTCGTATCCTATATTGCGAATCAGCGTCAGCATCACGCGTCACAGTCTTTCGAGGATGAGTTTCGTGCTTTGCTTGAAAGACATGGCGTAGAGTTCGACGAGCGATACTTGTTCGACTAATCAACACTCGCACGGCCTTGAAAACACGGCCTTGAAAGGCCGTGCTAACTTCGGTTGTCGCTACGCGACAAACCGTTGCGGGCGCCTGACGGCGTCCGCTACAGGCGTTTGAGCATCTCGAGTGCTTTGCGCTCGAAGATTTCTTGCCAGGCGGGGGCCAGGAGGCTGTCGGCGTCCTCTTGTGCGGCGCCGGGGTTCTCCAATTGATCGGCGGTAGGGGCGTAATAGATGTAGCCGTTGGAGTAGCCGGCGATGAACGTGTTGGGGTGAGGCGAAGCCTGTTTGAGGTTTAAACCGATCCGTACCGTGAGTTCGCCGGGGAACGACACCATGACGAAATCCCCCGCGCGCCAACCGACCATCTCCACGTCGAGCATCCGTTTCGGCGCCTCCAAGTTGCGGAGTTGGTGTTTGCGCAGGAGGGCCAAGTTGGTTTGGATGCGCGTGAGCTGCTCCATGGTGCGAATGTTGGCCAGGTAGGCGGCCATATTGCGGCGGTTCTCCGCGTCCAACTGCTTCCAGTCGTCGCGCCCTTGTTGTTCGTCGAGCAGATAGCGGTGCGAGTAGTACGAAGGAAACTCGGGGGACGCGGCGTACTTCACCGCCAGCGGCAAAAACGTCTTGAAGTTGAGACTCGTTCCCCGCAGCGACTGCAAGAGCCGCTGTTGCTCGGCCTCCAGCGTCGCGATGCGTTGCGCCGTATCGGCGCGAGGCAATTCCAGTTGCTCGTGCAGCACGGCAAGTCGCGAATCGTCTTGGACCTGGATGCCGCGCCACGCCTTTAGGGTGCTGGCGCCGAGCAGCGTGCCGTGCAGCTGCGCGTGGCGCGGATGATCGACGTCTTTGTACAGCACCGGATTGATGTCGCCGCCGCAGCCTTGCACGAACAGAGCGATGCAGCCGCCGCCAATCGCGTCTTCAATCGTCTGCGATGCATAGCCGGTCAAGTCGGCCGTGTTTTTGCCGCCGGGAACGCCTTGGATCGGGTGGCAAGCGAAGTGGTAGACGACCGCGAGCGGGCGGCCGTCCAGTCGGTCGAGTCGCAGAATGCCGATCTCGGGATCGATCGGTCCGATCTCGGCGATCTCCTCGTCGGACGATACCGAGTAGGCATGTCGGACGTCGGTCGTCGAACCGTCCTTCAACTTCAATCGCCGGTTCTCCGAGATGCGATCCTCGCGTCCTTTGCCGACGCCGATTTTGACCGGCGTGAGTTGCTGGAGCGCTTCTTCAACAGCTTGCACTGTCAGGACGTCGAGATCGCGGCGCACGATCCCGTGGCAGTGGCTCGCGTTCACCAGCACGCGCTCCGGCGCGATGCCGTGCTTGGCTTGCAGCGCCTGCCGCATCTTGTTTAGGTAGTCGTTGCCGATGGGGCCGATTTCACCAATCGCCACGGCGTCGACCGTAATGAGCGCGAAGGTGGTCGCTCCCTCCTTCAAGACGAGCGCTTTGACGTAGAGCGTGTCGGCGGCGGGGCCTTGATCGCGGTTCGTGACGTCGACCTTGGCCGCCCCTGCCAAGAGCGGGCCCGCCCAAACGCTCGTCGCATTGCTCGACCAAAACGTCGCCAAGCAGGCGACGGCCAGCAAGCAGCGTAGGGAAGTGGGACGGAGCGCGAGGCAGAGCGACATGGCGAGTCTCCAGGGGGGAGGCGTGAGGTGCAGTCGAGGCGGGAGCGTCAGTTGACGACGATCAAGTCGGGAGGAAAGCGAGTCAGCAATTCGGCGCCCGATTCGGTGACGAGCACGTTGTCGATGAGTCGAGCGCCCAGTTGCTCTTGTTCCACGAACACCGGCGGTTCGATCGTCACCACCATGCCGGCGCGAAGGGTGTAGGAACTGCCGCCGAGCATGTGGATGGGTTCGCCCCAGGTCGGCGGGAAGCCGGGCGCCAATCCATATCCGGTCGTGTGCACTCGTGCCGCTTCAAGGCCCGCGTCGACGATGACGCGTCGAGCGGCTTCGTGCGGGACGGTCGCCGGAGCGCCGTCGCGGATCTCGGCCAAACAGGCGGCCGACGCCTTCCGCACGACTTCATACAACTCGCGCATCCGCGCCGTGGGCGGTCCCAGGCTCGCTTGGCGACCGATGGTGGCCGTGTAACGTCGGTAAGCGGCCCCATATTCGACGTTCACGTAGTCGCCGGCGCGCAGCAGGCGTTCCGTCGGCGCGCCGTGGCTGTAGCACGATCGCTCGCCCGAGACCAAATTGATCGGGCTCGCTGCCAACCCGCCGCCCGCGTGCAACATCGACTGATAAATGTCTCCCGCGAGGCTCAATTCGCTGCGTCCCGCTGCCAGACCCGCGGCGAACGCGCCCATGGCGTCGTCGGCGATCCGAGCCGCTCGACGGATGTATTCCAACTCGCGCGGCGACTTGACCAGGGTCAGATCGTGAATGAGGTTCGGCGACTCTTCGGCCAGCGCGGGTCCGAGCAATTCGCGCAAGCGGACGTAGTCGCGCGGATGAAGATAATAGCCGGGGACGTCGAGCCCCACGCGGCTCGTCAGAACGCCATGTTGCGCGAGGATTGGTTCGAGCCGCGCGAGCGGATCTTCGACGACGCCCCCGCCCCAACTGTAGAGTTCATCGACATGGGCGTCGGTCGCAAACTCGGCGCGTTCCCCTTCGCGGGTGAAGACGATGACCGGCCCCGGCTGGGCCGAGATCAAGAGGCACTGAAACTCCTGGTAGCTTTTCGCATCGGACCCGGTGAGCCAACGAATGGCGACGGGATGGATGGCCAGGTACCAGTCGAGTCGTCGCGCCGCGAGCGCTGCGCGCACGCGTTCGCGCCGGCGAGCGAACTCTTCCCACGTGAAATCATGCTTCGACACGCGTCGCCTCCCTTGTTTCCTGTCGCTCGCCCGGCGTCCGAATAAACAACCACACGAGCCCCCCCACGCCGCTCACCGCACACGCGGCCGTGATCGCCCCCGGCCAGCCGATCGATTCGGCTAACGCCGGCGTCAACACGGGAGAGAACAATCCGCCCACATTGCCGCCGGCGTTCATGAACGCGCCGGCGAACCCGCGCGAGCGTCCGCCCACTTCCGTCGCCGTCGTCCAGAAGACCCCTTCGCAGATGCCGAGCGCCGCCATGGAGAGCGCCAAAGCGACGGTGACTTCTTGTCGCGTCTCCAGAAAGACGGCGCCGAGTGCGAATAGGGCGCCCAGCCCCATGCCGGTCATGACGATCAGGCGGCGACCAAGGGTCGACCCAAAACGCCGACACAAGACATCGGTGCTCCAACCGCCCGCCGCCATGCCGACGCCTTGCGCCATGAGGATGATGAACGTCGACTGGCGTGATTCGGCCGTCCCGACCTGCAGCACCTTCTCGAAGTAATAGCCCATCCAATAGAAGAACAGGTATTGAAAGTAGCCGTAGGCGGCGTAGCTCAGCGTCACCAACCACAGGTGCGGACGGCGCAAGAGGTCCCAGTCGATGGAAGGCGTCGACGCAGAACCCGGGGTCGGCGGCGAGTGCGGTCGATGCGGTAGGACGGGCGCGGCCAGCCATTGCCACGCGAGTCCATAGGCGACGAGCGTCATGCCGCAAATCAGAAAAGCGGCCGGCCATTGAAAGAGGTCGATCAGCTTTCCGAAGACCGGATAACAGCACGAGATGCCCACCAGCGCGCCCGCCGTGACCAGCCCATTCGCCGTCGCTCGCCCGCGCACGGGGACGATCTCGGACACGATATGCGCCGCCCCCGGATGCAACGGGGCGCTCGACAGACCGGTGATCGATCTGAGGAGCATCAGTCCCCACCAAAGCCCGGCGCCGGTCAGGCCGATCCACCCGAGCGGTGCGACGAGTGCGACGAGCAGTCCCATCGACAGGGCGAGCAGCACCATGACGCGGCTGGAGCCGATGCGGTCGATCAACCAGCCGCTGGGCACCATGCCGATCGTGTAGATGATCAGGAATGCCGTGTAGATCGAACCCATCGCCGTTTCGGAGATGTTGTAGCGCGGGATGAAGACCTCGCTGCCCGCGACGCTGATACTGACGCGGTTGAATTGCGCCAGCGCCGTGAACCCCATCACCAGCGCCACGACGCTCCAGCGGCGTCGGTCGGAAAGATCCAGGATGGCCGTCGTCATTTACGAGCCTTTCTATTCCGCCTGCCGTGTCGCTGAAGTGGAGCGTATTCTTGGCGCCTCTGCTTGGACCGACGTCAGCTTTGTCGGTACTGCATCGCCAGTCGGTCGGGGAAACGATAGCCGATTCCAGGCGCGTCGGGGAACTCGATCGCCCCGTTTACGACCGGAAATCCTGCGTCCTGCAGTTCGCGCCGCAGAGGCGACTCGAACACTTCCGCCGGCGCGAATTCGATGAAGGGGGTGACAGGCGAGTAGGCGGCCAGGTGCAGCGACGCGGCGCCGAGAATCTGCGTCGACCAATTTCCTGGGCACACGAGCGCGCCGCGCGGCACGGCCAGATCGACGATGCGCTTGGCTTCGGTGAGTCCGCCGCAGGTCGTCATGTAGGGCTGCACCACGCTCACCCGCCCGCGCTCCATCATGTCCAGGAATTCCCAGCGAGTGACGCCGTGTTCGCCCATGGCGAGCGGGAGGTTGGTGAGTTGTGCGAGGGCCGCATAAGGCTCGGGGCGGTCGACGGGAAAGGGCGTCTCAAAGAAGAAAATGTCGAGCGGTTCGAGTTGACGGCATAGGCGCGCGACGGTGGGGACGTCGTTGAACAGGTAGCCGACGTCGACCATGAGCGTCGCGTCGGGGCCGAGTGCGCTGCGCGCGGCTCGGGCCATCTCGACGACGTCGCGCGGCGTCGACATCATCGGTTCGACTTTGAATGCGCGATACCCGAGTTCGCGGAGGCGGACGGCGCGCGCGACTTGTTGCGAGATCATGGCCGCTCCACCCCAACTGTCGGAGACGAGCGTGCAGTAGGGGACCACGTGGCGCGAGCACGTTTCGGCGTGCGTTTGGAACGGCCCTCGTTGGCCGCCGCCCAACAGTTTCCAAACCGGTTGCTGGAGCGCTTGTCCGTAGAGATCCCAGAGCGCGACGTCGAGCGCCCCGAGGATGATGATCTCCCAGCCGCGTCGGTTCGTGTGAATCAGCGCGTCCCAGACGTGTTGCCACAGCCGCTCGGGATGCGTCAGCTCGCGCCCGAGCAAGAGGCGTCCAAACAGCGTCCCCGCATCGCCGACCGTGGCCTGCACGACCCCCGGCGGCACGCGAAACACTTCCGCAAACCCTGTCAGCCCTTGATCCGTGTGGACGCGCAAACACGCCAACGGCTCAATTCCCCCTTTGTCCGGATCGATCTCCGGCCCATCGCCAATGACGAACGTTTCCAACCGCGTAATCGTAAGCATGACGCGTATCATAGCCCCCGTAGGACAGGCTTCCAGCCTGTCTGCGTCGCCCAAGGCGACGCGCGCGACAGCGCGTCGAGATATGCTTCACAGGCTGGAAGCCTGTGCTACGTGTTCCCACGACTACGGACTCATGGCCGATTTCGAGAAGACGCGCGATCGAGTCGTCGATCGAATGCGCACGCTGCGCGATCGCATCCACTCGCAAATCCCCGATAGGACGCTCAGCGAGACGCTGCTGCTGGCGACCTGGAACGTGCGCGAGTTCGACTCGGAGAAGTACGGTCCACGGACGACGGAGAACGATTACAACATCGCGGAGATTTTGAGCGCCTTCGATCTCATCGCCGTCCAGGAAGTTCGCGACAATCTAAACGCGCTCGAACGAGTGCGTCAGATCCTTGGGTCGCACTGGGATTTCTTGGTGACCGACGTGACGGAAGGTCCTTCCGGAAACGGCGAACGCCTCACCTTCCTCTACAATACCCACAAAGTTCGACACACGGGGTTGGCGGGCGAGGTTGTGCTGCCGCCGCCGAGGAACGGCAAATCGGTCGTGCAGTTTGCACGCAGCCCGTTTGTGTGCGGCTTTCAAGCCCATTGGTGCAAGTTCTCGTTGTGCACGGTGCACATCTACTACGGGAAAGGCGTACCCGTCGACCAACGTCGCAAGGACGAGATCGAGAATCTGGCCAAGTTCTTCCAAGATCGCATCAACGGCGTCCGGCGGAACAAACTGGGGCAGCAATACGGATCAGTCGAAGGTGTATGACCAGATTGCCTTTGCGTCGAAACCGGAGCGGTTCGAGTTTACGGGGCGGGCGGGCGTGTTCAACTTCAACGAAGTGGTGTTCCGCAACGACGATGCGACGCAGTATGAACCACTGATGCAGTCGGCCTACGCGTTCAGCCAGCGTTTGGCCAGCAAGCGGAGTAGGGCCCGCTCGTAGGACAGGCTTCCAGCCTGTCTGCGTCGCCCAAGGCGACGCGTGCGACAGCGCGTAACGATTCGTCACAGGCTTCCAGCCTTGTCGTTCCCCAAATCTTAGACGGTTGGTCCAAGCTTGAGTGCTAGGGACGCTCCGTGAACGTAATTGTTCAGTTTCTCCCAGCCTCTCCAGAGTGTGATCCATCCGGGTTCGCCGTCGCCTTTGCGTCCGAGGAATCCGCCGAGTTTGGCGACTTCACGATAGAACTGTCGGACGGTGAGATCGGTGATGCGTGCGAGCTTGGGTCGAGCCTTCTGAAGGATGCGGATCCAGATTTGGGGCACGACTTGGCTCGCCGGCTTGTCGAGCGCCGTTCTCGCGATGGACTTCAGTTGCAACAACCGCACCGCTTGGATGCCAAGCATTCCGCGGTGATCGCTTCCAGCCCCGCCTTCGTGTGCAATTGACGTGCTTCGACTTGGCAACCCGTTTTCAACGCTTTGTGATATTCCTCGATCAGCCAACGTCGTTCGTAGTACTCAATGACCTTCCAAGCGTCGTCGAGATTGCTGACGGGCAATGACGTGAAGAGCGTCCAGCGGATCGGCTTCACTCCCGCGGGCGCATCGACTTCGGTGACATGCACCACGTTCATGGGAATCGGACGCGGCTTGAGCTCTCTCACCCAGGGGCTCTTCTGGGAGGGCGTCGGCATCTCAAGGGAGCCGATGCTGACCTCCAGTTTCGCCATGCGTTTGGGCTGCTGCGGTCGAGCACGTAAGTGGAGTTGATAGCTGCCGGCCAGAGTTAAGAGGGGCAGGTGCTGATCCAGTTGCACCGTGCCCTGGCCCCCTTCAGGGATGATCTTCCGTTTCAAATGGGAGGCGCGGACGACCCAGTCGCAGTTCTGCCGCAGCATGTGGCAATAGACTTCGAAGTTGTCTGCGCCGCGATCCATCACGTGGATGAACTGAACGCCCTCGGCGGGCTTGCCAATCGCATTGACGACCTTGCCCCAGACCTCCGATTCTCGGCGGCGTTTTTTGATTTGCGAACTGTTTTCTCGCTTGCGTCCCTTCGGCTTCCGCTCGCGATAATGAATGGCCTGTCCCGCCATTCCCACCAATTCCTCGGTGTCGGCGTTCACCATCAACCCGTTATGCAGCAAGAAGCCCAGACCGCTGCCATTGCCCGTCGGTCCGAGGCCTTCGACATCGCGATGACGGCCGAAGTCGAGTTCCGTGGTGTCATCCAGGATCAGATACCGGCCCGACGTGCGCTTCCGAACCAGTTCCCAATGCGGCGTCGCGATCGCGTCAAACGTCACTTCAGGGCGGCCCAAGAGCACATACGCCGGCTTGAGGTCGGGCCATTCCACGATTTGATCGGGAGGCTGCCCGACGGATTGTTCGCCATCGCCGCCGCGAACGGACTAATCTCCGCGTGAGCGCTTGTCTCCGAGCTGACACTGCGAAAAATGTTGTTCAGCCCAATCGAGGTGAGAGCTCACGACCGACCTCCGTGCTTGCGAAGCTAAAAATTAGGCTCTCCCTCGCTCGCAACTCTCGCGCCCCTCCTTCTTGCGGACGCACTTCCAGATATACGAAGCTTCGGTCGTTTTGGTTCCATACGCGAGGCAACTCGTCTCGCTGCATCACGTTACAAACCCTCGTCTGTGATGCGAACTTGTCCCCCGAGCACTTTCGATTTGGGGAACGACAAGGCTGGAAGCCTGTACTACGGCGCGCCAGGAAGAACCGCCGAAGTTTTTTAAAATTTTTCGCGAGATCTAGGGCCGGTTTTCGGACTGTTTTACGATAGAGGGGCTTGGGGAGCGGCGACGAGGAACGACGCTGCAGTCCGGCGACCAGGAGCCCGCTATGGATCGTTTTGCATTTTTGCTGGTGACATGTCTGGCGGCGGCCGACGAGGGCGGCGAGGCGGCGCGCGAGGCGGAAGCCTTGCGGCACTTTGAATTGAAGGTGCGCCCCGTATTGGTCGAACGCTGCGAGAAATGTCACGGCGTCAAGAAGCAATGGGGAGGGCTGCGCGTCGACCGACGGGACGCACTGCTCAAGGGCGGCGACTCGGGCCCCGCCGTCGTGCCGGGGAAGCCCGACGAAAGTCTGCTCGTGCGAGCCATCCGACACCAAGCCGACGCGCCGCAGATGCCCGAAGACGGCAAGCTCTCGGACGCTCAAATTCGCGACTTCGAACTGTGGGTGGAACGCGGAGCGGCGTTTCCAGCGTCGATCGACGCCGTCGCGGCGAAGAAGCGTGAAGAGCATTGGTCATACCAGCCGCTTGCTGCGCCGTCGCTGCCCGCAGTCCGCGCCGCCGACTGGCCGCGGACTTGGATCGATGCATTTCTTCTGGCGGAACAGGAGTCGCATGAACTGACGCCGAACGTCGCGGCGGACCGTGCGACCTTGATCAGGCGACTCACATTCGACCTGTTGGGCCTGCCGCCGACCGTGGAACAAGTGGAGGCGTTTCTGGCGGATGACTCGGTCGACGCCGCAGCGCGCCTCGTCGATCGCCTCTTGGCGTCCCCCGCGTACGGCGAGCGCTGGGGCCGGCATTGGCTGGATGTGGCCCGTTACGCCGACTCCAACGGGCTCGATGAGAACATCGCCCATGGCAACGCCTGGCGGTATCGCGACTACATCGTGCGTTCCTTCAATCAAGACAAGCCGTATAGCCAATTGATTCGCGAACAGTTGGCGGGCGATCTGCTCGCGGGCCAGTTCTCGGCTGCGAGCGCCGCAGAGGATGGGCTGTCCGCAACCGAACGAGATGCGAAGCGGAATGAATTGATGATCGCCACCGGTTTTCTCTCGATCGGCCCGAAGGTGTTGGCGGAGGTCGACGAGGCGAAGATGCGGATGGACATCGTCGACGAGCAACTGGATACAACCGGTCGCGCGCTGCTCGGCATGACGCTCGGATGCGCTCGGTGCCACGACCACAAGTTTGATCCGATTTCGACCGCCGACTACTACGCGTTGGCGGGCGTGTTCAAGAGCACCAAGTCGATGGAGACCTACACGAAAGTGGCGCGGTGGAAAGAAAACCCGCTGGCGCTGCCGGAAGTGGAACGGATCAAGACGGAGTTTGCGAAGCGCGTGGCGGAGAAGAAGGCCGCGATCGAGACGTTGGTTGCTCAGGCGAGCGACGACGCAAAACGCAAGCTAAGGGCGGACGAAAAGCCGCCGGAGAATCTGGAGACGCTGTTTCCGGCCGAGACGCAGGCGAAGTTGAAGGCGCTGCGCGACGAGACGGCGGCGCTTGAAAAGGAAGGCCCCGAGTTGCCGACCGCGATGGGAGTCGGCGAGGACGCGGTGGTCGACTTGGCGATTCACATTCGAGGCAATCCGTTGAAGTTGGGCGAAGTGTCGCCGCGGCGCGTACCTGTCGTCATCCAGGGGCCCAAGCCGCCGACGTTTCCCTCTGATCGCAGCGGACGGTTGGAACTAGCCGACTGGCTGCTCGATCCAGCTCACCCCCTCACAGCGCGCGTGATTGTGAACCGTGTCTGGCGTTGGCATTTCGGGCGTGGCTTGGTGCGAACGACCGACAACTTTGGGCTGTTGGGGGAAGCCCCGTCGCATCCCGCGTTGCTCGACGCCCTGGCGCGCCGCTTTATGGCCGGCGGGTGGTCGTTCAAGTCGCTGCATCGTGAGCTGACGTTGTCGGCGGCGTTCGCCCAAAGCAGTGCGCCGTCCGCAGACTCGCTGACCAAGGACCCGGACAATCGCTGGTATTCGCGCGGCGAAGTGCAGCGGCTTGGCGCCGAGCAAGTCCGCGACGCGCTGTTGGAAGTCAGCGACGAACGCGAGACGCAGCTCGGCGGAACGCTGCTGAAGGTCAAGAATCGCGGCTACCTATTCGACCATACGTCGATCGACAAGACGGATTACTCGAGTCGGCGGCGGTCGCTGTATTTGCCGGTGATTCGCAATAACGTGTACGACGTCTTCCAGTTGCTCGACTTCCCCGACCCGGCAATTTCGACGGGGGATCGGGCCACGACGGTCGTCGCGCCGCAAGCGCTGTTGATGATGAACAGCGACTTTGTGATGCATAGCGCCATGGCGATGGCGAACCGTCTGCAGCGCGAGGCGGCGGACGAGTCGCAGCGGCTCAAGCGGCTGTATCTCGCGGCCTTCGCTCGGGAAGCGACCGCGGAGGAACTGCGCGAGGCGGCGGATTTCTTGGTGCGCGCGGACCGCATGTTGGAGGGGAGCGAGCCTGACGCGGGGAGACGGCGACAGGAGGCGTGGTGTATCTTGTGTCATGTGACGCTGGCGGCGAACGAGTTCCTGTACTTGAGGTAGCCGCCGGCTTTCGTCCCCACATGACTCGAAACGCCCGACGCCATGTACTTCAATTTCGCCTGTTCGCACTGCGGCAAGAAGCTGCGCGTGCAAGAAGAGCTTGCTGGACGTAATGTCCGTTGTCCCTATTGCAAAGGGGCGGTGACGGTCCCCGAACCGCAAGCGGAGCAACCGCCAGCCGCGACCTCCCCTGCGCCGCAACCGACGCGTTTCGATCCTGTCGCGGCCGCGGGCCCGACGGCCGCGTCTCCCCCCGGCGCCGCCAGTTCGCTGAAAGTCGATTCCTCCGTCGCGCGGAAGCGGGGCGGCGCGGGACCGGCGCGCGGCGGGGCCAACGATGACGGGACGAACGTCAGCCTCTTGTTCACCGCGCTCCTGGGCGCCGGGATGACGATTCTGTTCTACGGTCTCTTGTTTCCGCTCCCCAAAATGTACTTTCGCGACCTGTTCTACGATCGCGGGTGGGTGACGTTCGCCGAAGCGTTCTTGATGTACTGGGCGATCGCCATTCTCTTTGTGAAGTCGCGGAAGCTGATGCGGCAGCGCGAATCCATGTTGCTCGACTTTCTCCCAGAAAGCTTTGGTCGCGACATCCGCTTGGAGAACGTGGGGCCGATGACCGACTATGTGCGCGGTCTTCCCGTAGATACGCGAGCGAGTTTTCTCGCGCGGCGCGTGCTCCGCGGGTTGGAACACTACAGCGTGCGCGGTGCGGCGTCCGAGGTTTCGACGATGCTCTCGTCACAAGCGGAACTGGACAACAACGCCGTCGCTTCCAGCTACTCGCTGCTCAACGTCTTCATTTGGGCGATTCCCATTTTGGGCTTCATCGGCACCGTCCAGGGGCTGGGTGACGCCGTGGGAAATCTTTCGGGAAGTTTGGAAGCTGCTAGCGACGTGGAGAGCATCAAGAAGTCGTTGGGGGGGATTACGAGCGGTTTGGGAGTCGCATTCGACACGACGCTCGTGGCGCTCATCATGAGCCTCGGCCTCAAGTTTCCCGCTAGTTCGCTCCAGAAGGCGGAAGAGGATCTGCTGAACTGGGTGGAAGATTACTGCAACGAGAACCTTCTCAAGCGACTGGTCGACGTGGGCGGCGAAACGCCGGAGTCGACCTCCGACCGAGATGTGCGCGCGGCGGTGCAATCGGCCGTGTTGGCCGCCGTCGCACCGTTGCAAGCCGAACTGCGGACGTGGGCCGAACACTGGTCGACGATCCACCAACGACAACTGGAAGCGACCTCGCGAACGCAGGAGTCGTGGGTCGGGCAATCGCAGGCCGTGCGCGACCAATTGGAGAAGTCGCTGGCCCAGTCCGCTGGCTCGTTTACTTCCCAGTTGGCGCTCATGCGAGAAGCCGTGGAGCAACTCAACACGACCCTCGGGCAGCTCGACGGCAAGCAAGTGCAAATTGAGCGGCGCAAACGGGGTTGGTTTTGGTAGTCGTCCGGCGGCCTTGACGGAGCATGGATTATGCCCAAAGCGAACATTGACGATTCGGTGAGTCTGTTCCCGTTCCTCAGCATTCTGGCGGCGGTCATCGGCATCCTCGTGTTGATGATCACCGCGATTACATTGGGGCAAGTCGGCCAGGACTCGCCGGAAGCGACCGCCTCGGCGGAGGAAGCGGCGGCCGCGGCCCAGGCGGCCAAAGAACGAGCCGCGAAGTTCAAGTCGCTGCGCGATCAAACGAAAGCCGACGCCGCCGTCGTCGCCGATCTCACTCGCCGGCTGCAGGACGCCGGCGAACAAAACTACGATGCGCAAGTGCAAGCTCAGACGCTGGCGCAACTGCAGCAGGAGATCAACGACCTGCAGGCCGCGCGCGACAAAGCCATCGAAGCCAATCAACAACGCGCGCAGCAACTGTCGACCGCCCAAACGCAACTTCAGGCGCTGACGGCCGAGCTGAAGCAACTGGACGACCGCCTCAAACCGTTGCTCGAACAACTTGAACAACTGCGCAAGCAGGTAGCGGAGCGGAAATCGCCGCCGCCTGAAGCGCAGGTGCAGGTGCGGCCCAGCGGCACGGGGGGAAAGCTGCGTCCCTATTTCGTCGAATGTGCAGGGGCGAGCATCGTTCTGCATGACCGCAGCGAACCATTGCGAATTCCGACGGCTCAAGCGGGCAGTCACCCCGAATTTCTCGCACTTCTTGATCGCGTCCAGTCGACGCCCGACTCGACGGTCGTCTTCCTCATTCGTCCCGATGGAGTCGGAACGTATCGAACGGCCAAAGCGGTCGCCCGCGGTCGGTCGGTGACGAACGGGAAGTTGGCCATCGGTTCCCAAGGCAAACTCGACCTGACCCTTTTCCGTCAATCGTTGGAGAATTAGCCATGGCGCGGCGCGGCTCCAACGCGGAAATGAACCTCGATTCGCTGCTCGACACGCTGACCAACGTCGTCGGCGTCTTGATCATGATTCTGATGCTCACCACGCTCAACGTACGCCAGGCGGTGCAGCGCATCTTGGATCTTGATCCCTCGCAGCTATCGATTAGCGATTCCGAAGTCGCGTCGGCGCAAAAGCAGGCCGCTGCCGCGCGCTTGCAACGCGAACAGTTGGAGGCCAAGTGGAAACAGCTTGCGCCCGCAACGCCGCCCGGGCTCGCCGCTCCGGCTCCTGGCGAGTCGCTCGCGTCGCTTATCGCGAAGCTCGACGCGCTCAAAGCACAGCCGTCCGTCGAGATGTCGCCGGAAGCACCGGCGCAAGATGCGACGAAGAAGCTGGAAGAATCGAAGCGACGGCGCGACGAGTTGTCTCAGAAGCTGGTTTCGGTGGAAGAGGAACTGGCGCGCCTCAAGTCGCAGCTCGACATGACCCAGGTCGTCGCGGCGCCGCCGGCGAAGATCGTGAGCCTGCCGAACCCGCGCGAGGCGCCGGCCGAAGCGACCGAATTTCGAGTCATCATTCGCGGCAGTCGCATCGCACCATTCGCCCCTGCAGCCGTACGTGATCGGGCCAAGAAGCAGGTCGAAACATTGCTGAGATCACCGCAATTGAAAAGCGGTGCGTCGGAGATCGACTGCCAAAAATTGGTCGAACAATTCAACAAACAGGCGCGCGTGATTGATCCGAATTTTCAGGTCCAGCTGGCGGTTCAGCAGTTCGACTTGAAACTGGTGTTCGCCCTAAAACCGGCCGGCGGCGAAACGGCGCGCGAGGTGGTGGCGCCGGCCAGCGAGTTGCGCAAGGGGCTGCGTCAACTGAAAAGCCGCTATGGGGAGAAGTTTTATATTCGGTTTCTGGTGTGGAACGACAGCTTCGACGCCTATGTCGCGGCGCGCAGCGTCTGCGACGAAATGGGAGTGCTCGCCGGTTGGGAACCGTACACGACCGACTATACTTGGACGGAGAGCTTGGGCCTGCAAGCGCCGTGCGCCGGTCGACCGCCGCCGCCGCCGCCGCCCAAGCCGAATCCCAATCCACCCGCCCCCGCACCCGCCGCGCCGCCGAAGCCGGTTCCCAACGACGTCGTCGACTAGCCCGATTTCGCTGAGGATCCGCGAGTTTCCAACCACTCCGCCGAGCGCGTCGATGTGCCGGCGCTGTAGAACCAGAGAGAGTCGTCCTATGTCGCTGCGTCAAACCGTGGTCCTGATCGGCTGGACCGTTTGTTCGTCGTCGCTTGCGGCGGTCGCCGCCGAGCCGGTCGATTTTCAGCGCGAGATCCAACCGATCCTGGCGGAGCACTGCACGCAGTGCCATGGCGTGGACGCCGACGACCGGAAGGGCGGCTTGCGGCTCGACCTGCGCGACGGCGCCCTCCGAGGCGGCGACTCGGGACAGCCCGCCGTCTCGCCGGGCCAACCCGACAAAAGCGAATTGCTGCGCCGCGTCCGTTCGACCGACCCCGACGAAGTGATGCCGCCGCCCAACCAAAATAAACCACTGTCCGCGCAGCAGAAGGAGCTGCTGCGGCGATGGATCGAAAACGATGCGCCGTACGCGTCGCACTGGGCCTTCGATGCGCCGCGCAAGGCGGCGCCGCCCAACGCAGGCGGGCCGTCGCCAAACCCGGTCGATGCCTTCGTTCGCACCAAGCTGGCTCAGCGCGGGGTCGCGCCGTCGCCGCCTGCGGCGCCGCATGAACTGTGCCGACGCCTGTATCTCGACCTGATCGGTCTGCCTCCCTCGCCGCAAGAGCTCGCGGCGTTTCAACGGGACGGCTACGAGAAGACGGTCGACGCGCTGCTCGCTAGCGAACGGTTCGGCGAAAAGTGGGCTCGTCATTGGCTCGACGCCGCGCGCTACTCCGACACCAACGGCTACGAAAAGGACTTACAGCGCGAACAGTGGAAGTGGCGCGACTGGGTCGTCGACGCGCTCAACCGCGACATGCCCTATGATCAGTTCTTGATCGAACAAATCGCCGGCGACCTGCTGCCGAACGCAACACCCTCGCAGATTATCGCGACCGGATTCTTGCGGAACAGCATGATCAACGAGGAAGGCGCGATCGTCGCCGAACAGTTTCGGATGGTCGAGATGTTCGACCGTCTCGACTGCATTGGCAAGGCGATCCTGGGACTCACCACCCAGTGCGCACAATGCCACTCGCATAAGTTCGACCCGCTCACTCACGACGAGTACTACGGGCTGTTCGCGTTCCTCAACAACTCTTACGAAGCGCAAAGCTGGGTGTATACGGACGAGCAGCGGAAGCAGATCGACGAGTTGCGGAGGCAGGTCGACCAAATCGAAGGGCGCTGGAAGGCATCGCGACCGGATGGCGCAGGTGAACTGAATCGCTGGGCCGCTCAAACGGCGGCCGCGCAGTTGCGCTGGTCGCCGATCATCGCCGCGGAGATGGGAAGCATCAGCGGTCTGAACCACCCGACGCAGGAAGCGGACGGTTCGCTGCTGATGAAGGGGCACACCAGCAACGACGTGTTCTTGATTGCGTCCCCCGATCTCCAGGGCGTTACCGGGGTGAGGATCGAGGCGCTCAATCATCGCGACCTACCTCATTCAGGTCCTGGTCGTAGTCGATTCGGGACCTGGGCCATCCAGGAACTCGAGGTGCTGTTGAAGAAGCCTGGCGGCAAGGATTGGGAGAAACAGAAGCTGGTCAACGCCACGGCCGACTTCTCGCAGCCGGACCAGAAGCAGCCGGACGGCAAAAATGCCCGCGGCCCTGTGGAGTATCTGATCGACGGCAAGGAGGATACGTTCTGGGTCGCCGACCGGGGACCTGGACTCCGCAACCGACCATCGGTCGCAGTGGTGCAGTTCGAAAAGCCGCTCGACGCGCCCCCAGGAACGCAGATCAAGATTGCCTGGCGCATGTCGGACATGTTGGGCTGCGCTCGCTTTAGCCTCACGACCGCGCCGCAGCCGGTGACGCCGCCGATCGACTACGCCGCTCAACTGGCGCTCGCGAAGCCGGAAGCGGACCGGACGCCGGACGAACTGACCGCGATTACGGCGGCGTGGCGAACAAGCGTCCCTGAGGCGAAGGCGGTTTCGGACGAAATCGCCAAGTTGTGGGCCGCTTTCCCGCAAGCGCCGACGTCGATTTTGCATTTGGCCGAGCGGGAACCGGCGAACCGAAGGGCGACGTATTTGTTGGATCGCGGCAACTGGGACCAGCCGAAACGCGAGGTGCAGCCGCACACGCCGGCCGCATTCCATCCGTTTCCCGCCGACGCACCTCGCAATCGACTGGGCTTTGCCCGTTGGTTGGCCGATCCCCGTTCGCCGCTCACCGCACGCGTTGCGGTCAATCGCCTGTGGCAAGCCGTCTGGGGCGTCGGGCTCGTGGAGACTTCGGAGGACTTCGGTACTCGTGCACCGGCGCCCGAGTACCGAGAACTGCTCGATTGGCTGGCGGTCGACTTCATGGAGCACGGCTGGCGTCAGAAACACACGTTGCGCACGATCGTCTTGAGCGACGCGTATCGGCAGTCGTCGCGCGCGACGCGTGAATCGCTGGAGCGCGATCCAGCCAATCAGCTGCTGGCTCGCGGTCCGCGTTTCCGTGCCGATGCCGAAGTGGTCCGCGACTTGGCGCTGAGCGCCGCGGGACTCTTGTCGAATCGGCTGGGGGGGCCAAGCGTCATTCCGCCGGTGCCGCAGAACGTGCTCGATTACAACTACACTTACCCAGGATACTGGAAGCCGGCGGAGGGACCGGATCGGTATCGGCGCGCGGTCTACGTCTTCCGCAAACGGTCGATGCCCGATCCGGCGCTGTCGAACTTCGACGCTCCGAACGCCGATGCATCGTGCGCTCGACGCGTGCGCTCCAACACGCCCCTGGCCGCCCTCACGGGCCTGAACGAACCGATCTTCGTCGAAGCGGCTCGCGGACTGGCGCTGCGCGTGTTGCGAGAAGCGGGCGGCGACGATGGGGCTCGAGCCGACTATGCATTCCAATTGTGCGTGGCGCGCCAACCGACGGCCCAGGAGCGACAGGCGATCGTCGACTTTGTGCGATCTCGCCGCCAGCGGCTCGCAGACGGCTGGCTGAACGCCCGTGAGATTGCGACCGGCGACGTCTCACGTCTGCCCTCGCTCCCCGAAAAAGCGACGCCTCAAGACGCGGCTGCCTGGACGCTGGCCGCGCGCCTGTTGCTGAATCTCGACGAAACCTTGACGAAGAATTGAGATGTGCCATGAAGATCCATGAAGAACTGCAGCGGGCGCGTGCGACGTACCTCAGTCGCCGCTGGTTTCTGCGCGATTGCGGACTGGGACTGGCCGGCGTCGCCGCGCATGCCTTGCGGTCCGAGGAAGCGCGGGGCGCGGGCCCCTCGGCCAATCCGCTGGCGCCGCGCCCCAGTCACTTTCCGGGCCGGGCGAAACGAGTGGTCTACCTGTTTCAGGCGGGTGCGCCGAGTCACCTGGAGATGTTCGACTACAAGCCGGAGTTGGCGAAGCGAGACGGCCAATTGCCGCCCGCCGAACTGCTGCAGGGCTATCGAGCGGCGTTTATCAACCCCAATTCGGCGCTGCTGGGCCCCAAATTCAAGTTCGCGAAACATGGTAAGTGCGGGATGGAACTGAGCGAAGTGCTGCCGCACACGGCGCGAGTTGCCGACCAGTTGTGTTTGGTGAAGACGCTGCAGACGGAAGCCGTGAATCACGCGCCGGCGCAGATCATGATGAACTCCGGGTCGCAGCAATTCGGCCGCCCGAGTTTCGGGTCCTGGACCCTGTATGGGCTCGGCAGTGAATCCGCCGACCTGCCCGGCTTCGTAGTGCTGACCAGCGCCAAGGGGACCAGCGGCGGGGCGAGCAACTATGGGTGCGGGTTTCTACCGACCATGTACGGCGGCACGCCGTTTCGCAGCGCGGGCGACCCCGTGCTGTACTTGTCGAATCCCGCGGGAGTCGACGGCGAGACGCAACGTGCGTCGCTCGACGCCCTCCACCAGCTCAATGAATTGGCGCTGAAACAGGCGGGCGACCCGGAAATCGCCGCGCGGATTCAAAGCTATGAAATGGCCTATCGGCTGCAGACGAGCGCGCCGGAGCTGATGGATTTGAGCAAAGAGTCGCAAACGACGCTCGACCGCTACGGCGTCAAGAACCCCAAGGACGCAAACTTCGCTCGCAATTGCCTGCTGGCCCGGCGGCTGCTCGAACGAGGCGTTCGCTTCGTACAGTTGTTCCACGAAGCGTGGGACCAGCACGGCAACTTGACGAACGGCGTGAAACAAAACGCGCTCGACACCGATCAGCCGAGCGCCGCGCTGGTGGAAGACCTGCGCGAGCGGGGATTGCTCGACGACACGCTGGTGATTTGGGGCGGCGAGTTCGGACGGACGCCGATGGTGCAGGGGGGGAACGACGGACGCGACCACCATAATCGTTGCTTCAGCATGTGGATGGCGGGCGGCGGCCTCAAAGCGGGCTACACACACGGCCAGACCGACGAGTTGGGTTTTAACGTGGCGTCGGAACCGGTGCACGTGCACGACCTGCACGCCACGCTGCTGCATCAACTGGGCTTCGACCACACGCGACTCACCTTCCGCTTCCAAGGCCGCGACTATCGCCTGACCGACGTCCACGGGAAAGTGGTCAAGTCGCTCTTGGCGTAGCCTTTCGTCGTGGACCGCTCCTCGGTCCAACGCCCGAGCTGCAACTTAAGTCGAGACTCCACCATCACGGGGCCTGTGGGCTGGCTACGTGGGTTGCGAAGGTTAAGGATGGGGGAGGTGGACCGCGGAGCGATCCACTACGCTGGCCAACGCTTCTCTAGCAAGCGGCGTTCGGCGTGCGTCGGCGCCAATTCAATCGCGAGTTTTAGTTCCGCTTGGGATGCGGTCGCGTCGCCGGCGCGGGCGAGTAGGTCGGCGCGGACGGCATGCCACAGATAGTAGCCCTCCGGCGCGTCGTCGGCTGGGATCTGCGCCAGCGCCGCCAGGCCGGCCGCGGGGCCGTCGCGCTGCGCGACGGCGATGGCTCGATTGAGTGCATGAATCGGCGAAGGCGCTAAGCGTTGCAGCAGGTCGTACGCGGCAATGATCCGATCCCAGTTCGTCTCCGCGAAACTCTTCGCAAAACAATGCTCGGCTGCAATCCAGGCCTCGGCATGATAGGCCGTCGCGACTTCACCCTGAGTCGCCTGTCGAAACCAATGAAACGCCGCCTTCAAGACGTCGGAATTCCACTGCGAACGATCTTGCTCGTGCAGACGGTTCAAGTTGCCGGCGGCGTCGATTCGCGTGCCCAAGCGCGCGGCGTGAAACAGCAGCAGCGCCAGCAACGCAGACGAACAGGGGCCGCGGGTCGTCGGATGTTCGGCCAGCAGCCACGCTAGTCGCACCGCCTCCTCGCACAGTTCCTCCCGCACCAATCGCTCGGGCGACGTCGAGCAATATCCTTCGTTGAACAACAAGTACACCACCGACTGCACCCGAGGCAATCGACGTCGCAAGGCGTCGTCATCGAGCGCCGCGGGCTCCAAACCGGTTTCTCGCAACCGCTCCTTGGCGCGCACGATCCGCTTGGCGATCGTCGCTTCGTTCGCCAACAGAGCTCGGCCGATCTCGCGGTTGCCGAAGCCGCAGAGCGTCTTGAGCGCTAGGGCCAATTGCGATTCCACGGGCACGGCGTCGTCGCAGCAGACGAAGATCATGCGAAGCAAGTCGTCTTCGATCGCGGCGGCGTCCGGCGCCGACATTTCCGCCGCCTGCCACGGCTCCGTCGCTTCGGCCAGGGCGACTTGAGCGAAACGCAAGTCGCGCCGCACCACATCGAGCGCCCGATGGTAGGCCGCTCGGTACAGCCACGCGGTCGGGTTGGCGGGGATGCCGCGCAGCGACCAGGATCGCAGGGCCCGTTCGAGCGCCGCCTGAGCGACGTCCTCCGCCAGGCTCCAGTAGCGCAGACCGAGTCGCCGGGTGAGTGAAGCGACGAGTTGACCGTACTCGTGCCGAAAGAAATGTTCGACGAGTTCGCGCGACGCCGCCTCGACGCCGGAACCGCCGGCTTCCGGCGGCGAGGGGCTGGGCGAGTGGCCGGCGGGCATTAGCCGAAACCAGCCAGTTCGCGGATCTCGATCGTGCCGCCGTTCTTGCAAATGGGGCACGATTTGGCGAGTTCCGCGGCTTGATCGTACGAGTCGGCTTGCAGGATCGAGTAGCCGCCTACCAATTCTTTCGATTCCATGAACGGACCGTCCGTGACAGTGCCATTGGGATGAACCATCTTGCCGGTCGGCATCAGGCCATCGCCGCCATCGACGACGGCCGCCCCGACTTTCTGGAACCAGGCTCCCCACTCGGCCATGATCGCCTGCAACTGTTCCGGGCTCGGCGTATCCTGCGCCGGATCGGGCAGGCTGCGATAGATGAGCAAGTATTTCGCCACTCGAAGTCTCCTCTTTTAAGGACTTTACGCGTCGTTCGCAGATCGGCACTGCGCCGTCTGCCGCCACTGTAACGAACGAACCGCCGACGCTTGGACAACCATTTCTCAGAATTCTTCGGCGAATTTTCCAGACCGTGAGCCCGATTGCTGTTGGAGTTCGCCGTCTCCCCCGCTTATGGTATCGCCTGCGGAATACGACCAAGAAGTGACGCGGCCCGGAAGGAGACGGTGCGATGCTGGAAACGATGGAGTTGCTGACGGACGATTGTCGGTTCTTGGTCGATCAGAAGCTGGACTCGGTGGACCGAGTGCTGTTGCTGGCCGGCGTGCCGCGCCCGACGCGGCGTTTGATCTTGGAAGAGCTGGAAACGACGACTCTGGCGCTCATCGCCGAACAGGCGGGCGAACGCGCACCGCAACCCGAACAGGTGCTTGCCGTTTTGGCGCAATTGGATGCGCCGGAGTTCTACGCGCCTGAAGCCTATCGCGCCAAAGCTCGCTCGGCGGCGCAGGGCAAGACGCCGCGCCCCAAGATCCGCCGTCCGCAGGTCGCCGTCTCGGCCATTGTCAGCATGGGCCTCGCCTTTTTCAATATTCCGCTGCTGTTCGCCGGCGGCTACTTGGGATTCATGGCGCTGTCCGAAGGAGAAACCGAGGTGTTGTTGTACGCCGCCTTCGTCCTCGTCCCTTGCTTCTTGATGACGCTTGCCTCGGGCGGCCTGGGGATCTGGAGCATCCTCAAGATCCGGAAGTCGGACGGCTGGTTGTACGGCATCGGTTGCGCCATCCCGGGCGTCGCCGTCATTCCGCTGCTCTTCCTGCAAGTCATCTTCGCCGGCGTGCTCTACATCGGCACCATGGGCGTCGGGCTCGCTTTGTTGCCCTGCCTGTACGTCGGCGCTACGACCGCCTTCATGTGCCACGGCCTCTGGCACTGGCTGGCCGACGACTATGAAATCCGCGAACCCGAGGTGATCGAAGCATCGGTGTAATCCGAGACGTCGCGCAAGCCAACTCTCCACGGACCACCTCGCCCACGAATACTCCCTTCTCCTCGTCGGCTCTGCGACGGGGAGAAGGGGCGGGGTTGAGGGGCAACAGGCTGGAAGCCTGTTCTACGGTCGGCTCTGCGACGGGGAGAAGGGGCGAGGTTGAGGGGTAACAGGCTGGAAGCCTGTTCTACGGTCGGCTCTGCGACGGGGAGAAGGGGGCGGGGGTGAGGGGACACAGGCTGGAAGCCTGTTCTACGGTCGGCTCTGCGACGGGGACGCCCATCAAGTCATGATGTCGTGAATCGGTCGTCCAAAGTCGATGTCCAATCGCCGGCGGCCCGGGATCTCCAGGCGGCGGTTGTCGAGCCCCAACAGGTGCAGGACGGTCGCGTGGAGGTCGGTCACATAGTGGCCGTCGCCGAGCGCGTGATAGCCCAACTCGTCGGTCTCTCCGTGGACGTAGCCGCGTTTCACGCCGGCGCCGGCGAGCCAAATGGTGAAGCCGTTGGGGTGATGGTCGCGTCCATCTTTACCGCCGCCGCGCAGTTCGAGCCCCGGCGTGCGACCAAACTCGGTGCAGAACACCACCAGCACATCGTCGAACAGGCCGCGTTGCTTGAGGTCGCGAATGAGCCCCGCGATCGGCAAGTCGACAGTGCCGCACAATCGCGTGTGGTTGTCCTTCAGCTTCTGATGCGAATCCCATACGCCGTAGGCCGACGGGAAGACCTGCACGAACCGAACGCCTCGTTCCACCAACCGCCGCGCCGCGAGCAGCCTTTGGCCGGCGACGCGCGTGGCGTCGTTATCGAGCCCATACAGGCGAGTCGTATCGGCCGTCTCGGCGGCAAAGTCGATCGCCTCGGGCGCCGCCGACTGCATGCGATACGCCAATTCATAAGCTCGAATTCGCGCCCGCAATTCTTGGTCCTCGGGATACTCCACGGCGCTCAACCCATTCAGCCGCCCAATCAACTCAAACTCGCGCTGCTGCTCGGCCGCCGTCTGCCCCGCCGGCCGCTGGCCGAACGGGAGCGGGTTCTTCGGATCCAACGCCAAAGGAACGCCCGCGTGTTGCGGGCCCAGGTAGTAGGAGTCGATCGACTGGCGGGTGTCGGAACGCGTGGGGCCTCCGAGCACGACGAACTTCGGCAGGTTGTCGTTGAAGGACCCCAGGCCATAGTGGGCCCAGGCTCCGATGCTCGGCTGCGGCTCGTCCAAACGATGCCGACCCGTATGAATCTGGTTCTCGGCCGCGTGGTCGTTGTCCGTGGTCCACATGTTGCGCACGAAGCACAAATCGTCGATGCAGCCGGCCAGATGAGGCCACCAATCGGTCATCTCGATGCCGCTCGCACCATGCTTCTTCCAGCCGACCTGCATCGGATAAATCGACGGGTAGACGTCGCGGACGTTGATCTCCTCGGCCGGCACCGAACGAAACCGCTTCTTGTGCAAAGGAGACGTGACCGGATTCTGGAACGGCGTCTTGTCAAACGACAGGCCGGCATATTTGTTGAGCGCCGGCTTGGGATCAAATGTCTCGACATGACTGTAGCCGCCCGACAGGAAGACCCAGATGACCGACTTCGCGCGCGGCGCGATTCCCGAGGCCGGCGCCGTCGACTCCGACGCCTTCACGCGTCCGTCGGCGGCGAGCATCGCGCCCAGGGCGAGTCCCGTAAAGCCCATTCCCAAGTCCGACAGGAACGCTCGGCGATTCGACCGTGCACAACCGTCGCATTCCGATGGCAGTTCGGCGCTCATAAGGCCTCCTGATTGTCGCTTACCGAATCGCGATGAAGTCGTTGTGGTTCAGCAACACGCGGACGAGTCCCTCGCGAGTTCGCTCCGACGTCGCGCCATCCGCAGGCGTTTCGAGAAAACTTGCGCAAACCGCCGACTCGGCCGCCGTCGGCGACCGACCCAAGACGCGACGGTAGCTCGCCGCAATGAACGATGCGTTCGTCGCTTGTCCCTGCGTCTCCAGCGACTTCCAAATCTGCTCCGCAACCAAACGACTCGATTCCTGCACCAGGTCGCTGTTGGCGAGCGCCAATGACTGCTGCGGGACGATGCTGCGCGTGCGGCGATAACAGTCGGCCGGTTCGGGCGCGTCGAACAGCGCCCCAAATGGGCTCTTCCCATCCAGTTCGGGATGACAACTGTAGTACAGCGACCGCCGCGTCGTCTTGAGCGCCTCGCTGTTCTCCAACTCCTGACCGCCCATTCTGGGATCGAGTCGCCCGGCGACGAACAGGAGGCTGTCGCGCACCACTTCCGCTTCCATCCGACCCACGTTCATTCGCCACAACTGCCTGTTCTCCGGGTCGCGTGCGTACGCCGCCGAATCGCCCGTCGAAGAAACTCGCCGATACGCTTCGCTGGTCACGATCAGGCGATGCAAGTGCTTCATGCTCCAACCCGATTCCATCAGTTCCACCGCGAGCCAATCCAGCAGCTCGGGGTGCGTCGGGCGAGCGCCGTTGAGTCCAAAATCGAAGACGCTCGCCACCAGCGGCGAATGAAAGTGGCGTAGCCAAATATGGTTCACTGCCACGCGCGCAGTCAGCGGATGTTGGCGGTTGGTGAGCCACCGAGCGAGCGCGGTGCGGCGGCCGGTGCTCGTCTTGGGATAGGTGGGACCGACGGGCGGATAATCGACGTTCGGCGTCGAACCGCCGGCCGCCGCTTCCTGAGCTTTAGCCAGCGACGTACGCGCCGCCGCCAGCAACTTGGCCGCGGCAGCCAACTCCTTCTCGCGATTCGCGTCGCTCGCTGGCTTCGCCTCTGCGGCGGCCAATTGCTGGTCGAACGTCAGCACTTCCGCCTCGGCCTTCTTCATTTCGAACGTTCGGTGAGCCGCCGCAGCAGAGCGCTGGAGCGTTTCGATCGAGTCGGTTGCGACCTTCGCGGCGCCGTATCGCGCTTGATCGGCAGTCAGTCGCGCCTCGACGCTCGCCAGCTCGGCCTGCGCCGCCTCGATCTTCGCCAGCAGCGCCGCCGCTCGCAGTTCGTGCGCCGCTGCCGCGCGCCGAGCGGCGGCGAGGGTGCGCTGGGCTGCTGCGCGCGGTCCGTCGCCGAGCGACGAAGCGACCATCGACGTTCCGGGGGAAACGCTGAACGACGAAACTTGCCACCCGTCGATCCCGTCGATGTCCCCTCCTTCGCGGAAGGCGGGCGGTTCGAAACCGCATTCCCACAGCACGGGCGACATGCCGGCGGCGTCGGGCGGCGCCGTGACGCGCACTTCGTCGATGACCGCTCGAGTGCCGGGACGCGCATCGGAACTGATCCCTTGGTTCGGCAGTTCCGCCGGATTCCAGCCGTGGAGCGCGATCGGCGCGCGGTCGACCAGTTTGCGCTCGTCCGCCAGCGACGTTACGGTGAGCCAACAGCGGTCGGCATCGCGATCCAGCGTCAACGACACGTGGAACCGGCGATCGCCGGCGACGTCATAGGCGCCCGCCTGAAACTCCACGAATCCGCCCGGTTGATAGGCGAGAATGCGTCCTTTCTCAAAGCCCACGAAGCTGGCGGTCAGGCCGGCGACAAGGTCCTTGGCAAGCTGAAAGTTGACGTGCGCATCGTCGATGATTTGCAGGCGAAACGAAATGGACGCACCGGTCTCCAGACGCGGCAGCTTGGCCAATCGATTTTGGATCGCGCGTCGACCAACGCCGGCATGAAGGACGAGCGATTGCCGGCCCGCAAGCGGCCGCGAACGGTCGGCGTCGCCCGGTTGTTGCTCCGCCAGCGCCAACGCTTGTTCGGCCTGAACGACCTTCTCGAGCAGCGGCGGCAGGGCCTTGGCGACTTCGTCGCGAGTCGCCGCGACTTGCGACTGAAACGACGCGATCGCCGCACGACGCTCGGCCAAAATCGTCTCCCCGATTTCCGGCCGCAGCGCCGGGTACCAGGCGACGGCCGGCAGTTCCACCGGCTGAACTGGGAAGCGGTCGCCGCCGAGGAACGCGGGGAGCGACGGTTTCATCGAACCGCGATCGGCCACGCGATTGCGTTCATCGCCGCCCGTGTAGAACCAGGTCGGCGAGTCGGGCTTTTTGTCGAAGACTTGCACCGACCCGAGTCGCTGAATCTTGCGGAGGACGCTGTATTCGTATTCCTGAAACGGACCTGGGTCGGCTTCCCCCGGCGCACGATCCTGACGCACTCCAATTGGTTCGAACATGGCTCGCAATTGAAAATAGTCGTCCTGCGCGATGGGGTCGTACTTGTGGTCGTGGCAGTGAGCGCAGTGGACGGTGAGTCCCAGGAACGCCTTGCTGGCATGTTCCACGTTCGCGCGCATCCAGTCGTTGGGGTTGAGCGCGTACCAGTTGCGCACCAAGTAGGCGGTCGCGACGGCTGACTGCGGATCGTCCCCCGCCAGTTCGTCGCCGGCCAGCATCCTCTGCACCATGCGATCGTAGCCGTGGTCCGCGTTCAGCGACTGGACGATCCAGTCGCGCCAACGCCACACTTGCGGGGCGCTGTTCCAGACGTCGGGGACGTGACGACGGCCGTGCCAGTCGGCGTAACGCCACACATCCATCCAGTGCCGCGCCCAGCGCTCGCCGTGCCGCGAATCGTTCAGTAATCGCTCGACGACCTTGTCGTAGGCATCGGCCGACGAGTCGGCTTCAAACGCTTGGAGTTCCTCCGGCGTCGGCGGCAGGCCGATGAGGTCCAGCGTCACTCGGCGCAGCAGCGTCGCCTTGTCGGCCAGCGGACGCGGCGGCAGTTTCTCCGCTTCCAGCTTCTGAGCGATGAAAGCGTCGATCGGATTAGGAAACACCCGGCCGCTTGGCGGAACCGGCAGGGGCGCCTTCACGGGCGGTCGGAACGACCAATGGTTGCGCGGGTCGGCTTCGGGCGCTTCGCCTTCGGGCGACGCGGCGCCTTGCTCGATCCAGCGGCGCAATTTGTCGATCTGGTCGTTGGTAAGCGGATGACCTTCGGGCGGCATCCGCGTCGCGGCATCGGTCGTCTTGACGCGGGCCAGGAGCTCGCTGGTTGCCGGATCGCCGAGGGCGATGACCTGGCCTCCTTCGCCACCCTGGCGGATGGCGGCGCCCGTATCGAGCCGCAGGCCGCTCTTTTGCTGCAACGCACCGTGGCACGCGTAACAGCGTTCCTTCAGCACCGGCTTGATGTCGCGCGCGTAGTCGACTGGGGGCGGCGCATCGGCGGAGACGGGCGACGGTCTCAAGGGGAGACTGCTGAATGCGGCGATCCCAACGGCGATCCCAAGCAGCCAAGCTGTACTGCGGCGTGCGGCCATGACGGGGATTCCTCCGTCCCGTTTCGAGTCCAAGTTATGCACGAAAGGAGGTCAACCCGAGGCCGCCCGTCCCGGGTTGGCGAGTTTCTCGGCTGAGTGGGTTAACTCATGACGATGCTGCGACGAGCCGCCTGCTCGTACTGCAATAATACTTCGACCGCCTCGCGAATGGTCGTTTGTTGTTCTTCGGTCACGGCCGACAACAGGGGAGTGATCGGTCCCGTATCGGCCACGCCCGACAACCGGACGGCGGCGTGCAAAACGCGCACTGGATTGATCGCGTCGCGCAACGACTCAAGCGGCTTGAAAATCGCTCGAATCCGCTCGGCCCCGCCGTCGTCGCCGCGCTGAGCGGCTTGCAGCATGTTCATCGACAGCCGCGGCGCCACGCAGACGCAGCCTGAAGTGAATGCGGGCAGCCCGAATTGCCGCAGGTGCACCAGCGCCGGCTGCTCCCCCATGCCGCTCACGATGAATTCCTTCCCGATGGCGTCGATGAGCGACTGCAGAAACGGATCGACCGTCGGGGCGGGACGCACGATGGCGTATTTGACCCACGACACCAGCCCGTCGCGCACGAGCCGCGCGATGTGGTCGACGTCCATCGCGCCGTCATGCTTCAAGTACAAGACGCCCGGTCGACCCACTCGTTCCACAAAGCGTCGAAATCCGACGGCGATCCCCGCAGAGGTCGTCCCTTCGCGCAGCGGCAGCAGCATGGCGGTGGGGAAATCGAACTGTCGCAGAATCTCGGCCTGGTCCATCATCATCCCGTAGCCCGGGCCGACCGAGGGAATGACGAGCGTATCGGAGGCGACCGCGTCGCTGAGTCGCTCGAGCAGCTCCGCGTACTCGCTAAGCGCTACGTGCCCTAGCACGGCATTGCCGCCGTACAGCAGCGTGCGGACTCCACCTGCTTCAAGGTGCCGAATCTGTCGCTCGTTCTCCGCATGATTCCAAGCGAGGCTCGACGTCCGCGCCAAAGGCGGCACGGCGATGACGGAAGCGGCCAGCGTCGCCGGGGTGAGCGGGCGAGTATCCATGAGGCGGGGATTCCTGGTTGGGCGGGTGCGAACGCCCATACGATACGCGGGTTCGAAGCGGCCTGTCAACGTGCGCGGGCTGGTCCTCGCCTGAGGCTGCGGGTTAAACGGTGTGCAGCCCACGTCGGTTTGTCGGCAAACCGCCCCGAAGGGGCGCGACAGGTTAGCCCAGGGCAGAGCGCAGCGCCGCCCTGGGGAGTGAGACGCAACGCGAGTCGGTCGCCCCTCATCCCCAGCCCTTCTCCCCGTCGCGAAGCGACAGGGAGAAGGGAGCACTTGCGCGCGGGATCATCCATGAGGAGCAAGACCCACGGGTTGTCACTCGGCTCACTCGGCTCACTCGGCTCACTCGGCTCGTTAGGCTCGTTAGGCTCACTCGCCTCTGGCACTCACCGTGATGTTGTCGCGGAGGTGGGCGGCCTCGGGGGCGGCGACGATTTCTTTTTCCGTGGCGCCGCCCACGAGATTGCCGGACACTACGTTGTCCCGGCCGGCGCCGGTCACGCGGATCGCTTGGCGCATCGAGGGCGTCTCGCGGCGGTCGACGATCGTGTTGTTGACCACTCGACAACGCACGCAGTCCGCCAACTCCACGCCGCGGTGGAGCGGGTCGAGCAACTGCGAATCGGAGAGGCTCGAGTCGCGGCAACGTTCGAACGTCACCGCGGCGCCGCGGTCGGGCGAGCCGGCGCAGAATCGCTGGGACGTCAGTCCCGACACGACGACGCCCTCGCAGTCTTCGAACCGCAGGCCGTCCTTAAGCGGTTCGGAATCGAGTCCCCGCCAGCCGAACGTGTTGGCCGCGACCGTCACGCCGCTGCAGTTCTTGGCGAAGATGGATAAGTCGTTCGAGTCATAGATCGTGTTGCCGGTGATCGTCACGCGCGACGCGTGCCGCAAGTCGACCGCGCGCGATTGACTCCCCAGCACGTTGCCCGTGATGTTGATCAAGTGCGCCGTGTCGCCCGACGCAGCAGCGGCTGCGGACGACTCGGGACGCTTCAATTCCGCGCCCGCCACGCGGATGTTTGCGCCGTCGTTTTGCACCGTCGCTTGGATCGTGTTGCCGCTGATCGTTACCTCGCTGATCACCCCCGCCGTCGCCTCAAACCAAATCTCGGCCCCCCCGTGATGGCCGTCGAAGGCGGCGTCGCCGCCGGGCGGTTTTCCCGGCAGGCCCGAGGTGAGGTTGTTGTACTCGATGTCGTTTCCCACGATCTGCAAGTTGTGCACGTCGCCGTCCAGCGACTTGATCCCCGCCGTCTTGTTCCAACTGATGTGATTCCCCTCGACGATGATCTGATGCAAGTTGCAACGATCGAAGAACAAGCCGATCTCGCGATTGTCGTACAGGTGCGAGTTAGCCAAGATGAAATCGCGGTTCCGCTCAACCAAATGGATCGCGTACTTGCACTGCCGAATCAGCACGCGACTCACCGTACACTTCATCGTTCGTCGCAGTTCGATGCCGACCGCCTCGGGATGTTCGCCGACGATTTCGAAGCCGTCGAGCAGCGGGAAGCGTTCCTTGTCCCACGTATGCGGCTGGACGGAGCGGGGGAGGGCGGAGCCTTGATGATCGCCTAGGACGCGAATCGCCGGTCCCGGCGCCGTCATCACGATCCGCGACGTCCCCGCCTCGCCGCGCACGCCGCCGTAGCCCTGCTTCGTCAGGTCGATCACCAGCGGCCTGGAGATGCGGTAGGTCCCTTTGTTGAGCCGCAGGACGCCGTCGCCCGCCTCGAGCGCATGCTGCAGCGCGTCTGTGTCGTCGGTCTTTCCATCCCCCGTTGCGCCGAAGTAGAAGACGTTCGCCATGGGCGGCTCCTGCAAGTAGGAAATCGGTGAGAGCCGGAGTATGGCCGCTGCGCATCGTGTACGCTATACGGCCACGAACGCCTGCCTGCCTGCTATCGCCTTCCCAGGATTTGCGGAGACATCACCTCATGTCGCGCGCTTCACGACGGACGTTTCTTGGTTCGACCACGCTGGGCGCCGCGAGCGTCATGTTGGCTCGCACCGCCGAAGGCGCCAGCGCGACGCCGTGGAAGGCGGGCGTCGCCAAGGCAGTGATCACGCCCGAAAAATCGGTGTGGCTGGCCGGCTACGGCTCCAAACGGGCCCCTGACGGCAAGATCCACGACCTGTGGATGAAGGCCCTCGCGCTCGAGGACGCTCAGGGCCGCCGCGCGGTGCTCATCACCAGCGATTTCCAAGGCGTGCCGCGCAGCATGAGCGACCGCGTGTTCGCGGCCGTGAAAGAGAAACACGGGCTGGATCGAGCTCAGATTCTGTTCACCTTCTCGCACAACCATTGCGGGCCTCGCTTGGGCGACGACCTGATCGACTACTATCCGGTCGAGCCGGAACAAGAAGAGTTGGTCGCCGAATACACGACGCAAATGGTCGAACGAACGGTGACGATGGTCGGCGCGGCGCTGGCCGACTTAGCCCCCGCGCGGCTCGCTACCGGCGAGGGACGCACCACCTTCGCCGTCAATCGACGCAACAACAAGGAGGCCGAAGTGCCGGCGCTCCTCGCCGCCGGCAAGCCGCTGGCCGGCCCCGTTGATCACAGCGTCCCCGTGCTCACGGTCACTCGCGGCGACGATCAACTCGTGGCCGTCGTCTTTGGCTACGCCTGCCATCCCACGACGCTGAGCTTCCTCACTTGGTGCGGCGACTATCCAGGCTTTGCGCAGGTCGCCATCGAACAAAAGCATCCTGGCGCACAGGCCATGTTCGTCAACACGTGCGGCGGAGATCAAAACCCGCTGCCGCGTCGGACGGTGGAATTGTGTCAAAAATACGGTCACATGCTGGCGGTCGCCGTCGAAGAAGCGCTGCAAAGGCCGCTCAAACCGGTCGGACCGGGGCTGCGAACTGCGTTCGAGTTGGTGGACGCGGCGTATTTGAACGTCGTCTCGCGCGAGGAACTGCACATGCTGTTGCAAGACGGCAACGCGATCAAGGCTCGCTGGGCCGCGCGGCTCCTGCAGAAACTGGATCGCGGCGAAAAGTTCGCGCCTGTCTATCCCTATCCGGTCCACGCTTGGCGGCTGGGCGACGACCTGTTGGTCCTCGGCATGGGCGCCGAGACGGTGGTGGACTACGCCCTGCGGTTCAAACGCGAATTCGGCCCCGGCACATGGGTCTGCGGCTACTCGGACGACATGATCGCTTACATCCCCTCGCGACGCGTGTGGGAAGAAGGCGGGTACGAAGGGGGAGTCAGTCTCTACGAATACGGCCGGCCCGCGTTCCGTTGGGCGGGCGACCTTGAAGATCGCATTTCGACCGCCATGCACCGTCTGGTTCAGCAAGTCCGCCAGTCACCCTAAAGGAGTCGTCCCATGAAGTTCGCCGTTTGCGCGGTTGCGGGGATCGCCGCCGCCTGCTTGCTTGCCGGTTCCGGCGTCGCTCAAGACTGGCCCCAATTCCGCGGCCCCAACTGTTCGGGACTCGTCGCCAACTCGCCGCCCCTGCCGACGACGTTCTCGCCGACGGAGAACCTGCGCTGGTCGGCGGATGTGGGAGACGGCGTCGGGGGCGTCGTCTCGGCGGCGGGACGCGTCTTTGTTTGCGGCATGACGGGCGAGGAGACGGTGAGTCTCCTGGCGTTCGACGGAAAGTCGGGACGTAAACTGTGGCAGCGCGACTGGGCCACCGGGCCGCTAGCCGAAGTCCATAAGACGAACAGCCAAGCCAGCTCGACGCCGGCGGCCGACGATCAGCGGGTGTACTTCTACTTCAGCACGCTCGGCCTGATCACGGTCGACGCCGCGTCGGGGAAAGACGTCTGGTCCCATAAACTGCCGACGCCGTTCTTCGTCTTCAAATGGGGCCCTGGCATGTCCCCCGTGCTCTACAAGGACCTCGTCATCTTCTGCCAGGACGACGACCTATTCCCCGCGATCTACGCTTACGACAAGAAGACGGGCGAGGTGCGGTGGAAAGAGGCGCGCGAGGACATGGCGGTCAATTACTCGCATCCAGTCGTGTGCACGGCCAACGGTCGCGACGACCTGGTGGTGGGCGGGACAGGCATGCTGGTCGGCTACGATCCGGCCACGGGGAAACGGCGCTGGTTCGCCAAGACGTTGCTGCGAAACATCAAGACGACCCCCGTCGTGCAGGACGGCGTCATTTACATTTCGCTGCAAAGCGGCGGGATCGCGAACCAGTGGCTGCGATCGGTCGACCAAGCCGAGACAGGCAACAACGACGGGAAGCTTGACCGCCGCGAAACACAGGCGTTCGTCGGCCAGATGCCGATCCCCGAAGCGTTCTTCAAGAAAACGTTCGAGCGCGGCGACCTCGACAAGGACGGATTCCTGTCCGGCAAAGAACTCGATGTCGCCTTCCTGCATCCCGACAACTTCGCCGGCGCCGATTTCAACTCGCTGGGCGACGCGGCGGCCGAAGAATTTGTGCTCGCGGTGCGCGGCGGTGGCGAAGGAGATGTCACGGCGACCCACGTGCTCTGGAAGCACAAGACCAAGTACACCGACCACATCGTGTCGCCGTTCGTGTCGCAGGGACGCATGTTCCTGGTGAAGGAAGGCGGCATCACGACCGTTTTCAATCTGAGCGACGGTGCGTCGCTGCGCGGCGCAAAGCGAGTCGGCACGGGAGGCGGCTACTTCGCGTCGCCGGTCGGCGGCGACGGCAAGATTTATCTCGCGGGCGAGAACGGCAACGTCGTCGTCTTGAAGGACTCGCCCGAGTACGAGGAATTATCTCGCAACGACCTGGGCGACAGCATCATCGGCCAACCGGCCATCGCAGACGGCCGGTTGCTAGTGCGCACCCGCACGAAACTCATGAGTTTCGGGCTGGCGCCCTAATGCCGCCGTTGGCTGAAGGCATTTCGGATGTATGAATCTGCGCCGGTTCGCAGCGATTTGCCGGTGGTGTCGCATCGATTAACCACCGGCTAATTGCTTTGTTGTCGCCCTGCGGGGCCGGACATGACTCTCCTCTGATAGATCAGCGCGCCGGCACGGCCGCCTCGCGGACGGCGGCGCCGTGTTCGCCGCTGAGGATCAAGATCGAGAACCGGGCGGCCGTTTCCAGATCGTTTGTGCTCAGCGACGCGTACTCGAATCGCCCGCGCAGGTCGGTGTATCCGTCCTTATAGAACTTCACCTCGCCCGTGCTGGTGCGAGCGTAGACCTTGACGTAGGCCTTCGCCACCGGCTTGCCCGTCTTGGCATGCGTCACGCGCACCTGGCCGTAGTTCTCCACGACCTGGATCTGCAGCGAGTTGGCGTAGTAGGGCTGCGACCGCGTTTGTCCGCCGCCGACGATCTCGATCAGCACGTTCCGATTCTGCAGCGACTCGGGAATCGGCGACTTCAACGACGTCTGCCCCTCGGGCAGCGCCACCTCGAGCGAGACGTTCGGGCGGATCGCCGAGAACTGGCCGCTGAACTGCTGCACGAACGGGTTGCGGCTGAACAACAGCTCGACGTCCATCACGTAGTAGTTCACTCGCACCGACTTCACGTTCTGATACTGAATCGTGAGTTCGCGCGATTCGACCTGGAACTCCAGGCTCGGCTCGGTTGCAGCGAGTTTGGTTTGCTGTTGCGAGCGATCGTCCGCGTCGACCGCGACGTTCGCTTGTCCTTCGGCTTCGTTCAACTGCGCGATGACCGCGGCGAACGTATTGCGCCAACGGTCGACCGGATGGTCGACATACTTGGCGGCGATGGCTCGAGCGGCCTTGAGGTCTTCCTTGTAGAAGTCGAGGTACGCGGCGCAGTAGTCGTACTGCATCTTCGTCGCTACCTTCTCGACGTTGACCTTCGCAAACGTCGCCAGCGACTCTTCGATGCGATCCTGCAGCAGCAGGTAATAGGTCATCGCCAGCAGATCGTCGTCGGACAACGACCGCTCGAACGCCAGTTGTCGCAGGTAGGCGTGATACTGCTGATGCAGTCGGTCGTTGACGATTTGACGCGACTTGCCCAGCGAATGGGCGCGCGCGTTCACGAGCGGCTTGTACTCAAGATGCTCGTAGCTGCGGCGAGCGACCGGGTCGATCGACAACAGCACGCTATTCAATCGCCCGCCGCACTCGTTGACGAATCCGTCCTGGTGCTGCAGGAACTCTTTGGCGACCGCCGGAGCATTGTGCAAGAGAGCGTAGGAATACAGCGTGGCATGGAAAACTCGCCGTTCGGCCAGCAACCGCATCGTCGACTCGAAAAACGCCTTGTCTTTCATGCGAAAGGCGATCTTCTCCAAGTTCAGTTGCTCGATGTTGTGCTTCGCCAAGAACCCGAGCACTTCGTCGTTCGTGCCGTTCTGCGAGACGTATTCCCACGACAGGGCGTCGATCTTGGTCGGCGTTTCGACCACATGGAACGCGAACGGCGCCGTCGCCGCGACCACTTCCTCGTTCTTGGCGACATGCACCGGGAAGTGCGTGAAGTCGCCTGCCATGGGGAAATAGAAGTGATATTCGATGGTCTGCGTGTGGTAGGGCTCCAGCGACACGTGGATCGTTTTCGTCGCTTGGGCGTTCAAGACGCCGATGGCGCCGACCGGGATCTGAGTGAGCACGGTCAACTTCTGTCGCGTCGACGTCGGGTTGGTCACCACGACTTGGCAGCCGTACACCGTCTGCGTCAGAAATTCGTCAACCACGTACTTCTCCACCTGCTCGCCATTCTCCGTGCGATGACGGTCGCCGTGGCGGAAGAAGTTCTGGCCGACGAGAATCGTCGCGGCGCCGGCGGGCGCTTTGGCCGGTTTCACTTCTTCGTGGAACACGATCGAGGGACCGGCGGCCATCACCTGCATGCGACGACCTTCGTAAGTCGTCTCGTGCTTAGCGGCGTCGAAGGGCAGATCGAGCAACGAAAGGGCGAACATCATCTCGGTGAAATTGCGAGACGCTTCGGCGAAATGCTTTGACATGAAGGGTTGCGCGGGATCATGCGCGGCCAGATCGCGCCAAAACGCGTTGACGGTCACCAACCCGGCGTGTTGGTCCGCGAAGGGGAGATGGTAGTAGTTGTTCTCCGCATACTCCATCGTTGGATCGAGCTTGCGGTACAGTTGCCGCACAAGTTGCTCGTGTTCTTGCGGAGTCGCATCAAAGTACAGGTCGGTGCGCGCCTTCTCATCGGAGACCGCGCCGCTCTTGCGGCGCAAGGCGTCGGCGGAACGCCCGAGCTTGCCTTCAACAGCCTTTTGCTTGTCGGCCATCTCCTTTTCCGCCATGTCTCGCGCGGCAGCCGGCTTGGCGGCGGCCGCGGTCGCCGGGCGCACGCCTCGCGGTCCGCCGCCGCCGAATCCCCCCATGCCGCCGGACGCCCCCGGCGGCGCGGGTGCGGCTGGTTCCGCGGCGGGCGCTGGCGCCGGCATGTCGGCCAGCATCTGCACTTTCTTGCCCGCCTCTTCCAACTGTCGCACGGCGCCCGGGTCGGTCACGTCGAGCGACCGGCCGCGAACGGCCGTGTCGAACAACCGGATGAATTGATCGACGTTCGGCGGTAATAATTCAAACAAGTCGCTCACGTGTCGGGCTTCTCGCGACCGTTCGGCGGCTAAGCGTTGTGCGAGCAGAATCCGCTCGACGACGTTCAACTGTGCGTGTCGCCACGGTTCTACGTAGACGTTGAGCGGCTCGTTGAGCAGCCAGCGATCCAAGAACGTTTTGTCCTTCTTATGAGCCAGATAGGGCAGCACCACTTGCTGGAAGAACTCGGGGTCTTTCTTCGCGAGGAAGAAATTGAGTTCGTGACAGGCGTGCTTCGAATAGAGCGTTCGCTTCTCTTCGATCTTGAGCGTCGGCCAAGCTGTGATGAATCGAAACTCGGCTAACTTCGCATCGTTGGTCAGCGTCGTGAACAACCCGTACACTTCCGCGACGCTGTCATACGACTCGAAGCGGCTCGCGGAAATGTCTCCGAGCACAAAGGCGTCGCCCGACCGGAGCAGGCTGATCTGCTTTTGCTGCGTAAAGTGGCTCTTCGGATCGAGCCCCTCGGACAATCGCAGGTCGAACGTGGAGTACTTGGGTTCCTCCAACACGAGGCTGCGGACCGTCGTGGAAATCGGATCGATGGCCACGACGTGAATGTGCTGGTGCGCGCCGAGCACTTCCTGAGGTACGGCGACCAGCCCTTTTTCATCGACCGTCAGGTTGGCGAGCAGCACGCTCGCTTGGGCCAAGAAGTCGAGATTGGCGAAGTCGCCGCTGGTCGGCTCGCCGCCGGTCGCCGCCGCCGCCGCTCGGTCCGCCCCGCCGTCGCGTTTGGCATTCGCGCCGCCGAACGCCGCTCCGCCTTCAGCCGTGACGACGCCGGTCTGCGTCGAACGAACGGCCCACGGATTGAGCAACAGCGAGGGGCGTTCGAGCATGTTTCCAGGGAACTTTTGCGCCAAACGTCGGTCGAGAATGTAACGGTACTCGTCGCCGATGTTTCGACCCGTGATATAGGCCGAGTCGATCTGCAGCGGCGTCACGACGTACGGTTCCGCGCCCCGCACTTTCGACAGATCGCGGAACGCATCGAAGGCCGGCATGTAGCGCGTCGCCAGGATGTGGACGCGCGACAACTTCGAAGCGTTGCGCAATTGCACGGTAAGCTTCGCGTCAGCCGCGACGACCGATTCGATCTGCAACGGTTCAAGCGGCTGCGTTTCGAGTCGCCGAAGCGCGCCGACGACGTAGTCGGCCTGCTTGTCGCCCGTGGTGATGCGAATCCGCACTCGAGCGGGAACCGACTTGATGAGCAGGTCGTAGTCGCCCGGCGGCAGCTTTTCGATGCGCAGCATGCCGTTGACGATCGAGAGCGCTGCGAAACGATCCGCCGTAAACGACTCGCCGCGCAGCTCCAACAGCGACAACTCGTCCCGTGCCGGTTTCTCGCTGCGTCCCAAGTAGGGCAATTGCAGCACGTCTCCCGTCCGGCCGTGCAGCGACTGCGGGTAGGTGTACGAGTCATGGCGCAACGGCCAGGTGTGGCTGATCCCTTCCGGCCCCGTGGCGGTGACCGTCGCGATGCCCGGCAGTTTTCCCAACATCACGCGCCCCGCGGCGTCGGTCTTGACGCTCACACCAAACGGCTGCTGAAAGTCGCGATGCTTGAACTGCAGTTGCACCGCCCGATTCGGTTTCCGCTCGCCCGTTCGTCCCAGCAGTTCGACGACGAAATTCTCGCCGCTGTGCACCAAGTGCAGGTCTTCAATCTTCTCCGTCCGTTCGATCTCGTTGATCGACACGCTGTGGCCGGCGGCCAGGTCGAGCTTCTTCCCTTGCGTCTTACTGTCTACTTTGCCGCTCAAGGTCGCCGAAAGCGTCGCGGTGCGCGCCGGCACCAAGATTTCATGCGTCGTCTCCCGATCCTCGAACAATTCGACGTTTGGCACCTCCATCGACGTCGCGACGCCGTCCAAATCGGTCGACACGATCGACAGCTTCACTTCGCTCAGCGATTTGATCGACACGGGCGTACCGTTGACGTACATGCCCGGACGAATCAGCAGCTTGGCTTTGCGTCGCGCCAACAGCGACTCGCGGTCGACGTAGATTCCGGCCGTCAACGAATAGTTTTCGGCTTCGTGGTCGAACGCATCGAGGCACGCAAAGTCGCCGCGGCTGATCACGATCGGCTTGCGTCCCGGTTCGTTGCTGAAGGGGACGAACACCGTGCCGTCTTTGGCCGGCGGGTATTCGTGGCCGGCGAGCCACACCGAGGCGTCGTTCACGGGACGACGCTGGTCGTCAAGGATCGTGAATCGCTGGCCGACGGGCGTGGTTCGCACAAGCGTGGTGAGTCGCCCTTTGCGAATGAGCGCGCGGCTGCTGCGCCCGTTGCCGATGAAGTCGACGACGTAGACGCCCGGCTTCTTGAGCTGCGGGAACTCGAATCGCCGCAACATGCGTCGCAGCGCCGGTTCGCCGTACTGGTAGGTCTTCTCTTCCCCGGCGACCAACCCGTCGAGATTGATATCGGTATCCACCTCGCGCAGTTGCTGCCGGTAGAACGCACCCGTGTTCACCTCGAACACTTTCACCAACAGCGTCGGGCAGTTCTTGACGAAGACGTCGAGCGTCACGGGGTCGTCGATCGCATACCGCTGCTTATTCGTCGGCAGGAAGTCGATGTCGACGCGTTCCTTGAGCGCCTGAAACTGCTCGGGCGGCAGCAGCGACGCCCACTGTTCGGCGTCCCCCAACCCGTTGACGATCTTGGTTTCGGCGAACAGATGCTTTAGGTAGACGTCGTGCACATAGGGTTCGAAGTCCTTCGTGTTCGCGGCATCCACCAAGAAGTGCGCCAAGTACGCTCGCACCAGCGGCTCGTCGTTCCCCACCGGCGGCAACAGCGTCGCCGCACTGTAGTCGGCATTCACGTCGGCGCGGAAACGCTGGCTGTCTTCTTGCTCCAAGAATTTGGGCGAGACGTACGGCAGGGGACGCGGCAGTTTGAGATACGCGTCGAAGCGGGCTCGGTCGAACTTTCCTTGCGCGCGGTCCGACGCAAGCCGGTGGTAGAGCACGTGCGCCTTGAGCGAATTGTGGACCGGCGGGAGTCGCTCTACGAAGCTCTGCAATCGATCCAGATAGGCGATGCGCGGCCCCGCCTCGCCGCGCCAATCCTCGTCCGGCCCCGGCTGCAGCTTGCCTAGGTACGCCATCACGAAGTGGCCGTGGTTGAGCAGATCGGGCCTGAGCTTCAGCAGGTCTTCGAGCTGTGGGACCAGGAGTTGGCGATGTATGGCGTATCCGCCGAAGCCAGGCGAGTTAGGGTGACTGAGGTCGTCCGCGATCAACTTCACCAACTGCGGGTAGTCCGGGCGCTGAAGACGCTGGAGTAGATTCTGGCGACGGTCAGGCGGCAGTTCGACGGCGGTGAGCCAATCGAGAGCCGAGTCTTCGAGGCCGTTGAGCACCGGGTTGTGCTGAAAGGTGCGTTGCAGGAAGGCTTCGCGCGTGAGCAGTGCGGGGTCGACGGCCGTGGGCAGATTCGGCGCCGCGCCGACGATCTCCTTTTGATGCTGGAACGGCAAATTGAGCCGTTGGCGGAGGTACTCCAGCGTCTTCTGAGGATCCTTGTCGTAGGTCAGGAGGGCCAAGCGCGTTTCGATTTCCACGACGCGCGGCGTCCGATTGTGCCGCTGAACCCAGGGGCCCAGCAGCTCGCGCACCTTCTCGAACTGTTCGGTGCTGAGGTAGTGCAGGGCGTGGAAGTAGTAGTAATCCTCCGTGCCCGGGATGAGTTGCTTGAGGGGGACGGTCCGGTCCGGGGCCAGCACATACTGCTCGACGAACCCGATCTCCGCGGCGTGCGCCGTGGGGACCGCCAGGAGCAAACCGCACACGAATGGGAGGAGACGACGCATGGAACGACCCTGCCTAAAGCGTTTCTGGATAAGGGACTAACGCGACCCCGAGCTGCATCGCGGAAACGGTCCGGCCCCGCCGCCGATTCCCCCCCGCGTCGTCTAGTTTAGCTCGCGCCGCATTCAAGTTCAGGCGTTTGACGCAGACGGCGCCCCACAAGTTCCCGAAAATATCGGGGTCCGCCGACCGAGGCGCTAGCCCGCGGCTCGGCGAGGGTCGGCTCCTGACGTAGAATGCGGCCAATCAGGAGGCTTCGCTCATGCTGCCGATGTTGCTTGTCGCATTGTCGTTCGTTCCTGCACAGGGCGAGCCGGCTTGGCTATCCGCGGGCGACCATTACCGGACGGTGATGCAAGGCGACTGGCGGCGGCGCTATCTGGTGCATGTTCCCGCGAAGTACGACGGCCAATCGCCCGCACCCGTGGTGCTCATGCTGCACGGCGCCGGGATGAATGCAGCGCGCGCCGTCGAGTTCACGGGGCTCAATGCCAAGTCGGACGAGGAGGGGTTCCTGCTAGTCTATCCCGAGGGGACCGGTCTCAACCCGCTATTGACTTGGAACTCGGGCGGCCTCCCCGCCGATCTGCTCAAGGGAAAGCCCGACGATGTGGAGTTCATTCGGTTGCTGCTGGACGATCTGGCGAAGGTGGCGCGCGTCGATGCAAAACGCGTCTATGCGACCGGTTTGTCGAACGGCGGCATGATGTGTTACGTGTTGGCCGACAAACTGTCGGATCGGATCGCAGCCATCGCGCCCGTGGCGGGGACGATGACGTACGACAAACCGCAGCCAGCGCGGCCGGTTCCCGTGCTGCATTTTCATGGCACGGCCGACACGATTGTTCCGTTCGCTGGCTTCGAAGGCGACCCGCGGTTCACGCTCCGCTTTCGCTCCGTCGACGACACGGTCGCCGCCTGGTGCGACGTCAACGGCTGCGAACTCAAACCGCGACTCGAAGAACAACTCGCGCCGCCCGCCGCTGAAGCCGTCGACGCACTCAAGGTGTTCCGCCGCATCTTTGGTCCTGGCAAAGCGAGCGCCGAAGTCATCTTGGTGGTCATCGATGGCGGCGGTCACACTTGGCCCGGCCGCGTCCCACCGTTCTCGCGCCTGGGCAAATCGACGCTCCATGTCGCCGCCAACGATCTCCTCTGGGAGTTTTTCAAGAGGCACGCGCTGCCGTAGCACAGGCTTCCAGCCTGTGACCTCACACATCTGCGTACGCGAGTTTATCAACAGGCTGGAAGCCTGTCCCAAGGCTCCAAGGCTAATGCTGACAGGCTGGAAGCCTGTCCTACGGGGGCTTCTCGCGCTTGATCGCTGCTTTGACGAAGGGCGGCAAGGGGGCGTCGCCCGACCAATGAACGTAGGCTGCGGCCGCCGGGTAGCGGTCGTCGACGCTGTACGCGAGACACGGTTCCAACGCGGACAACACGCGCCCGCGTCGCTCTTCATCGGGCGTCTGCGTCAACCACCATTCGGCGGCCGCCAGCGCCGTTTGCCGGTCTTCCTTCAACGCCCGGATCGCGGCTTCGGCGAGTTGCTGGTCGGTGAGGCGTCGGCGAATGTAGGCGCGGACTTGCGGCGACGAAGCGAAGGCCAAATCGGCGTGTTCGCCCCACGCCACCGGACGCGATCCCAGTAGGGCCTCCACCGACGGACTGTAGTCTCCCATCTCCAACGCCAAGCGGACCAGCATTCGTTGCTCGAATCGCGGGAAAGCATTGATCAATGCTTCCATGGAATTCAACGAGATCGTGTAACGGCGTCTCACTTCCTCCGCCGAGGACAGCGACTTCCAGAATTGCTCGCGGAGATCGTCGTCGCCGAATTGACGGACGAATATCGCCATTGCGCCGACGTCGATCGACGACGCACGCATGCAGTCGACCAACTTCTGACGAATGCGCTCTTGGTAAGCGGGGGCTTTGTTGCAATTCTCCAACTCGCGACAACGCAGCTCCGCTTCGTGGAGTTGCGTCGTCGGCAGTCGGTCCAAAATCGCCTGCAACTCGCCACTCTGCTTGCTGCGCGCAACCTCGTCCCACGACGTCGGCTGCAGCGACTTCGCCGACGCCGCTCGCTGCTGATAGAGCGTCACCTTCTCGTTGACCTCAGCTAACTTGGCCTTCGCCGCAGCTTGGTCGCCCTCCGAGGCGACCCAGGCTTCAGGGTCAAAGTGCTTCTGATTGGCCGCGATCGCGCTCCAGCCGCCGATGCATAAGCCCGCCAGCAACACGCCTCCCAGAATCACCAACACCGTTCGCGTGTAATACAAGTACCTCGCGATGCTGTCGTCGACCACCTCGGGCAGCGCCGTAATCGAAGGGGGCGTCGACCAGTTCGTCGACCGCGAACCAATCGCGTTCCACGACACGGCCGGAGCGCCGGGAGGCGGCCAATAGAATCCTTGAGGCGCCGTCGTCGCAGGCTCCAAAACGATTGGCGCGTCGTGCATCTCCGCGTCAAACAGTTCCGCGTCCAGCACTTCCGAATCAACCAACTCCGCCTTCAGCAGCTTGGGCTGAGCTTGATTCTCGCCCCGTGCGCTCTCGCCGGACGAATGGGTGCTCATCTTTCACCTCCAGGCGGCGGCGATCCGGACCGTGAACGACTCTTGAGCTTCTGTTGCGCCGCTGTGACAAGCTCTGTCAGTTGAGCGCGCTCGAGTTGCCCTTGGTCGGCGTTTTGCAAGACCCCCGACGTTACGGGACCTCCCCAATCGCCGGCGAAGACGACGAGACCGCGCGTCCATTCACTGGGCGGCGACTTGGCCAGTTCGGGCGCCACGACGCCGTCGACCAAATCGCGTACCTGCTCCAACATCACCCGCGGCGGCCGCAGTTCGCTGCTCGGCGGCCGAATGGCGCGTTCGGCGGTCCAGCAAGCGGCCGACAAATCGGGCGGGAGGATCGGCTTCCCTTCCTCGGCGGCCTGGATGAACACGGGCGTCGCGTGGCGCGGGTAGCTTAGCAGCAACAGGAGCAGCAGCTGCTTGGCCGTCTCGGGATTCTTCTCCAGCAAGCGAGCAGAAGACGCGGCGACTTGGCGCGCCGTCTTGTCGCTGGTCGCCGCGATGATCAAGTGCACGCCGAAAAGATCTTCTCGGATGTCTCCAGCGTCCTGCGGCGCGATCATGCGGCTCGCGAAGGGCAAAAGCTTGTCAGCGAACGCCGGCGGGCACCGGCTTTGCTCCAGCCAGATCAACAAGAAATTGCGAAACGGATGCCGCGGGTTGGCCAAGACTTTGGTGATTTCCTTGAGCATCGACTCGGGCCACTGGTCCCGGAGCGCCAACGCGCCCCGGGCGACGTCGCCCGCAGGAGAATCCGAAACGACAAGACTCGTGAACACAGGGGAATCTGTGGGCGCGAGCGCGGCGAACGCCGCGTATGGCGGGATGCTGGTCAACGATTCAAGCGGATTGCCCGACGGTCGCGTCATCTTGGCGCTCGCCAAGTGAGGCAGCACCAACACGATTTGTTCGCGATCCGCCAGGGAGGCCAACCGCGCCGCTTGGTCGAACATCACCGGACTAGCGAATCGCGTCGGTGCGAAGGCGAGGTAGGCCGTGATCGCGTCAGCGAGCGGCTTGTGGTTCCAGGCGATGGCCAGCTCAATGAGCACCAAGCACTCGCGTTGATCGGCTCGATACGCGTTCAGCATCTCGATGCAAGCGTTGCTTAGCGCGGTCCGATTCTCAACCGCCTCGCCCGCCTTTTTGATTTGGTCGCTGACGGCGTTTGTCCCGCCCCAATTGCCCTGCTTAACGACCTTGAGCAGCGATGGAAGGTCGACGGTCGGCGGCGTCGAACGGTCCTTTACGGCGTCCTTGGGAACGGCGGCCGCGGCTTGGCCGGTCACCGCGGGATCGGACGGAGCGGCCGCCGCAACCAGAGCGGCCAACTGCTCTAGTTCGGCGGTCGAAGGCGCTTGGGTCGGTGGTGGAAACGGGCCTCCCAACTCTTCCCATTGCTTCTTGGCTAGCACCTCACGCGCATGAACTTTCCCGCGGTGCCAATCCAAATCATGCTCGACATTGTCCCGTCTGCGAGCCAGATCGCGGTCCTCCGCGCCCAGGATCGAAATGCCGACGACCAGCGCGATGGACATGATCGCCAAAAGGCCGACTTGCCAAATCAGCGCCCAAGATTCGCGGCCGACCGTACGCAGCGGCTCGCTGGGCTTATTCGCGGTGTGATTCGGGGAGTTCATGATTTTTTAGTTGTCCGAGTGGGCTCGGAGTCGCAGTTCCAGTTTCCGAATCGACGACTCGATCGCCGCCTGATCGCTGCTCGGCGCACTGCCCAGGTTCTTCAAAACGGCCAACGAACGAGGCCCGCCGTGTTCCGCCAAGAACTTCAGCGCATCGTTGGACAGGGGCCGATGTGCGCGAATGGCGATGACGGCGCCGCAAAGCGCCTCTTCGCCCTGGTCTTGTCCCTCCGCCCAAGCCGCGAACAGGTCCTCGGGCCAAGGCGTCGTCGCCGCATGGACGCGCGCCACCAGGAACAATTTGGGGGACTGCAATCGCAGCAAAGCCCTCACGGCGGCCGCCATCACCGCCTCGTCGCGGCTCGCGGCGCCGATCGAAACGACCACATTGACCGCGGCGGGGCCCGCCCAGCTGCAGTAGGCGGCTCGAACTGCCTGTAAAGCGTCATCGATTCGCGCCAAATGGGCCGTCAACGCCGCGAGCACGTCGGCCTGCCGCGCTTCGTCGATGGGCGTCTTCGCCAACCAGCGACTGGCGTTCAAGACCGGTTGCTTCTCGCTCGACTGCAGCCATTCGATCGCTTCCGCGAGATCGCCGGGCGCGTCGCCGCGCGGCTCGGCGCCGTCGCTTTCGGCGGAAGGCTTGCTCGCGACGGCCGCCGACATTGGGGCGACGACGATGCCGGCTTGTCGAGCCAGTTCGGGGCGTCTGCGCGCCAGTTCGGCGACGGCCCACAACGACGGTGCATCCTGCGGCGGCCCCAACGCCGCGAGGAGCTTGCCGACCTCCGGCCGCGGCTGCCGCTCGTAACTCCATACGAGCCGTTCGATCGCCACGCGCCGCTGCGGCGATCCAACACTCTGGCGATTTGCGGCCGAAAGCTCGCGAGTCTCGTTGACGACGATCTGTTCCGCCGCTTCCCAGAGCGACGGTTCGTTCCACGACTCAAGCAGCGGGAGGTGCCACGCGACTTGGCCGACGTCGCGGAACGTGGCGAAGCGTCGCAGGGCCGTCTGCACGCACAAGTCGCGCGTCAGCGGACTGGGCGGCGTCCGGCCGGCCGCTTCGATCCACGCCGCCGGCACGGTCTCCCCCGCCTCCCATTTCGCGAGAACGCGAACGCTCCAGGCATCGCCGTCGCTCAAGACGCCAAGCAACTGCGGGGCCGACGGGTGCAGCCGATGCGCCTCCGCCGCAGCTCGAATGGCCGCGTCGTTCGGCCAGTCGTTTTGCGCCTCATAGGCGAGCCGCACGTTGCGGCCCATGTCTTCGACGAACAGGTTCACGAGCGTCTGGTGCGACGGAGCGGCGTCCCACTTGCGCAGCAGGTCGAACCAAGCCTGCACGTGGTCCCGGGGAGGCGTCTTTCGCCCAAGCGCCGGTCCATCTGTAAGCTGCCCGTACCGCTCTAAGAGCGCCAAGTCTTCGGCGTACTGCAGCGGAACTTGGGGCGACAAGAGCGTCAATACGAGCCAGCGCCGTTCCGCCTGCGGCACATCGTGGTGCAGCAAATAGGCGCGAACAAAGCCAAGTTCGGCGGCGACTTTCGCATCCCTCTGCGGGTTGGTTTTCGACAATCGAGCGATCGCATCGGCCGTCGTTTCGATCCCATAGTCGATCTTGCGAAGTTCCAGAATGGCGTCGTCCAAGTCGCGTTCGCGATGCGCCAACTGCCGCGACGGCAATTCGGCTGCCAACGGCACGGCACGACGTACTTGCGCCATCCGCCACGTCGAATGGACCATCATCCCGCAAGTCAGAATGGCCGCGACGGCGCACGCCAACACCAACCAGCGCAGCCGACGATCCGACGAAGCCGATGTAGTTGCCACGACGCACGCCTGAAAATACGGAAGAATGTCCGGGGGGAGAGGAGCCCGCTAGCGGAGAGATTATCGCATCGCGCGACCGAACGCAAATGTCGTGGACCGCTCCGCGGTCCAACGTGCCTGGTGGAACGCCGAACCGAACAAACAGTCCCAATTCAGGCGAGGCAATTCGCGACGAACGGCAGCGTCAACGGGTCCGCCGCGAACGAACGGTGATCTCAGAAACTGCCCTCCCCCGCGGCATTTGGCGTGGCGCTGTTATTGGAACTTGGCGCTCATCGCGGATGGTCACCAGTGTGGCTTGCTAGTCCCCTTCAGGCAACGCTGTGAAGCATTTTCAGGCCAGGAAACGGCGGGACATGGTGAGCGTCTGACGTCCTTTCTCGCCCCCGGGCAGATTTTGTCTCACGGAGACACGGAGTCACAGAGATGCAAGAAAACGCGACTGGACTTTGCTCGAGGAAGGATCGCGTCATGGGCGCCGCCCTCAGCGAGTCTGGAGTCTTTCTCCGTGTCTCCGTGTCTCCGTGAGAAACAAGAATGAGCGAAAAAGGAGGTGCACCGGCGAGTGCCAGGAAGGCCGTGGATCGCCTTTGAGTAGCCGAAAGCTCTCGTTTTTCCCGTGAAAGAATGCTCCACAGCGTCGCCCTACAGGGCGACTGACTCGCCGGGGCGCCCAGAACCCAGGGCGGCGCTTCGCTCTGCCCTGGGCTGACCTGTCGTGCCCTTTCAGGGCGGATGCCCCAGTAACCACGCGCTCGAGTTTTTACGACGACTCCACCGGATCGCGGCGCCGGTCGTGCGACGTTTTATGCCGGGATTCTACGCTTCGTTTTCCACAGGGCGAGGCCCAGCGTTCCGCCAAGGAGCGCACCCAACGGCAAGATGTACGGTTGAACGCGTTCCATGACATCACGAGCCGGTGAACCTCTTCCCGACCAGGTAGGACCGTACTGCAATCGAACAAAAACCAACAGGCAAATGAGAACGACGACGATGCCGCAAAGTCCTCCGTAAACGACGTGCCGCCATAGGACTCTGGGAATGGCAAAGAAGGAAACGATAACGCCCATCGCGAGCAAGGCGCCGCCAAGCCAAATTGGCACTCGCACAAGCGAGAGCACAAAGGACGCGCCGGCCGTGTACACCAAGAGTTCGCGGAGGGAGAGTTTCATCAAGGTCACTGCCACGCGGAGTCACGTTTAGTTGGACCGCGGAGCGGTCCACTACTTTTATAACCGCGGATCGACTGGTTCGCTTTCGAGCGCCAGGACGCCGAACACGCATTCGTGTACGCGGCGGAGCGGGTCGCGGCGGACGAAACGCTCCAGCGATTCGATCCCCAGGGCGAATTCGCGCAGCGCCAGCGACCGCTTCGCGTGCAGGCCGCGCTTGCGCAGACGCGGCAGGTTCTCGTCGCTGTCGTACTCCGGACCGTAGATGATCCGCAGGTACTCGCGGCCGCGGCATTTGATGGCGGGCTGAGCCAGCCCCTTGGGGCCCCGCACAAGGAAGTCGAGCGGCTTGAAGACCATGCCTTCGCCGCCGCGTTCCGTCAATTCGGTCCACGCTTCGATCACTCGCCGTTCGCTCTCCGCATCTTGCACGTCGACCTGCCAATAGGGAGTCGCCAGCAAGAGCGGTGCGTCATGCCGACAGACTTCGGCCAGCGTCTCCATATGCCAGACATGCGACTGGTGGGCATGCACCTGCCCCTCGGATGCCAGCAAATGAAACGGCGCCAGTTGCAAGTCGTCGAGCGAACGGACATCCCAGCAATACTGCCGATACGCCGCGACGAACCTTTGGACGGCATCCAATCGGCGGCTCGTCCGCTCCGAAAGCCGCGCCAGCGATTCGCGCGCGGCATCTTCCCAAGGACGCTGCGTCGCGCGGTCGAGCTCGGCGACCGCCTGCCGCAACGCGGCGACGCCCGAGGATCCGACGGCCGCGTACTGCTTCTCCAACAGCGCCTGCGCTTTGGCTGACCACGGCATCAGTTCGCAGTCCAGGCAAACCCAATCGGTCTCCAAACGCTGCCACAGCCCGGCCGCCGTGAGCGCGTCGGCCAGTCGCTCCAGCAGGGCTTGTTCGAGCGGCCCGTCGTCGAAAAAGCGACGGCCGGTGCGCGTATAGATGATGCCGCGTTCGTCCTCCTGAATGCCGAACCGACGCCGCGCCGTTTCCTGATCGCGACAAACCACCACGACGGCGCGCGAACCCATATGCTTCTGCTCAGCGATCACCGCCGAACAGCCCTGTGCGCGAAAGTACGCCAGCGCCTCCGCCGGGTGCTCCAAGTATCCAGGGAGCAGCGACGTTTCCGACGGCGACATCGTCGGCGGCAAATAGATCAGCCACTTTGGGTTCGCCGCAAAGCGACTCATCACCTCCAGCGCCGCCACCGAATTCTCCGCTCGTATCGTCACGTTTTGCATCAAGCGCGTGGCGACGATCCGCTTGCCTTGGACGTCGGCCATGTCAAGCAGGTCGTCGTTCACGTGCTGAGCGGACCGGGCGTCGGCCGAAGGCGCGGGGACGATGGGGCGCGCCGGCTCACAGTATTTCTCCACCGCGGGCGTCGACGCGAACTCGCGTTCCGGCCAGCGCAGCGCGGTCAGCGCCCCGCCGAAGACGCAGCCCGTATCGACGTTCACCGTCCCATTCAACCATTCGGGAAACGGCGTCGGCGTATGGCCGTACACGACCGCCGCCGACCCGCGATACTCGGCCGCCCAGTTGTACCGCACCGGCAGTCCAAATTCGTCGGTTTCCCCCGTCGTCTCGCCGTACAGAGCGAAGTCGCGCACGCGCTTCGACCCGCGCCCGTGCATTTCCGCGCGCAAACCGGCATGCGCGACGACCAGCCGCCCGCCGTCCAGCACATAATGGCTCACCAGCCGATCCAAAAACTGAGCCAAATCTGCTTCGAACGCAGGACGCACGTCGTCCGGCAGCGCCGCCAATTCGGCCAGGGTCTGCTGGAGCCCATGCGTCACCTGCACATCGCGGCCGCGCAGCTTCTTCAGCAGCTTCATGTCGTGATTGCCGGGAACGCACAGCGCCGCGCCGGCGAGCTGCATGTTGCGGACGATCCGAAGGACGTCGAGCACGCGCGGACCGCGGTCGACCAAGTCGCCCAGAAACACCGCTTTGCGCCCCGCCGGATGGCGATAGACGCGCGTCCCCCACGTTCGCTCTACCGCCGACGCGTCGCTGGCCAATGACAGTTCCTCCGCCGCATAGCCCAGTTGCGCCAGCAGCGTCTCGAGTTCCGTTGCGCAGCCGTGGACGTCGCCGATGATGTCGAACGGCCCCGTCTCGTGAGTGCGATCGTTCCACAACGGAATCCGCTCGACCACGGCGGAGTCGATCTGTTGGGGATCGTCCAGCACCACGACTTCGCGAAATCCCTCGCGACGCAGCGTGCGCAGCGACCGGCGCAGTTGAGCTCGCTGTTGAGCGACCACATGCGGCCCCAAGTTGCGGTCGGCGCGATCCCGATTACGCCCAACGCATACGGATTCGGACGGCAAGAGCACGATCGCCACCGGCAAACAGTGGTACTCGCGCGCGAGCGCCACCAGCGGCGCTCGCGCCTCGGGCTGTACGTTGGTGGCGTCGATGACGGTGAGTCGCCCGCGGGCCAACCGTTTGGCGGCGACGTAGTGCAGCGTTTCGAAGGCGTCGACGGTCGCCGTTTGATTGTTCTCGTCGTCGCTCACGAGACCGCGGAAGTAGTCGGACGACAGCACTTCCGTCGGGGCGAAGTGGCGGCGCGCGAAGGTCGACTTCCCCGCGCCGCTGGGGCCCATCAGCACGACGAGCGACAGTTTGGGAATTTCGATCTTCATTCGGCGTCTCCTCTCGACTCGCTTGCCCCGGCTGCGTCTCGGCGTTCAAACACGCCCATCTGCGACGGCGCCCCGACCTCCGCGTCTTCGGGCCCCACGGGTGAATAACGCACCGAGTAGCCATATTGCCGAGCGACTCGATCGGCCCACGCTTGAAACTCGGCCCGGGTCCATTCAAAGCGGTGATCCGAATGACGCACTTGGCCGGCCGGCAGCGACTCCCACCGCACGTTGTACTCCCGGTTGGGCGTCGTCAGCACGACGGTTCGCGGTCGCGCACACTCGAACACGACCCGCTCGAGCGCCGCCAATCGCGGCATGTCGAGGTGCTCAATGACCTCCACCAGCGCCGCCGCCTCGAAGCCCTCGAGTCGCGCGTCGCGATAAATGAGCGACCCGTGCAGCAATTCGAGGCGAGCGGCTTGTTTCGGCGGCAGTTGCTCCAGCCGTAAGCGTCCCTTGGCGATCTCCAGCGACCGCAGCGACACGTCCATCCCGACGATCCGCTCGAATTGCTTCTGTCGCATCAGACGCCGCAGCAACTTGCCTTCGCCGCAGCCCAAGTCGAGCACGCTGGTCGCGCCGGTCGCCAAGAGTTGTTCGAGGACCGTATCGAGGCGCTGGTCGTGCAGCGACGTCTTCTCTTCGCTCGACGTCGCCGCGGCGCCTTCGTCCGCAGCATTCGCTTTCCCCGCGTCTTCTGCTCGTCCTTCTTCCGCCCCGGCCCCATCCTCTCCTGTGAAGTCGTCCCCTGTGCAGTCGTCCCCAGCCGCCGCCAGCCGGTCGAGCGCCGGTTCGAACAGGTGCCGCCGGTTCTTCAGATAACGACGCGCGATCGTCTCGCGTTCCGGATGCCGCTCAAGCCACCCAGCGCCGTGCTCCAGCAGCTTCTGCAACTCATCGTCCCCGACGTAATAGTGCTTGGCGTTATCGAAGACGGGGATGAGCACGTAAAGATGATTCAAGAGCGCAGCAAGCCGCGTGACGGCGCGGAGCGTGAGCGAGTAATACGGCCCCTCGCCCCACTGCGGAAACTGCTCGTCGAGCGGATGACGCAGGCACTCGACGGCGTAGCCCAGCGGTTCGAAGATGCGTCGCGCCAGCGACTCGCCGCCGCCGCGCAGTGCGATGACGTCGATCCGCGCCGTGAGCGGCAATTCGCGTTCGGCCAGTTCGGGCCGATCCTTGGCTTTCCCGGACATGGCCGAGGAAAAGACTCGCGACAACGCCACGCTTAAGAACGACGACGCGACGTACGGTCGGTCGTTCACATAGCTATCCAGCAGCGCCTCCGCCTCCCCGCCTCCCCGTCGCACCAAGCCGACCGAGTCCATTTCCAGGAGCAACGCCGCCGTCGCGCGGTCGTCCGTCACTTCGGGATAGAACACGTGCGCCTGACCGCTCGCCAAATCGAACACTTGGTGTCGAGCTGGATGTTTATGGAGCAGGTACCCGAGGTCGGAACCTGGGCGATGTTCGAGCGTAATGGTCAACAACATGTCGTTCGCCTCCTCCACACGGACCTAGACTCCCGAACACGCGTCAGACAGCGGCGACCGGCGGCAGGTTCGCGCGACGCATCCTCATGACGAAGAAAACTGAAGAACCAGCACCTCGCCGCGGTCCGTAACGAGCCCCGCTTGGTCGTTGCGAGCGAGCGGCGCTAGCGCGATCGGGCGTCCGCCCAGAAGCGGCAGGCTTGCCAGGTGGCGAAACGACCGCGCGGTTGCGGCCGCAAACAATTCGATGCACTGCTCGTCGGCCGCGACCACGCGTCCATCTCCCAAAAAGGCCGTCCAAGGGGCCCGCAAGTGTTCCGCAAACGTCACCGCCTCGCCATTGGCCACGTCGCCGAACCAGATCCGCACCCCGCGTTCCAGCGACGCCGCGCAGCGCTCGGCGCGCGTGTGACGCGACGTCGCCAACCGCACAATCGGCCGCGGCAACTCGGCGATGACCAGCCATCCGTCGCCCTCCCTTGAAAACTCCAACAGCGATCGCCCCATGTGCGAGCACCAGCCGTTCGCCGTCGTGATCCACGACTCCAGGTCGCCGGCGACGGGCGCCTCTGCGACGTCTGGGCCCGCGGCGCGCTCATCACCGTCGGCTGGGGGGACGACGATCGTGAACCTCGCCGAGTGCGCAAGCCGCCCCGTCGCGGCGAATTGCTGAATTCCCAGGGACTCATTCTGTTGAACGACGATCATCAGATGTTCGCTTTCATCGACCCACAGGGCGTGGACGTGGGGGGCGAAGTCGGCGAACCCCGACACGACGCGCGCTCGCATCTGGTCGTCGCGCGCGAATACTTGCGCGGCAGGCAGCATCAGCCCGCCGCGCGGGTGGATGTAGACTCGCCCCTGATCGAGTCGATGTCCAACCAGCAGCAGGTCGTCGTTATCGCGAACGCGTACGTTCCAGGCGGGGCCGGCGGGAAACTGGCGACGCGTGCCGTCCCAAAGACAGCGCATGATCCGGACTTCATCGCCGCGGTATCCGGCCGCGTAGAGCGCGTTGCAGAGATTCAGAGCGCTCGTCCAACGCACGTCGCGAGGGAGTTGAAAGGAGGCGACGCAGTGAATCTTGGAACGATTGGACTCGGTTTTTCGCGGCCGTTCGGCGACCGATTTCGCATAGCGCTCGCAGTCGCGGCTCAGCAGCCGATCATCCCCCGCCGTCTCTTGCACGGCTAGCAACAATTGCTCCCGCACGGCGTCTGTGGGAGCGGATTTCGCATTCAACACGGCCGCGGCTGCTCGTCGCGTGGCATCGGCCGCTTGTCGCCGCAGCGCGGCCTCCGGGTATTCACGGGCGACCCGCGACAGGGCCGCGGCCGCTTTGCATCCATGAGGAACCCGCGGTTCGCGCAGCTCCTCCACGACCTGATTCAACAAGGCGTGCGATTGCTCGTGCCGACCCCGACGCGCCAGCAGCGCGAAGGCGGCCGGCAGGAACGCGTCCCCCTGGTCGGATTCGCGCCACCCGCGCAGCAGGATGTTCAAGGCCTCCTCCGGCTCGTTCAATTTCTCCTCGCAAACCTTCGCGGCGCCCAGGTAGTCGTGCGCCGCCGCGAGTTGCTCGAGCCACTTTCGATAGGCTTCGCGCGCCGGTTCCACGTCGCCCAGGCGTTCGTGCAGTTCGGCGGCCCGCCGCCAGTCGCGCAGCTTGACGAATCGCTCCAGCGCTTCCGCAAACAACCCGCCTCGCACATAGCATTCGGCGGCCTCCGAAACGTTGTCTAGCTTCTGTTCGTAAAGAACGGCCGCCTCGCGAAAGCAGCGGCCCTCGGACAGCGTCTGCGCGGCGGCTGCAAAGTCCCCCAGCAAGTGCGCCTGGATATAGGCCGCTCGACGATGACGCCCCAACTGACGTTCGCGCTGGGCCAAGTCGCGATAGCGCGCGACCAGCCGTTGCTGGCTTTCGTACGACACGCGCCAAGCGTCGGCGGCCCCGCCGCCGTGCAGCGATTGCAGCGAGAAATCGGTCTGATTGCGAAGCAGCTGCGAACCGGGCGTCGCCCGTCCCCGCGGCAAACCGCCGCCGCCGATCGGCAGCGCATAACGCAGCCCCTCGTCGGGATTCCGATCCAACAACTGAATCAACCGCGCCAGTTCGCGCTCCCGTGCTTCCTCAAGCTGCTCGTCGACGCGCAACCGTTGTCGTCGCCACCAATCTGCCACGTGGCCCCAAAGTGCGGCCGCTCTCGTCGCGAAGTCGTTCTCTCCACGACCTCCGGCCGGAGCGTGAGCCAAGCTTCGCTCGAGGGCCTCACCACTCCCGTCGCTCGCGCCGTCGCCGTGCGACCAAGACGACGCCTTTCGCCGCGCCCGCCGGATGGCGTATGCGAGCAGTGCAACCGCCGCCAAAACGACGAACGGGACGAGCAACGACCAAGGAAACCAGTCCCGGAGAAGCTCCCAGAGTTCTTCGAGCCGCGAAGCCAAGGAGGCGGCGAACCAGCCCAGCAAGGCGAACAAGACGATCGGCAGCAACGGCAGCCAACGCCGCACCTGCGGCCACAACCGCGTACGCGACGAGTCCTGCGTTTCAGCCGTCAACTTTCTCAAGGTTTGCGCGGCGTCTTGACCGATGTCGTCGCGAGCACCCAGCAGCCAGTCTTCGAGCGCCGGCGCGACGGCGGAGCGAATCGAGGTCAGTCGCGGCATGGCAGCTTCACCCTGCTGCGCTGCGTTCCATTCGTCCGCACGATTCACGGCGACGCGCACCCATTCCGACGAACGGCTCGCCGCCGCCAGTCGCACCACGCCGCCGTGCGGTCGCCACAGATAGCAAGCGCCGTCATCTGGCAAAATCTCCGCCAACTGCTCGTCGGTCGCCGGCGGGACGACCCGTGCATGCGTCGGCAGAAACAGCCGCTCGGCGATGCAACCGCAGGCAATGCCCCCTTCCAGCGCCGCCGCCTCGCCATCGTTGGTCGCGGCGATTAGCACGTCGTCGCCGACTCGACAAGCGACGCTTTCGTGGTCGACCGCCGAACGGGCGAGCGCGGCATACCACGGTTCGGGCCAGTGGGCGGGGAACCAGCAGGCGCGCTTCGGCCGCTGCGCCTCGTCGGTCGCCTGAAGCTCCAACGTCACTCGCATGGCAAGCGCTCCAAGAAGGGGCCGAGGCACCGCTCCTGCAAGCTGGCCATGGCGCCGCGGCGCTCGGCAGGTGCGAGAAACTCCGCCGGACCGCCGCACCCGCAGTCGACATCCCAGCCCGCTAGTCGGCGTTCATTAAGCAGCAGCGAACACTCCGGCAGCGACTCGTCGCTGCTCTGCAAATGCAGCATTCCGCGTGCATCGAGGATCGCACGACTGCCGTCCGGCCAAGTGGCGACGCGCAAGTAGCGGGCAGCGTCCGCATTGGTGGAGTCGGGCCACGGCTCGAAGGGATGCAATTGCAAGTCCTCCGGTTTGCGCTCCGGCGTTCGTGGAAACGACAGGCAGTCGTCGCTGGGATTCCACTGCAGCGTCCAGACGTGCCCGCGCGGGCTCGCGAGTACGAGTTGGCGGTTGCGCTGGACGCCGATCGCACGAAAGTGCGTCCGGATGTTTGAGCGCAGGCGAGAATCGAACCAGACTTGTTCCCGATCCTGACCGCGATAGTAGGCCGTCACGGCGCCGTCGGTTAGATCGAGCTCGTACGACGTCGGCACGCCCGGGTCGAGGCGCCGCACCCGGTTCAGGAACAATCGCAGCCCGTCGCGCGAGACCCTGGCGATTCGCAAGTCGCCGCGTCCCAGGGCGCTCGCGCCGTCGCTGTACTTCAGCTCGCACGCCCCGTGCGGTCGTACATGCCCTGTCGATAACACCAACGCCAGCGAATTGCGCGGCCACGTCGCCTCGATGGCGGCCGTCAACTGTGCGTTCGGCGGGAGCGGCTCCTCGAGGTCGGCGAACGGATCGAATTGCTGGCAACGCAGCGACCGATCGGTCACTGAAATCCGCAGCAGCTCGTGCTTCCCCACCGGAACGACGAGGCCATGCGTCACAATCTGGCGCGGGCTCGAAAAGATTCTTGCCGCCGAGCTGGCGGTGATCCCGAGCGACTCGCCAGACGTCAAGCAGCACGCTTCCACGGCGTCGTCGTAGAAGATCAGCACCGCGCCGTCGTGCACGGCGACGCTTCGGGGAGTGCCGCCGTGAGCCCGTAGCGGCAGTGATTCAACCCTATCCAATTCGAGTCCTGCGGACCGCGAAAAGCGAACGAGGTGCATCGCGTTGCGGCCCAAGTGACCCACGATGGCCGTGTACTGATCGTGATGCGGTTCGCACGCCCCCCACAGCAATCGTCCGTGCGGCAATCCTCGCGCAAGCTCCACGGCGGTCGGGCCGTCCCAGAACAGAAGCCGCCCATTGCCGGTGAAGGTGTACGCCAAGCCGTGCGGCCCGATGACCGTGTTCGCCGCGTCAGTCGACGTGGAGAAGCGAAAGGGAAAAGGCTGGCAATGCCAAATCGCCGGCAACCGCGTTCGTCGCTCGCCCCGCGCGGCGCGAGGTCGATTCTGTCGCGCCGCATACAACGTCTGGTCCAAGTCCAACTGCGCCTCGCTTAATAACCGGCTGCCGCGCCGCGTCTGCTGACGCCATTGCAAGCGCCCGTCGCGGTCGACGAGCGCGAGGTGCAGCGAGTCGACGTCAAGCTCAGCGAGCGACCGACGAAACTCGTCGTCCTCCCAAGCATCCATGTGCGTCACGACAATGGCGTCGGCCGTTTGCGACTCCGATCGAGCACGTTCCGCGAGCGTCGGCAGCGCGCGTCCGAGATGGAGCCCCGCGTCAAGCGCGGCGAGATGCGCTTGCACCCCGGAGAGGCTGTCGAGTTGGATCGGCGTCAGCGACGTCCCCTCCGCTCGAAAGGCGGCGACGGTCGTCCTCGCGTCGGCTTGGCTCGCGACCGCCAGCGCCACCGCCGTCGCGAACATGCGCGGCACGCCCCACATGCGCAGGCCGACGTCGAGCAATAGGAGTCGCACATGCGGCAACGAGCGCGGCAAAGGCTCTCGGCGCACATACAGCGCCTCGCGCATCGCCACGCGCACCGCCAGCGTCAGGTCGTCGTGCGCCAGTTCGCTCAGCAGCAGTCGATCCAATTCGCCGCGGTTGGCGATGTCGGCGACGCCGCCGTTGGGAAGTCGTTCCCAATCGTCCGCGGGGCGCGGCAGGCGGATCGCCGCCGTCAGCGCGGTCGCCAAACGTGCAAGACCAGCCAGTTCGTCATCGTCGAGCAGCCGCCGGAGCAACTCGCGCACGCCTTCGCCTGGCGGCGGTTCGGTCGCGGCTGGTGCGACGGTCTCTTCCACGCCCGTCTGCCGCCAGCGCTGAAACGCTTCAAGGTCGAAGCGTTCGAACGCCTTGTACAGGTCGGCCGCATAGAGTTCCAAGTCTTTCGACGACGTCTCGCCGTCGTGCAGGGCCATCGGGGGCAATCCGGCCGCGAGACTTTGCACTAGTTCGCGAGCCGTCGACGGCGGGATGAGCCGCGGTTGTCCCTCCAGCAAGAAGGCCGCCAATTCGGCCCGCTCGGCGGGCGTGCGGCAACTATCTCGAGCCGCATGCAGGCGATTGAGTCCCTGCTTCAGCATGTCGCAGGTCAGACCGGCGATGAGCGGAGTCGTGGACTGGAGCAAGTATTGTCGGTGAACAAGTTCCACGACGGCCGCACTGTCGAAAGACTCGCGACAGGCGCCCAGAATCAAAATCAACGTTCCGAAACGCGGCAGACCGTCTGGCGCCAATCGCTGGAGCGCTGCGAACAACTCTTCGCGGAAGGCGATCGTCGTGCCATCATGCCAGACGACGACTTGGCCATCGTCGCTCCATTTCCAGAGCCACGACGTGCGCGGCGCGAAGTAATCGGCCTCCAGATCAAGTTTCTGCGTCATGCCGCAGCGTCTCCCGAGTGGCGCGCACCGCGCTGCGCGTCGCCCGCACCCAAGCCTGCGCGGGAATCACTTCGCACCCCGACGATTCGACGAGCGCCAACTCGTCGGCGGCGAGCGACAGGCGAGATCGGAGCACGCGAGTCGAGAAGGGGGGATCCCAATGCCAACCGCACGGCGTCGCGAGCCCGTCGTGCAGCCAATAGCGGCGTCCCGGCAGCGGAGGCAACGGGACGCCCCATAGGGCGACGCGTCCGTCGCGCCGAGCGGCCATCGCCAGCCGCTCGAGTCGCCACTGCGGCGCCGTTTCCGCGTACTCATACCATGCCCCTGACTCCACGATCAGCAACTCGGCAGGACGTTCCGCGCCGGAGCGCACGAGCCGCAGCGGTACGGCGCGCGGCAGGGCGGCCAGGGTGTCGTGCGACCCCTGCGCAGCCAGCGGCAGTTCCAGTTGAAACAGGCTGCGCAAGGGCCGCCAGTCGCCCGCGGGCGAGCGGCCCTGCGGCACGCGGCCGCCGAGAGGCCATAAGCGAAGGGCTTCGTCGAGCCGAAAAACCGGTTCTCCGGGGATGAGCCGCCGAAGCTCCTCTTCGTCCGTTGCGTCGCCCCGCACCCAAAGTCCGTCGGGGGCGTCGAGCGTTTCGACGCCTGGTCGCGAAAGCAACGGCAAGACGCTTGATCGGCGAGCGTGCGGCACGACGGCCGCCCAGCGAATCGTCATCGTGCGACTCCCGCCGCCGCCCACAACGCCTGCACTTGCTGTTCCAAGTACGCACGCTGCGTTTCGTCCTTAACCCATTGGCAGCGACCGGCGAGCAGCCCCAGTTGCTCGCGCGCCGCGGCGCGCTCGGCTGCCAGGGCCTCGGTCGCCGTCGGCTCGCCGCTAGTTCGAGCGAAGAGGTTCGCCAGCCGCTCCAGATCGGCCGCCAGTTCTTCGGCATTCGGTCCATCGTCGTGAGTGGCTCGAGGATGTGCGGTCCCCTGCGCCGACTCCAGCCCGCGGCGGACGACTTCGCCGACCAGCGACGCAATGACCTCGCGCTGCTCTTCCACATCCCATGTGTATCGCACGACCCACAGGTCGGTGAGTTCCGCGACTGCTCGTCCGCACAGGACGGCGCTGGCGGCGATGAGTCGCTGGAGCTTGACGGCGCGTCGATCCGAGACGGGGATTCCGGCGACTCGCAGCCGATGCACCAATTGCGCGAACTCGCCGACGACGCCGCGGAGATCAATTTCGCGCACGAGCGACCGGACCCGTTGCAAGTCGTCGAGCGTCAGGGCGGGGGCGTCGCGAGTGGGAGTTTGTTCGAACGACCACCCGGCGGCAAGCACCTCGGCGAGTCGGTCGTCGGTCACGTTGTCCGAGCGAACTCGGAGAAGAAAGCGATCGAAGAGTGCCGCCAGCGCGTCGTCTTCGGGCAGGCGGTTGCTGGCGCCGACGACCATCAAGAGCGGAAGCCGGCGCGTTTCGCGTCCACGTCGAAAGACGCGTTCGTTGAGCACCATGAGCAGGCTGTTGAGGATGGCGCTATTAGCGTTCAGCAGTTCGTCGAGGAACACGAAGTCGGCTTCGGGAAGCATGCCTTCGGTGTTGGTGACGAGCTCTCCGTCGCGCAGTTTGCGAATGTCAAAAGGGCCGAACAGTTCGTTGGGTTCGGTGAAACGCGTGAGAAGGTAGTCGAATACGCGTCCGTCGAGTCGCCGGCCCAGTTCATGCACGACGGCCGTCTTGGCTGTGCCAGGAGGGCCGAGGATGAATAGGTTTTCGCCGGCGACCAGACACACGCCCAACAGATCGACGATCTCGTCTTTCGCGACAAAGGCCGATTTGACCGGCCCGAGGAGGTGCGTATTGAGTCGCCGAGCGAGTACGAGTCGCGGGTCGTCCGATGCGTGGGCGGCAGAGGCAATGTTCATGAGATAGGGGCTCTCGTGGAGGCCGTAGAATACCACATCTGAGCGGAGGCAGACGCGGCGATGCCAAGATCGGTCGCCCCCGAAAACGCCCCGTCGCAACAATCCGCCCCGAAGGGCAACGCTGTGAAGCATTTTCAGTCCGCGAAACGGCAAGACATGACGAGCGTCTGACGTCCTCGCTCGCCCCGGTCAGATTTGTCACACGGAGACACGGAGACACGGAGATGCAAGAGAACGAGACGGGACTTTGATCGAGGAAGGATCGCGTCATGGGCTCCGACCACAGCGAGTCTTGAGTCTTTCTCCGTGTCTCCGTGCCTCCGTGAGAAACAAGAAAGAGCGAACCAGGAGGTGCACCGGCGCGGCCGGGAATGCCGTGGATCGCCCTTGAGTGACCGAAAGGCCTCGTTTTTCCCGTAAAAAATGCTTCACAGCGTTGCCTGAAAGGGCGCAGAACGCAATTAACGCAAACGCCGGCAAAATTCGGGCGCGTCGGCGAATTGGTCGGCGTACGGTCCGATGGCGCGGCGTACGGCCTGCAAAACGATCGGCGCGTCCAAACGGCCGACGTCGCGCCGCGCGATCACTCGATCGACGTATAGGGCCAAAAGTCCTGGATGCTCGATGATGCCCGCCAGCGAGTCGACCGTCACGTCGCTCATCCCGACCGACGACAGCGGCCAGAAGCGCGCCCATGCTCGGAGGCCGTCGACCAACGGATCGGCGGGCGACGCGGCGCTGGCCAAGCGATGGAGATCGGGCAGGAACTGAAACACCAAGTCGACCGTGTAATGCCACGCAGCGCGGACGCGCGTCGCTTCGTCGGCCGGCGGCGTGGCGAACAGCCGTTCCACCGCTTCCGCCGGCAATTCGCGGAATACGGCCGCTTGCGACGCACGATAAAAGGCGGCCGCACTCCATTCGGCCGCCGCTCGTTCAAACTCCGGCGGCGTGCCGGGCGCCTGCGCTCGCACGCGCTGTTCGACGACGCGCAGCCGCTCGACTGCGGAATCCAACTCTTCCGCATCCCACGACAATTCGGGCGGTCCCACGGCGACTCGGCCATGGTCGAACAGATCGTCAAGGAAGCGGGCGAGCATGGCGTCGAAGTGGGGCCTTAGGGCGAGACGGTCGCCGGTTCGACTGGCTTGGTGCGCGGGGCGGCGAGCTCGACGGCGTCGAATTTCTCGCCCTTAACGTCGATCGCTTCCAGCGTGGCCTTTCCGGACGGATCAAGCGCCGCGTGCCAGAGATGGTTGCGCGACTCGGCTTTCGCCAGCCACCACGCTTCGCTCGGTTTGGGGACCGCCCGTACGCCGACTCCCCACGCGCCGTCGCCCAGGTACAGGATGCCGTTTTCGTCGTCGCGTTGCCGAGCACGAAGGCGGTGCGTCCGCTTGAACGTGTGGTGATCGTTCTCGAACACGGCAGTGCAGCCGAATCGATCAAAGTGCGGCGTCCAGTGCTGCTGGATTTCGAGGCTCCGCGGCGCGTCGATCGGCAACCCGTCTTTCGGCGCCTTCGTCGTCCCGTAGGCTGGATAGTGATAGCACGCGAACAGGAACTTTTGCTTTGACCGAGCGGCGAGCGCGGCGCCAAGCCATTCGGCTTGCGCGCCAGGCACTTTGTGCGTATGGCCCGAATCAAGCACTACGAGCGATAAATAGTCGCCGAAGTCGAGGCCATAGTACGAGCGGTCTTCGGGGAGCGAAAACAGTCCGTAAAAGTAGGGAGCGTCGTCGGGGATGCGGCCGTTCGCGCCGCCCCGCACTTCATGGTTGCCGATTGCCAGCACCATCGGGATGATCCGCCGCTGTTTGGTGACGCAGATCGTCATCCACGATTGCAGCCAGTCGACCCACCGCGAGGCCGTGACGCCGTTCGCGTACGCCAAGTCGCCGCCCAAGAGGGCGAAGTCCGGCTCCAGCTTTTGAACTTGCTTATTCATCGCGTCGACGGTCGCACGCGAATGCATCATGTCGCCGCCCGTGACGAACCGGATGGTGCGTTCGTGCTTCTGCGGCATCGTACGCACACGCCAGCCCTCGGTCGGCTTGGTTGGTTGCCGTCCGATGCCGAACTCATAGGTCGTGTCGGGCTTGAGCCCGCTGAGTTCCGCGCGTCGCACCTGCAGCGTCGACGGGCCCAGCGAGGCATGCGCGGCGACGGCGAGCGTCCACTTCTTAGGTTTGACGTCTTCTTTCTTCTCGTCCTTTTTCGGCTCCTTCTCGTCCGATTTGACGTCCGCAATCGTCAGCTCGCTTTCGTCCAGTTCTCGGTACCAAACTTCGCGCGAGCTGGCCGGGTAAAGATCGACCCAATTGATCGTGATCGTGGTCGCCGGATCACGCTTCCATGTGGCATACAGACCCACGAGGTCTTGAGCGGCGGCGTACGAGGGAAGGACCAAAATGAGCAACCAGGCCCAGGCCGCAGTCTTTCGGGCGGATCGCATGAGGGCGTTCTCCAGCAGAATTCTGCCCCGGTCGGCAGCTCGAAGGGTAGGTAGGAGGCGGGGGCGACAGACTTGGGATCGGCGTCGCAAGGTCGACACCATACGTCGGTCGTCAGCTGGCTGCAAGCCTTGGTTACGCAACGCTTTTGCAATCTGAATCCGTCGCAACTTCAGCTTGATTTGCAAATTGGCGGTCGCTAACGTATTGACTCCTGCCGATATGACTATGACGTCGATTCGAAACCGACGAGCGACGACATTTGGCTCCCACCTTACCTCGCACAAAGGATTTGCGCATGACGACACCCGGCACTGACGGCGTGGCTTGGCATCAAGACCCGGCTCATTTTCGCAAACCGGGCCGCCGAGACTTTCTGCGAGTCGGCGTGGTCGGTTCGCTCGGCTTGACGCTGGGGGAATTTCTACGAGCCAAGTCGGCGCAAGCCGACCAGAAGTGGTACGAGAGCAAGGAAGGTCGAGCCAAAGGCGTCATCCAAATTGTGTTGCCGGGCGGGATGGCGCATCAGGAGTCGTGGGACCCGAAACCCGAGGCGCCGCTGGAATATCGCGGGCCGTTCGGCGTCGCCAAGACGTCCCTGCGCGGCGTCGTGTTCAATGAGAACTTCAGCCGCCTGGCGAAAATCGCCGACAAAATGACCGTCATTCGCTCGATCGCGGGGAAGGAAGCCGACCATGGTCGCGCTTCCTACGCGATGTTCACCGGCTATCGCAAGAGCCCGGCGATCGACCACCCGAGCCTCGGCGCGGTCGTGTCGCACGAACTGGGTTCGCGCCACAATCTGCCGCCCTACGTCGCCGTCCCGAATGCGGGCGAATATGCGGGAACCGGCTATTTGGGCTCGCAGTACGGCCCCTTCGGCATCGGCGCCGATCCAGGACGCCCCGGTTATCAAGTCCGCGACCTGCTGTTGCCCGCGGGCGTCGATGAACAACGCTTCAGCACGCGCCAACGCATCCGCGAGGTGGTCGACGATCACTTCCGGCAGCTCGCGAAAAAGGCCGAAGCACTGAGCGCGATGGACGAGTTCTATCAGCGCGCGTACGCGATGATCAGTTCGCCAGCCGCTCGCGAAGCCTTCGACATCACGCAGGAGTCGGACAAGACCAAGAATCTCTACGGGCAGAATGAAGCCGGAATGCGGTTTTTGCTCGCCCGCCGCTTGATCGAAGCGGGCGTGCGGTTCGTGACCGTGAGCTATGGCGGGTGGGACCACCACGCGGGAATCGAGAACGCCATGCGCCGTCAAGCGCCGACGCTGGATCAAGCCGTCGCGGGACTCATCACCGACCTCGATGAACGCGGTATGCTCGATTCGACCCTGGTCATGGTCACCAGCGAATTCGGACGGACGCCGAAAATTAATGCGACCGCCGGCCGCGACCACTATCCCCGCGTCTACTCGGCGGCTTTCGCCGGCGGCGGATTTAAACGCGGGCTCGTGTACGGTTCGTCGAACAGCACGGCCAGCGAGCCGGAGGACGATCCGGTCCGCATCGAAGACGTGCTTACGACCGTTTATCGCCAGATCGGCATCAACGCCGACAAGGAACTAATGGCGCCTGGCGCTCGCCCAATCGAAATCATCGACGGCGGCCAAGTGGTCAACGAACTCGTGGGCTGATTTCGCCGACGAAATGGGCGGGCACTAATGGAGGCAGGCAGCATGTTGCGCACGGCGACCGCGGTCGTGGTGTTGGTGATCGGGTTGATTGCATCCACGGCCGAGGCCGGTTCGCCGCGTCTGTTGCGCGTCTCGCCTCCCGGCGGGCAACGTGGGACGACGGTCGAGGTGCAATTGGTCGGCCGCTACTTGGAACGTCCCGAAGAGTTGATGTTCTACGAACCGGGTATTTCGGTCGAGTCGCTGGAGAAAGAGCCGACCGAGGATGCGGACAGCCGCCGCGAACGCGGCGGGCCGGCGACTCGCGTCAAGGTGCGACTGAAGCTCGCCGACGACTGCCCGCTCGGCGCCCATTCAATTCGCTTGCGCACGGCGCAGGGCGTCACGGACCTGCAGCGATTCTTTGTCGGACCGTTTCCGATCGTCGAGGAACAAGAGTCGACGCGGATGCGCAACGACAAAACGGAAGCGGCGATGGCGGTGGAGATGAACACGACCGTCGTCGGCCGGATGCTCGACCCGACCGACATCGACCTGTACCGGATCCAGGCGAAGCAGGGCAAGCGGATCTCGGTCGAGATCGAGTCGGCTCGCCTGGGAACCGACCGCGGCGTACCTGATCTGCATTTGTCGGTGCTCGACGAGTCTGGCAAGCCGATCCAGGCCGCCGATGATTCGGCGCTCTTCGTACAAGACCCGGTCATTTCCCTGGTCGCACCGCGCGACGGCGTCTATTTCATCGCCGTACGCCATAGCACTTACAATGCGGCCAACGAGTCGTATCGCTTGCATGTCGGCACGTTCATTCGTCCGACGGCGTTGTATCCGGCCGGCGGGCCGGCGGGGCAGCCGCTCACCGTCGCCGTGCTGGGAGATCCGCTGGGACCGACGCAGCAGTCGGTGACGCTGCCGACGACGGGCCGCGATTTCGGCTTTTCAGCGACCAGCGACGACGGACCGGCCCCGACGCCCAATCTGTTGCGCGTGTCGCCGTTTCCCAACGTGCTCGAAGCGGAACCCAACGATACGCCGGAGGCGATCGCCGCGCAATCTGCCGCGACCGTGCCGGCCGCGTTCAATGGCATCCTCGAAAAGCCTGGTGACGTCGATCATTTTCGTTTCGTCGCCAAGAAGGGGGATCGCTTCAAAGTGCACTGTCTGGCGAACGCGTTCGGCGCGGCCTTGGATCCGACGCTTACCATTACGCCGGTCGATCGAAAGACGGGCGGCGGCGTGCAGCGCGGCGCCGACTCGCGCCCTAATCAACTGGGACTGCCGCCGATCGGCGGGTTTCAACGCGAGTCCCTGGATCCGGTGGTCGACTTCACGGCGCCGGCGGACGGGGAATATGTGATCAAGGTGGAGGATGACCGCGGGCAGGGCGGCGCCGACTGCGTCTATCGAGTCGAAGTGCAGCCGGAGACCGACGCCGTGCTGACCTACGTGCCGCTTGAGCCCGAAAATCAGCTCACGCCGCAAGCACGACAGACGATCAACGTCGCTGCCGGCAATCGCTACAACACCTCGATTGCGATCTTCAACACGAATCGGGCGTTTCCAGGCGAGATGGAGCTGGTCGCCGTCGGGCTGCCAGAGGGCGTGACCATGCAGGCCCCGAAGATCACGACCGCCATGCCGCGCGTGCCGGTGGTGTTTGAGGCGGCCGACGGTGCGCCGCTGGCCGGCAAGTTCGTCGACATCCTCGTGCGACCGGTCGGCGAGAAGGCGCCGGAGCCGTTGGCGAGCGGCTTCCGGCAGATCGTGGCGATGAACTCGTACGGAAACAACGACTTCTACCTGCATACGGTCGTGGACCGGCTGGCGGTGGCGGTGACCGAGCCCGCGCCGTTTTCGATCGAAGTGGATGCACCCAAATCGGCGCTCGTGCAAAACGGCGAGATGCCGATCAAGTTTCGCGTGATCCGCCACGCGGGTTTTGAAGGCCCGGTGACGGTAAGCATGGAGTGGCGTCCGAACGGCGTGACGGGCGCGACGCCCGTACTCATCAAGCCCGACCAAACGGAAGGCGAATACCTGCTGAGCGCCGCGCGCAATGCGTCGCCCGGGACGAGCTTCGTGACGTTGACCTGCGTCAGCGGCGGCGAGCGGCCCGGCTACAACGACAGCGCCAATCGCACTTACACGGCGTCGAAGCCGTTTTCGCTGACGATCGCCGAACCGCATGTCGAAGCCAAATTTGCGCGGACGTCGGTGGAACGGGGCAAGACGTCGCAAGTGGTCGTCAAGCTGAATACGCTCCGGCCTTTCCCAGGGACGGCCAAGGCGACGCTGGCCCGATTGCCGCGCGGCGTCGAATTGGTGGAGCCCATCCGCGAGGTGAAGTCGGACGACAAGGAGGTGACGTTCACCATCCGCGCCACGCCCGACTGCCTCGTCGGAAACTACCAAGGAATCACGCTCGACCTGTCCGTGCAGGAAGACGGCCAAACGGTAAGGCAGTTGGTCGGCTACGGCCTGTTGCGCGTGGATACGGAACGAGGCGTGGCGGCGACCAAGTAGCGACCGACGAGCATGCTGATTCGAGCCGACAACTTGAAGTGAGCGGCTCAGTGAGAGCAAACGGCGAGTTCGATAGCGCAGAGGGGCGACTTGAGTATGCGATCGATGCAATGGCGGCAGACGGCAAGCGGGGCAGGGCGAGTCACAGCGGCAGGCAAACGGCGCCCGGGGCGGAGTAAACTGCCGATCGTCGCCGCCGCGCTCGCGCTGCTCGTCGCACCCGCCGTGCGAGCGGCCGATGCGCCGAACGCCGGCGTGTTGCGCGTGTTTCCCGAATCGATCCTCTTGCGCGGCGCCGGCGACCGACAGACGGTGGTCGTGCAGCAGGTTGATGCGCAGGGCGTCACCCGCGACGTCACCGCGGAAGCGAAGTTCGCCGTCGTGGGCGATTCGGCGGCCCTCGCGGGGCGCGAATTGCAAGCTCGGGCCGACGGCGCCTGCCAACTGGCAGTCGAGCATGGCGGCCAGACCGCGAAGGCGTCGGTGCAGGTCGCGAACTCCACGGTGAAACGCCCCATCAGCTTCCGACTCGACGTCATGCCGATCTTCATGAAGCACGGCTGCAATAACGGCAGCTGCCACGGCGCCGCGCGCGGCAAGGACGGCTTCATGTTGTCGTTGTTCGGCTACGACCCAGCAGGCGACTACTTCCGATTGACTCGACAAATGGTCGGTCGACGCATCGACCTCGCAGTTCCCGAGAAAAGTTTGCTGCTGGAAAAGGCGTTGGGGGAAGTGAATCACACAGGCGGGCAGCTGTTTGAGTCGTCGAGCGACGACTATCAGACGATCTTGAGTTGGATCAAGGCGGGGGCGCCGGACGATTCGGGCGACACGCCGGTTCCGGTTGGCATCGAGTTGCTGCCGCCCAAGTCGGTCTTCGCGGGGGACGGGCAGACGCAGCGAACCGTCGTCTTGGCGCGTTACTCGGACGGCGCCGTGCGCGACGTGAGTCGCCTGGCGTTGTATATGACGAACAACGATGCGGTGGCTTCGATCGATCGCGATGGTTTGGTGAAAAGCAACGGTCGCGGCGGCGCGTTCGTCTTCGCTCGGTTCGACAAGTACACCGTCGGTTCCGAGGTGATTGTGCTGCCGACGGACGATCAATTCGCGTGGCCCGACACGCCGGAAGCGAACTACATCGATTCGCTGGTGTTCGACAAGCTGAAGAAACTGCACATGACTCCGTCCGAATTGTGTTCGGATGAGGCGTTTCTGCGGCGCACGACCCTGGATTTGATCGGCCTGCCGCCGACTCGCGAAGAGTACGACGCGTTCATGACCGACTCCAATCCGCAGAAGCGCGCGGCGCTCGTGGATAAGCTGCTGGAGCGCGACGAGTTCGTCGACATGTGGACGATGAAGTGGGGCGAGATGCTCCGGATTCGTTCGGCGAACAACCAACCGCAGTTCGGCCGCGACGCGAAGGCCATGTGGTCGTATGCCGAATGGGTCCACGATCAGATGGCGCAAAATCGCCCGCTGAATGAGTTCGTCGCGGAACTTGTCACCGGCAGCGGCAGCAACTTCAAGTCGCCGACGTCGAATCTGTATACGGCGGTCGAGCGGCTGACGCCTCAGAAGACGGCGGAAGACATTGCGCAAGTGTTTCTGGGAACCCGCATCCAGTGCGCTCAATGCCACAACCATCCGTTCGATCGTTGGACGATGGACGATTACTACGGATTCGCGAGCTTCTTCGCCGGCGTGAACATGAAACGCGGCGTCGAGGGGCGGGAGGTGATCGTCTACAACAACAATGCGGCCAACACGGTAGAACATCCGGTGGACGGTCGTCGCATGAAGCCGAAGACTTTGGGCGGCGAGGCGCCGGACGTCGAGGGGCAAGACCCGCGCAAGTCGCTCGCCGCTTGGCTGACCGCCGCCGACAACGACGCCTTTTCTCAGACGATGGCCAACGTCATTTGGGCGCACTTCTTCGGCCGCGGGATCGTGGAACCGGTGGATGACGTGCGCATCAGCAATCCGCCCAGCAACAAAGAGCTGCTCGAAGCGATCGGACGCAAACTGGCCGAATACGGCTTCGACAAAAAACGACTCATTCGCGACATCTGCAACTCCCGGACGTATCAGTTGTCGGCGGCGACGAATGCCTCGAACGAGTTGGACGAAGCGTATTTCTCGCACAGCTACGTCCGGCGGCTGCGTGCGGAAGTGTTGCTCGACTCCATCACGCGCGTGACCGGAACCGAAGATCGCTTCCCGCAATCGCCGCCGGGCACTCGCGCTGTGCAGCTTTATTCGGGCAACCTCTCGAATTACTTCCTGTCGACGTTCGGGCGCGCGCCGCGCGAGAGCGCCTGTTCGTGCGAGGTGAATCGCGAGGCCAATTTGTCGCAGGCTTTGCACTTGGTCAACGGCGACACCGTGACGCAGAAGATCGCCCAGAGTCGGCTCATCCCCGGCCTGTTGGCGGCGAAGAAGTCGAATGCCGAGATCATTGAAGAACTGTACGTGCGGACGCTGTGCCGCAAGCCGACCGAGGAGGAAGTGCGGCGGCTAGAGAAGATTATCGAGGACGAACAGAACGCGCCGGAACGCAAGGCCCAGCTTGCGGCGGCTCAAGCCCGCGCCGACCAGAATTATCGACGAAGCGAAGACCGGCTGAAGGAACTGCAGGCCGAATACAAGAAGCTGATGGATGACGGCCAGGAAGCAGCCGCACTTACGAATTTGGAAACGCAAATCCAGTCGCTCGAGAAGCAACTGGCGGCGACGCGGCAGCGCTACGAAGGGTCGGTGGCGAACTTGATCTACGCCGACATCTTCTGGGGCCTATTCAACTCGACTGAATTCGCCTTCAACCACTAAGCCGCCCGCGCCCCGAGATTGGAGCCGCCACGATGACTTGTCTTCGTCTGACCGTTTGCGCCGTGTTGTTCGGCTGTTCGCTCGCCGCGTCGTGCGTGGGTTTTGCGCAGGAGACGAAGCCCGCAGGGGACGGAGCCAAGGATCTGGTCACCTATCGCGACCATGTCTTGCCGGTGCTGCAGCGACGTTGTGCCAACTGCCACAATCCCGACAAAGCGACGTCGGATCTGAACGTGCTGTCGTATCAGACCTTGATCGCGGGCGGGGCGAGCGGCGAGGCGGTGTCGCCGGGGAAGCCCGATCAAAGCTTGCTGTATCGGCTCGTAGCACACTTGGACGAGCCGTCGATGCCGCCGCGACAGCCCAAGATTCCCGACGTGGAGATCACGACGATCAAGCGATGGATTGAGTTGGGGGCGCCCGAGACGACGACGAGCGCCGTGAAGGTGGCGTCGCGAAAGATGGAATTGGACGCCAGTTTGGCATCGATCGGCAAGCCCGAGGGGCCGCCGCCGATGCCGCAAAGTTTGCCGAGCGTGGAGTTGCCGCCAACGTTGCGTCCGCATCCGGTGACGGCCATGGCGGCCAGCCCCTGGGCGCCGGTGATCGCGGTCGCGGGTCATGAACGAATCTTGCTGTATCACAGCGAGACGCTGGAACCGCTGGGCGTGCTGCCGTTTCCCGAGCGAGTGCCGCATGTGCTGCGTTTCAGCCGCAATGGCAAGGTGCTCTTGGCCGCGGGAGGGCATGGGGCGGACAGCGGCAAGGCGGTGCTGTTTGACGTGGCCAGCGGTAAGCGAATCGCCGCGGTGGGGGATGAGTCGGACGTGGTCTTGGCGGCCGACGTGAGCCCCGATTTGAAGTGGATCGCCCTGGGCGGCCCGGAAAAGCTCGTGAAGATCTATGCCGTGGAGTCGGGCGAACTGCGGCAGAAAATCAAGAAGCATACCGACTGGGTGACGGCGATCGAGTTTAGCCCCAACGGCGAGTTCTTGGCGTCGGGAGACCGCAACGGCGGGGCGTTCATCTGGGAGGCCGCGACGGGCGGCATCGTCTTCACGCTCGGCGACCATCGCGACGCCGTGACGCAACTGGATTGGCGAGCCGACTCGCAGATGCTGGCGACGGCGAGCGAAGATGGGCGAGTCATCTTGTGGTATGCGGAGGACGGATTCCCGACGCGGACGATCAATGCGCATGCCGAGTCGAACAACCGAGGGAATAACCCGCGCAACAAGCTGCCCGGCGTGTTGGCAGTCGCCTATTCATCGACCGGCATGTTCGCCACCGTCGGCCGCGACAACACGGCGCGGATTTGGCGCCCCGACGGCAATCAGAGTCAAAAGCTGCAGGGCTTGCCTGACCTGCCGACTCGCGTCGTCTTCAATCACGAGGCGACGCGCGTGTTCGTGGGCGACTACACGGGCGCCGTTCGCTGCTTTTCCGTGAAAGACGGCCAACCGCTAGGCGACCTCCAGCCAGGGGCCAAGTAGAATCGCGACCATGATGGCAAAACCGATTCTGCTTGGCGTGCTGGCGTTCGCTCTTGCGGCGTCATGGTTTCCCGATGTCTCGTCGCCGGCGGTATGCGCCGCCGAGTATACGCCCGAGCAACAGCAGGCGCTCGCGGAGATTCGCGAGACGCTGGCGTCGCGCGTGTTCGACGCGTTGTCCGAGAAAGTGGCGCGCGCCAAGGCTTTGTCGCAGGACGAGGAGTACGCGCAGGAGGCGGCGCGGCTGGAACTGCTGTCGACGTACGTGAAGGAGTTCTGGGACGCGGTCGACCAAGGCGCCAAGAAAGCCGTCGCGAAGGGCGAGATCATGGTGGATGAGGAACCCGTCGCCGTCGTGGAGTACGAACAGCAGGTCCTCATCATCCGTCATCAGGGACAAAATCGACGCTACACACGGGCCATGCTTCCCGCCAAATTGGCGCTCGTCTTGGCTCAACAGCATCTCCGCGCCGACGCGGCCGCCAATCGAGTGTTCACCGGCGCGTTCCTCGCCATGGACGGCAAGGGAGACCGCCGTCTGGCGGCTCAACATTGGGAGCAGGCATCCCAAGGAGGCGTCGACGTCGCGGTCCTGCTTCCGGAACTCCAGGCGCCCCGCGCTGCGCCACTCATCACGCCGCCGGAACTGAATCCATTGCAGCGTGCAGCGCTGGCGCCCGCTCAATGGTTTCGGTTGACCAAGAACGGCGCGCGCTGGGAGCGGCAGCCGTTGGGAAAACAGGGACGGCAGAACGACGAAGGGCGGTTGCTGATCGAGGCCTCCGACGAGGACGAAGCGGTGGTCGTGTTCAAGAACCGCTTCACGGGCGACTTTCAGTGTCGCGTGTATGTGCAAGGAGCGACCGCCGGCCAGCAATTCGGGCTGTTTTCGGGTGTGGCGAGCGACGCGCCGGTCACAGCGACGTTGCCCGCCGGGGCGCCGCCCGAGGGGACGGTGAAAATTGAGTTTCAGCGGAAAGCGGGCGTCTATTCGTGCCGGATCAACGAGGAGGAGGTCGCCGTGACGCCCGCCGCCAAGTCGGCCGCACGACTCGCCGGCCAACTCGGCCTGACGCTCGCTCCAGGACGACCAGCCGTCATCGCCGCCTTCGAATTCGCGGGGCGGTAAGCCTCGCGATCGTCGTCCTCGGCGCTCGTACTCGAATCCCTCCTCGATCACACCACGCTTACAGCCCAGGGCGCCATCGATTGGGCCGTCGGATTCGAGAGCGTCGTGAGTCACAATCGCGCCGACGGACAACGGGACGTTGCTGAAACCGGCATATCGATTCATCGAGTGCGATGGGAACACGCAGGCCGCGTCCGTCGATGGTCCTGCATTCTTCGGTTACTAGTAATCGGTTAGCACCTGGCGTCTCAGTTGAGGAACTCGAGTTTGAACGGATGGTCCGCGCACTCGATTGACGCAATTGGGGCGCTGGATGCGGTGGAAGAATCCGTACACCGGATCGGTCTCCTCGCCAGTGGCGTCCCAGAGGGTGCCTAACCAGGTTCGACGCCAGCTCCTTTCCTGAGGGCCATTCAGGGGCCGGTAAGATCGGCGAGCGAATCGTACTCGTACGATGTCTTGTAATCCAACATGTTCCTAGGAGTGATGGTTTCCTCAAACACGCTGTACAAGGCGTCATCGATCCGGTGGAATTGAAGAGACGCCGGCGCAGACATATCCGGAAGGTAGGAAGCCGCGGGGTACTTTTCCTGCCAAGCTGCCCAGATCCGATCGACATTGCAATGGTGAAGGAAGAAAGTCGGGTCATTTGGCGAGGAGGACAACTGCATGTCGCCGCCAACCCATACGTGGACATTGTTGTGAAGGCGAGCTGGGCCGACCCAACCTTCAATAAAGTTGCGCACTCCACTTGAGGACGAAGAGTTGTACGGCGAAGAATCGTATCCCGTTTGGTCGCGCAAGACGGTTCGCACGTCCGCTCGTCGCGGCAGGCGGCCTTCGGCGCCCAAAGCCCGTTGCAACTGCCGGTTCACGCGTTCCAACCCGCCGTTTGTTGGGTTCATCGCCAGTCGGACGACCCAGGCGGAACTGGCGAATTGACCGAGATTCGAACTGCTCCAGATTGCTGATGTACTGGGGTTGGGAAGATCGGCATCCGCGCACCAATCCCAGTACGGTATGCGAAACTCGGCATCATTGAGAGCCTCCTGCAAGAAACCCTCGAGCCGGAGAAGGAAGTAGCGATGCCACGGCAGGAATGCCGGTCCGGAGTGGGCCGCGTTCCGCTCCGTCTGGCCGGGCGGAGTCATCAGCATCATCGACTGATGATGCCAGAAGACAAACACGTCATAGAGCGACAACCCCGCTTGTCCAGGCCAGGGAGACCGTGCGGGGTCCTTGAGGATGTTCACGCCGTCAAGAAACTGCTGGGCGACGGCATCATTGGTGAGGAAATTCCGCCGGATCATGAAGTAGCGTCTCCATTCTCGTGGCCGTGGTGATCTGCATGGCCGTGCGGATCGCCATGCCCGGCGAATGCACCCGGATAGGCGTTGATGACGGCTTTCATCAAGTCAGTGGCTGAGTTGTAGGTGACAAACGGGATCGCATGGGTATGGACTTGGCCGTCTTCATCCACCGAAAAGTGCAGATGAATCGCATGGCCGTCCACCTCAATGCGGTAGGTCGTAATGATCTTTACGGTGTGCCCAGCGTGAGACAGCTCACGAACTGACGTCATTTCATGGCCGGCTTGAGGCGCGATATACGCGGCGAAGTTTGTTCTCACCCAGGCGGGATGGGAACCAGCAGCATCGGTCGGATCGTAGTTCGCCAAGACCGATGTATCCGGCTTGCCTAGCTTCTTTGAGGATTGCTTCTTGCGTGGACTCGGCTTGGCCGCCGGCGGCCCTTTCTTCTTTGCCATGTTGCTCCCTCGCTCCAGAAGTGAATGGTGCCGTAGGACCACTGGAGCCAAAATGTATCGCAAAGAGCCGCGGAATCCAAAGAAGAATCTTGCGCCCCGATATCGGCGCCTCCTGCACGATCGGTTCGAGCGCCTTAGCGTCGTGCTCGAAATCCTCTCGCGCACCGCAGCGGTCGATTTGCCCGGAACCGAGCGCACTCGTAGAATCCACGAGTGCACGAGGCCTCGATCTTCTTTTCCCAACGCCGCTGACCTACAAAAACCGCCGAAATGCGAACACGCTGGATTCTGCCGCTTCTGTTGCTGGCGACCGGGTCGTGCGGCAAAACGCAGCCCGTTGCGATGACGGCTGCGCCCGATGCCGTTGCGGCGTCGATGGCCGAACTGCGGGCTTGGCTGCCGACGGACCGCGACGTGGCCGGCTATTTTCGATCCGCGGAACTGGTCGGCGCGGGGCGGCTGGCGGCACGCGATGGGGCGCTGCTGCGCATTGAACTCGAACACGTCTTCCACGGCCGGCGCCCGGGCGAGACGCTCGAGGCGATCGCCGCCGGCGGCGTTTTGCGCCAGCAGGTCGGCGACGAAGTGATCTTCGCCGCCAATCTCCGCGATGGTCGCTGGACGCTCCACTCGTTCTGTCCCGTTCCCGGCCTATTCCACCGGAACGCCGACCTCGCGCGACGATTGCAACGCGAGTTTCCAGACGCTCAAGACTCGCGGTAGGCGAAAGGGACGATCGTGACGGACGATTCATCATCCGCGCCGGCGAACAAGTCGCCGAACGAATCGGGGCAGGGGCCGGTTGCCGCCCCTCGACGACGTCGGCGCGCCGTCCTGCGCTGGGCTCTGACGCTGACGCTGGCAATCCTGTTGGTTGCGGTCTGGTCGGTTCGCGACCATCTCCGCACGCTCCGGTCGCTGCGTCGCATTCCCGACAGCAATGCCTACGTGATCGACTATTACGGCGACTACAACCTGGCCAAGATCCGCCGTGAAGGAGTCGATGTTCAGGACCTCGAAGGAACCTACATTCGCGCCTTCTTTCCGCGATGGCTGCAGCCAGTCGTCGAACGAGTGAAGCGGGCGTACGTACCGCGGCCCATTCAGACGTTGCCGACCGCCGCGCCTGCGCATCACTGTTCGACGCTCGCCATCCAGACTTCCGCCGGCAGCTTTTTCGCGAGGAACTTCGACTATGGCAACGACGCCTGTTTGATTGTGCGCATCCACGACGACGAGGGAATCGCCTCGATCGCCGTCATCGACCTGCAGTATCTCAACCTGAATCGTCCCGACCTGGATGAGACGTACCTTTGGGAGCGGCTGCCGTTATTGTTTGCGCCGTATTACGTGATGGACGGCGTGAATCGACATGGCGTGGCGGTCGCCGACATGTCGGTCCCCGACGCCGCGCCGCCGGCCGCTGCGACGAAACCCGCGATGACGCAGTCGACCCTCATGCGGTTGATCCTCGACGAAGCCCGCACCGTGGACGAGGCGCTGGAATTGGCGCAGAGCTATCAGATCCACTTTGTGCAACATCCCGAGCACTTGATGATCGCCGACGCCGACGGCCGAAGTTGCGTGGTGGAGTGGGTGGCGGGGCAATTGCAGGCGACTCGCTCCGACCGCCCGTGGCAGGTCTGCACGAACCACGTCGTCTGGTCGCGGACCGAGGCGCAGAATGACGCGGCCTGCGAGCGTTACCGAATCGGTTCCGCGGCGGCGGACGAAGCCGCCGGACCGGCGGCCGATTCACGACTCGCCGCCAAACTGCAGCTCGACGATGTTCAACGCCTTGTGCAGCGCATGTCGGTCGAAGGCTGGACGATGTGGACCAGCGTCTACGACCTGAAGCGTCGCGAACTGCGAGTGCTCTATCGGTCGCGGGAGACGTCGAGTTACGAGGACCGACTCGCGGAGTGACCCCAGCTCGCGATTTGTCAGGCGGCTTGCTTCAGAGCGGCCGCTAGCAGACGCAGGCGAGTGCGTTCGAGCAACCGTTCGACCGCGCTCCGCACGGCGGCGGGCATGTCCCGTTTTCGCAGGGCGTCATAGGCGACGAGCGTCCCCCACGGAATCGACTCGACGCCGTCGATTCGCGCCGCCAGTTCACTCCGTTTTCCTAGCGAGGAATAGCGTTCCAGCTGCCCGCAGGTTTCGAGCACCAGCATGGTGCGGATGCATTTCTCGCACCGCCCGCAATTGCCGGCGCCCGCGTGACGCACCCAACACACGCGTAGATGCCTTTGCACCAGCGGAACGTCGGCAATCTGCCATAGTTTTTCCGTGCGCAGCAATTCCGCGCCGAAGTGTTGGATGGCCAGCGTCGAGCTGGCGAACAGCGGATCGAGATCCCAGCGCGATCCCCAATACGTGCTGGAACCATATGTTTGCGACGACGAGATTTGCAGCAGATCGACGCAGCCGTTCAACAGATGTCCGATGGCGCCCAACGCTCCGCCGTGCGTCCGCTCCCACGACTCTTTGCGAAACGCTCGATGACGGCGCAGGTTCGTGCGAATCACCGCCGCGTTTTTCTGCATTTCGCGAGCGACCGCGCGTACGGTTTGCTCGGCCGACTCCACGAGACGGCGGTCGCGCAAGTCGACGTCGTATCCCAACGCAAACACGAGCCAATCGGCGGTCGGTTTCGCGCGCAACAGGGTGAAGAAGGAATCCACGCCGCCCGTGAAACAGAGCGCCGCACCACGCGGAGGCGCGCTGCATGAGCTCGCGGTCGCTGTCCGCAGCGGCGGTGCTGGCGGATCTGCGACCGCGGGGAAGTTCCACCACGACGACGTCAGTTGGACGGCGCGCCGATGATTCTGATGCCAAACAGAACATACGGGGCCGCGAATCTCCAACGGCCTGCCGGCGCTGAGCGCCGGCGTTGCTAAGGCTGTCGCAAACGCCTCGGTCGAAGGCGTCAGTTCGACGTCGGATGACTCAAACCACAGCGGACTTCCGTCGATCTCCAGCGAGATTCGCGACACGCCGCGTCGTGATTCGGCGCGCGGTGCGTTGACGACGAGCGGGCCGCGAGGGCGAGTCGGAAATAGAGAGCGGAACCAATTTCGCATGACGCGAGTCTCCACGGCGCAGTGCGGATCGAGTTACGCGGCTCGGCGCACGGAACGCTCGGTCGCACGCGCCTCGCGCCGTCGACGCAACGTCCGCAGCCGCTGCCATGTTTCGTCCGGCAGATCGTCCGTCAGCGCAGGAGCTTCTTCCGTCGTCGCGGCGCACGTACGACGCAGCTGCAGCAGCGCGGTCGTCTCCGCGGCAGTCGAAATCGACCGCCCCACGGCCTGCGCGACTCGAACCACCCGCTCGATCAGACCCGCGTTCGTCGCGGGCGTGCGATCGGTCCAGTCGTAGTAGAGCGCGTCTTCCAGTCCCACTCGCACATGTCCGCCCATGGCGACGGCCAGCGAGTTGATGAAGAATTGGTAGCGACCGACGCCGGTTGCGGCCCAGACGGTTCCACGCGGCAACGCTCGGACGACGGCGCACAAGTTGTCCGGCGTCGCTGCCAACGTTCCTAGATTTCCCAAGAGGATGTTGGCGTAGCAGGGAGTCGCGACAAGTCCTTTGTCGATGAGGTAGTGAGCGTAGTCGACCATGCCCAAGTCGAAGATCTCGAGTTCGGGCATGATTCCTCGGTCGCGCATTGCGGTCGCCAACTGCTGCACCATCCGCGGTTCGTTGACCGAGGCTTGCTGAGGGAAGTTGAGCGACCCAAGGGTCAGCGATCCCAAGTCGGGCTGCAGCGACAACACTTCGCTCCGCTGCTCGAACAGATTATGCAGCCGACCGCTGCAGGAAGCCGAGATGAGCACCTCGGGACACGCTTCACGCACGCCTTGTAGGATTTCCTCATACACCTCGCGGCGATACGTCGGCGACTCGTCCTCCTCGCGGGCGTGCAGATGGAGAATCGTCGCCCCCGCATCGCGACAGCGTTTTGCATCGGCGACGATTTCGGCCGGCCGAATGGGAACATGGGGATTGTCGGCTTTGCGCGGGACCATGCCCGTAATGGCCGCATTGATAATTAAGGGCTGCATCGCGAGTCCCTCCCTGGTAGACGTCGTTAGGCGAGCGACCGATAGGCGACGGTGAACGCCGCTCCCGGGAAGCGGGGGTCGTCGCTGGCCGGCCCTACCAAATTCCAACCGCGCCGTTTGATAATCCGGACCATCGACGGCGAGGCCTGACGCACGGCGACCTGAGCGCCGCAGGCTCGTGCAAAGCGGTCTTGCAGGTCGACGATCAGCGCCCCGAGCCCCGCGCCTTGAAACTCCGGCGCCACGACGACGCGATCCGGCGCCGCCACGGGCCCGGAAAACGCCAAACCGTAGCGCAGATATTCGTCTGCCTGGTGAACCTGGTCGAGTCCGCGATGCAGGCTGAGACGCCCGGCGGCCGCCAGCAGGCCGCTCGCGACATGGCGCACGACCCAATGGAACGCGTGTTCGTCGACCGGATCTCGCCATCCCTCGCACCCGAACGCCTCCGGGCGCAGCAGTCCCGTTGCGGACCACACGGCCGCTCGAAATCGACAAATCTCGGCAATCCCCGCCGCATCGAAAACCGCAGTTGCTTCGCTGAATCCATCCATGCATCACCTCGCATGGATTTATCGGCAAGACGGACCTTGTGCTTTATCGTGATTAGGCGAAGTTTGACGATTGGGGAGGGCCGGGGACGGGAGACGTTCGACGCGCTGGCCGCTCAGCTTTGGATGTAAGTGAGCATGAATTGATGTTCCAAGCTGACTTGGTCGAGCTGTGCTTTGACGAGGTCGCCGATGGAGACGATGCCGGCCAGCTCGCCGCGATCGACGATGGGCAGGTGACGAATGCGCCGTTCGGTCATCAGTTCCATCGCCTCCGGCAAGCTGGCGTCCGACGTCGCCGTGACGGTGTCTCGAGTCATATGGTTCTCTACCGACAATTCGGCGAGCGCCGCTCGTCGTTCGGCGACGGCGCGCAGGATGTCGCGCTCGGTGACGATCCCCAGCAGCGTTCTTCGCTCGTTGCAGACGACCAACGAACCGACGTTGAGTTCGCCCATCTTACAGGCGGCGTCCCACAGGCTGGCCGTGGGTTCGATCGCGAACACCTCTTGTCCCTTAGCGCGTAGAATCTGTCCTAGCACCATGTCAGCACCTCTTCCCGAACGGGATGGAATTGGATGAGCAACGCGACGGACTGACGACGGTCATCAACCTAGAGGCGCAGCGGACCGGTCGTCAAACACTTTTTTCCGTTCGGGATCATCAAGGAGACGCCTCGATGCGATTCAACGAGTTCATCGTCAGTGCGAAAATCCTTGCGCTCGCGCCGCCCTTTGGACTGCGCGAGGTCGTCCAGCGGCTGTTGATCCACCTGTCGAATGACGGGTTCATTGCGACTTCCGAATGGGAATCGATGGCTGATGCCGTGATGCATCGCGAGTCGCTGCAGCCGACGGGGCCGCTCAATCCAAGTAGCAAATGCGCTTGTTTACATCGACGTTGACGGAGTGATAGGGCTGCGTGAGGTTGCCCGACGCAAAGAGGGCGCGATGCATCTCCTCGACGTCGTCTTGTCCGATTGCATTGTTGAAGATCGGCAGCAGGTAATTGATGCCCATCGGCGAGACGTTCAGATTATTGCTGTCGTAGAAGCTGGGGTGCACTTGGCGCGGATGAATGAGGCCCCAGCGATCGCGGAAGTCGTGCGCGTCGCAGGAACTCACGTGGAAGCCGCGGTCTCGGTTCCACATCAGAATCGAGACGCCGTTGACGCGGCCCTGCAACAGCATCTCGATCGCATGGCCGCCCAACTGAGCGCCGTAGAAGCGGTCGAACTGAATCGGACGTCCGCCGCGCTGCGTATGCCCCACTTTACGCGTAAACACGGCCGCCTTTGCCGACTCATTGCGCCGCTTCTCCGTGAAGTAGTTGTTGCCGATGCGCTTGATCAAGATTTCGCGCAGCGCGTCGGCGGCGCCGCTGAGCACCTTGTTGCCGGCGGGATCTTTCGCGGCCGGATCGGTCCCCAGTTCATTTCCCTGTTCGTCGACGACCCCCTCGGCGCACACGATGACGACATGCTTTTGAAGTTCGTAAAGTTCGACGACGCGATCGACCAGGCGGTCTAGATTCAGCGGCGCCTCGGGAATGAGCACGATATCGGGCTGGCCGTAGGCCGTGCCGAGCGCCAAGTAACCGGCGTGGCGTCCCATGACCTCGATGATGGCGATGCGGCGGTGACTTTCGGCCGTCGTGCGAATCCGTTGGACGCCGGACGCCGACACAAAGACGCTGGTCGCGAACCCGGGCGTCACATAGTTCACCATCTGTTCTACGTCGAAACGCACGCGCGACACGCCCCGCTTGTAGCGATAACCGGGCGGCCCGTCCATGACTTCGCGAATCCACTCGTCCGGCTCATGTCGATAGTTCAGCCCCAGGTCGTTGTCGATCGTCTTGGGCGCGAGCACGGTCGGCAGGTACTCGGAGAGCGCCTGCATGCCGTTGAGCGTCCCGTCGCCGCCGACGCAGATCAGGCCTTCGACGCCGAGTCGTTTGAGGCGATCGGCGATGCGTTCGAGCGAAGGCTTGTCTTGATGGTCGACGAAGTCTCGCGAGGCGCCGATGATGGTGCCGCCGCGGCAGCTATCGAGTTCGGGGATGGTGCAGAACAGGGGATTGAGTCGGACATGGGGGACGCGGGGATTGTGCAGGCTGCTGAACCCCTTGATGAAGCCGATGACTTCAACCTTCCGCAAATTGGCCTGCACGACGGCGCCCAGGATCGTCGCGTTGAGTGCGGGCGTGTCGCCGCCGGCCGTAAGGATGCCAATCCGTTTCACGAGAATTTCCTTGAAGAGAGGGAACGCGTCTGCGTAGCCAACCGGCGTCAGGCAGCAATTTGCATTCCCAACAGGCGTCAGAGTGACGCAGCAATCCGCCCGCAAGACGTAGAGTCTTTGGACGACGCAAGTTGCGCGTCGCGACGGGAAGGCGATGGCGAGCGACCGTGGACGGGATGCGCCGCCGCGGCGAGCAAGAACCGCTCGCGGACGCAGCAGGGTCGCCTAGAACGCGTGCACGGCGGCCGTTAGCCGGGCAATTGGGCGTTGTGATAGACGTCTTGGACGTCTTCGCAGTCGTTCAGCATGGCGATGAACTTCTCGAACATCGGCACGTCGTCGGCGGAGATGGCCTTGGTCGACTGCGGCAGGAAGGTGATTTCCTGCACCTCGAACTCCACGCCCGGAAACGCCTGCTGCAGCGCCGTTTTGGCCTTAAAGAACTCGCCCGGAGGCGCCACGACGTGCACGAACCCTTTGCTGGATTCGACTTCGTCGACATTCACGTCGGCTTCCAGCAGTTTCTCGAGCACTTGTTCTTCGTTGCTGCCAGCGAACGAGAAAACGGCTTTGTGATCGAAGTAGTGGAGGACCGAACCGGCGGTGCCCATCTTCGAGCCGGTCTTGGTGAAGCAGTTGCGGACGTCGGTGATGGTGCGGTTGTTGTTGTCGGTGAGGCAATCGACGATGACGCAGCAGCCGCCGGGTCCGAAGCCCTCGTAGCGCAGCGTGGTGAAGTCCTCGCCGCCCACTCCTTTGGCCTTCTCGATCGCCTTGTCGATGACGTGCCCCGGAACCTGATCGCGTTTGGCCTTTTCGATCATGTTGCGCAGCGTCGGATTCGCGTCCGGATCGGGAACTCCGTTCTTGGCCAGCACATAGATCTGCTTGCCGTACTTGGAGTAGAGCTTCGACTTCTGAGCGGCCGTCTTGAAGATTGCGTGCTTGCGGTTCTCGAAATCGCGTCCCATGGCTGTCCTATTGAATGCTCGAAGTCCTATCCCTGCCTGATCCTCGCGGAACGAACCGCCTATCGTCGCATTGATCGCGCTTTCGATCAATGCCCGGGAGGCTGAACGGAGCGTTCTCAATTTGACCCCCGGCGTCTCAATCCCTAAGCTCATGGGCGTCGCTTGGCCCGTCAGGGCGCAGAGACAAGCTGTCGCCGGGGTGTTCTCGGTTTCCTTCACCGTTTCCTTCACGACGAGGCGCGCTGATGGCGTCGGAGCAGGAATCGCCGCTTCCGCGCGTCTCGCACAGCGGGGCGGCCGATGCTCCCTTCGCGCCTCCAGCGCCGGACGTCAATCGGCCGGACGCGGGCAGCACGCATTCGCAGCGCGCCGTGGGGGATGAAACCGACACGTGGCGAGCGGCGGACGCGGCCGCGCTCCCTGCCGCCGAGGCACTCCGTCCGTTCTTCCCCGCGACGCTCCCCGGTTACGAAGTGATCAAGGTGTTGGGGCGCGGGGGGATGGGAATCGTGTTGCAGGCGCGCGACCTGCGCCTCCATCGGCTGGTCGCCCTCAAGATGCCGCTCACCGAGCGGATGACGACGGGGGAAGAGCGCGAGCGATTCCTGCGAGAAGCTCGAGCGGCGGCCAAACTGCGTCACCCCGGAATCTGCCCGATTTACGAGATTTCCGAAGCCGACGGGCGTCCCTACCTGGCCTTGGCGTTCATTGACGGCGAGCCGCTCTCGTCTTGGGCGGAGAAAAACCGCCCCGCCGCGCGCACCATCGCGGAAATCGTGGCTGCGGTCGCCGAAGCAGTGCAAGCGGCTCACGAACACGACGTCATCCATCGCGACTTGAAGCCTTCCAATGTCATGATGGAACAGACGACGCAGACGCCGATCCTCATGGACTTCGGGCTGGCGAAGGACCAAAGCGTCGCCTCCCCGGAGCTGACTTGCGACGGCGACGTCGTGGGGACCCCAGCCTATATGGCGCCCGAGCAAGCAGCCGGTCGTTCAGCGCTGATCGGCCCCCGTTCGGACGTGTACGGTTTGGGCGCGATCCTTTATTCGCTGCTTGCAGGCCGGCCTCCGTTCTCGGGTACGTTCGCCGACGTCATGCGCCGCGTCCAAGACGAACCGCCGACGCCTCCCCGCGCACTGCACGTCGGACTTCATCGCGACTTGGAGACCATCTGTCTCAAGGCGATGGCGAAGCACCCAGGCGATCGGTATGCGTCCGCCGCTGAACTCGCCGGCGACCTCCGTCGCTTTGCACGCGGCGAAGCGATCCTCGCACGCCCAGAAGGCGGATTGCGCAAACTGCGTCGGTTCGTCGTGAAGCGTCGCACCTCGCTTGCCGCCGCCTTGGCGATCGCTGCGACGTTGGCGGTCGCCGGTTTCGTCTGGCAGCGAGCCAGTCGCGAGCGGCGAATCGCGTGGGCGATTCAGCGCTTTGACGGACAGTTGGAGCAGGGCGTCGATGTACGCGCGCAATACGAACAACTGGAGCGTCTGGCGGACGAATTGCAGCTCACGGCGCCGGCTCAGGCGGAGCAAGCTCGAAGTCGCTTGTCCACAAGATTCGCCGAATCGCTGCGGCGCGTTATGCAGCGTCCCACGTTGGACGCCGACGAACTGGCCCATTTGCAAGCGGAAATCAGCTTCCTCGCCGCTCGGACCCCGACGGCCGCGTCCGAGTTGTCGCGGGAACTTGATCAGCGGCTGCGCAATTGGACCCCGCTCCTCGATTTGCAGCCGCCCTTCGCCGACCTCAATCGCGTGTTCGGAGAGCAACCTTTGGTCGTGGTGGGGCAGCGGCTCGCACGACCCGCGGCGCCAACGGCAGCGCCGGCCCCTGATCAAGCTCTCGCCGCAAATACGGTGCTGTCGACGATTTCGGCGCGCGGCAACCTCGAATGGCGAGCGTGGTTTGCACTGGACGCCGTCGGCAGAGAGTCGCCAGTCGGCGCGACGTTTCACTTCTCGCCGCGCGAGCGTTACGACGTCGTGATTGCATTCGCCCCGGAAACGAAAGCAGGTGTCGCGGACTCGGAAAACTTCGAGTCGGCATTGGGAGCCGAAAACGAGTCGCGAAGCATGCCGGACTCGCCGGCGCGTCACGGAGGGAGATTCGAGTTGCGTCTTTTGCGCAATGGACTCCCAGTCCGTCGACAAATGGTCCAACGCAGCGGCGACGCCTGGGAACTGTCGATCCGGCGCGAAGCGGGGAAACTTGCCTGCCGCTTAGGATCGGCGCCCGCGCTGATCTACGACGATGTCTTTCCTTTGGGGCAATCGAACGCCGGTCGGCTAGGCTTGATCCTCCCGGAAGGCGTCGGCGTTGTGCGACTGCAAGCGTCGCGGCAGCTGATGCCGACGCAGCCCAGTCCGTGGGAGCGCGGCGATGAGCTGATGTCGCAGGAGCAGTTTCAGGAGGCGTTCGATCAATACCGATTGCCGGCCCAGGATCTCACCAAGGAGGCGTTGCAGGAGTCGCGGACCAAACAAGGCCTGTGCTTGATTCGCTTAGGACGCGACGACGAAGCGGCCGCCTTGCTGGAAGAGGTCGCGGCGGAGCAGGGGGAGCGGTGGCCGATTGTCGCCGCCGCGCATCTTTGGCTCTTGCGACTGAGACAAGGGCGGCTCGACGACGCCGAGTTGATTCGCAGCGTGCTGGCGTCGCGGTACGACTTTGAGCAGTTGGCCAGTTTGCTCCCTGAGGAACTTCGGTACGCCGTCGCGAAGGAGTATCTAAAGTCGGTCCAGGGCGCCAATCTCATGACGTTTAACGCCGAACGCTTGGCGCAGCTGGATCGAGTCGCTCAGGCCGAACGACTCGTCAAAGGTCGCTCGGCGATCATTTCCCTGATCTTGCTGATGCGCGGCTATCGCATGTTGGCTCAGGAAGATCGAGCCTTGCAATTGGCGGCCGAAATACACGAAACGCAACGCGACGCCGAATTGTCGCAATTAGACCGCATCTGGCTGGCCGAGGAGTTTTCTTGGTTATTGAGACGACAAGGTCGTGTAGATCAGGCGCGCGACTTTATCAATGTCCGCCTGCAACCGCAGCCCGGCCGCTGGAACATAGACTGGCTGCCGCTGCTTGTGGAACGAGCGCGGGTGGAGGTCGCCGACGGCAATCTGGTTCAGGCTGAACGCGATCTGGCGACGCTGTTTGAACAGCTCCCTGTCGGACGCATGACCTACCGCCACTACTCGGCCGCCCGCCTGTTGCAAGGATGTTTGCGCGACATGCAAGGCGACGCGGGCGGCGCCAAAGAAGCCTGGAGTGCGGGCGGCTACCGCCGCTGGCATCCAGAGTACCTGAAGCATTGGAACGCGGAGTCCCATTCGAATGACGCGGCGACGCTGCAGCGGCCGGCGCTGCCTGCCGAGCATCCTCACCTGTTCAGCGGCGTCGAATTTGTGCAATTCATCCTGCTGAGTTCGCTGGCCGAAACGCTTACGGAGGCGGAGGCGACCAAGCTGTTTCAATGGCTGACGTTTCGTATGGGCGGGACGCAAGACAACACGGTGTTGTCGGTCGTGTCGCTGTTACAGGGAGATATCGCCTATCGCACGTTCCGCGATGTCTGCCGCACGCCGCGCGGCAAGCAGGTTGCGCAGGATATCGCGTTGCAACGTCTGGGCATGGATCAATTCGTGCGTCAACCGTTGTACCTCATGGTCTACGAGGTCGCTCGGCAAGGTGCGTTCCCGCAAGGGATGTCGGAAACGCAGGACCAACTCATCTGGCGCGCTGCTCAGACGGCGCACGACGCGTATCTCGCCGGTCGCGTTTCCAAGCCGCAGGTTCTGGGAATGGCCTTTACTTGGAGAGGTCAAACCGGCGCGTTCGGGTGGGACGGCATCTCCGGCGGCCTTGAGCCGACCCTGCGCGGCCCCATGGCGTTCGTCTTCGCCCATCGACTCCGCCAACTCAAGCGACCAACCGACGCCGAGCGGTTTTTTCGTGAAGCCGCCGCACACGCGGGCGCCGACGCCTTGTTGAAGAGCGAAGCCGAGCGCGAAGCGGCCGTTTCCGAGTAGTCGCTCGCCGCGCGCCGCGACGGACGGATATTCGCCTTGTGAAAACGAAGTTGATTGGCTATTAGCGACGCTTCAGGCGAAGTTTCTGGGCTCGAAAAAGGTTTGTGCGTGTCACTATCGGATCGCCCGCGAGTACGTCGCAGGACGCTCGCGATCGTCGCGACGCTGCTGATGGCGGTCGTCAGCCCGCGGGGGAACGTGCGCGCCCAGGACGCCGCTGCGTCGCCGCCGCGCATCGCATTTCCGACCGCGCCGCCGTCGACGGCCGGTTCCGAGTCGCCTGACTTGACGCCGACGACCGTGCCGCCGTTCGACCCGTATGCAACCGAGCCGCAGTGGGTGGATCAGGGGTGGATGGAACCGCTGCCGCCGATCGACGATCACGCGGCCTCGGCGCCGCGCGACGCGATGTCCAGCGTCATGGGGCCCGGCGGTTCGTCGCGAGCGCCCGTAAGGGCTCGGCTGAGTTGGCTGCCGTCGAGCACGCTCAAAACCGGCGTTGGGAGCGTCGCGCTAGTCGACCAACAACTGGACCTCGCCTTTCCGATCCGCTTCGAATCCGACGGACTGTGGCTCGGCATGTTCAGCCTGCAGTCGCTGGAAGTCGACATGGACGACGTGCCGACGAGCGTCGCGGCCCCCCTTCCCAACCGCTTCTGGGACATCGAAATGGGGCTCATGCGCATCAAGAACTGGGACAGCGGCGCTCAGTCGGGCGCCATGATCCGCGTCGGTTCGCCCAGCGACCAGCCGTACGCGGCGATCCGCGACGTCACAGTCAGCTTCCTCGCGTTCCTCAATGTGCCGCATGGCGAGCGGAACGCGTGGGAATTCAGTCTGTTCTACTCGCCCACCGGCCAAATCGTCTTCCCCATCCCCGGCATCGCCTACCGTTGGCGGCCCAACGATCGATTTCAGGCCCAGATCGGCCTCCCTGCTTCGTTCACCTACCGCCCGACGGACGACTGGACGTTTCGAGGCGCCTATTTGCCGATCAACCAAGTGCAATTGGAGGCGCGGCGACGCCTAGGCGAATCATGGGATGCATTCGCACGGTTCGACACGGTGAGCGAAGCGTTCTTCCAGGCCGACCGAGTAGAGAATCAAGAGCGGACCTACTTCTTCGACCAGCGACTGTCGCTCGGACTCCGTCGACGACTCTTTCGCGGCTGGTCGCTGGAAGCGAGCGCCGCCTACGTCTTCGATCGCAAGATTTTCGACGCCGAGAGCTTCTCCCGCGACCGCCAAAACGTCATGTCGCTGGACCCCACGGTCGGCGGCGTCGTCAGCGTGCTGTGGGAGCGCTAGAGCCGTAGTCTCGGGCCGTACTGCCGAACCGCTCTCCTCGTCGCCAAGCCCCCGTAGCACAGGCTTCCAGCCTGTGACCCCTCGCCTCCTCCCTCGCCTCCTCCCTCGCCCCCCTCATCCCCGACCCTTCTCCCCATCGCAGAGCCGATGGGGAGAAGGGAGCTGGCGGCGGCCGTTCAGCAAGGCGCCGAGCCATGTGGGGCGCACGAGCCAATGGTAGGCGACAAGCAACAAGGCGACAGCGACGACGTTGATGGCGAGGAACTTCAACGCAGCAGGCAGAGGCCAATCGCGCACCTGCCATTGCAGGCCGATGACGAGCGGCAAGTGGGCCAGATACAGCCAGTACGACGAATCGGCGACGTAGCGCAGGACGCGCGATTCGCTTGGCAAATGCCGGCGGAAGACGCCGATCAATCCCAGCGACATCGTCCAGGCGTAGACGGTCTGAGCGACCGTTGTGACGGCCAAGTTGCCGATGGCGGCCAACGTTGCGGGGAAAGCCAACAGCACCGCGACGCACACCAAGCTCCATCCGCGTCGTCCCCAAACGGCGCCGTGCTCCTGAGCCGCGAACCCGAGCGCTCCATAGGCGAAGAACAAGCCGTAGTAGGCTAACAAATGCGGCTGCGGCAACAGTCCCGTCGCCGTGTCGGGACCGAAACGCACCGGTCCCTGTCCCATCAGCGCCTCTGGGAGCAGCGTGAGCGGCGCGAGCAGCCAGGCGAACCAACGTGGGTTCCAGCCCGTCAACCACCGTTCGGCCGCCGGAGCGATCAAGGCGAATCCGGCGACCAGCCAGCACAAGAACCACAGAAACCACAGGTGCGCGAACAAGTCGGTGTCGAAGAGGTGCAGCGTGCGTCCCGCGGCCGAGTATCGCCACCGGTCTGAATGGAGCCAGCGCTGGTACGCATCGTGCATCGCGTTCAACCACGTCCCGCGCGCATCCGAGCCGCGCTGGCCGCCGTTTTCCGTCGACGCGCTCGCGACGTTTTCGTCGAGCTGGGCCAGCCGAGCTCGCACCTTTGCACGCTCGGCTTCCAGCGATTCTCGCTCGGGGAGGGGCAGGCCGAGCAGACCGACCATGTACTGGGTCGCTTCCCAGTCGACGTTCGTGGCGGCGATCGGGCGGTCGCCGGCTAGGCTGCGGGCGGACGCGTCGGCGCCGCGCGCCAACAGGGCGGCGGCCAGGTCGTCGCCTCCTAAGAAAGCGGCTGCATGCAGCGGGCGATTGCCGTCGCGGTTCGCCGCATTCACGTCGGCGCCGCGGTCGAGCAAGCGGTTCACTAGCGCGCGGTCGCGTCGCAGCACGGCCCAACTCAAGGGACTCACCCCAAAGTCGCCGTCCAACTGGTTCAACTGCGAGTCGTCTGGAAGGTATGCCTCAATCTTGGCCGCATCCCCCGCTCGGACCGCCGCCGCCAGCGATTCGATCCGCACCACTTTGACCGCTCGAGCTTGATCTTGCATCGCACGGAGCGAGACCCAGGCGGTGAGCGGTACGAGCGTCGCAGCGCCGAGCAGAAAGGGGACCAGGATGCGCCCGAAGCGTTGCTTGAGCAGCGCCGGCAGGCCGCGGCGGCGAAACAGCAGCATCGTGAAATAGCCGCTCACCAAGAAAAACAGCGGCATGCGGAAGCCGTGGACCAGGATGAACAACAGCCCAAAGAGTTCGTTCGGCTGTGAATCTTGGACGGGCCACGGAGTCCGGAAGAAACTGAGCGAGGCATGGAGGCCGATTCCCAACAGCATGGCAAAGGCGCGCAAGGCGTCGAGGTCATGCCGGCGCGCATCGCCGGTCGTCGGTAGGATTCCTGGGACGGGTATAGACGCGGCCGCCTGATCCACGCGTAAGCCTCCAAGTGAATGGTCTGGTGCGACGACTATTCGACGCCCGCGTCGTAACCTTGACATATTTTTCTGGTTGCGAAATCCCCGCTACCTCGACATACTCATCGCATCAAAATCCACCGAGGTGTTGTCATGGACTCGTATGCACTCAATCGACGTCAGGCGATGATCGCCGCCGGCCTGGGATCCTTGTCGCTGGGGCTTCCCGGCCTGGTGATGGGGAGCGACAAGCTGGATGCCGACGGCAAGGCGGTGGCAGCGGAGAAGTCGTGCATCTTCATTTTGTTGTGCGGCGGTCCGAGTCACGTCGATACGTGGGACATGAAGCCGGATGCACCGGACACGATTCGCGGCCCCTACCGCCCGATCGAAACGGCGGTCCCCGGGATGCGCATCAATGAGATGCACACGGAGCTGGCGAAGCTGACCGACCAGTTCACGCTCATCAATTCGATGACGCACCCTGGCGCGATCTCGAACCACTTCGACGCCATGCACAATCTGCTCAGCGGTCAATCGGTGAAGCGCGTGGCGGAAGGCGTGACCGACGACCAGCCCTACCTGGGCTCGTTCGTCTCCAAGCATCGTCCGAGCAAGCGGAACATCGTGTCGAATGCTTGGCTGATCAAGTGCGTCGGACCGCCCGTGTTCTGTGCGCCGAATATCGGCATCGGCGGCTACCTGGGTTCGGCTTACGCGCCGGTGTTCGTCGGTTCGGCGCAGAACCATCCCGCGCTGGACGACTTCAAACCGCCCGAAATCTATGACTTGGGCGATCGGGACCGAGTCGATATGCGGCGTCAGCTGTTGTCGCGCATCGAAAGCACCGTGTTGTCCGGGGACCGACGCGGCGCCGACTGGCAACAGTTGCGTGAGAAAGCCTACGACGCCATGACGCGTTCCGAGGGGCGCGACGCGTTCAAGATGGACCGCGAACCCGATCAGGTCCGCGACCGTTACGGCCGTCATCCGCTCGGCCAAAACCTGCTGCTGGCGCGGCGGATGATTGAAGCGGGCGTGCGGTTCGTGACCGTCAATGGCTGGACGGGCCAAGCGCCGCATGACACGGCGGGCCCGCCCAGCAGCAGTTGGGACATGCACGGCGGAAATATGGGTATGGGGAATGCATTCGGGTCAGGTTCGTACGGCATGAGCTTCTGCTTGCCGCGGCTTGATCAGGCTCTCTCCGCATTGCTGATCGACTTGAAAGAACGGGGCCTCTTGGACAACACGTTGGTTGTGGTAACGGGCGAGTTCGGGCGCACGCCGAACATTCTCACGCAGTTGCCGCCTGGCCGACAGCATTGGCCCAGCTGCTTTTCGTCGATCCTGGCGGGGTGCGGGATCGCGGGGGGGCGTGTGTACGGAAAGTCGGACAAGCACGGCGCGTACGTCGCCAGCAACCCGGTGCGCCCCGAGGAGCTGGCCGCCACCATCTACCATGCGCTCGACATTCCGCTCAACGCGCCCCAGAACAACAGCGGCATCTCGCTGCCGATCACGACCGGCAAACCGATCATGGAACTGTTCGGCTAAGAGATTGTCGTGGACCGCTCCGCGGTCCAACGATCGGCGCGGCCCGCCGGAGCACGATCGCGCGCTGACGAGGTCCTTTAGGATCGTTGGATCGCGGAGCGATCCACGACTAAGGATGCAGCCGCCATCATGGCGCGGTTCTTGGACAGCAACACTCTCGCTTGGAATCGGTCCCATGACGCAATCGTGGATTCGCTTGGCGGTTGGTATTCTTGCCTGCGTCGCCCATACGCTCGAAACTCGCCGCAAGTAATTGTTATGAGACCGCCGTACTGGGATCATTTTCGTCGCCGCGACCGCATCTTGCATGCGATCGTCAAGCAAGTCGGCCCCTGCACGCTGCGGCCCAGCCGCGATCGTTTCGGCATGCTGGTGCGGTCGATCATTTCGCAGCAGATCTCGACCGCCGCCGCCCGCTCGATTCGCGAGCGGCTGGCGTCGGTCGTCGGAGAGTCGACGTTTACGCCGGCCGGCTTGCAGCGTTTAAGCGACGAACAGTTGGCATCGGCCGGTTTGTCTCCCCAGAAGCGTCGTTATCTGCGCGATTTGACCGACAGGGTGCTTGGCGGCGCCGTTCGGCTGGAGCGCATTGGTCGCTACGACGACGAGCGGATTATCGAGACGTTGACGCAAGTCCAGGGGATCGGTCGCTGGACGGCGCAGATGTTTCTCATCTTCTCCCTGCGTCGCGAGAACGTCTTTCCCGTCGACGACCTGGGCGTTCGCAACGCGATGCAGGCCCTCTATGAGCTTCCCGCCGACGCGCCGAAAGCCGCGTATCACGCGGTCGCCGAAAGCTGGACGCCGTTCGCGTCGTACGGCAGTTGGTATTGCTGGCGCTACCTGGAGCTGGCGAAGCAGTCGAAGTAAGCGGATCGTCACTATTCGCGGCCTTCAGCGCGGCGCTACGGCGCGCGTCGGGGCGGGCTGCTGTTCGTCGAGTCGCCAGTATTGGTCGAGCGAAAACAGCGCGCCATCCCAAGTCTGGACGTCTCCCCACGGCCAGTGCACTTGCACCTGTTGGATCTTCGTCGCTCCCGGAAGCCCAAACAACAGTCGCGGGTCGCTCGAGGACAGGTAGCTTCCGCCGCTCTTGGCGAACCGAGTGATCTGTCGATCCTCGAACTGAACCACGACGCACGCCCCTGCGATGGGCCGATTCGCACGTCCCGTCAGTTGCAGTCCCAGCCACCGGCGGTCGTTCCCGCGAGGCGCCGTGTTGCGCAGAACGGCGACCGGCTGGTTGCTCGGCGACAGCACCAAGTCCGGCCAACCGTCGTTGTCCAAGTCTCCGACGGCCAGTCCCCGACCCAGCGCGGGGCTGGCGAGCGGCGAGTCGGGGGCGAGCGTCATTTCCTGAAACACGCGCCGCGTGCCGCGCGATTGATTATGAAACAGGAGACCGCGCTGCCTGAACGAGGCCCCGACCGGATGTCGCAATACGTGTCCGTTGACGGCGACGAGATCGAGCCAACTGTCGTTGTCGAGATCCACGAACGACGTTCCAAATCCCACAAACTCCAGACCGGGTGCGTTGAGTCCCGCGGACTGCGATTGGTACAGAAACAGCCCATCGCCCAGATTGGCGTAGAGCGCCGGTAGTTCGCCTTGATAGTTGGTCGCCAACAGCGACGGCCGCCCCGAGCCATCGAAATCTCCCGCATCAACGCCCATGCTGCCGTTGTAACGCCCCGATTCGTCGACGGCGACGCCTGCGGCTTGCGCGTTCTCCAAGAGCCGCCCGGCGCCTTGGTTGAGATAGAGTCGATTCTCGCCGTCGTCATTGGCGACGTAGACGTCCGGCCGTCGGTCCGCGTTTAGGTCGGCGATGACGACTCCGAGCCCCTTGCCGGGCAGGATGCCGACCTGGTCGGAGACCTCCGCGAAACGCTCGCCCGTGTTTCGGAAGAGCCGATGCGGCAACGGCTGAAAACGCTGCGGCGGACAGACGTCGCGGCCTGAAGGATCGTCGCGACGCGGACAAGGTGGATCGCGTTCAGGCGTCCAGTCCAAGTACTGACAGACGTAGAGATCGGCGCGTCCCTCGCCGAATAAATCGCCGCAGGCTGCGCTGGTCGCCCAGGTCGTCTCGGGAACGCCCCATTGGCGAGTCGCGTCGACGAAGGTGCGACGGTCGCCGTCGCTAAGTTGATTCAGGTAGATCCGTACACCGCCGTACCCAGTCACAATCAGATCGGGCCACCCGTCGCGATCAAGATCTTCGGTCAAGCAGCCATGTGAGTAGAACGGCGCCTGCTCGAGTCCCAAGAGGCGTGTGACGTCTTCGAACGACCAGTCGCCGCGGTTGCGATAAAGTTTGCCTGCCCGCCCCGCTGGCATCGCCGGGCCTTCCGAAGGCAACGATCCGCCGCCCGTTATGAAGATGTCGATCCTCCCATCCTGATCGTAGTCCAACAGGCACACGCCTCCCCCCAGCGATTCTAGGATCGTGTAGCGATCTGCCTCCTCGCCGTTTCGATAAGCGAAGTCGACGTTCCCCTTGGCTGCGACGTCGATCAGCCACGCTGGCGCTGCCGGCATGGCTTCCGGGACGGGGCGACTCTCGTTTCGGCCATCGACGACCGATGTTGGTCGACAGTTCAATCCGCTCAGCAGGATCGCGACGACGAAAGCACCTCGCAGAAGGAACAACTGGGCTTGAGTCATGGCGTTGTCGGTTCGATCCGTCCTTCTTCCCGCAGCATCTTCATCTGTCGATCTCGTTCTTCATCTTGGCGTGCAATTTGCGACAGCAGGTCGCGAGCTTGCTTCTCCTTGCCAGTGAACTGCCAGCAGCGCGCGAGCGCCAGTCCGGCGTCGCGGGAGGCAGGACGCAGTTCGAAGGCGCGCGTCAGCGACCGCTCCGCGGCCTCGAACTGGCGCAATTCCAACGCCGCTTGACCGCGTTCCAGGAGAGCTTCGAAGTGTCGCGGCTGCTCAGTCAAGATTTGATCCAGCAACTCCGCGGCCTGCTCCGTTTCCCCGAGTGCGCGTCGACACCTGGCTTCCACGCATAGTCGCTCGACGTCGTCGTTTGCCTGCGTCCTCAAGTGAGCCAGTTGCTCGAGCGCTTCGCGCGGCGCTTGCCGTGCTAAGAGCGTAGCGAGTCGCAAACGCAACTCGTCGTCCTCCGGGGCCGCGTCGACGGCGCGGCGCAGCGCGATAAGCGCGGCGTCGACGTCGCCGCGCCGCAGCGCAATTTCAGCGTGCCAGCGAGGCGCCTGCCGCGGGTTTTGCGGCGAGTAGCCGTTGGCTTCCCACAGGTCGACGCATTGCTGCGCCAGCCGCAGGTCGAGGCGTTGGAGTGCGCCTTCGAACAGCGCTTCCAAGATCAACGGCGACGGCGCCGCCTCGGGATGCTCGCGACAAACTCGCAAGAACCGTTCGACGTCGAGCGGGCGGCCCGAGTGCAGCGCGAGCAGCTCGCGCTCGAAGGCGACCGCCTCCGGCATTTGGTCGAGTCGAGCGGCGCGCTCTAGCTGCCGTTCGGCCTCTGGGAACTGACGGCGGCGGCGCGCGACTTGCGCCAGCCAAAGCCGGGCCTCGATGTCTTCGCCACGTTGACGCAAAACGTCCTGCGCGATCCGCGTCGCCGACTCAAAGTCGCCCCGCTGCAGCGCGGCAGGCGCTGCGGCGCGGCGACGTCCCTCCCGCCACTGATTGCCGACGACGACCGCGAGCGTCGCGGCGCCGCCGAGCAAAGCCAGCGTCAGCCAACGTCGATTCGTGAACGATTTCCGACCATTGGAGTCCATCACGGCTTCCGTCGCTTACCCTTCGACATTGACAGTCCTACCCATGTTAATTAGTATGCCAAACCCACCGAAAGCGGCATTGCCACGCGTAATACCTTCCGTGTTTAGGCCGCGCTTCGTCCTTCATTGTCCCGGCTCCCTTCGCGAAAGTTGTGTTCCATGATCTCTCGGCTCGTGAGTCGTCCGTCGCGACGCGCCTTTACGCTCGTCGAACTCTTGGTCGTCATCGCCATCATCGGCATTCTGGTGGCGTTGCTGTTGCCCGCCGTGCAGGCGGCGCGCGAGGCGGCTCGCCGCACGCAATGTACGAATAATCTCAAACAGTTGGGACTGGGTCTGCACAATCACCATGACACGCGCGGCTACTTCCCGCCGGGAACGTCGCAAGACCAACAGCCTTTCGGACCCGCCGCGTCGAACTGGGGCGCGAGCTGGATGATCTACATCCTGCCGTTCATCGAACAGAACTCCCTGTACGAACAGCTCCAAATCGGCGGCGGCACCGGCTATGGCAACGCAGCCAACGGCGCGCTGTTCAACAATGTCAAGATCAAGGCTTACCGTTGCCCGTCGTCGGCCCTGCCGCCGACGACTTCGAGCACGGTGCCTGGCGGCACGAACGGAATGATGATGATGCCGACCTACGTGGCGGTCGCGGGCGTGGCGCCGGGAATGATCCCCAACTACACCGAAACTCGCTACATGAATCCCGGCGGCGCGGCCGGCTGCTGCTCGGGCGGCATCCTGTCCAATAACGGCGGCCTGCCCCCGAATCTCGTGAACACGTTCGCCAACCTGCTCGATGGTTCGTCCAACACGCTGATGGTCAGCGAGCACGGCGACTTCATGCGGATCAGCCCGACCAAGCAACGCATGGCCTGGACGGCGGCCGGTCCGCACGGCTGGACGATCGGCTGGGGCAACACCCGCACCGACATGAACAACGGCGCCGGCAGCGGCGGCGACAACCGCGCGTTCAACGTCACCACTTTGCGGTGGCGCATCAATCAAAAGGATTGGCCCACCATCACGGCCGCCCCCGGCAACTGCTCGGGCCTGGGCATCTGCGACAACACGGGACAGAACATTCCCTTGAATTCGACGCACCCGGGCGGCGTGGTCGCGCTGCTGGCCGACGGTTCGGTCCGCTTCCTCGCGGAAACGATCGACATCGGCGCGCTGGGTCGACTCGGAACGCGCGACGACGGCCTCCCCGTCGGCGATTTCTAAGTCGATTTCTACGGCCCGTTTGCTCCACTTCTACATGACCTGCGCGACGCTCGCCTTTCCCAAGCGAGCGTCGCGTGTGTTTCCCTTTGCATTCCCTGAGGTGCACTCTTGTTGTTGTTCCGCATGACGGTTGCTGCGGCGTGCTTGGCTTTGGGCTCGTTCGCCATGACGGGCTGTTCTTCGAGTACGAATGCGCCGAAAGTGGCGCCTGTCTCCGGCGCCGTGACGCTGGATGGAAAACCGCTGCCCTCGGGCGAAATCATCTTCACGGCGGAGGGGTACGGCACCATCGTTCCCATCATCGACGGCGCCTACAAGGGCGAGGCGAGCATTGGACTCAATCGCGTCCAAATCTTCTCGTATCGCGAGGGCGGCAAAGCGGTCATGATGGGAGGCGAAAAGTTCGGCGGCGAGAAGGAGAACTTCATTCCCGCCCGCTTTAACGCCGACTCCAAGCTGACCGCCGACGTGAAGGAAGGCGGCCCCAACGAGAACAAATTCGAAGTGCTTTCGAAATAGCTCGCATCGCTGCGCATTGAAACTCAATCGGCAAAGCCGCCATGGCGTTCGAGATGGCGGCTGAGCGTGCGGATGCGTTGAACTTGGTAGGCGACGATCGAGCCGATCAACAGCAACATCGTTTCGTACAAGAACGCATAGATCGTCGGCTGTAGTTCGTCGGGCGTGTTCAGCAAGAGCCCGACGAACGCCGCCATGCTCACCCCGGTCGTAAAGGCGACCAGCGGCACGCGAGCGAACAGCCCCGAAGCGACGATCAACAGCGGGTAACCGGCGAGGATCAAGCCGCGCGGCGGCTGGGAGATCCACAGCATTCCGGTCATGAGCCCCACGTCGACCGCGGCCCACACGTAACGGCCCCATTCGCGAGTCGCCGTTCGGTCGAGCAAGAGTTGGCACATGAAGCTGGCGCCGGCCCACACGCACAGCAGCTCGCAGACTTGCAGGTGGAACGGCTTCGAAATGGCCGTGTAGTACCAGGCGAAACGAACGTTGAGGATCGCGAGCACCGCGGCGCAAGCGATCAAGTGGGCGGACAACGACGGGCGTCGACGCAGCCAGCGCTGCACTCGTCGTCCAACTCCCGCTCGGCACGCCTCCACCCCCTCTTCATGCTCGTATCGCCTTAGATCCTCGATCAGCTCAAGCACGCTTGAGTACCGATCCGCCGGATCTTTCTCCAGGCACTTGAGACAAATCGCCTGGAGTTCCCGCGGCACGTCGCGACGCAACTCGCGCGGCGGCGTCGGGTCTTGCTCCAATACTTGCAGAATCACATCCAGCGGACTGTCGGCCTGAAAGGGCGCTCGGCCCGTAAGCATGGCGTAAAGGATGGCGCCAAGCGCGTACAGATCCGACGACTCGCGCACTTCGGTCGACTTCCCCGCCGCCTGCTCGGGCGACATGAACGCGGGCGTCCCCACGATCTGTCCCGTGCTCGTAACACTGTCTTGACCGTCGAGTTGCTTGGCGAGGCCGAAGTCGGTCACTTTGGGAACGACGTATTCGGTCGTTTCGTCGACGAACTTCGATTGCGAACTCGCGTCGCTGGACGCGGCCGTGGGGGACGCATTGAGCAGGATGTTGGCCGGCTTGAGGTCGCGATGCACGATGCCCTGCGCGTGTGCATACGCGACGGCGGCGGCGATCTGCCGCAACCAAGCAATCGCGTCTGCGAACGAGAGCGGTCCGGCGGCCAGCCGCGCGGCGAGCGTCGGACCTTCGACGAACGCCATGGAAATGAAGTGCAGACCGCCGATCTCTCCCGCTTCGTACACGGGGACGATGCCGGGATGATCCAGTCGCGCTGCGGCCGCGGCTTCGGTCGTGAAACGGCGAACGTCGTCGGGCGAGGCGAGTCGCCCGCTGAGGATCATTTTGAGCGCCACGAGGCGATTGAGTCGCCGATGGCGCGCCTTGTAAACGACGCCCATCCCGCCGCGCGCAACGAGCTCCAGCAATTCGTAATCGCCGAGTAACCCCAACTGCCCCGCGTCCTGATCCGGCAACGATGACGGCGCAGGCAGCGGAGTCTGGTTCCAGATCTGCGTTCGGCTGTCGTCCACGCGTGGGTTTTCCATCGGACCATTAGAGGCTGAGTTAATTCGCCCTGTCTACAATGGCCGCGGTGCGATACGGTTCTCTGGGAACCTAATGCGAGTTGGCGGCGTCGAAGCTGCGTGCGTTGGAATCCGCGTTCGACGGTGGTCGTCATCCATCCAAATTGGCGAGTGGTTTTTATGTATCGACGAATTCTCACTCCACGGCGCGGATTCGCTGGGACCGTCGTCTTGGGGATCGCGTTCAGCCTTCTTGCGGTCGGCTGCGATCAGCGGGCCTCGGCGCCGCAGCCGGTCGTCGCGACCCGGCCGAAGCTCGCAGAACACTCGAGCGCAGATCAACAGCAGGCGAAACAGGGCGAACGCGCGAAGACGGCGAGCGACGCGGGGCCGATCGACGCCAGTCCAGCGACTCGAGCGGATCTCGAGGAGTACCTGAAGAGATTCAAGGCCGAACAGAATTGGACTTTCGGCGAGCGGACGCCGGGCGAGCTGTCGGGGACTTGGACGCCCGACGATCGCAGCGACGCTCGGAGAACCTTCAACGTCGACGGGGTGGACGGGACGTATTCCGAAACGTCGTTCGGACTTACCGTACACGGCGTCTATGCGGTGTCCGAGCAGGGAAAGGTCGTCGCCGTTGGGCGCGGGGGCGGCGTCTCTCTCGGGACCCACGCCCAACTCCAGGGCGGCCAACTCGTCGGCCCCAAAGGCCCCGCTCCGAAAATGACGTGGAGTCGTCACGAGCCGCCCGGTACCGCCGACGCACATCGCTCGAATCCGCGCTAGCCGCCGGTTCCCGACTTAAGGGGCCGTCAGTTTGACGCGCCGCTCCGTCCGCTCGGCGACTTCTTTCCCGACATCAATCACCACGTGGCGGTCGAGGAGTTTCGCGTCGGCGAAGTCGGGGACGCCTTGAGGGTAAATCGCTTCGACGGGTGGCGCTGGACGCAGTTCGCCGTTGACCTTCAGCTCGCCGAACGTCACGACGACTTGCGGGATTTGTTCGACCGGAATCCGTCCGCCGTAGATTTCGACGAAACTGGCGACCTTTCGCGACAATTTCAGTTGCTCTCCGGGAAAGCGCAGCGCCCCCACGAAGATGTTTTCATCTTTATCGTGCCCGTAGACGAAGGCGCCCACCCACGTCATCGGCTGGCCCTCGACCATCTCTTGGTCCATTTTGACGACGCGATAGGTGTACTTGCCCTTCTTCCATTCGAAGGGGCGGCGCACGCTGACGAAGTCGCCTTCATGGCCTGAGCTCTGGCAAAGCCCCCCTTCCGCAGGGCGGATGGCGTCGAGACTGCGTTGGCCCCACATCGACATCAAGAAGCCGGGGCCGATCTTGCGCAGCCGCTTGTCGGCCTTCGTGTTGCCGTCGGCTTGCGTTTGGATGCCGCCGTAGAACGGCGTCTTGTTGAGATGCCCCAGCCCGATGGGCGCGATGTACAGGTTGGTCGTGCTGGGGACGTCTTCGCTGATCGATACGTCGATGCTGTAGCTTTCAAAAGGAGCGTCAGCGCCCAGGTCCCACCACAGATCGATCAAGTGCCACGGCATGCGGGCGTAGGTCCGCTCCTGCGCGTACCCCGTCGAACCGCACGCCAGGAACAACCACGCCGCTATCCAGACCTTGCGCCACATCGCAACCCTCTCGCATTCTTCGCCGCGGAATCCCCAGTGAACACCGCGGCGGGAATTGTAACATGGAAATCGACAAACCGAGGAACGCTCTGAGCGGCGTTTCGGTGAGCTCGGTGGCAAGAATCGGCGCCGCAAACGGATTTGCGCTGGGGCAAGATTGGCTCTGGGGCGCGGCAGACAGGCTGGAAGCCTGTCCTACGGCCTGTCCTACGGCCTGTCTACGACCAGCGGGCTACGTTGGAGCGGACTTTGCGGATGACTCCGCGCCACCAGACGGCGCGGGGCGGCTTGGTGCGCGCCAGCATCCGCCGAATGGCGGCGACCAGGTCGGGGGCCAGCCCCTGCGCGATCAGCGCCTCGTAGCGCGGCGCAAGCCAGTCGGGTACAACTCCATGTGAATCGAGGATGGCGACCAAGGGCGTCCGGCGGTCGAACACCGAGTAGTTTTGCCGTTCGCCGAGCGCTTCGAGTTGCAGCATGGTCCGCACGCACTTGTCGCACCGGCTGCAGTTGCCGGTCGCCGAGCTGTTTTCGTAGCACACGCGCAAGTGTTCTCGCACGAGCGGTTCGGAGGCCATTCTCTGCAGCTTGTTCAGTCGGTAGAGGCTCGCGTCGTCATAAAAAATCTCCATTCGCGACGACGTCCACAGCGGGTCGATCTGCCAGTGCGATCCCCAAGGATTAGGATCATCGTAGGTGTAGGAGGAAGGAATCACGAGTCGCTGGAAGACGGGCGACAAGAGGTGTCCGATCGCGGCGAGCGCGCCGCCATGCGTCCGCTCCCAATTCGAAGCCGAAAAGGTGCGATGCTTTCGGAGATTGGTGCGCACCACGATTAGCCGTTTGCCGGTCGCCGCCGCCACCGCGGACGCCGAACGACGCGCGTGCTCGAACCGTCTCCGGTCAAAGTGCGAAATGTCGAAACCGTGCACGAGCACGAGCGACTGAGTGTTGTGGCCGCCCCGCAGCAGACTATAGAACGAGTCGCATCCGCCGCTAAAACACTGAGCGGCAACGTCGTGTCGAGCGGCGGAGCTGACGGCGGAACCGATGGGAGCGTCGATCGGAGGCGTCTTCGCATATCCCCACCACTCGTGCAGCCGTTCGCAGATCGACTCGACATTCCCGCGCCACAGCGGGTCGAGCGGCTGGTCAAGGACGAGCCGCGATTGTTGGTCCAGCGCCGGGATCAACAAGGCCGACGCAAACGCTTCTGGCGATGCCGACAGCTCCGCGTCCGGCGACTCGAACCACAGTTCGACGCCGTTCACTTGCGCCGTGGCACGGCACAGCGAACCGCTTCGCTCAACCCTACATTGCTGGATGACGATCTGCTGCGTCGAACTCGACATGCCGTGTCTCCCGGGAACTCGCGCGCGGATCTTAGCGAGCGAGGCAGGGGAGGGGTAGGGCAATTGGTTGCCGCCGCGGAGGGGGGCGGGAGTGACAAAAGCTCTGTTGAACTCGGAGCGTTCGGCGCCTCGGCCCCACAGTCGTTTGTTGCGCAACACGGTCGTTTGTTGCACAACGATACGCGCGAATTGTGCTCCCTTCTCCCCGCCGCGGGGAGAAGGGCAGGGGATGAGGGGTGTCGGTGCAACCACCGTGCGCGGGCGGGGCGGGGGGGCGGGGCGGGGGGAGGCGGGGGGAGGCGGGGGGTCACAGGCTGGAAGCCTGTGCTACGTGGGTTTCTAGCTGCTTGTCGATGATGGCGGCGCGGCGGTCGGTCTGGTCTTGAGTGGCTTTGCGAAGTTGCTCGAGACGCTCGGTGAGTTCGGCGATCTCCTGGAGACGGCGCGTTTGCTGGGCGTCGAAGCGACTCTCCAGCAAGCGTCGCAACGTTTGTTTCGCCGCCTCGCGCTGGTCGTCGGCCGCTTGTCGGTAAGCCTGCACGGCTGCAGTAAGCTCGTCGCCGACGGGCGAATCGGCGCCGCCACCGCCGTCATAATAGGGCGCCGCAGGAGAAGCGGCAGACGGCTTGGGCTCGCTGGCCGCAGCGGCGCACGCGTCGAACAACCGCTGCATCGTGATCGCCTCCACGACGGCGGGCGTCGAGTCGGTTTTGTCCACGCTGCGCACCACCACGGCGACGGGGAAATCGTCGCGATTGAACAATAAAGTGCCCGGAATCGGAGCGTCGCCGACTAGTTTGAGAAGACCGGTCGCGGTCGATTCGCCTTCGATCGATTCGACCGTGAGCCGCCCCGCACCTGGAGGTGCAAGGTCCGACAGCACAATTTCGTGTAGTTCGTCTCCCACGGCGACCTCGGGCAAGTCGCCAATCAGGTCTTGGGGAACTAGACCGCTGTGCGGGACGACGAAGAGCCCCGTTCCTGGTAGAGGTTGCGCGTTGTTGAGATCGGGCAAAACGACTCCGTGGCTGGCGTAACCCGTCGGCAGTACTTGGCCGTTCTCCATGGGCAGGAACTGAGACAAATATTGCGCACCGCTGTGCTCGATGCGCAGCAAAGACAGATGATTGCCGAGCGCAATTTCAGACGGAGCTCGCTCGGTCACTCGACCATTGATCTTGGCCGTGACATTGGCCGCCGCCGCGACGGGAAGCACCAAATAGGCATCGTCGCGTCCCGATCCTTTCCGGACCAGAACACCTCGGGCGAGCCGCGTGGGCAGCCCTTCGAACTGGACGGCGACGCGAAATTGATTCGTCAGATACTCGGCGCCCTTCGGCAATTCGGACAGCGGCTTCATCGGCAACTCGAAGCCGCCTCCCATGCCTCCCATGCCTCCCATCCTGGGAAGGCTAGGCATCATCCCGGGCCCCATCCCCGGCATGCCGCCGCCCGACATCCCCGCGGCACCGTCGGATAACCCGCCTCCGCCGCCTGGAGGAATCCCTGAGCCGCCGTTGCTAGCGGGAACATTCGCGGCAGCAGGCGGATCGGTCCCCAGCGCCGCCCGCTGCGATTCTCGCGCCCGCATCTCTGCTTGAATCGCCTGTTCCGCTTCCGCCATCGCCTGCTGCTCGCGCAGTTTGGCCGACCTCATCGAATCGACCGCCCTGGCGCGTTCGTAAAAGATCAGCAGCCCCACGGCGGCGGCCGGCAGCAGCAAACCGAGTACTAACAGGCCGATGATGAGTCCACGATTTGAATTCGACATGCGGCGGCTCCTTACGGTTGAGTTCGTTCTGGCGTCGCTTCCCCGCTCTTCACATCGCGTTCGAGCTGCTCGACGCGTTCTCGCACTTCATCGATCTGTTGTTCGAGCGCCGCGCTGGCGCCCGCCGACGCCCTTTCAATCGGCAACCGGCGCCATGACTCGTCGTATCGCAGCGATGGTTCCGCAGCGCTCGCGTTGGACTCGGTTGGAGTCGGCTGGCGATCAAGCGACGGCGGGGGCGGTTTGACCGAGGCCCCAAGCGGTCGCTCGGCCGACGGAGGTCGCTCCGCCTCGCCGGACAACCACGCGCCGCCGTAGCACCAGGCCAGCAGGGAAGCGCCTACGCCGCCGAGTGCGGCGAGGACGCGCAGCCGCCGCCCGCGGCGCGGCGACGCCAGCGCCGCCGGGACGGCGAATTGCGTGGGATGTTGGCAATGCGCCAAGCAGGCAGCCAGCCAGTCCGCTGTCTGGCGAGCCGATTCAGGACGCGCCGCGGGACGCTTCTCAAGCAGCCGCATCACGAGCGTCTCGAGCCACTCCGGACAGTCCGGCCGAATCTCGCGCACCCGTCTGGGGGTCGACTCGCACACGCGTCGCAGGATGCCGTAGGGCGTGTCGGCGCGAAACGGCGAGCGGCCGGTAAGCATGGCGTAGAGCACGCATCCCAGACTGAACAAATCGGTGCGTGCGTCGATCGGCTCGCCCCGCGCTTGCTCGGGCGACATATAGGGCGGCGTTCCCGCGATCACGCCGCTGCGCGTCAAGCTGGCGTCATCGGCCGCTCGAGCCAACCCAAAGTCGGTGATCACCGCGCGGTCGACGTTGCGCTCGAGCAAAATATTCGCGGGCTTGATGTCGCGATGGACGAGGCCCTGGGCGTGTGCGGCGGCCAGCCCTTGAGCGACTTGCTGGGCGATGCGGAGGATGTCCAGCAGTTCGAGCGGCCCGCTGCGGTCGAGCCGCTGGGCGAGCGACTCGCCGGGGACGTACGGCATGACGAGGTAAGGAGGGCGATGGTGAGCGTCGACGGCGTGGATGGCGATCACATGCGGATGCACGACGGCCGCCGCCGCTTGCGCTTCCCGCACGAACCGTCGCCGTCCTGCGCCGCTGGTCGCGCAATGCGGGTGCAACACCTTCACGGCGACGAACCGGTTCAGCTCGTGGTCGTAGCCCTTGAGGACGATCCCCATGCCGCCGCTGCCGATGAGTTCCAGGATCTCGAATTCTCCGAGTCGACCGAGCATGGCCGGGTTGTCGGAGCGAGCGAGAAACGTGAGGCACACCGCGAGCGGATCGGGCGGCTCGTCGTGTTGACCGTTGGCGCTCTCGTTCCACTCGCGGCTGGGTTCGGCATCCGACTTGGCCAAGCCTTCGCGCGCGTCGTTCCACCAGGTGGGATCGGCGGCCAGTTGGTCGAGCGTCGTTTGGCAACGTTGACAGTCGACCAAATGCAGTGTGACGGCTTCGGCTTGCGCGGGGGCCAGTTGGTCGTCGAGCAGCAGGCGGAGTTGATCGTGGTTGCAGGCAGTTCGGCTGGCCTTCATGACGTCGCCCCTCCCTCCGTCGACTCGTCGCGAACTTGCTGCACGACGATCCGCAACCGCTTCATCACTCGGCTGCGCGACACGTAGACGACGCCGACGGCGACGCCCAGTTGTGCGGCGACGGAGGCGGCGTCGCGCCCTTCGACGGCCGTTTCCCAGAAGGCGGTCCACGCCGTCTCGCGGAATTCGGGGCGCACGCGTTCGGCGGCCCAGCGCAATTGCTGTCGACGTTCCTCCAAGGCAAACCAACGCGACGCTTCGCTGTCGGCCGCCGGCGCCGACTCCAGCCACTCGCGCAGCTGCGTTTCGTCGCCTAGGGGCTGCGGGTGGCGAGCGCGGCGGATGAGAAAGTTGACGCACAGGTTGCGCGTGATGGACGAGAGCCAACCGCGGAACGAACCGCGTTCGGGGCGCGCGTCCCAGCGTTCGACGGCGCGGGAGACGGCAAGCAGCACTTCCTGGCAGACTTCGCGTGCATCGGCTTCCTGCAGCCCGCGGCTGCGCAGCGTTCGCAAGATCAGCGGTTGGTAGATCTCCACGAACTCGGCCCACGCCCGCTGGTCGGCGGAGTTCTGCAATCGCAGAACGAGGCTGGGTCGAGTCTCGGGTCCGGTCATGGCGAGTCGTCTCCTGTACTGGATTACACAACGCTCGACGAAAATCCTAACAGGGCCGCTCGCCACGAATTCGTCAATTCTTCATAATCTCCGCAACATTCGGGGCGGCGACGCGTTAAAGACAGGAACGCCGCGCGGCGCGGGGAATGCGCGGCGAATGTCTCTTCTCTGCAAGGATTTCCAATGCGCAAGCGTTTTTTGGCCTCCGCCCTCCTGGGTGCCGCCATGCTCGGGGCCGGCTCGTCGCTGCCGTGGCTCGTCGCTCAACAGCCGGCTCCTAATCAGCCTCCCCCGGGACAGCCAGCCCCAGGCCAGCCTGGGCCAGGCGCAGAGCGTGGCGGATTCGGCCCACCTGGATTCGGCGGACCTGGTTTCGGCGGGCCTGGCGGAGGTCCTGGCGGAGGTCCTGGCGGGCGCGGGCCGGGAGGGCCGATGCGTCAAGAACTGAAGGTGCGGGAACAGTTCGACAAGAACGGCGACGGTTGGCTCAACAAGGAAGAGCGGGAAGCAGCGCGGGCGCATGTGAAAACGGCGCGGCCGAACGGCGGACGAGGCTTTGGTCCTGGCGGCGGCGGTCCTGGCGGCCCAGGTGGTGGGCCGGGAGGACGCGGCCGCGGGATGGGCGACTTCTTCACGCAGCCGCTCGTCGAAGCGCTCGATCAAAACCAAGACGGCAAGCTGACTCGCGACGAAGCACTCGCTGGGCTGAAGAAGTTTTATGAGTCGCAGGCGGCGTCGAAGTCGGGGTCGCTTACCGAACAGCAATTCGTCGACGGCTTGACGCCGATCTTGCCGCAGCCGCCAGGTCGGCCCGGTGGTCTCGGCCCGCCGGGCGGCGCACCGGGTGGTTTTGGTCCGCCGGGCGGTCCTGGCGGTCCTCCCCCCGGCGTTCCGGGCGGGCAAGTCGCACCGCAACCGGGCAACGCACCTCCTGGTCCTCCGCCCGGTGCACCGCCGGGAGGGCCCGGCGGCTTCGGTCCGCCAGGCGGTTTTGGTCCGCCAGGGGCAGGTCGCGGCGGGTTCAATCCCGGGGCCATGTTGGGCGGCGCTTTGTTCGCGAAGGCGGACGCGGACATGGACGGGAAGCTTACTTGGGCCGAAATCGAAAAAGCGGTCGATGGTCTCTGGAAGGACGTCGATGGCGACAAAAACGGAGCACTCGATGCAACGGAAACGGGGCGCGCGATCGCGAGCGTCATGCCGGCGTTTGGCGGGCCGGGCATGGGGATGGCGCGCGAACCGGGACGGCCAGGGCCGAAGGTTGCGCCGGCGGACGTGAAGAATTTTCCCGACGCATCTTTGTATGATCCGACCGTCCTGCGCACGATTTTCCTGGAGTTTGATACGTCCGACTGGGAGGCGGAGATGGCCGATTTCCGCGACACGGACGTGGAGATGCCGGCGAAGATGATCGTCGACGGGAAGACCTATCAGACCGTCGGCGTGCACTTCCGCGGCATGTCGTCGTTCGGCATGGTGCCGGCCGGTTCGAAACGGTCGCTCAATGTGGCCGTCGACCTGACCGACCCCGAACAACGACTGTACGGCTACAAGACCTTGAATCTGCTCAACGCCAATGACGACCCGGCCCTACTGAGCACCGTGCTGTATTCACAGCTCGCCAATGCACACTTGCCGACGCCGAAAGCCAACCACGTCAAGGTGGTGATTAATGGCGAGAGCTGGGGCGTCTATGTGAACGTGCAGCAGTTCAACAAGGAGTTCCTCAAGGAGCATTTTCAGACGACGCAAGGGGCGCGATGGAAAGTCAGCGGCAGCCCGGGCGGCGGCGGCGGACTTGATTACGTCGGCGACAACGTGGCCGACTATCGCCGGCGCTATGAGTTGAAGACGAAGGATCGCGACGAAGATTGGCAAGCGCTCATCAAGCTGTGCAAAACGCTGCAGGAGACGCCCGCCGATCAACTCGAAGCGGCCCTCGCGCCCCAGCTGGATTTGGACGGACTGTTGTGGTTCCTGGCCTATGATGTGGCGCTGATCAACAATGACGGCTACTGGGTCCGCGCCAGCGACTACAGCTTGTATCGCGACCCCAAGGGCCTGTTCCACGTGATCCCGCATGACATGAACGAGTCGTTCCATGGGGCCATGATGGGGCCTGGCGGCGGCGGCTTTGGCGGCGGCGGTCGCGGCGGCCCAGGCGGTCCGGGCGGCGGCCCTGGGGGGCCCGGCGGCGCCGGACCGCAAGGTGGACCTCCGGGGGCCGGCGGCCCGCCAGGTGGACCTCCCGGCGGCGGGCGTGGAGGCTTCGGCGGGCCCGGGGGCCCGCGCGGCGGCGGCGCCGAACTCGATCCGCTCGTCGCCCTCGACGATGCTCGTAAACCGCTCCGCAGCAAAGTGCTGGCCGTCCCTTCGCTGCGAGCGAAATACCTCGCACACGTCCGCGAAATCGCCGACCAGCAGCTCGATTGGGCCCGCTTGGGCCCGATCGTGGCGCAGCACCGAGCGGTGATCGCCGACGAAGTGAAGGCCGACACGCGCAAATTGGCGTCGTACGAGGCGTTCCTGCAAGCGACCGCCGATCAACCGGCGCCCGGCGCCGGCGGTCGCGGCCTGCCGCTGCGAACGTTCGCCGACCAGCGTCGCGCTTACTTGCTAAAGTACCAGCCGCCGACCAAGTGACGCGTCGCGCGCATCGCTCGGCGATTCCCCCGCGCCAGCCCCCTGACTTAGGACGCACCGTGACTGACTCGATCAATTCGGTTCCTGATCCCTCCTCCGCTCAGTCGCCGTCGCTCACGCCGCGCGGCGGCGGAGCGGCGGCCTTCGAAGTCAAGTTTCTCCTCGACGAGTCGCTCGCCGACGAGGTGACGCGCTGGGCCAACGCCCGTTTGACGCGCGACATTCACGCGTCGGACGAGCAGGGCGGGGCTTATTCGACGACCAGCTTATACACGGACACGCCCGAGTCGGACGTATATTTCCGGTCGCCGAAGTACAAACGGCGCAAGTTTCGAGTACGTCGATACGGGCATGAACCGTGGGTCTTTTTGGAACGGAAGAACAAGGCGGGGGACAGGGTCTCCAAGCGACGCGACAAAGTGCTCGTCGACGAACTTGAGCGACTGGCGCCGACGCTCGCGGTCACCGACTGGCCGGGGCACTGGTTCCATCAACGTCTGCTGCGGCGGCGTCTGCAGCCGACTTGCTTGATTTCCTATGAGCGCGCCGCCTTCTACGGCTCGTGCGCAGAAGGTCCGCTGCGACTGACCATGGATCGTCGGGTGCAAGGGCAACTGTGGGATCAGTGGACCGTCGCGCCGGTAACCGCCGGCCAGCCGCTATTGGAAAACCAAGTGATCTTGGAATTGAAGTTTCGCGACGCACTGCCGCAACCCTTCAAGCAGTTGGTGGCCGACCTACAGCTGCAGCCGCGCCCTGTGTCCAAATACCGCCGTTGCCGCGAGGCGTTCGGCGTCTTGCCGCGCCCCATGTCGGGCCCCATGTCGGGACCGGGCGACTCGTTGGCCGAACGAGCCTGATACAGTCAAGTCTCGCGGCGACCGAAACGGCGACACACTTGCAAGTTATTTGCTTCTGGACATGTCCTGCAAATCAACCTAGGATGGAGACGCCAGGGCGCCGATGTCGCGGGCCCGCTATTAGGTAAGGCGTCCGACCATGTTGCATTGGCAGCGTCCCAGCCGAGGTTTCACGCTCATCGAACTCTTGGTGGTGATCGCCATCCTGGGGCTGTTGGCCGCCTTGCTGCTGCCGGCCGTCCAGGCAGCGCGGGAAGCGGCGCGTGCCAGCACGTGTCGCAATCACTTGCGTCAATTGTCGCTCGCCGCCGAATTGTTCCACGACGCGAACGGTGCGTACCCGCCGGCCCGTTATCAATCGCGCCCCGGCGAGCCGATCGAGAGCGCCTGCGGCGGACAAGAAACGACGTGGGTCGCCCGCATTCTGCCTTATACGGAGCAAGCGGGCGCGGCTGCCGGCTGGGATTTGTCGCGCCCCTATGCGGAACATCCGGATGCTGTCCGCGAATCAGGCTCGCCCGTCTTTTGGTGCCCCACGCGGCGTGATCGATCGCGTTCCGTCGGACAAGGCGCCGTGGTCACGACGACGACTCAGTACTGGACGTTGCCCTGCGGATGTAAAGTGCCGGTCGTCACCAGCGCCTCGACGCTCGTCAGCGGCGCCGTCGGCGATTACGGCGGCAATCACGGCGATCTGTCTCCCGGCGCCGCCGGCCTGCCTAACGATTTCTATTACGGCGGCAACGGCAACGGCGTGATTATTTCCAGTCGAGCGCGCTGCGCCGGGGATCGCCCGCTAGATTGGCTGGATCGAGTGGCGCACCGCGAAGTGCTCGACGGCCTGTCGAACACGTTTCTGCTCGGCGAAATGCATGTGCCGCTGGGAAAACTTCAACGATCGCCCGAAGATGCATTCCTGTTCAACGCGGACAATTTGTTCCACTCGGCGCGGGTCGGAGGTCCGACCGTGCCGATCGCGCGCAGCATGCGAGCCGAAGGCAACGCCCTGGCTGGATGGGGAAGTTGGCACTCCGAGATTTGCCACTTTGCACTCTGCGACGGCAGCGTCCGCGCTGTTTCGGCGAGCATCGACACGGAGGTGCTGGCGCGGCTCGGCAATCGCGCCGACCAGTCGCCGGTCGCCGCTTGGTAGGAAACGACCAAATGACGCCGCAGTCCGTGACGCTCGTGGCTGGTTGTCTGCTTCTCAGTGGACTTGTGACAGTAACGGGCTGCCGTTCCGACCGGCCGCCGACCTATCCCGTCCGGGGACGCGTCGTGTTTCCCGACGGCAGTCCGGTGCGTACCGGGTCCATCGAACTCCGCTCGCGCACTCACTCGCTGCAAGCAAGCGGCGAAATCGATTCCGAGGGACGTTTTGAGCTCACGACGTTCGAGCCGGGGGATGGCGCAGTAGCGGGCGAGCACGAGGCGGTCGTCGTGCAGTTCGTGATGGCCGAGAACCTACGCGGAGGGGGTGGGAGCACGCTGGGCGTCGTCCACCCTCGCTTCGCTGCCTATTCCACGTCTCCCCTGCGCGTCCATGTCAAGGAACAAGGAGAGAATCGCCCCGAGCTGCAAGTAGACGGCATACAGCCCGGCCGCGGTAGTTCGTCAGGTCGGCACGACCATCCACCGTAATGCGCCGTCCACGAGCCGGGGATGCGGTTCGTGTAGGCGTTCAGCAACCGTTTGCGGGGCGACTTGACAGGCTGGAAGCCTTGTCCTACGTGGGGTTGACAGGCTGGAAGCCTTGTACTACGTGGGGCTGACAGGCTGGAAGCCTTGTACTACGTGGGGCTGACAGGCTGGAAGCCTGTCCTACGTGGCGCTAACGGGCTTGCGAAACGATTGCGGCGTCGCGGAACATTTCCGAAACGACTCCAGCGAGCAGGTGGGCTGACATTCCGACCAGGATGGCGATCGCCGCGACCAAAATGCCGTACTCGACCATCGTCGGGGCTTCTTCTTCGCGCGCAAAGCGACACACGGCGCACAGGAGTGTACGCATGAGGGGAGTCCTTAAGCTGGGAGGGACAGGAGGGGAATTACTAGCGGGGGAGCTAGTGGGGATGCGTGCCAAAATAGTTCACGTTTCCCGTTTGTCAAAACGGAATCCGCAATTTCTTTTCTCTGTGTAGCATTTGCGGGCGCATCTCGCTTAGGGAACGAGAGTTCCGACGGACAAGAATTCTTCGGCAAGTCACAATTGAACGCCGGAATGGTAACGTTAAAGAGCCCGAACCAGCGCAAAAAGCAGCCGTTTGCGAGTCGCCCCAGATGGAAACCCAACCCTACTTTCGGATTGAAGACGAACGCCCCGGCGCCCTCCTGCGCGTCGCTTGGTGCGGGGCCAAACCCAGCCTTTTCTTTCGCTGGGCCCCGCTTCTCGTCGCCTGCCTGCTGCTGTCCGCACTGGCCGTACTTGTCTGGGCCTTCTTTGGCGACGATCTGACCAAATGGCAGGAGAACGGCCAATTTCCCGGCGGCGATCTAGCGCCGCTCGGCATCATCGTCGTGGTCGGCGTCATCATGAGCTTCCAGATTGCGGGGCAGGTCGCCAAGTTCTGCCAGGACCGCGGCCAATGGAACGAACTGACGTGGGATCGGCATCGCGGCACATTCACCGCCCTCTATGAAGGCGCAGCACTCGCGCGCGACGCGTCGCTGCACCTGCCGCTCGACGACCTCCAGTCGTGCCGCTGGACGATCGGCCCCGAATCGGGCGATCCGCTGCAATTGACGCTGCAAATCCAGTTCAGCAATGGACGCCCGCCGCTGGAGCTGCGCATCGACATCGACCAGATCGACCGCCGCACCGAAGCGTTTGATTTCCTCCTGCGTGCGGCTCGTGTCGCCGGCCACTCGCACTACGTCATCCACCACCTAACGCCGCACTCCCTGCAGGCGACGACGCATCGAGACGCCGATTCGGCCGCCGAAGACCTCGACGACTTGCCTGATGCAGAAGACGACTTGGATGAGGAATTCGACGGCGACGAGGAGGGCGACGACTTCGCGGACGAAGTGTCGGTGGGGCCGATCGTCGACCCGACGCGGTCGCCGCGCGAAGCGGCGGCAGGTCCGTGGCAAATCGGCGTCGTGTCGCTCATTCCCGCCCTCGCCGCGCATGCCGACTATCGCGCGCGCGCCGACGAACCGACGCCGGCGGCCTCGACGATGCCGGTGCGATTTGATCGCGATCAATGGACCGGCGAGTTCTCCGCGACGCGGTTGTCGGAATGGAAGCCGGGCGAACGAGTCGAGTTGGTGAAGGACGGCTGGCCTTCCGGGATGAAGTGGGGCGTCGCCGCGATCGGCGGCGGCATCGCGGCCTTCGCACTCGCGGGCCCGTTGTTTGGGATCGCCCTGGGCCTTTGCCGCCCCTATGAAGCCTCGCGGTTTTGGGTCGCGGCCGTCGTTTTCGTCGTCGTGACGCTCGCGGTGCGCATGTATCTGCGTCCGCTGCAGCGACGCCGGCGAACAACGGTGGATTGGCGACGCGGATCGGTGGTGTGGCAGGAAGGCGTTCAGCAAATTGAAGCGACGTTGCGCGACGTCGAAAAGGTCACGGTCGGTGCGCCGCTCGCCTCTCGCCTACGCGACCCGCGCTCCACGCCGCTTGGGAGCCACGCGGACTGCGAAGTGCAGTTGGTCTTGCGCGAGCGGGCCGTGACGATCGCGGAACTCGACAATTTCACTCGGAGCTACGAAGAATCGATTGGGGCCTTCCATCCGTTCGCGCTGGCGCTGGCTCAGTCGTTAGGCGTTCCCTGTCGCGTGCTCCCCCGCGCCCCAGACCTCGCTCAACAACGTCGGTGGCGGCCGAATCGAACCGCGGTGTACGTCTTCGCAACCATCATGGCGCTCGTCGTCGTCGCGCAAGGTCATCGAGCCGCCGTGTCCGCCTTCGCGGCCCATCACACGGAAGAAGCGCGGACGCGGCTGGCCGCCGTCGGCGTGAAGTTGGAGTATGTCGACCGCCAAGCGCTGAGCGGCGATCAGACGCTTCAGGACTTTTGGCGAGCGGCGTTTCCCGATGGCATGGACGATGCCCGGCTGGCGCCGCTGCTTCCCGATCTGGCCGCCGCCGGCCGAGTGTACCTGGACCTGCATGGGACCGCCGTCACGGACGTCTCCGTGCGGCCGCTCGGTCAGCTTGGAAACCTAGTCGGTCTGGACCTCAGCGGAACGTCGGTGACCACCGACGGCGCCGACCAGTTCTATCGTTTGAATGACATCGAATTCTTGGATCTGTCGAATACTCGCATCACCGACAACGGCGTTTCGATTTGCGCGATGACGGGCAAGCTGAAGGTATTGAAGTTCGACAACACCTACACCACCGACGCCTGTATGCTGAATCTGCGCATTTGTCCTTCACTGAAATACGTGAGCGTCCAAGGCACGCAAATCACCGCCCAAGGCGAAAAGGACCTGCGCGACTCGCTGCCGGAAGTACGCGTGGTCGGCGTGCGTTAATCGGAGTTATCCAGCGTCAGGACTCCTGGGCCGTAAGGGGTGCGCACCGGAATCCAGGCCTCGACGCATTCTTCGATGCGGTTGACGTCCAATTCCAGAAAGTGTCGCTTGTCTTCGCCATTGGCCCGAGTTTGCCAACAGGGGATGGCGCGGACGAGTTCCCCCAGTTGCGCGATCCAGTCGTCCTGCCACTCCACTTTCCCCGTGGAGCAATTGCCGGCGAACCGTTTCCAAAACCACTGATAGATTCGTTTGGCTTCGGCCGGGCCGCCGACGGGGATGAGGAAGCCTTCGAGCACCTTGATTTCGGTCGCATGGCCGCCGCACTGCTGCGCGTACTTGACGCCCGTCGTTTGTTCCACGATCACCCACAGCCCCGTTTGCACGCTGCCGTCGGGATTGAGAAATATGTACGGCATGTCGAGCGCCCTCGGCGACCGTTACAGCGGTGCGCCATAACGAGTGGGATCGGGAATGCCCGCGTCGGCGAATCCTCGACGACGCAACAGACACGAATCACAGTATCCGCAGGACCGGCCCTGATCGTCGGGATCGTAACAAGACGTGGTGAGCGAGTAGTCGACGCCGAGTTCCACGCCGCGTTGAATAATCTGAGCTTTCGTCCAGGCAATTAAGGGAGCGTGGATGCGTACCGGCCGCTCGCCCGTCACCGCGGCCCGCGTCGCCAGATTGGCCATCCGCTCGAAGGCCGCGATGTATTCAGGCCGACAATCGGGATAGCCGCTGTAGTCGACCGCATTGACGCCGACGAACAAATCGCCGGCGTCGAGCGTCTCGGCCCACCCCAGCGCCAGCGACAAAAAGATCGTATTGCGAGCCGGGACGTAGGTGAGCGGAATGCCTGCCCCGATTTCGGAAACGTCGTTGTGTTTGGGAACCGGCAAGTCGGCCGTCAAAGCGGAACCGCCGAACGCCCGCAGATCGATGTCGACCACGATGTGTCGAGCGACCTGCTGTCGGCGCGCGACGGCGTCCGCCGCGGCCAATTCGACGGCGTGTCGCTGCCCATACCGAAAGCTAATCGCATACGCTTCGAAACCTTGCTGCTGACACACAGCCAGCGCAGTGGCCGAATCCAGTCCGCCGCTCAATAACACCACCGCGCGTCGTCGTTCGGTCATCATCGTCTCGTTCTTGCTCATCCCTGCGCCTCGCCGTAGACCACTTCGCCGCCGAGAATCGTCGCTCGCACCCGCAGTGCTTGTGTCGCGGGCGTCGCCGGATCATCCGACAGATCGAATTGGATCAGGTCGGCGGGCGCCCCTGCTTCCAGTCGACAGACGGGAGCGCCGACCAATTGAGCCGGACGGAGGCTGGCCATGTCGATGGCTTGCGACAACGACAAGCCGGCGAAACGCTGCACATTGACGACGCCGACCGCGATCGGCAGCGATGCGCCCGCCAGCAGATCGCGCTGGCCGCCGACCACCAATCGGCCGTCTTCGAGGATTTCGATCGCCCCGAGCGACGTGCGTTCATAGTAACCCGCGGGCATCCCGGCCATGCCCGTGATGTCGCTGACGAGCAAACACCGCTCGGGCGTCTTGCCGCGCACGAACGACTTCACGACGGCAGGCGGCAGATGGCAGCCATCGACGATCAGCGACGCCCAAAGTCGATCCTCGGCCAACTGTTCCCAAATGTAATTCGGATGCCTGCGAATTCTGGGGTGCGCGGCGTTTCCGAGGTGCGTACTGAACCTAGCGCCCGCGTCGACGGCCGCTCGAATTTGGTCGCCGGAAGCGTTGGTATGGCCGATCGCCACGACGACCCCCGCCGCCGTCGCCTTACGTATGAACTCCGGCGCTGCGTCGTATTCGGGCGACATCGTCACGATCCGAATACGCCCTCCCGCCGACTCCTGCCACCGTTGAAACTCGCTCCAGTCCGGCGGCCGAACATACTGTTTGGGATGAGCGCCGCGCGGGCCGTCCTCGAGCGAGATGTAGGGACCTTCGACATGGATGCCGACGACGCGACGCGCCACCTCCGGCATCGTGTCGCAGGCCGCGGCCAGCGCCCGCATGGCGCCGTCGAGCGCTTCGAAGGATTGGGTCGTCGTCGTGGGACAAAAGCCGGTGACGCCGCACGCGTCTTGAGCGAGCACGATGCGGCGCACATCGTCGGGGGTGATTCCCAGTTCATTGAACTCTTGCCCGCCGTAGCCGTTGATCTGCAGGTCGACGAATCCTGGCGAGATCCACGGCAGCGGCGCCCCCGACAGATCAGGCCTGTCGCGGACGCGAACGATGCGCCCGTACGCGGTCTCAATCGTGGCGGGCCGACTCGTGTCATAGCGACGTCCCGTGTAGTGCATGCGTTCCCCGTTTGGCCTGACTGTGTTGAACTTCTCCGCCGTCCGCTAACGCGGCGCCGCCGACTTGGCCTCGCGGCTCGGTTTGTCCGCCGTCATTCTCGCTGCGATTTTATCGAGTCCCACGAGCTGCGCACGAGTCCCCGCCTGGGCGACTCGATCGCAGATCAGATCAATCGTTTCAAAACCTGGATCTTCCACGACCAAGCAAGAGGGATGCGCCAGGAAATTGAAGGCCCCGCCTGTTTCAATCGCCCAATCCACCGACGCGCCGATCGCACGCAAGAAATACTCGCGTTTCCAATAGTGCGTCCGAAACGCCGTGACGTCGCTGATCGGACTCATCGGAATCTCCACCAGCCCGCTGGGGTAGACAAACGGCTGGGCCTCCTGTTGGGCCGACACGATCGCTGCGTACACCTCGTCGCTGGGCGGTTGCTTCGGCGTCCCCGCCGGATGCGCGGGATACTTGGAACTGATCCACGAGTATCCCAAGTCCAGCAACATGGCTTGCAGATCGGGACGATCAACAAGCCCGCGGTGGAACCCGCCGGGCGTGCGAAATCCGTTGACGTTGATCTTCCCGCGACTGGCCAGCGCCGTGCTGGCGAGCCGAATGTTCTCGCGGATGGCGTCGGGGATCGCTTGCCCGCCCAAGAGCCACGGCGCGCGTTGGAATCGGAACTGTAGGTCGCTTGCCGACTGCGCCGTCACATTGATATGGTCGTAAGTATGATTGCCGATCGGGTGCCCCAGTTGGGCGATCTCCAACAGCCAATCGATGTTCGGCTGTTCCAACACTCGGCCGACGCAGAAAAAGTGAATCACGCCGCCGCGGCGTGCGACGCGCCGCGCGGCTTCGAGTGCGTAGCGCTTCGTGTCCTCGTCCAAGTTCCCTTTCTCGTAATTCCATTCCGTCATTTCGCGACGCGGGTATTGCGCGCTCATCTCAAGGTCGAGCGTAATGGCGATCTGAGCCGGTCGAGGGGCCGACGGCGGCGAGGCGAGCGTCGACGAACTGCGAACGCACAGCGTCGCGGCTTGCGATGCGAGCGCGGCGGAGGCGCCGAGAAACATGCGGCGATCCACGGGTTGAAGCGACGGCATGATGCTGGGACTCCAAGGAGGTGAGCCGATTGTGAGTCGCCGCCGCGACGCGTAAGATTCTGCCCGAATCGACCGCCTCCGCTCAAGGGCGCCCCCCGCATGAATCCGCCGCTCGTCGACACGCACGTCACGCTCGACCGTTGGCCCTTTCGTCGCATCGTCGGCGACGCGCCGGAGAAGTTGGCCGAGCAACTGCGATCGGAAGGGGTGGAACGAGCGTGGGCGAGCAGTTTCGAAGGCGTGTTTCAGCGCGATCTGGAAGGCGTTCATGAACGTCTCGCACAGACGTGCCGCACGACGGGGGACGGCCTGTTCGAACCGATCGGCGTCTTGAATCCACGCTTGCCGGACTGGCGAACTGATGTCGCTCGGATCATCGACAAACATCGTTTTCGCGGCGTGCGACTCTACCCAGGCTATCACGGCTATCGACTTGACGATCCCCTGTTCGCGGAACTGCTGGATGTGCTGGCGGCGGCCAAATTGTTCGTGCAGTTGGCGGTGATGATTGAAGACGAACGAACGCAGTCTCACTTGGCGCGCGCCGCCCCGGTCGCCTTGGGACCGCTGGCCGATTTGATGCACGCGCGCCCCGGCTTGCGACTCCAGTTGCTGAATCCGTTCCGCGGGAATTCGCTCGATTTGATCGCCGCGACGGTGGCGGCAGGCGACGTGTATGTCGACGTCGCGAATCTCGAAGGAGTCGGCGGGCTGGAGAACGTGTTGCAAAAACTGCCGCTGGAACGCGTGCTGTTCGGGTCTCACGCACCCTTCTTCTACTTCGTCGCCGCGCGCCTGAAGCTCCGCGAGTCGCCGTTGACGGAAGACCAGCGTTCCGCCATCGCCCACCGCAACGCCCAATCGCTGCTGAAGTAGGGTGGGCCAAGCCGGCGAAAATCGTGCTCCCTTCACCAACCATCCGCCACGCCCGGCGCGGGCCCACCGTTGCGCCTCTGAACGCCCAACGCGTGGTGGGCCACAGATCAAGTAGGGTGGGCCAAGCCGGGCGAAAATCGTCTCCTATTCACCAGCAATCCGCCACGCCCGGCGCGGGCCCACCGTTGCGCCTCAGAACGCCCAACGCGTGGTGGGCCCGCGCTCGCAAAGCCTCGCTTGGCCCACCCTACATTCCTTCCTTCCCTGCTCGGTGAGCTCGGTGGACTCGGTGGCTAAAGAGATTCCTTGGTGGGCCCGCGCTCGCAAAGCCTCGCTTGGCCCACCCTACATTCCTTCCTTCCCTGCTCGGTGAGCTCGGTGGACTCGGTGGCTAAGGAGATTCCTTGGTGGGCCCGCGCTCGCAAAGCCTCGCTTGGCCTACCCTACATTCCTTCCTTCCCTGCTCGGTGAGCTCGGTGGACTCGGTGGCTAAGGAGATTCCTTGGTGGGCCCGCGCTCGCAAAGCCTCGCTTGGCCCACCCTACTTGGCCGCTCGGTGGACTCGGTGGCCCATCCCCGTCACGGAACTCGCACTCGCATCACCTCCGTGGCCCAGTTCGCGTCGGCCAGGCGGATGACGCGGTAGCCGGGCGGCGCATGCTCGATCGCAAACTCGGCGGCGCCCGGCAGAAATTGGATCGCGGTCGACGGCGTCGTAAAGACCTCCAGCTCTTCCCACGCCAAGCAGCGCTCTTGATGCACGTGCCCCGTGAAGATGGCGGAGACTTGGAAGGCGCCGTCGAGTCGCTGGGCTAGGGCCTCGGGGTTCTCCAGCATTAAAGGATCCAGCCACGGCGTGCCGACCGCGAGCGGCGGATGGTGCTGAAACAGCAGCGTCGGAGACGAAGAAAAATCACGTAGTTGATTCGCCAGCCATTCAGATTGAGCGTCGTGCATGCGCCCCGCGACTTGGCCCGGCAGATGCGTATCGAGTCCGATGAGTCGCCAGCGTCCCAGTCCGATGGAGAACTGCAGCGGAGCGTCGAGGTCGAGCGAGCCGGCGCCGTGAGCGGCGGGGAACAGTTCGGGAAACGCCCATCGAAAGCCGCGTCGCAGATCGTGGTTCCCCGGCAGGAAACGGCAGCGAGTGCGCCAGTCGCCCAACGTCTCGGCCAGCGACTCGTAGGTCGACGGCAGTTCATCGTGGGCCACATCGCCCGTGACGACGATCAGATCGGGAGACGGAAAGCGAGCGCGCGCGTCGGCGAGCACCTGGAGCCAACGGTCCCAGGTCCGCACTTCCTTCAGCTCGCGTCGGCGATCGGTGAATAGATGCAGGTCGGAGAACTGCAAGACGACGTGTTCGCGCATCATGAATCGTCCATGGGGTCGGCCAGCAGAAAGCCCAGCTGAAGTAGTTCTTGAAGCGTCCGGTCGAGTGTTTCGCCGAGCACCTCGCGGACTCGGAGTCGATCCGTTACGGTTCCGCCTTGCGAGTCGGTCAGCGACACAGAATCCCGGGCTTCGCGCTCGATGATGTCGAGCAACGCTTCGCGATCGCGACCGCCGTCGAGCTGCGTGAGGACGAAGCGTTGGAAGCCTTGCAACGTATGGGAGGCGTGAGCCGCGTTGGGCACGATCGCGGTGCGTTGCGCTTGTCGACGAGCCCAAAGCGCTGCGACGGGGCGGGCCGCGATGGAGTCGGCGACGGGGGGAGGAGTGCGTGCGGCCTCGACGAGTGCGACGCCATAGGCGCGACGCAAGGTTTCTGCAAGTTCTCGGGCGTGCGGTAGTTGCTCGACGGGCGTCGACGGGGCGGTGGGAACGCCGAGTCGCGAGAGGGACTCGCGCAACAAATCGCCGAACTTCCACCATCGCGGCCATGATTGAGCGAGCGTCGCGAGGGCGGCTTTCGCCAAAGGTTGCGGCGTGGACATGCGCGACTTGGGCCGCGAGAACGTTACGACCTCGTTGCTGCCCAAGGGCGAGATGCGTCCCTCCATCGTCAACTCGCCCGCCAGTTGCAAGTCGTACATCCGCTCGGGCGGCGTCGTCCATACAGGCTCGTGAACGTCGCGGCACACCAGCGTCTGGCGGAACAGTTGCCAGCGGACGAAGTCGAGGAACTGTTCCAACTCTTCGCGCGTCCTAGCCCGAGTCCGCAGGGATTGAGCGACTTCGGGCGGCAAGTCCGCGGAACTCATCCAGCTGTACTCGGCTTCGCCCAGATAGCGCAGGCCATGGGGACGCAAGCTGGCTGCGAAGTCACGAAAATACAGCGGCTCGTTTTCAGCCGTCAGGTACTCGTGGAACAGGTAGTCGTCGGTTTGGTTCGCGAGTCGCTGCAGTTCGTGTTGAACCAGAGGGGCTTGCGGCGCGCGGCCGGCGGGAAAGGCGGCGCCCAGCAACTCTAACAGTTGTCGCGCGTCATGAACGCGTTGCGACGGCGGTTGCGATGCGTCGACGGCGAACCGCAAGTAGTCGCGCACCACGCCTCGCAGCGACCAGCCGGGTTGCGTGTTGTAGCTGAGGTAAGCGACGCCGTTGGGTGCAAGATGCTGCGCACAAATCTCGAGAATGCGCCGTTGGACGAGCGGTGGAACCCACGAGTAGACGCCGTGCGCGAGGATGTAGTCGAAGGGCGGCCCCGCGTACTGCCAATCGGCGATGTCATGCTGCTCGATCGAAACGTTCGTCAGATGCAGTTCCGCAATGGCTTGACGGCCTTTCTGCACCGACGTTGCGGAGACGTCGACGCCCACGAATTGTGCGTCGGGCAGTTCGATCGCCATCGGCAGCAAGTTGCCGCCTGCGGCGCAGCCCAATTCGAGCACTCGGCAAGTCGCAAGCGGCGGGGCGTCGAGCCCCATCAGCCAAGCGACGGTCGACAAGCGGCGCGGATGCGTTTGCACGAACGCGTGGCTGGTGTAGGGAACGTCCTGAGGTGCGGCGCTGGTCGCCATGTCATCCTTCCTGGATGGAGTTGTCGGTAGCCGGATGCGACTCAACCGGGAACAGTCAGAGGCTGGCCGTTGTGACGCGAATTGAGTTCCAACAAAAAGGGGACGGCGCGTGCGGCCCACTGTTCCGGCGCGGGGTAGGCCGAGGCCGACTCTTGAAAGCAACTGCGGAGCATATCGGTATCGATGATGCCTGGATTGAGCGGCACGGCGGCCATGCCGCTCGGCAGCTCTTCCGCTAACGCCTGCGTCAATCCTTCGATGGCCCACTTCGTCGCACAATAGGGTGCGACCTCAGGCGAAGTCGCTCGTCCCCAACCCGAGCTGAAGTTGACGATCACGCCTTGTCGCCGCTTCACCATCGCCGGTAGGAAGTGCCGTAGTACGTGGAACGTACCTTTGACGTTGATGTCAAGGCAGCGGGCGAAGTCGTCGAGCGGAACTTCCCACAGCGGGGCGTTGGCGTTGATGACGGCCGCGTTGTTTAAGAGCAAATCGGGCGGGCCGACGGCGGCGAGCATTTCTTGGGCCCAGGCGGCGACTTGCGCGTCGTCAGCCACATCGACGCAGTGGAAGCGATGCGGCGCGCAATATTCGGATTTCAGTTCGTCCACCGACTCGCAGCGGCGAGCACACCCGACGACCGTGCAGCCGCGCTCCACGAACTGCGCGACCATCGCCCGCCCCAGGCCGCGGCTGACGCCCGTAATCAGAATCGTGCGGTTTCGCTCACGAGGCATGCGAGACAGGTCCTTGATCAATTACATTGGAGAGCGGCGACGGCGCACGTTCGAAACGTCGGAGGTGCGCGCGGACGCCAACGGTCACGAGCCAATCACGCCACGTCGCGCGAGCGGTCCATGTTGCACGTCCGGGCCACATCCTATGCTTCCGAGCTGCCGCTGTCACGACGCGACCTGCTGCGTCTGGGGACGCTGGCGTCGCTGACTGCGGCGGGAACAAAAGAGGCCCTTCATGCGCCCCGGAGCGCCGCAGCAGCGACTGCGGCCGGGGACGCGCCGGCGCGTGCTGGCTTCGGCCGTGCGAAGTCGGTCATCCTGGTTTTCACCAGCGGCGGTCAAAGCCAGCTGGACATGTGGGACCCCAAGCCGACTGCTCCGCTTGACGTGCGCGGGGCCTTCGCTCCGATTGCGACGAACGTGGCGGGAGTCCAAGTGTGCGAACACTTGCCGCGCGTCGCGCAGACGCTCGACCGCTGCACGCTCGTGCGCAGCATGTCGCACGAAGACCTCGATCATGGCTCCGCCGTGTATCTCGCTCTCACCGGTCACTATCATCCACGGCGTTCGTCGAATCCTCCGCCCAGCAATTCCGACTTCCCGACGCTCGGCGCACTCGTCCGTCGCTTGCGACCGCGACCGAAGTTCGTCAGCGACGCGATTCACTTGAACGGTCCTGCGCTGGTGCCGACGACCGTCTCGCCTGGGCAGCAAGGCGGGCTGTTGGGGCGCGGTTACGAGCCGTGGGTGATCGGCGACGTGCGCGACCCGCGCGGCGCCATGCCGGGTCTTGCGCCGCACACGGATTGGCCGACCGCGCGGATCGACGAACGATTGGGACTGAAACGCTCGTTCGACGCGCTGCAACGCGAACTGGACGAGCGGCAAGCGGCGCGCGACTTGGCGGGCTGGTATACCCAAGCGCAGGCGCTGCTGGCCAACCCGGCCGCGCGCGCCGCCTTCGACTTACAGAGCGAACCGGCGACGGTGCGCGATCGTTATGGCCGACATCGTTCCGGCCAAGCCATGCTGCTAGCGCGACGACTTGTCGAAGCAGGCGTGCCGTTCATCAATGTGATCTGGAATCATTCCAACCGAGGACAGGATCTCGACGAGCTCGATACGGACGTCTACGGCTGGGATACCCATAACGACATCTTTCAGGCGCTGCGCGAGCGACTGTTGCCGCGCTTCGACGAAAGCTTCGCCGCGCTCCTGGAAGACCTCGACGCGCGCGGGCTGCTCGATCAGACCCTGGTTGTTTGCATGGGGGAGTTCGGACGAGCGCCGCGCGTGGCGCTCGAGCCGCGGTTTGCCGGCGCGACGCCGGGACGAAAGCACTGGTCCAACGTCTACTCGATCGTGTGCGCCGGAGCTGGCGTGCAGCGCGGCGCGGTGGTAGGAGCGTCGGATCGCCTGGGAGGCGAACCGATCACGGCTCGATACGGTCCCTGGGACGTCGCCGCCACGATCTTCCACGCCCTGGGAATCGATCCTCATTCTCAGTATTCGGATCTCGAGGGGCGTCCGCTTCCGCTTACTCACGGTCAGCCTATCACGGCCCTGTATGGCTCCGCCTGATCACTCCGCGCGCATCTTCCCTTTCCTGGAAACCGTCTCCCTGTGAAACCTGCCGCGTTCCGCCCTCAACCGCTTCCCACGTCGCTTGGATATCGGAGCGCACTCAGCCTCCTGCTGCTCGCCATGGCGGGCGTTGCGTGCCTTGCGCCCTTGGTGTTTCATCAGGTCGCCGAACGGGTCGGGGAACTGCTGATTCTGGGCGCGATCATCGAGCTATTGCATGGGTTTCGCCGGTCGTCGGCCGAAGATCAGCGGGCGGCGTGGACCGGCGGCGCCATGACGCTCGGCATGGGCGCGCTCCTGTCTTCCGCGCCAGCGCTGACCGGCTCGGCGGTCACTCTCTTCTTGGCCGGCTGGTTTGCACTCGACGCGCTCCGCAATTTGATCGAGGGCGCCAGCCGAACTTGGCGGGGCGAGTTTTCGTGGCCGCTGTGGACGGCCGCGGCCGGCAACGCACTCATCGCCGTCGCGATCCTGGCCTTTCGCGACTCGGCCGCCACTTGGCTCATCGCCGTCGTGGGCGGCGTACGTTTATTTGGAGTCGCATCGGGCATCGCCCTCTCGGCCGTGTTCACCGCTCGCGACTCAGGCGCCACCGCCGTCAAGTCGCTGCAGTTGACCGACCTCCCGGAGGTCGAAGAATTGGCGCAGCAGATCTCCGAGGAGGAAGCGGCGCGAGTGCGAGCGGACTGGGGATGGATCTCGGCGTTCCTGCTGACGCTGCTGGCGATTCACGTCGGACGCATGGGGTTTGACCGCACCTTGTTCGGCCTCGTGTCTCCCGGATTCGCCGTCCTGGGCGACGCCCTCCTGGGACTCGTCATCGCCTACGCAGTGGCGGTTCCTGCGTTGTTCGTGTGGCGCCGCGCCACGCATCGCTTGGAACGCGTCGCGTGGCGGTGGTGTCTGGCGACCGACTCGGCCCAGCGCGACTGGCTGCGTCGAGCGGCTCGACGGGTGCTGGTTTGGCGACTGCGGTTCACGATTCGTTTCGTGCAGGCTCGGTATTCCATTCGAGGCGCGCTGAGCCGCGGGTTGCAGATCGGCCTCCCTGCGGCGGCCGTGATCGCGGCGACGACTCCGATGTGGGGCATGAGTTGGTATTTCGATACGGAGAACTGGGCGGCCGGCATCTGGAATTCGTGGGCCGAGGAACGAACCGACGTCTGGCGCGCGGCGATGGTGGAGGCGATCGTCGAAGAAGCGCCGACGCGTCCCGCCGAGGAAGCGTTCGCCGTCGCACCACCGGGCGTGCCAGCGCAGGAGGACTTCTCGTTTCTGGTGATCGGCGACACGGGGGAAGGGGACGCCTCGCAGCATTCGCTACGGGCATCTTTCTTGGAGGTCGTGCGCCGCCCCGACGTGAAGTTCGTCGTGCTCTCGTCGGACGTCGTTTACCCGACTGGCGCGATGAAGGACTACGAACAAAAGTTCTGGCTGCCCTTTATGGGGACTACGAAGCCGATCTACGCCATTCCCGGCAACCACGATTGGTACGATGCGCTCGATGGTTTCACCGCCACGTTTCTCACACCCGACGCCGCTCGGCGCTCGTTGCGAGCGCGCGTCGACGCCGATCATGGATTGTCGAGCACGACGGATGCGCGGATCGACGAGCTGATTGCGACGGCTTCGCGGCATCAGGCGTACTATCAGGTCCCGGTTCAGCGGCAGGAGGCGCCGTTCTTTCAGTTTCAAACCGCCGACTTCGCGCTGGTGGTCGTCGACACGGGCGTCGCCAAGCGAATCGACGACGTCCAACGAAGGTGGCTCGAAGCGGCCCTCGCCGCGGCTCGCGGCAAAACTAAAATGGCCATCCTGGGGCATCCGTTGTATGCGGGAGGCGCCTACCAGGCGGACGGCAACGCCGACTTCGCGGAACTGCACCAGTTGCTGCAGCGTCACGAAGTGGCGGTCGTGATGGCGGGGGACACGCACGACTTGGAGTACTACGTCGAGCGAACTGGCGAACGCGAAACGCTGCACTTCGTTAATGGCGGCGGCGGCGCGTACCTCAGCTACGGAACGTCGCTGGCTTGGCCCGCGTCGCCGGCCGCGGAGACGTGGGCCTACTACCCCAGTCGGTCGCTGGTCGAGCAAAAGATCGACGCCACGACGCCGGTCTGGAAGCGGCCCGCGTGGTGGTGGACCAAACGCTGGAATGCGTGGCCCTTCTCGGCCGAATGGCTGTCGGCCGCATTCGACGTGAATACCGCGCCGTTTCACCAGAGCTTCGTGGAGGTACGAGTGGAACGATCTCGCAGCCGCCTACGCTTCATCCCCTACGGCGTCCAGGGGCGCCTGCGCTGGAGCGACTTTGACGCGTCCGCGTCCGCTCGCCCCGCCCCAGCACAAGCCGAAGTGGAATGGAGCCTGCCGCTCGCCCCCGTAGGACAGGCTTCCAGCCTGTCTCGCGCCAAACTCCCCGCAGGCACGTAACCGTACGGTGGGCCAAGCGAGCAAGGGCCACCGACGTCCCGCAGCCGCCTATGGTGGGCCCGCGCCGGGCGTGGCCAAGGGTTGCGGTTCCACAACGCCGGTTTCGCCCGGCTTGGCCCACCCTACGAGTGACAATGGACGGTCGCTAGCACCAACGTGCTTCGACGTAGGTCCAGTCGTGCGCGGCTAGCTCGACGGTCGCTTGGCCCGTCGCGACGGGGAGTTCGCCCAGCGTCTGGTCGGCGAAGTCGATCGTCCGGGCCGACGTGATCGCTCGACACGCAGAAATCTTCACGGGACCGCTGCGGCCCATCGTCTCGAGCAAACGCGTGCGGAAGCCGACCAGTCGACCTGCTTCCACCAGCGGCTGCCAGTGCGTGGCGACGACGTTCTTCGCGTCGACGTGGAAGAGCCACGACGAAGCCGGATTGGGCGGCGAAGCGGTTTGAGGCAAGAAGATCGGGCCGCCGAGCAACGCTTGCGACTCTTGGTACGGATGCGTGAGATCCAGGCCGATGCCGACTCGGAATCGTCGCGCACGCTCGCCCCGCACGATCAACAAGGTATCGAGCATCCGCATGCCGACGCGCCGGTGATACGGCAGCCCGCCCGTGAGAATCGTCGTCCGCTGCGGCTCGGCAGAGATCTCGACGTAGTGCGGCGATTCAAATTGCTTGCCCGGGACCGGCTGACGCTGCTGGTGCACGGTGCGAAACAAGTCGGCCGACTCGTTGTTCCAAGCGAAGCGGCAGCAGTAGTAGGCGTTCCACGGATCGGCTTGCGGTTCGACGACCGGATCGAGCTCGATGTCGATCGTGAGGACGCGGCTGCCGCGCCAGACGCGGAAAATCTGCGTGTAGGTCGCCTGCGTCTTGCCGTGTCGATCCATCAGACGTCCACGGCTGGTGATCTCGCCGGCCACGGTGCTGGATTTCGTCACGCGGATCTCGTCGACGCCCATGACGGAGTAGACGGCCGACTCGTCGGGGTCGCGATAGACGTCGCCCGGTTTGGCGGTCGACTTTCCGGGTTCGCGGAGCGCCAACTGTTGCGACATGCGATTGCCGCGAACTTGGTACTCGTGAATCGACTGCAGGCTGCCCGTAACCGGATTGAGCAGCGCTTCGAAGTATTCGTTGCGCAGCACCGTTTCCTCGGCCAAAGGCGGCACTTGTCGACGCGGGCGAGCGGCCGGCGTCGTCGCCCCCGCGACCCATGTGTAGCCCATGGGCGGCACGTCGACGACGAAGTGACGCTGCCCCTGAGCGTCGTCGGCGGCGTGGATGGGTTTCTCGACCGCTGGCGCTGCGGCCAGCGACGGCGCTTCCCCGCCCGCGCGTCGCGCGAAACTGGAGGGATTGACGACGAGTACGCCCGCCGTCGACGGGCTGGTGCTGCGCGGCAGCGCCGCCGCCAGCGACCGAGCCGCTTGTTCGACCGCGGCCGTCAGCTCGGCGTCGAAACGGTCGATTTGCGCCGCATCGGCCTCCGGCTCCTCGGCGCACTCATCGACCCGCAAACGCCACGGGGCCAGTTGTTCGGCGGCGGAAGCCGCAGCGGCGTCCAGAGGCCGGTTGCTGGCAGCGGCTGTCAGCATCAGCAATCCCTCGAGCGACTCCAGTTGCCCGCGTCGCTTCCAATAGCGGGCGACGGCGGAGAGCGGGTCAAGCTGCTTGCGGATAATGGCCTGTTTGAGGTACGGGGAGCGGTACTGCGAGGCGTCGAAGCGATCGGTTTGGCCGGGGGCGTCGGTTTCCTGGAAGTACTTGTCGAGCGTGACGAAGCGACCGAGGGCGTTGGAATAGCGGGCGATGCGACGGAGGTCGTCATGCCAAATGCTGCATTGACCGGGCCAGTGCGCCAGCATCAGTGTCGCCACATGATCCGCATCCATCGATTCGCCCAACTTCATGGCGAAGCTGAGGTAGGTTTGCGGCTTGGCGGCGTCGAGCGGAACGCGGGCGACGGCGTCGAGCGCCGCGTTGCCGAGTCCTTCCCAGCGAACCTTAAGCTGCGAGCCTTGGGGGAAGCGGCCGTCGTCCAGCGTGGCATGGAGTACGCCGCGGTAGGCGTATTTTTGCAGGACCAAGGGGAGGGCGGGGGAAAGACCGAACCGGCGCCGCCCATAGACGGCGGGACGCTTGCCCGCCAAGTTTTCGTAGGCTTGGGCGCCGCGCTGAAGTTCATCCGCCAGCGACTCGAGTCCCAGCAAGGGCCAACGCCGTTCGACCACTTCGCCGCCCACCAGCGACGCGCGGTCGGCCGCCAGGGCGGCGCGGAGCTCCTCCAGCGACGCCGGCTCCTGCTGTTGCATTTTGGCGAGCGTCGCGGCGTTAACGAGCAGGTTGGCGGCGGAGCGCTGGGCCAGGTCGTCGCGGAGGGTGCGGCCGAGCGTGGTGTCGGCGACGAGCGTTATATCCAGAATAAACGCTTCCACCGGGTAATAGTGATTTCTTTCCTCCGACAACATGTCAAAGCATGCACTAAGCTTCTCTCGGGCCGTTGCGCCGTCGCCGCCGAGCGCGGCGCGCGCGGCCGCCACCACCAGGTTTTGAAAGTGCAGTTCGTCGAGGTTGCTGGAGTACCGCATTTGCCGCGTGAGCAGCTGGACTTGCAGATAGCAGTAACCGAGGGCGTGGAAGTCTTCGGCCAGATCGGGATCGACGCCGCCGTCGCCGCCTTCGAGCGGGGCGAGGGCCGCGGCGACGATGTCGGCGCGTTTGGACAGTTTCCGAATGAGCGTCGCCCCTTCGTCCTTCGCGCGGAGGGCGAAGCCGGTCGGCAGCTGCGAGGCGGCCAGCGTGGGAACCACCAGCAGCCGGTCGGCGATGACCGTCGGCGGCGTGTCGACGCGCGCCCATGTCGGCTTGGCGCCCGCCGCGGCCAACAGCGCGGGGTGCCACAGCGACGTCCACGAAGCAAGCAGACTGTCGGCGTCTTCCCCTTCGTGGTAGGTGGGGAAGTCTTCGAGTGAATGGCAGGGGAGCAGGATGATGAGTTCCTGGTATTTCATGGCGACTCACGATAGCCGTTGGCGCGGCTCGCGTCGAGCCACGGTAGGACGGTCCGAGCAAGGTCGCGCCGAGCCGCATGAGATGTCAGGAACTTCGTTGACAATCGAGGTTTGTCGTCAGTAAACTTGAATCAGCGTGAACGGCGGGTGTGGGATTAGCGCCCTGACTTGTCGTCGACCTCGATTCCAGAGGATTCACATCACACCGATGACGTTCTCGCACGTCGAGCAGCTCCGGCTGTCGCTCGACAGGAATGTCGTTTGAACCCGGGAGATCGTCCATGGCCAGCAGCGGGGTTTGGGGCATTGATATCGGCCAATGCGGTCTGAAGGCGCTGCGCTGCGAACTCAGCGAAGACGGCGCGTCCGCCGTGGCGACGGCCTACGACTTCATCGAATACCCGATGATCCTGAGCCAGCCCGACGCGGATGCGGAGAGTCTGGTGCGCGAGGCGTTTGAGACGTTCTTGTCGCGCAACAAGACCAAAGGAGATCGCATCGCCATGTCGGTGTCGGGCCAATTCGGCTTGACGCGCTTCTTCGGCCCGCCGCCGTGCCAAGCCAAACAGCTGCCCGAACTGGTCCGGTTCGAAGCCAAGCAGACCGTCCCGTTTCCGCTCGATGAAGTCGTCTGGGACTGGCATCGCATGGCGGGCGGCATGGAAGTCGAAGGCTTCATGATGGAAATCCAGGTCGGCTTGTTCGCGATGAAGCGCGAGCAGGTCTTCAAGGCGCTCGCCCCGTTCACTCGAGCCGGCTTGGAAATCGACATCATCCAGTTGGCGCCGGTTGCGATTTACAACGCCATCACTCACGACCTGCTCAACGACGCCAAAGACGAATTCGACTCGGAGAATCCCGAAGAATCGCAGATCGTGCTGTCGATGGGCACCGACACGACCGACCTGGTGATCACCAACGGCTACCGCATGTGGCTGCGCAGCATCCCGGTCGGCGGCAGCCACTTCACCAAGTCGCTGGTCAAGGAACTGAAGCTCACGTTCTCCAAAGCCGAACACACCAAGCGGAACGCGCGACAGGCCGAAGATCCGAAGGCCATCTTCCAGGCGATGCGCAACGTGTTCACCGACATGGTGAACGAGGTGCAGCGGTCGCTGATGAATTTCGAGAACAACAACCGCAAAGCCAAGCTCGCCAAGTTGGTGTTGTTGGGCAACGCCTCGAAGCTACCGGGGCTTAACCTGCACTTGGCTAAGAACCTGGGGCACGATTTGCTGGAATACAACAGCTTCCAGCGGCTGGATACCACCGCCATCTCGACGTCGCCCAGCTTCAAAGAGAATCTGCTGTCGTTCGGCGTCAGTTACGGCCTGTGCCTGCAAGGACTAAACCTGGCCAAAGTGCCGACCAACTTGATGCCGCGGGAGATCGTCACGCAGCGCATCATCCGCGAGAAAAAGCCCTGGACGCTGGCCGGCGTGAGCGCCCTGTTGTTGGCGTGGGCTGTGAGCTACTTCCTGTACAACGACAAGTGGTACACGGTGAATCCCGAGCGGGCGGTCGGCGGGACGACATGGGATCAAGCCAGCAAAATGGCCGACACGGTGGCCAACGTCAGCCGCAATCACAAACAAACCGACGACTCGCATGTCGCGCAGCTAAACGTCTTGAAAGCGCTCGGCGACGAAGTGGCCGGCAACAACGACCGGCGACTCATGTGGCTGGAATTGATGAGCGTCGTGAGTACGGCGCTGCCGAGCACGCCGAACTTGAAAGCCGGCAGCCCTCCTAGCCCGCGCGACTTGCCGTTCTCGCAGCGCCGTGAACTGCACATTGAGTACATCGAGTCCGAGTACTTTTTGGACCTGAGCCAATGGTGGTCGGCGCAGGTGAAAGAGAAGTATTTGGAAGGCAAGCGAGAAGTGGAAGACTTGCAGAAACGGCGGATGGGGCCGGCTGCCGCAGCGCCGGCCGCTGATCCGGCGGCGGCAGGACAAGCCGGCGCCGCACCCGCAGCCGACCCGAACGCTCAGGCCGCTACGCCGGCCGCTGGCGAAGATCCCGGACCTTCCAAAGAAGGTTGGGTCATTGAGATGAAGGGCTATCACTTCTTCAACGGCGACCCGCAATCGTCGGGCCGCAGCCACCTGTACAACACGCTGTTGTCTTATCTGGAACTAGGAACGGTGACTTTTCCTGGAGACGTGACCAGCGACCCGGTGCCTCGTCAACGCGTCTACACGATGAAGGAATTGGGGATTCTGTATCCGACCCTGATTCAAGACGACAAGATCGACCAGACGTACCGCATCGCCAATCCGTTGTACGACGGATCGGGCTCGGGAGACGGCGTCCCCGGCGGCGGTGGCATGGGGCTGGGCGCGGGCGGCGGCTTGGGCGCCGGCGGCGGTTTAGGCGCGGGCCTGGGCGCTGGCGCAGGCGCCCCCAAGGCGGGCGTCGACAAAGGCAAGTCGAAAGATAAGAAAGACGAACTCGCTCAAGAGCCGGATTTCCCGGCGCCGCGTTATTCGTTCGTCGTGCAGTTCGTCTGGCAGCCCATCCCGCAGTCGAAGCGGTTGTTGGCGAAGCTGGAACAAGAAGAAAAGGAGCGCGCGGCCGCCGCAGCAGGGAACGCCGCCGCCCCGAATGCACCGAATGCACCGGCGGCCCCAGGCGCGCCCGCGGCCCCGGCGCCAGCGGTTCCTGGTGCGCCGGTTCCTGGTGCGCCGGTTCCTGGTGCGCCGGTTCCTGGTGCGCCGGCGCCGGGCGAGCCGCCTGCGGGCGCACCGGCAGTTCCGGGCGCACCTGTCGTTCCGGGGGCCCCAGCCGTTCCCGACGCGCCTGCGGCGCCGGGTGCACCGGTCCCGGGCGTCCCCGCAGCTCCAGCCGCTCCCGCGCCTGCCGCGCCCGCGGCAGCCGTTCCTGCGGCGCCGGGCGCTCCGGCCGCGCCGGCGGCGGCGCCGCCGGCCGATCCGGCGGGCGGCAATTAGCGTCACGGGTTTGCAGTCAGGCCGTTCGGCCATTGCCGAGTGGATTGAAAGATAAGGATCGATGGTTATGGACCAAGTCAAAGTCATCCTGCGGCAGCTGAACAAACACCGTTTTTGGATCCTGTCGGGGCTCATTCCCGTCGTGGGGCTGATCGCGTGGTTCATGGCGACCGGGGCGCTGGTGGAACAGCAGACGGCCGCCGCGTCCAAATTGGACGGGCAGTACAGTGCCGTATCGTCGGTGAAGTCTGTGCCGGACCATCCAAATGATTACTCGCACAAGCGGATGGAAGAGATCGCCAAGCAGGCGAAGGACAAAGTCGCGGCGGCTTGGCAAAAGCAATACGACCGGCAGGTCGACATCCTGCAATGGCCGAAGGAGCTGAAAGAGGACTTCGAAGCGGCCGTCGTCAACTTGCGCCCCGTCGAAGCCATTCCTTACCCCACGCCGCTGAACCAAGAGATTTCGACCGTCCTCCGCTCGCGCTATCGCGACTACATTCAGGACGTGATCCCGAAGCTGGCCAAAATCGTCGACTCGAATTGGAACGCGAGCGCCACCGGGGGCGGCGGCCTGGGGGGCGGCGGCGGCGGGCTCGGAGGATTCGGCGGCCCGCCGGGAGGCGGCATGGGCGCCGGTGCGGGCATGGGCGCCGGCGGACCACCTGGAGGCGCGGGCGGTGCAGGTTCGCCTGGTGCAGAAGGCGAACCCGACTATGTGGTGTACTGGAGCCCCACGAACCAGTCGGCGCTGATGGCCCGATATGACTGGTCGAAACAAGCCGACAACGTCCCCAAGACGCTGCAGATTTTGTACGCCCAGGAAGACTATTGGGTCATGACCTCGATCATGCAGATCATCGCGCGCACCAATGACGGCGCCGATGCGTCCTATAAGGCGGCCGTGAAACGGATCGACTCCATCGATCTCGGCATGTACGCCCAGCGCTCCGGCCAGGTCACTCGCCCCGGCATGGCCGGCGGCGGCGGCGGTATGCCCGGCGCAGGGGGCGGTATGCCGGGTTCCGGTCCGCCGGGAATGATGCCGGGCGGCGATAGTCCTGGCGGCGGTTCCCCAGGCGGCGGGACCGGTTCACCTCCAGGCAGCGGCCCCGGCATGATGCCCGGCGGCATGCCGGGCGGCGGCGGCGGCATGCCCGGCATGGGCGGCGGCGGCGACGTCGATCCCCTGGAGAACCGGTACGTCGACGTGGAACTAAAACCGGTCTCCGCCAGCACGGCCCGTGGAGCGCTCAACGTGGCGACGCCTGCTGACGCGATGCTCGCAGTCGTCAAGCGGATGCCGGTGCGACTGCAATTGCAAGTCGATATTCGTCGTCTCAACCGGCTGCTCGCGGAATGCGGCAACGCCAATCTGCCGCTCGAGATTCGCCAAGTTCGCATCAACCGCCAAGGCAGCAGTTCGGGCGGCGGGATGGGAGGCGGCATGGGCGGCGGGATGGGGGGGGGAATGGGAGGCGGCATGATGCCTGGCGGTAGCGCGGGTGCAGGCGCCGGCGGATCGCCCGGCGGCATGGGAGTCGGCGGCGGCATGGGCGGCATGATGCCCGGCGGCGGTCGAGGTCGCACGGGCGGAACCGCCTCCGTCGAAGCCCCCACCTACGACGTGGGAGTCGAATTGTTCGGCCTCGTCTATATCTACAATCCACCCAACGAATCGAAGCTCGGCGCCACCCAAACCGCCGCCGGCGCGGTTCCCGCCGCGGGCGCCACCAGCGCTGCGGCGCCGCCCGCCGCGCCTCGCAGTTAACGCTCGCCGAGCGCGGCCCTAAGTCGCGCTTTCGGGATCAACGCACTGTCACTAGCGACGTCAGGATTGTCTGAAAGGATCTCCCATGAAAAAGCCCAAGTTCAACCTCGGCGAAGGCGGCTGGAAAAACCTCCTGCTGCTGCATGTCGAGAAGCTCGTTCTGGGTGTGGTCGCGATCTTGGTCGGCGTCTTCATTTACGCCGGTTATCAACGCGAGGGGTACAGCAAGGGGGATCCGGCCGACCTGAAACGCAAGGCCGAAGAAGCCGACTCGTACGTCAAAGTCGATCACTCGATTCAGCTGATTTCGCGCGAGAGCCGCGACAAGATCTCGGACTACCCGTCGCTGGTCGATCAATCGCGCCGCGCCATCGCCGCCAGCGATTATGCGGTGCCAATCCTGGATCCGCCGCGCTTCCCTTCGACTCGGCTGCGGCAAGACCCGCAGTTGTTTGCCGCCGAGAAGTTGGAAGTGGAGCCGCTGTTGGTCGCCGTGTACGAAGTACCGGAGGACGCCGATGATCCTTGGAAAGACGCCAAGTCGGCCAGTCTGACGAAGAAAGCAGACCCGAAAAAGAAGACCGATACGAAGGGAACGACGGGCGGGTACTCGGGCGGCATGCCTGGCGCGATGCCCGGAGCAATGCCGGGGGCCATGCCCGGCTCGCCCAAGGGTCCTGGCAAAGGCGCCGGTTCGCCCAAGGGCGCCAAGGGGAGCGGCCCGCCTGGTGCGATGCCCGGAATGCCGGGGGGAGACGATGTGTTCGGCGGCGGGACAGGAATGCCAGGCATGCCCGGGATGCCCGGCGGCGGCATGGGCGGCGGCGGCGGCTCGGTGAGCGCTTCGTTCATCGAACGCTACGTGCACGGTTTCCGACCTGCTGGCGGCGCCTTCGGCGGCGGCGGCGGTCCGGGAATGATGCCGGGCGGGCCCGGCGGACCGGGAAGCCCCGGGGGGCCCGGCGGTCCGGGCGGCTCGCCGAGCGGCGATGCGTTGGGACAGGCGCGCCCGGTCAGCCGCTACATGATGGCGATCAAGGCGGTCATTCCGCACAAGAAGATCTTCGACGAGTATGTCCGCGTGTTCTCGGAGGCGCAAGGCTACGATCCAACGCGCGATGCGCCGAGCTATGTGTATTTCTATGTGGAGCGAGCGGAAGTGGGCGCGGACCCCATGGCGCCGCCTCAATGGAAGCGGCTAAATACGCGTCAGGCGCAAGCACGCATGGAAACCTGGGGTGGATTCATGCCCGAGGTGGCCGATGCGAATTACCTTGATCCGATTCTCAGCATGAACGTGCCGCCGGCGATGATGGTCGATCCGGCGCGCTTGGCGCTGCACAGCGAGATTCCTCGCGCCACGGCGGCGCTCGATGCGGCCAACGTGCCTGCTCAAGGCGCGCCGAAGCGCGGCGCCGGCCAAGAAGGCAATGACACGCCCGATGGGCCTGGCTTCGACAATCCGGGCGCTCCGCCAGGCCCTGGCGGGGCGATGCCAGGAATGCCGGGAGGCGCCATGCCCGGGATGATGCCGGGAAGCCCGCGCGGCGGCATGCCGGGCGGCGCGATGCCTGGAATGATGCCCGGAAGCCCGCGCGGCGGCGCCCCCGGTGGCGCGATGCCCGGCGCCATGCCAGGAGGCGCCATGCCCGGAATGATGCCGGGCGGACCGCGCGGCGGCATGCCCGGAGGCGCAATGCCCGGGATGATGCCGGGCGGCGCCGGTGGAATGGGCAGCCCTGGCATGGGCGGGCCCGGTATGGGGGGGCCCGGCATGGGCGGCATGGGAATGGCCGGCGTCCAGTTCGAAGCGCCGAAGTACAAACTGATCCGCTTCTTCGATTACGACGTGGAACCGGGGAAGAAGTACCAGTACCGAATCCAGGTTCTGATCGAAGATCCGAATCGCCCGCGCGAAGAAGGGTTCGAGCCGGATCCGCGTTCGCTTTCGACCGCCGTCGCCCAACGTGTGAAGCAGGCGAATGAAGCCGATACGGCCAAGAACACGCGCACCTTCTGGCGCGAGACCGAATGGAGCGAACCGAGCGACATCGTTACGCTGCCCGAGGCCGATCGCTTCGTGGGCGGTGAAGTCAATTCCGGCCGCTCCATCTACTTGGCCGACCAGAAAGCGTACCTGCCGATCGAAGAACCGTCGGCCACCGTCCTCCCGATTATTTGGGATGCGGCCCGCGCCGTGGAAATCCCCGGCTACGTCGATAAGGGCGATGACGCCAAGTTGGCGACCTATCGCGGCTCGGTTCTCACCTTCCGCCGCCCTGCGAAAGTGCTCCGCCCCGATACGCTGGAGCTGCTGGAGTTCGAAAACTACAACTTCCGCAGCAATGCCGTCGTCGTCGACATGCGGCCGTCGGAGCCGGTGCGCGACGGCGACCGCAAGGTCGGCGAACGAAAAGAACCGCTCAAGTCGGCGGGCGAAGTCCTGGTGCTCGATAAACACGGCCACTTGGTCGTGCGCAACGAGTTGGACGACGACGAGGACTACAGTCGGTTGATGTTCCGCGGCGAAGAGAAGCCGGAGCAGACTTCGACGGGCGGATCGCCTGGCGCTGGCATGGGTGGACCGGGCGGCGCCATGCCGGGCGCGATGCCTGGAAGTCCGATGCCTGGCGGTCCGGGCGGCGGCAGTCCCCCTGGTTCGGGCGGGCCGCGCAAACGCTAACGATGCGTTACAATTGGGGCATGAACGAACCATCCATGCCCCCATCCGCCGCCGCGCTGGCGCTCGCCACGCGGCGCTACTTTCTCGGCGCCGGCGCTTGCGGCGTCGGCGCGCTGGCGCTGGCCCACCTAATCGGCCGCTCGACGACGGCCGCTGAGCAGGAAGAGGCGTCGCGCCCTTCGCGCCCGGCCCGCGGACATCATCCGGCGAAGGCCAAACACGTCATCTACTTGCACATGGCCGGTTCGCCGAGCCAGCTTGATCTATTCGACCCCAAACCGACGCTTGCTAAGTTCCATGGGCAGCCTTGCCCCAAAGAGTTGCTGGAAGGAAAGCGATTCGCCTTCATCCAGGGCGTCCCCAACCTGCTGGCTTCGCCGTTCAAGTTCGCTCAGCACGGGCAGTCCGGCGCGTGGCTCAGCGACGTATGGAAACACTTGCCGCGCGTCGTCGACGACATCGCGTTCGTCAAGTCGGTGAAGACCGACCAGTTCAATCACGCGCCCGCTCAACTGTATCTGCATACCGGCTCGCCCCTTTTGGGCGGCGCTTCGATGGGCGCTTGGGCCACCTACGGACTTGGTTCCGAAAACGAAAACCTCCCCGGTTACGTGGTGCTCGTAAGCGGCGGGAAGACGCCGGACGCGGGCAAGAGCGTGTGGGGGAGCGGCTTTTTGCCGTCGGTCCATCAAGGCGTACAGTGTCGCTCGCCCGGCGATCCGGTCCTCTATCTATCGGACCCGCCGGGACTCAGCCGCGCCGCTCGCCGCGACACGCTGGACGCCCTCCAATCGCTCAACCGTCGTCATGCGGCCGAACTGGGCGATCCGGAAACGCTCACGCGCATCGCACAATTTGAACTCGCGTATCGCATGCAGACGGCGGTGCCCGAGGTGATGGACATTTCGCGCGAGCCGCAGCACATCCTTGATCTGTACGGCGCCAAGCCGGGCTTCGTGCCCGAGTCAGACGGCGCTGACGACCCGCGCGTCGCGTACAAAGGAGACGACGCCGCTTTGCCCAACAACCTGCTGCTCGCGCGGCGACTCGTCGAGTCGGGCGTGCGGTTCGTGCAGATCTTTGATTGGGGCTGGGATCATCACGGAGTAAGTCCCGGGGAGCACATTCCGACGATCCTGCCCATCAAGGTGCAGCAAATCGACCGCGCCCTAACGGCCCTAATCACCGATCTCAAGCAGCGCGGTCTGCTGGACGAAACGCTGATCGTGTGGGGCGGCGAATTCGGCCGCACGCCGATGCAACAAAACAATCGCCTCGATCAACCCTTCATCGGCCGCGATCATCATCCATTCGCCTACACGATGCTGCTTGCGGGCGGCGGAATCAAAGGCGGACAGTCCTACGGCGCCACCGACGACATCGGCTACTACATCACCGAAGACCCATTCGACGTGCGCGACCTGCAGGCCACGACTCTGCACCTCTTGGGGATCGACCCGTTTCGACTGACATTCCCCTTCCAGGGACTGCAGCAGCGACTTATCGGGGCCGAGGGAAAGGCGAAGCTGCACCCGAGACTGCTCGCGTGAACACCACATTCTCAAAATGGCCGTCGTCCCCCAGTTCGTCCAGCAACCGATCGAAGACCTCGATCGGATAGCGCACGAACCGCCCGCGGCGTTCGACCCAGTAGTCGGTCCAGAACTCGCCGACGATCGCCGCAAATCGCTCCAGGCTCATCCCCGCCCGCAGAATGCCGTACGGCCAGATTTCCGCGACCGCAGGAACGCCCGCGTTCAGCAATTTGCGGCCGCCTTCGAACACGTAGCCCTCGTAGCCTTGAACGTCGAGCCACACCAAGGACGGCGCGGCCAAACCGGCTTCGGCGACTTCCGCGCGCTGAACGACTTGATCCAACGGCAGCGAAGGCACTTCGACCGTCGGTCGCTGCGACTCGCCGTGCCGCTCTTGCGCGTCGCTTGTGGGGCGAGTGCGAATTCGATGATCGCCCGGGTTTTTGGGCGAGAGTTCCATGGTGAGCGTCGCGACCTGGGCGCCGAGCGCCGCGGGGAAGCAGACGATTCGATCGGTCAGGTGATTCTGAGCGACGTTGCGCGAGAGCAGTTTGAAGTTCGTGGGCTCCGGTTCGATCGCCAAGGCCCGCTCAATATCGCCCGCCAAGACCAGTCCAATGCTGATCATCCCCAAGTTGGCGCCGATGTCGAACATCGTCGCCCCGCGGCGCGGAATGAGATTGTGATCCTTGAGAAACGCAATCGTACGGCGCGACGAATCGAATTCGTACTGCCGCCGCTGATACAGCGACGACGCGATGCCGCGGTCGTGAGTCGGGATGGTTAAACGTCCCTGGAGCGTCGGGATGGTGACCGTGTCGTGCAGGCAGCCATGCAGCCGAAACAAGCTGCGCCGCACCGCTCCCTGTAATCGGGCCGTCGCTTTGTTCCACGACGAATCACAAGTCGCCTTCATCGCGAACCTCCCTGTTCGATGCTGCGGTTCAGTGAACCAGCAAGATAACCCGCCCGCCGCGAACGACTCAAGATCAATCGGCGGGCGGCCGTATCGTCGCTCAGACGCACGCGAGCAGCTCATCGGCTTACTTCAGCCGCAACAATTCCACCTTGCGAAACTCAACCGGGTGGCTCTCGGATTGCAGCGAGATCGTGCCGCCGGCGAGCAGCTTGCCGCCGTTCTTTTCGATGAGCAGCTTGGAGTGGGCGTCGCGGTCGTCGAGCTGCGATTGTTCGTACTGCAGCACCACCTGGCCGTCGATGAGGTGCTTCACGACTTCGCCCCCATGCACCTCGATCTCCACCGTCACCCACTGATCGCCGTGGTAGGTCTTCGACTTGGAATTGGTGCAATGGCGGGTGATGAGTTGCCCGTCCATGACGACGTTGGTGCCGGGCGTGCACAGGTTGGCGGTGGTGCGTTCGCCGGAACCGGCGCCGCCGAGCAACTGGACTTCGATGGAGGCGGGGAAATCTTGATCCTTAGTCATGGTCGTCGGCGACTCGCCATGCACCATCACGCCGCTATTGCGCACCGCCCAGCCGGGGCCGCCCGCAACTTGCTCTCCGACAAACCGATACTCCACGCGCAACCGATAGTGCGAGAACGAATCCTTATAGAACAAGTGCCCGAACCGCTCGTCGAATTTCGGATATTTCTCTTTGTCGTAGACGACCTTGAGCACGCCGTTTTCGACTCGAAACGTCTCGCCGTAGTTGTCGCCCGCATCGTAGTAGCGAATCTTGGGAGTCCAGCCGTCGAGGTTCTTTCCGTTGAACAGCTGAATCCACTCTTCCTTCTTCCCGACCGGTTCTTCCGCCGTCGCCAGCACCGCCGCCCCCGCACCTGCCAGCATCAACGACAACGCCCAAATTCCGCCTCGCATAGCCTGCTGCTCCTCGCTTGAATCCGCGCCGTGCGCGGCAACGATCAATTGATCCGTTCTTGAATGACCAGTCCCTCGACGAGCGTCAACCGTTCGTCGCGCCCCAGATGGGGAAACGCGAGCTCATTCTGGTCGAAGCCGAGCCGTTGAAGCAACGTGGCATGCAGATCGCGGAAGTGACAAGGCCGTTCGATCGCCCGCAACCCGATCGCGTCGGCGGCGCCGATCACTTGCCTTCCCTTCACGCCGCCGCCTGCCAATGACGCCGCATTCGCTTCCTTACGGCTCCTCGACTAACTCCTTGATCTTCTTGCGCAGCAGTTCCTCTCCTTTTTGCCCTTCCCAGTTCAGTTCTCCAAGCCACCAAGCGCGGACGTACCCCTTCTTGTCGATCACGTAGGTGCTGGGCCACATGCTATTGCCCCAAGCGTTCCAAATGGCGCGGTCATTATCGACGACCACCGGGAACTCGAAGCCGTTGTCTTTCACCTTGCGTTGCAACGTTTCGACGTCGCGCTCGCCGTCGGTTTCCGGCGTATGGACGCCGATGATCCGCACGCCTTGACTGGCGAAGTCTTTGTGCCAGCCGACGTACCAAGGGTAATTGCGGATGCAGTTGATGCAGCCGTGCGCCCACAGAAACACCACGACGACTTCGCCGCGTCGTTCACGCAGGGAAAGCGGCGGCGACTGCAGCCAAGCCTCTTCCTTGCGCACCGCCGCCGGAAACTCGGGCGCCAGAAACTTGATCTGCCCCAACTTGGCCAGCGCGACGGGCGTCCCTAGCGCGTCGCGGGCGGCTTTCTTTTGTGCGTCGCTGAGCAAAGCCCAAATCTTCTTTTGCGATTCGGCATGCAACTCCGCGACCTCCCGTTCGATTTCGTCGCGCGGCACGCCGTCGCGCAGTTTTTGCGAAGCCTGTTCGACGGCCGCTTGCGTCTGGCGCAGTTCGAGTCCGATTTGCGACCGAAGATCCTCGGACAGTTGTAGTTTCGCTTGCAAATCGTCGCGCAAGAGTACGCCGATGCCAATCGTACGTCGCTCTATCTCAGTCAAGCGACGACGTTGATCGGCCGACAGGATTTCAGCGAGCCGCGCGGCGGCTTGGCGCTTGAGTTCGTCGCGAATGCGAGTGGCTTCGACGGGCGACTGGTTGCGCGTGGTCCACAGGGGCGGGTCCATCTCATCGCAGAGGGTGCGCAATTGTCGAAGTCGGTCGGGCGCTAGTTTGAGTTCCTCGTGCACAATCGGGTCGTGCAGCAACAACAGCAGCGGGTCGGGAAGTCCGGACAACGGCACAATCCCGTGCGGGTTTTGCTGAGCAGACGCCGGCGAAAGAGCCGCGAGCGAAAGGCCCGCGACGACCACGCAACGCAGAGCGACTCCGTGAACGAGGTGCAACATCGCCATGTACTCCGCGAGGAGCGACGGCGCAGCCGCCGCATGAGTGCGATTCCAGCCCCGATCATAGGGGGGACGCTCCGGGGATGCAAACCAAATCCAGTCGTGCGGCGTTCAGTCGGCTCGAGTTTCCCCGAGTCGCGATTCAAGCGATTCGATTCGACTTTGGAGGTTTTGAACATGACGACACAAATAGTGAATCGGCGGGATCGTGATGAAGCATAGCGGAATCCATAGTCCCCAAAGCATGGAGACGCCGCCGCCTTTCATGAACAATGCAGAGACAGCATGAGCGCCGATATCCATGACCGCACCGCCAATCGCGAAGGCCATCGTGATGCCCGTCACCGTCCCGTCGCTGCGTTTGGCGAATCCGGCAATCGTTTCCTGGCTTGGATCTTTCATGAACATGCTCCTGGCAGTTTGTTGCGGCTAAGTCGAATTTCGGTGGGCCCGCGCTCGCAAAGCCTCGCTTGGCGCCACCCTACGGCGGATTCTCTCACTCTGCGAACTCGGGGAACTCGGTGCCAAATCCATTCGTGGTGGGCCCGCGCTCGCAAAGCCTCGCTTGGCGCCACCCTACGGCGGATTCTTTCACTCTGCGAACTCGGGGAACTCGGTGGCAAATCTATTCCCGGTGGGCCCGCGCTCGCAAAGCCTCGCTTGGCGCCACCCTACGGCGGATTCTCTCACTCTGCGACCTCGGGGAACTCGGTGGCAAATCTCTTCCCGGTGGGCCCGCGCTCGCAAAGCCTCGCTTGGCGCCACCCTACGGCAAAATCATTCTCGGTGGCTAACCACGGTTTGCGTTGAACTCGGCGGTGGACAATTCGCGTGGGTGGGGTTGGACGGCGCGGCCGGGGAGCGAGGTCAGGATGACGCAGATCTCGTCGGTGGCGGGGTCGGCCCAGGCGAGCGTTCCCGTGGAACCGGTGTGTCCAAACGTGCGCTCGCTGCAGCCGCGGGCGCCGGCGGCGGCGCCGACGTTCCAACCCAGACCGCGCGGCGTCAGACCAGTGAGGTTGTGGTTGGCAATCATGAGCCGCAGGGTTTCGGATTTCATGATCGCCCCGGTCGGATGCAAGAACTCGGCCAGCAGCTTTCCCAGGTCGGGGGCCGAGGCGTGCGTGCCGCCCCAGGGGGCGCCGAGCGACCGCCAGTACACGCTGTTCCAGTCCCACTCGCGGGCCTGCGGGTCGCCGCCGCCCGCTTCGGGCGCCGCTCGCTCCGTCTGCACAGGGATGAATTCGTCGAGCTGAAATGCGCCTCGTCCTTGTGCGGACCGAGTCATCCCGAGCGGTCGGAAAATGGCGCGTTCCACAAGCGACTGGATGCTCTCGCCCGATAGCTGTTCAGCGATTCGAGCGGCCAACAGAATGGCCATGCTGGAATACTGGTACTTGGTTCCTGGAGCGAACGACAGGGGAGTGCGTTGCGCTGCCTCGGCGAATTCCGCCAACGAGGCTTTCTTCGCGCGCAGAGCGGCGTTTTCGGGGAGTTGATCGGGCAGTCCCGAGACGTGCGTCAACAGCTGGCGGATGGTCACCCGTTCGCGTCCCTCCCCGCGAAACGCCGGCAGGTAGCGACTTGCCAAGTCCTCCAGTTCGAACGCCTTGCGATCGTAAAGCGTCATAAGCGCCGCGACGGCGATCGGTTTGGAGATCGACCCCAGCAAGAACATGGCGTGTTCGTCCTGCGCCGTGCCGAAGGCGCTGGACTGATGCTGATTGCCGCAGCGAGTGAAGATCGTGGCGGCGGCGACCTGTTTGGCCTCGACCGCCTGTTGCAGGACGCGACTGGCCCGCGCGTGTCGCTCAGCCGGCGTCCCCTTGCCACGCGGCGACTCGTCGGCCAGCAAGCGTCTCAACAGGCTGCAGCTCGCCCACCCCAACGTATAGCCTGTCAACGTTTTGGAAACAAAAGTTCGCCGCTGCATTCCCGTTCCTCCCGCGGTGGATTGACGCAGGGCAGTCTACCAGCGCTCGCCCACTGCCTACTCCCCGTTTTTTGTGAATCACGGTAAACTCCGAGGTTTGACTTTTGGGTGGAAGCACACGGAAGGGAAGGAAGGGTCGATGTCCTTGTCTCAGCGCTGCGGAAGCGGCTTCGACGTCACCACGAGATTGCGCGGGCGTGAAGCGTTCGACGCGCAGCGTGTATTGACGGTCGATCAAGGCAACTCGAGCGTCCGGTTCGTGGTCTCCTTCCCCGGCGAAATGTCGCACCAGGTTTCGATTGCCTGGGCCTCAAATGCTCCCACCATCATTTCCCACTGCTCGTGCCTGGAACCGCGCGAAGCGCGGCTCTGCAAGCACCTGTGGGCGTCGCTGCTGGAGATGGATGAACGGGGGATGGCGGCCGAAATGGCGACTCGAGCCGGTTTGCGACTGACCGCCAGCTCGCTGGCCAGCAATCGCGAGGCGGAGAACGCGGCGAAGATGGCGACCGAGATCGCCGGCTCCTTCGCCCGGCTGGGAGTGAAGCGGGCCAAGACGACGCCGTCGCCCCCAGCCCAGCCCGCCTCGCCGCCGATGGCCGACTCGCCGCCCGCCGCTCCGCCGCCCGCCTCCAAGCCGAAAGCGGCGCGCGGCACCACCGCCGCTGTTTCGGAACGCGCCGGCGCGGGCGAACCGCGCGGCACGCCCTGGCGCGCCCGACTCCAGCACGTCATGCACGGGATGCAAATGGAGCGCAGCCGGCAGGCCGAGGCGCGCGGGCCGGTCGATACCACGCTGCTCCGCCAACTGTGGTACGTCCTTGATATGGAACAGTCATCGTCCGAGCGGCGGCCGGTGATCGCCTACTTTCAGCGTTACCGTTCCAGCCCCGACAAACCCTGGGGGCCGTATCAATCAATTGCGCTCGACCGCGAGTCGATTCATCGGTGGACCGATCCGCTCGATCGAGAAATCCTCGAACTGCTGGTCGGCGACGACGGCGACGTGGTGAAGTCGAGCATCGACAGCGAATTGGCGTCGAGTCGCTGGTTTGTGACGCGCCGCTACGGCGCCGCCATCCCGCGCCTGGCGTACTCGCTGCTCCTGCCCAAACTGTGCGCCACCCAGCGACTGATCGCCGTCGCTTCGGCGAAGCGGCCCGAGTCGTTCGCGCATCCGATTCGCCTGAATTGGGACGGCGATCGACCGTACCAAATCGAGTTTCGCATGCACGACGAACGCACTTCCAAGCATTGGGAAGTGCGCAGCGAACTCGTGCGGGACGGCGAGCGAGTGGCGATGCGGCAGCTGCGTTCGATCGACCGCGGCGAGCTGGCGATGATATCGGACCGAGTCGTGCGTTTGGAACGCAACCAATCGGCCAGTTGGGCGGCGTGGCTGGGAAGCGATCCGCTGCGTATTCCGTACGAGGACGGGCCGGCGTTTCTGGGGGAAGTGCTGCGGTTCCCCGAGCCGCCGCCGATCGAGCTGCCGTCGGCGCTGCGCTGGCCCGAAGTGGAGTCGGAACCGCGTGCGCTCCTCAAGATCGTGCTCGACGTCCCCGCACGCGCCCGCAAAGCGCAACTGCGCATCAGCACGATCTTCGAATACGGCGACAAACAGCTCACTCCGACCTCGACCGACACGGCGGTCGTCGACGGCGGTCGGAAACGGATTCTCAAACGCAATCCCAAATTCGAAAAGGCGATGCTCGACGCGCTCATGACCCGCGAAGGCCTGGATGCGCTCGTGAAAGTCGTCCCCACCGACCTGCCCGACGTGTGGTGCGAACCGCGGCAGTTAGAGGCGGCGACGCAGGCGGCGCTGCGAGCGAACTGGGAAGTGTTGGCCGAAGGCCGTTTATTGCGACACGCCACATCGTCGCGGCTGGCGGTGAAGTCGAACATGGACTGGTTCGAATTAGACGGGGCGATCGAGTTCGGCGAACAGAAGGCGACGTTCCCGCAGATCCTGGCGGCGCTGCGCAAGGGACAGACGTTCGTCGTCCTCGGCGACGGCTCGCACGGCATGCTCCCCGCCAAGTGGCTCGCCAAATTCGGGCTGCTCGCCGATCTGGGCGACGTCGACTCGGAGACTCTCAAATTCGCCCCTAACCAAGGCCTGTTGCTGGATGCGTTGTTGGAGGCGGCGGAGAAGGAACAGGTCTCGACGGATGAACGGTTCTGCGAATGGCGGGACAAGCTGCGGTCGTTTCGCGGGTTTACGTCGACGGCCGCCCCGACCGGTTTCCAAGGCCGACTGCGTCCCTACCAGGAAGCGGGGCTAGGCTGGTTGCAAGGCCTGGAAAACCTGGAGCTGGGCGGCTGCTTAGCCGACGACATGGGCTTGGGCAAGACGATTCAGGTTTTGGCGCTGTTGGAATCGCGCCGGCAGCTCCACCTGCAGCGCCCGGAGCTGAAGGCGCCGTCGCTGGTCGTTGCTCCGAAGAGCCTCGTGTTCAATTGGGCTGACGAAGCGCAGAAGTTCACGCCTGAAATGCGCGTGCTGAAGTTCACCGGCGTCGAACGCGAACTGCTGCGCAATCGACTGCATGAATACGACCTGGTGCTCACCACCTACGGCACATTGCGTCGCGACGTCGCCGACTTGAAGGACATCCTGTTCGATTACGCGGTGCTCGACGAAGCGCAGGCCATCAAGAATGCAACCTCGCAATCGGCCAAGAGCTGCCGCCTGATTCGCGCTCGTCATCGCTTGGCCATGACCGGCACGCCGATCGAGAACCATCTGGGCGAGTTGTGGTCGCTGTTCGAGTTTATCAATCCGGGGATGCTCGGCATGTCGGCCGCCTTCCAGCGGCTGACGAAGGCCGCCAAGAAAGACGAACCGGCGCGCGAAGGAGCGCCGGCGGATGACGCCCGTGCTGCTTTGGCGCAGGCCGTCCGGCCGTTCATCTTGCGCCGCACCAAGCAGCAGGTGCTAACTGAACTGCCCGAGCGAACCGAGCAGACGTTGTTCTGCGAAATGGAACCGCCTCAGCGCGCTCTGTACGACCAACTGAAGCAACACTATCGCGCCGAATTGCTGGCGACCGTGGAAGCTCAGGGCATCGAGAAGTCGAAGATCCACGTGCTCGAGGCGCTGTTGCGGCTGCGGCAAGCGGCCTGCGATCCGCGGTTGATCGCCGACGAGCATGCGGCGGCCGGCAGTGCGAAGTTGGATACGCTGGTCGATCAACTGCGGGAACTAGTGAGCGAAAACCATAAGGCGCTGGTTTTCTCGCAGTTCACCAAATTGCTGGGGTTGGTCCGCGAGCGACTGGATGAAGAGAAAATTCGGTACGAATACCTGGATGGGCAGACGGCGAATCGGGCCGAGCCGGTGAAGCGGTTCCAAGAAGACCCGAAGATTCCCTTGTTCTTGATCAGCCTGCGAGCGGGCGGACATGGGCTCAATTTGACGGCGGCGGATTACGTGTTCATTCTCGACCCGTGGTGGAACCCGGCCGTCGAAGCCCAGGCCGTCGACCGCGCCTATCGCATGGGACAGACTCGGCACGTATTCGCCTATCGGCTCATCTGCCGCGACACGATCGAAGAGAAGATCCTCGAACTGCAGGGCCAAAAGCGGTCGCTCGCCGACGCCATCCTGTCCGAAGACAACAGCGTCCTCCGCGACCTCACCGCCGACGACCTCGATCGGCTGTTGAGCTAGCCGCCCTGCGTTGGACCGCGGAGCGATCCACAACTTTGTAGGGTGGGCCAAGCGCAGCGCGAGCCCACCGACGTCCGCGCCGCGCGTCGCCCAACGACGTCCGCGCCGCGCGTCGCCCAACGACGGCTCACGTCGCCGAGGTGCGCAGGGTCTGCTCGAGTCGGTCGGACAGCATGACGATCGTGTCCCAGTCGGCGGCCAGCAGATCTTGCGAGTGGGCCAGCGTATTGCGCAGCTGCTCGAGTCGCTTGACGAACTCTTCGGCTTGGCGTCGCGATTGGAAGACAGTTTGATTCCGTGCCGGTTCGTGCCGCGCGATGATTTGTCCTTTGTCCGAAAACTGCAGGCAGTCGAGCAGGTCGAGGTTCTGCTGGCGGCGGCTGCGTTCTTCCAACAGCGTTCGGGCCTTGGCCAGGCGCGCGGGGGAGACCAAGTGCAGCCAGTCGCCCCCGGGGAAATGACTGCGAATCAGGTCGTTGTAGCGCATCTCCAGCAGCGTGATGAAGCCGAACAGCCACATCCGCACGGGGGCCTTCTGCAGGTCGGCGCGAGTGACGATGCCGTGGACGCTGCCGAGCGACGACACGAATAGCCGCGGCGCGTCGCGAAGCGCCAAAACGACGTGAAACAACGGCGTCGCGTCGGCGACGATCGAATCCGGTCGGCAGGGGCTGGCGTACGAACCGAGCGGCAGGTCGCCCAGATCGTCTCGTTCCGCATAACCCACGACTTCGCCATGCCGGCGCACGCCTACGACGCTGAAATCGCGTTCCCGCAGATGCTCCTGGACCAGCGACGACGGCACATGCTCGTCGTACGCAATGATCGGCTCGGCCACGTCCGCCGCCGTGAACGCCTCGCCGAAAATCCGCCGCAGCGAGCGTGGAGCGGGTCGCGGGGCGGCGCGCTGCGGCGCCGAATCGCGTCCTTCGCAGGCGTGCAGCATCGCCCGCAGCGGTTCGGGGTCGGCGAGCCGATGGTCGGCGCCGACTTCCCAGAGGGTCGCCAATCCGGGCTTGCTGGCGGCGACCAGCGTCTGGCTATCGACGAACGGTACGACGTCGTCGGCGCGAGAGTGCAGGATGATCGTGGGAACGCCGGCGGTCGTCGCCGTTCCCCACCTTCGCCAGGCGGGACACAGCAAGACGGCGCGCGACTTGTCGGGCAATTGCAGATGGAGCGCGACGGCGCCGCCGCGCGACGAACCGACGACGACGTCCGACTGCTGTTCGTCGACAAGCTGTTGCGCGATCGCAACCGACGCTTCAAAGTCGTCATCGGGAAGCGCCGGGTTGAGCACTTCGTGCCCATGACGCGCGAGGTACATCGGCTTCACGCCGCCGACTCGGCTAGTCCAACCGTGCAAAAACAGAATCTTCATGTGCGACAAGATAATGTCGGCGGAGGGGCGTCGCCAAGTCGCGCGAGACGCCTTGCCAAGTCGGCGGGTCGCGAGTAGGGTGCTGAAGACCGTGAGGCGGTCAAAGGAAGGAATCGTGTTGCAAGCTTGGGATCAGTTGCGTACGTCGCAACCGGTGACGTTCGCCATTCTGTTGTTGTGCCTGGTGTCGGTGGCCGGATTGGTGCTTGGCAAGGCCAAGTATCGCGGCATGGGGCTGGGAACCGCCGGCACTTTGTTTTCCGGGCTGTTGTTCGGCCAGTTCAATCAGCGACTAGATCGGGAACTGCTGGAGTTCGTAAAGGACTTCGGGCTCATCCTGTTCGTGTTCGCGATCGGCTTGCGGCTGGGCCCGGGCTTTGCGTCGTCGCTGCGACGGCAAGGGTTGCGACTGAATGCGATTGCCGCCTCGATTATCGTCGGCGGCGCATTGGTCGCCGCGCTGCTGGGGTATCTTGTCAAGAACCCGCCCACGGCGACGCTGGGCCTGTTTTGCGGCGCCACCACGAACACGCCGTCGCTGGGCGCCGCTCAGCAGGCGCTGCACGCGAAGCCCGATCTTGACGACGCCGCACGTCAACTGCCCGCGCTTGCCTACGCCGTATCGTACCCGATCGGCATCATGGGGCTGATCGCGTCGCTGCTGATGGTGCGGTGGCTGTTTGGAATCAACGCCGAGCGGGAATCGGACGAGTTGATGCAACAGCAACAGCACGAAACGCCGCCGCTGGAACGCCGCACGCTGCGAATCGTGAATCGCAATCTGGAAGGGCTGGCCGTCGACGAACTGCCGGGACGCGAAGAGCTCGGCATCACCGTGTCGCGCATTCGGCAGATGGGCGACGAAACGGTGCGGCCGATCGAACAGGCGATGCGCGTGCAGGCCGGCGATTTGATCCTGGCCGTCGGCATCCCCGAGCAGCTGGATCGCTTTCAACGGATCGTCGGCGAGCGCTGCGAGGAAGATTTGTTCACCGCGCCGGGAGTCGCTACGTTTCGCCGCGTCATCGTCACTCGGCGCGACGTCCTGGGGCGGTCGCTGGAGGACCTGGATTTGCCGTCGCGCCGCGATGTGACGGTGACGCGCGTGCTGCGCGCCGAATTCGAAGTGCCGGCGCTGCCCGGCCTGCGTCTGCAGTTCGGCGATGTGCTGCACTTGGTGGGCGAAGCATCCGACCTCGTCGAAGCGGAACGCGAACTGGGCAACAGCACCAAGGCGCTCAACGAGACGCAGTTTCTCGCGATCTTCGCCGGCATCGCCGTCGGCATTCTGGTCGGGCTGCTTCCGATCAGTATTCCTGGACTGCCGCTGCCGGTGCGTCTGGGACTCGCGGGCGGGCCGCTGGTGATCGCGATCCTGGTGAGTCGCGCGGGACATCTGGGACCGTTGGTCTGGTACATGCCGCCGAGCGCCAATTTGGCATTTCGCGAATTGGGGATCACGCTGTTCTTGGCCGCCATTGGACTCGAAGCGGGCGAGCGATTCTGGTCGACCGTCGTGTCGGCGCAAGGGGCGCTTTGGATTGCGCTGGCGGTCGCCATCACTTGCGTGCCCCTAGTTTGCGTCGGCGCTTGGGCGCGCTGGCGCTGGAAGGTGAACTACGCGACGCTCAGCGGCGTCATGGCGGGCAGCCTCACCGATCCCCCGGCGCTCGCCTTCGCCAGCACTCTGTGCCGCTCCGACGCCCCCTCGGTCGGTTACGCCACCGTTTACCCGGCCGCCATGCTGCTGCGGATCACGGCGGCGCAGGTGCTTACACTGTTGTTGGTGCCCTGAGTCGGGGCCAGCGCTGTTGCCGCACCGCGTGCGGTGGTTCGTACGCTAGCGTCTTGCACTCGTTCGTAGTTCCGCCTTCAGGCGGAATCGGCGGGCCACCTTTCTCTCGTGTACGAGAATCGCGAAAGCCTTTGACCGCCTAAAGGCGGTGCTACGAACCGCTGCGCGAGAGGGACAAGTCCGATGGAATTGGTACAAGTCTAACCGTTGCAGTCTCGTCGAAAGTACGATGCTCAAACAACCCAAGGTGAATGAGATGCTGCCAGCCGCACGTCGCGCACTCGGATTCTTGCTTCTTTCCACTCTGGTCTTTGGGACGCGCGTCAACAGCGTCGTTGCTCAGGACGCCGCTCCCCTCGAGCTGGGCGAACGTCGCGAGTTGTTCCTCGACGACTATCTGATCTCCGAGATGAAACAGACGCAGTTGTTGGTGCACCAGCCGGTCCGCGAGGAGATCGCGGCCGAGTGCGACGCGCCTTGGGAAGGCAATGGCTGCGGGTACTACACGGTCCTCTACGACTCCAAGGAATCGATCTACCGCATGTACTACCATGCTTGGCAGATCCCCACGGGTGTGAAGGGAGAAGAACCAAACTTTCCGCTCACGATCGCCTATCGGCAAAGTCGCGACGGCATTGCGTGGGAGCGACCGAACCTCGGCCTGTGCGATTTCCGCGGCTCAAAAGACAACAACATCCTCCTCGACAAGATGGGGGATGGCTCGCAGTGCCACGACTTCTCCCCCTTTATCGATGACAACCCGGCAGCCGCACCCGAAGCGCGCTACAAGGCGACCGGGGCGAGCATGCAGACCGACAAAGGGGTCTGGGCTTACCAGTCGGCTGACGGCATTCACTGGACGCCGATGGCGAACAGCCCCGTCTTCACCAAGGGGGCGTTCGATTCGCAAAACGTCTCCTTTTGGTCTGCAAGAGAGCAGCAATACGTTCTCTATTACCGCATCTTCTCTGAGCCGGGGTTCAAAGGCACGCGGCTCGTCAACCGAGCTGTGTCGAAGGACTTTATCCATTGGACGGACGAAGGCCCGATCAAATTCCCCGCGGGAGAAGGGCCGCAGTTCCTGGCTCAGTACTACGTCAACCAGATCAAGCCCTATGACCGAGCTCCGCACGTCTACATCGGTTTTCCGGCCCGGTACGTCGACCACGGACTCACGCCGTCCACGCAGCAATTGCCCGAATGGGAGCTGCGGGAGAAACGCATGACGGTGTCTCCCAGATACGGAACCGCGTTCACCGACTCGGTGTTCATCACCAGCCGCGACGGACGGAACTTCCGCCAAAGCAACGATGTGTTCCTCGCTCCCGGGCTGCGTACGAAACACAACTGGTCCTACGGCGACAACTACCTCGCGCGACACGTCGTCGAAACCGCCTCGACCAAAGACGACGCGCCGCGTGAACTCTCGCTATACGCAACCGAATCCTACTTCACCGGCCGAAACTCTCGGCTGCGGCGGTACTCGCTGCGCATCGACGGGTTCTCGTCGGTGCACGCCAAGCTGCAACCAGGCGAGTTCACCACCAAGCCGCTCACCTTCACCGGCAAGGAGCTGTCGCTCAACGTCGCCACCAGCGCCGCCGGCAAAATGCAAATCGCGATCTTGAACCCCGATGGTTCGCCGATTCCCGGGTTCACTCGCGAAGACTGCGACCTCATCTTCGGCGACTCGCTCGACTACCGCGTCAGCTGGAAGGGAAACGCCAGCGTCGCTTCCCTGATCGGCAAGCCCGTGGTGCTGAAAGTTTGGATGCAGGAAGCGGATCTGTATTCGCTGGTGTTTCAGTAATGGAACAGTCCGCGTATGGCTGTAAACACGCCGCGGAAAGAAGCTTGGTCGACGATTCGGAAACGCGCAAGGGAGGGAATCGCCCCGAAGGGCAACGCCGTGAAGCATTTTCAGGCCGCGTTTCAGGCCGCAAGTCAGCGATCATTTCGAACACGTGAACGCGCAAGGTTCAAAGCGACTAGCCGGTAGTTGAGCGCAGCGACACCACCGGATCGCGGACCGCAGAGCCGTGAATCGCCAAGATGCGCCGGTTGCCCCACTTCGCGAGGTAAACTCGACTAGGGGCATGGGTGTTTGCGGCGAGTTCGTGAAGTGAATGAGTAGATCGTTAAGATCGCGCCCACCTAAGGAACCCACGATGCACCAAACTGGCCTCCCCTCCATTCTGCCGAGACTGCCACTGATCCTCGCCTGCCTTCTCCTCTGCGATCAGGCGGCGGGGCAGGAATCGGAGCAGGGCGCTGAGCGGCTTCCGCTCGTGGGCTACACCGAGCACCGGACGAATCTGCCCGGCGGGCGACACGCGAATGTCAGCACGAGTCGCGCGATGGTCGTGAGGGCGGACGGCGCCGAACGGCGCGCGATCGGCGCGGAACTGGTCAACGAGGCCGGCGCCTGGACGCAGTTCGCGGGCTGGTCTCCCAATGGCCGGACCGCCGTCGTATTGCGAGGTTGGGAGAGTGCCGAGAACGCTCGGTGGGAAGAGGAGCACAAGACGTTTCGTTTCGCACCGGAAGGCTGGCTGGTCGACTCGTACCTCGTCGACGCGGCGACCGGCAAGGCGGAGAACGTCACCGGCGTGGAACGAGTCAGCTTCTACAACTCGGGGCTCTTCTTCTGGCCCAATGACCCGATGAAGCTCGGTTTCACGGCGCTCATCGACGGCGTTTCCAAGCCGTTCCGCATGGACCGCGACGGTCGCAACAAGATAGACCTCACAAAAAACTCAAGCGGCTTCGCATACGGATTCAGCAGTTCGCCTGATGGTTCGCGCATCTCTTACCACGAAAACTATCAGGTCTATCTGGCCGACGCCGATGGGGCGAATCGCGTCCATGTGCAGACCGGCCATCCGTTCGTCTTCGCTCCTACCTGGTCGCCCGATGGCAAATGGCTGCTGTTCGTTTCCGGCGAGCACTATAACTGCCATCCGCACATTGTGAGAGCGGATGGGACCGGCCTGCTGAAACTGGCGGATCGCGGCGGCTATCGGGGAGTGACCGAGTTTCTCGACGTCCCCGACTACCACGGCGGCAGCAGCGATGTGCCGGTCTGGTCGGTCGACGGCCAAGCCGTCTTCTATACGGCGCAAGTCGAGAACAACGTCGAACTGTTTCGAACGACGCTCGCGGGCCGAACCGAGCGGCTGACGACCTCCGCCGACGGCACGTCGCACTATCATCCGAAGCCGTCGCCTGACGGTCGGTGGATCGCGTATGGATCAAAACGCAATGGAGTGCGCAATCTATTTGTGATGCGGCTGTCGGATCGGAAAGAGCATGCCCTGACCGACGTCCCCGCCGGGCATGCCGCGATGCATGCCCACTGGCAACCCACATTCATCAGCGCCGTCGCGCCGCGCACGCGTCGCGTGCTTTACAACTTCGACGGGGATTCGTGTCTCTCGACCAAAGCGGGCGGCAAGGGGCCTGTGGCCGTCGACCTGGATGATGTGAAGCGGCTGATTGAAGAAGTCGCGTACGACGGAAGCCAAGTCGACACGATACTGGTCTGCATCAATGCTCAGGTCATGTATTACCCGACGAAAGCCGGCACGCTGCGCGGCACGTTGTCGACGGCGGAGGAGCGAGCGAAATGGCCGGCGTCGGAGAAACAGCGGTTCGAGAACCTGCAAGCGTTCTTCAACCGCGGAGTTGATCCCTATGCGGTGATGTTAGCCGAGGCGAAGCGGCGCGGGCGCGAGGCGCTGCTGACCTTTCGCATGAACGACGATCACGGCAACGATTTTCTGCGAACGCAATTCCAGGTCGACCATCCCGAATGGCGACTGGGGAACGAACTGTACCGCGGCAAGGGCGCGCTGGACTTCGGCCGAGATGAAGTTCGCGATTACACGTTTCGGTTGATCGAAGAGGCAGTCCAGCGTTACGACTGCGACGGAATCGAACTCGACTTCAATCGTTTCCCGAGGTTCTTTAAGGACGGTACGACGGATGAACGAGTGACGAAGATGAACTCGCTGGTCGAGCGAGTTCGCGGGATGCTCGACGACGTCGGGCGCGAGCGAGGTCGTCGGCTGGTGCTTTCGGTGCGTCCGCCCTCCAATTTCGGCAATCCGCCTCCGACTCCCGAAACGGCTCGCGCTCTCGGCTGCGACGTGCTGGCGTGGGCGCGAAACGGCTGGATCGATTTCGTCGCCGTCTCGGAATTTCTGTTCGAGCGCGGCGATCTGCCCATCGAACAATGGCGGCAAGCCATCACGACCGTTCCCGTCTACGGCGGCATCGAATGCACTCGCGACGGCGGCCAGAAGAACCTCACCGCGGACGAATACCGCGCTGCCGCGGCTCAACTGTGGAAACAGAACGCGAGCGGCATCTATCTGTTCAACTTCTTCACGTCGCGCGAGGGAGGCGAGAAGGCCTACGAACCGCCGTTCGAAGTCCTGCGCGATTTATCCCGCTGAGCACCGTCCGGCCAATCATTCGCTGCCATGAAGAGTTATGCTGCAACAATAGAGATCGGGCGAATTGCGCGTCGTTTCCTCGGAGCCCAAATGGTGCAACGTCGACTACTGACATGGGCGATGTTCCTCTCGGCGCTGAACGGCCTCCAGTTGTTCGCGGCGGACGACGTCGCGCGGTTCGTCGAGGACGTGCGTCCGTTGCTGGAAGCAAAATGCGTCTCATGCCACGGACCGGAGAAGCAGGAAGGCAACCTGCGGCTCGATTCGGGTGCGGCGGCGAAGAGGGGCGGGGATCGCGGACCGGCGGTCGTCGCGGGCGATGTCGAGAAGAGCCTGCTCGTGCAGGCGATCTCGTTTCGCGACCCCGACTTTCAAATGCCTCCCAAACAAAAGCTGTCGGACAAAGAGATCGCCGCGCTCACCGCTTGGGTGAAAACCGGCGCGGTTTGGCCCGAGCCGGCGGCGGTGTTGTTCGAAGATGAACCGCAGTTTCTCGCGGCGCTCGCGAGCGGCAACGGAACCGGCCGACTGATCGAAGACGGCGTCTTCAGCGGGAAAGCGGCGTTCGGAATCACTCCCCTCCAGCGCGACGGCGTGCAGATCCCCGGCTGGAGCTTTGCAATTCGCAAGACGCCCCAGCCGGGCGAATACCGCTATCTGCGACTGGCTTGGAAAAAGCGAGGCGCAGGCAGCGTCATGATCGAACTGGCCGCCGACGGAAAGTGGCCTGACGCGAAAGTCGCAACAGGCCGCTACGTCGCCGGCCCCAACACGACCGGCTGGGCGGCCATCTCCGCCGGCGACGCGGCCCCCGCGGAATGGAGCGTGGCGACGTTCGATCTGTGGCGCGATCTCGGCGACTTCACGTTAACCGGCATCGCCCCGACGTGCGATGGAGGCGAAGAAGCCTACTTTGACTCGATAATCCTCGGGCCGACGATCGCCTCGCTCGATGCCTATCGCCCCGCGGTTGCACCACCGACCGGGCCGAGCGATGGCGACTCCTTCGGCGATGCCCTAACCGACGAACGCAATCCGATTCGCAAACTGTTTCGCGGCGAACGACTCGACCTGTGGTCGTTGAAGAGGCCGAGTCGCACTGATTTTGCCCCACAGCCGGACCGCGTTAGCGGACGGCTGCCGATTGAGCCGGTCGCTCCTGAAGCCGACCGTCGCACGCTGATCCGCCGGTTGACCTTCGATCTTATCGGCCTGCCGCCGACGCCCGACGAGGTGGCGGCATTTGCGGCTGACGAGTCGCCCGATGCGTATGACAACCTTGTGACGCGTTTACTCGACTCACCCCGGTATGGCGAGCGACAAGCCCGTCACTGGCTCGACGTCGTGCGTTATGCCGATACCAACGGTTACGAGCGCGACGAATTCCGACCGCTCGCCTGGCAATATCGCGACTACGTCATTCGTTCGTTCAATCAAGACAAGCCGTTCGATCAGTTCATCGTCGAGCAGCTCGCCGGAGATCAACTCGTCGCCGGTGCGCCGAAGAACTCGGCCGAAGCCGACATGCTGATCGCGACCGGTTTTCTGCGACTCGGCCAGTGGGATAGCACGGCTTCGATTTTTCAAGAAGAGCCGCGATTGCGCGCCGAGATGCTGGCTGACCTGACTAACGCCACGGCGTCGGCGTTCTTAGGGTTGACGATGTCGTGCTGCCAGTGTCACGACCACAAGTACGACCCGCTGTCGCAAGCGGACCATTATCGACTTCGAGCGTTTTTTGCCGGCGTTACGGCGCGCGACGACCTGCCGATTTCTCTTGCCGACGAACAGTCCGAAATCGAAGACAAGAAGCGTCCGCTGCGCGTCGCGATGGGCGTGACCGAGTCCACATCCCCGCCCGCGACTCACGTCTTCTATCAAGGCGACTTTGCATCGCCGCGTGAAGAAGTGCAACCAGGAATTCCAACCTTGTTGGGGACGCTCGATCGTCGTGGATCGCACCGCGATCCAACGCCGGATAGTCGTGGTTCGCTCCGCGAACCAACGCATTTCAAACCATCCAACCAACTGTCGGATTTCAGGCGTTTGATCGCGGAGCGATCAACGACTATCGACAGCCGACGCCTCAGGCTGGCGAACTGGATCGCGTCGGCCGACAACCCGTGGACCGCTCGAGTCATCGTCAATCGGATCTGGCAGCAACACTTCGGCGTCGGCATCGTCGCGACGCCGAACGATTTCGGCTACAGCGGCGCAAGGCCGACGCATCCTGAACTGCTCGATTGGTTGGCCGTCGAGTTCATGCAGCGCGGCTGGTCGATCAAGGAGTTGCATCGACTGATCGTGCGATCGGCCGCGTATCGGCAGTCTTCGACCGTGGGCGACGTTCCCAGCCGCTCGGCGCCGAGCGGCATCCGCCAACACGTCCGCCGACTCGACGCCGAAACCTTGCGCGACGCGCTGCTCGCGGCGTCTGGGTTGTTGAAGCCCTATGACGCCGGTAAGCCGCTCTGGCCGCCGGTGCCAGACGAGCTGCTCAAGGCGCAGCCTGCAATCCTCGAAGCGGAGAAGGGGGGAGACGGCGGACGGATGCAGGGGTGGTACGCCGACCCAATCGAACAGACGGATGTTCGCAGTGTGTTCCTCGTGCGCAAACGCTGTTTGCCGATTCCATTTCTGCAAGCGTTCGATTTGCCGGACACGACCGTTTCGTGTGCACGCCGAGACACGACCGTGGTGGCTCCGCAAGCGCTGATGCTGCTGAACAGCCCCGAAGGCGTGCGCTGCGCGCAAGCCTTGGCGGCGAGAGTTCGCGAGACGACCGACAAGCTTGATTTCGAGGAACCAGCCAAGGCCGAGCCGTTGGTCGCAACGCTATTCCAAATCGCCTTGAGTCGAGCACCGTCGGCGCAGGAGTCGTCGTTGTCGATCGAGTTCTTGAAGCGTCACGCCCAGCAACATCGAGAGGCAGGGGATCGCGCCAGCATGCGCGCACTGACCGATTTGTGCCGAGCGATCTTTAACCTGAACGAGTTCGCCTACATCGACTAACCACATCGAGTCTGACATCATGTCGTCCCCATCACGTCGAAACTTTCTTACGCAAACGGGCGGCGGCTTTGCGAGCGTTGCGTTGAGCGCCCTGTTCGCGGATGAACTTCGAGCGGCATCGCCGAAGCCACCGCCGATCGATCCTATGCAGCCCTTGGCGGAACGCCCGCCGCACTTCGCGCCGCGGGCCAAGCAAGTCATTTTTCTGTTTCAATACGGGGGGCCTTCGACCTTCGACTTGCTCGACTACAAGCCGGAGCTGCTCAAGCTCCACGGCCAGCCGGTGCCGGCGTCGTTCAAGCAGAATCCGGACAAAGTCGGCGGCGTCTTTAATCATTGCAAAGACGAGTTGATGGCCGGGCCGTGGAAATGGGCTCAGCACGGCGAGTCAGGACGGTGGGTTTCGGAATTGCTGCCTCATACGGCGAAGCACATCGACGAACTGTGTCAGGTGAGGTCGATGTTCAGCGAGAGTTCTAATCACGCACCCGCGACTTATCTCTTGAATACGGGTGCGATCCTTGGCGGCAAGCCGAGCCTCGGTTCGTGGGTGACGTACGGACTTGGTTCGGTCAATCAGAATCTGCCGGGGTATGTACTGCTCTACAAAGTCGGAGGCCTGGGTGGTTCGGCGAACTGGAGTCATGCGTTTCTGCCCGCGGCGTTTCAGGGGACGCAGTTCAGGCACGAAGGCGCGCCGGTGCTCAACCTGCAACCGCCCGCCGAGTTCGCGGACGTGCAGCGTTCGACGATCGACTTCGCCCAAACACTCAATCGCCGACACGCGGCCGAGCGTCCCGGCGTACTCGATCTCGACGGCCGCATCGCCTCTTACGAATTGGCCTATCGCATGCAGTCGGAGGCGATCGACATCGGCGAGCTATCTCAGGAGACGAAACAGACGCAGGATTCCTATGGGTTGCACGACGAGAACCAGGACAAAGCGTTGTTCGGTCGGATGTGCTTGCTGTCGCGACGCTTGGTCGAAAAGGGCGTTCGCTTCATTCAACTGTACAACGCCGTCGACAAACTGGGTTGGGATGGGCACGACAACAACACCGACTACCACAACCGCAATGCGGCGCAAACCGATCAGCCGATCGCCGCGCTGCTGTCCGACCTCAAACAGCGCGGGCTGCTTGAGACGACGTTGGTGATTTGGGCGGGCGAATTCGGACGGACCCCCATGATGCAAGGCAACAACGGACGCAATCACAACCCTTACGGTTTCACGATCTGGATGGCCGGAGGCGGAGTGAAGTCCGGCGCCGTGATCGGTTCGACCGACGACATCGGCCTGCGGGCCGCTGAACAACCTCAGTCGGTGAAGAACCTGCACGCGACGATCTTGACCGCGCTCGGCCTGAATCCGGACGACCTGTTCTTCGAACACGCCGGTCGGCAAGAGCGACTCACCGGAGTCGCCCAGAGCTGGAAGATCATCCCCGGCGTTTTCGGTTAACCCGCAGCCGAAGGCGAGGCGGAATCCGAACCGGTGGTGTCGCTGCGCTCAATCACCGGCGAATCGCTGTGCCCGCCCCCCCGGGATTACGCGTTCGAAATGCTTCCGGATTTGAGACCTGAAAATGCCTGACGCCGGCGCCCCCCCTTTTGGAGACGGCATCACGATCCATCGGGCCGCCAGATCAGCTGAAATGCTGCGTAGCCGAACTCCTGGAAGTTTTGGAAAACGGATCGCGGAGCGATCCGCGACAATCGGCCCTACACGATCTCGCGGATCGGCTGACCGACGTCGAGCAAATGTTGAGGTCGGCCGGCGGGGTCTAGGAGCGTGGCGTGAGCCGGATGAATGCCCAGGTGGTGGTAGAGCGTCGCGAACACGTCCTGATAGTGGACGGGGCGCGAGACGGCTTGGCCCGCATCGCGGTCGGTGGCGCCGATCACCTGGCCGGTACGGAAGCCGCCGCCGGCGAGCAGGCACATTCCGACGGCCGGCCAGTGGTGGCGTCCCCCCGTCTTGGCGTCGATCTTCGGCGTCCGTCCAAACTCGCCCCACACCACGATCGCGACGTCATCTAACAGGTCGCGTTCCTCCAGGTCGGTCACGAGCGCCGTGAGCCCGTGATCGAGCGTCGGCAGCAGATTGCGCATCCGGCCGAAGTTGTCGCTGTGCGTGTCAAAGTCGCTCAGCGAGATGCTGACGCAGCGGACGCCGGCTTCGACCAAGCGTCGCGCGAGCAGAAACTTGCGCGCCGCCCCCGGGCCTTCCGACGTACTGTGCAGCGGTCCAGTTGCGCCGCTCGCGGGCAGGTAGCGTTCGACGATGCGCGGATCTTCTCGCCCTAGGTCGAGCGCGGCCGCGAACCGGCCCGAGGTTAGGATGCCGACCGCTTGTTGGGAAAACGCGTCGAGCGCGTCCATCATGCGCGACGAGTCGGCGTCGCGACGAAATCGATCTAGCTGCGCGGCCAGCGCCGTGCGGTCGGCCAGTCGGCCGTTCGCCAGTCGTTCGTCGAGCGTCAGGCGAATCGCATGGTCGGCGCCGCGCGCGGCCAGTTCTCGCTTCATGCCTTCTTCGAGCGGCCGTTCGAACCACTGTGAAATATCGGGCCGGAACGGCTGATAGGTGGGGCCCAGAAACCCGGGGCGAGCGCTATTGCGCACGAACGGACGCCCCTGCATCAGGTCGACGAACGCCGGCGCGGAGTCGGTCGGAGAGCCCTGCAGTCGAGCGACCACGGAACCGAGCGCCGGTCGACCGCCGATCGCCGCGAGACTCTTCGCGTTCCACCCCGACTGGCATTGAAACGCGTCATGCTGCCCCTCAGCGCCCACCAGCGAACGAATGAAGACGAATTTCTGCGCCTCGTCCGCCAGCCGCGGCAGCCATTCAGTCAACGCCAACCCCGGGACGCGCGTGGCGATCGAACTGAACTCGCCGCGAATCTCCACCGGCGCGTTCGGCTTGGGATCGATCATGTCCATCTGCGGCGGCCCGCCGTCGAGATGCACGTTGATGACGGCCCGGCGAGATTGCCGAATGCCCGCCTGCGTTTCCGCACGCAACAGGCCGGCCAACGTCAATCCGCCCGCCACGCCAGCTCGCAGCCAGCTGCGTCGGGAAAGGGAACCGTCCGTTTGCCGTCGCTTGTGAGTCCCACTGTCCATGCCAGCCGCCTCCGGTTGTTTTGGAACATCAATCGAAGTTTATCCGATTGTGTGTGGCGCTGCGCGGTCATTTTCGTCGCGGTTCGCTCCGCGAACCGGTGTTTTTTGTTGCGGCTCGCTCCGTGAGCCGGCGTTGGATCGCGGAGCGATCCACGACGTTAACGTCTTCGCGGGGCGCCAGTCGACCAAGTGGAGTTCGACGTTTTGACGGCCGCGGAACTCGTTGATCACGGGGCGGTAGGCGACGTCGATCGGCGTCGGGCACTGGGCGATCTCCTCGCACCATTCGCCTTGGCCGAAGGCGACCGCGCGGATTTGAACGCCGTGCTGCTGCAGGCGCAGCGAGAGATGGCGTTCGCCGTTGCCGATTCGACGCGGAGGTTCAGCCAGTCGCACGGCGCCCGACGCCAACAGGGGACGCGGATTCCCCGCCCCGAACGGTTCCAGTCGTCCGATTTGCTTGACGATTTCCAGCGTCAACTGGCTGAAGGTCGCTTCGGCGTCGATCGTGATCTCCGCCACTCGCTGGTCCCCGCTGATCATCGTGTCGGCGTACTCGCAAAACGCCGCTCGAAACGCATCCACCTTTGATTCATCAATCTTTAAACCGGCGGCCGCTGCATGCCCGCCGTGCGACACCAGATGTTCGGTGCAATTGGCGAGCGCCGCGTGTAGGTCCAGCCCGCCGGCGGTGCGTGCGGAGCCGATGCCGGGCTTTGCGGCGAGCTGATCGAGTGCAATGAGGACGACGGGCCGGTGATGCTTTTCGGCTAAGCGCCCTGCAACGATGCCGATGACGCCCGGATGCCAGCCGCGGCCAGCCAGGACCAGGGCCGAATCGTTGACCGGGTCGTAGAATTCTTTGATCTGCTGGTTGGCCGCCAACAGGATGCTGCGTTCCAAGCTGTCGCGGCTGTTATTCAGCTCGTGCAGGTACTCGGCCAACGCCTGCGCCCGCTCCGGCTGCTCGGTGGTGAGCAGTTCGACGCCCAACTGAGCTTGCCCGAGCCGCCCGGCGGCGTTGATTCGCGGTGCGATCGTGAAGGCCAGGTCTTCGCTGCCGAGTTCCGGTTTTTCGTCGAGTTTGGTGACTTTCAGCAGCGCGGCGAGCCCCGTGGTGGGGCGTTCCTTGAGGCTCGTCAGACCGTGCCGGACGAGGATGCGATTTTCATCCACTAGCGGGACGACGTCCGCGACCGTGCCGATGGCCGCCAGTCCGACGGCGGTGAGCAAGAACTGCCGCATCGGTTCGCTAACCTTCTTCGACTGACTGGCGCGTTGACACAAGGCCCAGGCCAACTTGAATGCCACGCCGGCGCCGCACAGACCGGGAAACGGATAGGGGTGAGCCGGGTAGCGTGGGTGCAGAATGGCGGCGGCGTCCGGCAGTTGTTCGCCGAAGTCGTGATGGTCGGTGACGATCAGTTCCAGTCCCAGCCGCTTGGCCGTTTCGGCCTGGCCGACGCTGCCGATCCCACAGTCGACCGTAACAACCAGTTTGGCGCCGCGTTGGGAAAGGGTCGCGAGTGCGTCGTCGTTGAGCCCGTACCCTTCGTCGATGCGGTTGGGGACGTAGTAGCCGACGTCGGCGCCGAGCAATTGGAGGCACCGTAGCAAGATGGCCGTGGCGGTCATCCCGTCGGCGTCGTAGTCGCCGTAGACGATGATGCGCCGCTTCTCGCTGATCGCTCGGTGGATGCGTTCGGCTGCGTCCGCCGCCCCATGCAGCAATTCGGGATCGCGCAAGCCGCTCAGCCGCACATCCAGAAATTGTTTGGCCGACTCGGCTTCGTAGACGCCGCGTCCCACCAGCAGCTGGGCGACGACAGGGGGGAGTCCCGCTTGCTTTTCCAACTGGGCCACTCGAGCAGCATCATGCGGTTTGATACGCCAACGCTTGCTCATAACGCCTTCCGTGCGAGTCTACGAAAAGGCCGCTCCCGATTGGGGGCGGCCTAGACCATCCGTTGCGGTGCTCGTCGTTCCGTTGCTGTCCCCGTCGCGTGCGGCGCGCTGGAGCGGCGTGGGAACTTCGCGGCTACTTCTTCTTTTCGACGTGCAGCGTGTGCTTGCGGAGGCGCGGGCTGTACTTTTTGATCTTCAGCTTCTCGCCGCCAGGCTTGCGCTTGAGGGTGTAATTCAAATCCCCGGTTTCTTCGCACACGAGGAAAACAACTTCCGCTTTTTTCTTGCTCTTGGCCATCTGGTCAGGTCCTTACCCGTTCAATGTCCCTAATGAGAATGCTGTCAGGCATCCGTCCCTGCATGGTCCCCGCGAGCGGCCCGAGTGGTTCCGCGGGCGGGAAGCCGGGGATTGTAACACAAACCGTCCCTTAGGCGAGAGTGTCGGCGTAAATTCTGACGATTCTTACTAAATTCGCTAGTCTTCTGGTTTGAACCCTGGTAGATTTTGGGGAGTTAGGAAATCTCCCCCTCCAGATTTTCATCCGTCGTCGCAACACGGAGCCGTCGCCATGTCGACCACGGTCCCTTCGGGAACCCCCAGTTCTGTTTCGAAGAATCAAGGCCCGCGCGTCGCGCAGGCGCTGCCGGATGGCCCCGTCGCGGGAACGACTCCCGCCGCCGCCAAACCGGCGGCAGCCAAACCCGCAGCTGCCCAGCCGATTGCTGCCCAGCCGCTGCCGGCCCAGCCGCTGCCAGCGCAGCCAATCGCGGGCCCCGCCGCGGCTCCCGTGGCGCGTCCCATGGCCGCGCCGTTGGCAGCGCCTCCAGGCGCCCCTTCCGCCGCGCCGGCCCGACCGCCGCAAGCAGCCGCTGTCGCAGCAGCCGCCCCCGCGATGGCGGCGGAAGCGATCGACGACGAAGAAGAAGGGGACGAGAACGATCCCCACCGCTGGGACTTTGTGAAGTACCAAGCGGCGCCCAGCTGGCTGGTGAGCGCCGTGATTCATGCGGTGCTGTTGGTCCTTATGGCCTTGTGGACGATCGAAGAACACAAGAAAACCACCACCGAAATCGTCGCCTCCAACTATGGGCCGGCGGAAGAGATCGAAGAATTCAAGGACGACATCCTGCCGGAACCGCCGGATGTGCTGACCACCAATACTCAAACGTCTCCCAATGCCATTCCCGATGCGGCGATGGTCGAAGTGCCGACGGAAGTGACCGACATCACCACCGCGACCGATCCGGAAGCAGCGGCCGTGTCGGTAGAACTTGTCGAGTTCAGCGAGACGTTCGCTCCGCGTAATTCGCTCACCAAGTCGGTCGGGGCGATCACCGGTTCGGGCGTCGAAGGGCGCGGCGGGGCGAACCGAGCGGCTTTGGCGAAAGCGGGCGGGGCCAGCGATGCCAGCGAAGCGGCCGTCGCTCTGGCTCTGCGCTGGATGGCCGAACATCAGATGCCGGACGGCGGGTGGAACTTTGATCACCGCTTGGGGGCTTGCCAGGGACGCTGTGCGGACGCGGGCAAGTTGACCACCGGCCGCAACGGCGCGACGGGTCTCGCGTTGCTGCCGTACCTGGGCTCGGGACAAACGCATAAGCAGGGCGAGTACAAGGAAACCGTGAAGCGGGGACTGTACTACCTAGTCCACAACATGAAGCCGAAGAACGGCGGCGGCGACTTGGCCGACGGCGGCAACATGTATTCGCACGGCATCTGCAGCATCGTGCTGTGCGAAGCCTACGCGATGACCAAAGACCGCGAATTGATGGCGCCTGCCCAGGCCTCGATTAACTACATCGTCTACGCTCAAGACCCCGTCGGCGGCGGTTGGCGATATACACCCCGTCAGCCCGGCGATACTTCGGCCGTGGGCTGGCAGCTCATGGCCCTCAAGAGCGCGCACATGGCGTATCTGAACGTGCCGCCGCCCACCGTCATCGGCGCCGTCAAGTTCTTGGACTCCGTGCAAGCCGACAGCGGCGCCAAGTACGGCTACACCTCGCCGGGCGCCGGTCAAGCGACGACGGCCGTCGGTCTTCTCAGCCGTATGTACCTGGGCTGGAAGAAGGACAACGGTGCGCTACAACGCGGTTGGCAGTACTTGGCCGCGACCGGCCCCTCAAAGTCGAACATGTACTACAATTACTACGCCACTCAAATCATGCGTCACATGGAAGGGGACGAATGGACCAAGTGGAATAAGGAAATGCGCGATTGGCTGGTCAATAGCCAGTCGAAAAACGGCCACGAAAAGGGGAGTTGGATGATGAAGGGCGGGGATCACGGCGCCGAGTCGGGCGGCCGTCTCTACTGCACTTCAATGGCCACCATGATCCTCGAGGTCTATTACCGCCACATGCCGATTTACGCGAAGGCCGCCTCGGAAGACGACTTCCCGCTGTAAGCGTTTGAGGACGGACTTTCTCCATCGCTCAATACCACGAGCGCCCAACCACTCTCTCGAACGCCTCGCGAGTTCGCTGCTCGCGAGGCGTTTTTCGTTCCATGCAAGTCATCCCCGTCCTCGACCTGATCGCCGGCCGTCCCGTTCACGCCGTCGCCGGCGAACGAAAGCAGTACCAGCCTCTCGCTTTGCCGGGCCTCCCCGCTGCGTCGCCGCTTGACGCGGCAAGCTGGTACCGCGAGCACTTCGGCCTTGCGGAACTGTACGTGGCCGACCTGACGGCGATCGAGCAGCGTTGCCTGGACCTGACCACGCTGCAGATGCTTGCCGAAGAGGGCTTCCGCATGACGCTCGACGCGGGGCTCGCGGCTCGCACCGCCGCGTCGCAGTTGACGGGCGATTCTCGATTGGCCGCCGCGGCGACCGGCGTTGTCTTGGGGCTGGAATCGGTCGAATCCGTCGCGGACTTCGCGTCGTTCGTCGACCAATTCGGCCCCCGGCGCGCCGTGTTTAGTCTCGACTTACGCGGCGGGAAGCCCATCACGTCTTTGGAGTCGCTCGAGTCGTGGTCGCCGCGCCGCATCGCGAGATTGGCGATCGAATCCGGGTTTCAACGACTCATCGTACTCGACTTGGCCCGAGTAGGCGTCGGGGCGGGACTCAGCGTCCTCGAACTGTGTGCTTCACTGAAAGCCGACTGGCCGACGATTGAGCTCACGTCCGGCGGCGGCGTGCGGGACGTCGATGACCTGAGGAAGATGGCGGCTGCCGGATGCCAGCGAGCCCTCGTCGCCACCGCTCTGCTGCGCGGCACGCTCTCGACGTCCGACTTGGCGACGCTGTAAAAACGGCGACTTCGATTGTAAGAATTGCACCGCCGACTCGCGTCTGTGACTTGCAGCTGGCCCAAGAACGTCTCCCGCCGTCAGGCGCCGATCGCCTGCAGAACTGCAGTAAATCTCTTTCAGGAAATAACTTAACACCGCCAAAGCCGAGCACTCTTGACTCCCCGCCGCAAAATTCCGCTCGCATCAGCCCTGTTTGGCACGCGATGTGTACTACAGCATCTCCGCAGTCGGTCACGTCATCTGCTCAGGGAGGAAATGATGCGTCATTTGGCTTTGTTTTGGTCGGGCTCGCTCCTCATCGCCGCGAGCGTGTTGCCAGCCACCGTCGTGTTCGCTCAGGCGGGTCCTATGAAGGCGCCAGCCCCAGCCGCTCAGGGCTCGCCGGCAGCAACGGCCTCGGCCCCCGCCGTCGGACTCGTCGACATTGCTCAGGTCTTCCGGCAGCACGCCGGCTTCAAGCAGCAGATGGAAGCGCTCAAACAGAATCTGGCCGACTTTGAGCGCGACGCGGCCCAGCAGCGACAGCAAGTTCAACAACTTCAGTCGCGTCAGAAATCGATCGCCGCCGGCTCCCCCGAATACCGCCAGTTGGACGAGACCATCGCCCGCTCGGTCTCGCAGTTGCAGGTTCGACAGGAGCTGAAGCAGAAGGAGATTCGAGAGCGCGAAGCGCGCGCCTACTTTGAAACGTACGAGCAAGTGCAAGGCGAGATCGCGCGGTTAGCCGATCAGTACCGCCTGTCGCTCATCCTGCGTTTCGACGGCCAAGAAATCGACGAGCATAATCCGGCCTCGGTCATGTCGGGATTGAATCGCCAAGTTCTCTTTCAGCGCAACCTGGACCTTACGCCGTTCGTCGTTTCGGCCGTGAATCGGTCGGCCGCCAGCGTCTCGCCCGCGACGTCGCCGGGTCGCACCTACACAACGGCGAACAAGCCGGTGCTTAGCCAGCCTGGTCGTCGTCAGTAAGCGTTCGCAAGCCTAGGTTAAGGCCACTGCGGAAGTCGCTTATCGTGAAAGGCCGTCAGCCCCTCGGCGGCGGCTTCCGTTGTGCGTGCGGTCGCGGTCGCCGCCGCGCCGGACGAGAGGGCGGTGAAGAGCGCCTCGCCGATCGTCTCATTGACCAAGCGGCGCGTCATCTGCAACGCTTCGGGCGCTGATTCCGAGATCATTTCGCACATCTGTTGCGCTCGCGCCCAGACGACGTTGGACGTCACGACTTCGTGGAAGACGCCGATTCGTTGAGCTTTCTCGGCCGACAGCACCTCGCCCGTCATCAGCAGGTTGGCCGACCACCCTCCGCCCACTCGAAATGCCAAGAGCGGCGCGGCGAGCCCCGCGACGAGTCCGCGCCGCGCCTCGGGCAATCCAAATGTGGCGTCCGACGCCGCCACGACGACGTCGCATGCGAGCAACAGCGCCGCTCCCGCCCCCAGCGCCGGTCCGCTCACCGCCGCCACGATCGGCTTGGGATATCGGAGCATCAGCTCCAGCACGTCTCGAAACAGTACGACTTCGTCGTACCATTGTTGCAGCGAGTCGCCCGACTGCCGCGTCTCGTTCATCTCCGTCAAATCAATGCCCGAGGAGAAACAGTCGCCGGCGCCGGTCAGAATGACGGCGCGCACCTTGCGTTCTTGGTGCAAATCAGTCAGCGCCTGCTGCAGATCCTCGAGCATCTGCCGCGTCAACGCATTTTTGCGCTGCGGTCGGTCGAGGATGATGGTGCCGCTGGGCACATGCTTTTTGACTCGTATCGCCATGACCGAAAAGGCTCCTCCGCCGCCGCGCCGTTTCCGCGTGAAGTGCTCCAAACGTCTCTTGGCAGCGTCCCGATTCTCGAAGCCAGCCCTCAAGGCGTCAACGGGGAGCGAACGCTCGCCTTCGCGCCAGCCGCCGCGCCAAATGACGCGCCAGCTGTTCGACGGCTCGAGCCGCCTCGGGCGACATCGCGTCCCCCGTCGTCAGTTGTCCCACGCCGATCGTGTAGAGCTTCGTCCGCGGAGCGACTCCGTTGAGCTGCTGTGCGAGTTGCAGGAGGAGAGCGGGGGACCAGCGATGGCTGAACGGGTCGGCGACGACCGACCCCGCTGCGGCGCGGACGCGTCGCACTCCAACTCGCCCGGGCGACAGATCGACCGAGGCGTCAATCAACCAAATCTCGTTGATCCCGCGGCATTCGAGCGCGTGTTCGGGCATCAGTTGCCGCCACCCAACGCAGCGAACCGTGGAGTCGCTGGACGGCGGCAAGAGCAACTTCAGCCGCTCGACCACCGCGGGCCCGACGCCGTCGTCGCCTCTCCAAACATTGCCATAGCCGGCAATCAGCGTTTGCGGCAGTGAGTTCATGGGCGCCAACATACTAACGAACCTCGCGCCCAGGGGGCCTCGGGGGAGGGATTCATGAGTTTCGCGCGAGGGAGTCGAGAATCTGGCCTGCGGCGCTGCGGAGTTCGATGCGCAGGGGCATCTGTCCCCAGGCGTGCGTGGAACAGCTGAGGCACGGGTCGAAGGCGCGGACCACCGCTTCGACTCGGTTGAGCATCCCCTCATGCAAGCGGGCGCCGTCGACGAATCGCTGAGCGACCTGTTTCACGCCGCGATTCATGGCCAAATTGTTGTGGCCGGTGGCGATGATTAGGTTGGCCCACTTCATTTGCCCATCGGGCGTGATCTGGTAGTGGTGCACCAGCGTCCCGCGCGGCGCTTCGGAGATGCCGACGCCCTCCAGGCGATTGACGCCGGCCGTCGCTTGCACGCGTTCCGCCAGGATGCCTGGATCGCGCAACAGTTGCTCGATCCGCTCGACGCCGTACACCGCTTCAATCAACCGCGCCCAGTGGTAGTGAAAGCTGCTGGTCGGCGCCCGCCCGATGCGCAGCCGGAATTCGCTGAGTTCATGATCGGCGACCGGGGTCCCGCACCGATCGGCGCATACCAGACGCGACAGCGGGCCCACGCGGTAGATGCCGTCCGGAAAGCCGCGCGGCTGGAAGTACGGGAACTTCAAATAGGTCCACGGTTCGACGTGCTCGCCGATCAACTCGCCGTATCGCCGCGGCTCCTTGAGTTCGGCGATCGTGGCGCCCGTTTCGTCGCAGACGCGCAAGACTCCGTCGTAGTGATCGAGCGCTCCATGCGGGTCGACCAACCCCATATGCAGCGTCGGAAAATTGGCGAAGACCTCGATTTCCTGCTGGAAGCGGTACGCCACCGACTTCAGCCACTCCAGCGCCCGGCGTGCTCGATCGAGCGCTGCGGGAACGCCGGCCAAGATCGCGTCGCGATTCTCCGACGACAGCGGTTCGTTGACGCCGCCTGGCACGCACCACGCGGGATGGATGCGTTTCCCGCCTAGCCGCTCGATGATGTCTTGTCCGAACTTCCGCAACATCACGCCGTCGGTCGCAAACTCGGGATGCTTCTTGATCAACCCAAACACGTTTCGCTCGCGCGGATCGGCGTCCATGCCGAGCATCAAGTCGGGGCTGGAGAGGTGAAAGAAGCTGAGCGCATGCGACTGGACGAGTTGCCCGAGATTCATCACTCGCCGCAGGTTGGCGGCGACCGGCGGAATTTCGACCGCCAGCAGATCATCGCAAGCCTTCGACGACGCCATGAGGTGGCTGACGGGACAGATTCCGCAAATCCGCGCGGTGATCGCGGGCATTTCCCGCAGCGGCCGTCCCTCGACGAATTTCTCAAAGCCGCGGAACTGCGTGACATGAAACATCGCGTCGACCACCTTCCCCGCGTCGTCGAGCTGGATGGTGATCTTGGCGTGCCCTTCGATGCGTGTGACCGGATTGATCGTGATCGTTTTGGCCATGGCCCGTCCTCCGCTTCAATGCCTCATTTGCCAAACCGAGTCCAGGCCGACACATCAGGGCGGCGACCGGCGAGCAGTTCGGTCAACACGTGATAGATGGCCGCAGCAGGCGGCGGACAGCCCGGCACATACAAGTCGACGTTCACCACTTCGTGCACCGGCGACACGCGCGTCCGCAGCGCCGGCACGTACCGCGACGGATAGCGCGGCCCGTCTCCCACGAGCGGTTCGTGCGCCGTCTCTTGATACGCGCGCTCCATCAACTCGACGATCGGCACGCCGTTTCGCATCGCCGGCACATTGCCTGTCACGGCGCAATCCCCCAGCGAAATCAGAAACTTGGCGCTGCGTCGCAATTCGCGCACGCGCGCCAAATCCTCTTCGCTGCTGACAGCCCCCTCGACGATCCCCAGGTCGACTTCCGCAGGCAGTTCCTTGACGTCGACGTACGGCCCGCACACGAACTCCACCTGCGCGGCGATCTCGATCAGCCGCTCGTCGAGATCCAGCAGCGACATGTGACAGCCGGAGCAGCCGTCGAGCCACATGGTGGCGATGGTTGGTTTCTTGTCGGGCGACGCATTGTCGGGAGGCGTTTTGTCGGTTGGTGGGACGTTGGTGGACATCAGTCGGCCTCCCGCATCACGGTCAAGTAAGGCAGGAACTGGCGACGCTTTTCCATTTCGGCGACGCTGGTTCCCTTTTCGGACATGGCGCCTGTCGGGCAGACATGCACGCATTTTCCGCACGAGGTGCAGGTGTCGCTTTCGCCCCACGGGGTGTTTAAGTCGCGCACGATCATGGCGTCGATGCCGCGCCCCATCACGTCGATCGTGTGGGCCCCTTCGATCTCGTCGCAAACCCGCAGGCAGCGCATGCACAAGATGCACCGATTGTGGTCCATCCGAAAGCGAGCGTGCGAATTGTCGACCGGCAACCGCGGATAGCGATACGGCAGACTCACGTGGTCGACGCCCAGCTGCTGCGCATACGACTGCAACTCGCAGTGCCCGTTGCTTACACACACCGAACAGACGTGATTGCGTTCCGCCAGCAGCATTTCAATGATCGTCTGGCGGTAGCGGTGCAATTCGGGCGAATGGGTCACGACCTGCATGCCTTCGGCGGCCGCCGTCGCACACGCGGCCGCCAATTTGGCTTGTCCCACGATCTCCACCATGCACAATCGACAGCCGCCCCACACGCTCAAGCCTTCCAAGTAGCACAGCGTCGGGATGGCGATGCCGTGTTCGGTCGCCACCTGAAGAATCGATTGCCCCAACGTCGCGGTGACGTCGCGATCGTCGATCTTCAGCGTGAAGCTTTGCGCTGGTGTCAGCGATACGCCTTGCATGTCCGCCTGCTCCCTTCTAGTCGATCTGCGTCCGCGAGTCGTGGTTCGCCGCGCCGCTCGCGCCGCCGTTCGCCGCTTGCGCCAGCAGCGTCTGATACTCGGGTTCAAAGAACCGCAAGGTGCTGAGCACCGGGTTCGGGGCGCTTTGTCCGAGTCCGCACAGGCTGGTGCGACGGACCATGTCGCACAAGTAGCGCAGCGTGTCGAGATCGCGCGTCGTCCCCTCGCAGCGACACAGTCGCGCGAGCAACTCTTGCATCATGTGCGTGCCGACGCGGCACGGCACGCACTTGCCGCACGACTCGCAGTGGCAAAACTCCATGAAGTACCGCGCCACGTCGACCATGTTTTGCGAGTCGTCGATGACGATCATGCCGCCCGAGCCCATGATCGACCCGACCGACGCCAGCGACTCGTAGTCGACCGGCAGGTCGAGGTGCTGTTCAGGGATGCAGCCGCCGGAGGGCCCGCCCGTCTGGACCGCCTTGAACCGCCGCCCCTCGGGGAGCCCGCCGCCCATGTCGAAGATGACTTCGCGGAGCGAGATTCCCATCGGCACCTCGATGATCCCGCCGTTGACGATCTTGCCCGCCAGCGCGAAGACCTTCGTTCCCGTGCTGCGCGGCGTGCCGATCTGCGAGTACCACTCTCCGCCGTGGCGGAGAATGGCCGGGATGTTGGCGAACGTTTCGACGTTGTTGATCAGCGTCGGGCAGCCGAACAGTCCGTGGTTGGCGGGGTAGGGCGGTCGCGGTCGCGGCGTGCCGCGCCGACCTTCGATCGACGCCAGCAGCGCCGTCTCCTCGCCGCACACAAAAGCTCCGCCGCCCATCCTCAATTCAATCTCCAACGAGAAATCCGACTCGGCGATCCGCCGCCCCAGAAAGCCGTGCTTGGTCGCCTGCCGCAGCGCCGCCTCCAGCCGCTGGATGGCGAGCGGGTATTCGGCGCGCACATAGATGTAGCCGTGGTCTGCGCCGACGGCCTGAGCGGCGATCGCCATCCCCTCGAGGACTCGGTGCGGATCGCTTTCCAGCACGGCCCGGTCCATGAAGGCGCCGGGGTCTCCTTCGTCGGCGTTGCAGACCACGTACTTGCGCGTCCCGGCCGCTTTGGCCACGGTAGCCCATTTGAGCCCCGTCGGGTATCCCGCGCCGCCGCGCCCGCGCAGGCCGCTCGTCGTCACCTCCTTGATCACCTCCGCGGGCGTCCGCTCGTGCAAGGCCTGCAGCAGCGATCGATAACCGCCGGCCGCGATGTACTCTTCAATGCGAGTGGGATCGATGCGGCCGCTATTCTCTAACACGATCTTCTGTTGCCGCTGGAAGAACGGCGTCTGCGTCGGAATCTCCAGCGACTTCGGTTTCGCTCCCGCGAGGCTGTCGACCACGACCGGCGCATCCGCTGGCTTCACGCGCCCGTACAGCGCGCCTTCCGGGCCGACCTGCACGCAGGGACCGGCCGAGCAGGGGCCTAAACAACCGACGCCGCGCACGCGACAACGTCCAACCAAGCCGCGTTTCTTGACCTCGTCTTGCAGCGCACTAAAGACGATGTCGGCCTGCGCCGACTGACACCCGGCCGACATACAAACGTTGATCTCGCTGGCGAACGCCTGTCGCTCGTCTTGAACTTCTTGCGTCACGCGGTCGAGTTCATCCTGGTTCGCCATGACGCCACCCCTCCACGATGCTCGTTAACTGTTCGGCGGTCACCTTCGGCGCCACCTCCCCATCCAGCACGGCGACCGGCGCCAAACCGCACGATCCGATGCAGCGCGCGGTGAGCAGCGAAACTTGGCCGTCCGGCGTCGTTTCTCCCTCGCGCACGCTCAGTTGCTGGCAGAGGTTCTCGAGAAGCGGCTGGGCGCCGCGAATGTAGCAGGCGGTCCCGGTGCACACGACGCAGGTGTGCTTGCCGGGCGGTTTGAGCGTAAAGAAGTGGTAAAACGTGACGACGCCGTACGCCGTACTCAGCGGAACGCGCAGCGCCGCCGCGACATACCGTAACGAAGCGTCATCGACGTATCCAAACGACTTCTGCACCGCGTGCAGCGTCTCGATCAGTCCATTCCGCTTGTATCCGTTGCGGCGCATCGCTGCATCGACAATCCGCCACCGCTTGTCGCTCGACGGCGCCGCCGGCTTTTTGAGGGGCCTAGCCATGCTCTCCTCCCGCTTGTGAGCCGACGACTCTCCTTGCAAACCGGATGCCGCTCGAAAACAAGGCGATTTTGTCATCCGGACCGCGCACTTTCGCGCGCTCGGCTGGCCAACCGTGCGAATGAGCGCGCGCTGTTGGGGACGCTGGCCAGTCGCCGGCGCGACAACCATAATGCAGGCCGGGGTCCAGGGACCGCTCACCAGAGTCGTGCAAGGGGCAGGGAATGGCGGCAGCCAGCGCAGCGAAATCGGAATCGGCGTGTCCCGCGAGCGGGCGCGGCGAACCGGCCGAACGTCCTCGCTGGCGGTGGCTGGAAGTCCTGGCGATCTGCGTCCTCTTCGCGCTGTACGCCGGTCAAGCACCGCCAGCCGTCAACGAAGCGCACTACTGGACCAAAGCGCGACACGCCTGGGACCCGACCTGGTGCGATCGCGATCTGTTTTTGGCCTCCAGCGACGCTCATTTCGTATTTACCCGACTGTTTGGTTGGCTGGCCGCGGTTTGTCCGCTTCCGCTGGCGGTCTGGATCGCCCGCACCATGGCGTGGTTCGCGCTGGCCGTCGGCTGGCAGCGACTTAGTTTTGCCGTCGTCGCGCGTCCCGGTCTGAGCATCCTCACGGCGATGCTGTGGCTGGCGATCGTCGATTGGGGGACGATGGCCGGCGAGTGGGTGGTGGGGGGAGTGGAAGCGAAGTGCTTCGCCTATGCGGCCGTTTGCCTGGGACTGGCTGACGTGCAACGACAGCGCTGGAACCGCGGACTGGTTTGGTTCGGCGTCGCCACCGCGATGCATGTCTTGGTCGGCGGTTGGGCGCTCGTCGCGGCCGGGGCCGCTTGGCTGGCTTGCGGCGTCTATCGTCCGCCCCTGCGTTCGCTCGCGCTCGGCCTGGTCGCCGCCGTACTCTGCGCCCTGCCGGGACTTGTGCCTGCGCTGGCGCTGACCCGAGGCGTCGACCGCGAGGTGGTCGCCGAGTCGGCGTGGATCTATGTCTACGGTCGCTTGTCTCACCATTTGGTGTTTCATCGGCTCGAGCTGACGCACATTGTGCGGCATGTCGCGTGGGTCGGCGTGTGGATTGCCGTCGGCATGGCGACGCCGTGTCGCTTGTCGCGATCGCACCTTGATCAACGTCCACTGCGCGGGTTTGTCGGCGGAGCGATTTGTCTTTCGATTTGCGGCGCGTTGATCGACCAACTGCTGCTGGGCCGTTGGGAGCTGTCGGCATCCCTTTTGCGATACTATTGGTTTCGCACGAGCGACGCTTGGCTGCCGGCAGGCGCGGCGCTGGCGATCATCGCGGCCGCGGTGCGTTGGCGCGACCTACACCCGCGTCTGGCGCGGACGATGCTCGGTGCGGCGACGCTCTTCGCAAGCGTCAACTTGTACTTGGGGGCGGAAGAACACGGCGTCTTGGCGCCCTCTGGCATCGATCCCCAGTGGCAGACGCTCCAGCGGCTCGAGATGCTGCGCGGCGACCAACTGCCGGGGCTGCGCGGCGAATGGGAGTCGATTTGCGGTTGGATTCGCACTCACACTCCCAGCGACTCGCTGTGGATCACGCCGCGCAATCAGCAGACGTTTAAGTGGTTTGCCGAGCGGGCGGAGGTGGTGAACGTCAAAGACATCCCGCAAGACGCCGCCTCGGTCGTCGCCTGGCAATGGCGGCGTGAAGCCGTTTTTCCGCCGGAGACCAGTTTTGCGGGGCTGTCGGGGCTCGGGGAGACGCGGCTGGTCGAGTTGGCGCAGACGTACGGAGCGGATTACATTTTGGTGGACGAATGGCAGGGGCGTCGGGTGCTCAAGCTGCCCGTCGTCTATCCGCCTGCGGACCAACCGACTTGGTTTCGGATCTATGCGATCCCTTCCGCGGGCCAAAACACTCCATGAACGCTCCTCCAACTCCGCACGACCGCACCGCCGCCGACGCTTGGTTTGCAGCCATTCGAGCTCGGTTGGCGTCGCCGTTGACGGGTCCTCGGGGACAGCGTGGGTTGGGACACGAGTTGGGCTTCGGTCGCCATGCCGGTCCGCCCCCCGCCGACGCGCGGTCGGCCGCGGTGCTCGTGCTGCTCTACCCCTCCGATTCGCAGTGGCGTCTGCCGCTCATCCTGCGTCCGCAACGCATGGGCACGCATGCCGGCCAAGTGGCGTTTCCGGGCGGCATGCTGGAAGAGCCCGAATCGCTGTGCGAATGTGCGATCCGCGAGGCGCACGAGGAACTGGGGATCGCCGCCGAGTCGCTCGAGCTGCTAGGCGAACTCTCGCCGGTGTACATTTTTGCGAGCAACTTTCGGGTGTCGGCGTTTGTCGCGGGGACGCACGAGCGGCCGCAGTTTCACCCCGATGCCAGGGAAGTGGAGGAATTGTTGGAGTTGCCGGTGTCGGCGTTATGGGAGGAGTCGCGACAAGGACGGCACGTGATCGAGCGACAGGGAGTGCAGTTCGAAACGCCGCACCTGGAGTGGCAAGGTCGAAGGATCTGGGGCGCAACGCGCGTCATGCTCGGCGAGCTGGCATGCGTCTTGGCGGACGCGACCGAGAGAGCGGCGGCGGGCGCGCCGAATTAGGCGTTTCGCGATCCGCCGACATCGCTATACTGTTTACCTTTTCCGACGACTCCTAGGGAAGCAGTTCACATGATTCGGGTCGGCATTCTCGGGGCTACGGGTTACACCGCCGTGGAACTGATGAAGATCCTGTTGCGACATCCGCACGTGCAAATCACGGCGCTCACCAGTCGGCAGGAAGGCAAGGCGCATGTGGGCGCCGTCCACCCGCAGCTCGCGGGACGCCTCGATCTGCATCTGGAAGATTTGTCGCCTGCGGAAGTCGCCAAGCGGGCCGACTGCGTCTTCAGCTGCCTCCCGCACGCGGCTTCCGCCAGCGCCGTCATGGCCCTGCTCGACGCCGGAGCTCGCGTCGTCGACTTTAGCGCCGACTACCGACTGGATACGGCCGAGTCGTATCGCCAATGGTACGAACACGAACATCCGGATCCGGCGCGCGTCGGCCGCACGATCTACGGCTTGCCCGAATTGTTCGCCGACGGCCTGCGCGAAGCGCGGTTGGTCGCCAATCCGGGCTGCTATCCGACGTCGGCCATCCTGGCCCTCGCTCCGCTGCTGAAAGCCGGTCTCATCGATCCGGCCGACATCATCGTCGACAGCAAAAGCGGCGTGAGCGGCGCGGGTCGCACGCCCAAATTGGGAACACACTTCCCCGAGTGCAACGAGAGTCTGTCAGCCTATAACGTCGGGAAGCATCGGCACACGCCTGAGATCGACCAGATCCTAGGTCGCGCGACGGGCGCCCAAGTCCAAGTGATCTTCACGCCGCACTTAATCCCCATGGATCGCGGCATCCTCACAACGGCCTACGCGCGACCGACGCGCGACGTCTCCGACGCGGAACTGCTGCAGACGCTGCGGGACTTTTACGCAGGCCAAACGTTCGTGCGCGTCCGCGAAACGCTGCCGGCGACGAAGGACGTCAGCGGCACCAATTTCTGCGACTTGACGGTGCGTCGAGTCCGCCAGCGCGTGGTGTTGGTCAGTTGCATCGACAACCTGATCAAAGGGGCGTCGGGCGCCGCCGTCCAGAATTTCAACCACATGTACGGCTTCCCCGAAACGACGGCGCTGCTTTAGCCGCATGGCGCGAGCCTGAGGCTCAGACGCCATCCGCCGGATTGGATTTACGCGGCGTCGGCAGAGAGAGAATTCGATTGGGCGGCGGATTGATTGAAACTGTATAGAGGAAGAGCGATGGCGATTCAGGTTCCGGCCGGTTTTCAGTTGGCAGGCGTCTACTGTGGAATTAAAAGCGACCCGTCGCGGCTCGACTTCACCCTGATCCACTGTCCCCAAGCGGCGACGGCGGCCGGCGTCTACACTCAAAACCTAGTCTACGCCGCCCCCGTGGCGCTCGACCGCAAACGAACGCCGACCGCCAACTTCCGCGTCCTCGCCGTCAACTCGGGCAACGCCAACGCCTGCACGGGCGATCGCGGCATGCGCGATGCAGAGACAATGGCGCACATGGCGGCCGTCTCGTGCCAAGCCACCGCTGAACAGGCGCTTGTGATGTCGACCGGGATCATCGGCGAGTTTCTCCCAATGGACCGCATTGGAGCGGGAGCGAAGGCGGCGGCGGCCAAACTGGGGTCGGACGAAGCGGCCTTCTTGTCGGCCGCCCGCGGCATCATGACCACCGACCAGTATCACAAGGTCGCCAGCCGCTCGCTGACGCTCGCCGACAAAACGGTGCGCATCGCCGGCATGTGCAAAGGCGCCGGCATGATCGGCCCCAACATGGCCACGATGCTGGGCATCATCCTCACCGACGCACAATTGAGCCCCGCCGAAGCGCAAGAGATGCTCGCTTACGTCGCCGACCGCAGCTTCAACTGCATCGCCGTCGAGGGGCACATGAGCACCAACGACACGCTGGTGCTGTTGGCGAGCGGAGCAGCGGGGACGGGGCCGTTGTCCGACGCCGATCGCGGCGTCTTTCAACAAGCGCTGCTAGAGACGAGCATCGAGTTGTGTCGGCAGATTCCCGACGACGGGGAAGGGGCGTCGCACTTGATCGTGATCGACGTCCGCGGCTGCCGCACGCGCGCCGAGGCGCGTCAGATCGCAAAGACGATCGCCGAAAGTGCACTCGTGAAAACGGCCGTTTACGGCGCCGATCCCAACTGGGGACGCATCGTGTCGGCCGCAGGCTATGCCGGCGTCCCGTTCGACCCCGCGCGGCTCAACCTGCAAATCAACGGCTTGCCGCTGTACCGAGCCGGCGCGCCGGTCCCGTTCGACGCGGCCGTCGTCTCGGCGGCCATCAAGAATCAGCGCGAGACGCTCGTCGAACTGACGCTCGCCGAAGGGGACGCCGAGTGCCGCTTCTGGACTAGCGACCTCGGCCACGAGTACATCAACGTCAACGCCGATTACCACACTTGAGCCGGCCAGTGCGATCGGTGGGCACGCGCTCGCAGAGCCTCGCTTCGCCCACCCTACCGCCGACAGGCCGCTCTACTCTCGACTCTCGGTTACTTGGCGGGGAAGACGTGGCCGGCGACTTCCATTTCGACGGAGTAGAGGCTCGTGCGGGCGGTGACGTACAGGGTCTTGTTGCCAGGGCCGCCAAACGTCGCGTTCGCGGGCTGTTCCGGGAATTCGATGATCCCGAGCAGTTCGCCGGCAGGGTTGTAGACCTGTAGGCCAAGCGCCGACGTGATGTACAGATTGCCTTTTACGTCGACCGTGAGTCCGTCGCCGCCGCCGTTGCCCGCAGGGTCCTTCTGCTTCAGTTCGCAGAACACGCGCGGTTCACCGAGCTTCCCCGGCGCCGTCACCGGGTACGCGAACATCTGCTTTTGGAGACTCGGAATCACATACAGCGTCTTCTCATCGGGAGACAGGATCGCGCCGTTGGGAGCGGCCAGATTGTCGGCCAGGCGAGCGACCTTGCCGTCCGCCGCTCGGTAGTAGAAGGCCGGTTTGCCCTGCGGCAGAGGCATTGGCGCTCGGAAATGAGGATCGGTGAAATAGACGCCGCCGGCCTTGTCCAGCACCAAGTCGTTGGGGGCGTTAAAGCGTTTGCCCTCATATTGGTCGGCGAGCGACTTGACTTCCTTCGTCTTCACGTCGATTTCGACGATGCGGCCGTCCATCTCGCAAGCGACCAAGTTGCCGCGCGCGTTAATCATCAAGCCATTCGTATGATGCGACGGTTCGAGGAACACGGAGGACGCGCCTTGCGCGTCGACCTTGTAGATCCGGTCCGCCGGGATGTCGCTGAAGTAGAGATTTCCTTGACCGTCGGCGGCGGGCCCTTCGGTGAACTGCAGACCCCCGACCACCTTCTTCACCTCGCCCACCGGCCCCAATCCGGGAATCTTGGCGGGAGGATCGGCCGCGGCTGCAAAGGTCGACAGCGAGCAAACGGCCAAGCAGGCGAGAAACAGACGACGAATAGGCAGTCTCATGAGTGCAATTCCTGGCTGAGGGAACGAGGCGAACCGACGCAATCCAAACAAGATGACGCGTTGTCGCTGTCATGGCAACATGGTACCGTTCCCGCATGACGACCTATTTCGCCGCTGGCTCCCCCACGACTGAACTTTCCGACGCTCAAGTGCGCGACGCCCTGTTCGCCGTTTTCCGCCAATTGGGCGAGCGGCGCAAGGTGCTCGTGCTGCCGCCCGACTTCACGCGCTTCAATAGTCGCGGCGGGTTGCTCACCTGCCTGACGCACGAGTACTACGGCGAGCGGCTCACGGATGTCATGCCGGCGCTCGGCACGCACGTCCCCATGCCCGACTGGCAGCTTGAAAAGATGTTCCCCGGCGTTCCCAAGTCGCTGGTGCGCGAGCATCGATGGCGCGACGACGTGGTGACGATCGGCGAGGTGCCGGCCGAGTTCGTCTCGCAGGTCACCGACGGAATCTGGAAACGCCCCTGGCCCGCGCAGCTCAATAAGCTCGTCTGGGAAGGCGGTCATGACTTGATCTTCTCGGTCGGCCAAGTCGTGCCGCACGAAGTCATCGGCATGGCGAACTACAACAAGAACATCTTCGTCGGGACGGGCGGCGTGGCGGGGATCAACGAAAGCCACTTCATCGGCGCCGCCTATGGGATGGAACGGATGATGGGGCGCGCCGACACGCCGCTGCGCAAAATCCTGAACTACGCCCAAGACCACTTCTGCCGCCATCTGCCCTTGCTGTACGCGCAGACCGTCGTCGGCGCCAACGAGCGCGGCGAGCTCGTCACCCGCGGACTCTATATCGGCGACGACGTCGACTGCTTCGCACAAGCCGCCAAGTTGTCGCTTGAGGTGAACTTCAAGCTGCTCGACGAACCGCTCGCCCGCGTCGTCGTCTATTTGGACCCCGAGGAGTTTCACAGTACGTGGTTGGGGAATAAGTCGATTTACCGAACACGGATGGCGATCGCGGACGCGGGGCGACTCACAGTGCTCGCCCCCGGCGTGAAGTCGTTCGGCGAGGACCCGCAAATCGATCGACTCATCCGCAAATACGGCTATCGCACGACGCCCGAGATTCTCGAATTCATGCGTCAAAACGCCGACTTGCAGAGCAATCTTTCCGCGGCCGCGCACCTGATTCACGGCTCCTCCGAAGGCCGCTTCTCGATTACCTATTGTCCCGGTCATCTCTCGCGCGATGAGATCGAAGGGGTGGGATACCAGTGGGGCGACTTGCAAGAGGCCCTCCATCGCTATCCTCCCGAGCGAATGCAAGAAGGCTGGAACGTGATGCCCGACGGCGAGCGGGTCTATTACATTGGCAACCCGGCGCTGGGACTGTGGGCGCATCGCGGGCGTTTCGTGGACTAACAGCCAACGGAGGGGGCGGCGATGAATCCAGCGATCAGCTGTCCGAAGTGCGGACGCACCTATCAGGTGGGCGTCGAGTGGCAGGGGCGGCAAGTGCAGTGTCAGCAATGCGGCGCGGCGTTCGTCGTCAACTTACCGCCCGTCAATCCTTCGCCTTACGCACCGCCGACGGTTAGTCCCGCTTGGCCAGCGCCGGCGACGAACGCTTGGTCCGCGGGCTGCGAGAATCCCAGCGGAGGTCCGACCAATCGACAGATGCGCCTCGGCGCCGCAGCCGCTTTGCCCCTCATGCTGCTCGGGTGGCTCGCCGCCATGTTCGGCGTGAAGCACCCGACGACTGGCGCCATCGCCCTGACCGCGCTCGCCCCGTTCGTGTTCTGCTTCTCGATCGCGGCTCTCATTGATCCCAATTTGCCGCGCGCCGCGGGCAAGTTCGGCGGTCACCTTTCGGCGCGCTACAAGCTGGCCGCCGGCGCCGTGGCGCTCGGCGCCGCGGTCGTGGGCGGTCTCTCGCTCTGGTGGCGCATGAGCCGGTAGCGGCCGCCAGGGCTCAGCCGCGATAGAAGTCGATCCAGTGCAGTTCCAGCCGCTCGGGATCGTCGGCCAGCAACTTGCGCGGCAGCGACACTTCGAAGGCGCCGTCTGCCAGCGGAATCATCGGCCTGGTTGAAGCAACGCGCACGGGAGCGAAATAGGCGTCTCCCGCTTTCAATTCCGTCTCCTGTTGTTCGACGCGCAACACGCAACGCGTCGCTTGGTCCGTACTGCCGACAGACCACTCCAGCGTCCGCCGACCGTCGGCCGCCTTGAGAGACTCGAGCCCCTTCAGTCTCAGACGCAGCATGACGGACGTAGGCCAGCGCTCGGCTTGAGTTCTCAACGCCGCGCGGCCGATTCCGCGCTGGTCTAGGATCTCGACCACGGTCGTCTCTCGCTCGACCATAATTTGGACCTGCGTCGCACCGTTCGGCCACTCGACGCACAGGCCGCCGCCCGCGACCGTCTTCGACTCCTCGAACCGACTCGCCGCGGCGCTTCGTGCGCCGCAGGCAATCGGCAGCGCGAGCGGCGTGGGGAGCAACCACGCACAGGTCGCTGCTTGGAGGAGGCGGCGGCGGCCGAACTTGAAACCCAGATCGGAAGATTTCGTCCACATTCGGGCGTCTCGTCACAACAACAAGCTTGATGGATGGCGACCACCTCCCTAACATGACGACGTCGCTCTTCAAAAGCTACTCTTTTGTGCTCATCCATGGTGCCTCTTGCTTGCTTTCCTCCTAACCCTTTGCAGTTGTCCTGGCGACATCGCTTCGAGCGGTGAGTTGCGCCCGGCGGCGGCATTGATTGGAGAAGATCATGCAGCGGCTCAGAGTTCCCGTGCCTTCCAATTGATCGCTCGAGCGTCGCCTCGCTTGCAGGGCGGCGGCGGCGAGTGGCGATATTCTAAGTCGTCGCTCGTGTGCGCTTGGGCGGATGTCTCGCGCTGGCTTCCGTGCGGCGCCGCCTGGTTGCGGCAGGGTTACGTCGCGGACCGCCATGCGTCGACTCGGTTGCACATTCTCTATTGCTCCTGGCGTTTGTAACGCGCCGTCGCGCGGCCGTTACAGATGCCATGGATCACCGCAGCGCGCGAACAACGGTTCTTGCGGCTCGTCGCGGACAGAGGAGCAGGGGACGACGATGAATCACGCAATCTGGTTGCTGTGGAGTTCCGCGGCGGCGGCGGCGGAGCACGCCGACTCGCAGGGCAATTTGGCCCTCATTAAGCTCATCGCCGGCGGACTGACGGCGGCGTTGATCCTGGGCTACATCACGCACCGGCTGCATCTGTCGCCGATCGTCGGCTATTTGCTGGCAGGGGTGCTCATCGGTCCGCACACGCCCGGCTTTCAAGGCGACGTCCATCTGGCGCACCAATTGGCGGAAATCGGCGTCATCCTGCTCATGTTCGGCGTCGGCCTGCACTTTCATTTGAAAGATCTGCTATCGGTTCGCGACGTCGCCATTCCGGGCGCCATCGGTCAGAGTTTGATCGCGACGGTCGTCGCGATGGTCGTCTTCGCCATGTTCGAGATGCCTTGGCAGACCGGCGCCGTGATCGGCATGGCGATGGCCGTCGCCAGCACCGTCGTCCTGATGCGCGTCTTGATGGACGCCGACATGCTCAACTCGACGCAGGGACACGTGGCGGTCGGCTGGCTGATCGTCGAGGACATTTTGACGGTCGTGCTGCTGGTGCTCATTCCGGTTCTCGGCAAGCCGGCGCTCGAGTCGGGGTTGGAGGAAACGAGCAGCGGACTCGGGCTCTGGGCGACCCTCGGACTTGCACTCGCGAAGCTTGCTGCTCTCGTCGTCGTCATTTTGCTCGCCGGCTCGCGCATCATCCCTAAGGCGATGGTGCATGTCGCGCGGCTTCGTTCGCGCGAACTATTCACCCTGACGGTCTTGGTCATCTCGATCGCCATCGCCACAGGGTCGTATTTGATTTTCGGCGCGTCGATGGCGCTGGGTGCGTTCCTGGCCGGCATGGTGGTCGCTCAATCCCCCGTCAGTCACCAGGCTGCCGCCGACGCGCTGCCGCTGCGCGACGCCTTTTCGGTGCTGTTTTTCACCTCGGTGGGAATGCTGTTCGATCCCAGTTGCCTCGTTCAACAGCCGCTCATGATCCTGGCGGCGCTCGGGATCGTCTTAGTGGCCAAGCCGCTCGCCGCGCTCGCCATCGTCGCCGTTCTCGGGCATTCAGCGCGCACCGCACTCACCGTCGCCATTGGACTGGCGCAGATCGGCGAGTTTTCGTTCATCTTGTCGGATCTTTCCCGGCGGCATGGTCTGATGCCCGACGCGGGCCATAACGTGCTCGTTGCGGCCGCGATCGTGTCGATTACGCTCAATCCGCTCTTGTTCCGCTCGTTGCCCCAGATCGAAGCCTGGCTGAAGTCGCGTCCGCGTCTATGGCGGTTGTTGAATGGGCGAGCGGAACGGCGGGCGGCGGCGGCGAACTTGAACGTTGCCACGCAGCTTGCTGCGCAAGCCTCCTCACGGGAGCGGTTGGCGATCGTCGTCGGATTCGGCCCCGTCGGTCGCTCCGTGCATCGCTTACTCGTCGACGCTCAGCTCACGACCGTGGTCATCGACATGAACCTGGACACCGTGTCGGCGTTGAAGGAGTCCGGACAATTCGCCGTCTACGGCGATGCGTCCCACGAGAGCATCCTCGAGCAGGCCGGAATGAAACGCGCGTCGCATCTGGTGCTCACGTTGCCCCATACTGCGGATCGAGCAGCCGTGGTGGCGGCCGCTCGAAATCTGAATCCTGACGTGCGAATCTTGGTGCGGGCCCGGTATCTGCGCGAGCGGGACGACCTGGAGCAAGCCGGGGCCACAGCCGCCGTGTTTGAAGAGGTCGAAGCGGCCGTCGCCCTCGCGCGACTGGTGCTGGCCGACACCGGCCTGCACCGCGGCGCAGCCGACGCCAAGATCAAGGACCTCCGTCTGCAACTCATCCTGGAAAACGTGTCGAACATCCGCACGCAGCGAGTTCGCAGCGTCATGGTTCCGTGGACGCGAGTGCGCTGTTTGCCGGCGTCCGCAGATCGCGACTCCGTGTTGGCGCTGATCGCTCAGGAACGATTTTCCCGCTGGCCCGTCTTGAGTGCGACGGGAGACCGCCCGATCGGATACCTGCTGACCAAGGATCTGATCGCTCGCGCGAGCTCATCCGACTGGCTGTCGTTGGTCCGGCCGCTCAAGTCGATTGGGGCGGACGAGACGATCGAGGTGGTCTTGCAGCGCATGCAAGAGGAGTCGGATTCGGTTTACACGGTGGAAGACGACGGCCAACTGGTCGGGTTGGTGACGTTAGAAGACATCCTGGAACAAGTCGTGGGACAAATTGGCGACGAGTATCCACACGAACCGCCGATCGCTCTGTCCGATGCGCTGCGCCAAGGCGCAATCGTTCGAGAATTGGCGGCCGCGGACGGTCCGGGAGCAATTCAAGAACTGGCGGAGGCGATCCCCGAGTCAGTCCTCCCGGCGGGAATCCGTCGGGAACTGATCGTTCGTTTGGCGCAAGAACGTGAAGAGCAGTACTCGACTGACCTGGGCAACGGCGTCGCCATTCCTCATGCACGCCTGCCGGGATTGACATCACCGCTGTTGGTATTTGGTCGCAGTTCCACCGGAATCGAATTCACGGCCGGCTCGCCTGAGTTGGTTCGCTTGGCGTTCTTGCTGGTGACGCCCGCCGAGCAGCCCGAAGCGCAACTCGCGCTGCTGAATCAGTTGGGGCTCGTCTGTCGCGATCCGCAGGTTTGCGAGGCGCTCTTGAACGCCGAATCGTCGACCGCCATCCAGGCTTGCTTGGATGGTCCGTCGCGCCCGCCGCACAGATGAGTTGCGCCGACACAAATCAGCGCGCCGGCTGAGAAGGCCAAGAGCGCCCCCGCCGTCGTCCCGTCGACGCTGCGAGCCAAGGGATAGGACAGGGCGATGAGAACGCCGGCCGCGAAAAAAATGAAATTCGTGATGTTCTCGCGCCCAGGCGCCGCAACGTCAAATGGTGTAAATCCCCCAATGAAGTCGCCGCGGCCGCCAGACAGTTGGCCGCGATGGCGATCCAGAACCGCTCGTCCATGGCTGGTTCTCCAATCCACGACCGTTATTGCGGATGCCGTTGCATCTCTACCTTGGGCGACGGACCGGCGATCGCCTGTAAGAACTCGACCAAGTCTCGCTTATCTTGCTCGTTCAGTTCCTGACCCGCGATCCGACGGAAACGGTAGTCCAAGTTTTTGTTGGCCAATCCTTCGTGTGCATTCCACTCGACGACGTCGCGCAGCGTCGCCGCGCTGCCGTCGTGCATGTAGTGAGTTGTGTAGACGACGGAACGCAAACTGGGAGTCTTAAACGCTCCGCAGTCCGCCGGCTCTTTCGTCACCTGGAACCGCCCCAGGTCGGGACGCTTCGCACTCAGCCCCACCCCGATGTTGTGATACAACTCATCGGTCATGTTCACCCCGTTGTGGCAATCGCTGCGCCACGCTTTGTTGCCATAGAACAGGTACTCCCCGCGTTTCGCGCTCTCGGACATTGGATGCGCCTCGGCCGCCGCATTCGCGTGGCGATCTTGAGCGCCATAAATGGTCGGTGCAGGTCGTCGCTAAACCGAGACAAGTGGATGACGATGCTCTGCGATGTCGCATCTGAATCCACACCAACGGCTGAGGACGGCTTGAAAAGCGCCGCAAGCGTCGATGCGAGCGCCAGACTGCAGATGAGTGTGATGGACCTGGACATGACTTGTTTCTCCTCTCAAGAAGATTGGTTGACGATCGCTGGAGCGGCCACATTTCGCGCCTCGGCGCAACTCCAGTAACGCTCACCCGCTCGTTGCACCACCTAAGCACGTCCACTCCGCGCCAGTTCTTCCAGCGACTCATGGCCGCGCGCTGCATCCCAGCGAGCGAGTGCGCGAGTCAACTGCGATTCGCTCATTGGATGTCGCGCGATAGTGGCGACGATGGCGTCGAGCGGGCGAGTGAATCCCGAAAGGTCGAACGGCCCATCGGCCGGGCTGGCGACTCCCGCCAACCGACCTCAAGCGCAGCTTGCGTGGTTGAATCATCGGAGGCATCTTTGTCGCGCTCAGATCGGCGAGCCTAGTCGAGCGACTTTCTGCGACGACGCCTCCCCACTTTCCGAGAAATAACCCCAGACGCACTTGTTATATCGCTCGCGAGGCATAGAATGCGTGTGCTGAGAAAGCCCTGCCCGCCTCCCATTCGGGCGACGAAGTAAATGGCATCTTGACAGCCGGGCGATGTGGCCGTCTGACATCCAGGCGGCTCGTTAAAGATCAGGCCGATTTGGCAATGCGGTCGTAGGCGTGCCGCACCGTGTTTTTTTGTGCGCACTTCGGCGTCAAGCGACTCGAGTACGTCGCGTCTATCTGAAATGTTTGTCGGCGCGACGAAGTGCAATGAGCATGCAGCCGCGACTTAGCGCGCCGTTCGAGCAACTCTATGGACCGCGTAGGGATTTGGGCGTCAACGCACCGTTCTTGCCTAAGGAGACAGCGTGATGGATTGGGAACAGATTAAGTGCAACTGGACGCAAGTCAGCGACATGATCAAGTTGACTTGGGGAAAGCTCAGCGAAGACGATTTAGCTGCGATTGCAGGCAGGCGTGAGCAGCTTTCCGGGATGCTCCAGCAACGGTATGGATACGCGAAACTGCACGCCGAAATGAAAGTCGACGATTTCGCCCGGCAATTGAAAGCCGGTTAAGCCGACGTGCATCGCTTGACCGCATCACCGGCGATCGCGTCGGTAGCGGCGGTTACACGCTCGCGAAGCACGACGCCTCCAAGGCCGCCTTCTCGCGGTCGCCATGCGCCGCGAATTGGCTGATTTGCGGTGGAAATCGAGGCCCTCACCCCACGGTCTGGAACGTACGACGAAGTGTCCCTGATGCGGTGCGATCGGCGGCGAGCGATGAGTGCTTCCAGGATTGTCCCCTCGGTTCTGGAATGTGCTCGCCGCTCGCTGCCGACTTCAAGAGCCAACATGTTCTTACGAGACAATCGGAGCCCGCAAATGACTATTCACACTCTCGAAAAGCTGGCCTTCGTGGGCGATTACCTGCCGCGAAAGTGCGGCATCGCCACGTTTACACACGATCTGCGCAATGCAGTGCAGCAATACTCCAACGCCGAATGCATCGTCGTTCCTGTGGACGATATGGACGGCGGTTACGAGTACGCTTCCGAAGTCCGTTTTCAGATTGCGGAGCAAGATGTGAACTCGTACCGCCGAGCGGCCGATTTCATCAACTTCAGCAATGTCGACGTCCTTTCGTTGCAACACGAGTTCGGCATCTACGGCGGCCCCGGAGGAAGTCACGTTTTGGCGCTAATGAGGGACGTGCGGGTTCCGATCGTGACCACGCTCCATACGGTTCTCGCCACGCCGAACGCGACTCAGAGACGCGTCATGGAACAGATCGCCGAGTTCTCGTCGCGGATGGTCGTCATGACCGAGCGCAGTCGCGAAATGCTTGGCAGGGTCTACCACGTTCCCGATCACAAGATCGATCTGATCGTCCACGGCATCCCCGACCGCCCCTTCGTCAATCCGGCCGTCTTCAAGGAGCAGTTTGGCATTGAGGGGCGTCAAGTCGCGCTGACGTTCGGGTTGTTGTCGCCCAATAAAGGCCTTGAGTATGTATTGCAGGCACTGCCGCAAGTCATTCGCGAAGTCCCCAATTTTGTCTATCTGATCTTGGGCGCCACTCATCCCAGCCTCGTGCGGTCGGAAGGCGAAAAGTACCGAATCGGCTTGGAACGCATGGCCAAGGAATTGGGAATCCAGAAGCATGTCATCTTCTATAATCGTTTCGTGGAACTGGACGAATTGACCGAGTTTATCGGCGCCGCGGATCTGTACATCACTCCCTATTTGAATGTGGAACAGGCCGTCTCCGGAACGCTCGCATACGCGTTTGGATGCGGTCAGGCTGTCATCTCCACGCCGTATTGGCATGCCGAAGAACTGTTGGCGGACGACCGAGGAGTCCTGGTTCCGTTCGCGGATTCCGCCGCGCTCGGCCGCAGCATCATCTCGCTCCTCAGCGACGACCCGCGTCGTCACGCGATGCGTAAGCGGGCCTACCAATGCGGAAGAGACATGGTCTGGAGTCATGTAGCGCAGTTGTATGTCAATTCATTTGAGGAGGCTCGACGCCGTCTCGCGCATATTTCCAAACCGCTGGCGGTCCGTACGCTGGACGAACAGCCGCTCGATCTGCCGCGCGTGAATCTCGAGCACCTGCTGCGGATGACGGATTCAACCGGCATTCGCCAGCACGCGTGCTATTCGATCGCCAATAATCACGAGGGCTATTGCACCGACGACAATGCGCGGGCCTTCGTTCTGACGGTGCTGCTCGAGGAGTTGGGCGTGGATTCGCCAGAGTTGCACCAAGCGGCTTCCACGTATGCTGCGTTTCTCAACTACGCCTACCACTCGGACACAGGCCGGTTCCGCAATTTCATGGGCTTCGATCGCCATTGGCTGGAAGAAGATGGCTCCGACGATGCTCAAGGTCGCACCCTCTGGGCGCTGGGCGCTTGCGTCGGTCGCTCGAGACGTCGAAGCTTGCAGTCGTGGGCGGTGCAGTTGTTCCAAAAGGCGTTGCCGGCGTGCGTCAAGACGACCTCGCCTCGCGCCTGGGCCTTGTCGCTCATCGGCATACACGAATACCTGCGCTGTCTCGGCGGAGATCGGGTAGTCAACCAAGTGCGCGACATGCTGACGGAGAATCTAATCCATCTGTATGAGGACAACGCGACCGATGATTGGCCTTGGTTCGAGGACATGGCTTCCTATAACAACGCCAAGTTGCCGCACGCCCTGATTCTCAGCGGTCGGTCGAGCGGAAACGAACGGGCCGTTCAGATTGGACTCGCTTCCCTGCGGTGGCTCGCAGATCGGCAACAGTCTCCACGCGGGCGATTTCGTCCGATCGGCTGCAACGGCTTTAGTCGCCGAGGTGAACCGACCGCCGGATTCGACCAGCAGCCGATCGAGGCGTACGCCATGGCTTCGGCGGCGATTGAAGCGTTCAACGCTTCCGAGGATCGCTATTGGTGCGAACAGGCCCATCTGGCTTTTGAGTGGTTTCTCGGTCGCAACGACCTGGGAGTATCGCTTTACGACGCCGCGACGGGCGGTTGCCACGATGCTTTGCAGGAGAATCGGGTGAACGAGAACCAGGGCGCCGAGTCGACTTTGGCGTTCTTGCTGGCGTTAGCCGAGATGCAGTTGTTGGAGAATGCCGTCGCCGCATTTCAGGCCCCGAAAACGTCGGCGTCGGCGCCTCGCCGCGCGACGTTGGAAAATGCGAGCGTAACTCATGCAAATTGAACGCACCGGAATCGTCCTGGCGCCCAACAACAGGCGAGTCGTCTTTCGCCCCTTTGAACCGCCGGGCGATGAGCGAAAACTGCGCATCCTAGCCCGCCTGAGTGCGCTGCCTGAACTGGAGGTTGATTCGCTGGTGCGCGCCGTTCTCGAGGATTTCCACGGACGACACCAAAGACCGCGTGAGTACTTCTTGCGACGATTCGACGCGATGCGTCGCTTCCTCCCTACCGACGCACCGGTCACCATGAACCGACGGTTGCTGATCGGGGCATACTTCACACAAGAGTATGCGATCGAGTCGGCCGCCCTGTTCAACCCGTCCATCGTCTGGCACCCGAATCAATCTGGGACGGCCGCCGGTTCTCGTCGGTTCGCCTTGAGTCTGCGGGCGACAGGGGAGGGCCACATTTCGTCGGTCACCTTTCGTTCGGGCGTAATCCGCGACGACGGCACGATCACCGTGGATGAACCGACGCGGTTCGTCACGACTCCCGAAGTCGTTCCCGACGCTCAGTACCAGAAATCGCTGTTTTTTAGGAAACTGGTGGAGTTGGGCTTGGTCGGCAAATTTGTTGAGAGTGTGATGGCCGGCCTGAACCCGCAATTCACGCTGCAACAATTAGAGAACTCGCTGGATGCGGCGATTCGTGAAAGTCGCGAACAACGTCAAACGCTGGCTTCCGTCGCTGCGGGCATCATCACGCTGGCGAGGTCGAACTACCAGATCAATTATCTGCCGGAGCATGGGCTGTCGGAACGACTCATTTTCCCGATCGGCCCCACGGAAGTAAACGGAATCGAGGACGCCCGATTCGTGGAGTTCAAGGAGGAAGACGGCTCCACGCATTATTACGCCACCTACAGCGCCTACGACGGAAGGATGGTCCTACCTCAGTTGTTGGAAACGGATGATTTCCTTAGTTTCAAAATGCACACGCTCAATGGACCAGCGATCGCGAACAAGGGGCTCGCGCTGTTTCCGCGCAAAGTGAACGGATATTATGCCATGCTTTCGCGCCAGGACGGCGAGAATATGTTCCTCATGTATTCCGACATGCTCTACTTCTGGTATACGAAGGAACTGATCGCCAAGCCGACGTTTCCTTGGGAATTCGTGCAGGTGGGCAACTGCGGTTCGCCGATCGAAACGGAAGAAGGGTGGCTAGTGCTCAGTCACGGCGTCGGTCCCTTGCGAAAATATTCGATCGGGGCGTACCTACTCGATCTAAACGATCCTACGCGACTCATCGCTCGTACGCGACAACCGCTGCTCGCCCCGAACGAGCGGGAGCGCGAAGGCTACGTCCCGAATGTCGTGTATAGCTGCGGCGCCGTCGTTCACAACGGGCGTTTGATCGTCCCCTATGCCATGTCCGACTATTCGACGACGTTTGGCACGATCTCTCTCAACCACTTGCTGTCGTCCATGGAGAAGATCTAAACCACGGCGACGACGCCGGCTCGTTTAGCTGGCTGAGGGACGAGGGCAAAATCGAAGAGTACGACTTCCTCCAACTGCTCATCATACTCTCAACGGGTCCACTCCGGCGAAACAAGGCCAGGTCTCAAGAGTTCGTCGGGGCCCCAAAGTACAGGTTGACGAAGCGAGGACCTCAAGGTTCCCTGTCGCCGTCCGCTTTATCGGCGTCGTCGCGCAAGAGCCAGTACCAACGAGGATCGTTGGGCGTCTGTTGATCAACGACCTGCGGCTCAAGCTTTCTTTGGTCGGGCGACAGTCCTTCGCGTAGCAGTAGACCGACGTCCTGCAGCAGCGGGACGCAGTCGCCGTAGTAGGAATGCCCTAACAAGTCGGTGCGGATCGTCGAGGCGTCGATGGTGTCGGTGCCGACGGCTAGAAGGGGGCCGTCGGTGGAATCGCCGGCGCGGGGGGCAGGATCGCCCCACGAGTTCCAATAGCGAGATAAAAAGAGCGCGCGGTCGTTTTTCGAGCAATAGAGCGTGGTGCGACGAGCGTGACGGCTGAGCCGCGGGGCGATCTCGTCATGAAACACTCGGCGGTCGATGTCCGGCGCCGCTAGGATCACTTGATCGAAGATCTGGCCTTCCTCGCCCAGTTCCCGGATCGCCTTCGTCACCGCCTCGGCGCCCATGCTATGCGCCAACACATGAACGCGCGGTGCGTCGGTACGTCGAGCCACATCGACGAGGAAACGCTGAATGTCGCGGTACGATCGCTGCTCGACCTCTTCCCGGTCCCAGGAATACTCGGCCGGGTTTCCGCGCGAGGGCCAACTAAAGAACAGGGGCACGCCGGGGAACTGGAGATCGAAGTGAATCTGAGCCGTGCGGCGGGCGGCCTTTTCAAACGTGACGTTATAGCCATGCACAAACACTAGACAGTCTTGCGGTTCGGGAGCGTTGCGCCGCAAAGCACTTCGCACCTCGTCGAAAAACGCCTGCTCTTCGCGTATTTCCGTTCGCTGCAGCTTGACGTGTTCGGAATCTTTCTCGAGCCCCAGCAGCGGTTCTTCTAGCACGCCCTCCACATGCGAAGGCGGAATCGTCACGACGCAAAGGCCGTAGTGAATGCGGCCGACCGGGTCGCGCTGCACCCCGAAGGGGGACGCCGACTGCGGCGCTCGCAGTTCACGCAACGCGTCATTCCCGGCCAAGACGCTCCACCCGCCGATCGCCAGCCCGCAGACCAGCGTGCCGCCGCGAAGCCAGAAACGGCGGCGCGACTGCGGTGAATCGGGATGCGGCTTGATCCGGCCAACCAAGAGCGCGATTCCAAGCCCGCAACCGAGCGTCCCTAGAATCAGCTTTAGCCAAGGCGATCCAACGCCCTCTAATGCTCGATTGGTGGCGAAATAGACGACGACAGGCGTAGGCGGCTGGCGATCGAGAGCGCGCACCGGCGAACCGGCGGGACCTTGTGGTACGAACTTCGGCGGCGGCGCGACCGGTTGGCCCGACGGAACAGACGGCGCCTCCGCGGCACGCGGCGCCGCCGGCTTGGCTTCGGGCGCCGACGCGGCCAGCACGCGCGACAAGACTTCCGCCGCCGCACGCCGCACGCGAGGATCGTCGCTTCGCAGGGCGTCCAGCAGCCAGGGCAGGGCGCGGACGCCGCCGTCTTCCAATTGGCGAGCGGCCGCGGCCTGCACGCGCGGATCGTCTCGACCAAGGGCGTCGATCAACGTACTCCAATACTCGTCGGGAACCAGCTCGTGATCCACGCCGCTCGATTCCAGCGCCACGATCACCGCGTCGCGCAGGCTCTCGTCGTCGCGCTTCGCCATCTCCCACAACAGCGATTGAACGACTTCGATGAGTTTCCCGCGGCGCTCGAGTTCGACCGCCGCCTCCCGCCGCACCGCGAGCGTCTCGCAATTCAGCGCCCGCGCGAGAAATGCGATCGCCTGCGGTTCCTCCAACTCGGCTCGCGCGACATGCCTCACGACCGTGCGCCGCAGTTTGGGGTCCGCCAGCGCCTGTTCGAGGTCTGCCAGCGTCAGCGATTCGCGCGCGGCCAATGGATCATCGATCGCCAAATGACGTCGCGCCCAATCGTCGGCCGGCGGCGTCGATGGGGCGGCGGGCGGCGGCGGCGCTGGGTTCGGGGTCGGCTGGTCGCACACCGCCCGTCCCGTAACTAGGCTGATACAGACCGCAAGAAAACCGCCGCCCACCACTCGGCCCCAGGCGTTCATGGCCATTCTCCTTCCTGCTCGCTGCTAGTACCGCAAGCGAATCAAAACCTCGCGAGTCTCCCCTTCAGCGTCGACGATCTTCACCCGCATGACTTGCGGCGATGCGTCTATCTGCTTCGCCAGTTGATCGAGCCGCTCGATGGCATGTCCGTTCACCGCGACGATGCGCTGGCCTGGGAGCAATTGGGTATAGTCCTTAGTGCTCAGATCAAACGCCGCCTCTCCCGGCGAACTCGCCTCAACTTGCAAGATCTCGACGCCCCGCTTGCGTTCCATGAACACCATGCCGGTCCGCGATCCCTCGCTGGCGGGTTTGCCGGGGTATTCGATCGCATAGACGTTTTGGTCGCGCTGCAGCGACTGTCCGTCGAGCGCTTTGGCGCCCCGGGGATATCCTTCGCGGAATCCGACATGCACGCCGAAACTCGCCGCCACCAACAAGTCGTGCCACGATTGCTCTTCCTGCAAGTGCTGTTCGACGAACTGACTGATTGCGCGCGTGAACAGCGAACCGTACGAGTCGATTCCTTGGTCCTCGGGACTGGCGGTGAAGTAAGCCGCCTCGCCGGGAGAGGACGCGTTGACGTCGACCACGCCAGAGGCTTCGAAGAACAGAGTGCGAAACAGGGGCGGCGGCGCGGCGGGCGGTTCAGGGGGCGCGGGCGCCATGGCCACCATGCGACGACCGTCGCTACGCAAGTTGCAGCAATCGGTCAGCAGCACGACCAGACGCGCACCTTTCCTTTCAAGCGCCTCGCGAATCGTTTCGCGATACAGCGGGCCGCCCGCCAGCGCGAGGTAGTGTCCGCGGTCGTCGGCGGCGCCGTGCCCCGTGTAATAAAACAGCACCGCGTCGTCAGAAGCCGGTTCCAGCCGCTCGATGGCCGCCAACACTCGCTCCGGCGCAGCGTCGCGATCTCGAGTAAACACTAAGGTCTGCCGAGTTACCTGAGCAGGCGGCAGATTGTCGCGCAGCAGCCAACTCATGCGCTGGATATCGAGCGCGACGTGCGGCTCGTAGACGCCCCAGTGGGCCGCCGGCGACTGGTCCGAGACCAGCAAGACATGCAGTCGTTGGCCGTAGGCGGGCGAAACCAAGCAAGCGAGCAAGATCGACGCCGCAAACCACAGTCTTCGGTATGGCATCCACATGGCGAAGCTCCTTGTTTCTTAGGGATCTGCACGTCGATCCTCGATCAACGCTCCTAAACCACGTAACGTGCGGAGCGGCCGCTCCTCCGCGGCGCCGACGCCGGACTGCACCCAAACCTCGCGCGGCCCCTCGGGCCACCAAGCGCCGTGTACCGCCGCCAGCTGGCGAGGCGGACGAACGAAATCGGGGACGCCAGAGTCAGAATCAAGCCCCGCGCGAGCCCGCCGCGCGCCGAAGTAAAACTCTTCGATCGCCGTCAGATCGCGAAAGTCCATATGACTGCGGAACTCGGCGTCTGGATTCAACGCCAGCTCCACCCACCACTCGGCCTGCTGCGCCACCGGTTCCACGTCAGCCAGCAACCAGTCGCTCAACAAGCGGCGCGCGGGCAGCGTATTGTGTCGCCATCCGGTCCCCACCACGTGCACGCCCGGCAACATGCGACGAATGTCTTGCGCCGGGAGCGCGACGAGGTAGCCGCCGTAGTAGCTGCGCCGTCGCGAACCAAGTTGATCGACGGGAGCATCCCCCGTCAGAATCCGCTCGGGACGAGGATCGAAGACGGGTTCGAAGTACGTCGGTTCCGACACGGAGGCCAAAATGGCCAGCGCGACGTCGTCCGCGTCGACCATCAACCGCAGATCGGCTTGTCGTTCGGCGGCCGGAATCTGCCGCAGCAAGTCGAACAGCGACTGATCGACGAAATAGGTAACGGCATGTCCGATGCGTCGCGTCCGGCCCAACACGAGATCGGGATGGTCCCGCGTGAACTGCTCAGGATGCGCTCGATAGTATTCGTAAACTTCCGGCCGCCACGACGCCGTCATCGTGTCGAGGTCGAACTCCTTCAATCCCCCTGGAACGCCTGCCGCCTCGCGCGGGCGATTATCGAGCACCTCGCGATTGCAGGCGACGATCAAGACGGGAAACTGCGGACGCGCTGTACTGCGCCGCACGATGTCGTCGATCGATTCCGCGTCTTGCCATTTCTCGACTCCCAGCGCAAAGGCGATGTACTCGCGCAATACGTTGTGCGGGATCTCCGTGGGACGCCCCGCGAGCAGCTTCGACGTCTTCGACTGCGGGTTCTCCATGCTGCGCACCGCTTCGCGATCGCCCGCGAGCAATCGCTCAACGGCGCGCTCGACGGTGGCTGACGAGAGGCCGAAACAGCCGAAATAGGCGGCGGGAATGGAACCACTGCTATTGCCGGCGACGATCGTGCGTCCGTCGCGCATCGCCGGCAACCGCGAGAAGCACTCGTGCAGCACCCCCGCGTCGTACGGCAAACAAGAACCCTTTCCCTGGAAGCAGTACAACAGCTGCGCCGACCTCAGATCGACGGGACTCGCCGGACCGGTCGGCGTCGTTTCCCTCGGCGACGAAGGAGGAGTCAGCGGCGCTGCGTTTGGAATCGCCGTTTTGACGACCGGCGCGGGCGTCGCGCTGGGCATGCGGCGGGCGCCCAGCGTAAGCCAACCGCGTTCCACCATCAGTTCAACCAACTGCATGGGGTTGGCGACCGCCGCATTCTGAAACTTGGGCAACGGATGCAGTTCGGCTGGAAACAGTCGGCGGAGCGCGACGGACGCTCGAACGTCGAGCGCAGGGGCCTCGACGCCGTCTAATGTCTCGCGCACCAACTGCAGACCTCGCGATGATCCGGCGACTCGGTAAACAACGCCCACCCACAGCGTTCGCAGCGCATGCCGCTCGCCGTCGACTTCCACGGCGGAGAGCGGAATCCGCAACTGAATGCGACGGTCGCGTAAATCGATCTCGATCTTCTGGTCTGCGTCGATCTTCAGCACAACCGGTCGACGAGCGGACGGAGACCGACTCCATTCATCGCTCGTCAATTTGGCCTGCTCTCGCAAGACATCCAAGAGCTGCACTTCGTCGATCGTGAGCCCCGATAATCGCTCGGCCAAATGTCGCAAGGCCGACGCATGGATCATCAAGCGAGTGTCGCAGGGGGACGCGTTGCTTGCGGCAGGCGGCGGCGGGTCGCTCAACGCGCCCAATTGTTCATGTCGAACATACTCCGCTTCCCATTCTACGCCCCGTGCCGAACTGCGGAGGCAGGCTTTCGGTTCAAACTCGCTCGCTGCCAGCGGCCCCCAGAACGCCGCCGCGCAGACGCTTTGGATTCTCGAGGCCAGTTCGTGTCCTTCGTCTTCGACCCGGTCGCGCAGCGCATCCTCGACGAGGGCCGCTGCCTGGGCATCCGCGTTCGGCAGCCGCGACTCAAGTCGCCGCGCGAGAATCGCTTCCAGCGGGCGGCCGGGCAGGGGACAGCGAGTCGACCGCTGTAGGTCGTGCAGAGCCGTCTCCGCCGCGACATGAATTTGAGACGAGGCCAGTTCACAGGCGGCGGTCGAAAGCCGAAGGGGTTGTTGGGACGCAAGTTGAGCGTCGGTGTGCGCCCACAGCGCGACTTGTCGACGACGCCCTGACCAGTCGACGCGGCCAGTCGCCCTCACCTGAATGAGAAACGATGCGCCGTGGGAATCGTCGAGAATCGCCAGGCCCGAATGGCCGAGCAATCGTCCAGCACCGCGGACGGAATCGCCGCTGGAAAATCCCCAGGACGAACCTAGCGCGGCGGGATCTAGCGGAAAGACGCAAGTGCGAGTGGCGGTTGCGATCAGGTAATCGGCGCTGACGACGAGTCGGTGGTTGGGACGGGAGAATCGCTGCCGAAGCGACTCCACCCAACCGTCATTCCGATGCGTACGGGCCACGGCCGCGAACGCCTCGCGCAGCTCGGCCACTTCTTCGTCGGTGAGGGGAACCTCGCGTTCGGAGAAGTTCTCTAGCAGTTCAGCGCCGCGTCGCGCCGCCTGCCAATAAGCCTCTTCCGGTTCGCTCCACGCTCGCCATCGCGCGACCGCGCGACGGAGCGAGTTCAATTGGGATTGGAGGGTTCCCGCATGCTGTCCCGTTTGAGCTGCCACGCTGCGATCGAGGCTCGCTAAGTTGGGTTCGTCGCAGGCGAGTTCACGCTCCAGATCAGCAAGTCGCCAGCGGCGAGCGGAGAGCACCTGATCGGCTCGTCCCGCGAGTAAGTTCTGCAGCCGAATGAGCTCGCACCGCACGTTCTCGCGCGCCCGCAATCGCTCACCGCGCGTGGGCGGGTTCCAGTCTGCCGCACTTCGTTCTGGCTTCGACGCGGCAGGCTGGCTCGCGAAGGCGTCGGACGCGAGGCTTAGAGCGCAACCAATGATGATCGCAGCGAATAGGACGCCGTGGGCGAGTCGTGGGGCGAGCCATTGCCAGCCGCGATATCCGGACGAAACGTGCGGGACCATAGCTAGTCTCCCGGGACCCGCGGACCACCGCGCAAGGTCCAAGAAGGGATCACCGCAAACGACATGCCGTTTTTCGCCCGCCCCCGTAGGACAGGCTTCTAGCCTGTCTCCCAAACATCCTGTCTCCCAAACATCACGGCGAGATCAAACACACTCCCAAAGCCACGTCGCACATTTGCGAAGCACTTTCGCGTGGCACATCGAGAAGAGCCTCCGGACGATCGGAAACTGCGCATCATCGCCCGCCTGAGCACGCTGTCGGAACCGGCGGCTGCTGAGCGGGGCGTTCTTCACGCAAGAGTATGCCATCGAATCAGCCGCTTTGTTCCATCCTCGCCGAGCTGCCATGTGAAGCGGCAATCCACGATGGGATATCCGTGGTTGGAGGACGTCCATCGTAATTCCAAATGAGCTTCCTGGCCCACGAATAGACTGAGGTGGTGCCGGTTTCGGGGGCCACCCGAGTGCTAGCGTCGATGGCCGTGGGCGGCTTCGAATTGCGACGGCGTGACGTAGCCGATCGCTGAGTGCTTCCTCTCGGTGTTGTAGTACTGGATGTACTCGGAGAGGTCCTTGATCGCAGCTCGATAGGTAGGGTAATCGGTCATTTGCAACTCGGTCTTGATCGTTCCGAAACAAGATTCCATGAACGCGTTGTCGTAGCAGTCACCGGCTCGGCTCATGCTTTGGCGCATCGCTGCGCGACTCAGCATCTTGCGATATCGGACCGACGCGTATTGCCCTCCACGATCGGTGTGGTGAATCAGGTCGGGCCGCGGCTGCCTCTCGGCGATGGCGCGACGTAGCCCGGTTATCGCCAGTGACTCCGTCATGTCCTCTTCGAGAGCCCAGCCGATAATCCTTCGGGAGTAGCGATCCATTAACGTGGCCAAGTAGAAGAAGCCTTTCAGAGCGAGGAGAATGTAGGTGATGTCTCCGACCCAGAGCTGATTGGTCCGGCATGGTTCCGCCAGGTCGAGGATGAGGTTCGGGTTGTAGCCAAGCGTGTGTCGACTTTCCGTCGAACGGGGCTTGAAGGACTTCGGTTGAATCGCCGATAGTCCCGCGATTTTCAGCAGTTTTCCGACTCGTCGGCGACTGACGTGGCATTGGTGATCTCGTAGTTCCTTGACGATCCTGCGCGTTCCGTACCGTCGTCGATGCTTGTGGAAGATCGACGTGACTTTCGGCATCAACGCCTGATCGTCGGCCTCGCGTACGGGCGCCGAGCCAACGTTTTTCCAACGTTGATACGCCTTGCGCGAGCACCCCAGTGAATCGCAGACCTCGCGTTCCGAGGCCACATTGCTCTCCACGATGCTCTCGATGGCGGGATAAATCAGCCCGGCTCTGCGCGGCCGAAAATGATCAAGGCTTTTTTTAAAACGTCGCGTTCCCGCTCAACGCGACGGAGCTCGGCTTCCAACGCCTTCACGCGTGCGTCGAGCGCTTCGCCGACGGTGCCGGCCGCGCGCGTCAACGTCGCGCGCCAGCGATAGAGCATGTGGACGTCGGGGATGCCGAGCCGCTCGGCGATCGACGCCGCCGAGTGTCCATCCAGCATCATCTGGACCGCCTCGCGTTTGAACTCGTCGGTGTACTGCCGGCGCTGAGGTTTTGCAGGCGTGGTGGCTGTCTTCCGTGACATGGCGGTACTCTCCTTGGGGATGGAGCCACCTTAGCACTCGGGTGGCCCCCGAAACCGGCACCACCTCAAGTACCGTTTCACTGAGTACGAGTACGACTGTCCTGGCGAACTTGGCGTTGGACCGCGGAGCGGTCCACGACTTTGGTCGAATGCGCTACCGGAAGTCGCGGGACTTGGTCGACAATTCGCCGGCTTCGGACAGCGTCTTCGATAGATCTTGAATGCGGTTGACCACCACGTGAATCACGGAATCGTGACGTTCGAGCTTGCCGCGGACGATCCAGGCCGAGCTGCGGCGTGCGACGGTGTAGAACAGGTCCCAGATCGATTGTCGAATCACGAGGTTGGCGATCCCCGTTTCGTCTTCCAACGTCACGAATGTAATCCCCTTCGCCGTCGAGGGGCGTTGCCGCAATAGCACTAAGCCGGCGACCTGCAAGTAACGGTCGACCGGCATCTCCCCCAGCAGCGCCGCCGGCGTGACGCCGATCCGCTCCAGCCGCGCGCGAAAAAAACCAATCGGGTGCGCCTTGAGCGACAAACCGGCGGTGCGATAGTCGGCGAACACCTGTTCCACCAACGGCAACGGCGGCAGTTCCACCAGCGGCTCGTCGTCCTCCATCCCCGCCAGCAGCGGTCGCGCCGCGCGCTGCTTCTCTTGCCCCAACGACTGCCACAACGCGGCTCGTCGATCGACGGCCAACGATTGGAATACATCCGCATCCGCCAACTTCCCCAACATGGCCGGCGTCAACTCGGTGCGCCGCGCCACCTCGTCCAGTGATCGAAACGCCCCCCGCCGCCGCACCTCCACCAGCCGCTCCACGACTTTCCGCGGAATGCCTTGCAGCAGGCGAAAACCCAGCCGCAGGGCCCAAGGGGATGTCGCGTCGTCGACGGGCTCGAGCGTACAGTCCCAGTCGCTCGCGTTCACATCTACCGGCCGCACCGGCACGCCATGCTCGCGCACATCGCGCACCAGTTGCGCCGGTCCATAAAAGCCCATCGGTTGACTGTTTAAAATCGACGCGATGAACGCCGCCGGATAGTAGCGTTTCAGCCACGCCGAGACATACACCAACAGCGCAAAACTGGCGGCATGCGACTCCGGAAAACCGTACTCGCCGAACCCGCGAATCTGCTGAAACACCTGCTCGGCGAACAGCCGGCTGAGCCCCCGAGCTTCCATTCCCTCCAACAACTTGATGCGGAACTGATCGATCACCCCCGGCCTTCGCCACGCTCCCATCGCCCGCCGCAATTGATCGGCCTCGCCCGGAGTAAACCCGGCCGCCACCACGGCCAAACGCATCGCCTGTTCCTGAAACAGGGGCACGCCGAGCGTCTTTTGGAGCACCTCGCGGATTTCGTCATTGGGGTACGAGGGCGTTTCCTCGCCGTTGCGACGCCGCAAGTACGGATGCACCATCTGTCCCTGGATGGGCCCCGGCCGCACGATCGCCACCTCGATCACCAGATCGTAGAAGCAGCGCGGCCGCAGCCGCGGCAGCATGCTCATCTGCGCGCGACTCTCGATCTGAAAAACTCCCATCGTGTCCGCACGCCCGATCATCTCGTACACCTGCGGATCCTCCGCCGGCACGCTCGCCAACGCCCAGGGCTGCTCGTCGTCGCGCGGCGCATGCTGCTCAAGCAGCGCGAAGCACTTGCGGATGGCGGTGAGCATCCCCAGACACAGGCAATCGACCTTGAGTATCCCCAGTTCGTCCAAATCGTCCTTGTCCCACTGGATGACCGTCCGGCCTTCCATGGCCGCGTTCTCGATCGGCGCCAGCTCGCACAGCGGCCCGCGCGTCATCACCATCCCGCCCACATGCTGCGACAAGTGACGCGGAAACCCGATGATCTGCGTCACTCCATAGATCAACCGCTTCCCCAACGGCGACTCGGGATCTATGCCGACCTGCGCACATCGCTCCGGCAGCCGCTCTTCTCGCGTATACCCCTCCACTTGCTTCGCGAGCGCGTCGACGCGATCGAGCGACAGCCCGAGCGCCTTGCCGACGTCCCGCACGGCGCTGCGCGCGCAGTAGGTAATCACGACGGCGGTGAGCCCCGCTCGTTCGCGACCATACTTCTCATAGAGATACTGCAGCACCTCCTCGCGCCGCTCATGCTCGAAGTCGACGTCAATATCCGGCGCCTCGTTCCGCTCGCGACTCACAAACCGCTCGAACAACACATCGGTCCGCTCCGGGTCGACCGACGTCACCTCCAAGCAGTAGCACACGGCCGAATTGGCCGCCGACCCGCGTCCCTGGCACAAAATGCCGCGCGACCGAGCAAAGCGGACCAAGTCCCAGACCGTCAAAAAGTACGCCTCGTACTGCAAGCCGACGATCAACTCCAACTCGTGCTCCACCAACCGCACCACCTTCTCCGGCACCCCCGCCGGATACCGTCGCCGAGCTCCCTCCCAAGTCAGCTCGCGCAGATAGCTCGCCGGCGTATGCCCCGCCGGCGCCAATTCCTCTGGATACTCGTACCGCAATTCATCCAACGAAAAGCGACACCGCTCCAGCACCTCGACCGTCCTCTCCAGCCACTCGGGCCGCTCCGCAAATACTTCCCGCAACTGTTCGCGCGACCGCAAATGGCGCTGGGCGTTGGCGTAGAGGTGCGTTTGGGCGGCGTCGATCGGTTGGCCGGTGCGGATGGCGGTCAGGATGTCCGCCAGCGGCAGGCGAGCCGGCGCGTGATAGTGGACGTCGCCGGCGGCGACGAGCGGCAAGGCGGTCGCGCGCGACAACTGCTGCCAGGCCTCGAGCCACGCGGCGTCGTCCGGCCCGCGGAACAATTCGGCGAGCCCCCACGCGCGATCCCCAAACAACTCCCGCACTTTCTCGCACGCCGCTCGGACTGCGGCGGAACAGGCCTCCGCAGAACCGAGGTTGGCGGCCCCAGCGCGATGCCAACCGACGACGGCGCGCAACGGCACTCCGACCAGCAAGCCCTCCGAGTGCTCCGCCAAATCGTTCCATTGCAACCAACATTCGCCTTTCACGGCCCGTCGCCGCCCGACGGTGAGCAACCGCGAGAGACGCCCATAGGCGGCTCGATCCGCCGCCCACGCCACCAAGGGCGGCGCATCCGTGAAATGCAGTTCCGCGCCGATCACCAACGGCAAGCCGCAGTCCTTCGCCGCTCCGTGCGCCCGCACCACGCCGGCCAGCGTATTGCGGTCGGTCACCGCCAGCGCCGCATATCCCAACTCGGCCGCGCGCGACACGAGTTCATCGGCGTGCGAGGCGCCTTCCAGGAACGAGAAGTTGGATTTGCAGTGCAGTTCGGCGTAACGCATGGTGCAGGAGTGAATCGCTGGGAAGGCGAGGGCAGGAACAGGCGAGGGGAGGGGACGCACGGGGACGGTTGGTGGAGCTTAGGGCGTCAGCCGAAGAGCCCGTGCAGAAACCACTGCGAAGTCGACAGATCGCGAAAGAGCCAGAAGCGGACGCCGGTTGCGGATTCGACGCGATAGTAGTCGCGGCGCACCGAATCGCCGCGCCACCATCCCGTCTCGATCCGTTCCGGCCCGCTGAACCCGGTCACGCGCTGCCACTGCCGCTCCCAACAAAACGACTGCGGCGGCCCCTCGAGCGCCACGGCGACCACTTCGAGCGGTCGGGGAGGGTGCAACAGTTCTAGCGGCCGATAGCCGGCCGATTGCAATCCCTCTCGTTCGCCCACCACCCCCGCGCGCGACGCATCGCGCCACTCGGCCGCTTTCTCGGATCTTTTCCCGGCCCTTTTCCCGGATCTTTTCGCGACGTTTGGGGCGGCAAAATCGGCGGCGAAATCGGCGACGTTCTCGCGCGCGGCCAGATGACGCGCGGCGCCGAGCGCCGATTCGTAGCGATAGGCGTGCTCTGGGAGCGCCGCGGAGACCAACACAGGCCGCAGCACGGCGTTCGCTCCGAGCCGACTCCCCAATCGTTCCAGTAGATTGCCGATGCATCGTTCATCTCCTTCTCCAGCTCGTTCAAACAACGCCCCCTGTCGCTCCTGCAGCCGCGCCGTCGTCGTCACCCCCAACCCGATTCGCCCTACCGCCCCCGGCAATTCCAGCCGCTCCAACTGCATCCGCAGCAAACTGCTCCAGTGCCGCGGACAAGCGGAAGGCCGAAACAATCCCACTCGCAGCTCCACTACCGCCGTCCGCGCACGCGACGCCCCCCCTCCTCGCTCCTCGGCAGCTCGGCCCTCCTTGACGTCGCGTCCCTCCTCCGTGTCTCGGCCCTCCTCCATGTCGCGGCTGCAATCCAACCGCCCTTGCAGCTCTAGCGCCCCGCTCCCCGACGGCCGCAGCTGCTCGCCCAATTCGCTCAACATCTCCTCCACAATCTGCTCCACCCACGCCCGCTGCCGCACCGGCTCGTCCAAACACCGCTGCACCTGCAGCAGCGGCGCCGCTCGATGCGGTTCAATCCATTCCGCCTCCTCCTCGTGCAATTGATCAAGCCGCCGCAAGAGCCCGGGGCCGAACCGCGCCGCCAACGCCTCTCGCGGCAATTCCAAGACTTGTCCGACTCGTTCGATCCCCAGTTGTCTCAGCAGTTCCACCGTCGCCGGCGGCAAACGCAGCCGCTCCACCGACCGATTGGCCAGTTGCGGCATCGAGTTCACTCGGTCTGACGGGATGATCGGCCATGACGCCTCCGCACAGGCCCACGCCATCCCCACCGTCCCCGCCACCGCTCCCTGCGCTACATATCCCTCGTCGTGCAGCGCCGCACGCAGTTCCTCCACCAGTCGCTCCTCTCCGCCGAACAGACGCCCGATGCCGGTGACGTCCAGCAGCAGGTGCTGAGGAGACAGGACGTGCTTCTGTGGGCTGGGTTTCTGTGAGCTGGCTTGCGGTGTTGGAGGGTGCAGGCCCCAGCGCGGTGCGCCTGCGAGCGTCTCCCAGCCCACGAGCGGGCTGAAGCGTTCGCATTGCTCCGCCAGCCGCCGCAGCGCCTCCCAGTCGGCCTCCGGGGCATGCCGTTCGAAGTGCGGTTCGCTGGCTGCTGCGGCAGTTTGAGCAGCCTCATGGCGGACCAGCGCTTGCGCTTCGGCGAGAGGCATGCCGAGTCGCACGCCGCACTTCCAGGCAGCCTGCGAACAGGCGACCACTCGCTCCCCGCGCGCTCGCGCTCCTCCCGCAGCGCGCGTCGACGGATCGAAAGCCGGCCCATAGAGCACGACCCACGGCGAACGGCGGCGCGCGGCGTCCAAGGTACTTTCCAGGTGTTTATGCGCGGCGCGCCACCGCTGGAGCGGCCAGTGGGGCAACCACAGACAGACGACTCGCTTCACACCTCAACTCCGCTTCCCGCCATTCTCCCGTCCGCTCGTTCCACTCCACCCACACCGACCGCCCCGCCGGCCCGCCTCGACACCGCACCAAGGTGACGCGCCACCGTCGTCGCGCCTGCAGACTGGCTTGCCGGAGACTGGATTGCTGCAGACTGGTTTGCTGCAGACTGGCTAACGGCGGGGTCCAGGGATAAACCTCCCACTGCACGTCGGCCCAGGTTGGTTCGACGACGACGGGGCCCGCGCCCAGCGGCGGGCGACGCCACAACCCCCAGGCGCGCCCCGCCTCAGCCGCCAACTGCAGACGCCGCTGTTCGCGATCATCCAGTCGGTCGAGCGGCCCGTAGACGGCGGCGACCGCGGGACACCGCAACGCCTGCTCGGCCGCCCAAATCTCTTCCGCGCGCTCCCGCGTCTGCACCACCACTACGCGCCGCCAATCCAGCCCCCACGACGCCAATGTCGGCGGATAGAACCGCCGCGCTCGATCCAACACCACCACCAACCCGCCCCGCCGCTGCGCTTGACGCACCGCCGCGAACGCCAACAACCCCGCGCCGCCGCTCATACTGCGCTGGCTCATACTGCGCTGGCTAATACTGCCCTGGCTAATTCTGTCGCGCCATTCCACCAGCGTTCCACGCTCCAGCCCGCCGCGCGGCAACAGCCGATCCAGCGCCGCACAACCGGTGCTTAATACGTCCCCGCTCGATACGTCCCCCGCTTCCCCCCCCCCACGCCGCGCCCCCTCCAAACGCTGGATCAATTGCCGCAGCGAGGCCACTTGCTGTGCGGCAGCGGGAGCAGGAACAGTGGCAGCGGGAGCAGCTTGTAGTCCTTGAGCCATCTTGACCTCCAGGATGTGAACACGCGTATAGTGTACGCATGTATCGTCGCTCGTCAAGTTGAAACTGGAGTCGAAGTGGGCGGCGAAAAGGATTTGCTCGCGACGCGGGAGGACTGATATCTTGGAGGTCACTTGTGGAAGGGGAAGAGACGTCATGAGTTTGCCGAACTGGATTCCCAGTTGGCTGGCCAGCGCCGTACTACACCTGGCGGCCTTCAACCTCCTGGCGCTGCTCACACTCCCCGCCGGCGAACGCCCCGTCGCGCCGCTCTTAACCGTCGCCGTTCCCGGCGACGACGTCGATTCGCTCACCGATTCGCTGGAAGCCGCCGCGCTCCCCATCGTTCCGCTCGACGCCCCGCTCGCCCACCTCTCCGCCCAGGTCCTGGCCCCCGCGCCTCATGCCGCGCTCGACGATCCGCCGACTCTCTCCTTTTCCCCCCAGTTGCTGGACGACGAGGCCTTGACGGCGGCGTCCTCCGACGCCGACTCGGCCGCCCAGCCCCGCGGCCTGTTCGACGAGCCGGCGCGCGCGGACGACGAAGCGTTCGCCGCCGCCTCGTCCGCCCGATTTTTTGGAGTCGCAGCGGAGGGGGACACGATCGTCTACATCGTCGACTCGTCCCGCAGCATGATCGGGCCGCGGTTTGAAGCGGCGAAGTACGAACTGCTTTACTCCATCCAACATCTGCGTCCCACGCAAAAGTTCTACGTCTATTTCTTTGACGGCCTCACCAAACCGATGGTGCTTGGCGACGACCGCCCCTACACGCCGGCGCCCGTCTACGCCACTCGCGAAAACCAAGCGTTGCTGGCTGCCTGGGTCGGCGCCGTCGCCAACGGCCCTTGGACGAATCCCTCCCAGGCCGTCGCCAGCGCCCTGCAATTCCATCCCGACTCTCTCTTCCTGCTCACTGACGGCGACTTCACCGACCGCGGCGAAACACTGCGCATTCTGGCCCGCGAGAACCTCGATTCGCTGCGCCGCCCCAAAACGACGATCCACACCATCGGCCTGCACAGCCGAGCCGCCGAAGGGACGCTGAAAAACATCGCTCGGCGGCACGGCGGCGTGTATCGCTTCATCCCGGCCGCCCGCTAGCACGCCCACAGCGGGGAAGATGCGTGGAGGTGCAGATGCGTGGCGGCGCAGGAAGCATGGAGGTGCAGGGACGAGCAACAAAAAAGCCCCGCGAGCCGAGAGGTACGGCGCGCGGGGCGGGGGGGTTGGAGAGAAAGACGGAGACGGAGAGACGGAGACGGAGGGAGGTCGCAGGCTGGAAGCCTGCGCTACGGTTGCGCTACGGTTGCGCTATGGCACGGGTTGAGCTTCGTTCTGGTCGCGCGTGACGAGGCGGGCGAATTCGCGGATGCCGATCGTCGACGAGATGAAGCGGACCGAGCCGTCGCCGAGTCCGAAGACGGCGCCGCCGGGGTGGAACGCGTAGGCTTCTGCGGTCCCTTCCGTCCCGTAGTACGGGTGCGGGAAGGTGGAGCCGACGAATTCGCCGTTGGTGCAGTTAATCGGGCAGGGGCCCGGCAAGGTCGTCCCGTCATACGACGAGCCATCGACGCTGAAGTCGCTGGCCGGCCGCGACCAACCGCCCGCATTCACGCGGTCGTTCGGCAAATTACCGATGCGGCGCCCCTTCCGATAAATGTTCGGACGCCCCGCCGACTCGGCGTACATGATCGTATTCGACAAGCCGTCCAGCACGTCGGCCATGCGCGGTTCGCCGTTCTTCGTCAGAATCCCGGCGCCGGCCCGATCGACCAGCCCCAGCGTTTCCAGCCGCTGATCGACGCCGATCGTCGGCGAGTAGTCAGTGATCGCGACGATCTGCGACCACGTCAATTGCGGGTCGCCGTCCAACCGCTTGGGATCGGGCGACGAGGGGCACTGAAAGCCTTTGATCGGCTGCGACGTGTACGGCAGGTTATTCGCGTGGCTCCAGTTCACCGTCTGATCGTACTTGTCGTAGATCGTGCCTTGCTCGATGAACGGCAACAGGAACGTGAGGCCGGCGATGCGCGGCGCGGTGGTCAAACCGCCCGGGCGAATGCTGGAGGGCAGCTTGTTGTACGTGTCGTGAAAATTGTGCGCGGCCAGCCCCAACTGCTTGAGGTTGTTGGTGCACTGGGTGCGCCGAGCGGCCTCGCGGGCGGCCTGCACGGCGGGCAGCAAGAGGGCGACGAGAATACCGATGATGGCGATGACCACCAGCAGTTCGACGAGCGTAAAACCGCGTCGAGAACGAGAAAAATGGCGACTCATGAAAACGATCCTTTCCGACTTCTACCACGATGAAAAATAAAAACACGCTTGTTCGGCACGCCTGCCGAGCGACTCGGCAGGAACCTACCGCCGCTCCACCTCGATCGGCGGCAGCTTGTTCGGCCCCGCCGCGACCTTGACCACGATGTCGGTCTGATTGGGGCTCGAAATCTTCGGGTTGAGCACATTCGGGCCCGGTTCGGCGCTGCCGCCGTTCTTGATCAGTTCGAAGTACTGCACGGTCACGGCGTACTCCCCTTCCGGCGCCCCATCGTTCTGATCGTAGGTCGTCACGACGAATTTGCCCTCGGCGTCGGTTTGTCCGCGGGCCGTGATCGCGCGTGGATCGCCGCCTTTGGGATGCAGCGCCACCAGGGCGTTCGCCAGCGGCTTGCCGTTGCGCGTGACGGCGCCCTCCACCGGGTGCACCGGCAGCCGCGCGACGCCGTCGCCGCCTCCGCAGCCAACCAACGCGACCAAACCAAACACCACCAACGTCGCGCTCGCTCGCAACGGCGCAGACCAACCGGCAACCAAAGCTGTGGGTACTCTCATGGATCTCTCCTCGACTGGCTCCTGAACAACCTGAATCTCATCCTTGAACCGACGACGTGATTCGACGCGCGGCGCCGCGCAGACGGACGACCAACGACTGCCGAACTCGCGTCGCCAATTCGGCGTCGCGCGCGACAAACGACTCGTGTGTGATTTGTAAGGACATGTTTTCAACTTTCGTCGTAAAGCATCGGGGTAGAGATTGGGCAGGAGTCGATTAGCGAGATGCGCATCGACACCGCGCCAACTTCCAGACCGGGCTCGCCGCTTGCCCTTCGACGACCTCAACTCTCAGCGGCGACAGCTCGGGGCTGGCCAGCTCCGCCGACAAACGGTTTGCGCCGCGCGTCAACGATTCGCCGTCCGTTTCCATGGGCGACCAGCGCGCCGTCGCGATGTACTCGCCGCCCGAGACCGGCTCGCGACTGGCCGCCAATTCGCGGACGACGCTCACCGCCGCCATCATTCCCAAAGGCAGCATGACGACGGCGCAAAGGCTTTGCGTCAGAAAGCGTCGCGCGGACCCGGGCGCGGTTTCTCTCGCAATGCGATCGTCGGCAGCGACATGGAGGTTGGGAGAGGACATCGTGTGGACTCAAAGGGAGTCGACGCGTGCCTCTGGTCATGCCAGTCAGCGACGGCGAGCAACGCGAAATGGAAGGGTTGGACGAAAGGAGAAACGGGGCCGCACGGGGGAGGTAGTCACAGGCTGGAAGCCTGTGCTACGGCCTGTGCTACGGCCAATGAGGAGGAATTCGCCATCACAGACGAGGGTTTGTAACGTGATGCAGCGAGACGAGTTGCCTCGCGTATGGAACCAAAACGACCGAAGCTTCGTATATCTGGAAGTGCGTCCGCAAGAAGGGAGGGGCGCGAGTTGCGGGCGCGGGGAGAGCCTAGTATAGCTTCGCAAGCACGGAGGTCGGTCGTGAGCTCTCACCTCGATTGGGCTGAACAACATTTTTCGCAGTGTCAGCTCGGAGACAAGCGCTGCACGCGGAGATTAGTCAAGTCGCGGCGGCGATGGCGAACAATCCGTCGGGCAGCAGCCGATCAAATCGTGGAATGGCCCGACCTCAAGCCGGCGTATGTGCTCTTGGGCCGCCCTGAAGTGACGTTCGACGCGATCGCGACGCCGCATTGGGAACTGGTTCGGAAGCGCACGTCGGGCCGGTATCTGATCTGGATGACACCACGGAACTCGACTTCGGCCGTCATCGCGATGTCGAAGGCCTCGGACCGACGGGCAATGGCAGCGGTCTGGGCTTCTTGCTGCATAACGGGTTGATGGTGAACGCCGACACCGAGGAATTGGTGGGAATGGCGGGACAGGCCATTCATTATCGCGAGCGGAAGCCGAAGGGACGCAAGCGAGAAAACAGTTCGCAAATCAAAAAACGCCGCCGAGAATCGGAGGTCTGGGGCAAGGTCGTCAATGCGATTGGCAAGCCCGCCGAGGGCGTTCAATTCATCCACGTGATGGATCGCGGCGCGGACAACTTCGAATCTATTGCCACATGCTGCGGCAGAACTGCGACTGGGTCGTCCGCGCCTCCCATTTGAAACGGAAGATCATCCCTGAAGGGCCAGGGCACGGTGCAACTGGATCAGCACCTGCCCCTCTTAACTCTGGCCGGCAGCTATCAACTCCACTTACGTGCTCGACCCAGCAGCCCAAACGCATGGCGAAACTGGAGGTCAGCATCGGCTCCCTTGAGATGCCGACGCCCTCCCAGAAGAGCCCCTGGGTGAGAGAGCTCAAGCCGCGTCCGATTCCCATGAACGTGGTGCATGTCACCGAAGTCGATGCGCCCGCGGGAGTGAAGCCGATCCGCTGGACGCTCTTCACGTCACTGCCCGTCAGCAATCTCGACGACGCTTGGAAAGGTCATTGAGTACTACGAACGACGTTGGCTGATCGAGGAATATCACAAAGCGTTGAAAACGGGTTGCCAAGTCGAAGCACGTCAATTGCACACGAAGGCGGGGCTGGAAGCGATCACCGCGCTTGCTTGGCATCCAAGCGGTGCGGTTGTTGCAACTGAAGTCCATCGCGAGAACGGCGCCCGACAAGCCGGCGAGCCAAGTCGTGCCCCAAATCTGGATCCGCATCCTTCAGAAGGCTCGCCCCAAGCTCGCACGCATCACCGATCTCACCGTCCGACAGTTCTATCGTGAAGTCGCCAAACTCGGCGGATTCCTCGGACGCAAAGGCGACGGCGAACCCGGATGGATCACACTCTGGAGAGGCTGGGAGAAACTGAACAATTACGTTCACGGAGCGTCCCTAGCACTCAAGCTTGGACCAACCGTCTAAGATTTGGGGAACGACAAGGCTGGAAGCCTGTGCTACGGCCTGTGCTACGGCCAATGAGGAGGAATGCAATCGTTGTGCCAAAGTTAGCGATTCGGTTCGGCGGCGCCGCGGCGGAGGCGCTTCTTCTCGGTGCGATCGATCTGGATGACGAGTCCGTCTTGCACAATGACGTTCACGGAGCCAAACCGCAGCCCCTGCAGCGCCTCGCGGATTTGCTGAAGTTCCGATTCGCGCAGGGCGTCCGCGGCCGGGGCGGAAGGGGACGTACTGGATCGATCGTTCAAGTTCATGACATCATTTCCTAGAGACATCCATGGGGGCGTCGGTCGGTCAAGACGCCCGTTCTATTTGCTGGACTTGCCCATCGCATTTCACGAGCGGGACGCTGCGGCCGTCGCCCGCCACGGGCTAGATCACATATTCGGGCGCAGGGGACGGCGTGGGTGCAAAGACGCGCACGCGCTTCGGCGACACATAGACGGTCTCGCCCGTTTGCAATTGAAGTTCCACGAAGCGTTCGAAAGGCAGGTCCACCTGCAGTTCGCGGCCGCTCGCGACGACCAGCGAGACTTTGGCGCACGAGCCGGCCGCGTTGATCCGCGCCACTTGCCCCGCGATGGCTTGTCCGCCGAGGTGCGAACGCGCGATTTCCCATTCGTGAGGGCGTACGTAGACGTTGGCGCGGGCCAGGTCGTCGTGTGCGAGCTCCGGGACGTCGACCGCCATCCCGCCCAGCACGGCGCGTCCTTGCTCGACTCGCCCTTGAAAAACGTTCACGTTCCCCAAAAAGTCCATCACGAACTCGGACGCCGGATGGTGAAACACTTCGGCCGGCGTCCCCACCTGTTCAATCTTCGCTTGATTCATCACCACGACTCGGTCTGCGACTTCCAGAGCTTCCTCTTGATCGTGCGTCACGAGAATCGTGGTCATGTGCAGTTCGTCATGCAGTCGCCGCAGCCAATTCCGCAGCCCCTGGCGCACCTTCGCGTCGAGCGCTCCGAAGGGTTCGTCGAGCAAGAGGACGCGCGGTTCGATGGCGAGCGCCCGCGCCAAGGCGACTCGCTGCCGCTGTCCGCCCGACAGCTGCGAGGGGTAGCGATTGCCGAAGTTTTCAAGCTGAATGAGTCGCAAGAGTTCCTGGACGCGGTCGCGGATGGCGTCGCGACTGGGACGCGTCGCCTTGGAACGAACTCGCAACCCGAAGGCGATGTTTTCAAACACCGACATGTGTCGGAATAGGGCGTAATGCTGAAACACAAAGCCGACGCGCCGCTGCCCGACGCCCTGCCGAGCGACGTCTTCGCCGTGAAATCGGACGCTCGTTTCGGCATGTTCGTCCGGCATCTCGAGGCCGGCGATGATTCTCAACAGAGTCGTCTTGCCGGAACCGGAGGGGCCTAGGAGGGCGACGAGTTCGCCGTCGCGAATCTGCAGGTTGACGTCGCGCAGCGCTTGATAGCTGCCGAACGATTTCGAAACGTGGTGAACTTCGATGCTCATCGGATTACCCCTCTGCCGTCGACGGCTCAAGCGACGCGTTCCACTCTTGTCGAACTTTGCGTTCCAAAAGCGTCTTGGCGGCCAACGTCACGACGCCCAAAAGAGCTAAGACGGACGCCATCGCGAACGCGGCGACGACGTTGTATTCGTTGTAAAGAATCTCAATGTGCAGCGGCAAAGTGTTCGTCTTGCCGCGAATGTGTCCCGACACCACCGAGACGGCGCCGAACTCGCCCATCGCCCGCGCATTGCAAAGAACGACGCCGTAGAGCACGGCCCACTTGATGTTCGGCAAGGTCACTCGCCAGAACGTCTGCCAGCCGCTGGCGCCGAGCGACAAAGCGGCTTGCTCTTCCTCGGCGCCCTGTTCCTGCATGAGCGGAATGAGTTCCCGAGCGACGAAGGGGAACGTGACGAACACGGTCGCCAACACGATGCCTGGCACGGCGAAAATGATCTTGAGGTCGTGTTTCGCCAACCACGGGCCGAACCAGCCTTGCATGCCGAACAAGAGCACGTAGATCAGTCCAGAGATGACCGGCGAGACGGCGAACGGGAGATCGATGAGCGTGATCAACAGGCTCTTTCCCCGGAACTCAAACTTCGCAATCGCCCACGACGCAGCGACGCCGAAGACCAAGTTCAACGGCAGTGAAATGGCGGCGGCCGTCAACGTCAACTTGATCGCCTGCCACGCGGCCGGGTCCTGAAAGCTCTTCGCGTACGCTCCCAAGCCGCCCCGCAGCGCCTCGAGGAAGACGACCACGAGCGGCAAGACGAGGAACGCCGCCACGAAACCCAAGGAAATGACCAACGCCAACGTCTTGATCCACCACGGATCTTGTCTCGTCATGACTAGACTCCCTTCCTGCCGCTGACGCTCAACCGCCATTGCAGCAGGTTAATGGCCAGTAAGATCGAGAACGACGCCAACAACATCACCACGGCGATCGCCGTCGCGCCGGCATAGTCGTACTGCTCCAGCTTCGTCATGATGAACAGCGACGTGATCTCGGTCCGCAGCGGCATGTTGCCCGAAATGAACACGACCGATCCGTACTCGCCGACAGCACGGGCGAAGGCGAGCGCAAAGCCGGTGATGAGTGCAGGGAGCAGCGACGGCAAGGTCACTCGCCAAAACGTCTGCCAGCGCGAGGCTCCCAGGCTGGCCGCCGCCTCTTCGGATTCTCCGTCGAGTTCTTCGATCGCGGGTTGCATCGTGCGGACGACGAACGGCAGCCCAATGAACGTCAACGCAATCGTGACGCCCAGCGGCGAAAAGGCCGCTTGGATGCCGAGCGGCGCGAGGTATTGGCCGACCCACCCCGACTTCGCGTAGATCGCCGTGAGCGCGATTCCCGAAACGGACGTGGGGAGCGCAAACGGGAGATCGATGAGTGCGTCCAGCAACCGCCGGCCGGGAAACCGATATCGCACCAGAGTCCAGGCCAGGATGAATCCGAACACCGAATTGACCAGAGCGCCCACCAGCGAAGCGCCGAACGTCAGCTTATACGAAGCCATCACGCGCGGTTCGGTGATCGTATGCCACAACTTGTCCCACGGCATGGTCGCCGTGCGGAGCAACAGCGCCGACAACGGAAGCAGCACGATCAGACTGAGGTACGTCAGCGTATATCCCAGCGTCAACCCAAAACCGGGCAAGACGCTGAATTGTTTCCAGCCTGCACGCATCGCCACTCGCCTTTCGCAGTTTGTCTGCTTTGAGGAATCCGTTCCGTGGACCGGCTACTTGGCCGCTTCCGCAGGCTGATAGATCTGGTCAAACACCCCGCCGTCGTCAAAGTGTTGCTGTTGCGCGATCTTCCAACCGCCGAACACTTCGTCGATCGTGAAGAGACGGATGTCGGCGAACAATTGGCGTTGGTCGGGCGAAACCGCCTCAACCTTCACGGGCCGATAGAAGTGCTTGGCCGCCAATTGCTGCCCTTGAGGCGAGTACAAGTGCTCGAGGTACGCTTTGGCGACGGCTTGGACGCCGTGTTTCTCCGCAAACTTGTCGACCACCGTCACCGGCGGCTCGGCCAAGATGCTCAGCGACGGCACGACGATCTCCACCTTTTCGGGGCCCAGGTCTTTGATCGCTAGATGCGCTTCGTTTTCCCAAGTCAACAAGACGTCCCCCATTTCGCGTTGAACGAACGTGTTGGTTGCGCCGCGAGCGCCCGAATCCAGCACCGGCACCCGCTTGAACAGTTCGGTGACGAAGGCTTGCGCCTTCTTTTGCGCCGCCTCGACTTCGGCCGCCGCCGCAGGGTCCTTGAGCTTGTCGAACGACCCCAAGTCGCGCTGCAGGGAATATCCCCACGCAGCCAAATAGTTCCAGCGAGCGCCGCCGCTGGTTTTCGGGTTGGGAGTGATCACCGAGACGTCCCCCTTGACCAAATCGCCCCAGTCCTTGATTCCCTTGGGGTTTCCTTTGCGCACCAAGAACACGATGGTCGAAGTGTAGGGCGAGCTGTTGTGAGGCAGTCGCTTCTGCCAGTCGGCGGGAAGGAGCTGCGCTTTCTCTGCAATCACATCAATGTCGTACGACAAAGCCAGCGTCACGACGTCGGCCTCCAACCCGTCGATGACGGCCCGCGCTTGCTTCGCGCCGCCGCCATGCGATTGCTCGATCGTCACCGCTTGGCCCGTCTTCTGCTGCCAATACTCGGCGAACGACGCATTGAACTCCTGGTAGAACTCGCGCGTCGGATCGTAGGACGCATTGAGCAATGTGACGGCAGCCGGCGTCTGGCCGTCGACCGCCGCCGGGCCGCTCGCGGCGGGCTCCGACGACGTGCAGCCAGCGAGCACGCTAACCATCCCCAAGACGAGTGCGAACGGCGAGAACAAACGACGCATGGAGTACAATCCTTGTCGAGCGAAAGGGCCGGTAAGGCATCAACGCGATCACGAATCGGTGGGCTTAGGAACGCAATGCTCGTGCCAATGCCTCGATTTGGCACGCCATTGTCAGTAACGGGTGCTTGGCCCTGGCGACGGGTGGATTCCGTCATATATGCTGGACCGTGGCCGTGACATTTACTGGGAAGCCGTCATTAATCATGGGTACGATGCCCGCCGACCTCGAACCGTTCCGCGACGTTTTGCTCGACGTCTGGCGGGAAGCGTGCCGCCACATTGAGATTTCCGAGTCGGCCGGAACGATCGCCGGGCTGCTCGCACGCCACCTCCCCTTGGAATGCCTGCTCGTCCGCCGGCTGGATGCGGCCAACGCCACGCTCGACACGGTCGCCGTGGGCCAACTCACGCGCCCGCCGTTCCACTCCGCGCCGAAAACGCAGCTCAGTCCCGCCAAACTGCGGCGACTGGTGGAGTGGGGCCCCACTCAGCAGTTGCTGCATGGCAATCGGCCCCAGCGGTCGGGAGACTTGGCCGTCTTGGCGCCGCCCGAGATCGAAGGGGAAGTGCTCGTCGGTCCGCTCCTGGGGCCGGACGGACTGGCCGGCGCGCTGATACTGGTCGCTCCGCACATGCGATCGTATCGTTCGGAGCACGTCGAGATGGCGACGGCGCTCTTGGAACCGTTCAGTGCGGCGCTCGAAAACGATCGGCGACTGCACGAGCTTGCGGCGCTGCGCGAAGCGGCGGAGGCCGATCGCCAATCGCTGCTGACGCGTTTGGGTCGTCAAGAAATCAACGAATCGGTCGTCGGGGCCGAATCGGGACTGCGGCGCGTGATGGACCGCGTGACGCTGGTGTCGCAGTCGGACGTACCGGTGTTGATCCTGGGCGAGACGGGAACCGGCAAAGAAGTGGTGTCGCGGGCGATCCACGTCCGCTCGCCCCGCGCCGCAGGCCCCTTCATTCGCGTCAACTGCGGCGCGATTCCGCCCGAGCTGATCGATTCGCAGTTATTCGGCCACGAGAAGGGCAGCTTCACTGGAGCTTCGGATACGCGCAAGGGCTGGTTCGAGCGGGCCGACGGCGGGACGCTGTTCTTGGACGAGATCGGCGAGTTGCCTTTGCCAGCGCAAGTGCGGCTATTGCGAGTCCTGCAAGACGGCTTCGTCGAACGGGTCGGCGGCCAGCAGCAGATTCGCGTCGACGTGCGGATCGTCGCCGCGACGCACCGCAACCTGACCTCGATGGTCTCGGCCGGCGCCTTCCGCGAGGACCTGTGGTATCGCATCAACGTTTTTCCCATCGTCTTGCCGCGACTTTGCGAGCGGCTGGAGGACATCCCGGCTCTCGCGCGCCATTTCGCTCAGCGCGCCGCCCATCGGTTTGGACTCGCCTATGTCGAGCCCACGGAAACCGAACTCGCATTGCTCACCAACTACCACTGGCCCGGCAACATCCGCGAGTTGGGAGCAGTGATCGATCGCGCGGCCATCTTGGGCAACGGCAAGCGACTCGAGGTCGCGCTCGCGTTCGGCTTCGCGCCGACGCAGACCGCGCCTCCGCGCTCGACGAACGAACCGACGATGTACGAGGTGATCCCCGAAACGACGCCGCTCGTCTCTCAACCGGCGTCGAAGCCGGCGGCCGTCGCGGAATCCTCGCTGCCAATCACCACCTTGGACGAGGCGATGAAATTGCACATCGAGCGAGCGCTCGCCGCCACGCACGGCAAGATTGAAGGCAAGTCGGGGGCCGCTGCGCTGTTGGACATCAATCCGCACACGCTGCGAGCGCGCATGCGGAAGCTGGGCGTGAATTGGGAAGCGTTCCGACGGTGAGAGGGGTCGCAGGCTGGAAGCCTGCGCTACGGGCGAGCGGGCGCGCTGTGGTATTCGCCGACTTGCCAGGCGGCCAGTTGGTCGGCGTAGTGAGGAGAGCCGACGTGGCCGGAGTGGCTTTGACCGTCGACGGACCAAAGTCGATCGGAGGCGAGGTCGATCACGCAGCGGTAACCGGCGCCCGTGTTGGCGATCCAATCCGGGCCGCAGCCCGAATTGCAAACCGTCGTCATGTCGCCGCTCACCCCGACGCCGCCGTGATCGAGCAGTTTTCCCAGGTCGCCGCGTCCCGAGAGGACATGACGCAGCGGCATCAGATGCAGCCGCTCCCAGGTCCACTCGTTCATGTCGGGCCCGAATCTCAATGTCAATTCGTCGACCGTCTTCTCCAAGGCCCGCTCGATCGCCGACTCGCGTTCCCCTGCGGCGAACCAGCCGTGCGGGTCGGCGACCAACAGCCGCGACGCCATCCCTTCGGCTTGCCGCGCCAAGAGTTCGGCCGTGGGGCCGCGAAATCGTGCGGCCGCCACTTCGCGCGTCCAATGCGTAAAGAACACATTGAATCCGGTTGCGGCGACTGACTCCGGTTCCACGTATCCGTTCCACAAGGCCAGCCGCTCCCCCAGTTTCCTCACGCGGGGCGAAGCGGCCGTCGACGCGGCGCGCACCGCATGCGGCAGGCATTCCACGGCCCGCAGCGACAGCGCGTCGTACTGGATGCGGCGCATGTCGTCGAGCGTCATGCCGCGCGACGACTCGGGCCGAGCGGCCATGTCTTCCAGCAACTCGCGAATCCGCTGAGCCCGATGACCGCTCGACCACGTGCCGAACAACGGATAAGGATAATCGTTCGCCGCCACTCGATTGTTGGCCGTCACAATCCAGCCGCTCGACGGATTCACGGCCGCCGGCATCGATTCAAACGGAATCAGCCCCAGCCATTGCTGGCGGGGATCCGACCCATCGCGATAACCGCGTTCGGCCGTAGCCCGCAGCGGAATGCGGCCCGTGCACTGGACGGCGATTTGGCCGTCGACGTCGGCGACGACCAAATTGAACGTCGGCACATGCCAAGGCCGACACGCCTCGCGGAATTCGGCAACCGACTGCGCTCGGTTGATCTCCAGGAGCGACGTGAGCCAGCCGCCGTGCGCGGCGCCGAGCCACTTGAGACTTACTGGTCCGGTTTGATCGGCGGGCGGCGGCAAGAAGGCGTCGACCAACGGGCCGTTGCGCGAATGTCGCACCACGAGCGTCTCGGGGTCGGCGCCGCGGACCGTGATCTTCTCCGTCACGATGTGCTCCGGCTCCCACCGACCGTCGTAACGAAAGCACCCCGGATGCTCGGGCGACGTGTGCTCTTGGTACAAGTCGCGCAGCGAGCAGATATTGTTGGTGATGCCCCACGCGAGACGCTGCGTGCGTCCCATCATAATCGCCGGAATGCCGGCGTACGCCGCTCCCGCGACGCGAATCGACGGCGACTCGATGCTGGCCTCGTACCAGCACGACACGGCTTCGAACGCGATGTGGGGATCGCTGGCGACCAACGGCTTGCCGCTGCGCGTGTGACGTCCCGACACCACCCAGTTATTGCTGCCCGTCGACTCGCCGGATGAAGACGCTTGCCCCGCCGCTTCGACAGGCCATTGTCGCGGGTCTGCGTCGAGCGGCGGGTGGTCGGCATACGCTTCGCGCGGCACGATGGCTTCGTCGTCGGCTTCTCCCAGACAGAAGTCGCGGTACAGCGGTCCGTCGCCCAAGACGCGTTTCGCTAGTTCCGGCATGCAGATCACCGGAAACCGTCCCGTCAAATACCAGCGAAACTCGTTTTCAATCAACAACGAACAGTACGGTGTCCACGGCTCGGGCCGATACCCCAACAAATCAAACTCGATCGGCAATTGCTCGGCCGCCTTATAGATCCATGCGTTGACGCCCGCCGAGAACGATTCGAGCATCCACCGCGTGAACATCGGCAGGCGGTTCCATTCGGCCGCGGCGATCCGCGGCAAGCCGACGGTGCGTACGAGTCGATCGTTGGCGAGCCCTGCGGGGCCCAGGATGGCGGCGAGTCGCCCGGCGCCTTTGCGCCGGAGGTAGTCGAGTTGAAACAGACGGTCTTGCGCCATGGCGTAGCCGAAACCGAACCAGGCGTCGTCGTCGCGCTGAGCCGCGATGTGCGGCACGCCCCAGCGATCGCGCTCGATCGTGATAAAGTCGGAGATGCCTCGTCGCACCTCGCGCACTTCGCGCGGCGCGCGGCACTCGCACTCGCGCCGCCACCAAGTCTGAAACGCTGCGGGAGTCCAATCGAGCCAACGACAGACCGACTCGATCGTTTCGCCGTCGCCGAGTCGCCGCAGGATGTCGCGGGCCGAGTGTGTCATGCTGGTCGTTCTTGTGGAACGCCTCCTTAGGGGAGCTTGCCCCAGACCTCTTCCAACAGCGAGTAGATTTCGGGTTCGTCCCGCTTTAATTCGGCGCGTTGGAACGGATAAAAGTCGTTCAGGCCGAAGTACGACTCGGACATTTCGGCGAAGAATTCCATTTGATTGGTGAGCGCGTAGTGTTTGCGAGGCGAGCCGTCGATATGCAGCACTTCGCCCCACTTCTTCGCGTCGACCGTCCGTTGCCAGGCCGCCTTAATGCGCGCCTCGTCGAACGACAACTCGCGATCATGGTACGCGTGCGCCAATTCATGCAGCACGGCCCAGGGTTGTTGACGATGATGTCGCGGGCTGGCGAACGTCCCCGCCACGGGAATGTGCACCGCCTTCGCCAACTTCTCAGAGTACTCGTGCGATTTGAGCCAACCGGCGTCGGGATGGTACTGCATCGACCGCAGATCGCCGTGCGCCAAGTCGAGCCAGATCGGGACGCGCCGCAGCTTCTCCAAGCGATCGGCGGGCGTGACGAGCGCGATTTCGTAAAGGCGATCGCCCAAGAGACGCACCGCGCGCGTTCCCAGATCGACGTGCGGCTCCGACAGCAGTCGTTTGTCGACATGCACCGTCCACCGCTCGATCTCGCGCACCTCGTGTTCGGTCGGCTTCGACCGGTCCGCCGGTTCGTCGGCTGCTTCGGCCTCGCGTACCGAAGTCGACAGCACGGCGAACACGATCAGGGCCGCCGCGCGGCAGGTCGCAAACAGGGCACTCCAGTCAATCCGGGGCGGGCGGCGCATCGCGGGCTTCCTCTGCTAGCGTTTGCGGAGAACCAACATGGTGTCGGACATAGTCGAATCGAGCCGGAACGGATGTTCCAATTCAAAGTTGTAGTCGAACACATCGCACAGTTCGAACTCCGGGAACTTCTCCAATAGCGACTTGAATTGCCTGGAGGAGTAGAGTCGCAGATCGAATTCGGTGACCAGTCGAAACTGCTTCGCGGGCTTCTTCACCAGCATGTTGACGCGGATATGCTCTTTCCGCTCCTTGCGGTTGTTCCCCGTGACTCGGAACGTGTACACCACTTCGGTCTTGCCGCGCGTGGCGCGCCACCGTTCGGTGCACGTATCGTCGGTTCCCGGGGGAATCAGGTGCAACCCCAACAGATAAAGTCCGCCCGGACGGAGGGCGTTGAGCATCGAACGGAAGTGCCCTTCCGCTTGCTCTTCCGTCAACAAGTGACGAAAAGTGCTGAATGTATTGAACGCTGCATCGACCGGTTGGGCGACGGTGAAGTCCGCCATGTCCCCGGTAAACACATCCGCATTCCAGCCGCGTTTCGCCAACCTTCCGCGGAGGAAGTCGAGCGACGGGACGTTGAGATCGAAGCCGGTCATGTGATAGCCTCGTTTGGTCATCTCCATCACCAAACGGCCGCTCCCGCATCCCGGCTCCATCAACCGCTGCACCGGCCCGATCGCGTACTTCTTGCAGGCTGCTTCAATGAAGTCGGCTTCGGGCTTCGTTTCATCGGCGAACGCCATCTCCCAGTACTCGGGATAGTCGTACCAATTCTCCTGCGCGACTTTCACTTTCTTCGCCGGTTCCTTCGAGTTCTTGGCTTTCGTCATCTTGGCTTCTCGAGTTTCATCCTGGGGAGCTGCGGTTCGTACGTCGGCGGACGTTTGTTGAGCGAAAGTGCGCAGACGACTTGCGAGCACGTCGCGCCGCCCCTGCGTGTCGAGCCCCAAAACATCGCAGATCGTGGCGAGTGCATCCTTGCGCAACACGCTCAGCGTCGCGTCGAGCGTCACATCGGGGGAGTGTTGTAGCAGGGCGCGGAGGTCTTGCGCAGTGGCCGACGACGCCGGACCGACGGTGCGCTGGGCGAGCGCTTCGACGGCGTCGTCCGCCAGCGCCGCAATGATCGTTTGCTTCAGATCCATGGCCTGTCGATGGCTCTCAATTCAGTCCTTGTGCTCGAACCGCACTCGCACCGGCGCTGCGGAGGGAAGACGCAACGTGAGCGTCCCCGAGGAAGCGTCAAAGCGTAACGACTCGCCGTCCGCGGGTCGACCGTCCACGAACACGTTCGGCGGCTTCCGCCAGCCATGGACGGCCGCCGTCGACCCGCGGCTGCTCCAGGGCGTCAAGATCGTCTCCCAAACCTCCGGCGTCGACATAGTCGTGGCCGCTTGGCCGGCGACCGACAACCATTGCTGTTCCCCCGGTCGAACCTGCACGTCGTACGCCGGACGACCAAACCACAAGTGCATGGCGAGCGGCTGCAGAGTGCCTGGATTGATGTCGGCCGGATTACGGCTTTGAGCGACCAGATCGAACGAGTCGGGCAAGAGTCCCTGATGACGATGTCCGAGCGGGTAGTTTTGTTGCATGGCCGAACGGGTGATGCCGGCGATCAGCGGCGTCCAAGGACCTTCGGGATCGTGCGGGGCGAGCCAGGTCAGGCTTTCGGCGTACACCAGTCCGCACCATTGCACGGGCAGCCCGATCCAGACCGGCGCCTCCCACTGCGTCGCTCCCAGCACGGCGATTGTGGCGTAGGCTCCGACGCCGCGTGAGATCGGGGGATCGAGATACACGAACGGCACGCCCGTCCAAGCCCAGTACTTGGCACGCGCCAGCCACTCGGGTTGGCCCGTCGCTCGATACGCCAGCACGCTGGCCTTCACGAGATGGGCCGACGCCAGAATGTCAGGCGTGTGCAGCGGAATCTCCCACGTTTGAGCGCCGCGCGGAACCGTGCCGTCGTACCGCGACAACACCTCCAGCCGTTCCAGCGCCTTCGCCAACAACTCGCGATCGCCCGCATAAAGGACCGCTTCCAACAGCCGAACCAGCGGTTCCGCCGTCAGCCCATTGGCGGTGCGCGACGAGTGGGTGCGTGCGAAGTCGATGCCGCGCGCGTTGACTCCTAGCTCCACTTCGCCCTGGGCGTTGAATCGATTCAAGAGATTGCGGCCGAGCTGCGCGGCTTGAGCCCGCGTGACGTCGAATTTGTCGAACACGAGCCCGACGACGGGCGGTTTGAGGTGCCCGACGTGCGAGTGATAGAGACTCGCATCCGGCGTCGCCGCCAGCGCCTCGGCGGCCGCCGCCCGCGCACGCGAGCGCAGGGCGTCGTCGCTCGCCGCGTCTCCGAGCCAGTCGAGCATCCAGGCGGCGTCAGCGGCAGGCTGCGAACCGAATCCATTGCCGACCGCGTGACGAAAGCGGGCTCCGTCGCGCAGCGGCGTATCGAGCCAGCCAGCCAGCGTTTGCCGGACGTAGTCGTCGGCAGTTCCCGTCGTCGGTTGCGGCGGCATGCCGACCGCGGCGACGTACGACTCCACCGCCGGCACGACCGTCCGCCCCTCGCCGGCCCAAAGCTCCGCCTGCACCTCCAGCGTCTGGTTCGCCGCCAACGTCCAAGGTTGATGAACGCCGGGCTGGCCGTCGAATCGATAGCGCGGGTCGGCGCCGGGCGTCAACAATCCCAGCACGTGCGAAGCCGAGTTCCAGATGCGGTCGGGGGAATCGAAAAGCGCCGCCACCGCCGGATCACGCTTCCAGCGCAGGGCAAGGTAAAGCCCCTCGTGCTGGATCGCCATGAGCGGCATGGTCAGCTTATGCGCCGCAGGGACTCGCCGTAGCGCAGCCGGCCCTTCAAGATCGGCTGTCGAACTACTCGGTTCCTCCTCCAGGTATTCCACCCCCGCCAGCAGGGCCTGCGACTTTCGTCGTTCGAACGATCCTAGCCCGGCCATGAGCACCAGCGTCGGCAGATGTGCGATGCGACGCGGTTGATCCACCGTCACTCGAGTGACCACCTGCAGCGCGGCGGTTCGCGCCGGGCGAAATCGCTGTTCAATCCGCCACGTCGCGCCCTCTTCGTCCGTCCATTGCGTGCGGGCAGCGAGCTCCTGTGCGGTCGCATCCACCGTTGCCTTCTGCGGCGTCGTCCAGCGCTGCGTGCGTCCCGCCAGATAGCTGATGCGGGGCCGATTGTGCGCAACGGCCAACAGACGATCGCCATAGCTCACAGAAAAGTCGTGCCAGCGATCGGCCGCATGGCGCAACGTCAATGGGCCGCTCGTCAAGACTCGGTCGCCCGCCGCCGGCGTGAACGGCGTCGGCGGCCCAGCGCCGGGCGGTTCAATGGACAGCGGTCGCTCGATGGCGAAGCGTTCCAACACGCAAACGCCGCTGGCGCCGGGCGGATCGAAGCGGAATTGGGTGCGAGGTCCCAGCGGAGGCAGAGGCAGGAGCGCTTCATACGACTCGCCCGCCGGCGCCCCGAAGCGAACCGATTGCGCCTCGCGTGGGCCGTCCTGATAGTAGAAGACCTGCGCCGTCCCCCCCGTCTCGCTCCGCAGCCGCAGCCGCAACTGCAGCCGCTCCCCCTCGGGAAAATCGTGTCGCGGACTGGCGATGTAGGGATCCTCGCCTTGAATTTCGATCCGCATCCCGTCCGCCTGCGCGGCAATGCGGCCCACGTCGTGCAGCGGCTTCCAGCGCGACGCATGGGCGGCATTCGAAAGCGGCCACTCGAGCAGCGGTTCTTCGAGCTGCGAAACGTCCCGCGACGGGTCGCTGGGCGGCGCCGCGTGAACCGTCGTCGAACTCCCCCAAAGGCACGCGAGCAACGCCAGCCCGAGCCTCGGCGCATTGCGGCCCACAACCTTTCCGATCACGCAAACCACAAGCCCCACGCGTCGCTCCTGGCAAGATCCGTGAGCGACCCGCGCGGCCGCTCATCCTTGCCGGAGTGTACTCGAAACGGCCCCCTCGCGGAGCAGGGTCGGCCGTAGGTCGCGGGCGCGCAGCGTCGCAAGCCGCTGGCGTTTGGCGGCGGCGGCTGCGGCCTGAGAGTCAGTCGAATCGACGCTCGTCGTCGCGACGACCGAGTTTTCATCGGCGACGGACGGCGAGGGCGAGTCGCCGAAGCTCTTCCAGGTCGCGTCCCAATTGCGCGACTCCAGCTTCTTCAGTCCCAGTTGTTCCCTAGGCCCCCCCCTGACGCCATCCACGCTCGCCTGCCCCACGAGCGACTCTAACTGCAAGTCGACCGTGGAGAGATCGGGCGTCGTCGCGCCATGCAACATCTGAAACACTTCGTCGAAGCTGCGTTCGAACGAGTGATCGTGGTCATGTTCGTGCGATTCATGAGACGCATGATCGTCGTCGAAGTCGAACTGTAGTGCGGCGAGCGGGACGGCGTTGGGATCGTCGGCCAGCCACGTCAGCGACTCGACCGCCTCCTGAATCATCCCCGGGGCATACGCGTCCGGCGCCGACGGGTCGAAGTACCACAGCGGGTCGGCGACCGCCATCACGGCGACTCCATTGCCAGCGCTGCCGACGGCCGGGGGCGGCAGGAAGCCGGCCAGCAAAGTGCCGAGCAACCCACCCGCGCCGAGTCCGTCGTCGTTGAGGATCACTCCGTCGGCGGAGGCCGTTCCGAGCGACGCGCCGGTGGGCAGTTTCAACGTCACTCGAAACTGTTCGTTGGCTTCTTTGGTCGAGTCGGCAGCCACCTTGAGCGTAATGACGGACGTCGTTTGGTTGGCGGCGAACGTCACATAGACGAACGAAGGCATGCCGCCGACGAAGTCCGAAAAATTCGCGGGCGCAGCGCCGACGCCGGTCACTCCGTACCAGACGCTGGCCGACTTGCTGGCGTCGCCCGTACGCGTGATGGTGAACGTGAAGTTCGTCGCCGCCGTTCCCGTTCCTTCGGTGCGATTGGCATCGGTCGCCGCGATGTTGAACTTGGGCGGCGCGGGCGCCGTGTCGTCGTTGACGATCGTCCCCGCGGCCGCGGCCTGCCCCAGAATCGTGGCGCCGGTCTGTTGACTCAATGTAACGGTGAACGTCTCGCTGCTTTCGATCGCCGTGTCGCCGACGACGTTGACCGTCACGACCTTGCTGGTTTCGCCGGGCAGAAACGTGACGCGACCGGTGGGCAGCGCCGAGCCTTGAAAATCGGCGGCCGCGGCGGGGGCGGCGCCGGTCCCGGTCACTCGATAAGTGACGCTGGTCGTCGCCGAGAGATCGCCGGTTCGATCGATGCTGAACGTGAAGGGCGTCACGCCCGAATTGCCTTCGTTCTTCGCAGCACTGGTCGCCGAAATCGACAGCGTGTCGGTCGGGCCGGCCGCGACCGTGCCGGTAATCGAGTAAGCGCCGAGACTGGCGTAGTCGGAGTAGCCGGTAGGAGACGCCGTCGTGGGACTGCCGACGCCGACGCCGTCGACGCGTACGTAGTAGGTGCCGGCAGTCACGGCGGCCGTCAACGAGGCGCTCAACAGGCCGGCAGGACTGCTGGACGCGATCACGTTGCCAGCGGCGTCGAGGAGCTCGGCCTTGACGTCCAGATTGGGACTGCGAGCCGCGGGAGAAATCGTAAGCGCGACGTTGCCGTCGCCGGCCGAGAATCGAAAGACATCGACGTCGGTCGAGCGTTCGATCGTCCCGGCGCCGCTGACCGTCGTGCCGGAGACGGCTAGATCGACGGCCGTTTCCAGCAAGTCGCCCACGGCGTCCGTCCGGTAATTGAAGCCGTTGTACGACGTGATGATTTTGAGATCGTCGGGCCCCTTGCCGTAGTTTGCGTTCGCGGCGCCGTTGGTGCTGCCGTAAAACGTTCCGTCATCCCATTGCGTGACCGACGTGTAGTAGCCGACGCCCATGATGGGCGCCCACGAGGGCAAGCCGCTGCCGCTGTGTCCCTGGTAATAGCCGCTGGACGCCGTGCCGTCATGTGCAAGCCCCAAGGCATGCCCCACTTCGTGACTCACGGCTTCCGCCACCCCGGTCTCGCCCGAATTGAACACGAACACGGGCGTGTCGCTATTCCAATTGAAGCTATCGATGTAGGCGATGCCGCCGCAGCCGCAGTTCAGCGACGTATCGGCCGTGATAACGACGCGCACTCCCCAGCGGGCGTCGCTCGACCCGCTCTTGACCAGGTCGCCGGAGGCCGGTGAGACGGTCGTGACGTTCACCTGAAACGGAGCAAAGTCCTCCGCGACGCGCTCCCAAACGCGCTGGATCGTGGTGAGTTCCGCGGCGCTGAAATTGAACTTGTCGGCGTCCTGGCTGTAGGCCGGCGACGTAATGACGGGGCGAGCGGCGGTGTTCCACACGGTCCCCATCGTGGTATGGCCGTCGAAGTCAAGGTAAATCGTGTGGTTCGCGCCGGGCAGGCTGCTGAGAGCGGGAACCGTCAGGGCCAAACAGCGGCGTGATTCCAGCAACTCCAGCCACGGGCGAAAGTGGCGAGCGGCGGCCGCCGTGCGGCGTCGACCGGGTCGAATGACGCGAGTCATCGGCAAGTCCTCCTTGTGCGATTCCTGGCCGCCGCGGTTGCGCAGCGACGCACATCGGGTGTACGACGAGTGGAATGGTGCGGTCGCGGGCAGCAGGAGGAGACGACTACGCCGCTACAAACTGATCGATCCGCGTAAAGCCTAGCTCACGAATGGTCGATCGGCGTTCGAACGGCGGCAAATTCTCCCTAACGCGCGTCAATCTCGGGGTAGAATTGCACTGTCGCTCGCTGGGATTAGGAGCGAGAAAGGGCGGCCATGACGGCACTTACATCCACCTTGAAGCGTTTGGTCGAGATTGACGTCCGGTCGCTCGCCGCGCTGCGCATCCTGCTCGGCCTGCTCATCGCCTACGATGTCGCCGTGCGTGCCGCCGACTTCGAGTTGTTCTACTCGGATGCCGGCTTGGTCTCGATCGCGGCCGCCCGTCGGCTGGCGCCTTCTCCCGCCGCGTGGTCCTTGTTCTGGCTCCATTCGTCCGACGCCTTCCAATGGTTTTTGCTGGCGGCGACGGCGGCCAGCGGAATCTGGCTCGCCTTGGGCTGGCGAACTCGGTGGGCCAGCGTCGCGGCCTGGGTGCTCGTGACCTCGCTGTGGAACCGCAATCCGCTCGTCGGCAACTACGGCGACTCACTCCTCCGAATGCTGTTGTTCTGGGGGCTGTTCCTCCCATGGGGATCTGCGTGGTCGCTCGATTGGATTCGCGATCTGCGGCGAGGGCGAGTGGATGGACGAGCTCGAGCCGTGTGCTCGTGGGCGTCCGCCGCCATCCTGCTGCAGTTGACGCTCGTCTATCTCTTCGGCGGCCTCTACAAATGGAACGACGATTGGCTCCACGGCCAGGCGCTCTACCACGCCCTGCATCTGGAATACGCGGCGCGGCCCGCCGCGCGCTGGTTCGTCGCTCATGAATGGCTGCTGCCGCCGCTGACGCAAGCCACCCTGGCGCTCGAGTTGCTCGGGCCGCTCGCGATGTGGAGTCCCTGGCGAACGACGGCGTGCCGTCTGTTCGCCTTGGCATGCTTCCTCGCGCTGCATGTGGGGATCGAGCTGTTCTTTTCGCCGGTGTACCTCTCGTACGTGTGTGCGTTCGCGTGGGCGTGTTTTTTGCCGACGTCGTTCTGGGAGTCGTCGCCGCTGCGTGCGACTCTCGGACGGCTGGAGCGCCGCCTGGTGCAACGCTTTGGTCGCGTCTCGCCCGCGCTATCCTCCACCGGTTGCCGCATCGCGGCGGCGAACGGCGCGTGGCGCACCGAACGGCTCGTCATGGGACAGACGCAGTTTGTCAACGGTTTGTGCGGCTTCTTCCTGCTGTACGTCGTGTTGTGGAACGTGGCCACATTCGACTCCAGACTGCATGGATTCTTGCCGCCGCCGCTGCGTCCTTTGGGGCGCTGCATGATGCTGTGGCAGACGTGGGACATGTTCTACATTCCCGGTCGCCATAACGGCTGGTTCAGCGTCCCAGCTCGCCTCCGCAGCGGCGCACAAGTCGATGCGTTGTGGAACGGCCGGCCGGTCGACCGCCGCTACCCCGCGCCGTCGTGGGATCAGATCCGCAACACGCGTTGGCGAGTGTTCTTTTATCGGCTTGGCGCCGAACAATTGACCTGGCTGCACCCGCGGCTGGCCGAGTACCTGCTCGAATCCTGGAATCGTTCGCATTTCGGCGACCAACAAGCACTCGAAGTCGACGTCGTCTACACGCATCGCGTGGGCCGCGACGAGCGACATCAAGACGGATTCGCCTCCCGCGTGGTCGCGACGGCGCGAGTCCCGTCGCCGGTGAACACCCAGTCGCCGGACGGCGGCGGGGCGCTCGAGCGGCTCTTTCAGGAGCGCGACTTGTTCGAGTCGCCGTGATCGGGAGCGGGGCGAGCCGGGAAGCGGCACAGGGGGCGACGCTGGCGCGGGACGTTCAGCAGATCGGCGATCGTCGTATCGCCGAAGGCGCGCTCCACAGCTTGCGCTGCGTCGTCAAGTTTGCGGTGCAGCGGGCACAAATGGATGCCGTGAAGCCCCAACGGACATGACTCGAAGCGCTGCATCGGGTCGACCGCGTTGACGACTTCCAGCACGGTGACTTGGTCGGCCGACTTGATCAGCGAGAACCCGCCATGCGGTCCCCGCTGCGCATGTACAAAGCCGGCTCGATGCAGTTGCTGCATCACTTTGGCCAAGTAACCAACTGGGACCAGCGTCGCTTCGGCGATTGCCGCCGTCGTCACCGCCGCACTTTGGTCTCCCAAGAAGACCATCGCCCGCAGCGCGTACTCGGCCGTTTGGCTTAGCATTTCCGCCTGCTTCTCTCTTCCTCGAGAACACGGGAGCGATGCAGATCGAGGCCCAGGAGAGGTGGCGAGAGTGGGCGGTGAGGGATTCGAACCCCCGGCCTCCACCTTGTAAGGGTGGCACTCTAGCCGCTGAGTTAACCGCCCGGATTGGAATCTCCGAGGCCGGAAAAAATCGTACGGCTCAAGGGGCAAGGTGTCAACGCGGGCAGACCGCTATAATCGCGACTTCGTGGAAATGATCTTCGGGAGCGTCGCGGTGAGTGCACTGGTAACGTGGTTGTTGGTTCCCCATTTGCTAGCCGTCAACGTCGCCTCCGCGGCGCCGTTGGTCTGCGTGTGGCTGGAGTGGAGTGCGGCGCGCGGCAACCGTTTGGCGGCGACGACGGCGCGGCGCCTGTCCGCACACGGTGCGGTCGCACTGGTCGTCGGGGCGCTGATCGGCCTGCTCATGGGCTGGCTGCTCTGGAGCGACTCGTATCGCACCGCCCTGCGACTGCTGGGCTCTCGACTCCATTACGGCGGAGCCGAACTGCTGTTTTCGCTCGTCCTCATGATCTGGCACGCCGTCTGGTGGGCGCGCCGCGCCCAGGCGTCGCGACTGGGACGATGGGGGCGAGGTCTGTTGGCCGTTCTGGCCGGAACCAACGTCCTCTATCACTTCCCCGTGCTCATGGTGATCTTGGCGCGGATCGCCGCCGGCGCCGACGCGCTGGAAACGCCGCTTGATTCGCCCGCATTTCGCGCGCGACTCGTTTCGCCCGAAGTGGCCGCTCGCTGTTTGCACATCGTCTTCGCTTCGTTCGCCGTCACCGGCGCGTGGCTCATCGCGCTCGCCTGGAGAGACCTGGGACGCACTGCCGCCGGCCACGACGGCGACGCCAATTCGCAGGCCGACGCCGCGGTGCTCGCACGCTGGGGCGCTCGCTTGGCGGTCGTCCCCACCCTGCTGCAACTCCCCTCCGGACTCTGGCTGGTCGGCACGTTGACTCCTGTGCAGCAATCGCGACTCTTCGGCGGCGATGCGGCGGTTACGAGCGCTTTCGGGGCGTCAGTGCTGTTGTCGCTCTGGCTGATGCACCTCTTGGCGGCGATTGGCATGGGAGACGTCCGCCGTTCCATGCTCGCCAAAACGCTCGTCGTCCTCACGGCGGTGGTGGCGCTGATGTCGTTCGTTCTACGCACGCTCGAACTGCGAAGTTAGGAAGCATCCATGAAGCCTCCCGCTTGCGTCTCGCTGACTCATCCCTCCGGCGCCGTCGCCCGGGTCTGCACCGGCTTTGGCTTCAACTGCTTTGACTGGCGCATCTCCGGCCCGCGCGGGGACGTGCAATTATTGTGGCAGCATCCGGAATTCGCCGACGGGACGCAGCGTCCCTCGGGCAGCGGCATCCCGTTGCTATTCCCCTTTCCCGGCCGCATCCCGCAAGCAACCTACACTTGGCAAGGCAAGGTGTATCAGTTGCCGGCGCGCGACGGGCGCGGGAACGCCATCCACGGCTTCGTCCACGACCGACCCTGGCGGGTGCTGGAACAGACGCCAACGACGCTGCGCGGCGAGTTTCAAGCGTCGCTGGACGGCCCCGACATCCGTACGCTCTGGCCGGCCGACTTTCGCATCACCGCCCGCTATACGCTCGAAGCGCATTCGCTGTCGCTCGAGATTGCCGTCTACAACCCTGATCAAACGCCGCTGCCTTGCGGCTTCGGAGCACATCCTTATTTTCGCGTCCCCGTGGGCGGTCGCGACGCCGATGCGTGCGTCGTCGCGCTGCCTGTTCGATCGCGTTGGGAGTTGGTCGATCTGCTCCCCACCGGTCGGCGGACTGCCGTCGAAAACGCCGACGCCCTGCAGGCCGGTCGACCGTTCGGCGAGCTGCAATTCGACGACGTCTTCACCGACCTCGTGTTTCGCAATGGAACCACCACCGCCGCCGTTCATGATCCCGCCAGCGGCCTGACGGTGACCGCCGAATACGATCAAGCGATACGCGAGTGCGTGGTCTATACGCCGCCGCACCGCGAAGCGATCTGCATCGAACCGCTCACCTGCGTGCCCGGCGCCGTCACGTTGTCCAGCCAAACGGCCGACACGGGACTTCGTTTGCTCGCTCCGGGCGCGTCGTTCTCGACGCGGATGCGGTTTTGCGCGACTTCCGGGGTAGGATTGTAGACGTTGGTTCGCGGAGCGAACCACGACTTTCTTCACCCCAACAGCCAAGCAGCCGGGTTTTCCAAGGCCGTGCGGACGGTTTGCAGAAACCGCGCGGCCGGGGCGCCGTCGACCGCACAGTGGTCGAAGGTCAGACTCAGCATCATCTGCCACCGCGGCTCGATCCGATCGTCGACCCCCACGACCGCCTCGCGGCGAATGGCGCCCAAGCCCAGGATGGTCGTCTCCGGCCAATGGATCACCGGCGTGAACCCCTCGATCCCGAAGCCGCCGAGGTTCGTGACGGTGAAGACGCCGCCTTGCAGTTCGTCCAGCCGCAGTTGGCGATTGCGAGCGCGGGCGACGAGGTCGGCGGTCGTGCGCGCGAGATCCGCCAGCCGCAACCGTTCCACGCCTCGCACCACCGGCACCACCAACCCTTCGTTGGTGTCGACCGCGACGCCCAGATCCAACGACTCGGGCAGCACCAACTGCCCTTCGCGCCAACACGCAGCAAATTGCGGTTGTTGTGCCAGCACCGCGGCGCACAGTTTAAGCGTCAAATCGGTGTAGGAGGGGACGACCGCGTCCTGCTCGCCGCCGCGACCTTGCGCCTTGAACTGCTCGCGCAGACTCACCAAGTTGCTCGCGTCGACGCGCGTGTGCAACGTCACCGGCACCGTCTCGTTCTGACTCCGCTTCAGCCGCGACGCAATCGTGCGCCGCAGCGACGACTGCGGGCTCGTCAACTGCGGACCCGTCGACTGCGGGCTCGTTGAACGTGCCGCACGATCTCCCGCCGGAATCGAGCCAGTCTTCGCCGACGACGCACGCGTTTCTGGCGCGGCGGCCAGCACATCGCGTTCGCGAATCCGACCGTCGCGGCCGGTCCCTTCCATGCGAGCGAGGTCCAGACCGCGCTGCTTGGCCGCTCGACGGGCGCGCGGCGTCGAGCGCAGCCGAGCCGGCGCACCGCTGGCGGCGGGAGCGACTGCCTGCGCCACGGCGTCGACGAGTCCCGCGGCCGCTTCACGGAGGCGATTGGCGCCGCCTTGAGCGGCCGCGCGCACGTCGTCCGCCGTGATGCGGCCCGTTCCTACGACGGCCGCTAATCGGTCCAGATCGACGTGCAATTCGCGCGCGAGCCGACGGACCGACGGCGCAGCGGCCGCCGCCATCGCGCCCACCGCCGCTGCGCCGGCCGCGGTCGCTTCCGCGATCGCCGCCTGCACGGCGCCCGCGGCGCTGGCGCCCTGCGTTTCCCACGGCGGCGTCTCGCCCGGCCCCACCAGTACGCCGATGACTCGGCCGACGGCGACCACCGTTCCCGGCGACGGCGCATCGGGCGGAATCCGCAACACGCCCTCATCCACCGACTCGATGTCCTGAGCCGCCTTCTCCCCCTCCAACTCAAACAACGGTTCACCCGCGCGCACCGCTTCGCCTTCATGCTTCTTCCAGCCGATGAAGGTCCCTTCCTCCATCGACCAGCCGAGACGTGGGATGCGAATTTCAAAGGCCATTTCGATATCTCCTACTCGCTGCCACGCTCGTCATTCGGCCAACAATTCGCGCACCGCCCGTTCGATCGCCGCCGCATCCGGGACGACGGCGCCCTCGAGCGGCGGGCTGTAGGGGGTCGGCGCAAACGCACCATGCAACCGACGGATCGGGGCGTCGAGTTCATCGAAGGCCGCGTCGGCGACCTGCGCCGCCACTTCCGCCGCAAAACTGCACGGCTGAAACGACTCATCCACCACCAGCAACCGCCCGGTCTTCTGAATCGACTCGACGATCGCCTCGACATCCAGCGGCGAAACGGTGCGCGGATCAAGCACCTCGATGGAAATCCCCTCCTTCTCCAACGACTTGGCGACGCTTTCAGCCAGCGTCACCATGCGGGCGAGCGCCACGATGGTGAGGTCGCGTCCCGGCTTGACGATGCGGGCCTTGCCGAACGGAATCTCGTATTCCTCCTCAGGAACGGCGCACTTTGTACTCAGCAGCTCGCGATGCTCCAAAAACATCACCGGATCATTCACGCGCAAAGCATGCGTCAGCAGCCCCTTGGCGTCATACGCGTTCGATGGCACGACGACGCGCAGCCCCGGAACATTGGCGTACATCGCGTAGTACGAGCCCGAATGGTGAGTGGCCGCCGAATGGCCGATGCCGATGCAGCCGCGCAGCAACACGGGCATCTTGAGCCGGCCGCTCGACATGTACTGCATCTTGGCGATCTGATTGATGATCTCGCCGACCGAATCGAGGATGAAGTCGGCGAACATGAAGTCGACGACCGGCCGAGTCCCGGTCATGGCGGCGCCGCCGGCCAATCCCACGAACCCACGTTCGGCGATCGGCGTGTCGCACAGCCGTTCGGGACCGTACAGGTCGTACAGGCCGGCCGTGGTCATGAAGTTGCCGCCGCGCTTGCCGATCCCCTCTCCCATCACAAAGATGCCCGGATCGCGGGCCATCGCCGTCGACAGCGCTTCATGCGCCGCCTTCGTCCACGTGACCTCGCGCGTGGCAGCCGGCGGCGACTTTACAGCCAACGGCGCAACGGGGGCGGCGTACACGTGCGTCGTCGCCGTCGACGGCTCAGGCCACGGACTCTGCTCCGCGAACTGCCGCGCTTCGGCGACTTCCGCCAAGATTTCCGCGTCGATCGCATCCAACTGTTGGGCCGTCGCTTCGCCCGCGGCCAGCAACGACTCACGGAGCCGCCGAATGGGACATTTCAGCTTCCAGGCTTCCACCTCCTCGCGCGTCCGATAGGTGAAGTCGCCCATGCCTTCCGCGTGGGGGCGAGTGCGATACGTCTTGCATTCGACCAGCGTCGGGCCTTCGCCGCGGCGCGCACGCTGAACGGCCTCGGCGAAGATGTCGACGAGTCCGCGGGCGTCGTTGCCATCGGCTTCGATCCCCGGCATACCGTAGGCGGCGCCGCGCGCCGCGACGCTTTTGCCGCCGCCCGAGTACTCGTACGGCACTTCCGTCGCGAACTGATTGTTCTCGCACACGAAGATCACCGGCAGCTTCCAGATGCCGGCCAGGTTCAGGCCTTCGTGAAAAGCGCCGTTGTTCGCCGCGCCGTCGCCGAAGAACGCGACGGCCGTATGGCCCGAGCGCGTGAGTTTGAACGAGTAGCCGGCGCCAGCCGCTTGCAGGATGCAGGGCCCCACGATGCCGCTCGTCCCCATCACGCCGATCTCGGGTTGGAACAGGTGCATGCTGCCGCCGCGACCGTAGGAGCAACCGGTCGCGCGCCCAAACAGCTCGGCCATCAGATTTCGCGGCGCCATGCCCTTCGCAAGCGCGTGTCCATGTCCGCGATGCGTGCTGAAGACGACGTCGCGCGGCGTCAGGTGCACGCTCAACGACGAGGCGATCGCTTCCTGTCCGACGTACGTGTGGCACGCGCCGTGAATGAGGCCCCGTTGATGGCACCGCGCCAGCTCTTCCTCCGTCTGCCGAATGCGCACCATCAATCGATAAACGTCCAATAGCATCGCCTGTTCTCTCGCCTTACGTGTGCTTGCTCAAAAGTTGCGTCGCTTCGACCACCGTCGCCGCGCGCCCCGACGCGACCATCGCCGCGATCAGCAATCCGCGCAGCGTGTCTTCCGTCTCGGGCGACACGCGACACTCCCCCGGCAGCGACTCGCGGATCAATCGCCGCAGCAATTCGAGATTCTGCGCCAAACCGCCGGAGAATACGAGCCGCGACCAATTTCGATTCGGCGCGACGCGCCCCGCCAACAGCGCATAGTTCGTCGCCATCGACCGAAACGCAGCTCGAAACAACGTGCCGATCCGCAGGTTGTCCGTCGTGATGCCGCGGACATGTCCCTGTTCGCCCAGCGGCCCCGCAAAGAACGACAAGTCGACGTCCAACTCCGTCTCGCCTGCCTCCTCCGCCGCCTGCGCGATGTACGGCCAAGGATCGGCCGGCGTCAATCCCAACTCCGTCGCTTGCGCTCGCGACCATTCCGTCAGCAGATCGACGAGCACGTTGAGCGACCGGCCGGCCGGGATGTGCGTGATCGTGTTCAGTAACCGCTGGTCCAAGTAGGGGCGCGTTTGATAGTCGCCCGGTGCGAAGGTCGATGTCAATTGACTCACCTGCGAACCGGTGCTGATGTTGAGCGACAATTCGCCCTCTTCCAACAGCACGCCGGCCAGCGCGCAGGCATGATCGCCCAGCGCCGGGTAGAGCCGAATCGAACGTCCCCCAACTTGCCAACGCCCCACGACGGTCGCGAGCCCGGCCATCTCAGGCCACAAGATCGAATCGAGTCCTAGACGTCGCCACGTCGCGGCGGCCCAGTCGCCGCAGGTCACATCGACGCCGCCGCAGGCCGAAGTGGGATGCGTCCGAGGAACCGCGTTTGAATCCGCGGCCAGCGACGCGATCACAAAATCGCCGATCGACAACGCGTACGCCGGATCGTGCGGCAAGCGGTTCTGCAGCTTCAGCCAGTGCAGCAAACTCGTCATGTACCCTGGCTTGAGGTCGCGGCCCAGGCGCCGAGCGTCGTCGGGGCCGACGGCTTCGAGAAACTTTGTGAACGAGGAGGCGCTGCTTTCATCGCCCGGCAGCACCGTCCGCTGATCGCGCCACGAGATGTACCGTGTGAGAGGCCGCAGCCGGCGGTCGGCGAGCACCAGCCCGCCCATCTGCGTGCTCGCAACGATCCCCAGACAGTCCGGAGCGTGCTCCAGAAAGCGCAGCAACAAGCGCCGCGAGGCGTCGACCACCGCCTGTGGCTCGACTTCGAAGCAGCCAGACGGCAGGTTGGCCGCCGGCGCCGGGAACGGCTCGCGCGCGATGTGCGACAAACGTAGCGCGTTCATGTCGACGACGGCGCCTTTGAGATACGACGAGCCGATATCGATCGCGACGAAATGCATGCGACGTCCGCGAGCAGGCTAGAGGGGGAGTTGGAATTTGGCTTCCAGGTCGGCTAGCGGCTTGCGCACGTCGGGCGGGAGCGCTATGCCTTGCTCCAGCGCCGTGCGCCGCTGATGCCATTCGCGCTCGCCCGGGACGAGCACGCGATCGACTCCCGCCGCCGTCGGCGCCTTATGCACCTCGTCGATCACGTAGTCCACGCGGGCCCGAAAGTCAGGATTTATGGCCGCCGCGTCGAAGGCCAGAAACGCGGCGCCATGGCCGGTCGGAACTCCCGCGTCTCCCCACATCCAACTGCCAATTTGCCACATCATCCCCGCCCCGCTCATCACGCCTGCCAACATCTCGGCCAGCAGACCGATGCCGTACCCCTTGTGGCCGGCAGCGGGGGCGAGCGACGCGTTTTCGGGGTACAGCCCGCCGTCGGTCGTCGGCGCTCCGTCGGGTCCGATCAGCCAGTCGTGAGGAATGGGTTTGCCCAACGTGCGCGCCATGTAGACTTTGCCGCCGGCCACGGTGCTGGTGGCGATATCCAACAGGATGGGATCATGCTTGCTGGCGGGAAACGCGTAGGAGATCGGATTGGTGCCGTACACGGCGAGTCGCGAACCGGGCGCCGCAACGCTCGGCATGTCGTTGCCGACCGCGATCCCAACCATCCCAGCTTGCGCGGCGAGCCACGGGTAATAACCCAAGGCGCCGAAGTGATTCCCGTTTCGCACGCCGACGTACGCGACGCCCGTGACGCGCGCCTTTTCGATCGCCGTCTGCATGGCGAACGCGCCGCTGACTTGCCCCAACGCCTGCCCGCCGTCGACCACCGCCCAACTGGGCCCCTCGCTGGCGACTTTCGGCCGCGCCGTTGCTTGGATGCCGCCGCCCTCGAGTCGCCGGACGTAGCCGCCCAGAAGTTTGGTGCCGTGCGTGAAGACGCCCCACGCATCGGCCGTGACCAAAGCGTCCGTCGTGAGTCGCGCGTCGATCTCGCCGACCCCGCAGCGCTGGAGGATGGTTTGAGTAAATTTCGCGAGCCGGTCGACGGCGATGCGCTGCGAGTCGGTCAAGGAACGGGCCCCCGGTGCGGAAGGAACGAGGTCAAACGCGACGATCAGGCAAAGCATGGTAAGGAAACGCCGGCGGCGAAGCGACGGGGCATCGTCGGGGACCGCTCCGCGGTCCCACGGTTCGTCGTGGACCGCTCCGCGGTCCCACGGTTTGTCGGGGACCGCTCCGCGGTCCCACGTTGGATCGCGGAGCGATCCACGACGTTGAAAAACTTGTGTGAGGTTTTTCCGCCGTCGGTCGGTTAAAACCAGTGGACCTTCACACTCAGGCGAACCTCCCATGCAAACTCCCCCCACGTCCGTCCCGGCGGCGGCGGCCGTACAGCTTGAGGACCTCCTCACGCTGTATCGCGCCCGCCTGTTGGCCATGTTGCGGCGGCGCATCGACCCGCGTTTAGCCGTGCATGTCGACCCCGAAGATCTGCTGACGAATGTCTTTCTCCTGGCCCGTCGCCGCTGGAACAGGCCGCAGTTGAAAGGAGATAAGTTCTCCTACTCGTGGTTCTATCGCTTGGCGCTCGACTGCCTGATTCGAGCTTGGCGGTACGAGGTGCAGAAGTGTCGCGACTGTCGCGGTCGACTTCCCTGGCCCGAAGAGAGCTCCCTGCATATCGTCATGGGACTCGTCGACGCCGGCTCTCGCCCTAGCGAAGCCCTGTTGCACGAGGAGAATTTGCAAGCCATCCGCGTCGCGCTCGCCACGCTGTCCGAATCGGATCAAGAAATCCTGCGAATGCGGCACGAGGACGAGCTCACGCATGTCGAAGCGGCGGCCGTGTTGGGGATCACCGTCCGCGCCGCCACGATGCGATACCTCCGCGCTCTCCAACGGCTGCGCGACGCCTGGAAGTCCAACTTCGCCGGCGATTCTCAGGAGCCAGGGCCGACATGAGTTCCTTGATGTCGGAGGAAGACCTGCGGAAATTGGCCGCGCTGCTGGAAGAATTGGATGCCGCCGCGGATTGGCGCGCGTGTCTCGAGCGATTCTGCGCGGCGCACCCGGCGCTGGCGCACGAAGCGCGCGAACTGGTGAATTTGGAGCAGGGATTGAAGGCCCGCAGCGACGCGGCGCTGCGGGAGGGGATGCCGTCGCAATTGGGCGAGTTTCGGATTCGACGTCTCATCGCGGTCGGCGGCATGGGGGAAGTCTATGAAGCGGAGCAGGGGTCGCTGGGCGGTCGTCGCGTCGCGATCAAGGTGATTCGACGCGGCCGCGTCTCCGCCATGTCGGAAGCTCGCTTTCTCCGCGAGCAAGCCGTATTGGCCAAGTTGCACCAGACGCACGTCGTCCCCGTCCATACGGCGGGCGAGCATCAGGGCCTGCAGTACTTCGTGATGCCCTACATCCAAGGCGCATCGTTGAATCGCCTGCTCGACGCCACTTACCTCGACACGCAGCGATCCAGCAGCGAAACCGCACCGCTTGGCCGCTTGGCGGACCGCCTCAGCTCCGAGGCAGATCAAACCACGGAACTCGCCCGCGTTGCACCTCGACGGTCGACGCCGACGCCGCGGGTCAGTCTCTCGCGGGGCTACTTGGAGTCGGTCGCAGACGTGATGATCCAGGCGGCCGAAGCGTTGCAATTCGCGCACGACGCGAACTTCGTCCATCGGGACGTGAAGCCCTCGAACCTGATGGTCGATTGCCACGGCCAGTGTTGGATCATCGATTTCGGGCTGGCGGGCATCCTCCACCGCTCGTCGCCCGCCCCCGTGGAACGCTCGGCAGCCGACCCTGACGACGGTGGAATTGAGGGACCGTGCGTCGCCGGCGACGCCCATGACGCCGGCCTGCAAACGGCGCCGGGGGTCCTGGGGACGATCCCCTATCTCGCGCCCGAACAATGGACGGGACGCGCTGACGCTCGCTCGGACGTCTATGGTCTCGGCGCCACGCTTTACGAACTCTGCACGCTGCGGCCGCCCTACTCGGAAGCCGAATTCGCCGACCCGCGCGCGATCGCGCAGCACGATCCGCGGCCGCCGCGGGCCTGGAATCCCAGTCTCCCGCTCGACCTCGACGCCATCTGTCGCAAGGCGCTGCGCCGCTCGCCGGCGGAACGGTACGACACGGCGCAAGAGTTCGCCGACGACCTGCGCCGCTGGCGGAACTGCGAGCCGACTCGAGCCCTGCCGGCGGGCGTGGTGCGTCGCGCGGCGCTGTGGGCTCGGCGCAATCCGGGGTGGACCGCGGCCCTGGCGTCGGGCGTCGCCGCCGTCGCCGCCACCGTCGGTCTGATCCTCGCGGCTGCTCAAGCCGAATCGCGGCGAGCGCGAGGCGAACTGCACTTACATCGGCTGCAGCAACTGCAGGCCGGTACGCACGACGCCGGTTGGTCGGAGGAAGGTCGCCGGATCGTCGACACCCTGCAACAACTCGACTTTCACGAAGGCTTGCGGGACGCGGCCGCGCTCACGCTGCGCGGCATGGACGCCGCGCGCCGTCTTCGTTCTCCGCGAGAAGCCGATCAGGTGGTGTTTCTGCGCGACCCCGCGCGTTTATTGGTCGCACGTCAGATCAGCCCCGCCGGCGCGAGTCCGCCGGGGGCCGCCGGGCAGTCGCTCACGCTGATCGACGTTGCGACCGGGCGCGAAACGCCGCAAACGACGCCCAGCACTACGCGGCTCGGCCCCATCGCCGTCGCTGCGGGGGGCGCACCGCTGCAGTTGGGCTGGAACCGTCAGTCGCCGCACGAAGTCCAGGTCTGGGATCTGCAGTCCGGGGAGTTGCACGCGACGCTGCCGTTCCCGCCCGCCGCATCGCCGCCAGCCGTCGCTGCAGGCGAGCCGCCGGCGGGGTGGTCGCTTACGGCCGACGCGCGCTTCGCATGCGTTTGGCGCCGGCGGCCGGGCCCCGACGTCGATTCGTCGCACCAACCGACTTCCGTCGAAGTCGTCGTCTGGGATGTCGGCGAGCGACGCCGGATCGCGGCCTGGGCCGGCGGCGAACGGCTGTTTCAGCCGTCGCCCGATGGACGCTGGATCGCCGCCGGCGACGACCAGGGGGAAGTCCGCGTACGCGATGCTGCGACCGGTGAACTCGTCGCGCGACTCCGAGGCGGTCAAAGCGCCGTGCAAGTGCTCGCTTGGCGTGCCGATTACTTGGTTCGCGCCCAACCGGCCGCGCGTCCCTGGCTGCTCGCCGCTGGCATGGCGGGCGGCGAAGTCATCATCTGGGACGTCGATCGGCAACAAATCCGTTCGACTTGCCGAGGCGGTTACTACGAAATCCACTCGCTCGCGTTCAGCTCCGACGGCATGACGCTGGTCGCCGGCGGCCGCGAGCATCCGTTGATCTGGGACGTCGCGACCGGTCGCTTGTTGCTGCGACTAGGCTACTTTAACCGAGTCAATTCCTTGGCATTCTCGGACGCGGGGGACCTGCTGGCGGTCGGCAGCACCCCTGCGTTCAATCACCCTGGGGGAGTCGATTTGTGGCGGATCGACGAGCGGCGCGGGCAGCAGTTGCTGCGTGGGTTGTCGTCCCCCGTGGTTCAGCTCGCGTTCTCCGAAGAGGGCGATCGACTCGTCGCTCTCACCCAGGCTTGGCAACTGGCCGTGTGGAACCTGGCCGAGGGCAAACTGGAGCGCGTATTCGAGGCCCCGGTCGGGCTCTATGCCGAGGGAGCGGCGCTGGCGCTCGATAAGTCGGGACGTCGCCTGGCCGCGTCCGCGGGGCGCGAGGCGCGAATCTGGGAGCTGCCTTCCGGCGAGTTGCTCCAGTCTCGGGCGTTGCCGGCGGGTTACTTCGATCAACTGTGCTTTGCCCCCGACGGCCGGTTGTGGTCGTGGCGACAAGAGTCGCAATCGAGCGGTGGAAGGAGCGAATCGCCCGCGCCGGTCGGCGCGAATTCGCGCGAAACGCGCCGCGCTTGCGTCCTGCGCAATCTCCTGGCGCCGACCGACTCCCCGCCGCACGCCGTCTTCACGCAGTTTCCCACGACGGTCATGGCGCTGCATTTGGCGCCGACGGGCCGTTGGGGCATCCTAGAGGGGTTGCGGCCCGACGACGATTGGGTCGGCGGGTCGTTGGTGGACCGAGCAAAACGAGTGGTGCAGGGCGTCGAGATGCCGACGGGACGCGTCGTCTGGCAACGGGAGTCGCGTTTCACAGTCCCCGACCGCAATGCGTTCGCGCTCGACGCCGACGGGCGGCTGCTCATCCTGGAAACCCACTTGAACCCGCAGTCGTTGTTGCAGCTCGAGTCGGGTCAGACGCACGTTGAATTAACGCGGCAGTGCGTCGCGTACTGCCGCGACCCGGCGTACTGGGTGCGTCGTCATCGGATGCCGCAGGACCAGGAGCATGTGATCGACACCTATACGCTGATGTCGCCGTCCGGCGTCCCCCTGTTGCAAATCGGTCGAGACGACATCCCCCATATGTTGCCCCGGTTCCACGCCCAGCGCCGCCGACTCGCTTGGGGCATTGCCAACGGCGAAGTGGTCGTCGCCGACCTGGGCCGGCTGCGCGAGGAACTAAAGGCGATGCAGTTGGATTGGCGCTGATCGTTGCGGACCGCTCCGCGGTCCGCAATGGTCGTGGACCGCGCCGCGGTCCAACGTGGTCCTCCGCGGTCCAACGTGGGATCGCGGAGCGATCGACGACGCTTGGCGACGCTTGGCGACCGCGAAGGCTTGGTGGGGGGGCTTCACAGGCTGGAAGCCTGTGCTACGGCCTGTGCTACGGCCTGTGCTACGTTCGCGCGGGGGCGTAGTAGGGGTTCTTGCCGGCCGAGTGGTCGGTGACGTCGCGGATGTCGCCGACGCCGGGGACCGAGGCGCGGATCGTCGTCTCGACGCCTAGCCGCAGCGTGGCGGTGGCCGAGCCGCAGCCTTGGCAGCCGCCGCCCATCTGCACGAACACCGTGTTCTCTTTCACATCGACCAGCTTCACCACGCCGCCGTGTTGTCCCACCCAAGGGTTGATCTCTTCCGTCAAGACGCGTTCGACCGCCGTGCGAATTGCATCTTCCGAGGGGAGCGACGCCCGCGCCGACTCGCTAACCGCCGGTTCTCCCGACGCCAAAAACGTGCGAATCGCCGCGCCGATCTGCTTGCCGATCACCGGCCATTCCTGCATCGACCCCTTCCCGACGGTGATTTCATTATGCGAGACCAAAACGCTGGTCACCCCTTCGATCGCGAACAGGGCCTTCGCCAACGGCGAATCGGCCGCCCGCTCCGCATTCGGGAAAAAGAACGAGCGCCCCTCGTAAACCGGGCGGTCGATGATGAACTTGCACTTCACGTTGGAAAACGGTTCGCCGCGAATCTGAATGGCCGCATCCGACATGTCGAAAACCTCGTACGGTGACGTGTTCAATAAAGGACCGGCGAACCTCCGTTCGCCTCTCGTCCAGTCTTCGTACATTCTAGCAAGCTTGCGCCCCGCGGCGAGACCGGCTGAAGCGGTCCGATCGTCGCCGATCGCTCCGCGATCGGATCGTCGCGGATCGCTCCGCGATCCGACGGCCGCACCGCCGCCGGCCGACCCCAGCCGTCCAAGACGGCTGCGTTGGACCGCGGAGCGGTCCACGACTTCCATGACGCAGCAGCGAGCCGCTTCGTTGACCGCCCCCGCGGGCTGTGGTAGCCTCCCCTCCATCCTTCCCTGGGCGCGAAAAGCGGAGCGCGGACATGCTCAAATTGATCGATCAAGGTTCGGTGCGCACCTGCGACGGCGTCACGCGTCGCGACTTTCTCGAAGTCGGAACGCTGGGCGCGATCGGCTTGACGCTGCCCCAACTGCTCGCGGCCCAGGCGGCGGCGGCCCCGCCTCCGCACGACGATCGCTCGTGCATCATGATCTTCAACTTAGGGGCCCCCAGCCAGATCGACACGTTCGACCCCAAACCCGAAGCGGCCGCCGAGATTCGCGGGCCGTTTCAGCCGATCTCCACCAAGTCTCCCGACATCCACATCACCGAAATCCTCCCGCGACACGCCCAACTGGCCGACAAGTTTTCGCTCGTCCGCAGCTGTTTCCACACCGGCGCCGCCGTCCACGACACGGGGCACCAAATGCTGCAAACCGGGCGTGCGTTCAGCGGCGGCATCAACACGCCGCACGCCGGCTGCGTCCTCGCCTACCTCCGCGGCCGCAAGACCGACTTGCCGCCCCACGTCTTGCTCCCGGAACCGATGGGACGCACGGGCGGCAACCTGCCGCACGGCCAAGACGCCGGCTTCCTGGGCAAAGCTTACGACCCGTTCGCCCTCATGGCCGACCCGTCTCAGCCCAACTTCAAGGTCCCCGACCTGTTGCCCCCCGAACAGATCGGCGAAGTGCGACTCGATCGCCGTCGCCGCCTGAAACAAGTCGTCGACGATACGCTCAAGAGCTTTGAAACAAACCAGAACGCCAAGCTGCTCGACAGCAACTTCGAAGCGGCCTACCGCTTGATGACGAGCCCGCAGGCCCGCAACGCGTTCAACCTGTCGCAAGAACCGGCCGCCGTCCGCGAGAAGTACGGCCAAAACCGCTTTGGACAATGCTGTCTGCTCGCCCGGCGACTCATCGAGGCCGGCGTGCGGTTCGTCACCATCAACACGTTCCTCACCGTCTTCGACGAAATCACGTGGGACATCCACGGCTCGAAGCCGTTCACGTCGATCGAAGGCATGAAGAACATCGTCGCGCCGATGTACGACCAAGCCTACGGCGCCCTGATTGAAGACCTCGAACAACGCGGGTTGCTCGAAAAGACGCTGGTCTGCAATCTGGCGGAATTCGGTCGCACGCCGCGCGTGAATCCGGCCGGCGGCCGCGACCATTGGCCCCAATGTTGGACCATGTACTTCGCGGGCGGCGGCGTGCAAGGCGGGCGAGTCGTCGGGCGCAGCGACCCCATCGGCGGCTACCCGGCCGAACGGCCCGTCGACCCGGGCGAGGTGGTCGCCACCATCTTCCACAGCCTGGGCATCGACCTCGACACGGTCCTCCCTGGCCCCGCCGGCCGCCCTTTCCCGGTCGTCGATTTCGGCAAACAGGAAATCAAGGAACTGTTCTAACGATTTCGCGTCTCGCCGCCCCCGCCCCGCCTCCAACGAGTCCGCCTCCTACGAGTTCGCCATGATACGCTCGTTCGCCTTGCTGGCGCCGGTTCTCTTGCTCGCACTGCCCCTCGTGAACCAACGGGTCTGCGCCGCCGACTACGCCGTGCTGCCGCCCACAGCGGTCCTGGCCCATGTCGAGGCCCGCCAGCAACTGCTCGTGCAGCGGCAGGTCGCCGGCCAAATCTACGAACAGGTTCGTGAAGGAGTGACGTGGAAGTCGAACGACGAGCGCGTGGCGCGCGTCGAAAACGGACTCGTGATCCCCGTCGGCGATGGGGCGACGACCATCACGGCGCACGTCGCCGGCCAGACGCTCACGACGCCGGTCAAGGTGACGGGGCAACATGCGCCGTTCGCGTGGAGCTTCCGGAATCATGTTGAATCGGTCCTATCCAAGACGGGTTGCAACGGCGGCGCGTGCCATGGAGCGCGCGCCGGCAAGAACGGCTTTCGACTGAATCTGTTCGGTTACGATCCCGACGCCGATTACTCCTATCTCACGCGGCAAGCCAACGGACGCCGCATCGTTCCCAACGATCCCGGCCGCAGCCTGCTGCTCACCAAACCCACCGGCGTCATCCCGCATAAGGGCGGCGTGCGGTTCGAGCCCGATTCGCTGGAGTACCGCGTCTTGGCCGAATGGATCGCACAGGGAACGCCCGGTCCGCAAGCAACCGATCCCAACCTCACGAAGCTCGAAGTCTTTCCTCCGCACTCCCGCCAGCAGTTGGGCGCGATCCAGCAATTGGTCGTCTTGGCTCACTTCTCCGATGGACATGTGGAAGACGTCACGCGCTGGGCCAAGTACACGTCGGTCAATAGTTCGGTCGCGTCGGTCGGCGACCGCGGCGCGGTCGAAGTCGCCGGTGCAGGGGAGGGCGCCATCCTCGTGTGGTACCTCAACGCCAACACGCTCTCGTTCCTCAGCGTCCCGTACGCCAACGACGTGCCGCCCGAGACGTTTGCGAAGGCCGAGGCGCGCAATTTCGTCGACCGCGAGGTGCTCGACAAACTGGCGAGCCTCAACTTGCCGCCCGCGCCGCTGGCCGACGACGCAACCTTTCTGCGTCGCGCGCACCTCGACACGATCGGCGTCTTGCCGACGCCCGACGAAGTCCGCGCGTTTCTGGCCGACGGCGATCCTGGCAAGCGCGACCGCCTAGTCGACCAGTTGCTCGCGCGCCCCGAATTCGTCGATTATTGGACGTACCGCTGGGGCGATTTGTTGCTGGTGAGCGGCGAGCGACTGCGCCCGCAGGCGCTGGAAACGTACCACGCTTGGATTCGGGAACAGGTCGCCCGCAATACGCCGTGGGACGTACTGGTGCGCGAATTGATCACCGCCTCCGGCAGCACGCACGAGAACGGTGCCGCGAATTTCTTCGCGCTGCATCAAGACCCAGAGGATATGTCGGAATCGACCGCCCAAGCCTTTCTCGGCCTGTCGATCAACTGCGCGAAGTGCCACAACCATCCGCTCGAAAAGTGGACGAACGACCAGTATTTCGGCATGGCCAACATGTTCGCGCGCGTTCGCAGCAAGGGCTGGGGCGGCGACTATCGCTCCGGCGACGGCCTGCGCATCGTCTTCTCGGATACCCAAGGCGAATTGATCCAGCCCAGTAAAGGGAAGCCCCAGCCTCCGCGGCCGCTCGACGGCGCCGCACTCCCGTTCGCGGACGTCTCCGACCGGCGCGTCGCACTCGCCGCCTGGCTCGTCGCACCCGAGAATCCCTACTTCACTCGCACGATCGTCAACCGCGTGTGGGCCAACTTCCTGGGCGTCGGCTTGGTCGAGAAGGTCGACGACATGCGTTTGACGAATCCCGCCAGCAACGATCGCTTGCTCCAGTCGCTCGCCGATTACCTTGTCGCCGAAAAGTACGACCTCAAACAACTGATGCGCGTCATCCTGAAGTCGGCCACGTACCAACGAAGCAGTCAACCGACCCCCGCCAACGCCCCCGACGAACGCTTCTACTCGCGCTACTATCCCAAACGCCTCAAGGCCGAATTGCTGCTCGACGCCATCACAACCGTGACCGGCGTTCCTTCGGAATTCAAGAAGGCCGACAACAAGCCGTATCCCCCGGGGACGCGGGCGTTGCAATTGCCCGATTCAAGCGTCGATTCGTACTTCTTGCGGACTTTCGGACGCCCCGAGCGACTCATTACGTGCGAATGCGAGCGCAGCGACGAGCCGAGCATGACGCAGGTGCTCCACCTGGCCAACGGCGATACGCTCAACGGCAAGCTGCGCGCGACCGGCAATCGCATCGATCAGTGGCTGGCCGCCGGCGCCAGCGATGCGGCGATCGCCGAGGAACTGTACTTGCTCGCGCTGTCTCGTCTTCCAACGGCGCGTGAGCAGGCTCAGTTCGCCGAAATCCTGGGACCGACGCCGGCGGCCGAACGGCGGCAAGCCTTGGAAGATTTGTGCTGGAGCGTCCTGACCAGCCGCGAGTTCTTGTTCAACCACTAATGCGATCGCTAGCGCTGTGGGAAGCCAGATGATGATGCGGATCTTGATGAAGTCGGCGGCGTTCCTCGCCCTGTTGGCGATAAGCAGCGTCGCGGCAGCACGGGCCGAGGACAAGTCGCCGTCGGGGCCTGCGGCTGCGAAGACAAAGGAGGCGGCGCAGCCGATCGATTACGCACGCCAGATCGAGCCGCTGCTGCGCAAGTACTGCGCGGCGTGCCATAACGATGAGGATCGCGAAGGGGGGCTGTCGGTAGCCAGCCACGCCGCGCTCCTGAAAGGCGGCGAACATGGCGCAGTCGTCACGCCGGGCGAAGGGGATCAAAGCCGGCTGGTGCGCGTGATCACAGGGCGAGCGGAACCGCGGATGCCGCCTCGAGGCAGCGAAGCGCCCAGCGCCGACGAGACTCAACTGCTGGCCGCCTGGATCAAAGCGGGCGCCCGCGGCCCGACCGGCGAAGCGCCCGATCCGACCGCCTTCGTCACGCCCAAGATTCCTCTGCGCGCGGCCGCGCGCGAGACGCTCCATGCGGTCGCCATCTCGCCTGACGGCGCACTGGTCGCAATCGCTCGCCACGGCGCCGTCAAACTACTCGACGCCGCGACGAGCGGCCGGCTCGCGCTGCTGACAGGTTGCACCGGCAGCGTCAATTCGGTCGCCTTCTCCGCCGATGGACAATACTTGGCCGCCGCGGCCGGGGAGCCGAACGTCGTCGGCGAAGCGCGAGTTTGGAAGCTGTCCGACCGGTCGCTGGCCGCAACGCTGCGCGGCCACCGCGACAGCCTGCTCGCCGTTCGCTTCAGCCCCGACGGTCGCACGTTGGCGACGGCTGGCTACGACCAAAAGATAAAACAGTGGGACTGGGCCGCGCAGCGCGAACTCCGGACGCTCGACGGCCACAACGGACCCGTCTTCGACTTGGCCATTCGAGCCGATGGACGCGTCTTGGCCAGCGCCAGCGGCGACCGCACGATTAAGCTGTGGGATTGGGCCAGCGGCGCTCGGTTGGAGACGCTGAAGGAACCACTGCAAGAACAATACACGGTCGCTTTCTCGCCCGACGGCCAGCGCGTCGCGGCGGGCGGCGTAGACAATCGCATTCGCGTCTGGTCGGTCAGCGAGTCGGCGCAAGAGGGTACGAATCGCCTCCTGATTTCACAGTTCGCGCACGAATCGCCCCTCTTGCGACTGGCGTTCAGCGCCGACGGCCGGACGCTCGCGTCGACCTCGGAGGATCGCTTGGTGAAAGTGTGGAACGGCCAGACGCTGACGCCGCGCGCGACGCTCGCCGCTCAGCCGGACTGGCCCGTGGGGTTGGCGCTGCATCCGAGTCAGCCGCGGGCGATCGTCGGCTGCATCGACGGCTCGCTCTCCTGGCTCGATTATCCCCTGAGTTCGACGAGCGAGGAGCGGCCGTTGGCGCCGCTGGCCGAAACGCCGCCCGACGTCGATTACGGCCCTCAACCGCCGCTCGATCAACTTCCGCGCACCCCCGAAAGCGAACCGAACGACGCGCCCCGCGATGCGACCCGCATGGCGATCCCCGGCGTAGCGACGGGCAAGATCCAAGCGCCGCGCGCCAGCGCTTCCGACGTCGACCTGTTTCGCATCACGGCGAAAGCGGGCGAACAGTGGATGATCGAAACCAACGCCGCACGCGGCGGCTCGCCGCTCGACTCGAAGATTCAGGTGCTCGACGCCCAGGGCCTCCCTGTGCCGAGGCTCTTGTTGCGCGCGGTCCGCGATTCGGAGATCGAATTCCGCAGCATGGATTCGTCGGCGCGCGGCGTGCGGCTCAAGAATTGGGAAGAGATGCTGCTGAACGAGTACATCTATCTGAATGGAGAAGTGATCAAGCACTATCAGCAACGTCGCGGACCGGACGCCGATTCGAATTTTTATCCCGAGTCGGGGCCGCGGTTCGCGTTTTTCGACACGACGTCGCGGGCCCATGCGCTGGGGCAGCCGGCCTATGTCGTCGTCCCCTATCCGCTGGGCACGCCCTTACCCAACAACGGCTTGCCAGTCTTCACGGTGAACTACGAGAACGACGACGAAAGTCAACGGAAGCTGGGCAAGGATTCACGGCTGCACTTCGTCGCGCCGGCGGACGGCGAGTATCTGGTGCGGGTCGAGGACGTCCGGGGCTTCGCGGGGGACAAGTTTACGTACGAACTGGCGGTGCGCCGACCGTCGCCGTCGTTCACCGTGACGCTGGGAGGCGTCAATCCCAAAGTGGCGGCGGGAAGCGGCAAGTCGTTCTCGGTAAAGGCCGAGCGGCTGGATAACTTCATGGGGCCGATTCGCATCGACATCGCGGGGTTGCCGGCCGGCTATCACGTCTCGACGCCGCTGGTGATCGAGGCGGGACTGTACGAGGCGCGGGGAGTGATCTACGTCGATCCCGACGCGCCGCCTCTAGCCGCGCCCGGCGTTGGAGGGACGAAAGCGACCGCAACCGCGCTGATCGCCGGTCGCGAAACGACGAAGGACGCGAACGACTTGGGGACCATCTCCGCGCTGCCGCAACCCAAAGTGCTCGTCCACCTTGGACCGGAGCCTCAGGCGGCCGTCGCGGCGGAAACGGGTCCCGGCGGCTACCCCGTCGTGACCATCGTCCCGGGTCAACGCGCCGCTTGTCGTTTGAAGATCGACCGACACGGGCTGACGGATCGAGTGTCGTTCGAGGTGGAAAACCTGCCGCATGGCGTCATCGTCGACGACATCGGGCTCAACGGCGTCCTCTTGCCAGAAGGGCAGACGGAGCGCACGCTGTTCCTTTCCTGCGAGCCGTGGGTGCCGGCGACCGAGCGACTGTTTCATGCCGTCGCGAAGGTGGACGGCGATCAGGCGTCGCGGCCGGTGTGGTTGCGCGTCGTGCGTCCGTCGACTAAATAGGTCGTCGTTCGACCGCTCGGCTGATTGTCAGAAAATCGTTCCAAACGTTTGTTCTACGAGGTGGGTAGCGATGCAAGTGATGACTCGAAGAATGTTGGTGAATCGCCTGCTGGCGCTGGCGGCGTTGGTCGCCGGACTTACGGTTCCGCTCGGCGCCCGCCCCGTCGTCGCTCAAGATGCGACCGCCAAGAAAGAGGACGCCAAACCGGTCCGCGTGTTGATGGTGACGCAAAGCGCCGGCTTCAAGCACGGTTCGGTTTCGCGCAAGGAAGGGCAGTTGGCGCCGGCCGAGCGCGCGGTGACCGAGATCGGCATCTCCAGCAACTTGTTTCGCGTCGACTGCACGCAAGATGTGAAAAAGGATTTCACCAAGGAAAATCTGCAGAACTACGACATCGTGTTCTTCTACACGACGGGCGACTTGCCGATTCCACCGGACGTGCTTGAGTACTTCTTCCAGGAATGGCTTCCCAAGAAGGGGCATGGCTTCATCGGCGCCCACTCGGCGGCCGACACGTTCCACAACTACAAGCCGTACTGGGACATGATCGGCGGCACGTTCAACGGTCACCCGTGGAATGCAGGCGATACCGTCACGATCACCGTGCACGACAAGCAGCATCCGGTGAGCCAGGTGTGGGGAGACGAATTCGAAATCAAGGACGAGATTTATCAGTTCAAGAATTGGCAGCCGGAAAAAGTGCGGGTGCTGATGAGCTTGAACATGGCCAAGACGAAGCTCAAGAAGCCCTACCATGTGCCGATCGCTTGGGTGAAGCACTACGGCGAGGGTAAGGCGATGCACATGAGCCTCGGGCATAACGAATCGGTGTGGGAGAATCCGACCTATCGCGCTTCGCTCTTAGGCGGGTTCAAATGGATTCTCGGATTGGAACAGGGAGACGCGACTCCCAATCCGCAATTGTCGGCCGAACAGGAAGCCAAGGCGAAAGCCGACTTCGAAGCGGCCGGCGGCAAGTAGTGAAAAGGCACTGGGAGGACGTATGTCTCGAGCGGGATGGATCGGTGCGCTGTTGTTGTCGGCTTGCGCTGCGGCCGGCGCAGGCTGCGGCGGGTCGTCGGGCGGAGGATCTTCAAGTGGTTCGGCTGCGAACGGGTCGGCCCCGACGTTGATCTATGGACGAGGCGGCGACGCCAATACGCTCGACCCGATCAACACCGATATCGGCGAAGCGGTCAAAGTGATCGTGAATCTGTTCGATACGCTCGTGACTTACGACGAGAAAGAACTGAAGCTGGTCCCCGGGCTCGCCGAAAAGTGGGAACACTCCGAGGACGGCCTCACGTGGACCTTTCATTTGCGGTCGGGAGTGAGATTTCATGACGGCACGCCGGTCGACGGCGCCGCCGTGGTCTACAGCTTCGACAGGCTGCTTGCGCCGACCCATCCCGACGTGTACGACCCGTCGCGTCCGTACCAGCCCAACTTCAATATGATCGACAAGGTCGCAGCGCCCGATGCGGCGACCGTGGTGTTTCAGTTGAAAGAGCCCAGCGCGATTTTTCTGAACAATTTGGCGATGTTTCCGGCGAGCATCGTGAGTCCGACGGCGGTGAAGAAGTTGGGCAAGCAGTTCGCGACCCAGCCCGTCGGCAGCGGGCCGTTTCGCTTTGGACGCTGGAAGCGAGACGAGCAAATCCTGTTGGAGGCGAACGCCGAGTACTGGGATGGGCCGCCCAAGGTGGGGCGTGTGATTTTCGTGCCGATTTCCGATAGCGTGACCCGCGTCTCGCAGCTCAAGCAGGGCGGCATTCATTTCGCCGAAGACCTTCCCCCCGCGGAACTCGATGCGCTCGTCGGCCAACCCGGGATCGCGATCCAGGAAACGGTCGGTTTGAACGTCGGCTACTTGACCATGCAGATGGAAAAGCCGCCGCTCGATAATCGGAAAGTCCGCCAAGCCATCGGCATGGCCATCGACAAAGCGCGGCTCGCCCAAGTCGTCTACAGCGGCCATGCGACGCCCGCCGTCAACATGGTCCCGCCCGCCATGTGGGGACATCACGACAAGTTGGCAGATCGCCCGTTCGATGCGGCGGCCGCCAAAGCGCTGCTGGAGGAAGCCGCTCGCGAATCCGGCTTTACGCTGCCGCTCAAGCTGCGTCTGAATGTGATGAGTCAACCGCGGCCGTACATGCAGCAGCCCTTGCAGACCGCCTCGTTCGTCAAAGACTCGCTCGGGCAAATCGGCATCGAAGTCGCCGTCGAACCGAAGCCGATCGCCCAACATTTCGAATACCTGATGGCGGGGAAGCACGAATTGGGTTTGGCTGGTTGGACCACGGACAACAGCGATCCGGACAACTTCCTCTACTCGCTGCTGGATCAAGACAACATCAGCGAGCACGGCAACAATCTCAGCCGCTATCGCAGCGACGCCGTGCATGAGTTGCTGGCAAACGCCCAGAAAGAATTGGACGTGGACAAGCGCTTGGCGTTGTACCACGCAGCGCAAGAGAAGATCCTCGAGGACGTCCCGGTTGTGCCGCTCGTGCATTCCGAAATTCGCCTCGCACTACGCGACTCGGTGCAGAACTACACGCTGCATCCGGGATCGCTGGTCCGCTTGCGCTGGGCCGGTTTGGGGAGCGCTCCGTGATCGGCTTCCTCGCGCGGCGTCTGGCCCAGGCCTTGTTGACGCTGTTCATGTCGGTTTGCTTGGTCTTCTTCGCCGTCCGCATGCTCCCCGGCAACCCGGTGCTGGCCAAATTCGGTCAGCATGTCGATCCGCAACAGATCGAGCGGATCCGGCGGGAGCAAGGTTGGGATCGGCCAGTGCATGTCCAACTGGTCGACTTCGTGCGACAGGTGCTCGTCGAAGGGGACTTGGGCGAGTCGCTGGCGCGGAGCAACGAGAACGTGAGCGAGGCGCTGCGGAATCGCATTCCGGCGACCGTCGAGTTGACGTTGGCGGCGCTGATGATCGCCGTCCCGGTCGGTTTGGCGGCCGGAGTGGCCGCGGCCGTGTGGCGAAACGGCTGGATCGATTACCTGTGCATGACGGGGTCGTTGTTGGGCGTCAGCATCCCCGTGTTCTTCTTGGGGATTTGTCTACGAGCCCTATTTCCCAGCATGCCGCCGGGGTACCGTCTGCCCCTGTCGGCGATCGACTTCGAGCCGCTTACCGGCCTCTATACGCTCGACACGCTCCTACGCGGCCGGCCCGACTTGTGGGTGCAGGCGCTGAAGCACTTGTGCTTGCCCGCGTTGGCGTTGAGCTCCATCCCGATGGCGCTCATCGCGCGCGTGACTCGAGCCAGCATGCTGGAGGTGCTCTCGACCGACTACCTGCGAACGGCGCGCGCGAAAGGGGCCGGTCTGTGGCGGCGCGTCTGGCGACATGCGTTTCCCAACGCGGCGGTGCCGGTGACGAACATCGTCGGCCTGCAAACGGGCGTCCTCCTGTCCGGCGCGGTGCTCACGGAGACGGTCTTCGACTGGCCCGGGCTCGGGAAGTACATCGTCGACGCGCTGTTGCAGAACGATTACGTCGTGGTGCAGGGGGGAGGCATCGTCGTCGCCGTCATGTTCGTGTCGCTCAACTTGCTACTCGACCTCTGCTACCTGTGGCTCGACCCGAGGCTGCGACATGCCTCCTAACCTGCAGTCGGTGAACCGTCGGCGAGCCGCTCGGAGGTTGCTGCGCAGTCGTTCCGCTCAAATCGGACTGGCAATCGTCGCCCTGTGCGTCGTGCTGGCGTGCGGCGCCGAGCGGCTGGCGCCGTACGCGCCGAATGCGCCGCACGTGAAGTTCGCGTCGCCGTCGTGGTCGCATTGGTTGGGGACCGACGCCAACGAGCACGACGTGCTGTCGCGCGTGATCTACGGCACTCGATTGTCCCTGGTCGCCGGCGCCGTCTCGATCGGACTGGCGGTCTTGGTCGGCGCGCCGTTGGGCGCCGTGGCTGGCTACGCGGGCGGGCGACTCGATGCGCTCGTGATGCGCACCATCGATATTGCGCTGGCGTTTCCCAGCATTCTGCTGGCGCTGTTGATCGCGACGGCCGTCGCGCGCGGCTGGTTGGCGGTGATCGTCGCGGTGGGGTTGATCAACGTGCCGACCTTCGCGCGACAGGTGCGGGCGACCGTGTTGAGTCTTCGGACGCTGGAATATGTCCAAGCCAGTCGGGCGCTGGGCGGTTCGAACTTTCACATCCTGGCTCGCGTAATATTGCCGGGGATCGTCAGCCCCGTCGTGGTGCTGGCCACGTTGGGACTCGGCAGCGCCATCCTGGAAGTGGCGGGTCTGTCGTTTCTGGGTGTGGGCGGCGATCCGACGGCGCCCGAGTGGGGCGCCATGCTGGCGCAGGCGAAAGATTTCTTGGGACAGAGCATTTGGCCGGCGCTCGGACCGGGCGCCGCTATTTCGCTTACCATCCTGGGATTTAACTTATTGGGCGACGGCCTGCGCGACGCGCTCGACCCGCGCGCTTGACAGCCAATTTGGGTCGAGTTCTACTCGCCCGTGTACCGATACCTGCCAGTGACTTTTCCATTCTCAGGAGTGAATACGCATGAAAAAGTTTGGTGTAACTCTGCTGGTCGCGGTCGCGTTGGCGATCGGATTCTCGTCGCCCGCGTTCGCCGTTCCGGGATTCAAGAAAGCCTTCGACGACCGTTACCCGGAGTTGAAGGGGGTTTCGGAGGAGCAGAAGTGCAACCTGTGCCACTATGGAAAGTCGAAGAAGAATAAGAACGACTACGGCGTGGCGTTGAGCGAACTGCTGAAGAAGGAAAATTTTAAAGAAGACCGCGTCAAGGCCGAGCCGGACAAGGTGAAGGAGGAATACGACGCGGCGTTCAAGAAGGTGGAAGAAGTGAAGTCGAAGTCCGGCGAAACGTTCGGCGAACGCCTCAAGGCCAAGAAAGCCCCCGGCACCCCCGAAGCCGGCGCCTAGTCGCCAACCGGCGGAGCGGTCGAGGTAGGGTGGGCCAAGCGAAGCGCGGGCCCACCAATTTGCACGTCGCGCTACACACGCGCCCGCCGCGTTGGACCGCGGAGCGGTCCACGACTTTGTAGGGTGGGCCAAGCGAAGGCGCGGGCCCACCAATCTGCACGTCGCACGACACACGCCGCCGCACGTTGGACCGCGGAGCGGTCCACGACTTTGTAGGGTGGGCCAAGCGAAGCGCGGGCCCACCAATTTGCACGTCGCACGACACACGCCGCCGCTCGTTGGACCGCGGAGCGGTCCACGACGAACACTACCGCCATCCGTGCGCATCCAACTCGGCGCACAACCGGCGGAAATCGATCTGCAGCGTTCGCCAGGCTCGAGCGACGGCCGGTTCATGCCGCGTCCAACGTTCCGAGCGATCTAGGTTCGCTTCCAGCGAACGGAATTGGGCTCGTAACGCCCCCCACTCGGCTGCGGCGCGGTGCGGCGACGAGCGGTGTGCGAGCGCCTCGGCCAGCGCCTCGGCTCGCCGTTCCACTTGGTGCGCAAGCAGCGTCTCGGTGCGCGATGAGCGGCAACTCGACAACGCTCGCTCCAACCGTTCGGCTGACAAGGCCACGCGCTGCGCGGCCGCTCGCGCCTGCCCGGGATGGTGGTACTGCGACGCCGGCCGACCATGGGGGTAAGCCAACGCCTGCGACGTCGCTCCTCCCAAGCTGGCCGCCGCCGCAACGCCCACGAAAACTCCCGCCCACCAACGTCGCATCGTACTCATGATCTGGCCCCTTCTTCTGCGGATGACGCCTCGGACAACTCGAACCCGTGTGCCAGTCGGAGAATGCACGAGCTGTGCCAAACATCGCATCTCGGCGCCGACCATTCTTCGCACCTGAATACGCTTCAAGCACTTACGTCGCTAGAGACAGCAACTAGCGTCGTTTATCGTCCTTCTCCGCACGGGGTTGGTTCGTCGTCGTTTGCGCCACTCTCCTGTCGTCACGGCGACGACAGGCGACACCCATTTCTGGGGAGTCGCGCTCTATCATCTCGTGTGAAGCCAGTTAACATGGAGAAACTTTACGGCCTACTTACTGCAAGCATTCGAGATGAGAGGGTGATCGTCATGACGTTGTGGAGTCGCTGGATGGGGGGATTGGCCCTGGGCCTGGCGCTGCTGACCGGCCTTTCGACCGCGGAAGCGGGTCGGCGGCACGGCTGCCCCGATTGCGTGGAGGCGGCGCCGTGCCAGGATTGCGAAAAGACTCCCTGCCAGCCGCAGATGGTCGAGAAGATCGTCATGGTGCCGCAGATGACGATGGAAAAGCGGAAGGTGTGCACGGTCGAATACCGCTGTGAACCGCGCAAGGAAGTAGTGACCATTTGCCGCCTCGTCCCCGAGATCACGCGCACCAAGAAGATCGTGACCGATATGGTCCCCGTCGCTCGGACTCGAGTGGAAAAGTGCATGGTTCGCAAGCCGGTGACGCGCGAGGTGGAGTGCGAAGTCACCGTGATGACGCCATACCGCGAAAAGCGCGAGGGAACTCGGTATGTCACCAAGTGCGTGACCGAGAAGGTGAAGCAAAAGGTATGCGAGGACCAAGGGCATTACGAGGAACAGGTGATCGAAACGCCGATTTGTGCGACTGACGACGAGTGCCATGCGTGCGGTCGTCGCGGCTGGCGTCGGCGCGGTTGCAGCGTGTGCAGCGACACCAGTTGCACGCTCGTGGCCGACGAAAAGCAGGCGCCGAACGAAAAGCAGGCGCCGAACGAGAAGCAGGCGCCGCAGACCTGCAAGTCGACCGTTCGCGTTTGGGTGCCCAAGATGGTGGAGAAGGAAATCGAAGTCGAAGTGCAGCGGCCGGAATGCATCGCCGAGAAGTTCGAGTACTTCGAAACGGTGTGCCGACCGGAAGTTCGCAAGGTGAAGCGCTGCGTGACGGATTGGGTAGAGGAGCCGGGCGAGCGGCGAGTGACCTACTACGAGTGTGTGCCGAAACAGCGCGAAGTGGTCTGCTGCAACGTGTCGTACAAGAAGGTCACGGAGAATCGCGAGATCACGCGTATGATCCGCATTCCGCAGGAAGTGGTGAAGGAAATCAGCGTTCCGGTCTGCACCATGGTCGAGAAGAAAGTCTTGTGCCCGGTTTATCCGCCGTGCAAGACCTGCAAGTAACCTCGCGGGCACGATCACTGGAGTCGTCGCGGCGGCGCGTCTATGCTGGAAGGCGGTTTTCCCGCCGTCCAGCCCCGCCCGCCGAGAGACGTCCAGGCATGATTCGTCGTTTCGCCGCCGCGCATTCATGGATCGCCGCGTTCGCCATCGGCCTGTTGGCCGGCGCGGCCACGATTCGCGCGCAGGAATCGATCGCTCCGCTCGCCGCAGCGGCGGACGACGCGTGGTTCCTCGCTCACGTCCAACCGATCTTGCAGCGTCGTTGCTACGGCTGCCACTCGCATGACGCGGGGAAGATGCAGGGCGGATTGGCGCTCGATTCGCGCAGCGGATGGACCGAAGGCGGCGACTCGGGCCCCGCCGTGGTTCCCCGGGATGCGGACAAATCGCTGCTCCTCCAAGCCGTTCGGCGCGACGGGATCGAAATGCCGCCCGACGAACGGCTGCCGGACGACGAAGTTGCGACGTTGGTAGAGTGGGTGCGACGCGGCGCACCCGATCCGCGCGTGCTCGCTGCTTCCGCCTCCCCGCGACTCGCGGATGACGACTGGTGGTCGCTGCGTCCTCTGCAGCGTCGGTCCCTTCCCGCCGTCGCTCGGCGCGATCTGCCGCTGGGCCCCGTCGACATGTTCCTCTTGGAACAGCTCGAGCGTCAGCAGCTAACCTACTCTCCGCTTGCCTCGCGCCGCGCACTCTTGCGACGCGCCGCGTACGACCTGCACGGCCTCCCGCCGTCGCTCGATGAACTCGACGAATTCGAACGGGACGAAGATCCGTCGGCGTACGAGCGAGCCGTCGATCGGTTGCTCGCGTCGCCTCGCCTGGGCGAACGCTGGGCTCGTCATTGGCTCGACACGATCCACTTCGCCGAGACGCACGGCTACGAGCACGATGTGTATCGCGGCAATGCGTGGCCGTATCGCGACTATGTCATTGAGTCGTTCAATCGCGATAAACCTTGGACGCGGTTCGTACACGAACAGATGGCGGCCGATGCGCTCTATCCCGACGAGCCCGAGTTGACGCCCGCCCTGGGATTTTTGGGCGCTGGGACGTTCGATCAAAGCACATTCAGCACCGCGCCCGTGACCTTCGATTACCTCGACCGCGACGATATGGTGACGCAGGTCATGGCGGCGCTGGCCAGCAGCACCGCCAATTGCGCTCGGTGCCACGACCATAAGTTCGACCCGATTTCGCAAGAGGATTATTACTCGCTGCAAGCCGTGTTCGCGGGAATCTGGAAAGGCGATCTGCCGTACGACCGCGATCCGCAGGTGTTCTTCCAGCGGCAACATTGGCAGAATTGGCTGGCCGCCGCCGAACGTCGCGACGTCGATCAATTGTCGCTTCCCGAGGCGCGCGACATCGCCGCGCGTTGGGAACGCGAGAACGCCGGCGCCGCCGCGTCTTGGACGCCGCTGGAATTGGTCGTCTTCACGGCCGCCGAAGGTTCGCAATTGCGACGCACGGCCGCGGGGCCGATTGCGGCGGAGGGGCCGCGGCCGGAGAAAGAAACCTATACGATCGTCGCCCGCGTCGGCGCGGAACCGCTGACCGCTCTGCGCCTGGACGTACTCTCCGATCCGTCCTTGCCGATGAAGGGGCCCGGACGACAAGAAAACGGCAATCTGCATCTGAACGAAATCGAGCTGTCGGCGACCGTCGGCGGCGGCGCTCCGCAGCCGCTGAAGATCCGCCGAGCGACCGCGGACTGGGACCAAACCGGCTGGACGATCCAGCATGCCATCGACGGCAATCCGGCGACCGCCTGGGGCATTTATCCGCGCGTCGGCGAATCGCATTTCGCCGTGTTTGAACTCGAAACGCCGCTCGCAGCCGCCTCCGACGCGACGCTCACCGTCGTCCTCAAACAGACACATGGGGCGGGGCATCTCATCGGTCGCTTTCAGCTTTCCGCCACCTCCGCCCCTGGCGCCACAGCCGAGGCCGTTCCTGCAGACGTCGCCAGCGCACTGCGCGTCGACTCGGCGGCTCGCACGGCCGAACAGCAGGCGACGATCGCGTCGCACGCCGTCAAGTTGGTCGCGCAGCGCGAGCTGTCGCAGTTGCCGGCGCCGCAGCGCGTCTACGCGGCTGGTGCGGCCGTCTTGCGCGACAACAACGTCGCGCGAATCGCCGAACCGAAGGTCGTACACCTCCTGAAACGGGGCGACATTCACAAGCCGGGCGCCGTGGTGCGCCCTGGCGCCTTTGCAGCCCTGCCGGCCGTCCCCGGCCGTTTCGACCTGGCCGATCCCAAGTCGGAATCGTCGCGGCGCGTTGCACTGGCGACATGGTTCACGCATCCCCGCAATCCATTGACGTGGCGCAGCATCGTCAATCGCGTCTGGCACTACCATTTCGGACGCGGCCTTTGCGACACGCCGAACGATTTCGGCCGCATGGGCGGCGAACCGACTCACCCCGAACTGCTCGACCGGCTCGCGCTCGACTTCCGCGACGGCGACCAATCGTTGAAGCGGCTGCATCGCGAATTGCTCACCAGTCGCGCGTATCGACAGACGAGCAACGTGACGGAGGGCGCGGGTCCGTCGCTGGAGGCCGACGGCGATAATCGCTGGCTAGGACGCATGCCGCGCCAGCGACTCGACGCCGAGTCGTATCGCGACGCGGTGCTCGTCGCCTCCGGGCGCCTTGACTTGTCGCTCGGCGGCCGCAGCATCGAGCATTTCAAGACGAGCCCTGGACAGCAGCTCACGCCCAAATTGGACTACGAAGCGTACGACTGGGAAGGTCCCGGCGCGGGGCGACGCGCCATCTACGCCTTCATCTGGCGCGGCATTTCCGATCCCTTCATGGAAGCGCTCGACTTCCCCGACCTGGCGCTGCTGCAACCCGTCCGCGGCCACTCGACGTCGGCCCTCCAGGCGCTCGCCGTCTACAACAACCAGTTCGTGTTGCGCCACAGCGAACACTTTGCGCGTCGAGCGGCGGAGGCGGCGGACGCGACCGAGGGACGAGTGCGATTTGCGGCCCGCCAAGTCTGGCTGCGCGATGCGACCGACGACGAAGCGCATCGGCTCGCCGAGTACGCCGACCGCCACGGTCTGGCGGCGCTATGTCGAGTGCTGCTCAACAGCAGCGAATTCCTCTTTGTGGAGTAAGGCATGACGACTCGACGCGCATTCTTGGCGGAGACCGGCGGAGGATTCGGCGCCGTGGCGCTCGCCCACCTGCTGGCCCGCGACGCCGACGGACGCGCCGAATCGCCGCGAGCGGAATTCAACGGCGGCTTGCACCATCGCGCCAAAGTGCGGCGCGTGATTCAGTTGTTCATGACGGGCGGCGCGAGCCAGATGGATACGTTCGACTACAAACCCGAACTCGAACGTCTGCACGGACAAGCGCTGGGGCCGAAGGAGAAGCCCGAAGGCTTTACCGCCATGCCCGGCGCGATCATGAAAAGCCCGTTCACATTCAAGCAATACGGCGGATCGGGTCGGTGGGTCAGCTCGGTGTTTCCCCATCAGGCGGAGGTGGTCGATGACATGGCGTTCCTGATGTCCATGGCGTCGAAAACCAACGTCCACGGGCCCGGCACCTACATGATGAACACCGGTTTTCTGCTGCCCGGTTTCCCGTGCCTAGGCGCCTGGATCTCGTACGGTCTGGGGAACCTGGTCGATAATCTGCCGAATTTCGTCGTCCTCCCCGATGCTCGTGGACTCCCCTACAACCAAAAGGGCCCGTTCAGCGCCGGCTTCCTTCCGGCGATCCACCAAGGCACCGTGATCAATGCGGCCGCCCCAGCGCCCGTCCCCGATTTGTTCGCACGCGAACAGTTCTCGTTCGCCACGCGTCAAGCCGACGCCGACGGACTGACGCTGCTCGAGTCGCTGAATCGCGACCACGCCCGGCGTCATCCGGGCGACTCGCGGCTGGACGCCCGCATCGCCTCGTACGAGCTGGCGGCCAAGATGCAATTGAGCGCTCCTGAGGCGTTCGATTTGAGTCGCGAGACGCAGGCGATGCACCGAGCCTACGGACTCGACAATCCGGCGACGGAAGACTTTGGGCGTCGAGCGCTCTTGGCACGGCGGCTGGTCGAGCGCGGCGTGCGTTTCGTCCAGGTCTGGAGCGGCCCGCAGGGAGCGGCGGGGAACTGGGACAACCACGGCAGCATCCCGGGAGAATTGCCGCCGATCGCGTTGTCGGTCGATCAGCCGATCGCGGCGCTATTGCGCGACCTCAAGGCGCGCGGACTCTTCGACGACACGCTGCTGATCTGGACCACCGAATTCGGTCGCACGCCGTTCGCACAGGGGTCCGTGGGGCGCGACCACAACGGCGGTACGTTCGTCACGTGGCTGGCCGGCGCCGGCATTCGCGCCGGTGCAACGCACGGACGCAGCGACGACTGGGGCTATCAGGCGGTCGAAAACAAGACCTACTGCTACGACCTGCACGCCACGATTTTGCACTTGCTGGGCATCGACCACCAGCGATTGACCGTCCGCTACAACGGCATCGACCGTCGCCTGACCGACGTCCACGGCAAAGTGATCACGCCGATCCTCGCGTAGCGGCCGATGGCGTTAGGCGACTTTGGGCAGCGGCGCGGCGGGGCGTGCAGGCTGCCCCGACATGCGGAATCCGCGTTCTTCGAACCCCAACTTGATCTGCTCCAACAGCTCGGAGCGCACCACCGCAAAATACTCGGTTTTCACCCACGGCTGCACAACGAACGTGATGTTCGAATCGTTCAACTGATCGATGGCGACGACGGGCGGCGGCAATTGCAGCACGCGATCGTCTTCCGCCAGCATTTCCACCAAGAATCGCTTCAGCGACTTCAAATCGTTGTCGTAGCTGCACCGCAGCGAAATGTCGATCCGCCGCACGCGCTCGGCCGAAAAGTTGGTGATCGTGGCGCCGGTGATGGCGCTGTTGGGAACGATGATCTGCGCGTTGTTGTCGGCGCGGATCAGGGTATTGAAAATCTGAATCTCTTCGACCGTCCCCGTCGACCCGCCCGCTTGCACATGGTCGCCGACCTTGAACGGCTTGAACATGATCAACAGGACGCCGGCGGCGAAGTTCGACAGCGAACCTTGCAGGGCGAAGCCGATCGCCAAACCGGCCGCGGCGACCACGGCCGTGAACGACGTCGTGTCGACGCCGACTCGATTTAGCGCCGACAGCACGACGAAGGAGAGCATGGCGGCGTACGCCAAATTGGTCGCAAACTTGACCAGCGTCTCGTCGACTTTCGCCCGCACCGCCACTCGACTGAGCATGCGGGTAAGCAACTTGGCGGCCCAGCGGCCGACGATCAGGATGACGAGCGCCGCAAAGACGTTGATCGCGAACTCGGTTCCCTTCGTGGTCGCCAAATCGACGACGTTATGCCACCACGCCTCCGGGTCGGAGAAATCGGTGAGTCGCTCGAGCATCCGTGAGAAGCTGGCGGCCTGCACGGGCGCGGCGGCGTTCTCGGTCTTGCCGATCGCATCCCCCGCCGCCGCAGTCTGCCCTGTCACCCAGGGCCCCCACGAGACGACCGTCCAAGCACCCATAATCCGGACTCCTTTCCGAAGTGCGCACTGTATCAGTCGAATTGTATCGGTCGCGCAAGCCAGGCAGCTTGAGGAAAGTTTGCCGTCCGTAGCACAGGCTTCCAGCCTGTGACGAACCACGACAGCGCGCCGCGCTCCCCAGCCGCCCGTATTCCCTCACCCCGACCAGACAGGCTGGAAGCCAATTCCGTTCGGCACGGCATTTGATTGATGCCGGTCGAGAGTAGCTGGGCGTGTTCGCGATCGCCCTTTCAAAGCCGCGCAACGTCGGCGTGCGCGGCATTGATTGGGGGAACTATGCACCAGAGTGGGCTAGCAGCGTGTTTTGACAGTGTTTTCCTGCTGTCGGTGCGCATTTGCCCGGTTTGCCGTACCCGAGCACCTCGATCGGCGCGCAGTGCGGCTACGTTTTTACCGCGTTGAGTTTGAGGATGTGGGCCTCTAACTCGCTGATTGACGCCCATCCCATGAGGTAGAAGCAGATCATTTCGTAAGTCCGCTTCGTCGGCATTTTGCCCGTGTAGCTCAGAATCATGATGCAGGCGATGATCGCCATGTAGATCTGGATCGTCACCCCGTTCTCCTTGAAGCTGAGGAGATGGCGACAGCCGAGCAGTTGTTTGATCAGGCGAAAGAAGAGTTCAATCGTCCAACGCAGAGAATAGAGGGCTGCGACCAGTTCGGCGGGAATCGACAGATTGTTGGTCGCTATACGAAGATAACCGTCGCAACTGGGGCCATGTTGGGCGTTCTTGCGACTGCGACTATCGTGCGGTTTGACCTTGACGATGACAAGCCGCGTTTCGTGGTCGGGCAACACCGTACGCGTATCCTCACCGCCAAATTGGACGATTTGGTCGCTGACGACTTGGTCCTCGCGGGCTTGGTCGCTCAACGGTACGTCCCGCAACACCTTGTAGACAGGGTTGTCTCGAATGCGGCAGACATAGTCGCTGCCTGCGTGTTGAATGGCGTTCCACAAGGCGTACTTCTCGTAACCACGATCCATCAGATAGCAGCGTCCTGCTTCCACCGACTTCTCAAGGACAACTCGTTCATCCGCCTCTCCCTTCGGCTTGGCAGGAGTGAATTGGATCTTATTCGGAAAACCGCGGAACACCTCGAATTGGGTGTGCATGCGGTATCCGCAGGTCGACTTGCCTTGCTTGCCCGGAATCCATGCCAGTTTGGCGATTTGCGTCAGAACGCGAAACACGGAACCATCGACCGCTGTGACCTGCTTGTCGACGGGGCCAAACTCCGTCGGAACCCGCATCGGCAGCTTTTCGCTCCACTCCTCCACGATGGCTTGGAGCGGCTCTGGGTCGAATATCGACACCGATTCGGACAGGCTTCCCAGCGAAGCTCGCCCCACCCCCAACCGCTTGCGAACGACGTCCAAGTCGCTGGCCTGCTGCAGGCCTCGCAGCGAATCTACGATCGGGTTGAAGAGCCAGAGCAGCACGAGCAAGCAGTAATCATTCATGTACAGCTGGCGATTGCCAGCTGCGTCTCGCTCCGCTCCGACCGGACGAAGACGTTCCAGGACTTTGGAAATCGCCTTCAAGTCGCGTAAGTTCTTCAGGTCACTGGCCCTGATCTTCGTTGAGGAAGATTCACCGACCGGCGCAGCATTCGTCTTCTTCGGCATGGTGTCACGCCATTTTGGCAGGGTTTGAGACTACCTCCGCCTAATGCGCAAATTTCGTGCCGAACGGAATTGGCT
>JAXMBK010000008.1:0-526156 GCA_046349935.1 Pirellulales bacterium | reverse complement strand
GATCAACCACGGCCTGTCGACGGGCGGTTTGTTCGCCATCGTCGGCATGCTGTACGAACGCTACCACACGCGCGAGATTTCGAACCTCGGCGGGTTGGCTCGCCGCTTGCCTTGGATCTCGTTCTTCATGTTGGTGTTTACCTTCTCCAGCATCGGATTGCCGGGACTGAACGGGTTTCCAGGCGAGTTCATGATCTTGACCGCGGCGTTCCAACGCGGATTCGCCGAGTTGACGGGGCCTTGGAAGTTCGCACTGCAATCGGTCGCCGTATTGTCGGTGACCGGCGTGGTGCTGGGCGCGTGGTACATGCTGTGGCTGGTCAAACGCGTCTTCTTCGGGCCGCTGCATGAGCCGGATCACGGCGGCCATGGCGACGCCCACGGCGATGGACACGGCGAGCCGACCAGCGACTTGCGCTGGCGAGAGTTCGCCGCGTTGGCGCCGTTGGTGGTGTTCGTCGTTTGGATCGGCCTGCAACCTGATTACTTCCTGCGTCGCATGCAACCGACGCTCAACCCGGTCGCCGACTCGCTGGTGCGACCCATCGAGCGACGTTGGGGCGAGGCGAATGCACAAACGGCCTTGCGACCGGCCCAAGACACTGTGGGGAGCCGCTGAACGTGTTACCTGACTCGACGACCATCTCGCTGTTGTTCCCCGAGATCATCCTGATCGCGATGGCGACGTTTATTTTCCTCGCCGGCGCGTTCCGACCGCATCCAACGTGGTGGCCGACGCTGGGCGTCATTACCTACGTCGCGACGCTGTTCGCCGCCCTGCTGGGCATCGAATGGCCGTTGTGGGAAAAGTTGGTGACGCAAGGCGTCGTCGCCTCCGGCCCGTTGTCGCTGGATTACCTGGGACAAGTGCTGCGGCCGCTCGTCTTGATCCTCGGCATCTTGCTGTCCTTGGTCATGTCTCGATCGGCCCCGAAAGGGTTGGCCAGCGAACATGCCGGCACGCTCATGCTGTCGATCGCCGGCCTCATGATCGCCGCCCGCGCCAACGACCTCGTGCTGCTATTCGTGGGGCTCGAGCTGATTTCGATTCCGACGTACGTCCTGCTGTTCTTGGGACGGCGCGATCGTGCGTCGGGCGAGGCCACCGTGAAGTACTTCTTCCTGAGCCTGCTGTCGTCAGGCTTGTTGCTTTACGGGTTTAGCTTCCTGTACGGGATGGCGGGGACGACGACGTTGTCCGGGAGCGCCGCCGAGTTGGGGATTCGCGAAGTGGTGGCGGGGCTGCGCGGCGCGGCGACCGAAGGGCCTTCGCTGTGGGCGTTCGCGCCGATCGCCGTGATCCTGATCTTCGCCGGTTTGGGCTTCAAGCTCACCGCGGTTCCGTTCCACTTCTATGCCCCCGACGTGTATCAAGGAACGACCCCCGGTAACGCCGCACTGCTCGCGGTCCTCCCGAAGGTCGCCGGCATCGCGGCCATGGTTCGACTGTTGGTCGCTGTGTTCCCGAGCTACTCGGTAGCCTGGCAATTGGCGGCCATCGTATCGATCTTGACGATGACCTTGGGCAACATCAGCGCCCTGTGGCAGAAGAACGTCCGGCGCCTCTTGGCCTACTCGTCGATCGCTCACAGCGGCTACCTGTTGATCGGGATCGCGGTGAGCCTCGCCGCCGAGAACGATGCGCTGCGCGCCGAAGGGTTGTCGGCGACCTTGTTCTATTTGGCCGCTTACGCCGTCGCGTCGATCGGCGCATTTGCGGCGCTGACGTACCTGGGCGAGTCGGGAAAGAGCATCGAGGGAATCGATCAGTTGGCCGGATTGGGCAAACAGCATCCACTGTGCGCGGGCACGTTGGCTGTGTCCATGTTCTCGTTTGCGGGCATTCCGATCTTCGCCGGCTTTTGGGGCAAGTTTGCCTTGTTCTCCAGTTCGCTGGACTTGGCGACGAATGTGGCGGCAGGGCCGATGCGAGCATGGTTCTTGACGCTGGCGATCGTCGGCGCCGTGAATGCCGCGATCGGCGCGGCGTATTACCTGCGAATCGTCGCGGCCATGTTCTTCCAGGCGCCCAGCAGTTCGGCCGCTCCCTCGGGCAGCGTCGGCCCGCTGGCGGCGATGGTCACGTGTGCGTTGTTGGCGGTCGGCATCGGCGCCGCACCGAAGCTGGCCTTCCGCGGCGCGGGTTGGGCCGGGCAATCGGTTTCCGCCGTCAGCCGGCCCACCGTAGTGGATCGCTCCGCGGTCCACGTCCGCCCCGACAAACAAGCCCAGTCGGACGTCAAGTCGGACGCCTTGTAGCTTGCGTAGGAGCCGGCCGAGGGCGGCCGAGGGCGTTGGACCGACGGAGCGGTCCACGACGATGGCGGCGCACGCGGTTCCATTTCGTTTGCGCCCTATGCCGGTGTTCGACGAACGCTGTCATAATGGGGCCGCGTCGTAGTCGCCTTTCAATTTGAAGCCGCGTGCAAGGGGCGTGGGACATGTCGCGCACCCGTTCGATGGGCGCTGCCTGGCTCCGACTGCTGGCCCAGTCGACGACGCCCATCTATGCACTCGACGACCAGCGACGCATCGTTTACGCCAACCCGGCGCTCAGCCAGTGGCTGCAGATCGACGTCGACATGCTGCTGGAGCAGCGTTGCGATTACCACTCGCCGCCCGCGTCTTTGCCCCTCTCTTCAACGGATGCCGCGACGGCGGACCCGCGTCTCGCGGCGCTCGTCGCCGCCCTGTGTCCGCCTCCCGAGGCGCTGACGGGACAAAGGACCACGTTTCGCGTGCACGCGCCGTTGCCGCAAGGCGGCGAAACGACGCGGTCCGCCGACCTCGTGCCGCTCGCGGGGTCGGCTGGCGACCGAGCAGCTTTGGCGGTGTTCGTCGCGATGGACGAGTTGCCGGCCAGCGACAGTCTGCAGCGCGCGGATGCCACGGCCGAAGCGCTTCATCGGCGATTGCAGGCGGCGCGACGCGCGTGGTGGGGGCGCTTTCATCTCGATCGACTGTTGGGCGAAAGTTCGGCCATGCAGCGCGTTCGCGAACAAACTCGCTGGGCCGCCGAGTCGCAGGTCCGCGCGGTTGTGGTTGGTCCGACCGGATCGGGGCGCGAGTTCATCGCGCGTGCGATCCATCGCGGAACGCAGACCACGATCGGTCCGCTCGTCGTTTGGGAATGCTCGCTGCTGGACGGCGATCTCCTGCGTCGGTCGCTCGACGCCCTCGCGCGACTCAGGCCCGACGCTTCGGCGACGCCGCCAGCGATTCTGATGCGCGACGTCGACCAACTTTCGCTCGAAGCGCAGCAGACCTTGGCCGATCAAGTGCGCGCGTGGCGGCAGCCTCCGAGAACCTTGTGCACTTCGAGTGCGTCGCTGACGGAATTGGTTCGAGAAGGAAAGTTTCGCGACGACTTGGCGGCGTGGCTGAGCACGTGCGAGTTGGTGGTGCCGCCGTTGGAACGACGCGCGGAAGACATCCCCTGGTTGGCTCAGGCGTTTCTGGAAGAAATGAATGCCCGCGGTCAGCGGCAGTGGAGCGGCTTTTCGAACGAGGCGATGGAGTTGTTGATTGCGTATCGCTGGCCCGGACAAGCGGCCGAACTGGATCGCGTCGTTCAGGAAAGTTGTCTGCGGGCGGAGGGTCCGTTCGTGCAGGCAGGCGATCTGCCGGCGCGCCTGCGGCAGGCGGCCGACGCGGCCCGCCCCGCTCGTCGAACCGAGGAACCGCTGAAGCTGGACGCCTTCTTGGCGGAGGTGGAGCGCGAGGTGTTGCGGCGAGCGCTGGCGATGGCGAAAGGGAACAAGGCGAAGGCGGCTCGAGCGCTCGGCATCTCGCGGCCGCGATTATTGCGGCGCGTCGAGCAGTTGGGCGTGACGTATCCGTAACTCGCGCCGCCGCGGCCCCGTTGTCACTCCCGGCGGCGCGACCTACGATACCAACGTGACATCGTTTCCCGAACGTTGGGAAGGCATGCATGGCGGTTCGGCGATGCTTGGTTTGTGAACGCTCGGGGATGTGGGCGAGTGCGCTGCGTGCACTCTGGCCGCCGAACGGTTCGCGCCTCGTGGAGACTCGCTCTTGGAGCGATCTGCTAGAGGCGTTGGTCGAGGCGCCGGAAAGCTGCGTGTGCTTGGAAGCGACCGGAACGGCGCCGGACGAAGTCGTTCGGCGGCTGGCGCTTTTGCAGCGCGACTTTCCCGCCGCTCGGGCGATCATCCTGGCGATCAGTCCGTCGGTGGAGTGCGAAACCTTGTGGCGCGAATGCGGCGCGATCGACTGCGCGTCGTCGCCGCGCGACTTGTCCGCCGCGACTCGCTTGGCCGTGCGACACTGCTGGCGCGGAACGGAACGAGAGTCAACGCTGCGAGACGAACTGTGGCGACGCATCCCGTGGTCGGAAGCGGCCGCCGCCGGTGAACGATAATTCAATGTAAGGGCTGTGCGTTCAGCGCGCAGCGAATTTGAGGAAGGACGAAGAACTGATGACGGGCAATGCGGTGACGACGGCGGACGTGTTGGGAGCAGCGGCGGACTTTCCGGATCCCGAGACGGGGCGCTCGGCGTTGCAGAATGGACAGATCTACGATGTGCAAGTCGACGGCGGCGCCGTGTCGCTGACGCTCGGCCTCGCCAGTCACTCCGCGCCGTTGGCGCGTGAGACGCAAGAGTCGCTTGCGGACCGCATCCGCGGGCGACTGGCCGGCGTGACGCAAGTGACTGTGCACAGCGCGTCGTTCCATCGGCCGCCGCAGCCCTTGGGACAATTGGAAGTCCCGGTGAAGAGCGTGATCGCGGTCGGGTCCGGCAAGGGCGGCGTCGGCAAGAGCACGATCTCGGCGAGCATCGCGTGGGGATTGAAGCGGGCCGGCTGCCAAGTCGGGTTGCTCGACGCCGACGTCTACGGCCCCAGCATCCCGCACCTGCTGGGACTCGAAGGCAAGGCGGAGGTCGTGGATCGCAAGATTCAACCGTTCTACGCCAGCGGCATTCCGGTGATGTCGATGGGCTTCTTGGTTCCGCCGGGAGAAGCCGTGGTGTGGCGCGGCCCCATGCTTCACGGTGCGATCACGCAGTTCTTGCGCGATACGGCGTGGGGCGAACTGGATTACTTGATCATCGACATGCCGCCCGGCACGGGCGACATCGCGCTGACTCTGTCGCAAGCCTTGCCGCTGACCGGCGCCGTCGTCGTGTGTACGCCGCAAGACGTCGCCCTTTTGGACGCGGTGAAGGCGATCGCCATGTTCCGTAAAGTGAATATTCCCGTGCTGGGCATGGTGGAGAACATGAGCGGCTTCTTGTGCCCGGATAACGGCAAGCGCTACGACATCTTCGGCAGCGGCGGCGCTCGCCGTCGCGCCGAAGAGATGCAGGTGCCGTTCCTGGGCGATGTGCCGATTCACATGTCGATTCGCGAGAACGGCGATGCGGGAACGACCGGCGCCAACTTCACCGACCCTTCGGTGGCGTCGTACTTGGATCGCATCGTGACGCAGTTGGCCCGCAACGTCGCGGCACGCGCCGCCTTGCAACCGGTGATGCCCGAGTTGCCGTCGCTGTAGGCCGACGCCGTTGGCGCATCAAGCCGCGGGCTAGCGCCCCGTCCGCTGTAGCGAAGGGCGCTGCAGCATCTCAGCCGATGCCGCGCTAGCGGTCGGCTCATTGCGCAGCGCCTCCTTCGCAATTTCGTGTCTCTCACAGAGGCACGGAGGCACGGAGGGAGCGTCGCAACGAGCCGTCGAGGATTCGTGTTCGATGGCAGTCTTCTGCGTCTCCGTGTCTCTGCGTCTCCGTGAGATCCAGTGCGGGAGGCGTGGATGCTGATGGTGATGAGCCAAGTCATGGCGGCAGCATGCCAGTATGGTCCGCTTCTTCATCCGACAAAATCAACTCCGTCTTCGGATGTGCAACCGCCTTCGTTTGCTCTCGTCGCCGAGAGTCAATCGAGGCGGACCGGAGGGCGCAATAGATCATGAACGGATCTATGACTCAGGACGCTAACGGCCCGCTTTGCACATCAAGACGCGTCTTCCCAGCAGCGAGGCGCGGGCGAGCGTCCAGTCGGCTGAAATGAGCGGCTGGCGCGGGCGCAAAAAATTAGAGCCGCCGAAATCGGCGGCCCTTTCTCGTTACGGTCTTGATTCTTGCATCAACCGAAGGGCGGATGACGCTCGAAGAAGAGTTACTTCTTCTTCTTCGCAGCCTTCTTCGCAGCCTTCTTCGGGGCAGCCTTCTTGGCAGCTTTCTTGGCCATGGTACGTCCTCCAATGATAAAGGTGTCCGACGAGTCGCAAGGATCGATCAAGTCAAACGACTCGAAACCGCGTCTTGCTTCCCGCCTTGCCACGTTCCCAACCACCGTTGCGACTTCGTCGACTTCCTGGCAATCGTGCCCGGCGATCAGCGAGTCGTGCTTGACTTGGTTTCAACGTTTCCGCAGTTGACAAATCAAGCTAAGTGGTTATGCACACTTTCGTGCCGTATTTGTACGCAAGTCCCAAATAAATGCAACAGGTTTTCCACAAAAACCAACTCGCGAAGAAAAAAAATTGCGCATGCCTGCGCTGTGCATCGCGCATCGCGCGAGCGATTCTTCATCGCGCAGCGCTGCAGCGCTGCGTTACCAACGACGCTGCAGCGCCGCGTAGTTGGAAGCCGCGAGCGAACCGATCATGATCGCGAGAAAGAAGTCGTGCCACACGGCGAACGCAACCAGCGCCACGCCTCCGCCCGTGAACACCGACAACCAGATCGCACGCTCCATGCCGCGCCACGGATCGCGCTCGACGAACACAGCCCGCGCAATCTGTCCGCCGTCGAGCGGCAGAATGGGCAACAAGTTGATGAGCCCCCAAAAGATGTTCACGCGCAACATCATCCACGCGACAAGCGAGAGCGTGGGATTGTCGAGCTCGATGCGGTAACCGATGGGACGCGCCAACGTCGGCGCGTCCCACGACACGCTGCCGCCCAGGAGATGAATGAGGACGACGACGAAGATCGCCAAGAAAAAACCTGCGCCGGGACCCGCCGCCGAGATGATGACTTGCTCCAGCCACACGCGCGCGCGTCGTCCTCCCGTCACCAGTTTGCTGCGCGCCCAGCCGCCCGTTCCGCCGCCGTCGCTGATCGCCAACCCGCCCATGCCGTACAGCACCACTCGCGGCCGCTCGCCATAGCGAATCATCGCCAGCGCATGACCCAACTCGTGCACCAGAATCGACAGGAAGCTGACGCCGATCCACAGCGCGATCAGCTTGGGATCTTGCAAGTTGGCGCCCATCAGCAGCGAGATGAGCCAGAAGAGCGGATGCACTCGGACGGGAATCGGACCGATGTGAAAGCGTAGATCGTAGCCGGTCTGCGGCGGTTCGGAAAAAAACACGGGCGTACCTGCGGCTGGAACGAATGCACACTCACCGACGCCGCGCGTCGATGTCTCACGACGATGCCTCACGGCCGCTCGCCCGCGAGTCCGTCAGTTAGGCCGCTTGACGAACTCCCGACGTCGGTCGCAACACCGTCAGAATGTACTCGGCCGCGGCGCGCGACGCACCGGGGCTGCCGTTCGTCGTCCGCAACTGCTCCAACCACCGCACCCGCCGCAGCCGCTCTGATTCGTCCGTCAACCAGCGTTCAATCCAGCCCGCGATCCGGCCGCTCTTGTCTTCGTTCGTCAGATACTCGGGGAACGGCACATCCTCGGCTTGCGGCGCATCGGGATCGTATGCCGGTTCCTGATCGTGACGGAAGCGATTCTCGACCGCCAACAGATTCACCAGCGTGATGTACCGCACGTTGCGAAACCATTGCTGCAACTGCATCCCCAAACGATGCACCTTGTAATGGATGACCGTCGGTTTGGCGTGATACATCAGCTCCAACGAGACGGAGCCGGAACAGGCGATGCAGCAGTCGGCCAACTTCATCAGTTCGGGAGTCCGCTCGACGAACACGTCGGCGCGCGGTCGTTGGTCGGCCGGGAGGTCGGCGAGCATCTGACGCGCGACGCGAGCTTGCCGTTCGTTGAAGCTCGCGATCGCAAACCGCGTCTCGGGCAAGCGCTGCTGCACCTCCGCGGCCGCCTTCAGGAACGTCGGCAGATTGCCCTCGACCTCCTGCATGCGCGAACCGGGCAGGATGGCGACCAACCGCCCCGCCCTTCTCTGCTGTTCGGCCAAGAACGCGTCATCGTACGTTTGCTGCGACAACTGATCGAAGAACGGGTGACCGACGAACAGCGCCCGACAGCCGCGCTCCGCATACCACTGCACTTCGAACGGCAGCTTGCAGATGATGTGGTCGACGTATTTGCGCATCCGCTTTACGCGCCAGCCGGCCCACCCCCACAACTGCGGAGTGCCGTAATAGATCACGGGGATGCCGCGCGCTTTGGCGCGACGTGCAATCCACCAGTTGAAGCCCGGGAAGTCGATGAGCACCACTGCGTCGGGCCGCTGATCGCGGAAGTAGCGATCCGCCTGCCACAACAGGGCCAAGAAGCGATGCAAGTTGACGAGTGCGCGGAAGAGGAGCATCACGGCGAGCTGCGTGAGGTCGGTATGCAGCTGACAGCCGGCGGCCGCCATCCGCGGTCCGCCGAACCCCACCGCTTCGATCGACGGATTCTGCCGTCGCAGTTCGCGAATCAAATTCGCGCCGTGGACATCGCCGCTAGGTTCGCCGACTGAAAAGAAGATCTTCATGGCGCGGAGTATGCCACAAAGCGTGCTCCGGCAACCAGATCAGTTGTGCGCGGCCCGCCGTTTTCCACCGCCGCCGCATGCCGCGGACGCCAGGCGCAAAAAACGTCCTTCCCCGATTTCCCGGGGCTTCATCAGCCGCCCAGGACTCCAGGGAAGGACGTAGGTCGTGCGTTTGACGCTCCGCCGCTTACAACGTCGGTTCGTCTTCGTTTTGGTAGGTTTCGAGGAACCGCGCCAGACGATGGAAATCGCAGTCGGTCTTGATGAACCGAACTTTGGTCACCAGGTTGGTCGGATCGATCAGTTCGTGGAAGTGGACGTACGACAGGTCCAATTGGCCTGAAACGGAGACCATCACGCCGTTGTGCCCCTGCTCGGCCAACGCCCGATAGGCGCCGACGCCCAACTGGCTGCCCAACAGCACGTCGAAGCCGTGCGGCTTGGCGCAACGCGACTCATAACCCAATTGCACGCCCGTCACCTTTCGTTCGCGCCCGCCCGAACGCTCCTTGTAGCGCGCCGCGATCGCCTTGGCGAACATGCGTCCCAAATTCACTTCGGAAATCGCGATGTGATTGTGCGAGTCGCGTTTGATGCCGCGGATGAACGATTCGGGGAGCAGTTCGGCCAAACCTTCCGCCAACACGATCACGCCGAATCGCTTTCCTTCCTCGTCGCGCGCCAGCATCGTCGTCACGATGCGATCGATCACCTTCTCCAGGTCCATGATCTCGCGCTCGACCGACTTCTTCTCCCCCTTGTCGTTCTCGACCTCGATCGTCTCCTTCGTGCGGTAGACGCCGCGGATGTCTTCGACGCTCAGCACCAAACTCGCTTCGCCCGCAATCGCCGCTCCGTACGCCAGCCAGCCCGCGCTGCGCCCCATTGTCTCGGCGATGAAGTACGCCTGCGACGCTTCCGCGTCATACAGCAAGTTGCGAATCTCCGTCCCCAGCGTGTCGACCGCGGTAAAGTAGCCGAACGTGAAGTCGATGCCGTGATAGTCGTTGTCGATCGTCTTTGGAACATGCACGACCGGAATCCGCGGCATGTCCTTGGGCAACGCGTCCTGGAACATCTTGAATTTGTTGGCCGTCTTCAGCGTGTCGTCGCCGCCGATCGACACCAGCGCGTCGACGCCGATCGACCGCAGACCGTGATACACATTCAGCAGCTTCTGGCTGCGCTCGGGATCCGTGAGATGCGCGGGCGCCGACACGTCCTTGCCAGGATTCGCCCGCGACGTCCCAATCAAGATCCCCTGGCTATTGCGCGTCCGCTTCAGCACTTGGTGCGTAAGGTCCAGATAATCTTCGCCCGCTTCCAGCGGCTTCGCGGCCGAATACTTCTCGAGCTTCGAGTAGCCGTGACGGATGCCGACCACCTTGCTGCCATGCCGCAGGAACGAAACCGCGGCCGTCGAAATCACCGCATTCGCCGCCGGCGCCGGCCCTCCCGCAAACAACAACGCCACCTTCTCAAACTTCACTCGCTTGCCGCCATTCGCCTGGGACATGTCTCGATACCCTTGTGATAAGTGCGTCTTGATTCCGCCGCCGCGGATTCTATGGTCTATCGACCACTCCGCCAAGCGAACACAGAAAAAGGCCGCAAACCACTACCACGCGTCAAGATGCGACGCAGAAATAAGGGAATGTACGCCGTCGTAAAGCGACAGCAACGGCAAGAAAACTGCCGTTAATACGATTACCGTCGAGGCTGGAACGCTTATCAACGTGCGTTCCCGGCGCGCCGCGCGGATTCGCTCACTGCGCCAGCCAGTTTGCTCAGCATGCCAGCTAGCTCAGCATGCACCGTTCCACGAAGTTGGTGTCGACCTTGCCCTCGACGAAGTCCGAGTGTCGCAGGACCTCCTTCAAGAACGGGGCCGTCGTGCTGATCCCCTCGACGCGCAATTCATCAAGCGCCCGGACCATGCAGGCGATCGCTTCGGCTCGAGTCGGTTGGTGGACGATGAGCTTGCCGATCATCGAATCGTAGTGCGGCGGCACCGTATAGCCGACATGGGCGTGCGAATCGAACCGCACGCCTCGGCCGCCCGGCACAAACATCTGTGTGATCTTGCCCGGCGTCGGCTGGAAGTTCTTGGCCGGGTTCTCCGCGTTGATGCGGCACTCGATCGCACACCCGTTCAGCTTGACGTCCTTCTGCCGGAACGGCAGCGGCTCGCCGGCCGCCACCAGGATCTGCGACTTGATCAAGTCGATGCCCGTCACCATTTCGGTTACGGGGTGCTCGACCTGAATCCGCGCGTTCACTTCGATGAAATAGAAGTTGTTTTCCTGGTCGACGATGAACTCCACCGTCCCCGCATTGGTGTAGTTGGCATTCTTAATGAGTCGCGCGGCGGCTTCGCAGATCGCGGTGCGCGTCTTCTCCGGCAGATTGGGCGCCGGACTTTCTTCGATCAGTTTTTGATGTCGACGCTGCGTCGAGCAATCGCGTTCCCACAGGTGGACGACGTTGCCGTGCTGGTCGGCGATGATCTGCACTTCCACGTGTCGGGGACGCAGAATGTACTTCTCCAAGTACACGCCCGGGTTGCCGAAGGCGGCCTGCGCCTCGGTGCGCGCTTGGGCGAGCGCGGCCTTCAACGACAGGTCGTTCGCCGCGACGCGCATCCCTTTACCGCCGCCGCCAGCCGTCGCCTTGATCAACACCGGGAACCCGATCTCATGCGCGACGCGCATGGCTTCGGATTCATCCTCGATCAGCCCGTCGCTGCCCGGCACCACCGGCACCTTCGCCTCGCGGGCGATGGCCTTGGCCGTATTCTTATCTCCCAACGCCTTCATGGCTTCGGGCGACGGTCCGATGAAGTCGATCTTGCAGCTGCGGCACACTTCGTTGAAGTGGGCGTTCTCGGACAAGAACCCATATCCGGGGTGGATCGCCTCGACGTTCCCCACTTCGGCCGCGCTGATCACCTGGTCGATCCGCAAGTAGCTTTGCGCCGACTTGGCGGGACCAATGCAGTACGCCTCGTCCGCCAACTGCAGATACTGCGAACCGCGATCCGCTTCGCTGAAGACAGCGACCGTCTCGATGCCCAATTCGCGACAGGCTCGGATCACTCGAAGCGCAATCTCGCCCCGGTTGGCAATCAGAATTCGTTTGAACATGAGTCTTTCGCTCAGCCGCTGGTGTCGACCTTGAACAACGGCTTGCCGAATTCGACCGGAGTCTCGTCGTCGACAAGCACGGCGACCACGCGCCCGCGCACTTCGGCTTGAATCTCGTTGAAGACCTTCATCGCCTCGATAATGCAGACGACCGTCTCGGGATTCACGTGGTCTCCGACCTTCACAAACGCTTCGGCGTTCGGATTGGGTCGCGAGTAGAACGAGCCCACCATGGGGCTTTTGATCGTGACGATGTTCGCCCCGTCGACGGCGGCGGCGGCAGCGGCCGGAGCGGCGGCGGCGGGCGCGGCGACGACGACCGGCGCCGGCGCGACGCGGACTTCGCCCGCCACGCCTCGGCACAAACGCACCTTTTGATCTGCCTCTTGAAGATCGACCTCCGTAAGGTCGTGTTCCTTCATGAGTTGAATGAGGCTGCGGATCTTATCCAGATCGAAGACGTCGCCGCGATTGGGCTCGGAATCGGCCATTTACGTTGCTCTCCTCAGCCTGACCACGACTTCCTGACGGCATTCTTCACGACGAGCATCTTGCAGGCCGTCACCTTGCGGTCGGAGGCAACCTTGCGTAGGGTTGCTGTTGGGTAAGTCGCAAATCCAAGCTGTAATTCAGTTTGGGCAGGGATTTTAGCGACGACGGCGGGGACCGTCAAGCCGCGGCGGCCCGCCCCGCCCCCGCACACCGCCCCCCGGCGCGTCGCGCGTCCTTCCTAAATCGGCATTCCTACGCTGGCAACCGGAGTCGAACGATGGCCAATTCCGCATCCCCTTGGGTCGTCAACACCACCGCCGCTACTTTCGCTCAAGACGTCTGGGAACGTTCCCAAACCGTCCCCGTCGTCGTCGACTTCTGGGCTGAGTGGTGCGCCCCCTGCCGGATGCTCGGACCGATCCTCGAGTCGCTGGCGGAGGAAGCGGCCGGCCAGTTCGTGCTCGTCAAAGCCGAAACCGAACAACTGCCCGAGCAGGCGGCCGAATTCCAGGTGCAAGGCATCCCCGCCGTCTACGCCGTCGTCGGCGGCCAAGTCGTCGATTTCTTCGTCGGCGCCCTCCCCAAGGAACAGATCCGCGAATGGCTGGGGCGCCTCCAACTGGCCGCCGACGTCGCCCGCGCGAAGTCCTTAGAAACGTCCGCCCCCGCCGAAGCCGAGCAAGTTTACCGATCCCTCATCCCGCAGCTGCCCAACGAATGGGACCTGCAAATCGGGCTGGGCCGCGCCCTCGCCGCCCAAGGCCAAGACGACCAAGTCCGCGCCATCCTGGAAAAACTCGAACGTCGCGGATTCCTTGAGCCCGAAGCCGAAAAACTCAAAGCGGCCCTCGAACTCAAGTCGCAAAACACCCCGTCGGTCGACGAATGCCGAGCCGCCGCGGCCGCCGCCCCGCATGACCTCGACAAACAACTGCAGCTCGGCGAAGCCCTCGCCGCCGCTCAGCAATACCAAGAGTCGCTGGACGTCCTGTTGGCCGTGGTCCGCGCTGACCGCAAAGGCGCCGGCGAGAAGGCCCGCCAAGTCATGGTCGACATCTTCCGCGTCCTCCCTGGCGATAGCGACCTCGTCCGTGATTACCGCCGCAAACTATCCTCGGCGCTGTACTAAGCCGGCTGTTGAACGAAATCGACGCGGCGGAGCCGTCTGCTTACGCCAGCATCATGTCGGCCAACCGCTCCGCGTCGCTCAGATCGTCCACCAACACGTCCGGTTCGTACGTTTCGAGCACTTCGCGCGAGAAACTGCCGGTGGCGACGGCGATCGAGCGAGCGCCAATATGCCGAGCGCACGTCACATCCATCGGCGTGTCGCCCACCACCCATACCTGCAGTTCAGCCGACGCCCCCGCCGTTCGACGACGCCCCTGCTCCAGCGCCTCCGCCGCCACCGCATCGCGATCGGCATGCCGATCCCCGAACCCGCCGAACGCAAAGTAGCTCATCAGCCTGTAATGCTCGAGCTTCAGCCGCGCGCCTTCCCAGACGTTGCCGGTCAACAGCCCCACCTGCACCTCGGGCCGACCCGCGACCCGATCCAGCAGCGTCGACACGCCGGGCAGGACGCGTCCCGTCCGCTGCGGCAACTGCTCCGCCAAATGGCGCAAATACGCGTCCCGAAACCGCTCCCAGTGATGCTCGGTGTCGTCCATCGCATGGGCCTGAAACAGACTGCGTGCAATGCCGCGATCGGTCCGGCCGCTCACCGGCACCTCCTGCGGGTCGGCCACGCCAAACTCTTCCCGCATGGCCGCCTTCAGCGCCGCCATCCCCGCCCCGCCCGTACTCAACAGCGTCCCATCAATGTCAAACAGCAGAATTCGCATGGCGATCAATCGTTTAGCGCTAGCCAGGGGTTGAGCACATTCACCAAGGGCGATCTAGTCCTGAGATTCACGAGCTGCCGCGTACACGGCGCCCTGCACCGCGAACACCACCGAGAAGACGGCGGCCGCCGTGGGAAACACCTCCGTCCAGTCGACATCCTTTCCGCGAAACCATCCAACCGCCACGACGAGCGTTTGCAGGGCGACCGCAAACAGAATGCCGTAAAACGTCCATTTCATGCGAATCGACTCGAGCTTTGTTGAGGCAATTTTCATGACGGCCTCCGTGACTGGGAATCAGAACTGGGAATCGGACGCCAAGCGGCTCCCGCGGAACGCGACCAATCGAAGAAACGAACACTCTAACGCAAACCTCCAGGTCCAACTACCGTAGGTGAGCGGGGCATCCGCAGCCGGCGTTGAGCGCGCCGCGGCCCCTTTTCGAGGATGAATTCGAGCACGTCCGAGCATGCCGGAGGCATGCCAGCCATTAGCCGGTGGTTGAGCGAAGCGACACCACCGGTTCGAATGACCCGTCCCCATGACCGATGACGCCAAGAGACCGCGCATCTCCGCCCTGAGTCATGAATGCAGTTAGGTTCGAGAGCCCCGCCGCCGTCCGATCTCCCCCGACCTTGCGTCGGGGGCGCTGCGCACGCGTCGCGCACTGCGTCGGGGAGAAACAGGCTAGAAGCCTGTTCTACGGTTGGTTCCACAACGGGAATGAGCTCCGTTATTTCAAATCCAACATATCGCCGTTCGGCTTGAAGCCGTCTCCGTCGACGTCGATGAAGATCGGATTCGAGACGGCGACGGGCATCGCCGAGCCGAATTGGGGTCCGTAGAATCGGCCCAACGTCAAGCCCTCGCCGGCCGTCGCCACGATCAGGTGCGTATCTTGCTTGAACGTCGCCGGCAGGTTGATCGAGAACTTCACCACCCCGTCCGCGAACCGTTCGGGGTGAGTGCGGCGAGTGAAATTCAGGTCGGCGATCGGGCGACCATTGCCGAACACCTGCACGCGATTGACGTCGCACCAGTTTGCGCACTGGACGCGAATCCGCAGCTGCAACTGCCCGCCCGGCGCCGCCACAATGTCTCCCGAGATCCCGCGCGCGGGACGCACGGCCGGTTCCATCGCGACCGCCTCCACCTCCAAGAACGGGCCGTTCGTCATGACGACGTGCCCCGCTTCCGACTCATGCGCAATATCCAGCGGCTTAATCTGCGCTGGATCGTCGGTGCGGCTGCGCACGTAATTCCGCAACCAGCCCGAGCCATGAAAGTTGTAGTGCGCGTCGGTATTCACCACGCCCGGAATGCGATAGCCCAGATTGAGCAGTCGCATCCATTGTCGCATCGAGTTGCTTCCCGGCTTGTCAGCCTTTTCGTCTTCGAAAATCTCGTGCGGCGGATGCACTTCGACGACGTCCATGAAACCGAACACGCCGGCAAAACCGCCGTCCTCTTTGCCGTCCAAATCCTTATCCTTCAGCAGCTGCTGCAAGTTCGGGTGATTCTGCTGTACGAGCTTGTCGCTCTTGTTGTCCCACAACGCCAGTCGCTCGATCTGTTTCGAGGGATCGACATCGGTCGTCGGCCCGCCGCCGTTTTGCGTGCGCGGTTTGTGCAACAGCGGAAACGCATTCTGATGGTTCAGCGGCAGAGGCGAGCCGGTCAGCTCGATCCCCGGACAGCTGGCCAACAGCTTCGACGCGCGCAGTTTCGCCAGCGCGGCGTCGTACGTATCGATTCGCGCGTGCTCGGTGCACGGCGCGAACTCGATGTGTTCGCCAAGCAGGTTCAGCACGCGTCCCAGCTGACTGCTGACGTTATCGCCCGACGGCGATGAATGGCTGTGAAAGTCGGTGCTCACCCAGCCCGCCGTATCGACGGCCCGCACCAGCTTCGCCTGCAGCACCGCTTCTTTGCCGGCCGCGACCTCCAGTTCGCCGATGTACACGTTGTACTCCGGCCCGTACATCACGATCACTTCGTATTTTCCCGGAGCAATCTCCTGTCGAAACGCGCCGCTGGCCGTGTACACCAAGTTATGCACGGCCGCTTCGCCCGCGTCCGGTCCGAAGTAGGGATTGGCGAGCTTCGGGTCGTATTTGCCGTCCTTGTTCACCGGAAACGGAGTCGCCTGCTGCTTGTCATAGAAAGCGACTTTGCAGGGAATCGGCCGCCCCGCGTCGTCGGTGATCCGACCGACGACGTAGCCGCACGGGGCCATCGTCAGCCGAATGTCGCCCGCAGCGCCGGCCGGGATCGTCTGCACCAGCGGCGGTCGCCCCATCGCCTCGACCGTCACTTCCCACGGCCCCGCAGGCAGTTCGCAAGCCACCGACCCGCCCGCATCGGTCCGCGCTGTTCCATGAACGGCGCCGCCGATTTTTACCGTCGTTTTCGCATGTTCGACCGGCCCCGCCGGATCGTGCACGACGAACCGCACCGGCGTCCAATCGCGCTGGTCGAGCTGTGCGGCGGTCGCTTTGACGGCCAATAAGTGCGGCCCCGCCAGAAAACGACGCGTCACGGTCAGCGTCGCCCCGGGCGCGATCGTCGCCTGCGACTGGCCGTCCTTCACCAACTGCAGCAGCTTCTCGCGTTTCACCTCGTAGCCGTCGACGCGCACGCCATACGCCTGCTCGAACCAGTCGTCGGCCGCCCAAAACAGGCGGCTCGCCGCATCGTAACCAAACTCGAAGACGCGATCCGCGCGAATCGCGTCGGCCAAGTCTTCCACGATCGGTTGTCCGTTCGCATTCTCGTACACCGTGTCGACGCGCAAGAACGACTGCCCGTCGCTCAGGGAATATCGAACCCAAACACGCGGTCGCCCTGCGCCTGCTTCCGCCGCGCACTGCAGCGTCACGGTCGTACCAGCGACCGACGGATCGGCCGTCTTGTGCACTCCCGCGTCGTCGCGCGGCGGCGCATTGTCGTCGATCTGTTGATTGACCCAAGCTCGGACCTGACCGGCGTCGACGAACGAGTAGCGCGACGCGCCGGGGTAGTAGGCGCTAAGCTGATCGTTCGGCGCATCGACAGGGGTCAAGTCGAGCAGTGCGCCGCCGACGTTTTTCACCGTCAAGTTCGCGTGCCGCTCGACGCCGGGACGCCCGATCACGGCGATCAACTTGTCGTTGCGCAGCACATAGTCGCCGTAGATCGCGTCGACTTCCTTGCCCTGCGGAACGTAGCGATCCCAGTTGTCGGGACTCAGCGTCGTCAGTTCGGCGGCCGACGCCGCCATAGGAAGCAGCCAACAAGCACACAGCCAAGAAGCACACAGCAACCAAGCACACAGCCAACAAGGATACAGGCACCAAGGACGCAGACTGGGCATCGCAAATCACTCCGGCAGGATCGAAAGGAGGCGGGATCAAAACGAGGCGAGCGCCCTTATCGGAGCACATCGAGCAGTTTGACGCGTAATTTCAGTTTCTTGGGGTCGTTGGAACGAGCGTCGCGAATGACGGTGAGCGCGACTTCCTGTCCCCCTTCGCATTCCTCGAGCGCTGCAAAAAGGTCGTCTTGCCGCAGAATCTCACGGTTGTCGAATTCCACGATGATGTCTCCCAGACGCGTCACCGTCTCGCGGTCGATCTCGAGTCCTTGAATGCCCGCCGCGCGTGCATTGTCCGATTGGACCTCCATCACCATGACGCCGCGCATCCCCATTTTCTGCATCACCGAATCGGGCGTCACACGTACTCCGAGCAACGGGCGGACGGCGCGGCCGTACTTGATGACGCGCGGCACCGTCCGATTCACCATGTCGACGGGGATGGCGAAGCCGATGCCGGCGGACGCCCCCGTAGGACTGTAGATGGCCGTATTCACGCCGATCAAGCGGCCGGCGCTATCCAGCAGCGGGCCGCCCGAGTTGCCGGGGTTGATTGCGGCGTCGGTCTGGATCACGCCCAGGATCACGCGCTCGCTGCGCGACTTAATTTCGCGTCCCAGGCCGCTGATGATGCCTGTGGTCAAGGTTTGGTCGAGCCCAAAAGGGCTGCCGATGGCAAACACCCGCTGCCCCACCTGCAGGTCGCGGGACGTTCCCACAATCACCGGCTGCAGCCGCTCAGCGGGCGCCGCGATGCGGAGCACCGCCAGATCGTGGTCCTGAGCCGTCCCCACCACTTCCGCATTCCAAATTGACTGGTCGGCGAGCGTCACTCGGCAAGTCTGACCGTCTTCCAGCACGTGAAAATTCGTCACGATGTGCCCGTGCTGGTCCCACACAAAGCCCGTCCCCGTTCCGCGCGGCACCTCTATCGGATCAAAGCCGGGACCGTGATGAATGGTCGAAGTCGCGATCGACACCACCGACTTCGACATCCGTTGAAACAACTCGATCGTCGCCTGCTCGTCCGCCGCCAAATCGCCGCGCGGCGTGATCGCCCGCGGCTCGGCTTGCGGCGTCGACTGAACGCCGCGCCATAACGACTGCGAGATCGAGAAGGACACCAAGACGAGCAATAAGGTCAACAGGACCGCCAACGTCGGCGGCGTCCGCGACGAGTGTCCCTCCTTGGTCGACGCATCGGACGTAGTCGATGGCTGCATGTTGACAGATCCCCGCACAACGATTGTGATAGTCGCTTCTCAATCGTAAGAAACGACCGCACAGGACGAAAGTGCCTCGCCGTCGAACACCTTCACCCCGGCCACCACGACGCAGCCTATGTCTCTTTTCACCTCCGCTTCTCGCGTTCCTCATCGCCGGCCGTCTCGGCTGGACGCCCTGAACGCCGTCTCGTGCAGCCTTGGTCGCCGCTTGATTAGCGCACTCCTGCTCGGCGTACTCATCCCGCTCCTGCACGTTGCGAGTGGGCGCGCCGCGGGTCCCGACCATGCGATCGTGCCGACCTTCGAGCGGTTTCATGCGGGCGGCGAACCAAGCGACGCCCAGTTGGCAGACGGCGGCCGATTGCTGCTCGGCGAGCTCAACTGCCTCGCTTGCCACGCCGCCGACGCGCCGCTCGCCGCCGCCCTCCTTCCGAAACAAGCGCCGCTCCTCGGCAAAGTCGGCGAACGGGTGCGTCCCGAGTATCTCCGCGCACTGTTGATGAACCCGCAACAAGTCAAACCGGGCACGACGATGCCCGCGCTGCTGTCGCACCTACCGGCCGCCGAGCGCGAAGCGAAGGCCGATGCGCTGGTGCATTTTTTGGTCGGCGATGCGGTGCTCGCCGAAGCAAACGCGGTGAGCCAATCCGTGAAGCGCGGCGAGACCCTGTTCCATCAAGTCGGCTGCGCCGCCTGCCACGACCGACAAGACGGCAAGTCCCCTCCCCAGCCCGACTCCATGCCCCTCGCGTCGCTCAGCGCCAAGTACTCGCTCCCATCGCTGCAGACGTTTCTCGCCGAGCCGCTCGCGGTGCGTCCGTCGGGCCGCATGCCGCACCTCAACCTGACGCCCGAAGAATCGCGCGACATTGCGTCATACCTGCTGCGCGACTTGGCAGTCGCGCCGAACATGAAGTACGCCTATTACGAGGGGAACTGGGACAAGCTGCCCGACTTCGCCGCGCTCAAGCCCAAGTCCTCCGGCGTCACTTCCGGCTTCTCGCTGCAGTTTGGACGCAACGACCAATTCGCACTCCGGTTCGAAGGCTACCTGCAGATCGCCAAAGAAGGCCAATACCGACTGTTCCTCGGTTCCGACGACGGATCGCGCGTCCTCGTCGACGGCAATGAACTGGTTCGAGTCGACGGCGTGCATCCGTATCAAGAAGGCGTTGGTCGCGTGTTCCTGACGCGCGGCGCTCACAAGATCGAAGTCGAGTATTTCGAAGGCGGCGGCGAGGAAGTCTTGCGACTGGAGATCGACGGCGGCGGGCTCAAGCGTCAAGCGGTCGACTTCATGATCACGCTCGACGCGACGCCGCCCGCGGACGCCGGCAAACCGCGATTCACCGTCGACTCGCAAAAGGCTGCGGAAGGCAAAACGCTGTTCACCGAGTTGGGCTGCGCCTCATGTCATGCGCTGAATTCCAACGCGACCGCCAAAGCAACTCGCCCCGCCCCCGCGCTCGCCGGCGTCAACGCGGCGCGCGGCTGCCTTGCTCCCGACTCCTCCTCGACGCCGCGTTATGCCCTGTCGCAGCGGCAGAAGGAAGCCCTGCAAGCGGCGCTGGCGGCCGCCAAAACTCCGGACGCCGCGCCGCTTAGCGCCGCTCCGTCCAGCGTCGTTGATCGCACGCTGGTTGCGTTTAACTGTTACGCCTGCCACGTGCGGGGAACCCAAGGCGGCGTCACGGAAGCCCGCAATGTTTCCTTCCAATCGAATCAACCTGAGATGGGGGACGAAGGCCGCATCCCGCCGCAACTGACGGGCGTCGGCGGCAAACTGAAACGCGAGTGGCTGGCGCATCTGCTCAACAACGGCGCGAAAGACCGCCCCTACATGTTCACGCGCATGCCCAAGTTCGGCGCCGCCAACGTGGGACATTTGGTCGCGGCGTTGGAACAAGCGGATCCCGAACCGGCCTATGCGCGCGTGGAACTCGGTACGTCGCTTGGTGCATTCAAAGCCGTCGGCCGCAAGCTGGTCGGCGCTCAGGGCTACTCGTGCATCAAGTGTCACACCTGGGGCGCCGTGCCGGCGACCGGCATTCAGTCGATCAGCATGACGACGATGACGAAGCGACTGCGCGAGTCCTGGTTTCACGCCTACGTGCTCGACCCGCCCGCTTTTCGTCCCGGCACGCGCATGCCCAGCGCCTGGCCGCAAGGTCAAACGCTGCTCCCCGCGCTGCTGGATGGCGACTCCTCCAAACAAATCCATTCCGTCTGGCAGTTCCTGCTCGACGGCGAGAAAGCGGCCTTGCCCCTGGGACTCGGTCGCGACCCGATCGAACTCGTGGCCGGCGACGCCCCCGTGATCTATCGCAACTTTATCGAAGGCGCCGGCCCGCGGGCGATCGGCGTCGGTTATCCGCAAAAGATCAACTTGGCGTTCGATGCGAACGACCTGCGAATCGCCCTCCTGTGGCAAGGCTCGTTCATCGACGCGTCGAAGCACTGGACCGACCGCGGCGTCGGCTTCCAGTCGCCGCTGGGGGATAACGTCTTCGCGACGCCCGCCGGCGTCGACTTCGCGCGACTCGAAAATGCCGAAGCGCCGTGGCCTAAACTGGGTGCTCGCGCTTTGGGTTATCGCTTCCGCGGCTATCGACTCAACGCCCAACAGGAACCGGTCTTCGCGTACGAACTGGGCGACGGAATTCAGGTGACCGATTATCCGCGGCCGGCCGGAAAGAGCGATCAAGGCGTGCTGCTGCGGACCCTATCGCTGGTCGGCGGCGGCGACGCCGGCGGCCAAGTTTGGTTCCGCGCCGCCGAGGGAGCGAAGATCGAGCCAGTCGAGGGCGGCGGATTCCGCGTCGACGACCACTGGCAAGTGCGGGTCACCGCCGGCGACGCTCAACCGCAAATCCGACAGCAAGGCGGTCGCCGCCAATTGGTCGTTCCGCTGCGCGTCGGCAAACAGCCGATCAATGTGACTCAAGAGATCCGTTGGTAACCTTCCCGCATCCGTCCCTTTCCCTTGGCTGACACTCCATTCCGGACTCCACGATATGCGTAAGCTTCTGTTGCTGGCCTTGTTGTTCTCCGCCGCTCCACTGGCGAGTTTCCACGGCGTCGTGCTCGCTCAGCCCGCTGCAACGCCGCAGGAAGACGACTTCTATCGCATCGCCACGTTGCCGATTCCCGAAGGGGTCGTGCTGGAGGTCGGGGCGCTCGAGTGGCTGCCGGACGGCAAGCTGGCGGCGGCGTCGCGACGCGGCGAAATCTGGATGATCGAAAATCCCGAGGCGACCGACCCGGCTCAAGTGAAGTTTCAACGCTTCGCCGAAGGGCTGCATGAAGTGCTAGGATTGTCCTGGAGAGACGGCTGGTTGTACGTGACGCAGCGCTGCGAAGTGTCGCGATTGAAAGACTCCGACCGCGACGGCAAGGCCGATTTATTTGAAACAGTGAGCGACGGCTGGGAAATCAACGGCGACTACCACGAGTACGCGTTCGGGTCGAAATTCGATCGCGAAGGCAATCTGTGGGTCACGCTCTGCCTGACCGGCTCGTTCGGCAGCGACGTGAAGTTTCGCGGCTGGGCGCTGCGCGTTTCGCCGGACGGCAAGACGATCCCGACCACCAGCGGCCTGCGTTCTCCCGGCGGCGTGGGTGCGAACCTCGACGGCGACATGTTCTATACGGACAACCAAGGTCCCTGGAACGGCACCTGTTCGCTGAAGCACCTATCGCCCGGCGGCTTCGTCGGCCACCCAGCCGGCAATCGCTGGTACGACGAAGCGCCCAACATGGGCAAACGCCCTGCTGATCCGCAATCGGGCAGTCGCATGATGACCGAAGCGGCGAAGATCCCCGAGTTAACGCCCCCCGTGGTCTACTTCCCGTATCAGAAAATGGGGCAGTCGGCGAGCGGCATTGCCTGCGATGCGTCGCGCGGCAAATTCGGTCCCTTCGCGGGCCAGTTGTTCGTCGGCGACCAAACGCATAGCACGGTCATGCGCGTGTCGCTGGAAAAGGTCCAAGGCCGCTATCAGGGCGCCTGCTACCCCTTCAAGGCTGGTTTCGGTTCGGGGAGCCTGGCGCTGCAATTCTCACCCAGCGGCCAGTTGTTCGTAGGCGGCACCAACCGCGGCTGGGGTTCGCGCGGCCCCAAGCCGTTTGCACTCGAACGGCTGCAGTGGACCGGCAAGACGCCGTTTGAGATTCACGAGATGCGAGTAAAGCCGGATGGCTTCGAACTGACGTTTACGCAACCGCTCGACGTGAAGACCGCGGCCGACGTGAAGTCGTACCGCATGGAAACCTACACCTACATCTACCACTCCAGCTACGGCAGTCCCGAAGTCGATCAGACGCAGCCCGTGATCACTCGCGCCGTGCCTGCCGCCGACGGTCGCAGCGTCCGCCTGTATATCGACAAGCTACAAATCGGTCACGTCCACGAACTGCACGCCCCCGGCGTCCGCAGCACCGACAACCTCCCCCTCCTCCACAACGCGGCCTACTACACCCTGAACTATCTCCCGTAGAACAGGCTTCCAGCCTGTTACTCCCCCCGCGCCGCTGCAAACGGACTATCCTGCTCCACCCCCGACACGGTCAACCGAATCGCACCGCACGCCCCCTCCCCAGCCGCAGTTTCCACGGGCGTCATTTCCACGGGCGGCAGGGCGTGCAGCGTCCAGAGAAGAGCGGACAGCGTCAGCGACATCCAAGTCATGGGCGAACCCTCAAGCGAATAGAACCGAGTCGAGAGACGAGCGTCTCAGGCGTGCGATAAGACGTCGAGTCGTCGCCGGCGATCCAAGCCAACCCTCCCCCGGCGCGTCACGACCGCGAAACGCGCCGGGGGAGTGGTTTGGTCTCGGAGAGGACCCTACGAAGACACCCAAGGAAGCAATCGTCGTGCCAGACCGGCACGGGCGGGCCGTCCAGGCGTCTACCACGGGACGTAATCCCCGGCCAAACCGAAAGATCCGACGCTTCTACAGCTCAAACAGCCTGGATTGGCGCGCCGGGGAGCAGCGGGAAAAAACTACAATTCACGCGTCCCTTTCGGGGAATCGTCGACCGTCCCCACCGACTTCCCAAACACGGCCAGAAACCCCACCGCCGCTGCCAGTCCGAGCGCCAACATGAGGTAAGGGGAAGCCCCGAAACCGACCGGAATGGTCCCCAGCACGACCGAGGCGGTCGCAATCAGCATCGAATAGGGCAACTGCGTCCAAACGTGCGCGACATGGTCGCAGCTGCTCGATTGCGACGACAACACCGTGGTGTCGGAGATCGGCGAGCAATGGTCGCCGAAGATCGAGCCGGCCAAGACGCTGCCGATCGAGGCAATCAGAATCGGATGATGCGGGTCGACCGTGCCGCCGCCGGCCGCGTTCGCCAGCAATTGGTACGTCACTGGAATCGTAATCGGCATCATGATTCCCATCGTGCCCCAACTGGTTCCGGTAGCGAACGAGATGCCGGCGGAGATCAAGAAGATGAGCGTCGGCATCCAAGCGGGCGAGATGCGGTCGCTGATCCACTCGGCCAAGTACCCGCCCGTCGCCAGGTACTCGGGCTTGGTGATTTCCGACAAGCACCACGCGAGCCAAAGAATCGAGAGCGCCGAAAGCACATGGGTCGCTCCGTGAAACGCCGCCTCGCGCGCCGCTTGCCACGTGAGAATGCCGCGCCCGACCGCCAGCACCATCACGCTCGTCAAACCGGCCAGCGAGGCATAGACCAGCGCCACGTACGAGTTGCCTTTGCTGAAGTAGAGGAACCAGCGTTTCCATTCCCAGACGTCGGCGTTGAGCTCGCGGGCGCCGCTGGCGATGAGCAGCCATGACGTGACGGCGATCATGGTGAGCACCGGGATGACGGCGTACAGCCAGTGGCGAACGGGCCCGGAGGCGACGCCGCTTTGGTCGTCGACCGCGGCCGGATGTCGCGCGTGACCGCGACCGTCGCGCGCCGCGCGTTCGGCGGCCAGCATCGGGCCGAAGTCGCGGTTCAGCAGCGCTAAGAACGGGATCCAAGCCAGCATCAGGATGACGTAGAAGCGATACGGAATGGTGGCGATGAACACGCCCATGCCGTCGATCGTTGAGTCGGGCGGCAGAAAATCCTTGTAACCGGTTTCGATGAGCCCGATTTCGGTGGCGACCCAAGTGGAGACGATGGCGAGCCCCGAGACGGGGGCCGCGGTCGAATCGACCAGGAACGATAGCTTCTCGCGGGAGATGCGCAGCCGATCAGTCAGCGGGCGCAACGTGTTTCCCAATAGGAGACAGTTGGCGTAGTCGTCGAAGAAGATGATGAGTCCCAACAACCAGCCGATCAGTTGTCCGCCGCGGCGACCTTTGGCGAGCGGCGAGAGGGCGTTCACTAGCCCGCGCATGCCGCCGGTCGCATGAATGACGCTCACCATCGCCCCCATCAACATGGTGAAGGCAAAGATCCGCAAGTGATCCGGCTCGGCCAGATTCTTCCACAGATGCGTTTCCAGCAACTGCGGGACTGCTTGGACGACGTCGCCTCGCGTCAGGATGAGTACGCCGGCGACGACGCCCGCCATCAACGACGGGACGACTCGGCGCGTCGCGATCGCCAGCACGATGGAAGCGAGCGGCGGGACGAGACACCAAGCACCATACGGATGCGCTTCCGCAATCAGCCAGCCGCCGTTCATCGACTCACCTCAATCCCCTGTCGAAAGTCTCATCGCGATAAGTTTGGTTCGGCCGCTTCCTTGCACCGCGGCAACCAGATCGTAAACAGGGCGCCGCCGAGCGGCGCTGGAGCGACCTCGATTCGCCCGCCGTGGTCAGTCACAATCCGCCACGCGCGACTCAACCCAATCCCCAGTCCGCGTCCCGCCTCGCGCCCCGAAAAATAGGGTTCAAAGATGCGTCGCCGCACAGCGGCCGCAATGCCCGGCCCCGAATCGGCGATCGAAATGGCCGCCCAGTCCGCCGCCGCTCGTTCCACCTGCAGTTCGATCCGCCCTCCCCGATGCAGCGCTTCGAGCCCATTGTCGAGGACCGAGCGAATCGCGACCGCCAATTGTCCGGCATCGACGTCGACGAGGATCGGTTCTACGTCGGCAACCAGGCGGACCAGCGCCGTCTCTTGCGCGTCCGCCGCTTCGCGCAACTCGCTTATCACGCGATCGGCGATCGCGCCTAGCGACGCGGGTTCGCGGCGTAGTGCGGGCGGTTTGGCGAAGAGCATGACGTCGGCGATCATCGCGTGCGCTCGCATGGCTTGCGCGGCGATGACGGCGAGCGTCCGTCGACGTTCGACGTCTCGTTCGTCGCGGAGCAATCCCTGGGCGCGAGTCGCGATATTCGCAAGCGGGTTATTGATCTCGTGGCTCGCCCCATACGCAAACTCGCGCAGCGCCAGCAGCTTTTCCTGTTCCAGGGTGCGTTCAAAGTTCGCCGCCGTCGACAGCAGCGTCCGCGCCAGCCTGCGCAGGTCCAGCGGTTCGCCCGCCCCGGCGGACGATGACGCCTCCGCCCAACGTGCTCGGAGCCCTTCGCACTCGGCGCCCAGATTCGGCGCGTCGACAGTCGGCATGGCGCCGACCGACTGCGATAGCCATTCCGCTCGCGAACAAAACGCCGGCGTCTCAGCGCCGCTGGCAGCGGAAATCGGCAAGAAAGCCCGCGTCAACCACGCGGCGACGTCCCCGGGCCAAGCCGCCGGCAGGGGCCACGGTGCAGCCCCCCATTCCGCGTCGTCGTTCGCCGCACTCGCCATCGCGCGCAGCAGTTCGCTGGCCAGCGAGTCGACGCGCTCCTGCGGCTCGGCCAACCGCTCGACCAGAAGGTCAAGCGACGGACGCGCTTCGCCGCCGATCCAAGCGGCGCACCAGAGCGTCAATCCGGGTTCGAGCCGCAGCAGGCGGCTCGCCCTCTCTCGCCGCTCGCCTTCCCCCGTCGACAGCCACAAATGGGCCAAGTCGACGGCGCCTTGCGAGGTGAGCGGCAAACGAACGAGGCGGTCGCCAAGCTGAAAATCAGGCAGACTTCGCATGACGACCACAGGCCGTTAGCCGGCCAACGCGCGCTCCATCTCCAACAGATCGCAGACGCGTTCGAGCAGTTTGTCGACCGCGAACGGCTTCTGCATGAAGTCGTTGGCGCCCGCCACTCGCAACTCGGCCACCTTGTCCTGTTCCACCATGCCCGAAATGCAGATGATTTTGACCGAGTCAAGCGACTCGTCGCTGCGCACGCGCTGGCAGACTTCCTTGCCGTTGATGTCGGGGAGCATCACGTCGAGGACCACGAGGTCCGGGCGCAGTTCCTTGACTTTCATGCCGGCATCGAAGCCGTTGTTGGCGGTGTGCACTTCGAACCGGCCGTCCCGTTCGAACGTGTCCCGCAACAAGTCGACCAACTCCTGGTCGTCGTCCACCAAGAGCACCTTCCGCTTGCTGCTTTCCAGCGCATCCGTCGGAATTCCGTTGTCTCGCATGAACGCGAACAACTGGTCCCGCGGAATGCGACGGAATCGGCTGCCAGGAACTCGGAATCCCTTGAGCGTTCCATTGTCAAAGCAGCGGATAATCGTCTGTTGGCTCACCTTGCAGATCTTGGCGGCCTCGCCCGTGGTAAACACTGTCTTGCTGGTCATGTCAGACATCCGTCCTTCCTACCCCTTGCGTTGAACCAGCGCACCCTGAAGACGAACGTTTGGCGACCCTGCCAAGATTTTCGTCCATCCCCAGAATCCGCGCCTGCGCACGGGGGTGTCTGGTCCTGAGATCCGTCGTTAAACAAGACTCCTTGGCGTGCGCAACTTCAGCATCCCGCCGTATCAAACCGCCTTCAGCGGGAATACCCAGTCGGGCATAACCGGTAACATTCACCGACCCTTCCAGGATTACCGAAATTGCCAACGGGCCGAATTATATCGGGGTCTAGAAACCCGTCAAGACTGATATTTTCGATGCAAACTCATCGTAATCAATCACTTGCGCACACAACGCCGATTTGAATCGAAAAAAAGCCAAGCTTCCTTGCCCTGCTTTCCTCGTCCGCGCAACGGCATACCAGTTCCCCAGTTACCCCTCGAGATGCGCCAGCAGCAACGCAATGTCAGCCGGCGTAATTCCACTGATTCGCCCCGCTTGCGCCAACGTCAACGGTCGAATCTGACTCAGTTTCTGCCGTGCCTCGATCCGCAGTTGGCTCAGTTTGCCATAGTCGAACGACGCCGGAATCTTTCGGTCCGCCAGCCGCTGCTGACGTTCCACCTGCTCCTCCTGCCGCTCCACATAGCCCGAGTACTTCACGTCCGTGACCACCTGGTCGGCCGCTTCCTCCGAAACGTCGCCGAGATCCGGCCGCCGCTCCGCGATCTGAGCCCACGTGACTTCCGGCCGCCGCAGCCACTTCTCCAACGTCGCCTGCTCGAAACGCGTCGACGCCAGAACCGACCGAACGCGTGCAATCTCCGCCTCTTTCGCCTCCAACCGCTCCCACCGCTCGCGTTCCACGCACCCTAATTGCCAGCCGCGCGGCGTCAGCCGCCGATCGGCGTTGTCGTGCCGCAACAACAAACGATACTCGGCTCGACTCGTGAACATCCGGTATGGCTCGTCGACGCTGCGCGTCACCAAGTCGTCGATGAGGACGCCGAGGTACGCTTCGTTGCGGTCGAGCACCAGCGGCGTCGCCTGCTTGACGAATTGGGCGGCGTTGATGCCCGCCAACAGCCCCTGACCGGCCGCTTCCTCGTAGCCGGTCGTCCCATTGATCTGCCCCGCGAGGAACAGGCCCGCGACGCGTTTCGTCTCCAGCGACGGCCACAGTTGATCGGGCGGACAAAAGTCGTACTCCACCGCATACCCGTAACGCATGATCTGCGCGTGTTCCAACCCTGGGATCAGCTTGAGAATCGCATCCTGCACGTCCCGCGGCAGGCTCGTCGAGATGCCGTTGACGTACACTTCGCGCGTGTTTCGTCCTTCCGGTTCCAAGAACAGCTGATGTCGCTCTTTGTCCGCAAATCGCACGATCTTGTCTTCGATCGACGGACAATAACGTGGTCCCGTCGTTTTGATTTGGCCGCTATACATAGGCGCCCGGTGCAGATTGGCGCGAATCAGCTCGTGCACCCCTTCGTTGGTGTACGTAATCCAGCACGGAACCTGCGGTTGTTCGATCCGCTCATTCAAGAACGAAAAGGGGCGCGGCCGTTCGTCTCCCGGCTGAAGTTCAGTGCGCGAATAGTCGATGGTGCGGCCATTCAGGCGCGGCGGCGTCCCCGTTTTGAAGCGGCGGACGAGGAAGCCGAGCCGATTCAGGGCGCCCGACAAGCCGGCCGTCGTCCCCTCTCCGGCGCGCCCCCCCGGCGTTTTGATCTCGCCGGTGTGCATGAGCGCCTGCAGAAACGTGCCGGTGGTGAGCACCACGGCTCGAGCCCGATACTCCACCTCGCCGCGCACTCGGACGCCGACCACGCGCGGCGCGTCGCTCGACGGTTCCACCAGCAAGTCTTCGACCGATTCCTGACGCAGGTCGAGCCCCGGTTGCTCCTCGACGATCCGTTTCACCTCGAACTGGTAGGCCTTCTTGTCCGCTTGCGCGCGCGGGCTGTGCATCGCCGGCCCCTTGCGCAAGTTGAGCATGCGGAACTGGATGCCGGTCGCGTCGATGGCCCGCCCCATGACGCCGCCCAGAGCGTCGATTTCGCGGACGATCTGCCCCTTTGCGACGCCGCCGATCGCCGGATTGCAGCTCATCTGTCCCACGGTGTCGCAATTGGTCGTGAGCAGCGCGACTCGCGCCCCCATCCGCGCCGCCGCCAACGCCGCTTCGGTCCCCGCGTGCCCCGCTCCGACCACAATCACATCGTATTCATAGGCTGGATTCTGCATGACGACCGATGATAAGCGCCAACGCGGAAAACGGGGAGTGGCAAGTCTTGTTTAACCCGCAGCCGTAGGCGAGGGCGAACAAATCTGCGCGGCGGCGGTCGGGTTCCCTCGCCTGCGGCTGCGGGTTAAACGAAGAGCCAGCGGCGCTAGTAATTGAGACGGTAATGGCGTCGGTAACGGAGACGGTAACAGGCTGGAAGCCTGTTCTACGGTATTACAGCATGCCGCTGGTCTTGCGCAGGAGCCATTCGGCGGTGAGCAGCGTGATCACGAGCGCGGCGACGGGCCAGCGGTTCCACAACGGGGCCGACGGGAGCGGCTCGATTCGTACCTGGCGGCCGCGCGGCAGGTCGTTCTCCAATCGGTCGGCGTCCGCCAACGCATAATATCGCCCCTGAGTCAGGCTTGACGCTTGACGCAAGGTTTCGGCGTCGAGCGTTAAGCGCGTCTGCTCGCCGGCCGGCGCCGTGACGACGAACCGAGCGGCGGGCGGGTCGCCCGTCGTTTCGGGCGCCGCCAACCAGACGCGATACATGCCTTCCGCCAGCGGCGGCAGGGTGGCGGTGAATTCGCCTCGCTCCGCCGACTCACGCCGAAGAGTCGCCGTCTGCGGCCCCCCCTCGTCCGCTTGCACGACCACCGTCGCGCCGTCGTCCGCAGCCGGCGCCAGTCGCTCATCCAAGAACCGCACGCGCACTTTCACCGAGTCGCTCGAAAGATAACGCTCCCGGTCGGTCGTGACCTGCACGCCCCGTTCGCCGCCTTGCAACCGTGCGCGACTCATCCAGCGCAGCCACTGCATCCAGTAGCGGGCATAAGCCGTCTCGCCGTCGTCCGACCGCGCCCAGCGCCAACTCTCGTCGCTCAATTGCAACGCCGCCTTCCCCGCGCCGACGAACTGCAGCGCCGCCAGCGGCAGCGGCTGTCCCGTCGGGCCCGTCGCCGTCGGATGCTCCAAGAGCACGCGAGCACCGTCGCGCAACCGCGGCGCCGAAACGAACCAATACCAGCCGGGCAAGGCCCGCCACCGTTGCTCGCTCCGCTCCTGGGTATCTTCCAACTGCAAGGCGGCCGTGGCGCGACCCAAACGAGTCAACCGAGGAACGAACGATTCGGTCAACAGCGCATCGCTCGCCGGCAACGACGCGCCGTCGATCTCGATGGGTAGCAAATCCGCCAGCGGCGTGCCGCGGTAGGCCAACGGCATGAAACGCGGGCCGGCGAGCACGATGAGTCCCCCGCCTCGTTCGCGTACAAACGCCGCCAGATTCTCGAGTGCGGCGGCGCCGAGCAACCTGGGGTCGGCGTCGCCCAAGATCACGACGTCGTAACCAAACAGCGCCTCGCGGCTCGCCGGAAACCCGCTGGCCGCCGTCTCGTCTCCCGCCGCATACTCGGGATCCGCCTCCTGCAAGACGGTCGCCAACATCACCGCGCGTTCGCGTTCGCCGCCCTGTTGCCGTTGTCGCTGCAATAGCGTCTTCAAATATCGATACTCGTAGCTCGGCGCTGACTGCACCAGCAGCACCCGCAACGTCTCCTCGCGAATCGTCACGCGCTGCACCAGCCGATTGTTTTCGGTCGTCGCCTCCCCCGGCAACGATTCGGCCACGAGCGCCAGCGTCAACTCCCCGGCCGCGCGCGGCCGAAACGCCAATCGCACCGCCGCCGATTCCGCGTTCTCCGGCATCTCCACCGACTGTTCGGCGAGCACGGCGCCGGAGTCGGTCCGCACCAATCGCACCCGCACGCGGCGTCCCTCGTATCCAGCCCCCGACAGCCGCGCTTCGAACGTCATCAAATCGCCGACGAAGCCCAAATCGTCGGCGACCAAATCATCCAGGCGCACATCGCGAGGCGGACGAGACGAGCCGACGCCGACGCAGTACAGCGGAATCCGGCGACGCCGCGCCAACTCAGACGCCTCCGCCAACGACCTTCCTTCGGTATTCACTCCGTCCGTGACGAGCACGATCGCCGCCGTCGGACGCCCGCGCTGCGACTGCAGCGCCTCGATGACGCACTGTCCCAAACGCGTCGCCGGCTCGTTCGGCTTCCGCGACTCCAGCGTCGCGAGCCAGTCTGCGGGCGTCCCGGGCGCTTCGCGAGTCGTACGGCCGACGAACTGCAGGCGCACGCGATAGCGCGCCGCGAGCTCGCGCAACAGCTGCGCATCGCGCCGCTCCCACCATTGCCGCACTCGCTCCCACCGCGACCGCCCGCCACCCGACTCTCCGCGGCCGCGCGACGAGTCGTCTTCCGCGTCGCCTTCCAAGTCGGCTTGATCGACGGTCGCCATGCTGGCCGAATCGTCGATCATCACGATCAGTTCCGGCAAGTCGGTGCGATGGCGATGTTGCACCCAGCCGTACATCATCCAGAGAACCAGCCCCAGGACGCTGATGCGCAGCACGGCCAGCGTCGTACGCCGGCCCCGCCCCGCCCCGCCCCGTTCGCGCCGATACAGCCACGCGATCAGCGCAACGACGGCCGCCAAGAGCAACAACGCAACCCACGCCGGCCAAGGCCACGAATGCTCCCAGGCTGTTTCTAACCCGACGCTCGCGTCGCTCCTGCCGCCGTTCATGGCGCCGCTCCACCGCGCGATCCGACGAGCGCGGGTTCGAGCCGCCGCGTCGTGCGCCAGCCGAGCCACCATGCCAAGCATGACTCGCATACCAGCAGCGCAAACAGGCCCGCCAAGAGGACTCGAAACCAACGTCGGCCGCCGGCGGCGTCGCGCACCATCGCACGCCCCTCGTCCTGCGCCCCAGGCTCGCGACGCAGACTCTCAGGCAATTGCGTCGCATCCCACCGCTCCAAATCGCTCTCCCGCGCGTCCAGGTTGACCGCCGCCCATTGGGCCGGGGCCTCCGCCCCCGCTCGGATGAAGAATCCGCCCGCCTCCGGCGTCTCGTCCATCGTCCAAGCCAAGCCGCCGTCGACCGTTTGCGTCGCGAGCCGCACGGGCGGCTCCGCGGCTGCGCCCATCCCGCCTCCCGAAACGGCCTCCTCGCGCTGCCAAACCACCTCCGTTTGAGCCGCCGTCTGCGGAAAGAATCCGCTCAACGGCTCGCCGACTAGCCCATTGCGCAACTGCTGCCGGTCGAGCAGGCTTTCGCGCAACAGCCCCTGCACCAGCGGCACAAAGCTGGGCCAAGTCGGCCACGCGGTCCACGGCTGCGGCGGCGTCGACTGCCGGTCCAACGACTGCCCCGAGGCGTCGGTCGTGATCAACCAAACTCGCCCCTTCCCCCGTCGCTCGTGCACCACCCACGGGTTTCCATCGCCGAACGCCAGCGCCGTACGGGCCGCCGAAGACTCGGCGACGGCTGGTGCAGCCGACCCCGCAATCTGCGCCGGGATGTAGGTCCACACGGGCGTTGATAACAGCCCCGTGCGTTCTTGCCCGCGAAACGGCGCCGCGAGCGGATCACGGTAGTCGAGCGGATCGATGGTCAGATCGGCGCGAGTGACCGGGGACGACAGGCGCGCCGGCAGTAGTCGCCGCGGCGACTCGCCTCCCAACTCGGCGTTGTAAGCTTCCACTTGCACCTGGTCGCCAAGGAAGACGGCCAATTGCCCGCCGTCCTGCACGTACGCGCGCAGCGCATCAGCTTCGGCGCGCGCGAAACGGGCCACATTGCAGACACATACCAAATCGAACCCGCGCAGCGACCGCTCCAGCAACGCCGACTCCGACGCCAACTCGATCGACGCCGGCGAACGCTCGCCGCCCAACGGATCCAACGCCAACGCCAGAAAACGGGCCTCCTCCAGCCGTCCCTCGATGCACAGCACCCGCTGTCGCTCCCGCACCGGCAAGCTCAGCCAGCGACGATTGTCCAGCGGCAGGGCGTCCGGACGGAGCGCGACGGAGACGAGTTGGTCGCCGGGGGTCATGAAGGGCGTCGAGATCGAGGCGGTCGCTTGCCCGCCGGCCGGCACATCGATCGACTGACTTCCTAACGATCTCCCACGCGACGCAAACTCCACAGTCGCCCCTCGGACTTCCCGATCGCCGAAATTGCGAACCACGGCCTCGATGCGCACGTTCCTGCCGAGCGTGACCAGCCCCTCGCTGGAAACCAGCGACGTGACGGCCAAATTGGCCGTCTCCTCGCTCCCCACGTCGATTAAGCTCGCCTGGGCGTTCTCGGTCAGCCGCGCCCAAGAAGGAATCACGTCGTCGTCCAACGCGACTCGCCAAGTGGTTCGCCCGAGATCGGTGCCGATCACGATTCGGCGGCGTGGAAAGCGCGCCGCCAGCGATTGCGAGGAACTCACCACCCGCTCCACCGCCTGCAAGGCGCCGCGTAAGTCGGCTCCGCCGTGAGCGACGCGCAGCTCTTGCAATTCTTCCAGCACCGCCGCCGCATCGAACGTCGGCTGCTCGATCACCGTCTGCGGTGGATCGGCGAGCAAAACGAGCGAAAAACCGTCGCCCTGCCGCGCTTCGCGCACCAGCGCCGCCAACCGATCTCGTAGTTCGTCCAAGCGCGAACGTTCGCCGCGCCTTGCATCCATGGAATACGAGACGTCTACGACCAGAATCCAGTGCGTCGACGCCTCTTCGCCGACCGCAGTCGTCGCCGCCGACTCGCCGTCGCTTGCCAGATCGGCCAGCGCGACCGCCAGCACCAGCAACGCGGCGATCCGCAGCGACAGCAACAACCACTGCTCCATCCAAAGTCGCCGCGAGTGGCGACGCAGCGCCGCCAACAGAAACGCCATCGCCGCCCACGCCTGCTCTTGATAGCGGCGCCGCGCCCAGAGATGGATCGCGAGCGGAATCAAGGCGGCGACTCCCCAGCCCAACAACGACGCACTCGCAAACGTCCACGCCGCCCACAGTTTGGCCGCCCACAGTTCCTCGACGCCGCTCATGGCTTCACCTTCGCCAACCGGCCGTGGAGGTAGGCTGCGAGCGCCACGTCGAACGGGCGATCCGTGCGCAACAACTGATAATCGATGCCTTGTGCGCGGCAGCCGGCGCGCACCGCCGCCAGATAGCGTGCGAATTCGTCCAGGTAAGCGCTGCGCACCAGCCGAGCGTCGAACTGCGTCGCGGGCTCCCCTTCGAGCCCCAGGAAGCGCTGCGGGTCCTCAAAGGGAAACTCGAGCTCCGCAGGATCCAGCACCTGCATCACCACCACGTCGTGACGTCGATATCGCAGATGCTTGAGCCCCTCGAGTAAACTCGTCACGTCGTCGAACAGGTCGCTGAGGACGATGACGACGCCGCGGCGCGTGAGGCGAGCGGCGAGTTCCGGCAAGACGCGCGACAAACTGGTCTTCGGCGTCGCCTCGACGCGCTCCAGCACTTCAAGCAACTGGGGCCAGTGAGCCGGACTGCCGCTGGGGCGCAGCACGCTGCGCACCTGATCGTCGAACGTGGCCAGCCCGACGGCGTCTTGTTGGTGGAGCACGATCCAGGCCAGTGCGGCGGCGCAGCATTGCGCATACTCTAGCTTGGAGAGCGCCGCGTCCGGCCCGCGGTACGTCATGCTTTGGCTGACGTCCACCAACAAATAGCACAGCAGATTCGTCTCGTCTTCGTACTGCTTGAGATAGAACTTGTCGGTGCGTCCAAACACCTTCCAATCGACGTAGCGCAGATCGTCTCCCGGCGCATACTCCCGGTGCTCGGCGAATTCAATCGAGAACCCCCGATAGGGACTGCGGTGAAGCCCCGCCACATAGCCTTCGACGATGTGCCGGGCGCGAAGCGGCAAGCCCTTAAGACGGGCGAGCGTCCGCGGATCGAAGAACGTGGGGGAGTTGTTCAAGTTGCGCCTCGTCGGATGCCTGCACCGAGGCCAAGAGACGACGAATGATCTCGTCGGCTGCCACCCCTTCGGCGTCGGCGTTGAAGTTGGTCTTGAGTCGATGGCGGAGAACGGGGGCGGCAACCGCGCGAATATCGTCGATCTCCACATGCCCGCGTCCCTGCAAGGCGGCGCGCGCTTTCGCCCCGAGCACCAAATACTGGCCGGCCCGCGGCCCCGCGCCCCATTGCACGTAGGTGCGGACGAAATCGGGCGCGTCGGGCAGCCCGGGACGCGACCGCCGCGCCAACGCCAACGCGTACCGCGCCACGTGATCGGCGATCGGCACGCGCCGCACGACTCTCGACAATTCGAGGATCTGTGTCGCATCCAGCGTCCGAGTCACTACGGCTTCCACATCGGCCGTCGTCCGCTTAATGATCGCCAGTTCCTCGTCTTCGCTCGGATAATCGACGCGCACGTGAAACATGAATCGATCCAACTGCGCCTCGGGCAACGGATACGTCCCCTCTTGTTCGATCGGATTCTGCGTCGCCAGGACGAAAAAGGGGTCGGGCAGCGCGTGGCGTTGACCGCCCACGGTGACTTGCCGTTCTTGCATCGCCTCAAGCAACGCGGCCTGCGTCTTGGGCGGCGTGCGATTGATCTCGTCCGCCAGCAGCACGTTCGCGAAGACGGGCCCAGGTACGAATCGCAATGTGCGCTGCCCCGTCGCCTTGTCTTCTTGGATCATCTCCGTGCCCGTAATGTCCGACGGCATGAGATCCGGCGTGAACTGAATGCGATTGAAACGCAGTTCGAGTGCATCGGCCAACGTGCGAATCAAGAGCGTCTTCGCGAGTCCCGGCACTCCGACCAACAAACAGTGGCCGCGAGCAAAGAGGGCGATCAGCAATTCGTCGATGACCTGCGTCTGGCCGACGATCACCTTGCTGAGTTCGTCGCGCAAACGCTGATAAGCGGCATGCAACCGCTGCACGGCTTCCAAGTCATCCATCGCACATCCTTCGTGAAACGCATTCTTCATTCGCCGAACGCGTACAGTGTATCGGGGCTTGCAATGTACAACATCCCGCGATGCAGCATTAGGTTGCCGCCCGTCGCGCCGCGGCTCTTGAGGTCGATCTGCCTGACGGCGCGCGGCGCACCGCCCAGAACGTCGGCGGCCGGTCGTGCGTGAAAGACGAAGATTTGATCGTGAGTCGGCCACCACACCTCGTCCCCCGCGATGAAGCCGCGTCCGTAGCCATGCGGTCCAGGGCGCGCGATGCCGGTTGCGAGCGAGCCGGCGGGGGGAAATTGCGCGCGCACGCGTCCCGTCGTCGCATCGATCCACAGCAGCGCCTGACCGCTCGCCACCACGCACCCGTCGGCGACTCCCAACACGTGCGTCGACTCCGCCGCCGCCGGCGCCGAGCAACTCCAGATCAGCCGGCCGGTCGCCGCCTCCAGTGCGAAGATCTGACCATCGTCGGCGGGCGCCGCGATGATCACGTCATGATGCGCGATGCAAGGCGTCAGTTCGCGCCGCCGGAACGGCGCTTCACGGTCCTCGACCGCCGCATCGACGGCCGCGCGCGGATACTGCACCAGCCATTCGATCGCACCATCCCGCGGATCGAGGCAAGCCGCCGCCCCCACCTCCGCGTGATAGAACAATCGCCCTTCGTGCCACGTCACCAAGTTCTGCGTCCACTCCAGCGACCGTCGAGCGCGCGGCGTCGTCGCGGCCGCGATCATGCGTTTCCATAACAGCCGCCCCGACGATGCTTCCCAGCAGCCGACGTGGGCTTGAGTTTGCACCGAGTCGCTGCGGCGCAGCCCGGCGTACGCCCGTCCTTGGCGCACCACGGGCGGCCCCTCCCAGGTCCACTCGGGCCCGAACTCGGGCGGCTCAAGCGTCCACGAGGCGATTGCACGACCGTCCGCGGCCAAGTCGAGCCCCACGATGCGAGCGGGGCTTTGGTCCACCGCGATCGGTTCGTCGGCCGACGCCCACGGCGCCCCGCAGCGCGCCCACACGATGCTGCCGTCGCTGGCAAGCGGAAACAGGGGCCGCCCCAACACCCGGACGTTCGGCGACTCCAACCACTGCGGCGAAACCAGGCTGTCGTACAACAATCCCGACTCTTCGCTCGCGACGGCCGCTTCCCCCGTCTCGGCGTTCCAAGCGCGTACGCCGCGGGCGTCTTGCACCACGATTCGGTCGCCGATCGCCAGCGGATGAAACGGCAACGAATCGCCGCGGGGCGTCGGCATCGGCAAAGGGCGCAGCGTCGTCTGCCAACGCGGACGTCCCGCCGGATCGAGGGCCCGCGCCACGGCCGTCGACCGCCCCAGATCATGTCCAAATTGCCGCCACTCTCCCCCGCTTTCCAAGCCGGTGCTCAACGCCGTCTCGCGACTCGCTTTCCACTGGTCAGCCAGCAGTTGCGGCCAAGGCGCCGCCTTGCCCGCCAACCGCCCCTGCGCGGCGGGAAACCGGCGTTGAAACCGCGTCAATTCCCAATCGACGCGCGCCGCGTTCGCTTCCAGGATCGAAACCAATGTCAGACGCGCCGACAAGTCGGCCGGCGACGCCTCGAGCCCCTCGCCCGCCAGCGAAGTGGGTGCGGCGCGCCGAGCATCGTAGTCGGCGATTTCGGCGAGCCGACCGGCGGCCGCAAAGGTCCACCACCAGGAACGATCGACCGGCACGCGCGGCGACGTCGATTCGCCTCCCGGCGCGTCAGGCGCGACGGTGCGCGCCGCCTCCTCGATGCGTTCCCAAACGGCCCGGGCGCGATGCAATTCGCCGCGTTCCAGTAGCCGTTCGCCGTATTCCCACAGCGCCGCCGTTCCCACGCGACTGTGTTCAAAGTTGCGCACTACCCCTTCCCAAGCCGCCAAGTCTTGATCCAAACGAGCGGCCTCGAGTTGCTTCTGCGCTTGGGCATCGACGCGTTGTCGATATCGCTGCAACAACGGCGGGTGGGCTCGCCCCAGCGACTGGAGTTGCATTTGGACGTAGCGACCTACGGGAACGTAGCGACGGAACCCACCGCCGCCGGGGAGGTCGCTTTCCTGCGACGCAAGAACCAGTCGGTCCGACGCCGTGTCGCTGGCCGACAACAACGCCTCCACCGCTTCATCCCACTGCGATTCCCGCACGGCCTGTTCGGCCCGGGCCAATTGAGCTCGCACGGACACATCCGCTTCATCGATGCGAACGTCTCGTTCTTCCAGCGTCGCCGGCCCTTGAGCGTGCGCCGCACGGTCGGCAAGAATCGGGAACGCAATCACGCATAGCAGGAACAGGCACCGCATCACCTTGAGGCTCCTTGCCCGCCCGCATCATCCACCCTTCGCCATGCCTTCCAGCATCCGGCCGGCCATAAAGGCGATGACGCCGTAGCCCAACATCAACACCATGTCGCTCACCCCGACGTCGCGATTCAGACCGCCGGTAAGTTCCATCAGCATGGCGACGGGCAGGATGATCAGTCCGATCCACTGCAATGTTCGTCCGAAAAATCTCATAGTCGCATCGTAAAACGCCCGACGACTTCTGGCCAGCCGCCGGCGTCCCCTTCGCGCCCCTGCGCTTTGCTAGCGCTGCTTCACGGCCCCGCAGCCCGTCCCTCGACGCGCGGGTCGGAAACGCCGATAAATCGCCGCTTCGACGAGTCCCAGAAAATGGCCTGACTGACTCCCAGTTGCGGCACTACATGCAGTTTGTGCCCCCGCTCTGCCAACCGACGACGCAGCGTTTCCGGCATGTCTCGTTCCACTCGCAATTCATCGGGCGCCCACTGCTGATGCCATCGCGGCCCCGATAAACATTCGGCCGGCGACTGTTCCCAATCGAGCCGCCGGACGACCGCCAGCAGCACTTGGGAAATGATCGTCGGCCCTCCCGCGGCGCCGACCGTCATCACCGGTTGATCGCCGCGCAGCACGATCGTCGGACTCATGCTCGACAGCGGGCGTTTGCCCGCCTCGATCGCGTTCGCCTCCGCCCCCAGCAAACCAAACGCGTTGGGAACTCCGGGCCGCAATGAAAAATCGTCCATCTCGTTGTTCAGGACGACGCCGGTCCCCGGCACGATCACCTTCGATCCAAAGGTCGTGTTGATCGTCGTCGTCAGTGCGACCCAATACCCGTCGTGGTCGACCGCCGCGACGTGCGTCGTATGTTTTTCAAAAACGCGTTCATCCGCATCGGCCGGCTCGCCATGCCGAGCGACCGGCGTCGCTCGCTGCAGGTCGACGCCTTGAGCCAGTCGCCGCGTGTAATCAACGTCGAGCAACCCGCGCGGGACGCGGGCGAAATCGGGATCGCCCAGCCAGTAGGCGCGATCGGCGAAGGCGCGTTTCATCACCTCCGCGACGACATGCACCGCTTGGCTTTCGTCCTGCTTATGCATCGCTTGCAGATCGTACGATTCCAGCATCTGCAGCATCTGCGCCACATGCAGTCCGCCCGAACTGGGCGGAGGGAAGCCGACGACGTCATGCCCGCGGTATTTCGTCGCCAACGGCGCCCGTTCCCGCACCTGATAGTCGGCAAAGTCTTCCGCCGTCAGAATCCCGCCATGCTCGGCCATCCAAGCACCGACGCGTTCCGCAAACGGCCCCCGATAAAACCACTCCACCCCCTCGTCCGCCAGTTTGGCGTAAGTGCGCGCCAAGTCGGGCTGTCGCAGTCGTTCGCCTTCCAGGTACGGCGTGCCGTCCGGTTTCAAGAGTGCCGCGCGAGCGCCAGGATACTTGGCCAATAGGGGCGCGGACGCCCGCAGCTTGGCCGCGTAGACGCGATCGATCGGAAAGCCTCGCTCGGCCAATTGCGCAGCAGGAGCGGCCAGTTCGCGAAACGTTTTGCGCCCCCAGCGCTGCACCGCTTGCGCATAAGCGGCCGGCGCACCGGGCACCGCCACCGCCAACGGCCCCGTTTGACTGGCGTCGGAATCCAGCCGCCCATCGCGCATGTACAAATCCCGGTGTGCTTTCGCCGGCGCCCGCTCGCGGCCGTCCAACGCAAAGAATCGGTTGTCGGGCGTCCGCACCAAGATCAGCGTGCCGCCGCCCAGTCCCGAATTATGGCCGTCGACGACGCCCAAGGTGAGCGCCGCGGCGATGGCGGCGTCGACGGCGTTTCCTCCCTCGCGCAGCGCCCGCACGCCCGCTTCGGTCGCCAACGGATGCACCGTCGCCACCATCCCCTGATCCGAGTAAGCCGGCTCGGCCTTCCACGAGGCACCGTCTTGAGCGGCCGCCATGGCGGCCAGCGCAACGACCAAAAATCCCGTCGCTAGCGGTCCGCCGGACATCGCGATGGCTCGCTTCATCGTTGGTTTCCTTCGCAGGACCGATCAGGGGCGCTAGGCGGAGTTCCCCGCCGACGCCACGCGCAGCTCGCGCGGCAACGGAAAATACACATCTTCATCCCGCAACGATCGCGACTCGATCGTGGCGCCATACTTCTCGCGCAAGAATTGCACGCACTCCTGCACCACCGACTCCGGCGCGCTGGCACCGGCCGTGATGAACACCGTCTCGTCGCCGCGAAACCACTCGTCGCGTACATCGCGAGCGCCGTCGATGAGGTATGCGGCGATCCCCCGCTCGCTCGCCAATTCGCGCAGCCGTTGACTATTCGAGCTGTTCTGACTTCCCAGCACCAGCACCACGTCCGCGTCATGGGCCAACAGGCGCACCGCTTCCTGGCGGTTTTGCGTGGCGTAACAGATATCTTCTTTGGGAGGACCGATGATTTGCGGGAAGCGCTGTTTGAGCTTGGCGATGATGCGATTGGCGTCGTCGACCGACAAGGTGGTCTGCGTCAAATAGGCCACCTTGGCTTCGTCGGCTACCGCCAACCGATCAACGTCGTCGGGCGTCTCGACCAGGAGCATCGCTTGCGGCGCCTCGCCCATCGTCCCCACCACCTCGTCGTGCCCGTCGTGGCCGACCAACAGGATCGTGTAGCCCTCTTTCGCGAACCGCACCGCTTCAAGATGCACTTTTGTCACCAGCGGACAGGTGGCGTCGATCGCATACAATTTGCGTTCCCGCGCCTTCTGGCGAATCTCGGGGGACACGCCGTGAGCCGAGAACAGCAGGTTCGAACCGACGGGCACTTCGTCCAGGCTATCGACGAAGACGGCCCCCTTGTCGCGAAACGTCTCGACCACGTACTTGTTATGTACAATCTCGTGGTACACATACACGGGCGGACCGAACGACTTGAGCGCCAAATCGAGGCTCTCGATCGCCATGTTCACCCCCGCGCAAAACCCGCGGGGACTCGCGAGAATAATCTTCATGGATCAGTGACTCCTGTCGCTCAATCGTACGCGAAAGACACGGGCGTTTGGAAGGGAAGCAACGTTTGTCGGTCCTCCCCGATTCACTCCGCAGCCGCCGCCAGTTGCTCGCCAAACTGGCGTTTCACGCCCCCGATCAGTCCACTTGGTCGCTTGACGCGGCCCGCGCCTACACCCGCGAACTTACCCGCACTCACTACGAGAACTTCACCGTCGCCAGTTGGCTCCTGCCGCGCCGCTATCGCCAACCGCTGGCCGACCTCTATGCCTACTGCCGTTGGGCCGACGATTTGGCCGACGAAGCCGAGGACGCGACGCTTAGCCTCCAGTGGCTCGCGTGGTGGCAGCACAGCCTCGACGAATGTTGGGCCGGTCGCACCGCTCATCCCGTCTTCATCGCGCTCGACGCAACGCGACGCGACTTCGATTTGCCGCGGGCCCCCTTCGACGACCTGCTCGCCGCCTTCCGCCGCGATCAAGTGCAGACTCGCTATCGCAGCTGGGATGAAGTGCTCGATTACTGCCGCGGCTCCGCCAACCCCGTCGGACGACTCGTCCTCTCGCTCGCCGGCGCCCGTTCCGACGCTCACGACCGCTGGTCCGACAACCTCTGCTCGGGCCTGCAAATCGCCAACTTCTGCCAGGACGTCGCCCGCGACGCAGCGCGGGGACGCATCTATCTGCCGCGCGATACGTGGACTCGAGTCGGCTGCTCGGAACGCGATTTCCTGAAGGGAGTCGTCACGGATCGGTTGCGCGACGCGGTCGCCGCCGGCTGCCTGCAGGCCTCGGATCTACTGGAGGCGGGACGCCCGCTGCTGTCGCATGTGCCGCGCTGGCTGCGCTACGACCTCGAACTGTTCCTCGCCGGCGGCCATGCGGTTCTCCGCGCCATTCGTGAACAGCGGTATGATGTGTGGTCCCAGCGCCCGACGATCGGACGCTGGGCCAAGATGCGGTTGGCGGCGCGCGCCGCCTGGGCGGGAGTTCAACGAGTGTTGTCGGAGTCGATTGGATCGTGAACGCCAGCGGCGCCGCGAGCGCATCCGCGTCCCCACGGCTGGCCGCCAGCTACGACGCCTGTCGCCGACTGGCTCGGCAAGCGGCGTCCAGCTTCTATTGGACCTTTTGGCTGCTGCCGCGCGCCCAGCGACAGGCGATGCTCGCGCTCTACGCCTTCGCCCGCCACACCGATGATTTGGCCGATGACGCTGGCGAGGACGTCGCCCTGGCGGCGCGAGCGGCCGCGCTGCAACGTTGGCGAAGCGCCTGGTACGCGACGCTCGCCGCGACGCCCGACGCCGCAATTCCTGCAATCCGCGACGGCGACCAAGCCGCCCCTGCAACCGACCTTCCCCACAGCGACCTTCCTTGCGGCGACATTCTCCCGGCGCTCGCCGACGCCGCCCGCCGCTTCGCCATACCGCGCCAGCCGTTCGACGATCTGCTCGACGGCGTCGAACGAGATCTGTCTGCGTGCGACTTTTCCGACCTGAACGAACTCCGCAAATACTGCCAGCAAGTCGCCTCGTCGATCGGCATCGCCTGCCTTCACATTTGGACCGAGCGCCCGCGCAGCGCCTACGATGCAGCGACTGAGTGCGGCATCGCCTTTCAACTCACCAACATCCTCCGCGACCTGCGCGAGGACGCCCAGCGCGACCGCCTCTACTTGCCGCTCGAATTTGTTCATCAAGCCGGCTTGTCCCGCTCGGAACTGTGCGAACTCCTGTTGCAACAGCGCTGCGATCCACGTTGCTTCCAATTGATCGAGCAGCTGGCGGCGGTCGCGGAAGACTCGTATCGACTCGCCTGGCCCCTGCGCACGACGCTGCGCGGCGGCGCACGACGCTGCTTCGAACTCATGTTTCACACCTACCATGCCTTGCTCGGCGACATTCGACGCGCGCCCCAGTCCATCTTGGCGGGTCGAGTGCGTTTGAGCCGCCCGCGGAAAGCGTGGCTCGCACTACGTTCGCTCTGTGGAGCGTCGCCGAACTTCCGCGCCGCGCCGCTCCCCTGCACCGACGTGCACCAAGGCATTGCGCCATGACGCGCGTCGCCATCATCGGCGGAGGACTCGCGGGACTCGCCGCCGCCGTCCAGCTGGCGGAACGTGCGCCGCCTGGCTGGCAGGTGGAATTGTTCGAGTCGCGGCGACGACTAGGCGGCCGCGCCGGTTCGTACCTCGATCCTGCCGCCGGCGAATGGATCGACCACTGCCAACACGTCGGCATGGGGTGCTGTGGTCGCCTGCTGGAATTGGCCCGCCGCACCCACACCAGCGACTTCTTTCGCCGCGATACAACGTTGTTTTTCTACGGTCCAGACGGACGCCGAAGCCGTTTCGCCGCCGATCGCTGGCTCCCCGCACCGTTGCATCTGGCGCGCGCCTTCGCCCGACTTGGGTACCTTTCGTGGGGCGAGCGCTGGCGAATCGCCCGCACGCTCCGCCGACTCGCACAACTGCCCGACTCGCCCGCCGTCGACGCGCAACCGCTTCTGCCTTGGCTCGTCGCACAAGGTCAATCCGCCGCCGCCCTGGAACGTTTCTGGTCGCTGGTGATCGTCAGCGCCGCCAGCGAGACGCTGGACCGCTGCTCGCTCGCCGTCGCGCGCAAAATTTTCGTCGACGGCTTCCTCGCCACGCGCGACGGCTACCACGTGCTCGTTCCGACGCGTCCCTTGGTCGAATGGGCCGAGGCGTTGGCGGCCTGGGCCGAGTCGCACGGCGTCCGCATCCATCGGGGCGTCGCCGTCGAATCCATTCAGCGATGCGCCCCGTCGTCATTTCAACTGCGGTACGCCGGCGTCATCCCGGAAGATTCCGCCGCGTCAGACGCCGTGCTGCTCGCAACGCCCTGGCGCCAAGCCGCGTCGATCGTCGCGAACGAATTGCGCCGCGACTTGCCCGAACTGGAGGCGGCGAAGGCGTTTCCCTCGGCGGCCATTCGCAGCCTGCACCTGTGGTGGGAGCGCCCGTTCTTCGACGCGCCGCACGCCGTCCTCGTCGGACGACTCAGTCAGTGGGTGTTTCGTCACCCGGCCGTCGAATCAGGCGAGTTCTACACCCAGGTCGTCATCAGCGCGGCTCATGCCGAACAACTCGTCGACCCCGCGAAGATCTGCGACGAAGTGGTGCGCGAGCTGCGCGAAGTCTGGCCGGCGGCCTGCGACGTCCGTCTGCTGCGCTGGCGTCTGCTCACGCAACCCCATGCCGTCTTCAGCCCGCGCCCCGGACTCGCGGCGCTCCGCCCCGCTCAGCGCACCGCCGTCTGCGGCTTCTACCTAGCTGGCGATTGGACGCGCACCGGCTGGCCGGCGACGATGGAAGGGGCGATTCGCAGCGGCGAACAGGCCGCCGCCGCCCTCCTGGAAGACGTCCATCCCTAGATCACAGACCCGCAAGCCGCCGACCTGCAAGTCGCTCCGCTTGGCGCCCCTAGTCGCCCAACTGCTGCGCGACGCCCGTGAGGAACTTGCCGAGCCGCGCGGAACCGCGCTGCGCTTCCTCGTAGAGATTACACATGTCTTTGACGCTCGAAGGACGATTCAGCAGCGCGCCGGCGACGGCGCCCATTTTGCCCGCCAGCGACTTTTGGCCCAAGAGATTCTCAATCTCTCGAGGCAGCACGTCATCGACCGCGTCGCTGATCACGCGCACCGACACGAAACGCACCTTACGGTCGCGACACGCTTCCGCGACGCTCCAGCTTTCCATGTCGCACGCCGTCGCGCCGAAGCGTTGATGCAAATCGCGTTTGTCCGACGCTTCGCGAACCAAACGATCGACCGTCACCAACCGGCCCGCGTGCAGCGACGGTTGAGCGGCCAACGACTCGGCCGGCACCTTCAACCCCGTCGACAGTTCGCGTCCATCCTCGGCGACGATCGTGTCGGCCATCACAAAGTGCCCGCGGCGGACCGGCGTCGCCAGCCCGCCGGCGAATCCGGCGGAAATCACCCAGCGCGGCCCGTAAACGTCGATCAGTTCGGCGGCCGCCTGGCGCGCGGCCTGAAGTCCGACGCCCGTCTCGGCGATCACCACGCGCTCGTCGCCCAAGAATCCGTCATGCGCCGTAAACGCGGCGCCGCGAACGCGGCGCACCTCGCGCAATCGCTCCAGGAATCCGGCCGCTTCCAGTTCAAGAGCGAAAAGGAACGCTTTGGAAACGGGCGGTCGCTCGGCCTCGCTGCGCATCGTCGCCGCCTCGTCTTCCGACGTTCCGTCGTCGGGAGACGACCGACGCGGCGGTTGCGGTCGGCGCACCGGCTCCCCGCGAACGGCCTCCGCCACAAGTTCCGTGAGCGTCTGTTGAGCGTGCTGACGCACCCAGGAATGAACCAACCAGCGCAGCCACATCGCCCCACATCCTCTCCGTCGCGGCGACGACCGCCGCCCGCCGCGACTCGCTAACTCTTGGTTTGCGACAACTCGATTTGCACCAAATCCGTCGCCGCGACGTGCGGGCGCACCCGCTGCGGACCATCGACTCGCCGCCCGCGTGCGTCGTCGTCATCAGCGTCCGGTTCGGCGGCCGATTCGACCTGCAAGGCGCTGTGCGGCGCGCTTCCTTGCGGGACGCCCGTCAGCGTCCACCAGGCCGTCGCGAGCAGCCCTTGCCAGGTCCCGAACGTCGCCGCGACGGCGCTCGGCTCATACCCGCAGTGCGCCATGCAATCGCGGCACGCCTCATGACCGCTATCGGTCCCGTACCGCGACCAATCGGTCGTCTCGAGCAGTTCGTCGAACGACTGGCAATAGCCTTCATCCAACAAGTAACACGGCTTCTGCCAGCCGAACACATTGTACGTGGGGTTGCCCCAAGGCGTACATTGGAGCTCCCAGGCGCCTTGCAAGAACGCCAGGTACAAGGGCGTATGGTTGAACCGCCAACGACGCCCCGCGCGATGGAACAAGTCGCGAAAGAACCGTCGAGTCTCGTTGCGCACCAAGAAGTGTTCCTGGTCCGGCGCTTTGGCGTAGCTGAAGCCCGGCGACACCATCATCCCTTCTACGCCCAGCCGCATCATCTCCTCGAAGAATCCGCGCAACCGCTCGACGTCGAACCCGCGAAAGATGGTGGAATTCGTGGTCACTCGAAACCCGCGTTCACGCGCCGCTTTGATCGCCTGCACGGCAGCGTCATACACGCCGATGCGACACACCGACCGATCGTGCTCTTCGCGAGGTCCATCCAGATGAATCGAAAACGCCAGGTATTTCGACGGTTGGAAGCGCGGCAGCATCTCTTCCAGTTTCAGTGCATTCGTACACAAGTACACATACTTCCGCCGCTCGACCAACCCCGCGGTGATGCGGTCAATCTCGGGATGCAGCAGCGGCTCGCCGCCCGGAAGCGAAACCAGCGGCGCACCGCACTCTTCCGCCGCGGCCCAACACTGCTCCGGCGTCAATTGCCGCCGCAAGACGTCCGGCGGATGTTGGATCTTGCCGCACCCGGCGCACGCCAGATTGCAACGCAACAGCGGCTCCAGCATCAACACCAGCGGATAACGACGACGGCCCGTCAGGCGTTGAGAAAGAACATACCGAGCGACGGTCCACATTTGCGACAGCGGGACGCTCATGGCGAACCTCGCTGCGCGTACGCTCCGAGCGCCAACAACGGGAAGTACTGCGGGTAGAGGTGATACCGCAGATAGAAGACGCACGGAAATCCGGTCCCCGTGAACTCCTCTTCGACCCAGCGTCCATCCGCTTGTTGCGTTCGCACCAGATACTCGACGCCCCGCTCGATCGCGGAGTCCGCCTCGCGACGTTCGGCGGCCAGCAATCCCAACAGCGCCCACGCCGTCTGCGAAGCCGTGCTCTTCCCACGCCCGCGCAAACGCGGGTCTTCATACGAGTCGGCAGACTCGCCCCAGCCGCCGTCCGCATTCTGATGCTCTAAGAACCACTTTACGCCCTCGACGATCGCCGAGTCGTTTCGATCCACTCGGATCGCCCGCAGTCCGACCAACACTTGCCACGTGCCATAGATGTAGTTGACGCCCCAGCGGCCATACCAGGCGCCGTCGGGCTCCTGCTGCGAGCGCACATAGGCCAGCGCTTTCCGGACGGCTGGATGCGACGCATCGCAGCCGAACTGCCCCAGCATCTCGAGCACCCGCGCTGTGATGTCCGGCGTGCTCGGATCGATCATCGCGTTGTGGTCCGCGAACGGCACATGGCACAAGAACTCCAGGTCGTTGTCCTTGTCGAACGCGCCCCAACCGCCGTCTCGATTTTGCATCGCCAACGTCCAGCGCAGCGCGCGCTGACAGGCCGCATGCACGCGGTCCGCGTGCTGCAATTCGGGGAGCGCCTCGCCGTCCGTCAAGCGGGCCGCAAACAGCGACTGCCCGATTTCCGCGTCGTCCAGCTGCGGCCGCAGCGCCATCGCGACCATGATCGTATCGTCGACGTCGGGATAGAACGCATTGCGATACTCGAAGAACCACCCGCCGGGCGGCGCGGAAACTCGCTCCGACCAGTCGCCGCGGCAACGTACTTCTTTGCCCAACAGCCAGTCCACCGCGCGACGCACCGCCAAACTGTCGCGCGACGCACCCGCCGCCGTCAACGCCCGCAGCGCAATGGCCGTGTCCCACACCGGCGACAAGCAAGGCTGCAAGCGTGCATCCGCGTGCGGTTCGTCGTGCAACACGAGCGCATCCAATTGCCGATGGCACTCCTGCACGGCTTCGCTGTCGTCGTCGTACCCCAGGCATTTCAGCGCGACGATGCTCCACACGATCGGCGGAAAGATGGCGCCCAGCCCGTCGCTGTCTTGGAAGCGGTCGAGCATCCAACGTTCCGCGGCCGCGAGCGCTCGGCGACGCAGCGGCCGGATGCCGCGACGTTCCAGCGCCTTCAGACCGCGATCGACCCACCGAAAAAACTTCTCCCAGCTAAAGCGCGCCGTCGAGGCCTCTCGTCCTGGACAACGCAGTTCCGGCCACTGTTCGGGCGGCTTGACGAACAGTTCGCGAATCCCCAATTCGGGAGGCAAATCGCACTTCGGTCGCTGGGCCCACATGATCGACAGCGGCACGAAGATCGTCCGCGACCAGGCGCTGATGCGGTACATGTTGACCGGCGACCAACGGGGAACCAAGACGAACTCGGGCGGCACGGCGGGACACTGTTCGTACGAAATCTGCCCCAAGAGCGCCAGGTAGAACCGAGTGAAGCTGTTGACCGCGTCGGCGCCGCCGTGGGCGAGGATGGCGGTGCGAGCACGCTGCATCGGTTCCGAATCGGGGTCTTCGCCGGTCAGCTTGAGCGCAAAATAGGCCTTCACGCTGCCGCTGATCTCCACTCGCCCCCCCGGATACATCGACCAGCCGCCCGTCGGCAGCTGCGTGCGGAGCAAGTAACGAGCGCAGCGACGCGCAATCTCGGATTGGCGACGCCCGAGCCACGCGAGCAGCAAGATGTACTCGCTTTGCAGGATCGAGTCGCCTTCGAGTTCGCCGCACCAATGGCCGTCGGCCGCTTGACGCGCGATGAGCCAGCGCCCCGCCTTTTGAATGGCCGTCAATACGACCGTCTCATCCATGGGCTCGTGCGTGGAGTCGCCCAGCGCACGGCGCAACACGGCATCCCCTGCTCCGTCCAACGACGTCATGTCTCCCGCTCCTCGTTCCTTCCGGTCCATCCTGAGCCGTGAAACTAGGCGATGCAGGCCGAGGACGCAAGCGTCCCTGCACCGCGGTGAACGCGCGTGATGCTTGTCGGGTCGCGACTGACTGCCGATAATCCTTCACTCCGTGGTTCCTCGCATCCCTTGCACCGCACGACTCGCGCCCCGCCGGACTGATCCACCATGCACTACGTTGCTCTTTGCGTGACGCACGCGAGGCTTTGCTCGCTCCTGCTACTGATCCTCTCGAGTCTCGTCGGCCCGCTTTCGGCTCAAGATCCCGTCGCGACGCCTGCGGCGGCGTCCGCGCCCCCGCGCGAAGAACGTCTCCGAGTCGAAGGGCTCCCGGGCGTCCTCGTGCTCAGCGCCGCCCAACCGCCGCAACCGACGACGATCGACGCGTTTCTATCACATGCGGGTCAGCGCAAGTCGCGCATCGTGCATGTGTGCGTCGCCGTCCCATCCGCAGAGGACGCGACATCGACGACTCGCGCCCGCCTGCTCGAACGCTGGCTCGCCGTCGGCGGACAGCAATGGATGACGGCCGACGTTCGGTTGGGAGTTCCTGCCGACGAGGCGTTCGCCAAGCTGCTCCGCGAAGCCACCGGCGTGTGGTGCGACGGGGACTCGGTCGAGTCGCTGCGGGCCTGGTTGGCCGACGAGCGCTGCGCCGCGGCGCTCGACGATATGCGTCGGCGCGGCGGAGTCGTCGCCGGTGGACCGCAGTTCGCTCGCGCCGTCACGATGTTCAACGCCGCCCGCCAGGATCTGGCCAATGATTCAGCCGTCGGCGTCTGGGAAAGTTGGCTGCCGGACGTGACGCTCGACGTCGGGCCGCTCGACGCGCTCACCGCGCCGCTGGCTCAACAATTGTCCCAATCGCGGACGGCGATCGCGCTACAGTTATCCCCCGACGCGGCGCTGGTGGTGCGAGAACGGGAGATTCGTTCCATCGGTCCGGGCGACGCGCAAGTTCGTTTCGCCCATCGCGAAGCGCGCTTCGATCCCAGCCACCGCTTGTCGACGCGCAATCGCGTCGCTGACTTGACGGCGCTGCGGCGCGCCGCAGCCGACCTCGAGCGCGAACCGTATCCGCCCGCCGCCGTCGCCGCGCCGAGGGTGGACAAAGGGACGCTCGTCATCGTCGGCGGCGGCGGCACTCCGATGGGGCTCCTAGAAAAATTCGTCGGCTGGGCGGGCGGCAAGGAGGCGGTCATCGTCGTGATTCCCATTTCGACGCCCGAACCGTTGCCGCCGCGCGACGGCGCCGCGGAAGCGTTTCGTCGTTTCGGCGCCAAAGAAGTCCACGTCCTGTCCGGACGTCTGCCGACGCAAGTCGAACAGCCCGAAGTATGGGACGTGCTCGAGCGGGCGACCGGCGTCTGGTTCGGCGGCGGACGACAATGGCGGTTCGTCGATGCGTACGAATCGACGAAGGCGCTGGAGAAACTGCGCGGAGTGCTCGCCCGGGGAGGCGTGATCGGCGGCTCGTCGGCCGGCGCCACGATCCAGGGCGACTATCTGGTTCGCGGCCATCCGCTCGGCCCGCACATCATGATGGCCGAGGGATACGAGCGCTCGTTCGCGTTCCTGCCGGGCGTGGCGATCGACCAGCACTTCACGCAGCGTCGCCGCCAGCCCGACATGTTGGCCCTCATGGCCCGCTACCCGCAGTTCCTCGGCATCGGTCTCGACGAAACCACCGCGATCATCGTCCGCGGCTCGCAGGCCGAAGTCGTCGGCAAGCACCAAGCCCACTTCTTCGACACGCGTCAACCCGACGCCGACGGCCGCCCGCGCGTTGTTTCCCTGGGCGATGGCGGCCAATTCGACCTGGCCGAACGCCAAACGCTAAGGACGACCGCTCCGCAGCCGGTCCAGGAATAGCTGCAGTTCACGATGCGTTGCAGCAGTCTGACGCACGACCAAACTTTTTTGCGGCCCATCGACTCCGCGAATTACTCCCTCCCCTCCTTCGTCCACCCAGGTCTCCGAACGGACCGTTCGCGACGTGATGCGCATGAGGTGGTCGAGCGACCGGCCCTTTTTGACGAGATCACCGACCGGATAGAGCGCCACGGTCCAGTTCTCCTCATCCGGCGCCCCCAACAGCAGGACTTCGTGCTTCACGGTGTAGCTGGTGCTGAGCGACGATTCGAGCGTCGCCAGAACGCGATGTACGGTCGTCTCCTTTTGACGCAAAGTAACGGGGGAGTCGCCGGTGGCGCCCGTGTTTTCGAGACCGCGTGCATCAAGCAAAATCGGCATTTGCGACGAAATGGCGAGGAATTCGACCACATCCTTGAGCGGTGAGCCGACGAAGTCCACGCTCGTCTTGCGCTCCAGCGCCGCACGCACCTTTGCGGTGCTCGGCGACTCGTCCCAATAACCATCCATGGCCAACGGCGCCGTGCGTCCTACTTCGCTTGCCGCCGAGACGCGGCGCAAGAGACGCAAGAGTTCAGCCACTTGGCGCTGGACCGAGTCCGAATGTCGAATCACCAGCGACTCGGCGCCATCCGCCGTATCAATCTCGCATCGCCCCACGCCGCCCGTTTGGTCCCAATTCTCCGGCGCCACGACCGACGTAATCAGCAATTGCAGCGATTGAGGGTCGTTCGTCAAATCGGCGACTCCGTAGACCTGGGTTCGCACTCGAGCTTCAATGTAGCCCGCCGACGTAATCTCCACCGCTTCATCTTGAATCCGCCAGCTCGCGTTGATCGGCGCCAGCAGCAAGTCGAGCGCCGACGCCAATCGCACGCCGCTCACTTTGATCGAAACGGGCGCATCAATGCTGATCGAATCCGATTCCAAATCCCGCAGGTTGAGCGTCGTATTGATCGCGTACTTCTCCGCCAAATGGTCGACCAAGTCGCGGAGCGGCATTTCTTGGACGTCGAGCTCAATCGGCGTTTCGTAGAGGGTCTTCTCAAGCTTCGAGGAAGACTCGGGCGGCGTCTTCGCTGCTTCCAGCGGCGTCTTCAGCTGGCAGACCCGCGACGACGCGCCCGGCGCTCCACCAATGCCCATAATTCCCCCGCCGAACGCTTGCCCCGCCGGAGTTGGGTTGCCGGAACTCCTCTCTCCCCCATCCGCGCCGCCGCCCCCCAACGCCGGCGTCGGCGTCGGACGCAGTTCTACCTCGATCCGAGTGATCCGCCCCTCGGCCAACTCAATCTGCTTCACGGCCGGATCGCTACCATCCAGTTTCAACTCCACCTTTCGCACGCCGGCAGGCAAAAGAAACAACCCCTCCGCCGTTCCCAGCGACTTGCCGTCGACGACGACCGTCGCGCCGGGGGGAATCGACTTGACGTACAAACGGGTGGACGCCACGGGAGACGTTTCGACGACGGGCGTCGGCGCTCCTCCCCCGCCCCCGCCAAATTGCATTAGCGCTGCAGCGCACCAGAGACAGACGGCGTTCATAGACGATGCTCCTTCCAGATAAGCGACTCGGTATCGAAAAGTCTGACCAGACGCCGCGACGCACCGAGACGCGTCGCAACATCTATCTCTTTGCGCGGTCGCCCGCCGATCTGTTGTGGAAAGCGGCGATTTTTCTGAAATCTGTTCCGCGAATCTACGCACCGCCGCAGCCGCACGATATGGTAATCGACATGACCAACGCCACCCAAGCCACGCTCCTCGAACGACTCCGCGAAGCGGCCGATCCGCTGGCCTGGGACGAATTCTTCGAGCGCTACTGGCGACTCATCTTCTCCCACGCCCGCCGCCGCGGCTGCTCGGAACACACGGCCGAAGAAATCGTCCAAGAAACGATGCTCGCCGTCTTCCGCCAACGCCAAGTCTTCCGCTACGACCCGCGCGAAGGACGCTTCCGAGATTGGCTCGGCGCGGTCGTTCGCAACCAGGTCGCGCGCCGGCGTCGCCTGGCCGACGAACGGCGGCAAGAAGCGGTCTCCCCGGAACAACTGGCCGACGCTGCCCACGCGGATGCGCCGCCGGACGCGAATTGGGAAACGGAATTCGAGAGCGCATTGCTGGCCTCGCTGCTCGACATCGTCCGCCACGAGGTGGCGCCGGACACGTATCAAGCGTTCGAGCTCACGACGCTACACGACCTGCCCGCCGCCGACGCCGCACGGCTCACCGGCCTCACGCGCAACGCCGTCTACTTGGCTCGCGGCCGCCTCCTGCAGCGGCTGAGAGAACTGGGGGCGAATTACGCCGAAGACGGACGGTTGAGCGAGCGGCTCAAGGCAGCGCTGGCGCAGGCGCCGCGGCACCTCGTCCAGCGCGCCGTCTCGGTGCAGGTCGAAAAATCGATGACGGAACCACTGCCGGAAGGGCCGCAGAAATGAGCGACGTCCCGCAGATTCCCGATCTGGACCTGCTGCGGCCCATCGGACGCGGCGGGTTCGGCGAAGTGTGGATCGGCGTCAATCGCACCACCGGAGCGCTGCGCGCCGTGAAGCTGATTCCGCTGCACGGCGTCGCCGCCGACCCGGCGGGCCGCGAAGTCGTCTCGCTCGCCCAGCTCGAATCCCAACGCGGCGCTCGCCATCCCAACCTGCTCGACATCCAACATGTGGGACGCACCGCCGACCACCTGTTCTATTTGATGGACCCCGCCGACGATGTGTCCGGCGCGCCTGCTTCCACCGCAACCGATTACCGCCCAGCAACCCTAGCAAGGCGACTCGAACAAGGCCCGCTCTCCACCGACGAGTGTTGGCGGTGCGCACAGCAACTACTCAGCGGGTTGGCGCACCTGCATCAAGCCGGCATGGTCCATCGCGACGTGAAGCCGGCCAACTGTCTGTTTGTAGGACGCGAACTCAAGTTGGCCGACTTCGGTCTCTTGACGACGACCGCGGCCCATCTTTCGCGACTCGGCACGCTGAAGTACATGCCTCCCGACGGCCGCATGGACCTCCGCGCCGACGTCTACGCCGCGGGGCTCGTCATCTACGAAATGCTCACCGGCCTGCCTGCCGACGCCTTCCCGCAGTTGGGAGAACGCGCGCGACACATCGCGGCCGACCCGCTGCTGGCCCGCTTGAATCGCCTTGCGCTGCAGGCCGCGCAGCGCGACCGACACCAGCGGTTCGCGCACGCGGGACTGATGCTCGCCGACCTCGAGCGGCCGCCGGTGCAGACGCGTGCAGAGACGACGCGCCGAGTTGCCGCGGGTTTGCTCGGACTCGGACTGCTGGGCGGCCTGATCGCGTACGCGGCTTGGCCGGACGGACCGACGCCTCGCGAATTGTCGAATTCGAAGAGGCCGCCCGGGAACGCGTCGCCGACCTTTGTGCCGGTCAATTTCGTCACCGACACCTTCGATGCCGAGATCTATCTCGACGGGCAGCGTCTGGTCGATCAGGACGGCCAACCGCTCAAGACTCCTTGTACGGCGCCTGCGGTGTCCGCGATGCGTCACCGAGTGCGGTTCGTGCATCCGACCAGCGGCGAGTACGATGCGGGAACGATCGATTTTTCGCAGGTGCGCGAGGTCGTCGTCAGTTGGTGATGGTGCGGCCCCGTTAGGTTTCTCAGAAATTCGCAGGTTCCTCTGAGATGCTCCGCGGCCGAGAAGTACCGCCGAGAAGCCGCATTTCGAGCGTATGTCTCCGTTTCACCGCCTCTCCGTGCCTCGGTGTCTCCGTGAGATCAGCGGTGCTGCGACGCGACGCACCACCATCGTCGCCGACGCGCGCGATGGAAACCCCAGTCGGCTGAAATCCTGGTCCGCTGGAATGTCAGCGTTAGCTCGTCTTGTAGCCGCGTTTGCCGAGCAGCCCGAGCACGCGGTCGCGATGGTCCCCTTGGATTTCCAGTTCGTCGTCCTTCACGGTCCCGCCGGCGCCGCACGCGTTTTTCAGATGCGTCAGCAACTCGGGCAAGTCGTTGTCGACGGCCGCCAATCCGCGCACCACCGTTACCAGTTTGCCGCGCGCGCGCTTTTCGACTTGCACCCGCGCACGCTGCTTTTCCGGCGGTTTCCGAGCGGCCGGGGGATCAGGCAGCGGCGGACACTTGCATTCCGACTCGAGTAGTCCGCACCGCTCGCACTTCGGCGGTCGATCCCAAGGGGTCCCTTCAAACAGTCTCATCGCCGACTCAGTGGAAAGAGGAGGTGACTCAGCGACCGTTTGCCGTTGCGACATTCGGCTTCCATACCCATTGCAAGAGCGGGGGCGTACCGAGCGTCGTGGCGATCGCCATGAGCACCATCATGGCAAACAATTGCGGCGAGATCACTCCCAGTTGCAGGCCCATATCGAGCACGATGAGTTCCATGAGGCCGCGCGTGTTCATCAGGATGCCGAGCGCCGTCGCGGTGCGCGAGTCGTGACCGGCCCAGCGAGCGGCGATCCAAGTTCCGCCGACTTTGCCGATCGTCGCCACTGCCGTGATTGCGGCGCACCACAGCCAAGCGTCGAGCCCCGAGACAAGCCCAATCTGCGTGCGGAGCCCCGTGTAGGCGAAAAAGGCAGGCAGCAAGAGCACCGACACAAGATCATCCAGCTTCCCGCGAAACTCACGCGCGACGGCGCTGTCGTGCGGAATGATCGCGCCAAACACAAAAGCTCCGAACAAAGCGTGAATGCCGATCAGATCGCTCGCCAACGACGAAACAAGCAACCCCGTGAATACGGCGATCGTCGTCGCTTGCGACAGCGAACCTTGGGAAGGGCCGTCGCCCAACCACCGTCGCAGCGCGACGCGCACCGGTCCGAACATCACGGCCACGAATACGGCCGCCAGCACGACGGTGATTACGCTCCGCGACAGGTCCGCCTGCGAAAACCCTATCACGACCGCCAACACGCACCAGGCTGTCACGTCGCCGATGGCGGCGGCTCCGAGCGCGGTTTCGCCGAGTTCCGTTTTGTCGAGCCCGCGGTCGGAGATGATGCGTGCGAGCACGGGAAAAGCCGTGATCGACATCGCGACGCCCATAAAGAGCGCGAAGCTGGTGAACGTGACGCCCGGCGGCGCGAACGGTCCGTACAGCCCAAGTGCGAGCGCCGCGCCAAAGACGATCGGCACGACGATGCTCGCGTGGGAAATGGCCGCCGTCGCGCGCGCCCTCGCTGTGAACGATTCGACGTTCAGTTCGAGCCCCACCAAGAACATATACAGTACGACGCCCAGTTGGGCGAGCACTCCTAAGTAGGGTGCGGCGGCTTCCGGCAAGACAAACTGCATCGCCTCCGGCCACACACGGCCCAGCAAGGATGGGCCGAGCAAGATTCCTGCGAGCACTTCGCCGATGACGCGCGGTTGATGGAGTTTAGTGAAGCACCAACCGACCACGCGTGAAGCAAGGAGGATGGCGACGAGTGCGATCAGCACCTGCGTGAAGGTATGCGACGCATTGACTTGCGCGGCCGGCGTCGCGGCGGTCGAACCAACCGACTCGGCCCACAACCCGTTGCCAGCCGCACGAATCGCCAAGAACAAACCGACTCCGCCGCCCAACAGAGCGACGTAGGCCGACGCCCAGCGCAGATGGCTCGCGGGGCGCGTCGTCGATTTGGCAAACGTCTCGCCGTGCATGGTCGCAGCTCGCTCGCCTCTCTCGTTTCGCTCGTCGCCAATGGCTACTCGCTAATCGCCGCCAGTTTGGCCGCCTCTCGCGCCGCGTACTCGGCGCGCCGTTCCGCTTCCACTTCTTCCATCGGCCCCCACACCTGATCCACTTCTTCACGGAACAAGTCGCCGATCAAAAGATCCGTGATGTAGCCTTTCAGGTGCGGATACTTCTTCACGAAGCGGCCGAAGCTGAAGCCGTCGTAGAACGCGCACACCAGCCGCCGCATCCGCTCCATGCCGCGCACGTAGTCCGCTTCCCAACGGCCCAACTGAGCGGCCGAGACGTCCCCCTTCGACAGCCCCTCGTGCACCGCGTCGGCGGCCAATTGGCCCGACTTGAGCGCCAACAACACGCCAGACGAATAGAGCGGGTCGAGAAACCCGAATGCGTCGCCGACCAACACCCAGCCGTCGCCGGCGCACTTCGTCGAGCGATACGAATACTCCTTCGCGGCGCGAAACGGGGCGCAGCGTTCGGCGTTCGCGAGCCGCGGCTGCAAACCGGGGCAGCGTTCAACTTCTTCAAAATAGATCTGCTCAAGTTCCTTCCCGGGACGATCGACGAAGAGGTAATCGTAGCCCGCGACAACGCCGATGCTGACGATGTCGTTCCGCAACGGGATGTACCAGAACCAGCCCTTCTTCCCTTTCGTCTGCATCACGACCGTCGCGCCTTCGTCGCGGCCCAGATCGCGGTGAGCTCCCTTCCAGTAGGTCCACAAGGCGGCCTTCTTCAGAATCGGGTCCCATTCGCGGAGCCCCAAGCGGCTCATGATCATCGTGCTCTGGCCGCTCGCATCGACCACCACTTTCGCTCGCACTTCGTGCGTCGAGCCGTCTTCCAACTGCACGCGGACGCCGACCGCTCGCTCTCCCTCGAACAACACCTCCAGCACGCGGGCGCCCTCAAAGGCGGTCACGCCTTGTTCGCGCGCGTTTTCCAACATCAGCGTATCGAACTCTTCGCGGTACACCTGCCACGTTTGCGAGCTTTCGTGCGGTTTGTGTTCGAGAAAGTAGAACGGTTCGGACAACTTTCCATGCTCGGTCACGAACTGCACGCTGTACTTCTTGACGTTCGGGCTCCCTTGCAGCTTCGGGAGCATCTTGAGGCGGTCGAGCACCCAGTAGGTCTCGGGAATCAGCGACTCGCCGATGTGAAACCGCGGGAACTTCTCGCGTTCAAACAACTGCACGTTATGGCCCTGCAAAGCCAACAGCGTCGCCGCGGTCGTCCCCGAAGGACCGCCGCCGATCACCACCACGTCGCACGTCTTATTCAAGCGGTTCGTCACCATCGTCGTTTTCCTGGGATGCGTCCCGCGACTCGCACGGAACTGGGTGTGTGGATTAAGTGGACGGAATCTACGACCACGGCCCGTCGTCGGACTCATGCGGCGCTCGGGCCGTTCTGAGCAGGGCCACAAGTTGTTTCAATTCGGCGGCCGACAAATGGCCCAACTGCCGCGCATGGCATTCCTGCAGCGGCTCGGCGATCCGCTCCAAGAGTTCAATTCCTGCAGGCGTAATGGCGACTTGCACGACGCGGCGATTGTCCGCCGGACGTTCGCGAGCGATCCAGCCGCGGTCGGCCAGCTTGTCGAGCAGCCGAGTGATGTCGGGGGCGCGAGACACCAACCGTGCTCCCAGTTCGAGCGTCGGGACGGCGTCGGGGTGCGCGGCGCGGAGCAGCCGGAGGGCGTTATATTGCTGCGGCGTCAAGTCGAACTGCAGAAACAAATCGTCCTCGAGCTGCCGGAGGCGATCATAGGTCCGCCACAAATTGAGGAACACCTCTTGTTCGAGCGAGTCGAACCGAGCGGCGGGGGCGAGCGCAGCGGTAGGCTGTCGAGTACGCATGTTGGTACGATAGTCGTTTCAACAACTATCGTCCAGCCAGCATTCATGCAGGAAGTTCGTTTTTTCCGGCGTACCGCTCCCTAGCGGGGTTTGCTACGATGCGGCCGACCAAGAAGGCTGCACGGGGACGTGCGCAAGGGCGTAACGAGGGAGATGTCGCGGTGAGTTGCCTGTGTCGAAATCAGCTGGCGGCGCTGGCCGCCGCACTGAAGAACTTGCCCGTCGCCATGCTCGCCGAATTGCTAGGACCGTTGCGCATGACCGCGACCGGGGTCTCTCGCTTGACGCTTGGCGCCAGCGTGCTCGCCGGCGTTCGCGCATCGGCGACCGCCAACGCCGCCTTGCACGCCAACGCGGCCCTGGCTGCGAACTTTAATTTATCGGCGGCGGCCGTCGCCCGCATCGAGGCGCTGGCCAGTCTGGCCGCGACGATGGGCCTGGGCCCCATGAATGCCAGCGCGACCGCCCGCTTGCAAGTCGCCGCGACTTCGATGAACGCCCAAATGCCCAGCCTCCAAGCGATGTTGGCGGCCCTCCTGAGCCCGGCGACCGCGGCGTTGGCCGAACTGCTGCAACTCGCCAATTCGCTCGCCGCCCTCCAAAACCTCACGGGACTCAACCTGCAAACGCCCGGCATCGGCGCTCAGTTCGCCGCCTGCGCCGCCGCGTCGGCGTCCGCCTCGGCGGCGGCCAACATGAGCGTCGCGGCCTCGGCCAGACTTTCGGCCAACATGGCGCTCGCCCTCCGTCTGCAGGCCGCCGCGCGACTCATGGGAATCGCCCTCGCGGCGCCCGGCGGGGCGATGCATCTGAACGCGGCGCTCGGCGCAGCCGTGGCGCTGCGGCCGCCGGCCTTTCCGACGGCCGGCTTGCCGTCGCTGCTGGGGCAAATCACGGCCCTCGCGCAGGCCAAGAGCGTGCTGGGGGTCGACATGCTGGCCAAAGCGGCCATCGCGCAATTGCAGGCGGCCCTGTCGAACCTCATGACCAACGTGGCCGCCGCCGTCAACGCCTCGGCCGCCGCCACGGCCGCCGCGTCCGCCTCGGCTTCCCTCGCCGCTTCGGCTTCCGCCATGGCCCAGGCCACCGCCGCCGCCAACCTATCAGCCGTCGTGTCGGCCGCCGCGGCGCTCAACGCCAACCTGGTCGCCGGCCTGCCGAACTTGCTGAACATGTCGCTGGCCGCGAACCTCAGCGCACAATTAAATCTGGCGACGGGCCTGCCGACGCTTGCGCCGACGCCGTGCCAAGGGTGCGTCTTCTTCTAGGCTTTCCCGGCCACCGAATTTTTTTTCGGCGCGCCGAAACCTGAGCGGGCCGGCGGGGTTTCTAGAGAGTCGAGCCGCCTGGACCTCCAGCCCGCGGCGGCTCTTCGCAATAGGCGAACCGCCCGGAAGTTAGCGGCTTCCGGGCGGTTCTAGCCATACAAGTACCCGGAGGCCCGGGACCGATGGTTCCCACCATTTTAGCGCCGCCGCAAGGCGGTTCGCAAGCAGCCATTTTGCGCGCGTCAGCAACGCTCGTCGCGCGTCAAGTTGTGGCTGCGCGTCGGTCAGGGTGCCTGTGTCGGCCGCCATGGACCCTGATCGTTCCCGGACCGCGACCCGCGCTGCGTCGCGTCCCTCCCGTCATTGCCCGCGCAATGCCCGGCACGGACTCGTCATGCCTCGTCCTAACTTCTTCATCGTCGGCGCCCCAAAGTGCGGCACGACCGCCCTGCACCGCTTTCTCGGCCGCCACTCCCAAGTCTTCGTCACGACCCCCAAAGAACCGCACTACTTCGCTCCCGATTTGCCGGGCTATCGCGACGTCACGTCGCGGGAAGCGTACGAGCAACTATTCGCCCCCGCCGCTCCCAACCAATGGCGACTCGGCGAAGCCTCCGTTTTCTATCTCTATTCCCGCGAAGCCGCGCAGCGCATCCGGCGCTACGCCCCGCAAGCGCGCATTGTCGCGCTGGTCCGCAACCCGCTCGACTTGCTGCCTTCTTTTCACTCCCAACTGCTCTACAGCCGCGACGAGGACGAACCCGAATTGTCGCGCGCATGGCAGCTCATCGCTCAACGCCGCCACGGCCAACGCATCCCGCGCCATTGTCGAGCGCCCCAACTGCTGCGCTACGATCGCTTCGCGCGACTCGGCGAACAACTGGAGCGGTGGTACGAAGCGTTTAGTCCAGAACAAATCCACGTGCTGTTCTTCGAGGACCTGGTTTCAAACGCCTCGACCGAACTGGCTCGTCTGCTGAGCTTCCTCAAACTGCCCGACGAAGGTCCGCGGGAACTCGAACACGTCAACACGCGCCGCGCCCACCGCTGGTCGTGGCTGGCCGACTTCACCCAGCGCACGCCGCAACCGCTGGTCGACGCCGCGCTGGCCTTCAAGCAAGTCGCCGGCATCAAGCGTCTGGGAGTACTCGACGCACTCCGCCGCTGGAACGAAACGCGTCCGCTGCAAGCCCCGCTCGAAACGTGGCTTCAGGAAGCCATCGCCGACTGCTACGCCGAAGACGTCGCTCGATTAGGACGACTCACGGGTCGCAATCTGTCGCACTGGCTCGATCCCCAGCGACTCGTCCCGCCCCGGCGAGTCGGCGAAGATTCGCAAGAATTGGCGGCCGCCGCCGTCTAGGCCTCACGCTAGCGCACCGCATGAGGCGCTGGTTGCGCCGCCAACAGTCGATTGAAGAGCAAGTGCGTCCGCAACCGCTGCCACTCGTCGTGGCTCACATTGCGGCTGGCCGTCACTTGCCGATCCTCCGGATCGTCGAACGAACTGCCCCGCAGCGCGATGCGATTCGAGTAGAAGCCGTCGAAGCGTTCGCGACGAGGGCGGCTGTTGGCCGCCAAGTAGGCCTCCAAGAACGCCATCTCCCGCGGTTGCAATTCCACCGGTTCCGGCGTTCTCACCAAGCGCTCGATCAGCGACGGACGCTCCACCTGCCGCAGGAATTCGAGCCCGCGGCGGCGTTCCTTTTGAATCCGCCCTGGATCAAGCCCGTCGGACTCCCCTTCGGCGGCCGCAGCCGCAGGAGTCGTCTGTTCGGCGGCGCCGACGGGCATCGCGATGCGCTCGGCAACCAAGGAAATCAAGACCCACGACAGCGCAACAGCGAGATTCCAGGGAGTCTTCATGGCCGTCCTCCAAGGGGGAGCTAAGGACTGGTTTGTAACGATTCTACGGGGAGATCAACCGAGCGACAGTGTAGATCGCGTGCGCGCCGACGACAACGTCGGACCACCGCGTCGCCTCATCAGCACCCAGTCGGCGCCCGTCCGGCGTCCCCGTCCGACCGCCTACTTGCCGCTCGCGGCCGGCGCTTTCTGGAGCGGCGTCGTATAGATGTAGATGACGTGCTCGCTGTTGTCTTGCCCCGAGACCCACACCAGTTCCCGATCGGCGACGTATCCAGGTATGTCGAATTCGTGCGTGAGGATGCGGCTGCCGGCCTTCATCTTCTGCAATTGTGGAACCAGCTTCGCATTCATATCGGGCAACAAGAACAGCATCATCACCGTCACGTCGCTGACGTCGACCGTAAAAATGTCGGCTTCGACGATGCGCGCCTTCTTCTCCAGCCGCGCGTCGCGGATGGCCGCTTGGCCTTGCGTTACGAGCTTGGGATCAATTTCGAAACCCGTCGCCCGGCACCCGTATCGCTTGGCGGCCGTGATGACGAAACGACCGTCGCCGCAGCCCAAGTCGCAGACATGGTCGCTGGCTTGGGTCTTAGCGAGCTCCAACATCTTCTCCACCACGTCTTGCGTCGTCGGATAGTAACCGACGTCCGGCTTGCGGCGCGGAGCTCTGTCCGCGGCAGCCGCCTTATCTGGCACAGCTGCCTTTTCTGGCACAGCAACACGGTCTTGAGCGGCCAAGTCGCCCGGCGCGCATGTCGCCGCGGCGACGCTCGCGAGCAGCCACATCGCTAGCCACGCCCCGCTCGCCACAGGCTGCCTCGCCGCTCGAACGCCTCCCATGACCGGCCCTCCCCGCGTACGCCGCCCCGACGAACGTGAAGCCCGACGGCTTCAGCACGTCGCGCAATCTAGCACGCCCAAGAGGAAGCATCAACGAACGGGGCGTTCCGCCGCCTACTGCGAGCTGGGGGAAGTCGAGGCCGTGCGATCGCCATCCTCCTTCGCATCGCCGCGACGCTGCTGAAAGTGCGCAAACGCTTGCTCAAACGCCAGCGGCTGTCGGTCGCTCGCCGACACGCGTCGATTCGGCAGAACGAGCCCTTGCTCGATTAGATGCGCCTCAAATTGCTCGCGATCCTCCGCCGGCAGCGAATCGAGCTTGCGACGGAAGCGACCATGGTGCATCCGGCACAATCCGCGCGTGCGAGTTTTGGCAGGAGCGCCGCAGATGATGCACATCCCGGCATCATTCAAAGCCTGTGCCTTCTCGGCAGGTGTCATAACGAAAGTTCCTCCAGCGGGCGAGGGCGGCGCGCGGGCGCAGCGAGAAATCGAGGCGGGACCAGAGGATATATAGGTATACTTGTCCGCTGGCTTCAGACACGTTAAGGAAATAACGCTCGGCCGTCAACCCTTTCATCGGCGAGGTTGGATGCGTCCGGGAACTCAAATTCCAGAATCCGCTCCACCAACTCGCCGTCTAGCAAAGCGCCGATCGTCGGCGCCTCCAAAAACGTACAGCGATAAAGCTCCAGCACTTCGTGCCACGTACCGCTATACAGCAGCGACTCCAGCTGTCGTCGACGCGCGCTGCGAGCGCGTGCTAAATCCACGGCCTCGGCCATAGAAGTCGTCCTCACAATCGACTCCAAAAGCCTGTCGCCACGATGGCGGACATCCCAGGTCTGCGCGAATGTACTGCGACGCGCGTCCCCCTGCAACGCAATCTGCCCTCGGATTGCGAACTTTTCGGATCAACATTTCAACACAAGCCGCCGGCGACTGCATGGCGCGCGCGTCGACGCGCGCATCGACGTGCGGGAAATAATTTGACCGACCGCTGACAATTCCTTAAGTTGCGCCGCGCCGCCCGCGGCCTGCTGCCGCCTATTCCTGGAGCCCCCTATGCCTGCCGCCTCCCGCCGCCGTTTTCTCGTCGCCTGTTCCACGAGCGCCGCGGGACTCACGCTCGCGACGCCCGCCGACGCCGCACTCCTCGACGACTGCGAGCAGCGTCTGACGGGACGCGCCTTCGGCGCTGCGGCGTCGCTCGCCGTGCGTCATCGCACGCCCGAACTAGCCCGTCGGGCGGCCGACGCAGCGTTCCGAGAACTCCTGCGCGTCGAAGGGCTGCTCACCCTCTACCGCCCCGACAGTCCGCTCGTGCTGCTCAATCGCACCGGGCGACTCGATCGACCGCCGCGCGAACTCCGCGATGTCCTCGCCGCCGCACAGCACTACTCCGAACTCACCCACGGCGCCTTCGACGTCACCGTACAGCCGCTCTGGGAACTCCACGCCCGAGCGCGCCGAGCCGGCCGCCTCCCGGACGCCACCGAGTTGGCGGACGCGCGCTCGCGAGTCGATTGGCGGCGCGTCCAGATCGAGCGCGACTTCATCCGGCTGACTCGCTCCGACGTCCAAATCACGCTCAACGGCATCGCGCAAGGTTACGTCGCCGACTGCGTCCGCCGCACGCTGCTGGAACACGGCGTCGTCTCGGCCCTCATCGACGCCGGTGAAGTCAGCGCCCTAGGTCGTCGCGGCGGCGGCGAGCCCTGGCGCGTCGGCATTCAACATCCGCGCGAGGCCGACGCCTTCGCGGCCGTCGCGCAACTTGCCGGGCGGTGCCTGGCCACCAGCGGCGACTATTCCACCAGCTTCGTCGACGACCACTCGAGGCATCACGTTTTCGATCCTCGCTCCGGCTGCTCCCCGACGCAACTGGCGAGCGTCTCCATCGCGGCGCCGACCGCGATGGCCGCCGATGCGCTCGCCACCGCCGCCCTGGTGCTCGGCCCCGACCGCACCGCCCGACTGATCCAGACGCTCCCCCGCGTCGACGCGCTGCTCGTTTCCAAGGACGGTCGCATGCAAGCGACGTCCGGTTTCCCTCGTCTCTAACCGTCGCCGCGCTTCGTCGCCGCTCTTCGTCGCCTGCCAGCGTCCCGACCGCCCCCGCTCCGGAGCTCTCCGCTGATGCCAACCTCCTTCGCGCCGCGATGGCTATTCGCCCTGCTCCTCTTCGGCCTCGCCGCCGCAGCGCCGGCGTACGCCGACGTGATCGAGTTTCTTTCAGGGACGAAGCTGGAGGGCAAGGTCGCAGCGATCGACAAACAGGCGCGCACCGTCACCTTCGAGGCGATTGTCGCCGACGTCGCGACCAAACGTACTTTTCCCTACGATCGCATTCACGCCGTCACGATGGGCGACAAACGCTACGTGATCACTCCTAAACCGGACGCGGCGGGCAAGAGCAAGCCGGAGAAGACGGCCGATTCCGCGACTGCCGGCCCTGCCAAAACGCTGCGTTCGCGAGCCGAGATCGACAAGCTGATCAACGAAACGGGCAAGTCGCCTCCCGATTGGTTGGAGTCCACGCCGCTGGACTACCCCAAGACGCTCGACCTCGACTGGCCTGAGAAGGCGCCGGAGGGCTGGAACAACCAAACCAACGTCGGCCAGTACGTCTGGGACATCGTCAATCCGAACCCCAATCGTTGGCGCAGCGGCGTGCGATTGACGCACCACTTGCTCTCCTTGCATCAAGACGATCCCAACAAACGCCGTCGCGCGATGATGCAGCTGGCAAGCATGTACTTTCGCTTCTTCCAGGATTATCCGCGCGCCGCCTTCTGGTGGCGTCAAGCCAAGCCGCAAATTACAGAACCGGATTACGTGTCGCTCGCCGAGTGCTATTGGCGTTTGGGCAACAAACAAATGGCGACCGAACTACTCAAGATTCGCACGCTACGGCCCGAAATGGTCAAGCTTTGGGGCGACATGGGCGACGCTCAGCAGGCGCTCGCCACGGCCGATCAACTGGCCGACATGATGACCAAACAAGGACTCGCCGCCGCGCAAGTCTACCTCTACGCGGGAGACGCATGTCGACTCGCAGGTCGCTACGGCGACGCCCAGCGGTATTATCAAAAGACGCTCGACGAGCCCGCGACCTTGAAAGGGCGAGTCGAACTTCCGCGCAAGCGGGCGACGGCGAACCTCGAAGCCATACGCCTGTACCAGCGCTCCGATCCAGCCCGCGTCGCCGACGGCGTCTACCGCGCGTCCAGCTTGGGATACGAAGCCGACATCGAAGTCGAAGTCACGGTTCGCGCTCATCGCATCGAGGACGTCAAGATCGTGCAACACAAAGAAAAGCAGTTCTATTCGGCCCTCGCCGACGTCCCGGCTCAAATCCTGCGCAAGCAAGGCGTGAAAGGAGTCGATGCGACCAGCAAGGCGACCGTCACCGCCGAAGCCGTGCTCAACGCGGCCGCCAAAGCGCTCGCGTCGGGCGCCGATCCTTAATCTCGTTCGCGGAAAGCCGACTTCATGTCAGCACGACGACTCGCCCTTGGCCTCGCGTCCCTCCTGTCGGGACTCGCCGCCCTCTTGGCGGCTGGGACGGAGAATTGGGCGAGCGGCGATCCTTGGCGGCCGCTTGCCGCCGTGTGCGGCGCAGCGCTGTTGGCGACGGGCGTCGCCGCCCTAAGTGCAGCACGGTCGCGCGGTCGTTCGGACGCGCTATGGCGCTGGGATCATTTCTTGCCGTTCTTGCGCAAGCCGCGCAAAGGAACGACGCCTCGACCGCCGTCTTGGGTGTACCGTTGGACGGTTGGGCGGCTGCCCGCGAGCTGGTTGTCGGACGTCGCCACGGCTCGTCCCGGACGCCTCCGTCGCTTCCTTCGGAAGCTCGGCCCCACGTGGGCGGCGGCCCCGCTGCGGCGTTGCGTGCAGGCGTTCTGCCTTGTCGCGTTTCTCCTTCTGCTGCACTACGTCTGTTGGCCGTACTCGGCCCGTCCGGCGCCGCCTGCGCAGCGCTGGCGTTCCCCGGCGATCGTGGGATTCGATCAGGCCACGGGACGTTTGACGCTTTCGCCGCCCGCCGATCCCTCTTCGGCGCCGCGGGTCGGCGACGTCGTGTATGCGTCCTCGGCCGCCGCGGACAGCGCGGCGGTCGCCGTCGCGTCCGACGACCAACGGCCGCTCGACGCTTTCGTCGTCGAGTCTCGCAACGACTCGGCCTGGGTCCTCCAACCGCGCGGCGAACTCTCCGATGAGCTGCTCGATCTGGCCCTCACGGGCGGCGAATGCGAATTGTTCGATCGCGATCCGCGCGCGTGGCCGTCGCATTATGCCGACGAATTGGCGCGCAAAGAGCGAGTCGCCGCCGAGCTGTTCTTGGTCATCGATCCGCTCGTAAGCCTCTCGACGGCCATCGCCTCCCGCAGCTGGGTCTGGTCGCTCGCATCAGCCGCGGCCATCCTGTTGGCGTGCGTCTTCATTCCGCGCGGCTTCTGCGGCTACCTCTGCCCGCTCGGCACCGTCATCGACTTATTCGACTACGCGATCGGCCGTCGCGTCACGCGACTGCGTGTCGCCGACGACGGCTGGTGGGTGCACATCAAGTACTACCTGCTGGCAGGAACGCTGGTCGCGGCCCTCGGCGGCGTCCTGGTCTCCGGATTCTGCGCCGCGATCCCGGTGGTGACGCGCGGCTGCCTGTTCCTTGGCGATCCGCTGCAGACCAGCGTCGCGCGGGGCGGTCACTTGATTCCGCCCTTCAACGCCGGCCACGGGTTATCCATCGGTCTCTTTCTCGCCGTATTGGGCTTGGGATTCCTGCAACCGCGATTCTGGTGCAAGTACGTTTGTCCCAGCGGCGCCGTGTTTTCGCTCGGCAACCTGCTGCGCGTCTCCGAGCGGAAAGTGGAGGACACGTGCATCCATTGCAACAAGTGCGTCGAGATCTGTCCTTTCGACGCGATCAAGCCCGACTTCACGACGCGCACGACCGACTGCACGCTGTGTCAAACCTGCGGCGGCGTCTGCCCCACCGAAGCGATTAAGTTCGTCGATCGTTGGAACCTCGTGCAGATCAAGCTGGAAAATGATCCCCCGACCGGCGAAACGCCGCTCGGCCGCCGCGGCTTTCTCTCGCTGGCCGCCGGCGCCGCCGCGTCGCTGGCAGGCGGAGTCGCTGCGGTCGGAGCGGCTCGAGTCAGCGGCGCACGGCTCGACGACCCTGACGCACGCCGACCGGTGCGTCCGCCGGGCAGCCTGCCGGAACGCGAGTTTCTCCAGGCTTGCATTCGCTGCGGAGAATGCTTCAAAGCGTGCCCCAACAACGTGCTCCAGCCGTTGGCGTTCGAGCAAGGCTGGGAAGGTCTGTGGACCCCGCAAGTCGTCGCCGACTGGGCCGGTTGCGAATCCAGCTGCAATGCCTGCGGACAAGTTTGCCCGACCGGGGCGATTCGCGCACTGCCGCTGGAAGAAAAACGAGTTGCCCGGATGGGACTCGCAATTCTAAACGAGTCGACGTGTCTGCCGCTGGCCGGCCGCGAAGCGTGCCAGCTCTGCGTCGACGAATGTCATGCGGCGGGCTATCACGCCCTCGAATTCACGCAGGTCCACACGCAAGTTAGCGACGATGGAACGCCGATCGAAGGGAGCGGCTTCCTGGCGCCCGTGGTAATCGCCGACCGTTGCGTCGGCTGCGGACTATGTCAAACGCGCTGCTTCGGCATCAACGTCGATCAAAAGCACTTGCTGACCTCGTCGGCCATCGTGATCGAAGCCGGCGGCGACCGAGAAGATCGCCTCTTGCACGGCTCGTATCGCGCGCTCCGCGCCGCCGAGCGTCGTGCGCGCGACGAACAGCGGCGCGACTCGCCAACCGCTCCCGCCCCGGCCGACTACCTGCCCGACTTCTTGCAATAGTCCTCCACCACCCCCGATTGGGGTAGGCAGGACCGATTGAGTTCGGTCCCGCCCCCCGCCGAACCGGACGGGCGGATCTCCCGCATCCGGCTCTCCGGTCGATTGTTACTGTCGAGCAGATTGGCTTTCACGCGCACGGGCCATTGCCAGACTGAAGAGCCCGTGTGCCGCGAAGTAGGCATTGGGATAGCGTTGATGATCTAAGGCGCGACCACGACCGCGACGACCGGCACGCTTGCGAAGGATGCTTCGCAGGCGCATGCGAACCCAGCCGTCGACGCTCGTGTGCGTCGTGTGCCAGCTGTGTTTGAAGTATTCGTACCAGCCGCGCAGCGTCTTGTTCACATCCGCGATGATCGCTTTCAGGCTCTCGCCGTGGGTCCGTTTCGTTTTGCTACGAATCGCGTCCTGGAATTTCCGCATGCTCTTTTGCCGGGGGAACCGGCGGTGTTTGAGGAAGCGGTAGCCAAGGAATTCGAAGCCCTCGTCGTCCACGTGGACGATTTTGGTTTTGGTCGGGTGGAGCGTCAGACCGCGTTGGACGGTCCAGTCGCGCACCAGGGCCAAGGCTGCTTCGGCGTCCTCCCGCGTGCGGCATTGGATCACGAGATCATCCGCGTACCGTGTCATCTCGTATCCCGATCTGGTCATGAGGTGGTCCAGGTCGTTCAGATACAAGTTGCTCAGCAGAGGGCTGATAATCGCGCCTTGCGGCGCGCCAGCCTGTGGAGTCCAGCGGTCCAAGCCATCCAGAACGTCGGCCTGCAGAAACTTTTCCACGAGCTCGATCACCGAGTTGTCCGCCACGTATTGGCGTAGTTGCGCGATCAACGCGTCATGTGGGATCGTATCGAAGTAGGACTTCAGGTCGACATCGACGGTGTATTTGTATCCGTCTTGGACGAACCGGTCGACGCGGCGCAGCGCGTCTTTGCACCCTCGGTTGGGGCGAAAGCCGTAGCTGTGCTCCGCGAACTGGCGTTCCAAAATAGGTTCCAGCACGTGTCGGAGCGCGTTTTGTGCGACGCGGTCACGGACTGTCGGAATCCCCAGCGGTCGCGTTTCGTTCGTGCCCGGTTTGGGGAGATGAACGCGTCGGATCGACTGCGGTCGGTAGGTGCCGTCGCGCAGCTGTTGCTCCAGCTTGTCCACATTTCTCGTCAGTCCCGCCGTGAAGTCTTCGATCGTCACGTTGTCCACGCCCGGTGCGCCCTTATTGGCGGCGACCTCGCGGTACGCCGAAAGCAGGTTGCTCCGTTTGTAGACTTTGTCCATCAAGCTATGCCATTTTCCTCCTCGAACGCTGTTTTGGTCCAGCGTGGCCAACATCGGTTTGGTCCATACGCTCGGTTCCGTCCAAGCCCAGTGGGCTTGATCGTCTCCAGAGAATTTACGCGGCGTCCGATCGCTCGGCGTCGCGATTGAGTCTGGTGGTTGTTCCACGCGCATGCACCTCCTCGATCAATCTTCCTGCGCCCCTTTGCTCCGCGGAAGTTACTCCGTTTCAAAGCTCCTACGGGCGCTCTGACCGCCCGCGTGGCATCGCCGACGCGTGCGTGGCCCTATGGGGGAGGCTGCTCTCGCGTCGCTCGACAAGTCGCCCACGCGGGGGTTCCCTGCTTACCGTGTTTGACCTTCCAATCGTTCCGCCTCCAACCACCCCTCGCCGCCTCCGGGTCGATCTGTTTTTTTTTTCCGGAGCTGACCATCCACTACCTTGATAATCCGGTGTGCCGGCATCGAATGGCATCTTGGGCTTCGCCGGATGCTAGCGGGCTCGCCGCGACGACAGGCCGAATCGAGTTCGTTATCCTGCGGACCGATCGTTCACTTCCAGTTGCTCTCCACCTCCTCTTGCGAGGACGCAGTTACTCTCCGTTAACGAACCCAGATCAGGTTCGTGAGGGGACTTTCACCCTTCTGATCACACACGTTCACAGGCGCACTAGCACAGGCTTCCAGCCTGTGAAAATCAACGAACCCCAAAGTCCTCCAGCCTGTCCTGGCGTTTGTCGCCCGCGACCTGTGGACGCTCGACGGAGTCACCGCAGAATTCATTGCGCCGGGGACCACCAGGCACGCAACCGATCGCGGCACACGCACCCTACGCGGTCGGCGACCTGCATTCTGAAGGCCCACTCGGAACGCTTCGCCGCGTCGAACGACTCGAGCGCTTCAAGAATCGGGAGCAGACAGGCTTCGACTTCTGGGAGCATGCGTCCTTCGTCGCTGTGTTCGATCTGCGAGCTCGCTTCGCGCATGAAATGCACGGCGATCTCCATGGCATCCGCGAGCGTGCCGAGGGAAACGAGCATTTCCATCAGACGCTTTACTTCGGCGCACGCATCCCAATCCACCGGAAAGTTGGTGTTGATTCTGCGTTGATCAAAATGGGTCGCAGAACGAATGGCTTCGCGGAGGTCGTGCAGGAGCAACTCAATCGGCTTGGAAACTTGCAGTTGCGCTTCGATGAACCAACGGGCATGGATGTTCTCGTCGCTCTTCTGCAAACCGGATGCTGGCCTGCTCCGCTTCCTCCAGTTCCCGAATCTCCGCCTCTGTCGGCGGGAGGCGCTGTCTCCAACGTCCCATGCAAGTCTCCGTGTAATGAATCGACTGACGCACCTCAGCCCCAGTGCCGTCGCCCCTGTGCCGTCGCGTCGCGACGACCGATTGTAGCGTGCCTTTCAAGGGCGCGCGGTTAGTCCAAGTATCGCTTCAGAAGACGTCGCTTGGCCAACTCGACCAGCGACAGGTAGGCCGTCGTGGCCGTGATCAAGAAGCCGAAGTAAACGGCCGGCAAGGGTTCGAAGCCCAAGATCTCGGCCAAAGGCGTCCAGGGCAGCGCGAGCCCCGTGAGCACCACCATCACGACGGCGACCGTCAGCGCTCGGCTGGGACGACTACGGAAGGGGTTGCCAGCCGTGCGAATGACGAACAACACGAGCGTCTGCGTGGCCAACGATTCCAGGAACCAGCCCGTGTGAAACCGTCTTTCCGTGGCGTGCAATCCGTGCAGCAGCACCGCGAACGTCAGCATGTCGAACAGCGAACTAATGGGCCCCACGACCAGCATAAAGTCGCGGATCAGGCGAATGTCCCAGCGTCGCGGCTTGTGCAAGAACGACTCATCGACGTGATCGGTCGGGATCGTCACTTGCGCAAGATCGTAGAGGAAATTATTGAGCAGAATCTGCAGCGGCAGCATCGGCAAAAACGGCAAGAAGACCGCCGCGATCGCCATGCTGAACATGTTGCCGAAGTTGGAGCTCGTGCCCATCAGCAGGTACTTCATCACGTTGCCGAACGCCCGCCGCCCCTCGAGTATCCCCTCGTGCAGCACGTTCAAGCTGTGCTCGACCAATATGATATCCGCCGCATCGCGCGCCACTTCGACCGCCGAATGCACCGAGATTCCCACGTCGGCGGCGTGCAGCGACGGCGCGTCGTTGATGCCGTCCCCTAAATACCCCACGACATGCCCGCGACTTTTCAGCGCCGCAATGACGCGATTCTTTTGTTGCGGCGAAAGTCGCGCAAAGATCGTCGTCTGTTCGGCCACATGCGCCAGCGACGCGTCCGTCAGTCGATCCAGATCGTCGCCCACCAGCGGCTCGCCGAAATCCAACTGTAATTGCCGACACACATGCTGCGTCACCAACTCGTTGTCGCCCGTCAGAATCTTGATCTGCACGCCGTCCGCATGCAGCGACCTAACCGCGTCCGCCGCCTCGGCGCGCGGCCGATCCGCAAACATGACGAACCCCGCGAGCGTCATTTGCCGCTCGTCGCTCGCGCGATACGCCTCCTGAACGGGAACTCTGCGAGTCGCCACGGCGAGAGTCCGAAGTCCCTGGGCGCTGTATCGATGAAACGTCTCCAAGCACTGTCGCCGACGCGCGTCGTCCAGCGGACAGGTCTCCCCGTCAAGTTCCAACGTCGTGCACACGTCGAGCATCCCTTCGGGCGCGCCTTTCGAGATCAGTTGTCGGCGGCCGTCCGCTTCGACGACGACCGACGATCGCCGTCGCTCAAAATCAAACGGCGCTTCGTCGATCTTGCGGTAGCCTTCGATCTCCGGCCGATCGCGGCGCAGCACCGCGTCGTCCAGCGGACTCTTGATGCCGCTTTCGTGGCGACTGTTGAGGTAGGCGAGCAAAAAGACGGAGTCGGCGGGACGTCCAAGCGGATCGACGCACGAATCCAACTCCATGCGGCCTTCCGTCAAGGTGCCCGTCTTGTCGCTGCAGAGGATGTCGATGCTGCCGAAATTCTGCATCGCCGCCAAATGCTTCACGATCACCTGCTTTCGCCCCATCCGCTCGGCGCCGCGCGCCAGCGTCACTGCCACAATCATCGGCAGGAACTCGGGAGTCAGCCCCACCGCCAGCGCGACGGCGAACAGCAGCGACTGCAGCGGCTCGCGATGTAACACGGCGCTTGCCAGAAAGAGGAACGAGACCAGCACCACGACCGTCTGCAGGATGAGGAAGCTGAAGCGACGCGTGCCGCGATCAAATTCCGTTTCCGGCGGTCGAGCGGCCAGGCGTTGGGCGATGTCGCCGAACACGGTCGCGGGCCCGATCGCCGCCACGACCGCCGTCGCCGTGCCGCTGACGACCGAAGAACCAAAGAACACCGCGACCGCATCGTCCAAGTGCAGAGGCGCGTCGCTGGACGGCTGCGACGCGTCGTGATGCAGCGACTTCTCGACCGGAAGCGACTCGCCGGTCAAAGACGACTGCTGTACGTGCAAGTCGCGGGCTTCGATGAGTCGCGCGTCGGCGGGAATCAAGTCGCCGGCGACCAGCCGCACGACATCGCCGCGCACGACCTCGCGTCGCGGCACTTCGCGCCACTCCCCGTCGCGCCGCACGCAAGCGGTAATCGACGCCTGCTCGCGCAAACGTTCGGCCGCTCGATGCGACCGAAAACTTTGAACGAAGTTCAGCGCGACGCTGAGCAGCACAATGACGCCGATGATCGCCGCGCTCGCCACATCGTGCAGCACGGCCGACACGGCGCTAGCGACGAGCAAGATGACGACCAGCGGGTTGGCGAACAGCCCGGCCAATTGCACGACGAGCGACCGCCGTCGGTGCGGCGCGGGTTCGTTCGGTCCGTCCCGCTCGTACCGCCGCCGAGCTTCGACGGACGTCAGGCCGACCGTTAGCGACGTGGATAAAGCGGCTCGTTCGTTGGTGGTGAATTGGCCCACTGGAGTTCTCCCGCTGCGCGCCAGCGTACTGGGCGAGGCGTGCGAGCGGGAGTGGGACGAGCGGGAATGGCGGAGTTACGAATATGGAAGGCGAGGAAGTTAGCGAGCGGGAGGCGGTCGGTGGGAGGCGGTCGGTGGGAGGTGGTCGGTGGGAGGTGGGATAACAGGCTGGAAGCCTGTTCTACGAGGAATGGCTTGCGTCTCAAATTGGGACGTGCATCTCACGTTGAGACGCACGCCAACCTAGAAGGGCAGCCGAGGCAAGACGCGATCGACGCGCGGCGCGACATTTTCGACCGGGTCGAGCGTCGACTCCACTCCTTGCAGAATCTCAGCGGGGTCGACGGGAACAGCGCGCGCGGCGTTGCCGCCGAGCAGTCCGTCGACGACGTTCGACGCTTCCGCAGACGTCGGGAGGACCGCGGGCGGAATCGCCAGCGGGGCGATCGGCAATTGAATCGCTTGGCTGGCAACCGCCCTTAGGTTCACGTCCGCGACGTCCCCTTCGACCTGCAGTCGTTGGCGTCCCAAGACTTGCAGCCGCCCCGCCGACTCGATCAGCGCCGCATGCTCATCCGCCGACAGCGGCACAAACGCCTCAGGCTTCGCGGTGGTTGCTTCGTCGAGCGAGGTCGAGAGGAGTGCTGCGGTCAGATTCTTCGCGCCGCGTTGCGTTCGTGCAAGTTCCCTTTGCCCAGCCAGCGTCACGGCAGGTCGCAAAGTTTCCTGCGTCAGGAAGAACTTATTCCAGGCCATGAGTCGTTCGACGTAATCAATTCCCGTCCGCCGCACCGACCAAGTGGTATAGCCCAAAAGAGGATCCGTCAGTCCGGGCGCGAAGCGTTGGCTGTGCCATGGACGCATCCCGACTTGTGCGTACCGAGCGTCGTAGTAGTCGCCGTAAAAGTAGTTGCTCGCCCCCGCCCGCACGAATAAGTGGAGTTGCAGTTGGTTCACGTCGAGGAGGTGCGCGGGGGTCGCGCGTAGAGGCTGCGCCAGCGCAGCCGCAGTCCGCACGCGGATCGGCGCAAATAACTGCGCACGCGCGTACAGATTGTGATCCCAGTAACCGGGCACGAAGACGCACCCGCTGGCGGCGAGGACGTAACGGGCGGGCGTCCAAATCCATCCTGCCTGATAGGGAACCCAGTAGCCGGGAATCCAAATCACGTGGTTCCCCGTCGGCTTGACCTGGGGAGGCGATTCTTCGATGTCGGGCGGCGGCAAGCGGTCGGCCGTCGCGCCGGAAAGCGGATTCAACTGTAGCGTCGTCGCGATCGGAACCAACGGTGCGGTCGTCGCAACGCCATCGTCGGCGCCGAGACCTTAGAACGGGGGACATTGGGACTTGACACCCACCGAGCGCTGATTGCTAATTCAGGTCTCTTCGCGAAACGTCCTACTCGTTCCGTTGCTGGATAGACTTCATCCATGAGTCGCCTTTGCCGCTACGCCGTCTTTCAAGCAGTTCGCCTGGCTGCTTGCATTGCAGTCGTGTGCTTCGCGGCGTCACTCATGGGGCCTTCGGCGACATGCTTCGCGGGTTGCGGCGATTACCTCGTGCTGTATCGCGGGCCTCATGTGCAGGCGGCCCGAGCGGCCTTGTCGGGTCAAATGCAGGCCCCGCAGCTCCTCCACGCACGCCATGACGCGAGGGGGCTGTCGATGCCTCGGTGCGCTGACGGGGAGTGTGGCGAACGCACGATTCCGCCGCAACTGCCGCCCTCCCCTGCACTGCCCGCCTGGCGCACTCACGGCGACGCCGTCGCCCCGACGCCCGTCGCCGCAGTCCCGCCGCGTCCATCGCGTCTGCAGGCAACTGCCTTGCCAACGTCCATCGAAGAAGTCGAGCTCGGAGGGATTCTACGGCCGCCGCGCGGTCGTCGTGGAACGGCCTGAGTCATCAGACCGGCCATCCATCGCCGCATCTTTCTGATTCGAGACTCCCTTTCTGAGGACGTATTGCCATGCATTCATCTGTCTTTCTGCGCGCGCCGTTAGCGCGCCTGCTCGCCGCTTCGTGTCTCACGCTCGCGGGCTTCGTCGGTCCCGCCGCAACGCCAGCCTCCGGCGAAGAGGAAGCGCGTGACAAGAAGTTGACGCTTGTTGAAACCAATTCATCGGATCAACCGCGCCGCACGCCGGTCACTCGGGAGGCCATGAAACAGTACCTCGAGGACCTCAAGGATCGTACGCCTCGCATTCCTTTGCCTCCCTTGACGGACGAGGAAAAGGCGAGCGAGAGTGCGAATCCCAATCCGTTTGGCTATGAGTCGCGATTGCGCAAGCATTACCTGGGAGACGCTCCCAACGCGTACTTGACGTTCGGCGGCATGCCGCCGGGCGGATTTCCCGGTCTGTCCCGGTCGGTCCGAGCTCAGCCGCAAGACGAGAAGCTGAGTCTCGACTACGGCTTTAAGGTGCGCATGTTTTGGATCGCCGCGCGGGCGAACAACTGTCAGTACTGCCTAGGGCATCAAGAATCGAAGCTGCTGGCGGTGGGAATGACCGACGACGAAATCGCGGCACTCGATTTTGCCTGGGAGCAATTCCCTCAGAAGGAGCAAGTCGCCTTTCAGCTCGCGAAACGTCTGACCTTGCAGCCGTACTTGCTGACCGCGCAGGACCTCGAGGCCTGTCGCCCGTTCTATAACGACCTGCAATTGATTGAGATGTTGGGGTCGATTGCGGGCAACAACGCCATCAATCGCTGGAAGGAGGGGATCGGCGTGCCGCAGATGCGCGACGGCGGCAACTTTGGTCGGACCGGCAAAAATGAGCACTCGTCGTACCTGACGAAGACCTCCGACAAGTTCGCCGAGAAGAGGTCGAGCGTCACGGCGTACGACCAGGAACGCGTTTCGTTGCTGGGCGGGTCTTTGACCATGTGCGTTCGACCGCCCTTGGAACGCGGCGAAGCGCTCGCGAGTCGCCTGCGCGAGACCGAGACGCGCAAGCCTCGACTCCCGCTGCTCGACGAAGCAGCGACGCGCGAGGTGCTCGGCGAGGTCGCCGGCAAGGGGCCTCTCCCGCAATGGCAACGCCTATTGGCTCACTTTCCCGTAGCGGGGAAACGCTTGATTGCGGGCGTCGCGGCGTCGCAGAAATCGGATGAGTTGAGTCCGCGGCTGCAAGCGGAAATCGACTGGGTAGTCGCGCGTCAGGATCGAGCTTGGTATTTGACGGCCATTGCATTGCGCGACCTGCGTGCAGCCGGCGTCGAGGAGGCGGCGATCGAGGGATTGGACGGCGACCTTGGTCAACCGCAGGCCGCGTTGGCGCCGCGCGATCAGGCCCTCCTGTTGGTGGCCAAGAATCTGGCCGCGTCCCCCATCGTCTTGACCGATGCCCAAGTCGCCAAGGCGGTGGAACTGGCCGGTCCGCGCGCGGTTGCGCAGGTGATCAACTACACGTGCTACCGCGCGGCGCTCAACCGCATCACCGAAGCGGCCGGCCTGAGCACGGAGACCGACGCCGCAGCCAGTTCGCGTTAGACGGCCCATGACGCTTCCTTGCAGGAAATGCGTATTCTTCGCTCACGGGCGATTTCCAGGCGAAACGCCCGAGGATTATTGACCTGCCGGCGGCTGCCACAGCTCGACCTTATTGCCCTCGGGGTCCATGACCCAGCCGAACTTTCCGAACTCCGAGTCTTCGGTTTTGTCGAGTACGTTGCAACCTTCCTCCCGAAGGACTTGCAGCAAGGAAACTAGATCTTCGACTCGGTAGTTCACCATGAACGACGACATACTCGGAGCGAAGTGACTGCCATCGGCGGCGCTGATCGACCAGATGGTAACGCCCTTCATGGCCTTCCCGTCGGCATCGGTCCAGGGAAACGCCGTCCCTCCCCACTCCTGAACGTCAATACCCAAGTGCTTTCGGTACCAAGCGCACATGGCCTGAGGATCCTTGGCGTTGAAGAAAACTCCGCCGATGCCTGTCACTCTGCGCATAAAAGCCTCCATAGCAAATGAAGTTCAAGCGTCCTGGCTACCGATCGGGAAGGCGCCGCATCGCCCCGCTGGCGGCGACCACGGTGTACGCCAGCCTGGCCGTCGCGTAGCGACGACCGATTTTAGCCCGGCCTCTCCAGGCCGGGTCGGCCCCAGACGCACGTCCAGGGCGAATTACGAGTGTTTCTCCGTGGCTCTGTGTCTCTGTGAGAAACAAGAAACAGCAAACCAAGCGATGCACCGGCGCCGCCTGGAACGCTGCGTATCGTGACGATCCCGGCCCGTCGCCCCAGTTCGCCCGGGAGAAATTGTCTCGCAGCGTTACCCAATGGGGGGCCCCGGTCCCAGCGGCAGCGAGTTTCCAACGCCAACCGTCTTCGCTCCCCAAGATCTTCGCTTAGAAGACCTCGACTTGTATCAACGTCGTTCTCGCCTGTTAATGCGAGGCGCCGCGCTCGAATCTCGGAACGAACTTCTAACATGGCTCATTCGGCTTCATAAGGTTCCAATTCTTCATCCACAATGAAAATCGAACTGGATCGTACGGCAGACTTCGCTTGGAGAGCGGTCTTCACCGAGCGACGGTGCGCTTTTCGCAGAACCGCCGGTGCGGTCGTCGCAACGCCATCGTCGGCGCCGAGAATTTAGAACAGGGGACATTGGGACTTGACACCAGCCAAGCGCTGATTGCGATTCCAGGCCTCTTTGCGAATCGTTCTATTCGTTCCGTTGCTGAATCGACTACATCCACGAGTCGCCATCGCCGCTACGCCGTCTTTCAAGCAGTTCGCCTGGCTGCTTGTATTGCAGTCGTGTGCTTCGCGGGTTGCGACGATTACCTCGTGCTGTATCGCGGGCCTCATGTGCAGGCGGCCCGAGCGGCCTTGTTGGGACAAATGCAGGCCCCGCACGATCAGGCCCTGCTGTTGGCGGCCAAGAATTCGGCCGCGTCCCCCATCGTCTTGACCGATGCCCAAGTCGCCAAGGCGGTGGAACTGGCCTGTCCGAGCGCGGTCGCGCAGGTGATCAACTACACGGCTACCGCGCGGCGCTCAACCGCATCACCGAAGCGGCCGGCCTGAACACGGAGACCGACGCCGCCGCCAACTGAAATTCAAGCGTCGCGGCTCCCGACCTGGAAGCGCCGCATCGCCGCGCCGGCGGCGGCCAAGGCGTTCGAGGGTCGGAGGATTTGACAGAGTGGGGCGAACCGGTTCGAATCTGCCGAAGTGCGTCCCCGACGCCGCTCGATCTGCGCAAGTAACAAGGAATCCAAAATGCGAAAGTTCCCCGTCTGGGTCTGCCGTCTACTCGCGGTCAGCATGTTCCTAACGCTGACTCGCTTGGCGCCAGCTCAGACGCCTGCGACCATCCCCAATTCGATCAGCACCCCTGATCGGGTCGACAGCCGTATCGGCGTGCTCGACTTTAAGGATGGTGCGCCCAGTTCAGCGACGCTGGAAAAGGTCTACGACCATATCGACTTCACGCACGCCTACGAGGCCTTCGTGAACACGATGCAAGGCGTGAACGCGGCAGCCATCTACAAAGGCTTTCGCGACATCGGGGTGAAAGACAACGAGATCCTCGTGTTTTCCAGTCTGATGGACTCCAAGTCGCTGTTCTTGACGGCCAACGCGGACACGGTGTACTTCATCGGCTTCCTCGACCTTACGCACGGGCCGATGGTGCTTGAGACGCCGCCCAACGCACTCGGCACGCTCGACGACATGTGGTGGCGCTGGGTGATCGACTTCGGCGCGCCAGGCCCGGACCGGGGAGCGGGAGGCAAGTACCTGATCCTGCCGCCCGGTTACGACGGCCCAACGCCCGAGGGCGGCTTCTACGTCGCTCGTTCGCGAACGAATCGCGTCATGATCCTGGGACGCATGTTCATGGAGAACAACAACCCGGCGCCGGCGGTGGAAAAGATCCGCGAGTTCACCAAGATCTACCCGTACGAGGCGGGAGGCGCGGGAACGAGCATCGCCGAGTTCCTGAGCGGCAAGACCAAGCTCGGGGCGATCAAGCCGCCGCCGACGACGGTGTTCCACGAAGGCAGCGGCAAGGTGATGAATACCATCCCGCCCAATGATTTCAGCTACTTCGAGTTACTGAACGAGGTGGTGCAGCGGGAGCCGGCCACGGCGCTCGATCCCGAGTTGATGGGCCCCATCGCCTCGATCGGAATCGTCAAAGGGAAGCCATTCGCGCCGGACGCGCGCCTGCGCAAAATCCTGACCGACGCGTTGGCCGTGGGCAATGCGGCCTCGCGCAGCCTCTTCATCGCGCCGCGCTCGGCCGACTGGTACTACTACCCTGGTTCGGCCTGGTCGAATTTTTTGTTCGTCAGCGGACATCAGTTCGAAACGCCGATCCCCCTGATCACGCGCGAAGGGGTCAAGCCGTTCGCGCCGACCGGATACCGGACGCTCGATGCACGATCGGCGTTTTTCTACGGGATCACAGGCATCACGCCCGCCATGGCGATGCGGCTGCCGGGAATCGGCTCCCAATACCTACTCGCGTTCCAGGATGCGAATAAGCAGTACTTCGATGGTGCGAAGACGTACCGAGTGACGCTGCCCAAGGGCATCCCCCAAGCCAAGTTCTGGTCCCTGACGCTCTACGACAACCAGACGCGCTCGATGCTGGATACTCCGCAGCGTTATCCCCGCGCTGGCAGCCAGAGCTACCCGTCTCCCGCCGCCGAACCTGACGCATCGGGCGCCACGACGGTGTATTTCGGTCCCCGGCAGCCCGAGGGAGTCGCACGGGGCAATTGGATTCAAACGACGCCCGGCAAAGGCTGGTTTGTCATCCTGCGACTCTACAGCCCGCTGGAGCCGTTCTTCGACAAAAGTTGGCGTCCCAGCGAGCTGGAACTGGTTCCGTGAACGGTCCGAGTTCAACGATCAACCGAGTCGCTGAACGTCGCGTCCGCCGTCAACCTCCCAAGCCGCCCCAATCGACCACGATGTGACTCGATATTGAGGCGGCGATTGATCGTCTTTCCCCATGGCTGCTAAGCGCCTCGCTCAAAGCTTGGAAAGCCCTCTTAACAAGGCTCATTCAGCTTTGTAAGGTTCCAATTCCTCATCCACAATGAAGATCGAACTGGATCGCACTGCAGACTTCGCTTGGGGAGCGGTCTTCACCGCGACGGTGCGTTTTTCGCCTGGAGGAATTACAAACGCGGCGCGCGTTTCCGCCTCCCCCGCTCCGTCCCAAAACCTTAGCCGAATGGCAATCTTAACTGGCAAACGATTGTGCAGCTCCGCCTCGCTGAAATTCTCTCCATTCTTCACGAACGTCCTGACAGGAAAGAGCGTGGGAACTGGAGCGCGTTCTAGATTTCCAAACCTGTCTCCTTCCGATTGCCACCCTCCCTTTGGCATCACCGATGGAGGGAGAAAATAATCTACGCTGTTTCGAATGCCTGTATTGAACAACCGTGGCAGCTGTTGTGGGAAGGGCTCGCGCCAATGGGCGAACTTGATCGGCTCCTGGCAAAGGAGGGTCAGTTTATTGCTAGTTGGATCACGAAAATACAACGCGTAAGGATAGTGGTAATCGCCGCCTCTCGGCGCTGGAACTGGCTTGGCAAATCTCAGAACGTAGCGTCCTTGCTTGAACGTTTTCAGGTTCCCCACTTCGACATCGACCTTCGCATGCTCTATTGAGAATCCGTTTTCGCCTTCCTTAATGGATCGCGTCATGAAGAAGAGCGGGTTCTTCTTAAAGAACTCAGCGAATTCAGCCTTGGATTTGGCGAGCGCTGGGTCGATCAAAACAATCGTTTGTACTGGCTCGGCCGCCCACCCACTTTGACAACCGTCGTCGCCGCCGCTCCACGCGACAATGCCGCACGCCACGATGACTGCGGCGAGATTGTTGCGTCGAAAAAAAGGTTTCATGCCCTCCCCCTGCGAAAGAAAAACATACACGGTGTAGAGGACCCCGGTTTTCGGACCAACAACGGCCGCGAAGACAGTGGCTCAGAGAGATGCTCGCAGGCGAGTGTGGTTAGCGCCGGCGTTATCGGAGGAGTGTGTGCACCTCGGAACGGTGGAGTCGCTTCGCTCAACGACTGGCTAATGGCTATCAAGCCTTCAGCTTAAGCGACCGTGACGCCTTAAGGGTTGGTCAAGCTGGCCTGCGGAATTCCTCGCCTGCGGCTGCGGGTTAAACGAAAGAAGAGTTGGCCCTTAAGGATTTGAACCTTAACTAACTGAGTCAGAGTCAGTCGTGCTACCGTTACACCAAGGGCCAAGCGAGGTCGACCGGGAAGAAGGTCGAGCTGTAAGGCGTAAGACTATTCGCGTCGCGGGAAACGGTCAAGGGCGGCTTGGGGCATCGGCCGCTTGCGTTGTTGGTTGACGCCGTCTTTGGCGCACGACTAGAATCGGTTCGCCTCGTATCCCACTCGTTCTGTCCCTCCCCGCGCGGGGCCTGTATGGCTCATTTTTTTGTCGTCAACGGCGCCGAACAGGGCCGCAAAATCGAACTTCAGGGTCGTGAATGGGTCATGGGGCGGCTCCCCGACTGCCAAATCGTGATCAACGTCGGCGCCGTGAGTCGCCAGCACGCCAAAGTCACGGCCGACAAGGGAGATTTCTTCGTCGAGGATCTGAACAGCCGCAACAAGACGTTCGTCAACGGCCGCGTCCTCAATGACGGCGAAAAACACCGGCTGCTCGACGGCGACGTCGTCAAAATCTGCGACATCGAATACCTGTTCAAGTCCGACGCACCGGTGCTCGCCGCCGTCCCCACGCGCGATTCCACGCGCGACCTCAGCCGCGAGCTCCGTCCGACTCCGCCCCTGGCCGTGGAAATCTTCGAGACGCCCGGCGCCGGCGGTTCCACCGTCATGGGGAAGCTCGACGTCTCCTCCGGCCGCATGCCGCTGCACGTCACCTCCAGCCCCGAAGTGCGGCTGCAGGCGATGGTCGAAATCACTCAAAGCCTCGCCAAAACTCTGGCGCTCGACGAAGTTCTCCCGCAAGTCCTCAACAGCTGCTTCAAGATCTTCGTCCAAGCCGACCGCGGCCTGATCGTCCTCAAGACCGAAACCGGGCAACTGATCCCTCGCTGGACCAAGACGCGCCGCCCCGCGCAAGAAGACACGATCCGCATCAGCCGCACCATCATCAACAAAGTCATCGACTCCAAGGAAGCCATCCTGCTGGCCGACGCCGCCAACGACTCGCAGTTTGCCATGAGCCAAAGCGTGGCCGATCTGCGGCTGCGGTCCGCCATGTGCGCGCCGCTCATCGACAGCGCCGGCAAAGCCTTCGGCGTCCTCCAAATCGATACGCTTGACCAACGAGCACGCTTCAAGGCGGACGATTTGGAAATCTTGATGAGCATCGCGTCGCAAGCCGCGATCGCCATCGACAACGCTCAACTGTACGACCAGGCCCTCCAGCAAAAGGCCATGCAGCGCGATCTCGAACTGGCGAAGGAGGTGCAAAAGGGCTTCCTCCCCGACAAGCACCCCAACCTGCCCGGTTACCAGTTCTTCCACTACTACGAGCCGGCGGCGTTCGTCGGCGGCGATTACTTCGACTACATCCCGCTCCGCGACGGGCGGCTCGCGATCGTCGTCGCCGACGTCGTCGGCCACGGCGTGGCCGCCGCGCTGCTCATGGCCAAACTGTCGGCCGAAGCCCGCTTTTCGCTCGTCTCCGAAGCCGATATCGGTCCTGCCGTCAGCCGCCTTAACGCCCGCATCACGGCCCTCGGCATCGGCCGCTTCATCACGATGATCCTCGTCGTGCTCGATCCCAAAACGCACGAACTGCAGGTGGTGAGCGCCGGACACATGGCGCCGATCGTCCGCCGAGCCAACGGGGACATCGACGAACCGGGCGAAGACCAAGGCGGCTTCCCGCTGGGACTCGTCGACGACGTCGACTATGAAATCAGCCGCTCGCGGTTGGAACCGGGCGAGACCTTCGTCCTCTATACCGACGGCATCAACGAATCGAGCGACCCGGCGGGCGAGCAATACGGGACCGACCGCATTCGGGCGCTCGTGCGCAAGTCGAGCCGCGCACCGGAAACCATCGGGCAAGCGATCGTCGACGACGTCCGCGCGAATATGGGCGACGGAGCGCAGGACGACGACATGTGCATCGTGTGCGTCGGTCGCGAATAACGGCCGAGCCTGCGCCTAACGTCGCCGCCAGCAGCGATGTCCCAGTCCGCGGCGCGCCGGCCGGCACGAACCGCATTCCGCCTCCGCCGCCGCGACCAGTTCCGCGCCGCTGGGCGGCGTCAGGTCCACCAGCCAGACATTGCGAAACCGCACCGGGTCGCTGTGATTCTGGAACAAGATGGGGCGCGGCGTCGGTCCCTCGGGCTGTCCCGCACCGGTCTTCGAGGCGATCGGGTGGGAGTCGTGGACGGCCACTCCGTTGTGATTGACCGTAATCACCGCCGGCGCGATCTTGACCTTGCCTTCCGCATCGAACCGAGCCGCTCGGAATTCAATGTCGTACGACTGCCACACGAGCGGCGGCAGGCACATATTGAGCGCCGGCGGCACCTGCCGGTACAGCGCTCCACACTCGTTGAATTCGCCCGGCAGGCCGAACGAATCGAGCACCTGGACTTCGTATCGTTGTTGGATGTAGACGCCGCTGTTGCCGCGTCCCTGACCGCGGGCATGCGGCATGTAGGGGGTGCGGAATTCGATGTGCAGCCGGAAATCGCCCACCGGCCGTTTGGTGATGGCGCCGACTTCCAGCAACCCCTCGGACGTGATTTTGACGCCGTTCAGTTCCCCCGTGTCGCGGCCGTCGAACAGGACGATCGCGCCCGGCGGCGGACGCAGCCCCAAATTGGGACTCGTTCGCTCAAACCGTGCGAGCGATACGATCCAGCCGTCGATCCCGGCGACTCGCGCCCCCGTCGGCGTCACCTCGACATTCACCCCCTCGCCGCTCAACGCGACTCGGTCGTCGCGGCGTTCGCCCGACAACTTCACCCGCGGCCCCCCGTCCCACCCCCAACCAGGCAAGCCGCCGCGCAGCACGTAGCCGTCGAATTTGCCGTCCCCCAGCGCAACGACCTGCAGGGCGTACGCGACCGTGCCGCGTCGCCCCACTCGGAACGCACCGAGAAACTCGCCCTGAAACGCATAGTCCGCGTCGACTTCACGGAGTTCGACCATGGCCCGCGGTTTGGCGGGCGCATCGGCGGAAACGGCCCAGGGGACGAGGGCGGCAACGACAAGGGAGGCAGCGAGCATGCGGACGATCCCACGGTGGCAAGTCGATGGAGGAAAACGCGAGCCTCCATCATAGTTGCCGCGGGACCGATTTCATCCTCCGCACCACCGGCTACTTCAAGTAGCGGGCGCGTAGGGCGTTGCCGTGCTTTTGGGGCGAGTCGTCGTCCAGCAACAGAGTCTTGGCTGCGGTGATTTTGCCGAGGTTTTCATAGCACCGCGCCAGGTTGTAACGGGCGCCCGGCTTCCAGGGAGTGGGGCCGGCGACGTCGAGCGTCCGGACTTGGAACCAGTCGGCGGCGACGTCGTATTGCCCCGATTCGTAATGCACGAGCCCCAGCCAGTAGCTGCCGGTGAACTTGGCGGTCTTCGAATAGGCCTGGACGAACATCAGCTTGTTTCGCCAGGCGTTGTCGCTTTCGAACTTGTCGCGCACCAACCCCATCGCCCGCTGCGCACCCTCATCGTTCGCCAGATTATCGAGCACTTCGTCGGGCAAGCGCGTCTTAAGGTAATGCCCCTTGGCGCCGGTGACGTCGTCGTCGTTGGCGAATACGCCGCGGAACTGTTGAAAGCGTCCCTGCACCAACGGCGAGATTTCACTGAAGAGGCTCAGTTCCGACAAGCGTTGGCGGATGGCGAGCGGCGGGTCTTCTTTGGCGATGCGTTCCACAGCCGCCGAAAACAACTCGGCCTCCCACGGCGTCGTCCACAGGTTGACGTTCCCCACCCCCGGACTTTTCCGCACGCGTTCCGCCAGTCCGCCGGGGTTGACGGTCAGCACCATGCGGTGTTCGCCGGCGAGCTGTTTTTCGAGGAGCTGCATGCGTTGCGAAATACTGGCCGGCGCCGCGTCGATCAACACGACCAGGTGCTCGAGGTCGCTAGCCTGAACCGGATAGACCAGATCGTCGACGTGCAGCGCCGACAAGAGCGCGCCGTTGGCGCGCACTTCGGCCAGTGTGGCGATCCCCTGCCCTTCGGGCCCCGGAATGGGCAGCCCCAGCGCCGGATCGAAGAGGAACAACTGGTCGCCGATCAACACCCCGACGCTCCACACCTCGGGGCGCGGCGACGCTTTCACGTCAAACACGGCGAGCACGACGGCATCCAGGTTTTGTTGACGCGCCAACAGGCCGAAGACGCGCGCTCGCTCCCAGGCATCTCCGTGCCCCAGCATGAGCGTCTGCCACGCTTCGCGCGTGTACCCAGGCCCCGGGATGCCGCGCAAGTACGGCGGCAAATTCGCGGCTTGCGGCGGCGCATTCGCTCCGGCCGCGGCCGGCGTCCCGACCGCTTCCGCCACATACGGCAGCAGCGGTTCCAGTTGAATGTTGCGCACGGTCCAATCGAATAGCCGCTCGGCGATCACCAGCTGTTCGGCGTCTTCTCGGCTCAGCGCTGGTTGCCGGGCCGCCAGCCAATCGGCGAGCGATTTCGGCGGCGTTTGTCGACTGGCCCAATCGGAAATGTCGCGCGTCCAGCGTGCTTCGAACAACATGCGCGTGTCGTGTAGGTCGAAGTTACGACGCGCCAGTTCCTCTAGCGGGTAGAGGTCGCGAAGTTGGCGGGGCAATCTTTCAGCCAGCGCGTCGGGCTTCCAATCGGCGTCCTTGGGCTGCGGGTCGTACCAGCGGTTGAGGAAATACGCCAAATCGGCCGTCGCCCGTTCCATGCTGACTTGGTCCAGTTGCTGGAGGAGTTCCAGCGCCTGCGTCAGCTCTTGACTGGAGTTTGCGCCGCTGGCCGTGCCGCGCGTGCCGCGGGCGCGCGGCGTTTTCTTCTGGCACCCACCCAGGAAGGCGACCAGCAGCACCGACGCAAGCAGCAAGGGCCAACCGACGGTCCCCAGCGTCCGGCGCGACGGGGCGAAACGCAAGAACGCGAGGCGGTCGAAGGAGGGTGCAGACATCGCAAGTCTTTCGCGAGGAAATAGATCAAGAGAGACGAGAGGAAACACCACGAGACTAGGGCGCGTTGCGACATCGCGATCTCTCCATCACGATCGCGGCCAAACGGCCCTCCCACTACCATGACTCTACGACGGCTCGGAGCTGCAAGATCTGATCCAGCACCCGCGGAAATTCGGCCAGCGGAATCATATTGGGCCCGTCGCTCGGCGAGCGTTCGGGCTCGGGATGCGTTTCAAAAAACAGACCGTCGACGCCGACGGCGACGGCGGCGCGGGCCAGCGGTGCGACCATCGCGCGGTTGCCGCCGGTGGCGCCGCCCAGTCCGCCCGGCTCCTGGACGCTATGCGTGGCGTCGAAGACGACGGGAGTTCCCAGCGCCTGCATGGCAGGGAGACTGCGGAAGTCGTTGACGAGTCGGCCGTAGCCGAAAAAGGTGCCTCGTTCGCACAGCAGAATGTCGCGACACCCGGACGACTCCAGCTTCTGTACCACGTGCCGCATGTCGCCTGGGGCCATGAACTGTCCCTTTTTCACGTGCACGGCGCGGCCCGTTTGAGCGGCCGCGACCAACAGGTCGGTCTGACGCGCAAGAAAGGCGGGGATTTGGAGCAGGTCGCACACCTGTGCGGCGGGGGCGGCCTGCGACGACTCGTGAATGTCGGTGACCACCGGCAGTCCGGTCGCTTGCCGGACCTTGTCGAGCACGCGGAGGCCTTCGTCGAGTCCAAAGCCGCGATAGGAATCGATGCTGGTGCGGTTCGCCTTATCGAAGGAGGCCTTGAAAACCAAACGCACGGGCCGCGTCGCCGCCAACTCGGCCAACCGCTCGGCGATCGCCAGCGTCAGCGACTCCGATTCAATGACGCACGGGCCGGCGATAAGCAACAGCGGTTGGCCGACGCCGCACAGATGGGGACCGACGCGAGCGGGATTACTAGGCATGCGACTTGAGGAGCCAAATTTTGGGGGACGCGGCGGGCCGCGAGAGTTCGAACCGGCCTTCACGAACGACTGGTGGGCGTAGTATAACGGGGACGCAGCGGACGGGCGAGTTGTCCCGTTCCCTACTCTTGACGCCTGATGCACCTTGACTTAGGTTAACGAACTTTCCGATCCACAATGCCAGCGTAGCTTCAATCGGCAGAGCACCGCATTCGTAATGCGGGGGTTATGGGTTCGACTCCCATCGCTGGCTCTTTTATCGGAAGTGGTTAGGTCAGGGAGCGTCAACTCGCATGATTACTACGGCCCAAGTGGACCTGAAGGAAATTGTCCTCGCGAACAACACGTTCGGACCGCGCGAGATCGAGCAGATCATCCAGTCCGTCGCGAACGACAGCCTTCAATTCGGCATTCTGCGTGATGCGGTCGCCGAATTGGAATCGCGAGAAGAAACGACTCCGGCCGCCGCGGTCCGTCTTGGCGTATGCCTTTACCTGCTAGGACGTTACGCTCGCGCCGCCGAAGTCCTTAGCAAAGCCGACGGCGGGGCTCTCGCGCATTACTACTCGGGCAAGGCCCGCGTGGCGCTGCAGAATCATGAGCCGGCGTTGTCGAGCTACCAGGCGGCGAAAGTCGCAGGCTACAATCCGGACGAGTGCATGCTGGCGGTGTCCGAAGCCCAGCGCTTGGGCGGCCATCCGGAAGCCAGCCTCGCGACGCTCGACAAGCTCTCCGGCGCCGTCGAACAAACGGCCGAGTACCTGTATCAACGCGCTTCCACCATTGCGGCCATCGGCGGCAATCCGCGGGAAGTGTGTGCATTGTTTGAACGGGCGGTCGAAGCGGACGGCAATCACGCCGGCGCCCTGTTTGGCTTGGCGGTTGAAAATGACCGTCACGGCAACGACGAAACGGCGCTCGATCTCTACCAACGCGCCTCCGCTTGCTTTCCGACGCACGTCGGGACGTTGCTCAACCTGGGCATCCTGTACGAAGATCGCCAGCAGTACGAGCGGGCGATGGCCTGCTATCAACGCATCCTGGATGCGTTCCCGGATCACGCGCGAGCTCGGTTGTACATGAAGGATGCGGCCGCTGCGGGCGTGTCGGCGGACGACGGCGGCTACAAGTCGCATGATCGCCTGGCGCAGACGCTCAGCCGTCCGATCACCGACTTTGAACTGTCGGTCCGCAGCCGTAACGTACTGCAGAAGATGAACATCAAGTCGATTGGCGACTTGGTCCGAGTGACAGAGCAGGAATTGCTGTCGAGCAAGAATTTCGGCGAAACGTCGCTCGTGGAAATCCGCGACATGCTGACAGCGATGGGCTTGGCGATCGGCCAGTATGCTCACGAACGCATCGAGGCGGAACCGATCGATACTTCGGCCATCCCGGGCGATGCAGCCGTGCTACTGGACCGCCCCGTATCGGACCTCAACCTATCGGTCCGTGCACGCAAGTGCATGGTGCGACTGGGGATCAATTCGCTCGGCGAACTCGTGCGACGCACGGGCGACGATCTCTTGGAGTGCAAAAACTTCGGCGTGACCAGCCTCAACGAGGTGCGTGAAAAGCTGAAGACGATCGGCTTGAAGCTCCGCGGGGAATGATCTCGCTGCACTTACTACACCGCGATGCGTCCTGTGCGGCGCGACGCGGCGTGCTGAATACGCCCCATGGGGCGGTACAATTGCCGACGTTCATGCCGGTCGGCACCCAAGGCACCGTCAAGGGTCTCACGCTCGACCATCTCCGGTCGACCGGCGCCGAAATGATTCTCGGCAACACGTATCACCTGGCCTTGCGGCCGACGGCGGAAGTCGTTGCGGCGCTCGGCGGCTTGCATGCGTTTTCGGGCTGGACTGGCCCCATCTTGACCGACAGCGGCGGCTTTCAGCTGTACAGCCTGGCGGAGCAGACGAAGATCACCGAGCAGGCGGCCTTATTCCGGTCGCATATCGACGGTCGGTTGCTGGAGCTGTCGCCGGAGAGGGCGATTGAGATCCAGGAACTTCTGGGAAGCGACATCGCGATGGTGCTGGACCACGTGCTAGGACTGCCGGCGCCGCTGGAGAAACTGCGCGAAGCCTGCGAGCGGTCGGTGCGCTGGGCCGAACGTTGCCGCACAGCGGGCCGACGAGCGGACCAGTCGCAATTTGCGATCGTACAGGGGGGACTGGACGCCGAACTGCGTCGCTGGTGCGCCAGGGAGTTGGTGCAACTGGAGTTCCCCGGGTACGCAATCGGCGGCTTGAGCGTCGGTGAAGAGCCCGCCGAGATGTACCGGATGCTCGACGTCACCTGCCCGGAGCTGCCGGAGAACAAGCCGCGGTACTTGATGGGGGTGGGACGGCCGGAAGATCTGCTGGAGGGAGTGCGTCGCGGAGTGGACATGTTTGATTGCGTGATGCCGACGCGCAACGGCCGCAATGCTTTGGCGTTTACGGACGGCGGGACGATTCGCTTGCGCAACAAGGTGCACGAACGGGAGCGGCGTCCTCTGGACGAGACTTGTCCTTGCTTGGCGTGTCGCCATAGTCGCGGCTACTTGCGGCACCTGTTTCAGGCCAACGAGATGCTAGGGCCGATCTTGGTAAGTCACCATAACGTGACGTACTACGAGCGGCTGATGGCGGAAGCGCGGGCGGCGATCGAAAGCGACTCGTTCCTCGCCTTTCAGGAACAGAAAATGGCGGGTTGGCGCGGGGCGTCTGCGGCGCGGTGATCCTGCCCTTGCTGGTTACGGCGCAACGGCTTAAGATAGCCGCCGCTAAGGTGGATAGGTTCGGCCCGATGGTCGCAACGCGTCGGGCCGTTTTCGTTGTTGGACGTTTTCCGCGCGACGGCGTAGTCGGGAGCAAGGGATGGACCGAGTTTGGGATGCGGCGTTGTCGCCGCTCTGGGCGCAGGCGGCCAATCAAGGGGAAGGCGGCATCCTGCAGCTACTCTTAGGCCCCGGCCTGCCGTTCCTGATGATCGGCATTCTGGCGTATTTAATGTTCTTCCGTCCCGAAAACCGGCGTCGCGCGGAATTCGCGAAGCTGATGGAGGGGCTGAAGAAGAACGACCGCGTGATTACCGCGGGCGGCATCTACGGCACGGTGGTCAACGTGCAGCAAGGTTCGGAAGACGTCACCTTGCGGATCGACGACAACAACAACGTCCGCATTCGCGTACTGCGAAGTTCGATCACGCGCGTCGTGTCGGGCGAGGAAGGCGCCGAGGCGGCCAAGCCTTCCGAGTAGCGAGCGGCGATTCGCGCGGCGCGACGTCGGGGAACGTCGCGAGCGACGACGCAACTCAATTTCGTTCCAATACAACGTCAGTTACGGCATCAAGGATCCAGTCGTCATGGTCGGCTTTCTTCCTGCGTGGTTGTGGGCAGCATCGGACGTCGCGGAAACGCAGTCGTCGGATGGGCTCATGATGTTCGTCTACTTCATCGGCATTCTACTCGGCGTCTTCGCGCTGCCGCTGTATCTGGGGCACTTGGTCGCCAGTTCGCTGCGCATGAAAGACTACGGCCTGCGAATCGGCACGATCTTCATGTCGATCGTGGCGACTGCCGTCGTGCTTTACGCCGGTTGGCCGCCGAAGCTGGGCATCGACCTGAAGGGCGGCGTGATCTTGGTGTACGAAGTCGACCTCCAAGGCCGTTCGACGGTGCAAGCCACTGGCGCGGGCCCCGAAGATCCGCAAGCGTCGCGCTCGATCGACATGGGCAGCCTGATTGCGACGCTCGCACGCCGCATCAATCCCAGCGGCACGAAAGAAATCGTCGTGCGTCCGTTCGGCGAACGGCAGGTGGAAATCATCATCCCAGAAGTCGACCCGCTGGAAATCGAGCGGATCAAGAAGACGATCAGCACCGCGGGCATGCTCGAGTTTCGCATTGTGGCCAACGGCCGCGATCATGAATCAGAGATGGAATTGGCCCGCGCTCAAGCCCAAGATCCGCTCCAGAAGCGACTCGCGTCGGTCAAAGATCCGTCGGGCAAAGTCGTCGCGTTTTGGGCCAAAGTCGCGCGCGACGACGAGGAAACTCAGGGACGTCGCTTGTTCAAGGTCGGCGTTTGGAACGACATGGTTCGCGATGCGCGGACCGGCAACATTCTGGAGCTTCAGATTCCCGCGCAACAGCGCAACTTCCGCGATTTCCCGGGCGCGTTCGTCGACTACCTGAAGGAAATCGGAGTGGAAGAGATCGACGTCTTGATGGCGGCGAACGACGGTCAAAACGTCGTCGGCGCGGACCTCGGCGCAGTCTCGACCGGCTTCGACAATCTCAACCCCAAGGTCGACTTCAGCACCAAGTCGGATGAGTCGGCTCGACGCATGGGCGTGCTCACCGGCGCCAACCTGCCCGACGGTGCGTTCACTCGTCAGCTCGGCATCGTGCTCGACGGTCGCCTCCTGTCGGCGCCGGCCATCCAAGGTCGCATCACCGACCGCGGTCAGATCACGGGTCAATTCACGCAGAAGGAAGTCGACTTTTTGGTCGAGATTCTGCGAGCCGGCAGCTTGCCTGCGGCGCTCACGCAGGAACCGGTCAGCGAGAATTTGATCGGTTCACTCCTGGGCAACGACATGATCGTCAAAAGCGCCTGGGCGCTCGCCTTGTCGCTGCTGGCGATCTACGTGTTCGTGCTGGTGTACTACCAGTTCTCGGGCGTCGTCGCCTCCGTGGTGCTCGCCGTGAATATCGGCATGACCGTGGCCTTGATGATCCTCCTCAAGGCGCCGTTCACGCTGCCCGGCTTGGCCGGTCTGGTGCTCACCGTCGGCATGTCGGTCGACTCGAACGTCTTGATCTTCGAGCGCATGCGGGAGGAACAGGAAAAGGGCGCCGCCTTGCGAATGGCGATTCGCAACGGTTTCGATCGCGCCTTCGTCACGATCATCGACTCCAACTTGACCACCATCATCACGGCGGTGATTTTGTACTTCATCGGCACCGACCAGATTCGCGGCTTCGCCGTGACGCTGACCCTGGGCATCATCACGAGCATGTTCACGGCCGTGTTCTGTGCTCGAGTGGTCTTTGAAATCGCCGAACGTCAACGCTGGCAAACGAAGCTCCACATGCGTCAGTTCCTGAAGCAGACGAACTACGACTTCATGAAAATCTGGAAGCCGATGACGGCCGCATCGGTGATCGTCATCGCCGTCGGCTTGGCGGCGACCTTCGTTCGCGGTTCGAGCATGTTGGACATCGACTTCACCGGCGGAACGTCGGTGCAGCCCCTGCTGCGTGAATCGGCCACCGCTCAGTCGCTCCGCGAGAAGCTCAATGCCGAGTTCGAGAAGGACAAGGTGCAGTACACGTTGACCAACGTACAGGTCAGCGGTCAGGAAGATTTGAAGGACCGCGTATTCAAGATCGATACGTCGCTCGAAAAAATCGACGACCTCGAACAACGGCTGTTGAGCGCCTTCCGCGAGGGAGACGAAAGCCTGTTGGCGACGTACTCGATGAAGTTCACGCCGCCCCAACCGAAGTCGCTCGACAAACCGGCGGAGAAGCCGGCGGCCGAAGCACCGTCGGCGGAAGAAAAGCCGGCGGCCGAGCCACCGGCCGCAGAAAAGCCGGCCGAAGCAAAGCCCACGGACGAGAAACCGGCCGCGGAAGCTCCCAAGAGCTGCGAGGCGCCTGCCGCCGACGGCGCGTGCCAAGAAGCGAAGCCCGCGGATGAAAAACCGGCCGAAGCCAAGCCGGCCGAGGCCAAACCGGAAGAGAAACCGGCGGAGGCCAAACCGGCAGAAGAAAAGCCGGCGGACGCGAAGCCCGCCGAGGAAAAGCCTGCGGAAGCCAAGCCGGAAGAGAAGCCGGCCGAGGCCAAACCGGCTGCCGAGGCCCAACCGGCTGCCGAGGCCAAACCGACGGTTGAGGCGCCGCCGGCCGAAGCGGCGCAGCCGACCGTGAACGAACCGGCGGTCACGGTCATGGAATCGGATCTCGACTTTCAGACCGCGATCAATGCTCCGACGCTGCAGGACCGGATTCGCGAATCGGCCAAGGCGCTCGATTTGCCCGAGCCGGTGGTGATCCTGAACAGCGAACGCTGGGACGGCGCTAGCAGCATTGCGTACAAGACGTGGAAGGTGCAGTTGTCGAGCACGCCGGACGAGGCGAGCAAGATCTTGGCGAAGCTGCAGGAGACGTTGGCGCAGACGCCCGTGTTCTTATCGTCGAGCGAAATCGGCGGGCAGGTGGCCGGCGACACGCAGCAACGCGCCATTTACGCGTTGTTGCTGAGCCTCATCGGCATCGTGGCCTACATTTGGTTCCGCTTCCAGTACGTCTCGTGGGGCGTGGCGGCCGTGATGGCGCTCGTGCACGACGTCTTGATGATGCTCGCCGCCTTGGCGCTCAGCCGCTGGCTCGCGCCCGTGCTGGGATTCGCCCAGGTGGAGGAGTTCAAGATCAACTTGACGGTGGTCGCGGCGTTCCTGACGTTGGTCGGCTATTCGATCAACGATACGATCGTGACCTTCGACCGTTTGCGCGAGGTGAAGGGGAAGAGTCCGAAATTGACGCCCGAGATGATTAACTTGGCGGTGAACCAGACGCTGGGACGCACGATTTTGACGGCGTTGACGGTGTTCATGGTCGTCGTGATTTTGTACTTCGCGGGCGGCGACAGCATCCACGCCTTTGCCTTCTCGCTGGTGGTCGGGACGGTGGTCGGCTCCTATAGCTCGATCTTCATCGCGGGTCCCGTCCTCCTATTCCTGGCGAATCGGGAAAAAGCGTCGTAATCACGACCAGCGGACGCGCCGCGAATTTCTTCGACTCACACTCGGTCGTTCTCCGATTCCAAGGGACGGAGAACGACCATGGGGTGGTTTCGAAAAATCGTCAACGTGCTGATCGTCGTGGGCGTGGCTGCGCTGATGTCGATCCCGTTCAAGCGAGTGCCGCCGCAGACGACTTCGAAAAGCGGCGCGCGAGGCGAATGGGAACTGGATCGCCCAAATCTGCCCTTCAAGCTGGGCGACATTCTGACGGGGGATGAACGCCCCGCCACGTCGAACAAACCGGTCATTCCGTCGACCGAGGCGAGCGACGCCGAAGGCCGTGCGCCCGCGCAAGAATCGAGTTCGAGCGCCGGTTCGCCAGTTTCCTCATTCGGCAACGAGGCCGCTCCCGGTTCGGCTTCGAGCGGGTCGCGCAACGACCAAGAGGGCGGCGCCTCGGCGGCCGATTCGCTGCCGGTGTTGCGGGATGACGAACGCCGTCGTCCGATGTCGACGATGCCCCGGATCGAGGGCCAGCCGGCGCCTGCGGAGAAGATCGAAGATCAAGCGCCGATTCCCAGTTTGCCGACCGATTTCCAGCCGCTCCGCGATTCCTGAGCGGCGAAAAGGCCAGCTATCCGTTCGCGTTGCGGTCGCGACTTTTCCAGGGATAGTCTTCGGCCTTATTCACGATCCGGTAGTCGATGAATGTGAGAATGTTCTTGTTCACCTGAAGTTCGGGGGCGAGCAGCTTGGCGCCGCGCACTTCGGTGTCTTCCAAGAAGTAAAACAAGTCTTGGTGCTTGACCTGCTCTTCGACGGTCTCAGGCGTCGGAGCATGCTTGGCCTTGAACTTGTTGTAGATCTGCTTGATGTCGCTTTCGGTTTTCGATCCCACGAGCATCACGGACAGTTTGGCGGCGATGTAGGGATGAGAAAACACCTGAGCCGTCTTCAGCGACTTGAAGGTGTTCGCGGGGGAGAGGAGCACGAGCGCCTTGACGTCTTGCCCCTGCTTCAAAAAGGGCGTCTGCTTCCAGCTCCAATCTTGATGGACCCAGTTTAGCGCGACCACCGTTCCCATCGGGCCGGCGCCGACCACGACCAGTTTCTCGATGTTCAGTTCCTTCCCATTGTGCTTCTTCATGAGGAACTTTTTGCATTCCTCCAGGTCGCCGGCGATCATCGCGGCATAGTCGGACGGCTTCAATTTGTCGGGCGACAAATCCATATCGTTGCCGTCGGGGCCGCGACGCCGCGTGCTTTCGCCATGCCCGCGCAGGTCGGGAACCAGGATGGCGTGTCCGCGAGCCTTCTGCAGTCCCAAAGCGAGGCGATGGAAGTCGCCGCGCTGGCCGCCAAAGTCGTGCACCATGATGATCGGAACGGTCTCTTCTTTATTCGTGCCGCCGTAGTACGTTGCGCGAATGACGACGCCGTCCTTGGTCTCAAATGAGACGCTCTCGGGCTCGGGGATCTCGATTTTGTCTTGCGCGCAGGCGGCGTTCGTGAGCGACTCCAGCCCGAGCGAGACGGCGGCCATCGTCCCCCAAGACGTGTTGCGGACGAACGTGCGACGATCCCACCCCAAGACGTTTCCAGTTGCGTCAAACATGCCGCAAATCCCTTTCAGTGCTTGCCTTAAGAAGAAATCCGCCTGGAGAAGCGAGCCTCGTTCGGGCTGCTCCGCCTACGCTTTGGATTCGCTGGATCGGCGTCCGTTGACATCCTAGACGGCGGCGGGCGACGAGTCAACGAAATGCCGGCGGCTCTTGTCATCTTGCGCCTTGCAGCGCATAGACTTGTGTCGTAGATGTTCGCCGCTCTCCCCTGCTCCGCCCCAAGCTTCCGCGACTTTCCGGAACTCACCGTGAGTACGTTCGGTTCGCTCAAGCGTTTAACTTGCAATGCGGCGACGAAACGAGCACAATAGTCGCTGCGAATTGCGCAATCGTCCAAAATTGCACACGGGCTCGCCAGTCGGCCCGCACATCGGCACACAGGTTGAACCACAAGTCGGACGAAACAAGTCGCGGGAGGCACGCAGCAGCCATGTTGGATTCTTTGCGACGCTGGTGGCAAGTTCAAACTGGTGAAGAAGATACGCCCTTCGACGGGGACTCGCCGGCATTCTTTGCCAGCTTCCTCGTGCACGTCGGGTTGATGCTGGCCTTGGCCTTCATCCCGGTCCTTCGGCAAGAAAAGCAGATCACCCTGGTGATTAGCGCGCCGACCGTCGAGGAGGAAGAGATCCTCGACGAGCTCAAGCTGCCAAAGGACGTGGTGGTGAGCGAATTGCCGCACGAAGAAATCGGCGCCAACAGCGAGAATGGCGAAGAAGTCGCCCTGTCGCAAGCGCCGACCGTGTCGGAAGAGTTCTCGGAAATCCCGAGCATGCTCGAGGCGACGCAGACGACCGAGTTCAGCAACTTGGCGGTCAACGTGATCTTTGAAAATCCCGTGGGCCTGACCCATAACGCGAACCTTGCGGTCCGGGGTTCGATGGGCAGCGGCGAAACGGGCGCGGTCGGGGCAGTCGACCGCATCACCCAAGAAATCCTCCGCTCGCTGGAAGAACGCAAGACGCTCGTCGTCTGGATCTTCGACTCCACGGCCAGCCTGCGCAAGCAACGACAGGCCATCCACGATCGGCTCGACCGGATCTACGAAGAGCTGGGAGTACTTGAGGCGGCTGGCAGCGATGCCTTCTCGCGACACAAGGACAAGCCGCTGTTGAGCGCCGTGGTGGGCTTTGGCACGTCGGTCAGCTTGCGGACCAAAGAACCGACCGACAATTTGGCGGAGATCAAGAAAGCGATCACCGACCTGGAAGACGACAATTCGGGCGTGGAACGGGTCTTTTCCGCCGTGTACGCATCGGCTGAGAAGTTCAAGTTTTACCGAATTCCCGACGAAACGACGCGGGAGCCCGAACGCAACGTGATGTTCATCGTCTTCACCGATGAAGCCGGTTCGGATCAAGATGGGCTTGAGCAGTCGGTCAAGATTTGCCGGCGTTATGAAATGCCGGTCTATGTGATCGGCGTCCCGGCGCCTTTCGGCCGCAAGGAAACGCTGGTGAAGTGGGTCGATCCCGATCCGAAGTTCGATCAATCGCCGCAATGGGGCGAGGTCGAGCAAGGTCCCGAGTCGTTCTTGCCGGAACGCATCAAGCTGGATTTCTCGGGCGCCAAGGAAGACGACAATCCGATCGACTCAGGCTTCGGCCCCTACGCCCTCACACGATTGTGCTACGAGACGGGCGGCATCTACTTCGCCGTCCATCCCAACCGCAACGTCAACCGAGCGGTGAAACGCGGCGAGATCGAGACGTTCTCGGCTCACCTGGAGCACTTCTTCGACCCCGAAGTGATGCGCAAGTACCGGCCTGACTACGTGTCGCCCGAGGAGTATCGACGGCGAGTCACCTCGAACAAGTCGCGTGCGGCGCTCGTAGAGGCCTCGCGGCAATCGTGGATCTCGCCGATGGAAGCGCCGTCGCTGCGATTCGTCAAGCGGAGCGAACCCGAGTTGGCCAATGCTTTGTCGGAAGCCCAGAAGGATGCCGCGAAGATTGAACCGCGGATCGAGGCGCTATATGGAATCCTGAAGCTGGGTGAAGCCGATCGCGAGAAAGAAACCTCGCTGCGTTGGCAAGCCGGCTATGACTTGGCCATGGGTCGCGTGCTGGCGGTTAAGGTGCGCACCGAGGCTTACAACGCGATGCTGGCCCAGGCCAAGCGCGGTTTGAAGTTCAAGGACGAGAAGAGCAACACCTGGGTGCTTGAGCCGGCCGACGAGATTTCGGTCGGCAGCCAACTGGAGAAGCTCGCCGATCGCGCGCGTATGTACCTCAAGCGCGTCGTCGACGAACACCCGGGCACGCCGTGGGCCTTCCTCGCGGAACGCGAACTCAAGGACAAAGTGGGTTGGCGCTGGAAGGAAGAATTCACCGACCTTTCGCCTCCCCCGCGCGACAACCCGAACAACAATAACAACAACCCGGCGCCGGCCAACGACAAAGCCCGCATGATGAAGGGCCCCGCGCCGAAGCGGCCGATTCCCAAGTTGTAAGGCTGTGATTTTGGTCCTGAGCGAACAAGCTTCGAGAGAGAGGCGGCAACCGAACGTTGCCGCCTTTTTTTTGTCGCCTACGGGAGTCGAATCGCGCCGTGGTAGAGGTCGAGCGTCGGGCGGTCGCCCAGCAGAGCGAAGAGTTCGCGGATTTGCACCAGACCGTCCTGAAACGTCGCGGGAGCGCGGCGCCCCGTCCGCTTGCCGCCCAAGACATGATAGTGCGGCTCGCTCGACACGCCTCGCCGGCCGTCCGTGAACACGGAGTCGTTCGCCGCATTGATCGTTACGTGCAGTTCACGCGTGAAGTCGTGGTCGGCTTGCCAACCGACGTTCGCCACAATGCGATCGAACGGCCAGACGCCGGCCCGCGTTCCCAACAGTTCGACTTGCCAGCCGCCCGTCGCCTCGTCGACCGCCAGCGAGTGAACCGCATTGCCCGGCCAGTATTCGATTGCGCCGGCGGGCGCCAAATGGCCGACGATCGCGGCTCGCAAGGCGTCGCGACGCGGCCACGGATCGTGGGTCAGGCGAGCCAACGGCGGTTCGCCGTCGAGCGGCATATGACGCGTGATCCACGTAACGCGCGTCTCCGGGGCGAGAATCGCCAGCTTCGATAGTTGTTCGAGGGTGGAGGCGGCCGAGTCGCCGGCGCCGATGACGAGCGTATGTCGGCCCGCGTACTGTTCGCGTTGCGCGCCGAGCACATCGGGGACGACGTAGATCAGCGGCGCGTCGGGGCGCTGGCGAGCGGCGCGCTCCCCGAGCGCCGGAATGCCCGACTCGCCCAGGAAATTGGGACGCCCACGGTTTCCCAGCGCGTCGATCACTCCGTCAAAGTCAGCGATTCGCTCGCGTCCTTCGCCGTCGACCATCAAGAGACGGAGCGCGTAGTCGCCCCGTTCCACGGCGTCTGGATCGTCCTGCTCGGACGGCAGCAGATCGCCCTTCAAGCAGCCGGCGCGTCCTGCGGCCACGATGCGCGTGCGGGTGCGAATCAAGTCCGCCAGGAGGTCGGTCGACGCCAGCGGCATGAGGTATCGCTCCAGCCACTCGCCTCCCGTCAGGTATTCGTCGTCCCGCGGCGGTTGATAGCGTTCTTCCTGAGCGACGACCGCCGCCAGTCCCAGCGGCGAGTGTTGCGCGGCGAAGGGTGCAAACGAACGCAGATGCGGCTGACGACGCACCTCGCCGCCGACGTCGTCGGGCTCCAGTAGTTCGACGTCGTAGCCCAGAAACCGCGCGTAGAGCGCTGCTTCCAGTCCGAGCGGACCGGCGCCTAGGATCGCCAATCGGGCGGGGGTGTCGATTGCCATGTTGTTTCTTGATTAGCCGCGCGAGACGCGGAAAGGAGTGACGTCGATCGGCGACCGTTCGTCGGCGATCAAAGCCGCCAACGCGACGGCCGTGCCTGGGGACAGATACAAACCACTGCGAAAATGGCCGGCGGCGACGAAGACGTTCTTCAGCGTTGGGATTTCGCCCAGATACGGCAGGCCGTCGTAGACGCCCGGGCGCAGGCCGGCCCAGGTCCGCTCCAGCGGTATGCTTCGCAGGAGCGGCACGTACCGGCAGGCGAATTCGACGAGCCCCGCGATTCCTTCGTCCGTGGTCCGCTTATCGAACCCAGCCTCTTCTTCGGTTGAACCAGCTAAGATGCGGCCATCGAGCCGCGGTACGAGGTACCGCGGGCCCTCGTTGACGATGTGGTGCAGAGCGCCGACCGGTGCGTGCCAGAGAGCCATCTGGCCGCGGATCGGCAAGACGCCGATCGTAACGCCGCAGGCGGCCAACAGCGACGTCGACCAAGCGCCGGCGGCGACGCAGACGCGATCGACTTCGCACCGCTTTCCCGCCGCCACGAGCCCCTGACAGCGATCTCCGGACGTCGCCAGTCGTTCCACAAGTTGGTTTTCGTGGATCTCGACGCCGCGCCGCAGGCAAGCTTCGCGGAGGGCCGCTAAGTGGCGCGGATTGCGCAACTGAGCTTCCTCGGGCAACCAATAGGCAGTGCGAATCAGGCCCGCGTCGACGGCGGCGGCGAGCGAGGGTTCGCATGTCGCCAGTTGCGACGTCTCGAGCCGTTCCACGTCGATGCGTTCCTCGCGCAACAGCGAGGCGAAGCCGGCTAGCGAGGCGGCTTCCCCGGCGGTTTGAGCGACGTAGAGCGCGCCGCAGCGTCGGTATTCGGTATCGATGCCGGTTTCTTCACGGAGGCGGGTCGCCCATTCGGCATGCAGTTGAAAGGAGAGTCCGCGAAGTTGATCAAGCGGGTGGACGGCGGCGGCCAGGTTGGCAGGCGGCAAAATTCCGGCGCCGGCCCACGAGGCTTCTCGTCCCGTCTGTTGGCGGTCAAACAAGGACACGCGCCAATTGCGGCACGCGAGTTCATAGGCTAATGAAAGTCCGACGACTCCCCCGCCAATGATGGCGCAACGATCCATGCCTCAATGGCCCTCGCCCGACGCCGCGTGCAACAGTTCGCGATCCAGCAACACAGCATTCACAATGCCGCGCAAACGCACCTGACCGTTGATCTCGATCACCGGCACCCACTCATGGAACTGTTCCCGCAGCGCTGGGTCGGCGTCGATATCGACCAGTCGCGGGCGCAAACCGCGCGACGCCAGCAGGTCGTGAGCTTCGTCGCACAAGTGGCAGCCAACACGGGTGTACAGGACGATCTGGGGGCGCATCGCGAGTCGCTTCGGGTGGGAAAATGACGATTGTAGCGGTCGGGTGGGCGGCGCAAAGTCGACGTTTGCTCGACCGCCCGAACTTCTGGTATCCTTGGCAACTTCGTGCTAGGCTAACTTTAGAGGGCTGGCCGGCGCGGCATATCGCCACCTTATCTGCCGAGCCAGCAGCTCGCGTTCCCAGGGGCGGCGGGCCCGCGCACGCCGACGGGCATTGGAAGCCGGGAGATCAACTCCGCGCATGGCGAAATTGAGCGTCAAGCAGTTCCTGGAATTCGTCCAGAAAAGCGGACTCGTGAAAGACGACGCCCTCCAAGCGTCGTTGAAGCGTTTGACCGCCGGCTCGGGCGATGTGCTTCCCGACGACGCCGACGTCGTCGCGCAGCATCTCATCCAGGACGGGCTCCTCACTCGCTGGCATTGCGACAAGCTATTTGACAAGAAGTACAAGGGTTTCTATCTCGGTAAGTACAAACTGCTTGGACACTTGGGCACGGGCGGGATGAGCAGCGTGTATCTCGCAGAGCACCGGCTCATGGCCCAACTCCGCGCCCTAAAGGTGCTCCCCAAAAGCCGCGTCGGCGATTCGTCCTATTTGGCGCGTTTCCTTCGCGAGGCGCAGGCGACTGCGACGCTGCAACACCGCAACATCGTCCGTGCCTACGACGTCGACAACGAGAACGACACGCACTATCTCGTGATGGAGTACGTGGCGGGGCGTGATCTGAACTCGCTCGTCAAAGACCAACTCCCCAACCACCTCGATTACGCCACCGTCGCGGACTACGTCGCGCAAGCCGCCGAGGGGTTGCAGCACGCGCATGATCACAGCCTGATCCATCGGGACATCAAGCCGGCGAATCTTCTGGTGGACGAGAAGGGGGTCATCAAGATCCTCGACCTGGGGCTCGCGCTCTTCTCCAGCGATGAAGAGGCGTCGCTGACGATCGAGCACAACGAAAACGTATTGGGCACCGCCGACTATTTGGCGCCCGAACAGGCGCTCAATAGCCACGACGTCGACGTCCGCGCCGACATCTATGCGCTCGGCTGCACCATGTACTATCTGCTCACCGGTCACCCTCCCTTCCCCGAAGGTTCGCTCGCCCAACGCATCGCCAAACACCAGACGCAGATGCCCAGCGACATTCGGCTGGACCGCCCGGATTGCCCGCGCGAGTTGGTCGATTTGTGCGTGCGCATGATTCAGAAAAAGCGTGAGCGACGTCCTCAGTCGGCGCAGGAAGTCGCCGACAAACTGCGCGCGTGGCTCGCCGCCTCCGCCAGTTCGTCCGACGTGGGCGATAGCGGTCGAACGGGCAAGTCGTCGAAGGAACCAACGGCCATCTTGCCGACCGGCGCTGCGGCGACGCCCAAGTCGAGCGGCGGGGGGGCGCTCGTCGTCGACTCGTCCCCCACCGACCTGCGTCCCGGCAAACCGGCGCCCGCACGCATTTCCAGCGGCAGCGTCTCGGGCGGTAGTGCGTCCGGCGGCAGTGCGGCCGGCGGTAGTGCGTCCGGCGGCAGTGCGTCCGGCGGCAGTCACCCGGCCGCTCCCCGAACCAGTTCCGCGGGCAGCGCACCGGGCACTCGGCCGGCGGCGCCAGCCCCTACGTCTCCCCCTGCCGCGTCCGCCGCCAACGCCGCTCGGCCGCGCACCGCCGCCGCTCCCGCGAATGGGTCGAGCGCCACGGTGCCGACGCCGATCGTGCGTCAGACGCCGGCGCGAGCGGAGCGCGAATCAAGCGGCGATTTGCCGGTCGCGATGGCCGAACCTGTCGCTCCCGACGAAGAAGCCGAACTTCCGGTCGCCGAGCCCGCGGAAGAGGCCTTTTCGTTGCAGCTCCGCACTGGCCCAACGCCAGGACGTGGACGCAAGGCGACAGCGAACCAGATAACAGCGAACCAGATAACAGCGAGCCCGATAACAGCGAACCCAGTCGCGGCAAGCACGAACTTGTCGACTGCTGCGACGCCCAATACTGCGACGCCCAATATTGCGACGGCAGCGTCCAGCGCCCCCGCTTCCACCGCGCCGCCGGCGACGGAGACGCGCGAGGACGCAGCGCCGTTGACGCTCACGCTTGCCTCGAGCGAACCACGGCGACGCACGACGACGGCCTCGAAGGCGGCCTCGAAGACGGCGAAGGCCTCGAAATCCGCCTCGGGCTCGCACAAGAAACTATGGATCGGCTTGGGCGTCGCGGGCGCCGTGGCGGTCTTAATCGCGCTCGCGGCACTCTTGGCGTCGAGCGGCGGCGGCTCGAGTAATTCGTCCGACGGTCGGCCGCGCTATCGCGACACCAGTCGACTCGAACCACTCGCCGCGCCATTCATCTAGCACGCGTGGTCGTGCTCTGACGGCTCAACTGTCTCGCGGGCTTACGGTCTCGCGGGCTTACGGTCTCGCGGGCTTACTGTCTCGCGGCCCATCTGTCTCGCGGCGGCCCATTCATTCGCCCTCTGCGTCCCGTGGCGCTGATAGTCCATGACCGCGCGAAAAGCAAGCCCCTGCCGTCCGCCAAATCCGCCAAATCCGACGCCGAAGACAAAGCCACAAACCACTGCAATCAAACGACTTACGAAGACACTTGAAAATGATCCGGGCGGCATCCTAGCATAGGTTTGGCTGCCGGCAACAAGGTTCGCAGTGGACGCGAATCGGCACGCCGCTTGATCGGCCGTGGCGCGATCGAGCCCCCTCAGGATGACACGGAAAAACGATGGACGAACTCTCGCAGAAACTCACGCTCGCGGCCGCAACGCGGACCGAGCTGGATGGTGGATATCATGCTCAATCGCTCGCCTCAAAACATTCGCAATCGCCCGACCGTCCGCCGTAACTCGATGGTTGCGGCGCGGCACGCCAGCCTGATTACGCCGGCGCGGAAAATCACTGCCGCCGTCGATTCGCGCCGCAGCGGCGTGGTCATGCCGCCCGAAACTTGGCACGCCCCCGCGGAGCAACGTGCCAAAGGGTATCGAATTCAAGTCGACGAGCCTGGCTCGGGCTTTCGACACGTGCTAACGCCTGAACAGATCCGCGAACGGCTCGCGGCGCTGCCGCCTGCGATGCTGGAATCGCTGGAGGTCGTGCATCTCAGTCGCATGACGCGCAAGAAGCGATCGTGCCCGTGCTACGGCATGCAGTGGGGCCGCGCGATCTACCTCTATCCCATCGAGGAGACGCGCGTTGAGAACTTCCACCGACCTCCCTACCCGTCTCAGCTGATTGAAGCTCGGATGTATGGCGGCGTTTGGAAGCAGGCGGGGCGGCGCTGGCAGTTGATTTGGACCGAAGAAGCGATTCAGGACTATTACCTGAACAACATTTTGATTCACGAGCTTGGCCACTTGGTGGACGAACGCAATAACAGCACGGTCGACCGCGAACGGTACGCCGAGTGGTTTGCGATCGCCCACGGTTACTTGGCGCAGCCCCGTCGACGCGACCCGCGTCAGGTCACGCGCCGCCACGGTTAACCTTTGGCCTTGGCCTTGCCAGCCGGCTTCGGTTTCGCACCGCGTTTCACCCACGCTTCGGCGACTTGCCCCGGGCTGCCGCCGAACGTTTCGGAGAATGCTTTGTCGAATGCCGCGCCCGTCTTGAGTTGATCGAGCAGCTTGGGGAAGCGACGGTCGTTCATCAGGAACGTCACGTACGCGTAATTCGCCACCTCGTTCATCTCAGGCGCCAGCTTGCCATTCACGCCGTCGTCCGGGCTCGACATGGCCGCGAGCACCGCTGAGAGCTGTTCATTCCACCCGGCGACTCGAGCGTCGCCGCCGTCCAGCTTCGCCGCCGTGGCTCGAGCGGCCCCTTCGGCGAACCAGCGCGGCGTTTTCCCCAAGCTGGCGATGTAGGCGCCGGCAAGTTGTTGTGCGACAAGCAGTTCAAGTGAATACTCGTCATTGCGAGCGGGCACGATCGCGCCGTACGAATCAACGATATTGAACTGCCAGTGCCCGCGCCATTCCTTCGGAATTTGCCGCCGTTCGACCATCTGGCCGAACTCGCTGTAGTCATACCGATCGCCGAACACGAACAGCGTCATGCGGCCCTTGATCAGCGGCTGGTCGGCGGGCGCTTTGAACACGGCGGCCACCTTCGGCGCCATCGCTTCCGCACGCGCTCCGATGTCGGCCAGCGTCGCTTCGCCCACATTCCCAAGCACCAAAAAGTTCGCGGACTCGAAGCGATTCGGCGGCGTGCTGGGCATGCCTAGCCGCCAATTCTCGCCTGCCAGCTTGGCCCGGTCGGCGCTCAGCTGCTCGTGCGTCGATCCCTTGGCCCGCGCCAGCGCGGCCACTTGAGCCACATCTTGGCCCGGGTCGCCGCCGTCGAACTTGGCCCCTTCTTCGATCCATTTTTCAATTTTCGCCATCACGTCGGTGGGCAACGGATCGCGACCGACCGGCATCCGTTGTCCGCCGCCGGTCCCCAACAACTTCTTGATGATCAGGCTTTCGGCCGGCTTCCCCGGCACGATCGGCGGCCCGCTGTCGCCGCCTTTCAGCAGCGAAGTGAAGTTGATCAAGCTAAAGTTCTCGCGCGGACGCATCGTGCCGTGACAATTGGTGCAGTTCGCCGCCAGCACGGGAGCGATGTCGCGCGCAAAGCTAATCGTCTCTTTCCCAGTCGCCTCCATCACCTGAACCATCGGCGCCGCATCCGGTTTCGCGTTCGGATTGAGGCTCGTCAGACTGTCTTGGTCGCTTTTGCCGTCGAATTTCGCGCCGTCGGTGATCCACTTTTTCAGCGTCGCCAGTTCGTCGGGGGTCACCTTAAGTCCCCCGCGCGGCATGTCGCCGCTTTCAATCACTTCGATCAAGCGACTGCCGATCGGATCGCCTGGGAAAACGACCTTCCCTGCGGGCGGCCCCTTCATCAGATTCGCGAAGCTCGACATGCTGAACTGGCCGCGGGCGTTATTCACGTGGCAGCCGCCGCATTTGCCGACCAAGATCGGCACCACGTGCGTCGAGAAGCTCAGCGCCCCATTGGGAGCGCCCGGTTTCCCCGGCATCGGCTTTCCTTCCGGTTCCACTTCGGACGGCTTTTTGAGCGGCGGAAGCTCGAACCCTTCGAGTTCCAGCAGCGCATGAGCTCGTTCGAGCTTCCCGAACAGGGCCTCGAGGAACGGGGCGAGCGCTTTGTCGGAGGCGGCCAGCTTTTCGACCTTCCCCTGCACTTCCTTCACCAGGTCGGCGCTCTCGGCGTGCTTGCCCTGTTTGAAGAGATTGCCGGCTTTAGTCAGTGCCACGCTCAGCTCCGAGATTTCCTCGCGTTGAGCGGCCGTCGGGGCGCACCAGGCGACCTCCGTCAAGAAACCAGCCAACAGCATGGCCCACGCCGCGCGAACCCACCATCGCCCCATCATGTGCAACCTCGCGTGCCTTTCGCCCTACTCCCCGCCGTCCGTAAACTCTGCAGGAAGTATAAGCCAATTCCCACGTTCGTCCTAGCAACAGACGCATCGGCCGGCGCAGGCCGACGACGCTACGTTACGGATAAACGCTCGAAAGGCGCATTTGTACTCGCCAAGTTCGCACGAGGCCGCGAGGCGGGCGATCGTCGTGGACCGCTCCGTCGGTCCAACGCCGCCAAGCGGCGAAGAAGTCGGGCTGTCTAGATCTGATAATTCAGTTCGGGCAGCAGTTCGTCGGGACTCTCGCTGCGAATCCGCAGCTTGGGCTTTTCCATCACCACCGTCGTGTGCGGGTCGACGCTATGCGTCAACCAGACGCTGGAGCCGATGACGGAGTCGCGGCCGACGACGGTTCGCCCGCCCAAGATGGTCGCATTGGCGTAGATCACGACGCGATCTTCGATCGTCGGATGCCGCTTCGAGTCGCGGATGAGGTTGCCGTCCGAGTCGGTGGGGAAGCTCAGCGCGCCGAGCGTCACGCCTTGGTAGATCTTCACGTGCTCGCCGATCTCGCACGTCTGACCGATCACGACGCCCGTGCCGTGATCGATGAAAAAATAGGGCCCGATCTTGGCCCCCGGGTGAATGTCGATGCCCGTTTGCCGGTGGGCGTACTCCGTCATCATCCGCGGGATGAAAGGAACCCCCAACCGCACCAGTTCGTGCGCCATCCGGTAGACGGTGATTGCTTCCAACCCCGGATAGCAAAACACCACCTCGTCCGGACTCTTGCAGGCCGGATCTCCCTGATACGCCGCCTCGACGTCGGTCGCCAGAATTCGCCGCAGCGACGGAATCGTCTCCAGGAACGCGATCGCCATCGCTTGTCCCTTGGCCTCATAGTCGACGGCATTCTCACAGCCGCTCGACGCCCCCGTCACGCGACTTTCGTGCTGCAATGCTCGAGCAATTTGGCGCGTCAGCGAGTCATGCAGACCGTCGATCAGGTCGCCGACGTGGTAGGTCACGTTCCCGATGTGCAGCCCTTCGCGGCGGCGATACCCCGGGAAGATGATCTCCGTCAGGTCCTGGATCGCCGAGATAATCTCCTCGTACCGCGGCAGCGGACAGTGCCCCAAGTGATTGATCGACTTCAACTGTCGATATGTGTCGACGATGCGGTCGGTGAGCTGCGGGAGCTGTTCCTTGAGACGCAAGTCGGAGGCCATCGGGTCTCTCCTGTCGCCGCGCGGGCGACGAACGTTCGGAAGGGGGGAATCGCCTGAGTGCATCCCCATCACTTGGCGGGCGCGGCAAGCTGCACCGACTTTAACGCCGCCCGAATCCTAGGCGTCACCATCGGCACAATCAAGCCGCTCGCAACCATCTTCGGATCGGTGCGAGCGGCGAATTGAGTCGATTTCTGAGGCGCCGCGCAACGGCTACGCGGCATCCTCTTCCTCGTCATGCAACTTAGCCTTGGAGATCAGCTCGGCTTGGACATTCGCCGGCATCACGGCGTAGTGGCTGAATTCCATGGCGAAGCTTCCCTGCCCCCCCGTCATGCTGGAAAGCGATCGGGCGTAGGTCGTCACTTCGCGCAGCGGCGCTTCGGCGAACACGATCTGGAATCCGCCGCCCGCCGCATCGCTGCCCAACACGCGTCCATTGCGCGACGCGATGTCGCTGTACACGTCCCCCACATGCGTCTCGGGGACCGTCACCGACAGCTTCACATGCGGCTCCAGCAGCGCAGGTTTCGCGTCCTGAAACACATTGCGGAAGCACATCGAACCGGCCGTCTTGAACGCGGCTTCCGAACTGTCGACGTCGTGGTACTTGCCGAAATGCACATCGACGCACACGTTTTGCACCTGATAACCTGCGATCACGCCGCGCGCCATCCGCTCCTTGAAGCCCTTCTCGATCGCCGGCAAGAAGTTCGCGGGAATCGATCCGCCCACGATCGAGTTGACCCAGAGGAAGTTGTTTTCCGAGTCATAGTGGAACTCTTTGAGCGACGGAAAGCGGTCCTTCGAGCAAAACGCGGCCACATCGACGTCGCGCGGCAGCGGCAGCATGCGAATGTGCACCTCGCCGAATTGCCCGCGTCCCCCCGACTGCTTCTTGTGACGGTAGCTCCCCTCCGCCTCGGCCTGAATCGTCTCACGGAAGGGAATCTTCGGCGGCTTCGTCTCCACGTCCAGCTTTTCGCGGCGATGCAACCGTTCGCGGACGATCGACAAATGCAAGTCGCTCATCCCGGTCACCACCATCTCGTGCGTTTGCGAGTCACGTTCGACTTTGATCGTCGGATCTTCCTCGGCCACCTTGTGCATGGCGCCGGACAGTTTGGTTTCGTCCGCGCGGCTTTTGGGCGTTACGGCCAGCCCGACCATGGGAGTGGGATAGACGATCGGCGGCAGCTCGTAATCGCCCAGCACCGTGCCATTGTGCAGTTCTTCGGTCTTCGCGATCGCCACAATGTCCCCCGGCCCCGCTTCGTCCACCGGATGCTGCTCGGCCCCCTGCACTTCCAACAGCGGCCCCAACTTCACTCCTTTGCGCGCCAGCGACGCATGCACCACGTCGTCCCGCTTCATCTTCCCCGAATAGACGCGAATGAAGCTCAGCTTCTGCACGAACGGATCGATGCGCGTCCGAAAGACGCGCGCGATCAGCGGACCGGCCGGATCGGGCGCGATGGGAACCGTTTGCCCGTCCTTCGACGCCGTGTACTCCATGTCCACCGGCGACGGACCATCTTCCGCCAGGAACGTCAGCAGTTCCTTGATGCCGATGTCGCGTTTGGCCGAGCAGCACAGGATGGGGACGATCGTTCGATGCGCGATCGCATGTTCGAACAGGTGCGCCACTTGATCGTGATCGGGCAGCACCCCTTCAAAATACTTCTCCAGCGCCGCGGCGTCGGTTTGCACGATCCGCTCCACCAAATCGTCGTGCAGCGACGCCGGGTCGATCACCGCGTCGCTGACGTCGGCCGGCAGTTCCATGATGTCCGCGACGCCGCGCAGCGAGCCGCCGATGCCCAGCGGCACGTTCAGCAACACGCACTGCGGCCCCCACAGCTCGCGAATCGATTCCACCAACTGCGGAAAGTCGACGTTGTCGGCGTCCAGCTTGTTGATGACGATGAGCTTGCCGAGCCCCGCTTTGTCGGCCTCTTGCCAAACTCGCCGCGTATTCACGGCGACGCCCGTTTGCGCATTAATCACGATGACCGCCAGGTCGACGCCGGCGAGCGCGCCGATCGTCTGGCCGATGAAGTCCGGATAGCCCGGCGTGTCGAGAATGTGAAAGCGTCGCCCCAGATGCGTCAGTTGGACGAGCTTCGACTCGATCGTGAACTTATGCTGCTTCTCTTCGGGATCGAAATCGCAAACACTCGTGCCCGCGTCGACGTTGGGCGTCCCTTTCACGGCGCCCGTGACGGCCAACAGATGATCAATCAACGTCGTTTTGCCGACCGCCCCATGGCCGACGAACGCCATGTTGCGGATGTCTTCGACTTTGCCCTTCGCCATGACCCGCTTCCTTTGCATCTCAAGGTAGTGATGCTCAAGGCCCCGGCGTTCAGGCTGGGTCGGTCGATGTTCGGCGGCGTTCGGTGCGCCGCCCCAGCGACTCGATTCAGTCTTCCGGCGGCCTTGCAGCCTGTAGTGCGGCGGATAGCGACATCGTTCCCTCGTACAAACTACGGCCGATGATGCACCCCGTGACGCCGATCTCGCGGAGCCGCGCGACGTCCGCCGCCGTCGTCACGCCCCCCGACGCGATCACCGGCACAGTGACCGTATTCTTCATCTCTTCCATGGCCGAGAAATTGGGACCTTCCAACATGCCGTCCCGCGCAATGTCGGTGTAGATGATCGCCGACAGCGGCTCGTCGTCGAATTGACGCGCCAACCGAGTGGCCGAGACGGTGCTGACCTTCAGCCAACCGTCGGTCGCGACCATCCCGTCTTTGGCGTCGATCCCCAACGCCAGCTGCTGCGGGAATTGATGGCACATCGACCGAAACCATTCCGGTTCGCGCAGCGCCTTCGTCCCCACGATCAGCCGCGTCAGTCCCAATTCGAGCAGACGACGGATCGTCGCTTCGTCGCGTACGCCGCCGCCCAACTGACACGGCACGCCGGCCTCGCGCACGATGGCTTCGATCGCCGGGAGATTAGTGAGCTGCCCGTCGCGGGCGCCGTCGAGGTCGACCAGATGGAGGCAACGCGCCCCCTGGTCGACCCATTGTCGAGCCATCGTCGCCGGGTCGTCTCCGAAGACCGTTTCTTGCTTATAATCCCCCTGCCGCAGACGCACGCACTTGCCGCCGCGGAGGTCGATCGCCGGCCACACCTGAAGCGAAACGAGCCGATGGTCCATGGAATCCCCTTGCGAGCTAAGAACCTCTGTGAATATCCCACACGAGGCCTCCCATCGCAAGGACGCCCGCGGCCGGTTGCGGCCGCTCCGCTCGGCCCCCTAGGCGGCCCATGCAACTCTGGAGTCAACCTGTGAAATAGCTCGACTGGCACGCGGCGATCATCACGCCTCCCGGCAATTCCGCATCGCAGACCACGCGGGAATCGCTCGACGAAGCCGGGTTCCCGCTGTTCGCCACGTTGAACGATCCTGATCCGTCGCTCGGCGCCTACCGCCTGTGGCTACGCGCCTTGGCTGAATGCACCAAGTCGCCGTGCGATTACATCTTGATTCTGGAAGACGACCTCCAATTGTCGGGCGGGCTGGCCGAGTACTTCGGCTGGATTCCCGCTCCGACCACCCCCGATCGAGTCGTCGGATCGCACGCCTACGCCATGACGCTCGACATGGCTCGTCAGTTTCTGGAGTCGCCGCCGCCCGCGCAGTCGTTCCCCAGCGCCGATCAGGCCGTCGCGGACTGGGGCCGCAGCCATCAAGTCTTGCACTACGTTCACGCCCCGTCGTTCGCCGTGCAGCGCGGCGAAACATCGACGTCGGCGGACGCCGACATCCCCCAGCGCCGACAATGCCGGCGCTGGATTGAGTCGATTTCCATTTCGTTCACCGAAAAGTTCATTCGCTCCAGAGCGCAAGTCATCGACATGAAAACGCTCGAAGCAAGCGTCATCCATCAATCCCGAGATCGTTAAACGACCGGCGGCGTCCCGGCGCGCCTAGAGCTCGGCGAAGTTCTTCAGCAGCTGCAAACCGTCCGCCTGGCTCTTTTCGGGATGGAATTGCGTGGCGTACAGATTGTCGCGCCAGATCGCAGCGCAGAACGGATGGCCGTAGGTCGATTCGAGCGCCACGACGTCGGCCTCGTCGGGGACGACGTAATACGAGTGCACGAAATAGAAGTGCGACTGATCGGGAATCCCCTTCAGAATGGGCGCCGGCCGCACGATCCGCGCTTGGTTCCACCCCATGTGCGGCACCTTGTACTCGTGCGGCAAATCAAAGCGGACGACCTTTCCGCGCAGCACCCCCAGGCCCGTGAATTCTCCTCCCTCGTAGCTGACGTCGAACAGCAGTTGCAGTCCCAGGCAAATCCCCAGGAACGGCTTCCCCCCCGCAATCAGCTCGCGAATCGGCTCCACCAACCCCCGCGACCGCAGCTCGGTCATCGCATCCTCAAACGCACCGACGCCCGGCAAGACGACTTTGTCCGCCGCCGCCAGTCGTTCGGGGTCGCTGGTGATCTCCGCCGCATACCCGACCCGCTCGAACCCCTTCTGCACGCTGCGAAGGTTTCCCATTTGATAATCAATGATGGCAATCATGAGGACCCATTCTAATCGGTTCGTCGCGGCGATTCACGCCCCACCGACGCCGCCGCGTAGGCGAGTGCAGGACGACGAGTGACGAGGTGGCGCCCGCTCGCCGAAAGCGGCGATCACTGGCAGCCGCTGTCGACGCACAACTAGCGGCCGTCGATCGATTCGGGATAGATGACCACTTCGAGCCGCCGGTTTTTTAAGCGTCCCTCTGCAGTGACGCTGGAGGCCCGTGGATGGTTCGCGCCGTGAGCGACGACGAACAGCTGTTGCGGCGGAATCTTGTTGCGTTGGACCAACTGGTCCAAGACGGCGGTGGCCTGAACGGTGGTCAGCTGGTGAGCCGAGGACGCGATGCCGGTGGGGCCGACGCTGTCCGTATGGGCTTCGACGCCGATTCGCTGTCGCGGATACGAGCGCAGGATCGCGGTGGCGACTTGATCCAGCAGCAGATAGGCCGTGGGCTGTAGCTGCGTGCCGCCTCCCACGAACAATTGGTCCGAGGGGATCTCCAACCGAATGACGTCGCCATCCTGCCGCACGGCCACGCCCGGCACTTCGACCGGCGTCAGCGTCTGCCGGATGCTGCTATTGGCGGTGATCACCGCCCCGCCCCGCCGCTGGTACGACGCCTGCAGCGTCTCCAGCTTCTGTTCGGCATCCTGTCGAGCTACTTGCGATTCGCGCAGTTGCTGCGCCGAATCCTGCAGCTGTTTTTGCAAAAGCCCGATCTGGTCCTTCATGACCTGCACTTGCTGGGCGGATTGGGCAAGCTGGGCATGCAAATCGCGATTATTGGCGTCCAACTGGCCGGTGCGCCGGTTCAGTTCCGCCAACTGCGCCTCGTAGGGCTGCTGCTGTCCCGGCTGCTGCCAGGCTGTCGCCTGCCCCGCCGGTGCGAACGGATTGGTGTTGCAGCCGGCGCAGACCGCGGCCCCTGCCGCAATCAACACCCAGCCGCTCCACAATGCTCGTCGCATCACCCCTCCTTCCCTGGAAAATGGCGCGGGATCGTAGCAACGCCGACGTCGCCGAGCAAGATCAATGTGCGGCAGGGCCTAGGATTTGACTCCGACGGCGTTCTCAAGTCGAATAAGGTCGTCTTCAACGCCCTCTCGGGCCGCTGTTTGCCTCGACTGCGAATAGAGTCTTCCACCGTTTCCCCGTCACAGGAACGCAACATGCGTCGTCGACTCCGCTCGTTGGCCCTCGAGAAACTCGAGGCGCGCGACTTGTTTGCGTTCGGCGACCTCGACGCCGCCTACGGGGTCGGCGGGTTGGCCACGACGTCGTTCTTCGCGGAACGTCCCAGCCAAGACGTCCTGACCGATGCGGCCTTGCAAGGGGACGGCAAGATCGTCTCAGTGGGCGGCGTACGGCTTGGCGCCGCGGATGTCTCGGGAATCACGCGTCTCCTTCCCGATGGGACGCTCGATGCATCCTTCGGAGACGGCGGCGTGCTCCTCACGGACAACGAGCCCTTTGGAATCGAGTCGGGGACGCGCAGCGTCGTGATTCAGCCAGACGGGAAGATCGTCTTAGCGCGCGACGGCGACTTCGGCGAAGTGCGCTTAACGCGCTACTCGGAAAACGGTCAGTTGGACCTCAGTTTCGGCGTCAACGGCGCCGCCTCGTATCGCGCGCAGTTCGTCAACGTCTCAGAAACGCTGCTCCGAGCGGACGGCCGTATTCTGGTCGTCGGACGCGTCGTCACCGGCGTCATCAATGGGCAATGGTCCACCTCCGCCGTCCTGTTGCAATTCGACTCCCACGGCCAATTGGATGCCAACTTCGGTCAAGGCGGCGTCGTCATTACGACGGTCTCCGATTACCAAGACTCGGCCGCCGACGTCGCCCTGCAGCCCGACGGACAGATCGTCGTCTCGGGAAGCTCCACCCGCTTGAACGGCGAGCGGCTGTTGTTTGTCGCCCGCTATTCGGCCGACGGCGTCCCCGACGAACAGTTCGGCGACGGTCCCGACCCGGGAGTCGTGCGGATCGAGAATTTCGGGCGATCCGACCTGTCCGCCGGTTCCGACGCCGTAGGGATCGTCGTCCAACCTTCCGGCCGTGTGTTGCTCGCAGCGACGCGCAAGACCAGCCTTTCGACCGCCGACTTCACGCTCGTTGCGATTCGAGCCGACGGCCGCTTGGATGCGGCGTTCGGCCCGTCTGGATCGACCGGCATCGTGACGACGCCGATCCCCGGGTTGAACGACGCTGGCGCTCGCGACTTGGTGCTGGACTCCGACGGCCGCATCGTCGTCGTCGGCGCCTCCACACTATCGGGACAAGGCATCGTCGCCCGCTACACAGAATCCGGAATCTTGGACGCCGCATGGGACGCGGATGGAGTCGCCGCCTCCCCGGAACTCGACAACGCGCGGCGGCTGCTGGCGCTCGGCGACGGCGAAGTGCTCGCCGCCTTCACCGGGTTCTCGGCGACGAAGTTCGCCGCAGAAGATTTCGGGGCCGCTCGGTTCTCGTCGCAAGGCGTCCTCGACGCGGCCTTCGGCGTCTCCGGAATCGTGCTCCACAATTTCCTCGACGGCGCCTCGGCGACCTCCGGCAGTGCAGCCGTCGTCCAGGCCGACGGCAAGTTGATCCAGGTCGGCCAATGCACTTCGGCGACCGGGACCCTGTGGTGCGTCTCGCGACTCGATTCGTCCGGGGAGCTCGACGCATCCTTCGGCGCCGACGGTCGTACGATCGTCGGCATCGAGGCGGCCGATGCAGCGCCTCTTCCGTTGATTTCGCCGGACGGCAAAATCGTGCTGGTCGGCAATGCTTGGACAAACAGTGGGAGCCAAATGGAGCTCGTGCGACTCACGCCCGACGGCCAACTTGACGCCTCATGGGGCGTCGGCGGGTATGCGTTCCTTGATTTCGACGCCGACTACGTCTACCCCGTCTCCGCGCAGGTGCAGCGCGACGGTCGGATCGTGGTCCTGGGCTTCGCCGACGACGGATCTGGCTTCGAAACCAAACTGTTGCGGATTCTTACCAACGGTGCACGCGATCCGTCCTTTGGATCGAACGGCGCCGTGACGCTGGAAGTGGCTTACAGCGGTCCCGATCCGTCCCGGTTGTTGCTCCAAGCGGACGGGCGGATCATCGCCGTGACGAATCGGACCCTGGGCAGCCAGCGCGTCGTCGAAGTCCGCCGTCGGCTCGCCAACGGACAACCCGATCTCGCCTGGGGCCATGCGGGTTCCTTTTCGACCGCTTTGGGCGACGCGGACGAAACCGCCTTCTGCGGTGCGGCCGCCTTCACGTCGCAAGGTCAAGTCCTCGTCGGTTGCCGCAATGCGGTCAGTCCCTTTATCCTCCGGCTCCTTGCCGATGGCACGGCGGATGGGAGTTTTGGAACCGGCGGCCGAGTCGAGGCGGCCCCGATTTCCGTGTTCGGCGCCGAGGTGCAGTCGCTCGTCGTCCTGCCGTCCGGCGACTTCGCGACGATCGGCTGGGACCGTTCCACGCTGGAGAGTTCCCAGACGGGCGGGCTCGTGCAATTCTTTCGCCCCGACGGCTCGCCCAACGACGCGCTGGGGGACGACGGAATCGTGAGGCTCGAGCGACAGGGAGGAAGCGTCCTCAGCATCGACGGGCGATTGTCGGCCGACGGTAACCTGCTGCTTGCCGGTCGCTGGAGCGACGCGATCGACTCCAGCTTCTTGGCCGCTCAAATCGACGGCGACGGCTCGCCCTATCTGCCCTGGCATCATGCCGACGATCCGCTCGACGTGGACCACGATCCGGCTCACAGCGTGACGCCGGCCGACGCGTTGCTCATCGTCAACGACCTCAATCTTTGGGGCGCTCGAGCTCTCGCGCCGCCGTCTTCCACCAGCCAGCCGTACGCGTTTCTTGACGTGGACGGCGACCGACATGCGGCGCCGCGCGACGCACTGCTGGTGATCAATTACTTGAACGGCCAGTCCGGCGGCGAGGGCGAAATCGAGGCGTTCGACTTGCGGCGTCTCCCCTTGCCGGATCGTGGTCTTGCGCCGATTTCCCGTTCTCTCGATTCGGAGCCTTCGATGCCGTACGACTCAACGCTCGCAGGTCGCGTCCGCGACTATTTCGGTGTGCGCACGCCGATCGTGGAGAAGAAGATGTTTGGAGGCGTCGCATTTCTGTCGAGAGGCAACATGTTGGTGGGGGTGTGGGAATCGTGGCTGATCGCCCGCATCGGTTCCGATGCGTATGCCGACGCCCTAACTCAACCTCATGTCGCGCCGTTCGACGTCACCGGCAAACCGATGAAGGGCTGGGTGATGATCTCCACGGACGGCCTCGACCGCGACGCCCAACTGGCCGCCTGGATCGCCCGCGCAGAACGATTCGCAGCGACCTTGCCCGCCAAACCTTAGCGTCCCGCTCCGCTTCGCTCAACCCGCAGCGGCCAAAGTAGTGGATCGCTCCGCGATCCAACTCCGGATCGCGGAGCGATCCGCTACGATGGCGCAGCCCGACCGACCCGCGGATTGCAGTGCATCCAGCAAATTGCCACAATTCGTCTCGGCTTTTCATCCTGACGTCTTGCGCGTCGAGCCTGCACGCTGCACGAGGCGACGGCCGGAAATACAATTGGACGGCGATCCATGGAAGAATTCTTGAGTCGCACCTGGGAACAACTTGTGGGGCGGGAAACCGGGGCCATGCACTTGCGCATCCTGTTCCAGCCGCTGATGGCGACTTTCATTGCTATCCACTCGGGACTGCGAGACGCACGCGAAGGCCGCCCTCTCTTCTTTTGGACGCTAGTGCGCGATGCAGCGCAGCGTCGCGCTCTGTTCGCTCAACTTTGGAAGGACCTCGGCAAGGTCTTCATCGCGGCCGCGACGCTCGACGTGATCTACCAGTTGTGGATTTTGAAGTGGTTCTATCCCGTACAGGCGTTGATCGTGGCTCTTGTCCTGGCGGTGCTTCCCTATCTCATCGTGCGCGGCGTCACCAAGCGAATTGCGAGCGGCGCGGGTGCAAAGCCCTAGAATAACAACGACCGAGCGGCCGGTGGTCGGCCGCGTCATGAGTTACACTTCCATTCTCCTCTTCCCTCGACTTCCACTTTCTTCTTCTCTGAAAGGCCTCTCGCATGTACTTCACCGACGATTCTCTGTTGCCCGAGAATATGCCGCCGCTGATGATCACGGCGGCGCCGTATGGGCCGATGTGGCTGCCGGGCGACTGCACGCCGGAGCAGAGCCTGCCGATCACGTGGGACGAACAAGTCCAAGCGGCCGTCGATTGCTACAACGCGGGCGCGACGCTCCTGCACATCCACATCCGCGACCCCAAGACGGGACACATTTCGAAGAACTTCAACGAGTACAACGACCAGTTGGAACGGCTAAGGAAAGCCGTTCCCAAGATGGTCCTGCAGATGGGCGGCTCCATCTCGTTCGCACCCAATCCAGGCGAAGAAGCGCACTTCCAAAGCTACGATTCTCGCCACAAGCTGGCCGAGTTGCTGCCGGCGCCGGATCAAGTGACCGTCACGTGCGGGACGTCGCTTTACGACCATACGGCGATCCACCCGCTCGATGATTCCTTCGAAGGAACTCGCTTCACCGACCCGGGCATGATCCGCGCCATGGCGAACCTGGTTGCGGACGGCGCGCCGGACTTTTACCTCGAGCACATCAAGCGGCTCGTCGCGCACGGCATTCAGCCTTATTTCGCACTGGGCCACGTCCATCATCTCGAACTCGTCGAACGCCTGATTCGCAAGGGCTACTATCGAGGACCCGTGAACGGCTTCTTCAGCACCGGCGCGGGAGGCGTCTGCGGCGTCAACCCGTTTGACTTGATGGAACTGGTTCGCCGCACGCCCCACGGGTCATGCTTCACCTACCAAAGCACCTTCCGCCACACTCACTCGGTCTCGATGATGATGATCGCGCTGGGGCAGCACACCCGGGCCGGCATCGAGGATAATCTGTGGGGAACTCAAAAAGGGGAACGCTGGACGACGCTGCAAATGATCGAGAATCAGGTCAAGATGGCGGAATGCATCGGCCGACCGATCGCAACCGCCGATCAAGCTCGGCAGATGCTCAAGATCGGCGAGACGTATTCGACGACCGAGGAAACGCTGGCCAACCTCGGTCTGCCCCCTAACCGTCGCCCCGGCAACATGGGCTTCCTGGTGCATGAGACGGACGGACGACTCTGCCCGCCCGCCCAAGGCGGTTGCGGTCACATTCATGCTGGCGACTGGGAAGACGAGGCGGTTCGTGCGCGGGCCGTCATCAATGTGAAATAGCCCTGCTAGCGGAAGAGTCGCTTCACATCGGGCTGGCTGAGGACGGCGACGGCCCAAATGCCGAAGACCAGGTTCAGGCATAACACGCTGCAAGGGATGCACGCGACGAAAGCGCCGGTCCGCGCTGCGTTGTATCCGCGCAATCGCAACATTTGTACGGCGCCGCCGGCAGCCACGCCGTTGATCGCCACTGAGAACAAGGTCAAGGAGCAAAACGCGATCTTGTAGACGGCGCCTTCCGTCGGCTTGCCCTCGAACTGCAACGGCAGCGGCGAAGTAAACAGATTCAGAATGCTATAGGCTCCCCAGCCGATCATGAGAACCGAAATCACGAGTATCCCGATGGCGGGGATCATGAGCTTGGCCGGCGCCATCGAGCGGTCTGCGTTCCGCGCGCCGTAACCGATTCCCCCCGGGGCCGCGTAAGGACTGGTTGACGGCGGATTGCCCCAAGCCGACCCGTACGGCGCGTCGCCGTAAGGTCGGCCGGCGGGCGCAGGCAGAGTATACGACGGCGCCGCGTAGGGCTGAGGCGCGGCCGTCGGAACCTGCGTGATCGCACCGCAAAACGGGCATTGGCCGCGTCGACCCGCGGCGCCGTCCGCGGCGCGGATCAACTTCTGACACGCTGCACAAGGGAATTCAATGGCCACAATGCCCCCCACTTTCGGCAACCAGGTCGCCACCGACGGTGATTATGTCGGGTGCGTCCGGCATCCACAACGGCGGCCCGGCAATCCCCGTAGTCGTGCGTTCCGAACGCAGCGGACTACGGGAACGTGACCGCTTCAAACACTGTGCGGCTCCGCAAGAAGGCTTCTCCCGCCGCCTCGTGGGCGTTGTACGCCACATTCGATTGTCCGTCGATGATGAAGAGGTTGCCGGAGGGAGATCGGGTCAAGACGACGGCGTGCCCCGAGGAGCCGTCTCCGACAGGAAATTGCAAGGCCATCGCTCGCCCCGGCGCCAGATCCCTGACGAGTCCATTTGGTCCGAAAACATCGTGGTAGGAAAGTCGATCGTGGTAGGTTCCTCCGAGACGGAGCTCCAGCGACCCGAAAACCATGTACTTGTCGCTGAATTCCGGTTGTAATCCGGGGGGCTCGGTCGCGCTAATGCAGTTGAGCTCAAAGCGCCGTTGGAGTTCGCGCGCCCGGAAAATGACGGCTCCAGGAACATCGCGTTTTGCAGGTCGCCCAGCGCCATGAACTCGTCGTGGGCCCGTTCGTACCCTTTTAGCAATTCGGTGTAATGGGCATGCCCAGGGTTTCCATCTTTCAGCGACTGGTGCAAGATCCGTTCCTCGTAGGCGTTCGCGCCCGTCACTCGTGCATCGGGGTTAATGTCGACGCCTAAGCCATAGGTGGGTCGCGCTTCCACGCGCCCCATCCACGTTCTTCCCAATTTACTCCTCGTCGTTTGTCCCGAGCTTGCCGTCGAACACGGTCTGAATGCGCCGATCGACGGCGATGGATTCGGGCGTCTGCTCCCGCATCAGGTTCGCGAGCTCAGCGCCGCGCGGCGCACCACTCCCTCCTCCGCTGCGACAGGCTGACATTTCCCGCCAAATCGGTGGCGCGGACTGAAAAAGGTCGCTCCCCAAACGGCAACTCGACGCCGGCGGAAGCGAACGCGGCGGCCTCAACGGCGAACGGTCGACTCCCACAGACGTTTGGCGGATGGACGCGACATCGACGACGCTCTCCAGCGATCAATAGGCGACATTGCAGCTCGGCAACAACTCGCGCACACGCGCACATCCGGCCGGAGTCAGCAACGTGTCGACCAAGAACAGGGTTTGCAAACTTCGGCATGCCGCCAGACTTCGGACCGAGTCGTCCGACGCCTGCGTGCCGCTGAGGCTCAATACTCGCAATTCGGGCAGGCGCTGAAAGCACTCGACGCCCCGGTCCGTGATCGAGGTGCGCGCCAAACTGACGAATCTCAAGGAGCGAATCTCGGCGATCCGCCCAACGACCTCGTCATCCACGCACGGCAGGTCGTCGAGCCATAGGTCGTGAAGCGGCAATGACGTCAGTCGTTCCAAGCCCTGCGCCGTCACTCGCGTGTCGTTCAGCGCCAAGTAATTCAATTGGTGGATCGTGGCGATCGATTCCAGGCCCTTGTCGGTCGTCGCCGTATGCGCCAGATAGAGTCCGTTCAAGCGACGATGGCCCGCCAATTTGGCAAGCACGGCGTCGGTCGCCCGCGTCCCGGACAAGGTCAGCGACTCCAGGTGCGGGTTCCCAGCAAGCTTGATCAATGAACGATCGGTCAACTGCCGATTGTCCCGAACCACGACCTGTTCGAACGGACGATCCGCAAGCGCCACGAGACCGTCGTCGGTGATGCTGGTCGCCGAGAGGTCGAGCGACCTGAGGTCCGGCAGTTCGACGAGTCTCCGGAGCCCCTGATCCGAGAGACGTGTATTGGGAAAGCCGATTTGCTGCAGATGCTGAAAGCCGGAAAGGCGCCCCGGATCGTCTAGGTCGCATTGTTCCACGACGAACACGTTCAATCGCGCGAGCGACGTAAGTCGCGTGATCTGAGACAGCGCGGCGGCGTCGAGAGCGATTGCTTCCAACCACAATCCATGCTGAACTTCGCCGACCTGTGCGAGCAGGGAAGCTAGCTTGTCGGATGTCAAAGCGGTCCAGTCGGCGCCGCGAATCGTCAGGTTCCGCAACTCGGGCAGTTCCGTCGGCAACTCCGCGGGGGACGTCAGGACGGCATCTCCCCCTTCCCACTCGACTCGCCCGCCGTGCGCCAGCACCTCGGCGAGTGCGGCCCGTCGTTCGGCCGCGGTCGGCGCCGGACGGTCCAGCATGCCGCCGACGTCCAACTCGCGCGACGTCGAGCCGACGGATTCAACTCGCGACTTTCCCCCAGGCATGTACGAACTCCACGCGTAGGCCCCAACCAAGACTGCCGCGAGCACGGCGCCGGCCAGCCGCCAAAAGCGCGATTTCGGGGGCGGCGCCGCGTGTTCGCTCGAGGTCTCGCTGCGAACCGGGGCGACGGTTGCGGACGGAATCGGTTCGTCCGCCGACGCGTCGTCGCCCCGCATGGCCTCCTGATACAAGCTCGTTAAATCGGCGAGTTCGGACCATTCCCGGAGACGCGCGATGACCTGCTCCGTCGTCGGTCGCTGCGTCGGCTCGACCGACATCAGTTGTTCCGCAAGTTGCTTCAAGCCGCTCGGCAGTCCGGGACGCGCTTCCCAGGCCAATTCGGGACGATTGAGCAGTCGTCGAGCGATGCGAGTCGGCAGCGGATCGCCGCGATCCGACGGCCAAATCGACCTGCCAGTCAGCAAGACATGCAACGTCGCACCAAGTGAATAGAGATCCGACGCCGGCGACGCTCGCCGTGCATCCTTCAGTTGCTCGGGGGCGACGTAATCCAGCGTCCCCAGCCACTGCCCTTCCAAGGTGAGCCGATCTCGTTCGGCGTCGCCGGTCGACTCCTCCGGCATCCAGCGTGAAAGCCCCAAGTCCAGGATTTTCACGGTCGGCGGGCCGGCAGACTGTTCGACCAGCATCAAGTTCGACGGCTTGAGGTCGCGATGCACGAGTCCATGTGCATGCAGCGCCGCCAGCCCTTCCGCCGTTTGCCGCACCAACTCGCACGCCTCGTCTAGAGGCAATGGAGAAAGCCGCCGCAACAGCCGTTCGAGATCGATCCCGGCGAGCAGATCCATCACGAGGTAGGTCCACTCCCCTTCACAACCTGCGTCGAGCGCCGTGACGAGGCGAGCATGGCGCAGTTTCGCCATCGCGCGCGCCTCATGCAAAAACCGTGCACGGCCCCGCGAGGAGGCGTCAAGTCGCGGCGGCACGAATTTAATCGCCACTTGGCGGTCCAGCGTGCGATGATGGGCCTGAAACACCAGTCCCATGCCGCCGCGACCAAGCAAGGGGCCCAGTCGATACTCGCCGAACTGGGCAGGCGGCGCCCCCTGAACGGCTTCCAGCCGGGCCTCGGACAAGCGTTCGAGCCGAATCAGGAAGCGGCGCGCCGCAGGCGCCGAGTCCTGCGCGGGCGCGTGCTGCGCCGCGTCCGCGGCAACAACGGCCAAACAGGCCAGCAGCGGGTCATGACGCGTATTTCGCTCCGCCGCCTCCAACTCCGCCGCCTCCAGTTCCGCCGCCCGCTGCTCGCACGCCGCACACATCTCCAAATGGCGCGCCACGCCGTCCGCCGCCTCTTCTTCCAGGCGACCGACGATGAATCGCTGCAACTCGTTTTGCGTAGGATGCATGTGCGATATCCCCAGCGCAGCCGGTCCCGAACCGCTGACTCACAAGGTACATGACAACCGCGCAACGCGGATCTCTAAGAGAATTCACCGAACTCGCCCGTATCGGCCAACAGCAGTCGGAGGCGTCGCAAGACGCGATAGCGAGCTTGCCGAGCGGCGGCCGGTTGCAATCCCATTTCACGAGCCACTTCCGCGGCCGGCGTCAGATCGACCGTCGTCCGCCAAAAGATCTGCCACGTTTGAGGTTCGATCTCTTCGCGCAGCAGGGCCAAAGCGTTCTGCAGGACCAACCTCTGGCACGCCGCCTCATCCCCGGACGAACCGGTCGGGAATTCGGCTGAGCCGCCCGCATCGAGAGCCGCATCGTCGAGTCGGTCGGCGGCCGCTTCGCGCAAGAGTTCGGCGGCCGTCGATCCGCCGCAGGCGACAGGCGCCGCCTCGCGATCCCGGCGAAACTCGCGCAGTTTGTTGCGAGTGATCCCCCACAACCAAGCGCGAAAAGGAGTCGTCGGACACTCGCGTCGAAATTGGGCCAGTTTCTTGGCGACCACCGCAAACACTTCCTGCCCGACATCCTGTGCGTCGCTATCCTGCAACGACGCGGCCCGCGCCCAGCGATAGACGACAGGACCATAGCACGCGCATAGCCGAGCCCACCCCTGCGGCTGACACGTGACCGCCGCCTGCAAAATGCTCGCGGAACTCCAGGATGGCTCTTGTCGCTGACTCATCGCCTCAGAGTGTAACGGAGGCGATTCATCCGCCAAAGCGATGCGCCGCGAAAGTCGTGGATCGCTCCGCGATCCCACTCCGGATCGCAGAGCGATCCGCGACGATGCCGCCGTTGGTTGCAGTCTGCCCCAACGTCTGATACAAGAAGTTCTCCGTCCGTGGGACTCGGAGGCAACTTCCGCGTAAGCTTATGCAGCTTTTGTAGCTCGTTGTTTCCCTTATTTCCCGGACGGAACTTTTTTGTCGAGACTCGGATGTCGTCCCCTGCTGACTCGGCGTCCTCATCCCGTCGGTCCCACGAATCGCTCGACCAGTTCTACGCGCGGCTGCGCGAGCGCAGCGACCGCGAAGATCTCGTCATGTTCATCAACGCCGGCTGCGCGGCCACACAACAAGGCGAATACTACGCGGGAGTCTGCGAACAATCGGTTTCCATCGAATTCCTGCATCAGTATGTGCTCGCCAATTACCGACGCCTCTACGCCCGCACCTTGGCTGCCGGAATCAACCACTTTCATCAAGCTCTGATCATCGCCAACTTGCTAGCCGCCGGCGCCCCCAGCGACGCCGCTCAGCGCGCCGAAGAAGGGACGCTCATCGCCGCCGCGCTGCGGCGTCTGCCCGCCAACCGAGCCTACGGGCTGCTCGCCAATCTGGCTCGTCGGCGCATTAACAATCGACGCACGCGGGCGATCATCAAGTCTTATCTGCGTTCGCGTCGCGAGCCGCAATTCGACGCGGTGAAGTATCGCCGCAAATACCGCACGACGGCCGCCCACGCCCACTTGAATCTGGGCGAACAACTCGGCGCCGACTTCGGCGACTTCCTATTCCAGATGAAAAAGTCCGCGCGCTATCAGACGCCCCTGTTCGAACAATACCGGCGCGGTCACTACAGCGCCCAGGCTATCTACGACCTGCCCTATACGGTCGCCGAGTCGCTGGCGCAAAAGCATGGCGTGCCGCGCGACGTATTCCTCCAGAAGATCGAACCCAAACTTACCGCGCTCGAACGCTTGCGGCTTCAATCCTCCGCCGACCGCGCTGGCGGCGTCGAACTGGACTTCGATTTGGGCCGCGCTCCGTTGACGCGATTAGCCCTGTTCGTCCTGTCGCTGCCGATCGCCGAGCGGCGGGAGCGCGGCGTCGAACTGCACGAAGCGCTGCAACGGTCCGCCAAGCGGGCGCTGGAGCGAGTCCCCCTGCAATTGGGTCGCGTCGCAGCCGTCCTCGACCGCAGCCGCTCGACCTTCGGCAGTCGCGAGAAACGCCGTCGGCCGCTCGCCGTCGCCTTGGCCGCCAGCTACTTGTTTCGAGCGGCGTCGGCCGAGTATCGAGCGATTTGGACGCCGGCGCACGATGACGGCCAGTGGGAGTTTACGATGCCCGCCGTCGGTCAGACCGACCTGGCAGAGCCGCTGTTGGACGCCTTCGAGTGGCAGCCGGAGATGATCTTGATCGTGTCGGATGGTTATGAAAACGACCCGCCGGGAGCCGTCGATCAAGTCGCCCAAGTGTTCCAGAAACGGTTGGCCGCCGGCGCCGGCCCCGAGATCGTCCACTTCAATCCGGTCTTCGACTCGCATCACTTCGCGCCGCGCACTTTGGGCCAAACCATCGCCACGGTGGGACTGCGCGACGCAGAAGACGCCGGCACAATGCTCGGATTCGCGCGCTTCGTCTGCGGCGCGGGAACCTTGCAAGAATTGGAAGACTATTTGGCGGTGCGCGTACAGCGGATGCTGGAGCGACATGAAACCTGACGCCCTATCGCCGACCCTGCATGATCGACTCGCCTTGACCGGACTCCAGCTGGCGCCGCCGCAGGTGTTGGGGGGAGTTCGCCTCGTCCCCTTGCTGCGCGACCAACCGCCAGGCGACTTGCGACTTGTCCAACGCACGTTCGCCGAGGATGTTGCCCTGGTGAGACTGGATCGCCGCACGAGTTACTACTCGTACATTCCGCATGCGCTCGTCGCTTCGTGGACGACCGACGGCGCGCCCGTCGCCGCCTTCGGGACGCAATTCCAATCCCATGCCGATTTGCGCAGAGCCGATGCGCAGCACGCCAACCGCGGCTTCCTGGCGTCGCGCGTCCTCTCCAAGTTGCGGATGCGCGAGGATTCAGGCCGCTTGCGGTTCGTGCCGCAGCATTTGGCGATGGAAGGGTTCTTGGCCTTGCAGTTTCGAGGACCCGATGTCGCGTGGGAGGAATATTCGCGGACCGCGCTGCGCGAGGGGTTGAGCCCCCGGTCGGAGACGACCGTCCCGGGTCGTCTGATCGTCGGGCTCGAGGATGCGCTCCGCGTGTTCGAGATCCATACAACGCAAGTCGGCATGCTGCTGTTCGTCGCGGATGCCTTGGCCGCAGCCTTCGTCGTCCCGCATCCTGAAGACTATCGAGCCCTGCATGAGACGTTGTTGACCGACTTTTACGGCGAGCTGATTCATCAGTACAGTTGGGTTGCGGTCGAGAATGTGTATCAGCCGTCGCCCATCGACGCGGACCGAGTCCACTCCATGGCCGATTTACGGGCCGAGCTGAGTCGGTTGCGTCGCGACTGGTCTGCGCTCCACGAACGGCTGTCGGCCCGGTTGATCGATCGTCCGTTGCGCACGGAAGTGGTGTATGAAATGGGGCCGTTTCGTCTGCAGCGCTTCATGACCGACTTGGATCCGAACGGCGAGAATCATCTGGGCGAGGCGATCGTACGTCAGGATGGTTCGCGCGAGTACCTGAAGACGTATCGGCTCTCAGGCGCGCAATGTCGCAGGGCCTATCTGCTGCGTAATCTGGCGGAAAGTCAGTGGAGCCTCGAGACGTGCGCCGCTCGAGTACAGTGCTCTAAAGACGAACTAATCGTGCGTCTGGACAACGCCGGCTTCGGCTACTTGCTCAAGCCGCACATCCTCGAAGCGGCCCGCAAGCGCCGCCGCTAACCGGGCCCCCGACGATCGCTGCCGACCCTGCACAAGAGCGCCGATGCAAGAACGCCGGGTGGAGGGATGCATCAAAGCCGCGTTGGATCACGGAGCGATTCACGAGGTTTAAGAAGTCGCTGCTTGCGATTGTGATTCACGACCGCTCGCCAATACGCTCCATTTCTGCCGCGAACGCTCCGCCGACGTCGGCTTTCGCTGGCGGCAAGCTGGCCCTAGAAGGTCTTAGCTCCGAGCGGTTGGAGGCCGTTGCGCCGATCCGTCGAAACCTTGCGAACTCGGCGCGGACGCCCGGCGAGTAGTGCGTAACCTCCGGTGACCGACTCAGGGAGAGCCCCAATTCTTGCCCGATCTCGTCCGCCGCGCCTTCGACCTCGACCGGTTGGACGAGCCAACGCGGGTGAACAACCTCGGCTTCCTCGAGGCGCCTGGAGTTCACAGCCGCGAACAGGCGATACAGTTCCAGGAGCCATTCGTCGAGCGACCCGGGAGCGGCGGCCGCGATCGGCCCCACTGGTCGCGCGGACAAGAACGAGTCGGGCCGCCACTGGTATCGGACCGCCGAATCCTTCGCCGTCCCTTCATAACGCAGGCTTCGCCGCTCGTAGGGAATCGGCGTCAACCAACGCGCGAGGCGAACGGCGAGCCGGTTGTCGGCGTAGACGCCCAAGAACCAAATGCCGGTTCGTCCTTGGTAATGCACGTAAGTGCGAACATTGAGCTCGACGAGATTGGAAACGCCTGGAACGTAGGGCAACCACCGCGGCCGCACGCGTAATCGAAAGAGGATGACGGAGACCCAAGCTTGCCCTTGAAAGGTGGCCAATTGCAGCGGGGCAGGTATTCGTCGCTGTAGGGTCTCAGCCGAGCACGTCCAGTGAAGAAACAGGACGTTGTTCCAGCACTGGCGGTACTCCATGTTCACCCTCCCCTTGATTGCCCCGAGTTTACCGCGAGGCGAGTGCGAATCCAAAGCCGAATTGAGGCTCGCCGCCCATGGCACTCGGTCGAGAACATTGCACACTTCGTTTAACCCGCAGCCAAAGGCGAGGAACAACTGGATCGCGGCGCAACCGCACATCGCCTCACGCGCGTGCTCGCAGCGCCAGAGATGTGAACAGCCCGACGCCTCGTCACCGATCGACTTCGGCAGTTGATCCGCTGTGATGAACAAATCCTGCTGAACTTCGCCCTTCCGCCGTCCCAACGCCATCGCCGCGTCTCCCAGGGCTCATCCAGGGAGATCTCGACTGGCTCGTCATGAAAGCCCTCGAAAAGGACCGCAGTCGCCGCTACGAGACGGCCAGCGCCCTGGCCGTGGATATCAGCCGCTACTTGGAGCAGCAGCCGATCGAAGCTCGCCCGCCGTCGCCCCTCTATCGAAATGAGAGGTTTGTTCGCCGACACAAACGAAGCGTGATTTCGGCGTGCATCGTGCTGCTGAGTCTGGTGGCGGGTCTCGTCACTTCGGTGGCCTGGGCGGTTCGAGCGCAGCGCGCAGAAGCCGAACAGCGCGACACAGCCAGTCGCCTGAAATCTGCAGTTAAGAAAGCGCTCAGACAAGAACGCAACGAGCAATCGCAGGCCGTCAAAGCCGTGACGGCTCAGATGTCCAGCGCATTCGATCGATCAGGCAATCTTCTCGCACTCATGTAGTTCGGCGATCCCTATCATCGACTTCCGCCTCACCAACATCGCAACAGCGGCTGCCTTCTGGTCTTGGACCTCGCCAATCATCGCCAGCGGATCTTTCAACGCGGGGCGTTCGGCACGGATGCCTGCGCCTTCAGCGATGACGGCCGGCTATTTTCGATGGTCGGATTGGGGCCGACTGACTTTCCATTCGGAGTCGATGTCGTCAAGGAACATACGACGTACACCGAAATCGAAGCCGACGATCCGTTTAAGGCGGAGACCACCGTTGTGCCAGCTCGCTTCCCCCTCGCGGTCTGGAATTGCGAGTCGGGCGAGCGCGTCATGCAGTTGGCGGCTCGCGGCCGTTGTCGACATGCAACCTTCCGCAATCAAGAGCTGCTGGCGATCGAAACCAATGGTTCTTTCCAGGTAGCCACAGTCCGCCTGACCACTTGGAACATGGCGGACGGCAAGGTGATTCAACGACCTCAACAGCAAACTCTATCTCGTCTTCGCGTCAATACTGGCGATATTCGACCATCGCCCACTCCTTCGCAACAAATCACACCGCTAGCAATGATTATGTCCGGCCCGAAAGACGCCGACGACAGCAAACAGGCGGTCGACAGCGCGGCATCGCGTCAACCGAAAATGTCGGCTCTTCGTTTAACCCGCAGTCGTAGGCGAGGACGACGCTCCCCAAGCCAAGCGCCCCCACCAGAAAAACATGCCCAAGGCTGGGCGTCGGAAGGGGGAAAACTCAGAAGTTCTTCGGAACTAGCGGAGCGAATGAGCGACCACAAGAGATGGCAAACTCCCAACGTACTCGCGGGCTGACGCAGCTCCGCACTCGCCGATGTCTTCGTTCCACAACTGAGGCTTGGTACGAATGAACTCTTCCATCAATCGAACGCATTCCAGATCATCCGCGATTTCGATCGCAATGCCTCGCGAACGGACATATTCTTCCGGTCCCCGAAATGTTCGGTTTTCCCCAATCACGATCTTGGGAATTCGGTAGAGCAACACCGCACCCGAACACATGTCGCAGGGGGACAACGTCGAATACAGAATCGACCGTCGATAGTCAGCGGCTGGAAGTCGCCCGGCGTTTTCCAACGCGTCCATTTCGGCGTGCAGGATGGCGCTGCCTTTTTGGACTCGTCGATTGTGCCCGCGCCCCACGATCCGCCCGTCGATGACGAGCACCGAGCCGATGGGAATGCCGCCTTCCGCAAGTCCTTGGCGAGCCTCCTCGATCGCGGCCAGAAGAAACTCGTCCCGCGATGATCGGTTCATGACGCGCTCCTCCGCAAAGGGAACCGTCCTCTCTTCCCTTCTACGAAGTCAGCGCGGCCTCGGTTCGCTAACCGTACACGACCGGGCGATTACGCGCACCGAATCCTCTGCAGGAGACCTCGCCGTTTCCCCGTCGCTAAGCCTAGTTCTCTCGGGCCGCTGCATTTGCCACGATAGAGGGACACACCGTTCACGAATGAGGAACCGCCCAAGAGATTCCCCCGTTTGATTGGAACGCTGAACTCCCATGGCCAACATCTTTCTGAGCCACAGCAGTAAAGACAATCATCTCGCGGTGCGCGTCAAACAATGGCTTGCGAATCGCGGCATCGGCGCCGTCTTCCTCGACATCGACCCCGTCATGGGACTCAAGGGCGGACGCGAGTGGGAACGTGAGCTCTATCTTCAGATTCGCGCTTCCGACGTCTTTATCTCGATCGTCACCGACCACTATCTAACGTCGCCTTGGTGTTTGATCGAAGTCGCACAAGCCAAAGCGCTGAACAAGTCCATCATCCCCATCGTCGACGCTCCGCCTGCCGACGGCGGGACTCGACGCCCACTGGTCGAGCCATTGGGATGGAACGCGTTCCCCTTGGCCTGGACTTGACGCGTACAGCGAGACTTATGCCCCCGTGTTTTGCGGGCGCGATAAGGAAATCGCCGAAGCCATCGGAGTCCTCGAATCGGGACGCTCTAAATCGCTCCCGCGATTGATCCTCGTGACCGGCGCCTCGGGCGCGGGAAAGTCCTCGCTGGTTTGTGCGGGGGTGGTTCCCCGCTTGGATCGCAAGAAATGGCGGATCATCGGGCCGCTTCGTCCAGGTCGACTCGCCCCGACCAGCCGCCTGGCCAGGTACGTCGCGAGCCACCCCGACCTGGGCTTAGATCCAATCTCGTTGCGCGACCTCATCCTGAATGATCCGGATCTGGCCTTCCAAGAACTCCGCAACGCCTTTCTACGCCTGGCACATTCGGGCGGTGCGGACGCGGCTGTCCTGTTGGTGATCGATCAATTGGAAGAGGTATTCGTCACGGACGCCGAGGGGGACCAAGATCGAAAGATCTTTCACTCGCTCCTGCGGCGACTCGCGGCGACTCCCGATCTGCCCTTGGTCGTCTTGGCGACCATGAGATCCGACGTGCTCGAGGCGTTTCAGCGTCACCCGGACTGGATCGATCTGCCGCGCGAACTGCGGCAGGAGTTCACTTTGCGGCCCATGCCGCGTCCCATGGACGACTCCTCCCACTGCGTTCCGTGCTGAGCGCCGGCGGCACGGTCCGCGGCTGCGCCTTGTCTCCCGATGGCGCGTTCGCAGCCCTCGGAAGCAACAACCTCGATGTGGCCGGAAAAAAGCACGCCGGCGTGTTGTTCGTCGATCTCACGTCGGGCCAATTCCGGGAATGGAGCGCGCTGCGAGGCAGCTGCTATGTGACCAGACCTGACAGAACGGCGGGCGACAACGTCACCGACGTAACGCTGGATCGACAAGGACGCAGAATGGCCGTGTCGACGGATGGATTCAAAGTCCATCTCGTCGACTTGAAGACGGGTCAAGCGGAATTCATTTCCCACGCGGGGCGCCCCATGACGGTTCGCTTCAGTCCCGATGGCGAAAGCCTTCTGATCGCGGGCTGGCGCGACAAGAAGAAGCACGACAAGCCGATGCCTTTGGTGCTCTACGATGTCGCCTCCAAGAGCGTGAAGCGAGATTTCGAAGTCAGCTTCGATCTCTACACGGCCGCGATCAGCGAGGATGGACGATGGGTGGCGGCGGGAGTCGGCATGCCGCCCGATCCTCGCTTGCAGATTTGGGACCTGCACGATCCCGGATCAAAGCCGCGCGAACTGCCTCAGCCGGTCCGGGTTTTCACGCTTGCGTTTCGACCGCAAACTCCGAATGAACTTGCCACGGGCGACGTCAACGGGTCCGTGCGATTCTGGCGGTTGTCGGCAGGCACAAGCGATTGGACGGCTTCCGAACCGCCGATTTCCCATGACAAGCAAGTACGCGTCGTATCGTTCAGCGAAGACGGTCGTCTCCTGCTGGTCGGCGGCGAAGACAATTCCGCGAGGGTGTGGGACGCAACCGATCGAACGGCCGTCGGCCAACGGCTGGACGAATGGCGATCCCCGGATTGCTCCCTCGTGAACTCGGCGGCCGCAACCGCTCCCCGCGCGCTGGATTCCGAGGAACACCAGGCGCTGCGATCGGTCGCGCGATAGAGGGCGAGGAGGCAGAGTCGGGCGGGAGGCAGGTTGGGAGGGAGGCGAGTAGATGAGTGAGTTGGATCGCGGAGCGATCCACTACTTTAGGTACTGCCTCAATACGTCGACGTGGTTGGAGCGGTGAGGGAGAAGCAATCCGCGGGCGGGAGTGCGGCCGGGGCGACGGTCGTCGATGACTCCGGGGCGAGCGGCGGGGGCGCCGAAGCCGCTCAGTCCGGGAGACCAATGGTTTTCCACTCGGTCGGCATTCGACGCGAGCTGCTCTTGGTCGAAGATCGTTGCGTGGTTGCCGCGCAGCGGCTCCAGAAGCGTGACTTGACGCACGCGGTCGCCCGTTTGGGCGCACCAACTGCGAGCGGCGGCGGCAACCAAGACGCAACCCAAACTGTGCCCGATCAACTCCGTACGGCCCGGAGTGACGCCGACGGCGATCAGGGAGGCGGCGAGCCGCTCCCCCTGCCCGCGTGCGGCCTCCACATTCACCTGGGGCCGCAAACTGGCGCGCGTCGCCCGGTTCCAGTCCCACTCCAGCAGGTTGAGATCTCGCAGACTCCAGCCGCTCGCGACGGCCGCCTCGCCCAACGTGAAGTGCACCTTGTTCGGAAAGGGATTGAAACCATGCACCCATACGACCGCCGGCCGCTCGGGATCGATCCCATCCGACCAGATTCGCAGCAAGCCCCACTCGCCGGGCCCGCGCGCGACGATCCGCGGCGCGCGCATCCGCCCCGCAGAAAACGCCGAGCGACCGTCCCCGATCGCGACGCCGACCGCAGCGAGCGCAGCCCCGAACGACCAACGGCAAAAGGTGCGGCGAGAAGAACGAGGCGACACAGGGCGGCTCCAGAGTCGACGGGCTCTCTGCTTTATCGGCTTAGCGACCGCCCGTCAGCCACAAACGAGTCGCACGAACGCACCAGACCAGCGGTCCCATCACCACGATGCACAGGCCCACGATCAGCGGCACCTCGTAGCCCAGCGCAAAGAGCGCCGACGCCGACTTGTTCCAAATCACGTCCCACCGGACGACTAGAAAACCGGCCGCAAAGCACAAATAGGGCCCAAACGCTAAATCTCGCCGACCCGTCAAAAACCAATTCCCCAAGGCAATGAAGATCGCGGCGAACGGCGCCAAAAAGAACGTCACCAACGTCGACTGCCACCCCAAAAACGCGCCGATCATCGCCATCAGCGTCACGTCGCCGAATCCCATCGCCTCCTGTCCCAGCACCGCGCCAAACACGGCTCGAACGGCCCACACGATGGCGCCCCCCGACGCCATTCCTAGCAAGGCCGACAGCAGACTGCGCCACCATTCGCCTCCACCCCACCACACGCCGGCGATCGCGACCCAGCCGGACAGCGCGAGCAACGCCATGGGGACGCACCAGCCGCTGCGCCACATGCTCTTCCAAAATATGCCCCACCCGCGCACCAGTCCCCGCCGCAACGTCGCGCGTTTGGGAATCAGCGCAAAGCACCAGGCTGCAAAACATGCCGCCCCCAGCATCAATCCCCGCTCGCCGTCCAGTTCCTCGTTCCAGGCCAGCGGCGACGTCGCCCGCAGCGGACTCGCGGCCAGCGTTCCGGCGGCATCCAGCTTTTGCACCACCGGCAGCCCGCCGCTGGGGACGCACGCCGCCAGCGCCAGCCCGAATAGAGTCCCCGGAATGGTGATCGAGTCAGGGATCGTCTGTTCATCGAAGTCGATGAAGGTCGCCGCCAACATCAAACATAAAAGCACGGCGTGTCCGAAGAACTGCGCCACGAGAAAATCGGGTTCGTGCGCCGCGACCGACCGCGCCGCAGCGGGCAACAATCGGCCGCTCATCTCGTACCAATACAGCATCGGCAAGCCCAGGCCCAGCGCGAGTTCCAGAAGCAGCGGGCGAATCCAGAAACCGCGACCCAACTCGGACGCTTCGCGCCGCAGCCGCCACCAGCCGACGATCGGGATGCGGTCCGCCCACGTGCGCGCGGCGAGCCCCGGCGGAGGCGCCGACCAGGGACCGATCGGACGCGGCGTCCACGCCAACCGGTAGATGCCGCGATTCACCTGACCTCCGACGACCGCGCCCCAGACAAACAGCCATAGCGTCTGCGTCGTGGGACTCAGCTTCAACCAGAAATCCACGTCGCTCCCTCCTGGTCGAGCTGCCGAGCGAGCCACTTTGCGATGTCCTCGGCCGCCTCGCCGGGCGACCTCGTTTCCGTATCGAGGCGGAACTGCGCGCACGCGGCATAGACGTCTCGCCGTTCGGCCAACTTCTGCCGAATCTCGTCGATGCCGCCCTGCGCGGTCAGGTTGGGCCGGCGGTCGGCCGTCGTTGGATCGGCCTGCAACCGAGCCCAAATGGCGGCGGGCGAGGCTTCGAGCCAGACGGTCTTGCCGCCCGCAATCGCGTCTCGGTTCTCGGCGCGCATCACGGCGCCTCCGCCCAACGACACGACGCAGCCGTCGCGTTGCGCCAGCTCCCGGACCGTTTGCACCTCGAGTTCGCGAAACATCGGTTCGCCGTCGGTCGCAAAGATCTCGCGAATCGACCTCCCAGCCCGTCGCTCCAGGTGCTCATCGGCGTCGATCGCCGTCGCCTGTAGGCGTTGCGCAAGCAGCCGAGCGATGGTCGTCTTGCCCGTGCCGCGATAGCCGATCAAATAAACATTCATGCCGCTCGGCCTCGCCTTGCACCAATCCCTAGACGTTTCCACACTCGGATGCGGTCGTTACGACTTGACGGCCGTGATCCCGCGCATCATCTGCGTGCGCATCACTTCGAGCGGCGCAGGTTGGCCGGTGAAGACTTCGAACTGGCGTGCGGCCTGAGCGACGAACATGTCGACGCCGGTGATCGTCGCGCAGCCCGCTTCGCGCGCTTCCTTCACCAACAGCGTCTGTTCCGGATTGTAGATGGTGTCGAAGACGACCAAGTTGCCGTGCAATCCGCGACGTTCGAACGGCGACTCGTCGACCTGCGGATGCATGCCGACCGGCGTGCAATTCACCAACAAGTCGCACTTCACGCTCATCCGATCATTCCACTCCACCGCCGTCGCCTTGAACCGCCGCGCGAGGTCTTCGGCGCGCGACATCGTGCGGTTGGTGATGATCACTTCCGCGCCGGCCTGCTGCAGGCCGTAGACGATCGCGCGGGCGACTCCGCCGGCCCCCAGGATGAGCGCCCGTACGCCTTCGATCGGTCGCGGACGTTCTTCCTTTCCCATCGTACGAATGATGCTGGCCAGCGCCGCCGAGCAGTCGGTGTTCGACCCGATCGCCGTGGCGCCCGACATGTCGATCGTATTCACGGCCCCAATCGCCTCCGACGCTTCATCGGTCTGCGACAAGTAGCGCAACACTTCTTCCTTGTGAGGAATGGTGACGCTGAGCCCCTTCACGCCCAATTCGCGGCAATTCGCCAAGAACGAGGGCAGTTCTTCGCGTCCCACGCGAAACGGCAGGTAGACCTTGTTCAGTTTGAGCGTCGCAAAGCCGCCGTTATGCACGCGCGGACTGAGACTGTGCGCCACCGGGTCGGCGATGACGCCGTACACTTCCGTCGCCGCATTGAGCTTGTGAGCTCGATACAGTTCGCGCATGTCCTTGAAGGCGATTTGGCCCGGCGCGAGCGCCCGGTCTGCATGGAATGTGGCGAACGAAAAGGGCGAGCCGAACTTCAGGCACAAGAGACGCGTCGGCATGCCGACTTCGCCCATACACAAGCCGATCGTCGGGATCTTCGCTTCTTTCACCAGCCGCATCATGCGCAGATTGTCGTACTGGCTATGCGCCATCGTCGCCAGTTTGACGATGTCGGCGTCGAGCGCCGCCAGGCGCTTGTGGATGTCCCACAGATTCTCGGGCGTCTCGCGAAAGTTGTGATAGCTGATGATCCGCTTCGTCTTGCCGTAGCGCGGAATGGTCGCCGCGACATCCTCTTCCAAGTCGACGTAATCGACCCCTTCCACGATCGCCGACCGCAGCAAGATCTGCCGCTCCGCTTCCGGCTTGATCCACTTGCCGCCATCCGCCTCGCGACGACACGTAAAGACGACTGGGCACGGTCGATCGACAAGCAACCGCTTCAAGTTCACGGGGCGCAGAATCCAGTCCACTCGCAGTTCGACCAACGGCACGCCGTGTTCGGCCAAATGCTTGTGTTCGGCGATCATCTGCCGATGCCGTCCCCGCCCGATGCTCACGCAAATCATCTTCGCTTGCCGCCTTTCCGTCGCCGCCCCGTCGAGCATCGCGGCTCGAGTTCAGGTGCGTTTGAATCGCTTGTCTAGTTCGTCGTGTGAAAACACCAGCGCCGTCGGCCGACCGTGTGGGCAGTGATGCGTGTCGCGGAACAGCTCGCGCTGCTCCAACAACGCCCGCACCTCCTCGCCGCTCAACCGATCCCCCGACTTCACCGCCGCCTTGCACGACATCATGTGCAGGATCTCGTCCACCAAATCACGCGGTTCGGGCGACTTGGCGCTGGCCATCAGCAGATCCACGACTTGACGCAACAGGTCGGCGACGCCGAGCCGCCCGAGCATCGCGGGATAGCGAGTGACCAAAACCGTGTCGCCGCCGAACGGCTCGACCGCCAACCCCAGCCGATCGAGCGTCGGGCGCGAATCCAGCACCGCGGCGCACTCGGCGGGCATGAGCGTCACCGGTTCGGGGACGAGCAAACCTTGAGTCTCCAGTTTGCCTGCCAGCACTTTCGCTCGCAACTGCTCGTACAAGATCCGTTCATGCAGCGCGTGCTGGTCGATCACGATGATCCCTTCGTCCAGTTCGGCCACCAAATACCGATTATGCAACTGCACGCCCCGCGGCGGGGCCGAGGACGCACTAGACGTCATGCGAGCCGCCGGGGCGGGGCCGCCGAGCGGCGTCACGGCAGGATCGCTCCCCGCTTCCCACGGGGCGGCGACGACCTGCGGCGGCGGAACGGACGCCGGCCCCGGGGCCCAGGCGCGCGAGTAACCTAGCGTCGCTGGGCCGTCTTCTTCGTCGGCCGGACCGACGGACGAGGCCGAGTCGCTGGGAGGGGACGGCGATCCCGACTGCGCCCACGACTTGACCTGCGCCGCATGGGCCGCCGCTCGCTCAGGATCGAACAGCGACGGCGTGGCCGGCGCGGGACCGCTCACGCGCAGCCGATACGGATTGTCGGAGGCGGGCGACGCAGGCGGCGAGAATGCGGCGGAAGCAGGAGATGAAGAGGGCGCTGCAGCCTGCGACGGCGACTGAATCGGAGCGCCGCCCGCCTTTCCCACCGCCTCGCCGGGGCCGACGCGCGAGGTGAGGTCGGTCGAGAGGAACTTGCGGCGGATGGCGCCCAGCATCTGACTGTAGATGCGTCCCGAGTCTTGGAACCGCACCTCCATCTTCGTCGGATGGACGTTCACATCGACGAGGTCGAGCGGCATTTCGAGTCGCAGGAAGGCGATCGGGAAACGGCCGGGCAACAGCAGACCGCGATAGGCTTCCGAAAGCGAATGCTGCAGCGACCGGTCGCGAATGCAACGTCCATTCAGAAACACATACTGCATGCGGTTGTTGCCGCGATTGAAATTGGGGTCGGCCACATACCCCGACAAACGAATGCCGCTGTCTTCGCTCGAGACGGCGATCAGCGCCGCCGCCAAATCGGCCCCGAAAAATGCGCCGATTCGCTCGGGCCAATGCGTCGTCGGGGCCAGATCGTGCAGCGTCCGCCCATTGTGATTCAGGACAAAGTGGCGATCAGGGTATGCCAGTGCGATGCGCGTGAACGCTTCAATCGCGTGCGCCACTTCGGTCGCCGCCGTCTTCAGAAACTTGCGACGCACCGGCGTATTGAAGAACAGATCCCGCACCTCGATCGTCGTTCCCACCCCTGCGCCGCTCGGTTCAATCGGTCCCAACCGTCCGCCGTCGACCTCCAGGCAAGCGCCGGCCAGCGAGTCGGCGGTGCGGCTGACGATGCGAAATCGACTCACTTCCGCGATCGACGCCAAGGCTTCGCCGCGGAACCCGAGCGTGCCGACCTGGAATAGGTCGTCGGCGTCCTGAATCTTGCTGGTCGCATGGCTGGCGACGGCCAGCAGCAGTTGATCGGCTTTGATGCCGCAGCCGTCGTCGGCGATGCGAATCAGCTCGCCGCCCCCCTGCTCTAGCGTCACCTCGATCCGCTTCGCACCGGCGTCGACCGAGTTCTCGACGAGCTCTTTCACGACGCTCGCAGGTCGTTCGATCACCTCGCCGGCGGCGATCTTGTTGATGACGCTCGGCGGTAGTTGGCGGATGTCGGGCATGGGGCTACTGGTGGTATTTCTCGAGCTTGCGATAGAGCGTACGTTCGCCGATGTTGAGGATGCGAGCCGCATCCTCACGGTTGCCTTGAGTGAGTTTCAACGTCTCCTCGATGGCGAACCGTTCAAAGGCTTCCATCGGCTGCCCCACCAAGCTCGACAGACCCCCGTTCGACTCGCCGCCGGCCGCCAGCGTGGTCGACGGCGGCGGCGATTCGTGCACTTCCGCCAACTCGGGCGGCAAATCGTCGACGTCCAGAACGCCGTCGGAGTCGAGCACCACCATGGTTTCAACCGCGTTGCGCAGTTGGCGAACGTTGCCCGGCCAAGAATAGTTGAAGAGCGCTCGCGAAGCGGCCGTCGACAGGCCTTTGACCGTCTTGTGATGCCGGCGCGAAAAGAGCTTGCGGAAGTGGTCGACAAGCGGCACGATGTCCTCGCGCCGCTCGCGGAGGGCCGGCAGCATGAGCGTGACGACCTTGAGCCGGAAGTACAGATCGGCTCGAAACGTCCCCTTCGCGACCGCCTCTTCCAGGCTGCGATTGGTCGCAGAGACAAGCCGTACATTGACCTTGATCGGCTTATTGTCGCCGACGCGCGTAATTTGATGTTCTTCCAGCACGCGCAGCAGCTTGATCTGCGTGGCCATCGGCATGTCGCCGACTTCGTCCAGAAACAGCGTGCCGCCGTTGGCCCACTCGAACGCCCCCTCGCGATCGGAGACGGCGTCGGTAAAAGCCCCCTTCACGTGTCCAAACAGTTCGCTTTCCACCAGGTTTTCGGCGACCGCGGCGCAGTTGAGCGCTTTGATGCGACGACCGCGGCGCGGGCTGTTGTGGTGAATGGCCTGAGCGATGAGTTCCTTGCCGGTGCCGCTTTCGCCGTAGATGAGTACGGTGGCGTCGGTCGGCGCAATGCGTTTGACTCGCTCAATCACCTGCTTCATCCGGTCGCTGGCGAACACGATCCCCTCGAATCCAAAGGTTTCGTCCAGTCGCTGGGCGAGCTCCTGGTTGGTGCGCCGCAGCCGCACCGCTTCGACCGCCTTGTCGGTGACGGCGCGGAGCCGATTCGGGGTGATCGGCTTCTCCAGAAAGTTGAACGCCCCCTGCTGCATCGCCTCGACCGCCTTGGGAACCGACGCGTGGCCGGTCACCATGATCACCTCGCACTGCGGCAGCGACTGCTTGGCGCGCGTAAGGATCTCCATGCCGTCGACGTCGGGCATGACGAGGTCGGTGATGACCAAGTCGTAGACTTCGTGCAACAGCCGGCGCGCCCCCTCCTGTCCCGACGTGGCGACTTGGCAAGAATAGCCGACCTTGTCGAGGCTTTCTTGCATAGAATGAGCCAGCGCCTGGTCGTTGTCGACGATCAGGATGCGAATGGCGCTCGAGGCGGAATCGGCGGAATCGGCGGGCAGTTCTTCAACCATACGCTGGGATCATACGAGAGGGGCGAAAGGGAGCCAAGTGGCCCCGGAAACGCGTACAAAACGGGCGACGTCATTCCGACGGTTCGCCGTCCGCGCCGCCCGTAATTCGTGCGGGCGTCGGAAATTCAAGCGTAAACTTGGTGCCCAGCCCGGGGGCGCTTTGAACGTCGATCCGACCGCCGTGCGCTTCGATGATCTTGCGGGCGGTGGGCAACCCGAGGCCCGTGCCGTTGGCCTTCGTGGAATAGAACGGGTCGAACATCTTGAAGAGGGTCTTCTCGTCCATCCCACAGCCAGTGTCGATCATGTCCAGCGCGATCCCGCCGCGCACCACGCGCGTGCGAACCATGAGTTGTCCGCCGTTGGGCATCGCCTCGAGCGCATTCTTCACCAGATTCACAAGCGCCGCTTCCAACGTCTCCGGATGCAGCAAAACGCTCGGCAAGTCCGGGTCGAAGTAACGCGTAATCTCCACTCCCGACTCGCGCGCCTGCACGTCGAAGAATTCCAGCACGCGTTCCATCAGTTCGTTGAGATTGAACGCCCGCAACTCAAGCTGCTGCAGACGAGCAAAATGGAGGAAATCGCGCAGCAGATTTTCGAGGCGCGTGCATTGCTTGCTCACCATGGCGATCTTCTGCAGCGCCCGTCGCTCGCGCGGGGTTTCCGCGTCCGCGAAGTCCTCCGCCAAGAGATCCATCTGCATGCGGATGACCGACAATGGATTCTTGATTTCGTGCGCAAGGGCGCCGGCAAGTTCGGCCAGTTCGCCGTATTGGACGAGCAGCCGCGCCGTTTCGTCGGACGCATTCTCGGGAGAATTCGGGGTCATGCGGGAGCACCGTCGACTCAAACGCCGAGGATCAAGCGGACTCAGGTGAAACTGCGGGGCCGCAGGCGGACCGCGCAAGGAAAGAGGCGACAGTCGGTGGCCTTTCGGCCGCGTCCGATCGTCGCCTCGTATTTCATCTCGAGGCGCGTCAGACGACGCAGCCTCGGAGGTTCTCTTTCAATCCAGGACTAGCGACGTCCGCCGCCGCGTCCGCCGCGATCACCGCCCCGTCCGCCGCCGCGTCCGCCGCGATCACCGCCCCGTCCACCGCCGCCCCGATCTCCGCCCCGATCACTGCGGTACTCGCCGCCCCGATCACCGCGGTCGCCGCCGCGATCGGTTCGTTCCGGCCGCTCTTCGCCCGGTTCGCCCGAGGCGCTGGCCAGTTCGTCCGGCAACCCGAGCTGCTCGAGCGCCTTGCGGCGGCTGAGCTTCACACGGTCGTGGTCGTCGATGTCGATGACGATGACCTTCATCTCGTCCCCGACGCGGCAGATGTCCTGCACGCTGTTGACGAAGCCGGACGACAGTTCGCTGATGTGGCACAGGCCGTCGCGTCCCGGCAGGATTTCGACGAACGCACCGAACTCCTTGATGCTGGAAACGCGTCCCGTGTAGATCTTGCCGATCTGCACGGTGGCGGTCAAAGCTTCAACCTGAGCCAAGCAGGCGTCGGCCCATTCCTTGTTCGCGCTGGCGATCGTAACGGTGCCGTCGTCCTCGACTTCGATCACGGCCGAAGTCGATTCCTGAATCGCGCGGATCGTCTTGCCGCCCGGACCAATCAACAGACCAATCTTGTCCGGATCGATCTGAGTGCGGATGAGCCGCGGGGCCCACGGCGAAATGTCTTCCTTCGGCCGCGGGATCGTGGTCAGCATCTTCCGCAGAATCTCAATCCGCGCTTCTCGCGATTGATCCAGCGTCGCACGAATGATCTCTTGGCTGATGCCGTCGATCTTCAGGTCGAGCTGAATGCCGGTGATGCCGTTTTGCGTGCCGGCGATCTTGAAATCCATATCGCCGTAGTGATCCTCGTCGCCGATGATGTCGGTGAGCAAGCACCACTTCGAGTCGGATTCCTTCACGAGGCCGACGGAAATGCCGGCGACGGGGTTCGAAATCGGGACGCCCGCGGCCATGAGACCGAGAGTAGCGCCGCACACGGACGCCATCGACGACGAACCGTTCGACTCGAGGATATCCGAGATAACGCGGATCGTGTACGGAAACTCGTCCGGCGTCGGCAATACGGCCTTCACGCTGCGTTCGGCGAGCATGCCGTGACCGATTTCACGACGTCCCGGCCCTCGAATCGGACGCACTTCGCCGACCGAGAAGGACGGGAAGTTGTAGTCGAGCATGAACTTCTTCGAGTATTCGTCGATGAGCCCGTCGACTCGCTGTTCGTCCCGCGCGGTCCCCAGCGTGATCGTGATGAGCGATTGGGTTTCGCCCCGTTGGAAGAGGGCCGAACCATGGACGCGCGGCACGACGTCGACGTGGCATTCGATATTGCGGAGCGACTTGTTGTCGCGGCCGTCGGGCCGAGTGCCTTCGAGGATCAGGTCGCGGACGACCCGTTCTTCGAGCCGGTGCCAAGTGGAGTTGAAAGCGCCCGGTTCGACGACTTCATTGTCTTGCTCAGCGCCGCTTTCATCCATGACGCCCTTCACGGCCTGCAACGCCTTGGCGACCGCCTGATCGATGGCGCTCTTGCCATCGCGATCAGGCATGATTTCGCCGCGAACGCGTTCCTTCAACTGCTTCACCGCTTCGGCGCGCGCTTGCTTGCCCGGGGTCATCTTGGCCGAGCGGAAGTCCTGATAGTACTTTTCCTTGAGCCGATCGAAGAGCGGGTCGGCCTTCGGAGCCGCGAACGGCGCCTTCTGGAGCCCCAGCTTGTCGGCCAATTCGCGCTGCAACGCGCACACTTCCTTGATCACGCCGTGCGCGAAATCGATCGCCGCCAGCATCTCAGCTTCCGGCATTTCGCGAGCGAACCCTTCGATCATCAGCACCGCCGACTCGGAACCCGACATGACGAGATCGAGATCGCTTTCTTCGAGCTCATCCAGCGTCGGAAAGGCGACAAACTCGCCGTTCACTCGGCCCACGCGCACCGACCCGATCGGACCACGGAACGGCAGCGGCGAGACGAACAGCCCCGCAGCAGCCCCGTTCATGGCCAACACGTCGGAGTCGTTCTGCTTGTCGAACGACAGAACGATGCTTTGAATCTGAACTTCGTCGTAGAAGCCTTCGGGGAAGAGCGGCCGAATAGGCCGGTCGATCAACCGCGAGGTTAGCGTTTCGCGGGTCGTCGGGCGACCTTCACGCTTGATGAATCCACCGGGGAACTTCCCGGCCGCCGCGGTGCGCTCGCGATAATCGCACGTCAACGGAAAGAAATCGATGCCCGGCCGAGGCGGGCCCGTGACGACGGCGTTCAGAACCACCGTTTCGCCATATTGGCAAAGCACCGACGCGGTCGCCTGCTTCGCCAAAAAACCTGTTTCAAACGACAACAAACACTTGCCAATCTGCTTCTCTACACGCACCTTCACTGTACTTTTCCTGCCTTCATCTGCGTTTCAGCACCACACGCCAGGGATGAACACGAGCGCAACGCGTTCCACCCCTTTCGACGCTCCAGATCGCCGCCCTTGCACACGATCGACGCGCGCAACAACCGGCTGGCCACGACAGCCCGCATCTCACAAAGACAACACCACCCGCTACAGCGTCGCATAACAAGAACGACGCCACATCACCGCCGAATCGACCGACGCGACCCCAGCAGCAACTCGAATCCACTCGCACCAAGCCCCACAGCCCGCACGCCCCGCGCTCATCTCAAGCCGCAGGCGCACTGAGCATACCGGGCTACTTGCGAATGCCGAGCCGACCGATGATATCCAAGTATGTCTGCGGACTAATCTTGCGAAGATAGTCGAGCAGCCGGCGGCGACGACTCACCATGCCTAACAGTCCCCGACGGCTCGCGTAGTCCTTGGGGTGCGTCCGCATGTGCTCGGTCAACGAATTGATCCGAGTCGTCAGAACGGCCACCTGAACTTCCGGGGACCCACTGTCGTCGTCCCGGCGTCGATACTCGCGGATGACTTCCTGTTTACGTTCTTTCGTGATCGTCATGTGTGGCTGAGACTTCTCCGCGTCGACGCTTCCCCTAACCGAAAGCGCCTGGATACGTCAAATCTCCTTGCGCCCGCGTGGGCCGAAACTATTCCTGGTTAATTCCCAAAACATCACTTTGGTCGGGTAATCTAACAACTTCCGGAGCATTTGCAACCCGACCTGCCGATTTGGGGCGTCCGCAGGGGCGTTATCGCGACCATCCACCCTCTTTTTCCTCCCCAGACTCTCGGTCGCGAGAACTTGCTTATGCTCTCTTGCACCAAGAACTTAGCCACTATTATCGGCCTTAGAACTCCGTTCATCTCCGAATCCTGCGAAGAAGTTCGCAAAGCGTCCGCGGGCGGCGACGATCGACCGACCTGCGCCCCGCCCCAAGCCGCTCCATCGTCCTCGTACGCCGCGGCATCGTCGCCGCCAGCCGCCTTCCTAGCCGCTCAGACCGGCCTCGACGCCGTCCTCGTCGGATCGGGCGGCCTCCAATGGAGCCGGAGACAGCCTGTGTGCCCGTGTCCAGCAATGAGAAAAGGATGGCGCCGCAGTGGGGTACTGAGCGGCGGCGCCATCCCGAACCGACCGAACGTCGATCAAGCCCCGACGCTCGGCGGTCGTTGATTGCCGATCGTAGGCCGATCGACGACCCGCCGTCGCTCGACCTCAGTTCGACGCGGCGGCCGAGGGGCTGGGCGTCCCTTCCCCTTTCTTTCGCTTGACCGTCGCGCCGCGTTTCGCCTTCCCTTCGTCGACCAGCTTTTTCACCTTCTCCGCCTGCTCGGGCGTCAACACCCCCTGCACGGCCTCGTCGCGCTGCTGCTCAAGCTTCGCGATCTGGTCCTGCAGCTGCTTGATCTCGGCGGTGTACTTCGCCTGGATGTCGTACACCTTGTCCCGCTGCTGGCTGTCGATCACCTCGCCGAAGTACGCCGGCAACCGTCCGCGCGGTTCCGTCCGCTTCTTCGCCGTAGGGGACGTTTTCGCCGCCCCCGCCGCCTCCTGCGCCGCCGCACCCTGCGCCGCCGCCTCCTGCGCCGTCGAGCAAGCAGGGGTCGCCGCCAAGCCGGCGATCAAACTCACCCCAAGCGCCGCACACCACGCACCGCGCATCATCACTGGGCTGTTCTTCCATCCACGCATGACCTTCCTCCTATCGAGCAATCTGGGTTTTGTGATCCGAACACTTCCTGCCAAGCATGCCGCATCACGCGGCTATCGCTGCACGTCCTCGCGCCCGGCGACCGTCGAGGCACTCGCGATGTGCACCCTACGCCGCTGCAACTCGAGGCGTGTTACACCTCAACCAATCGCAAAACGACGGGAAATCGGCCCTGAAAAATGGAAAACAAAACGAGAAATTCGGCGAGAAAAAGCGGGCGCGCTGCGCGGGCGGAGAGAGGGGGCGGGCGGAGAGAGGGCGCTTGGGGAGAGTCGCGGGCCGCGTGCTGCGCACGGCGGCGCGGCGCGTGCGGCAGGGAGATTGAGAGAGCAGATAACAGGCTGGAAGCCTGTTCTACGGGGGCGTCCCAATCACGACGGATGCGTTGTGGCCGCCGAAGCCGAAGCTGTTGCTCATCACGTAGCGCAGAGCTCGCTGGCGCGGCTGCAGCGGCGTATAGTCGAGGTCGCAGTCGGGGTCGGGGGTTTCCAGATTGATCGTGGGATGCACGCACTGCGATTCCAACGACTTCACCGACACCACCAACTCGATGCCGCCGCTGGCGCCCAGCGAATGCCCGATCGCACTCTTGGTGCTCGAGATGCTCAACTTGTACGCGTGGTCGCCGAAGACCCGCTTCATGGCGAGCGTCTCGGCCTTGTCGCCGAGCGGCGTGCTGGTGCCGTGCGCATTGACGTAGTCGATTTGAGCGGGATTCAACTGCGCATCTTGCAACGCGAGCCGCATCGCCTGCGCAGCGCCGGAACCTGTCTCGTCCGGCTGCGTGATATGCCCGGCATCGCAGCTTGAACCAAACCCCAGCACTTCGGCGTAAATCCGCGCGCCGCGTTTCTGAGCGTGCTCGAGTTCTTCGAACACCAACAAGCCCGCGCCTTCGCTAAGCACAAATCCGTCCCGATCACGATCAAAGGGCCGACTGGCTCGAGTCGGCTCATCATTGCGTTCGGACAACGCGCGAATGTTGGTGAACGCCGCCAACCCCATCTTCGTCATGGCGGCTTCCGAACCGCCCGTCAACACCACGTCGGCTTCATCGTGCTGAATCGAACGGAGCGCATCGCCGATTGCGTTCGTGGCGCTGGCGCAAGCCGTCGCGAGCGAGTAATTTGGTCCGCGCAGGCCGAGGTGGATGGCGATATTGCCGCCGGCCGCGTTGAGCATCATCTTGGGGACCGTGAACGGGGAAACGCGATCCGGGCCCTTCGTAATCAACCGCCCGATTTGCTCTTCGATCTCCCACAGACCGCCGATGCCCGACCCCATGATGGCGCCGCAGCGCAAGCGATCTTCTTGGTCGAAGTCGAGTCCCGAATCGCGCACGGCGTCGATCGCCGCGACGACCGCGAACTGCGTGAAGCGATCGACTCGCTTGGCCTCCTTCGGGTCCATGTATCCCGAGGGATCCCAATTCAGGATGTCGCCGCCGAATTTAATCTTGAATGCGGCCGTGTCAAAAATCTGCAGCGGATGGATGCCGCTCTCGCCAGCCAACAACTTCGTCCACAGCTGGCCCACCTGGCAGCTCAACGGCGTCACAACGCCCAAGCCGGTGATTACAACACGTCGCTTCATGGAATTCCCGATCCGTTGAGGCTCGACCGAACGAGCCGCCGCCAAGCGGCGAACCTCGTCGGTAGTTCATCAAGCCTAAAGGGGCCCCGTAGGAACGGGGGCCCCGAGGGAAGAGACGGCAAGCAATGCTGAGCTGACTGAAGACAGCCTAGCCGTTCGCCTTGGCCTTTTCGATGAATTCGATGGCCTGGCCGACCGTCTGAATCTTTTCAGCCGCATCGTCCGGAATATCAATGTCGAATTCGTCCTCGAGCTCCATCACGAGCTCAACCGTATCCAACGAATCCGCACCCAAGTCGTTGACGAACGACGTCTGCGGATTGATTTTTTCGCGGTCCACGCCGAGCTGTTCCGCCACGATGTCCATCACGCGATCAGCAACAGAAGCCACCTTCGACAACCTCCCAGTAAAGGACGAACCGTCCGCTCCCAATCAAGCGACGCGATTCACCAAGTCTTGTTTTGATTGAAAATTCCGCTTGGCAAGCTTTTCGAGCAGCGGCACAGAATAGAGGATGCCTTCGCCGCTGGTCAAGATAGCCTCCCGCTCTCGACTCGCCCGATCAACCGGTCATGCCGCCGTCGACGGTCAGCACCTGCCCCGTCACATACGACGCCGCACCGCTCGCTAGGAACGCGACGCAGGCCGCCACATCCTCCGCTTTTCCCAGCCGTTTCGCGGGAATCCGTTTCTTGGCTTCGTCGATGATGACCGGCCCCAGCACCTGCGTCATCTCGCTTTCGATGAACCCCGGCGCGACGGCATTCACCGTCACATTGCGGCCCGCCAACTCGCGGCTCAAGCTGCGCGTAAAGCCGATGAGGCCCGCTTTGGAGGCCGAATAATTCGTTTGGCCGGCGTTGCCCATCAACCCCGACACGCTGGAAATGTTGATAATCCGACCGTATCGAGCCCGCATCATGTGCCGCGACGCGGCGCGCGCGAATAAGAACGCGCCGCGCAAATTGGTCAGAATGACTTCGTCCCACTGCTCGTCGGTCATCCGCGGCAGCAGCGTATCGCGAGTCACGCCGGCGTTGTTGACGAGAATATCCAGCCGGCCCCAGTTATCGGCGATGCCGTCGACCACCTGATCGACGCTTTCCCGCGACTTCACATCGCACGGAAACGCTTCGGCCTGCCCCCCCGCCGCTTGAATCTCGGCGACCGTCGCAGCCAGCTTGTCGGCGCTCCGCGCTACACAGGCCACGCGCGCTCCGTTGCGCGCCAACTCGATCGCCATCGCCTTGCCCAAGCCCTGCGAAGCTCCCGTCACCAACGCCACCTTGCCCGACAAATCGACCGTCATCGCACGCGTTACCGAGTCGCTCATGTTTGTATGGTTTCTTTCGTGTTAGGGGCACAGCCGGCCGCGAATGCGGAGCGGCCGCAGGGTTATGGGCTGACGCGGCGAATCGCCCGACAGCACGGAGCGGCCAAGCGAGACGGCGGCGCGGGGCGATGATAGTGACTAGATGATAGTGACTAGATGACAGGGACTACACGACCGTATTTTCACACTTCAGCTTGCGGTCGATGCGTTTCAGCAACCCGGCGAGCACGCGGCCCGGACCAACCTCGTAGAACTGGTCGCAGCCTTGATTCAGCAGCGTTCGGATGGAGTCTTCCCAACGCACGGGAGACACCACTTGCTGCACGAGCAGACGGCGAATTTCTTCGGGGTCCGAGTGGGCTTGAGCGTCGACGTTCGAAATCACCGGAATACGCGGCGACTTGAGCGGCGCGTCGGCCAAGGCCGCCGCCAACTTTTCGACCGCCGAATTCATCAGCGACGTGTGGAAGGCGCCGGCGACCGCCAGCGGAATGGCCTTCATCGCCCCCGCCTCGGGCGCCGCTTCCGCGGCGCGCTGGCAGGCCGCCTTCGAACCCGAAATCACGATGTTCCCCGGGCACAGCAAGTTGGCCACTTGCAGCACTTCGCCCGGCTGACGCACCGCGTCGCACAGCGCATCAACCTTGTCCCGCTCGAGGCCCAGGATGCTGACCATCCCGCTGGGATTGGCTTCCGCCGCCGCCTGCATCGCCTGCCCGCGCAGCCGCACCACGCGCAACCCGTCCTCGAATTCGAGCACGCCGGCGAATACCAACGCCGTGTACTCGCCTAAGCTCAGGCCGGCCGTCGCCGCCGCCGATTCCACCACTTGCGGCTGCTCGGTCCGCAACGCGTCCAAGGCCGCCAAGCTGGTGACGAACAGTGCTGGCTGACTCACGTCAGTCGCGTCCAATCGTTCCGCAGGTCCCTGAAAGCAGACTTCGGCTAAGTCGAAGCCGAGCACCGCCGAAGCGCGATCGAACCAAACCCGCATGGCGGGGAGGCGTTCGACCAGCGCTCGGCCCATGCCGACGGTCTGCGCACCTTGTCCGGGAAACAGAAACGCGAGGCTCAAGACGCTTCCGCCTCCGACTCCACAATCGCACGTCCCATGTAATACCCGCAATTCGGGCACACCACGTGGGACGGCTTGGGAGTGCTGCAACGGGGGCACGCTTGAAGCTGCTTGGGCTTCAGCGCGTCGTGAGCCCGCCGACGTCCCGTGCGAGAGTTCGATTGCCGTCGCTTAGGTACTGCCATGTGTTCCTCGGCTGCCGTGTTTCGGCCGCTTTCTGCGTTCTTCGATCTTCGTTACAGGGAAAGCTCGACATGCTAAAGAGCCCCATGGGGATATGTCAAGCCGCACCCGTCGTCCGAGCGTTCAACGGGGATCGGCTTTTCGGGACACGGGCCACCACCTTCCTAACTGCGGCAGCTCAAATTCCGCCAATCTCTCCACCAACCGCCGCTCGTCGTCGTCCACCAACAGACAATCCCGATGTGCTTGTCGCAAAAAGCCTTGCACAACGAGCTGATCGAGAAAGTCGAGCAGCGGGCGATAAAATCCAGCCACATTCAACAGCCCGACCGGCTTCTGATGAAACCCCAATTGCAGCCACGTCCAGGTCTCAAAGAGTTCCTCCAGCGTTCCGATTCCCCCCGGAAGCGCGATAAAGGCGTCGGCGGCGTCCGCCATCCGCGATTTTCGCTCATGCATCGACTCGACGACCACCATTTGCGTCGCCGAACCATGCGCTAACTCGCGTTCCACCAACGACCTGGGAATTACGCCCAGCACTTCGCCGCCCGCTTCAAGCACCGCGTCGGCGAGCCGTCCCATGAGTCCGACGTTGCCGCCGCCATAGACCAAGCCGATCTGGTTTTGCGCGAGCAACCTCCCTAGACGGTCGGCCGACTCGGCATACTCGGGCTGCGTCCCGTCATGCGACCCGCAGTAAACGCACACGCGTTGAATTCGACGCATCGCCCGCTCCCGTCCCTCGCACCACGCCGCCGCTTGCCCCTACAATGAGCCGCGTCCTCGCAGCGCATCATCGTACTGATTTTCTCCTTTCTACGCCTCCGCCCTCGCCGGGCGCCGTCATCCATGCCTCGACCTCGCATCGCCATCACCATGGGGGACCCCGCCGGCGTCGGTCCCGAAGTCTGCCTGAAGCTGCTCGAGCGCACCGCCGCGTTATCGCCGTGCACGCCGCTGTTCATCGGCGACGCGGCCGTGTTGCGGCGCGTCGCCGCCCAGTGTCGGCTGCCTCTTCCCGCCCTGACCGTCTCCGCCGCCGACTGGCCGGCCGTCCACTCACAGATCGATCAACCCGCCATCATCGACCTCGCGACGCTCGACGCCGCCTCGATCCGCCCGGGTTGCGTCGACGCGGCCACCGGCCTGGCGTCCTACCGCTACATCGATTTCGCAATCAACGCCGCACTGGCCCGCCAAGTCGACGCCGTCACGACCGGCCCGATCCACAAGGAAGCGTTGCACGCCGCCGGCATCCCCTTCCCCGGCCACACCGAGATCTTCGCGTCGCGCACTCAGGCCGAGCGCAGCTGCATGATGCTCACGTCCGAGCAGATCACGTGCAGCTTCGTCACGGCGCACGTCGGGTACCGCGACGTCCCCGGACTGCTGTCGATCGAGCGGATTCGCGACGTCATCGAACTCACGGCTGACGCCCTGCGGCGCATCCGCGGGCGTCCCCCGAAGCTGCTTGTCTGCGGTCTCAACCCGCACGCGGGCGAGCACGGCTTGTTCGGCGACCGCGAGGAAGAACGACTGATCGCCCCCGCAGTGGAACAAGCGCGAGCGGCCGGCATCGACGTCGCGGGCCCGCTGCCGCCCGATACGGTGTTTTTGCCCGAGCGACGGCGGACCACGGACGGATTCATTTGCATGTACCACGACCAGGGCCACATTCCTCTCAAGGCGTTGGCGTTCGATTTGGCGGTCAACATCACGCTGGGACTGCCCATCATTCGCACGTCGGTCGACCACGGCACCGCTTGCGACATCGCCTGGCAAGGCCAAGCCGATGTCAGCAGCTTGGTGCAGGCCGTCCAACTGGCGACGCGTCTGGCGGCGCCGACGAACGCACCATGATTGTGGTCGTCGCCGACGACTTCTCGGGGGCGGCCGAAGTCGCCGGCTGGGCCGTCGCCCATGGCTGGCACGCCGAACTACAAACGCAGTTCTCCCGGTCGACCGACGCCCCCTTGATCGTGCTCGACGCCGACACGCGGTCGCGGTCGCCGTCCGCAGCCGCGGCGCGCTTCGAGTCGCTCGCGGCCGCCGTGCGCGCGGCGCAACCCGACGGCGTCTTTCAGAAAATCGACTCGGTGTTGCGCGGCCATGTCGCGCTCGAGGCCGCCGCGTTCGCCCGCGGCCTGGGAAAGGCTCGAGTCGTCCTGGCGCCGGCGAACCCGTCGCGCGGGCGCGTGGTGCGCCACGGCCGGTACTTCATTCACGACGCTCCACTCGACCAAACCTCCTTCGCTCGCGATCCCGAATATCCTCGACGTTCGTCGTCTGTCCGCGAGCTGCTCGGGGAGCCGCCCGACTCGGCGACGCCGTTGATCGTCCCCGACATCGCCAGCGCCGCCGACCTCCATGCGTGTCTCGCGCTGCTGGACGACGCCTCGCTGCCGGCCGGGGCCGCCGATTTTTTTGCCGCATGGCTCGCCCAACGAACTCCGCCCCCAGGCGACTCCACGCCTCCTTTGCCGCTGGAATTCGCCGCACGACGCCTGCTGGTGTGCGGCAGCCCCGCAGCGATCGCAGGGGGCCGCATCGACGCGAGTCGCGCGCACCAGATCGAGGTCTTCGTCGCCGACGGCCCGCTCGACCAACTGGCGACGTCGCTGCGCGAAGCGCTGTCGCAGCGCGGCGCCGCACTCCTCACGCTGGAAACGGCCGACGCTGACTTGCCGGAACTGCGACGGCGGCTGGAGCGGCTGACGGCGAGCGCTGCCGCGCTGATCCCGCACCTCGGGCCGCTCGACGTGCTCGTCGAAGGCGGCGCGACGGCCGGCGCGCTGGTGCACGCGCTGGGGGTGGGACGATTTCGAGCGGCGCCGCAAATCGCGCCGGGCGTTGCGCCGCTGGAACCCGTGAGCGGCGCGGCGTGGCGATTGGTGTGCAAACCGGGCAGCTACGACTGGCCGGAAGGCGTGTGGAATGGCCCGGCGGGCGGACCTTAGAACAGCTTGTTTTGACCGCCCGCCGGAGGCGGTTTGATCTGCAGATGCTCGTAGGCCTTCACGGTCGCCATCCGTCCGCGCGGCGTACGCACCAGAAGTTCGCTGCGGAGTAAAAACGGTTCGATTTCGTCTTCGATCGTATCGATTGAGCCGTTCATGGTGTGCGCGATGGCCTCGATGCCGGCCGGACCGCCCGCGAAGACGCGAATCAGCGTCTCCAGGTACTTGCGGTCTTGACGGCCGAGCCCGATGTCGTCGACGCCCGACATTTTCAGGGCGGCTTGCGCGACAGCGAGCGACACTTGTCCGTTGGCTTTGCTGGTCGCAAAATCGCGGACCCACAGGAGGTGATTGTTGGCGATGCGGGGCGTGCCGCGGCTGCGGCGCGCCAGTTCGACGGCCGCGTCGTCCTCGAGCGTCACGCTGAGTTTCTGCGCGTTGCGGCGAAGGATTTCGGTGAGTTCGGGGATGCCGTAGAAGCCGAGCGTCTCGCGGATGGGGAAGCGATCGCGGAGCGGCGCGGAGAGGAGGCCGGCGCGCGTGGTAGCGCCGATGAGCGTGAATGGTTTGAGTCGCAGGTTGATGGTGCGGGCGTTGACGCCTTCGCCGAGCACGATGTCGATGCGAAAATCTTCCATCGCCGTGTAGAGATACTCTTCGACGGCTTTCGGGAGACGATGGATTTCGTCGATGAACAGCACCGATTTTTCGGGCGCATTGCTGAGATACGGAATGAGATCTTTGGGCGCCTTGAGCGCCGGTCCGCTGGCCAGCAGAACGCTGACTCCCAACTCGCGCGGAATGCAGAGCGCAAAGGTGGTTTTGCCAAGTCCCGGGGGGCCGTCGAAGAGGATGTGGCCGAGCGGTTCGGCGCGCTTTTGAGCGGCGTCGACGGCGATGAGCAGCCGTTCGTAGACGTCGCGCTGACCGACCATGTCGTGCATCCGCTGCGGACGCAGCTGCAACGCGCTTTCGTCTTCCGGCTCCTCGGATCGCAAGATTGCCTCGCGCGCCATCGTCGCTCCTCCTGATCAGGCTCCTCGCACGCGCTGCCGACAGCACGCTTCGTGAACAAATATACCCTTCGGTCCGGAAGCGGCCTAGGTCGTCGCAGAGCCGCCGCCCTGCCCGCCCGCAGTCACCCCGAACTCGCCCCGTCATCCCCCCAGATGGGACGAACCTGGCGGGAATATGCGGCTGCTACTGGATTTGCCCTTGTGGATGTGTTAAACACACTCCTCGTAACTCGACGTGAGCGCTGCGTGCTGCTGATTTGGTTCGCTGCTCTTTCCCGTCGCACGTCATGGGCGGATCGCCACGCAGGTCCCTTTCCTTTCGGCCCGGAAAGTCAACTCGGCGGCCGTGAATCATGTTTGAAGGAATTCTCTGGTGGGAACGCGATTGTATGTGGGCAACCTGAGCTACGGCATCACTAGCCAACAATTAGAGGAGCTGTTTAGCGAGTACGGTCAGGTCCGCAGCGCCCAAGTTGTTCAAGACCGTGAGACGGGCCGAAGCAAGGGTTTCGGGTTCGTCGAAATGGGCGATGCGACGCAAGCCCAGGCGGCCATCGATGGCTTGAATCAGAAGGAAGTTGACGGTCGCGCGTTGACGGTCAACGAAGCTCGTCCGCGTGAAGATCGCGGCGGCGGCGGCGGCGGTGGACGCGGCTACGGCGGCGGCGGCGGTGGTCGCGGCGGCTACGGCGGCGGCGGCGGCGGTGGTGGTTACGGCGGCGGCGGCGGCGGCTACGGCGGCGGCGGCGGCGGTCGACGCTACTAGTCTGCAGCAGCCAATCTGCAGCAGCCTGCACAAGCAAGAACAAAACACTAAAGTCCCGCTCCAGCATCACGCGATGTCTCGAGCGGGACTTTTCTTTGTTTCCGTAGCAATCGGAACTATTCTTCGAGCTCCACCGTCCAGTAGGCCTCGCTCAGAAACTTCCCCCAGCTTTCCACGCGCACCGTGTGGCGGGCGTAGAGCGGGGTCCAGGCGGGACGGATGGGCGCCTTGCCCAGCGGCATCGTCGCTTCGACCGGCGTGCGATTGGCTTTGCGTTGATTGCAATCCAGACACGCCAGCACGCAGTTCTCCCACGTGCTCGTCCCGCCGCGCGAACGCGGCAAAACATGGTCGATCGTCAGCTCCTCGCTCCCCGGCTGAGCTCCGCAATACTGACAGGTGTACTGATCGCGCCGGTACAAATTGCGGCGACTGAACGTCACTACGTTTCGCGGCACGCGATCGTACTCCGCCAACGTAATCACCTCCGGCACGCGCATCCGAAAACGCACCGACTGAATGAACGGCTCGTCCTCGCGCGGCAGAAGGGCCGCCCAGTCGGCCCACGTATATTGGCGAAAGTCGACCGGGTCGACGAATCGAGCGCGGTCCGATGCGACCAGCGTGATCGAACGCGCAACCGTCGCGACGCCGACAGGCTGCCAATTGCGATTCAAAACGAGCGTTGGGCGATTCAGAACGGCGGTCACGAACACCTCCTGAGGGCCCTCGCCAGCCTCGCGGTGCGATGAACCCCCATTCGAAAAACGTCCAGTGCCAATCTGCGTTCACACCGCTTTGCGGCACTCAACAGCGTATCGAGCCCAAGCGCGGTCGACAATCACCCCGCGCCGCGGCCCCTCCGCCGCTCATGACCCGCGTGCGGCCGCCGAGGTTCGCGCGGGGCCGCCGAGCAGACCGCGGCGAACGCATAGAGGGGGCGTTGAGGACGGGCGGCGGAGAGCGGTTGCCACAGAGGCGGCGGGGAGAGCTCCGAGGAGAGGCGGATGGCGCGGCGCCGAAATGCGAGGAAGGGCGGGCGCATGAAAAACGCCCGCCAATGGCGAGCGTCATTTGAATGGCGGGATCGGACAGGATCCTACCTAGTACCCCCTAGGGGATTCGAACCCCTGTTGCCGGACTGAGAACCCGGAGTCCTAGGCCTCTAGACGAAGGGGGCCAAGACGAGTCGTATTCTGCCAGGGTCGCGTCGTCTGTCAACCCCTCGTGCCCGGGGAGCTCGGCGGCTTTACCCGCCTTGTTGGTCGCGCACCATCTGATCGAAACGCGGCCGCAAACTCTTATTCAACTGCTGACGCAGTTGCGCCTGGACCGGTTCGGGGATGCGTCCCAACAGCGGCAACAGGCGATTCAACGTCGACTCGGCCGCCGTCGTCTCCCCGCGCAAATCGCGAATATTCGCCAGCCCGATCACGCCGCTCGCCACAAACGAGGCGTCATTCTGCTCGTTCGCCTGCGCCAACGACTGATACACCCGTTCGGCCGCCGCCAATTCGCCGCGCTGCAGGTACGTCTCGCCCAATTGCTGCCGTGCTCGATAGACGTAGTAGGCGTTGAGCGGATCTTGGCCGATGGGAAAGTGCTGCTCGACGCTGCGATACGCCTCGACGGACCCCTCCTGCATCGCCAAGAAAAACTGATCCTTCACCGTCCCCTTCTTTTCCACTCCCCGCACCACGGTCGGCGTCGTCGACTCGAACCGCGAACGGGGTCGCGTCCACCAAGCGGCCGCAACGCCCGTAGAGCAAGCGACCAAGCCGATGGCGACGACGGCGAGCCACCCGCGACGCGCAGCAGCGCGCGGCGGCGTCTTCACCATCACCGTCGCCAATCGACGCGTCACCGCCCAACGCTCCGAACCGCTGGTCTGCCAATCATCGGCCTCCTCTTCATGCAACGTGAACGCCCACACATCTTCGTCGTCCTCGCGTCCCGCCAGCACTCGCAATTCTTTCAGCAGCTCCCCAGGCTGCGCATAGCGCTCCTCGGGCTTCTTCGCCAGCAGCCGGTGGACGATGCGACAGAGGGCGGGCGGAATGTCGGGGCGGAGGGACGCCAGCGGCGGCGGTTCGTTGTGCAGGTGCTGCACGGCGATCGCCAGCGCCGTTTCCCCTTCGAACGGCGGGCGCCCCGTCAGCATGTGATACGCGGTGGCCCCCAACGAATACAGATCGCTGCGCGAGTCGACCGGCCGGCCCTCCACCTGTTCGGGACTCATGTACAAGGGCGTTCCGAGCGCGATCCCTTCCTGAGTCAAATTGAGCGCCTGCTCAGGCGAATTCACTCGAGCCAACCCGAAATCGGCGACTTTGACTTCGCCCGTCTGCGCGAGCAAGATGTTTTCGGGTTTGATGTCGCGGTGCACGATGCCCGCCTGGGCCGCCTTCTGGAGCGCGGCGGCCACTTGCCGCAGCACGCTCAAGCTTTGCGTCGGCGTCAGCGGCCCCTGCCGCTGAATCACTTGCCGCAGATTCTGCCCCTTGACGTATTCTTGCGCAATGAAGTGCACGCCGTCGCGCATGCCGACTTCGTAGACCTGCACGATGTTGGCATGCACCAGCGCCGCGGCGGCACGCGCTTCATTCTGAAATCGGCGGATGTACCCCTGCCCTTCCGCCAACCGGCCCGACAACACCTTCAGCGCCACGCGCCGCCCCAACGAACGCTGCTCGGCCAAATACACTTCCGCCATCCCGCCCCGCCCCAGCCGATGACCGATGTGATAATCGCCCAGCTCGCAGCCAGTCAGGTCCCGAGCCGAGGCAGCGCCGCCGAGCGTCGAGCTGTCGGACGGTTCGCCGGATGTCATGCACGAATCCTCGAGGTTCCGGAATTAGCGGGCGGTGGGAAGTGAGGGCGGCGGGAACAGCGAGCTGAACGCGTCGAGCGTCTGATTGTACGCCACCGGCGGCCGAAACGTGAGATCATTTCGGCGGCGCCTCGACTTCCAGCTGCACCAGCGAGTTCAGACTGCCCGATCGGAATCCGTCCAGGTCGACGCTGATGAAACGAAACCCAAGCTCGCGCAACCGAGCCGTCAGTCGCGTGCGGAACGCGGGCGCCGCCAACCGCACGATCGCCTCCGGTTCCACCTCCACGCGGGCATGGTCGCCGCGGTGATAGCGTACGCGCGCCACCGCAAACCCCTCGTCGCGCAAAAACCGCTCCGCTTGATCGATGCGCGCGAGCCGCTCCGGCGTCACCTCTTCCCCATACGCCACGCGGCTCGACAAACACGGACTGGCCGGCTTGTCCCAGACTGGCAGGCCCCAGTGCGCGGCCAGCGCCCGCACGTCGGCTTTGCGAAACCCGCACTCCACCAGCGGACTACGCACTTGATGCTCGCGCGCCGCCTGCAAACCGGGTCGGTAGTCTCCCAGATCGTCGCAATTGGCGCCGTTGACGAACACCAGCGACGAACCGCTTGCGCCGGCGACGCGCTCCCGGACGGCCTCCTCTGCGGCGAAGCCGGCCGCCCAACGTTCCAATTGCGTATAGAGTTCGGTCTTGCAGTGATAGCAGCGATCCGGTGCGTTCCGCACATACTCGGCCGTCGCAAACTCGCCGGTCTGCAGCACCAGATGCCGGATGCCGATCCGCCGAGCCAACTCGGTCGCCGCCTCCAACTCGCCGCTCGCCAAACTGGCGCTCGCCCCCGTCACGGCGATCGCTTGCGCCCCCAGCGCCATGTGGGCCGCGTGCGCGACGACCGCGCTGTCAACTCCGCCCGAATAGGCGACAGCGCAGGCCAACGGCCCATTGGCCGCGGGAGCAGGCGGAGCCAAGTCGCCGAACCATGCCAACAACGCGTCGCGTTTGGCGGTCAACGACGAGTCCCCCGCGTTCATCCGCATTTCCCTCGAGGTGTATGAATAAGACACTTCTCCATCGCGATGCCGTGGCGACGAGTTTATGGGAGCCCGCAGAGATAGGTGGGAACCTAGATCGAGGGGCTTGTGATCCAACGGTCTGATGCCGCAATGCGGCGGAGCGCTGGCTATACGGCGACCTCAACCAAAAAGTCGGTTCCCTTGCGGACTCATTATCGGCTCCCCGGAAATCAGCGTCGGCAACACGAACATGACAGAGAAGTGTCTGCCGGACGCAAGCGCCCGACGTTCGAATCGTAGCAGGGGGACATGCTCGCAACAAGTCGCTGCGCGGGAGGCCGCTAGTCGTTCGACTCGCGGATCATCGGTTCCATCACCTTCGTATTCCGCTCGACCGCGATCACGATCGTTCGCTGCTCGACGCCGTCCCGGCTGCTCGCCACCACCGGAATCACCTGCCGCTTGTCGGGCAGCGCCATCCGGACCGCGAACGAACCATCCTCACGCAACTTCACCGGTTCGCCCGACAAGGTGACATGCGCATCGGGCTTGGTCTGGCCGTGCACCACCATTTCGGCGTCGACGTCGAACTGAAAATCACGTTTGCGCCGCAGAATCCGTTCGGCGCCTACGCCGAAGCGCGACGCGAGCGGCGGACCGATCGGCCGTTGCAGTCGCTCTTCGAACGCCTCCTGCAACTCGTGGCTGCTCGTCTCTTCACTGTAGCCGCCGCTTTGCGCGAAGATCTTCTCAAAGTTCTGTTCGACGTCCGACCAATTTTCGTCCAGCGAATCGGCGCTGCCGGGACGAGGCGTGGTGACGTTATTGCTGCGCGTAATCGGGAAGAAACGTCCAGTAGTCGCCAGGTACCCCAGTTCGACGCGATAGCCGTGCGGCGGGTCCTGGACGTCGATGTACCAATTGTGGACTCCGCCGTGAATTGGGATCTCCCGGAGCACCCGTTCGGCCGAACTGGTGGTTCCCGTGTTCTCGACTTCCATCAGTCGCAAGATCGGACGCGCCGTATGCCATTGTTCGGCCATCGCCGCCTGCACGCGCTGGACGCTTTGTCGAGTGACTTCCCAGGAGACTTGCAGCCAATAGGGGTCGCGCACCAGCAGCACGATGCGATCCTTTTGCACTTCGTGCGACTTGCCGCTGGGAAGGATCACCGGCTGGGACAGGTCGCGTCGCCGTTCGCGCTCTTCATTGGCGCGTGCGATCTTTCGAGCCACATTGGGATTTTTGGGCTTGGCAGGCGGGGTCCGGCCGACGTCCCCCTTTTTGGCCGATTTGGCGACCGGGACCGACTTGGGGGCCTCGGGCTTCGCCGGCGCTTTGGAGTTCGGCGCTTTGGCGTTCGCGAGCTTGGCGACCGGCGTCTTGGCGGCGGCCGCTTTTGCGGCGGGCGGCTTCGCGCCGGCCTTGGCGGCGGGACGAGCCCCCTTGGACGCCTTGGGGGGCTTCGTTTCGGCCTTCTTGGGCGCTGGCGGCCGTTTGCTGGCCTTCCCCAGAGCTCGAATCAATTGTTCCTTGCGCATGGAGTGCCATCCTTCGACGCCGCTTTTGCGGGCCAACTGAGCCAAATCCTTGAGAGAATACGTCTTAAGCGATGCAGCGGTGATCAAGGGACAATTCCTTGGCGACGGCAGGCAAGTCCACTCCAAGTCGCGCCGCGAGTGCGGTTTAGGAGTGAATGGTAAGTTGTGGGATGGACTCAGAGTAATCCAAGGTGCGGCGCATATCAACTATTGAAAATGGTGCGTTTTGGAAAGCTGGGATATCCAGCCATCCCGACGCGGTCGCCGCTCGAGAACCGGCCTGAGGAACGTTGTGGAAAGCTCTAAGTACTTGTGGCGAAAAGCCAAAACCGACATTGTGAAAAAAAACACGAAGGTTGGTTGACCTCGTATGACGACCGGGTTAGATTTGGCGATCCCAGTGAGGAGCGGGGCTATTCGGATTGGGAAAGTCGAGTATTTCTCATGGTCCGGCCCTCCTCTTCCGATCCTTTCTCACCCATGGGCATTGCCATGGAGTGGGCGGCTCGCATCATGGCGGTGGCTCTGGAGATGGTCCTGCCGGGTTTGGCCGGGATGTGGCTAGATCGGCGGCTGGGAACCCGGTTTCTTGTGCTCGTCGGGTTCGCTTTTGGATTAACGGCCGGGATGTGGCATTTAATCCGAGCGACTCGAGATATGAAGGGCGGGCGTCGACGACGACCGCCCGAGGGCGGATCTTCGCGTGAATGATGCTTCGTCGACAGCGGAAGGCAAATCGCCGTCGACGCGCATGATTTGGCGCAGCGTGTTGTTGGTGACAGCGGTGTTGTGGGGAGTATTCCCTGCCTTCGCCGCTTATGGATACGGGACGCATGGCGCTTTAGGACTCGCCGCCGCAGGATTTGCTGCCGGCGCATGCTGGTTCGGAGCGTTAGTCGGGTTTGCGGCGATGATCCCGTTTCAGGGACCTCAAGCCGTGAACGGCGTCTTGCTGGGGATGGTGGTTCGGATGACGGTGCCGCTGGCAGCCGCCCTATGGCTGTTCATGCGAAGCAGCACCTTGGCGAAGGCGGGGGCGGTAGAGATGCTGGTCGTCTACTATTTGCTCGCGCTCGCGCTCGACACGTTGGTGTCGGTCCGGTGGGTTCGGCAGGTTTCGCAGCGAGCAACCAAGGCATAGAGACTCATGGCCTCGGCGGAATTGCACATCAAGGACAGTTTCTACTTCGAGGTGCCGAAGGCCTTGTGGCCTTCCAAGCGTCATACGAAGGGCGACTTCCCCGACGTTTGGATTAAGAACGACCCCGAGTTCCAGGCGTGGGAAGCCGATCGGCTGTGCGCGTCCCTGAAGAAGCTCGAGGGGACGCAGTCGGTCGACGTGTCGGAGCTGCGACACGCCTACGATCACTGGCTGCACGCGGATCACGCCAACTTCGGCAAGCCGCTCGACATTTATCTGACCGAGCAAGCGCAGACGCTGCACGACAAGTACGCGTCGTGGAAGGCTGAATCGGCCGAGCGTAAGGCGACGTACGAAGAGTGGCTGAACCAGCCTGAACAGGCGGCCGAAAAGTACCTGTGGTTCGCCAAAGCGTCGCTCGATTCAACCTGGGCCAAGTCATGGCAGGCAGCCTGCCGCGAAGCAGGAAACGTCAAGGCGTTCGTCGAGTCGCCGGTGGAATGGTCGCCGGACAAAATTGCCGCGTACAATTATCACTTGAGCGGCAAGCTGGTGATTCCGCAGCCGTTCGGCGAATTGCGAAACCTGTATCAGGGCGAATCGGGTTTCTGCATTTCGAAATACATGATCATCGAGGCGGCCGTCTTCGTGATCTTGCTGTTTGTGTTTTCGCGGATCGGCAAGCGGGCTGCGGCCGGCGGCCCGCCGCAAGGTCGGTTCTGGAATTTCTTCGAGACGATGTTGGTGTTCGTTCGCGACGAGATCGCCCGCAAGGCGATCGTCAGCCACGAGCATCATGAAGAGCATGCTGAAGCGCATGGCGCCGACCACGCGCACGCCGACCACGCGCACGCCGACCACGCGCACGCCGACCACGCGCACGCCGACCAGACGCACGGAGCGCATGCGGAAGCGGCGCTCGCCGGCGGCGGGGCGCTCGCGGTGCACCACGCGCACAATCCGTACGAGGACGCGGATCGGTTCACACCTTTGTTGTGGACGATCTTTTTCTTCATTTTGGGCTGCAACCTGATGGGGATGCTGCCGTGGTTGGGAGCGCCGTCCAGTTCGTGGGGGGCGACGATCGCCTTGGCGCTGGTGACCTTTTTCGCCGGTTTGGTCTCGGGATCGAAGAAGTTCGGCTTCCTGGGCTACTGGGCGAACCAAGTTCCGACCATGGGCTTGCCGTTTGTGCTGGCCATCTTGTTGGTGCCGATGATTTTCCTCATCGAAGTGCTGGGCTTGGTGATCAAGCACACGGTGTTGTCGGTGCGTTTGCTGGCGAACATGATCGCCGGCCACTTGGTGTTGCTCGCGATCCTCATGCTGGCCTTCAGCATTGAGGGGGCGGCCAGTTCGTCGTGGGGCGTGACCGGCTTTTTCGCCGTCGTCGGCTCGGCGGCCCTGAGTCTCTTGGAGTTGTTCGTGGCCTTCTTGCAGGCCTACGTGTTTACGTTGCTTTCGGCCTTGTTCATCAACGCGGCGATCCACAAACACTAGTTTGTCCGCCTGATGGCGTGGTTAGTTCAGACCTGGTTTCCGACAGGAGAATTGCAGTGAATCGGTTCGTGAAGATTTCGTTCTGGGCTATGGCGGCTTTGTTGATCTGCGCGACCCCGGCTTTCGCTCAAGAAGGCGGCCGGCCGCTGATCGAGTTCTCGGGCGCCATCGGCGCCGGCGTCGTGACGCTGGGCGCCGCTCTGGGCATCAGCAAGCTGGCCTCGTCGGCTTACGAGAGCATGGCTCGCCAGCCGGAAGTCGCCGGCACGGTGCAGGTCGCGATGATCATCGCGGCGGCGCTCATCGAAGGTTTCACCTTCTTCGCGCTGGTCGTGTGCATGGGTCAGAACCCCTGGAAGTAACGTGATTCGCACGCCTCGCGTCGGACCGTAGGGGACGGCGCGGGGAGCGACGGTTGCGAGTGGCTTGGAGTCGGTTTTCTAGCGCTGGGGCGTGTACGTCATGAATCGCAGTCTACGAGGCTGGATCACGGCTATCGGATTAGTGACGGGGTTGCTCGTGGGAGCCTTCGCGGCGGGTGCGTCAGCATGCGCGTCGGCGGACGATGCACCGGCTGATAAGCCGGCGGCGGAGAAACCGGCGGAGAAACCGGCGGCGGACGAAAAGCCTGCCGAAAAGCCAGTCGCCGAGAAACCGGCGGCAGAACAGCCGGCTGCAGAGAAATCAGCTGCAGAGAAATCGACGGACGAGAAATCGGCCGAGGCGCATCCGCCCGAAAAGAAGGATGCCGAGCACAAGGACGCGGAACACAAGGACGCGGGCCATGGGGAGGCGGGGCATGACGCGAGTCACGGCGGCCATCACCACGATCCGACCGACTTGAGTCATGCGAACGACGGACCGGGACACTCCAACGTGGCCCCCCGCTCGCTGACCGGCATTCAAGAGCTGAAGGCCGACTTGGCGATCTACACGTTCATCGTGTTCTTGCTGCTGTTGGGCGTGCTGATGAAGTTCGGCTGGAAGCCGATCATGTCGGGACTGGACAAGCGCGAGCAATCGATTCGCGACCTGATCGCTCAGACCGAACGCAACGCGGCTCAGGCCGAAGCGTCGCTCAAGGCCCACCAGGCCAAGTTGGCGGCGGCGGCGGACGAGGCGCGGGAGGTGCTGGCGCAAGCGCGACGCGAAGCCGAACAGACTCGGGAATCCATCCTGGCTGAAGCCCGCACCGCCGCTCAGCGGGAACGCGACCGAGCGCTCGAAGACATTGCGGCGGCCAAGAACGTGGCGCTCCGCGAGATTGCTCAGTCGAGCGTGAACACGGCGGTGGGGTTGGCGGGGCGAATTCTGCAGCGCGAGGTGAAGGCTGCCGATCATTCGCAACTCATCTCCGACGCACTCGCGCAGTTCCCCAGCCGCAACTAGTCGCTCGTTACGAGTAGGTGTGAGATGGCAGACGGTCAACAAAACGGTCCGAGAAGCAACGGGTTCGACGCCGGTCAGCAGTACCTGGGCAACGTGTACGCCAAGGCGCTGTTGGGGGTGACTGAACAAGCGGGCAACACCGAACAGGTGGTCGACGAGTTCGAGTCGTTCGTGAAGGACGTGCTCGATCGTTTGCCGGACTTTGAATCGCTGTTGCGTTCGCCGCGCGTCGCGCACGCCGAGAAAGAACGGCTGTTGGACCGGGCGCTCGCCGGCAAGATGTCCGTCGAACTGCTCAACTTTTTGAAGGTAGTCTCCCGACACGGTCGGCTCGATTGCCTCCGGATGATCAACCGCTCCGTGCGGCGGCTGGTCGACGAACTTCGCGGTCGCATCGAGGTGGAGATCACCACGGCGGCGGACGTCGAAGGAGAAGTCCTGGAAGGCGTACGGAATCGTCTAGCCGAGTCGCTCGGCAAGCAGGTCTCGCTGGTGACTCGGGTGCGTCCCGAGATCCTGGGGGGCTTGTTGATCCGGATCGGCGACAAGGTTTACGACGGCAGTGTGAAAAATCGTTTGGAACGCATGCGTGAAGAAACGACCGCTCGGTCGCTCGAATCCATGCGTCGCAATCTGGATCGTCTGGTGGTCGCCAACTGAGAACATGCGAGGTTTGCCGCGCCGGCCCCGGTGATCGTTGCGGGTTGAAGGCGGCGGCGAGAGGTTTCCCATGAAGTTTAATGCAGACGAAATTGCCTCGGTCATCCAGCAAGAAGTTCAGAACTACCAGAGCACGCTGGACGTCCGCGAAGTGGGCGTGGTGCTTGAGGTGGGCGACGGCATCGCCCGCGTCTATGGGCTTTCCGGCGTGATGTCGGGGGAGATGGTGCAGTTCCCCAACGGCACGATCGGGCTGGCCTTCAACCTGGAAGAGAACAGCGTCGGCGTGATCATCTTGGGCGACTACCTGACCATTCAGGAAGGGGATGAAGTCCGAGCGTTGGGACAGCTGCTGTCGGTGCCGGTGGGCGAAGGCGTGATCGGCCGCGTCCTCGATCCGCTCGGCAATCCGCTCGACGGCAAAGGCCCCGTGCAATCGACCGAGCGTCGCGCCGTGGAATCGATGGCGCCGGGCGTCGCCGAACGCAAGGGCGTGCATGAACCGCTGCAGACGGGCATTAAGGCCATCGATGCGATGACGCCGATTGGACGCGGTCAACGCGAACTGATCATCGGCGACCGCAAGACGGGCAAGACGACGATCGCGATCGACGCAATCCTGAATCAGAAGAATTCGGGCGTGAAGTGCTTTTACGTCGCGGTCGGCCAGAAGGACTCGTCGGTCGCCAACGTGGTCCGCGTGCTGCAAGAGCACGGCGCGATGGAGTACACGACGGTGATCGTGTCGGGCGCCAGCGCTCCGGCCCCGCTGCAGTACATCGCTCCGTACGCCGGTACGGCGATGGCCGAGCACTTTATGTACAACGGTCAGCATGCGTTGATCGTGTACGACGATTTGTCGAAGCAAGCGGTCGCGTATCGGCAATTGTCGCTGCTCATGCGTCGTCCGCCGGGTCGCGAAGCGTACCCGGGCGACGTGTTCTACTGCCACAGTCGGCTGCTGGAGCGATCGGCGAAGCTGTCGGACGCGCTGGGCGGCGGATCGCTGACGTCGTTGCCGATCATTGAGACGCTGGAAGGCGAAGTTTCGGCGTACATTCCGACGAACGTGATTTCGATCACCGACGGCCAGATCTACTTGCAGCCGGACTTGTTCTTCAAGGGCATCCGTCCCGCGATGAACGTCGGTATCTCGGTGTCCCGCGTCGGCGGCGCCGCTCAAATCAAGGCCATGAAGGACAAGCAGGTCGCCGGCGGTTTGCGTTTGGCGCTGGCCGCCTTCCGCGAACTCGAAGCGTTTGCTCAGCTGGGCACGGAACTCGACCCGGCCACGCAAATGCGACTTGACCGCGGCTACCGCATGGTGGAGCTGTTGAAGCAGCCGCAGTACCAACCGATGGACACCATCGACGAAGTGATGGTGATCTTTGCGGGCAACGTCGGTCACTTGGACAAAGTCCCGGTGCCGCAGGTGCAGAAGTGGGAAAAGGCGTTCTTGGAATACATGAAGACGTCGCGCGCCGCGTTGCGGACCGAGATCGTACAGAAGCAAGCCCTGACGGACGACCTGAAGGCGCAGCTGAACAAGGCGATCGAAGAGTTCCAAGCGATTTTCGCGAAGGGTTAGTCAATCATGAGCGGATCGCCGCTGGTGCCGCCGAATGCGGACGACAAGATGTGGGCCATGCTCGCTCATCTGTCGTTCTTCGTGCTCGGCATCATCGGCCCGCTGGTGATCTGGATCGTCAAGAAAGAGAAGTCGCCGTACGTCGAGGACCAAGCCAAAGAGGCGTTGAATTTTCAACTCGCCGTCACCATCGTCGCGATGGTGTCGGCGATGACCATCGTGCTCATCCCTTTCGCGATGATCGCGATGCTCGGCGGCATGATCTATAGCGTCCTGGCGGCGGTCGAAGCGAACAACGGGAATTACTATCGTTACCCTTACACGCTGCGTTTGATTAAGTAGGGCGGCGGCGGCAGCCGAGCCTTCGGGATCAAGCAGTCGGCAAGGGAATCGGGACTGGGAAGCGGACATGGCCAAATCGCGTGCCCTCGACAAGCGACGCAAGTCGATTCGCAACATCCGCAAGATTACGCGCACGATGGAACTCATCGCACGCGCCCGCTTCAAGAAGGCGATGGATCGAGCGGCGGCGGCGAGCGCTTACACGAAGCGGATGACGCAGTTGGTCGCCGACTTGGCGCAGTCGGGCCTGCAGGTGAAGCATCCCTTGCTGGAAGGTCGGTCGGAAACCAAGTCGGCCGTCCTGTTGGTGCTGACCTCGAACCGCGGTCTGTGCGGCGGCTACAACAGCGCCGTGCTGCGGCAAGCCCTCCCCGCCCTCGCCCAACTCAAGGAAACCGTGCCGCAAGTCGAGGCGGAAGTCTCGGGCAAGCGCGGCTTGGCGAACTTCAAGTTCCGCGGGCTAGCGGTGAGTCAGTCGTTTACGAATTTCGAGGATCAGCCGGGCTTCGCCGAAGTCGAAGCCATCGCCAATCGCTACCTCGAGCTGTACGCGGCCGGCAAGCTCGACCGACTGGAAGTCGCCTACACGAAATTCGTCAACAGCTCGAAGCAGGAAGCGGTGGTGGAAACCCTGCTGCCGCTAGGCGCCCTGCCCAGCGCCGCGGAGGGGGAGAGCTCCTCTGCCGCCGCCGGCGGATCGCCCTACGAGTTCCTCCCGTCGGCTTCCAGCATTTTGGAAGAGTTGGTGCCGACCAGTTTCAAGATTCGGTTGTTCAAGTGCTTCTTGGACGCGGCGGTGAGCGAACAGATCGCCCGCATGGTGGCCATGAAGTCGGCAACGGAAAACGCCAGTGAGATGATCAAGGAACTGTCGACCGCCTACAACCGGGCGCGGCAGTCGCAGATCACGGGCGAAATCATGGAAATCATCGGCGGCGTCGAAGCGCTTAAGAAGTAACTCGCAGAGAGCCAACTCGAATCGCGCTCGTCGCGTCGTCCTTCCGCAACCAAGGCCCGCAGGCCGCATCCACCCAGTTAGCGAGTCGCCATTATGGTTACCGGTTCTGCCAACGTCGGTCGCATTACTCAAGTCATCGGTTCGACGTTCGACGCGGAGTTTCCCGAGAATCAACTCCCCGCGATCTACAACGCGGTCCGCATCGTGTCGGATCAGAAGGGCGTGAAGCTCAATCTGGTCGGCGAAATCCAGCAACACTTGGGCGGCGGACGCGTCCGCTGCGTGGCGCTGGGCGGCACGGATGGCTTGATGCGCGGTCAAGATTGCGTCGATACGGGCGCCCCGCTGTCGGTGCCGGTCGGCGAAGGAACGCTCGGCCGCGTCTTCAATTTGCTGGGCGAACCGATCGACAACCGCGGGCCGGTGAAGAGCCAAGAAAGCTGGCCCATTCACCGCGAGGCGCCGCGCGTCGATGAGCTGTCGACGAACACCGAACTGTTCGAAACGGGCATCAAGGTGATCGACCTCTTGACGCCGTTCGTCCGCGGCGGCAAGGCTGGCCTGTTCGGCGGGGCCGGTCTGGGAAAGACGGTCATTCTCACCGAACTCATCGCGCGTATCGCTAGCGCTCACGGCGGTTACTCGGTCTTCGCTGGCGTGGGAGAACGCACGCGTGAAGGGACCGACTTGTGGAAAGAAATGCAGGAAGCGGAAATCGGCCAGACCGGCCGACACGTGATCGAGCAGACCTGCATGGTGTTCGGCCAGATGAACGAACCGCCCGGAGCTCGTCTCCGCGTCGCGTTGTCGGCCCTGACGATGGCTGAATTCTTCCGCGACACGACGGGCAAAGATACGCTGTTGTTCGTCGACAACATCTTCCGCTTCTCGCAAGCCGGTTCGGAAGTGTCGGCGCTGTTGGGACGTATGCCTTCGGCGGTGGGTTACCAACCGACGTTGGCCACGGAAATGGGCGCCTTGCAAGAACGCATCGCGTCGACCAAGAAGGGCGCCATCACGTCGGTGCAAGCGGTGTACGTCCCGGCCGACGACCCGACCGACCCCGCGCCGGCCACGGCGTTCGGTCAGCTGGACGCGTTCCTCTACTTGGAACGAGCCATCTCCGAGAAGGGCATTTATCCGGCGGTCGATCCGCTGGCGTCGTCCAGCCGCATTCTCGACCCGCAATTCGTCGGAGCTCGTCACTATGCGTGCGCTCGCCGCGTGCAAGGCATGCTCCAACGGTATCGCGAATTGCAAGACATCATCGCCATTTTGGGCATTGAAGAATTGAGCGAAGACGACAAGCTGGTCGTGCATCGCGCTCGCCGCATCGAACGCTTCCTGTCGCAACCCTTCCTTGTCGCCGAAGTCTTCACCGGTGCGCCGGGCGAAATCACCAAGTTGTCGGATACGATCCGCAGCTTTGAAGAACTGTGCGACGGCAAGTGGGATCACCTGCCGGAAGATGCGTTCATGTACGTCGGTGCAATCGAGCAAGCGGAAGCGAAGGCCAAGAAGTTGGCCGCCGCTGCGAAGTAGTTTTCGCAAGCCAGCGTGCTTGAAGTCCACATTCTCAGAGTCTGGGCGACTTAGACCGGGTGACTTATGGCCAGTATTCAATGCGTCGTCGTGACGCCCGAACTGACGGTGCTCGACACGACCGCCGAGTTCATTGCGTTGCCGTTGTTCGACGGCGAAATCGGCATCGCACCGGGCCGTGGTCCGCTCATTGGTCGCCTGGGCTACGGCGAACTACGGCTGCGTCGCGGCGAGAAACTGGAACGCTATTACATCGACGGCGGGTTCGTGCAGATCGCCAAGGATGTCGTTTCCATCCTGACCAGCCGTGCGATCGTCGCCAGCGAAATCAAGGAAGCGGACGCTCGCGAGCAGATTGAAACGGCGATGAAGAAGTCGATCGCCACGCCCGAATTGCTCGACCAACGCAATCGCACCGTGGAACAAGCGCGAGCCCAACTGCGAGTGGCCCAGCGGGCCAAGTAGTCGCGGCAGACCCAAGTTTGGCGGTGGGATGGCGGTGGGATAGCGGTGCAAAGCCGCCCTTCGCGGAGCATGGCTTAACGTCCCGCCCCATGAAAGCGGCGCAGCCGCGCCGCCAGCCGCTGAAACCGCATCCGAGCGGCTCGAGCGGCCTGCGGCGGGTCGGACCGTTGGGCGTCGGGAAGCCGCGCCGCGATTTCTTGCCAGTTCCGGCCGTCGAGCACCATCTGGGTCAAGCGGCGCTCTGGTTCGTTCAGCCTTCTCAGCAGCGTCTGGACTTCATCCGCGACGTCCAGCGGCTCAAGGCGACCGTGGCGACGCGGCAACCGCCGCCACTGCGACTCGCGGTTCGGCGTTTCCAGCGACTCGACGGACCACCGCTGAAAGCGTGCGTCGCGACGTGCGGCCAGCAGCGAGCGCAGTTCGCTGCGCAGACAGTTGCGAATCAGCGTATGAAGGTAGCCCGCCGGGTTGCGCACCGGTCGACCGCGCAGGAACCGAGGGCGAGTCCAAAGCGTGAGGTAGATCTGCTGACACAGATCGAGCGGATCGATGCGTGAGGCCAGCGAGTTTTCGCCGATTGAAAGGATCGCTGATTCGACGCGCCGTAGCAGGTCGGCCTGACAATCCCGTACGATGTCGACCAAAGCGTCGTGATCGCCGCCGAAAAAGCGACGCCACAAATCTTCGCGAACAAGAGGCAAGGTCATGGGGGGAAGTGCGGGCAAGTCGGAGCGCGCGCACGGCGATCTCGCCGCGCTCGACGCTTCGATCCACCGCCCCACGATGGACCATTCGCGTGCCGAACGGCCTTGGTTCTTGGCCGCAGTATCCGCCGCGGGACGCGTCCTTGGCAAGTGGCGGCGTTCGCGAGGGGCGTGGCTGGCCATGAGCTTCCTGAGCGTTCCCCTGCTCTGGCTGTTCGCCCCCGCCCTGTCTGGCGATCGCATCCTGGCGATGCGCGACGCTCAACATTACTACGTCCCGCTTTGGCATTGGCTCCAGAAACAGCACGCGGCGGGGCGCGAAACCGCCTGGAACCCGCATGAGAACACCGGAACCTCGCTGCTGGCCGATCCCACGGCGGCACTGTCGTATCCCGGTCGGCTGGTATTCTTCCTTCCCTGCTCTTTCGAAACGTCGTATCACCTTTTTCTGTCGCTGCATTTGGCGCTGGCCGCGGTCGGCGTCCACCAAGCAGCGCGCCGTCTTGGTTGCTCGCACCCCGGCGCCGCGTTGGCTGCCGCCAGTTACACCTACGGCGGCGCGGTGCTGTTCCTGTACAGCAATCCGATCTACTTGGTCGGCGCGGCCTGGCTGCCGTGGGGAGCGGCGGCGGGATTCGAGACGGCGGCTCGGTTGCGGCGCGAGGGGCGCTGGCACATTCCCTGGAAGCTCGCGCTCATCTTGGCGCTGATGATCGTCGGCGGCGATCCGCAAATGGCCGTCCACTTGTGCTTGCTCGCCTTCGTGGCCGCGATGGCGGGGCGAGTCGGCGGACGAGCGACTGCGGAGGAGCAACCGGCGGTCTCCTGGCGCGAGCGCGTTCGGACCAGAGCACGCGCTGTGTTCGTCGTCGGGCTTGCCGCTCTGGCGGCAGGGGCGCTTGCGGCCATTCAGATTTTGCCGACGTTGGAATCGATGCCGCTGGCGGAACGTCGCAAAGGAGAGGCGGCGACGTACGACTTCAGCGTCGGGCCTTGGCGTTGGTGCGAAACGGTCTGGCCGAATGCCGGGGGACGCATGTATCCGCAACATCGGCGCTGGATGTCGCAGTTGCCAGCCGAGGGACGCATCTGGACGCCGACGCTGTACGGCGGAAGCCTCGTCGCGTTGCTCGGTGTGGCCGCCGTCATCGGGGGCGTGCGGACCGACCGACGCATCGCCGGCGCCGCGGCCGTGGCGCTCGCGGCAGCGCTGGCGGCGTGCGGACGATACGGTGCGGGCTGGGCGATCGCCGAACTGCGGTACTGGTTCACGGGGGCGACGCCCGATTACGAGTCGCAGTGGGACGCCCCTGTCGGCGGCCTCTATTGGCTGCTCGTGCAGGTCTTGCCCGGCTACGACGCCTTTCGCTATCCGGCCAAGTGGTGGACGTTCGTCGCGTTCGCCCTGGCGCTGCTCGGCGCTTTCGGCTGGGACGCCGTCGTCGCGGGTTGTGGATCTGGCAGCCGGACGCGCGCGACGACGGGAACGCGTCGAGCGGCCTTCTGGCTGGCGTGCGTTCTACTGGGCCTGAACGCGGTCTTGGCCGCACTGTTGCTTGGCGGCCTCCCAGTGCAGTTTGCAACGAACCTGACTCCCAACGACTGGTTCGGCCCCTTCGACGTTTCGGGCGCGCAGCGCGACGCTTTCACATCGCTGGTCTGCTCGTCATGCAGCGCACTCCTGCTGCTGGCGGCGGCGCGTTTCGAAAAGCTGCCGCTCCGCGCGGCGCCGCTGTTGCTGCTCGGCTGGAACACCGTCGATTTGTTGGCCGCCAACAGTTGGCTGTGTCAGTGGCAACCGACGCCATGGTCGACTCGGCAACGCGAGTCGCCGGGACGTGCGGGCGAGTCGGCGGCAGTTCCCCCCGAATTCCGGCGGGCGTATCGCGTCACGTCGTCGGCCTGGTGGCCGCGACGGTGGGCCGAAACCAGTTCCACCGAGCGGTTGATCGAGACGGCCGACTGGGAACGCGCCACGTGGTTTCCCAAGACGAATCTGCTGCGGGAACAGAGCGTATTGAGCCGCGAAGATGGCTGGTCGGCGTACGACCACCGAGGACTGCTGGGGATCGCGGAAGATTCGGGGGCGCTCGCATCGTGGCTCGACGCGCTCGGCGTCGACGCCGTCGTCCGTCCGCACGACGACGAGTCGTCGGCCGCGGCATGGCAGCCGGAAGTCGTGTTGCGCCGCACCGCGCTCGCCCGCGCCTGGATTGTGGAGCGCGCGGAGGCGGATGCGACTGGAGGCGGGGCGTCCTCGTGGCGCCATGTGCTGTACGACGGCCCGACGCCGCGCGACTTTTTGCGCAGCGTGGTGGTGGAAGGACGAGAGACGATCGGGGCGGCGGATGCACCGACGCCGGGGAACGCGAGGGCCGCAGAGACGGCGGGGCCGGCGGGCCGAGTGACGGCGGTGAGGGCCGAATCGAATACGCGGATTGTGGTGGACGTGGACATGCGCTGCCCTGCTTGGCTGGTGTTGCAGGACGCTTACGCTCCGGGCTGGCACGTCGACCGATTGGACTTGGGCACTGGCGAACGCAGCGAGTTGCCGCTGAGGCGCGCGAACCGAGTGATGCGGGCGGTGTATTTGCCGGCCGGCCGACAGCGCATCGTCTGGACGTACAACCCCTTCAGTGGGCGTCTGGGGCTGGGAATCACCTGCAGTTCGCTTGGCTGCGCCGCCTTGGCATGGCTGCGGCGTCGGCTGCGCGGGGGAGCAAGCGACCAGCGTGGAAATTGACAGATTTGACGCGCGCGCCTAGGGTTAGGGCAGGACACGGCTCGTTGTTCCGTCCCCCTGCCCCTCTTGCCCGCCGGAATGTTCCATGACTGCCTCCGTTGCCCGCCGCGGCTTTACGCTCGTCGAACTTCTGGTGGTGATTGCAATCGTAGGCGTCTTGACGGCGCTGCTGCTACCAGCCGTCCAGGCTGCGCGCGAGGCCGCCCGATCCACCTCCTGCCGCAATAACCTGCGGCAATTGGGGCTGGCGATTCACATGTACCACGACACGTATGAGACGCTGCCGGCCGGCTACCTGGCGAACAAGGCAGACACGATTGTGAAGCCCCAACCGCCGGTCGACGGCGGCCCGAAGTCGAACGCCGGCGAGTCGAATCCGTATGCGTCGCTGCGTTTCGATGCGCCGCCGCCCACGCCGTTCATCGTCGAACCCCAAACGCCTGGCTGGAACTGGGCGGCGCTCATCTTGAACTTCATGGAACAAACTCCGCTGCATAGCCGAATCGACTTCAACGCGGCGGTGGAAGACCCCAAACATCAGTCGGTTCGCACCACGTCGGTCAAGCAGCTGAATTGTCCCAGCGACCAGCGAGTCGGCGTGTTCACGGTGCTGGACGAGCAGAATGAGCCGGTGGCCGACGCACACACCTCAAGTTACGTCGCCTGTTTTGGATCGTACGGACTCATCAATCAGGAGCCCGAGAACGGCAACGGGCTGTTTCAGCGCAACAGCGGACATCGGTTGGCGAGCGTCTTGGACGGGACCAGCAACACGATCGCGATCGGCGAACGCGGCGCCATCTTGACGCAAGCGCCGTGGTGCGGCGTGGTCACCGGCGGAACGTGCCGCACGACGCCCGGCGCGCCGGTGTATTCCTCGGTCGTCGAGAAACCGCCCGTGATGTCGCTCGTCCGCATTGGCAACCGTACGTTGAATAGTCCTTACTGCGAGCCGTACGACTTCTTTTCGGCGCACCGCAACACGGTCTTCTTCACCTATGCGGATGGCTCCGTTCATGGCCTGCCGTCGACCATCTCGATGACCGTCTTGCATGCCCTGGCGACTCGGGAGGGGCAAGAAGTGACGGAGTGATTGGGGACGATCGATGAATCTCCCCCGACCTTGCGTCGGGGGGGCCGCGCACGCGCAGCGCACTGTCCCCGTTTTGGGAGGCGTCAGACACAGGCTGGAAGCCTGTGCTACGGACTGTGCTACGGGCTGTAGTGTCGGGTGATGAGGTCGTTTTGGATCCAAAGCAGCTTGTTGAAGGCGCGGGCGAGCGCTGATTTTTTTTCGGGGGGCAGCTGCGATTGGAGGATGACGTCCAGGAGGGCGTCGGAGAGCAGGCCCATAAGGGCGTTCATCTGGACCAGCGGGACGTCGATGGCGGGGTTGCCCGCTTTGGGCGTGTGCATCTTGCCGACCATGTCCAGGTAATTCGCGGTCCGTGCGTTGAACGGCGCGCCGAACATCTGCATGAGGTACCGCAGGAGATGTTCCTTGCGGAACTTGATCTGCTCATGGTTTTGGTGGAGCTGTTCAAGCGACGCGGGCGGATCGCCGGCGAACCCATGCTGCCGCGGCACGAAGTGGCGCGCGGTGGCGTCGAAGGCGAGCAGCTTGGCGTAAGTCGTCTCGACGATCTGCCCGATTTGTCCGGCTAGAACGCCGGCCGCGCCGTGAATGGCGGCGGCGTCCGCCGGCCCGAACCCAATGAATTCGCACAGATACTCGTAGCGATACGCGGTATCGGTCTCCAGCCGCGGCTCATCGATCGCACGCATGAAACGGACTCCTAGAAGGATCGCGCGAAGAGCGGGGACGGTCGCACCGCCGCCGTCGACCTTCTCGCGTCTACGACAAGCTACTGAACGACCACATTCCGCACAACTGGATATTGACATCCAGATATATTCCTCTAAGCTGCCGGCGACTCGCTCACCTCCCACCTCAAAGCAGGAGCTCGCTCATGTTCTGCAATCAGTGCGAACAAACGTCTCAAGGAACCGGCTGCACCGAAATCGGCGTCTGCGGCAAAGATCCGGACATGCAATCGCTGCAAGAAATGCTCCTTTACGGCGTCAAAGGCATGGCCGCCTACGCTCATCACGCGCGACGCTTGGGCAAGTCGGACGAGTCGGTGTCGGCGTTCATCGAAGAAGCGCTCTTCGCCACCATGACCAACGTCAACTTCGACCTCGACTCCCTCCTGGAACTGGTCCTCCGCTGCGGCGAGGTCAATCTTCGCGTGATGCAACTGCTCGACGAAGGCCACACGGAGCGGTTCGGGGCGCCGACGCCGACGCAGGTCGACGAAGGAACGAAGGCCGGCCCCGGCATCCTCGTCACGGGCCACGACCTGCTCGACCTCTCCGATCTGCTCGACCAAGCCGCCAGCGCCGGCGTCAACGTCTACACGCACGGCGAGATGCTTCCCGCGCACAGCTACCCGAAGCTCCGCGCTCACTCCCACTTGGCCGGCCACTACGGCACCGCTTGGCAGAACCAGCAGCTTGAGTTCACTCAGTTCTCCGGCCCGATCGTGGCCACGACCAATTGCGTGTTGATTCCTTGGGAGTCGTACAAGGATCGCCTGCACACGACGCGCGTTACGGCCGTTCCCGGCGGTCGTCGGATTGCGAACAATGACTTCTCGGAAGTCATCGCGCAAGCCAAGTCGCTCCCGCCGCTCGCCGCCGACTCGCGCGGCCAATCGACGATCGGCTTCCATCATCGCGTCATCCTGGGGCTGGCGGACAAAGTGGTCGAGGCGGTGAAGCAAGGCGCGATACGCCACTTCTATCTGATCGGCGGCTGCGACGGCGCCGAACAAGGACGCAATTACTATTCGCAGGTCGCCCAGCGCGCCCCGCAAGACTCGATCATCCTCACGCTCGGCTGCGGCAAGTACCGCATCCGCGACGGCGAGTATGGGACGGTGGCCGGCCTCCCGCGGCTGCTCGACATGGGCCAATGCAACGACGCCTACGGCGCCATCCAAGTCGCCGTGGCGCTCGCCGGCGCCTTCGGCTGCGGCGTCAACGATCTGCCGCTGAGCCTCGTGATTTCGTGGTTCGAGCAGAAGGCGGTCGCCGTGCTGCTCACGCTCTTGCATCTGGGCGTCAAAGGCATCCGCTTGGGCCCCGCCCCGCCGGCGTTCGTCACCCCCAACGTGTTCCGCATCCTGCAGGAACGGTTCGACCTGAAGCTGATCGAAGCCGAACCGCCGGCGGAGCTGTTTCAGATTTCGGCGTGAGCGCGGCGAGAGAGCAGCGTGGCGGGGGAGAAGAAAGAGGCGGGAGAGGAAAGGGGCGGGGAGACAGGCGGGGAGACAGGCTGGAAGCCTGTCCTACGAGCTGCTATACCATGGCGGCGTGAGGCGGATTCACTCCCCTTTCCTGTTTTCGGGGCTCAGTCGATGTTCTTTCGCGCGTTCTTGACGTGGGTGGTTCTTATGGCGGCTGCGGCGGTTCTCACGGACGGAGTTCCTCTTTCGGCGGCGCCTCCCAAGAAGCTGGCGACGGTCGAGGGGATCACCGAGTACCAATTGGAGAACGGTCTGCAGGTGCTGTTGTTCCCCGACGCGTCCCGCCCCACCGTCACGGTCAACTTGACGGTGTTCGTCGGGTCGCGACACGAAGGCTACGGCGAGGCGGGAATGGCCCACTTGCTGGAGCACATGGTTTTCAAGGGGACGCCCACTCACCCCAACATCCCCAAGGCGCTCAGTGAACGCGGCGCACAGTTCAACGGCACCACCTCCGACGATCGCACCAACTACTTCGAAACGCTCCAGGCCTCCGACGACAACCTGGAGTTCGCGCTGAAGTTGGAATCGGACCGTTTCGTCAACAGCCTCATCCGAGCCGAGGACTTGGTCTCGGAGTTTACGGTCGTGCGCAACGAGTTTGAACGAGGCGAGAACTCGCCGTCGCGCGTGCTGTTTCAACGCATCTCGGCGGCCGCCTATGAATGGCACAACTACGGCAAGTCGACGATCGGCAATCGCAGCGACATCGAGCGAGTGCCGATCAACGCCCTCCGCGCCTTCTACGAGAAGTACTACCAGCCCGACAACGCGATGCTGGTGGTGGCCGGTAAATTCGAGGAAGCGAAGGCGCTTGAGCTTATCACCAAGTACTTCGGCGCGATCCCGCGTCCGAAGCGTGAACTGCCTCGCACTTATACGGTCGAACCGCCGCAAGACGGCGAGCGGACGGTGACGCTGCGACGCGTCGGCGACGTGGCGCTCGTCGGCGTCGCCTACCACGTTTCGTCGGGCTCGCATCCCGAATTCCCCGCGACCGCCGTACTGTCTCGCATCCTCAGCTCACAGCCTTCCGGCCGGCTCTACAAGGGGCTCGTCGAAACGGGCAAGGCGAGCAGCGTGTTCGGGTTCGCTCAAGCGCGGCACGACCCCACGTTGCTGCTGATCGGGGCGGAAGTGCCGAAAGAGAAGTCCGCCGACGAATCGCTCGCGGCGCTGTTGGACGTCGCCGAAGGGACCGCGAAACAACCGGTGACGGAGGAAGAGGTCAAGCGTGCTCGCCAACAACTGTTGAAGGAATGGGAGCTGAATTCGGCCAACACGTCGGGAATCGCGGTGGCGTTGAGCTCGTGGGCGTCGCAGGGCGATTGGCGACTGTACTTCCTCTATCGAGATCGCATTGAAAAAGTGACGCCGGAGGACGTGCAAACGGTCGCCGCCAAGTATCTGACTCGCAACAACCGCACCGTCGGCATGTTCCTGCCGTCGACGGAAGCCCAACGCGTCACGGTGCCCGAGAATCTCGACGTGGCGACGATGGTGAAGGATTACCAAGGACGCGAACAACAGGCCCAAGGGGAGGCGTTCGACGTCAGCCCCGCGGCCATCGAAGCGCGGACGAAGCGTTCGCAATTGCCCAGCGGACTCAAAGTCGCCTTGCTGCCGAAGAAGACGCGCGGCGAGACGGTCGCACTGCAATTGCGACTGCGATTCGGCGACCGCCAGTCGCTGGCAGGCAAAGCGACCGCCTGCGAGTTTCTGGGAGAACTCATGGGACGCGGCACCAAGCAGCTGTCGTTCCAGCAGCTGCGCGACGCACTGGATCATGACAAGGTGCAACTGGGCGCCGGAAGCGCCGCCGGAGTCGCATCTTTCTCGCTGCGCACCAAGCGAGCGAATTTCCCCGCCGCACTCGACATTCTCCGCCAGGTGCTCCGCGAACCCGCGTTGTCGGCTGACGAACTGGAAGTGTTGCGACGCGAACAGTTGTCGAGCATCGAGCAGACGCTGTCCGACCCGCAGGCGCTGGCGTCGAACGCCATGCGTCGTGCGCTCACTCAATACGCGGCCGACGACCCGCGCTACGTCCCGACGGCGCAGGAGGAAGTCGAGCGCGTTCGAGGCGTGAAGATCGAAGAGGTGCGCGAGATTCACGAAAAGTTTCTCAGCGGCCAGTACGGTGAATTGGTGGTGGTCGGCGACTTCGACCCGGAAGCGTTGGAACCGCTGTTGAAGACGTTGGAGTCGTGGAAGTCGTCGGCGCCCTTTGAGCGGCTGAAGTCGGAAGTTCCGACGAAGGTTGCGACGGGGAAGCAAGTGATCCAGACGCCTGACAAGGAAAACGCCATCTACTTGGCCGCGGAGCTATTTCCGCTGCGCAACGACGATCCCGACTATCCGGCATTGGTGGTTGCCAACTACATCCTCGGCGGCGGTTCACTGTCGTCGCGACTGGGCGATCGAGTCCGGCAGAAGGAAGGTTTGTCGTACGGCGTCGGCTCGGGCTTCAGCGCCCAGTCGCTCGACGCGCGAGCCACGTGGCAGATTCAGGCCATCACCAACCCCAAGAACATGCCGAAGGTCGAGCAAGTGATTCGGGAGGAGCTCGAAAGGCTTCTCAAGGACGGAGTCACCGCGGAAGAGGTGGTGCGTGCGAAGGGCGGTTACTTGCAACAGCAGCAAGTGGGTCGAGCCAACGACAATCGGTTGGCAGACTTGCTGGGCGACACGCTGTACGACGGTCGTACGATGGGCTTCTACACCGATTTGGAATCAGCGATCGGCGCCGTCGACGTCGAAGCCGTAAACAAGGTGATTCGCAAGCACCTCTCGCTGGAGAAGCTGCTGCTGTTCACCGCCGGCGACTTCGAGAAGGGCAAGTAGATCGACGGAACCGTGAATGCCCCCGCACCAAGCTTGGTGTTGACCGAGCAGAACGCGATCGAGTACCTGCGCAGTGCGGGTCGAATTCCCCACAACGCGCCGGCCGAGGCGACATTCCTCTCGGGCGGCGTGTCGAACGTGGTACTCTACATTCGTCGCCTTGACGATCCGTCGCTCGACTTCGTCCTCAAGCAGGCCAGTCCGCAACTGCGAGTGCCGCAGCCCTGGTTCTGCAGCGTCGAGCGAATTTGGCGGGAAGTCGCGGTTCTGCGACGGTGCGAGCGGATACTCGGGGATGCGGCGCAGACCAGCGATTCGATTCACTTGCCGCGTCTGCTGTTTGAGGATCACGAGAACTACGTCTTTGCAATGACCGCCGCGCCGCTGGGGCACGCGACGTGGAAGCAGCAGCTGTTGGCCGGCCGCGCCGATCCAGCGATCGCCGCCGCCTGCGGCCGGCTGCTCGGTCGCCTCCATGCGGCAACTTGGCTTGATGGCGAGACGGCGGACGAGTTGAACGACCGGCAGTTTTTCGACGACCTGCGGCTCGATCCTTACTATCGACAAGTTGCACGCGTGCATCCCGACTTGGCCGCGCCGCTGGAGGGACTGGTTGCATCGGTATGGGAGCACCGACGGTCGTTGGTGCACGGCGACTTTAGCCCCAAGAATCTGCTTGTCTGGCCCGCCGGGTTGATGTTGATCGATTGCGAGGTCGGCCACTACGGCGATCCCGCGTTCGACCTGGGGTTCTTCCTGACGCACCTGGTGCTCAAGTCGCTCACGTTCCATCGGCGCTGGTCGGAGTACATCGCCCTGCCGCAGACATTTTGGGCCTCGTATGCCGCGACGGTCGCGCCGCGAGCGGGGCGCGACGAGTGGCAAGCGCTGGAGGCTCGCGCGCAGCTCAACTTGGCCGGATGCATGCTGGCGCGGATCGATGGGAAAAGCCGCGTTGAGTATCTCACTCAGCCCGATCCGATTCGCGAGTGGGCGCGCCGCTTATTACTACACCCCTCGGCGACGTGGGAGGAAACGAACCGTCGGCTAGAGTCATTCAGGAGTGAGATTGCATGACGGCGATAACTCGCATTCACGCCCGCGAAGTGTTGGACAGCCGCGGTCGGCCGACGGTCGAAGTCGAAGCTTGGGCGGGCGAGTGCGTCGGCCGCGCCATGGTTCCTTCCGGCGCAAGCACCGGAAAATGGGAGGCGTGCGAACTGCGCGACGGCGACTCGTCGTGGTACGACGGCAAGGGTGTGCGGCGCGCGGTCGAAAACGTGCGCACCGTGCTCGGGCCGCTCGTCGTCGGTTGCGACCCGGCCGACCAAACGTCCCTCGATAAACGCCTGATCGCCGCGGATGGAACTCCGCAAAAGACGCGACTCGGCGGCAACGCCCTGCTCGGCGTGTCGCTCGCAGTCGCTCATCTGGCCGCCGCCGTTCGTCGCGTCCCGCTGTATGACCATCTCCACTCGGCCTACGCGTCGCTGGCGGCGCAGGAACACCCCGCGCTTGCCGTCGCCGCGCCGCACGTCCCGCTGCCGATGATCAACATGATCTCAGGCGGTTTGCACGCCGGCGGCAATCTCGACTTTCAAGACGTGCTGGTCATGCCGATCGGCGCTCGCGATACGGCCGAACAGCTGGAATGGACCGTACGCATCTACAATCGACTCGGGCGACTGCTGTGCGACGCGGGATATGAAGGGCGACTGATCGGCGACGAGGGCGGCTTCGGTCCGCGGCTGCCAGGCAACGAGGCGGCGGTCGAGTTCGTCGTGCGGGCGATCGAAGCGGCCGGTTTGCAGCCCGGCGTCGACGTCGCCATCGCACTCGACGTCGCCGCCACGCACTTCTGGAATGGCGCCGGCTATCGATTGGCGACCGAAGCGGATCGCGTGCTCTCGAGCGAGCAGATGATCGATCGCCTGGAAGAGTGGGTCGAACGTTATCCGATCACGAGCATCGAAGACGGACTTGCAGAAGACGATTGGGACGGTTGGCGGCGGCTTACCGATCGCTTGGGCGGACGAGTGCGATTGGTCGGCGACGATTTGTTCACGACCAACGTCGAACGTTTGCGACGCGGCATCGCCAATCACGTTGCGAACAGCGTCCTGATCAAAATCAATCAGATCGGCACGTTGACGGAAACATTCCGTGCTCTGCAGACGGCCCGCGCTGCGGGCTACACGTGCGTCGTCTCGGCGCGCAGCGGCGAGACCGAGGACTCGACGATCGCCGACCTGGCGACCGCCGCCGCCGCCGACCTCATCAAGATCGGCTCGATCGTTCGCAGCGAACGATTGGCGAAGTACAACCAAATGCTGCGGCTGGCGGAATGGCTGGCCTAATTGGAGCTTCGACGTGCGCGATGCGCGCGCCGCCCGCGAGCTGGTCTAGGGCTCGAGGGCGGGGGTGGAGGGATTGAGGTTGCTGTTTGGTGCGTTGGTTCGCGGAGCGAACCACGACTATTCGATCCGCTTGCCGACCGCTTCAGCCACTTTGCGGCAACGCACCATCAAGTCGGAGAATTGCTGGCAATTCAGCGACTGGTAGCCGTCGCTCATCGCTTTCTCCGGATCCGGGTGCACCTCGAGGATGACGCCGTCGGCGCCCGATGCGATGCTCGCCAGCGTCATATCGGGAACCAGGTACGTATGGCCCGTGCCGTGGCTGGGGTCGACGACGATCGGCAAGTGCGTCTTGTGGTGCAGGTACGGTACCGACGCCAGCGGCAACGTGAACCGCGTGTGCGTTTCGAACGTGCGAATGCCGCGTTCGCACAACATCACTTGCGAGTTGCCTTCGTTCAGGATGTACTCGGCGGCCAGCAGCAGTTCTTCCATGCTGGCGGCGGGGCCGCGCTTGAGCAGCACGGGGCAGCGCGTGTGACCGACCGCTTCGAGCAGCCGGTAGTTCTGCATGTTGCGCGCGCCGATTTGCAGGACGTCGGCGTACTTGGCGACGAGTTCTACATCCTCGGTCGACATCACTTCGGTGACGACCGCCAATCCCGTTTCTTGACGCGCGGTGGCGAGCATCTTCAGGCCGTCTTCCTTCAGGCCTTGGAAGCTGTACGGGCTCGTGCGCGGCTTGAACGCGCCGCCGCGCAGCGCCGTGGCGCCGGCCGCCTTCACCGCCTTCGCCGTCTCGACGATCTGCTTTTCATTCTCGACCGAACAGGGCCCCGCAATCACGCCCAACACGCCCGCGCCGACGCGCAGACTGCCGGCGACGACCTGCGTCGGCTCCGGCTTCACCTCGCGGCTCGCGACCTTGTACGGCGCGAGAATCGGCACCACCTCCGCCACGCCCGGGCCGCTTTCGAGCGACTGGCGAGTGTCTTCGCGCTTCGTACCGATGGCGGCGATCACGGTGCGTTCGGAGCCGACGATGACGTGCGACTTGAGCCCCAACGATTCGACTCGCTTAACCATGTGCTCCACCTGCGCCTGCGTGGCCCCTTTTTCCATAACGACGATCATCTGCCTGCTCCAATTACCTGGGTTTGAGAATCTGCTCGAAAAAGCGTGAAAGTACGGTCGTCCTTGCAGCGCACAGCAACAAAAAAAGCCCCGCCAACCTGAGATGGTTCGCGGGGCTTGCGTGTGCGTCGTAGGATGTCGTTAAGTCAACAACCTCCCCGCGCCCCGAGAACCTCGAGGCTAAAGTACCAACAAAAATAGGCACGGCGGGCGGCTTGCATGGTCGTCATTATGCACTCGGTGCGGGGAAATGCAAGCGAGGAATCGTGAGAGGGGAAACGGAGAAGGGGGTGCGCGGGGGGCGGGAGTGTGCGGGGGCGGGAGTCTGGAAGAAACTGCGGAGACAGGCTGGAAGCCTTGTCGTTCCCCAAATCTTAGACGGTTGGTCCAAGCTTGAGTGCTAGGGACGCTCCGTGAACGTAATTGTTCAGTTTCTCCCAGCCTCTCCAGAGTGTGATCCATCCGGGTTCGCCGTCGCCTTTGCGTCCGAGGAATCCGCCGAGTTTGGCGACTTCACGATAGAACTGTCGGACGGTGAGATCGGTGATGCGTGCGAGCTTGGGGCGAGCCTTCTGAAGGATGCGGATCCAGATTTGGGGCACGACTTGGCTCGCCGGCTTGTCGGGCGCCGTTCTCGCGATGGACTTCAGTTGCAACAACCGCACCGCTTGGATGCCAAGCAGCGCGGTGATCGCTTCCAGCCCCGCCTTCGTGTGCAATTGACGTGCTTCGACTTGGCAACCCGTTTTCAACGCTTTGTGATATTCCTCGATCAGCCAACGTCGTTCGTAGTACTCAATGACCTTCCAAGCGTCGTCGAGATTGCTGACGGGCAATGACGTGAAGAGCGTCCAGCGGATCGGCTTCACTCCCGCGGGCGCATCGACTTCGGTGACATGCACCACGTTCATGGGAATCGGACGCGGCTTGAGCTCTCTCACCCAGGGGCTCTTCTGGGAGGGCGTCGGCATCTCAAGGGAGCCGATGCTGACCTCCAGTTTCGCCATGCGTTTGGGCTGCTGCGGTCGAGCACGTAAGTGGAGTTGATAGCTGCCGGCCAGAGTTAAGAGGGGCAGGTGCTGATCCAGTTGCACCGTGCCCTGGCCCTTCAGGGATGATCTTCCGTTTCAAATGGGAGGCGCGGACGACCCAGTCGCAGTTCTGCCGCAGCATGTGGCAATAGACTTCGAAGTTGTCCGCGCCGCGATCCATCACGTGGATGAACTGAACGCCCTCGGCGGGCTTGCCAATCGCATTGACGACCTTGCCCCAGACCTCCGATTCTCGGCGGCGTTTTTTGATTTGCGAACTGTTTTCTCGCTTGCGTCCCTTCGGCTTCCGCTCGCGATAATGAATGGCCTGTCCCGCCATTCCCACCAATTCCTCGGTGTCGGCGTTCACCATCAACCCGTTATGCAGCAAGAAGCCCAGACCGCTGCCATTGCCCGTCGGTCCGAGGCCTTCGACATCGCGATGACGGCCGAAGTCGAGTTCCGTGGTGTCATCCAGGATCAGATACCGGCCCGACGTGCGCTTCCGAACCAGTTCCCAATGCGGCGTCGCGATCGCGTCGAACGTCACTTCAGGGCGGCCCAAGAGCACATACGCCGGCTTGAGGTCGGGCCATTCCACGATTTGATCGGGAAGGCTGCCCGACGGATTGTTCGCCATCGCCGCCGCGACTTGGACTAATCTCCGCGTGCGGCGCTTGTCTCCGAGCTGACACTGCGAAAAATGTTGTTCAGCCCAATCGAGGTGAGAGCTCACGACCGACCTCCGTGCTTGCGAAGCTAAAAATTAGGCTCTCCCTCGCTCGCAACTCGCGCCCATCCTTCTTGCGGACGCACTTCCAGATATACGAAGCTTCGGTCGTTTTGGTTCCATACGCGAGGCAACTCGTCTCGCTGCATCACGTTACAAACCCTCGTCTGTGATGCGCGAACTTGTCCCCCGAGCACTTTCGATTTGGGGAACGACAAGGCTGGAAGCCTGTCCTACGGGGGGTGGTTCGCTCCGTAGGGGAGCGCAACGAGCATGGTGCGGCTGAGAGGGTCGAAGCGGACGGGTGCGCCGAGTTGCTCTTGCCAGGCTTCGATCAGCGGCTGAGGGCTTTGGTCCTTCTCTAGCAGGTGCGAAACGTCGTAGAACTCCCATTCCACGTGGCGAGCGGCGGCGACGCGCGTGGTGACTTCCAGCGTCGAATCGTCGAGCATCCGATATGTCAGCTCGCGAGGCCCCAGCAACTGCTGCAGCGCTGCGGACAGGGGGACGCCGTCAACCGTCAATCGCGCCATCGTTTCGGGCGTCCAGCCGGCGTCGGCCAGTGCATCCCAATCGACCAGCACGCGCAGTTGGGCGACTTGCCCCAGTCGCGACAGAATCTGCGTGAGCCGCGTCGAGCGGTTGAAGTTGAGCTTTACGACGGTCGCCAACGCCGCCTCGCCGCGTTTCGGCAACGTCCCCGGCGCCAGCCAGGACTCGGGATACTTCCCCTTCGGCGGCAGCCGCCGAGCGGCTCGGAGCTTGTCGCATAAATACAGGATCTGAAAATGCGCCTCGTCCCTGTTCTGCACTTCCAGTGACCCGTTCGCCGCCGTCAACGTCGCCGCCCCGCCCGCCTCCGTCCACGACTCGGGCAACACCAAATCGAGGATCCATTGCCGCAGGACGTCGAGCTGCTGGGGATCGTTGGCGACGAGGTCAGACACATCGTAGGTTCGCTTTCGAGCTTGCGACGCGGGCGTGTCGGGGTGCGTGATGCGGAGGCCGTGGTCGGTGGCGCGCACGCCGAGCTGCAAGGGTTCCAGACCTGCGGCGAGCACGCCGGCGACCGTCGACTGTTCCACTTGGACGCTGACCGGCGTCGTCGCCGCAATGCGCCGCAGCCGCAAGGCGTCGCCGTCCAGCGTCATGGGGATGGTGCTCAGGTCGGACAGCAACCGCACGAATTCATCCAACGGCATGTCTTTGATTTGCAGCTTGGCGATGGGATCGGCGAGTCGCCCTGGGACGTCGATCTCGCGCATGCGCGGTCGCACGATCTCTTCGTCCGCGGGGATGGAGCCGACGACGTCGTCGGTCGGCGCCGGCGCGGCCGGCGGCTTGGCATCCATCGACGCGTCCGATTCGGCGCTCGGAGCAATATCGCCGCTCAGAAGATTGGCGAACCGGCCGCCGATCGGCGCGACGGTCGAAGGTCGAGTCTCCACGCCCCCCTTGGGCGTCAATCCGGGCGGCGCTTCGGGCTCAACAAGTTCGCGCGACGGTGCATCCGGCTTGGCAGGCGCCGGCTTCTCGGCTGGCGCCGGTGCTTCTGCCGTCGGCTTCTCGGGCGGCGGCATGGGCGGCGCGGGTTTCTCCGGCGAGGGTGGTTCGACCGCGGGAGATTTCCCTTCGGGGCCTGGCGGCGGAGCGGCCGGCGAAGGAACGTCGGGAGCGGCCGGCGATTGAGACGGAGTCGGATTGGGCGGCGAGCCGTCAGCGGTCGGCGGCGGGGTCGTCGGCTCGACGGTCGGCGAACCGGCTTCGAGCGGCTCGTTTTGCGCGACCTGCGGACCGGGCCCTCGTAGTACGGTGATGAGCATAAACAGGCCGACGGCGAGCACCACGCCGCCTGCGACGCCGCCGCCGATCCACAGCCAAGTGTTTGCACCGCGACTCGGTTCGGTCGTGACATCGGCCGCCTCGGCCGGCGTGGGATCGGCCGGCATGGAATCGGCCGCCTCCCCCCCTGCTCCCTCTTGCTCGCCGCTCGCCTCCCCTGCGGAAGCAGGCGGCGCCGCCGTTGCGGCCGGTTTCGCGGGGGCAGTCGGCTTTGCGGGGGCAGTCGGCGTCGAGTCGGCAGGCGGCTCAAGCGGCAGAGGATCATCGAAGGGAGACGCGCCTGTCGGGTGGGGCTTGGCGACGGTGCTGGACGGCGCGGGCGCGGCCGCCGAAGCCGCCGTGATGAGGACCATGCTGCCGCACTTGGGACACGCGACGATTTGTCCGATCGCGGACGCGTCGCGCACCTTGAGTCGCGCGTTGCAAGTGGTGCAGGCGATCGAGAATGCGTTCAAGGAGGTCCTCGCTACGGGCGGCTTCCTCTCTACTTCGGCTGGAAGACGGCCGGCAATTTGTACTTCTTCTGCTCGGAGATCTGACGCGTCGTAATCAGCACAACCAGTTTGCTGGGATCATCCGGATCTTTTTCGATCACCCATAACAGCTTTTGGTCTTTCTCATGCGGCTCCTTGACGGTCGTCACGGGATTCGCCTTCATCACCATCGCCGTCAAGATTTCCCCGACCGTCTTATCCCGCTGACTGAAGTCGCGGACGGTCTGATTGCGCGTGATGCCGTCCAGCTTTAAGTCGTCCCCCATGATCTTGATCGCAAACTCGAACGGCAACCCCTTCAGCGACTCGTTCACGTCCTTCGCGATATCCTGCAGCGCGAACTCCAGCGACTGGGCTTCAAACGCCATCGTCGTCTTGTACTTCGCGAGGACGTCTTCGACGGTCATGATGCCGGGCGGCATCCCGCCGGTGGCCGTATTCATGGGGCCGGTCGGTTTCGCGACGGCGACCGCCATGGCGCCAGGGTTCGAAGCAAGCACCATTTCGGAACCGAAAACCAGATTGTGCGCGGCGGGCGCCGGGAGGCGCGCGTTGATCGTCGCCGTGTCTTCTTCCACGCCGATCCGCGCCTTCGAGTGCAAGAAGCGAATCATGTTCGGATATTGCAAACGCACTCGCTCCCAATAGGGGTTGGATCCCAGCGTCGCGATGAAGTCGAAGGCTAAGTCGGGAACCTGCTCCAATCGATCGCGAAACTCCTCCGCCAACTTGTAGCGGTCCTTATTGAAGTTGCTCGACAAACGCATTTCGACGTATGTATCTGGTTCCACATGCAGGCTCAATAAGACCGCCTGCAGTTCGTCGCGCAAGAACCAGTCGAGCGGCTCGCGCAGCTTCTTCGCCTCGCCGAAATAGAACTTTCGCCCATCGCGAAACAGCGTGCTCGAGAGGTAATTCGGGGCCAACAGAAGCGTAAAGTGCCGCTGGTCGTCGGTGAGTCGCCGGAGCTTTTCCATTTCGCGACGCAACGCCGGCGCCGCGCCGCCGATCTTGGCGACTTCCTGCACTTCTTCCGCGGCGCCGACCAGGAAGACGCGTTTGGTCTCGGTCGTCGGAAGCGCGTAATGCCATGTGCCGGCCTGATACACCAGCGCCTTTCCCTTCTCATCGCTGGGCTGTGCATTCCACTTTCCCGCCAGCGATTCGACGTCCAAATCTTCCTGGGAATGCACGACGAACGCGGGTCGTGGGAACGCCTCGCCCGCGTCATGCAGCGTGACAATCAGCTGTTCAATCTCGTCAAACGGCAAGCCCAGGATCTTCTCCAGATCGGCGAGGGACGACCCGAGCGCCGGCCCGAGCGCCTGTAGCACTCGCGGCCCCTCGGTGCTCGCCATCAGATCGTGAGGGCGCAGGATCAAAAATACTTGGGCTCCGGGAGGGACCCACTCCAGTTGCACCGGTGCGCCGGTCGTCGGCGACTCCCAGAGGCTCTTGCCGTCGTCGGCCACCACCGACTGTCGCAGGCCGGTCGCACCCTCCTCTTTGTCGCTCGTAGGTTCCGCCTTCACTTCCCATTTCTTCTTCCCGATCGCGTTTCCGCCGGGGACGCCGCCGGCAGGCGGAGTACTGACGCCTGGCGAACCGCCGACCGCCGGCTGCCCGCTCGCAGGTTGCCCGCCCACAGGTGCACCACCCACAGGCTGGCCACCCGTCGTTCCACTTGCCGCTGCGTTGCCACCGGCCGAAGCCACCGACTCACCAGCTTCTCCCGACTCGCTGCTTCCCTTCCCGCCGAACATCACCACGCCGACGACGGCGCCCACCAGCAGCACGGCGGCAAAGACGCTGCCAACGACCAGCATTTTTTGCTTACTGGCTTCTCCGGCTTGGCGAATGCGAGCCGCCGTATCGGCGCCGCCGCTCGCCAGCATGGGCGCCGCAGCCGGAGCGCCGCCGACCGGAGGCGTCGGTCGCGGCACGACGACAGGTTTGGCCGCCGGTTTGGCGGCTGGACTGGCCGGCGGACTCACGGCGGGCGAAGCGGCGGACGGCGCGGCCGACGTTCTCGTCGTCGAAGCCTTCGCCGTCGAGGTCAAAGAAGCGCTGGCGGGCGGCGCTACGGAGGCTGGCTTCGGCGGCGCAGGCGGGGCCGCAGGCGCGGGAGGCGGCGGTGAAGAGGGAGGCGGTGAAGAGGGAGGCGGTGAAGGAGGCGACGAGGCGGCCGGCGCGGGAGGCGGCGGCGATAGGAACGCGGGCGAAGTGCGTCCGAGTCCGCGTTGCTGCAAGAACTGTTCGAACAGGGGCAAGGTCGGCGCGGCGGGCAGCAAGGCCGCGTTGAGTCGCGCGGGGTCGATGAACGGCGCCAGTTGGTCGGCGACAAGCTGCGCTTGCGGGAACCGAACTTGCGGATTCTTCGCCATCATGAAGGCGATCATCTTCGCCAGCGGCTCGGGGACGCCGAACGGCGCCAGCGGTTGAATCGCCTCGGTCGCATGCCGTTGCAACTTGGAAGTCGCATCGCCGCCGGCGAACGGCGGCTGACCGGTGATGAGCTGGTAAAAGCAACAGCCCAGCGCGTAGATATCGGTCTGGGCGTCGGGGATCTTGCCGGTTTGTTGTAGTTCGGGCGCCGCGTAGTCGGCCCGTTCCCCCCACGCCTCCTCCGATTCCCCCGGATTTTTGGCCAAGGGGCGCGGCAACTGCGTCGGATCTTGCAACAGCCGCGCATGTCCGCGGGCGTCAAGCCAAATGTTCGCGGGCCGCACATCGCCGTGCGGCAACTGCCAACGATGCAATTGGGCGAGCGCCAACGCGAGATGACGCACGATGATGCACGCCTCGGGCGGAGCGACTCGACCGGCTGTCGCCAGTCGCTGGTCGAGCGAATCGCCCGCCAGATCCTCGGCGACCAGAAACTTGAAGTTCCCCAGATCGACCACTTCGTGGAAGCGGTGCCAATGCGGGTAGGCGGCCGTGAGTCGATTGTGAACTTGTCCGACGACGTAGGCCCAATGCTGCGGGTCCTGCGTCACCGCGCCGGTGACGAACTGCAGTAGGACGGGATGGTTCGTCGGCGCATGAACGGCTCGAAACAACCCCTTCCAACGTCCCGCGTCGATTCGGTCGTAGACTTTGTACTCGCCATAGAAGAATGGTCCCGAGCGGCCGTTCACCAGCACGGTCGCCTGGTACTTGCTTAGAACATTGATGGAGACGAGCCAATCGGCGAGCGTCTTCGAGGCGGCCGGATCGAGACTGCCTTTGGTCTGTTCGTAAGTGGCGGCCAACTGCTGGCAGATTTCGGGCGTCAACAGGCGGCTTTCGACGGCCAGTTTCCAGAAATCTGGGATCGTCACGGGCATAAGCGAGACACCTTCCCTTGAGTCGAGCTCCGTTCGGCGAGCACAGCGAATGACCCTCGCCCGGGCCGCTCGAACGGCGTCCCCATTCTAAACGGGCCGCGCCGCCGTGGGAAATCAGCGCCCGACTTTCACAATCGCGGGCCATTTTAACCGACGGGGCGCTAGCCCTCGGCTGCTGCCGCACCGTGTTTTCGCGCCGAAGCCGGCCGCTAGCGCGGCGTCGGTTGCGAGGCGCGTTGGATGGCGACGGCGGCGGCGCGGCATTGGTCGGCCGTGACGTCCAAATGCGTCACCATCCGAATTTGAGTGGGGCTGATGGCCAAGACGGCGACCCCCTGCTCGCGCAGCGCCGCGACGAATTCGGCGGCCGTCCCCAACGCCGGGTCGACCCGGAAGATCACGATGTTCGTGTCGACCACGTCGGGCTGCAGCGTCAAACCTTCGCTTTGCCGGACGGCGTCGGCGAGGATCTGCGCGTGGGCATGGTCGTCGATCAGCCGTTCCTGGTGGTGTTCCAAAGCGTAGAGCGCTGCGGCGGCGATGACGCCCGCCTGCCGCATGCCGCCGCCGAACAGCTTGCGGTGGCGGCGTGCCTCTTGAATCTGCTCTTTGGTCCCGGCGAGCGCCGAACCGACGGGGGCGCCGAGCCCCTTGCTAAAGCAGACGCTGACGGTGTCAAAGTGGCGGGACCAGCGTTCGGCCGCAATGCCGGTCGCGGCGACCGCATTGAACAACCGGGCGCCGTCCAGGTGCGTCCGCACTGCGTGGCGATGCGCCCATTCGCAAATCTGCTCGACGTAGGCATACGGCTGCACTCGCCCCGCCCCGCGGTTGTGAGTGTTCTCGAGCACCACGAGTCGCGTGCGGACGAGGTGATCGTTTTCGGGGCGGACGAGCCCCTCGAATTGCTCGGGACGCAGGACGCCGTATTGTCCTTCGAGCGTCCGGGCCACGAGTCCGCTGAGCTGCGCGAAGGCGCCTTGTTCGTAGTTGTAGATGTGGCAGCCAGCCTCGCACAGGAATTCATCTCCCGGCTTGCAGTGGATGCGGAGGCCGATTTGGTTGGTCATGGTGCCGGAGGGCATGAAGAGGGCGTCTTCCTTGCCTAGCAGTTCGGCCGTGAGTCGCTGGAGTCGTTCGCAGGTCGGGTCGCGTTCGATCACGTCGTCGCCGACGGGGGCGTTGGCCATCGCCTGGCGCATGCCGGGGGTGGGCTGAGTCACGGTATCGCTGCGCAGGTCGATGATGGGTTGCATGGGAGTTTTCTTCGCGGGAAGTGAACCTGAAAGCCTTGTCGCGGCTCGTGTTGGGAAGACGTTTACTACCATCGGAGCCGCGCGAATTCCAGTCCGACCGACGCGATTCCCCCGGGGACGGCCCTTTCCACTGGGAAGGTTCGGCACCAAAATACGTTGCTTATGAATAAGTCACCGCTCCAGTTGCTTCGGATCGACGCGCGTCAGGACGACGTCCTCGCGCAACTCGATGAACTTCGCCAGCGTCTCAGCCCGCGCGGGAATATCGTCAGCGAGGCAGGTCGCAAACGCACGATCGAGGTGTTCGGCCAACCGCTTTCGCCGCAGGAGGTGGTCGAACGGATTTGCGAAGAGATCCGCACGCAGGGGCTCGACGCGTTGTTGCGTTACAGCAAGCTGTTGGACCGGGCCGAGTTAACGCCGGAAACGATCCGCGTATCGGCCGCCGAATTGGAAGCGGCCCACCGAGCGGCCGACCCGCAACTGCTGGAGACAGTCCGAGCGGTGCGGGATAATGTCTGGGAATTTCAGCGGGCGATCCTGCAGCGCGACGTCGAGGTGCGTCGGCCGACGGGGGTCGTGTTGCGACAGCGGTACGTGCCGCTGGAGCGGATCGGCATCTGCGTCCCTGGGGGCGCCGCAGCCTACCCCTCGACGGTGCTCATGACGGCCGTCCCGGCGGCGGCCGCCGGCGTCGACCAAATCGTCGTGGTCGCTCCGCCCACCGCCTTCGGGGCGAACAATCCCGACGTGCTGGCGACGTGCCACGAACTGGGAATTCGCGAAGTGTATCGGCTTGGCGGCGCTCAAGCGGTGGCGGCGATGGCCTACGGGGTCGCCGGACTGCCGAAAGTCGACAAGATCGTCGGCCCCGGCAACCTGTTTGTGGCGCTCGCGAAAAAGCGAGTCTACGGCGAAGTCGACATCGACTCGATCGCCGGTCCCAGCGAGGTGGTGGTGATCGCGGACCCGAGCACGCGGGCCGACTTCACGGCCGCCGACATGCTGGCGCAAGCCGAACACGCGCCCGGCGCGAGCATTTTGATTACGTGGAGCCCCGAGGTGTTGGAGGCGACGCATCGGGAACTGGAACGGCAGGTGGCGCAGCTAAGTCGGTGCGAGTTGACGGTGCAAAGCCTGGAGTCGTTCGGCGCGTTGATTCTGGTGCGCGACGCAGACGAAGCGTGTCGCATCACGAACTTGCTTGCGCCCGAGCATCTGCATGTGGCGACCGACGACGCGGAGCGACTGTTGCCGAAGCTGCGGCATGCAGGGGCGACGTTCCTGGGGAACTACAGTCCGGTGGCGTTGGGAGACTATGCGGCAGGACCGTCGCACGTCTTGCCGACGGGCGGCACGGCCCGCTGGGCCGCGGGGCTGACGGCGAACGACTTCCTCCGCGGCGGCAGCGTGATTTCTTTTTCGGCGGATGCACTGGCGCACGTGGCGCCGCACGTCCAACGGTTGGCCGATAAAGAAGGACTCACGGCCCATCGGGCGAGCGTCGACATTCGCTTGCCCCAAGATGGAACGCGCCCCGCCTTGTAGAGAACAGCCCCACAGAGTCCGCTCCCCAGCAGCGCCCAACGACCGCAATCTCCAGCAAAGTGACGGCATGAACGCATTCTTTCGACCCGAGATTCTCGCGATGGCCGGCTACACGCCGGGCGAGCAGCCGCAGGGCGGCAAATTCATCAAACTCAATACGAACGAGAATCCGTACCCGGCGTCGCCGGCGGTGACTCGAGCGTTGCACGAAGCGGTGGATGCAGGGCTGGCGCGGTATCCCGATCCGCTCGCGACGGCCTTCCGCATGCAGGCCGCTCAGGTGCTGGGCGTCGAACCGGATTGGATTTTGTGCGGCAATGGCAGCGACGACATCCTGACCATCGTCACCCGCGCGCTGGTGGGTCCGGGACAGATTCTGCGTCTCCCCTACCCCAGCTACATCCTGTATCGCACGCTCGCGGAACTGCAGGGGGCTCGGAGTCAGGAAGTGAGATTTGAACGCGACTGGACGCTGCCAGAGGCGTTTGGCCAAGCGGACCCTGAACTGCGTCTGGCGTTTCTTCCCAACCCCAACAGCCCGACCGGGACGGTGGTTTCGGCCGAGCGGCTGACGGCGCTGGCGGATTCGCTCCCCTGCCCGCTGTTGGTCGACGAAGCGTATGCCGACTTTGCGGAAGATAGCGCAGTGCGACTGGTGCGCGCCAACCCGAAGATCATGGTGTCGCGCACGCTGAGCAAGTCGTACGCCTTGGCCGGCCTGCGATTCGGCTTCCTGGTCGCTCATCCCGAGCTGATTCAACAGTTCATCAAGGTGAAGGATTCGTACAACTGCGATGCGCTGTCCATCGCGGGGGCGACGGCGGCGCTGGCGGACCAAAAGTGGCTGGCGGAAAATCGAGCGCGAGTGATCGCGACGCGGACGCGGATGACCGAAACGCTCCGGCAATGGGGCTTCGACGTCCCCGATTCGCAGGCGAATTTCGTGTGGGCGACCTGTGCAACCCGCGAGTTGCGACCGCTCTACGAACGGTTGAAAGCCCAGCGCATCCTAGTCCGATACATGAATTACGCCGGCTGGGGCGAGGGGCTGCGAATCAGCGTCGGGACCGACGACCAGACCGACGCCTGCCTAGCGATGCTCAAGAGTCTCCTGTAACGGGCGACGACCTCGCCTGACCAACGCACACGACGAATACGAAAGCGAGCGACCTGCGATGGGACGAACCGCCGAGATTAAGCGAGGAACGGCCGAAACGAAGATTCGGCTCCGGTTGGACCTCGATGGGACCGGACGGTCGTCGATCCAGACGGGCGTCGGGTTCTTTGATCACATGCTGACGCTGTTCGCGCGGCACGGTTCGTTCGACTTGGAAGTGCAGGCGGACGGAGACCTGCATGTCGATCAACATCACACCGTGGAAGATGTGGGCATTTGTTTGGGAATGGCCTTCCAACAGGCGTTGGGGGACAAAGCGGGCATCCGCCGTTACGGCCACATGACGTTGCCGATGGAAGAGACGCTGGTGACGACGGCGATCGACTTGAGCGGCCGCAGCTATCTGGTGTTTCAGGCGGCGTTCCCGACGGCGAAGATCGGCGAGTTTGACAGCGAACTGGTGCAGGACTTTTGGCAGTCGGTGTCGGCCAATGCGTTGTGCAACTTGCATGTATTGCTGCACTACGGCCGGAACAGCCATCACATCAGCGAGGGGATTTTCAAGAGTGCAGCGCGTGCGTTCCGGATGGCGGTAGAGGCCGACCCGCGGATGACGGGCATCCCGAGCACTAAAGGGACGTTGTAGGGGTGAAGCAAATGCCGCGGAATCAGCCCGGTGGATGCGTCGACTGACCAAAGGCGTCGATGCGTAATCGCTGTCGATTCGAGCAGCCCTCGCGTCTCGATTGTCGACAATCCTACGCACGGAATACTTGCTGTCTTTCAATATCAACGGGACGTTTACTTATCACCAAAGTCGTGGACCGCTCCGTCGGTCGAACGCCAAAGCTTCCAGAACGCTCCGCGGTCCAGAGTGGGATCGCGGAGCGGTCCACGACGATCGACAGCGTCTCCTTGTTCAACGATCAGCGAATTGCGACGTGGAACGCTGTTCGAGGCATTCGGCGGCAGTCACACGCCGCCTGGCTCGCTGATGCGCTTCTCATTCCCGGTTTCCTTCCATCGGGCCTGCCGAGGAAGCTTCGGCGTAAATGCCGTGTCCACCACGGTCGCGATCACGCGTTCAAACGAAGGGCAACCAACCCGACTGATTCGCAAACTCAAATCCCGTCCGTAGTCGCGAGAGCGACCGCTGGCGAGACTTGAGCGTTTAGGCAGCAACTGCAATTTTGGACGCGATTGTCACAGTGCTGTTCCATGTGTGTCCAAGGAGTTCGTGTCCACGAGGGTAAAATGAGACGATTTGAGCGAGGAATCCGGCGATGCAAAATCCTTTTGCCGAAGTCGTCGATGAATCGACAGAGACCGACCTGATTGAGAAGGCAAAGCAAGGCAGCCGTGATGCCTTGGAAAGGCTGGTTCTGCGACATCAATCGTGGATCTACAACATCGCTCTACGGATGGTCTTCCATGCGCACGATGCCGAGGAAGTCACGCAGGAAGTGTTGATCAAGGCCATCACCCGGCTCAGAATCTTCCAAGGAAGAAGCCAGTTCCGCACCTGGCTTTACCGTATCACGGCCAATCACGTCCTGAACATGAAACGTCGCGGCGGTGAGAGAGAGCCGCGGACTTTCTCTAGTTACGGCGATGCCATCAATGACACGCCCGATTTGGATTTGCCCGATCCGAAATCCGTGCCGGTCGAGGTGCCGCTGCTGGTTGAAGAAGCGAAAGTCTCCTGCACCATCGGGATGTTGCTTTGCCTGGATCGCAAGCAACGTCTGATCTTCACGCTCGGCGAGATCTTCGGAGCCAGCGATGCGGTCGGCAGCGAAATCCTCGAAATGACCGCTGACAACTTTCGGCAGAGCCTCGCACGCGCCCGCCGCGACCTCTACCAGTTCATGCACGGGCAGTGCGGCCTGATCAACGCGAACAATCCCTGCCGTTGCCCAAAGAAGACCAAGGGCTTCATTGAGGCGGGGCATATTGGTCCCGATCACCTTCAATTCGTCCCGCAGCATCTGCGCCGCGTCTCGGAAGCGACAGAAGGTGTCGTGCGAACGATTGAGAATGCCGTGGACGAGCAATATGCAGCGATCTTCCGCGAGCATCCCTTTCTCGAACCCAAAGCTCAAATCGGCTGGCTTCGAAAACTGCTCGACGATGGCGATTTTGAGAAGGCGTTGCACCTCAACTGAAGAATCTTGAAGAGTCTTGTCACAGTCTCCTTCCCGCGGTGTCTCAGGGGAAAGGAGGACAAGTCATGTCGAATCTGATTGGCAAAACCGCCCTGGTGACGGGGGCATCTAAAGGCATCGGAGCAGGGATCGCCAAAGAACTTGCCGCTGCTGGTGCGGCAGTCGTGGTGAACTACGCGAGCGACCAAACCGGCGCGGAATCCGTCGTCGATGCGATTACCGCTGCCGGCGGCCGTGCCATTGCGATTCAAGGGGATGTCGCGATGTCCACCGATGTCGCCCGGCTCTTCGAACGGGCGAAGGAAACCTTCGGCTGGCTCGACATTCTGGTCAACAATGCCGGAGTTTATCGGGCGATGCCTGTCGTGGAACTCACAGAGGAGGAGTTCTACCGCCAGATCAACGTCAACCTGCTCGGGCCATTGCTGGTCATCCGCGAATCGCTCCGACATTTCGGTCCGAATGGCGGAAGCATCATCAATATCGGCTCCGGCGCATCGCGCTCGCATCCGCCTGGATTCTCGATCTACTCCGCCAGCAAAGCAGGCCTCGATGCCGTGACCGGCGTGTTATCAAAGGAACTTTCCCCGCGACAAATTCGCGTAAACTCCGTCAATCCCGGCGCCACGCTTAGCGCGGGGACGAAGGAAGCGGGACTGTATGGCGTCGGGAACGACCTCGAAAAGCAGCTCGTCGCCATGACCCCTCTGGGGCGAATAGGTACGCCGTCGGACATCGCCAAGGTTGTCGCGTTTCTCGCCTCTGATGATTCCGGTTGGTTGACCGGTGAAGTCATCCTTGCCTCCGGCGGGTTGCGCTAATCTCAATTCCCACACCTCAATAGGAGAAATCCATGCCCGCTTACGTCGTGTTCATGCGTGAAAAGACGCTCGATCAATCCGAATTGGACGCCTACTGGCAAATGGTAAAGGGGACGCTGGATGGACGTCCGCTCAAGGTGCTGGCCGCATACGGGAAGCATCTGACACTGGAAGGGCCGGAAGTCGAAGGCGTCGTGATCGCCGAGTTCCCGACCCTGAAAGACGCCCGTGACTGGTATGACAGCCCGACCTACCAAGAGGCAGCACAGCACCGGCATCGCGGTGCCATTTATCGCGGCCTGATCGTCGAAAGCGTCTGAACCCTAACTCAACGCTTAGGTTGCTCGTTACCGACGATCGATGTCATCACACAGTCCCGATCCGGCCAGTGGAAGATGCAGCGATCCAGGCGGCTCCCCCCTTCCTTACGCGTGCAGCAGAGAACGACGTCGCGGTTAGCGCAGCGGCGTCGGTCGAGCGTAACGAGACCGACGGTAAGATCGAAGACCAATTCGACGACGGTGCAGAGTCCGTCGAAGCGATTGCGGAGTTCGATCGGTTGCGCGCACCGATAGACGCGAACGCTGGCGGACAAAGCGAGCGTCGCCCTGGCGTATTGAAGTTGCGCTGTTTTGCAAATACCGACGGCTGTTTCCATTGCCGCCACGGAAGAACACGATCGTCGAGCGTTGTCGAGAAGGAAACGAGCGAGTGGTTACTGGGGGCATCCGCCCCGAAGGGGCACGACAGGTCAGCCCCGGTCAAGTTTGTCTCACGGAGACATGGAGACATGGAAACACGGAGATGCAAGAGAACGAGACTGGACTTTGATCGATGAAGGATCGCGTCATGGGCTCCGTCCACAGCGAGGCTTTTCCAGGGCGTCGCGCCACGGCTGCGCCGTGTCGCTCTGCTCTGGGCTGACCTGTCGCGTCCCCTTCGGGGCCGATCAAACCACATTGGTGACAATGTGCGATGACGCCAAATTCCAAAAACAGCGCACCCTCAAAACCCTGGCGCAAGGCCGACCATTTCCTCCGGGCCGCATGTCATTTCCCGTTGGCGGGGTGGTGCGATTTGCCGCAATTCCCCATCGCCCCCAGATGGTTCGGCGAGCCGTCGGCCAGCCCGGCGCGGGTCCGTTGCGACGGGAGGGGGATTTTGCGACATTAGGGCCTCGCTGGCGGCGCCCTATCGGGCGCTCCCCACGCCGCCCATCCCCCCACCCGAGACGACGCATGTCGAAGAAAGCCTTTGCGATCGGCGCCCATCCGGACGACATCGAGTTCTTCATGGCGGGCACGTTGCTGCTGTTGCAGCAGGCGGGCTATGAGATTCACTACCAGACGATCGCCAACGGCTGTTGCGGCTCCATGCAGCATGACCGAGCGACGATTGCCAAGATCCGCCGAGAAGAATCGATGCGCGCGGCCGAGTCGGTGGGGGCCATTTACCACGACAGCCTGTGCGACGACGTCGATATCTTCTACGATCGCCCGACGTTGGCGCGAGTGGCCGCGGTGATTCGCCGCGTGGCGCCGGACATCATTCTCACGCATCCGCCCGTCGACTACATGGAAGATCACACGGCGACGTGCCGGCTGGTCACGACGGCCGCCTTCTGTCGCGGCATGCCCAATTTCCCCGTCGATCCACCGACGGCCGTCTCGTCGCAAAAAGTGACTTTGTATCACTGCCAGCCGTTTTGGAACCGCACGCCGCTGCGGGAACTGGTCGAACCGGAGTTCTTCGTCAACGTCACCGACGTCGAAGAGAAGAAGGTGGCGATGCTGGAGTGTCATGCCAGTCAGAAGCAATGGCTGGACGAAAGCCAGGGACACGATTCGTACCTGCAAACCCTGCGCAACTTGGACGAGGAAGTGGGGCGCATGTCGGGGCTGTTCCGCTGTGCGGAAGGCTGGCGTCGACACTTGCATCTCGGATTTTGCACCGAGGAAGACGACCCGCTGCAAGATGCGCTGCGCGACAAAGTTCTCTCGGCTCGCGGCGGGTAGGCTGCGGCAGAGACACACGAACGACTGTTTGAGCACTTGGGAGATACGTCCGCGATGAATGTCAAACTGCCTTATGTCGTCGGGAGCATCCTGCTGACAGCGTGCTGCTGGGGGACTTACGGGCCGCTCCTGCATATCGGGCAAGAATCGCTAGGCGGGAACCGGCTGCGGGCCTTTCTCTGCGTCGGCTTGGCCTATTTCCTCATCGCGGTGGTCGTGCCGATCTTCGTGATGTCGTCGAGCGGCAAGAAGGCGACCTGGACGATTCGCGGATTGGCTTGGAGCTTCGCGGCTGGCTGCGTCGGCGCGCTCGGGGCGCTCGGCATCATCCTGGCTTTCAATTACGGCGGCTTGCCCGTTTATGTGATGCCGCTCGTGTTCGGCTGCGCCCCTGTGGTCAACTCGTTCTGGACCATCTATTGGCAGAAGACGTGGAAAGAGATCAACGCCTTCTTTGCGGCCGGCCTCATTCTGGTGGCGATCGGCGCCATGACCGTTTTGTTCTTCGCGCCGACCAAACCGCCGAAGAAAGTGAGCACTGCGCCGGCTGCCGCTCCCTCTGTCGCGCCCGCCGCCAAGTTGACGCCGACTCGCTTCAATTCGGCCGAGCAGAATGGGGACGCCGCAGCCGAAGGCCCAAAGGCGGCATCCGACGCGGACAAACCGGCGGACGCCAAGAACAACGACGCCCCTTCCAAAGATGCTCAATCCAAGGATGTCGCTGCCAAGGCTGCCCCCACCAAAGATGCACAGTCCCAGGCCGCCAAGCCGACGGATTCGAAACCCGCGAGCATCCGTTGGCCGCTGGTCATCGCTTCCGTCGCCATGACCGCCTGCTGCTGGGGCATTTACGGTCCCGTGCTCCATTGGGGACAGATGGGGTTGGGCGGCAACCGCATGCAGGCTTTCTTGTGCGTGGGCTTGGCTTATTTCGCGATCGCCGTGATTGCGCCGGCCGTTTTGTTGGGCGGCAGCGTGTTGGAAGGATGGTCGTTTACCGGAGTCATTTGGAGCTTATTGGGAGGCGGCGTCGGCGCGGTCGGCGCCTTGGGGCTCATCTTGGCCTTCAACTACGGCGGCAAGCCGATTTACGTCATGCCGCTGGTCTTTGGCTGCGCTCCGGTCGTGAATTCCTTCTTCACGATGTACAAGCAAGGGACCTGGGGCGAGGTGAATGCGTTCTTCGCGGCGGGTCTGATCCTGGCCGCGGTCGGGGCGATGACCGTGCTGTTCTTCGCGCCCGTACAACATAAGGCGCCCGAAAAGCCAAAGGCTGCGGAAGGACCGTCGAGCGAATCGAAACCAGACGCCGCCCCCGAGGGCGAGTCCAAGTCGTAGGGCGGTAGAGGTTGTCGAAGAGAGGCGCCGTCATGTCGATTCCCCCGGATGAGGCCATGCATCGGATCGACACGCTGTTGTCGCATGTGTGGATGGTGCGCACGTTCGTCAAGCACAGCGAAGAGGCGGAAGAGGACGACGAGTTGGCGGAGGTGCACCGCGAGCTCTACGACTTCATGCTGGCGCTCGGACCGTCGTTCAGCGCGGCCGACGCGGCCGCCTATTTCAAACAAGTGCGAAAGAAGTGGTCGCGGTTCAAACGGGCGGCCGCGACGTTCGCCGAGATTCAGCCGCAAATCAGCACCCACACCAATTTTCAAATGGCCGTCCGGTCGCTTGCCGCAGCCGTCGCCGAGATCGAATCGGTGCTCGCGCACCTCGGCGACTCGCCCGCCCCCCATTCGCCCATCTCAAAATCGCCGACCTGAAGCCGACCTGACGCGTTCTTCCCGTCGGTGCGTCCATTCGGCCCAATTGACAAAACGGGACTCCCTGCCTAACGTGCTGAGCAGTGAGGAGCGAGCCGCCAGATACCTTGCTGGATGCGGCTCCGATGGCGTGCGCGATTCGACATTTTTTGTCAGCCCAACGAATGCCAAGTCGGCTGCGCCGATGTTTGGCGGCGTTTCTCGCCTTGCTGACGCTCGCGACAAGTCTGGGCATCCCTCTACCGTGCCTGGCGCCCAAGGACTTTCACATCCCGTTTCCGTGTCAATCGCGCGGCTGTTCGTGCCGTGACGCGGAGATGTGTTGGAACGATTGCCGCTGCCAATCGCTGATCGAGAAATTGGCGTGGGCTTATGAAGCGGGACTTGCTCCGCCGCCGAAGTTTGCGGCGGCCTTTGCCGAGTATTCGGCGAATCGTCGCGCGCGAACGTTGCGCACACTGGCAACGGCGAAGTTGGAGAAGAGTTCGACGCCAGCTTGCCGTTGTTGCTCGCCCCCCGCAGGCCGCGAACCAACCGAGACGGAGGCCGTCGAAGACGCGCCGCTGGAACCGCGCGGACTTGTGTTGCTGGAAGTCGCTCGCTGCCGCGGCGTTTCGCCCGGCGTCTTCAGTCTGAGCGAAGCGTTGTGGACGAATTGCGAGGCGCTGGAGCGGCTGCTGCCGTCCGGCGAGTCGCATACGCCGCCGGCCGAAATCGGCGGCCACGACCGTGCTGAACCACTGGAACCCCCGCCGCGACGACTTGTCGCGGTCTAGTTGGTTTCTGGTTCTTTCACGGCATCTTTGTCAACGTCCTCGTTCTACGAGGACGGGAGGCTTTTGTATTCCCATGTCATGTCCTATTCGCCGCGCGCGGCGCGGTTTTACGTTGGTGGAATTGTTGGTGGTGATTGCGATTATCGGCATCCTGGTCGCGTTGCTGTTGCCTGCCGTACAAGCGGCCCGCGAAGCGGCTCGTCGTTCAAGCTGCACGAACAACCTGAAGCAAATCGGACTCGCTCTGCATAACTTCGAGGGGGTCTACAATCAACTTCCCTCGGCCTACGACTACAAGGTCACGACGACCTATCCCACGGTTCCCAATTGGGCGTACCGATGGTCGACGCTGGCCATGCTGTCTCCTTACTTGGAGCAATCGAACATCTACAACTCCCTGCGGCTCGACGCCCCGCTGCACTTGATCGGCCAAACTCCGGCGATCGATCCGCAGAACGCGCCGATCGTCGCGTTGCAGGTTCCGCTGTTTCTCTGTCCCAGCGACCGGCGCCTCGCGGTGACTCCGGGTTGGGGATCGGTGAATTATCTCGCGTGCTGGGGCACGGGACTCAACGCCGGCGCAGATCTCAACGCCGACGGTCTGTTCTACATCGATTCCAAGAAGCGGTTCGCTGACATTCTTGACGGACTCAGCAACACGGCCGCTTTCTCAGAATCGTTGCTAGGCACCGGCCAAGCGGCATCGACGTTGAGCGCCGTCGCCGGGACGCGTGAAGAGTCGAAGGCGATGGTTTGGCTGCTGAGCGCTCCGATGACCGACGCCGGCTGTACAACGCCGTCGATGCCGGCCCACTTCACGCGCGGCGACAAATGGGCCGATGGAGCGGCCAGCACGACCGGCTACCACCACTATTTGACGCCGAACGCTAAGCGCGCCGATTGCTACTCGCGCATCGGCACATGGAAGGCGGCCCGCAGCAACCATCCAGGCGGCGTGATCGTATCGCTGGCAGACGGTTCCGTGCGCTTCGTATCGAATACCGTCGACCTGAATACTTGGCGACGACTTAGTTCGATCGCCGACGGCCAACCGCTAGGCGATCTGTAGTCCACGGTTCGCCCGATGTTCCACGAGCGGCGCGGCGTTCGTCGCGCCGCTCCTCCTATGCCACCCCAGTCCGTACACTATAGATCCAATTCGACAGAACCAAAGGAACTCTCGCATGTCGCTGACTCTTCATTCATTCGTCAAGCTGCCGCTCGCCGCAAGCTTGGCGCTGTGTCTCGTCGCCTTGATCCACTCTTCGACGCGGGCTCACGACGCGTGGGTCGAAGCCAACACGCCGCTGGTGCGCACCGGCGACGTCGTGCATCTCGACCTGAAGCTCGGGAACCACGGCAACAATCATCGCGACTTCAAGTTGGCAGGCCGACTCAATCCAGACTGGACCGCTTGGGACGTCGTGACGCCGTCGGGCGCTCGGAAGTCGCTCAAGACGACCGCGTCCGCCACCGCAGCGGGCGACAAGGAGGGCTATTGGACGACGCCGTTCCTCGCGGACGAAGAAGGCGTTTACACGGTGGTGCAATCGCTGGAACGAGTGATGAATCACGGCAAGCCGGTGCGCGGCATCCGATCGGCGAAGACGTTGTTCATCTCCAGCAAGTCGCTCGACAATCCCAAGTGCGACCTCGCAGCCGCTCACAAACCACAAGGTTTGCCCTTTGAATTGGTCCTTGATTCGTGCCCGCTTCAAGGACTCGGCGCCGAACGGCCGCTCAAGGTGCGACTGCTGAAAAACGGCAAGCCGGCGGCGGGCGTCGTCGTGAGCTTCATTCCGCGCGGCGCGAAGTTGGCGGACGATTTCGACGCCGACTACGAGCGGAAGACGGATGCCGAAGGACGCGCGGTGTTCACGCCCAAAGCGGGCAACCTGTATCTCGTGGTCGCTCACTTCAATGCGGAAGACGAGAAGTCGGCCGAGTACGAGTACACCAGCTATGCGGCGACGCTCACGGTGCATGTCCCGCAGAAGTGTGCGTGCTGTCTCGAATAACGGCCAAGTGTTCCCCCTACTTTAGATCGGGATTGAGAGGAGCGTTTCTCATGACGCCATGGATCTGTTTGTTGCTCGCTTTCGCCCCTGATTCGCCGGTGTGGCCGGGATTTCTCGGCGCCGGCGCGACCCCTTTGGCGGCCGATTCGCTGCCGCTGGAGTGGTCGCCGGAGAAGAACATCGCTTGGAAAAGCGATCTGCCGGGGCATGGTCAGTCGAGCCCGGTGATTTGGGGCGACAAGGTGTTCGTCACGGCCGTAGAAGGTCCGATGAAGGACTCGTATCACGTGGTTTGCTTGTCGCTGGCAGACGGGACGATTCGCTGGAAACACAGCGTCGCTTCGAGCGATCCGGTGAAGAACAGCGTCTACGTCAGTCGAGCGGCGCCGACGCCCGTCGTCGATTCGCAGGGCGTGTACGTGTATTTCGAAAGCGGCGACGTCGTGGCGCTCGACCACGCCGGTCAGGTGCGTTGGCAGCGTTCGCTGACGAAGGACTTTGGCAAGCCGCAGAACAAATTCGGATTGTCGGCTTCGCCCGTGCAGACGGAAGATCGGTTGGTGGTGCTCGTCGACGACGAAGGACCGTCGTACTTGATTGCGCTCCGCAAAGCGGACGGCGTCACGCTCTGGAAGCAGGATCGGACGAGTCGCGTGAGTTGGAGTTCGCCGACGATCGTCGTCGCCAGCGGCCGCCCGCAGGTGGTGTGCAGTTCGTCGGGCAGCGTCGACGGCTACTCGATCGAAACGGGCGAGAAGTTGTGGTCGTTCGACGATGTGGGCGGCAATTCGTCTGCGACGCCGCTGCCGTTCGCCGACGGCCGCTTCTTGATCGGCGCATCGGCGGGGCGCGAAGGGCAAAATGCGGAAGGGGCGCGGAAGTCGAATATGGCGTTATCCGTGACGCAAACCGACGGCCGGTGGACGCCGCAAGTCGTCTGGCGCAACGAACAGGTTTCGCCGACCTTTGGTTCTCCGATCGTCTACCGAGACTGTGCGTACTGGGTGAATCGCGCCGGCGTGGTGTATTGCCTTGACGCCGCAACGGGGAAGACGCACTACACGCAGCGCACGAAACAGTCGATTTGGGCGACGCCGCTGGGAGTCGGAGATCGCGTCTACTTCTTCGGCAAAGATGGACTCACCACGGTTCTCGCCGCCGGCCCGGAATTCAAGGTGCTCGCCGAAAACCAACTCTGGGATCCCGAGTCGGTGAAACCGGACGCGGGTGCGGCGGAGCGCGAGGATACCGAGGAACGGCGGCGAGCGGCCGCCATGTTCTCGGGACCCGTGCAATACGGCGTCGCCGCCGTCGACGGCAGCCTGTTGATTCGCGTGGGCGAACGGCTCTATTGCGTCCGCAGTCGCTGATGCGTTGAAACGTCGGACGTCGGCCCCGATACTAAGGGCCGACGTCGCGACGACCGCGGCGCGGCGCGGCACGTCGGCCTGCGCTTCTCTTTCCAGTGGCCGCGGAGCAACGACATGGAACGCCGAACCTTCTTGGGCGCCGGAAGTCTGGTCGCGGGACTGACCGTACATGGCTCGTCGACGCAGGCCGCGCGCCCCATCGGCCCCAACGACAAGATCGTGATTTGCGCGATGGGACTACGCGGCCGCGGCGGCAGCGTGCTGAGCACGTTTGCGTCGCAGGCGGACGTCGACGTGAAATACGTGTGCGACGTCGACGACGGCGTGCTGCAGTCTCGCGCGGCGCAGGTCGCTGAGCGGAAAGGGGCGAAGCCGGAGGCGATTAAGGACTTTCGCCGTGCGCTCGACGATCAGCGGGTCGATGCCTTGGTGATCGGAACTCCCGACCATTGGCACGCTTTGCCGACGATCTACGGCTGCCAAGCGGGCAAGGATGTATACGTCGAGAAACCCGACGGTCACAACCTGCTCGAGGGACGCACGATGGTGGCGGCGATGAAGAAGCATCAGCGCATCGTGCAGTTAGGAACGCAGGCGCGCAACGGACCGCACCTGCTGAGCGCCATGGAGCATCTGCGCACGGGCGTACTGGGCAAGGTGCGATTTGCGAAAGCATGGGAAAGCGCACGGCAAGGGGCCATCGGCCGTCCGCCCGACAGCGATCCACCGCCGGGCGTCGACTACGATCTGTGGCTCGGCCCCGCGCCTCGGCGTCCCTTCAATCGAGTTCGCTTTCACGGCCACTGGCGCTGGTTCTTCGACTACGGCACGGGCGATTTGGGAAACGACGGCGTCCATCGGCTCGACATCGCCCGCTGGGCGCTCGAATCGGCGCTCGAGGGGCAGAAAGAGAAACCGGCCGGACTGCCGCAGAAGGTCTCCGCCCTGGGCGGCAAATACTTCTTCGACGACGCCCAAGAGTGGCCCGACACGCTGATGGTCACTTACGACTTCCAGCCCGGATATCTGTTGACCTACGAGATGCGGGTGTGGAACGCGTATCCGCTGCACGAGGAGAGCGAAGGGGCGGCCGTGTACGGCGACCAGGGCTACATGGTGATCGGCAACGGCCGCTGGCGTGCGTTCGACGGCCAGGGCCAGTTGGTGAAGGAACAGCGAGGCGGCTACAACGACGCGGGCCATGTGCGCGACTTTCTCGAGTGTATGCGCACACGCAAGAAGCCGGCGGCGGACCTGGAGACGGTGGGACACCCTTCGAGCGTTCTGTGTCACTTGGGGAATGCCGCTTGGCGCGCCGGGCGCACGCTGCAGTTCGATCCGGCAACTTACACCTTCCGCGGCGACGCCGACGCCAACCAGTACATCACTCGCCCCGTGTACCGCCAGCCATGGGTCTTGCCGTCGCTAGACCAAGTGTAGAGCGTCGGGTCGGCCGCTCCGTAGGACAGGCTTCCAGCCTGTCTCTGTGCGACCGCCGTCATTCGCCGCCGTTTGCCGCAACGAATGCCCCCTTCGCCCCGCTGGCTTTGCGGGGAGAAGGGTCCGGCATGAGGGGTAACAGGCTTCCAGCCTGTCTCTGTGCGACCGCCGTCATTCGCCGCCGTTTGCCGCAACGAATGCCCCCTTCGCCCCGCCGGCTTTGCGGGGAGAAGGGTCGGGCATGAGGGGTAACAGGCTGGAAGCCTGTCTCTGTGCGACCGCCGCCATTCGCCGCCGTTTGCCGCAACGAATGCCCCCTTCGCCCCGCTGGCTTTGCGGGGAGAAGGGTCGGGCATGAGGGGTAACAGGCTGGAAGCCTGTTCTACGGACTAACGGCGGGGGGAGCGCCGGCGATGAGATTGGCCAGCAAGATGTAGACCGGGATGCCGATCGTCACGTTGTAGGAGAAGGTGATCCCGAGCGATGCGGCGAGGGGCAACGTGGGACTGGCCTCCGGGATGGCCATGCGTTGGACGGCTGGGAGTGCGATGTACGACGCGGCGCCGCAGAGGACGGCGAACAGCACGTACGTGCCGATCTCCAGCGGCATGCCGGTCGCCAGGCTGTATCCGCGCGCCATGAGCATGCCGAAGGCGGCAAACACGTTCGGGGCAAGCAGTGCAAAGAGTGCAAAGCGCCAGCCGCCGGCCTTCAAGTCCTTCAGTTTCTTCGACGCCGTGATCCCCATTTCCAACAGGAACAAACACAGCATCCCTTGGAACAACTCCACGAACACGTGGTCGTTGGCGATGATCACTTTTGCGCCTTGCAACCGACTGACGAACCCGATGACGATGCCTGCGAAGAGCAGATAGATGCCCGGATTCAGCAACACTTCGTGCAGCAGTTTGGCGTTGAACGCGCCGCTTGCCTTCGGCAGCGACTTTTCGACTTCCCCCTCGACTTTTTGCAAGGCGATTTCATCTTCGGCCGCCAACGCTTTCTTTCGCTCCTCGTCGTTCGACGCCGGCGACGCCGAGCCCAAGTCGCCGTTGTTTCGCCCTGCGTGGTCGTGCCGAGTGTGACCGTGATTTCGACCGCGAACGACGACCGCAGCGGCGTGCGACGCGACGGACGCGTATCGGAAACGGCCGTTTCCGCCCGCTGCAGCGCCGACCAGTTCTTCTTCCTCGAACGATGCTTCGTCCACTTCGTAGTCGACCTCGTCGGCATCTTCCGCGGTTCGAGCCAACCGTCGCGGCGCTTTCGCGACGGCGCCATAGCCGACTTCGCCCGGCATGTTGCCTTGCGCGTCCAGGCCGTTGCGGCGCAGTCGCGACACGATGAACAAGGCGACCAAGCAGCCCGGAATCTCCATGATCGCCAGCATCACGGGCATGTAGGGCGCGAAAGCGATGTTCGCGGCGGACAAGACGCCCAAGCAAGTGACGAATGTCCCCGCCGAATCCGACCCATAGTAACCGGCGACCGTCGCCGCATCGACGCGACGCAACTGAGTGAGTTTCCGCAGGGCGAAGTAGGCGGCGCAGCCCACGATCGTATTGGTGATGAAGCCCAACACCATGAAGCCGGCCGCTTGTCCGTACATGGCGGGTTCGAGGCCCGCAAGTTCCTCGCCGCCGTGCCACCCTATCGACAGCAACAGGTAGATCGTGAGTCCCTGGTAGAGGACCTTGGGGAATTCAAATTTCACTTTGAGCAGCGGGATCGCAAATCCCGCGTAGAAGAACAGCAAGAGCGGTTTGAACAGGTTATGCAGGAAGTTGTTGAGAAACTCGTGAAGCATCGCATCATCCTCTCGATTTCGCTCGGTTTTCGCTGAGTCGCAACATCGCGGCCACGCTTGACGGTCGTTGCAAGCTGCATGCCGGGGAGTGCATTACAAGCCCTTTACCTACGGAATCGAGCCCCGGGACCGAGCGTTCTGCAGAGTGGTTAGGGACCTAAAGCGGTTTGGAGGCGACGATTGTCGCGGACGATTCCCACGCGTCCTGCGACGCGCGGCGACGCCGAAAGCTAACATCATCGCAAGCCTGGAGCGCAGGACAGACGGGGCGCGGCGGCGCGCATCAAAGAGTGTCCACGGCTGCGGACAGTTTCTGGCCGCGCGGGGCCGCGAGGCCGGGGATGGTGGAGGGTCGTTTGCGCCGAGTATATTGAGTTGATTGTGGATCTCCGGCCCCTTCCTTTCGTTTACGAAATCATGACTCACTCCTGGATCGCCGATCGTACGAAGACGTTTGATAGCAGCGGTATTCGCAAGGTGTTCGACCTGGCGGCCCAGATGAAGGACCCGATCAATCTGTCGATCGGCCAACCCGATTTCGACGTTCCGCAGCCGGTGAAGGAAGCGTGCATCGAGGCGATTCAGAACCGCCGCAACGGCTACGCCCTGACGCAAGGCATGCCCGTACTGCGCGACAAGCTGCAGGCGGGGGTCGACGCCGAGTATGGACACGCCGACCGTAAGGTGTTCGTCAGTTCGGGGACCAGCGGCGGGTTGGTCTTAGCCATCTGGTCGCTGATCAACCCGGGGGACGAGGTAATCATCTTCGAACCGTACTTTGTGATGTACGAATCGCTGGTGAAGATGGCGGGGGGAGTGCCGGTGTTGATCGACACGTATCCCGACTTCAAGATTGATCCGGAGCGAGTCGCGCACGCGATCACGCCGCGCACCAAAATGATCCTGCTTAACAGCCCCGCCAATCCGACCGGGGCGGTGGCGAGCGAAGCCGAAGTACGCGGCTTGGCGGAACTTGCACAGCAACGCAACGTGGCGCTGATTTCCGACGAGATCTATCGTTACTTCTGCTACGACGCGCCGTTTGTGTCGCCGGCCAAGTTCAACGATCAGACGATCGTCATCGACGGGTTTTCGAAGAGCCACGCGATGACTGGTTGGCGCGTGGGTTTTGTGCATGGTCCAAACGAGATCATTCAGACGATGCTGAAGCTGCAGCAGTATACGTTCGTGTGTGCACCGCAGCCCGCCCAGTGGGCCGGCGCCGCGGCGCTCGACGTCCCCATGGGACCCTATGTCGACGCCTATCGCCGCAAACGCGACATGCTGGTGGCCGGCCTGAGCGACGCCTACGAATTGACTGTACCCGGCGGCGCGTTCTATGCGTTTCCCAAAGCGCCCCAGGGCACGGCGACGGAATTCGTCGCCAAAGCGATCGAACACAATTTGCTGGTGATCCCCGGCGGCATCTTCAGCCGCCGCGACACTCACTTCCGCATTTCCTACGCCGCCGACGACGCCGTCATCCAGCGCGGCATCGAAGTCCTCAACAAACTAGCCAAACCGTAGAACAGGCTTCCAGCCTGTTACTTGGCCAACTCCGCACAGGCTTCCAGCCTGTTACTGGGCCAACTCCCCCTCCGCCAGCCTGTTACCCCATTCCCCAGCCGCTCGCGATGTCCGACTACTTGCACCGCCTTCCCCCTGCCCTACGCCGTCTGGGCGACTGGCGCAAAGGGGAAATCGAAATCGTCGATTCGCCGGCGCTGCCTGGGGCGGACGCCGACGCGTTCGGCGTCTTGTACGAAGACCCGTACTTCCTCGTCGTGCGCGATGCAGTTCGCCATCCTGATGGTCACTTGGGCGCCTACGTCCGGATCATTGAGCGCGGCGAATTGAGCGGCTGTGCGGGGACGGTCATCTTGCCGTTGGCAGGCGAGCGTCTGGGATTCGTGCGACTTTATCGTCATGCCATGCGCGACTGGCGCTGGGAGTTGCCGCGAGGCATGCAAGCGCCCGAATTGACTCCCGAGCAAAACGCGCGGCAGGAGTTGCAGGAAGAGATGGGCCTCGTCGCCGACTCGTGCCGCTATCTGGGTCGAGTGGAATCCAATACCGGATTCCTCTCCGCGTCGATCCAAGTATTCTTGGCGGAGCTCCCCGCCGAGTCCGCCCAGCGGACTTGCCCCAGTCTGGCCGAAGCGATCGCCGAAACCCGCTTCGTGCACCTCGCCGACCTCCCGACGTTCCTCGCCGAACACGTCGTCTGCGGCATCACCTTATCCGCGATCTGCCTCGCCCAGAAGCATTGGCTAACGCCCCCGTAGAACAGGCTTCCAGCCTGTTACCTCAACACCCCCGCACACGTCGCCAGCGCCGCGAGTCCGCCCACGACGATCGCCGCGATGACGACGATGATGAGCGCCGCTTTCTTCCAATCGCTGGGAGCGGTTCCGGTGGCTTTGCCCGTCTGGCCGTTGAGCAGGAACCGATAAACTCGGTCTTGGTAGCGGTAGGCCATGATCCAGACCGGCACGAGCACCGGTTCGCTCGTCAGCCCATCGAGCCGGACGTTGACGTGCATGTTGCGAACGTTGCCGGGGACGTACTGTCGGCAGGCTTCGGCTTCGGCCTCTTCGAGCCCCTGCTGGGCGAGCGGGCGCGCGTAGCGGCGTTGGACTCGAAATTGTTCGAAGACGGCGTTCGTCAGATCGACCTGCTGGGGCGGCAGCGCCTGCGCCAAGTCGAACGGGCAGATGGCGCGAGTTTCAGCGGGGGCCAACACGCTGCTGGCTCCGATGAGCAGCCCGTTGTACTGGCCGTGATGTTCGCCTGAGAGCGGACGCCACGACGCGCGAGCGCCGACTGGCACGTCGCTGGTGTCGGCCGTCCAATAGGTCCACGTACTGGCGCTGAATACCCAATAGGGCACATAGACGGGCTGCATGGTCTCGATCGTCGCTCGGCTAGCAAGATCGCTGGGATGCCAGAAGCTGCGGCCCATCCACTGCCGCAAGATCTGCTGCGCCTCCTGATATGCAATCCGGAACGGCACGACTCGATCCGGGGCGAGCACCTGTGCGTCCTTTTGCGTCGTGAGCTTCTCGGAGCCGCAAAAGGGGCAGCGCAGGTTTTGCTTCGACGCATCGTAGCTCATCGACGCCCCGCAACCGTCGCACAAAAAGTTGTGCGTCGACTGCAGCGTGCTTGGCGCCGCGTCGGGACGCGACCGATCGGGCGCTTCCCGCCCGCAGTTCGCGCAGAACAAATCTTCCTCGTCGATCAATGCGCGACAGACCGGACACTTCTGGAGGATTTCGGTCATCGTGGCCTCGCGTCGTTTATCTCGAGAAGATTCCCGCCAGCGTCAGGATGATCGCGACGATCGCCGCGACGACCGCGGCGCCGACGCCGATCGCAATCCAGATCCGTCCCCAAGAGACCGGCTTGTCGCCCCAGTATTTGCCGGTCTGTCCGTTCACCAAAAAGCGGAACAACTTCCCGCGATAGTGGTAACTCAACACGTACACGGGGAGCAGACACAAGTCCGAACTAATCTGGCTGAATTGCGTTTCAACGTCCAAGCTGCGATGCGTATCGCCGGGCAGGAAGGCGCCGATGTTTGATTGTTCGCGGCGGAAGAACTCTTGGCGACAGACCTCGAGCGCCGCTTGGGAGTCGACCGAATACTCTTCGCACAACCAGCCGGCGAGAAAATAGGGCTCGTAGCGGCGGAGCGCCGGCAAGTTGTACGGCTGGATCTGGTCCGCGACGGCTTGCGACAATCCGCGGCTTCCCGACACAAGATAACCGGCGTAGAAGCGGTGGTGTCGTCCGGCGAGCGGCCACCATTCGGTCTCGCGGACTTGCCGAGTACGCGTCTCCGTCTTTCCGCTGGCATCAGTCGTCGTATAGGTTTCAGTCCGGTACCAGAACTCGCCGATGTCCGCGCGCCAGACGCTTTGCGCCAGCATCGTGAACGACCAAAACGGCAAGTAGACGCCGCGCATCTTGTCGGCGACGGCGTTCATCGCCAAGTCGCCGGGGCGAAACCAGCCGTTGTCCGCGATCCAATGTTGGAAACGAGTCTGCGCTTCCTGCGCGGTGACGGCGAAGCCAATCACAAACTCGGGCCGCTGCCGCCCTGTCGCCTCCGGAGCAAACTCGGCCACGTAAGTCGAATCGCAGAAGGGACAGGCGTAGCTGCGCTGATTGAGGTCCATGCCGACTTCGCTGCCGCATTGCTGGCAGCGAAAGTACTTCTGCAGGTCATGCCGTTCGACGGGCGTTTCGGCGGCCGTCCCGGGCGCGACGAGCTCCCCGGGGATCGGCGATTCCGCCGCAATTGGAGGCGCAGTAGTTGGAGGCGCAGCGGGCGGCAGCGTCGTACTGGCGTTCGGCGTACCGCAAGCGGGACAGAACTTATCCAGCGGTTCGACGGGCGAACCGCAGGCGGGGCAAGGCTGGCCGTGCGGCGCGGCGACTTGCGCATCGACGATCGAGGACGGCGCGAGTTCGCCGAGTGGAAAGGAGGTCTCCGGGATCACATGGGACATGAGATCGCGCGTCCTTGAGCGGGAGTGCTAAGCGTCAATCGTCGCGTCCGCATTCTAATCGCTCGTCCGACGTACGTCAGTCGCCGTGCGAATCCTCGTAAATCGCTTGCAGAACGGCGCCGACGTCGGCGTACTTTTTCTTGCCGCCCTGCACCAATCGGTCGAGCATTTTGCGGGCGTCGGCTTCGGAATGGCCGAGCGTGCAGAGGGCGTCGAAGGCCTCCTGCAGCAAATCGCGAGGCAGGTCTTCGGTCGCCTTTTCGTGCACGACCATGAGCGCGAACTTACTCATCTTGCGTCGCAGTTTGGCGACGATCCGCTCGGCCATCGCCGCGCCGATTCCCGGCAGGGTCGTGAGCGCCTTATGGTTCTGTTCTTCGATCATCTCGGCGATGTCGCGCACCGGCCGCACCATCGCTCGCAGCGCTTTCTTCGCCCCGACGCCGTCGACCGAACAGAAGAGTTCAAAGAACTCGCGTTCCACGACGCTCACAAACCCCACTAACCGCGGCACGACTCGTCCTTGCGTCGGGTTGCCGTCGAAATAGTGGATCGTGTGCAGACTGACGTGGCTGCCGACGTTGGGCTGAAGTTGTCGACGCGTGAAGTCGGGAATCAGGACTTCGTATTCGAACGGATCGACGGCGAACGTGGCCGTGTCCTCGGAAAGGGCGACGAGTTTGCCGGAGATGCGGGTGATCATCGGTTTCTTGTTTCGTAGTAGTGGCACAAAGCGACCGCCAGGGCGTCGGCGACGTCCGGCGGTTCGGGCGTCGACGCCAAGCGCAGTTCGCGTTGGATGGCGAACTGCACCTGCGACTTGGGAGCGTGCCCGTTTCCGGTCAACATCTTCTTTACGTGCGTCGCGGGATAATGTTCCAGCGGGATGTCGGCGAGCGCCGCGGCGAGACAGATCACGCCGCGAGCGTGTCCCATCAAAATGGCGGTCCGCGGCCGCTCGTAGTGCGAGTACAGTTGTTCGATCGCCATCGATTGCGGCTTGAACGCGGCAATCACTTCGGCGACCCCTTGGTAGATTTCACGCAGCCTTCCTGGGAGCGACCCGCGCTCTTTGCCGCGCACGACGCCCGCTTCCGCCACGCGCACTCCACCGCCGGCGACGATTTCAATCACGCCGTAGCCGGTGATGTTCAGCCCCGGGTCGATGCCCAGGATGTAGTGCTTCGAAGCGCCTGGCGCGCGGCCCGTCATCTCAGCTTCCGACCCGCCACTCGGTCCCGCCTTTGCGGTCCTCGAGCACGACGCCCATGGCGCTGAGCGACTGTCGAATCTTGTCGGCGGTGGCGAAGTCCTTGCGTCCCCGCGCGTCGGCCCGCAGTTCCAAGAGCAGCGCCATCAGTTTGCCGACCAGCGCATCGTCGCCGCCGACCTTTGCCGCCGCGGGCGCTTCGCGGAACAGTCCCAGGATCGACGACAATTCGCGCAGCGTCGTCAAGCCTTTTCGCAGCGACGCGATCGCCGCTTGCTTGGCGGCGGGCTGATCTTCCAGTTGATGCTGGTCGATGAATTTGTTGAGCGCTCGAGCAAGGTCGAATAGGTCGCTGATCGCGGCGCCCGTGTTGAAGTCGTCGTCCATCTTCGCCAGATAGCTCGCGCGTCGCTCGTGGACTTCCTTCAGCAGCGCATCGTCGCCCGGATTGAACTCCCCTTCCGTTCGTCGTTTGGCGGGGATCAGGTCGTAGAACTTCTCGCCCGTGATGCGGGCGTAGCGTTCGAACAGGCGGTGGAACGTATCGAGCCCCGTGCCGGCCTCCGCCACTTCTTCCTCGCCGAAGACGATCGTGCTGCGATAGTGAGTCCGCAGCAGGAAGAAGCGCAGCTTGTCGCCGCCGACGCGCGCGATGAGGTCGGCCAGCCCGCCGGCGCCCTTGGAACGGCTGATCTTGGTGTCGACGGTCGCTTGTTCGCCGCCTTCGCGATCCGATTTGCCGCCGACCTTGCCGGCCGCATTGCCGGCCCGCATCAGGCCGTTGTGCATCCAGTACTTCACCATCGGCTTGCTATGGCACGACTCGCTTTGCGCGATTTCGTTTTCATGGTGCGGGAAGACCAAGTCGAGTCCCCCGCCGTGAATGTCGAACGTCTCTCCCAAGATCCCGCGGCTCATCGCCGAACATTCGATATGCCATCCGGGCCGTCCTTGTCCCCAAGGGCTGTCCCACGACGGCTCGCCCGGTTTGGCCGACTTCCAAAGGGCGAAATCGCCCGGCGACCGCTTGCGCGACGCCGCCTCGCCGCCTTCGCCTTGTTGGCTGTCGACCGACCGGTTGCTCAGCTTCCCATAGTCTTCGTCGCGCATGACGTCGAAGAATACGTCGCCGTCCGACGCGTACGCGAATCCCTTGGCGATCAGCTCCTCGATGAAGCGAATGATTTCGCCCATGTACTCGGTCGCCTTCGGCATGCGGTCGATTTGATCGACGCCGAGCGCCTTGAGGTTCGACACGTAGTCGGCGGTCATTTCGGTCGCGACCTGCGACATCGGAATGTTCCGCTCTTTGGCTTGCGCGATGAGTTTATCGTCGACGTCGGTGATATTGACGACCCACGTCACTTCGAAATTGTTGTAGACGAGGTAGCGTTTGACCGTGTCGAAGATGACCGGCCCCACCATGTGGCCGATGTGCGCCGGCTTGTAGACGGTGGGTCCGCACAAGTAGATGCCGACCTTGCCCGGCGTCATCGGCTCGAAGTTTTCCTTCTGCTTCGTCAACGTGTTGTAGACGCGGATGTTCATGCTTCATGCTCCCTGGTCGCGACGGACCGTTCCACGAGTGCCACGCACTCGGCCATCATGGCTTCTTCTCTGCCGACCGGGCCCACGCGTTCGCCGGTCTTGGCCTTCACTCCCACTTGTTCCACATCGATCTCGAGCAGTTCGGCGATGCGTTGGCGAATCGCCAGCTTGTACGGACTGAGTTTTGGCAACTGAGCAAACACGATGCAGTCGACGTTGACGATGCGATAACCGGCCCGCTGGACTCGCTGGTAGGCCTGCCGCAACATATCGCCCGAATCACGGCCGCGATGAGCCGGATCGGTGTCGGGAAACAGTTCGCCGATATCTCCCAGCGCGGCGGCGCCCAACAGGGCGTCGGTGAGCGCATGCAGCAACACGTCGGCGTCGCTATGCCCGACGAGATGCCGTTCGTACGGGATCGCGATCCCGCCGAGCACCAAGGGGCCGCCGTCTCCCATCCGATGGGTATCGTGCCCTAAACCGATTCGAAGCGTCGACGTAACTTCACACCTCCCTGCCATCCCAAGTGGGGCCGGGAGTATAGCTTATGGCCGAAAATCAGACAACGCGGACCTGCCCGTCGGCGTCGGTCAATTTGGCTCGGCAGGCTTGTTGGCCGCCGTCGCCGCCGTGTATCGTTCGCCCATCGGCCGCTCGCCCTCGACCTGGAATCCGCCTATGCACTCGTCCACGCGTCCCTACTGTCGCGTCCCTCGCTTGCTCCTGACCGCAGCGGCGTGGGTCGGTCTCGCCGCCCTCTCCGCCTGCTCTCCGCCGCCGCCCGCGGATACACGGCCCGCAAGCGAGCCGCCCAAGCAGGCCGACGCGTCCTCCGCCGCGATCAAGAAGCTGCTGCCGGCGCTGCCCTTCTCGCCTCCGCTGACCGCCGACGAATTGTCGGCGGGTTGGATTTCGCTGTTCGACGACGAGTCGCTGTTTGGGTGGCGGCCGGTTACCAAGGCGAACTGGTCGGTCGCGGACGGCGCGATCACCGTTTCGGAGGGGGAGCCGGGTCTGTTGTGTACGAGCGTCCCCTGGAGCGACTACGAACTGCAGGTCGATTTTCGGTTCGCCCCCGGGACCAATAGCGGCATCTTCCTCCACTCGCCGACGTCCCCCAAAGATCCCACGAAGGACTGCTATGAATTGAACATCGCCGAGCCGGCGGTGAGTCCGTTCCCGACGGGCAGCCTGGTGGGACGAGCGAAGTCGGCGGGCGACGCCGGCGCGGCAGCGCCCGATACGTGGCACCACTACGACATTCGCGTCGAGGGCGGCCATGTCGTTGTGCGGCTCAACGGCCAACCGGCGCTCGACTACACCGACCCGCAGCCCCTGGGGCGCGGCTACATCGGCCTGCAACTGAACAAGGGAGCGGTCGCGTTCCGCAACGTGAAACTGCGGCCGTTGAGTCTCAAGCCGTTGTTCAACGGCCGCGATTTGGCTGGATGGAAGGAGTATCCGAACTTGAAAAGCCGCTTTACGGTGACGGAGGGCGGCGAACTGCGCGTGCAAGACGGTCGCGGGCAGTTGGAGTCGGTCGATTCGTTCGGCGACTTCGTTTTGCAACTGGAATGCAAGACAAACTCCGCCGAGCTGAATTCGGGGATATTCTTCCGCTGCATTCCCGGCGAGGAAATGCTGGGCTACGAAAGTCAAATCCACAATGGCTACAAAGACGGCGATCGCACGAAGCCGGTCGACTGCGGCACCGGCGGCATTTTCCGCCGAGTGAACGCGCGCTTGGTCGCGGCCGACGACCTGGCTTGGTTCACCAAGACGATCGTCGCGGTCGGACCCGAGGTGGCGGTGTGGGTGAACGGCGTCCAAGTGACGCAATGGACCGACGAACGAGCGCCCGACGAGAATCCGCGCAAGGGACTGCGGACGGCGGCCGGGACGTTCCAGATTCAAGGTCATGACCCGACCACCGACATTTTGTTTCTGCATCTGCGAGCCGCGGAACTAGCGCCGCGAGCCGAGTGACGGGCTGCTCGGCGACGGTTGCCGCGGACGCTTACCACGGACATTTACCGTTGACACTGTTCGCAGAAGAACGTGCTGCGCTGCGCTTGCACGATGCGACGGATGACGGCGTCGCCGCAGCGGGGACAAGGGACGCCTTCACGGTCATACACGCGATGGTGATTTTGGTAGCCGCCGGCTACATTGAGGGCGTTGCGATAGGTGCCGTCGGACAGCGTCGAACCCTCGTAGCGCACCGCCTCCTCCAGCACTTGCAGCACCGCCGCGTGCAGTCGACGCCACTGGTCTTTGGTGAGTCTCGAGCAGGCCTTTCGCGGATCGATCCCCGCCACATGCAGCACCTCGGCGGCGTATAGATTGCCGATGCCGGCGATTAGACGTTGGTCGAGCAGCGCGACTTTGATCGGACGGCGAGTCTTGGCGAGCCGCTGGTGGAAGTCTTCGAAACGGATCTGCAGGGCGTCAGGGCCGAGTCGATCGGGGCCCAATTCTTCGTCCAGTTGGCGCGACGTGAGCAGCCGGACGGAACCGAGTCCGCGGCGGTCCCAGTACCACACGTGCCGCAGGCGACTTCCCTCCAACCGCAGCTCGAACCTCAAATGCTCCACGCTGGGCGGGTCGCTCACCAGCACCAGTCCCGTCATCCGCGGTTCGAAGACCAGCGCGCGCGAGTCGTCCAGCCGCACGACGACCCGTTTGCCGATGCGGTCGACGGCGGCGATGGTGCGTCCGACCAGCGATTGCCGGAGTCGCGGCCAAGCGGGTTCCAGTCGAATCGACTTCCGCGGGCAAGGACAGCGGACGGCGTCGACGATCGTGGCGCCGACGGCGGCGAGGATTCCGCGGCGCATGGTTTCCACTTCGGGCAATTCGGGCATCAGGACCTCCACCGTGGAACTTGTCGACGACGTTCGGGCTCGTATTCTGCGGTAGCGGCGGCGCGGCGAGTAGCGGGGCTCGAAGTCAGGCCGCTTGACCATCCAAGCCCCCCGGTTGAGAATCGCAGCTTGGTCGAATTCGGTTCGTTTGGCTCTCAGGTGCACCATGTCCACGGTTTCTTCGCAGGCCCCTGCGGCGGCGTCCAGCAACGTGCCGTCCGAGTCGGGTCGATTTGGTCCGTTCGGCGGCCGCTACGTCCCCGAAACGCTCACCCGCGCCCTCGATGAACTCACGGCCGAGTACCACAAAGCACAGCAAGATCCGGTGTTCCGAGCGGAGCTGGACGAGTTGCTGAAGAACTACGTCGGTCGGCCTTCGCCCCTCTATCACGCCAAGCGGCTGAGCGAAAAGTGCGGCGGTGCACAGATTTACCTCAAACGCGAGGATCTAAACCACACCGGCGCCCATAAGATCAATAACACGTTAGGCCAAGCGCTGTTGACGATCCGCATGGGCAAGAAGCGCGTCATCGCCGAGACCGGCGCCGGTCAGCACGGCGTCGCCACCGCAACGGCTTGCGCTCGGTTCGGCCTTGAATGCATCGTGTACATGGGCGAGGAAGACGTCCGCCGGCAGTCGCCGAATGTGTTCAGCATGAAGTTGCTGGGCGCGGAAGTGCGGCCCGTCACCAGCGGGTCGCGGACCCTGCGAGATGCGATCAACGAGGCGATGCGGGATTGGATGTCGTCGGTCGAGACGACGCACTACATCATCGGTTCGGTCGTCGGTCCGCACCCGTTCCCGCGGATCGTCCGCGACTTTCAATCGGTCATCGGCAGCGAGACCCGTACGCAGTGCCTCGCACAGCTCGGCCGACTCCCGGACTTGGTCGTCGCCAGCGTCGGCGGCGGCAGCAACGCGGCCGGCATGTTCTATCCGTTTGTGGAAGATCACGGCGTGAAGTTGTTGGGCGTGGAAGCGGGAGGTCGCGGGGCGCTCGCCGGCGACCACGCGGCGCCGTTGAGCTTCGGGGAACCGGGAATTCTGCACGGCAGCTACAGCTACGTCATGCAGGACGAGGATGGTCAGACCAGCGACGTCCATTCGGTGTCTGCGGGGCTCGACTATCCGGGCGTCGGGCCCGAACACAGTTACTGGAAGGACACGAAGCGCGTCGAATACACCTACTGCCGCGACGACGAAGCGATGGCGGCGTTCGACACGCTGGCGCGCAACGAAGGCATCCTCCCGGCGCTCGAAAGCTCCCACGCCATCGCCAAGGCCATGCAGGCCGCAGCGGTTCGTCCGAAGGACGAGGCGGTGGTGGTTTGCTTGTCGGGGCGCGGCGACAAGGACGCCGCCGAGATTCGTCGCATCCGCGGCATCGTCTAGCTCCCCTTCGCGTTCCCGTTTCTTCGCTCAGAAAGTCGCATCGCATGTCCGCCGTCGATCAATTGTTTCAGAAGCTGCGAGCCGAGGGGCGCAAGGCGTTGATGCCGTTCATCACGGCAGGCGATCCCGATTTGGCGTTCACGCAAGATTTGATCCGCGAGCTGATCGGACGCGGCTGCCACCTGTGCGAAGTGGGCATCCCCTACAGCGATCCGATCGCCGACGGCCCGGTGATCCAAGCGTCGTACACGCGAGCGCTCGCCAAGAAAGTGAAGCTCGCCCAAATCCTGGAGACGCTGCGGGCGACGACCGGTCAAATCACGGCCCCGCTGGTGACGATGGTCAGCTATGCGATCATCTACCGGCACGGACTGGAGCGGTACGTGGCGGAAGCGAAAGCAAGCGGCGTGGCGGGGGCGATCGTGCCCGACCTGCTGGTCGACGAGGCCGAGGCGCTCGCCAAAATCTGCCGACGCGAAGACTTCAGCCTCATCCAATTGGTCACGCCGACGACGCCCCGGGAACGGGCGCTGCGGATCGCCGAGAGTTCGACGGGCTTTCTGTACTACGTTTCCGTGACGGGGATCACAGGCGAGCGGACGGAGTTGCCGGCCGATCTCACCGACAACGTCGCTTGGCTGCGCGAGCGTTCGCCGTTGCCGATCTGCATCGGCTTCGGCATCAGCCAGCCGGAGCACGTCCGGCTGCTGCGGACGGTCGCCGACGGCCTGATCGTCGGCAGCGCCCTGGTGCGTCGCGTGGCGGACGCCGACGCGCACCCCCGCGCCGCAGTCCTGCGCAGCATCGGCGACTACGCCGCCACGCTGCTCGAAGCGCTCAACGCCCCGTAGAACAGGCTTCCAGCCTGTTACGCCCCTGCGCGAGCAGCACAACCCAAGAGAGAGGAAGAGAGAAGAAGAGAGAGTAGAGGCAGCCAGAGTGACAGGCTGGAAGCCTGTCCTACGGGTTCGACGTCATCGCTCTTGACGCAGACCGGAAAACGAACGTAGAGTTCGCTAGAGAGGCGCAAGAGGACGTAATGGAGGCTGGGCCATGACGCTCAACCACCCGAACGTGACGTTGCGGCGGTTCTTCTCGGGACTGGCCGAATCGATTTTTGAAGCCGAGTTGGGAGTGGCGGATCCGCCGCTCGTCGACTACGTCAGCGAACTGCTCTATCGGTTCGTGCGGAACGAAACGATCATGCGCGTCCGCACGTTGTCGGGCCGGCCGTTTAGCGACGTCTCGGAGATGCTGATCGACGCGGAGTCGCGGATCGGCGACGCTCGGCGGGAAATCCACCGCCAAATCGGCGACTTTACCCTCTTCTGGACCGGACTGTTTCCCGAGTCGCTGCGGCGTTCACCGGGGACTTTGTCGTCGGACCGCTTCGGCGACTATTGCGAGCATGGCAAGCGGGCGTATCGAATCGCCAGCGAGATCCCCGTCGCGCCCGAGGAAGCGCCGCCGAACGAAGTGCTGGAGCGCTTAAGCGACGAGTTTGAGATGTGCGCCTACGGCTTGCGCGAAGTGCGACGCGAGTGGGAGCGCCGCGAGTCGGGGGGCGACAGTCCTGGTCTGCTATGGGTCTCCTAGTCGCTATGATGGGGCCTCCTTCAGCGATCGAAAGGTTCTCGCCTTCGGTCGTGAGAAGTAAGCCGCCCGCTAGCGCGGGGTCGGCTGAAAGGTCCTATAAGCCCTGAGTAGTCGGCATGGCGCGGCACGGCAAGAAACACCGTCGGAACGGCAAGCATCTTCATCGACGGACGCAACCCGGCGCGTTGCCCGGGGAGATCGTCGCCGACCCTCATTCCAAGCGTCCGCGGATGACGGTCATGGCGTACGGCCCGACCGCCGTCGTCGAACGCACGCTCGCTCATCCCCATGACCTGCGCGAGTTGCGTGATCGCTATCCTGTTCTGTGGCTGAACGTCGATGGACTGGGCGACGCACAGACGATCGAACAGATCGGCGACGCCTTCGGCTTGCATCGGCTGGCGCTGGAAGACGCCGTCAACACGCACCAACGCGCGAAGCTCGACATCTACGATGACTTCCTGTTCATCGTCGCGCGCATGGCGGAACCCCGCGATCGGTCGTACACCGAACAATTGGCTTTGTTTCTCGGCTCCAACTTCGTGATTACGATTCAGGAGGAGGAAGGAGACTGTTGGGACACGCTGCGCAAGCGCATCCAACAGGGGATCGGCCGCATTCGTCAGTCGGGCCCCGACTTTCTCGCCTACTCGCTGCTGGACGCCGTGATCGACGACTACTTTCCGCTCTTAGAAGCCTGCGGCGACGAGTTGGATCAGATTGAAGAAAGCGTCGTGAGCACTCCCACCAAAGAGTCGCTGGACGCCCTGCACCGCGTCAAGGGCGAACTGCTCGGACTGCGCCGCGCCATCTGGCCGCACCGCGAGATGCTCGCCAGTCTCGCCCGCGAGTCGACGCCGTTCGTCACCGACGGCGCTCGAGTCTATCTGCGAGACTGCTATGACCACGTCATTCAGATTACGGAACTGCTGGAGACGTATCGAGAACTGACGGCCGACTTGCGCGACTTGTATATGTCGGCGGTGAGCAATCGGATCAACGAGACGATGCGCGTGTTGACGATCATCGCCACGATCTTCATTCCAATCACGTTTATCGCCAGCATCTACGGCATGAATTTCGACGGCGCTGCTTCGCCATGGAACATGCCCGAACTGCACTGGGCCTTCGGCTACCCCACCGCCCTCAGCCTGATGCTGCTGACCGCCGTCGGCATGTGGTGGCATTTCCGCCGCCGCGGTTGGCTCGTCCCCGTAGACCAGTTGCTGGAGGTGCAAAAGAGAGATGAGGAGTGAGGGGTGAGGGGGCTTCGTAACAGATTCTTGCTCCCCTCGCCTCGCCGGCTTTGCGGCGGGGAGAGGGGCGGGGGGTGAGGGGGACGAGGCGCGCGGTCACAGGCTGGAAGCCTGTGCTACGGCCTTGGCTACGGCCTGGGCTATGACCAGTCGATCTTTTGGGCGTCGAAGATGGGGCCCTCGACGCACGTGCGTTTGTAGTCCCAGTCGCCTTGGTCGTCGCGGACTTTGGCGACGCATGTGAAACAGATTCCGATGCCGCAGGCCATGGGGGTTTCTAGCGACACTTGGCAAGGGACGTTCGCGTGGCCGGCGATTTCGGCGACTTTCTCCATCATCACTTCGGGGCCGCAGCAGACGATGCGCGGGTCGAGCCCCGGGACGGCGGACGATTCAGACAAGACTTCCCGCAGCAGGTCGGTGACGAATCCGCGACGCCCGCGACTGCCGTCGTCGGTGGCGATGCGGACGTCGACGCCCAGCCGTTCGAAATCCTCCACGCCCGCCAAGTAAGCGGCGTTCCGCGCGCCATAGCAGAACGTCACCTTCGTCTTGCGCAGCGGAGTTCGCGGCGGCGAACCGAACGTTCGCAGCCCCAGATGCTCGGCGGCCAGCGTGAGAAACGGCGTCTGCCCGATGCCGCCCGCCACCATGATCAAGTGGCCGGCGTCTTGAATCGGAAAGCCGTTTCCAAGCGGCCCCCAGACATCGAGTTTCTGCCCAGGGAGGCACTGCGCCAGCCGCGTGGTAAGTCGCCCTTTGACCAGATAGACGACGTCGACGTAGCGCAGCGCACCGTCCGCATCGGCCGCCAGATCGTACAGCGCCAACGGCCGTCCCAGCAGCGGGTCGGCGCCGCCCGACAAACGCAACATGACGAACTGCCCCGGCGTGATGCGCGCCGCCAATTCAGGAAAGTCGAAGCGCACTCGGTAGGTGTCGCGCGCCAGTCGCACATTCTCGACGATCGTCACGGTGCGCTGCACCGCGTGGTCGGCGCAGTAGGGAGCATGCAGCAAAGCGGCCATCGTCGTTTACGCCTCGTCGTCTTCGTCGTCGTTCCAATCCAACACGGCGCCGGTCGAATCGGAGGTGCGTCCGCCCAGCGACTCCTCGGACAACAGCACATCGTCGCCGAAACCGCCGCCGAAGCCAGCGCCGCCGAAGCCGCCGTCGTCGTCGCGATCAAAGTCGCTCCCGCCGTCGCCGCCGCCGTACGACTCGCCCCCCGCCGCATCGTCACGCGCCGACTCATCGCGCGGACGGCGCTTTCGCGCTGCTGCGTCCGTGGAGTCGCCGCCCGGTTTCTCATCGGACTTTCGTTTGCGCCGTTTTCGCTCGTCCTTCCGCTTCTTGTGAACGGCGGCAATCAATAGTTCGACTTCTTGCGGATGAAGTTTGCGATGCGCGCCGGGAGGCATGTCGCCCAGGACGAGCGGCCCGACGGCGATGCGTTTCAGTCGCAAAACTTTATGCCCCACTCGCGCCAGCATGCGGCGTATCTGGCGATTGCGTCCCTCGTCCAGGACGATGATCAGTTCGGTCGTCGTGGGATGACGACGCTTGACCTTGACGTCCGACGCCTGCGCCAACCCTTCGGCGATATGCACGCCCTGACGCAGTTTGTCGAGCGTATGGTGGTCGGGATGGCCGTCGACGAGCGCCAGGTAGGTCTTGTCGACGCCGTAACGCGGGTGCGTCAGCAGATTCGCGAGCGCCCCGTCGTTCGTCACCAGGATCAACCCTTCGCTGGTGCGGTCGAGCCGCCCGACGGGGAAGACGCGTTGGTCGGTCGGAATCAAATCGATCACGCGCGGCCGCCCGCTGGGATCGTAATTCGTCGTCACGACGCCCGGCGGCTTGTGCAGCGCAAAGTACAATCGCTTGGGACGAGGCAACGCCACTCCGTCGACGCGAATCTCTTGATTCAAGGGATCAACGCGCGTCCCCAGCTCGACGACCGTCTTGCGATCCACCTCGACGCGCCCGGCGACAATCAGTTCTTCGCACTCGCGACGGCTCGCAATTCCCGCCGCCGCCAGCACCTTCTGCAGCCGCTCGCGCACCGGCGCCGACTCGTCGCCCCCCGACTCCGCTTCGACGGGACGCGCGGGCCGCACGCGTCCTTTGTTCGGCGCTTTGCGCACGCGCGGCGCGCCTTCCGGCCGCTCGCGACGCTCATAGCTGAACTTGCCGCCCGACTTCTGGCTGCTGAACGGCTTCTTGCCGCCGGCGGACTTCCCCCCCGAAGACTTGCCGCCTGAAGACTTGCCTCCTGAAGACTTGCTGGCAAACGGCCGGCCGCTGGAGGCCTTCCCGCCTGACGGCTTGCCCGATTGCGGGCGACCCGAGGGCTTTTGCGAGCGGCCCTGCTGCGGACGATTGGGGTTGCCGCGTGGAGACGGCGATTGCGGACGAGAGCGACGGCGGGCCATAAGCGAGACTTCCCTGGAGTGACAATCAGGGAATCATACTCGTCCTCGTCATCGCTCGACAGGGTCCACGACTAGCGCCGCGCCCACCAGCTGTCCATCAGCCAGCGGTTGCGGACCGGCTCGGGCAACGGCTTTTGGAAGTCGCGAGGCCGCCCGCCGACGATCTCAGGGCCGGCGTCGGAGTCGGCGTAGGGGTCGTGGGCGATCGCGTTGTAGCGTTGGCTCTGCAAGTCGCCCGGGTGCATGACGTTGGGCTGCCCCGCCACACACCCAGCCAGACAGCCGGCAAGCGCTCCGCCCAACAACCAAGTGCCCAGTATCCAAGTGCCCAGTATCCAAGTGCACGGCAACCTAGTGCACGGCAACCAGGTGCCGACCGACCGAGCGTATCGACGGGCGTCGCCGGGGCGTCCGACCGTGCTGTTTCGTCGACTTGTCATGGCGGAGTACCCCGTGCGTCGAGTGCCGAGCCTCGGGGCCGCTTCGAGCAATTCCCAATGCGGGAAAAGAAGATCCGGTTCGAGGGGCCGGAATTATAGGGACCGCCTCGAACCGGCAGAAGGCGAAAAGCCTCGGAATCGCCGCCGAACGCAACTCCCGTTCAGGACAAGAGATCCCGCACGTGGGGCATCGACTTTCGACGTCCGCCGGCTTGAACCTGCCGGGGCGATTCGAGCGATTCGAGCCAGACGGGGAGGTCGGCGCTGGTCGCAATCGACAAGGTTTACCGCACTGGAGTCCGACACACCAACAGTTCGACGACGCCGCCGACCGGCGTCAGCCGGACCGCCTTGAGACAGGCGGGGATGAACATCGTCTGGCCGCGCACCAGCGGACGGCCGGCGGGGTCGCCGTCCACTTCCACCGCCCCGTTCAACACCATCAGCACTTGAAAACGGCCGCGCGTCGGCAGTTCGACGGGTTGTTCGAAACGCCCCCGGTCGATGATGAACTGGTCGCACGCGACCAACCGTTCGAGGCCCGCCGTGTCGGTGGGCGCGGGGATTTGCGGAGCGATCGGCCCGCGTTGGTAGTCGATGGCGTCGAGCGCCTGGGCGATGTGCAAGGGGCGGGGTTGGCCGTCGGGACCGACGCGATTCCAGTCGAACAGCCGATACGTCGAATCACTGGACTGCTGGATTTCGGCGACCACGAGTCCAGCGCCCAACGCGTGTACGGTTCCAGCCGGGATGAAATAACAGTCGCCCGCCCGCGGCTCGCAGCGATGCAGACACAAATGCGTCGTCCCGCGGTTGACCTCTCGCTCGAGCGCTCTCCGATCGAAGCCCCGCTTGAGGCCGGCGTACAGCACGGCGCCCGGGTCGGCGTGGAGGATGACCCACGCTTCGGTCTTGCCCAGGTCGGGCTGAGGTTGGCGAGCGGCCCGCTCGTCGTCGGGATGGACTTGCACCGAGAGGGCTTGGTGCGCGTCGAGGAACTTGAACAGCAGCGGAAAGCGTGCGCCGGCCGCGACGCCCTCCCCCAGCCACTCGCGCCCCTGCGACTGCAACAAGGCGCCGAAGGGGACGCCCGCGTCGGGCCCCGCCAGCACGCGGCTTTGGTCAGCTCCATGGTCGACCAGTTCCCAACTTTCCGCATAGTCGTCGCCTGGCGGCAGCGATTTCCCCAACAGAGTCTCCAGCCGCCGGCCCCCCCACAGGTAGCGGCGAAACAACGGCTGAAAGCGCAGCGGTCCTGAAGAACTCATACGTCGACTCGGCTCGGTTGTTCCCAGACCACTCGTTTACGATTATCCTACAGCACTTACCTGGTACGGCAGTTTCCTTCCGTACGCCTTTCGAGCCGGCCTTGCTCCGGCCCCCCTCCGCAGGACGTGCTGTCCGCAGCATGCAGACTCCTGCGCGTAGTTCTACGAAAAGGAACCCGGAATGTCCAAGTATCCTAACGACGACCTGTTTGAAAGCACCAAGATGTCCTTCGGGGAGCACCTGGAGGAATTGCGGGTCGCTTTGTTTCGCGCCGTCGTGGGGTTGGTCATCGGTTTCGCGATTGGCTTGATGATCTCCAAAGACGTCATGAACTGGATGCAGTTCCCGCTCAAGACGGCGCTTGAGAACTACTACATCGAGAAGACGGTCGACGATCTTCACCTGAAGTACACCGACGGCTTCACGCCCGAACTGGCGGCCTTCGTTCGCGAAAACCGCCTGGTGTTCGACGAGATTTACCTCGAATCGGGCGAAGTGCGCCGCATCGGGGCGAAGCTGTCGGCCGAAGATGCGGCAGCGGCGGCGACTCCCCCGACGAACTCGCCGCAGCCCGCCCCTTCCGCGCCCGCCGCAGCCAACACGGCCGACGAAAAGCCGGCGGAAAAGCCGGCGGAAACCAAACCGGCCGAAACGAAGCTGACTGATTCTAAGTCAGCGGAGTCTAAGTCAGCGGAGTCTAAGCCGGCGGACGCGCCCTCCGACGACCATCCGATCCCGACCGGCGTATCGGTGACGGCGGGCGGGCTGTCGATCCATCGCGACGAGGTCCCGCCTCCCAAGTCGTACTTGGTCAATTTCCGGACTTGGCGGCCGGTGAAGATGGAGGTGCGGAGCCTCAACGCGCAAGAAGCGTTCATGATCTGGATGAAGGCCGGCTTCATCTCGGGGATCGTCGTGGCGAGCCCCTGGATCTTCGTGCAGGTTTGGAACTTCGTCGCCGCAGGTCTGTACCCGCACGAAAAGCGTTATGTGTATCTCTACCTGCCCTTCTCGCTCCTTTTGTTCCTGGCCGGCGCCAGCATGGCGTTCTTCTTCGTCTTCGAACCGGTGCTCGACTTCCTCTTTAGCTTCAACAAGAAGCTGAACATCGACCCCGATCCGCGCATCAGCGAGTGGCTGGGGTTCGTGCTCATCCTGCCGTTGGGCTTCGGCATCAGCTTTCAGTTGCCGCTGGTGATGCTGTTCATTCACCGCATCGGACTCGTGAGCCTGCAGACGTACATCGACAAATGGCGAGTGGCCATTTTGGCGATCTTCGTCATCTCGGCCGTGCTGACGCCGGCCGACCCGATCAGCATCTTCTTGATGGCCGTGCCGCTGACCCTGCTCTACTTCCTGGGCATGGGTCTATGCAAATGGATGCCGCGCGTGCAGAACCCCTACGCGGACGCCGCGGAATAGCCGAGGCGTCGTTCGTCCATCTGCCGCGGCGATCATTCAAGGTGACTGCGCAACATCCACGCGTTCTTTTCGTGGATGTCAAGCCGCCGCGTGCCCAGGTCGGCGCTGGCTTGGTCATTCGCCGCGTCGGCAGCGTCGATGACCTTTCGTGCGGCCGTTGCAATCAATTCTTGGTCGCCAACCAGAATTCGAATCATCTCTTTGGCTTCCGGCCGCCCCAATTCCTCGCGGACGTCGCTGAGCTTCTGGAAGGCCGAATAACTGCCGGGGGCGAAAGCGCCCAGCGCGCGAATGCGTTCGGCGACTTCGTCGATGGCGAGCGCCAACTCCGTGTACTGCGTCTCAAAAAGCGTATGGAGCGTCGTGAACATGGGTCCCGTGACGTTCCAATGGAAGTTGTGCGTCTTCAGATACAGCGTATCGCTGCTGGCCAGCAGGGTCGACAGCGCGTCCACGACCGACTGCTTCGAGTGTTGCGACATGGAAATCGTCTCCTGAAAGGGGAAGGGACGATTCCACCCTATCAGAGTTGCTAAATCACGTCGCTAAATCGCGTCGCTGCCTCGCTCGCCGGTGCGAATGCGGACGCAGTCTTCGAGAGGCAGGACGAAGATTTTGCCGTCGCCGATCTCCCCTTTCTCGCCGGTGCGGGCCCCTTTCAGAATCGCCGAGATCGTCGGCTCCACGAAGTCCTCGTTCACGGCGATCTGCAGTTGCACTTTACGCAGCAGGTTCACGGTGAACTCGTGACCGCGATACACCTCGGTCTGCCCCTTTTGACGGCCGAAGCCTTGGCAGTCCATGACGGTGAGTCGAAAGACTTCGACTTCGGTAAGTGCGGCCTTGACGGCTTCCAGCTTGCTGGGCTGAACGATGGCGATGATCAACTTCATGCGAGAAGAATAGTCGGCTGAAGCGAGCGTCACAAGTCGACTGCCGCACGGAGTCGGAAGCGCGCGAGAAACAAAAAAAGGCACCCCTGGCCCGCACAAGCGAGGCGGGAGCTTGTGCGGGCCCAACAGGGTACCTTCTGGCCCAGGCAAGAGCCATCGTCCTTCGACCTAAACTTGTGCCGTCGTTCCAAGGCCGGCACAAGGTTACGTCCAACACTGAGCTGCGTTTCGAACTTCGCATCACTGCTTCGTTGCGATCCGCAGTTTTGGTCGCCCTCGTTTCCGCGGGCGAAATTCTATTAATGCAATCACCGTGCCAGAACGGCTCGACGCGCGAAAATCGTCGCTCGCCATGCACTCAAACCGCGAGAAAACAGGGAGTTAGCGGCAATCGGCGAGTCGGCGACGGGGACTCATCGAGTCGGCGCGGGCTGCAAGCGGCTGCGCGATCCCCATGCAACGTGCGCTGCGCAAGCGAGCAGCACGCGACGGAGGCTGCTCGAAAGGAATGCATCAAACAGAAATCGGCGCGCAATCACCGCGCCTCGGCGATGTCCTCAAACAGCGCATTGACGAACTCGTCCGCGCGAAACGGCATCAAGTCGTCAGCGCCTTCGCCGACCCCGATGAATTTGACCGGCAATTGGAATTGCTGCCGAATGGGAATCACGACGCCGCCCTTGGCGGTGCCGTCCAGCTTCGTCAGGACGATGCCCGTACAACCGGCAGCGTCGGAAAAGCCCTTGGCCTGCGAGATGCCGTTTTGACCGGCGGTCGCATCCAGCACCAACAGCACTTCGTGCGGCGCTTCGGGAATCACCTTCCCGGCGACTTTGCGAATTTTGGCGAGCTGCTGCATGAGGTTCGACTGGGTTTGGAGCCGGCCGGCCGTATCGAGGATGCAGATATCCGCCTGCGTCTCGATCGCTCGCGCGGTCGCGCGATGCGCCACCGACGCTGGATCGCCTCCCATTTCCCCCTTAACGATGTCCGCCCCGACGCGGTCGGCCCAAATCGTCAGCTGCTCGACCGCCGCCGCTCGGAACGTATCCCCCGCTCCCAGGACGACCTTCTTGCCCTGCTGGCGAAATACCGACGCCAGCTTGGCGATCGAGGTGGTCTTTCCGGAGCCGTTGACGCCGACGACGATGATGACGGTGGGGCCGGCGGCGGCCAGTCGAATCGGCGCTTCTTGCTGCGCCATCAGTTCGCCCAGCTTGCGTTTGACGCTGGCCAGCAAATCGGCCATTTCGACCACGCGCCCGCGAAACTCCGACCCAATCTGATCGCGAATCGCCCCCGCCGGTCCGTTTCCCATGTCAGTGCGGACCAGGACGGCGAACAGTTCGCCGAGGAACTTCTCGTCGACGAGCCGCCCTTCTTGCTTGAACAGGTCGCGGATGTCGGTGTTCAGCAGTTGGGCCGTGCGTTGCAGCCCGCTCTTAATGCGATCGAAGATCCCCATATGGCCGCCGCTCTCGATGTCTCAATACGGTTGTCTATCGAATGTTCTTGGGCCGACCTAATCCTGGCCCGCCCCTGCCTGCGCCCTAGTCGCCCTGCCCATCCGCTCGCTCTTGGGTGGGTGCATCAACTTGGAAATCGGCTGGTGAATCGACTGGTACATTGATTTGTGCATCGACCTGCACGTCAATTTGCGCATCAGCCTGCGTTTCCACTCGCTCCATCGGCCGTTCGACGACCGGCGCAGCAGCCGGCTCGGCGATCTGCGGAGCAGCCTGCTCGGCGACCGGCTCGACCTTCGCCGTCTTCTTAATGCGCACCTTGCCGAAAAGCCCCGTTTGGCCGGGCAATGCGGCCGCGCCTTTGCGCACGGCCCCTGACTTGTGCGCCGTCGTCCCCTTGCCGCTCGCTCCGCCCGAAGGATTCGGTCCCGCGGGGCGAGCCCCTGGTCCGGCGCTGCGCGGCATGAGTCGATCGAGGATGCCGTTGACGAATTGATGCGACTGCTTGCCGCCGTAGCGTTTGGCCAACTCGATCGATTCATTCACGACCACGCGCGGCGGCGTCGCCGTGTGCAGCAGCTCGAAGGCGCCCAATCTCAGGATGTTGCGATCGATGGCCGCCATGCGGTCGAGCGACCAGTTGGAGGCCAACCGAGACAAGCGTTCGTCGATGTCTTGGCGAGCGCGTCGGACGCCGGAGACGATGGAGCGAGCAAAGTCGCACAGCTTTGCATCGCGGTGCAGGCGAATGATCAAGAAATCATCGGCCTCGGCCAAATTGCGCGACGGGTTGAGATCGTCGGCATAGAGGACCTGCAAGGCAACTTCACGAGCTCGGCGACGATTCAATGGCATCCGGCGAACAACCTGCGATCGGAGGAGGGACAGAGCTAGGGCAGCTTATCGAGAAGATCGGCCATTTCCAAGGCGGCTTCCGCACACTCCACCCCCTTGTGACCCGCGTTGCCGCCGACGCGATTCAGGGCCTGTTCGAGCGTATTGACGGTCAGGACGCCGAACAGCACGGGGACGCCCGTATCGAGCGCGATTTGGCCCAAGCTGAGACTGACCTGCCGATTGATGTGCTGATCGTGGGTCGTTTCGCCGCGAATCACGGCGCCCAGGCACAACACGGCCGAATACTCGCCCGCTTGAGCCAGTCGTTGCGCGACGAGCGGCAATTCCCAGGCGCCGGGGACCCAGGCGATATGCACGTTGCCGTCGGCGACGCCGCGCGACGTGAGCGTGGAGACGGCGCCTTCCAACAACCGCGACGTGATCGATTCGTTGTACCGCGCCACCACGATGGCGAAGCGCCCGCGTCCTTTCGATCCATCCCCTTGAAATACTTGCGGCATCGGCCTGCGATCCCTTTCTGCAATGGCGGCTATTTCATGTTCATCGTCATCAGGAATTCGGCGTTCGTCTTCGTCTTTTGCAAACGCGACACCAGGAACTCCATCGCGTCGGGCGGATTCATGTCCTGCAGCACGCGCCGCACGATGCAGATGCGCCGATACTCTTCGGGGTCGAGCAGCATTTCTTCGCGGCGCGTGCCGCTGCGATTGATGTCGATCGCGGGCCAGACGCGGCGATCGACCAGCTTGCGGTCGAGCACGATCTCCATGTTGCCCGTCCCCTTGAACTCTTCGAAGATCACCTCGTCCATCTTGCTGCCGGTGTCGACCAGCGCCGTCGCGACGATCGTGAGCGACCCGCCCTCCTCCACGCGCCGTGCCGAGCCGAAAAAGGCCTTCGGCTTCTGCATGGCGTTGGCGTCGAGCCCGCCCGAGAGGATCTTGCCCGACTGCGGGCACTCGGCGTTCCACGCCCGCGCCAAGCGCGTGATGGAATCGAGGAAGATGACGACGTCCACGCCGAACTCGACCATCCGCTTGGCCTTCTCGAGCACCATTTGCGCGACTTGCACGTGCCGCGACGACGGTTCGTCGAAGGTCGAACTGATCACTTCGCACTGCTTGCTCTTGACCTGTCGCTCCATGTCGGTCACTTCCTCCGGCCGCTCGTCGATCAACAGCATGATCACGTAGGCGTCGGGATAGTTCTTGAGGACCGACTTGGCCATTTTCTGCAGCAGCACCGTCTTTCCGGCGCGCGGCGGGCTGACGATCAAGCCGCGCTGACCGAAGCCGATCGGCGTCATCATGTCGACCACGCGCGTCGACAAGTCGTTGACGTCGGCCTCCATGATGATTCGCTTGTCGGGATGGATCGGAGTCAAGTCGTCGAACGACGTCAACTGCGACGTGCGGTTCGGCTCTTGATAGTTCACCGCCTCGACGCGCAAGAGCGCAAAGTAGCGTTCGTTCTCCTTCGGCGGTCGAATCTGCCCCGACACCGTGGCGCCCGTGCGCAGTCCAAACCGCCGAATCTGGCTCGGCGACACGTAGATGTCGTCGGGGCACGACAAGTAGTGATAGTCGGGGCTCCGCAAGAACCCGAAGCCGTCCGGCAGAATCTCCAGCGTCCCCTCGCCGTACATGAGTCCGGTGAGCTTCACGCGTTCCTTGAGGATGTTGAAGATCAAGTCCTGACGCTTCATGCCGGCGACTTCTTTGACATTGTCGCGCCGCGCCGCTTCGATCAGCTCGGCCATCGTCAACTTCTGCAGTTCGGCCAAGTGGCTTTCGCCTTGCTTGAGCCGCCCCGAGACGTCTTCCGTCGGCGCCGCCCCCCGTTTGTGGCGACGATCATTTTCCTCGGCCAATTCCTCGGCCAACGATAACGGCTCGCCTTCCGCTTCGATTTCGCGCAGCCGTTGCCGGACGGCCTGTTCATCGACGGCGGCGGCATCAAGCGGGCGGTCGGCGTGCGCGTCGTCGCGCAAGTCATGCCGGTCTGGCTCGCGCGGGGGACGATCTGAGTTTCCACGGTGGGGTCGGGTAGGCATGGGGAATGCTCCGAGCGAAACGTCTGCCAAAGGGGATAAGCGCAGAGACCGATTTGGTCCCCACGGAGGAGGCGGGATCAACAAGAACCTAGAAGGTCGCAGCGAACAGGTGGGACGATCGAAAAGTTACCGGCGGGAAGAATCGTCTGCGGAAGCCGGACGAACGCCCGTCAACCGCCGCCAGAAATCTTCCACCTGCCTCCTAGTTTCTGCGCTGGACCCCGAATTGTCGAGAGTCCCTGTGCAAACTTGTCGTTTTTCCTCCAACGGTCGCTGCACGGCCTCCCGGGCCCGCCATGCCTCTTCGGTCCATCCCCGAGCCAGGGCCCTCGTTCTCCGCACCGCGTCCGGACACTCCACAAACAACACCTCGTCACACCACCGCCGCCACCCGGCTTCAATCAAGAGGGCCGCGTCGAGCACCACAACCACCGGCCCAACGGACGATTCTTGGGCGGCGACTCGAATTTCGGCCAAGCGATCCGAGATCCGCTGCGAGATGCGCGGGTGCGTCACCGACTCCAAGAACCGCCGCTCCCGCGGCCCTTCGGGCGGCGGACCGAACACGATGCGCCCCACCCGCGGCCGATCCACTCGGCCCGCTTCATCCAGAATCGCGTCCCCCCACCGCTCGCGCAATACGTCGCGCACCGCGGGTTCCTCCAGCACTGCATGCCCCAGCTTGTCGGCGTCCAGCACGACCGCGCCCAACGCCGCCAATTCTCGGCACACGAGGCTCTTGCCGCTCGCAATGCCGCCCACGATCCCCACCACCTGCACGGGATTCGCTTGCCTTTGCTCCGCCTGCATCGGGTCGCCTCGTCTATTTCTCGCAGGCCGCCCAATTCGAACCGGTGCGCACGTCGACCTTCAACGACACCGTCAAGTCGCCGGCGCGGGCCATTTCCTCCACCACCAGGGCCTTCAGCCGCTCAAGCGCCTCCGGCGCCGATTCGAACACCAATTCGTCATGGATCTGCAGCAGCAACCGCGCCGGCAGCCCTGCGTGCTGCAAACGCCGATGCACGCCGATCATCGCCAACTTGATCAAGTCGGCCGCCGACCCCTGGATCACCGTGTTGATCGCAATCCGTTCGGGGAGCGTCCGTTGTCGCGAGTCGCCGCGCTGCGACGCGTCGCGGACTCCCTGCACGGGGCGTCGCCGTCCCAAGATGGTCGTGACGTATCCTTGACGACGCGCGTCGTCGAGCGTGCGGTTCATAAAGGCGTCGACGCCCGGATAGCGTGCGAAATACGCCGCAATGAATGCAGCCGCCTCGTCCTTGTCGATCCCCAGCGACTTCGACAGCCCAAACGCACTTTGTCCATAAATGACGCCGAAGTTGATCGCCTTCGCGCTGCGTCGCTGATCCTTCGTCACCTCGTCCAACGCCACTCCATACACCTGGCTCGCCACCAGCGTGTGGATGTCCTCGTTGCGTGCGAACGCGGTGCGCAGCGTCTCGTCCCCCGAGAAGTGAGCCAGCACTCGCAGTTCGATCTGCGAGTAGTCGGCCGTCAGGAGCTGCCAGCCCGGCTCGCCCGCCAAAAACGCCGCTCGAATCAGCCTCCCGGTCTCGGTCCGCACCGGTATGTTTTGCAAATTGGGTTCCGTCGAACTCAAACGGCCCGTCGCAGCGACGTCTTGCTTGAACGAACTGTGAACGCGCCCCGTCGCGGGGTGAACCAAATCCGGCAAGGCGTCCAAATACGTACTCTTCAATTTCGCAATCTGCCGATACTCGACCACCTTCGCCGGCAGCGGATGCAACGGCGCGAGCTCCTCCAGCACGCTGGCGTCGGTGCTCTTGCCCGTCTTCGTCTTCTTGATCACCGGCAGTTTCAGTTCCTCGAACAGAATCTCCGCCAGTTGGCTTGGCGAATCAACGTTGAAGGAGCGGCCGGCCAGCGCATGCAGTTCAGCTTCCAGTCGCTGCATCTCGCATCCGAATTGCTCGCTCAATTCTTGCAGTCGCGGCACGTCGATCTTGATTCCGTTGAACTCGAGTTCTGCGAGCACTTCGACCAACGGCATTTCGACGTCGTGAAACAAGCGGTCAAGCTGCTGTTCGGCAAGGCGCGGACCGAGCAGCGCGGCGAGCCGCCACGGAACGTCGGCGTCCTCGGCCGCATACTGCGTGATCAGCGGCACGGGGACTTCATCCATCCGCTTCTGCTGCCGGCCGGTCCCGATGAGTTCCTCGATGCGAATCGTCGCGTGATGCAGGTAGCGGCGCGCCAGCTCGTCCATGTTGTGAATGCGAGCGCCCGGTTCGAGCAGATAGTCGGCGACCATCGTGTCGAATTCCAATCCGCGCAGCGTCACGCCGGCCGCACGCAAGACGATCAGGTCGTATTTGAGGTTCTGCCCCGCCTTCCTGATCGCCGGCGACTCAAGCACCGGCCGCAGCCGCTCGAGCACCTGCTGCGCATCCCACTGCGGTTCTCCCGCTGGCGCCCGCAGTGGAATGTAGCACGCCTCGCCCGCTCCCCAAGCAAACGAAAGTCCGACCAGCTGTGCGTGGCGCGGTTGAGTCGACGTGGTCTCGGTATCGACCGCGATCCGCTCCGCCTGCGATAACGCCGCGACCAGCTCGTCCAATTCGGAATCGGTCGTGATCGTGCGGTAATTCGACTGCCAGTCGTCGACGGCGGGCGGCGCAGCGGCTTGAGCCAGTTGTGCGAGGCGGTCGGCGAGTCGCCGGAAGCCCAGTTCGTCGCAGAGCGACTTCAGGAGCGTGGGGCGCGCATGAGCGAGCCGAGCGCCGGGCCAATCGAGTTCAATCGGCGCATCGTCGCGCAACCGCACCAGTTGGCGGCTCACCACCGTCTGCTCGCGCCCCGCAATCAAGTTGTCGCGGCGCTTCCCCGCCTTCAGTTCGCCCACATGGGCGTAGATCCCTTCCAGCGTCTGGTATTTCTGCAGTAGTTCTTGGGCGATCTTGGGGCCGATGAGCGGCACGCCGGGGATGTTATCGACCGAGTCGCCGACGAGCGTCTGGAAATCGACCACTTGATCGGGCCGGATTCCCCAGGTTGCGGCGAGCGCCGCTGCGTCGAAGAACTCGTTCTTGCGAACATTGAGCATGCGGACGCGGTCGGTGATTAGTTGGCGACAATCCTTGTCGGTCGTCACCAAGACGCACTCCCCCCCCTGCTCGGCGGCCAGCCGCGCGATGGTGGCCAGGACGTCGTCGGCTTCAAAGCCGGGGCACGAGAGGACAGGCAGTCCCAGGGCTTCGATAAGTTGCTGGATGAGAGGGATTTGGGTTTGCAGGTCGTCCGGCATCGACTCGCGCTGTTCCTTGTATTCCACGAACAGGTCGTGGCGGAACGTATCGCCCGGATGGTCGAACGCACAAAAGAGGTAGTCGGGACGCCGCTGTTCGAGCAGGTTGGCGATATCTCCCAGGAATCCATGCACCGCCCCGACCGGCAACCCGCTGGGGCTGGTCATTTCCGGCATGGCGTGAAAGACCTGATAAATGAGCGAATGAGAGTCGATGACGTAAACGGTCTTGCCCGCGAGACTTCCGGGGACGACGCCATGGGTCGGAGGATCGCTGATCGCGACCGTGGGACTTGCAGGCGACGCACTGACCGGCGTTGCGGGGCTCTCCTCGGCGTTCGGCGTGGGGGGCGGCGCGGCGGTCGGCGTGGTGGGCGGCGCGGCGTCTTCGAAACCTGCTAGTAGGCGTTGGCGAGCCGGTTTGGCCATGAGCGAAACTCGCAGGGAAAAAGGGGACGCCGGAGAAAGACGGCGGGAGGGTGCAATCGTCGTCCTGGGGAGGCTGCGCGTCAAGTCGCGGCACGGTCGGCGCCAAGCGCACAGACGGCCTCCGCGGAATTTCTTGACACCTCGCGGGGTCCGAATATACTCAACCCGATGCCTTGTCGGGCTTTGCGAGTCAGCGAAGCTTTAACATCGCCGACTGCGGCGCACGATTACACCGACGATCATCCGGAAGCGACGGGAGAAGTCGCTGCCAGAATGACGGCGCGGCGTCTTCGTGCGAGGTACACTTGCACGTCCATTGTCTGTACAGGATGGCAATCCAGGAGAGGACCCTATGGCAGCTCGCGAAAACACCCTGTTGCAAGCAGCCTTGATCGTATTCGTCTTCATCACGATCGGCTTGGCCACCTCGACCTACTTCCTGTATCGCTCGGTCGAGGAGCAGACGAAGATCGCCGATTCGAAGGCCGAGGAAGTGAAGACGGTGCAGGCGAAGTACATCAACGCCAACGTCGAAGTCCGCTGCCTCAAGTACATGTTGGGCTGGGAATCGTCCCTCTCCGACTCGGACTATGACGGCCTGCTCAAGGGGCTCGATCAAGCCGCGGAAATTCACCAGATCGATGCGGGCTATAAGCAAGACATGCAGATGTACGGCAAGGGGCTCGACAAGCCCAACTACCGACTGGTCCCCGCCGAACTGCTGAAGGTGATTAAGGCGAAGAACGACGAGTTGGTGACGACGATCGAAGAGCAGAAGAAGCTGCAGGCTCAGTTGGTCGCCGCTCGCGCTGGATCGAAAAAGGAAGTCGAACTGGCGAAGAAGGGCCAAGAAGAAGCGTCGGCCGAATTGGTGAAGCGGACGGGCGACTTTGAGTCGGAACGCACTCGTTTGAACGGCGAAAAGGCGAGCCTCGTCACGCAGAAGGACGAGTTGGCGTCGAAGTTCAACGACGCCGTGGCGAAGGCCGAACGCGACATGAAGCAGGCGCAGTCGACGATGGAGCGCAAGGACAAGCTCATCGGTTCGCAGAAGGACGAGTTGGTTCGCTACAAGGAACACGAAAACTTTGAAGTACCGGATGGACGAATCACGTACGTCAATCAGCGTTCGAACGTCGTGCTGATCAACCTCGGCTCGGCCGATGGGCTGCGTCCGCAGATTTCTTTCAGCGTGTACGATCGCGGCGAGAACAGCGCGACGAAGGCGGAAAAGAAGGCGGGCATCGAAGTGACGAAAGTCATGGAAGCGCACCTGTCGGAAGCCCGCATCGTCCACTCGGAAACCGCCAACCCGATTCTCCCGGGCGACATGATCTACTCGCCCATCTGGAAGGCCGGCCAGCGGCTGCGGTTCGCGTTGACCGGTTTCATGGACATCAATGGCGACGGCGTCAATGATCGCGATACGGTCCGGACGCTCATCCTGCTGAACAACGGCGTGATTGACGCCGAACAGAAGGACGATGGTTCGCTGCCGCCGCAAGACGTCGCCCGGATGACGCTGCAAACGCGCTACTTGGTCGAAGGCGAATTGCCGACCGACAAGTTTGCGATCGAGGCGCATTTGAAGAACCGCAATACGATGATCCAGAAATCGCAAGAACTGGGCATCGAACGCATCCCGGTGCAAAAGCTGCTGGGCTATCTCGGCTGGCGTTCCGAAGAGAAGACGGTGTCGCTCGGACGCGGGGCCTCGTCGGAGAACGTGAAGTCGAAGACCAGCGGCGTGGGCAGCGTCCCGAAGGACGGCGCGGGCAACGGCGAGTTCCGACCGCGTCAGCCGCCGGCGAAGACCGAAGACGACGGCTTCTAAGCTGTACTCGACGGGCCAGCTCCTCGTTGACGCCGTCCGGTTCCGTCCGGCCGCTTGCAACGACGACGAAACGAAGGAAGTCCGCGTGTGCTCCACGCGGACTTTTTCGTGCGCCGCCGCGGCGGCCGTCGCCCGATTGATTTCCGCAGCCGATGGGACAAGACTACAGTCAGTCTCGCAACCCATGGTCGTCAGGAGCCGCCCCGCCGATGCATACCCGTACCGCCGAGGAAGTTCTGAATCGCGAATTCCTAGAGATGCGCTGCAAGGTGCTGGAGTTAGCCGCGGCCATGGACCGGTTGGATCGCGCCAGCGGCGAAGTCGCCGACGATCCGCGTTTGGCGAAGATCCGCGAAGCGTTGTCGATCGTCGCCGATGCTCGCGGCGACCGCGCCGAACAAATCCAGCTCATCTTCTCGCGCCCCTACCACGAGCAGTGGCGTCAAGAATTCCAGCTCGACCGCCGCAGCTAAGAGGGAGTTTCGCCAGATGGACTACATCGACCCGCATATTCACATGGTGTCGCGGACGACGGACGACTACGAGACGCTGGCCAAGATGGGCTGCGTGGGGATGAGCGAACCGGCGTTTTGGGCCGGGTTCGACCGCGGGAGCGTCGAGAGCTTTCGGGACTACTTCCGGCAGCTCACCGAATTCGAACCCAAGCGCGCCGCTCAGTACGGCATCCAGCACTACACCTGGCTGTGCATCAACGCGAAGGAAGCGGAAAACGTCGCGCTGTCGCGCGAAGTGATCGCGATGATCCCCGAGTTCTTGGACAGGCCCAACGTGCTGGGGATCGGCGAAATCGGACTCAATAAAAACACCCGCAACGAGTCGACCATTTTCCTGGAACACTTGGATCTCGCGGTCCGTTTTCGCCAGCAGATCCTGATCCACACGCCGCACCTGGAAGACAAGTACCAGGGGACGCGCATGATCCTCGACATGCTGTGCGGCGACTCGCGGATCGATCGCAGCCGCGTGCTGGTGGATCACGTCGAAGAGCACACCGTGCGACCCGTGCTGGAGGAAGGTTTCTGGGCCGGCATGACGCTGTACCCCATCACCAAGTGCACGCCGCAGCGGGCCGCCGACATCGTCGAGACCTACGGCCCCGAACGGCTGATGGTGAACTCGGCCGGCGACTGGGGCCCGTCCAAGCCGACCGCCGTCCCCGACTTCATCCTCGAAATGCGCCGCCGCGGTCACGCCGACTCGCTGATCCGCAAAGTGGTGTACGAGAACCCGCTCGAGTTCTTCCGGCAAAGCGCCCACTTCAAGTTTCGACAGCCGTAGGACAGGCTTCCAGCCTGTCTCTGCTCCTGACGCAGGCCGTTGCAGGCAGTTGCTCAAAGCGCTCGAGACGCGGCTTCACAGGCTGGAAGCCTGTGCTACGGCCTGTGCTACGGCTGGGCGAGGGCTTGGACGAAGGCGCGGGCGGCGGCGGGGGCGGCGATGGCGCCGCTGACGGCGACGCGCGAGAAGCCGGCGGCGCGGACGTCGGGCAGGCGCCCTAAGGTGATGCCGCCAATTGCGAAGGCGGGCAAGCGGATTTCGGCGGCCGCTTCGCGTAGGAATTCCAGTCCCATAAAGGCGTCGAAGTGCTTGGTGGTGGACGGAAACGTCGGGCCGCAGCCGAGGTAGTCGGCGCCGTCGAGGACGGCTTGGCGGGCCTGCACCAGGGAATGCGTCGAAACGCCGACCAGCATCGAGGCGCCGACCAGCCGGCGGACGTCGGCCGGTTTCAGCTCCTCCTGCCCCACATGCACGCCGTCGGCGTCGGCCAACATGGCCAAATCGGGGCGGTCGTTCATAACGAACAGCGTCGGCGTGCCGCGCGTGAGCCGCCGCAGGAGACGGGCGTATTCCAGGAGCGAACGGTCGTCGCGCCGTTTGTCGCGAAGTTGGATGAGGTCGACGCCCGCTTGGACCAGCCCTTCGATGAACTCGCAGAAGTCCGCTTCGCCGCGCTGAGCGTCGACGAGGACGTACAGCCGCGCGTGCCCCAGTCGCGCGAGAGCGTGCGGCAAGCGGGCGACGGCCTGCGCCAGCGGATAGGTGCGATACCGCAGCGACTCGGCCGCCGCCGCCAGGGGCGGCAGAAATCCCTTGGCGTACTCTTCCAGGCACCGCAGCGACTGCTCGACGCGCGCCAAATTGGCGGCCGCCACCTGCGCGACCGACTCCCGCACCCACTCGCTGGGGGTGGTGATGGTCGTCCCGATGTCGCCGGGGGTGTCGCGCGCGGCGAGGCGTTCCGCCAGCGGGAGGTCGGCCAAGGCGGCCGCCAAATCGTGCCGCAACTGCTTAAATTGGCGGGCGAGAAACGGGTCTTCGAGCACGAACCGCGCGTGTTCCTCGACGACGCGGAGGCCCTCGTGAGCCCGATTGGCGTTGGCGTCGAGAATGCGCAGACGGGCCCAGCGGTCATGGGACGAGTCGCCGGCGGGGATGGATTCCGGGGGATTTTGCATGGTTTTAGGATAGTCCCCTCCCCTCTTCGGGTCAGCCCGGGGCGACAGATTCGCCTTTGCAAATCCAATCAGGGTATTTACTTGCCTTGTCGGTCTCTAGCGAGGGCGATAGAATCCCCACGGTTGGACGGCCTGCGTCTGGGAGGATGCGGTGCAAAACGGAATGGGCAGCCCGGTAGGATGCGAACGGCAATCTGGGAATCATGGACGCTCCAGGGAAATGGACTTACCTTTGGCCGGGGCTCACACGAGCCTGGGGGGCGGGCGAGTTTAGCGGACTCGTCGCCGCGATCGTGTTCGCCGTGCTGCTCAACGCGGCGCTGATCGCCACCTTTACAGACCACGGAGGCATGCAAACCGCCGGAATCGCCACTCTATGGGGGGGAGCCCTCGCATTTTGGCTCGTTTCGGCCCGAAATTCGCATCAGTGGCGGATGGGACGCAATCGACTGCCAAAACAGGACGAATGCGACCGGCAGTTCGTGGCGGCCCAAACGGCCTACCTGCGAGGTCACTGGCCGGAAGCGGAAGGGACGCTAAGACAACTGTTGGAGGCGCGGCCGGACGACATTGAAGGTCGACTGCTGCTGGCCACGTTGTTGCGGCGACTGGAGCGATACACGGAAGCGAAAGAACAACTGGAAGACTTGGCGAAGCGCGAGGGAGCGCAGCGCTGGTCGACTGAGATGCGGCAAGAATGGCGGCTTTGCCAGCCCCAGGACGCCGTCCGCGACGACTGAGACCGTCATCAGCAGAGACCGTAAGACAGAGACCGTAAGGCAGAGACCTGCCGAATCAGGCTTTTTGGTTACGAGAATCCCAGTTACGAGAATCCTAGTTACGAGACATTCAAGTCACGAGACAACGACGTCACGAGACAAACGGCCGACGTGACGAGTTGAATGGGGAGAGGCGCAGCATGTACGAGCGATTTACCGACCGAGCCCGGAAAGTGATGCAGCTGGCCAATCAAGAGGCGCAGCGATTCAATCACGAGTATATCGGCACCGAACACATTTTGTTGGGGCTGGTGAAGGAAGGCAGCGGCGTCGCGGCCAACGTCCTCAAGAACCTCGATGTCGACCTCCGCAAGATTCGACTCGAGGTCGAGAAGTTGGTGCAAAGCGGGCCGGAGATGGTGACGATGGGGCGGCTGCCGCAAACGCCCCGCGCGAAGAAGGTCATCGAGTACTCGATGGAGGAAGCGCGCAATCTCAATCACAACTACGTCGGCACCGAACACATCCTGCTCGGCCTGCTCCGCGAACAAGAAGGAGTCGCCGCTCAGGTCCTGATGAACCTGGGTCTGAAGCTGGACGAGGTCCGCGAGGAAGTGCTCAATCTGCTCGGACACGGCATCGAGGGCGGCGAAGGGGGCGAACGGGGCGGACGCGAGCCGGCGGCGGGGAGCGCCACGGAATCGGGCGCGCCTTCGGCCAAAGGCGGCAAGTCGCGCACGCCGGCGCTCGATAGCTTCGGCCGCGACCTCACCGAGCTCGCGCGGCAAGGCAAGCTCGATCCGGTCATCGGTCGCGAACGCGAAATCGAACGCGCCATTCAAGTGTTGTGCCGCCGTCAAAAGAACAACCCGGTGTTGCTGGGCGAAGCGGGAGTCGGCAAGACGGCGATCGTTGAAGGCTTCGCGCAGCGCGTGGTCAGCGGCCAGGTGCCCGAGCTGTTGGCGGACAAGCGCATCGTGGTGCTCGATCTGGCGATGATGGTCGCCGGCACCAAGTATCGCGGTCAGTTTGAAGAACGGATCAAAGCGGTGATGAACGAAGTTCGCCGCGCTCGCAACACGATCCTGTTCATCGACGAGCTCCATACGCTGGTCGGCGCCGGCGGTGCGGAAGGCGCCATCGACGCCGCCAACGTGCTCAAGCCGGCGCTGTCGCGCGGCGAAATTCAATGCATCGGCGCCACGACGCTGGACGAGTACCGCAAGTACATCGAAAAAGACAGCGCGTTGGCTCGACGCTTCCAAGAGATCGTCGTCAACCCGACGTCGCACGACGAGACGGTCGAGATCCTCAAGGGGCTGCGGCCTCGCTATGAGGAGCATCACCGAGTGCAGATCACCGATGCGGCCGTGTCGGCGGCGGTCGAGATGTCGGAACGCTACATCTCGGCGCGGTGCCTGCCGGACAAGGCGATCGACGTCATCGACGAAGCGGGCGCTCGCGTCCGACTCCGCTCCATGAAGACCTCTCCCGACCTCAAGGAACTCGACAACGAGGTCGAGAAGCTCAACAAACTCAAGGAAGAAGCGGTCGCCAACCAGGACTTCGAGAAAGCCGCGTCGCTGCGCGATCAGGCCGATAAGCTGAAGAAGAAGAAAGAGCAGATTCAGCGCGATCATCGCGATCGCTCGCGGGAAACCGACGGCGTCGTCGACGAGGAGATCATTGCGGAAGTCGTGTCGAAGATGACCGGCATTCCGCTCACGCGGCTCTCCACCGAAGACACGAAGCGGTTGGTGGAGATGGAAAAGCAACTGCACCAGCGCGTGATCAGCCAGGACGAGGCCATTCGCGCCATCGCGCGAGCGGTCCGGCGCAGCCGCGCGGGACTCAAGGACCCGCGTCGCCCGACCGGCTGCTTCATCTTCGCCGGCCCCACCGGCGTCGGCAAAACGCTGCTCGCCAAGGCGCTGGCGGAGTTCATGTTCGGCGACTCGGACGCGCTCATTCATATCGACATGAGCGAGTACATGGAGAAGCACAACGTGAGTCGCCTCATCGGCGCCCCGCCGGGCTACGTCGGGTACGAAGAAGGCGGACAGCTCACCGAGAAGATCCGCCGCCGCCCCTACGCCGTCGTGCTGCTGGATGAAATCGAGAAGGCGCACCCGGACGTCTTCAACATGCTGCTGCAGGTGATGGAAGAAGGACGTTTGACCGACAGCTTCGGCCGTCATGTCGACTTCCGCAACACGATCCTGATCATGACGACCAACGCCGGCGCCGAGGCCATCAAGAACGAAGCTCAATTCGGCTTCGCCAAGCCCGACGACGATGCGTCGTACGACAGCATGAAGGGGCGCGTGGTGGAACGGATCGAACGCTTCTTCCGCCCCGAATTCCTCAACCGACTCGACGAAATCATCGTCTTCCGTCACCTCAACAAGGAAGACCTCAAGAAGGTCATCGACCTCGAATTGGGCAAGGTCAAGGAACGGCTGTTTGAACGCGGCCTGAAGTTGACGCTGACCGACGACGCCAAAGAATTCATCATCAAGAAGGGATCGGATCTGGAATACGGAGCACGTCCCTTGCGCCGCGCCATCGAACAGTACGTCGAAGACCCGCTCTCCGAATTGCTGCTCAAGGGCGAGTTCGACGGCAAGGACGAGATCGTCGTCGGCGCCATCCGCGACGACGAAAACAAACTCCGACGACTCGACTTCAAGGGGGTCGCCAACGCTCCCCCGCCGGCGCCGCCGACGGAGAAGGTGGCGTCCGGGCCGGAAGCCGCGGAAGGCGGCGACGCCGGTGCGGCGGCGACGCCCGCGGAATAGCTCGTAGGTCGGCCTTCGAGCGCTGATGAGGTGCAAAACAACGGCCTCCGGTGCGACGCAAGTCGCACCGGAGGCTTTTTTTTTGGAGGCGGGGGGAGGTGGAAGGAGAGGGGGAAAGGGTGGAGTGATAAAGACTCTGTTGAATTCGGAGCCTTTGCCGCCTCGGCCCCACTGTCGTTTGTTGCGCAACGATACGCGCGGATTGTGCTCCCTTCTCCCCGCCGCGGGGAGAAGGGCTGGGGATGAGGGGGGTGTCGGCGCAACAATCGTGCGCAGACTCACTCTCAGATTTTTATCACTCTAGCGAGAGAGGGAGAGTGGGAGGTGGGAGTCGGCGAGAGGTGAGTGACAGGCTGGAAGCCTGTCCTACGGGTGGGATAATCGGCAAAGTCTGCTCAAGTTGCCACGGCTGTGGGGCCGATTTATGGGGGACATGTCACCCCAGAGCGCGACAGCGCGCAATGACCAAACGGATGTTCGTCCTCCTGCTGCGGCTGGCGATTGGTTCGCCGATGTCGGCGCCATGGTCGTCGACACGACGGCGTCGATCGGGAATTTCGCCATTTTCAGTTGGAAGACGTTCGCGTGGCTCTGTACGCGGCTGCCGCGCGGCGAGACGCTGTGGCCCAACTTGTACCAGGTGGGCGTACTGAGCCTGCCGGTCGTGGCGCTGACCGGCACCTTCATCGGCATGGTGCTCGCCGTCCAAAGCTACGCCCCTTTTCGTCAGTTGAGTTTGGAAACGCGGTTGGGCGCCGTCATCAACATGTCGCTGGTCCGTGAACTGGGGCCCGTGCTGGCCGCGACGATGCTGGCCGGCCGCGTCGGCAGCGCCATGTCGGCCGAACTGGGCACGATGCGCGTCACCGAACAAATCGACGCGCTCGACAGCATGGGCGCGAACCCCATTCAACATCTGGCCGTCCCGCGTCTCTTGGCCTGCCTGTTGCTCATCCCGTCGCTGGTCATCATGGCCGACTTCATGGGAGTCATGGGCGGCTTCTTCTATAGCGTCGTGATCCTCGGCATCGACCAGCATCACTACTGGCATAACTCCGAACAATTCGTCGGCAACTTTGATCTGTTCAGCGGCGTGTTCAAGAGCCTCTTTTTCGGCGCCACGATCGCGCTCGTCGGCTGCTATCGGGGCTTCCACTGCACGGCGGGCGCCGAGGGCGTCGGGCGCGCGGCGACGGCCGCCTTCGTGATTTCCTTCGTCCTGATTCTGTTCATCGATCTGATCCTCGGCATCATCCTCGAGTCGATCCATAGTCGCCTGTGGCCGGAGGGTGTGAAGCTGTTCTAGCGAGCAGCACTGCACAGAGCACTCATGGTCAGCGTCCCCGAACAACCCGAATCGTTGCTCGAAATCCACGACTTGCACGTGCGTTTCGGTCGCAATCACGTACTGCGCGGGCTGAATCTGAGCCTTCCGCGCGGCCAAACCATGGCCATCATCGGCGAAAGCGGCTGCGGCAAGTCCGTGCTGCTCAAGACGCTGATCGGCCTCATACGCCCCACGTCGGGCAGCGTCGTCTTCGATGGACGCGACTTGGCCCAGTTGTCCGAACGCGAACTCACCAAGACGCGCGTCCGCTATGGGTTCGTCTTCCAGAATGCGGCCCTCTTCGACAGCATGACGATCGGCCAGAACGTGGCCTTTCCGCTGCGGCAACACTCGCGCAAGACTGACGAAGAAATCGAGCGGCAAGTTTTCGCGCGTCTGAGCGAGGTGGGATTGCCGGCGCAAGTCGCCGTCCGTAAACCGGCCGAACTATCGGGCGGCATGCGCAAACGCGTTGGACTGGCTCGCGCCTTGATCCTCAACCCGGAATTGGTGCTGTACGACGAACCGACGACCGGCCTGGATCCCATCATGAGCGACGTGATTAACGAGCTCATCATGCGGACCCGACTCAGCAATCCAGTGACGAGCGTCGTGGTGACGCACGACATGCACACGGCGCGGAAAGTAGCCGATCGCGTCGTGATGCTTTACCCCCTCTCGCGACTCGCGCCCGACGAATCACAGATCATTTTCGATGGGCCGCCGAGTCAACTGGACCGAACGACCGACCGCCGCGTATCGCAATTCGTGAAGGGCGAAGCGGGCGAGCGGATCATGGAACTGCAAGGAGCATGACGTTCGTCGTTCCCGCTGCTGGGAACGCTCGAGGAAAGCAACCGCCATGGACGAAAGAACACTGCAAATACGAGTCGGAGTGGTGGTCGTATCCGCGGCCATCATCGCCGTCTTGTTGGTGTTCTTCTTTGAACGCCGTTCGCTGTCGTTGGAACCAGAAAAGACGATCTATTTGAAGTTTACGACGGCGCCCGGCGTCACCGCCCAGACCCCGGTCCGCAAGAACGGCGTTCGCATCGGCCGCGTCACCGACGTCCAACTGCTGGATGAAGGCGGCGTCATCCTGACCGCAATCATCGAGAATCGCTACCGAGTTCGTCGGAACGAAGTGGTGCGGATCAGCACCGCGTCGATCATCGGCGACGCGATCCTGGAGTTCGTTCCGAGCAACCTCGAAGGGGCGTCGACGGAAGAGATCGAGGACGGCGAGTTCATCGCCGATGGACTCGTTGCGTCCGACCCGCTGCGCGTGCTCGTCGGCCTCGAGGACAAACTGGGCACCGCCATCCGCTCGATCGAACAAGCGGGCAACGAAGTCACCGTCCTGGCTCGCAATCTCAATACGATCGTCGGCAACAACCAGGAACAGTTTCAGCGGGTGATCGTAAAGTCGGAACAGGCGATGGACCACTTCCGCAGCGCCATGGTCACCGTCGACGAGTTGGTCGGCGATCCCGAGGTCCGCCTGCAACTCAAGCAAATGCTGGCCGGCCTCCCGCAACTTATGACCGAAGCCCAATCCACGCTCAAGGACGCACGCGAGACGCTGGCCGGCTTCCAGCAAATGAGTCAACGAGCGAACAACAACCTCGAGAATCTGGAACGGTTCACCGCGCCGCTGGCCGAGCGCGGCGACACGCTGGTCGCTTCGATCGAATCGAGCGTCGAGAACATCGACGGACTGCTCGATCAACTCGTTCAGTTCGGCGAAGCCCTGAATAGCCGCGAAGGGACGCTGGGACAGTTGTTGCATGACCGCGAACTGTACGACCGCATGCAGCGAACGGTGAAAAACGTCGAGGATGCAAGTCGCCAGCTGCGTCCCATCTTGAACGACGTGCGGATCGTGACCGACAAACTGGCGACCGACCCCGGCGGCCAAATGGTCAAACGCGTGCTCGACAAACGGCCGATCGGCGCGGGGACGAAGTGGAGCTGGAATACGGAGGAAGAGTCGACCTGGCCCGATCGACGTTAGGGCGGCGGGAAGGCGAACGGCGGCGGTGGCGGTTGATTCGCCGGCGGCGGCGCGGGAGGCGGCGTAATGAGGGGCACGATGTGTCCCTGCAGCGACTGGTTCCGCAGCGCCTGAGCCCGCTCAAGCAGCACGTTGTTCGGCACCATCTGTTGCGGGATGAGTTGGAAGTCGACGACCCGTTCGTCGCGAATCTCGCGACCCGCAAAATTCTCGGAGAAGAAGTCGAGCGGCGGGTACTCATACCACGGTGCATCGACCGAGTGGAGGACGTTGAGCGTCTCGTACCCCTCCTTCACCAATTCGATCCGCCGCGGCGCATAGTACGTAAATGAAGTGGAGACAGGCGTTACGCCGATTTCTTGGCGGTCGACGAAGACCCTCGCCCCGGGCGGATTGCTGCGAATCGTCAGCCGTCGCTTGACGCATCCCGAGCCCGTCAACAGCGCGGCCAGCGCCGTCGCTAGCGTCAGGGCGGCGATATAACGTCGATTGTTCGGCGGGCGAAGCATCATGAGCGGCCTTATCCGTGGCCTGCCAGTCCGTGGCCTACCATGGGGATGGGGCGTCCGTTCCCAAACGGGCGGCTGACGGTCGGTGCGACCGTTGCGTCCGGTACAAGCCGTCCCTGGCGGAACCGCAAGCGGGGGCGAAGTATACTAGCCAAGGCAAAACCATCCTAGGCCGTTCCCAAATCGGCCGATGAAGATGGCGAAGCAGCGTAGGCTGACGAGTTTCAAGAGGATGGCGTCGATGGCCCAATGGCAAGACAGCCTGGAGTACTCCCACCTGTCTGACGTGGGGATGCGCCGGCGCAACAACCAAGATTCGTGGGGACTCGTCCTGGCCCCGGACGAGTCGGCTTGGCACGCCCGCGGCCATGTGCTGATGGTCGCCGACGGCATGGGCGCGCACGCCGCAGGCGAACTGGCCAGCAAAATCGCCGTCGACACGGTCCCTCACCTGTACCTGAAGCTGCGCGACCTCCCCCCCGGCGATGCCTTGGAAAAGGCGATCCACGAGGCGAACGCCGAGGTGCATCGGCGCGGATTGGCGAACCCGGAATTTCACCAGATGGGGACGACTTCCAGCGTCCTTTCCATCCTGCCCGACGCCGCGTGGATTGCGCACATCGGCGACAGCCGCGTCTATCGGCTGCGCAACGGGTGCCTCGAACAGCTCACCTTCGACCATAGCCTGGTCTGGGAAGCCAAACGCGACAACAGTTGGCCGGCCGGCCTCGACCCCAACGTCGCTTTGCCCAAGAACGTCATCACGCGCTCCCTGGGACCGAACGCTCAGATCAAAGTCGATGTCGAAGGTCCCTTTCCGGTCGAACCAGGCGACACGTTTCTGCTCTGCAGCGATGGACTGACTGGCCAAGTGACCGACGAAGAGCTGGCCCCGATCCTGGCGCATTTGCCGGCCGACGATGCGGCCGCGCTGCTGGTCGACTTGGCCAATTTGCGGGGCGGCCCCGACAACATCACGGTGCTGATCGCCCGCATTCTGCCGCCTTGGGTCCAGCGGGCTGGCACGCCCCCCGCCAAGTCGCGAAGCGGCCCAAAGAACGAAATGCATCCGGCCGCCTGGGTCGGCGCCGGCGTTTGCGCCCTGGCAGCGCTCGGCCTATTGATCGCCCGCCAGCCGGCATTCGCCGCCGTCGCGGCCGTCGGCGGCGGCGTCATTGGCGGCCTCGGTTGGCTCTTCCGCGGCGGCCTACCTCGAGCGGCGACGAACCGCAACGAAGCACGCGGGTACCAAGCGCCCTATACAAATACGCCGTGCACGAACGCTCACGACTTCGTGCGCAAACTGGCGCATATGTTCGGCGACCTACGCAGCGCCGCGCGTGATTCCTCCATGGACATCGGCCCCTACGAAAAGCTTTCGCAGCAGGCGGAGGCGGCGATCAAGCAAGGGCACGATGGTCAGGCGCTTCGGTCCTACGCCCAGGGGATCAGTTCCCTGATGCACGAGTTCCGCACCAAGCGTCGCAAGTGGGGCACGGACTCGGTCATCGACATGTAGACCGCCCTGCTTCGCTGCGCTCGCCATTTCGCCCGTTTTTTCGGGTTGGCCGATTCGACGCCGATCGTTACAGTCGCGGCCATGCGTTACATCACCCGTTACGTTCTCAGCGAAGTGATCGTCGTCTTCGGCCTAGCTTTGGCCGGCATGACGCTGTTCATGATTCTGGTGGGCGTGGTGATTGAAGCCGTGCGCCAAGGGCTGGGCCCCGAACCCATTCTGCGGCTCGTCCCCTATCTGATTCCTAATGCACTGGTCTTCGCGGTGCCCGGCGCTTTGTTGTTCGCGGTCTGCACCGTCTACGGCCGCATGTCGGCGGCGAACGAGATCGTGGCCGTCAAGTCGTTGGGAATCTCGCCGATGGCCATGCTGTGGCCCGGCGTCATGTTCGCCTTCTTCACCAGCTTATCCGCCGTGTGGCTGAACGATCTGGCAGCGTCTTGGGGCCGCGAGGGGATTCAGCGCGTAATCATGGAGTCGATGGAGCAGATCGTCTACGGGACGCTGCGCACTCATCGTGCGCATCGCGCGAACGACAAACTGGCGATCACGGTGCGCCGCGTCGACGGGCGAAAGCTGATCAATCCCACGATCAGTACGCTCGATGGCCGCGGTCGGTCGGTCACCATTACGGCGCGCGAAGCCGAACTGCAAAGTCGCCCCGAAAACAATTCGCTCGTCCTGCGACTGTGGGACCCGGTGATTGAGACGGGGGATCGCGGTCGCTTGACTTGGCCGGGGCTGTTGGAACAGGAAATCCCGCTGCGCGACGCCGTCAAAGGGGGCGATCAAGGCAAGCATCCCACGGAGTACGCGATCCGACAGATTCCGGTCGAAATCAACTCGCAGCTTCAAAGCCTGCATGCTCAAGAGCAAGCGATGGCGACGACGGCCGCGTGCCAACTGTTCACCGGCGACTTCACGGCTCTTTCCCAGGGAGAATGGTCGGGCAAGCACCATCAACTGCGTTCGGGCCGCGGACGTCTGTACCGCTTGCATTGCGAACCGTATCGCCGCTGGGCGAACGGATTCAGCTGCTTCTTCTTCGTCTGGGTTGGTGCGCCGCTGGCGGTGCGTCTGCGCAATTCGGATCTCATGACCACCTTCGGGCTGGTCTTTCTGCCGATCCTCTTGTTGTATTACCCGCTCATGGCGTACGGCGTGGATCGGGCGAAGACAGGCGAGTTCCCGCCGTACGCGGTCTGGATCGGCAATGTGATCTTGTTCTTCTTGGGCTTCTATTTGCTGCGACGAGTGCTGCGCTACTAGCTGCGACGGGCGGTCGAGGACTGGGGCGGGAGGGTGAATTCGACTTGTCGCGCGGCGGCGTCGCCGGTTAGACTCCCTCCCCGTTGCTCTGTCCTTCGGCGACAAGGAGGTCGCTCGTGTTCAGCCGCTGGCCCATTCGCACGAAGCTTTATCTAGGCGGCGCCACGCTGTGGCTCACGCTCTCGTTGCTCGCGTTCAGCGGCCTGCGCGGCCCCTACGCGTACAAGCACCTGGCGTGGACGATTTCCAAGCGTTCCTCCGAGATTCCGCGCGCCGCGGCGCTCACCCGCAGCGTCGCCGACTTGCGAGCGCTCGGCCGCTCCGCCCCCGTCGACGACGGCGGCTTCCATTCGCAACTTCCGTCCGAAGATCCCATCACGCGCAATGAACAATTTCGCACTCGACTGGCCGACGTGCGCGTCGCACTGCAGCTGTACCGCGATCGGCTCGAACAAAACGGCCAATCGTCCCGTCTGAGCCTCGACGACGACCATGAGGAATGGCAGACCGTGCGCGACATCGAGCATTCGCTCGATCGACTCGAGCTGATGCAGCACTCGCAGGACCTGTTCTCCAAGTCGTACGCCCATTCGGCCGTCGACCTCGAGCTCGATACGATGTTTCAGCTGGCCAGCAGCCTGCCCAATCATCTACACGGCAAGATGCAGACGCTGGTGAACGAGGTGCGCGGGCAGTATCGAGTCTGGATTTACTTGACGTTCATCAGCGGTGCGTGCGGCGCCGCGCTGCTCGTCGGACTCACGATCTTCTTCTACGTCTCGATTTTTCGACCGCTGCGCGAATTGGTGGAAGAAACGCGGATCATCACGGCAGGGAATCTGAAGCATCGCATCCCGATCAAGACGGGGGATGAAGTCGCGGAGTTAGCGCGGGCGATCAACGACATGACCGACGCCTTTCGCACCATCCGCGACAACTTGAACGAGCAAGTGAAGCAGCGCACCAGCGAAGTGGTGCGCAGCGAACAACTGGCCAGCGTCGGCTTTCTCGCGGCCGGAGTCGCCCATGAAATCAACAACCCGCTCGCGTCGATCGCCTGGTGCGCCGAATCGCTGGAATCGCGGGTGCAGGACCTATTGCCCGAGGACGAGTCGGCGGAGGCGTCGGACGTCGCCGTCGTCCACAAGTACTTGCGGCGGATTCAGGACGAGGCGTTTCGCTGCAAAGGGATCACCGAAAAGCTGCTCGACTTTTCTCGCCTGGGCGACGTCGAGCGTCTGCCGACCGACCTGCATGCGCTGGTCACCGGCGTCATTGAAATGGTCCAGACGTTGGGCACGTATCGCCAGAAGCACGTCAAGCTGTTGACGCACGAATTGGTGATCGCCGACGTCAACGCACAAGAGATCAAGCAAGTCGTCCTCAATCTGCTCACCAATGCGCTCGACGCCCTCGATCCGGGCGGCGAGGTGCAGGTATCGCTGACTCGGCGCGGCGACAAGGCCGAACTGGAAGTCCGCGACAACGGCTGCGGCATGTCGCCCGACGTCCTCAAGCACTTGTTCGAGCCGTTCTTCACTCGCCGGCGCAACGGCCAAGGAACCGGGCTCGGCATGTCCATCACCTATCGCATCGTACAAGAGCACGAGGGCGTGATCGAGGCCAGCAGCGAAGGCCCCGGTCGCGGCTCGCGGCTGCTCGTCGCACTCCCGTTGAAAGTCGCCGAGAAGACCAACGGCGGCGGCGCAGCCACGCCGCGCGGACTTGCCGCGCCGCGCGACTCGCAACCTGTCGTCGAATCAGAAATCACCAAAGCGGCCTAGGCGCCATAGGAGTTCCCACACGATGAAACCCGCTTCGAATAAGACGCCTCCCGCACGCCGCCTCAAAATCTTGTTCGCCGACGACGAGGTCGCCTTGCAGGAGTGCATGAGCCTCGAGTTGCCGCGAATGGGGCACGAAGTCACCGTCTGCCCCGACGGCTACACGGCCGTCGCCGCACTGGAACGCAATAGCTACGACTGCATCCTCGTCGATATCGACATGCCCGGCATGTCGGGGATTCAAGTCATCGCCAAAGCGCGAGAACTGTCGCCGGAGGCGGACGCGATCGTGCTGACCGGCAAATCGTCGTTCGACACGGCGATCGCCGCGCTGCGGCAAGGCGCCTTCGACTACCTCACGAAGCCGTGCCGACTCATGGAACTGGACGCCATCTTGCGGAAGGTGGCCGACAAGCAGGAACTCCTGTGCAAGTTCCGTGCATTGCAGCGGCAATTGGCGCAGGTGGAAGGAAAGCGGGAATTGGTCGGCGGCGGTCAACGCATGGACGTCGTCCGGCGTCTCATCGCCAAAGTCGCCCCGACCGACTCGACCGTCCTGATCCTGGGCGAGACGGGCACGGGCAAGGAACTGGTGGCGCGGGCGCTGCACGATCAAAGCCCGCGTGCCGACAAGCCCATGGTGGCGATCAACTGCGGCGCCCTTCCCGAGGCGCTGATTGAAAGTGAACTGTTCGGACACCGCCGCGGCGCCTTCACCGGCGCCGACGACAACCGCATCGGGCTCTTCGAAGTCGCTCACGGCGGCACGTTGTTCCTGGATGAAATCGGCGAACTCCCCAAGGCCATGCAAGCCAAATTGCTGCGGGTGTTGGAGTCGCGTGAAATTCGACGCGTCGGCGACAACGAATCGCGTCCGATCGACGTTCGCATCGTCTGCGCCACGCACCGCAACATCGAATCGATGGTGGCCGCAGGCGACTTCCGCGAAGATTTGATGTTCCGCATCAATACGTTCGAAATCCCGCTCCCTTCGCTGCGCGAGCGGCTGGCCGACATCCCCGAACTGGCAACTCACTTGTATCATCGCTTCCGTCGCGGCGTCGCTACGCAAGAGACGCTGTTCACGCCGGAGGCGCTGGAGTTGCTGCAAAGCTACGAGTGGCCGGGGAACGTGCGCGAGTTGGCGAATGTGATCGAACACGCGACGATTCTTTGCGATCGTCCCCCGATCACCGTCGATCATCTCCCGCAGCGATTAGCTCAACGCCGCGGCAAACGCGCCTGGCGGCCGCTCGGCCCCATGACGCTCGCAGAACTCGAATGGTACGCCATTCAAGAAGCGCTAGAACGTCACAACGGCAACAAGGCCGCCGCCGCCGAAGACCTCGGCGTCAGCGTCAAGACGCTTTACAACAAGCTCAGCCAAGAAATCTCGCGGCTCGAGAAAAGCGCCTAGCGAACGCTCCGCCCGCGCCGGCCGCGAATCGACGATCGAGGACGTTGGCCGACGGCACTTCCGCCGCCGGCTCGAACCACCGCACCTACCCGCCGAGCATCCCGCGGATGCCGCCCGACCTGCCCGGGGAACCGGGCGCACTGGGCTTGGCTTTGCGTCCCAACAGATCGTCGATGATCGTGGTCGGGTCTTCGGTGACGACGAGCACGTCGCCGGGACGCACGAAATAGTCGGCTTCCGGCTTTACTTTGCGCTTGCCGCCGTCGAACGCGACGCCCATCCGGTGCTTTTGGCCGTTGGGCGACGTGCGAATCAGCTGCAAGTCGATGCGGCGGAAGCGATCCGACGCACGCGTCTTGGCCAGCAGGTCGTTGACGTGCGTTTCTTGGTCCAAATTGACCATGATCCGCTCCGACTTTTCCTCTCCCTTGCGAATCACGACCACGGCCTGATTCGGAATGTTGGGATTGATGGGGGTCGTTTCATGCGTGCAATTCGGGCCGCAACCCGGTCCGTGCACATGAGCCGCCCCGCCCTGCCCTTGCCCAGGCAGGCTGCTGGCCTGGGCCATCTGCGGCATGTTCGGCGCGCCGGTCGGGGTGCCGACGGGCGAGTGGACAGGACCGTTAGCCGGCGAAGCGGCGGGCATGCTCGTCGCCGAGCTCGCCGGCGCGGCGGCCGCCAGTCCCATGTCCGATTGTCGCATCGACGAAGTGGGAATCGCGTTGCACCCCAAGAGGCCCGAAACGGCTACGGGAGCGACGACGAGCATCTTCAGGAAAGCGCGTCGGTTCTTCGTCGACATCGATCAGCCCTCGTTAAAGTTCACGCAAACTCCCCGATCTCCCTGACCGGTACAGCCCCTACTATCGGCACACCCTCCTCCGTTCTTGAGGAAAAGCGAAAAAAAGATCGCTCGCGTCTACTGCGCCGCGCCGCCGCGGCGGCGCGGCGAGTTGGAAGCGGCGAGCTTCGAGTTGCGCAGGCGTGTCTCCGCCTCGGCCAGGAGTTGCGTGCAGAGGCGTTCGAGCGGAGCAGCCTCAGCCGACTTTTCGTCCTGAGCGGCGCGGTCGACGTCGGAGACGGCCTCCTGCTGAGGGCCGGCCCAGCCGAGACTGGCGGTGATCCGCGACGGCTCAAGGCCGCTGTCGGCGCGCGAGACGGCCGCCTGGAATGCGGCCATGCGCTGGGCGGCGTGAACCGCGTCGAGCCCGGGGACTGCGACCACGAATTCGTCGCCGCCCCACCGCGCCGCTGCTTCGCCCGCACGCAGCTCTCCTTGCAACGCCGCGGCCACCCCCTTCAGCACCAAGTCGCCGGCGGCCAAACCGTGGGCGTCGTTGATGCGTTTGAAGTCGTCGAGATCGAGCAGCGCGACGGACCAGCCGGCGGCGACGTCGTCTTGATCGCGTCGCCGCAACCAATCGCGCCACCCGCGGCGGTTGAGCAGCCCTGTGGCGAAGTCGCGGCGCGAATCTTCTTCGGCTTGCTCGAGTCGCTGTGCGAGTCGCATCATCGCCTCGCGTTCGGCGCGCAGTTGACGCTGCGGCGTTCCCAAGACGCGGCACACGGAGACGACGATTGCCGATGGCGTGTCGCCGGGTAGAGAAAGCGAATCGCGAAACGCCGACTGCTCGCGTCCCACAATGAGGTGCGCCGGCTCGTCGCTCGCAGTCGCCCGCAATTCCACGTCGACCGGCGCTGCGGGGTCGTCGACCACCTCGCACGACGGGTCGAGCAGCAGCGCGGCCCGCCAGTCTGCGTGACCGACGACGCGCACACGCCAACGCGGGGAAGAATCTTCCAGAAGGTTCATGGTCTATCCAACTTACGACGCCGAGGGCGCGGCGTCACGGGGCCCGAGCATTCCGTTGGTCGTCGTCTGCCGCCCCCCCACTCGCCGAAGCGGCCGCATGCTGGTTAGAATTCGCGTTCAAGGCGGGTCCGATGCGGGCGCGACCGGCCCCTCCCTCCTCCCCGCCCGTCTTGCCGGGAAAGGTCATCCATGAACTCGGTCGCGGCCGATTGGGGCGCGGTTCCTGCCGTCTGGAAACGTCGGCATCTGCTCGATTTGGAAAGTTTGTCGGCCGACGAAATCACCTGTTTGCTCGACACGGCCGCGCGCTTTAAAGCGGCGACGAACGGTTGCCGCACCAAGTTGTCGCTGCTGGCCGGCAAGACGACGTGCAACCTGTTCTTCGAAAACTCGACGCGCACGCGCACTAGCTTCTCGCTCGCCGCGCGCCGGCTGGGCGCCGACAGCGTGGAGTTTGCCGCATCGAGCAGCAGTTTGTCGAAGGGGGAAACCTTCATCGATACGGCTCGGAATATCGAGGCGATGAACGTCGAAGCGGTCGTGGTGCGCCACGTGACGCCTGGGACGCCCCACATTCTCTCGCAGAATTTGCGTTGTTCCGTCATCAACGCGGGCGACGGAGCGCACGAGCACCCCACGCAAGGCCTGCTGGACATCATGACGATTCGCGAACACCGCGGGTCGCTCAAGGGGCTCACCGTCGCCCTTGTCGGCGATATCGCTCACAGCCGCACCGCGCGCTCCAACATCTGGGGGCTCAAAAAACTGGGCGCTCACGTGATCGTGTGCGGCCCTTCGACGCTGGTATCGCGGCAGTGGGAGACGTTCGGAGTCGAAGTGGCCTATAGCCTCGACGAGATCTTGCCGCGCTGCGACGTACTCAACCTGCTGCGCGTGCAATTTGAACGACAGACGACGCGTCCGTTTCCGTCGGTGCGCGAGTACGCTCTGCTGTACGCCATGAACCGCGAACGGATGGCGCGCGCCAAGTCGGACATCCTGATCATGGCGCCGGGCCCCATCAATCGCGGCGTCGAAATCACGCCCGACGTGGCCGACGGTCCGCAGTCGGTCATCCTCGATCAAGTCACCAACGGGCTCGCCGTCCGCATGGCCGTGCTGTGGCTGGTGACGACCACTCAAGCCGCCTAGAGTTCCACAAGGCAGACCCATGAAGTCCTCGGAGCGAATCCTGATTCAGAACGGGCGAGTGATCGATCCTAGCCAAGGCATCGATCGCATCGCCAACGTGCTCATCGCCGGCGGCCGCATCGTCGAACTCGACGGCAAGCCCTCAGGCGACTGCTTCATCCTGGACGCCACTGATCGCATCGTCGCGCCGGGGTTCGTCGATCCGCATGTGGAACTGCGCGAACCGGGTTGCGAAGAAGACGGCACCATCGAGACGGAAACCGCGGCGGCGCTCGCCGGCGGCTTCACGTCGATCGCCTGCCTCCCCAACTCCGAACCGCCGCTCGATACGCAAGCCGGCGTCGAATTTGTGCACCAGAAGGCGTCGCGAGCGAAGAACGTCAACGTCTTCGCCATCGCCTGCGTGAGCAAGAACCGCGAGGGGAAAGAACTGTCGGAAATGGGGGCGCTCGCCGAAGCCGGCGCCGTGGCCTTCAGCGACGCGCCGCGTCCCGTCTTCAACACCGACCTGCTGCGTCGAGCGTTTGAATACAGCCAGATGTTCCAAAAGCCGATCTTCGACCGCCCCGAGGTCCTGGAACTCACGCATGGCGGCGTGATGCACGAAGGACGCACGTCGCTCGTGTTGGGACTCACCGGCATGCCGGTAGAAGCGGAAGAAGTCGCGACGAGCCGCGACCTGCGGTTGGCAGAAGCGACAGGCGGCCGTTTGCACTTGGTCAATATCTCCGCGGCTGGCAGCGTCGAATTGGTGCGCCGCGCGAAGACGCGCGGCGTTAAGGTCACCGCTTCGGCATCGATCGCCAACTTGGTTTTGACCGACGAGCGGCTGCGGACGTTCGATACGAATTACAAGGTGAATCCGCCCCTCCGTTCGGCAGATCATGTGGAATGTTGCTTGGCGGGCATCGTCGACGGCACGATCGACGTGATCTCAAGCGGACACGCGCCGCGCGCGGCGGAAAAGAAGATGCGAGAACTCGACCAGGCCCCGTTCGGCATGAATATGCTCGAGCTGACGCTCGCGCTCGCCAACACCCACCTCATCCATCCTGGCCTCATCGACTGGCCTGTGTTGCTCGCACGACTCACGTGCAACCCGGCCCGCATACTGGGAATCTCCAAAGGGACCCTGCGTCCGGGCGCCGACGCCGACGTCGTCGTGATCGACCCGCACGCGCGCTGGACCGTCGACCCGCTTGCCATGAAGTCGAAAAGCTCCAACACCCCCTTCGGCGGCGTCGAGTTGATTGGTCGCATCGACCACGCGCTGGTCGGCGGCGAACTGCGGTTCTAGGACGGCGGTTGGCGAGGAGACAGGCTGGAAGCCTGTCCTACGGCTTGGACTATGGCTTGGCGTCGAAGCGCGGGAGGGGGAGTTCGCGGATCCACTGCGCTGTTTGTTCGGGTGCGACATCCGGGCGTGGGCGTCCGAAACCGCGAAAGATGCGTAGGCCCTGACCACGCGCCATGATCTCGCGACGCGTGCGTCCTTGCCGGTCCTCGGGCCAAGGCCCTTCCTGCAGTTGAAACTCAAACCATCGCTCCGCCGTGCTGCGCATGTACTTCCAGTAGGCCGGATGATCGGTTTGCAAATAGAAGCAGCCGTCGGCGGTCAGCGAGCGGTGAACCCACGACAGAAACTCGGGGGTCACCAGCCGCCGATAGGCCCGCTCGGCGTCTCGAAACGGCTGCGGATGGTACAGATGGATCTCGGTGACGCTCTGCGGCCCGACATATTGCTCGAGGAACTCAAACGCCCCGCACACCGCGAAACGCACGTTCGTCAACCCGCGCTGATTGCCGCGCCGCGTCGCGTAGCGAATGACGAGCGGGAGGATATCGATCCCTAGGAGGTTGAATTCCGGGTGTCGGACGGCGTGAGAGATCACAAATCGTCCGTTGCCGCACCCCAAGTCGAGTGCGACGGGGGCTGCACGACCGAAGAGCGACGGCCAGTCGATCGGCCCGGGAGGGGGCAGCTTTTTGAGAGCCGTGCGCGCCCACTGGTCGGGCGGCAGAATGGGCCCTGGAATCGGGACGCCCAATTCAAGCTCGATCTCGCCCGGCTGCAGACCGGCCGCCTTGTCGCGCTGTCGTCGCTTCACGAGGCTCCTCGCTGACTAAGGGCGACCCACTGATCAAGCAGCCGCAACGCAGCGCCGGAGTCAATGCTGTGAGCGGCGGCGGCGGCGGCGGCCTGCGGATCCGTGTGAGCGCCGCTGGTCCATACGGCGGCCGCCGCATTGACCACCACCAAGTCGCGCGGCACTCCTCGTTCGCCGGCGAGCACGCGTCGGATCAGCGCAGCGCTGGCGTCCGGCCCGTCGACGCGTGCAGACGCGAGCGAATCGACTTGCGCGACGCCGAAATCGCTCGGGCGCCAAGTGAATTCAGACTGCGAGTCGGGCGTCACGACGATCGCGCGGGTCGACGCCGCGACAGTCACTTCGTCCAACCCGTCGTCGCCCGAGATCACGACGGCGCGACGCGGCGCGAGTCGCTGCAGGGCGGCTGCCATCTTGTCATGCAGCGATCGCCGGCCGACTCCCAGCAGCTGATAGGGCGCTTGCGCTGGATTACATAGCGGCCCCAGAAGATTGAAGATCGTCGGCACTCCCAGAATGCGACGTACCGCGGCGACATGCTTCATGGCGGGATGCATGAGCGGCGCGAAACAGAAGCAGATGCCCAGCTCCTCCAAACATTGCTCGACGGTCGCGACCGGCGCGTCGATGCGGACGCCCAGCGCAGACAGGACGTCGGCCGACCCCGACTTGCTGGTGATGCTGCGATTGCCATGCTTCGCGACCGGCACGCCGGCGGCGGCCGTCACGATGGCCGCAGCAGTACTCACATTGAACGTCCCGGACGCATCGCCCCCGGTGCCGCACGTGTCGAGCAGACCGGTGCGTTGGCTGCGGATCGGCGTCATGTGGCGACGCATCGCGAGCGCAGCGCCCGCGATCTCGTCGACCGCTTCGCCTTTCGCGCGCAGCGCCAACAGAAATTGCCCGATGCGTTCGTCCGCGACGGCGCCGCGCATGCAGGCGTCGATGGCCGACTCCATCTGCGTGCACGTCAAGTCGCGGCCCTGCTCAACCAGCGCCAGTAAATCGGAAAACTCCATGAGCATCTCAAGCAAACGAGGGGAGGAACCATGCTTCGTGGGGGGACGCGGAACGCCTCGCGCCCGCTGGTCATCACGGTAGCCGAATTCTACAATTGGCGACATGCCCAGGAAGGTTATCATCGACTGCGACCCAGGAATCGACGACGCCCTTGCGCTCGTGATCGCCCTGTTTGACCCGCGTTTGGAAGTGATCGCCGTCACGGCGGTCGCCGGCAACGTGGACGCGGACCAAGCGAGCCGCAATGTGCAGTCGATCATCGAACAGTTGGACCCGCCGCGATTTCCGCGTTTAGGGGCTGCCAGCCCGCCCGACAGTTCTTGCGGCGTCGATGGCCGGCACATTCATGGCGAAGATGGGCTCGCTAACCTCGGCTTGAACGTCTCGCGTCTGCACCATCAGCACGCCTCCGAGAAAATCCTCTGCGATGAAATCCGAGCGGCGTCGGAACAGGTGACCGTGCTGTGCTTGGGTCCGCTCACCAATCTGGCGCGTGCGCTCCAACGCGACCCGGGCATTGCGTCGCACATCGGTCGACTGGTGATTGCCGGCGGCAGCGTCCACTCGGGCGGCGATGTCACGGCGGCGGCCGAATTCAACATGTACTTCGACCCTGAAAGCGCCCAGGCCGTCTTTCGAGCGCCGATTACGAAAACGATCGTGCCGCTCGATCTGGGACGTCAATTGGCGTTCAATGTCGGCTTCGTGAACGTTTTGCCGCGTGAGTACACTCGAGCGGGTCGGTTCTTGCGACGCATCGTGCCGCACGTGTTCCGGATGTACCATCAACGCCTGGGACAAGAAGTGATCCCCTTGCAGGCGCTCGTCGCCTGGCTGGCCGTCGTCCACCCCGAGTTTTTCCGGATGTCGGACATGGAGGGAGACGTGGAGATTCGCGGCGAGCTGACCACTGGCGCGACGGTGTTCGATCGCCGTCGTCCCGCCGCCGCACGCTCTAACATCGAAGTCGCGCTCGAAGTGGCCGTCCACGACGGACACACCGCGATCGCGCAGGCGCTGGATCTGGCCGGCCAAGCGACTTAGCCGTCCCAGCGGCTTCACCCAAACCGCTGCTTTACCTACCGGGCGACTTCACCTGCCCGCCTATTCCGACCCGCTGCGCGCCACGTTATGCTAGGCGTCTTTCCGAAATTGGGGCCGAGCGAAACTGGTGGCGAGGCATGGTACGGCGAATCGCGCTGGGTCTGTTGCTCCTGCTGTTGGGCGGCGTCGGGGGCGACTGCTGCGCCTTGCTGAAGCCGGCGCTCGTGATCGCTGCGGACGATGTCCCTGCTGTGACCATCGAAGATGTGCAGATCGGCGTCGGCGGCCACTTTAAGGCCGGTTGCTGGACGCCGATCCGAGTGACGCTGGCGGGTCCTGCCGGAAGCACGGCCGGCGTATTGGAAGTTGAGACGCCCGACAGCGACGGCATCCATGTCGTATACCGAGCGTCGCAGGACGCTCCCGTCGTGTTTCCTGCAACCGGTCGATTGACGGCGACCGCCTACGCCCGGTTCGGGCGCGTGCGCAGCGAGTTGACGGTGCGGGTGCGCAATGCGGACGGCGGCGAACTGGCTCGCAAACGCCTGTCGTCGGATGAGGCGGGCCGCGGCTGGCCGCCGCAACAACTGCTGCTCGTCTCGCTCGGCCCCGCCTGGATTCCCGAAGAATCGCTCCGTTCGCTGGATCGCGACTCGCAGTCCGTGACGCTCGCCGTCGTCGCCGATGCAACCGAGTTGCCGGAACGTTGGATCGGCTGGGAGGGCGTGGACGCCGTATTGCTTTCGACGTCCGCTCCGACTTTTGTAGAACAATTGCCGGACAAGGCCTTTCAGGCGCTCGACCAGTGGCTGCGATTGGGCGGACGGATGGTATGGAGCGTCGGGGCGCGAGGCGACGCGGTGTTCGGCGGCGAGAGTCGTTTTCAAGCCTGGAATCCGGGAACCTTTGTCGAAGTCGGATCGTTGCGACGCACCTCCGCCTTGGAAAGCTACGCCGGGGCCGCACAGCGGTTGGAGCTCAGCGACGGTCGCGGTCGCGATCAACGCGTCGCCATGACGCAATTGGACGACGTGCGGGGTCGCATCGAAGCGCCGGAAGGCGGTCTGTCGGGCGGCGACCATCCGATCGTCGTCCGATATCCGATCGGGCTCGGCCAAGCCACCCTCGTGACGCTGGACATCGACCAGCCTCCCTTGAGCGATTGGTCGGGGCGGACTCGCGTCCTCTCGCGCATCTTGCAGCGGGGTCGCGAGCGTGCGAAGGAGGCTGGCTCGGACCAAATGGGTCAAGTCTCGCATCTGGGCTTCGACGACTTAACGGGTCAATTGCGCGGGGCGCTTGATCAGTATGCGGGCGTCACGGTCGTGGCCTTTTCGTGGGTCGCCACGCTGCTGGTCGTCTACGTGCTGCTGATCGGTCCCGGAGACTATTTCTTCGTGCGGCTGATCGGTCGTCCTCATTGGACTTGGCTGACGCTCGCCGCCACGATCGCCGTGTTCGTCGTCGTCGCTTACGCGCTGTCCGCGCGCTGGAAGGAACCGCGATTGCGGATGAATTCGGTGCAGATCGTGGACTACGACGCTGACAGCCAATTGGAGCGCGGCACGGGCTGGTTCAATCTATACAGTCCGCGCAGCGATCGATACGCACTCGACCTGTCGCCCGCCGAATCGCAGGGCGACGACGTTCTGGGGTGGCAAGGTTTGCCGGGCCGAGGGCTCGGAGGACTCAGCGCCAGCAACGTCTCGACCCTGTTGGAAGATCTGTACCATGTCGATCTGCATGCGCCGTCGGCCGTGCGCGAGCTGCCGATTCAGGTGGGTGCGACGAAGAGTCTTTCCGCTCGCTGGCATCGACCCTGGAAGTTCGATTCGAAGGACAATCGACTGACGTCCGTATCGCTGGACGAACAATTACAAGGCGACTTCCGCAATCCGGTTCCCGTTCGCTTGACCGACTGGTTTCTGCTGTACGGCAACTGGCTGTATCGCGGCGATCGGCAGCTCGAACCGGGCGATTTAGTCGTCCTCAGCGATTTCCCGGCCACGCGCTATTTGGACTGGCACCTCACGCGACGCTCGGTCAGCACCGACCACAAGGACGTCACGACTCCTTGGGATCAAGCGGACCAAGATGTGCCGCGAATCTGCGACTTGTTGATGTTCCATGAAGCGGCGGGCGGAACGGCGTATACGCGATTGCAACATCGCTACCAGTCGTACGTCGACTTGAGCGACCACTTGCGTACGGGACGCGCAATCCTGATGGGACGCGCCGCCGATCCGGCTCGCCCCCTGCGTCGCGACGGCCAATCGCTGGCGGACGCGACGGAACGTGCATGGACTTTCTACCGAGTGGTGTTGCCCGTCAAGATCCGCAAGCCGACCGCCGCCGGCGTGCGGCGCAGCGAACCCTAGGAAGCGTCATGATCAAGACCGTCGACTTGACCAAGAAATACGGCGAGATGTACGCCATCCGCTCGATCAATCTCGATCTGCAAGCGGGCGACCTCTTTGGGTTCATCGGCCCCAACGGCGCGGGGAAGACGACGACCATGCGCATCCTGGCCACGTTGCTGAACCCGACTTGGGGCGAGGCCTACGTTTGCGGGCAGTCGATCTATACGCAGCCGCGTGAAATCCGTCGTTTGGTCGGCTATATGCCCGACTTCTTCGGCGTTTACGACGACATGAAAGTGATCGAATACCTTGAGTTCTTCGCAGCCGCTTATCGAATTCGCGGTCCGCAGCGACGCAAGGTGTGCGATGAAAAACTAGAGCTGGTCGACCTCGACTTCAAGCGCGACGCCTACGCCAACACGCTGTCGCGCGGCCAAACCCAGCGGCTCGGCTTGGCCCGCGTGCTGCTGCATGATCCGCAAGTGCTGTTGCTGGATGAACCGTTGAGCGGCTTGGATCCGCGAGCGCGCATTGAAATGCGCGCCGTGCTGCGGCGGTTGGGACAACAGGGCAAGACGATCATGGTGTCGAGCCACATTTTGCCGGAGTTGGCGGACATCTGTAATAAGGTAGGGATCATCTCGCAGGGCGTGATGAGCGTCAATTCGACGGTCGAAGACGTGATGAAGCAGGTGCGCCAGCGCATCGTGTTGCACATCGAAGTGACCGACCGCCCGGAAGCGGCCGCTAAACTGCTGGAGTCGCACAAGACGGTTGAAGGCGTGGGACTCGAACAACTGCGGCTCATCGTAACCCTGAAGCCGGACGTCGCCGACTACAGCGACCTCTCGTGCCAATTGGTCCAGGCCGGTTTCAAACTCAAGCTGTTCCGCGAAGAAGAGTTCAATCTGGAAAGCGCGTTCATGGCGCTCACCAAAGGACTGGGCACAAGGATTTAGAGGTGCGGCGCAGGGGCAAGGAACGAAGGACTGCAGGGCGCGGCGCGGGGGTGATGGATGGAGTGACAAAAACTCTGTTGAATTCGGAGTGTTTGGCGCCTCGGCCCCCCTGTCGTTTGTTGCGCAACGCTGTCGCTTGTTGAGCGACGCTGCTGCTTGTTGAGCAACGACACGCGCGGATTGTGCTCCCTTCTCCCCGCTGCGGGGAGAAGGGCCGGGGATGAGGGGCTGTCGGCGCAACAACCGTGCGCGGACTCACTCTCAGGTTTTTGTCACGCCAGGGTAACGGGGGCGGGGGTAACAGGCTGGAAGCCTGTTCTACGGGCTTTCTTGGGAGAATTCTCGATGAGAAGATTCGCGGCTTTGGCGATGGTGTTCGCGTGGACGGCGTGCTGCGGGGCGCAAGAGCCCGAGGTGACGCCGGACGTCGTCTATGGACATAAGGACGGCTTGGCCATGACGTACGATGCGTTCGTCCCGGCCAAAGACGCAAATGGCGCGGCCGTCCTGTTCATGGTCAGCGGCGGATGGTACTCGAATTGGCAACCGCCCGCGCAGATGCGCATCTTCACCGATCCGCTCACCAAACGCGGCTTCACCGTCTTCACGGTGCGGCATGGCAGCAGCCCGCGCTACGGAATCCCAGACGCCGTCAGCGACGTTCGACGAGCCGTTCGCCATATCCGCTCGACCGCCGACAAATGGAAAATCGATCCGAACCGGATCGGCGTGTACGGGATGAGCGCCGGCGGTCACCTGTCCCTCATGCTCGGCACCACCGGCGACGACGGCAAGGCCGCTGACCCTGATCCGGTGCTGCGAGCCAGCGATCGCGTCCAGGCAGTCGTGGCGTATGTCGCGCCGACCGACCTGACGATCATGGTCAAGGACGCGCCGAATCGTCTCCCCGCGTACGACAAGTTCCCCGCTCTGAACCTCGACATGGCGGCCGCCAAAGCGCACTCTCCCCTGCTCCAGGTCACGAAAGACGACGCCCCCACGCTCCTCTTGGCGGGCGCCAAAGACGATCTGGTCCCGATCGACCACAGCCGACGCATTCACAAAGCGTTTGAGGAACAACAGGTGGCGTCGAAGTTGGTGGAGTACCCCAACAGCGGTCACGGCCTGGGCGTGCTCGACCTGGCCGCTTCCATTGCTCAGATGACCGCTTGGTTCGAACAGCATTTGGCGAAGAAGTAACGCCGCTAAGGCTTGCCCGAAAGCTGGCACACGCACGCCCGTTGTCCGCAACCGGGACAGCCGCGGCCGTACTTCAACTCCACCGCCTCGCGCAGGTCGACGCCGGCTAAGTTGGCCAGCGTGACGAGCCACGCCAGGACGTCGGCGAATTCTCCTAAGCGTTCCTGGTGCGTCCCGCCGCGCAGCGCCTCGGCCAACTCGCCGACTTCGGCCGCAAACCACATGAACGTTCCTTCGATTCCGCGTTGAGCGTCCTTCTCGAAGTACAGGGTGCGGATCAATTGCTGCAACTGCGCCAGCGTGAGGTCGGGCGGCGAGTTCGAGTCGGAAGCGTTCATGCGGAGGTCCCAGTAATGCGCGGCGACTGTTCGACGAAATCGGCTGCGATAGAATAACGCACTGCGGCGTCGTTCAGCATCGGGACTCTAGCCAGGATACTCGCGTGTCGGAATTCACGACGGTCGCCAAAGTGGGCGACATCGCCGAAGGTCAGGGACAAGCTTACGCCGTCAATGACCGCATGGTCGCCGTCTTCCTCGAAGGCGGCACGTACTATGCGATTGACGATTTCTGTCCGCATATGGGCGCGTCGCTCGCCGGCGGCCATGTCGAGAACGGCGTCGTCGCTTGCCCGTGGCACGCGTGGCGATTTTGCATCCAGGACGGCAAGTGGTGCGACAACCCGCGCATCAAGATCGATGCGTTCGAAGTTCGCGTCGAAGGGGACGAAATCCAAGTCAAGGCGACGCCGAAAAAGCCGCCGACAGGGTGACTCGTCGCAGCCTATTTCGGCAGCTCGCGCAGCCGCAGCGTCGATACGCTGCTCGCCCGCACTTCCAACAACGTCTCGCGAACTCGCGTTTCGGTGGTCAGCGTCAATGTCTGGCGGCTATCGGTCAAACGACCGGCCGCCGCATCGAACGCCAATTCGCCCTCCATTTTCTGCGACTTCAGGGTGCGGCGCGCTCCCGCGCCGGCCGCTTGATCGCCCAGTTTCACTTGGCCGACGACGTCCACGATCTGCAAGGGACGATCGTCGCGCGTTTCCGGTCCACGCAGCTTATAAGTCATCTGCACCGCGACCGGCCCCAACGACGACTTCGTCTCGCTCCGACTCTCCCAACTGGCGCCCGGTTCCACGGCCCCTTCGGGCAGAGCGACGAACAGCGCCTTCAAGAAGCCGCCTTGTTCCGTCGTCGAGAACCATTGCCGCAGCCGCCCGTTGACGCCGGCCTGGGCAAATGCGGCCGTCAATTCGGGCGATGCCTCGGCCTTGCGAAGATCGCCGCGAGCCCCCAGTTCGAGTGTCCAGGCGGGACCGATCAACGGGCGCAGCGAATCGGCCAGCGCCTGTTCATCCCCCGTCGGTTTCCCCAGCGCTTCGGAATCGAACTCCAGCGGATCGGCGGGCGGCAAGTCGACGCGAACCTTGAGGCGCCGGATGGACTGCGTGATGGTCGCCGTTCCATCCTCGGCGACATTCGTCACATTCCAAACTAAACCGAGTTGCGATTCGACGACCAGTCGCCAGGGTTTGTCGCCCACCGTCGACTCCGTCTCGGACCGCTGCGACCAGTCCAACTGGAGTCGCTCGCCCGTCTTGAACTTCCACCGCAGCGGCTCGGCGGCGTTCGCCCGACTGGCGTCCACGCTGACCGTCGCAGTCAGACAGCAGACCGTCAGGCAGCACGCCGACAGCAAGCGCGCGACGTTGGACGCGAGTTTCGAAAGACAGCGCGAAGTGCGAGACATGGCAGGCCACTCCTTACAGATCGAACGGGACGCCGATGACCGGCAGAATCGGAGTCGACGTCGTTTCCTTTCGCACGCGATCGGCCCAAGCGGCCGCGTCCTGTGCGATCGGCGGCCACGTATTGTAATGGGAGGGCGCGACCTTGGCGGGATTCAGCAGCTTGACGGCTTCCAGTGCATCCTCGGGCCCCATGGTGAATAAATCGCCGATGGGCAGGATCGCCGTATCGAGTCCACCGCGTCCGATCAATTGCATATCGCCGAACAGGGCCGTATCGCAGGCGAAGTAGATGCGGCGTCCGTCGATCGTCAGCACAAAACCGCACGGATTGCCGCCGCTGGCCCCGTCCGGCAACACGGAACTGTGCAGGGCCAGCGTCATCTTCAAGTGACCGAAAGGCAGCATCACCCCGCCGCCCAAGTTCATCCCCAGCGTATCGGCGACGCCATGCTGCGTCCGTAGCCACTCGGCAATCTCATAGATGGCGATCACCTTGGCGCCGGTGCGGCGCGCGATTGCGGCGGCGTCTCCTACGTGGTCGCCATGGCCATGCGAAACCAAGATAAAGTCGGCCTCGACCTTGTCTGCACTGATCGGCGCGACCGGCGAACCGGTGAGAAAAGGGTCGAGCAGAATGGCGTGGCGCGACGTGCGAATCAACCAGCACGCGTGTCCCAACCAAGTCAACTGAATCATGCGGCCGTCCTTATTGGAGGTGGATTCTTGCGCAGCCAGCCTTCCAGTTCGTTGGCAAGCAGCGCGAGTTGAAACAATTGCCCCAACGAACCTTCATCGACTTGGGGCAGCCAAACCTCGATCTGCGCCCGCCCTGCTTCGCGCAGCGTCCGTCGAACTTGCAACAGGTCGTAGTGCGTCCGCTGCGGCAACGTCGCCTCCGCACCGGCCGGCGCGCCGTCCAGCACGCCGGCAGGTGCAGGGTCGCATCGCCACTGCTCGACGCACCATTGGATCAGCAATTCGTCGGACGCCAGTTGGGCGGCGATCGTCCGACGTTCGGCGGCATCGGCAACGCCCGCGATTCGCCAGCGACCTCCGCCCTGCGACGCGGTCGTCCGAGCCAATCTCCGGCGCCATTCGGCGGCGCCGGCGAGTGCACTGGCCCATACCGATAACACGCGCGACGACAGTCCGCAACGCCGCTCTAACAGCGTTTGCACGCCGACCAGGTCCAACACAGGGTTTTGCCCGATGGGTTCGCGGAGAAATCGTTCGCGCATCTGCATGGCGCCGCGCAGAAAGCGCACGACGTCGGCGCCCAGCATGGCGGCGGGCAGCAGTGCAACGGCCGAAAACAACGACGCACACGGCGGCATTTCGTCCGGCAAGCGAAAGCCGTGTTCCCCCTGCAGCGTCCTAAGCCGCTCGGCGAACAAGCTGTTTCCAGCCGTCATAGGCACGATGAATTGCTGCCAGGTCGACGCCCCCGCCTTCAGTTTTCGACGCAGGGCCGCCGTCAATTCGTCGAATGCAATTTCCGTTTCCGGCGTCGAGTCGGGGCCGGCGATCGCCACGAGCGCCCAGCGTCCATCGCACGGCGCGATCGGACCGTGCTCCAGCCGTCGCACCAGCCCCTGCAAGGCGTCGTTGTCATGGTCTTCGCCCGCGAAGTACAGCCGCTGCCGGCTTCCTCGCTCGCCGCGGTCGTGTTCGTTGAAGTAGGGGTCGCTGCAGGCTTGCATGAGCGCCTTGGCGCCGATCGTCCAGTCGCCGGGTCCGACGATCACGGCCGCATCGACTTGATCCCGCAAGTGATGCGCCCCCTTCAACACTCGATACAGTGCACTTTCCCAACGATTGGCGTCGTAGTCGGCGGCCAACTGTCGCGCCCAGTCGGGGGCCGTCTCGCGCGCCAACATGGCGGCGCGGGCCGCTTCCAAACGCGGTGCGAGATTCGCCAGGTCGCGTGCACACAGCCCCGTGCGGTCGAGGAAGCACCCCGTGACGTCGACGCGCACTCCTTTCATGGACGATACAGCCGCAGATTGAGCCAGTCGGCGTAATCGCGGATATCGCCGCGATCCGCGGCGTCGACGATTAACGCCAACCGCTGCACGCCGCGCATATCCAAGTCGATCGGCGCGGGCGCATCGCCGCCGCGCACGACCGGGCTTTCCAGCACCGCCGCCCACTGTCCGTCGCCGCGATCCACGTACACGCGAAACACCACGCTTCCTTCTTGCTCGGCCGCATCATCCAACGCGATTGCGCCTCGCAGTCTAGCGAACCGCCCCTCAAGATCGAAGGCCAGGCGGGACGTGCTATGCATCCCCAAGCCCTTCACGAAGACCTGCCCGCCCGCCCGCAGTCGCCCTTGCAGAGCGTTCGCGTCGCGTTGGTACGACCATTCGCGGCTCAGCCACGGCACATGTCGATAACCGGCCGACTCCAGATCCGACAGGAACACTGGGCGCGTCTTCTCGTTTACATCCGTCTCCAGCGGCTGCACAAACGCAATCGACTCGCAAAACAAATTGCCGTCGCATTCCCAGGCGACGCCGTCGACCAGTTCAATCGCCAATTGCGCGCCGCGTTTCTCCAGTTTGGCCACGCGCAGCACCGACCCATCCGCCAACCCGACGACGGCCAAGACCGGGGAGCGAGGTACGTTTTCGCCTCGCACATCCTCGTTCCGAAACCGCAGCGAGCGCATGTTCGCGGCGTCCACCAGCGTTGATCCGCGCTGCAGTTCCAACCGCAGTTGTCCCGGCTTCGCCTGCTCGTCGTCGTACGTCTCATCGACCGACGCCCCGCCCAGAACGCGTCCCGACACTTGATCTCCCGAATCCAGATCCACGAGATCTCGAGCCGGTCGCGGCTCGAGCCAGCGCCGCAATCGTCGATCTCGTTCCGCCGCGGAGGGCGGCCAATGAAACTCCAACGCCGCAACTCGGCCGCGCGGCGCGGCGACCTTCCATCCCGCCGCCGTCGTTCCTTCCAGTTGATCGCCGAAGATCCGCCAACGATCGATCATCAACAGACTTCCCGAGCGGAACAGGACTCCGACGGACCGCTCTGGTTCGACGAGTCGTCCCCACGACAAAAAGGTCTCGGCGCCGCGCGGCGTCCACGCGCCGTCCAAGTCAAACTCCCAATCGTTCGCGTCGCTCCAACGCACGGCCGCCGCCGCGCGCCGCCGGCCGTCGTGCTCCAACAACTCCGGCCCCTTCACAACGCCGGACTGGGCCGCCGCCGGCAACGTCATCCACCAACCGGCCCACCATGCGGCCGCCAAGACCAACGCCCGCGCCGACCGCGGCCGACGACGAATGCTCGGCGAACCAAGCGACGCCGGCGAGAACGCGACTCGACGAAGCGTTAGGGCGCGGATCACTTTTGAAATACCGGAAGGTGGTTGACGGGCATGATCAGTACTAGGCAGGCCATCGCCGTACCGTACACGGGCGAAATCGTATCCATCCAGTAGCCGTCTTTGTGCTGTCGAGCCGCGAGTTCCGATTCAATCGCAGGATACCACTTCGACCAATACTCGCCGCCCGCCTGATACATGGCTTGTACGGCGTAGTACTGACCGTACAGATAATGGTTCTCCGCGGGCGTATCGGGATCGCCCGGCAAGAACTTCATCAGATACTCGCGTCCCCGACGGATTTCCTCCCCTTCGTAGATGCCGGCGCTGTGCAGCGCGACTAACCCCGCCGCCGAGCGAGGAAACTTGCTGGGCCCTCCCAGCGACAACTGATACATAAAGCCGCCGTCGCCGTTCTGACTGCGCTTCACATACTCGACGCACCGTTCCACGGTGGCGGCCGGCACATAAAGTCCCGCGTTCTTCGCCGCACGCAGCGCCATAATCTGACAGATCGTCACCGACAAATCGGCGTCGCGGCGTTCGGGAAAATACCGCCATCCGCCCTCGGAGTTTTGTTTGTCGACGATCAACTTTACGGCGGCCGCCAATTTGCCTCGCAGCGATGGATCCGCCGTCATGCCGTAGGCCTCGGCCAGCAACAAGGCGCCGAATCCATGTTCGTACATCGGCCCATGACTAGTCGAATCAGACTGCGTGATGAAACCGCTTTCCTGGCAGCACCCCAGCACAAATCCCAGCCCGCGCGAAACCACCGCCCCGTACGGGCCGCGTCCCGGCGTATTGCCGGCCGCCATTAGCGCCAGCGTCGCCAAACTGCACACCCCGACGTTTCGCGCGTAGATGCCGGCTCCGAACGAGCCGTCTTCATTTTGAACTCGACGCAAATACTCCCAGCCGCGCCGCAGCGTTTGGTAAGTCGCCGGGCGGGGCGCCAGCACGGCGCGCTTTCCGGCGCCATCTTCTTGACCGACGACGTCGCTGACCACGAGCCCTTCCGCCGTCAACGCCGCCGTCGCGGCGAAGAACCAGCGCCGGTCGCAGCCTCTCGGCCTCGATTCTGCCTGCATCCCGCGCCAGCTCATGGTCGACGACGCTCCGCGATGCGACGGTAATAGGCCTCGATCAACGTCTCATAACCCGGCAGGAACTTCTCCGGCAACGCGCCTTGCAATTGCTCGCGAACCTGGGCTGGCAATTGCCCCCACAGTTCGCTTGCCGTCTCCAACGCCTTCGGTTCGCCAGGCTTCTCCGCCGGTTCGCCCGCATGGCGCTCTCCGCCGCCCTGCTCTTTGCCGTCATCCGGCTTCTCAGACGGCGGCTTCGCACCCCGTTGATCGCCTGCCGCCCCTTCGGCGCCCGCCGCCGCCGGCTTGGGACGTGGTCGTCGCGACAACAATTGGTCGAACTGGGCGATCACGGCCTGCTGTTGCTGGCGCGTCGCCGCCGAAGAATCCCCTTTCTCCAGTCGCTGGACGACCTGCTCCAACGGTGCAACCAGCGCCCGCAGTCGCGCGGCAGGCGAATCGCCGAGATCCTCGCCGGCCTCGTCGGGCGGCGGCGTCCCCGGCTTCGCCGGTTGCTCGGGAGGCGGCGCCGTCGAGCGTTTCGACGATCGTTCGGGGGCCGGCAACAAGTCCTTCAACAATTCCTCGTCCAGCGTCGACGCGGACTTCGCTGGCGGCGCCGAGTCAGGGGTTTGAGCCCGAACCACATCGGCGCCGGCCGCGATCATGCAAACGATCCAACCGAACCAGACGGCGCAAGCCCACGACGACTTCATGGGAGCATCTCCTTCAGCAATCCCAACAGTTCACCTTGTTCCGCCGTCAATTCGCGCAGCATCCGGCGTCCGTCCGCATCGAGCGTTCCGTCTGGTTGTCGCATCTGTTCGACGGCGGCCGTTCGCTCGGACAGTTCCACTTGCAGATCGCGCAACAATTGAATCTCCGTCCAAGACAACGGACGCCCCGACTCTTCGGGCTGCGCCGCGCCGTCTTTGGCTACAGGCGTCTGCGGCGGCGGCGAGGCGGCGTCCGACGCTCCGTTCTCCGCCGCCGACCGTAAGGCCGACCGTAGCGCCTCGAGCCGCTGGCGGGCTTCGCCAGCGGCGGCGAAGGCCGTGTCATCGGCCAACTTTTCCATGTCCCGTGCCGCACGACGCATGCGCACAACGGCCGACCGCAGCGCAAATTGAAACGCCGGCGTCGTCGGGAGCCGCGCGAGTGCATCGTCGCCTGTTTGCGCCAACTGCGTCTGCTGCGCGGACCAGCGTCGAGCGACGTCGGCCGCCGGCCGACTGCTGAAGACGGGCGTCTCCCTCTCCGCGACCAGTGCACTCTGGCCGGCGATCAACGGTTCAACGGCCGCCGACCAGTCTTCTAATTCTTGTTGACGCCGTTGCTGCGCTGCGCTGCGAGAACTCAGCGGCGCCTCGTCGGCACGATTTGCGAGTGCATCGAGCATCCGGTCCAAGGTCTCCGCAGCGTCGGCTTGACGCTCCAGCGAGGAACCAAGCCGATTGTCTCGCAATGACTGCCCCGCCTCGCGCAATTGACCGCTCGGCGTCGCGGCGTCGGCCGCGGTCAGTGCGCGATCGATGGCTTGAGCCGCATCGGATTCCCTCGGCAGCGCACCGCGCGAATCGCGCAGCTCCGTCAACAGCCGCTCCACGCGCCGCCCCAATTCCAACAGCTCATCCGACAGCCGCCGGCGAGCTTGAGCTTGAGCGACCGGATCGCCGCCGCTGCGTCCTTGTTCGACCAGCAGTTGCTCGGTCTCGCCGCGCCGAGCGTCGACCGCCGCGCGTACTTCCGCCAAGTCCAACGCCTGACGCTGCAACCGGTCCCATGGCGCGAGTCGTTCGACGAGTCGCTCGAGCGCCGTCACGACGCGAGCCTGACGATCCACCGCCTCGCGCAGCGACTCGTGAATCGACTCCGCGGGCATCTCGCGTCGCGTCCGCACCGCGTGCCCCAACGCTCGCTCGATCGCCGGCAGCTCTTCTTCCACCAGAGGCGACAACGTCGCTCGAAACTCCCGCCACCGCTCTGCAACGCTCGTTGACGCTAAGCCGTTGTCGGTCAGCGCCGCCTGCAAAGCTTCGATCGCCGAAAGCAGCCCCGTCTGGTCGTCGCTGAGCAGCTTTCGGGCGTTTCGCTGCGTCAAGTCGATCGCCTGTAATCGTTCCACTGAAACAGCGGCTTCTGCGGCTGGCGGCGGCCCGTTGGACGGTCGGTCCTCCTCCGCCGCGGCGAGCGTCTGCTCGGCCGCTCGCCGCTGCGCGCCGAGCGTTTCGCGCAGCGTCTCTAGCAGCAACGCCTCGCGTTGCGCCAATCGTCGCTCGAACTCCTCTTCGGCGACAATCTCCAGTCGCCGCCATTCCGACTCGCCGACCTGCGGCTTTCGGTCCCAGGCGACGACGCGATACTCCAGTAAATCTCCCGGCGCCGGCCGTTCGCCGCTCGCAAGACTCCACGTTCCCGCAAACGGGATCGGCTCGCCGGCATTCATCCCTGCGCCGCGCGCGGGCGACAACGCCAGCGTCAACGAGGCAGGTTCGCCGGCGCGCACCGCTCCGCTGCCTCCCCCCGTCTCCGATTTTCTTCCGATGCGCCACTGCAATTCGGCTCGTTCGACTCCGAAATCATCTCGCACGACGCCGCGAACGGCCGCCTGCGCCGACGGGGTCGCGTAGGCCTGGGGACTGGGCGCAACGAGCGACACGACGGGAGGCGAATCGAGCACAACGTCGATCACCCACCGCGCCAATTCGGCAGTCACCCCCTGTTCGTCTTCCGCCTCCACCACGAACACGCCCGACTCGACGACTCGCCACTGCCGCGGTCCTTCCGCCGTCGTCGCGAGGCTTAATCCCGACGCATCCACCGCCAGGGGCACAAACGTCGGCGGGGCGTCGCGTCGCTCCACCTGGCCGCCGACGCCGCTCGGCATCCGCGGCAATTCCTTGACGACCGCCGACTTGACCGGGCGACTCAGGGTTCCCTGCAGATCGATGCGCGAGCCAGCTACCGCCCGTACCGGTTGGACCAACGGCCGCGCCGGCTCGGATAAGTACTCGGGCGGCGTCCACTGGGCGACGCGCCAGTCGACCGTCGGCGGCTCAACCACTTCGATCGTCAGCCAGTCCCCCTCGCGATCGTCGCCTCCTACCGCGCGGACGCGCACCGATTGCGTGATGTTTTCCAGGCGGTAACGCGCCTCGCGTCCATCTTCCGAGAGTTCGGGAGTCGCCTCGCGCGGGTCGGCCGCAACCGAGGATGCGGAACGATCGACGGCGGTCGCGACGACGGCGACCTCCAGCCGCACATCGCTAGGCAATCGTCCCTGGGCGTCGCGCACGATGAACGTCGCCGTCTGTCCCCGAGCGACTTTGGTCGATGACGCATCGAGGGTCAGTTGATGTTGTCGGGGCCATGCCAACTCGCGCCACGGCTGAGCGACTCGAGCCAGCGCCAGCGAAGCAGCGGCGGGGTTCGCGCCGAAGCTCGCCGCACAAGCGGCCCAAACGCCGCAGGCCGCCAGCGACGCGCGCCACACGGGGCGCCCGTCGAGGACGCTGAGAAAGTCGAGCGATTCCGCCGACCGCGTCGCACGTTCGATCACCGCTCGTCGCAACACATTCGACCCTGACTGGGTCGAGTTCATCTCGTTGCGTTCGCTCGCCAGAAACTCGATCGCCGACGCCAATGCTCCGCGCAGCGTCGGGAATCGACGCTCTAGTTCGCGGGCCACCGACAGCGGATCAAATCGCAGGCGGCGATAGTGATTCACCCCGATGCGCACCGAGGCCGTTGCGCCGGCCAGCAGCGCGGCGGACAAGAACAACCGTACGCCGCGATCTTGCAGACGCAGCAGGAAGTCGAGCCACGCAGCGCCCAACAAGGACACGCCGAACACCGACGCCGCGAGGCACGCCAAGCGCCAGACGGTCCAGGCGCGCGAGCGGCGTATCAAGACGCGAATTCGGGTTTCGAGCGGATGACCTTCCATGGGCACATTCTAGCGACCGATCCGCCCTGCGGCGCGGCGCAATTCGGGCGATTACTCGGCCGCTGACTCCGCCGACGACTCTAGCATCACTTGAAACAATTGGGCCGGTTCGCCGTCGACGACGACCCAGCGCAGCAGCTTCCGGCGCTGCACCAATTCACGCTCCACATCGACTCGGTGGATGAAGTTCGAGTAGCCGTAATTCCCTGGGCTGCGATAGCGATCGATTTCCAGCCAATGAATGTAGAAGTAGGCGATCCGTTCCCGCGCCAGGATGTCGCGCTGCTGTTGGGGCGTCGTCCCGCGAAATATGGCGTCGTATGGGTTGTCGTCGAAACACGTCGCATAAACGGCCGGATGCTGCAAGTAGAACGGCCGCGCCTCGCCGATCAACAACGCCTTTTGGTCCGCTTCCAGCGTCTCGTCCATCAAACGAAAGGCGGGCGGCGTCGCCATTTCGCGGAGCGCCGCAGCGGAGGCGAAGAACCGGTTGTCGCCCAACGGGTCGCCCGGTGGTCCCGGTGAAACCACGACCAGCCCCAAGAGGACCAGATTGGCGCCGACCCAGGCCGTAACCGTGTTGCGTCCCAAGTACGCGACGAGCCGCTCAAAACCAGCTCCTCCCGTCAGCGTCGCCAGCGGCAGCAGCGGCGCCCAAAAGCGGTCGATCCGATGCGTGGCCAGCCACCACACGACCAATCCCCACGCGACGAACCAAGGCCAAGGTCCAAGCGGTTCGCCGCGTCGTCGCAGCAGCAGCGCGGCGAGGAACAGCGGAACGACGAGCGGGCTGTGCCAACTGCTGGCCCACCCCACCTGCTTGACGCTCGCCCACGCCGCACGCAGCGTGTAGGCCTCGCCCGTCGCACCGCCGGGTCGATGAGCGGCTCGCCATTGTTCGTCCTTCTCGGGCGTGCGAGTTTCGCCGCCGAAGACCGAGTACAGCAGCGGATACACGGGATTGCCGCAGACCGCCGCATTCTTGACGTACCAAGCGCCTCCGCCGCCCGCCGCCGCCGCCGCGACCGCCGCCGTCCATGCCAGACGACGCGGCCAGCCGACGGCCCGACCCGCAACGCGTGCGATGAACATCGTCGCCGCCGCCAGCGGCAGCACGATCAAGACGACTCCGGGATACTTGCACGCGGCGGCTCCGCCTGCCAAGTAGCCGGCCAGCAGCATCCAGCGCCAAGGCGCGACGTCGTTCTTCCCGGCGGCTTCGACGCCCCGTCGCCAGGCCGCCACGGCCAGAAAGACGTAACCGCCGAGCACGATGTCGATCAGTCCCGCCGAGGAGATATGAACGACCCACGGCACGGCCAGGAAGACGGTCGCCGCCACAGCGCCGGCGCGTTCGCTGTAGCTGCGAGCGCCCACGCCCCAGAGGCCGACGGCAGTGAGCACCGCTGCGGCGCCGGTCAACGTCTTTCCCGCCAGCGCCCCCCACCACCAGCCCTCGTCGCCGCCCTGCACCACCATCGCGAACAGGGCCTGCATTTCGGCGCCGAGCGGCATGTTGCCATAGACGTTGTGCGGCACGAAACCGATCCGTCCCGCTTGCCGCCACTCCTTGGGGATCTGCAGGTGGTACTCGAGTACGTCGAATTCCCACGGCGGCAACATGGCGCCGAGCAACAGGACGGCGGCGAACGGCAGCAGCGCATACCGCCAGCGACTGAGCAGCACGTTGGCGAACAGCGACGACCGACGACGATCGCGCCAGGCTTGCACCGAGCTGACGGCGGCCAGCACGAACAGCGGTCCAACCAGCAGCCAGCGGCTTTCGAGCCCTACTAGCCAACCGACTAGCAGCGTCCATGTCGACAACAGGTTGGCGCCTGCGAACCCGCCCACTGCGAGCCGCTCGCGCGTACCAAACTGATCGCGCAGTTGGAGCAGTCGGAGCAACCCTTCCCCTGCGCCCCACACCAGCCATCCTTGGAACACGGCCAGCAGCAAGACGTGCAGGCGATCGGAGAGCGCCGACCAAGTCGCCCCGCTGCACATCGATCCCAACACTTCATCGGGAATCAGCACTAGCGCCAGCCACGCCCCATGATGAGGCGTGAGAAAGAAGATCAACCAATACAGCAGTGCGGCGGCGATCACCAGCCCGCGAACGGCGGTCGCACCGACGCGAGGTTCGGGCGCCGGTGAACCAGGCGGCGCCGGCGATCCAGACGGCGACGAGGCCTCGTCCATGGGGTCGGACGACGTCGGAGAGGGGCGAGAGTGCGTCGCGCGGCTGCGGGTCATGCGGATTATGACGGTTGCGGAGACTTCATGATGGCTGGGGGCGCACGTTGCGTGCCCTCAGGGTCGAGCTATGATTGTACGAGTCTTCCTAGAGCACGGAGAGTCCGCATCATGACGAAGCCGCAACGGCTGACAGGCATTTACACCCCGAATATCGTCCCGTTGGACGACCACGGGGAAATCCACGAACCCGAGCTGCGCCGATACGTTGATTGGTTGATCGACCACGGCGTCCACGGACTCTACCCCAACGGCTCGACCGGCGAATTCACTCGCTTCACCGCCGAAGAGCGCCGCCGGATCATCGAGATCATCTGCGACCAGACGCGCGGCCGAGTGCCCATTTTGGCAGGCGCTGCGGAGGCAAATACGCGGGAAACGATCCGAGCGTGCGAGTATTACCATTCGCTGGGCGCTCGCGCGGTCGCGATCGTGTCGCCGTTCTACTACAAGCTGAGTCCGGCGGGGGTGTACGCGTATTTCAAGGAAATCGCGGACAACAGCCCGATCGACGTGACCCTGTACAACATCCCGCTGTTTGCATCGCCGATCGACGTGCCGACCGTGCAGCGGTTGGCCGAAGATTGCCCGCGCGTCGTGGCGATCAAGGACTCGTCGGGCGACATCCCGCACATGATGCGGATGATTGCCGCCGTGCGGCCGCTGCGGCCCGAATTCTCGTTCCTCACCGGCTGGGACGCGGCCCTCATGCCGATGCTGCTCATCGGTGCAGACGGCGGCACAAACGCCACCAGCGGCGTGGTTCCCGAAGTGACCCGCAAGCTGTACGACCTGACCCTGGCCCGGAAGCTCGACGAAGCGCTCGATCTGCAGTATCGGCTGCTGAAACTATTCGACGCGATGATCTTCTCGTCGGAGTTTCCCGAAGGCGTGCGAGCAGCGTTGCAGCTGCGCGGCATTGAGACGGGATTGGGGCGTCAGCCGCAGTCGTCGAACCAGCAGCTGCAATTGGAAAAGGTCCGCGACCAGCTGCAGTGCCTGCTGGCCTCGGAAGGTTTCACCGACGAACCGCTGTGCGGCTGCACGGTAGGTCCCAGCGTCGACCCCGACGCCGTTGCACGCATCGTGCAAGGCGTCGTCGGCGAGTTGAAAAAACGCGGCTTGGCTTAGTCCGCGACTAGAAGCCCCTCGGCGCGATTACCCCATGACCGCGCCGATGTTGACGTACGCGTGGACGTGGGGGGCGCCGCGGAAGTGCCACACAAACTGCGGCCCTTCGACGCGCCAGATGTCCCACACCTTGTCGTCGCCCAGGTCTTCTTGCTGGTAGAAGGCCAGGTGGAGCTTGTCGATCCCGCCGGACGCCTTGAGGATCGCGAAGACCTCGTCGACGTCTTCCTGGCGGTAGGGGCCGAGCAGCGTTTTGAGGGTTTTCTCCACGAGTTGCTTTTGGTCGGCGGAAAGTTCGCTGATGGCAAGTCCCGGGAACCGCCCCTTCTCTCCCTGAATCGCGACCGCCGCTTCCGCCGGCGCCTTGGCGACCAGCGCAAGCGCCGCCTGCTTGGCGTCGAGCGCCTTGAAGACCTCGTTGACCTGCTTCGTCTGGTAGTGGAACAGGTTGTCTTTCGGATCCTCTTCGCCGTGGCCGTACACGATTGGACCGCCGAATGCGGCCTTGTCGACGCTGTCTCCGTCGGCGCGCAGCGTGAGGTGGCGGCCCGTCAGTTCCCATTCGAACTTGCCCGATTGCGGGTCGCCGAAGACGGCCACGCTGTACGATTCCATGCCGCCGTCATCGTATTCCATCTGCTTCTTTAGCAGGTCATACCCCTCGGGCGTCGTCACATTCTTGACGATCTCGTCCAGCAAGGCGCGCTGGTCGTTCGAGTAGAAGCTGTCTTTGATCAGCGGCTTGGTGATGTGCCAGTTCGCGTTGATGCGTTGGCGCAGCGGGTGTTCGAAGGGAAAGCAGATGGCCTGTTTCTGGTCGGCGGACAGCGAAGCATGAAACCGCGCGACGGCCGATTCGGCGGCGCTCTTGGCGGTCGGCGCGGCGTGGGCCATGCGCGTGAAGGCGTCGGAGGAAACGAGTCCGCCGGCGGCAAGTCCGGCGACGGCGGCGCCAGCCGCTTGGAGGAACGTGCGACGGGGAAGCGACGAGTCGCAGTCGGAGCAACGGGCGGGCGATGGACGCTGGTTCATAGCGACCTCCTGAAGGCGAGTGGAAACGGAACGCGAACGCGGACGGCCGTATTCTAGCGACCGCGAATCGGCGACTTCAACCAAGGTCGGCGACGGCGTCCCGGCCTCCCCTTCCGATGGTTGCGACGCGCGGGAAACGCGCCGCCTCGACACGGCCAAACAGGCCGTTTCCCACTTGGAAAACGCCGAATTCTATTTGCTACGGCTTTTGGGGCGGGTATACTTCCGCCCAGCTTCGGGGACAGTTCCCGCGGCTGCTTGTCAGTCTTGTTTCTGTGCAAAGGTTCTGTATGGGTAAGCGCATTTATGTGGGCAATCTGCCCTGGGCCACGACTTCGGCCGACCTGGAGTCAATTTTTGGAGAGCACGGCGCCGTCACCATGGCGGAAGTGATCATGGACCGCGCCACCGGCCGTTCACGCGGCTTTGGATTCGTGCAGATGAGCGACGACGGCGATGCCGATGCCGCGATCACCGCGCTCAACGGCCAAGAAATGAACGGCCGTCCGCTCGTGGTCAATGAAGCTCGTGAACGCGCCCCGCGTTCGGGCGGCGGTCGCTTCGGCGGCGGCGGTGGCGGAGGAGGAGGAGGGGGTTATGGCGGCGGCGGCGGTCGCGGCGGTTATGGTCGATAGAGTTGATCCGTAAAATTCATTTTGTTCATTGACGGCATCATTCGGGCGTCTCGTCTGCGGTCCTCGCGACGAGACGCTTTTTTAATTCATGACCGACTTTCGTCCCAATCCCAACGCGGAACAGATGGCGGTGCACGACGACGAGGACTTTCGTCGCCGTGACCCTCTTCCGCGGCCCCCGCGTCGCCGGACGACTGGCTTCGACCGCGATCGCCGCTTACTTTTTCTTCGGCAAATTCGTAATCCTGGGCGGGGGCGAGGGCGAGGGCGGAATCGCCGACGCTCATCGGTTCTTCACCGCCGAACAACTGGTCGCTCTCGTCCTCTACCTCGACCTGATGACGGCCTGCCTCTTGGCGTATTCCATGGGGTTTCTGTTTCGCCTGCCCTATGTTATCGGCAAGCTCAAAGCGTTGGTGGACGACGGTCGATTCATCCTGTCGCAGCATCCTTGGATGCGGCGCGCCACCTTCGTGGGACTCGGCGGCATCATCGCCATCGGCTCGTTTTTGTTGGTACTCAACCGGCGTTATCAGCGGATGATGCAGCAGGCGCGACCGACCGATCACTGAGCCAAGAACAGGGGAATGTTCGTCTCGCGCAATGTCGAAACCAGGGTGTCACCCAGTAAACACCGCACCAGGATGTTGCGTGCACTGTTGCCCATCACGATCAGGTCGGCTTTCCACAGCGAAGCGGCGGCCAAGAGCAGCACTTTCGGATCGCCTGGATTCGACTCATGACACACTCGATATCCATGCGAACGACAGTACTCTTCAGCCGGCCGCATGAGTTCGTAGGCTTGGTCGTCCGACGGATGAAACGTGACGATCTTGAGTTCCGCTGCGGGATACAATCCCAACTGCACAAAGCGTTTCATGGCCTGGGATGACTCGACCGATCCGTTGTACGCAATCAGCACGCGCGAAATGGTCCGCGGTTCGCGTGCGACGGCGATCAGTGGCCTGACGCCTGCCGTCACCAGTTGCATGATCGTCGACTCGGGCGCCGCGCCGTAAAAATCGAACTCAAAAACGCTCCGTACGCCGAACACGACCAGATCGTGATATCGCGCCATGTCGGCGAGGCACGTGAAGGGATCCCCTCGCTCCTCCATCACGTGATGTTTCACTCCCGCCGCTGCGCAAGCCTCCTCGAAGGCGCGAACCGACTCCAAAATGCGCGACTTTGTGACGGCTTCGCGCTGACTGCGAACTTGTTCCACATCGATCCAGGGCGGCGGTACGACCCCGGCCAGGTCGCGGTCGCGGCGCGGGTCCAGCACCGTCACCCCGGTCAGCTCCGCGTTGTGCACTTTCGCCAGACACAAGCTCTGCTCGATCGCAACCGGCGTGTAATGCGTTCCCGCCAACCCTACCAGAATTCGCTTGATCATCTTGCGGTCCTCCCTACTTACTCACCCGCGGCGCGTCGCCCACCACCACTTGTGCAGTTCCACGGCAGGCACGATCAACACGCTGACGCCGAGCGCCACGATCCACATCGCGAGGTCGAGCGGCTTGGTAGAGAGCATCTCTTGCAACAACGGCACATACATGCCGACGATGTGCACCAGGAGCGCGCCGAGCGTGCCGTAAAAGAGCACGGGGCTGCGCAGCGGCGACAGGCCGAACGCGGAACGGGTTTCCGAACGGCAGTTCCCCACATGAAAATTCTCGAACAGCACCATCGCCAGCAGCAGCAAGTTGCGAGCGTCCGCCGTCTCCCATCCCCAGCGCAACGCCAGGTCGTACACCAGGAATCCGCCGACACCCACGACGAGGACGGCGACCGCCAGGCGTTCCAGCATCAAGCGATTGAAGATCGGCTCGCCAGGCGGACGCGGATTGCGCCGCAGGCTGTCGCCTTCGCCCGGTTCGAACGCCATCGCGATCCCTTGGATGCCGTTCGTGACCAGATTCAGCCACAACAATTGGACGGGCAGCAGCGGCACGGGAAGTCCCGTCAGCACGGCCAAAAGGACCATCAGCAATTCGGCGGCGCCCATGGATAGCAACAGGTAGATCACCTTGCGAATGTTGTCGTAGGCGATGCGTCCCTCTTCGATGCCGCCCACGATCGAACTGAAGTCGTCGTCGCTGATGACCAGCTCCGCCGCCTCTCGAGCGACATCGGTTCCAGCCTTCCCCATCGCCACGCCAACGTTCGCCGCTCGCAACGCCGGCGCATCATTAACGCCGTCTCCCGTCACCGCGACGAAGTGTCCAGCCGCTCGAGCGGCGTTGACGATCTCCAGTTTTTGACGCGGAGTTACGCGGGCGAACACCCGAATGCGTCGCACGATCTCCGCCAGCTCGGCGGCGTCTTTCCCCTCGAGTTCCGCGGCCGTCAGGACCTCGTCGTCGTGCTGGGCGAGCCCCAGTTCTTGGGCGATGGCGAACGCGGTGACGCGATGATCGCCCGTGATCATCGTCACCTGGACGCCGGCCGAACGACAATCGGCGACCGCCTGCCGCGCGGTCGCTCGCAACGGATCGATCATGCCGATGAAGCCCAGCAACTGCAGAGCGTCGGGAACCGCGGGAATGTCGGCCGGCGTCATGGTCCGGTCCATCACTCCGGCGGCGACCGCGATGACGCGCCGCCCGCGTCGCGCCATTTCCAGCGCTGCGCGCTCCCAGCGCATCCGCTCCGTGGAGCTCAAACGATTCGCGCACATCTCCAGCAGGCGCTCCGGCGCCCCTTTCACGAACGCAACCGTTTCCGCGCCCCGCAGATGAAAGGTCGCCGCGAACTGGTGCTCGGACTCAAATGGAATCTGATTGACTTGGGGGAATTCATCGAGCAACCGTTCGCGTGCGATTCCCGCTTTTTCGCCTAAGGCGAGCAGCGCGACGTCGACGGCGTCGCCGCGCCAGACCCATTGCCCGTCGCGATGATGCAGGTCGGCTTCATTGCACAGCACGGCGGCCTGAACCAGCCCAGCGAACGCGGGATCCTGATCCAATTCCACTCGTCGGCCGTCGCGACGTACTTCGCCCCGCGGGAGAAACCCCTCGCCGCTGATCTGATACACCGCGTCTTCCGCCGCCGTCGCCTCGCAGGCGGTGAGTTCGTTGCAGGTCAGCGTTCCCGTCTTGTCGGTGGCGATGAGCGTGCAGCTCCCCAAAGCTTCGACGGCCGTGAGTCGACGCACGATGACGTTGCGACGCGCCATGCGCGTCGTCGCCACCGCCAGCGCAACCGTCATGGCGACGGGCAAGCCTTCCGGAATGGCCGAGACCGCCAAAGCGATCACAAAGAAAAATGTCTCGACGAGCGTGTACTTCCACAGAGCGATTCCCAGTCCGCCGATGGCCAACGCGGCGACGATCGTTCCCACGGCCACGTAATTGGTAAAGCGTTCCATGCGCACCAGAAGCGGCGGTTTGCCGCCGACGCCGCCCAAGACATCGAGCGCCAGTTGGCCGACTTGCGTCGCCACTCCGGTCGCCACGACGACGCCCTTCGCCCGCCCCCGCGCGATCATCGAGCCAGCGAACGTCATGTTGCGGCGATCCGCCAGCGGTGCGCCCTCGGAACCGAGCCATTCCGCGTCCTTCGTCGTCGCCAACGACTCGCCGGTCAGCAGCGATTCATCCACTTCCAAGCCATGCGATGACATCAATCGGATGTCGGCGGGAACTCGGTTTCCCGACTCCAACCACACCACATCCCCCGGCACGACTTGGTCGGCGTCAATCTCGCTCACCTCGCCGCCCCGCTCCACCTGCGCGCGGATGCGCAACAACTTCCGCAGCGCCTGACTGCTCTTTTCGGCCTGCATCTCTTGCCAAGTTCCGATGACGGCGTTGATCGCCAACACGACGGCGATGAAGGCGGCGTCCTTCACGTCGCCGATCGCCGCCGAAACCGCCGCGGCGGCGACCAGGATGTAGATCAAGGGGTTGGCGAATTGGCGCAGAAAGATGAGCCACAGCGGCGTCGCTCCTCGTTCCGGCAACTGATTCGGTCCGAATTCCAGCAGACGCCGCAGCCCTTCCTCTTGCGACAGACCGTGGGGATGAACGTCCAGCAGCGTCAAAGTCGTCTGAGCGGTTTCCGCGTGCCACGAACGGCTCAGTTGAGGACGGGTCGGCATGGGCTTTCTCCTTACGATTCAGATGGCGGCGACGCTTCGGAGACGCCCCACACGGCTCGAGCATGCTGGAGTGCGTTTTTCACCTCTTCCGCCTCCTGCGTCATCGCCGGCAGAAACTGCATGCCGTCCAGAAGCCACGCGGCCAGTTTCGAGCACCCCAGCTGGTACACCATGCGTCGCCCTTCGCGTCGCTCGGTCACCACGCGCAACATCCGCAACACAGCCAAGTGCTGCGACACATTGGACTGGGAAACGCTCAACTGGCTTGCGAGCGACCCCACGTCTTTGGCGCCCGACCGCAGTTCCTCCACGATTTGAATTCGTCGTGGGTGGGCGATCGCGCCCAAAAAGGCGCCCAACTCATCGGCTGCCAGTCGGCGGTAGGGCATGGATTACTCGCTCCTCGTTGTCACGTTTGCACACATGCGAACATTCGCACATTTCGTGCCAAGGAGGCGTGCAAGGGGCGCATGCCATGGCCGCGGCCCCATTTTCCGCTCATCTCAGCCGAAAAACGTCGTCGAAAGACGGCCGCCCGCGTTCCCCGGCGAGCCTTCCCCGTCGACCAGAACGCGCGCGCGGGCCCGCACGATTGTGCGTCAACGCAACACAGCGGGCGGACGAAAACGGCGAGCGACACGCGCGTAAAACCTGGGTGAAAGCGTAAACGTTGCGTAAAAGCAGCGTCGCCGACGCTGGGTCCGTCTTCCACAAACGCCGATCTGGCGTAGAAGTAAGGCGACGTCTGTGAGACTCGGTTCGTTCAGAAAGGTTCCACCCATGGCAATCGCTGCTCCGCAATTAGAAGAACAACAAGACGACGCCCCGGTTCTGTCGCGCCACGAATTGGGCGGCAAAGAACCGCCTCCGGCGTCGATGGCTGAAAAGTCGTACATGCTGGCCGCCACGATCCTCCCGCCGTTGGGGCTGGTCGCCGCCATGGCGCTGGCCTGGCAGTGGGGCTTCATGGGCTGGTCCTACGTCGCCATGTTCGTGATCGGCTGGATCGTCACCGCCTCGGGCATCACGATCGGCTTCCACCGCTTGATGACGCACCGGTCGTTCGAAACCTACCGGCTGGTGCGCGTCTTTTGGATGATCATGGGGGCGCTCGCCGTCCAAGGTTCGCCGCTGGTGTGGTGCGCGGTCCATCGTCGCCACCATGAAATGTCCGACCAGCCGGGCGATCCCCACTCGCCGCACCTCAACGGCAAAGGCTTCATCAACACGATCAAGGGCTTCTGGTACGCTCAGGTCGGTTGGCTCTTCTCGGGCTACTGGGCTCATCCGGAACTCAAGCGTTACGTCCCGGATCTCACCGACGACCGCCTGCTGGTCGCCGTTGATCGCGTGTATTACCTGTTCGTCGCGTTGAGCTTGGCGATTCCGGCCGGCATCGGCTACTGCATCGAGGGCGGCAAAGGCGCGCTGCTCGGCGTCCTCTGGGGCGGTTTGGCGCGGATCTTCTTCACGCACCACGTCACTTGGGCCATCAACTCCGTCTGCCACCTCATGGGTCGGTACGACTACGAGTCGGGCGACGAATCGCGCAACAATCCGATCTGTGCGATCCTCGCCATGGGCGAAGGCTGGCACAACAACCACCACGCCTTCCCCACCTCGGCGCGCCACGGCCTGGAGTGGTGGCAGTTCGATTCCAGTTGGATCGTGATCCGCACGATGCAGTTGTTCGGGCTGGCCTGGAGCGTAAAGGTTCCCAGCGAAAAGACGCTTGCTTCGCGTCGCGTGGCGCGCTAGCCGCAACGCGGCAAGGCAGTGGGACGCCGGCAATATTCTCCTCTCCCTTCTCCTCGTCGGCTTTGCGACGGGGAGAAGGGTCGGGGATGAGGGGAAACCGGCTGCGAATGCGCATATCTGACTCCGGCCGCGGCAAGGAGAGGGCGGGACGCCTGCCGTTTATCTCCAATACTTCTTGAGTATCCACAAGCATCCGGCCGCGAGCGCACCTCCTTCCGCCAACATCAACAGGCCCGCTCCCCACTGCTGGTCGCTCAAGTGCTTCAACGCGAACAGGATCAAGAAGGCGGAAGCAAATAGCAAGATCGTTCCATTGCCGAGCGCTATTTTGCGACGATTGCGTCGCGCTCGCATCCTCTCGTTGCGCACGTCTTGAGTCATGTTCATCGAGCCCCTAGAAAAGTCCAGGCTGCACCCGGTCGTTGCTTCGCGACGGCGGGAAGGGGTGGCGAGACATGAGCTTGAGGCTTTCCCAGGGCGCCGCGCCACGGCTGCGCCGCGTCGTTCTGCCCTGGGCTAACCTGTCGCTGCCCCTTCGGGCAACGCTGTGAAGCATTTTCAGTCCGCGAAACGGCGAGACATGACGAGCGTCTGACGTCCTCGCTCGCCCCGGTCAGATTTGTCACACGGAGACACGGAGACACGGAGATGCAAGAGAACGAGACTGGACTTTGATCGATGAAGGATCGCGTCATGGGCTCCGACCACAGCGAGTCTTGAGTCTTTCTCCGTGTCTCCGTGCCTCCGTGAGAAACAAGAAAGAGCGAACCAGGAGGTGCACCGGCGCGGCCGGGAATGCCGTGGATCGCCCTTGAGTGACCGAAAGACCTCGTTTTTCCCGTAAAAAATGCTTCACAGCGTTGCCCTTCGGGGCGGAGCAGACTTTGCCGTTGGCCATTTAAGACGACGCCGAATCCCCACGATAGCGCAACTTCCTCGCCGGCGGCTGCGGGTCAAACGACGCGGTGGTCGAGTGCTTCGTCGATTGCCGCCAGCGTCTCGCCGATGCTCGCATGCAGCGTCACGGCGGCGCGGGAATCGAGCGGCGTGGGGTCGCGATTGATGACGACCAGTTTGGCATCGGCCTCCGCGGCGGCGCGCGGCAGCGAGGCGGCCGGTTCGACCACGAGCGACGAACCGATCGCCAACAGCACATCGGCCATGGCGCACAGGGACAGCGAGTCGCGCCACACTTCGTCGTCCAGCGGCTGCCCAAACGAGATCGTCGCATGCTTGAGCATCCCGCGACAGCGCTCGCACGCGGGCGGCTGCTGCTCTAATCCATACCGATCCATCAGCGGCGCGGACGGGTACCGGGCGCCGCATTCCAGACAGACGACCTCGAGCGCCGTTCCGTGCAACTCCAGCACTCGGCGGCTGCCGGCCCGCTGATGCAAACCGTCGATGTTCTGGGTGACGAGTCCGCGCAAGAGGCCGCGAGACTCCCAGTCCGCGAGGATCAAGTGCCCTTGATTGGGCCCGCAGTCGCGGAATTCTCGAAACGCGACCGCCTTTTGCCGCCAAGCTTCTTGACGCGCCGCGGCGCTGCATAGGAAGTCCTGATACAGAACCGGCTTTGAAGTCGCCCATACGCCGCCGGGCGATCGAAAGTCGGGGATGCCGCTCTCCGTACTAATCCCGGCGCCCGTAAAGGCGACCACCGACCGCGCCGACGTCATCAAGTCGGCGACAGCGCGGCATTGTCGGAGTTGATCGGGGGAAAGCGGCATGAAGAGGATGAAGCGAACCGACGATTGCGGTTAAGCCGATTCCGCCGCACCGCCTGCGTCGACGGCCGTACGCGAGCCCAGTTCACGATCGAGATCCAGGAGCGCGGAGGGATCGGCCTTCACGAGGTCCAATTTGGCGACGATGTCGCGGGCCGTACGTTCCTCTTCCACCTGCTCGGAAATAAACCACTGCAGCTCCACCAGCGCCGCGAACGCGCGTTCCTTGAACGCCAATTCGTACAGCGAATCGATCCGACGGCTGACGTCCTGCTCTTGCAGCAGCGCCTCGCTGAACACTTCTGGAATCGAGTCGTAATCGGTGCGCGGCGCACGCACTTCGCGGAGCACAACGCGGCCATTGCGAGCCAGCAGGAAGTCGTACAACTTCATCGCGTGCTGATACTCTTCCTGGCTTTGCACCCGCAACCACTGAGCGCACCCGCGAAAGTTCACTCGTTCGCAGTACGCCGACATGGCCAGATAGTTGTACGACGAATAGAGTTCCGTGTTGATTTGGTCGTTGAGCGCTTCTTGGACGACGGCGCTTAGCATCTTTCGACTCCCTTGTAGATCAAATTCGATTCATCCGCCGGCATCCGCGCTCGCGGTCGGCTCGCCGCCTTCAAAACGGCCTCTAAATAAACGCTAGCGGCCTGCGGCCGGCGCGGCAAGTCGCGCCAAGCTGGATCGCAGAGTAGCCGGATCGGCCCCGAGCGTCCAGGCCGCGGCGGCCGAACAGAGCAGCGCTTCGACGGCGCCAGGGTCATTCAGCAACGCGGGCGGCACGAAGTCGCGCCACGCTCCCAGTTCTTCCTCGCGCTCCGACTCCAGCAGCACGACGACCCCGCGCCGCTCCAATACGGCGCGTCCCCCTTTCGCCCGATGCTCGGCCAACACGGCCGACTGCTCGTCGCGCGAGATGAAGACCGTCGCTCCCTTGCACTTTTCCGACATGGCGGCCACGGCCGGATCATCGGCATTCAGAATTGCGGCGCCGGTCGGCAGCACGACGTCGACCACCGTCCGCAGCGTGCGAACGTATTTTTCAGGCGTTCCCATCTGACACAGATCGCGGCCTTCCAAAGGGCCGCACCACGTGACGATGCCGATCTCGACGCGGTCGACTCCCAGTCCTTCACGCACGATGCCATCGACGTCGACTTCCAGCACCGCCGCCGTGACGTTGGGATGCAACAACACGTCGCGCGTGCGCGACCATTGCGAATCGCGCGCGTCGCGCAGGCGACGGTCGCCGATCGCGAGCCCCTCCGAGTCGACTCGGCCGACCTCGTGTCCCAACGATTTCAGCAGCTCCGAAGTCCACTGCACGGTCGCTGCGACGCCGCGATGGCCGCTCACGCCGATCACTGGAATGCGGCCGTTTTCATGGGCGCCGAACAGCAGTTCCACGATCGCATCGCCGACGGGTCGCGGTTTGCCGGCCGTCGGCTCGATGTGCATCCGCAGTCCCGGCCCCGCATTCACTTCAACGACGCCGCCGCGCTGTTCTTCCAGCGGCCGGCTGATATCGAGCGTCACGACGTCGACGCCGGCGATATCCAATCCAATGACCCGCGCCGCCTCGACCGCTCGTTTCGCGACGTCGGGATGCACTTGATCGGTCACATCGGTCGCCGTCCCGCCGGTGCTCAAGTTGCCGTTGCGACGAATCAGCACCGTCGCTCCGGCAGGCGGCGTCGATTCGGGAGTGTACCCCTGCTCCGCCAGCACTTCTAACCCGATGGCGTCCAGCTTGATGAAGCTCAAGACGGTCGAGTGGCCGTCGCTGCGGCGCGGGTCTTTGTTGACTTCCGCGACCAACTGCTCGATCGTCGAGCGGCCGTCCCCGACGACGTGCGCCGGCTGACGGATGGCGGCGGCGATGAGTCGATCGCCGATCACCAACAACCGATGATCCTGCCCCTCGATGAATTGCTCGACCATGATGTGCCGGCTTTCCTCGCGGGCCGCCGCGTAGGCCTTCATCACTTGGTCTTGCGTCGACAAATTGGTGGCGACGCCCCGACCGTGATTGCCGTAGCGCGGCTTCACGACCACGGGCAGCCCCAGTTCCTGAGCCGCGTGCCAGGCGTCGTTGGCGTCGGTGACGGGGCGCCCCAGCGGAACGGGGACGCCGACGGCGCGGAGCAATTCGCGGGTGAGTTCTTTGTCTTGGGCGATCGTCTCGGCGATCGCCGCCGTTCGATCTGACTCGGCGGTGCAGATCCGTCGCGCTCGCGCGCCGAAGCCCAGTTGCACGAGGCTTTCGCGGTTCAAGCGTCGCACGGGAATGCCGCGCGTCTTGGCTGCACGCACAATCGCGCCGGTGCTCGGTCCTAACCGGACGTCGTAGGATAGTTCGCGGAGTTCGGCGAGCGTCGCGTCGACGTCGAACGGCTGATTGTGCACCGCCGCCATGCACAGCTTGCGGCCGGCGTCGAGGCACGCGCGGCCGAGCGCTTCCTCTTCGTACTGAATGGCGACTCGATAGACGCCGTCTTCGTCCAGTTCCCGAGCGCGGCCGAAACCGCAATTGCTGCCGGCCAGCGTCTGCAGTTCCAGCGTGACGTGTTCCAGGATGTGGGCGAGATAGGTGCCGCGTTCGAGCCGCTGAAAGAAGCCGCCGCGTTCGCCGACGCTGCACCGATGTTCAATCAGCGACGGCAGCCAGCTCTTCAGCCGTTCGTTGAATCCCGGCAGTTCCTCGGATGAGCGGTCTTTGAACTCGCCCAGGTCGACTTCCGCTTCCAGCACCGGATAATTGGCCCAGTAGTTCGGACCCCGCAGCGCCCAGACTCGCCGAAACAGCATCGCTTTTCCCTTGCCGCGACGATGCGTCGCGCGGACGCATCGTGAAATAAACGGGCGATCTTAGACTCGCCCTGTCGGTTGCGACGTCTTGATTGCATCCTTCAAATTGACTTCTCGCGCCGCGGCGTCGATCGCCAAATACTTCTTCATGACTTCGACGGCGCCGTCGATCGTGTCGGCCTGCAACAGCACCAAGTCTCCCGGTTGCATGCGACGCAGCACCACCTCGACCGCCGCTTCCCAGCCCTGCACGGGCGACACCTCTTGCACGCGTTTGCCGCGCTGCAAGCCTTGCTGAAAAAGCGCCGTGATTTCGCCGGGCTGTCGACCGCGAATGTAATGATCCTCGTACAGAATCACCTGATCGAAGGCATCGCCCAACATGGCGCCTTGATCGATCATGTCGCAATCGCGGCGATCGCCGGCGGCCGAATAGACCGTCAGCCGGCGAGTGTGCGGGAACTGCGCGAGCGTATCGAGCATCGCTTTGAGCGACGACGTGTTGTGGCCGTAGTCGACCACCACCGTCGCGCCGCCGATTTCGACCAGATTGAAGCGCCCCGGCGACTTATCGAGACTCGCCGAAAACGACTCGAGCCCGTTGCGGATGACTTCGGCGGGAATCCCCAAGGCCCACGTCGCCGCCGTCGCCGCCAGGACGTTCTCCACCTGGAACAGAATGCGTCCATTGTGGGTCAACGGGATGCGATCGAACGACAGCAACGGAATCTCGAGCTGCCCATCGGCGACGACCACCGAGTTGTCGCGGACGAACACGACGCGACCATTCTTCGCCCGATGTTCGGCCATCACCGGATGTTCGGGATCGCGGCAGAAATAAATGATTGAACCGCGGCAGTGGTCCGCCATCGCCGCCGTGAGCGGATCGTCGGCCTTGAGCACTGCGGCGCCGGCAGGCGACACAGCATCGACGATCGTTCGCTTGACGCGCGCCAATTGTTCTTTCGTGTCGATGCCGTTCAGCCCCAGGTGGTCGCCTTCGCCGATATTGGTGACGACCGCCACATCAGACTGATCGAACGCCAGACCTTCCCGGAGGATGCCGCCGCGCGCCGTCTCGAGAACGGCCGCTTCAACCGTGGGATTCATCAGCACATTGCGAGCGCTGCGCGGTCCGCTGCAATCCTCGACGTCAATCCGCCGACCGGCGATATAGATGCCGTCGGTGCAGGTGAAGCCCGTCCGTTTGCCCGAAGTCGCCACGATGTGGGCGCATAGGCGAGTCGTCGTCGTCTTGCCGTTGACGCCCGTGATGGAGATGACAGGTATGCGTCCCGCTTGCGACGACGTGCTTGGCGACGTGCTTGGCGTCGTCGGATACAGCCCGTCCATGATCGCATGACCGACGCGGTGCGCGGTTCCCGTCGACAGCGAGCAGAACTTTTCGAGATTCGGTCGCGAGGCGACGCTCACCACGCCGCGGGTCTTGGCGTCAAGCGGCCGGGTCAAATCGGGGCCGGCGAGCGCGAACTCCGCGACGTCCAAGCCCAGCATCCGCGCCCCTTCGACCAGCTGCAGCGCGAGTTCCGCGTCCAACGGCTCGTCGATCTCGCGATAGCGAATCACCCCGTCCTCGCCCGACTCTTGCCGCACCGTGCAGACGCAACGTTGGTTGGCCACCAACACATGATGATCGGCCGCCGGCACCGGCTCATCGGGATCAAACATCGGCACGCCGGCCGCTTGCAGCAACCGCCACGTCACATTCGGGTCGCGCAACAACGACTCGGAGACCGCGCTCGTGCGATCGGTGAGCGCCCCTTGGAAGCGATGGAGTTTCGAGCCCCAGCCGAGCTGCCAGACTTCGGGGTCGGAGGTCTTCAGCACCGGAATGTTGCGCATGGCAGCCGCATTCAGCACGGCCGCCGTCGCCGAAGGCAATCGGCAAGCGGCCGCATTGAGCCGCAGTTGGCGCCATCCCGCCGCCATATCGAACGCCGTCCCCTCCACGACCGACAGCACAAACTGGCCCGCCAACTCCAAGCACATCCGCCCCAGCCGCTCGTCTTCGTACCCGACGACGACTTGAAACACGCCCGGCTCGTTCATCGGCGCCGTCGCCAGCGCGGAGACTCGAGCCCCCAGCGCTCGCTGCAGTTCGAGCGTCGCTCGTCCCAAAATGCGCGGCACGTCGGTTTCTTCGTGCAGCGGCGACCAGCCCGCGTCGCGTGCACAACCGGCGTCGCAATCGCCATGCACGGCGATGCAGAATTCGGTCAACTTCTGCGACCAAACGCGAGCGTCAAGGTCGCGGCCCGCCCAATCCCGTTGATCCAACCAAGCTTCGAAAACCGTGTTCAGGCCCCAAATGTTCGGGCCGCGCAACGTCAGAACTTTTCGGATTTCCATATATTCCAAACATAACGCCGGGGATGTCGATGCGAGTTTCGATCGAGTGAAACTCGCACGCTGTAATTGGGTATGGCTTGCGTCGGGACATCCCTGCGGACGCATCTTCCGGTAGGCAGGTCATCAGTCCAAGCATGTCGGATTTGCCGTAGTAGTTTATCGTACGACCAAAGGTTGCATCCAGCGAGAAAATGCGGGAAGCAAGCCACTTCCATGCCGACGCAAACTACCGTGTTCCTCCAACCTTTCGCCGCCGAGCGGCCCGCTGGGCGCATCAATCTCGCCCCATTTGCCGATAACTCGCGAACTTTGCGTTTTGACGCCCTCACGATGCCAGCGACCCCGCTCGCGCCGCCATCGCCTCGACACACTACGCAACCGCCTCGCCTCTGGGTCGGTCGACATTATCCGCGAGTCACAGGGCAAAAGCCAGCAACTTTTTGCCGATATTTGACGAGTTGCGAGGCGCGTCGGCGTATACTCGGTTGCGCCAGATCGCCCCGCCGCACACCTGAAGATTTCGAGAAGCGCAGCTTTTTTCCTTCGAGCGACCTTTTCCCGTGCCTGAACCGTCGACCACCCCCTCGCTGCTCACCCCGCTCCCTCCCGAGCTGCGCGCCGCCATCCATTCGCAACTCAATGCCGGTGAAGAGATTACGTCCATTTCCGAGACCGACCTCGACGGCCGTATGCAGTTCCGGTCCGAATGGCTGTTCCTGACCACGCAACGTCTCCTCACCGCCCGATCGGAGGCCGCCGGCCCCTCCCCTTGGAAAATCGAAGCGTGGCCGCTCGCCGCCGAACTGGTCCTGCGCGCGACCGAATCGCAAGGGGTCGGCGCCCTGGAACTGACCCTCCCCGACCGCCGCCTCGCCCTGTGGCGCTATACAAGCGACCGCGCCCCGGCCATCCAGCGGTTCGTCCGCCAAGTGCGACAGGCGCTGCCGCGCAGCGGCGAGCCGTTGGCGGCGGCCGCCCCATCGGTCTGTCCCCAGTGCGGCGGCGTGATGGGGGGTGACGGCGAGTGCCCCGCGTGCAGCGCGTCGCTCCAGCCGCCGCCGCGTCAGGCTCTTTTTCGACTCCTGCGTTTCGCCCACCCGCGTCGCGGCATGATCGTCTCGGGCGCTCTGCTGTTGCTCGCCAGCACCGTCGCCGGCCTAATTCCGCCCTACATCATCGGCCCGTTCTACCGTCACGTGCTCGATCCACTGGAAGCGGGACAAACCGTCTCGATGAACGTGGTCTGCTGGTACCTCGGCGGACTCAGCGGCGCCGCCATCCTGGCGTGGCTGCTGGGCTGGGCGCGAAACTACGTGCTGTACAAGGCCAGCGAACAGATCAGCGCCGACCTGCGCCTCGAAACCTACGCGCACCTCCAAAAGTTGTCGTTGGAGTTTTTCGGCGGCCAGCGCACGGGCGACTTGATCTCGCGCGTGTCCAGCGACACCGATCGCATCTGCAGCTTTTTATCCGCCGATGCACTCGACTTCATTAACGACACGTTGCTGATCCTATTCACCGCCGGCATCTTGCTGTGGATCAACCCGACGCTCGCCATCGTCACGCTGCTGCCCTTGTTTCCCATCGCGTGGATGGTGCAGCGCCTGCGCGGCGGGTTGCGTCATGGCTTTGCGCGCGGGACGACCGCCTGGGGCGACATGGTCGCCGTGCTCGCGGATACGATTCCTGGGATTCGCGTTGTGAAGGCGTTCGCCCAGGAAAGCCGCGAGGTAGAACGCTTTGGACGAGCCAATCAACATGTGCTCGACGCCAACAATCGCGTCAACAAGTTGTGGTCCTTCTTCGGTCCGCTCGTCACCTTCCTCACCGAATGCGGCGGACTCATCATCTGGGCCTGCGGCGTGTGGCTGATCATGCGGCAAGAAGTCACGGTCGCCGTGCTGCTGCAATTCGTGCTGTACATCGGCCGGTTCTACACGCGACTGGAATCGATGAGTCGCATCTTGGCGTCGGTGCAGCGAGCCGGTGCGGCCGCGCACCGCATCTTCGAGATTTTGGATCGCGTGCCGAGCGTGCCGGAGCCTGTGCGGCCGGTGCACCCCGGTCGCGTCCAAGGACGCATCGAATTGCGCGACGTGCGTTTCCGCTACGGCAAACGCGAAGTGCTGCATGGCGTCTCGCTGCAGGTGGAGGCCGGCGAGATGCTCGGTTTGGTCGGTCCTAGCGGCGCTGGAAAAAGCACGCTGGTAAACTTGATCTGCCGTTTCTACGACGTCGGTCAGGGCGCCATTTTGGTCGACGGCGTCGACATCCGCGATTTCCCGGTGGAAGAGTACCGCCGCAACATCGGCATCGTGCTGCAAGAGCCGTTCTTGTTCTACGGCACGATCGCGGAGAACATCGCCTACGGCCGTCCTGAAGCCACTCGCGAGGAAATCGTCAACGCGGCGCGGGCCGCGCACGCGCACGAGTTCATCTTGCGGCTGGCGGATGGCTACGATTCGCTGGTAGGCGAACGCGGTCAAGCGCTCTCCGGCGGCGAGCGGCAACGGATTTCGATCGCCCGCGCGCTGCTCACCGACCCGCGCATCCTGATCCTGGACGAAGCCACCTCTTCGGTCGACACCGAAACGGAGCGTGAAATCCAAGCGGCGCTCGATACGCTCGTCCAAGGCCGGACCACGCTGGCGATCGCCCATCGCCTCAGCACCCTGCGCAAAGCCAATCGGCTCGCCGTCATTGAAGCGGGCGACCTCGTCGAACTGGGCCCGCACGAAGAATTGCTGCAGCTCAACGGCACCTACGCGCGGCTCCACGCGGCCCAAATGAAACTGGCTCAACAGATCGGCATCGGGTGACATCATGTCGACTCCCTTCCGCTCCGCGCTGCCGTCCACGACGGCGCGCTTGCAACCGCCCCGCTTTACGCTCGCGCGCGACGCCTGGGGGCACCTCGTCCTCGCGCTCGAAGACGGCTCGCACTATTCGGGCGTCTCCGCCATCCGCATGTTCCCCGTCTCGTCCCCCGACGGCCCTGTGGCGCTATGCGATCCGCGCGGCCGCGAAATCACGTGGCTCGAGTCGCTGAGAGACGTCGACGCCGCCACGCGAGCGCTGCTCGAAGACGACTTGGCGCAGCGCGACTTCATCCCCGTCATCCAGCGCGTGTACAGCGTTTCGAGTCTCTCGGAACCGTGCGAGTGGGATGTCGAGACCGATCGCGGTCGAACGCGCTTCATTCTGCGCGCCGAGGAAGACTTTCACCGACTCAGTCCGCATCGTGCGATCATCGTCGACCGGCGCGGACTGCGCTTCCTGCTGGCCGACGTTCGAACCCTCGACGGCGCGAGCCGGCGTTTCGCCGAATGGTATCTCTAGGCGGAAACTTGGAAGCGAAGCCTGCGGTTCAAGCGGGCCGCGCGACGGCTTCCTCCAACGCCGCAATCAGCCCGTCCGTCGTGTACTCGACGGCTTCCGCGGCGGGAGCAAATCCCTGTTCGCGCAGCGTCTCCGAAGTGAGCGGGCTAATGCTGACCAGCCGGCAGCGACGCAAGTCGTCGCCGAACAGCGTTGCCAGCGAACGGGCGATGGCGGAACTGGTGACGGCGACCCAGTCGATATCGCCGCGCCGCATCCGATCGCGAACCTCTTCATCCGCGACCGCCGCGTCGCGGCTGGCATACACCACGACTTGTTCGACGTAGGCGGCCGACTGCGCCAGCCGCGCCGGCAACACGTCGCGGCCTCGGCTCGCACGCAACAGCAAACAGCGTTTGCCTTGAGCCGGCGCCGCCAAGACTTCGGCCAACGATTCGGCGCGATACTCGGGAGGCTGCAGATCGGCTTGCAATCGATAGTCGGCCAGCGCGGCCGCGGTGCCCGGCCCGATCACTGCCAGTTTCGCGCCGCCCAGAATGCGCAGGTCGTGGCCGCGAGCGGCGATGCGGTCCAAGAAATAGCGCACGCCGTTGCCGCTGGAGAACACCAACCAATCGAACTCCGGCGCGCCGCGCCCCGCGCGACGCGCCATCCGCTCGATCGCCCCATCGACGGGCGTCCAGTCGTCGGGCGGCCCGATCGTGATCGCAGGCTGCACCCACACCTCGGCGCCGCGCTCGCGCAGCGGATCGGCCAACTCGTCCGCCTGATCGACCGGACGCGAAACCAATACGCTCGTCCCCCACAACGGACGCCGGTCGAACCAAGCCAGTTGGTCCGCCATGTCGACGACGGGCCCGACGATGACGATCACCGGCGGCCGCAGTTTCGAGGCCGGCGTCAAGTGCTGAGCGACCGTCCCCAAGGTGCAACGGACCATTTGTTGATCTGGCAGACTGCACCTGCGGACGAGCGCCACCGGCGTGTCGGCCGGTTTGCCCGCTGCCAACAACTGAGCGGACCAGCGCGCGACGGTCGTCACCCCCATGTAGACGACCAACGTGCCGGGAAAGCGGGCCAACGCGGCGTAGTCGAGCGACGACTCCTCCTTGTCGGCGTCCTCCTGCCCCGTGACCAGCGCCACCGCCGACGCGACTTCGCGATGCGTGATCGGAATGCCGGCGAAGCTGCCGGCCGCGAGCGCCGCGGTAATGCCTGGCACAATCTCGAACGGAATGCCGGCGGCGCGTAGCGCGGCACACTCTTCCGCCACGCGTCCGAACACAGCCGGATCGCCGCCCTTCAGACGCACGACGATGCGCCCCGCCCGCGCGTGTCGCACCATCTCGTTCTGGATTTCATCCTGCGTCCATTGCCGACTTCGTCCATGTCGCCCGAGGCAAATCCGTTCGGCGTCGGCGCGCGAGTGGCGAACGAGCACGGGATTCACCAGGTAGTCGTAAAGCACCACGTCGGCCCGACGCAGGCACTCCAGACCGCGCAGCGTCAGCAACCCTGGATCGCCAGGTCCCGCGCCGACCAGATATACTCGACCCGCCTGTTCCGCTGCGTCCGCCATGCGTCTCCATCCGTCTCGTCTGGGATCCCGATTCGATCCATGTTTCCCTTGGAACCGTCGTCGCCCCTGGAACCATCTGCTTCGCCGGCGCCCGCCGACCGTTCGGCGCCGCGCGCCCCGCCGCCCGTCGCCCCGCTGACGGCGACGCAGCGGCGCGAATTGCAGCGGCGGTTCGAGCGTGCTTGGCAGATGATGCAGCAGTCGCCGAGCGCGTCCCTGGAGGCGCATCACGAACTGGCAGCCTGCGTCGCCGCCGACCCCGCCAGCGCGCTGTATGCGGACGCCTTGCTGCTAAATCTGCGAAAGCCGGCTCATGGTAACAAAAAGTCGTTCTGGCTTGGCCGCTGGGCGCGTCAGTCGCGCATCGTCGCCGCCGCTCTGCGCGGCGACTGGTCGACCATCCTGTCGCAAGCCCCGGCGCTGCTGATCGACGATCCACGCCACCTGCCATTGCTGTTGGCGCTCGTCGACGCGCATCAGGCGAGCGGCCATCGGGAAGCGGCCTGGCGCTACACCGAGGAAGCGCTGCAGTGGGCCGACTCGGACGTCGAAGTCCGTCGTCGCGCGGCGCGGGTGCGGATGACTCGCGGCCAATTCTCCGCCGCTCGCCTCGACTGGCTGTTCGTCGCCCAGACGCACCCCGCCGACCTCGAAGCGGCTCACTATCTGCCGCTGCTGCCCGACGAACGTTCGGAAACGGGCGGAGCGGAGCGGACGACCTTCCTCGAGGCCCCGTCGTTCGTCGACGAATTGGCGCACCTGCGCACGCTCTGCGACGCCCGTCGCTGGAGCGCCGCGGAAACGCGGCTTTCCGCCGCGCGCGCCCGCCATGGCTCGCGTCTGGAACTGCGGGAATTCAGCGACGAATTGGCGTTGGCGCGCCATCTCGACCAACAGACCATCGCGCAACGTTTGGCGGACGCCGAGCGACTTCGGCCACAGGCCCCGTCGCCGCTGGCGGCGATCTGGGGCGGTCTGTGGCAGGGGTTGGCCGACGAGTTGTCGGACAGTATTTTGCGACTGGAAGTGGAGATTCTGGCGGGCCGTTGCCGACTGTATCCAACCGACCCCGCACTGCATGCACAGCTGGGCGAACGGTTGCAGCGGTTGCAAAACTGGCCCGAAGCGGCCCGCTGTTGGGAAGTCGCGGCCGAATCTCCGGACGCGTCGCAGGCGGCCGCGGCGCTACTCCATTTGGGGGAGACCCGGCAACGTCTTCGGCAATTCGGCCCGGCCCTGGCTTGCTACCGAGCGAGTTTGGCGCGCAGCAGCGAGGGGGCGAGCGGTACGGGGGAGATGGGTACGGGGGCGACCCGGCGCCGAACGCTGGAGCACGCCCGTCGGCTGGCTCGAGCCCTCGGACGCGAAGAAGAGGCGGCCAGTTACGAGCGGCAGTTGTCGGAAGCCAGGAATGCGTCTGTCGAAAATCCCGAATCGACCGCCGAAGGTCCCTAGACAAAGGCGGTTAGATTCGCCATAAAAACGGGTCCGTCCGACGCGGAAGGGGACATTTCTTTACCGACACGTCTATTTAGCGACACGTTCATTTAGCGATACGGAACAAGCGAGACATGGCTCATACCAAGAGTGCAAAGAAGCGCCACAAGCAAAGCGAAGCGAACCGAGCGAAGAACCGCGCCGTGAAGTCGTCGCTGAAGACGATCGGGAAGAAGGTTCGTGAAGCGGCCGCCAGCGGCAATGTGGAAGCGGCCGAAGCGACTTTCCGCGCGGCGACGGCGAAGCTGGATCGAGCGGCCTCGAAGGGCGTCATCCATGCCAACGCGGCAGCGCGAACCAAGTCGCGTCTCTCCGCCGCGATCAAGAAGTCGAAGGGCAAGTAAGCCGTTACCGCTGGTAGATCGGCAAATAGGCTCGGTCCAACTGCAACATGATGAGGTTGCAGGAGACCGTATAGATGGGACCGATGGCGCCTTGCCACGTCCCATCCTCCGACTGCTCGGTGGCAATTTTGTTGTACAGCTTGTCGCGGAAGGAATCCCATTCCTTATCGCCTTGGCGATAGACGACCTGAGCGTAGTACAAGTAGGTGTAGTGCCAATGGCCGAACGAGCCGCTGGCGTCGTTCAGGTTGTTGAGCGTCTGTTTGCAGTACTTCAGCATCTCGGGGACGTGCTTCCCGTCGTAGTCGCCGGCGTTATAGAGCGCCGCCAGTGCGGCCGCCGTGATGGCAGGCCGGGAACTGCCGCGATTGCGGAAGCTGTAGGAGATGCCGCCGTCGGCGTTCTTGCACTGGTAGATGTACTCCTTTGCGCGGTCGATCACCTCCGCTGGCACCGGAATGCCCGCATTTCGGCAACCGCGTAATCCCTGCACTTGGGTGATTGTGGTGGAACCTTCGTCAAAGTCGTTCCCGTCTTTGGCGCTCACATAACCCCAGCCGCCGGAACGCGTTTGCGCCTGGCCGCTAAAGCGAGTCGCCTTGTTGAGGACGTCGACCAACTCTTGACGTCGCTCGGCGTCCTCTTCCTCCCCCAAGACTTGGGACAGAAACAACATCGAAAAACCGTGCCCGTAGGTGTATTGCTGATCGGTCAATGGATCGCCGATCAGTCCATTGGGGCGCACCTTGTTTTGAATCAAGTAATCGACGGCGCGGCGAATGTTCTTTGCGTACGGCCCTTGAGTGGTGGTCGACCCGGAGGCGATGAGCGCCGTGCCGGCCAGCGCCGTCATCGCCGTGGGGTAATTCTGGGCGGTCCAATGACCGGCCGACGACTGCGTGCGGGCGACCCATTTGAGCGCACGGTCGATCGCCTTGTCCCAAGCCGGTTCGCGTTTGCGCGCGGCGATGGCCGAACGAGGCCCCGCTTGGAAGGCGACGGCGCCTGCAAATCCAGCACCTGCCAACCCGGCGCCGGCCATACGTCGCAGGCAATTGCGGCGGTTCATCGCTTGGCTCATCGGTTACATCCTCTCCGAGGGGAATCAATACTTGGGGATCGGAATGACGGGGCCGGACGGTTTAGGATAGGGCGGTTCGTAAACCGGAATCAATTCTACTCCGTACCCGCGGGCACGCTCGTCCTTCGCTCGCGCCGCCCAAGGGGTCCCCGGATGATCGTGCAAGATCGCCTCGAACAACTCATCCGCTTCTTGAATATAGGGCCCGGAAACCTCTTCGCGAAGCAATTCTTTCCGAGTTCGGATTTCCCAATGGGTCAGCGTCAGGTTCGGCGCCTTGGTCAGCGGTACGACGGGCGGGTTCTTCGTGAACCACTCCAAGTACGCGCCGTATTCAAAAATGCGGGCCTGATAGGCGATCAGTTGCGCGTAAATCAGATCGTAGTTCGCCTGCCAGCGCGGCGACGGCTCCCGCTCGCGCAACTCGCGAATCTTCTCCAACGCCTCTTGCGCGCGAGCCAGATACGGCAGGTAGGCTCGCGCTTGCACTTGCGATTCCACCGCCTGCTTCACGAAGTCCTGGAATTGAGGCGAGAAGGAAACGCGCATCTCAATCGACTTCGAAGCCTGTGGATGATAGGGGTTGAGATCGTTGATCACCTTCCAGATGATCTGCCGCATCGGCGAATCGTCGCGGTCGAGGATCACTTCCATGCGCGAACGCATATCGGGGACGTACGGCCGCATCTGCTCTAATTCGTACCGCTGTTTCTCGCCGCGCACCAGATTCGTTTCCACGCTGGGCAACAAGAAGAAAATCCCGCCCGTCTCGCGTGCCAGACGCGTTTGTTCGTAGGGGCCGAAGCCGGAAGGGTGAGCGTCATGCCGGCGTCGAAAGCCGTCGATCTGCAATTGCTCCACAAACGCCGCCTCCGGCCCGCGATCAATCGGCAGCCAATGAACTCGCTTGGTCTGCGGATGCTGCCAGCGCATGTGTGCATAAGGATAGCCGAAGACGGCTTCTCGGCCCAACACATAGACGCGACAGCGCGCGGCTTTGGCTTCGGCGATCGCTTGCTCCAAGAAGCGCTCGTTCGCCTCGCGATCGCCGCTTTCGTCCGTCACCAGGACGAGCGCCATCAACCGGTTTTCGCGCTGTGCGAGCTCGCGCAGTTGAGCGATCGATCGGCCGACGGCCAGCGTCATCAATTCTTTCCCCGACGGATCGACCGGCACTTCGTCGATCGCCTTGCGGATGGCGGCGAAGTCCGCCGTCGGCTTCGAAGTGTGAATGCGAAAACCCTCGCCATAGCTGGTTACGGCGGTGAGCAGCCCGCGGTCCTTGCTGCCGCCCGCGAGCCCCAGTTCGGCATAGACGCGTTCAATGCGATCGCGAATCTCCTTCTGGTCGTCCTTCATGCTTTCCGACTGATCAAAGCACCAGACGACCAGCGCATCCCCCTTGGAGAGCATCCACAGGATCTCTTGCGTGATGCGATCCATGGCTTCCTGATAGTTGTCGACGATCGAACGCGGATCCCCGACCGCCCCCTCCGGAAGCTGCTCCATCAACTGTTTGCTCGGCGGCGCCTCCTCCATCAGTCCGGCGACGCTAATGCCGATGTCCGAAGCCTGCTCCATGACGCCCTTGTCGAGCACCGGTGCGGCGATACTGCCTCCGTTCGCTCCTCCGCCCGCCGTCCCCGGCGCCCCCTCGGCGATGCTGACGGTCGGCAGTTGATAAGAGGTCGCGGTCGCAACTTCGAGCGACGGCGTCAGCAGGTCGTCGAGTTCGGTCTTGAGCAGATCATCGGGCGGACGTTCGGGCGCGACTTCGGCAATGACGATTTGAGCCGCCTGGCGCAACGGCTCTTCCACGGCCACATAGGCGAGTCCCACCAGGGCGACGCTGTTGATCATCGCCGACATCAGGCTGGCGCCGCAGCCGCGCCACAAGTCGCGCCACCAAAAGCGAACGCGTGAGTCGACCTGCACGTCGGCTTCTTCGCCAGCCACGTCCGCAGGTTCCGCCTCGGGCAAGATTGCAGCGGGATCACCGTTCATTGCGGGCTCCGTCCTACCACCGCCTTCGACAGCTATCAGGACCGCCGCATTATACCGGACTCCGCGCAAACACCTAATTCATTTCGCCGCCTGCACAAAACTCGACTTATTTCTGTTCGCGAAAGGTCGTCCAGCTGAGATAGCCCAGGCCGGCCGCGGAGAGGATGAAGCCGATATCCATAAGCAGGCTGGCGCGCTTAAACGGAGCCCAAGCGCCCGGAAGCGAAAGGTCGAGTATGAAAAGCAGTAGGATGAGGATGGCGATCACCATCCCCGCCATGCACAGGGCCTTCGGCATGCGAAGCGTCCTTTGGAATGCGCGGTCAATCTCAGGTGCAACCCGTCAAGGCAGTCCAGTTTTGCCAAGTCGCTCGCTAGTATAATCCGAGTTCAGGCTGTGTCACCCTGTCTGACGGAACCCTTTTCCCAGTCCCCATTTCTTGTCCCCTCCTCGGATCGATCATGCCGAATCTTCCGTTTGCACCGTCCGGCGATCGGTCCGGCGATCGGTCCAGCGCCTCTCCCGACGCCCGCTCCACCGCCCCCCCCACGCCGCTCGAAGCGTCCCGCCGACTGCGCGATGCCATGCCCGTGACTCGAAAGTGGGTCTATTTGGACCATGCGGCCGTCGCCCCCCTGCCTCAACCGGCGCTCGACGCCCTGCAGCGGTGGAGCCTTGACGCTGGCGAAAATGGCGATGTGCACTGGCCATGCTGGGCGGCTCGAGTCGAACAAGTGCGTCAGCGAGCGGCCGGTTTGCTCCACGCCGACGCGTCGGAAGTGGCGTTCGTCGCCAACACCACGCACGGCATCAGCTGCGTTGCGGAAGGATTTCCGTGGCAAGTCGGCGACAACGTGGTGACGGTCGAGCATGAATTCCCGTCGAACATCTATCCCTGGAGGCACTTGCGCGACCGAGGAGTGGAAGTGCGCTGCGTCGCGCCGCGGGGCGACCGTATCGAGCTCGATGACCTTGCGGCCGCGTGCGACGCCCGGACGCGCGTGCTCGCCATCAGCTGGATTCAGTATGCCGCCGGTTGGCGAATCTGCCTCGACGACGTCTGCGACCTGGCTCACTCGCGCGGCGTCTTGGTCATGCTCGACGCCATCCAGGGACTGGGCCTGTTCCCGCTGGATGTGCGTCAGACGCCGATCGATTTCCTCGCCGCCGACGGCCACAAATGGCAGCTCGGCCCGGAAGGCGCCGGCTTGCTGTACGTCCGCGCCGAACACTTGGAGCGTCTACGACCGTGGGGCGTTGGCTGGCACAGCGTGCCGCATCCTTATGACTTCAGTCGAGTGCAGACCGGCTGGCGGCCGGATGCGGCTCGGTGGGAAGGCGGTTCCAGCAACATGGCCGGCCTGCACGCCCTCGGCGCCAGCCTCGACTTGCTGGCCGACTGCGGCCTGACCCACCGCACGTCCCCTCTGGCCGTCGCGGCGCTCGAATTCGCCGCCGCCGCCGACCAGTTCCTACGCTCCCGCGGCGCCGAAGTACGAGGCGCGCGCGATCCCGCACATCGCTCGAGCATCGTGAGTTTTCGATGGGGCGAACGCGATTTGCCGGCGCTGCGCCGACGCCTGCTGGACGAGCGAATCGTGGTCAGCGTCCGCGGCGATTGGCTGCGCATCAGCCCGCACGGTTACAATGACGCCGAAGATCTCGATCGATTCCGCGCCGCCATCGACCGAGTGCTAAGCGGCTGAATCGTGCTTCGCCGCTTCACGCCTCCCTTTCCTCGTTTTCCCACTCGCCGCCATGCCTCCTTCGCTCGAAAAGTCGCAACCAGCCCCCGCGACGGCTGCACCGCGCACCGCCGTCTATACGGGCACCTTCGATCCCATCACGCTAGGCCATCTCGACGTCATTCAGCGCGCCAGCCGACTCGTCGATCGACTCATCGTCGGCATCGGCATCAACGTCGACAAATCGCCGCTCTTCGATTTACAAGAGCGAGTCGAATTGGTGCGTCAAGCGACGGCCCACATTCGCCACGTTGAAGTGCGGACCTTTTCGGGACTGGCCGTCACCTTCGTTCGCGAGTGCGGCGCACGCGTGATGATTCGCGGCGTCCGACCGCTGACGGATATCGCGGCCGAGTTCACGATGCAGATGGCCAACCGTCATCTCGACCCCGAACTGGAGACGGTGTTTCTGGTGGCCGACGAACGATTCGCCCACGTCAGCAGCTCGCTGCTCAAACAGATCGCGCCGCTGGCCAGCGATGAAATGCTGAGCCAATTTGTGCCGCAAGCGATCGTCGGCCCGCTGCGGCGCAAGATTCCGCGCCGCTCGGAGCTGTAACTCGCCCGGAGCAGCAACTCAATCGATCCGCACGACGATCAGAGATGCTTCTTCAGGTAAGTGGCGCGTTCTTCGTTCCGTTCGGCCTTATCGAGTTCGCGGCCGCGGATCTTTTGCAGATGGGCAGGTTGCGTGTGGACGAACAACTTGTTGACGGTCGCGATGTCGATGTCCGGAATCAGTCCAAGATTGATTCCCAGTCGAACGCTGGACAGCAACAGCAGCGTTTCTTCGCTGCTGATGGTATGTGCATTGCGGAGAATGCCCAGCGAGCGACTAACGCGATCCTGCAGTTCCTTGCGGCCGTGCTCTAGCAGCGACTGACGCGCCTTCCGCTCGTACTCCAGCAACACCGGTACGATTTCGCTGACGCGCTCGATCAATTGCGCTTCGGTCTTCCCCAGCGTGAACTGATTGCTGATTTGGTAGAAGTCGCCGAGCGCCTGCGAGCCTTCGCCGTAGAGCCCGCGGACGGCCAAATTCATTTTTTGCAGGCCGCGAAACACTTTGTCGATCTCGCGGCTCAGCACCAGCCCCGGGAGATGGAACATGATGCTCACGCGCATCCCCGTGCCGACGTTCGTGGGACAGGCGGTGAGGTAGCCGAGCTGATCGTGGAAGGCGTAGGGCAAACGCTCTTCCAGCAGGTCGTCGACGTGATTGATTTCATTCCAAGCGGGCAGCAGGTTGAAGCCGCTGTGCATCACTTGAATTCGCAGATGATCTTCCTCGTTGATCATCACGCTGAGCGTCTCGCGCGGATCGATCAGCACGGCCCGCGGCCCCTCAGCGTCCGCCAATTCACGACTGATCAGCTGACGTTCCACCAGCAGCTGCCGATCAAGCGGCGGGAGTCCGAACACGTCGAGATAGGCGGCGTCCGCCCATTCCGTCACTTCCCGAATCCGCTCCCGCACCGTTCGCTCAATCGCTCGGCGATTCGGTTCCGTGCAGCGACGAATGAACGGAAACTCCGCCAGATTACGAGCCAGCCGAATCCGACTGCTGATCACGATATCGGACTCAGGCCCGGTCCCTCGGAGCCACTCGCCGCATTGCTTGGCCAACACGTCCAGTTTCACGAATTCGTTCCGTCCTTGTCGAGTCGGCGGATTTCATCACGCAGCTGCGAAGCTCGCTCGTAGTCCTCTTTCTGGACCGCGTCCCGCATCTCGCGCCGTAACCGCAACAGCTCCGCCTGAAGCTGCGTAGCACTACTGCTTGACCGGGGCCGTTTACCCACATGCTGCCGTTCGCCGTGAATGTTCACCAACAGCGGCTCCAGCTCGCGTTGGAAAAACTCGTAGTCGAACGGACACCCCAGCCGCCCCTGCTGGCGGAACTCGTGGAACGTAATGCCGCATTTGGGGCACGTACGTTGGTCGAGCCGCGCGAGTTCTTCGGCGGTTTGCGACACCTTATGGGGCTTCTTGCCGCCGAACGGCAGAGGCGGAGTCGCCTCTTGGGCCGCTTCCTCCGAGGCGTCTGGCGACGAGTCGTTGGACTGAGGCGCGAGGAATTCTTGTGCGTGGTCTTCGCACAGATGCACTTCTTGCGGCTCGGCCCCCGTGAGTTCCGTGATGTGGAAGGTGGCCGGTTTTTCGCAGTGCTGACACTTCATCGACAGATGCAACTTGTTGGCGGGCAAGACTTAAAACTTCGCCGTCGAATTCTATCAGGGGGGGCCTAGGTGTCAAGGTTGACCATTTGCTGCTAACTTGGTTCGTCTCGCTCGACTTTCAGGATCAAGCCCCATGCATCTGCCCGCATTCGATCGCTTCCTGGCTCTGGCCGCTCAGTTCTCGCGCGTCCCCGTCTACCGGCGACTGATGAGCGACACGCTCACCCCCGTCACCGCCTTCCACCGCCTGGACCAAGGCCGCCACGCTTGCCTTTTCGAAAGCGTCGTCGGCGGCGAAAAGGTGGGGCGCTACAGCTTCCTCGCCACGCGTCCCTTTTTGGAGCTGACCGCCCAACGCGATCAGGTCCGCGTCACGCATTTCGACGCTTCCACGACGCCGCGCATCGAAACGCTGCAGTGCCAGGATCCGCTGGAGGAGCTGCGTCGCCGCTTGCAGGCCGTCGCCGTCGCTCACCTGCCCGAGCTGCCGCCGTTCACGGGCGGCGCCATCGGCTACGCCGGCTACGACGTGGTCCGTTATGTCGAGCGACTGCCGAATGCACCGCCGGACGACCGCGACCTTCCCGACCTGTCGTTCGCCTTCTACGACCGCATGGTCGTGTTCGACAACGTCAGCAAAACCATGTTCGTCATCGTCATGGCTCGACTTGATGAAGCCCAAGGCGATGCGGCCCGCGCCTACGCCGCCGCTCAAGCGGAAATCGACGATCTCGTCGGCCAACTGTCCGGCCCCGTCGACTTGGCGCCGGTCGACATTGCGTCCGGAGGCGACCCCAGCCTCCCGTACGAGGCCAATTTCACCCCCGAATCGTTCGCAGCCGCCGTCCGACAATGCGTGGAATACATTCGAGCCGGCGACATCTTCCAGGTCGTCATCAGCCAGCGACTCACCGTCCCCCTGGCCTGCGATCCGTTTGAAGTCTATCGGTCGCTGCGAGTGGTGAATCCCAGTCCCTTCATGTTCTTCCTCCGCACCCCCGAAACGACGCTCGTCGGCAGCTCCCCCGAAATCATGTGCCGCGTCGTCGACGGACAAGTCACCGTCCGGCCGCTCGCCGGTACCCGCCGCCGCGGACAAACCGACGAAGAGGACCGGCGCCTGGCCGCCGAACTGCTGGCCGACGAAAAGGAACGCGCCGAACACGTCATGCTGGTCGACCTCGGGCGGAACGACGTCGGTCGAGTCGCCAAGTTTGGAACGGTGCGTCTTTCGGACGTGATGGTCATCGAGCGCTATAGCCACGTCATGCACATCACTTCGCATGTCACCGGCCAATTGGACGACGGACGCGACGCGTTCGACGCCCTGCGCGCCTGCTTGCCGGCGGGAACCGTGAGCGGCGCGCCGAAAGTGCGCGCCATGCAAATCATCGACGAAGTCGAACCTCAGCGACGCGGCCCCTATGCGGGCGCCGTCGGCTACTTCGACTACGGCGGAAACATGGATACCTGCATCGCGCTGCGCACCCTCGTCGTCAAGGACGGCGTAGGCTATATCCAAGCCGGCGCAGGCATTGTCGCCGACAGCGATCCCGCCAGCGAATACCAAGAAACGCTCAACAAGGCCCGCGGCCTGCTCAAAGCGATCGAAGTCACCCAGCAGCGTGCGCGCCGGTAATGCGGGGACGGCTGGCTGGTTCTGCGATCTGCCAAGCTCTCGCCTTGACTCGACTTTCATGCGACCAGCGCTAAAATGACTTGGGGCACGTCCGCAGTAGTGCGGAGCACTCAAGGAGTCGATTATGCCGCTGGGAATCGTCCCCACGGTCGATTATGCATTCAAGCGTCTCTTCGGAGATCCCAATCACTCATCCGTCCTGTTGCACTTGTTGAATTCAGTGCTGGCAGGTGAATTCGTCGTGGAACAGGTGCAAATCGTCACTCCGTTTTTGGAACGAGACTTCCAAGACGACCGGCTCGCTATTCTGGATCTGAGGATTCGAGACGCCCAAGGACGACAGTACAACCTGGAAATGCAAACGACGGCGGTCGAGTCGCTCCCGAGCCGGCTGCTTTACTACTTGTCAAGCATGTATAGCGAACAGTTGGCCGAGGGAGACTCCTGGGAGCAACTCACACCCGCCATCAGCGTTTGTTTCTTGGATTGCGAATTCCTCGACCAGACGCAAGATTTCCACACCCGATTCCAAGTTTGCTCGCTGCAAGAGCAGCTGGTGTTGACGGATCAGTTCGAGTTACATTTGGTGGAACTGCCTAAGTTTCGCGGCACGGCGAGCGATATGACGCAGGCCAGCCCGCTCGAGAAGTGGGCCTTCTTTTTTCAGCATGCGGCCGAGCTGAATGCGACCGATTTTGAAAGTGTGTTCCGGGACGAAGCCTTTGTGGAAGCGGGGAGGATTCTCGAAATGATCTCGAAAACGCCCGAAGAGCGTCTGCGGTACGAATTACGGCTCAAGGTCCTCCGAGACCAGCAATCCAATCTCGAGTTCGCCGAAAGACGCGGACGAGAGCAGGGTTTGGAGCAGGGTTTGGAGCAAGGGATCGAGCAAGGGATCACACGGGGACGCGAACAAGGCCGAGAACTCGGCTATTGGATCGGAAGAATTCGCTTGCTCCAAGAACTTCTTGGCGACCCCGACGCAAGCGTCGAGGAACTCGAGCAACAGCCCCTGGAGCAACTCGCACTGATCGCCAGGAAACTCGAGCAGCGATTCAAACGACGCTAGCGGGCTGTGACGGAAGATCGCTGAACGGCCAAACGGGGTTCGAGGCCCCCTCAAGAACCCTAGGGCGGCTAAAAAGGAGCCGCCCCAAGGGTAGCCAGCCGCCCTCGAAGTGGAGTGGCGGCACGTCCTGTTCGGTTACTGCGGCGGCAAGCCCGGGAAACCCGGCGGCGGGCCGCCGGCCGGTGCGGGCGGCGTCTTCCGCAGCCCTTCTTTCTGCAGCTTGCGGAACGCGTCCACGCCGACGCCTTCATCCGACGGCCCCGTCCGTTCGCGAATGATGTCCGCGCGTCCCAGGTGAATCTTCTTGTACGTGTCTTCCGAAATCACGTAGTACCAGTCGGCGAAACGCGCGTTCAGCGTCTCGACGCGGGCCTTCCCCTTCTTCACCTTGTCCTGCCACTCATCCTTCCGTCGCTGATTCTCCTTCCGAATCCGCTCCCGTTCCACCGCCGGATCTTTCTTCGATTCGGGCTTGGTCTCCGGTTTCGTTTCGGGCTTCGCGTCAGCGCCCGGCGTCGGCTTGCCTTCCGCCGGTTTTTCTTCCGCTGGCTTTTCTGCCGCTGGTTTCTCGTCCGCCGGTTTCTCCGCGGCCGGTTTTGCGTCGCCGTCATCCGCGCCGCCGTTGCCGCCGCCCGCTCCGCCTTCCACCGGTTTTGCCGCCGGCTTCGCCGGCGCCGCATCGGGCACCAGGGCCGGTTCCGGCTCGTAGGTCGGCTCGGGGAATTTGCTTTCGTCGAATCGAGCGTGCACGAACAGGTAGCGATTCAGCTTCCCTTCGCTCGACCCTTCGTCGACGCTCGCAAAGTTGCCGAACCGCAACACGTATTCCACGCCGTCTTTCGTCCCGACGTGAACTTCGCCGTTGGCGGAGAACAGTTCGACCGGCCCGTTTTCGCCGCGCTGCGACGGGATGAAACCGCGTTGGATCAACGAATCGACGCTCTCCTGATCGCTCATGAATCCCGCATCCGCCTTGAGGTCGGATGTGAGCCCCTTAGGCTTCCGTTGCACATCGACGATTTGCAAATCGTCGAGCGCCGTCTTCATGGCGTCGATCTTCTCGCGATTCAGCTCTTCCGACTCGCTCAACAACGTCTTGGTCGGCTTGCGCTGGACGTAGGTGATCATGTCCTCCAGTTTCCACTGGTTGACTGGCGCGTCGAACGCCATGGTGGCTTCGAGGCGTGCATCAAGCCGCAAGCCGCGTTCGGTGCGGTTGACCGAGTAGTCCATCAGCTTTAGCCGTTCGACGTCGAATGCGTTCAGTTGCAGCAAATCCTTCTGAATCCAGTCTCCGAAATTCGTGCTGAACTTCTTCGTGTCGATCTTCGCCACATAGGTCACATCCTGACTCGGGATGCGCACAAACCGCTGCTCCTCGGATTTGCGATCGGTCTTGCCGATCACCAGTTGCGCCAGCGGCTTGCCATTTTCATCTTGCATGCGGACGAGCAGACCGACGCCTTGTTCGCCCGTCTTCGTCTTGTCTTTATCGGGTGCGATGACGCCGAAGTACTCATGATCGTCGGCGACTTCTGACACGACGTCGAGCGGCCGAAGGTCGACGAGCGCCGTGGCGACGTCGCGCAACTGGTTTTCTGCGTCGGCCGGATAGTCGCCGTGCGAAGGGATCGACCACGAACCGTCCTTGTTCTGCGTCACCTTGAAGCTCGTGAGCTTGCTGTTCGCCGCATCGAAACTCACGATCTCCAGCGACTTCGCGGCCAGCGGGTCGGTGAACGACTCAAACAGAGGCTTGCCCACCGCGTCGCTCGGCTTGAACCCCACGGGCGACGGCGTCGTCGCGTAGGCGATCAAACCAATGGCCAGCGCCAGCCCCGCGTAGATCAGCGTCTTCTTGCCTTCGTTCATCGGTATCAGCTCCTCGCTCCCACATAATCCTGACGATGCCGTCCTCGCAGGACGACGCACCTAACACGACTCGAGCCCGCCGCCGAACTCAACGTCCGGCCGACGCCTACACCAGCCGCGTCTTGGAAATACCCTCGCGTTCCCGCAGTCGTCGGCGGACGAACACCGCCAAACCAACGAACAGAGGCGGGATGAGCGGGAGGGAGACGGCCCACACTTTGAAACTATCCTGGATTTGATCGATCTGCTGATCCAGCCGTCGGCCCGACTCTTTAATGCGGTCATCGCGCTCCCGCTTAAGTCGATCCTTCTCGATTTCCAACTTCTGCTGCGTGAGTTGCGATTGCACCACCGCCCGAATCTCGACCGCTTCCCGTTCTTTCAGGTCGACCACTTCGCCCTTCGCCTCGCGTTCGCGAATCGCTTCTTGTGCGTCTAGGAATTTCTTGGCGACTTCCTTCGACTGCGTCTCGGCTTCCTTCGACGCCTTCGAGTACTCGTCGTCGTACCGCTTCTTTTCTTCTTGTTCCTTCTCGCGAGCGACTTCACTTTGCTTCTCAATCACCGTCAACGTGCTGTACTTCGGCTTGCGTTTCCGGATGTCGATGTAGCCGTCGTCGCCCGACAGCGAGTCGACGACGTTGAGCGCGAACGTGACATTCTCGAACCGCCAGCGAAAGACTTGATCCGGCTGAGCTCGAATGCGGACGAAATCCGAGGAGATCAGGTCGATGTCGCTGACGTAGATCACGTTCAGCGGCTTGTCGGTCCAATCCTTCTTCTCCCCTTCCGCCTTGTCCGCCTCTTTCGACTCGCCCTTTTCCTTCCCCTTGATGCGCGCCGCGATCACAAATTTGCCGCGCGTCGGTCCCTCGGCCAACTCCAGCGCCTGCGTGTCTTGCTGGTTTGCTTGCCAGTTCTGGAACGAGATGGTTCCCGCCCGATTGCCCGTCTGCACCAAGGCGACGAAATCGACGTCGCTATCCTTCGCCTTCGTCACGGCGCCCGGCATCGGGAACAACAGTTCCTCGATCCCATTCGACACCGCGTCGCTCGCATTGAATGGCTCTTCATCCCCCGGAACCTCCGGGCGAACGAACACAAATTCGCTCGAGAAACCCGCAACGGCCTGAATCTTCTTGTACGGGTTGAAGCGCTGCCAGACGATGAACGAATCGTACATCGGAGGCCCGCCGGTCGGCGGCGCCGACCCCCGTTCGCCGATGCACTCGATCCCCAGCGTCTGCCACAGCCGCGTGATGTCGCCCTTGGGAGGCGGCGGTCCGCCGCCGAACATCTGGGCCATCGGATTCTGTCGCTTCGGCTGCCCCGTTCCGGGCACCAACCGCATCTCGCCCATCAGCGGCAGCGGGTCTTCGAAGATGGCGGTCGGCTGTCCGCGACGCACCACTTCGTTCAGGTTTTCCAACTCTTGGGGCCCCATCGACGACGGTTGGACCACCAACAGCACATCGAACTTCCCCGGCTCGATCTTGTTCTGCGGATCCACCTCCTCCACGTCGTATTGCTTCTCCAGTTCCTCGACGAAGGCCGACTTCGGAATGTTCTGCGGTTGACCGCCCGCAAAGCTGAAGCCGCCCAGCAACTGAGCGTCGGTGCGCACGACGCCGAGCCGCTTGCGTTGGCCCTTGGACGCCGTGGAAATCGAACGGATCAATTCGTATTCAACCGGAATCCCGTAATCGAAGAACGGGATCACCACCTTTTCCAACCCGCAGGTCACCGCCGCTCCGAGAATCACCGGCACGTCCTTGAAGACGCCGCGCGCCTGCGAACGCACGATCTGCGGCCGGATGCCGAATCGTTTCTCCGCTTGCACCGCTGCGTCGCTGGTCGGCTCGACGTCCTCCTGAATCCGCACCTGCACCTTCCCGCCCGAAGCCGCCTGGAACTCGCGCAGCATCGACAACAGTTCGACGCGCGTCTTCACGTAGTCTTCCGGAATTTCCGAGCCAACGAAGGCGTTGATGACGATCGGACGTTTCGAATCCAGTTCCGACAGAATGCGGTAGGTGTCGTTCGAGAGACTATTGACCTTGGTCTGCGTCGCATCGGCCCGCTGGTCGTGATTTACGAACAGCACGTTCAGCCCCATGGCGATCACCAACAGCGCGATCGTTCGGAGCGCGAAATGCCCCAACAGGGAATTGCCATCGCGACCGCCCGACCAGTGCCGTCGCCCGATCAGCACCATGCTCAGATAGAGCCCGACGAGCGTCACCATGAGGAAATACGTCGTCGACGACAAGCTCACGATGCCGCGACCGAAGTCGGCGAACTGCTGGCTGAAGCTCCAGCGCGCCACCCCTCGCGCGACGCTTGACGGCAACACCAAGTCGGCCGAGGCGGCCAACGCCAACGGAGCGTTGAACAGCGCCCCCAGGATGAAGCCGACCGTCAAGTTATTCGTCAAGAACGAAGCGACCATGCCGAGCGACAGCATGGAGATCCCGACGAACCAGTAGCCCAGGTAGGTCGCGCACAACAACCGCGTATCGAGGTCGCCTTCGGTGAGCGCCGCGAGCACCGCGAAGTGCGAGAACTGCGAGAACACCAGCGACACCGTGAAGATCGAGGCGGCCGCCAGGAACTTGCCCATGACGATGTCGAAGTCGGTGGCGGGGAGCGTGAGCAGCAGTTCGTCGGTCCCTTGCCGCCGCTCCTCGGCCCAGATGCTCATCGTGATCGCCGGAATGAAGATCAGCAAAATGTACGGAATGTACTTGTTCAGCTGGTCCAAATTGGCGAGGTTCGAATTGAAAAACTCGTCGGGACAAAACGCAGAGCAAGAAGTAAGCAGCACGAACAGACAGAGAAAGACGTACCCCGTCGGGTTGATGAAGTACCCCACAAAGTTGCGTTTGAGCACCGCGAACGCCGCCGACCGCCAGATTCCCAGCAGGATCAGTCCGGCGGCCAGCGCCGCGAAAAAGATCAAGTCCAAGAGTCCGAGGATGAGAGCTTCGTACAACGTGTTCATCATGGAATCGATTCCCGTCTTCCGCGTTATCCCGCGTATTCCCGCAGTTCCCGATTGGCGTCCCGACTAGGCGTGTTCCGTCTAGACGTGTTCCGACTAGACATGAGCGCCGGTCAAGCGATGGAAGGCCGCATCGAGCCCTTCATGCGACTTATCCAGCTCGTCCACCGTCCCGTCGAATACCTTGCGTCCTTCGTTGATCAGAATCACGCGACTGGCCATCGCCTGCACCTCTTGCAAGATGTGCGTCGACAGCAGAATCGTCTTCTCTTGCCCGATGTTCGTCAGGGCGTTTCGCACTTCGCGAATTTGGTTGGGATCGAGCCCCGCGGTCGGCTCGTCCAAAATCAGCACGTCCGGTTCATGCAGCAGCGCTTGCGCCATGCCGACGCGCTGACGGTACCCCTTGGACAGCTTGCCGATCGCCTTGTGAACGACCGTCTGCAACATGCACATCTCGATGACCGCATCGATCCGCTCCCGCTTGCGAATCGACGACATGCCCCGCGCGTCGGCGAAAAAGCCCAACAGCGCAAACGGCGTCATATCGGGGTACAGCGGCCCGTTTTCCGGCAAGTATCCCAAGCGCACCGAACCGGCGATCCGATCGGTGGCCATGTTGTGCCCCGCGATCTTCGCCACCCCTTCGGACGGCGCCAGGTAGCCGGTGAGCATCTTCATGGTGGTGCTCTTTCCGGCGCCGTTGGGCCCCAGAAAGGCCACCACTTCGCCGCGCCGTACGGAGAACGAAACGTCGCGAGTGGCGGCGAACGGACCGTAGAACTTCGAGAGGCCGATGGCTTCGATCATGAGTTCGCCCGAGCCGGCTTTCGCCGCCGCCCGCGTCTCGGCCTTCGCCCCGGCGTCCGACGATCGCTCGCCCGACGTCTCGTTGTGGGCCCCTTTGGGGGACTTCGCTTTCGCGTTCATCGTTTGTCTCGACTCCCTGGATCTCGATCCACGCTCCGCCAAATTGGCAGACTTCGGTCGCACCCCGACGGCACAGCAAATCGCGCACCACACGGCGCCGCCCGTCGCGAAGCGGGGCATTAAACCAAGGCCGCTCGGCAGCAACAAGTCCCGAGACGGCTTATCCTTGCCGCCCAGCCTCGTCCTAGGTTCGCCGCCGTGCGACTCGCTGGATGCCTTTACGCAACGAACCTGCCAAAATGTTCGCGCGCCGCGCCAACTTCACACCAAGACCCGTTTCGACCGGTCCCCCGGCACCTCGCGCACGAGCCGCGGCGTCGCATAGCCGGGCAGCCGGGCGCGCAATTCCTCCACTAGCCGCTCCCCGAGCCCGGGAGGCGTGTCGAAGTGAGCCGCCCCGGCGACGCGGTCCAGCTGGTGGATGTAGTACGGCACGACTCGCAAGTCTACCAAGCGACGACAGAGCCGCTCCAGGGTCTCCAGGTCGTCGTTGACTCCACGCAACAGCACCGCCTGATTCAGGACGGGAATCCCCGCATCGACCAACCGCCCCAGCGCCCGTGCGACCGACTCGTCGATCTCCGCCGGATGGTTCGCATGGACGACCAGCCAGGGGGTCAACCGAGTGCCGCGCAACCAGGCCAGAAGACTGTCGCAAACTCGCTGCGGGATGACGATCGGCAGACGCGTGTGAATCCGCAGTCGCTGCACTTGAGGAATCGCCGCCAGTCGACCGGCCAGCGATTCCAACTGGGAGTCGACCAACGTAAGCGGGTCGCCCCCGCTCAACAACACCTCGTCTAACTGCGGATCTTCGGCCAGCCGAGCGCAGACCGGTTGCCAGTCGACGGCCGTCCGCGGCGACTCGGAATACGGATAGTGGCGACGAAAGCAATATCGACAGTGAATCGCACAGGCGCCGGTCGTCACCAGCAGCGCGCGACCGGCGTATTTCTGCAAGACGCCGGCTTCCAAGCGAGCGGCGGCGTCGCCGACCGGGTCGGTCGCAAATCCGGGCACGTCGGCGAGTTCCTCGGCCAGCGGCAAGACCTGTCGCAGCAGCGGGTCGGACGGGTCTCCGACCTGCATCCGCGCGACGAATTCCAACGGGGCGAACAGCGGAAAATCAGCCGCCGCGCGCCGCGCCGGCTCGACGAATTCCGCGGGCAGATGCAGCCGTCGCACCAGTTCGGCCGGGTCGCGAATGGCGCGGCGCAGAGCCTCGTGCCAATCGACGGTCGGCGCCGCCGCGCGTCCCGCCGTCGCGGCTCGCCCCCCCTGCTCGATCGCTCCCCCGCTCTGCCCCTCAACCATGACCCTGTTGGCCTCCCCCGACCCTGCCTTCTCGAAAAACCGGCTTTCGGCTTATAATCCGCCGCTTCGGAATCAAACACGATACCAGTCGAAACGCGAACGCGAAGCGGGGTAGCACAGTGGCGACGTACAAGACGAGTGATTTTCGCAAGGGGCTGAAGGTTCAAATCGACGGCGATCCCTACGTGATGGTCGAGATGAACTTCGTAAAGCCCGGCAAGGGAAACGCCCTCTATAAGTGCCGCCTCAAGAACCTCATCCGCGGTTCGGTGCTCGACCGCGTCTACAAGGGCGGCGATACGCTGGAAGCCGCCGACGTCGAACAAGTCGAAGCTCAGTTTCTCTACAAGCAGAACGAAACGTTCGTCTTCATGAACAACGAGACGTACGACCAGTACGAACTGAGCGCCGACCAGGTCGACGAAAACTGGAAGTGGATTAAGGAAGGCACCGTCTGCTCGATCCTGCTGTACAACGGCAATCCGGTGACGATGGAGCCGCCGCCGCACGTCAACCTGAAAGTGGAATACTGCGAACCGGGCGCCCGAGGCGATACGGCGACCAACGTTACCAAGTCGGTGAAGATGGAAACGGGCGCCGATGTGCTGGCCCCTCTCTTCATCAACCAGGGCGACATCCTCCGCATCGACACGCGCACCGGCGAATACGTCGAACGCATCCGCGTGTAGTGCGTCCCTTTCGTCCGTCCGCTTCCTGGGACTCCCTCCGCCGCCGCGCTGACCTGCTGCGGCGGCTGCGCGAGTTTTTCCATCAACGGGGCTTTCTCGAAGTCGAGACCCCCGTGCTCTCGGCGGACATCGTCGTCGACCGACATCTCGATCCCTTGTCGGTCACGCTCTACGACGACCCGCGCACGCCGGCCATCGGCCCCCTCTTCTGGTTGCAGACCTCGCCCGAGTTCGCGATGAAGCGACTGGTGGCGGCGGGCGGCGACGCCCTCTTCCAAGTGGCGAAGGCCTTTCGCGCGGCCGAGTCGGGTCCGCTGCATAATCCCGAGTTCACAATGGTCGAGTGGTATCGGGTGGGCGACGACTATGCGGCCGGCATGCAGTTGCTTGAGGACCTCGCCGCCGAACTTCTGGAGCGCGGTCGACCCGAACGGCTTTCCTACCGCGACGCCTTCCGTCAATTCGCGCAGCTCGACCCCGACCTGTTGGACGACGCGTCGCTGGCCGACGCCCTTGCCAAGCGTCTCCCAGACGGTCCGCATTACCCGCCCTCCGAGCGCGACAGTTGGCTCAATCTGGCCCTGGCGACGCTCGTCGAACCCCGCCTGGGTCGCGGCGCTCCGGTCCTCCTCTACGACTACCCGGCATCCCAAGCGGCGCTCGCGCGGGTTCGGCCGGCCTCGGGCGGCGAGCCAGCAAAGGCCGAACGATTTGAGCTCTACGTCGACGGCGTGGAACTGGCGAACGGCTACCACGAGCTGCTCGACGCCGACGTCTTGCGGAGCAGGAATCGCGAGCAGAATGCGGCCCGCGTCGCGGATGGCAAACCGCCGCTCCCGGAAGACAGCCGGTTGCTCGACGCCATGCAACACGGCTTGCCCCCGTGCAGCGGAACGGCGCTCGGTTTCGATAGACTGGTCATGATCGCCGTCGGCGCTCGCTCGCTGCGCGACGTACTGGCGTTCCCCGCCGACTTGGCCTAGCGACGGCCAGGAACCGCCGCCCTCGCTCAAAGCTCGCCTGTATTTCCGGCGACGGGAATGTGGTAGGTTTTCGCCGTTTCTCCTCCAAGTCCGAGGGACGTCGTGACGTACAACGCAATCGAGCTGATGATCTGCGCCGCCGCACGGCTGCTCGAAGACGGCGCCCTGGTCGTCGTCGGCACGGGGGCGCCGTGCGCCGCCGCCATGCTGGCGCAAAAGACCAACGCTCCCAATCTCACGTTGCTGTTCGAGGCGGGCGGCGTGGGCCCTCGTCTCCCCCGCATGCCGATCAGCGTCGGCGACTCGCGCACCTTCCACCAAGGGCTGATGGCGACCAGCATGGCCGACATCATGGAAACGTGCCAACGCGGCATGGTCGACTACACGTTCCTGGGCGGCGCCCAAATCGATCCTTACGGGAATCTCAATTCGACGCAGATCGGCGACGACTACGAACGGCCGCGCGTGCGTCTGCCTGGAAGCGGCGGCGCCAACGACCTCGGTTCGCTCGCCTGGAAGACGCTCGTCATCACCCCCCACGACCGGCGTCGGTTCGTCCCGCGACTCGACTTCGTCACCACCCCCGGCTATCTCACGGGCCCCGGCGCCCGGGAAGCGGCCGGATTGCCCGCGGGTACCGGCCCCTATAAAGTCATCACCAGCCTGGCCGTCCTCGGTTTCGATCCTGCGACGTGCCGGATGCAGATCGAATCGCTGCACGCCGGCGTGACTCGCGAACTGGTCCAAGAAAACACGGGCTTTGAACTGCTGATTCGCGAGCCGCTTGAGACCACCCCGCCCCCGACTCCAGAACAATTGGAAATTCTGCGAACCGAGGTCGACCCGCACGCCTACATCATCGGCCGCGGACAGTGACGTCGCCCGCCGTCATCGCCCGGGTAGAGCGACTCGAACATCGTTAAATCACCAGCTTGCGAGATTGAAGACCGTCATGGCCAAGGCGCGGAAAGCCGTTCTCAGTTCGCCCGATTCCCCCATTGCGTCCCGAGCGCCCGCCCCCCGCGCCGACGCCGAACTTCTGCCCCTACAGCAAGTCCATCAGCTCGACTGCGTCGCCGGCATGAATTCGCTCCCCGCCGGCAGCGTCGATCTGGTCTTCGCCGATCCGCCTTTCAACATCGGCTTCAAGTACGACGTCTACGATGATCGCCGCGAACGCGAACATTACTTGTCGTGGTCGCGCGACTGGATCGCGGCGGCTCACCGAGCCCTCAAACCGGACGGTACGTTTTGGCTCGCGATCGGCGATGAATATGCGGCCGAACTCAAGGTGCTGAGCCTGGAGCTCGGTTTTCACTGCCGCAGTTGGGTCGTTTGGTACTACACCTTCGGCGTCAATTGCAAAGCCAAGTTCACGCGGTCGCACGCGCACCTGTTCCACTTCGTGAAGAATCCCGAGTCGTTTACGTTTCGGTTTGATGAACTGGAAAATCGCATTCCATCGGCGCGGCAGTTGGTCTACGGCGACGGACGCGCCAATCCGGTCGGACGCTTGCCCGACGACACTTGGATTCTGCGACCGCAGGACATGGCGAGCTGCCTAATGCCGCAGGAAGACACGTGGTACTTCCCACGCGTCGCCGGCACGTTTAAGGAACGCGCCGGCTACCACGGCTGCCAAATGCCCGAACAACTGCTCGGCCGCATTCTCCGAGTGTGCTCGCACGAAAACGAACTGGTGCTCGACCCGTTCGCCGGCAGCTGCTCGACGCTGGTCGTCGCTAAGAAACTGGGACGCCGTTTCGTCGGCTTCGATCTCTCGGCCGACTATGTGCGGCGCGGTCAAGAACGGCTGGAACTGGTGCGGATCGGCGACCCGCTGGTCGGGGCGGCCGAGCCGACGATGAGCGCCCCGGCGACTCCCCAGGACCTCAAGGGACGCAAACGGGCCGCCCAGGTCAAACGGCTCGCCGACGGCCAACTCGACGCCGCCCAGCAACGCGAGTTGGCCGAGGAAATCGTCCGCGAGCGGAAGTGGCGCGAGCGGCTGGTTGAAGCGTACGCCGCGACCAGTCGCGGTCACTCGCTCGACCGCGTCCTGGCCGACCCCGACTTGCAGGCCGAACTGGCGCGACGCTGCGAGCAAGACGGGCTGTTGGGCGAACCGCGCGTTTGGAATTCGCGACTGCTGTTCCTGCGCAAACAAGGTCAACTCGCCCATATTCCAACCACCGAACGGACCGAGGTCGCGTGGGAAGCCTGCGATGGATTCTCGTACGCCAGCGAATTGGCGATGACGCAACTGTTGTCGGAAGGATTCGAAAGCATTGACGAGATTCTGTGCGATCCGCCGGTCGCCGCTAGGTTCGACGCGCTCTGTGCGGCTCAGGCGTCTGGCGCGACGCCGCTGGAGTATCGTTGGGCGGCGATCAAATTGCGCAAGGACGCCAAACTGGCGCGGACTCGGTCGGCGCTGCTTACGCCAGGACGCTTTTCGCCGCCCTGCCCGCTCCAGAAACTCGACGGGGCCGCGATTCCCGAAACGGCAGGCGTCTATGTCGTGCGCGAAGCGGGGGCCAAACGAGCGCTCTACGTCGGCGAAACGTTCTCGCTGCGTTCGCGTTTGCGACGCCAATTCAACTTCGCCGTCGCCTCGATCGCCGACTTCTGGTCGCAGCAAGCGCCGCTGAATCGTCTGGAAGTTACGTGGTTCACAGCGACCGCGCGAACGGCCGAGTTGCTGGCATACAAGAGCCTTGTGGCGCGACAATTCAAATCCCAAGGGAACTTCCCCGAACTTGTCGGAGCGGGACCATGACCAACTCGAATCCGTACGCGTCGCCCGCCGTTCCCGCCGTGAATCCTGGCGTTCCGGCCGACGACGACGCCATGGCGCCGCCCGGAGCGCCGACGTCGATCCGCTACGGAGTCTTGTTTTTCGCCGTTTCGATGTCGTTGCTGCTCTATCTACATCGCTTTGCACTTTCGGTGGCGATGCCGCCCATCAAGTCGGAACTGGGCCTCACCGACTCGCAGCTCGGCTTGGCCACCGGCGCGTTCTTCTACGTCTACGCCTTAGCCCAAGTCCCGGCCGGTTGGATCTCCGACCGGCTCGGCGCCCGCCTCACCCTGTCGCTGTACGTCGTCCTCTGGTCGCTCGCCATCGGCGGCATGGGCCTGATCACCGGCATCGCCTCGCTGTTCGTGTTTCGCTGCCTCCTCGGACTGGCGCAGGCCGGGGCCTATCCGTGCATCGCCAGCGTCAACAAGCGTTGGTTTCCCGTCTATCGTCGCGGCATGGCGAATAGTCTCACGACCACCGGCGGACGGACCGGCGGGATGCTCGCCACCATCATCACCCCGCTGCTGATGTCGCTGTTCGGCGTCCTATTCGCAGTCGCCGAGGGGCAATGGCGGTGGGTGTTCGGGCTGTACGCCACGCTGGGGTTGGCTTGGGCCGCCGGATTCTGGCGGTTCTTTCGCGAGTCGCCCGACGTGCACCCTCGTTGCAACGACGCCGAGCGACGGTTGATTCGGGGCGAGACGCCGCCCTCATCGACGACGGCTCAGGCGGGCATTCCGATTCCCCCTTTCGCGGCGATGGCCGCCAGTCCCACGATGTGGCTCTTGTGCGGCATCGGCATCTGCGTGAACGTCGGCTGGATCTTTCTCGTGACGTTCCTGCCGACGTTCTTGAAGACCGAACACGGTTACTCGCTGTCGCAAGTCGGAGTGCTGGCGGCGATCCCCGGTTTGGCGAGCATGGCGGGCGGCGTGTCGGGCGGATTAAGCACCGACTTTCTCGTGCGCAAACTGGGACTCGTCTGGGGTCGCCGTTTGCCTGGCTTGGTCGCCACGGCCGGCGCCGCATGCGCCTACTGCGGTTGCCTGGCGACCGACCATCCCGTGGCGCTCGTCGTCTTCTTCGCCGCCGCCGGCTTCCTGATCGACTTCGGACTCGGCTCGCTGTGGGCCGTGTACCAGGACATCGCCGGCTCGCATGTGGCCTCGGTGCTGGGCTTCGCCAACATGTGCGGCAATCTAGCGGCGGGACTCTTCTCGTGGGTCATCGGAATGATCGCCGAACAGCGCGATTGGCCGCGCGTGTTCCTGCTTTCCGCCGCCGCCCTCGTAGCGACGGCCGCCTGCTGGCTGTTCGTCGATCCGCGACGCAAGCTGGTCAGCGATTGAGCCGCCCCGACGATTCAGAACGAATTCCTGCTCCCTTCTCCCCGTCTGGGCGACGGGGAGAAGGGTCGGGGATGAGGGGCGATTGCCCTCGCAGTCACCGCAATCGCGTTGGCGAGGGCAAGGCATCGCATGGTCTACACCGAGGAGTTGCGCGGCCACATTACGACGCTCTCCAACTCGGACATCTACTGCAATTCGTCGACGGAATGGTCAATCACCTCGCACATTTGCGAACTCTGCGCAAGGTTGAGTTAGTTGGCGACGCCATTTCAGACAGGTCGTTGACGCCTCTCGAGGACATCTCGCAAGAATGACCTGTCTGCAAACCGCTCGAACCACCAAGCCCGTCCGGCCCGCTGCGCGGGCGGGCGTTGGATCGCGGAGTGATCCACGACGCTATGCGCCCGAAGTCACGCGCCAGGCGCCTGCTTTCACGAGGCCGCCCTGGAACACTCCCAGAAAGCGTTGGCGTTGTTCGAGCAGCCGGATGTCGGCCAGCACGTCGCCGTCGACCACCAAGAGGTCGGCCAGCTTGCCCGGTTCCACCGTGCCGAACTCGTTCCCCCGCCCCATGATCTCGGCGCCCGTTTTCGTGGCGCAGGTGAGCACCTCCAGGGGCGTAAGTCCGACGTAGTTCACGAAGAAGCTCAATTCGCGTGCATAGTCGCCGTGCGGATTCCAAGCGAAGCCGTAGTCGCCGCCCATGCCGAGTCGCCCGCCGGCTCGGAGGATGCGTCGAGCGCTTTCGGCGCCGCCGTCGAGCGTTTCTTGATGTCCGTCGATCACGCGCTGCGACATGCCGAATTCCGGCCCGCGCTGGATGCTCGCCAGTTCAAAGTACAGCGCCGGCACGACGGGCACGTCTCGCTTGAGGATCATGTCGAGCGCCTCGTCGTCGACGAACGTGCCGTGTTCGAGCGCATCGTAACCGGCGCGCAGCGCGTTCTTGATCCCTTCGGTGGCGCGACAGTGGCCGGTCACTTTGAGTCCATGGTTGTGCGCGGTAGCGACGACCGCATGCATCTCGTCGAACGTCATGCACAGCGTGTGGTGGTCGTTCACGTCGGGCGCCGCGGCGTCCCCCGTGGGATACGTCTTCACCCACTCCACGCCATCCTTCACCAGCTTACGGACGGCTTGCCGAGCTTCATCGGGACCGTTGATCAACAGGACCAGCCCTTCCATCCCGATCTTGCGGAAATCGGGGTTCCAATCCATGAGTCCTCCGGCGCCGCAGATCTCGCGGCCGCTGGCGGCCAGCCGCGGGCCCGGCGCGATATCGCTGTCGATGGCCTTCTTCAGCCAGACGTCGATATTGAACAGGCTCCCGCCGCTGCGCGCCGCCGTGTAGCCGCACTCCAGAGCCAAGCGTGCGTTGGCCGCCGCCAACAGCGTGACGTACTCCACCGGGTACTTGATGTCGAGATCCTCGAGCGCCGCGACGTTGAAGTAGGTGGGATGGAAGTGGGCTTCGACGAGCCCCGGCATGATCGTGCCGCCGCGAGCGTCGTAGCGGACCGCCTGCGGATCGACGGGCGGAAGATGCACCTCCGGTCCCGCAAAGACGATGCGGCCGTTGTCGACGAGGACCGCGGCGCAAGGAACCGGCGCACCGCCTCGTCCGTCGACGAGCGTGCCGTTGGAAATCAAGGTCTGGCCCACGGAGGTTTTCATGCAAGCGACTCGCGGCGGAGGTTGGAGGTGAGCGGAATGCCTACGCGCCGGCGAGGCGCGTCGACTCAAGCCACGCCAAGGTCGGACGCAAGACCTGGTCGGGCGCGAGCCAATGGAGTTGATGGCCGATGCCGGGAAAGCGCACGGTCGCGACCCGTTCAATCGTCTTCCCCAGCAACTCCACATCGCCGGGCGCGAGCATGCCGCCGGCCGCCAGATCGGCTTCCAGCACCAGCGTCGGACAGCGCACTCGGGCGGCGAGGGCTTGCTCATCGTAGCCCTCGAGCCAAGCACCGGCAACGATGGGCGCGAGCACGTCGGGATCAAGCGACAAGAGGCACGAGGCCATAAAGCGGAGCGCGGGTCCATCGCGCAGTTGTCCCAGCGTCGTAGGCGCGTCGCGTCCGGGAATGAGGATCGGCACGGCCGCCAGATCGACTAGCAGCGACTCCAGATCGCGCCCCGGCCGCACGATTTTCGCAAGCCCTTCGAACTGACTGTGAAACGCCGTCGAGGCGATGCGGCGTCCCATGGTGTGGAACGGCGGATCTTCCAGGATCAGCGACGTCACTTGGTCGGGCGTCGCCGCGGCCGCCCCCAGCGCAACCATCGCGCCCAACGAATGACCGTAGACGGCGGCCGGTTGCTGGAGCGTGTTCAATAGATCGGCGATGTCGGCGACGTAATCCATGACGCGATACTTGCCGGGCGTGCGCGACGAAGCGCCGTGGCCGCGAAAGTCGACGGCAAGCACTTCCCAGCGCGGCGTGAAATACGGAAGCAGCGGCGCGTAGTCGGTCCAACGTCGAACCACGCCGTGCAGCAACACGAGCGGCGGGCCGTGCGCCGGTCCGCGGGCGACGTTGAGCGTCGCATGGGGCAATTCGATTTTCTCTTCACGAAACATGATCGTCGTGGTCCTTTCCCAGCCAGGCGCGCCGCGCCAGGGCGATGTGAGACGGGTCGCAAGTCGTCCACTCGACGAATTCCCCCGCCGAAAGCACGACGGGGATGAGTGACTCGGGGGCCGCGTCGACGGCGCATTGAGCCATCAACCAGGCCAACCGCAGCGGTTCAGGCACCGGTGCGAACGGATTCACCAGCACCGCTTCCATGAAGACGACGTGAAGTCCAGGCTCGGCCCAACCGCCTCCGCCGCGCAGCGGGTGCACCCAGTGTACGTCGACCGGCGGAAGCATACGGTTCAATTCGCGTTCGAGTCGTCGCAGCAAACCGGGACCCCGCGCATCCCACTGTTCGAGCAGCGGCCGCACGCGCAGCGGGAGCTGGTCCACGTAACGGGGGAGGACGTCGGCGAGCTGCTGAGGCAAGGATGCCAGCGAGTCGAACGCCGCTTCGGTCGGGGCAGCGCCGCGGGACGTGCTTCCCGCAGCGGCGACGGCGCGGCGCCAGCATGCCGCGAGCGTCGCGACGTCGAGCGACTTGGCGACGTTCGCGGAGCGGCCTCCGTCTGTCGCCGCGACCGCCGCCTCGGCGCAAAACCGTCGCCAGACGCGCGGCTGGTCGTTCACGACGCGCAGCCCGGAAGCCTGCAGCGACTCGTCGAGGCACTCGGCTGCTTCGACGGAGCTCAATGGCGACGTCGGCGATGCGACGCGCTCGGCCAACGCGTACCAGACCGTGGAGGAACCAAGCGTATACCAAGACGGAGACATGAGGAGCGAATTCAAGGGGGCGGCGGGGACGGCGACGGTCGGCGCGCCCATTTGTCGCGCGACGCGTGTTCGCTATAGTAAGCGCCTTGTCGGTAGTTCTGTCGATCCGTCGATCGGTTCAGAGATGTCGTTCGGTTCAAAGACCTGGTTCCTTTTTCAAGGACTGTCAGAAGATGCTCAAGGAATCCGTTGACCGTTGGACCACCACGGACGCCAGCGAACTGTACGAGATCCCGAGTTGGGGCAAGGGGTACTTTTCGGTGAGTCCGACGGGGAGCCTGTTGGTGCACCCGACCAAGGACCCGAATCGGTCGATCGACATGCAGGAGTTGGTGGAGCGGCTGCAGGCGCGCGGACTCGACCTGCCCGTGCTGGTGCGGTTCAACGGCATCCTGAAGAATCGGCTCCAAGAGATCCATGACGCCTTCGCCCAGGCGATTCGCGAGCACGACTACAAGGGCAAATACGCCTGCGTCTATCCGATCAAAGTGAACCAGCAGCGGCACGTCGTCGAAAAGATCCTCGAATTCAGCCGCCCCTTTGGCTTCGGGCTGGAAGCGGGCAGTAAACCGGAACTGCTGGCGGTCGTCGCCATGACCGACGCCGATACGCCCATCATCTGCAACGGATTCAAAGACGCCGAGTTCATCGAAATGGCGATGCTCGCGCAAAAAATCGGCCGCAAAGTGATTCCGGTCGTCGAAAAGTACACCGAACTGGAGATGATCCTGAACTACGCGGCCAAGGTCGGCGTGCGGCCGCAAATCGGCATGCGGATCAAGTTGGCGGCCCGCGGATCGGGCCGCTGGCAAGGCTCCGGCGGCTACCGCTCCAAGTTCGGTCTCACTGTCTCGGAAATCCTCCAAGCCTTCGAGGAACTGAAGCGGCGCGACATGGCCGATTGCTTCAAGCTGCTGCATTTCCACTTGGGCAGCCAGATCACCAACATCCGCCACGTGAAAGGCGCGATGGTCGAGGCGGCGCGCGCCTTCGCCGACCTGCGTCAACGCGGCGCGGGACTCGAATACATCGACGTCGGCGGCGGCCTGGGAGTCGACTACGACGGCTCGCAGTCGAATTTCGAATCAAGCGTGAATTACACGCTGCAAGAATACGCCAACGACGTCATCTACCACTTGTTGTCCGTGTGCGACGAAGTGGGAGTGCCGCATCCGAACATCATCTCGGAAAGCGGCCGAGCGATCGTGGCGTACCACAGCGCACTCATCTTCGGCGTGCTCGGCGTCTCCACGCAGGGCACAAACGGCAAAACCGCGTCGCTCCCCGACGAATTGCCGGACGACTATCCGCAGCCCCTGCACGACATGCTCGATACGTTCAAGAACGTCACCACTCGCAGCGTGCTCGAGGCCTATCACGACGCCCAACAGGCCCTCGATACCATCATGACCCTGTTCGGCACCGGCTACCTTTCGCTGGACCAACGTGCGCTCGCAGAGAATCTGTACTTTGCGATCTGCCACAAAATCCGGCGACTCATCGGCCAGTCCGATTACGTTCCCGAAGAACTGCAAGGTCTCGATTCAACCTTGTCCGACACCTACTTCTGCAACTTCTCGCTCTTCCAGTCGATGCCCGATAGTTGGGCCATCAAGCAGCTCTTTCCGCTCGTTCCGATCCATCGGCTCAACGAACAACCGACGCGCCACGCAGTGCTCGGCGACATCACCTGCGACTCCGATGGCAAGATCGACCAGTTCATCGACCGCCGCGACGTGAAGCGGACGCTGCGACTGCACGAATTCGACGGCAAGCCGTACTACCTGGGAGCGTTCCTGATCGGCGCCTACCAAGAAATCCTCGGCGACCTTCACAACCTGTTCGGCGACACCAACACGGTGCACGTCGACCTCAGTGAAAACGGCGACGTTGTGCTGGAAACGATCGTCAAAGGCGAGACGGTCAGCGAAGTGCTCGACTACGTGCAGTTCCATGACCGCGACCTGATCCATCGCTTGCAGTCGGCGGTGGAAACGGCGGTTCGCGAAGGACGGATCGACCACCGTCAAGCCGGCCGTTTCGTCAAGTTCTACGAGGCGGGCCTGCAAGGCTACACCTACCTGGAAGAAATCTCGGACGAGTAAGCGGCTTCGCCGCCGCTGGAACTCGGCCCGATTCGGCCCGACCGTAGCGACTGTACGCGTCGCAACAGGCAGCCTCGCAACTTGGGAAAAATAAACAAACCTGAATAGTTGCGAGGGCTAGGGCGGACAATTAGCATGATTCCACTGTTCCAGTGTTATATTTGCCGCGTTGCGTAGTGGCTAACTGCGTAGTTTGGACTTGGAGATTGCTCTAATGTCGTGGAAACCCGTGCGAAGAACGCTCAAAGGCGCCATCGTCTGGACCGTGGTCGTCCTTCTCTCCCTTGATTCGGCCATGGCCTGCCGCTTGCTCGGTCGCCGTAGTAAGCGACGCAGCGCTCCGCCAGCGCCCGTTTACGTGACGCCTGCAGAAGAGGCGACGCCAGCGGAAAACGCCGAAGAGAAAAAGCAAGAAAAGAACGACGACGCACCGCCGGCAACCGACACCCCGAAAAACACCGTGGAACCGGCCAAGCCTGCTGAACCGGCCAAGCCTGCTGAACCGGCGAAGCCCGCTGAACCGGCGAAGCCCGCTGAACCGACGACGCCGGCCGAACCCGCGAAGCCCGCCGAACCCGCGAAGCCCGCCGAACCTGCGAAGCCCGCGGAGCCTGCCAAACCGGCCGTCGAACCCGAAAAGCCGGCCGAACCGGCCAAGCCGGCGGCCGAACCGGAAAAGCCAGCCGAGCCCGCGAAGCCGGCGGCCGAACCGGAGAAGCCGGCGGAGCCTGCCAAGCCAGCCGCGGAACCGGAAAAGCCCGCTGAACCGGCGAAGCCGGCGCCGAAGCCCGCTGCGGAAGACGACCTTTTCGGCGATGCGAAACCGGCTGACGCCAAGCCGGCTGACGCGCCTGCCAAGCCCGCCGAACCGGCCAAACCGGCCCCGAAGCCCGCCGCGGAAGACGACCTCTTCGGCGATGCCGCTCCGGCCGACGCCAAGCCGGCCGATGCGCCTGCCAAGCCCGCCGAACCGGCCAAGCCGGCCCCGAAGCCCGCCGCGGAAGACGATCTCTTCGGCGACGCCGCTCCGGCCGACGCCAAGCCGGCTGACGCGCCTGCCAAGCCCGCCGAACCGGCCAAGCCGGCCCCGAAGCCCGCCGCGGAAGACGATCTCTTCGGCGACGCTGCTCCGGCCGACGCCAAGCCGGCCGATGCGCCAGCGAAACCGGCCGAACCGGCCAAGCCTGCCGCGGAAGACGACCTCTTCGGCGACGCCGCTCCGGCTGCGAAGGACGGTGCGGAAGCGCCGGCGGCGCCCGCCAAGCCGGACGCTGCCCCGAAGAAGGATGATCTTGATGACCTGTTCGGCGGCGACGCCAAGCCGGCCGCCAAGGACGGAGCGGCGCCGGAAGCGCCGGCCGCGAAGCCGGCCGATGCGCCTGCCCCCAAGCCGGCGGTGGACGCCGATCCGTTCGGCGCCATTCTTCCCAGCGAACAACCGCTGCGTCTGTGGACCGACAATACGGGCAAATTCCAAGTTCAAGCCCGCTTGGTCGAGATTCACAACGACGGCATTCGCTTGCTGAAGGAAAACGGCCGTCACACGACGGTTGAGTTCCGACGGCTGAGCGAGACGGACCGTCAGTTCGTCGAACGGCTCGCGGCGGAATTGAAGTCGAGCAACGTCGATAAGGTGGCCGGCCGCTAGCGGCGGCGTGCGATCGCCAGCTTTCAATAGACTCGACGAAAAACTCCCTTGAGGGCGGATTTGCGACAAGCAATCCGCCCTCTTTGCGTTGGCAGCCACTTGCCAGTCGTTCCCCGACGTCGGTATCGTATCGAGGACTGTTTGTATGTCGATAGTTACCTGAATGACGGAGGGAGACGCCGATGCGCAGCCGATGGCGAACGTGGGGAATATCAGCACTGATGGTAGCTTTGGGATCGACCTGGGGATGCGCACCCGAAGCGGCGCCGCCGCCGCGAAAGGGCGCAGACTCGGCGGGCCAATCGAGCGCCACGACGAGCCCGGCGCCGAAGAAGGAAGAGCCCAAGAAAGAAGAGCCGGCCCCAGAAGCCAAGTCAGAGCCCAAACCGGAGCCGGAAGCACCGGCGCCGACGCCCGATCCGAAACCGGAGCCGAAGCCCGAACCGCAGCCGGAGAAGACAGACGGAGCGGCGAAGGAATCGGTCGAATTGGGGACGCCCACGTTGACCGCCGGCATCCCTGGCGACGGACCGCTGAGCAAGGAAGACTTGCAAAAGTGGCTCGATAACCCGGCCAACCATGTCGCGGTCGAGGCGACTTTGCCGACGGGTCTCTCGGCCGCGCAGTCCCAAATCATCGTTCCGGAAGGCAATCCCCTGACGCGGGCCAAGATTGAGTTGGGGCGACAGTTGTACTTTGACGCTCGCCTGTCGGCCGACGGGACGGTTTCCTGCGCCAGCTGCCACCACCCGGATGAAGGCTATGCCCGACATACCCAGTTCGGCGTCGGGATCAACGGACAGATGGGCGGCCGCAATTCGCCGGTCAGCTATAACCGCATTTTGAGCGGCGCGCAGTTCTGGGATGGCCGCGCCGATTCGCTGGAAGCGCAAGCGGTCGGACCGATCGCGAACCCGATCGAGATGGGCAACACGCACGAAAAATGCGTCGAAACGCTCAAGGGGATCGAGGGCTACGCCTTGCAGTTTGAGAAGATCTTCCCAGGCGAAGGGGTGACGATCGGCAATGTGGGCAAAGCCATCGCCTCGTTTGAACGGGCCATTGTGAGCGGTCCTTCCGCCTACGACCTGTACGAGCCGCTGCGGACGTTCGAAGCGGCGAACAAGGACGATCTGCAAGACCTGGAAGCGCTCAAGAAAGACGACCCGGAACTGTTCGAACAGTACGAGAAGTTGAAGGCGGCCAGCGCCGCGAAGCCGATGAGCGACGAGGCGAAGCGGGGTCGCGAATTGTTCTTCAGCGACAAAGCGAACTGCACGGCGTGCCACGCGGGTGCGAACTTCACCGACGAGAAGTACCACAACCTGGGCGTCGGCATGGACAAGGAAAAGCCGGATCTCGGTCGCTTTGAAGTGACAAAGGACGACAAAGACAAGGGCGCCTTCAAGACGCCGACCGTGCGCAACATCGAATTGACGGCGCCGTACATGCACGATGGGTCGCAAGCGACGCTGGAAGAAGTGGTGGAATGGTATGCCAAGGGCGGCCACCCCAACCCGACGCTCAGCGACAAGGTGAAGAAGCTCGAACTGAGCGACCAGGACAAGAAGGACTTGGTGGCGTTCATGAAGGCGCTCACGGGCGACTTCCCGAAGGTCCGACAGGATCGCTTGCCTTAGTCACGCCAGGCGTTGCAGTCACGTCAGGCGTTGCAGTCACGTCAGGTGCTTCTAGCGTGACAGTCGACAGTCGATCGATATTGGAGAGGGGCGGATCGCCGAGCGGTTCGCCCCTCTTTTTTTGCGCCTCGCGCGGGGCGTCTTCCCGTCCGACCGCGCTTGTGGCACACTCTGCACCGTCCTCCGACGCACCTCCCCTTCCTCAAGCTGGATTGCGCTCATGCTGGAACTCTATGGACAAATCCAAGACGCGGTCGCCGCCATTCGGCGGCACTGGCCCGTGCAGCCGCATGCCGGCGTAATCTTGGGGACCGGCCTCGGGGGACTCGTCAAGCAGATCGACGTCGAAGCGACGCTGGAATACGGCGACATTCCTCACTTCCCTCAGTCGACGGCGACGAGCCACCGCGGTCGGCTGGTCTGCGGTCGCCTGCATGGGCTCCCGGTCGTCGCGATGGAGGGCCGCTTCCACATGTACGAAGGGTATCCGCTGAAGCAAGTGACGCTGCCGGTGCGCGTCATGCGAGCGTTGGGCGCTGAACTGCTCGTCGTGTCCAACGCCTGCGGTGGACTCAATCCATACTTCCAGTCGGGCGACATCATGGTGATCGAGGATCACATCAACTTGATGGGCGACAATCCGCTGATCGGCATCAACGACGATCGTCTGGGACCTCGTTTTCCCGACATGTGCGAGCCGTATCAAAAGTCGCTGGTGCAGCGAGCGCTGGCGGTGGCGCGACGCGAGAACATCGTCGCCCACCAGGGGGTCTTCGTCGCCGTCGCCGGTCCGAATCTAGAAACGCGCGCCGAATACCGTTTCTTGCGCATGATCGGCGCGGATGCGGTCGGCATGTCGACGGTTCCCGAAGTCATCGTCGCGGTCCACTGCGGGCTGCGAGTCGTCGGTTTCTCCATCGTCACCGACATGTGCCTGCCCGATGCACTCGAGCCGGCCGACGTCGCGAAGATCATCGCCGTCGCCAACGCGGCCGAACCGAGGTTGACGACGCTGGTCGCCGGCGTCTTGGCGGAAGAGCGAGCGGCGTAAGTGGAGCGACCAGCGGGCGAGACGCAACGGATGGACGCACGCGAGCGCGCGATCGACGAAGCGGCCGACGCCGTACGGCGATGTTGGTCGACGCGTCCGCGAGTCGGGCTCATTTTGGGAACCGGCTTGGGCGGCTTTGCGCGCGATATTGAGTCGGCCGCGGCGATCGACTATCGCCAGATCCCGCACTTCGCTTGCTCCACCGCGTTGAGTCACGCCGGTCGACTGGTCTGCGGACGTCTCGCGGGCGTGCCGATCATCGCGCAGGAGGGGCGCGTGCATGTGTACGAGGGATATGGGCACGACCAGATCACGCTCCCCGTCTCCGTGTTCGCGCGACTCGGCGTCGAAACGCTGATCGTGACCAACGCCAGCGGCGGCCTGAACCCGCGTCTGGCCTCCGGCGACATTCTGGTGGTGACCGGCCACATCGATTTCATGGGACGCCGCGCCCATCCGCGTGTTTCGGCCGGCAGCCGCGGCGTCGCCGATCTGTACGACGCGTCTTTGGCCGCGGCCGCGTTGTCGGCGGCTCGCCGCGAACAGATTCCCGCCGCGGAAGGGGTCTACGCAGCCATGTCGGGGCCGAACTACGAGACGCGGGCCGAATATCGGTTCTTAAGACGGATGGGCGCCGACGTCGTCGGCATGTCGACGTTGCCCGAAGTGCGCGAAGCGGGCGTCCGCGGCCTGCGCACGTTGGTGCTGTCGGTCGTCACCAACGTCGCCCGCCCCGACGTCGCCGTCCATACGACGGCCGAAGACGTCGTCGCGGCGGCGGAAAGCGCCGCGCGACGACTAGGACGACTCATTTGGTCGATCACGGCCGGTGCGGCCGAGTCGCAGTGAGCGGACCTACTTGGCGTCGGCGGAGACCAACGGCCATTCATCCGTGCGGAACGGCGAGGCGGGCAATCCCGCCTTATTCCCCAGATTCGGCTCCGCCACTTGGTTCCACGCAAACCGCACGGCGATCGGCGCAGCAACTTTGTCGCTCGTCACCACCACCAGATCGCCCTCGATGGTCGCTGTCGCGTCGACGAAGTTCTTGTCTTCGCCGGCGATGGTGAAATGGGTGAGCGGCTTGCCGTCGCGAGCGACGAGTCCGCCGCCGACGTGTTGGAACTTCAGCTTGACCTTGTTTCCCTCGACCGTCATCGAGTCATACAGCGGCCCCGAGTAGACCAAATCGGCTTTCCCGTAGGTCTTGGCGAGCGCCCACAGGGCGAGTCGCTTGCCGACGTCCTGCTTGTTTTTGGGATGAATGTCGTTGATGTCGGTGATATCGGTCGTCACCGCCATCCCCGTTCCGGGAACCGCCAGGGTCTTCACCTGCGACTCCCATTGTTCGGCCAATAACGCCGGGTTGTGGCCGTACTTGAACGGCGCCAACTGCACGAACAGGAACGGGAAGTCGCCTTGGCCGAACTGCTTCCGCCAATCGGCGATCATGGCCGGGAACAACTTCCGATACTGGACGGCCCGCGTCACATTCGACTCGCCCTGGTACCAGATCGCGCCGCGAATGCCGAACGGGACCAGCGGGTGGATCATGCCGTTGTAGAGCACGGTCGACTGATTTGGCTGGCCCGGACGGAACTGAGGAAAACGATCCAACAGCGGCTTGAATTCCGCATCGGCGGCCAGCGCATCGCGGCTGGTCCACGCTTCACAAATCGTGCCGCCCCACGAGCTGTTGATGATGCCGACGGGGACCTTCAGTTCTTGCTGCAAGTGACGCGCAAAGAAGTAGCCGACGGCGGAGAACTGCGGGACCGATTGCGGAGTCGCGATCTGCCATTCGCCCTTGATGTCATCGACCGGTTTCTCGGCCGGGTTGTGCGCGACCTTGATCATGCGAATCTGCGGATGGTCGCCGTTCTTGGCTTCTTCCGCAGGATTCGTCGATGCAGCGACCGGCCATTCCATGTTCGATTGCCCCGACGCGATCCAGACTTCGCCGATCAGCACGTCGGTTAGCTTCACTTCGTTCTTGCCCTTCACCGCCAGCTCGTGCGGACCGCCCGCTTCAGGCGTCGCCAATTGCACGCGCCACTTGCCGTCAGCGCCCGCCTTGGCAGTCGCCGTGGCGCCGCCGAGCGTCACGGATACGTCTTCGCCCGCGTCGGCCCAGCCCCAAACCGCGACTTGACTCTTCTGCTGCAGCACCATGTGATCGCCGAAGACCTTCGGCAAACGCACGTCCGCTCGTAAGCTCGACGCACTAATCGCACTCGCGCACACGGCTGCGATCGCCGCCGCTTGCATCCATCGTCCCCAATAACTTCGCATCACCATCGCCTCCTTCAAAGAAAAACCAGAACTCATGGATCTTGTATTTTCGCCTGGCGAGTCCCGCCGCTCCGCTACGGCGATCGAACTGCCAACGTGCTCGGCCACTCGCCCCAGACCTCGCCCGCTCGCAATCGCGCGGCCGCCGCCGGCCATTCGACGACGCGCGTGCTGAGCACTCCCGCTCCATGCCGTCGACTCGCGAACCCGACGACGCGTCCGTAGGCGTCGACCAGCGGAGCCGCCGAGTGTTCGTAACGAGTTGCATCGGCGTCGGTCCACAACGTGGCGCGTGTGGTGCGCAGGATGAGCGTCGGTCGAACGTCGAGGGCGCTATTCCCGTCCATAGGCGAGTTGGTCGCCGCCTCCCGACGACTCACGTGCGCATAAACCAATTCCGCAGGCAGATTTGGCGACGGAAAGACTTCGACCGTCGGCCAAGGACCGGCGCCTTCGAGCTGCAGGAGGCCCAAATCGGCGTTGCGGAAGAGGCCCTTTGACTTAGCCGCCGTCGTCTTGCCGTCCGCCAGCGTCGCCATGAAAGTGCGATTCGGCTCGCCCAGCGCGCGTCCCGTGGTCAGTACTTCCCCGTTGGGACTGACCAATACACCGAGCGCCGGTCGTCCTTGAGCCGACGTGAAGGACACCAGCGACGGCGCGACGCGGGCCGAGATGGACTTCACCGCATCCTCCATCGCTTTGGACGTCGGTCGGAACGGGCCGGCGACGAACGGAATCAACTCCAGGTCCCCTTGGGTGCGCGCGAGATAGATCGCATCGAAGTAAGCGGGGCCGCCGCTAAGTCCGGCGAGTCGTATGCCGCGCGCATCGAAACGTCCTAGATTGGCGAACAGATCAATCGGGATGGGCAGCCACTGATCGGGCAACGGCGCTTGATAGAAGCGCACCGCTTCGCCGAAAGCGGGCGTCCCCGTTCCGCCATCCAGACGCAGCGGTCGCTCGCGCGGCTCCGTCGGCAAAAACTCGACGCTTACTTGTCCGCCCATCTTCTTGCGGAAGGCGAGTCGCGCGTAACGATACTCGCCCCACGCGGGCGACTCGCGCACCGCCGCCGGCGTCGAAAAACGGAGCTCCTCGACCGCCTCCGGCGCGAGGCGCACGGAGCGTCGACCGGAGAAACGCTCTTCGCCGTCCCAAGCCGGCTGCGTGTTTGCTTCTCCGCCTTCCGTCCAATCGGCTTCGTCTTCGAGCGCCTGGAACAAGTTGGGGGTCTGCGCGCTCAAGCGCACCGTTCGCCACGATACGGGGGTCGGCGTCTTTCCGGCCGCGAGCCGCAGTTCCAGCTTCACGGTGCGCGCTCCATAGGGTTGCAGTGCGACCAGCAAGGGCGGCGGATCGCGTTGTCCGCCGTTGCGCACCGCCAAGGTCTGTTCCCCGGCCAGTTCGTCGTCGACCCAAACTTCGATGCGCGGCGGCCCCTCGACCTGCGCGATCAAACTGGCGGCGACGACCAGCCACCGATCGTGCGGTTCCAATTTCGCCTCGCGCGTCCAAACCATGGTCCCTTCCGCCAGCGACTCCACGACGACGTATCGTCCTGGCGACGACGCCAATTCATCCCACAAGTTGGTCGCCGAGCGAGCGGACTCCGGCGCACTGGCGGTCGGCTTCCAAGTCCACCCTTGCAGGGCGGGTCCCGGTAAGAGCGTTCGACGGACGATTTCTTGTTTCGCGAGGTTGGGATCGAATTCCAGGAGCGGATCGAACCAATCGGCGAGGTCGCGAATGTCGAACGGATCCGCTCCCGCGGGTCTTCCGTCGTGCGCGGCGTCGATCTCAAGTCGCAGGCGCGTCGGTTGCGTCTGGCCGGCAGGAAGCGGGACGACGCCCGTCTCCACGACCTGGTCGGCCCCAACGAGAAAGCCGCTCTCGAAGGCCGGCGTCTTGCCTTCGCCGATGAATACGCGAGCGCGAACGCACCCGCCCTTCCCCGCCATCCGATCCAGACCGACTCGGCTGCGAAACGCGCGTGCGGCCGGCGGCGCGTCGAATTCCAACCGGCTGATGGCTTGCACGCCGAAGCCCCATCCATACTCGCCGTCTCCGCCGCGCAAGCTGCCTCGCTGGACGTTGCGATTCACGCGCGGCGGCGCACCCTGTTCCGTGAGCCAACCTTGCTGCCGCTGAGCGGCGATGGCGACGCGGCTGAGCGGCGTTTCGTGAACGGCGAACGAGCGGACGATGGCGACCGATTGGTGCGGAATCCACAGCGCATCGAGCGCCCAAGCGGGTTGTAGACCGTGTATCCAGCGCGTCGCGTCTTGCGGACCGCCGGGGTGGTGCAGCCGCGAGCGTTCGCGCGAGCTGGTAGCGAGGAGTCCGTCGCTGGCTTCGAACTGCCACAGCCGCCCTTCGCCGCGCGGACATAGCACGGCCAACTCATCCCAAAAGGCCTCCCAATAGTCGCCGAACGGTAAGTGCACTTCGGCTACTTCACTGAACGACGCCGACTTGGGGCCGTCGGCCAGCAGCAGGTTCAGCGACTGGCCGCTCCACCGCACGGCGCGAAACGGAACCGCCCGCCCGTCTCGGAAGAACACAGTGCCGGGCTGCCACGACTCGACGTCTCGACGCTGCCAGACGACGCGCCGCACATGGCGCAGTACGACTCGCACCACCGGATCCGCGACCGGTTGCGGCGGCGACAGCGGCGAAACGGGCCGCACGAGCAAATGCGGCGGCTGCGGATCAAAGGGGCGCGTTCGTCCGTCATCAAACCCCACGACCTCGCCTGGCAAACGATCGCCCGTGATCGTTTCAATGAACGCCGGCGGCGGCGCGGCCGCCAACGACACTCCGCGATCTCGAATCCAGCGCGGGGGCTGTGGAGCGTCGAACAGAGGTTGATCGTCGAGCTTCCAATCGGGGAGCGGCGTTTTGGGATCGGCCGGCGTCGTCGTCAATTGCTTGCCGAAGACGCGCGTGCCGTCGGCGCGTAGAACCGTAAGGGGCGGCGGACGGTCGGCGGCGGTCGACGAGGCGCCGGCGCAGATCCACGTTCCCAATGAAACGACGATCGAGGCCGCGAAGCCGAGGGCGGGAAAAAGGCGGGGGGCTGTCATGGGGCTTGATTGTACATCGTGCCTTGTGCTGCCGGGAGAATGCCCGATAATGCCCCGGCTTTCCTCGTCCGTGTCGCGGCGCGGCAGTCGTGATCGCCGGCGGCTGACGAGGTTTCCCTTCAGGTCGAAAGTCGAGAATCCATGTCCTTGCTGGTTGTTGGTTCGGTTGCGTTCGACAGCGTCCAAACGCCTACCGACTCGCGGGAAAACGTCCTTGGCGGCAGTGCGGTCTATTTCTCGTATGCAGCGAGCTTTTTCTCGCCCGTGCAGTTGGTCGGCGTCGTCGGCCGCGACTGGCCGGAAGAACATACCCAGTTGCTCGCCCGCCGCGGCATCGACACGGCCGGTCTGGAAGTGGTCCCCAACGCGGAAACGTTCCGCTGGCGCGGCAAGTACCTGCCCAACATGAACGATCGCGAGACGCTCGAAGTGCACCTCAACGCCTTCGGTTCGTTCAATCCCACGCTGTCCGACTCGCAAAAGCGCTGCCCGTTCGTGTTTCTCGCCAACGGCTCGCCCACCGTCCAACGTCGGGTGCTCGACCAAGTCACCGGTCCGAAGCTGGTCGTCGCCGATACGATGGACCTGTGGATTCGCGAACAACACGACGACTTGATGGACCTCTTCAAGCGGCTCGATGGATTAGTGCTCAACGACAGCGAAGCCAAGCTGCTGACGAACGACGAGAATTTGGTGCGCGCGGGCCATCGCATCTGCCAGATGGGCCCGCGTTTCGTCGTCATTAAGAAAGGCGAGCACGGCGCGATGTTTTTCGCCGACCACGAAACGTACGTCCTCCCGGCGTACCCGACGGGAGTGGTGGTCGACCCGACCGGCGCAGGCGACTCCTTCGCCGGCGGCATGATGGGCTACTTGGCGCAACGCGACGACTTCTCCCCGCAAACGCTGAAGGAAGCGCTCGCCCACGGCATTTTGGTCGCCAGTTTCAATGTCGAGGATTTCAGCCTCGGACGACTGTTGCAAATCGATCGTCGCGACATCGATCTGCGAATGGACCAATACAAGCGCATGTTGGCGTTTTAGTCATGTCGATCCGCACATTCGTCGCCATCGAACTGGCGGGGCCGGTCAAGGCTCGCGCCGAAAAAGTGATTCAGCAGCTGCGCAGCGCCAACGCCAAGGTGACTTGGGTCAAGCCGCACAACATGCACTTGACCCTCAAGTTCCTCGGCGATGTCTCGGACAACGAGGCGCCGATCGTCTGCCGACTCGTCGAGGAAGCGGTGCGCGATTTCGAACCGTTTGAGCTCGTCTTTCGCGGGTGCGGCGCGTTCCCCACGACCCATGCGCCGCGCACCATCTGGATGGGGCTCGAGCAAGGCGCGGAGGAACTGACTGCGCTGCACGATGCGGTCGATCGAGCGCTGCAGAAACTGCGATTTCCGCGCGAAACGCGCCGCTATCAGGCTCACCTCACGCTGGGGCGAGTGCGCGAAAGCGGACCCGCGGCCGCCGAACTGGGGCGCCTGATCGAAGAGCTCAACGACGTGGACGGCGATTTGAGCGTCGTCGATGAAGTAACCACCTTCGCCAGCTTTTTCGATCGGTCGGGCCCCACCTATGACCCGATGGGGCACGCGGAACTTCGCGGCGGTCGCTGACACCCCTCTACGGGTGCACCTCCTTTGGGGACGGAAGTGAAGATTCTGGAGCGGGTTTGCGAGCTTCTGTGGTAAGGTGACGGAACCGCCACGCCATCGCGATCAGCCCAGAACCTCCCTCCGTCCGATTGACTCGGACGCGTTCGACAGCGAGTCCGGCGATGTCCAAAAGCAGATGCAATTCGTCGCAGTCCACTTCGTACTTTCCCTATCAACCTTCCCGCGCGCCACCGCCGGGAGAACGGTCGCAGCCGGGCGACGCCCAATTTGCCGACGCTCAATTTGCCGACGCCCAGTTCGCCGAATCGGAAGCGTCGGCGTCGGACGCGCTGGACTTTGAATTCTCCGAGACGATCGCCCAGCGCTATCAGGTGGCGCGGAAGCTAGCCAGCGGCGGGATGGGCGAAGTCTTCTCGGCCCGCGATCTCGTCCTTCGACGCACGGTCGCGCTCAAGGTCCTGCTCAAACGGCTGCAAGGCGACGCTCGCTTACAGCGACGGTTCGTCGAGGAAGCGCTCATCATGGGCGATTTGCAACATCCGGGCGTGACGCCGATTTTCGATCTGGGTGAATTGCCCGACGGCCGTCCGTTCTTCGCCATGAAGTTGGTGGAAGGGGCGTCGCTGCGCGATTTACTTGGCCGGCGCACGCACCCGCGCGAAGACTTGGCGCGACACTTGCAAATCCTGGAAGACGTCAGTCAGACCATCGCGTTCGCGCACATGCGTCGAGTCATTCACCGAGACTTGAAGCCGCTGAACATCATGGTCGGCATCTTCGGGGAAGTCTTCGTGATGGACTGGGGCCTATCAAAACGCCTCTCCGTTCGTCACGACCTGAACGACGAGGCGGTCAGCGAGACCGACGGCCAGCCCGACGGCGCCGGCGCCCATGGCGATCCTCGACGCGCTCCCAGCTCCCGCGCCTGCACCTGCGACTCGACGGACGAATTAAGTCGCTGGGGCGAGATCTTGGGGACCTTGGATTACTTGGCCCCGGAGCAACTCGCCTTGTCGCATCAACATGGCGACGAGCAGACCGACGTCTTTGGCTTGGGCGCCATGTTGTGCGAAGTCTTGACCGGCAAACCTCCCTACTGGCATGAATCGTCGCAGGAAGCAATTCGCATGGCGCTCGCCGCCGAATTGGCCCCCGCCTACGCCCGCTTATCGGAATGCGGTCTCCCGCGCAACCTCGTCAATCTGGCGATCGACTGCCTGCAGTATGAGCCCAGTCGGCGGCCGCCCAACGCCGGCATCGTCGCCAAAGTGATCGCGCAACACCTGGAGTCGTCGGTGCGCATGGCCGAGTCCGACTTGGCACGCTTCTTTGAGTTCTCCCAGGATCTGTTCTGCATCGCCGGATTCGATGGTTTCTTCCGACGAGTCAACCCGACGTTCGCGCGCATCCTCGGATTCACCGAAGATCAAATGCTGGCGCGCCCGTTCATCGAGTTGGTTCATCCAGAGGATCGATTGGCCACCGAATCCGCGGTCGCTCGCTTGGCGACCGACGTCCCAGTGGTCGCCTTCTTCAATCGCTGCGTGGATGTGAACGGTCATTACCACACGCTGGAATGGTCAGGGAAGTCGAATCAAGAACAGGACGTGTTCTACGCGGTCGGTCGCGTGATTCGACATGCTCCTTGACCATGCAGAGCACGCTATTTCTTGCCGATGCAGTACAGACTATCGAGGGTTCGGATGAGGATCTGTCCGTCGACGAATACGGGCGTCGCCACGACGAACTCGTCCGCGAGCGAGTTCTCGGCAACCACTTTGAAATGCTCGCCGGCCGCTGCCACGAACGTCTTGCCGTCTTCGCGCGTGATGTACAAATGGCCGCCCGCCAAGATGGGCGACGAACTGTAGGCGTTGCGATTGCGTTCCACCGCCCCCTTCCAGAGCGTCTTTCCTGTCGCCAGTTCCAGGCAAGCGACGTCCCCCTTGTCCGTGCAGACGTAAACCTTGCCGTCCTTCACGACGGGCGTCGGGACGTCCGCTCCTAGTCCCTCCAGCGACCAAGCCACATGCGACTTGGTGACGTCGCCCGATCCGCCCAGTTTAATGCCGGTGAGCGATGCGCCCCGCGCGTACGGGGCGACGACGATCTGGTCGCCGACGACGGCGGACGCGATCGACCGAAAATACTGATGGCCGGTCGGATTAAGTCCGCCGACGCGCCAAAGTTCTTTGCCGGTCGCAGCGTCGTGCGCCGTGACGTGATCGGCGCCGAGCACGACCAGCCGTTCTTGATCGCCCTGTTGGAGGACGACGGGGGTCGAGTAGCTTTGAGCGGCCTCGCTGGGCGCGTCCAAGTTGCGATCTTGCTTCCAGGCCAGTTTGCCCGTGTCCTTTTCGTAAGCGACCAAGAACGAAGGACCGCTGTGCATGACCGCCACGACGACATGCGATTGGGTGACCACGGGCGAAGTCCCCAGATCCCACCACAACGTATCCTCGCCAAACTGCGATTGCAGGTTGTGCTCCCACGCGATCCGGCCGTCGAACGTCAAACACGCCAAATCGCCGCTCTTGAAGTAGACGAAGACGTGCCGGCCGTCGGTGACGGCGGACGGATTGCTGCCGGTCGCCTTCTTGTGCTTTCCTGGCTTCTCTTTGCCGACCGGGGTCGTCCACTGCGGCTTGCCGTGGCGGTCAAAGCACGCGACGACGTTTTGCTCGTCGGCGCCGTACGTCAAAAAAATCCGCTCGCCCCAGACGATGGGCGTCGACGATCCCTTGCCAGGCAGCTTGATTTTCCAGGCGACGTTTTCCGTCTCGCTCCATTTCGTCGGATAAGCGTCGCCCGCGGCCGTTCCGTCGTAGCGTGGACCGCGCCAATTGGGCCAGTTCTCGGCCGTCGCAGGCGTCGATGCCAGGAAAATACTCAGCCCCATTAGGGACGCAAGCGTAAGTTGCAAACGCAGGACGAAGCAGCGCGACATGACAGGAAACCTTGGCGGGAAGGAGGTGGAAGGCTGCTATTCTTTCGCCGCAGCGAGCGGGCGTCAATGCGAGCGACAAGGCGAACTCGCAAGCGGACAAGGGGAAGACCGCCGTTGAAGTCGCGCGGCCGCTCGTCTACCGTGTCTCGTAAGCTCGACGTTGCGTCGGGCCGGTCCATCTCGCGTCCCTTGTCGTTCCCAAGGTGCCACTATGCAGAAATCGCCCGCCGCAGCGCGGCTCGTCGCCGCGTCGAACTCGCCTCTCTCCGCCGCCTCCCCTGCTTCGCGACCGACCGTCGGTCGCCGCTCGTTCCTGGCCGCAGCCGGCGCCGTCGCCGCCGCAGCGCTCGTCGCCTCGCGCGACGATTCGGCCGACGCGCGGGACTACGGTCCCAACGCACAGCCGGTCCGCTACCCCGATCCCGACCTCAAGGTGCTCGACAAGCGGTTCGCCAAATACAAGATCGGCAACACGCCGATTCAGCGTCTGCACACCGGCGCGTTGTGGGCGGAAGGTCCGGCCTGGAGCGCCGTGGGCAAGTACTTGTTGTGGAGCGACATCCCGAACGACTTGCAGTTGCGCTGGCTGGAAGACGACGGACACGTCAGCGTGTTCCGCAAACCTGCAGGCAACAGCAACGGCAATACGTTCGATTACGAAGGGCGTCAGATTGCTTGCGAGCACGGCACGCGGCGCGTCGTGCGTTATGAACACTCGGGCAAGGTCACCGTCATCGCCGAGAAATTCAACGGCAAACCGTTCAATGCGCCCAACGACGCCGTCGTGCATCCCGACGGCGGCATCTGGTTTACCGATCCCGGCTACGGCAGCTTGATGAATTACGAGGGCAACAAAGGGGAATTGCTGCTGAAGGAAGCCGTCTATCGCATCGATCCCAAAACGGGCAAGATCGAAAAGGTGACCGACGAAATCTTCAAGCCCAACGGCCTCTGCTTCTCGCCTGACTACAAGAAGCTGTACGTCGCCGACACCGGCGCCTCGCACTACCCCGACGCCCCTCGAAACATCAAGGTTTGGGACGTCGTCAATGATGTTCGCTTGGCCAACGGCAAGGAATTCGTCTCGATGAAGCTGGACGGCTTCGAGCAAGCCGGCTTCGCCGACGGCATCCGCGCCGATGTCGATGGAAACATTTGGGCCAGCGCCGGTTGGGTGGGCGACGGCTACGACGGCGTGCACGTGTTCGCGCCCGATGGAGTGCGCATCGGCCAAATCCTGCTGCCGGAGATTTGCGGCAACGTGTGCTTCGGCGGAACGAAGCGCAATCGGCTGTTCATGTGCGCTAGCCAATCGCTGTACTCCGTGTACGTCGAAACGCAGGGCGCTCACATCACCTGACCCGCGGGCGGTTCGCGAGAACCGCGATCATGTCGGCTCGTCGTCGAGCAAACCCGCAGGTCCAGCACCGTCGACGGCGCTGGACCGCTTGAAGACGAGCCGCTTCCTTGCCCCTCGATGGACTCGGCGCCCTTGGAAATCTTGACTCCCCGTTATCTCATTCCGTTCCATCCCAAGCAGTTGCCGCACTGGCATGCCGACGTCCTGATCATCGGCGCCGGCGTCGCCGGCCTTCGCGCCGCGAGTGCGATCGATCCGTCCCTTTCCGTGCTCGTCGTCACCAAAGACGAGCTTGAATTGTCCAACAGCAGTTGGGCGCAGGGCGGAATCGCGGGTGTGATGGACCCCGAAGATCGCTTTGAAAACCACATCGCCGACACGCTCACCGCGGGCGGCGCCCTGTGCGATTCGGCGATCGTCGAGATGGTGGTGCGCGAAGCGCCGGAGCGCATCGGCGAGCTGCGGGAGTGGGGGACGGCGTTCGACGCCGATGCAGGCGAGCTGGTGTTGGGACGCGAAGGGGGGCACAGCCACAACCGCATCGTGCACGCTTTGGGCGACGCGACCGGGCGCGAAGTGATGCGAGCCATGATCGCGAGGACTCAGCAATTGCCGAACGTCCGCGTCTGGTCCCGTTGCTTTACGCTCGACCTCCTCACGCACGAAGGCGTCTGCTGCGGCGCGATTGTGCAGGACGAACGGCGCGGCGCGACGTTGGTGTGGGCCAAACAGACGATCTTGGCCACGGGCGGAGCGGGACAAATGTACCGCGAGTCGACCAACCCGTCGGTGGCAACCGGCGACGGCCACGCCTTGGCCTTTCGCGCCGGCGCCGCCTTGCGCGACATGGAATTCATGCAATTCCATCCCACCGTGCTCTACATCGCCGGCAGCAGTCGCAATCTGATCACGGAAGCTATCCGCGGCGAAGGCGGCCGATTGGTCGACCGCCACGGACATCGCTTCATGCCCGATTACGACCCCCGCGGAGAGCTCGCGCCGCGCGACGTCGTCTCGCAAGCGATCGAAACGCAAATGGAGCGCACGCGGCACGCCTGCGTGTACCTCGACCTGAGCCACCTCGACGCCGACTTCGTGCGTCGCCGGTTCCCGGGCATCGCCGCCATGTGCGCCAAGTTCGGACTCGACATCACCAAGGATCGCATCCCGGTTCGTCCCGGCGCACATTACATGATCGGCGGCGTTATCGTCGATGACCAAGGTCGCACCTCCGTCCCCGGACTGTGGGCCGCCGGCGAAGTCACCTCGACCGGCCTCCACGGCGCCAATCGGCTGGCCTCCAACAGCCTGCTCGAAGGACTCGTTTACGGCGCCCACGCCGGCCGCGGCGCCAGCGACGCCGCGCGACAAACGCCCGAACTGTCGCCCGTGCGGCCGCTGACGAACCCCGTCGTCGCCCAGCCCGAAACGCCGCTCGATCTGGCCGACATCCGTAATTCGCTCAAAAGCCTCCTGTGGCGCACGGCCGGCGTGCGACGCGAACGTCTGGGGCTGGAAGACGCCGCCGAAACGGTCGACAACTGGTGCCGCTACGTTTTCGCCCGCCAATTCGACGCCATCGAAGGGTGGGAATTGCAAAACATGCTCTCCGTCGCCCGAGTGCTCATACGCGCCGCTCAGGCGCGTGAAGAATCGCGCGGAGTGCATTTGCGCACCGACTTTCCTCACGTCGACGACGCGCGCTGGCGAGGCCATCTCGTCTACCGGCGCCTCGCGGATGGAAAGCTGTCCGACCTGGAATTCCAACGCCATCGCGACGCGAGCTGACGCCCATGCGACTCGCTTGGCTCACCGACATCCATCTCAATTTCTGCTCGCTCGCCGCGTACGACGAGCTGATCGATCAGATCGAACAGACGCGTCCCGATGCGCTCGTCGTCACGGGGGACATCGCCGAGGCGCACAGCGTCGTACCGAGCCTCGAACGACTCGATCGCAGCCTCCGTCTGCCGTTGTACTTCGTGCTGGGAAACCACGATTTCTATTTCGGATCGATGGCCGAAGTGCGTCGGCACGTCGCCGATCTGAGCCGGCAGCGCGAACGGCTCGTGTACCTCTCGCGGCGCGGCCCCATCCGTCTCGCACCGCAGGTCGGCCTGATTGGACACGACGGCTGGGCCGACGCGCGCTACGGCGACTACGTAAACTCGGCCGTGATGCTCAACGATTATCGACTCATCCGCGAATTGGCGCCGTTCGACAAGGCGTCGCGGCAGCGCGCACTACGGTCGCTGGGAGACGAAGCGGCCGCACACGTGCGGAGCGTCCTCCCCGACGCCCTCGCGCTCTATCGACGCGTCGTCTTCGCGACGCACGTCCCGCCGCTGCTCGAGGCGTGTTGGCACGAAGGCCGCCTTTCGGACGACGAGTGGTCGCCGCACTTTACTTGCAAGGCGATCGGCGACGCGTTGCTTGAGATCATGGACCAGCATCCCCGAAATCAACTCACGGTCCTCTGTGGACACACGCACGGCGTCGGGGAGTGTCGTCCGCGGGACAACATCGAGATCTTCACGGGAGGCGCCGCCTACGGCGCGCCTCAAGTGCAGCGAGTCTTCACATGGGCCTGACCGCTGCGTGGATCTTCGCGTCGCTCGTCGTCGCTCAACCCGCACACGACGCGCCCGAGTCGGCCGATCTGCGTGCGCGCTCGCGAACGGCGCTCGAACGCTCGCTCAAGTTGGTCGAACGAGCCGCTCGCGCGTATCCCGCACGACGCGATTGCTTCGCCTGTCATCACCAGACGTTTCCGCTGCTCGTGCAGCGCCGAGCTCGTGATTCCGGGCTGGCGATCGACGAGACAACTCGCGCCGCGACGATCGCCTTTACGCGTCGCGCTTTCGAATCCCAGCGCGAGACGCTGGCGGCGGGCGGGCGCATCGACGGTCGCGACATCACCGTCGCCTACGGACTATGGACGCTTGAGATCGCCGACCAACCGCGCGACGCCCTCTTCGCCGCACTGACGCTCAATCTGCTCCAGACGCAGCATGCCGACGGCTATTGGGAACCCGAGGCGCATCGGCCGCCGGCCGAAGAGTCGCGGTTGTTCGTCACAGCGCTCGCGCTGCGCGGCTTGCGACGCGATGATGCACGGGAGCGCGCGGAACGCATTCGACTGGCGACCGAGCGTGCGGTTCGCTGGGCGGAGCAGGAGCAGCCGGAGTCGCTGGACGACCAGGCAGGTTTAGTGATGCTGCATGCCTCGCACGCCCCCGGCGGCGCAGCGCACCAAGCGGCGCTGGCGGCGCTCGTAGCGCAACAGCGGCCTGACGGCGGCTGGTCGCAGCGGCCTGAGATGGCCAGCGACGCGTACGCCGCCGGCCTCGCGCTCTACACGCTGCGCGACTCCCGCTTCGACCTCGCTTCCCCGCCCTACCGCCGCGGCGTCCAGTATCTGTTGGACTCCCAACTTCCCGACGGCTCCTGGCGCGTCGTCTCGCGTTGCGACCCCGTCCAACCCTATTTCGACAACGGCGACCCGCACGGCAAAGACCAATTCCTGTCCCTCATGGCCACCGCCTGGAGCGCCGCCGCCCTCCCGTAACACCTCCCGTAGCACAGGCTTCCAGCCTGTGAAGCAAACCTCAAGCCGAAGGCCGAAGGCCTGAGGCCTGAGGCTTGAGGCCTGAGGTTCAAGCCGTTCCTCGCGTCTCGCCTTTCTCCCCGATGACCTTCGTCGGGTTGATGAACAACCAGCAGGTCGCTCCCAATAGCAACACGCCGGCGTAGATCCAAAACGCAGGATCGTACTGTTCACGGCCGGCGAAACCGAGCGACTTACGGTGGTCGGCGAACCAGCCGAAGAAGAACTGCGACGACATGGCGCCGATGCCGCCTAGACCGTTCATAAGTCCGAAGAGCGCGCCGAGGTACCGACCGGCGACTTCGCTCGCACTCGTCCACCACACCGATTGCTGGCAGAAGAGCGAAAAGCAAGAGACGGCGGCGACGCAGGCCGACAGGCGTGCATCTTCCATGTGCATGGAAACCACGAGCAGCAACGACGCGGTCGTCAGCGCCCCTGCAGCGATGGCGCGGCGACGCCACAACGTCAACTGACCGCGGCGGTTGAGCCAATCGACGAAAGCGCCGCTGCAGAGCGTCCCGAGCATGCCGCCGGTGAGCACGATGCTGGCCAGCAGCCCCGACGTCGTCTGTTCGACTCCGCGAGCCGTCTGCAGATACTTGGGATACCAGGAGAAGTACAAGTACGTGTTGAAGGCCGAACAAGACACTGCGAGGCTCAACAGCCACACGCACGGATGCGTCAGCACCTCGCGCCACGGTATGTCGGGATGTTCGGCATGCGTCGGAGTCGGAGGGGGGCCGATGAGTTCAGCTTCGGCCTGGTTCACGGCCGGATGCTCGGACGGATCGTCGCGAAACCAGCGATGAAACACGAGGGCCCAGACGATCCCGACTGCGCCGAAGACGAAAAAGGAGACGCGCCAATTGAACCAGCGGATCAGCACGCCGGCGACGGCGGGCGCCAGCGCGCCGCCGATGAGCGACGCAGCTTGAAAGACGCCTTGCACGCGTCCCCGTTCCGACTTGGGAAACCACCGCGCGATGACGCGCGCCGCGTTGGGATAGGCCCCCGCCTCGCCGGCGCCGAACAGGAAGCGGATGGCGACCAGCGAATAGAAGCCGAAGCACAGCGCGGTGGCCGCGGTGAAGCCCGACCACCAGACGACGATGCGCGTGAGGATGCGGCGCGAGCCGAACTTGTCGCCCCAGTGGCCGGTGGGAACCTCGAATAGGCCGTAGGCGAGCGTGAAGGCCATGAACACGACGCTGGCCTGCGTGTCGGACAGCGAAAACTCTTTCTGAATCTGCGGCATGGCCTGCGAGACGCAGACGCGATCCAGATAGAGCACGAAGGCCATGGAACAGAGCAGTCCGAGGACAACGAGCCGTGCGCGACTGGGCGAAGCGGCAGGCTCAGGGTCGTTGCGATTCACGCGGCTCCCTTTCGTTCATCGAGTTGCCCGCCTCCGGGTCACCCATACCACGCCCACCATACAACGCCCCATCCCCCTCGCCCACCCCGCATCGCCTGTATTCGTTTAACCCGCAGCCGCAGGCGAGGGAGGTCGTTTAGCGAGGACTTGTCCACCCTCGTAAGATCCATCGACTTCCCATCCAGACACACTCCCTCTCTCCCTCTCTCCCTCGCCTGCGGCTGCGGGTTAAACGATTGAGGCTTACTCATGATTCATGGCTACCATGTGATCTGGGGAACATATGGATTCTGGCTGCCGAACGATCCACGCGGTTCTTGGTCGGATTTCGTCTACTCGTGGGAACTAGCTCGATTTGGTCGAGCGACGAAGTCGCGCGACCGGGTCGATGTCGAACCGAACGAGTATGCGCGATGGCGAACGGCTGCTAGCAACTCGCTCAAACATCCCCCCGTGACGCTTACAGGTCAGCAAGCGTTGGAAGCGGCCCGCGGATTCCAGCGTTTTGTCGCCAAAAGTCGACTCACGGTCTGGGCCTGTTCGATCTTGCCCGAGCACGTGCATTTGGTCATGGGACGACACCGATACAAGATCGAGTCGGCGGCCAACCTCCTGAAGGGCGAGGCGACTCGCCGTCTCGTCGAAGTCGACCTCCATCCGATGACGCCCTTCCGCAATCAAAACGGTCGTCTCCCATCGCTGTGGGGCGAGAACCAGTGGATCGTGTACCTCGACTCAGAAATCGCGATCGAAAACGCCATCCGCTACGTCGAAGAGAATCCCACTCGCGAGGGCAAGAAGCGTCAGCAGTGGCCGTTCGTGACGCCCTTCACCGGCCTCCCTCCCAGCGGCTGGCAAACCTATTTCTAACTCGTTTAACCCGCAGCCGCAGGCGAGGGAGGATTCAGCTAGCCGCGATGTCTCGGCAGGCGACGCGGGGCCATTTCATTTCCCTCGCCTACGGCTGCGGGTTAAACGATGCATCGCGGCTCGCTAGAATGATCGCCTTCCCCGCCCTGACAGGAGTGCCGCCATGTTGGTTGGATACGTGAGCGACGAGAGATATGTCGCGTTGGCCGACGTCGTACTCGAATTCATCGACTCGACGGGCCGTTCCTTCGAAACGCGGTCGCGCGCTAGCGGCGCCGTGCATCTTGACTTGCCTCCCGGAGCGTACGACGTGGTCCTCGTCAAACCGGGGTTCGGTTCGAAACGCGTCGCGGTGCAGATCTCCGAGCGACAACCGCCGCACCAGTTTCGCCTCCTCTCCGACGGCCTGTTCGGCTACATCTGGCCGAAGTGCGTTCGCTCGGGCGACATCGCCGAATTTCGCGTGCATGCCGTCGAGCAGTACAAGGTGGAGTTATGGCGATACGGTTGGCGAAAGGAATTCGTCCGTGGGTTGGGCTGGCATGACGAGCACGGGCCGCGAGCGACGATGCAGATCACGCCCGACGGCGACTACACGCAGACCGGCGTGAACTGGAACAAGGTGGGATATGGCAGTCCCAGCCACCAACAATTGGTCGAAGCGCCGGCCCAGTCGGGGCTGTACTACCTGCATGCGCAGACGCCGAGCGGCTTGCGATTCTCGTTTCCATGGGTCGTCGCGCCGGCCCGCCCGACCTGCCCCGTCGCGGTGCTGGCATCGAACATCACGTGGAACGCGTACAACAATTTCGGCGGGCGCAGCAATTACATCAGCGCCGACGCCTTGCCTCCCACCCCCGTCGTCAACGCTCGACAAGAACTCAAACGCTACACGCAGCTCGAACACCAAACCTGGGGCAGCCAGCACTATGCGCCCCTCTCGTTCGAGCGACCTGAGCCGATCAACCACATCGACTTCAACGAGCAAATCACCGACCCCATCGAGGGCCGAGCGGCGTGTCATATCGCGCCCGCCGAATGGCGTTTGTTTGGTTGGCTCGAGCGCGAAGGCTTTCCGTACGACCTCTATTCCGAGACGCAATTGCACGACGAAACGCTCGACCTTTCCGCCTACCGCGTGCTCATCATCAGCACGCATCCTGAGTACTGGTCGCGAAAAATGTACGAGCGAGTCAAGCATTGGGTTTGGCACGCAGGCGGCCGCCTCATGTACCTGGGCGGCAACGGCGTCAACTGCGAAGTCGAGTTCCTGGACGCCCAGACGATGGTCGTGCAAAACGGCGCGATGACCAGCCTGTGGCCGGAGGGGATCGGGGCGGAAAGCCGACTGGCGAAGCGCGTGGAGTCGGAGGCGAATCTCCTGGGAGTGATCTTCACGCCGGCGGGAATCATGACGGGGGCGCCCTATCGAGCGGTCGACGCCAGCCACTGGGCGTTTAAGGGAACAGGCCTGCGCAACGGCGACGTGTTCGGCGAAAAGTGCCTCCACATGCGATGCCCGGGCGGCGCGTCGGGCCATGAGACCGACAAGATCTCGCCTCACTCGTCCCCGAAAAACGTCCAGCTGCTCGCCAAGGGAATGAACCCGGACGACGGCGGTGCGCACATGGTCTACTTCGACACGCCTAGCGGCGGCGAGGTCTTTTCGGTCGGCTCGATCACCTATCCCAGCTCGCTGCCGGTCGACGAGCACATTTCGCGCATCACCGCCAATGTGCTGCGTCGCTTTTCGCGTTAGTTCGACTTAGGCGGAGGCAGTTTCGGAACGGCGATCATGTCGATCGTGATCGTCGCTTTCGGCAGCCCCACGCCGCGGACCAGCGCCTTCGACGCCGCCGGCGGTCGTTGAGGATCGTAGTACCGCGGCCGCAGCGCATTGAGATTGCCGCTCGCATCGTCGTCGCTCACGTAATACGTGGCTTTCGCCAGATGCCGGAAATCGCCGGCATCTGCCAGCGGCAATTGGAGCGTCTTTTCGAGATCCTGGAAGATTCGTTCGACTTGCTTCTCCCCCGACTCGCCCGGTTCGCCGTACAGGCCGCTCACGAACAGCGTCGTCGGACCGTGAGTGCGGACGACGCGCGAGTAGATGGTCGGCGTCGTCATGCCGGGAGGCGTGAGGAATTCGAGGTCGGCCGGTTTTCCGACGAGTTGCGAATCACGCCCGCGGTTTGCGGAGGCGACAAGTTCGATTTCGATCGGCAAGTCCGATTTCCACTCGACCCACGCCAGCGGCGGGACGGTCGCTTCGCCGAAGAATTTTACGAACTCGTCTTCTGCTTGCGCGACCGACGACATGGGCGTAACGAAGGACTTGATTTGAACGACGTCGGCCCATTCGAGCCCCAGGAACTTGAGCGTGCGCTCCAGGCTTTGGAGCGTCCCTTTGGTTGCGCCGCGCAAGTCGCCCTTCTCGGCCTGCCCCGCCACATAGACGCGGCTGCCTTCGGGCGAAAGCGCCCAATGGGTCCGACGCGGTTCGGCGTGAACGCCCGGCGCGAGGCCGCGGGGCGAATCGAACGGCGCGAGTTCCTGGGGGGAGCGAGCGACGGCGTCGAGCGCCACCAGCGCGCTGTGCGGCAACGACGTCGTCACGTAACAAACAGCCGGAAGGCCGAGCGGGAACCGAGCGGGAAGCCCCTTTCGCACGGCGTCGGCCGCGTCGTCGTCGGCGCAGTAAACGTTGAGCTTCACGATGTCGCTCAGTTTCAGCTTCGCGGCCGCGAGGGTGAGCTCCAGTTGGCGAAAGGTCTGGTCGACTTGCAACCGGCGATCGTTCGGCGCGACGACTCGCCCTTGCGCATCGAGCGGCAGGAGTTGGGCCGTATAGAACAGGTCGCCGCCCCGGCAGACGACGACCTGGCAACTCGGATTGGCTGTCTGCACCGGATAGCGTTCGATGACCGCGCCGCCGAATTGGGCCTGAGCCCCGTTTGCACACCAAACGGACGCCGCAACGCACAGCCACATCAACGCCAGTCGACCGCCGCTCATCTGTTGCTCCTGGCGGCTTTCCGCCGCCCTACTTCATAAAGGTCTGCTCGGGGCCCGGGAATTGGCCGCCGCGCACTTCGTCGCCGAACTGTTTGGCGGCGTCGAGGATGGTTTGTCGTAATTGAGCATAGGCTTTCACGAACTTGGGGACGTGGCCGCCCGTGAGTCCCAAGAGGTCGTTGACGACGAGCACTTGGCCGTCGCAATCCGGCCCCGCGCCGATGCCGATCGTCGGAATGCGCAGCGTCTTCGTCAGTTCGGCCGCCAACGGGGCGGGGATGCATTCGAGCACGATGCCGAATGCGCCGGCGTTTTGCGCGGCGAGCGCATCCTCAAGCAAACGTTCCCGGTCCCGTTGGACCCGGTACCCGCCCATCGTGTGCACGCTTTGCGGGCGCAAACCCACATGCGCCATCACCGGTATCCCCGCGGCGACGAGTCCCGCGATGACGTCGGCTTGATCGGCGCCTCCTTCGAGCTTGACGGCTTGGCAGCGAGTTTCCTTGAGGATGCGGCCGGCGTACTCGATGGCCCGATGGACGCCCAAGTGGTTCGTCGGGAACGGCAGATCGACGACGACCAAGGCGCGTTGGACTGCCCGGCCGACGATCTCCGCGTGGTAGATGATTTCATCCAGCGTCACCGGGAGCGTCGTGTCGTGTCCCTGGACGGCCATCGAGAGACTGTCGCCGACCAGAATCCCGTCGACGCCCGCTTCGTCGAGCAACTGAGCGACCGGGTAGTCGTAGGCGGTCAGCATCGACAGTTTGCGGCCAGCGGCCTTAAAACCCACGAACTCGGGAACCGTCAGGCGGGCAGATTTGGAAGTCATGCAGATATTGTGTGGAAGAGAATGGGCCAGGTGAAGTAGGGCGCGGCGGCGAGATTTGCTGGCAACATTCTGAACAGGACGTTATTCTCTAGGGGCCGCGAATTTCCTCCCTTCCCTCCCGTTGAGTGCCTGCCATGCGAACTGCCTCTCTTTTGGCGTTGGGTGTTGGATTCCTGGTCGTCGCGGCGGCGACGGCGCCAGCCGCGGCGCAAAACCGGCGGCCCGGCCCCAATGTTCCACAGCAACAGCGGGAACCCGCTCGAGGAACCGGCACCATCAAAGGCGCAGCGGGCGGCGGTATGGAAGTGCAAGCCGACGGCGGCGAGCGTTACGTCGTTCAACTCGAGGGCCAAAATCCGCAGGTCGAGTACACAGGGGCGGCGGAAACAAGTTGGCTGCGACCGGGGTTGATCGTACGGTTCACCGCGACCGTCGATAAGCGGGGAAAGATTCTAGAAGAAGTGACGCAAATGGACGCGATCACCTTGCGCGAGGGGTACGTGGTCGGCGTCATCGTCGACAACCTGCCTGCTGGCAACGACGGCGCGGGGCTGTTCCAGGAACCGAAGCCAGAGAAGCCGATGAAGAAGGCGCCGCCGCCGGACAATATGCCGGTGACGATCATCGGCCGTTTGACGGAGATTAAGAATGGCAAGTTCCAAGTGCAGATCCCGGGCAAAGTCGTCAAAGGGGAACTGGCCGAGGGGGCGAAGGTGTCGGTCGACTATACGAACCTGAGCTTGGTGAAACCCGGAGACAAGATTGAGTTTCAGGGCTGGTCTCCTGCGGGCATGAAGCAATTCGTCTTCGCCAACCGCGCCACCGTGACGGCGACCGAAAAGTTGGCGGGCGAAACCAAGAAGCGCCGCACGTTGGAAAAACCGGCCGAAAAGGGAGACGAGAAGGGGGACGAAAAACCGGCCGAGAAGCCGGCGGCTGAAAAGGCATCCGAATAGCTGGAGCGTCTTGCACGAGTCTCGGCGCCTCTCCAGCGACGCCGCCCTGCCCCGTAACGCCCCTCTAGGGCGGCTTATCTTCCACTGCGCACGCCGTCGCGCGTGCTTCCGTGCAGTCGGCTTCACGCCGTTGCTCGCGCGCCGCGCGAGCACTATAATCGGCCCCGTAGAAAAGTGAACGAGAATCTATTGGGTAAAGGAGTTAAGTACGTGGCAATTCGCGTAGCAATCAACGGTTTCGGGCGCATCGGTCGGCTCGTTTTCCGCATCCTGGCCGCTCGTCCGGCCGAGTTCGAGGTCGTCGCCATTAACGACCTGACCGACACGAACACGCTGGCCATGCTGCTGAAGTACGACAGCACGCACCGCATGTTCCAGGGAACGGTCGCCAACGATGACAAGGGAATCATCGTCAACGGCAAGCACATCCCGGTGTTGAAGGAACGCGACCCGGCCAAGTTGCCCTGGGGCGATCTGAAGGTCGATGTGGCGTTGGAAAGCACGGGCGTCTTCACGGGGAAGAAGGACGCCGCCAAGGGCAAGCCGGGCTACGACAGCCACCTCGACGCGGGCGCTCGCCGCGTCGTGTTGAGCGCTCCGGCGAAGGACACGCCCGACCTGACGGTCGTCATGGGCGTCAACGACCACTTGCTCAAGCCGGAAATGAAGTGCATCTCGAACGCCAGCTGCACCACCAACTGCTTGGCGCCGATGGCCAAGGTGTTGCACGAAACGTTCGGCATCGAGAAGGGCTTGATGACCACCGTCCACAGCTACACGAACGACCAGCGTCTGCTCGACCTGGCGCACGACAACATTTACCGAGCCCGCGCCGCCGGCATGAATATCGTGCCGACGAGCACCGGTGCGGCGAAGGCCGTGGGCGAAGTGATTCCCGACCTCAAGGGGAAGCTCACCGGCATCGCGCTCCGCGTTCCGACGTCGGACGGCAGCGTGACCGACCTCACCGCCCTCTTGAAGCGCGACGTGACCGAGAAGGATGTGAACGCCGCCATGAAGGCCGCCGCGGAAGGGCCGCTCAAGGGCGTCCTCCAGTACGTGGAAGACCCGATTGTGTCGAGCGACATCATCGGCAACCCGCACAGCTCGATCTTCGTCGCTCCGTGGACGCAGGTCATGGGCGGCAACCTTTTGAAGGTGCTCAGCTGGTACGACAACGAATGGGGCTACAGCAGCCGCACCGTCGACCTCATCTCGATCTTCGGCAAGATGTAAGAGACGGCGATAGCCGAACGAAGCAACTGCGACGCCGCGCGTGTTGAGCACGCGCGGCGTTTTTTTGTGCGCTTGTTTGTGCGCTTGTTTTGTGGGATTGATTTTGTGGGATTGGTAACAGGCTGGAAGCCTGTTCTACGGGGGGTACAATCCTGCGACACACTAGCGACGAAGGGGATGCGATGAGCGACATTGACTTTCATGCGTTTCAGGTGACGGCGCCGACGGCGGATGAGATGACGACGGCGTACGCGGCGCTCGAGCGACGGTTGGATGCGGCGCACGACGCGAGCCAGCAGCAAGCGGTGCTCAAGGATTGGGACGCCATTCGCCGCCGGATCGAAACCTGGGAAGCGCTCGTCGGCCTGAAGTTTCAACAGAACACGCAAGACGCCGCGGCGCGCGAGGCTCGAGAATACGCGGACGCCCTCCGCCCTAAACTCACGGAGCTCTCCGTCGCCCTCAAGCGCCGCTTCCTGCTGCCGCCGCTCCGCGACGTCGTCGCCCGCACCTACGGCGACTACGTGCTGGCCCTGTGGGAAGCCGATGTGCTGACCTTCGAGTCGGCGATTGCGGACGACATGGTGGCCGAATCGAAGCTTGAAGCCGACTACACCGATCTCCTCTCGTCGGCGAAGATCGATTTCCGCGGCGCCGTCTGCAATCTGTCGGAGATCGTCAAGTATCGCGAGGATGCTGACCGCGAAACACGGCATTCCGCGGAAAAAGCCCGCTGGGGTTGGTTCGCCGCCAACCGCCCCGCGCTCGATTCGCTCTACGACCAACTGGTCGGCCTGCGGACGCGCATGGCGCGCAAGCTCGGGTTCCATGACTTCATCGGCCTCGGCTACAAGCGGATGAAGCGAGTGGACTACAACCAGGGCGACGTCGAACGCTTCCGAGCCGACGTACGCGAGCACCTCGTCCCGCTGGCCGTCGAACTGCGCGGCCTGCAAGCGCAAGCCTTGGGCGTCGAGAAGCTCAAGTTCTGGGACGAAGGCGTGCACGACTCGCGCGGCAATCCTGCGCCGCAAGGGGATCACGACTGGATGATCGAGCGGGCGACCGAGATGTTCGACGCCATGCATCCTGAGATCGGCGGCTTCTTCCGCCTGATGATCGACGCACACTTAATGGACCTCAAGAATCGCAAAGACAAAGCGCCGGGCGGATTCTGCACGTCGTTCCCCGATTTCGGCGTCCCGTACATCTTCGCGAACTTCAACGGCACCAAGGGCGACGTCGAGGTTTTCACACACGAGATCGGACACGCCTTGCAAGGTTATCTCAGTCGCGAACAGCCGGTGGTCGACTATCTGTGGCCCACCTACGAATCGTGCGAGATCCACTCGATGAGCCTCGAGTTTCTCACGTGGCCGCACATGGACAAGTTCTTCGGGGCTGACGCGGATCGATTCCGCAAGATCCATCTGGCGCAGTCGCTGTTGTTCATTCCCTACGGCGTCGCAGTCGACCACTTCCAGCACTTGGTCTATGCGAATCCGGACGCGAGCCCGGCCGAGCGGCATGGGATGTGGCAGGAGATGGAACGCACTTACCTGCCGTGGCGGGACTACGGCGACTTGCCGCACGTCGATCAAGGCGGTTTCTGGCAATTCCAGCGACACATCTATCTGTCCCCCTTCTACTACATCGACTACACGTTGGCGCAAACCTGCGCCCTGCAGTTCTGGGTCCGCGCGAATCGCGATTTTCCAGCTGCATTGGCCGACTATCTGGCGCTCTGTCGTCGCGGCGGCGAGGCGCCGTTTCAAGAACTGACTCGTTCCGCCGGCCTGATCAGCCCCTTCACGCCGAACTGCCTGCGCGACGTGGCGGCGCAAGCGCGAGCGGCGTTGGCGAATCTCGTCTGACCGGAAAGAACTGCGCATGCCGATTCGCAATCTGGAACATCTCTTTTCACCGCGCTGCGTCGCGGTGATCGGCGCAAGCGATAGACCGTCGAGCGTCGGGAGAACCGTCTTCCAGAATCTACTCCGCCCCGACTTCTCGGGACGCGTCTTCCCGATCAATCCGCGTCACGAACAGTTAGAAGGTCGCCCTTGCTTCAAGAGCGTCGCGGAGCTGCCCGAGCGGCCGGACTTGGTCGTGATCGCCACGCCGGCTGCGACCGTGCCTGGGCTGGTGCGTGAATGCGGTGCGGCCGGTGCGCCGTCGGTGATCATCCTGTCGGCCGGCTTTCGCGAGACGGGACCGGCGGGCGCGGCGTTGGAACGTGCGATCCAGCGCGAGGCGGCGGCCTTCGAAGGGCTGCGGATACTGGGTCCTAATTGCTTGGGAGTCCTCTCGCCGCATACGGGACTGAATGCCAGTTTTGCGGCGGATATGCCGCCGAAAGGACGCATCGCCTTTATCTCGCAATCCGGCGCGCTCTGTACGTCCGTCCTCGACTGGGCGCTGCGCGAAAACGTCGGCTTCTCGCATTTCGTCTCGGTCGGCAACATGCTCGACGTCAGCCTCGGCAGTCTGATCGATTTTTTCGCGCTCGACCCGCACACGGATGCGATCCTGCTGTACATCGAATCGCTGGATCGGCCGCGGCATTTCATGAGCGCCGCCCGCGGGTTCACTCGCAAAAAGCCCATCATCGCCTACAAGTCGGGGCGCTTCGCCGAATCGGCGCAGGCCGCCGCGTCTCACACGGGCGCCATGGCCGGAATGGATGCCGTCTACGAGGCGGCGCTGCGGCGCGCAGGAATTGTGCGCGTGTTCGACGTCGAGCATATGTTCGACTGCGCGGAGCTACTAGCGAGCCACCACGCGCCGCGCGGATCGCGGCTGGCGATCGTGACGAACGCGGGCGGACCGGGAGTGATGGCGACGGATGAATTGATCGAGCGTCAAGGGACGCTGGCCAATCTGGGTCCCGAAACGATCGCCGCTCTGAATGATTGTCTGCCGCCCGCCTGGTCGCACGGCAATCCGGTCGACGTGCTGGGCGATGCGTCGCCCGAGCGATTCGCGCAGGCCGTCCAGTTGGTGCTCAACGACCCGCAGGTCGACGCCGTCGTCGTCGTGCTCACGCCGCAAGCGATGACCGATCCGACGCGCACCGCCGAGGTCGTGATCGAAGTCGCCGGCCGGTCGCGCAAACCGGTGATCGCGGCCTGGATGGGAGGCGAGCGAGTGGCGGAAGGAATTCGGCGACTCAATGCGGCCCAAATCCCCACCTACGCGTCGCCCGAACAGGCGGTGCGGGCGCTCATGTATCTCGCCTCGTACGCGCGACGGCGCGAAATGCTGTACGAGACGCCGCGCGATTTGCCGGTCGAGTTTCCGCTTGATCGCGCTAAACTGCGCGCCGTCTTCGACACGATCTTGAGCGAAGGGCATGAAGTGCTCACCGAGAGCACGTCGAAATCGCTGCTCGAGGCGTACGAGATTCCGGTGGCGAAACCTTACGTCGCCTGGACCGTCGACGACGCCTGCAAATTCGCGCAGCGTCTTGGCTTTCCCGTCGCACTCAAGATCCACTCCCCGTCGATCACCCACAAGACCGACGTCGGCGGCGTAATGCTCAATCTGGCCGACGAAGCGCAAGTGGCCGCCGCGTTCGAACGGATGATGACGCAAGCCGCATCCGCGCAACTGCCGCTCGACGGCGTCGGCGTCACCGTGCAGCGGATGGTGACGGCGCCGAACGGCCATGAGTGGATCGTGGGGGCCAAGCGCGATCCAGTGTTCGGCGCGGTGCTGTTGGTCGGCGCTGGGGGAGTGACGGCCGAGCTGTACCAAGATTGCGCGCTCGAACTGCCGCCGCTTACAGAACGACTCGCCCGACGCATGCTGGAGTCGCTCAAGTCGTGGCCGCTCTTAAGCGGCTATCGAGGACGTCCCGCGGCGAACATTGATCGACTGGTCGAGATCCTGATTCGCGTGTCGTATCTGGCGGCCGACTATCCCGAAATCGTAGAGCTCGACATCAACCCTCTGCTGGTCACTCCAGACCAAGCCGTCGCGCTCGACGCTCGCATCGTCCTCGACCGTTCGGCCATCTTGACGCCGGTCCGACGGTACTCGCACTTGGCGATCCGGCCCTACCCCGAGGAACTGACGCGGACGATCCGCTTGCCCGACGGCGAGACGATCGTGTTGCGGCCGATTCGACCGGAAGACGAACCGCTGTGGCACGAATTGCTGGCAGGTTGTTCGCCGGAGTCGATTCGGTTTCGCTTTCGCTATCTGTTCAGCGGGACGACGCACGAAATGGCGACGCGCTTTTGCTTCATCGATTACGACCGGGAAATTGCGATCGTGGCGATCGCCGAGGAGTCGGCGACCGGTCGCAAACAGATTCGCGGAGTCGGGCGTCTGGTCGCCGACGCAGACCACCGGGACGCCGAGTATGCGGTCTTGGTCGGCGATCGGTGGCAAGGCCAAGGCGTCGGCACGCTCCTGACCGACTACTGCCTGGAAATCTGCCGCGCTTGGGGCATCCAGCGGGTGGTGGCCGAGACGGCGCCGGACAACCACCGAATGCTGGAGCTCTTCGAACGCTGCGGTTTCGAGATCGACGCCGCGCGCAGCCAGGACACCGTGTTCGCCGAACGCCGCATTTCGTAGCGGCGCCGGTCGTGGCGCCTCGCCCAGACCTAACGACAATGTAATCTCGCGATTCACGCGGGCTGGTAGAATCTCGGATCGAGGTGCGAAACACAGCGACGCGGTCGCTGCGATTTGGTCAGTCAGGCTCGCCATGCATCGCTATCTTCTGATCTTCGTCACCACGCTTCCCCTGATCTCTAGCGTTTCGACTTGGGCGAAGTGCGAGCCGGAGGCATCCTCCCCGGAAAACTCGCGTCCGTCCGTCGAAGTCAGTCGGTCGTGCCCTCGACTCTCCCTTTCCCATCGTTGGCGCGAGTGCGAAGCGGAGTTCTGCGACGATCATCGATTGTCGCACGAAGCGCCGTCGCTGCGCTGTGTATTGCCGACCTTACGGTCCTCGGATTTGGCGGGGCGTCTGATTTGCTGCGCGCGACGCGATGTAGCGCATCTTCATTTGTGCGCTCGGGCTGCGCGCGAGCGAAGCGGAGTGCTGGTGGTTTGACGGGTTTGGCTGCCCTTGCTGGCAGTCTGCTCGCCCCTCTTCCACCCGCATTCCGTAAAGCGAGTCGCACCATGTTGGAGTTTTTTCGTAAGAAGAGCGTTACCGTAACCGAACTGCGCGCAATACTCGCCGCCGCTCGAATTCCCCTCGATGGGTGTTCCGAAGTCTTTGGGCCCGTCGTCGCCGAGCAGTTCGACCACTCTGGACTGCGCGTCATTCAACGGTACGTCACCGTGCTTGTGCGGCGTTCCGGCGAACCCACGTCGTGGTTCATGCTGCGTCAGGTCACGGAGCTCACCAACGGTTGGGAGTGTGCTAGTCCGCCGTTCGTGCGCAGCCTCAATGCGGAGTCGGCGGCCCATTGGTTTCATGAGCACAAAGTGGGACCGCAGCCGTGGATTCAGCTCTAACTTGTCGCCCGAGGCGGTGGCGACGGCGACGGCGACCGAGTTGGACTCGCGCGGTTTAGGGCGAGTCGTCGGGGCGGCGCGGCGCGACGTCGATCGTCTGGGAATCGTCGTCGCGAAAGGAAGCGCCGGCGGCGGCGTTGGCGGCGAACGACTGGAACGAGAAGCGCGTTCGGCCCCAGGCCAGGACGCGACGTTTGACGAGCGCGCGCGTGAGCGGGATGAGGAGCACGATGCCGGCCAAGTCGGTGAGGAGTCCTGGGGTGAGTAGCAGCAATCCGGCGACGACGACCAGCGCACCGTCGACGAGCGCGTCTCCGGGAAGTCGTCCAGCGCGCAGTTCGGATTGCACTCGTCGCAAGGCCCGCCATCCCTGATGTCGGACGAGCCAGGCGCCGAGCAGTCCGGTGAAGAGGACGAGTCCGATGGAGACTTTCCAATTCGTGGCGTCGGCGAGCATCGTCAGGAGCGTCAGCTCGACGATCGGCACGACGACGAATAGGAGCATGAGTCGTGCGAGCATCGTGATTCGTCCAGGTACCTCGAAATGCTTACAGCCAAGTAACCTCGAGTCGCCGGCTTGCGTGTAGCAAGAAGCCAGGAAACGGGGCACAATTTGACGGGGTCGTCGCGGCGGCCGTGCGTTCCCGAGCCCCTCCCCTCTTTCGACGCTCGCCATGCTGGAACTCCTGCGAAACAAGGCACGCATCTGGGCGCATGTTCGCGCTCTGCTGGCCTCCGCGGGGGTTCCCCTGGATCAACAGTCGGAAGTTTGGGGACCGATCGTCGCCGACCAATGGGACCACTCAGGCCGTATCCTAATTCAACAGTACGTCTCCTTGCTGGTGCGGCGTCAAGAGTCGACGACGGGATCGGTCGTGTGGCGGTTGGTACGACAAGTGAACTTGGTGAATGAGACGGGCGGGCAGCTCTCCGCGCCGCTGGTCCGCGAAATGAATCGCGAATCGGCCGAATATTGGCTGGTGGAAAACCGAGTGGCTACGACGCAGAGTCGGCGATTCTAGCGGTCGGTAAACGACAAGACGCCCGCGTGATGAAGCGCGGGCGTCTCGCAGAAGTCCGTTCGTCGTCAGGCCGTGAGGCCGCGGCGACTAGAAGGTGAAGACGAGGTCGAGCACGACCACTTGCTGGTGGTTCTTCGTGCCGTCGTCGAACGGCATGTTGTTGGCCAGGTTGCGAGTGCCGTCATACCAGTCGGCGCGGAAGGCGCCGCGAGTATACAGGTTCGGCGTGAAGAAGTACTTCGCACCGACGGTCGCCACGTAGAAGCTGCCGTTGAAGCCTTGCGGCTGCGGGTAGCCCACCGCATTCGGGCTGCCGAACGACGGGAGAGCCGCACCGACGCGGGCGCCGCCGTCGTCGCGGAACCATTCCAGGTTCGCACCCCACTGCAGGCGGCACGTCTGGTTCCACAACAGATAGCTGTTCAAACCGTACCAGCGAGCTTCGCCGCCCGTGATGGGGCTGGCGTCGCCCTGGACGCCGTAGTCGCTTTGCAACACGCCCGTGACGTCATCCGAGTATTTCTTCGTATAGACGAGCGTCTGGGTGTAACACGTGCTGAAGCCGACGCCGCGGTCCGGATCAAAGTTGGCGCCGGTCAAGTTCGGTTCGCGACCGAACAAGCCGACCCACGCCAGCGTATCGCCGCTGTCCATCGTATACGTCAGGGTGCCGAGGTACCCGAGGTTCGGGTTGCCCGTGCTGTCGAAGTTATCCCAGCCGCGGGTGAAGCCGTTGCCCCAGGTGATCTTGTCGTTCACCTTCCAAGTGGCCAACGCACCCGTGTGGGTAAATGGTTCGCCGTATTGGAACGTGTAAGGCAGGACGGGGAAGAAGTTGTTGGCCGTACCGACCGCGAAGTAACCCACGGGCGAGACGAAGTGGCCGACCTTCACCGTCAAGTCGTTGTAGGCGACTTCGCCGTAGAACTGCGGCAAAGCCAAACCGTAGAACTTGCCGTTGCCGAAGTCGGTTTCCAAACCAGCGGCCGTATCCCACCGATAGTTGGACCCGTACAGGGCGTCGACTCGGTAACCGTAATCCCACCCGCAGCCTTCCGTGTTCGCGGCACGGCCGAGGTAGAAGTACAATTCGTTCATCTGGTACTCGTTCGCTCGGTCGGTCCAGGTCATCGGACCGTTGTACCGATCGTTCGGGTTGTACGGGTTCCAGGTGAAGCTTTGGGCGAGCCAGCCGCCCGCGTTGATGTTGCGCTCCTGGAAGAAGCAGCCGTCGAACAGCTTCCACGCTTCGCCCAGATCGGCCAGCGGGTAGCAACAGGGGCCGCAATCGCAGTCGCACGCCGGCTGGCACGATTCTTCGCCGCCGAGGTACGTGTTGTATCCGGCTGCCGACGCGGGAACCGACACGGTCGATTCTTCATCGGCGAGCGTACCTTCAGCACCGCCCAAGCGGGGCGCTGCTTCACGGTAATATTCATCTTGCTGAGCAGCCGCGCCGCGTCCCCAGAGGGCAACGGCCAAAGCGGCACCCAGCGCCCATTTGGTCAATTTCATAGCAACACTCCCATCCTTGATCGGTGTCCGGGTATCCGTATGGCATGCCCGCCCAGCACGCCGCCCAACGCTATTCTCCTATCGAACCACGCGCGACTCATTCGCACTCGTTCGATCGTCTTCATCGCTATCGTCGCAACCGTTTTGCGGGATTTAGGCGAATTAACGCCCAAACGGCCTCTAACGTGTTCGTAAGTCGCCGTTTTGGTAAACTTTGCGGCCTAGCGTGGCTCTAAGTCCCGCGGAATCGCGCGGCGAGGCGCATCCCCAATCGTCCGAGCGGCCGTTATGATCTGACAAGCCGCTCTAGCCCTTGCCATGCAACAGGGTTAGAAAATTGTGCGGCGCGAGGAAACGGCGTGGGCATTTACGATCGGGAATACTACCGAGACGAGTCGGAATCGGGCGGCGCCGGACAATATGTCCCGCGCACGATGGTCGTCCGTTTAATCCTGCTCAACGCCCTGCTCTACCTCGCCGACATGCTGTTCGGCGGACCTCGACATTCCATCACTTCCCTTTTGGTGCTTGGCTCGGACGACTGGTCCCAGCCGTGGAAGCTGTGGCATTTGGTCTCCTATGCCTTCGGCCATAACCCGTTTCAGATCATGCACATCCTGGGGAATATGTACGGGCTGTGGTTCTTCGGACGGGAACTCGAAGAGTGCTACGGAAAGTGGGAGTTCTTGCGCATCTACCTGGTCGGCGCCGTCGTCGGCGGCGTCGTCTGGATGCTCCGCACCACCTGGCTCGGCGTCCCCAGCCAATTGCTCGGCGCCTCCGGCGCCGTCATGACGCTCGTCGTGCTCTACTGCCTGCGTTTCCCAGACCGCCGCATCTTGCTCATGATGATCATCCCGGTCCCGGCCTGGGTCCTCGGGGTGTTGTACGTCGGCCAAGACCTCTACGCGGCCACGTCCGCCCGCAGCGAGTCGAACGTAGCTTACGACGTCCACTTGGTCGGCGCCGCCTTCGGCTTCCTTTACTATCAGCTAGACTGGAACTTAGGACGATTTTCATTTCCTCTGTCCAGTCGCCTCGGTCGGACATCGCGACGGCCGAGCGGGAGTTCCTGGTGGACCCGCCTGTGGCGACGCCGACCGTCGGACCACCTCAAGGTTTACTCCCCACCGCCTCCCCCGCCTTCCTCTTCGTCGAAACCGGCCGACGACCTCGATGAGCGGGCCGATGCCGTGCTTGCCAAACTGCACCAATTCGGCGACGCCAGCCTGACGCCCGACGAACGGCAGGTCTTGGAGGCCTATTCACGACGTCTGCGCCAGCGGCGCACTTAATCGCCGCAAACCTAGACGGCGTTGGCCGCGTCGACGAGATCTGGAGGCATCCTTTCACGCCGCAGCGCGGGTTGGGTATATTGGCAATGTGTCGATTTTGCTTCGAAGCAGGCGCGAAGGTCGCATGCGACCCTCGCCAGTGGCATGATTGAGGCTACTTTATCGCTGTCGCACCCCGCCCTGGCGCTCAAGCTCTTCGGCACTCGCGACCAGCATCTACGCACGTTTCGCGAACGGCTGGGAGTCACCCTGACGCATCGCGGCGAAGTACTCCACATTTCGGGCGAAGAGACGGCGGTGACGCGCGCGATCGCGGCGCTCGAAGAACTTAAACAGTTGGCCGAACGTCACGACGCGCTCACGGTCGACCAAGTCGACGAGGTGCTGTCGCGGGCGCTCGGGGAAGAAAACGGCTGGGAGCGTGCGGTCGTCGAAATCAGTCATACGACGAAACGCGTAAAACCGAAGACGCCGGGGCAAAGCCGCTATGTGGCGGCGATCCGCAAGAATGACGTCGTCTTCTCGATCGGTCCCGCAGGAACCGGCAAGACCTACTTGGCGGTCGCCCTGGCGATCGAAGCATTCAAGAATCGCTCGGTCCGCAAAATCGTTCTCTGTCGGCCGGCCGTTGAAGCGGGCGAGAGCCTGGGATACTTGCCGGGCGACCTCCGCGCGAAAATCAACCCGTATCTGCGCCCGCTGCTCGACGCACTCCATGACATGATGGAGTTCGAGCAGATTCAACGGTTCATGGAACAGGACTTGATCGAGGTGATTCCGTTGGCCTACATGCGCGGCCGAACGCTCAACGACGCCTTCATTATTCTGGATGAAGGCCAAAACACGACTTTGTCCCAGATGAAGATGTTCTTGACTCGCATGGGCGCGGGTTCGAAGATCGTCGTCTCGGGGGACGTGACCCAAATCGATTTGCCCGAATCGTCGCGCAGCGGGTTGATCGACGCCGTCCACCGCCTGCAAGGCATTCCTGGAGTGGCGGTAGTGACCTTGGACAAGACCGACATCGTCCGTCATCGACTCGTCCAGGCCATCGTCGAAGCCTATGACGATACGGCCGGCGGCAATCGACATCGGTCCCGATAAAGAACCTCTGCTATGGCTTCGGGCTCCCCAATCCGCACTCGTTCCGATCGCGTCGCCATGCTGGCCGGGCGCCCCGCTGCTTGGCGCCGCTGGTGGCATTCGCCGCAGCGCGACGAGTCGCTGCGCCGTTTGGCGCTGTGCGCTCTGACCGTACTGACGATCTGGGCGCTGACGCGCGGCTGGTCCCCGCCGTTCGCCTATCGCACTGGCGCCGTTCCGCGGCGCGACATCGTCGCCCGCGTGAAATTCAGCGTCCGCGACGACGAACGCACGCGGCTCAAGAAGGAACAAGTTCGCCGCGACACGCCTTGCTTTTACATCAACGACCCCGCGCCGCTCCGCGAACTCCGCGAACAGGTGCTCGACAAAGTCTCGCAGCTTGTCGCCGTCGATGCGGCGGGAGGCATGCCCGCCGAACTGGAAGCGGCCTTTTTTGCACGGCGGCCGGGCGATCCACCGCCCATGGATGCAGCCGTCGTCCTGCCCGCACTACGCCAAGCGTTCGCCGCGCCCGAGGCCCTCTCGAAGCTGGGCCGAGTCGTCGGCGAAGTGCTGGCTGAACACGAACGCTTCGGACTGCTGGAAGATCTCGACGAGCGACAGCGGATGGAGGCTCCGAATCATCAAGAGATTCGCGTTCATCCCCCTGGTCATGTCCAGCAAGCTCACCTGGTGCCCGTGCGAACCGTTCGGCTATCCGACGTGCGCGCTACGCTGGAACGTCGATTGGCGGACGCGCTGCGGCTGGCCGAGTTTAGCGACCCGGCCGCCCAAACGGCCGCTCGGCTCATCGGCGACTGGCTGCGACCGCGGTTGCCGGTCACCTTGTCGTACAACCAAGAAGCCTCGGTGAAGGCGCGCGAGTCGGCGGCCGCGGACGTCGACGCCAATCCAGAGATCAATACGTTTGAGCCCGGACGTTCGACGCTGGCGGAAGGCGGCAAGCCGATCGGAATCACCGAACTTCGGCTGTTGATGCGCGAGCACGACACCCTCTTGGAACAGCGCACGTGGCAAGAGATCGTCGGCTACGCGGCGGCGACTTGGAGTCTCTACGCCGGGGTCTTCATCCTCTGCGGCCTCTACATGGGCACGCTGTGTCGCGGTCCGCTGCTCGACTTTCGCCAGTTCGCCACGCTGCTAGGCGCCGCTGCGACGACGGTCGCTTTGGCTTGGTTTTTCGCGCGCGACCAGTGGCGCGCGGAAAGCGTCCCGGTGATGCTATTCGCCCTCGCAGCGACGATCGCCTACCCGCGCGAACTGGCGCTCCTCTTGTCGCTGGCCGCCGCCATGCTGGTCACCCTCGCACTGGGCCAAGGCTTGGCCCACTTTCTCATTCTCGGCGCCACCGCCGCCGTGTCGGTCCTCCTAACCGGTCGCATTCGGACGCGCACGCGCTTGATCTATGTCGGACTGGCGGTCGCAGTCGCCAGTTTTCTGGTCGCTCTGTGCGTGGGACGCGTCATGGGGCAAGCCTATGGAGCGCCGCAGTTGGTGCGCGAATCGCTGTTCGACAGCATCGAATCGGCGCCGCGCGATCACTTGGTGAATGGTTTATTGAGCGGCGCGGGCTGGTCGGCGTTGTGCGCGATGATCGCCAGCATCCTGATGACGGGCGTGCTGCCGTTCATCGAACGGATCTTCGATGTGCAGACCGACATGAGCCTGCTGGAACTGGGCGACGCTCGCCACCCCCTGCTCCAGGAATTGGTGCGCCGCGCTCCCGGCACCTATAACCACTCCATCAATGTCGCCTCCATCGGCGAGGCGGCGGCCGAGTCGATCGGTGCGAACTCGTTGCTGGTCCGCGTCGGCGCCTACTTCCACGACATCGGCAAAATGCTCAAGCCGCAGTACTTCGTCGAAAACCAAGGACAGGAAGCCAATCGACACCAGTCGCTGGTGCCAGCCATGAGCACGCTGGTGATTATCGCCCACGTCAAGGACGGCGCCGACTTGGCTCGACAACACCACCTGCCGCAGTCGCTCATCGATTTCATCGAACAACATCACGGCACAACGCTGGTGGAATACTTCTACCGTCAGGCCGCCAAACAGGTCGAGGACGATCCGGACGGCGTCGAGGTGGAAGAGTCGCACTTCCGTTACCCGGGACCGCGTCCGCAGACGCGCGAGACGGCCATCCTGATGCTGGCCGACGCCGTCGAAAGCGCCAGTCGCACGCTGGTCGATCCCACCCCTTCGCGGATCGAAAACTTGGTCCACGAAATCGCCATGAAGCGACTGCTGGACGATCAGTTCTCCGACTGCGGGTTGACGTTGCAGGAGCTGCATGCGATTGAGCAGAGCCTGATCAAGTCGATCACGGCCGTCTACCATGGCCGCGTGAAGTATCCCGACCAACAATTGACGGCCTAGGCTCCGCTCCTTTTCGGCCCCGCTCCTTTTTTTGGAGACCGCGGATGGCGATGCGTTTTCCGCTCGATGATTCCCAGCACGAACGCTTTCAACGTCGCGCCGTTGGACGCCCGTTCCTGGAAGCCGCCTTGACCCTGGCCGAACAAACGGGCAAGTCTGTCGACGACCTGGAACAAATGACGCTCGGCGACATCTTCGAATTGGCGGTCGCCGTCCACGGCGAGCAACTGCCCGAGTTCTGGCGGACCTGGCTCGACTGGCACACGCCGCAGCCCATTCAGCCGCTGGGCGACCTCGATTCCTAACTTCACGCCGCCCTGCGACGCATGCCCCCATCCAACTCGTACTCCATCGCGATCAATAATGCCCAGACTCGTTGGCCCGTCGACCGGCGGCGCATCCGCCAGGCGGTGCGGGCCATCCTGGCCGGCGAAGGTTTCGCTGCGGGCGAAGTCAGCATCGCGGTCGTCGACGATCCCACCATTCACCGCCTGAATCGCCAATTTCTGCAGCACGATTACCCGACCGACGTCTTGAGCTTTCTGCTCGGCGAGTCTGACGACCAGTCGGCGGAAGGACGGTCGCTAGAGGGAGAAGTGATCGTGAGCGCCGACACGGCCGCTCAGTCGGCCGAGCGGTATGGTTGGCGCGCGGAAGATGAGTTGTTGTTGTATGTGATCCATGGGACGCTGCACTTGACGGGGTACGACGACCTGGAGCCTGAATTACAGATACAGATGCGGGAGCGCGAACGGCATTACTTGGCGCAATTCGGCCTGACGCCCCGCTACGCGGCCGCGGACGACGAAGCTTGAGCGGCGGCGAAGAGGAAGGAGCCTCATGTCGGCGGAAAAATCATTGGCGATCGTGCTGCGAGTGGTCGAGTTCAGCGAGACCAGCTGCGTCGTCACGCTATTTACTCGTGATTTCGGCAAAATCAGCGCTTTGGCGAAGGGCGCCAGGCGTCCCAAAAGCCCCTTCGAGGCTGCTCTTGACCTCTTGGCCGTATGTCGCGTAGTGTTCCTGCGGAAATCGTCCGATGCGCTCGACCTCCTCACCGAGGCGAAGTTGGAACGTCGATTTCGCGCGGCAGCTCGCGACTTGGCCCGCCTGTACGGCGGTTACTACGTGGTGGAGTTGCTGCGGGAGATGACGGACCAACACGATCCGCATCCAGAGTTGTTCGACGCGGCGCTGGCCGTCATCGAAGCGCTCGACGATTCGGCGGATGTCCCGGCGGCCATCCTGACGTTCGAACTTGACGCCCTGCGACTCCTCGGCCACTTGCCCTCGTTTGAGGCGTGCGTGGGGTGCGGGACGGAAGTCGATGCGTCTGGACGCGTGGCATTCGGTTTTTTGGCAGGCGGAGTTCTGTGCGGCGCATGCCGTGCAGGACAACGGACGGTGGTCAGCGTAAGCGGTCCGGTCCTCCGTACTTTGCAGGCCTTCGCCCGCGAAGGAAGCGAGCGGCCGGCGGAGATCGATTGGCGTTTGAGCGGCGAGTTGCGAGCGATCATGAATCGGTATTTGGCGCACCTCTTGGGGAGGCCGCCCCGACTGCATCATTGGCTCGGCGGCTTGGCGTGGGGCGTGAAGCGAACGCTGCACGAAACCTGAACGGCGAATTGCGGACAGTCCGCGCAACCATGGATGGATTGCAGGCACGGATGCTTGACTTCATACACTCACGCCCTCGTTTCCGCTCGCATGGCCGCCGCGCGTCCATGGAGTTCGTCGCCAGGGCGTTCGCCCCGCCGCTAGTGCTGTTGATCGTCGCGAGCGCCGGTTGCGCTCCGTGGTCGAAAGGCCTCTTCCGCTCGTCCCCCGGCGACGCGGTGAAAGGCACCCCCACGGACCGCGAACGGGTCTCGAACATTGAACAGCGCTATCGCGAAGAATACGACCCGATCAAGCCGGTGAAAGCCGATGGGCTCGACGCCCTGAAGCCCGAAGTCATTAAAGCTCAATTCCTGGACGCCACCGGCAACGGCCCTAACGCCAAAGCAGCGAAGGAACTGTTCGCCGAGGCGGAACGCATCTACGCATTGGCGATCGAAACGGAAGGGGACCGCCGTACGGAACTGTTCTCCGTCGCCGCCGCCAACTACACGGCCGCCGCCGAGAAATGGCCCGATTCACTGTTGGAAGAAGACGCCCGCTTCCTGGCTGGCGAAAGCTACTTCTTCGCCGACATGTACCCCAAGGCGAATGAACAGTACGAGATCCTGGTCAAGAAGCACCCCAATACGCGGCACATGGACTTGATCGACGCGCGCCGCTTCTCCATCGCCCAGTACTGGCTGGAGTTGGATCACCAGGCGCCGCAAAGTTTCATGTCGATGAACTTGACGAACAATCGAGTGCCGTGGCGCGACACGCGCGGCCACGCCTTCCGCGTCTTCGACCGCATTCGCATCGACGACCCGACGGGCAAGTTAAGCGACGATGCGACGCTCGCCGCCGCCAACGGCTACTTCGCTCGCGGCGACTATTTCAAGGCCGACCAACTCTACACCGACCTCCGCAAGACGTTCCCCAGCAGCGAACACCAGTTCCTGGCGCACTTCCTGGGGCTCAAAGCCAAGCTGCAGTGCTATGAGGGCCCTGACTACTCGGGAGAAATGCTCGACCAGGCAGAACAGCTCATCAAACAAATGCGTCGCCAATTCCCGCAACAAGCCGAGCAAGAGAAAGAATTCTTGTCTCGGGCCTACGCCGAAGTTCGGTTTAAGAAGGCCGAGCGAGGCTGGACGCTCGGTCGGTATCACGAACTGCGAGCCGAGTATCGGGCGGCGGAGTTTTATTACAGTCAAGTCGTCAAGGACTACTCGGACACTCCGTTCGCCGACGACGCCAAGCAACGGATCGAGGCCAATAGCGAGCTCCCGCCCGTCCCGCCGCAGCGTTTCGAGTGGCTGGTGAATATGTTCCCGCAACGGCAAAACGCCAAACCGCTGTTGACGTCGGGGCCGCTCGACCTCGGTTTGCCGAGCGTGCGACGATGAACCGACGGCGATTCCTCCAGTGGGCGACCGCACTCGCCGGCGGCGCCGGGATCGTCGAACTGTCCGGCTGCGCCGGCTATCGCATGGGCACTCGCACCATGTTCCGCACGGACGTCCAAACCGTCCATGTGCCGATCATCGAGTCGGATACGTACCGCCGATATCTGGGCGAACGACTCACGGAAGCCGTCGTCAAACAAATCGAACTCACCACGCCCTACAAGGTCATCGGCAGCGCCGAGAATGCCGACAGCATTTTGCGCTGCCGTTTGACGAATGAGCGTCGACAGTTGACCGTGGAAACGCGCACCGACGAATCCCGGACGATCGAAGTCGCACTCAACGTCCAAGTCGACTGGCTCGACCGCGCCGGACAATCGCTGACTCAACGCACCGAAGTACCGATGCCCAGCAGTCTGCTCAGCGTGGCGCAGGCCACCGAGTTTATTCCGGAAGCCGGTCAGTCGTCGGTGACGGCGCAACAAGAGACGATCGATGCTCTGGCGCGTCAGATCGTCGGTCAGATGGAAGCCGCTTGGTAGTGCGCCCCTCCGGCGTGTTGAGCAAGCGATCGGGGATCTGCAGGTCTTCCAAGATGCGTCCGCCGACGATGGTCTCCTCGACGATGCGCGGAACATCGGCCGGCGTCACCGGTCCGTACCAAATCGCCTGCGGATAGATCACGATCACGGGGCCCTGCTCGCATTGATCCAGACAGCCGCACTGATTCGCGCGCACGGTCGCGCCAAGCCCGGCCGCTTTGAAGGCCTTCTTGAAGCAATCGCGCAGCTCGCCGCTCGCCGTCGGATCGCAACAACCCCGCGGATGCCCTGCGGGACGTTGATTGCAACATACAAACACATGATGTTCGAAAGCCGTCATTCGATCCTCGAAAAAAGACGCGGAGGCCGCGGTGAACATTCAGTTCGGAGGCAAGGGGCGTTGTCCCCAGGGGATCGGCATCGTCGGCGTTTGACGATGTCGGTCGCGACGCAAATCCTTGGGGCGATCCTTGAACCAAGAGATGAAGCGCACCAATTGCTTCACGGCTTCGTCGTAGGCTTGCCGCCCCTTCTCCGCCGTCGCCAATTCGGGTTCGCCCAAGACGCCGGTGGCGCTGTAGCTGCTGGTCCAGGAGATGATCGTCGCCGGCCCCGCCGCAAACAGGTCGACCCAATTGAACGGACTTTCTTCCTCGTTAAAGCTGATCGCGCCATTGCGAATCTGGTCGGTGCGCACGTTGTCGCCGTCCAGATACATGTACAGCGACGTCTCGAGTTCGCAGGCATGCGCACAGCCGCCCGGAAACTTGCTTTGCCGCCACTGCGGCAGAAACTGTTTGTCGACCGTCAGCAAGTTCCACCAGGCCGCCAGAATGCACTCGGCGTCGGTCTCCAAATTCGTCCGCCGCGCCACAAGGTCCAGGTTCGGCATGTTCGATCCGTGCCCATTGAGCAGCAGGATTTTTTTGAAGCCGTGGTAAGCCAGCGACTTGGTGATGTCGAGCACATGGTGCATGAAGTGCTCGAAGTCGTTGTTGATCGTGCCGGGGAAGTCCATGACGTGCCCCGTATAGCCGTAGCAGACCGTGGGCAGCACCAGCAGCTTGTCGGGGACCGCCTGCCCGGCGCCGCGCGCGATGCCGGTCGGACAGACGATGTCGACGTCCAGCGGCAGGTGATGCCCATGCTGCTCCACCGCGCCGCACGGAATGATGCATACCTTCCCCAGATCGACCGCGTCATTGATCTCGGGCCAGGTCAGTTTCTCGTAACGATATTCCGTTGCGGCGCGGCTCGTCATGCTGGTACTCCTCAATGCAACTCGTGGAAGACTACTTCTTCTCCGCCGGCGCTTCGGCCGCATGCGGGAAGACTTCGTTGCGAGTCGCCGCATCGAAGACGCGGATCGAATCCTTGTGGCTCCCCGCCGTCAGTTGCTTGCCGTCGGGCGAAAACGCGACGCACCACACCGAACTCGTGAAGCCGCCGATCGTCGCCGCCTCCTTCTTTTCCTTCAGATCCCACAGCTTCACGCTGCGATCAAAGCTCGATGTCGCCAACCACGCGCCATCCGGCGAGAACGCCAGATTGCTGACCCAGTCCTTGTGCCCCTCGAGCGTCGCCTGTTCCTTTCCCGCAGCGTCCCACAGCTTGATCTTGCGGTCCGCGCCGGCGGTGGCGATCAGGGCGCCGTCCTTCGAGTAGGCGATCGCCCAAACGGCGTCGCCGTGCCCCTCCAGCTTCGCCTTTTCCGTGCCCGCGTTCCAGTCGAACAAGCGGGCCGTTTTGTCGGTCGAGACCGTGGCCAGCGTCGCCCCGTCGGGCGAGAACGCCAAGTCGTAAACCGCGGCATCATGCGTCTTGAACGTCTTCATTTCCATGTTGTTCTCGAGCGACCACAACGTGACTTGGCCGTCCTCGCCGGCGGAGGCGAGCAACTTGCCGTCCGGCGAAAATGCGAGGCTGCGACACCAGCCGCGCTTCTTTTCCAAGGTTGCAATGGCCTTCTTTTCAGCCAAATTCCAGAGGACGATCTTGCCGTCGTAACCGCTCGTGGCCAGCTTCGACCCGTCGGGCGAAAATGCGACCGACCACACGTTGCTGGCGCTTCCGTCCAATTGTCCGGCCGCCGCGCCCGTCTTGGGATCCCATAGCTTGACGTCGCCCGGCCGGTACTGGAGGCTCTCTCCGCCCACCGTCGCCAGGACGGCGCCGTCGGGCGAATAGGCGACGGCCGTGACCCAACGTCCGTGCTTGGCAATCGGCGCAGGATCGGCCCCTGCCGCCGCGCTCGCCATCAGAAACAGCGCGCCGGCGCACAGCGCCCCGACGCTCGCGTGTCGTGGTTGCATCATGAGTTGTCGCATCATCGGTCTCCTCGGAACTGGGAAACGGCGGACGCCGACGCCGCCGCGTCGGTCACGGGGAGGATTATAGAGAACGTCGGGGGTGCGAGCGACCCGCGGCGCGGGTTGAGCTTGCCGGGACGGGCCGCATTTGGTAACAGCCCACCGCGGAAATCCGCCAACCTATGCTGCAGCCCACTCCACAATGCGACCTATGCAACTCGAGCCGCGTTGCTCGCCGGGGCCGCTGCGCGCCGCGGAGGGAGCTTTCCAGCGGTTTCGCTGCGCTGGCGTGCGTCGCGGCGCTGTTGCTTGGCGCCGGCTGCAAGTCCGTCGAGAAGCAAACGTGGGACGCCGAGAATAAACTGGGACTCAACCTGTCGGCGCTCGAGCGAGCGACGAGCGGCATTCCCTTGTATCCTTCGCACCAACGAGACTGGGCGCCGCAGCATTCGCGGCTGCCGAGCGTTGAATTCGACGGTTCCAAGGTCGCCGTCCACGACGTCCGCAATTTCGACTACATCACGGAATCCGAGTACATCGCGCGTTTTGAAGATCGCAAGTACGATCTGCGCGATCTAGAGACGGTCGACTATATCGTCGTTCCCTTCGCCGCCGCGCCGCTCTTGGCGCACACGATGCTCAGCTTCGGGTTCGGACGCGATCAGTACCTCGTTACGTCCGTCGAGGTGCGATTGGAAAAAGGCGAGTCTTACTCGCCCTTGCTCGGCGCCATGCGACAGTTCGAAATCATGTACGTGCTGGCCGACGAACGCGACGCGATCAAGTTGCGGACCGAGGTGCGGAAGGACGATGTTTACGTCTATCGCGTGAAGGCCCCGCCGGAGAAGGTGCGCGAATTGTTCATCGACGTTGCCGAGCGCGTCAATCAGATCCACGACGCGCCCGAGTTCTACGACACGCTGACGAACAATTGCACGACGAACATCGTGCAGCACGTCAATCGCATCGCCCCGAATAGCATTCCCTACGGCGGTCAAGTGCTGCTGCCCGGCATGTCCGGGCAGCTCGCCTACAACCTGGGTCTGCTCGATCGCAGCGTCCCCTACGACGAACTGCAGCGCCGCTCCAACGTCACCGCGCGCGCCCACGCGCATCGCCGCGACAAGGACTTCTCGCGGGAAATCCGCCGCTGAAGGCTGGACCGACTCGCGTCTGGCGGTGCGGAGCGTTAGATCAAATCTTCGAGCGGGTCGAAGCCCAACTTCTTCCAGACTTCGATTTTCTTGTTCGCCTCGGCGCTCTTGAACGCTTCCTCGTTCGTGTTGATCACCTTGCTGTATTTGAGCAGCGCCTTCTTCAGTTTCTCCAAGACTTCTTGGATTTCCGTTTGCCAGTCCTTAATGTCGTTCAGCAGCACCTTCTTCTCGCTGAACTCCAACTGTTCGTCGTCGACCGAGTTAAGGCCCTTGCTCGACACAAAGTCGTCGAAGGCTTCCGCGAGCTTCTGTAGGGCGTCTTGATACTTGATCAAGTCTTCCGCCAACTTCCCGTCTTGATATCGCAGCCGAGCCTTCTTGGCGGCCTCGACGTATTTGCCGACGCTGGCGTCTGCTTTCTTGAACCACGGCGCCGACTTAATGCCGGCTTCCTTCTTCATCTGCTTCCAAATCTTCTTGTCGAGATCGTCCAAGCTGCGACGGGGCATCGCACGAACCTTTCCAATACTGGAGTGTGGGAGTAAAGAGCCGAACGCCGTTCGAGGGGCCTCCGGACGCAAGGAATTGTAAGTGCCGAACTTGTGTTTCCAATGGGCGGAACGCGAATTCCTGCCAGCTTGCGCCGCCAACCGGCCGCATGGGCCGTTGCCCTCGCGCCCTAAACTCAGTAGGGTCACGCCTCGAAGGAGAAACCACCGATGAGACTTGTGACCTACGTCAGCCAGAACGGTCCGCGCACGGCGGGTGTGCGCGATGGAAAGTACGTCGATCTGGCTCAGGCCGATCCCAGCCTCCCCACCTCGCTCAAGGCGCTGCTGGCCGCCGGCCCTGCCGCACTGGCTCGCGCCGCCGTCGCGATCGCCCAGGGCGAGGCGTTCGACGCCGCCGGCGTGTCGCTGTTGGCGCCGATCCCCGATCCCGAAAAAGTGATCTGCATCGGCCTCAACTACGCCGACCATGCCGCCGAATCGGGCGTGCCGATCCCGACCGAACCCGTCGTCTTCAACAAGTTCCCCACCGCCGTCAGCGCCCCCGGCGCTCCGATCGTCCTCCCCAAACTCACCGACAAGGTCGACTACGAGGCCGAGTTGGTCGTCATCATCGGCACGGGCGGACGCCATATCCCGGTCGAGAAGGCCTACGACCACGTCGCGGGATACACGGTCGGCCATGACGTCTCCGCTCGCGACTGGCAGCTCCAAAAGCCCGGCGGCCAATGGCTCTTGGGCAAGACGTTCGACACGTTCGCCCCATTCGGACCGGCGCTCGTCACCCCCGACGAAGTCGGCGACCCGGGCCAGCTCTACATCTCGCTCCGCGTCGACGGCCGAACACTGCAAGACTCGAACACACGCCAGCTAATCTTCTCGATCGACAAGCTGATTGCGTACGTCTCGTCGGTCTGTACGTTGAAACCGGGCGACGTCATCTTCACCGGCACGCCGCCTGGCGTGGGCGGCGCCCGCAAGCCCCCCATCTACCTCCAGCCCGGCAACCAGGTGGAGGTGGAAATCGAGCGACTGGGCATTCTGGCGAACCCGGTCGTCGCGGAATAGCCGGCGGCGACTCGCCGACTTGGCAGGATTCACCGGTCGCGTTGGATTTCCGACCGGCGGCTAGCCGATGACATCGGCAGCGGACCGCGCGTAGGGCGCGGTCTGAGGCCGCAGGGTTGCGCGCCTCCATTGCCACTCATTGCGACCGGTGCGGGAGCTCTCCCGCGGGGGCGGAGCCGGACGAGGACATGGAATTCCGACGGAGCGGCCAATCGAATCAGCGGCGACGGCGCGTGCTGAAGGAAGACGCGTCCAGCGCCGCCGACGAACCGTCGGAAGCGACGCCGCGTCGCCGTCGTCGCGCGGGGGGAGCGCACCAACGCCCCTACACCGACGCCGCGCTCGCGGAACACCAGGCCCGCGTCACCGACCTGATCCCCAAGCGTCCTTGGACCCTGCTGGTCCTCGTGCTGTCGCTGTTGGCCGCCGTTTCGCTGGTCCAAGCCTTATACGCACACCGCGATCTGGGCGCACGCTGGGTCGGCGAACACAACCTCGCGGCGCTCGACCCGACCACGCGCGGCAGCCTCTCCGCGTGGCTTTCCTCCGCGATGCTCGGCGCTGCCGCCGTGGCGTCTGTCAGCGTCTTCTCGATCCGCCGTCATCGGATCGACGACTACAAAGGACGCTATCGACTCTGGCTGACTGCGGCCGTCGTCTGCTTGCTGGCGAGCATCGATGCGACGACCGACCTGCATCGAGTGCCGCGGCACGTGCTGGACGTCGTCGCCCGCAACTATGCCGGGGGCACCTCGCTGGGCGAATACACGCGTTTCTGGTGGGTCGTCTTCAACTTGACTTTCGTCGTCGTGGCCGCGGGTCGTTTGAGCATTGAGATGCGGCGCAGCGTCGGCGCCGCGACGTGGCTCGTCGCCGCCGCGGCCGGCTATATGCTCGTCGGCGCCGTTGAATTGGGTTACATCGGCCAAAACCTGGGCTTCGTCACGGTGCTGTTGCAGTCGTCCGCCAAGATGCTGGGCGACGCCGCGCTGCTGTTCGCCATCGGCACCTACGCGCGCTACGTCTACCTCGACTCACAGGGCATCCTCGCTCAGCGCCGCGCGGAACGCGAAGCGCGACGCCGCAAGGCGCAGGCGGAGCGCGAGGCGCGACGACAGGCGAAAGCCGAAGCGAAAGCGGCCGCCGCGGCCGAGAAGGCGGCCGCCAAGGAAGCGCGCCGCTCCGCGAAGAACGCCGTCGCCGCCAAAGCGGAGGAGGCCGACGAGGCGGATGAGGAATCGTCGGAAGAGGAAGTTCCCGAGCAGGCTTTCACCGAGAAAAAGCCCAGTCCCGCGCCCGCCCCCAAGCCGACTCCGCCCGCCGCCGCCAAACCGACGCCGGCGCCCGCACCGCCGCCGTCAAACGACGACGACGAGGAGGAGGACGACGAGTACGGCGACGACCGCAACATGTCGCGCGCCGAACGCAAACGCCTCAAGAAACTGGGCAAACGCAAAGCGGCGTAGGGTCGGGGCGGACCGCCAATCGTCGTGGACCGCTCCGCGGTCCAACGGATTGTCGTGGACCGCTCCGCGGTCCTACGGGTTGTCGTGGACCGCTCCGCGGTCCAACGTTGGATCGCGGAGCGATCCACGACGATGCTCCACGACTATGCTCCCCACCTATGCTCGTCGTACATTAGCCATCTTCTTCATCCATCCCTTTCGCCGCAGGAAGCATCGGCATGAGCGTTCGGACGCGATTCGCACCCAGTCCCACAGGCTACCTGCACATTGGCGGCGTGCGCACCGCGCTGTTCAATTGGCTGTTTGCACGGCAGCATGGCGGGCAATTCTTGCTGCGCATCGACGATACAGACCAGCAACGGAACGTCGCCGAGGCGCTGCAGCCGATCCTGGACGGCTTTCGTTGGCTGGGGCTCGACTGGGACGAAGGACCGGACGTCGACGGCCCGTATGCGCCCTACTTTCAATCGCAGCGTCTGCCGCGCTATCAAGAAGCGGTCGCCGAACTGCTGCGACGCGGCGCGGCCTACCGCGACTATGCGACGCCCGAGGAACTGCAGGCGGAGCGCACGGCGGCGGAAAAAGAGAAGCGGTTGTTTCTCTACAGTCGCCGTTGGATGGCGGAGACCGACGCCGATGCAGCACGATTTGAAGCCGAGGGACGCAAAGCCGTCGTGCGGCTGAAGATGCCGCGCGAAGGACAGTGCCAGTTCCACGACCTTATCCGCGGCGACGTATCATTTGACTGGGCCGCAGAACAAGATCATGTGGTGCAACGAGCGGACGGCACGTGCCTGTATCACTTGGCCAGCGCGATCGACGACCACGACTTCCGCATCACGCACGTGATTCGCGCCGTCGAACATCTGTCGAACACGCCGCGACAGATCTTCATCATGCAGAGCTTGGGGCATGAACTGCCGGCGTTCGCCCACTTGCCGTACGTCGCCGAACCAGGCAGTTCCAACAAACTCAGCAAACGCAAAATCGCTCAGTACCTGAAGCACGCCGATTTCAAGAAGCTGCAGGACCACGCCTTGGCCATCGCTCAAGCGATCGGCCATTCGACGGCCGCGGAGACCTTCAATCCGGTGATCGTCGACTTCTATCGCGTCGCCGGCTACCTCCCGGACGCGATCCTGAATTACCTGCTGCTGTTGGGCTGGTCGTTCGACGACAGCAAGGAAGACTTCACGCGCGAGGAAATGATTCGGCTCTTTTCGCTCGAGCGAGTGAACAAGTCGCCGGCCAGCTTCGACCCGAAAAAGCTGTGGGCCTTTCAAGACCGGCATATGCGCGCCGTGCCGCTCAAGCAAAAAGTCCCGCTTGCGTTGGGCTACCTCCAGCAAGCCGGCTGGGTCTCGAAGCCGCCGCCGTGCGAGATCGGCCCCTACGTCGCGTCGATCGTCGAAGCGGCCGGGGACCGGATCAAGACGGCGGGAGACATCTTGAGCTTCAGCGAGTTCTTCACGGCCGACGAGGCGCTGACTTACGACGAAAAGGACTTCGACAAGCAGTTGCGCGCCCCGGGGGCTGCGGCGTTGGTCCGCCAATTCCGCGACCAGTTGGCCGCCGTCGAACCCTACTCGACCGCGACGTTGGAAGAAGCCCTCAAGCAAATCGTGGCCGCCGAGAACCTCAAGATCGGCCAGTTGGTCCATCCCCTGCGGATTGCACTGACTGGCAAGTCGGTGGGGCTGGGGCTGTACGAGGCCTTCGTCATCCTGGGCCGCGAGCGCAGCCTCAGGCGACTCGACCGCGCCTTGACGCGCGCAGCCGAATGCTAGCGCACCGGCGGCGGAAATGCCTTTCGGCACTGGCGTTTTCGCGCCCTGGGCGCTTCGTTAGAATGCGGCCTTACGGGCGGACGGAGTTCAGATAACGGGAGCAGTACCACGGATGAGTAGCGGCGAAGCGACTCGGACGGATTTCATTCGCGACATTATCGACGAGCACAATCGAACGGGTCGTTTCAACGGCCGAGTGCAAACGCGTTTCCCGCCGGAACCGAACGGCTATCTGCACATCGGGCACGCCAAATCGATCTGCCTCAACTTCGGCATCGCGCAACAGTACGGCGGCAAGTGCAACCTCCGGTTCGACGACACGAACCCGACGAAGGAAGACACCGAGTACGTCGACTCGATCATGGAAGACGTCCGGTGGCTCGGCTTCCAGTGGGACGGGTTGTACTATGCGTCCGACTACTTCGAACAGCTCTATGACTGGGCCGTGCAACTCATCAAGGCGGGCCTCGCCTACGTCTGCGACTTGACTCCCGATCAGGTGCGTGAACACCGCGGCACGCTCAACACCCCTGGCAAAGAAAGCCCCTATCGCAGCCGGTCCGTGGCGGAGAACCTCGACCTGTTCGAGCGGATGCGCAAGGGAGAATTCCCCGACGGCAGTCGTACGCTCCGCGCTAAGATCGACATGGCCTCGTCGAACATCAATCTGCGCGATCCGGTGCTGTACCGCATCCTGCACGCCGAACACCATCGCACGGGCGACAAGTGGTGCATCTACCCGATGTACGACTACGCGCACGGACAAAGCGACTCGATCGAACAAATCACCCACTCGATCTGCACGCTGGAGTTCGAGATCCATCGGCCGTTGTACGACTGGTTCATCCAGACGCTCGGCATCTACGCCCCGCAGCAAATCGAATTCGCGCGACTCAATCTGACCTACACGGTGATGAGCAAGCGGCGGCTGTTGTCGCTCGTCACGGAAAAGCACGTCGTAGGCTGGGACGATCCACGGATGCCGACGATCGCCGGCATCCGGCGCCGCGGGTTCACGCCCGAGGCGATGCGGCAGTTCTGCGCGACGATCGGCGTCACGAAATTCAATAGCCTCACCGACGTGGCGCTGCTGGAACATTGCCTCCGCGACGACTTGAATAAGCGAGCGCCGCGCGCCATGGCGGTGCTCAACCCCATCAAGGTCGTGATCACGAACTTCCCCGAGGGGCATGTCGACCAACTGGAGGCGCAGAACAATCCGGAAGATCCCAGCGCGGGCTCGCGCATCGTTCCCTTCAGTCGAGTTCTCTACATCGAACAGGACGACTTCCGCGAAGTCCCGCCCAAGAAATTCTTCCGCTTGTCGCCGGGGACCGAAGTGCGGTTGCGATGGGCGTACTACATCAAGTGCGAAGAGGTGATTAAGGACGACGCCGGGAACATCGTCGAGCTGCGTTGCACTTACGATCCGGCGACGCGCGGCGGCTGGTCCCCCGACGGTCGCAAGGTCAAAGCGACGATCCACTGGGTCTCGGCCGAACACGCGATCGAAGCGGAAGTGCGTCTGTACGACCGGCTCTTTACCAAGGAAGATATGAACGACTTGGCCGAAGGCGAAGACTGGCGCCAGTACCTCAATCCGCAGTCGCTGACCGTCGCCCGAGCGTTCGTCGAACCCAGCCTCGCGACGGCGAAGGCCGGCGGCGTGCCGTACCAGTTCGAACGCACCGGCTACTTTGCGATCGACGCCAAGGACTCCACGCCCGGCAAGCCCGTCTTTAACCGCACCGTGACGCTGAAGGACACCTGGGCCAAGATCGAAAAGAAAGAGCAAGGCGACTAGTGGAAGCCGAAGCGATCGAACTTACCGGCGGATTGGGACGGCTCGACCTGGCAGCCATCGCTCTCTATCTGTGCGGCACGTTCGGCATCGCTTGGTGGTTTGGTCGCCAGCAAAAGGACGCCGAAGACTTTCTCGTCGGCGGCCGGCACATGCCTTGGTTCGCGGTCGGGCTGAGCATCCTCGCGACGCTCTTCTCGACCTTGTCCTACGTCGGCGTGCCGGGCGAAATGATCAAGCACGGCGTCGGCATGTTCGTCGGTTACTTGGCGATCCCGGCCAGCGCGCTCGTCATCACGCGGCTGTGGATTCCCTTCTTCATGCGGCTGCGGCTGACAAGCGCCTACGAGTACTTGGAGCGGCGGTTCAGTTACGGCGTGCGGGCCTGCGGCGCGGGGCTGTTCGTGCTGCTGCGACTAGGTTGGATGAGCATGGTGATCGGCGCCGCGTCGCTCGCGCTCGACCGCATCAAGGGCCCGGACCTCGAGTTTCTTCCGGGTCCCGACCAGTATTGGTGGATCGCTTTGGTCGGCGTCATCGCCGCCGTCTACACGGCGGTGGGCGGCATCCAAGCGGTCATCTGGACCGACGTGGTTCAATGCCTGCTGCTGCTGGCCGGCGTCCTCCTGGCCATCGGCTACGTCGTGTGGAACGACGGCACGGGGCCGCTGGAATGGTGGAGGATCGCCAGCGAGCATCGCGGGTCGCACACCTCGCCGCCGCTCTTCTCGTGGGACTTGACGGTGCGTGTGACGATCGTGACGGCGCTCATCAACAACTTTTTCTGGCACACCTGTACGCACGGGTCGGATCAGGTCGTACTGCAACGCTACTTTTCGACCGCGTCGCTGGCCGCCGCGCGGCGCAGTTACTTCATCAACATCGCCGTCGATGTGACCATGGCGGTTTTGTTGTCGCTGGCGGGCCTCGCGCTGCTCGCATTCTACCTGCGACACGCCAATCTCTTGCCGCCCGAAGCAACTTCAGCCGTCCAAGCGGCCGATCGACTGTTCCCGCACTTCCTCGGCACGCAGTTGCCCGCCGGCTGCGCGGGACTCGTGATGGCCGCCTTCCTTTGCGACGCCATCCAGACGCTGGAAGCAGGCGCGAACGCCATCACGGCGGTGGTGACGAACGACTTCGTCCCGCGACTGCGACGCGGTGGACGACGGCGTTTCTCCGAACTCGGTTTTGTGCGCTTGATGACGATCGTCATCTCGATCTTGGTGACGGCGAACGCCTTCTTTGTGATTCGAGTGATGGCGCACTACCAGTTGACGCTGGTCGATTTGATGCCGCGGTTCTTCAACATGTTCGTGGGACCGCTGGCGGCGCTGTTCTTCGTCGGCATGTTCGTGCGGCGCGCAACCGGGCGTTCGGCGTTGCCGGCCGCCCTGCTGGGGCTGGCCGTATCGGTGCTATGGAGTTGGTGGCCGATGTTGTTCGGTCGCGAGTATGCGCCGACGATTCTGCTCTCGATCGCCGTCCCCTGCTGCACGACGTTCGCGACCGCGTGGCTGCTGAGCCTCCTGGTGGACGACGGCGCTCCGCACCCCGGCTGGGCCTACACCTGGCGCGCGGTGCTGCAGCGGCCCGAAGCGTCCGTCGACTCGCCGCCCAAGGGGGCCGAGGCGACGGAGCGGCCGAATCAGGAATGGCAGCCGAGTCAGGAATGACGGCATGACGAACGACGAACAACAGATTCGGGCCTTGGCAGCGGAGTGGCTTGAGGCGTCGCGCGCCGGAGACACGCAGCGAGTGCTGGAGTTGATCGCCGACGACGCGATTTTTCTGGTCGCCGGCCGACCGCCGATGACCAAAGCCGACTTCGCGGCCGCCTCTCAGCCGCCGCCGGGAGGCCTGCGACCGCGCATCGACGGGGAGTCGGCGATCGACGAGGTCTTGATCTCAGGCGAACTCGCCGTAATGAGGTCGCATTTGCGGCTGACGATCACGCCCCCTGGCGCCGCTCACCCCATCCATCGCGCCGGCCCCGTCCTCACCGTCTTCCGCAAGTCGGGCGACCGATGGCGACTCGCCCGCGACGCCAACCTCCTCACGACGCAATCGAATCTAAGCCCCTCGGTCCCAGAGTCCGCCGAGTGAACCGCGTGCGCCTGACTCGCGAGTGAACCTAAGTCCGATCGCCTCCAACCTCCCCCCTCCTCTGAGACCTCCGAGTCCTCTGTGGCAAGAGCCCTCGGTGGCAATCAATGCCCTTCGCCCCCGTCTCCGTGGCTCGCCAGCACCTCCAGGATGCCGCGGCAGAAGTCGGGCAAGTCGTCCGGCTTGCGGCTCGACACGAACTGTCGGTCGACGACGACCGGCGCGTCGAACCACAGCGCCCCGGCGTTGATCAAGTCGTCTTTGATGCCCGGCGAGCCGGTGACTTTGACGCCGCGATAGACGCGGGCGGAGATGGGAATCCAGCCTCCATGGCAAATCGCCGCGACCAACTTGCCCGACTCGGCAAAGTCGCGCACCAGTTGCAAGACGAGTGGATCGCGGCGCAGCTTGTCAGGCATGAATCCGCCGGGGACGACCAAGCCGGTGAAATCGGCAGCCTGCATGTCGCGAATCGCCGCATCCGAGGTGCACGGATACCCATTCTTGCCGGCGTAGGTCGCACCTTTTTCAGGTCCCGCGACGACGACCTCCGCGCCCGCTTCGAGGAGTCGCAATTTGGGATACCACAACTCGAGATCCTCGTAGATGTCGCCCACAAACATGAGGATCCGTTTTCCCTGCAACGGCAGATCAGCCTTGGTCATCGTAGTCACTCGCAGCGTGCTCCTGTTCTCGTGATAGCCGCCAGTCTAAAGAGCCGCCCCGTCGTTCAACAAGCGGCGGCACTCGATCTCCCCCGACCTCGCGTCGGGGGCGCTGCGATCGCGCAGCGCACTGACTTCGTCCTGACGAGATCGGCGGCGCCGCGAACGCGGCTTGACATCGCGGCGAGACAGGCTGGAAGCCTGTCCTACGGGGGCCCGCTGGTCGGGGGCCGCTGGGAAATCTAGAATCGCGAGTTCTATTCGGGCGATGATGCGGGACGCGTGACAGGAGCGACGGGATGAGCGACGGCGGTACGGAGACGGGCGTGAAGTGGCAGGCACTGAGCCCTCGGCAGCGTCGAGTGTGCGGAGTCTTGATTGAGAAGGCGAAGACGGTTCCCGACAGCTACCCAATGACCGTCAATGGACTGATCACCGGCTGCAATCAGAAAAGCAATCGCGACCCGCACATGGAATTGTCCGAGTCGGACGTCGAACAGGTGCTCGAGGAACTGCGCGCGGTCGGGGCGGTGGTCGAGGTGCAAGGGAGCGGTCGAGCGCTCAAGTACAAGCACAATCTGTACGACTGGTTCGGCGTCGACAAAGTCGAAATCGCCGTTCTGACGGAACTGCTGTTACGCGGTCCCCAGACGCTGGGCGACCTTCGCTCGCGCGCTTCGCGGATGGAGCCGATTCCCGATCAGACGACGCTGCAGGCCCTGCTTCAGAGCCTCAAGACCAAGAACTTGATCCTGGAGCTCACTCCGCCCGGACGCGGCCAAATCGTCACTCACAATATCTATAAAGAGCGAGAGCTTCCGGAGCTTAAGGCGCGCTATGCCAACTATCGCGGCGGCAGCGGCGAAGGCGATGACGACTCGCCGGCCCCCGTCGCCGCCGCGGCGCCGCGCCCTGTCGCCGCAGCCAGCTCCAGCTCTGCTCCGGCCGCCGTCCCGGCGGTGACGCTGGATATGTTCAACGAATTGCGGGTGGAGGTCGCCGAACTGCGTGCGGAAGTCGCGCGGCTGCGTCACGACTTGCGCACGCTCATGGAATAGCCGACTCGGCTAGGGTTTGTCTTTCTTCGCCGGCTGACCATTGCCGACGATCCGCACGGCGGTCGACAAGTAGTACGGGACGTCGTTGGCGCCCTCGAACGTGAGTTCGCCGAACAGGGCCGAGCAGCCTTGGGGCGGGACGGGGAGTCGGCAAATGTAGGCGTCGCCTACCTTCTCCGCCGGCGCCGACGTCCACTTCGACTCGCGGAAATCGCGAGTCGCCGTCGAAGCGGTCCAGGCCGAAACGCCCTTGGGCGGAGTCTCGCTTTTCACGCGCAGTTCCAACTGCCCATCTTGTTCGGCGAACGCCCAATCGATCTTCGGCAGCGTCTGGCCCGTGACCAACTGCCGATGCAACGCGGCCAGTCCTCCGACCAGCCGTGCAGTGTCGCGCAAACCGTGGCCGTTGTTGGGCACGTATAGCAAGTGCTTCTGGCCTGGCAGCCCATCCCAATAGAGATTGGCGGCGTCAAGCGGCCAGTAAGGATCATTGGTTCCCAGCACGATCAGCTTCGGCTGGGTGAGCGACTGGCGGTAGGAGAAAGGATCGATGATCTTCAAGAGCGTACGTCCGTTGGGCGTATCAAAGACTTGATCAAGTCCGCGACGCGTATAGTCGGCGATCATCACCGACGGCTCGCCCCACGTCGCGCGCTGGTGTTTCATCTGCGGGCCCATGTTGAGCACATCGATGACCATCGGCGCGATCGCGCCGGCTCGCGGGTCGACGGCGCCGGTGAGCCACGTGGTCCAGCCGCGCTTCGATCCGCCGCTGATCGTGAACTTTTCGATCCCCATCGACCACTCGTCCTTCGAGAACTGCTGAACGGCGTCCATGGCGCGCACGGCGCTCTTGACCATCGGCAACAGCAAGGGCCATTCGGGGTCGCGCGACTTCATGAATTCTTCGAATGTATACGAGATGATCGCGTCTTCCGTCTTGCCGTCGAAAATCGGTTGCTGCGGCACATGCAACAGAATGGCGACCGGCGTCTGCACCTGCTCGGCGGCGAGCGCCAGCAGTTGCGCTTCGCGCGGCAGGTTCGACTCGAAGTCCGGTCGGTCGAGTTCCGGCTTCCAGCTGCCGCCGGCGATGAACAAGAGCGCGTGTTTGGCGTCGGCGGGCGCCGACGACGGCTTGATGACGAACAATTGGTGCTTCCAAGCAATGTCGCGCCACGTTTGCGAGGTCATGCGCAGCTCGGCGAACGACGCACTCAAGACGCTGCCGGTGCGACGTTTTTCCCAACGAAAGCTATCGTCCTTCTTGTCGACGTAGGCCTTGAGCGCCGCTTCGGGCATCTCCAAATCGGCGGCGGCGACCGCGCTGCACCATAGCGTCAACCCCAACCACACGATCGCCCACGAACGCAATTGCCAAACCTTCACGACAAGATCTCCTGAAAAGAGGCACCCGCACGACGCCCAATCGCCGACATGATAGGCCAACCCCGGCGTGCGCAGAAGATAGGACGCGCCGCCGTCGTCGTTGCTCGCATCCTGGGCAATCGCCGTGTTCCGCAACGGCATACTCGCCGCCGCGTCACGTTTGGCAACAGCGCTAAGTCGTTTCAATGTCACGACAAACGCAGGCTGGGGCCGAAAATCACGTGTAATTGGCATGCCAACTGCATAAGCATGAGACTCGAATCGACGCCTTGTTTTTGGGTCGTCGATCGTTTCAGAGGGGCGGAGGACGCGATCGACGCAAGGCGTTTGCAATGAGCTTGAGAGAAGGATTTCAGTCATGCAACCGCGCGACGCACTGTACGCACTGATGTGCGCCAGCATCGTCGGCATTTCCGCCTACGATGCGTTCTTGGTGTTCCTCTATCGCAGCGTCATCATCGACTTTGAGAAGAATCCCGTCGGACTGCTGCTGATCCAATTGAACCAAGGCGGCGTTTCCTGGTTCTTGATCGCCAAGACGGCCGGCACGTTATTCGTGCTCGGAGTGCTCGTACACTTGTACCGACGCTACGAGCGTTATGCGTATCCGGTGACGAGCACCGTGACGGCCTTCCAAGTCGGTTTGGTCGGCTATCTCAATTGGAGTTAGTGCCAGCGTCGCGGCTGGCGGTAGGGAATGCGGGCCGTATTGGCTTTCGGGGCCATCGCCACGCCGAGCCAGCCGTCGTTCAAGACGAACTGATTGACTTCCAGGTCGGCCAATTGCGGCTGTTTGGCGAGCGAGTGATTGATGAGTCGAATGGGGCGATTCTTCGAGAGGACCTTCGCGAAGATCGCCCGCAATGCGACTTGATTGCCTAACCCCCGCCGTTCGCCGCCCAACTCGATGATCCCGTCGCGCACCAGATTCGCCTCGCGCTGATCGGTGCTCGGCACATAAGTCGCTTTCACCTCGAAGTTCTTCCACTTCGTCCGTCCCTGCGCCAACTCGGCGACTCGCAGCGTCAACTGCAGTCGACCGCTGTCGCAGCGCACTCGAATCGCCTCGTCGGCCGCCAGGGTGAGCGTGATGCCTTCAGGCAGATCGTCGGGGATGGCGGGTGCAGGACGATCGAACTTCGCCGCCAGTTCGCGGTACAGGTCTTCGATCGGCATCTTACGGCCGCCGATGCCCAGTTGGTCGAACGTGTTGTTGATCGCCGACTCATGCAGTTGAATGCTCATCCAGCTGTTAGACGGAGCTTGCGGGCGCGGCGTATGTGCGGCCAGTTGATGGGTGCCAGCGAGTCGATAGCGGGCGATCAACCGTTGGTCGGTCGTTTCGAAGTCGATGGGAGTCGGCTCAAGCCCCATGCGGCGCAGCGGGCTGAGCCATCGCGTCTGGAACTCCCCTTCCGCACTCGACAGCCGCTTTTCGATCTCCTCATCCAGCCGTTGGCTGGCCATGCTCGCCACCTTGTCTTCCACTTCCGCCGCCGCCGCTCGCGACTCCACGGTGTATTGCCGGCTGGCGATCGCTCGAGCGATCAAATTGAAGATCGGAATTCCATCGTAGTCGGTTTCGAAGCCGCGGAGATCCGACGTGGACCGAGCGGCTGCTTGGGCGCGTTCGGTGCGAATGCCTCGTTTATCGACCGTGACGTGCTTCCGCGCGTTGTAGTTCGACCAAGCGTCCTGGAAGAAGGTCGCCGGCCCCTTTTGGCTCTCCGTCTGCGCTGCGACATCCCCCTTGGCTTCCAGTCCTAAACGCCACTGCAGGCGATCGGGCACTAAGAACACGCGCACGCGCGACGACGTTTGGCTCGTACCGCGCACATGCGCATCGCGGATCATGTCGTTGACCTCTTCCTCGGACGAATGCTCCGAGGGAAGGATGCGATTGATGAGCGAGGCGGAGATTGCGACGCGGACATTGGCGTTGCGGTAGTGATCGTTCAGCGGTTGCGCCGATCGCGCCTCCCCGGCGTCCGTCGACCAACGCAAAGCTTGGTAGCCGTGCGCCAACCGCCGCGACTCTTCCACCGAAAACGTCGCCTCGTACCGCTCCAGCGCATTCAACAGTTCGCCAGGGTCGATCGACTCGGCCGAATACTTTCGCAGCGCGGCGGCCCACGCCTGAAAGACGGGCTGGTGCAGGAACGCCGCCTGCTCTTCACTGAGGCAAGCCGTGTCGAGTCGCAGGAGCATCTGCCGAGCCGACTCGCGTTGCGAGATCGTAGGCGATCCTTCAACCGACAGCTTGGGCACATGCTGCAGCAACAAGTACTGTCGCCACATTTGCGTATGCTGCGTGCGGGCCAAGTGCATTTCAACGTTGCGATACGTTTGTCCCAAAAGCGTCATCGTTTCCGGACGCCATTCCGCGGAACGGGCGCCGTTTTCGGCCAATTCGTGCAACGTCGTCCACACGGCGATTCGCCGCGAAATCGCGTAGCCGCACCGCAGGACGGCCGGTCGGTCGTTCGCTTCCGGCAGTCGATCTGCCACCGTCGACGCCGCTTTCGCGGCCGCATCCAGCCGAGCGAAGATCGGTTTCACCTCAGGCGATTGGATCTCGGCGACGTCCTTCAATCGGGCCAAGTCTTGCAGCACCATCCGCGCCCATTCGGGCGCGACCCCTGAACCGATAAGCCCGTTCAACTGTTCGATCAACGAAACAGGGACGGGCCAGCTGCGCTGCACCGGCGACTCGGCCGCCGGCGTCCGGTCCGAAAAGGTCTCCAAGGTCGACTCGTCTTCGATCTGAGCGCGCGCCGGGGTCCGGAGTTCGGCCCGCGGCGGCGAGGGCTTCTCGGTCGGTTCGTATTCGGGAATCGTCGGCGACTCGGGCGCAGCCGACGCCTCGTCGCTCGCAGGCGCAACCTCGACTGGCGCAACCTCAGTCGGCGCGGGCTCGTTCGGGGCTGGAGTCTCGATCTGGCGCGTCTCGACCGCCGGCGATTCCACGCGCGCGGCGACGAACTCGTACACCTCGACTTCCGACTCCAAGGTCGGCGACTCTAACGCCGGCGATTCGGCTGGCGGCGGCGATTCGACCGCGGGCGACGGAGGCGTAAACGCCGCCGTCATCGCCCCCGTCGCGGGACTCGCTTCATCCCCCTGTTCGGCCTGCAACTGCACGTGCGTCGGCGTAGCATGGCGCTCGAACCGCCCTCGCGCCGCAGGTCGGCGCGAAACGTGATCGGCCAGCTTCGTTTGCCGCCAACCGGCCGGCGCCACGAGGCTCAACAGCGCGACTCCCAGCACTAGCGCAACAAACGGCCAAGCTGGCAATCGAGAGGCCTGTCGACTCATGCGTTCTTCCCACCCCGAAGATGATGCGTTCCGTCGCTCGCGCGGTCCCGGTGAGGAACCGTGGGTCGCCAACGAGAATGATCGGAAATGGGGCTGGTTCGATTCGACCGATCTTTGCCGAGGCAGCACAAGTTACGGAGCACGCGACAAACTGGGCGAAAGCGAGAACCTGTAGCGAGCAAGATCCCCCGTAGGACAGGCTTCCAGCCTGTCTGGCCGCCGGCCCAAGCCAGCGGCCCCCGACTCGTCTGCTGAGTTCTCGGATAACAGGCTGGAAGCCTGTTCTACGGGGCACCAGCGAACCGGCGCGGCGACGATAACAGGCTGGAAGCCTGTTCTACGGCTCCAGCACCGTGTCGGCGTGGTCGTATGCGGGGGCGCAGCAGCAGAGGAACAAGAGCGTCGAGTCGCCGATGTTGGTGATTTGGTGCGAGGCGCCGGGCGGGATTGCGATCGCGTCGCCCGGCCCCACCTCGCGCCGTTCGACGCCGATCCGCATAGTGCCTCGACCTTCGAGGATGTAATAGATCTCTTCGGTCGCCGGATGATGGTGCGGCGTCGTCGAGGCGCCGGGCGGCAGGCGAGCTTCCGCCAAACTTTGACGTACGATGCACGAATTGCGAGGCGCCAACAGTTCCCGAATCTCGGAACCGTCTTTGGTGGTGAACGCCGGAACCTGGCGAATGTTCTGAATGTCCATGTTTGACCGTAGGACAGGCTTCCAGCCTGTCGGAACGCCTCTCTGTCTAAAGGCCGCACGGGAGGTCTGCGAACCAAATTTTAACGAACCATAAGAGGCAGAGGGTGATGGTTAACAGGCTGGAAGCCTGTTCTACGGCCTGTTCTACGGCCTGTTCTACGGCGCGATCATCAGGCCCAAAGACCAACAGGCGTAGGCCACGGGGGCGCCGAACAGGAGCGAATCGAGGACGTCGAGGATGCCGCCCATGCCGGGAAGCAGCGCGCCGGAATCCTTTTGACCCAGGTCGCGTTTGACGAGCGATTCAGCCAAGTCGCCGAGCATCCCGGTGACGGCTAAGAGGACGCCGTAGGCCGCCCAACGCCAAGGGGCGATCTCAGGTGCGTCGGGAACCAAATGAGGCAGCACAAAGTGGCAATACAGCCCCGCGCCAGCCACCGATGCGCCAATGCCGCCCAGCCCCCCCTCGATCGTCTTTTTGGGACTCAGTCGCGGCGCCATCGGGTGACGCCCGAACAACCGGCCCGCAAAATAGGCCCCCGCGTCGGACAACTTCACCACCAAAATCATCGAAGTCAGCGCCGCAACGCCCCACTCGTTTCCGCGCCAGATTCGCAACAGGACCAAGAACCCACCGAGCAGCCCCAAGTAAGCGACGATCAGCAAACTGGCCGCAATGCGCTGCGTGACGCCGCCCGGCTCGCGGTACCGAGCCATCTCGCCGACGAAAAGCATCAAGACGGCCAGCGCCATCGCCAACGCCGGTCCCGCCAGCACGCCGCCGCTGGCCGCCAACCGGGCGCCGGCGTCGCCCCACAGCGACGCCCCGGCGCTCAGCAACACGGCGAGCGTCGCAAAATAAGTCTCGAAGCCCTGCGTGGCGAGTCCCCGCCCCGCCAACAACGTCCGAAACTCCCGCACCCCTTGTGCGACCGCGAGCAGCGCCAGGGGCAAAAGCCAGGCACCTGGGCGGCCGAAGCCCACCAAGCGATAGTCGAGCCACACGACCGTCAGCAGGGACGAAATCAGAATGGCGGCCGAAACAAGTCGCCAGCGCAGCACGCGTTGCTCCCTCTCAAGTAAGTCGGCGCATCAAGACGGGGCGGTTAGGATGTGGCGGTCAAGCCGCCGAACCGACGATCGCGCGACGCAAAGTCGCGAATCGCCTCGTGCAAATCCTCTTCGCGAAACTCGGGCCAACAACGCTGCGTCACCCACAGTTCGGCATAGCTGATCTGCCACAGCAGAAAATTGCTCACACGCATCTCGCCCGCCGTGCGGATCAGCAGGTCGGGGTCGGACATGCCGGCGGTGTACAAATGCGCCGCAATCGTCTGCTCATCGATTGCGTCGGGCGCGAGGCGCCCGGCCTGAACAAGCACGGCCATCTGCCGCACCGCGTCGACGATCTCGCCCCGTCCGCCGTAGTTGATCGCCAGACATAAACGAGTGCCCGTGTTGGCGGCGCTGAGGTGGATCGTTTTGTCGATCTCGCGCAACACCTCGTCCGGAATCCCTTCGCGACGGCCGATCATCGACACGCGAACATTCTGGCGCATGATCGTCTGCCGCTCTTCAATCATGTACTGCTCCAGCAGATGCATGAGGAAGCTCAGTTCACGCGGCGGCCGCTTCCAGTTTTCGCTGGAGAGGCAATACAAAGTGAGCTGCTCAAGGCCCAAGCGGGCGGCCTCTTCGACCGTTTTCCGCACGCTGGCGACGCCCCGCCGGTGCCCCTCAATGCGCGGCAGACTGCGACGACGAGCCCATCGGCCGTTGCCGTCCATGATGACCGCCACGTGGCGGGGACGACGTTCGCTGGGGATCTCGTCCAAGTCGCCGGCTGCCACGGAATTTACTCCGCCATAATCGTCTGAGCGCGTCCCGGACCGACCGATACGATGGCCACCGGCTTGCCGATCAATTCGCTGATGCGCGCCAAATAACGCCGCGCGTTTTCGGGAAACTCGGCCAACGTCTTGGCGCCCGTCACATCGGTCTCCCACCCCGGCAACGTTTCGTACACCGGCTGCACGCGACGCAGGTCGTCCACGTGACTGGGGAAGTGCGTGATTCGTCGGCCATCGAGTTCGTAGGCGACGCACACCTTGATTTCGGGGAGGTGGCTCAGCACGTCCATCATCATGAGCGACACGACGTCGATGCCGCTGAGCCGCGCCGTGTATCGCACCGCGACCGCATCGAACCAGCCGCAGCGACGCGGTCGTCCCGTCGTCGTCCCGTACTCCCGACCAATCTCGCGGATCTTCTGTCCTGTCGCATCATGCAACTCGGTCGGAAACGGCCCGCCGCCGACTCGAGTCGTATACGCCTTCGCAACGCCGATCACCTTGTTGATCCAACGCCCCGGCACGCCCGAACCGCCCGACACGCCGACGCCCGAGCTGTTGCTGGCCGTCACGAACGGATAGGTGCCGTGGTCGACGTCTAACAGCGATCCCTGAGCCCCTTCGAACAAGATCTGCTTGCCCGCTTCGACCGCATCGAGCAGATAGGTCGTGGTGTCGCCCACGTACTGCTGGAGCCGATCGGCATAGCCTTTGAACTCGGTGTAAATGGCCGCCGCATCGAGCGCCTTCACGGCCGGATTTTGCCAACCCGCCAGCAGCTTCTGCTTCGACTCGACGATCCGCTCGACCTTTTGCTGGAAATCGGGGCGGTACATGTCGCCGAGGCGCACGGCGTGCGAGCGGCCGACTTTGTCGCGATAGCAAGGACCGATGCCGCGCATCGTCGTGCCGATGTTCTCGCCGTCGGCCGTGCTCTCGTTAAGCGCCTGGTCTTCCGCGATGTGCCACGGGAAGACGACGTGCGCTCGGTCGCTGAGCATCAGGTTTTCGGCCACGGGAATGTCGCGGTCTAGCAGCGATTGGATTTCCTTGAGCAGCGTCGCCGGATTGACGACGACGCCGGGCCCCACGACGTTCTTCACGCCGCGATTCAAGATGCCGCTCGGCACATGGTGCAGCTTATAGGTCTGATCGCCGATGACGACGGTGTGCCCCGCATTGGCCCCGCCCTGATAGCGAACGACGATGTCGAATCGAGCCGTCAACAGGTCGACGATCTTGCCTTTCGCCTCATCCCCCCACTGCAAACCAATCACACAGGTTCCCGGCACCGGCAAACTCCTGATTAAACATCGCGACGCGATTGCCAAGCCCACGAGTCTACGAAGGCGAGCGTCACCTGGTCAAGGATGCGCGGCCTGGGCGAGGCCGCGAGTTGGCGACGGACCGGCGGAGCGGTCCACGGCTTATTGCGTCGGACCGGCAGAGCGGTCCGCGACGATTAGCGGGTCGAAGTCGACTCGGTCGCGCGACGATTGATCTCGTCGGCCAGCCGCTGCTGGAGCTGAGCGAGTTCATTGCTGAGCGCCAAATTCGACTTGAACAGCTCGTTGGCGCGAGCTCGCGTGGCGTTGACGGCCGATTCCAGCTGTTTGGCGTACTGCGTGACAGCCGCCCCTTCCGCTTGGAATTTGGCCAAATCCTGCTCCAACTTGGCCTTTTCCTGCGTCCGGTAGTCGATCTGCTTCTGCGCCTTCTTCTGGGCCTCGACCAACACTTCGGTCTGCCGCGTCACTTCGCCAATCCGGTCGCTCAAATAGCTCATCCGGACCGCAATCTCGTGGAAACTGGCGGCGTAATCCTTGAGCTCCCGGCGGTACACGTCCCGCACCTTCTTGCAGGTGCCCGCATTGATCAACTCATCGGCGCGCGCTTGCGGGAAGATGGCCTTTTGCTGCTTCGCAAACTTCACCGGCCCCCCCGCTCGCAACCCAGGAGGCAACGCCCGCCCCTGGTCGTCGAAGTAGCGAGAGTCGCGATCCACCTGCGTCGTCGTGCTGTCGACCGTTTCGGTAAACTCCGTCACAAACTCGACTTCCACCCAGCGGCGAGCCGGGGGATCGGTTTCCAACGGATCTTTGCCGTCGCGCAAGTACGACTGCACGAACTCCTCGTAGCGCTGCGGGTCGACCTTCAGAATGTTCGGCAACAACGTGCGAACTTGCTGTTCATTGAGCGACGCGAAGGCTTCCGGCGTATCGGTCGGCATCTTCTCGTACAGCGTCCACCGGACGTCCGGGGCGACCACCAAGTGCGACGCCTGCTGCTCGTCCAGCGGCAACGTCGGCGAGACGGTGACGTCGACGTCGGTGACGTCCGCGACTTGGAATTCCCCCACATACACGGCCGGCACCCACCGCGGTTCGCCATTGAACACGTTCTGCAGATTGACTTCCTTAAACACATACAGCACGGCCATCTTTTCGAGCCGGTTGGGGCCCTGGTCGGCCGGCGCGGGCGCCTGCGTCACGAACTTCAGCGTGCTGGCTTGCGGATTGATGTTGGACAATTGACATTCGCGCCACACGCGGCCGCGATTGATGAGCATCCGAAAGACTTCCCCTTGCGCGCCGCGCAAGAACGTCAGCGGGTCGGGATTCGCTTGATCGGGGTTGCCGTCGCGCAGACCGTCGGCCGCGGTCGCCTTTTCGTCGACCTGTTTCTTCAGTTGCGAGGCAAGCTTCGACCATTCGATCCGCGACTTCAGCGACATGGCGGTGAAGGTGGCGACGGGCAGAGTCGAACCGAACACCAAAATGGCCGCCATGATGTGGAACCACTTCCACGACTTGTAGCTCAGGCCGACCATCACCAGAAAAAACAGGCTGATGAGGACTGCCAGGATGAGGGCCGTATTCATGGGTGGCTCGGCGGGTGCTCGACGTGAGTCGCGTGAGGCGTTGGCAAACAGGGACGGCCGCCCGAGCGACATGGATCGCCGAGCGGGCGGACGGGCGGCAGCGTCCTGCCAGCCGGAGTCCCGAGAATACTTCTCGGCTCAATGGTAAGCTGGGCTAAATAGGGCGTCAAGAAATCCCGAGATTCCTGCGCGAAGGTAGCGACGAGTCGCCGGAAAAGGAGGGCTGCGACGGCCGCTAACCCTTGCCCGCCGGGATCATTCGCCACGATCGACACAACTCATTCTATCGGTACAACCCGCATAATCGTTCAAGTCAACTCGTTCCCTATCCCGAATAACCTGTTACGGCATCGTGTCCATCGGATGCGACCGATGGATGAGTCGGCTTGGGAAGAGAACGAGGAACGTCATGGCGGGCGGCGAGACGGGCAAGTCAGACCAGCCCACGCACTTGGCTCAGCCGTGGATGGAATTTGTGCAAGCGGCGCTGCGAGCCGCCTGCGACTTCCACCGCGTGTTGGCTCGAGTCAGCGGCGGGTGGCACTTAAGCGACATGGAGCTGATGCTGCTGTGGTCCTGCGCTCAGCCTGCGCCCGCCGGCGGCCACTCGGAAACTGAATTGGCCGAGCCGCTGGGACTGACCAGCAGTCAATGGAGCGCCGCGTTGTACGACCTGCGAGATCGCGGGTTGTTGTCCTTTCAGCGCGTTCCGGACGGCGACGAACGTCGTCCGCTCACGATCACGCCGCTGGGCCGCGCCGCGCTCGAGGACGTCTCGCGCGCGCTGGCGCCGCTGGCGGCCGTTTGGAACTCCGAGGTCGGAGAAAGTGAACTTCGCGATTGCGTGCAGCTGTTGCGGCGGCTGAGCGACATCTCGAGTTCCAGTCGTTTGGAGCGGGTGAGCGGCGGCGCACCCGTGGTTCCCCCGCGTTGGACGCGACTGCATCGAGGAGCGGCTTGATGATGAACACGCGAGAGAGTCGATGGTTATGGGTTTTGCATCTCTTGGCCGCGGCGTTAGCCGCCGCCATGTTCCTGGGATGCAATCGCGCACACTACCGTCGCCAGGCCGACGCCGAAGCCCATGCGCTGATCATGGAGAAAACCAATTCCGGCCTGTGGGCGTTGGACAACTACAGCGTGTTCGTCGATCCGCGATCGCGTATGTTCGACCCGTTCGCGGTCGACACGCCGCCGATGCCGAAGGACGATCCCTACTCGCACGCCTTCATGCACGAGGTGGACGGCAAGAAGGGCTACCCGGGTTGGCACTACACGGGTTCGACGATCGACCATGACAATCCGTCGTGGCGCGATTACTTGCCGCTCGACCAACGCGGCGTCCTGTTGCTGGATTCCCCCACGGTCATGCGTCTGGCCCGACTCCACTCGCGTCCTTACCAACAGGAACTCGAAGAACTCTATTTGTCGGCGCTGGATGTGAGCTTCGAGCGGTATCGGTTCGACACGCAGTTCTTCGCCGGTTACAGCACCGATTATTTCCCACGCGCGAATCGCGGCGGGAACGTCCTAACCGGCGCGACCTACAACAACGGCCGCCCCTTGAGCGGTTCGGAAGTCTCCGCGGGACCCTCGCGCGGCTTGTCGATGCGCCGCTCGTTCGCCACCGGCGCCGACCTGGTCGTCAATTTCGCCAACACGTTGATCTTCAACTTCTCCGGCAGCGACACCTCCGTCACCCTGCTCGACTTCAGCCTCGTTCAGCCGTTGCTGCGTTCGGCCGGCAAAGACCGCATTCTGGAACGCTTGACGGTGTCGGAACGGGCGTTGCTGTCGAACGTGCGAGCCATGCAGCGATACCAGCAGGCGTTCTACGTCGACGTCATGACGGGTCGTTCGTCGGCGGCCTCCGGTCCGACCCGACGCGGCGGCGTGCTCGGCGGCTCCGGACTCGACGGCTTCAGCGGCCTCGGCAGCGGCGGCTTCGGTCGACTGAACGTTTCCAATACCACCGCCGGGATCGGCGGCGGAGCTCAGGGCGCCGGCGCCGGCCAAGCGTCCGGCTACTTGGGACTGCTGCAGACGCAGCTGCAAATCCGCAATCAAGAGATCAACATCAAACTGCTGCGCGACAACCTTGAACAGATTCGTGCGCAATTGTCCGAAGAGCGACGCAAGCCGTTGGGTTCGGCGGGCGAGTCGCAGAACACCAAGATCACGCGTTTGGCGTTGCAGGTGGAACAAGCCCAGCAAGCGTTGGTCGTCGCCGAAGGACAGCTCATCAACGCCCTCAACAACTTCGAAACGCAGGTCGACGCGTTCAAGATCAACTTGGGGCTCCCGCCCGACGTGTGCGTCGAAATCGTCGATCCCTTGTTGCGCGATTTCTACCTCATCGAAGACGCCATCGAAGAAGAACGTCAGGACTTTCAGTTCTTGCGACAACAAGTGGGCGAGACGCTGTTCGGGATTCGGCGCAACATTCGCGATCTGCTGATCGAGCGGGCCCAAAAGACCGAATCGGTCCACCTGCTCGATTGGTCCCCGCTGCTCGCCGCCGACCTCGAAAAGCTCGAGGAACAATCGAAAGAGGTGCTCGGAGTCCCGCGCCGCATCGACGAAATCCATTTGCGTCGCGCCGCCGAAGACCTGGAGCGGCTGCGTCGCAACATTCCCAAGCGGAAGGAGCAACTCGCGAAACTGGAAAATGCGTTCCGCGAACAGCGGGATAATCCGGATCCATGCGTGCTGCTGCCGCTCCCCTTGGCCAACTCCAAGAGCAAGCGACAAGCCAGCTCCGCTTCGGCCGACGCCGTGACCGAGATCTTCTCGCCGGAACGGATCGAGCAAGTGGTCGCCGAATTGGAAGCCAATTTCAATCGTCTGCGGGACGGCGTCGCCGCGACGGAGAAGCAATTGGAGGAATTCCAACTGCAGATGCGCGAAATGGCGCAAGCGGCCGATGAGATGACGCCGCTGGAACGCGGTCGCCTGGCCGACGCGCTCTTGGCGGAGGTCAACGAGACGTTCGACGCGATGAAGCGGGACATTCTCGACCTGGAACTGCTGCAAGCCCGCATCCGCTCGGAAATCGTGATGCTCGTGCCGATCGACCTCACTTGGCAGTCGGCCGTCGACATCGCGCATCGCTATCGGCTGGACCTGATGAACGCCCGCGCGTCGCTGGTCGACCAGTGGCGATTGATCGAATTCAACGCCGACAACCTCGAAAGCTCGCTCGACCTCGTGTTCTCCGGCGACGTCACGCACGACCTGAACAACACGCGCAATCCGACGAACATCCAATCCGGCCAGCTGCGCGCGGGGCTGCGGTTCGACGCCCCGTTGGTGCGGCTGTCAGAGCGAAACACCTATCGTCAAACGCTCATCGAATACCAGCAAGCGCGCCGCAGCTTCTATGCGGGACTCGACGAAATCGCACGCGGGTTGCGTCAAACGCTGCGTTCGATGCAAACCAATCAACTGAACTTTGAGATTCAGCGTTTGGCCATCTCCGTCGCCGCTCGCCAAAACAACTACAACACCGAAATCCTCCAACTGACGCAGTCCGGCGGCGACACGGCCGCTCGCGATACGGTGCAAGCCATCTCCGACTTGCTCACCTCCCAAAACAACTTCCTCAGCATCTGGGTGAACTACGAGGTGCTGCGCCGGCAACTGGACCTCGACCTGGGCACCATGCTCCTGGATGAGGAAGGCATTTGGCTCGACCCGGGCCAAATCGACTCGAACCATCTGGAGCGCATGATGAGCGTCATCGACTTCGACCCGCTGGATGGGTGGGAAACGTGGAGCGACGGCGAGACCTTGGCGCCGGTCGTCGAAGAGTAGCCGCGGCTCAATTCGCGTCCCACGGCCCCGCAACTCGACGCCGTTTGCGGGGTTCATCACTGTTGGACCCGTCTCGACAACCCAACAGCGTCTCCTGATGGGTGACGACGGGCTGGCGGACGACTATAATCCTGCAGGCGAAAAGCCAGCACGACGTTCCTGTTTCTCACAACGCCCGGCGGGGGGTGGATGATGGCATCACGCATTCTTCAGTCGATTCGATCCCAGCCGCGCGCCGGCAACTCGATGCTGCTGGTCATCGGCATCCTCGTGGTCGCCGGCATCGTCGGCGTCGTCGCTTGGATGTTCATCCGCGGCGAAGCGGAAGCGGGGACCGGGCCGCTGCTGCACACCGTCGAGCAAGGTCCGTTCGACCATGTGGTGCTCGAACAGGGAGAAGTCGAAAGCTCCAGCAACATCGAAGTGCGGTGCGAAGTAAAGTCGCGCAACACGTCGGGGACTCAAATCTTGTCGGTCGTGGCCGAAGGCACGCACGTCAAGAAGGGCGATATCCTCGTGCGGCTCGACGCCTCGGCGCTCGAACGAGAACGCGACCAGCAGCAGATCGTCTGCAACACCAGCGAGTCGGTGGTGATCCAGGCGCGGAACACGTACGAGGCGGCCAAGATCGCGCGGGTCGAGTACATCGAGGGCACGTACAAGCAGGAAGAACAGCGAATCCTGGGCGAAGTGTTCGTCGCCGAACAAAACTTGCGGTCGGCCCAGTTGTCGCTGGAATCGGCTCAGCGGCTGCTCTCCAAAGGCATCGTCACCGCCCTGCAAGTGGAAGGCGAACAATTCCTGGTCGACAAAGCACGCAATGAACTCGAAGCGGCTCAGACGCGGCTCCGCGTCCTCCGCGAATACACCCTCGCCAAAAGCTTGAAGCAGTTCGACAGCGACATCGCCACCTCCGAAGCCAAATGGAAAGCGGAAGAAAGCAGCCTCGAACTGGAGAAAAAGAAGCTCGAAGACATCCTGAAGCAAGTGGCGAATTGCGAGATCAAGGCGCCGGCCGATGGACAGGTGGTCTATGCGAACGTGTCGAGCCAGCGGGGCGGATCGTCGGAATTCGTCGTGGAGGCGGGCGCCAACGTCCGCGAAGGCCAAGTCCTGATTCGTCTCCCCGATCCCACCCAGATGCAAGTGAAGGCGAAGATCAATGAATCGCGCGTCACATTGGTGCGAGCCGGCATGCCGGTGCTGATCAAGCTGGATGCGTTCAACTCCGACACGCCGCTGCGCGGCCGCGTGACGAAAGTGAACCAATACGCCGAACCCGGCAGCTGGTTCAGCTCGCAGGTGAAGGAATACGCGACCTTCATCCGCATCGAAAACCCGCCTGACGGCATCCGCCCCGGTCTGACCGCCGAAAATCGGATCTTCGTGAAGCAACTCGAAAACGCCATTCAAGTCCCGGTGCAAGCCGTGTTCGAACATGGCGGCAAGACCTACTGCATCGTCAAAACCAGCGGCTCAGGCGGCGAAGTTCAGCTCGAACCCCGCCTCGTCACGCTTGGTTCATCCAACGACAAGTTCGTCACCATCGAAGACCAAGACGCGACTCCCGACGAGAACGGGATCAAACGGGGGCTCGTCAAAGGCGAACAAGTGGTCATGGACCACCGCAACTACGTCGCCAAGGTCAACCTGCCGAAGGTGGTGGACATGCCCAAGAGCGAACTCCCGCCTGGTTCGGTGCCGCCTCCGGCCGCTGAAGAGTCGTCGACCGCGGCCGCCCAAGGACGCGGTCCTGGCGGACCAGGTTCCGGCGGGGGACCCGGCGCTGGCGGACCAGGCGCTGGCGGACCTGGCGCTGGCGCGGGCGGCCCCGGAGGAGGCGGCGGGGGACCGGGCGGCGACCCAGGCGCCATGTTCGCGCGACTCGACGCCAATTCGGACGGCAAAGTCGATGCCGACGAAATGGCCAGCATCCCCGAACAGTTCCGCTCCCGCTTCACGCAGAACGATTCCAACGGCGACGGCGTCGTGGATCGCGCCGAGTTCGACGCGTCGGTGGCTCGACGGCGAGCGCAAGGCGGCGGAGGTCCCGGCGGCGGCGGACCGGGAGGCGGCGGGCCGGGCGGAGGCGCCTAACCGTGAAGATCGCCTGCCGACTTGAAAACGTCCGCAAAGACTATGTGCTCAAGAGCGAAACGGTGCACGCGCTGCGCGGCGTATCGTTCGTCGTTCCCGAAGGGGACTACGTCTCCATCATGGGCCCCTCCGGCTCGGGCAAAAGCACTCTGCTCAACCTGCTCGGCTGCCTAGACCGCCCGTCGGCCGGCAGCCTGTTCCTGGGGGATGAAGACGTCGCCAAATTGGACGACGACAACCTGTCGCGCATCCGCGCCACGCGCATCGGGTTCGTCTTCCAGTCCTACAACTTGATCCAGCAATTGACGGTCGTCGAGAACATCGAAGTCCCGCTGTACTACCAAGGGCGACTCACGGCCCAAGACCGCAAGCGCTGTCGCTATCTGGCCGAAATGGTCGGACTGGGGGAACGACTTGGGCACCGCCCCGCCCAGCTCTCCGGCGGTCAACAACAGCGAGTCGCCATCGCGCGCAGTCTGGTCAATGATCCGTACTTCATCCTGGCCGACGAGCCGACCGGCAACCTCGACTCCAAAACCACGGCCGAAATCCTCGATCTGTTCGCCCAACTGAACGATCGCGGCAAAACCATCATCATGGTGACGCACGAAGACGACGTCGCACGCCATACCAAACGGATCGTACGTCTCAAGGACGGCCTGATCCAGATTGATCAAGTCAATCCGAACCAAATCCGACCGCAAGTCGACAAACCGGTGGTGCTCGTAGGAGACTGACCCATGCTATGGCTTCGAACCTGGCGGTTGGGCATCAAGAGCCTCCTGCTCCACCCGCTCCGCTCGCTCCTCACCGTCCTCGGCATCTGCATCGGCGTGGCCAGCGTGATTTGGCTGCTGGCGATCGGCGAAGGCATCAGCCGCGAAGCACAGAAGCAGATCGAAGGGTTGGGTGCAGACAACATCATCGTGCGCTCCATCAAGCCGCCTCGCGAAGCGACGGCGAATATCCGCGGCCCCGTTCCCTACGGTCTCAAGCGCGCCGAATTCGATGCGTTGTCCGCCACCATCCCGACGCTCAAGAAGGCCGTTCCGATTCGCGAAATGCGGCGTCAAATCCGCAACGGGGAGAAACTGGTCGACGGTCGCTTGGTCGGCTGCACCCCTGACTACGCCGAGATCACTCGGCTGGAAGTCGAGCGCGGCCACTTCATCTCGGATGCCGAAGTCGACGAAAAGCAGCCGCACTGCGTGCTCGCCGCCAAGGTCGCCGAACGCTTGTTTCCTTTCGAAGACCCGATCGGTCGGCGAGTCTACTTGGCGGAGCATACCGATTATTACGTCGTCGTCGGCGTGCTTAAACCGCGCAACGCCACCGCTGCGATCGGCGGGTCGCTTGATTCGCAAGACTTCTCCAACGACATGTACATCCCCATCTCGACTTGCCGACAACGCATCGGCGACATCGTGATCACGCGCGGCAGCGGCACCTTCGAAGGCGAAATCCTGGAACTGAACCAAATCACGCTGCGAGTCAACAACGTCGACCTGGTTCCGAAAACGGCCGAGCTGGTGAAGGACACGCTCAAGGATCACGAAAAGAAGCAGGACATCGCAATCGTCGTCCCCTACGAGCTGCTGGAACAGGCGCGCACCACGCGACTCATGTTCATGGTCTTCATGGGGCTTATCGCCGCCATCTCGCTGTTGGTCGGCGGCATCGGCATCATGAACATCATGCTCGCCACCGTCACCGAACGCACGCGCGAGATCGGCATTCGTCGCGCCTTGGGCGCCAAACGAGGCGACATCGTGCGGCAGTTCTTGGTCGAGACGATCGCACTGTCGGTCGTCGGCGGACTCACGGGCGTCCTCATGGGTCTCTTGTGCCCCATCGTGATCAAGTACACCCGCGACTTCGTCTCCGACCAGTGGCCGCACTTGGTTGAAAACCTGCCGGCGGTCGTGAAAAGCGTCACCCCCGAAATCGTCCCCGCCTCCATCCCGCTCGCCTTCGGCATCTCAGTCGCCGTCGGCGTCGTCTTTGGACTCTATCCGGCCATGCGGGCCGCGAGAATGGATCCCATCGAAGCCCTGCGGCACGAGTAGTCGAGCCGCGTCAGAGCACGCGGCCCAGTTCGTCGAACAAGCGGTCGACCATCTCGTCTGTATGCTCGCTGGTCAAACTGATCCGCAACAGCGATTCGCCGTCGGGCACCGTCGGCGGTCGAATCCCGGGCGTCCAGAATCCGCGTTCCCGCAGCCGCGCGGCGCACGCCATCGTCCGTTCCGGCGACCCCAGCACGAGTGGAACGATTTGGCTGAGCCCCTCCGCCGTTTGCCAGCCGCAAGCCGCGAGGCGCTGGCGTAGTCGAGCGGCCTGCGCGAGCAACCGAATCCGGCGTTCCGGTTCGCGCTCCACGACCTCCAGCGCCGCCAGCGCAGCCGCACAGAACGGCTCAGGAGGCGAGGTGGAAAAGACGTACGGACGCGCTCGGTTGGCCAGCCAGTCGATCAGCGTTTGGTCGCCGACGACGAACCCGCCGCTCGCCCCCAACGCTTTGCTCAGCGTCCCGACGCGCACCGACACTCGTTCTTCCAGCCCTAGCCATTCGCACACCCCCCTGCCCCGCTCGCCGAACACGCCCGTGGCGTGCGCTTCATCCACCACCAGCATCGCGCCGTAGCGTTCCGCCAAATCGGCCAATTCGCACAGCGGCGCCAAGTCGCCGTCCATGCTGAACAGCGAATCGGTGACGATCAGGCGTCGACGAAAGCCGCCCGCTTGCTGCAAGTACTTTTCCACCGTCGGCCAGTGTCCGTGCGGATAGATCTGCACGCGCGCACCCGAGAGGCGGCAGCCGTCGATCAGACTAGCATGATTCTTGGCGTCGCTGAGGATCAAATCTCCTTTGCCGGCGAGCGCCGCGACGATGCCGGCGTTTGCCGCGAACCCGGAGGGAAACACGAGCGCCGCTTCGGTCCCTTCAAACTGGGCGAGCGCGCGTTCCAGTCGCGCGTGCCACGTGCCGCGCCCCGTCACCAGCGGACTCGCACCGCTTCCCCAGCCGCCGTCCACGAGCGCCGTTCGAGCGGCCTCGGCCAAGGTGCGGGAAGCGGCCAGGCCGAGGTAATCGTTCGAGCCGAAATTGATCAAGGTGCGGCCTTCGACGACGATTTCAGGCCCCTGCGCGCTGGTGCGTTCGACCAGCCGTCGGCGCAACCCCAGCGACTCCAGCGCCGCCAGTTCGTCATCGATCCAAGCCAACTCAGGTCGCCGCTTCACGGTCGCTTCCCCAGCGCGAACTCAAGCCCCCCGGAGGCTTCGAAGAGGCGTAAGGCGTCGTGGACGGGGCGCACATCGTGCACGCGTAGGATTTGAACGCGGCGGAGCGCGAGTGCGAGCGAGACGCCGACGGTTCCATAAGTGCGGTCCGCCTGCTTGTCGCGCAGGACGTGATTGATGAAGCTCTTCCGCGAATGGCCGATCAAGAGCGGACGCCCCAAGTCGTGAAACCGCTCGCAGCCGCTCATCAGCGTCAGACTGTGCTGGTGCGTTTTGCCGAAGCCGATGCCCGGGTCGAGGCAGATCCGTTCGAGCTCGATCCCGTGGCTCAGCAAGGCGTCGCGACGGGCGGCCAAGTAGGCGTGGATCTCGGCGACGACGTCGTCATAGCGCGGGTCGTCCTGCATCGTCTGCGGCGTGCCGCGCATGTGCATCGCGCACACGCCGGCTCGACTCTCCCGTGCCACGCCGATCATCTCGGGGTCCCCTTCGAGCCCCGTGACGTCGTTGATGATTTCGGCGCCCGCCGCCAAGGCCTCGCGCGCCACGACCGCTTTCGATGTATCGATCGAGATCGGCAACTGGGTCTGCTCGGCCAGCGCCGCGACGACCGGGATCACGCGCCGCAGTTCCTCGTCGACTGGCACCGGCGTCGCATAGGGACGCGTGCTCTCGCCGCCCACATCCAGCATGGCTGCGCCGTCAGCGGCCAGCTTCAGCCCCTGCTCGATCGCCTGCTGGGCGAGGAAGAATCGCCCGCCGTCGCTGAAACTATCCGGCGTGACGTTCACAATCCCCATGAGACTCGGCAGCGTCCCAAACTCCAGCGTCTGCGTCCGCAAGCGCCAGCAGCGCGCGGGAATGCCGCCCAACCGTCCGTCGCCGCTCACTTTTCTTCGCCTTCCGTCCGGTCGACGCACACGGCGACGGCGATGTCTCCCGTCACATTCAACGTCGTGCGGCACATATCCAGCAGCCGATCGACTCCCAAAATGATTCCGATTCCCTCCGCAGGTACGCCGACCGATTGCAGCACCAGCGCCACCAGCGGCAGCGAGCCGCCTGGGACTCCCGCCGTGCCGATTCCCGCCAGCACCGACATCAGGACGACGGTGAACTGCTGCCCGAAGGACAAGTCTTTGCCGAACACCTGCGCCAAGAACAAGACGGTGATGCCTTCGTATAGCGCGGTGCCGTTCTGATTCGCCGTGGAACCCACGGTGAGCACGAAACTGGCCACGTCGCGACGCACGCCCAAGTTGGCTTCGGTCACGCGCAAGGCGGTCGGCAGCGTGGCGCTCGACGACGACGTGCCAAACGCCGTCAACATTACCTCGGACAACTGGCCGAAGAAGAAGCTGGGCGACATGCGCGCGACCAGCGACACCAACCCCGAGTAGACGACGAACATGTGCAGGCTGAGCCCCAGCAGGACCGTCGCTACGTACCAAACGAGCACCTTGAGGACGTCGAATCCCAGCAGCGAGGTCAGGGCGAAAATGAGTCCGGCGACGCCGATCGGCGCCAGCCGCATGGCGAAGCCGATGATCGCCATGCAAATGTCGTAGATCCCCTCAAGCACGCTCACCAACGGCGCCGTCCGCTCTGGTACAAACGTAATCGCAATGCCGACCGCCAGCGAGAAGAACATGACCGCCAACATCCCGCCGCCCGGCGAGGTGCCGTCGAGCGCTCCGACCGCTTCTTGCAGCGGATTTTTCGGGATGATGTCGAGCAGCGTGTCGCGCACCGACTTGGCCTGAGCGGCCTGTTTGACGGCCTTCACGTCCCCGGTGGCGTAGCGTTCTTTCAGCTCCGTCCGTTTCTCCTCGCTGAGCCGGTCGCCGGGGCGAATCAGATTCGCCAAGCCAATGCCGATCACGACCGACAGCGACGACAGGACGAGCGTGAACAGGAGCGTGCGGACGCCCAGTCGACCGAGTCGCCGCAGGTCGCCGATCCCGGCGACTCCCAGCGACAGCGCCGAGAACACGAGCGGCACCACGACCATGAAGATCAGCCGCAGAAAGATCTGGCCGAGCGGGTCGGCGATGTTCTTCGCCGCCCACTCCAACGTCGCATTACGCGTCCCGTCCGCATTGGGAGGACACAACTGGTTCGCCGCCAGTCCGAGGATCGCTCCCGTCGCCAAACCAATGACGATTTGCCAATGGAGCGCCAAGCGCGAGGACGCGGGCCGAGCAGATTTCGCCGTATTCATACGCGAAATCTACTTGCTCGTCGGCCCCCCCGCCACCGCCCCGCCCGCCTTTTCCAGCCGGTTTTCCTCGGATGGATCGCGGTCCCCGTACAGCGGCCCGTGGATCGTGACGGGGCGAATGTCGAGGTGAATGTTCTGCACGGTGCAGTCCGTCGTGCCGTGGTCCTCGGTCTCCCACCCCAGACTGTCTTCCCCGCGATAAAAGCGAAACTCAAAGCCAGGCGTCGATCCCTGCGAGGCAGCGCCGCCGTCAAACGCCAGTCCCACCGCCAATCCATCCTTGTGGTCGATCACCCGATGCATGATGTCGACGAGCGTCGTATTGGCGAGCACATCGAGGAAAAACAAACGACGCTGAACAGTGGGCTTGAAGTCGCTCGCGTTGGGATCGATCTTGCGGTCGACTTCGCGCTGCGGATTCGGCGTCACCGCCAACGTCCGCAAGTGAATTTCGTCGCCGTGATTGAGATAGGTCAGACGGGCATTGTGAATGTTGAAATGGGTCGACTGAGCATCGGAGCGGGATTGCGACAGGTCGAGCACCACAGCGCCGCGATTGCCGACGACGCGCGCCTGCCCGCCATGTTCCACCACGACCGCCGTATCCTCGTCGATCCCTAGGCCGAAGTGCATGTTCTGGGCCTGCATCGCGACGATCGCTCGCGCAAACCGGCCGCGGACGAGGCAATGTTGATCGACGAACCAATCGCCGTCCAAGAAGCCCAGCCCCTGGTCCATTTCCTTCCCCATCCGCACGCCGTGCAGCATCGTGTTGAGCACCACGCCGGCGTCGCGGAACATGACGCGGCTCATGATGGCCGCTCCGGCGCTGGTCCCCGACACGACGCCGCCGCGCTGATAGACGTCCCAAACGGCGTCCAGCAGCGGAGTGTTTGCACCGTCCGCTTGGACCAGTGCATCGCGAATGCGCGATTGACTTCCGCCGATGAAAAACACTCCGTGAGAGTTGCGAACCTGCTCCACCCACTGCGGATCGCGCGCCACTTCGTCGGGTCGCATCCCGTCGATGCCGCTCAACGCCAACGGCACCAGAAACGCATCCGCCCCATGACTGCGCAACAACTTGACCGCACGCTCGCCGTTCTTGATTGGGTAACTGCTGGCGCTGGGGAACACGGCGATGCGTTTGCCCTGACCGCCGGCCAACCGCAGCACCTCGGTCCAAATGGCCGCATTGTCGTGACGCGCCGACCCGCCGATGATGACCAACGATCCTTTCGGCGGTTCGCTGACCCCCGGCTCGACTCGGTCCGCCGCTGGCAGACTGGTGCTCCGCAAGCCCGCGTTCATGAAGACGGCCCCCAGCACGAGGACGACGATTCGACTCGCTCCGCATCGGAGCAGTCGTGTGGAGCATCCCTGCTTACGACTTCGTTCGCGCATGCCTTGCATCTCCTAGGTCGGCTGCCGTCGAATCAGATTCCCTTTATGGCACGAACCCATCGACGAATCAATATTCATTTCCTTGAGCGGGGGGATCGGCGCGCTCCCCAGAACGTTCGGCGACCTCGGTCGCACGTTGACCGGCGGAGCGCTCCTGTGTTAGCCTCTCTCCGCGCAAATCGTGTTCCCATAGGCCGATAGAAACCGAGTGGGACCCAAGATTTCGAGCGACCTGGGGGGCCCGAAGCAGTGCGTCGGTGCATCGTCGCCCCATCGCCAAGTTCAACTGGGACTTTCCGGAAGTGGACTCATGCCAAGCGCCTCGTGGCATCGCGAACAAGTACGCGAGTCGCGCGGGTTCGCGGGACGACTGCTGCGTGCGGCGCTGTCGCTCGCAGCGCTCCCCTATGGCTGGGTCGTGAAACGTCGCAATGCCGACTACGACTCGGGACGTCGCCCCATTTACCATGCGGGCGTTCCCGTGATCAGCGTCGGCAACATCACCGTCGGCGGCACCGGCAAGACGCCGCTCGTCGCATGGCTCGCACAACTACTAGCCGCCCAAGGCCGCCGCGTGGCGTTAGTCAGCCGCGGTTATGGCGCCGCTCGGGGGCGTCCGAACGATGAAGCGCTCGAGTTGGCGGACCGCCTGCCGAGCGTGCCCCACGTGCAAAACCGCGACCGCGTCGCAGCCGCGAAAGTCGCCATCGAGATGCACCACGCGGAAGTGCTCGTGTTGGACGACGCGTTTCAGCACCGCCGGCTGCACCGCGATCTCGACCTCGTGCTGCTCGACGCCCTCGACCCGTTCGGCGGCGGGCATCTTCTGCCGCGCGGGCTGCTCCGTGAACCGCTGGACCATTTGCGTCGCGCCGACGCCGTCATCCTGACTCGCAGCGACCTCATCGACGACGCCCAGCGCCACGAGATCCGCGCTGAAGTGGCTCGCCGAGCGCCGCACGCCGTCTGGCTGGAGTCGGTTGTTCGCCCGACGTCGCTATGGCAGCGTCCCGAGTCCGCGTCCGAGCGGCCCGACGGCCCGGCCGCCCCTCCTCAAGTCCACCAGCTTGCAAATCTCACAGGCCGACGCACCGCCGCCTTTTGCGCGATCGGCAATCCGGCCGGCTTTCGCCGCACGCTGGAGTCGGCGGGCTTCACGGTCGCGGCGCTGCGCGAGTTTCCCGACCATCACCGTTTCTCCGACGCCGACCTCGCGTCGCTCGACGACTGGGTGCGGCGGCAGCCCGACATCGACGCGGTGCTGTGCACGCACAAGGATTGGGTCAAATTGCGGCGCAGCCGACTCGGCGATCGCCCACTTTACGCCCTCGCCATCGAACTCGCTTGGCGCAGCGGCGAAGAGGCCCTGAAGTCGCTCGTCGCCCGCGCCCTCGCTAATTCCACAGCTTGCCCGACGCCCGCAGAAACGCGATGACTTCGTCGGCCAGAACGTCGGGCGTCGCTTGCGCGGACTTCAAGACGAGTTGCGGTTCCAGCGGCGGCTCGTACGGATCGTCGATCCCTGTGAACCCTTTCAGTTCGCCCGCACGCGCCTTCTTGTAAAGCCCCTTCGGGTCCCGCGACTCGCACACTTCCAGCGGTGCATCGACGAAGATTTCGACGAAGTCCCCCGCGCGTCCCCGAGTCTCCACTTGTCGCCGCACCGCGTCGCGATCTCGCCGGTAAGGACTCACGAACGCCGTCAAGGCGACCAGCCCCGCGGAAGCGAACAGTTCGGCGACGGCGCCGATGCGACGAATGTTCTCCGCTCGATCTTCGGCCGAGAACCCCAGTCCGAATCGTTTCGCCGCCGACTCGCCATACTCGGGCGCCAACACGGCCGGGCTGGCGTTGAGCCCCAGACGGACGTTGTCGCCGTCGAGCAGAAACGTGTGGACTCCCATGGCGTGCAACTTTTGGTCGACGCAGTTCGCGACCGTGCTTTTCCCACAGCCGCTCAACCCCGTGAACCACACCACGCAGCCCGCGTGCCCGTTGAGCTGTTCGCGCGACGCGCGCGCCACGCTATGGGCATGCCAAGTTACCTCGGTCCGTTCCATACTCATTCCGTTTCCTCCAACCCGGCCCACTCGCACAAATTCGAAGCCAACACCACTTGCGGGCAACTCCAAACCAGAAAAAACAGCGCCTCGCGACACCAACGACCCGCGGGATGGCCTGAGACGAACCCCGTTCCTTTCGCCGCCGCCAGCGCCGTTTGCGTAGCGCGCAAGACCAGACTGTTGGCGCGCGCCCGCAACTGCTCGGACGTGCAACGAACCGTGCTGCTGCGGTCGGCGCTGTCGCGGTCGGGAATCGTGTGGTCGGCGATCGCCAACAGGTCGTCGCGGACCACGGTCCACTCGGCACGCAGCGCCGCTGCGGCGTCCCCCAACTCGGCTCGTCGCTGCGCTTCGCGTTCTAGGTATTCGAGCGCCGCGTCCGACAAGCCGACCGCCAACGTCGACGTTTGCAGCCCGCCCGTGCCGGTCGAGCGTCCCGTCTTCAAGACTTGCTCGGTCGGTCCCGCCAACAGGGCCTCCCGCGGCACTTCCACTTTGCGAAACTCCACCTGCCCCGTCTGGCTGGCGGCCAGCGCTACAAGGTCGTAGGGCGGCGCGACGACCAAGCCCGGAGCGTCGCGCGGGACGGCGTACAGCGATTGCAGCCCCTGCGAGTCGACGGCGCCGACGACCAGCAGATCGGCCGAACGGCCTCCCGTGACCCAAGGACTGTAGCCTTCCAGCACAAAGCCGTCCGCCGTCTCCCGAACCGCAAGCACGGGGCGGGCTAAATGCCGTCGGCTGGTCGACAAATGGGAAATGGCGACCGTTGCGAACGCACGGCCGGCGGCCAGATCGGCCAGCCATCGCCGCCGCGCCGGCTCGTTGGGCGAGTCGACGAGGCGCGTGCAGGCGGCCGTGCGCTGCGTGATGACGAAGGCCGTCGTGAGGCACGCTTTGCTCAGCTTCAAGTAGCCGCGCACCAAGTCCGGCTCGCTCCACCCCTGCCCCCCCTCGCGGGCAGGCACAAACCAGGAGAATACGTCGTAAGCAGCGCACCGTTCCAACTGACGCGCAGGCCACGTTTCCGCTCCACGCAATCGCGACGACGCATCGGCCAGTTGTGCGCAGAGGGAATCGAGCGCCAGATCGGCGGGCGTTGTGATCGGCTCGGGTTGCATGCCGCACGATTATAGCAGGTCGTCGCCACTTGGCGGCTCGCCGCTCAGACCGCTAAGATACCGACCCAAAGCCGGGATGCTCGTCTTGTCGCCAGAGTTGAAGGAGCCGCGATGTCACAGGGTGAAACCGAGGGATCGAACCGCACGGAGATCGTTCCGCCGCTGACCGAAATGTCCCCCCAAGCGTTGCACGACAAATGCATGGCGTTGGCGCGTAATCTGTGGTGGACGTGGCAACCCGAAGTCATCAGCCTGTTCCGCGACATCGATCCCATCCGCTGGCGGCAGCTCGACCATAGCCCCATCGCACTGCTGCACGAATTCACCCCGGAACGGCTGGCGATCCGCGCCGCCGAAATGGTGCTCTACAGCCGCATCAATCACGCGTATCGGCGTCTCAAAGAGTACGTCGGCCGCAAACAAACCTGGGCGTCGACGCACGCCGGCGTCTTGGGCGGCAAGCCGGTCGCTTATTTCTCAGCCGAGTTCGGTTTGCACGAATCGCTGCCGATTTACTCCGGCGGCTTGGGCGTCCTCTCGGGCGACCATATCAAAAGCGCCAGCGGACTCGGCGTGCCGCTGGTTGCGGTCGGTCTGTTCTACGATCAAGGCTACTTCAAGCAGCACCTTGATCAGAACGGCTACCAAAGCGAAGAATACCTGGACACGAAGGTGGAAAACCTACCGCTGGAACCGGCGCTCGCTCCCAGCGGCGTTCCGATCACCGTCCAGATTGACACGCGCTCCGGCCGCCTGTTCGCCAAAGTATGGCTGGCCCACGTCGGCCGAGTGAAGTTGTATTTGCTGGACTGCGACGTCGAGGGCAACAGCCCGCAAGACCGGGAGCTCACCAGTCGCCTCTACGGCGGCGACGAACGAACCCGCATTCGCCAGGAATTGGTGCTCGGCGTCGGCGGCGTGCGAGCCCTCGCCGCGCTCGGCATCTACCCGGGCGTGTACCATCTCAACGAAGGTCACAGCGCCTTCGCCCCGTTGGAAGTGATTCGCGAACGTATGGCGAACGACGGATTGACCTATCAAGACGCCATGCGCGAGGTCGCTCAGCGCACCGTATTCACCACGCATACGCCCGTCCCTGCAGGCCACGACCGCTTCCACGCGGCGCTCGTCGAAGAGCATCTGGGACCTTTGCGCGACGAATTGGGCATCTCGTACGAACAACTGCAAGGCCTAGGGCGCGTTGAACCACAGAACGAACACGAGCCGTTCTGCATGACGGTGGTCGGCATGAAGCTGTCGCGTCGCGCAAACGCCGTCAGTTCGCTGCATGGGCACGTCTCGCGCCGCATGTGGGCCTGCCTCTGGCCGGGCCGCGTCGAGGAAGAAATTCCCGTCGGTCACATTACCAACGGCGTGCATATCCCGAGTTGGCTCGCGCAGCAAATGTGGCATCTGTACGACCGCAACTTCCCCGTGAATTGGCTGTCGCGAATGGGCGAAGCCGAAACTTGGCAGCACCTGCTGCGAGTCGACCCGGGCGAACTGTGGGAGACGCACAACGCGCTCAAAAACCAACTGCTCGCGTTCGTACGGCGACGAGTCAGTCGCCAAGCACGCCGACGCGGCGAAGCCGACGACGTCATCGAAGCCGCTCGCAATGTGCTCGACCCCAACATCCTCACGATCGGCTTCGGTCGCCGCTTCGCCACGTACAAGCGAGCCGGTTTGCTGTTCACCGACCTGGACCGCATCACGCGTCTGCTCAACGATCCGGCGCGCCCTCTGCAGCTGATCTTCGCCGGAAAAGCGCACCCTCGCGACGAACCCGGCAAGCAACTGATTCAGCGAGTCGCCAATCTGCGACACGATCCGCGGTTCCGCAGTCGAGTGGTCTTCATCGAAGACTACGACATCAACGTCTGCCGACACATGATCCAAGGCGTCGACGTGTGGTTGAACAACCCGCGTCAACCGTTGGAAGCCTCCGGCACGAGCGGCCAGAAAGCGGTTCTCAACGGCGCGCTCAACCTGTCGATCCTCGACGGTTGGTGGGCCGAAGCCTACGACGGCAGCAACGGCTTCGCGATCGGTCACGGCACCAGCCACGTGTCGGATGAAGTCACCGATCGGCGCGACGCCGAGTCGTTGTACCAGGTGCTCGAGACGCAGGTGATCCCGACGTTCTACGAACGGGACGTCGACGGTCTCCCGCGGCGCTGGATTCAGATGATGATGAACTCCATCAGCACGCTGGCTTGGCGCTTCAGCGCTCACCGCATGGTCGCCGACTACACGCGCAACTGCTACGTCCCCGCCGCGGGCGGACTCAGCTGCGACATGTGGACGCGGTAAGGGGAGTTTGGTTACGTCGTACTGTCTTGCGGTGGGCCCGCGCTCGCAAAGCCTCGCTTGGCCCACCCTACATGGTGCTGGCTTGCGGTGGGCCCGCGTTCGCAAAGCCTCGCTTGGCCCACCCTACATGGTGCTGGCTTGCGGTGGGGCCGCGCTACTCGTCGTCTTCGTCCTCGTCTTCGTCTTCTAAGGGGGTCGAGAAGACGAAGGAGGCGCGGACGGGAGCGGGCATCGCGGAGGCCGGACCGCGCACGCTGCGCCAGATGACTTCGTTCAGCAGCAGATCGTCGGCTGCGTCTTCGCGCGAGAGGTCGAATTGCGCCGATAGCTCGGCGCCCCACGCGGTCGGCAAGTTCGTCGCGTGCAGATCGACTTGCGCAGGTCGAGATTGATAGGGTTTGTCGTCCAGTTTGGATTGGAACGACGCATACATGGGCAACGCCGCGGCGTCGAACTGCGTCATCGGCTTCAGTCCCAGAATCAACTCCATCGTGCGGAGCATGCTGGCGGTCGAATACATGCTGGAATCCACGGCGCCGCGCCGCGCGTAGGGACTGATTACATAAGCGATCGTGCGGTGGGCATCGACATGGTCGGAGCCATTTTGAGCGTCGTCTTCAATGACGAAGATCGCCGTCTGCTTCCAGAATCGACTTTGGCTCACCGCTTCCACGATTTGCCCCAGCGCCAAGTCGTTGTCCGCCACCATCGCCGTGGGAGTCGGTTTGCCGGCCCGCGTGCCATAGGTGTGGTCGTTCGGCAGGCGGACGATCTGCAACCGCGGCATATCGCCGACGCGATCGAAGGCCTGGACTTGGTTGATGAATCGAGCCGCTCGCTTCACGTCCGGGTAGTCGAGATCGTATCCATGGAACTCAGGATCGAAATGACCTTCGAGCGCCGGGACCTTCGCTTTTCGCGGTTCGCCTGCTTTCCCTGGTTCGCTCACAAATTCGCCATAGCTGCGGTACGTCACGCCCGCTTCTTGACAGCGATCCCAGATATAGCCGCTCGAGGGCCGAGCGATCGGAAACGCGCCCTCCGACGGATACTTCAACTTTCCTTCGCGGCTGCCGCGGTACAACAGGGGCCAACTCTTCTCGACGAAGTCGGTCGCATACGCCGCCATGCTCCATTCATGCCCGTCGGCGCTGACTTCGCTCTCCACATAAAAGTTGTCCAGCAAGACGAATTCGCGCGCCAATGCATGATGATTCGGCGTCACCTTTTCCGGAAAGAGACACAAGTCGGGATCGCCGTTGCCTTGCGGCAAGTCCCCCAACACCTGATCGTAGGTGCGGTTCTCCTTCACAATGTAGATGCAGTATTTGATCGGGCTCGGCTGGCCCACTTCCGCCGGAACCGGATTGTCCGCTTCGCGCGACTTCACGACCGGCCGCTTGTCGGCCCTCAACGGACTGCACTCAAAGGCCGTACGCGTGTATGCCGCCATCACCGGGGGCGACGGATTGTCGATCACGCTCAACGTCCCGCGATACAGTCCCGCAATGTATTCCACCACCGTCTTCGGCGGCTCGTTTTCAGGATTCGGCCCTTGGCGATTCGCTTTCGACGCCAGCCCCTTGCCGCTCGCCACATAGATCTTGTCCCCCTGCGCACTAAACCGCACCGACGTGGGATACCAGCCGACCGGAATGAACCCCAGCGCACGACTGCGCCCGCGCTCCGAAACGTCCAGCATCGCGACGTTGTTGTTGTCCGCGTTGGCGACCAGCAACACTTTTCCATCGGGCGACAAAGCGATGCTGTTCGGCGTGTTGCCATTATCCGCCTGGGCGTAGAGAGCCGCATGGATCACTTCAAGCGTCTTCCCGGAGGCGAGCTCGATGACGTGGACCGACGTGGAGTCGGCGCAGGCGACGTACAGCAATTCGCCGTCGGGCGATTGCGCCAACTCCGTCGGATGCGAGGCGACTTTCCAGCGAGCGACCACGGCGTTCGACGCCAGGTCGATCACCGCCACCGCCGCTTGCCCCCACAAACTCACGAACAGCCGCTTTCCATCGCGCGACGGCTGCGGCAAGTACGGATAGTCGTCCGCCTCCAAGGCGATGCGTTGACGCTGAGCCGGTTCGGCGAGCGAAATGATCTCGACCGTATTTCCCCAGGGGCAAGCCGCGTACAGCTGCCGCCCGTCGGCGCTCGTCGCGAGCCCCGCGGGGACGTACTTTTCTTGCGGTTTCGCGATGCGAATTTCGCGTCGATTCGACAAGTAGCCCGCGGCATAGTCGAAGGCATGAATGATCTCCTGCCCCGCGCCGCTCGCGTACAACGTCTTCCCATCCGGCGAGAACGTCACTCCGACGAACGTCTCGCTGATCGCGACTCGACCAATGATCAGCCATTTTTCCAAATCGACCGTGACGACTTCATGTTCGCCGTATCCCGCGTGCAACACGGCCGCAATCGGTTCCGCGGGATGCAAGGCGATCGTCACGGGAAAGTCGCCCAGCGCCAAATGCTTGCCCGCCGGCTTGAGCGACCATTGGTTGGGCAATAACGTCTGGCCGCCGACCTGCAGGCCGGGCAGCTTCCGAGCGGTTCTCGGCGCCGGCGCCTCTTGCGCCGGCGCAAAAGCCGCCGCCCAAATGCACGCTGCGCACACTCCAACGCGAACTGAAAACATGCTCGTTCTCCTCCAATAGTTCCCGGCATCGTAGCGACCCGCGCCGCGGCATTGTAGGGTGGACCCAGCGGCGCTGGCCTCGCGACGAGTGAGGCCGCGGAGATGGTGGGCCCGCGCTCGCAAAGCCTCGCTTGGCCCACCCTACTGCTCGCTTGGCCCATCCTTCTACTTCCGAAGAAATGCACACGCCATGAAAAGTTCTGCGAAGACGGTCGCCGAGTATCTGGAGAGTTTGCCTGCGGAACGCCGCGAGGCGCTGCAGGCGGTTCGCGCGGTCATTCTGAAGAACCTTCCCCGGGGGATCGAAGAGGGGATGCAATACGGCATGATCGGGTACTATGTGCCGCATTCGCTGTACCCGGCCGGCTATCACTGCGATCCCCGCGAGCCGCTCAATTTCGCGGCGCTCGCGTCGCAAAAGAACTACATTTCGATCTACATGATGTGCGCCTACATGAATCCGGACGACGCCGAGTGGCTGCGCGAGGAATTCACCAAGGCCGGCCGGAAGCTCGACATGGGCAAGTCGTGTCTACGCTTTAAGAAGCTGGCAGACATCCCCCTGGCCGTTATCGGCAAAGCATTCAAACGGACCAAGCTCAAGACGTACATCGCCCAGTACGAAGCGAATCTTGCGCAGCGCAAGTAGAACGGAGGAGGTGGGCCCGCGCTCGCAAAGCCTCGCTTGGCCCACCCTACTGCCTCGCTTGGCCCACTCTACAGTTCTGCGGCTACGGGCGCGCGAGGCGCTGGACGAGGAGCGAGAGTAAGACGATGAGCGGTCCTTCGCAGACGGTCCAAAAGAGTGGCATGCCGAGCGATAAGTCGAGTGCGAAGAGCCCCAGGCCGAAGGCGATTTTGACCAACGCTTGAAAGCCGATCACCTCGCGGTATCGCACTACGTCGCGCGCCAAGAAACCGCAGAGCGGCCCCATCGACGCATAGACCAGCGACAACGACCGAGTCAGATACTCCACGATCGCTCCGCGCGGCAGTTCGCCCAGGCCCATTTGGCCGTGGATCAGATCCATCCAGGCGTGCGGCAGCACCACCGCGATGAGCGCGGAGAGTAGAATACCGCACTCAAACCACAGCACCGCTGCAAGCCATTTGGCGCGACGATCCGGCATGCCCGAAACCTTGACCGGTCCTATCGAACGTGTCACCTATCACAACGCCGACAACGGCTTCTCCGTCCTGCGCGTACGCGTGCAGGCCAAAGGCGAACCGGCGACGGTGGTGGGATATCTTAGCAGCCCCAACGCCGGCGAGTACGTCGAGGCGCAGGGCGAATGGGTCGTCGACAAAGCCCACGGGCGGCAATTCAAAGCCGCCTCCATTCGCACCTCCCACCCCTCGTCGCTCGATGGAATTCGCCGCTACCTCGGTTCGGGCGCCATCCGCAGCGTGGGTCCGCAGCTGGCGGAGAAAATCGTCGAGATCTACGGCGATCGCACGCTCGAGATCCTCGACAAATATCCCGACATGCTGCTGCACATTCGCGGCATCGGCCCCAAGCGATACGAGCGGATTCGCACCAGTTGGGAAGAGCAGCGCGAGGTGCGTCGGATCATGCTCTTCTTGCAGGAGTGCGGACTAGGGGGAGGCAATCGGGCGATCCGCATCTATCGCCAGTACGGCCACGACGCCATCCGCATCATCAAGGCGAATCCCTACCAATTGGCCGACGACATCCGCGGCATCGGCTTCAAGACGGCCGATGCGCTGGCCCGCAAACTGGGCATTGAACCGGCCGCGCCGCAGCGCCTCCGCGCCGGCGTTCGCTACGCCCTCTCGGAACTCACAAGCGAAGGACACGTCGCCTTTCCCGAAGAGCCGCTCATCGAGAAAACGGCCCAGCTGCTCGAGGTCGACTCGCAACTGGTCCGCGACGCGCTCGAATTTGAACGCACGGAACAGCGAGTCGTCCGCGACGTGATTGACGGAGAGCCGTGGATCTACCTCGTCGCCCTGCACCGAGCGGAAACGGGCATCGCCCGCTCGATACGCCGGCTGCTGCGAGGCCCCGCGCATCCCCTGCCCGCCATCGAGGTCGACAAGGCGCTGGATTGGGTCGAGCAAAAACTGCACTTGCCGCTCGCCGAACGGCAGCGCGAGGCGGTGCGGCGCGCGTGCGTCGAAAAGGTGTTGGTCATCACGGGCGGCCCCGGCGTCGGCAAGACGACGCTCGTCCGCAGCATCCTGGAGATTTTTCTCGCCAAAGGCCTGCGCTGCCTGCTCGCTGCGCCGACCGGCCGCGCGGCGAAACGGATGGCCGAATCCACGGGTCGGCCCGCCAAAACGATCCACCGCTTGCTGGAATTCGATCCCATCACCGGCGAATTCACGCGCAACCAAGACCGGCCGCTGCATGCCGATCTGGTGATCCTCGACGAGTCGTCGATGATCGACGTGGCGCTCGCCCATCAAACGCTGCGCGCCATCCCCGATACGGCGGCCGTCATCTTCGTCGGCGACGTCGATCAACTTCCGTCCGTCGGCCCCGGCAGCGTGCTCGGCGATTTGATCGCTTCCCAAGTCGTCCCGGTCGTGCGCCTCACCGAAATCTTCCGCCAAGCCCGCGAAAGCCGCATCATCACCGCCGCTCACGCCATCAACTCGGGACAGATGCCCGAGTCGACGCCGGCGAGCGACAAGTTGTCCGACTTCTACGTCGTCGAGATCGACGATCCCGAGTCGATTCGCGAGATGGTCTTGCGGCTGGTCTGCGACCGCATTCCGTCGCGTTTCAACGCCAATCCGCGCACCGACATCCAAGTGCTCGCCCCCATGCATCGCGGCGCCCTGGGCACGCAAACGCTCAATGAATCGCTGCAGCAAGCCTTGAATCCGACCGGCGAGACCCCCGAAGTGGAACGATACGGGACCGTCTTTCGCCAAGGCGATCGCGTCCTGCAAACTGAAAACAGCTACAACCGCGACGTCTTCAACGGCGACTTGGGGGTAGTGAAAAGCATCAATCGCGTCGAGCAGGAATTGACGGTTTCTTTCGAAGGGCGCGACGTCGTCTACGACTTCGGCGACCTCGACGAATTACAGCTGGCGTACGCTCTCTCGATTCACAAGAGCCAAGGCTCGGAGTATCCGTTCGTCGTCATTCCGCTGCACACGCAACACTTCGTGATGCTGCAACGCAACTTGCTCTACACGGCCGTGACGCGCGGCCGACGACTCGTGGTCATCGTCGGCACGCGGAAGGCTCTCTCCTTCGCCATCGAACGCCGCGACCAGCAAACACGCTACACGGCGCTGCGGCTGCGGCTGCAACAAGTGATGCAGGATCCATAAGCGGTCGCCGTCAGTCGTCGTCAGCCGTCGTCGCGAGGCCGCCACAACTCGAGCAACTTGGGACGCGCGTCGAGGCTGACGCGCCCCCAGCTCGCCACGTGCCACTCAAACACGGCCGTCGCCGCCGTCGGAAAATCACACTCCTCGTCGCTCCACAGATTCACCAGCGACTCCAGCGTCGGATTGTGCCCCACCACGAGAACGCATTGCCACGAGTCGGGAAGCGAGCGGATTTCCGAGACGTAGGCATGCGGCGACGTAAGGTACAGTGCACGCCGCTCGTCGATCGCCGCCGTGTACTCCAGCGCCTCGGCGACCAGCCGCGCCGTGTCGCGTGCGCGCACGGCCGTAGACGAGACGATCGCATCTGGCGCGAGGCGGCAGTCTCTGATCCGCCGCGCCATTTTCGGCGCGGAGAGGACGCCGCGAGCATTAAGGGGCCGCTGGTGGTCGGTCAGCGTAGCGTCGGCATGGTCCGACTTGGCGTGCCGCATCAGGATGAGCGTCTTCATGACGAAACGGACCTTTCTAGCCGAACCGCAACTGGCTTCAACCGTCCTCGGCGCTGGGCGCTCGGTGCGGCTCGAATACCGTGCGCCGCGATTGTTCGGCTTGCGTCACCGCCTGCACGGCGGCTCGATATAGTTGTTCTTGTGCGCGAAAGCCGCGACGTTTGCCGGTCGCCTTGATCCGTACATACTCGCCGGAGGACTGCAGTTGTCGAGCCTTCGTCGTGTCGAGAAAATAGGAATCCAAGATCTCGATGAGTCGCTTTTTGGCCGTCGAGTTTTCCACGGGCGCGAGCAACTCGACTCGACGATCCAAATTGCGCGGCATCCAATCGGCGCTCGAGATGAACACACGTTCGTCGCCGCCATGATTGAAGTACAGGATCCGAGCGTGCTCGAGAAATCGGTCGACGATGCTCACCACCGTGATATTCTCGCTCAACCCAGGGACGCCCGGTCGCAGGCAGCAGATGCCGCGAATGTTGAGCCGCACTTTGACGCCGGCTTGCGACGCCGTGTAAAGCGCCTGAATGATTTCTGGATCGACGAGCGAATTGAGCTTCGCGACGATCTGCGCTTTCTGTCCTTGCTGCCGACGCTCCGTTTCCGCATGGATCAGTTCGAGCAGTCGGTCGCGCAGCCCCAGCGGCGCCGCCGCGATCTTGCGGAACGTATGCAGTTGTGAATAACCGGTGATCGCGTTGAAGAAACTCGATGCGTCCGCGCCCAGTTCCTCGTTGCACGTCAGCAAACTGACGTCGCCGTAGATCCGAGCGGTGATCTCGTTGTAGTTGCCCGTGCCGAAATGCACGTAGCGCTGAATCCCCTGCGGCTCGCGACGCACGATGATGCACAACTTGGCGTGCGTCTTCAGCCCGCGCACGCCGTAAATCACTTGCACGTCGTTCTGCTCAAGATTCTTCGCCCACTCGATGTTCCGCGCCTCGTCGAAGCGCGCCTTGAGTTCCACGATGACGGTGACTTGCTTGCCGCGGCGCGCGGCTTTCGCCAAGGCGCTCACAATCGGACTATTGCGACTGGTCCGGTACAAGATCTGCTTGATCGCCAGCACATCGGGGTCTTCCGCGGCTTCTTCGATCAACCGCACGACCGGTTCAAAGCTCTCATAGGGATGACATAGGAGCAAATCCTGTCGGCCGATGATCTCAAACATGCTGGCCTTCGAGTCGACGGCGGGCGACGCTTGCGGCGGCCACGGTTCGTATCGCAGCGAGTCGAATCCCTTGAGGTCCGACAGCGGCATGAAGGCGGAAAGGTCGATCGGCCCCGCCACGGCATACACGTCGCGCCGGTCGACTCCCAGCGCCCCCTGCAAGAACGCCAACGTCTCTTCACTGGCATCGGCTGAGATTTCCAGACGTACGCAGTCGCCGTGCTTGCGCGCCGTCAACACTTCTTGCATTCCGGCGAGTAGATCGGCGGCCATGTCGTCGCGGACGCCGATGTCGGCGTTGCGGGCGATCCGAAAGGGCACGCACTCCAGCACCTTCACTCCCGGAAAGAACCGCTCCGCGAAGATCCGCACCGCATCCTCCAAGAGGACGAAGGCGTATCCGCGGTCGGCGTGGAGCGTCAAGAAGCGCGGCACGGAACGACCGAACGGAATGACGGCGAAGCGCGACGCCGACTCCCCTTCCAACCGCACGCAGACGTGCAGCGTACCGCCCACCAGCAACGGGAACTCGTCCATCGTCACGGCCTGCGGCGTAAGCACTGGGTAGATTTCGCTCTCAAACGTCTGTTCCAGCGAACTACGCTGCCGTTCGTTCAATTCGGACGGCTTCCACTGGCGAATCCCCGCCTCCGCAAGCGCCGGCGCCAACTGCTCGGAGAAACACGCATACTGCAGCTCCACCATCCGCTGAGCCCGTTCGCTGACCGCCTCCAATTGCTCGGCCGCCGTCATGCCGGCCGGATCCACCGTCGACTTGCCGCTCTCGACCAGCAATTGCAGCCCGCCGACGCGCACCATGAAGAACTCGTCGAGATTCGAGGCGGTGATGGCGAGGAACTTCAGCCGTTCGAGCAACGGGAGCCCCATATCGAGCGCCTCTTCGAGGACGCGCTGATTGAATTCCAGCCAGCTCAATTCGCGGTTGAGAAACTTGCTCGGTGCTTTGTTCATCGGGAGCGTTCTCGGCGTAGCAAGACGGGCAGTCCGAACGTCTCTTCGAATAAGAGTCCGTTCTGACGAAGCGCGAGTTGTTCGAGGGACAGGTCTTCGACGTCGCGCACCGCGATGATCATGCGGCCGGCGTCGCGGAAACAGCGAATGTCATGCACGCGCTGGCTGCGGGAATCGTCCAGCGCCAGCGCCACGCGCAACAGAGCCGCCAGCTTCGACACGGCGACTCGACTGTCGCGATCAAGCGTTGCGTAGCCCTCGTGTTCGGGCTTCGGCAGCGCCCGCCGGTGATACCGTGCGACGAGCGCGACCAACAGCTGATCGCGGCGACTGACGCCGAACAATTCGCTGTGTTGGATCAGATACATCGAGTGCTTATGCGAACTGCGGTGGCTCACATAGAGCCCGATTTCGTGCAACAGCGCCGCCAAGTACAGAATCGTCCGATGCCGCGGCTCCAGTCGATGCTCGTCGCGCAATTGGTCGAACAGCCGACGACTCAACTCGGCCACATGCCGAGCATGCGCTTCATCGAACGCGAAGCGTCTTCCCAAGTCGACGGCCGACCGCACGATCTGCGCGCTGAACTCTTCGGTCCACTCGTCCTGCAAGACCATTTCTTTGACGAGTCCGTCGCGCAAGGTCGTCGGCGTGACGACGATCGAATCCAGTTGAAACGCGCGAGCCATGAGCACATAGGCCAAGAGGGCCGGACCCAGCGTCTCCGCATCCGGACCGCTCAAGTGATAACGCCCGATCAACTTGTCGTCGCTGGATTCGAGAATCTTGTCGGTGAATTTCTCCAGCAGTGCGAGCGGCAGCCGCGCCAGCGAATCGGGGTTCCAGTCGCGCAACAATTGTCCCGCCGCGAACCGCACGTCGCCGCCGAGAGCGACCAGTTCCACCGGTCCATCCGCCACGACATGCTCATGAATCTGCTCGACCGTCTTCTGTATCTGCGACTCCATGATTTGTCGCTGTTTGACGGTCGGCGTCTGGTAGGCGGTCAGCATTTCGCGGAGCCGCAAACTCCCCAGGCGATACGCGTGCGAGAAAATCACGTTGTTTTGACGCAGCACGAGCAGTTCCGTGCTGCCGCCGCCCACTTCGGCCACCACCGCCTTCGCCCCTGCCAACTGCGGTTCGGATTGCAGCAGCGGCAGGATGCCGAGGTACGTCAGCCGATTCACTTCGGCCTCGTCCAGCGGTTCCACCTGCATGCCGGTGGCGATGTAGATGCGGTCGATGAACGCCAACCGGTTGATCGCTTCGCGCACGGCGCTGGTCGCCACCACGCGAATCTGATCGGCGCGCGTGATGCGGAACTCGTCGAGCACCGTGCGGTAGCTTTTCAGCACTCGCACGCACTCCTCGATCGTCCCTTTCGACAACGCTCCGTGCGTGAACGTGTCCTTCCCCAGCGGCACAGCCTGGGACAGTTTCTCCAGCGTGCGGACGCCGCCGTCGGCGCGGATTTCCGCCACCGCCATGCGAATCGACGTGGTGCCGATGTCGATCACCGCCACGGGCTGCGGGGCGCGGTTCGCGTCGCGATCCGCGAGTCTCGATCCACTGGACATGCGTCGTCGCTTTCCCGAAGTTGCTCTACTTGCCGTGAGTCGACGCTTCGACCGACTGCGTCGCAATCAGCGCCTCGGCCCAGGCCGCCGCCCCCAGCACGTTGGCGTCGTCGCCCAGTCGAGCTGCGACGACCTTAAGCCCCTTAGTAAACATCGGCAAGGCATGCTCGCGAGCCGTAGCATCGATAATATCGATGAACCACTTCGGCAGCGCCTCCACCAAGCCGCCGCCCATCACGACGACGTCCGGCGCCAGAAAATTACAAGCGCTGCCGACGGCGACGCCGATCAACGACGCGGCTCGTCGCACAATCAGTTCCACCGCGCTATCGCCCTGCTTGATCGACTCGGCGATCGCCCCGCTGCGGATGCTCGAGATGTCTGTACCGGCGAGCGCCAACAGATGCGGCGCGTCGCCGCGAAAGGCGGCTTGAGCCGCTTCACTGGCGATCGCCAGGCGGCTGGCCTCCGTCTCCAGACAGCCGTACCGACCGCAGCCGCATAGTCGCCCGCCGTGGGGACGCACTTGCACGTGCCCGATTTCCATGGCGGAGTACTTTTTGCCGCGAATGAGCCGTCCTTCGTACACGCAGCCGCCGCCGATGCCCGTACCGGGAAACACCCCCAACGCACAGCGTGCATCTCGCGCCGCGCCGAAGCGAAACTCGCCGTAGACGCCGGCATCGACGTCGTTGAGCACGACGACCGGGCAGCCGAATTCCGCATTCAGCTTCTCACGAACGCGGACGTCTTTCCAAGCCAAGTTGGCGAAGTCTTCGATCACGCCTCGATCCAAGTCGACGGCGCCGGGACAGCCGATGCCGATTCCCGCCAGTTGATCAGGCGCTACCTTGGCCTGTTCCAGCGCCGAGCGGATCACGCCGATGACGCGATCCATGCCGACTCGGGCGCCTTCATGCCCTTTGGTCTTCTTCTTTTCGCGCCCCAGCGGCTCGAAGCGGTCGTTGAACACGACCGCGCACATTTTGGTACCGCCCAGATCGAACCCGACCCAATGATTGCGATCGCGCGCCATGATGCCCTGCGTCCTTCAGCTGGCGCGGCGGTGCGAAGCCGCAGCCTCGCGTTCTAAAAAATATCCCCCGCAGCGCTCGTCACCATTCTAGGCGAACGCGTTGAAGATTGCATGAAGGGGAGCGCTGTTAGCCTTCGCGGCGGATGGGGGCGAACTTGAGCTTCTCGATCAGCTTCACGATTTCGCCATTGCCGGTGGTGTACCCGGATACGGCCGTCACGGCGCTCACCACCTCTTCATAGCGCAGGTTGTAGTCGCAATCGAGCTCGATCTCGGCCGATTCGCGACTGCCGGCGCCTTGATCGTTGCCGTACTGCGAAATGATGTACTGATGGAGTTTGGCGAAGCTGTCAAATCGGAGATCGCCGAGCGTGATGCCGGTCAATTGTCCGCCCGGCCCCGCGGTCAACCGCAGTTTCATCGGGACGACGTCGGTCGGTTCAGTCGGACTACCTGAAGCGGCCGCGAGCGGCATCTTGATATTAAAATCGCCTTCGTTGGCGGCGATCTTGAACGACATGATGAAGAAGATGAGCAGCTGAAAGACGATGTCGATCATCGGCGTCATCATCAGTTCGAACTTCGTCGAACTACGGCTCTTAATCTTCATGGCAACCTACATCCCATTCCCGGCGGCATACCACAGACGCATACTGCAAACGACGCGAGTCGATCAGCGCCGCTTTGACGACTAGTGATGCACTTCTTCTTTCGCGCGCAACACAAACGTCTCAAACTGATTCTTCTGGCATTCCTGAATCACTTCCTGCACCTTCCCCGTCCGTGCATCCGCATCGCCGCGGATGATGATCGTGGCGTCTTCGAGGCGGCGATTCTGCAGCGTTAGGAAGTCCTTTTCGCGGAGCAAATACGGTTTCAGCCCCGCGACCTGGATCTCCTCGCCGCCGATGATCACGGTCCCATCACGCGTCACATGGAGCGTGATCGGGAACTTCAAAGGGCCGTCCGGCGGTCGCACCAAGTCGCTGGTCGGCAACTTGATCTTCTCGTTCTGGTCGGCTTCGTTGAAGTTGATCAACACCATAAAGAAGGCGATCAACTGGAACACCATGTCGATCATCGACGTGAAGTCGCCTTCTTGGATGTCGGACGAAGCCTTCTTGCACAGCTTCATGGGAATTCTGCCTCACAGTTCGAGAAGCGTCCGTTCGCGATCGACTACGGCTTCTTGCCAGGAACCAACTTGGCGAACTGGTTCATCAGGTTTTCGCCAAAGAGCCCCGTTTCGAACATGAGACGTGCGGCGTAGTTCTTCTGAATGTTGAACACCATCAGCGCCGGAATCGCGATGATGAGTCCGGCCAAGGTCGTCACGAGGGCCATCGAAATACCGGTGGCCAACTCCGACGGCTTCGGCGTCGTCGGGCTCGAGGCGATGACGCTGAAGGACGCGACCATTCCGTCGACCGTCCCAAGCAGACCGACCATCGGGGCGATGGTGCCGATGAGGGCCATGTAGCCCAAACGATGCTCCATCCGCATGTTCTCGTCTTCACCCACTTCCGACATGGCCTTCATCGCGGCGTCAAAACCGCCTTGAATGTTCTCGACGCCCGCCGCGAGGCACTTGCCGAGCACCGACGGGTCGTTCTTCGCCAATTCGTAGGCGGCCTGAGCCTGCTTCTCGTTGACCTGCGCCTCGAACGTCTCCACCAACTGCTGCGGGCACACGTTTACGCGGCGGACCTGCAGGATGTTCATGATCAAGAGCGTGAAGAACGCGAACGACAAGATGAGAAACGCCAGCGTGTAGCGCCAGCCCAGCGCGTCGTAGGTCCAACGCAGATAGCTCTTGGGCTTCGCGGCCGGGGCGGCGGCGTCGGCCGGAGCAGCCGGCGCCGCGGGAGCGGCAGGCGCCGGCGCTGCGGCCGGTTCTTCTTGCGCGACGGCCTGGCCTGCCGTCCAGTCATTCGCACCGACCGACAGGAACCAAGCGGCCAACATGCCGCAGAACATCAGCAAACTCAGCACTGGAACACGCGACCGCGGCATAACAAGTCACTCCCAAGGGGCAAACGGATCTCGATTGGTGCGAGGAACGCTCGATTGTAATTACGCAATTGCCGAACGGAAAGAACCTACTTTTTCTGAGCCCAAGTGCTGCCGCTGTAGCGTTCGCGGAGCAGATTTCGAGCGGCGACGGCGCGATCGGCTTTGTTCACCGCCTGCCACAGCTTCGACAAATTGTACAGCGCTTCGGCATGCGCCTCGCCGTCCGCGGCGAACAAGAGGTCCACATGGAGGTAGGCAAGGAGCGCGTCTTTCGGCTTGTCGGCTTTCAACTGGCATGAGCCGACGGCGTTGTAGACGCGCGCAAACAAGGCGGCGTCCTTCGGATCGCCGTCCTTAATGATCCCGTCCAAAATGGCCATCGCCTCGTCCTGTTTCCCCGTTTCCGACAAGCAAATCGCCTTGCCGACCTGAGCGAACGACTTCTGTCGCGCGACTTCCGGCGTGTTCTCCGGCGACGCAATGATCGCCTCGTACTTCTGCAACGCTTCGGGAAACTTTTGCTGTTGGGTAAGCGCGCGAGCTTCATTGACGTTGCCGCGCAGCCGGTAGTCGGGCCACGGCGCCTTTCCTAAGAACGCGAAGCGCTTCGCCGCGTCCTCATACTTTCCTTGAGAAAGCGCCAGATTTCCCAACAATTCGGTCGCGTCGAACACGTGGTAGCTGGTGCGGTTCGTCCGTACGAACGCAAACAGGGCGTCGTCGGCTGCTTGCGGATTGCCGCCGCCGGAGAGCGCAATCTTCGCCATGCAATACGCCCGGTAATACTCCACATCCGCCTTCACGAAGTCGCGGGCGATCTCCTCGACCTTCAGCGGCTTCAGATCGTTCAGCGCCGATTCGACTTGGCCCTGAATCACCGAATCGCGTGCTCGAGTCAACTCGGGCGGCTCGTCGCCGTACACCAGCCGAGTGATCTCGTTCACCGCGACTTCGCGCGTCGATCCACCGATGTCGATCGTCACTTTGTCCGGCGCGACCGTCGTGATCGTGCCTGACGTCGGCACCCCTTTCGCACCGAAGATCTTATCGAGCTGGGCGAAGGCGGGAGTCGCCGAACAGGCGACCAACGTCAACGTCAAAGCTGCTACCGGACGCCATCCACTCATGGGCTGTTTCCCTTCCAAATCTCGAACTTCACCAGATACTCGCTGTGTACCACTTGCTTCTTCCCGCCGCCGACGGCGCTACTTCTTCGCGCCCGCCGCCGCAGGCACGGCCCCCGGAGGCACGGCTCCGGCAGGCGCTGCACCCGTCGGGGCGGCGCCCGCGGGCGGCTGTTCGTACGCCGCCAAGCCCTTCACCGGCTTATTTTGCGCCTGTTGCAGCAGTTTGGCTAAGCCGTCGTACTGCTGCACGAACGACTTATGTTTTTGCGCCGGGTCGCCGGCCAAATTCGGGTACAGCGCCACGGTCTTCGACAACGACTGCTCGGCCGCCGCCAAGTGCTTCGCTTTGGACGACGCGTTGGCCGGGGCCAGCGCGTACTTGTACTGCGCCAAGGCGATGTGATACCGCGCCTCGTAAAACGCATCTCGGAACGCGGGCTTGCCCGCGGTGATCGTCGAAATCTGCATCCAACCCCAAATCGTCCCCTTGGGCCGTTTGTCGAGGCTTCCCTGCATGGCATGCAAATAGTACTTCGCGTTCCCCCCCTTCTCCGCCCACTCCTCGTACGTCTTGCACGCTTCCGACTGCACGCTCAGCAGCGTGTTGTTCTTCGCCAAGACTTCCATGAACAGCTTGATCGCCCCCTCGTAATCGCCCATCGCGCGTTTGGAGGTCGCCAGCTGCATCATGATCTGGCCGCGCAGCTGGTCGTCCATCTGGATCGTCCCCGCCTTGCCGCGCGCCAAAATGTCGTCGTACGTCTTCACGGCTTCGCCGAAATACCGCTTCGCATCTTCGCTTGCCGCCCCGCCCGCAGCGGTCGGCGAATTCTCTCCCATCGAATGAAACGTCGTCGCCACCCAGTACAACACGTTCAGTTCGCTGCCGGTCGCACGCACCTGATTCAAGAAGGTCTCAAATCCCTTCGCCAGATTCTTCTTCGTCTCCGGCTCGGCCAACTGCATCTGCCGTTCTAAATCTCGCGCCAGCGTAAAGTAAATGCGGAACAGATTCTTCGCGCCGTCCGGCTGACCCGCGACCGACTCGTTCAGCGACGCCATGACGCCTTCGGCCTTCTTGATCAGTTCGGCCGACGCATCTCCCTTCGCGGCCGCCAGCGCCGAAATGTAGGCTCGCAACGACGTCTTAAACGTCTCTTCGATCGTCGCCGGTTTGCTCGCCGCAGCATTCTTCTGTTGAACCAACCACAACGTGCCGACGTTGGGTTTTTCGAGCAGCGGAATGGCTTTCGCCGCTTGCTCGGTGTCGACGTAAATCTGCGCCAAAGACAACACGGCCGACGCGAACACGGCGTCGATTTTGCCCGCTTTCTCCATCCGCTCCACGCCGTCGGTCAGAATTTTCTCCGCCTGCGTCTTGTACGCCTTCAGCTCGTCGCGGCGTGCGTCGAGCTGCGTTTTCAGCGCCGCATCGACCGGTCCGGCCTGCGAGGCGGCCGCCTCTTGGTCATGAGTCGCTTGCATGCCGCGCAGGTAGGCGCCCCACAGGGCTTGCCCCAGCTTCAATTCGGCCGCTCCGCGAAACGCCGTGTCCTCGGGGATCTTCTTCAGCAGCTCAATGGCTTTGTCCAGCTGATTCTCCGAGATCATGAAGTCGATCAACGTCGTCAGGGCCTTCTGCCCTTCCGGCTGATCGGGCCACCGTCCCGTGATGTAATTGCAGATATCGATCACGCGTTCGCTCTCGAACCGAGTCTGCAGCCGCACCAACTCCGCCAACTCGATCTTGCCGTTGCCGTCCACGTCCGCCTTCGCCAGCGGCGTCTTGGACTCGTCCGGCATCGCATTCAGTTCGTCTTGCGACAATCGACCGTCTTTGTTCTTGTCGAAGTCCCCCAGCAGCTTGTCGATGTTCGGTTTCGACTCGGCCTTCGCGTCCCCATACATTTTGATGTAGGAGGCCATCGCGAGTTCGCCGGCCGATCGAGCGGCGGCGCTTTCGGGGAACCGTCGCGAAACAAACTCGCCGAGCACGGCGGCGTCCGCATACGAACCCATCGAATAATCCAAGAACGTCAAGTAATAGCGGACCGCGTTCACTTCGTCGTCGGTCGTTTCGCTATTGACCAGCCGCAATGCCAGTTTGAACATGCGATGCGCTTCGCCGAATCCCGACTTCTCGGTCTCCTGAGCCTGCTTCAGCTGCTCTTCCAGTTCCTTCTTGACCGCCTCGTCCTTCTCTTCCTTGATCCGCCCCGGAAGACTTTCCAGGTTCACTTTGGCGATGTTGACCGCGTCGAGCGCCTCTTTACCGGCCTGGCGCGCTTCGGCGAACGTCTTCGGATCCGGCTTCTCGCCTTCCGTCGCACCGCTGGCGACGCCCAGATCGACCAGCATCTTCTGAGCGTCTTTCTGAAGCGGTCCCGGGAACTTGGCGACGTACTGCACCAACTTGCGGGCGTCAGTCAGCAGTTGATTGACCTGCGGATCCTTCGGCTTCTGCGCCTTGACTTGATCGCTCAACAGCTTGCTGGCCCGCGCCGTCGCCAACCGCAACCCCTGCATCTCCACCGACCGAATCTCGGCCGGATAAGCCCGTTCCACCCAGGCGCCGGCCTTGCTGATCACTTCGCCGTACTTCTTCTGCGAATCGTGCATCCAGCAGTCGACCGCCTGCAACAGCACCTTCGTCCGCAATTCGTGGAAATCCCGCGGCTCATCGGGATTCGCCAGCAACTCGTCGTAGTAGCTCAACGCCTCCTTGAAGTTGTCCATCGATTGATAGCAGCGGCCCTGATACATGCGGGCATACAAACCGGCCAGTTTTTGGCGGTAGTTCTTGTAGATTTCGCCATAGGCCGTCGCCGCCTTCGTCAGCGTGTCGTTGTACTCCTTCGACCCCTTCTGCATCGTGTCGGCCGTCTTTTCGAGCACTCCGGCCGACAACAGTTCCGCCTGCAAAAAGTCGGAACGCAACTGGGCTCGCTGTTCGAACCGCTTGGCCTCCTTCTTTTCGTCGATCTGCGCCGGGAACTCTTTCAGCTTCGCCCGCAGTTCATCCCCCAGCCCGTCGAACAGCTTCTGCGCTTGGACGTAGAGATCGCGCGCCTCGGTCCGCAATTTGTCCTTCTGCGCTTCCGACGGACGCTTGATTCGCTCCAGCTTCAGGTTGGCCCGCTCCACCATCAGGTTCCCCAACTCGCTCTTGGCGCTGAAGAACATCGGGTGCGCCGGCTGCGCCTTGACGAACTGGTCGAAGGCGACTTGAGCGGCGTCGAGCTGCTTTTCGCGGAGAGAAAAGTCCTTTTGGTGACGCGCCCCTTCCATGAGCGTCACGCCTCGCTCGTAGGCGATCGACTGCTTAAAGCTGTCCGAAACCAGCGGACTGTTCGCGATTTGGTCGAGGTAATCGATGGCCGTGTCGTAGTAGCCCTCGTCGCGCAAGCGAGTCAGAAACTCCTGCGCCGGCTCCGCCGCCTGGAGACGCCCGCCTGCCAAGAACGCCGCGGCCAAAGACGCGACGAAAGCGGCCAGCAGCGCAGCCCACCCAGGAAACGACAGGGCACGACGAGTCAGCGTTGCGATCATCGAGGGGGTCCTTACCGACGCAAGAGGCGAGATTGACAACTAGTGGGATTATAGAGCCCCTGACCGCCCGTTCAACTCGCCCAGCGGGCAAACGTCCGCGGCGACGACTGCTGCTATACTAATCGCCAGTCCCGTCTCTGCATCCGGAATCTGCCGATGACGAATCCATTTTCCAAAACCCAGCTCGGCGGCGACGCCCCGCCTCGACGTCCGCCCGACTATTCGTCGCGCACGGTCAAACTGCGACTGTTCATGTTGGTCGCATCGATTGTCCTGGTCGTCATGATCGCCGATCGGGCCCGCGATCCGGCCGTCTGGAGGCTGCTCGGCTTCGAAGACCGCCCCATTGCCGGCGGTCCGCCCCTGACCGACTCGGAAATCGCCGTCAGCGACGTCGATACACATCTTCCGCCGTCCTCCTCCGATCCCACCGACCCGACTCAATTGGGCGTCATCGACGCCCGCCCGCGCGCCGCCGCCTTCGCGGCGCCGCCGCCCGTCGACGCGACCGAGCCGCCGGAACGTTGGGGGGCGGCGATGAGCGCCAGCCCGGCGGAACTCGTCGCCGCCTCGCGCGACGCTTGGCACTCTTGCCTCGGGGAACTCACCGGCGACCAACAATTGCTGTTCTTCCACGCCCTCGCCCGCCTGCGCGTCCGCGAACGGTTGGAACCAGAACATCACGCGGAGTGGCAAGAGGTCGTCGCCCAATTGGGAACCGCTTGGCGCGCTTATGCCGTTCGCGCCGTCGACTCGCTGGGAAGTCTCCCCGAAGACGAGCAAACGGCCTGGAGAGCGAAGTTGTCCGAACTGGCGCGCCGCTGGCCCGAATACTGGCAACCGCTGCTCGAACAATGGGTCGGCGCTGAGCCGGCCCCCGCCGACCTCGATCCGGTCCTCTTGGAGCGACTCGAAACGCACCTCGACCATGTGGCCGTCGCCGCCATTCGCGACAACACCATGTCGCGCATCGCCGAAAAGGGAGTCTGGTTTCACTGGCTGGAAAAACTGCGCGACGCCGACCCGGAGCAACTGCGTGCGGCGTCGGTCGGCCCCACCGGCTACCTGTCGTTGTTCAAGCAGTCGGCCGATTACCGCGGAAAAGTGGTCACGGTGCGCGGCACGGTGCATCAGGCTTACCGAGTGCCGGCGCCCAAGAATCTGCCGGGCATTCAGTATTTTTACGTCTTCTGGCTCCGCCCCGCCGGCGGTCCTAACTCGCCCATCGTCATTTACTGCCTCGAAACGCCGCCCGGCTTCCCGCAGCTCAAGGACAAACTGGCCGATGGCGGCGTGACGGAACTGCACGAAGAAATGGAGTTCACGGGCTATTACTTCAAGCGTTGGGCCTATCAAGCGGCGGAAGACATCTTGGTCGCCCCGCTCGTCCTGGCCCGCGTGCCGGGCTGGACGCCGCCGCCGCCCGCCGCCGCCGACGGCCCGACCTGGAGCCTAATTGCGGCCGTCGTGGCGACCGCCGCCGTGCTGGGAGTCGGCATCATCGTCATCGCCTTGCGCATGCTGCCCGCGTCGCGCCGCTCGGCGCCGCGCACCGACACGCCCTTTGAATTGACCGAACCTTCGTCTCGGAACCGCCTGGCGGCCGGCGAACGCAGCCGCCCCAGCCCCGACGCGTGAGACGTCCGCTTGATCGACGCCCCGTTCACGTACCTCGGAGAGTCGTCCTATGAAGTCCTTCCTGTGGTGTCTGCTGGCGTGCGTCCCGAGCCTCGCGGCGGCTCAACCCACGGAGCTCCCCTGGACCAAGAATCCGGGGCAATTAAGCGTCAAACGGGCCGCATCGCTCCGAGAATTGCTCGTCCACATTGAGCCCAGCCACTGGAATTCGTTTCTTGACGGCCAGCCCCTATCGGTCAACGAGGACGAAACGCTCTACCGGCTCCTCTATCGCCTGCCGGGCGTCTCCGGCTACGACTGGCAACGTCTCTCCCAACCGCTCGGCGACGCGCGCTGGCTCATGGACGCCCCCGCCGACCAGCGCGGCCTCGGCGTGAACTTCGCCGGTCGCATCCAAAAAGTGGAGCGCATCGAGGTCCTTCCCGAGGTCGCTCGGAGGCTCGAGTTCGATCACTACTTCCGCGCGACGATCCGCTGCGAGGGCGTTCCTCAACCCGTCCTCGTCTGCACGCGCAACGTCCCCGCTCCCTTTGTGCAACTCGACCCGCTCGACGAACCCGTCAGCTGCCGCGCCGTGTTCTTGAAGACGAGCGGCGCGGCGAGCGACGCGGAGGCGCCGTTGGTCTTCGCCGCCAACCGGCTCGACTGGCATCCCGACCAGCCGCACCCCGACCTGCAAGTGACCGCCGACCATGTGCTGCTCGCCAAGCACGGATTCGACGTCGATCGCCTCCGGGACATCGCCAAACTCGATACGCTCCCCCTCACGTCGCTCGACACCGAATGCTTCTTTCAGATGCTCGCCGCCGTCGACCGTTGCGACCCGGCGGAGCTGAAAGCGCGCGCCGTCCCGTTCGACTTGGCCCCCGTCCTGCAGAAGCCAGCCGACCACCATGGACAGCTGTACCACCTGATGGGGCGAGCGCGCCGCGTGACGAAAGTGGTGCTGAACGAACCGGAACTGAAGGATCGTTTCGGCATCGACCACTACTATCAGATCGACGTCATGGTTCCCCTGGGCGATCGCGCCGTCCGCATCGCACGCGATAAACAAGACCCTTCCGGCCCGCTGATCGACTCCACGTTTCCGGTCGTCTGCTGCGTGTTGGAATTGCCCGAACGACTGCGAAATGTGACCGACCGCGAGGACCTGAACGAAGACATGGTGCTCGACGCGTTTCACCTGCGGTTGTGGAGCTACCAGTCGCAGTTCCTCGACAAGTTCGATCGCGAACAAAAAGCCGAGGCGATCGCCAAGGCGCTGGCCGAAGGCCGTGCGCCGCCGACCGACGAAGAGGAAACGCCCAAGGGGAAACGTCGCCAGCCTAGCCCGCTGTTCCTGGCTAAGACGGCCGCCTTCGCGCCGCCGGTGGAGAAATCCGACTACGGCCTCGGCGCCGTCGTCACCTGGGTGCTGCTCGGCGCCATCGCCGTCGTCGGTCTGTTGGTCTGGCGTCACCAACGCGGCGACGTCTCGGCCCGCGAACGGCTCCGTCGTCCGCCGACCGCCTTGGACTTGACGCCGCCGCGCGACGAGACGCCCTAAGTTCGCCGGTTCGCCTCCCTCCTCTTCTTGAAAAGCACCGAGCTGATGTTGGCACGACTCTTGTTGTTGATCGCCGTGGCGTGTTTGGGGCTGCGGCCGACGAAGGCGCACAGCGACGAGACGGCGGAGGAACGCGTGCGCGCGGGGCAGTTGCCGGAGTCCGCGCGCGATTACTTCGCCATACGAGTCGTGGATGAGTCGACGGGGCGCGGCGTGCCGTTGGTTGAACTGCGGACCACGAACGAACTGCGTTTCGTCACCGACTCGGCCGGCTACGTCGCCTTTCGCGAACTCGGCTTGATGGATCGCGAGGTGTATTTCCACTTGCACAGTCATGGCTACGAGACGCCCCAAGACGGGCTGGGGTTTCGCGGCCGGAAACTGACGACCACGCCGGGTCGGATCGCCGTCTGGCCCATCAAACGACGATTGGCGGCCGAACGGCTATATCGGATCACCGGCGCGGGAATCTACGCCGACAGTCAACTGTTGGGCGTCGCACCGCCCGACGCGTCCCCGCCGCTCAACGCGCACGTCATGGGCTCGGACAGCGTCGTGTGCGCCGTCCACCGCGAACGCATCCACTGGTTTTGGGGCGACACGAATCGTCCCGACTATCCGCTGGGAATCTTCAACGTGCCCGGCGCCGTCTCGCCGCTGCCGCACGTCGACGACGCCCGCCAGCGCTGGTCGCCCGAGCGGGGCGTGCCGTTGTCGTATTTCGTGGACGGACAAGGTCGCGCCAAGGAAACGGCGAAGATGCCGGGAACCGGTCCGACCTGGATCAACGGCGTCGCCAGCGTGCCGGACGACGCGGGGCGTGCGACGCTGCTGTGCACCTACGAGAAGATTCGGCCGCCGCTGGACGTTTACGCGCGCGGCATCGCGCAGTTTGATGAGGAACGGCAAGAGTTTGTTGCGGTCGCAACCCTGCCGGTCGACGCGCCGCTGCGTCCCTTCGGCCATCCGCTGCGGGGGACGGCGGGCGACGCCGAATACGTGTACTTCGGCGATCCCTTTCCTTGGACGCGAACCAAAGCGACTCGCGCGGCGTATCTTGACCTATCGCAATACGAAGGCTTTACCGCGGTCCGCGGCTTGGACGCGGCCGGCGCGGAGCAGCTGGAGCGAGACGCCCAGGGACGACTTGTGTTTGCGTGGCGTCGGGGAGCGGCGCCGTGGTCCTGGGAGCTGGAGCAGAAGCTGGCGAACGCCGGCCAGCTGCGCGACGACGAACGGCGCCTCCAGTTGATCGACCCAAACTCCGGTAAGCCGATCACGCCGCATCGCGGCACCGTGAATTGGAATGTGTACCTCGGGCGCTGGATCGCCATCTTCGTGCAGTTAGGCGGCCAGTCGTCGATGCTCGGCGAAGTTTGGTTCGCCGAAGCCCCGGCGCTGGAAGGCCCCTGGACGCGTGCGACGAAGATCGTCACGCACGATAAATACAGTTTCTACAACCCCAATCATCACGTCTTCCTGGACGAGGAAAACGGACGACGGATTTACTTCGAGGCGACGTATACGCAGATGTTTTCGGGCGCCGAGAAGCCGACGCCGCGCTATGAATACAACCAACTGATGTATCGCCTCGACCTCGCGCCGTTCCAGCAGCCACCTTGACGGGTCGCGGCCGCAGGGGGGATATTTTCAGCTTGTCATCAATCATCGGAAGGAAGGAACATCATGGGTCGAGCGAAGATCACGATCGTGGGAGCGGGCAATGTAGGCGCGACGACGGCGCACTGGTGCGCGGCGGCCGAACTGGGCGACATCGTGCTGGTCGACATCCCAGCGACCGAAAACATGCCCAAGGGCAAAGCGCTCGACCTCATGCAAAGCAGCCCCATCATGGGCTTCGACTCCACCATCACCGGCACGACCAGCTACGAAGCGACGGCCGGCAGTCAGGTGGTCGTCATCACGGCCGGCATCCCGCGCAAGCCGGGGATGAGCCGCGACGACCTTTTGGCGACGAACGCCCGCATCGTCTCGGCAGTCGCAGAAGAAGTGAAGAAAACCAGCCCCGAAGCAGTCGTGATCGTCGTCAGCAATCCGCTCGACGCCATGGTCCAACGCGCCTTCCAAGTCACCGGCTTCCCATCGCAACGCGTGATCGGCCAAGCCGGCGTGCTCGATACGGCGCGCTATCGCACGTTCCTGGCGATGGAACTGGGAGTCAGCGTGGAGGACGTCTCAGCACTGCTTATGGGCGGCCACGGCGACACGATGGTCCCCCTGCCGAGCTACACGTCGGTCGGCGGAATTCCCATCACGAAGCTGATTGCGCCCGCCCGCTTGGCTGAAATCGTCCAGCGGACGCGCGACGGCGGCGCCGAGATCGTCGGCCTGCTGAAGACGGGCAGCGCCTATTACGCCCCGGCCGCCGCGACCGCGCAAATGGTCGAAGCGATCGTGAAGGACAAGAAACGCGTGATCCCGGTCGCCGCGTACTGCGACAAGGAATACGGCGTCGGCGGCTACTACGTCGGCGTTCCCGTCGTCCTCGGTGCGGGCGGCGTCGAACGGATCATCGAACTGGATTTAACCGAGTCGGAACGCGCCGATTTCCAGAAGAGCGTTGATTCCGTCAAGGGACTGGTGAAGACCATGGGCGAGCTCATGGCGAAGCCGAACTGACGTTGACACCCGGGCGGAGCTTTTCTACAAACCGCCCGGCTTGCTGTGGATTCGGTTCTCTCACCCCCAGGCCCCGTATGAACCGCCTACCGATCTCCGCCGGGAATGAGTCCTCGCGTCACGACCCAGGTCATCTGGGAACCTTCGCCGCTCATCTCCCGGGACATTCGGAGATCCTGCCGCGGTATTCGCTTTTCGCGCCGCTGCACTACGAGCCGAATTACGCGTATCCGCTCGTGATTTGGCTGCACGGCCCGCAGGACAACGAGCATCAATTGCGGCGAATCATGCCGCTGTTGAGCTTGCGGAATTACGCGGCCATCGGACCGCGCGCCACCACCGCCTACGCCGACCAAACGCCCGGCTTTTACTGGGCGCAACAGGCCGCCTCCGTTGCGGCCGCCGAGCGTTCGGTGCTGGACTGCCTCGACATCGCCCGCAGCCGCTTCAACGTCAATCCCGATCGAGTGTTTCTGGCCGGCTACGACTGCGGCGGGACGATGGCGTTTCAGGTCGGTTTGCGACATCCCGAACGGTTCGCCGGCGTGATTTCTTTGGGCGGCGCTTTCCCGTCCGGTCGCATGCTGTTGTCGAGCCTCCCGCAACTACGGCGTCTGCCGCTGTTTATTGCGCACGGCCGAGATTCAGATCTGTATCCGGTGGAACGCCTGTGCGAAGATCTGCGGCTCTTCCACGCGGCGGGGCTGGGCGTGACCGTGCGGCAGTACCCGTGCGGCGACGAGCTCACCACGAAGATGTTGCAAGATCTCAATTTCTGGATCATGGAGCGAGTGACCGGGCAGCCGTTGGCCCCCCCCGAAGTCCCGGTGCTCGACGAACGCAACTAGCCGAGCGCAACGAGTCGAATCAATCGCGCCGGCCGGATCGCCGTTTCGCTTGTCTAGGCTTCCAGCAAGACCTATGATTGAAGCGGTTTAGAGGCGTACTAGGTCGCGCGGAAGCTGCCGCCGACCGCTCGTTTGCGATCGGAGCGTCCTGTGACCGCCGCGTTCAATGCGTACCACGAGTGGCTGGGAATCGAACAGAACCTGTTGAATCCCAACTACTTCCAGCTACTGGGACTGGACGAATCAGAAGACCGGCCAGAGGCGATTACGGCGGCCGCCGATCGAGCCTTGTCGCGCGTCCGCAGTTTCATCCCCGGCTCGCATGCCGCCGCATGGGCCGCGCTGCTAGACGAACTTTCCGCCGCCAAACGCTGCCTCTCCGACCCCGATCAACGCGCCGCCTACCGCCGAACTCGACGCGATGCGAATCGAGCGGAAGCGCCAAGCGTGTTGGAAACGATGGGATCGCCGAACCAACCCGCGGCGGCGCCGCCGGGCGTGCCGCCAACGGCGCCGCCCGTCGCCAGCGACCCGCCGCGAGGATCTGCGCCGGAACAAACGCCGTCGGGAGGCGCCCCGCTGCCGCCCGCGAGCTCTCCCTGGGCTGCGCCCGCCCCGTGGTCGATGACGCCCGGTCTGACGCCAGCCAGTCCAATGCCAGCCAGTCCGATGCCAGCTGGCCCATTGACGGCCAGTTCGCCGCCGATGGGCCCCTTGCCTCTGGCGATGGGCCCCCTGCCTGCGGGACCGACGGCCGCCTGGGGGGCTGCTTGGGGCGCCTCGAACGCTCCCGTCGATCCGATGGCCCCGGTGACGCCGCAAGCGTCCGCGCCGTCGGCCGCTCCCCCCGCCCCGGTTTGGCCGACCACGCCGAGTGCCGCGCCGCCGCCGGGTTACGGGTTGCCCGGCATGCCGCCGTCGCCGACCGGCTATGCCTATCCCCCCGCGTCGTTCGCCGGACCGATCGCAGCGCCTTACACGCCGCAGGCTGCTGCCCCGCATCTGGCTGCGCCGCTGCCGCCCGCACCGCTAGCGGCCCCCATGGCGTTGCCGATTTCCATTCCGCAGCCGGCGTTGCCGCCGAGCCCCATGCCGGTTCCGCCGTCGTCGGCGGCGGGACCGCTGCTGGCGCCCGATCGCCCCGCCGACTTGCCTGAACCGCCGCGCGACAGGGCGCCCGCCGTTTCCACTCGGCCAAACTTCCAGACGTCGTCGCCGCCGCGGTCGCAGGCGCCGGTGTTATTGGTCGTCGGCGCCGTCGCGGTCACCGTCCTGTTGGTCGGGCTTGTCGTGGCGATGAATTCGGACGTCGACGACGACGCGGGCGGCGCGCTGGTCGCCCAGCAGTCCCCGGCCGCAAACGCACGGCCCGCGAACCACCCCCACTCGTCTGGTCCGCCAGTGAAGAAGAAGGAAAAGTCTGCCGGCCCCAAGAGCAGCGTCAAACCGCGGAAGACGACGGTCGCCATCGAACGTGACGACGACGCGGTCGGCATGTCGAAAGACGGCGACGCGGACGACAAGCCCACAGATGGCGATCCCGCGCCCGAGATGAAGCCGCCGATGAAGCCCGAGGAAAAGCCGACGGCGACGCCGAAGCCCGTCCCCGAACCCAAACCGGATCCCAAGCCCGAACCCAAACCCGATCCCAAGCCGGAACCGAAACCGGAACCGAAACCCGAGCCCAAACCGGAGCCCAAGCCGGAACCGATGGTCCGCCCCACGAAGGCCGAAGCGGCGGCGTTGGCGAAGCATCTGACTTCGGCGAGGACGGCGATTAGCGAACAGCAATACGACGTCGCGACCGAGGAACTCGCCAAGGCGGAGAAGGCTGCCAAGACGCCCGCGCATCAGGAGCGGGTGGAACGACTGAAGCGGCTGAATCACTACGCCCAGGAATTCCGTCGGGCCTTGCGGGAAGCCGTGAAGGGGCTCAAGGGCGGTCAGCCGATCACGGTGAAGTCGACGGTCGTCGCGGTGGTCGAAACGTTCCCGAACGAAGACCGGATTATTCTGCGAGTGGCGGGGAACAACCGCACGTACACGTTCGACGGCCTGCCGATTGGACTCGCGGTTGCAATCGCCGATTTATGGCTGGACCAGAAAGACCCCACCAGCCTCTTCATCAAGAGCTGCTATGTGCTCGCGCACAAATCGGCGACCGACGACATGCGCACCAAAGGCAAAGCATGGCTGGAGGAAGCTCAAGCCAAGATCCCGCAAGTGGTCGACCCCGTCGCCCCCGTCTTCGAAGACAAAGACGACGACGTCCTGAAAGATGCCGCCCCGTAGAACAGGCTTCCAGCCTGTTACCACCACCACCACAACAACAAAAAGCAAAGAAGCAAAAAAGCCCACCCCCCGGCCACGCCACGCAACGCAACACTGCCGTTTGGCGGTGGGCCCGCGCTCGCAAAGCCTCGCTTGGCCCACCCTACCGGTTGCTCTTGACTATCCATTAAGTCAGCCGACTCTAGGTCCGGTGTCCCTCGCCGCCCGGCGGCTGCGGACCGGGGCCAGGTCCGCCCTGTGGTCCGCCCTGTGGACCGCGATGTTCGGGACCGCCCTGAGGACCGCGACGGTCGGGGCCGCCCTGCGGACCATGTCCTGTCTGACCCAACTGCGAATGCAAGTCGTGCAACTCGCGCACGATCTCTTGCAGCCGTCGCTCTAAGTCCGCGATGCGGCGCGCTGCATCGCCGTGCGACGGCCCTGAGCCAGGCCGGCCTTGAGGACGACCACCGCCTTGCTCAGCGTATCGGTGCGGCGGTTGTCGTCCCGGTCCTGCGTCGCGTGGACCCGAGTGATACGGACCACGGTGCGGCGGGCCGCCGTGCTGCGGGGCGCGATAGCGTGGGCCGTCATGCTGCGGGCCGCCGAATTGCGGGCCGCCATGCTGTGGGCCGCCATGCTGTGGACCGCGATACTGCGGACCGTGGTGTTGCGGGCCGTGGTGTTGCGGGCCGCGATGCTCAGGACCGCGGTGCTCAGGACCGCGCGGCCGCTGCCAGTCGACGAAATGCTCGTCCCCCGCCGGCTGCGGATCATCCCACGACGAATCCGCGGTGGGACGGTCCGCGTAATCGGCCGGCGTACGCTCTTGGGCGTTCGCCATGGCGCCATCGATTCCCCAAGCGGCGACGCACGCCGCGACCATCGTTTTGGCCCACCGCATCCACGGGCCTTGCATACGCACTTTCATGTCCTGCCTCTCCATGAAAAAAACCACTGCACCTCGTTATCGGTCCACTACGTCGGCGCCATGTCCGACTAGAAGTCGAGCGGATCGCGCTCGCCCAACAACTCGCCCAGACGTCGCTTGACGATCTCCGCCTGCGCGTCGCCGCGCCGCTTGATCTCGTCGCGCATCCGCTGCAATTCAGTTTCCATCCGCGTGAGCTGCAACTGCCGTTTCTTCTGCCGTACTTCGAAATGCTTGGTCACGACCTCCTGCACTTGCTTCTTCAGTTCCTCGCGCTGATCTTTCGGCGCCGTGCGGAACTTCGACGCCAGATCAAACGTCTGGCGTTCGAGGTCGACGTCCTGCATCTCCAGTTCGTACATCTCGGGATCGTTGCGTTTCAGTTCTTGCCAGTGATTCCCCATGCGCGGCCCGCCCGGTCCATGCATTCCCGGCGTCATCCCCGGCATCCCCGGTCCGCCCGGTCCTCCCTGTCCGTCGGGGCCGAAAGGCGGGCGTCCGCCTGGGCCGCCGGGTCCCCCAGGGCCGCCGGGTTGGCCGAACGGCGGGCGTCCGCCAGGACCGCCAGGACCGCCGGGCCCCCCAGGACTATCGGGCCCCATGGGGCCGCCCGAGTTGGCGTCGGGGCGCCGCCCTTCGCCGCGACCGCCGAAATCGCCTCGCCCCGATTCATTGCGACGTCCCGGCGCAAACCCGGGCCGCGGTCCCTCATCGTCAAACCGCGGCGCGTCCGGCTTCTGCGGTGCTGCCGGAGGAGGAGGAGGAGGTTCGGGTTTCGGGGCCGGATCTTGTGCCAGAGCCCAGGCCACCGGCCAAGCCGCCCCCAACGCGGCCACGCCGCTCAACCACCGCCACACCAATCGCTTCGTCATTTCCGTTTCTCCCTTTCTCGAACTCAACCCGCCTACAACGACTCCGCTTCCCACTCGCTCCGCAACGATTCCATGCGTTCCGAAAGCCACTCGCCGCTGCCGTCGCCGCCGCGCCACTGCGCTCGCAGGACCACCAGCGACTCCTGCGCTTCTTCCAATCGTTCATCCAACTCGTCGTCCCACTCGAACGACGAATCCACCGAGTTCTCCGGCGTCCCGCCCGCGTCGGCGACCTCCGCTGCTCGACGCGATTCGCCGTCGCGCGCCATCCGGTCGATGGCGACCTGCGAGCGTTGGTCAAGCCATTGGAAGGCGCCGACGAACAGCGCGACCAGCGACAGCGATAGAGCAAGCGACCACGCAACCCGCCGCCGCGCCGCTCGCTCTTCGCGATCCACCGCCGCCGCCCATTCCCCAATTGCCCACGGCCCGCGATCCCCTCTCGCATCCTGCTCGGCCAACGCGCGACTCAGCACGCTCCACCCCTCGCGCCATTCGGCCTCGGGAGGCCCCTCCGCCGACGAGTCGACGTCGACGCCCAATTCCGGGAGTTCCCCGCAAGTCGCCCGCTCCAGCGCCGCACGCCACCGAGCAAACTCGGCCGGCGACAGCCGCTCAAATTCATCGCCGTCGCGCGGCTCGCCGGACCGTCGGCCATTTGAGTTTTGATCGTTCATAGGAATCCCCTCTTCGCAACTATCTCTACAACGACCAGACCGGCCTTCTATTGCACCCGTGGCCGCCGAATTAGTCGGCAAGGAACTTTCGTAAGGCCAGCAATCCGCGATGGCAGTGGCTGAGCGCCGTGTTGAGCGGGCACCCCAGCGTCGCGGCAATTTCGACAAACTCCATCTGTCCGTAGAACCGCAGCAGCAACACTCGCTTCTGCAACGGACTGAGCCGCTCGAGCGCTTGCCGGACTTCGCCTGCCCTCTCGGCCAGTCCGAGCGCCGCCTCGGGCGCAGCCTCGGCCGTCGCCGGCTCCCACTGCCCCCAGGACTCTTCGTCCAAATTCACCTCGCGTCCCAGGCGGCGGAGATAGTCGAGCGCCAGCCGATCAGCGATCTTCAGCAAGTAGGCGCGGGGACGCCCCTCGTCGCGGTATGAGTCGCGCGCTTGCCAGGCGCGACGAAATACGTCTTGCGTCACATCGTCCGCGGCATCTTCGTTCCGCACCATCCCCAGGACGTAACCGCGCACGGCGCGGCCATGCTGCCGAACCCATTCCGACAGCCGCTCGCCGCTGGCCCGATCTGGAGTTGCCTCATTCATGTCTGCAATTACAACGCGTCCGCCGGTCTTCTATTGCGGTTCTGCGGCGAACAAACCGAGAAACTTCGTTCATTCCTCCGCCAGCCCCGCCGGAACAGGTCCGGTCAACCGATGGCAGCCGTCGTGGACGTCAAGCAGTTCCGGACGCCTCGAGCGCCACGGTTCGTTCGCGGCCGGCACGAACTGCGGCGAGTTCAATTCCAGTCCGTTCACGGTCGGCAGATGCGCCGCGAACCACGCCGCTTGCACGGCCGCTCGCCCGGGGTTCGTCAAATCCTGCAGCGCGAGCGTTCGGCCGTGACGCATGGCCCACGCGGCGACGACCAGCATCAAACTAAGTCCCTTGCAGGTCTTCAGCGCCCCGCCGCTCCACCCCCGCTCCATCGCTTCGACGAACGAATCGAGCCCCTCGAGGCCTTCGTCGAGCAGCACAGGCTTCGCGAGGCGCAAACCGCGCCAATCGACGTCGGTGCGTCCCGCCGCCGTCGGCTGCTCGAGGTACTGCAGGGCCGCAAAGGCGTCGGCGTCGCCCCGCGCCAGCTCGTCGAGAAACGTCGCGACGGCGGCCATATCGGGGCACGCGCCGTTCATGTCGACGCTGATCCAAGGCTGCGCGACGCCCGCCGCCCGCAGCGCCGCCGTCACGTCGCAGCAACGCCGCGCATCCTCGATCGGGTCGACGCCCCGCAACTTCAACTTCACTCGTCCATATCCACGTTCCACCGCCCAACGCCGGACCAACTCGGCCAGCGCCTCGCCGCCATCCGCCGGTCCGACGACGAACGTCGCCGGAAAGACGCGCTGCGGCTCGACGCGCAGCATCGCGCCCACCGCCGCCGCCGCGCCGTCCACGCCAAACCAAGCATCGGCGGAAGGAACCGGCTGCGGCGGGTCGTACAACCGATAGGCGGAGACGTCCAACGCCTTGCCGACGGCGTCGTGCAGCGCCGCGTCAAAGGGGCTCGCGGCGAGCAGGCGCGCCAAGCGCGGCGCCGGCGGCGCCTCGTCGTCGCACGCGCCCGCGGCGGCTTGGTCGAGCAGCCTCAATCCCAACTCGAGCGGATGCTGCGGTTCAGCGCCCGTCAGCTCGACGAGCCGTTCGGCCGTGCGCTGCGCAAGCTGCTGCAAACGAGCGGCGCGGAACGCGCGCGGGAGGTCCGCAGCGGGCCAAGCCCACAGCTCGCTCAAGAACACCGCGCCCCGCCCCTCAGCCTCGCGCCCCGCAGCCTCGCATCCATCAACCCTCACCACCACCGTCGCTTCCGCCGCCGTGGCAGAGGTGATCGCCCCCGTACTGAGCAGCAAGGGGGCGGCGAGCGGCCAGTCGCGAAAGGCGACCGACGCGTCGACGACGCGCGCGGCGATCGGGAAGCGTCCCATGATTCGACTCCGTTCCCGCTCTCGCGGCGCGGGTCAGGCGGGCCGCCGAGCGGGAACGGCCCAGTGCCCCGCCCGGTATTCGCGTCCCAACCACCGCGCCGCCTCCTCGTCCCCGACGATTCGTTCCGTCCGCGGATCGAATTGCAGCACGCGGCCGGCGCGCGTCGAGATGTTGGCCAGATGGCACAGCGACGTCGACAAATGATTGATTTCGATGTCGGCATGCGGCCGCTCGCCCGTGCGAATCGCGGAGAAGAAATTGTTGTGGTGCGCGACCAGATCGGGCGAACCCGTATCGACCGACTCGATCAATTTGTTGCGCGGTCCAAACAACTTGTATCCGCCCGACTTGCCTAACAGCAGCATCCCTTCCGTACCATAGAACGCGTCGCCGTTCTCAAACCCCTCTTGGACATAGGGGGACCAAATGCGCTGTTCGAAGATCAGCTGCTTCTTCCCCTCGTATTCGAAAACGACGTACTGCGTGTCGGGCCACTGCTGGTCGTCGTCGAAGTGATACTTGCCGCCCAGCGCCGCGATGCGCGTCGGATGCGCATCGACGCCGAGGCCCCAGCGCGCCAGATCGATATCGTGCACGCCGTCGTTGCCGATGTCCCCTTCGCCGAAGGCATACCACCAACGCCAGATGCCATGCAAAAAGTTCGACTGATAAGGCACGGCGGGGACCGGCCCCAGCCACAGGTCGTAATCGAGGTGCGCAGGCGGCGTCGACGGCTGCGCCTTGCCGATCGACCCGCGTCGCTGACTGTTCCAGGCCTTCGCGACCAACACATTCCCGATGGCGCCGTTGGCCAGCCGCTCTATCGCCTGACGCACGTGCGCCGTACTGCGACTTTGAGTGCCGACTTGCATCACGACTTGATGGCGGCGAGCGGCTTCGATCATGAGCCGCCCTTCGACCAAGTTGTGCGAGCAAGGTTTCTCGACGTATACGTGTTTGCCAGCCTGCGCCGCAAGGATGGCGGCGGGCGCATGCCAATGGTCGGGCAGCGCGATGAAGACGGCCTGGATGGAGTCATCGGCCAGCACTTGCCGGAGGTCCTTGACCGCGCGCGGCGGCGCTTGCCCCGCGTTTTCCACCTGCTTCACCGACGCCGCCAACCGCTGCTCGTCGACGTCGCAGAGCGTCGCGAGCCGCACGTCTTTGCGACCAGCCAACATCCGCAGATGGTTGCCTCCCATGCCGCCGCAGCCGATGAAGCCGATCGTCCACGGCTTCGTTTCGTCGGCGGCGTGCACCGGAGGCGTCGCGAGCGTCCAGGGGGTCGCGAGCGACGCGGCGCCGGCGACGAGGCCCGCCTCCCGCAAGAACGAACGACGCGAGGAAGACTCCTGGGCGACGCCCAGAACGGAGGTCGGAACGGGTCTCGTCATGGTGGATACTCCGCCAGGTGGAGGAACAAGTCAATTCGAATCGCGGATCGCTCCGCGGTCCTGCGTTATTGTCGTGGATCGCTCCGCGGTCCACCGTCATTGTCGTGGATCGCTCCGCGGTCCACCATTGGATCGCGGAGCGATCCACGACGATCGCACAATGCTCTAGAATGATCGCCCCGGAACGGCTTGGCGCTGGGTGCGCCGAGCGGCCGTCGCGTACGCAACATTTCCTCAGGAGCCTCAACCATGCACTCGAAACGCAACTCGTGGCAACTAGCGATCGTCGGCGTCGGCGCCCTCATCGTCGCCTTTGGAGTTGGTCATCTCACCGGCCAGGAGAAAGCCCCCGTGAACACGCGTCTGTATGAACTTCGCACCTACACCACGCTCCCCGGACGACTCGACGCGCTCCACCAACGCTTCCGCAATCACACGACGAAGCTGTTCGAAAAGCACGGCATGAAGAACGGCATGTACTGGACGCCGACCGATCCGGAACGGTCGAAGGACACGCTGATCTACGTCGTTTCGCACGACAGCCCGGAAGCGGCCAAGAAGTCGTGGGACGCTTTCCGCAACGACCCGGAATGGATCAAGGTCCGCGACGAATCGGAAAAGGACGGCAAGATCGTCGCCAAAGTGGAATCGGTCTACATGACGTTGGTCGACTACTCCCCCGTGAAGTAGTCGTCGCCTACTCAAAAATCCCCGCTCCGAATTGATCATTCTTCGTGCGCCCCGACGACGACTTCGGCGGCGCAGGCGCGGTGTGAGGCGGTCGCGGTTCTTGCGCCGCTGGCTGCGACAAGATTCGCTTCTCCGACTTCTTCTCGGCCCCCGCCGCCTCGCGCGGCGCGGCCGACGAGGATGCCGTGGGCGCCGATGACGCGGCGGGAGCTGAAGTCGCGGCGGGAGCGGGAGACCCAATCGGCGCCAAGGACGCGGCCGGCGGCGCCGCGGCCGCCGGTGCAGCAGCGGCCGGTGCAGCAGCGGCCGGCGCCGACGGCCGATCGGGCGTCGAGCTTGTCGTCCCGGCACGCTTCTGGTCGTCGATGATCTCGACCGCGTCTTCGTCGTACTCCCAGCCGTAATCGTCGTCGTACCGCGACACGTACCCCGGCTCGCGCGCTCGATCCAACTCCGCCTGAAACTCGGCGATCACGCGTTTTTGAATCAGCTCGCGGCACTGCGCGTTGATGGGGTGCGCGATGTCGGCGTACAGCTTCACGCGACCGTCGGCGTCGCGCAACGGTCGCTCTTCGCGCAATCGACCGCCGCACTGATTGCAGTAGTGCGCGCGAAGATGGTTTTTATAGCCGCACTGCGGACAGTGAGCGGTCAGTTTCCGGCTGGGCATGGCGACGAACGGTCCATTCACGCCATCGATGATCTTCAAATCGCGGACGACGAACGAGTTGTCGAAGGTAATCGAACAGAATGCTTGCAGGCGGTCATCCGAATCCTCCATGAGCTTGACCCGAACCTCGGTGATTTCCATGGCGAATCATCCTCCTCCGGTGCAAATTTCAGCTCCGAGTTCTCCTCACACGGCGGGCGCGGCGCCGACGAAGACCGCGTCCCAACCCGCCAGTCGCGCCAAATTCGCGAGGCGACTTGCTTCTCGCGCCGAGCGGCAAATTCCAAAGTAGCTGGTCCCGCTGCCGCTCATTTGGTGCCCGACGATCGCATACTTCCCAAACCAATCGCGCAGCCGAACGATCCAGGGGGAGAGTTCACTTGCCGGTTCTTGCAGGCGATTGTGCAGGGAGGCGCCAAGTCGCCGGAGATCGCCGGAGCGCAACGCTTCCGCCAGCGGCTGGCTGCTGCGCGGCGTCTGGGCCGGGCGACAAGCGCGAAAGACGGCGGCCGTCGACAGGCCGGCCGGAGGTCGCACGACGACGCAGTGCAGCGGCGCGGCGCACCGCGTGCGTTCGATCCGCTCGCCCCGCCCGCGACAAACGGCCGCGTCCGCCGGTCCCTGTTCGTCGCCGAGGAAGAACGGCACATCGCTGCCCACTTCGGCGGCCACTTCGGCCAACCGAGCCGGCGACCACTGCAGATTCCACAAGGCGTTGAGCGCCGTTAGCGTCGCGGCCGCATCCGCCGAGGCGCCGCCCAGGCCGGCGGCCGCGGGAATCGTCTTCCGCAGCCGCAGGTCGGCCCCCCGCGACTCCCCCGCACGTTCTCGTAAACGCTGCGCCGTCCGCACCACCAAGTTGTCCGGCCCGGTCGGCAACGGCTCGAACGCCGTCGCGCCGCCGCATCGCGTACGCGCTTGAGACGAAGCGACAATTCCCGGCGCCCAGGCGCACTCAAGCGCAACCTGTCCGTCGTCGCGCGAAGCGACCTCCAGTCGGTCGTAGATGCCGACGGTGGTCATGAGCGTCTCCAGCTCATGGTAGCCGTCCGCGCGCTTGCCGAGCACTTCCAGGAACAGATTCAGCTTGGCAGGCGTCCGAACCGCAACATGAGAGCCGAAATGGCGTAGGAACATACGTCTTCAAGATGGGAAAAACCGACGGTGATTGTATCGGTCCCGCGCCCTTGGTCAACGAAATTTCCCCGTTTACCAAGTGAATCGCTCGAGTTTCCTGAGACGGGAAAAGCACCCCTCCTTCCTATTTTGCCTGAACTGCAACCTGATCTTGGCGGTCGGCGCAACAAAACAAGGGCCGGAACGATGCTGTCATCGTTCCGGCCCTCGGGAGGTGTGGCTGGTACTACGGCCGCCTGAATCAGGTGCCGAATTCGGGACGGCGACGTCCCAGTTGCGACTGCAGACGCTGCACGATGCTGCTATGCATCTGGCTCACGCGACTCTCGCTGAGGTCCAGCGTGGCGCCGATTTCCTTCATCGTCAGTTCCTCATAGTAGTAGAGGATGATGATGAGTCGCTCGTTGCGATTCAGGCCTTTGGTGACGAGCCGCATGAGGTCGGACTTTTGGACGCGGCGCGTCGGGTCCTCGCCCTTCTTGTCTTCCAGGATGTCGATCTCGCGGACATCCTTGTAGCTGTCGGTCTCGTACCACTTCTTGTTGAGGCTGATCAGGTTGACCGCGTTCGCCTCCAGGATCATCCGTTCGAGTTCTTCGAGCGGAATCTGCAGTTGTTCGGCGAGTTCCGGTTCGGTCGGATGGCGGCCGAGCTTGGCTTCGAGCGTCTTGGTGGCCTCGCCCAGCTTGCTGGCCTTCGACCGCACCAAGCGGGGCACCCAGTCCATGGTCCGCAGTTCGTCGAGCATGGCGCCGCGGATACGCGGCACACAGTACGTCTCGAACTTGACGCCGCGCGTCATGTCGAACGCATCGATGGCGTCCATGAGTCCGAAGACGCCCGCCGAAACGAGGTCATCCAGTTCGACGCCCTCGGGCAGCCGCGCCCAAATGCGTTCGCCGTTGTACTTCACCAACGGCAGGTAATTCTCCACCAGTCGATTGCGAAGATCCTGGTTGCCGGGATCCGCCTTATACTCTCGCCATACTTGCTCAATGTCTTCAGCAGCTGCCAGAGTGGTCGCCATGCGCTCCTCCGTGAGTACTGCGCCGTTCATCCTGAACGACGCTCGTTGGGCAAAATTCTCTGTTCTTGTTTCGGTCGGCAGATCCCAGCTAGACGTCCCAGTTTGACAGACCAGGGGGTTTTATAGCGCTTCTCAAGTATCGGTTCCTTGCAGCTCAAAGTTGAAAAACAAAACGAACGATTGATTGTTCCTGTCGCACGAACCGCGCCGGTCAGGCTACGCCCCGCTCTTCGCGACCGCTGGCGTCGGGGTTTTCGGCGAGCAGTCGCGAGGCCAGTTGGACGACGGCTTGAGCCGCGTTGCTGTTCGCATGGGCCATCAGCACAGGTCGTTGGCGACGCGCTGCGTCGGCGACCAGCGCGTCGACCGGCAAGTGTCCTGCCAAGCGAACTTCGCGTCCCAAGAACCGTCGGCACGATTGATCGATGCGTTGATGCACGTCTTGCGCTGCCGCGCCGTCGGCCGCCTGATTGACCACCAACCGCAAACGCGGCCGCACACTGTCGACCAGCAGCGTCTTGAACGCAGCATACGCCTCCAAGACGGCATTCGGTTCGGGCGTCGTGACCATCAGCACGTCGTCGGCGGCCTGCCAAAAGCGGCGCACGACGTCGGGCGCTCCACAGCCCGCGTCCAACAGCACCCACTCGGCGTGCCGTCCCAGCGACTTCAGTTGTCGAAGCAAGCGGTATTGCGATTTCTCGGAGAGTCCCTGAGCGGCGTTTGGTCCCCAGGCGCTGCCGGGGCGTGCGTTCGGCGCCCAGGCTCCCGGCGCGACTTGAATGCCGGCCGGACCGCGCATCAGCACTTCATGAATGTCGCGACGCACGCCCTGCTCTTCCGCCGACTTCTGTTGTTCCGCAATTCCGCACAATGTCGCGATGTCGGCGCGGCGTGCGTCGGCGTCCACCAACACGACTCGCGCGCCTTGGTCGGCCAACGCCACGGCCAGGTTCACCGCCAACGTCGACGTGCCGACGCCGTTCGCGGCGCCGCTGAGCACGACCAGGCGCGGCGGCGAACCGGCGCCCGCCAGCGACTCGTGCGGCGCGGCCAGCATCAACTTTCGTAGTTCGGCAGCCTGATCCGGCATGTCCCTTACCTCGCTCCGATCCTAGACGTTCAAGGCGACGTTCGCGCCGCTGCCCGCCAGGATGCGCCGCGCTAATTTCTTGCGATCCGCGACTTCCATGTCGTCGGGTACATTCTGTCCATTCGTGACGTAGCTCAACGGCAACGCCGAGTCGCGCAGCAACATGAACAAGTTGCCGACCGCCGCGGCTTCGTCGAGTTTCGTGGCGACGATCGACGTCGCACCGACTCGCGCAAACTGCTCGGCCGCCTGCTTCAGTTGCGACGCGCTCGCGACGCTGCTGAGCACCAACAACACTTCATCCGGCTGAGCCGCCGCCAACACGGCCGACAATTCCTGCATCCGCGCTGCATCGCGCGGACTCCGTCCGCCCGTATCCAGCAACACCAAATCAAGGTTCGACAGTCGCTCGAGCGCGCCCCGCAGCTCGTCGGGAGTCGCCGCGGTCTCCAAGGGCAAGTCGATAATGTCGGCATACGCCCGCAGCTGCTCGACGGCCGCCACGCGATAGGCGTCGACCGTCGCCAACCCCACTCGACGCTGCTCTCGCAAACAAAAATTGGCCGCCAGCTTGGCGATCGTCGTCGTCTTGCCGACTCCCGTGGGTCCCACGACCGCCACCACGCGTCGGCGTCCGGGGGTCGCGACGATCGGACCCGTCACGCGAATCTGCTCTTCCAACCAACGCAGAATCCGGGCCTTCAACAAGACGTAGTCGTCCTGCTCCGCGCTGCTCAATCCACGACGCGCCCGTTCGACCAACTCTCGGGCCAACGTCTCGCATAACTCCGCGTCCACCAGATCGGCGAGCAGCCGGAATAGCGACTCGGGCAAGTCCAACGCGCCCGGCGCCGTCGGTCGCGTGCACAATTCTTCCACCAGCGACCGCCCCGCGTCCGCGGGTTCCGCCAGCATGGCGCGCGTGCGGGCTCGAAAGTCGCTCGCGCCGCCATGTCGAGCCGCCCAGCGGCTCACCGCTTCCGCCGCGTCCTGCACCGCCTGCTGATCGTCGACGTCAGTCGCGTCGTCGACGGGGGATTCAACCCAACGCGACGCCACCTGCGCGTCGGTCGACGCCAACACTTCCACTTCGCGCCGCCCGGACAGCCAGTTCCACACGCCGTGGGAAACCTCGCGAGTTTCCAACACGGCGGCGTCGGGGCCGAGTTCGAGGCGCACGCGCTGCAGAGCTTCCTGCAACGAGGCTGCGCGAAATGTTTTGACTTCCATGTCCGTCTCTCACTCAACGCGGCCGTCCTGGCCCCGTTCTCCTAGCTTCGAGGGAGCGCCTCCGAGGCGCGTCCTCCGACTCGGCCGTCCGCGAGCAACATCGCGGGATCAGCCGCCATCCCCACCGACTCGATCCGCGTGTCGCGCGTGATCTCGTGGTAGCTCAACACCACCAACCGCGGCAAGCGAGCGGCCGTCAAATCCTTCAACGCCCTTCGCACCGTCGGACTCACCAACACCACCGGCGATCGCCGTTGATGCACCAACTTTTGAACTTCCGTCGCCAACGCGTCGCACAGCGCTTCGATCCACGTCGGCTGCCAACGCACCACGCCGCGAGTCGACTCGTCCACCACTCCCGCGATCAACCGATCTTCCAGGACGGGGTCGAGCGTCACGACTTGCAGGCGTTGGTCGGCGTCTCGGTATCGAGCACACAGCGTTCGCGCCAAGCGTTGCCGAACATGCTCCACCAGCACCAGCGGGTCGGTCGTGCGCGGAGCGTAGTCGCCAAGCGCCTCTAGAATCAACCCCAATTGGCGAACCGGCACTTCCTCGCGCAACAAAAGCTGCAGGACTTGCTGCAAATCGGCCAAGCGCAGCTGGTTCGGAATGAGTTCATCGACCGCCGCCGGCGACGTCTTGCGCAGTTCCTCGATCAAATGCTTCACGGCGTCGCGCGTCAGCAACTCGTCGGCGTGACGTCGCACGACTTCATGCAGATGCCCCGCGATGATCGACGCCGCATCCTGCACCTCGTATCCGTTCGATTCGGCCCGTTCGCGCTGCGACGCAGATATCCAATAGGCGGGCCGCTGCGTGATCGGATCCCACGCCTCTTCCCCTTCCAACGGCGAGGTCGCGCGCCCCGCATCAATCGCCAACAGCCGCTCGGGATACAAGATGCCCTGCGCCACGGGATTGTTGGCGAGCCGCAAGCGGTAGGCGCGTTCGTCGAGCCGCAGGTTGTCGCGGACGCGCACCTTCGGCAGCACGATGCCCACCTCGGCCGCCACCCGCTGACGCACCAGCGTCACTCGTCGCAATAGATCGCCGCCCCGCGCTGGATCGGCCAGCCGCAGCAGACGCATCCCCAGTTCCACTTCAATAGGATCGACCGCCAAGTAGTCTTCCACGCGGTCTTCGCGCGATCGCCCCGCTTCGGCGCTCGGTTTCTCGCCCGTGCGCTCGGGGGTGCGTTCGCCCGCTTTGTTCGTCGTTCCTTCCGCCCCCGCCGCCCCGCCGCTGGCCGTCTTCGCCGCGCGACGTCGGCCCGCCGCCGCGATCGCCAAGCAGCCGCCGCCCAGGATCAACAACGGGGTCTTCGGCAGTTGGGTGAACACCAGCAGTCCCAAGAACGCCGCCGAGACGACCAAGACGCGCGGGTTGGCGAACAACTGCGATAGCAGGTCGCGCGGCAAATCGCTGCGCTGTCCGCCGCGCGTCGTCAGCAAGCCGGCCGCCAAGGCGATCAACAGCGCCGGCAGTTGACTCACCAGACCGTCGCCGATCGTGAGTCGCGTGAAGACGTCGGCCGCCTCCGGCAGCGTCATACCGCCTTCGGTCAGTCCCAGGATCAGTCCCCCGACGACGTTGACCAGCGTGATCACGACGCCGGCAATCGCATCGCCGCGAACAAACTTGCTGGCGCCGTCCATCGCGGCGTAAAAGTCGGCTTGTTGAAGCAATTCAGCGCGCCGTCGCTGCGCCTCGCCGCGATCAATAGCGCCCGCATTCAGGTCGGCGTCGATCGCTTGCTGCCGTCCCGGCAATCCATCCAAAGCAAACCGCGCCGCCACTTCGCTGATCCGCGTCGCTCCCTTGGTGATCACCATGAATTGAATCACGAACACGATGGCAAACAGGACGATGCCGACGACCAGCCGGTCCCCCGTCACAAATTCGCTGAACCCGCGGACGATCGCCCCCGCCGCATCCAACCGTTCGGTCGCCCCATGCGACAAGATGAGCCGCGTGGTGGCGACGTTCAGGACGAGCCGCCCGACCGTCGTCGCCAACAGGATCGTCGGGAAGGCGCTCAATTCCAGCGGCGAGCGGACGTAGATCGTCGACAGCAACACGATCACCGACGACGCCAAGCTCACCGATAACAACAGGTCCATCACGGCGGCCGGCAGCGGCACGAGCATGACCATGACCGCGGAGATGACTCCCAGCGGCAAAATCAGCTCGGTCCAACGATGCGGGCGATCCATACGACAACCTGAAACGGCGGCCAAAGAACGGGTTCGGGATGAGGCGCGGAGGGTACTGAAAGGGTCCCAGACTGTCCAGATCGCTTTGCCTCGATTGCTCTGTCGAGCGGTTCCCGGACCGCGTTCACGCCGCCGCTCATTGCGAATTCGCCTCGCGCGGGACAGAATGGCGACGTGAAAATCACTTGCCCCAAATGCCAAGCTTCCTTGAAGGTCATCGACGCCGAACCCGGCGCGCCGCAGACCTGTCCGCGCTGCCAAGCTCGGTTTCTAGCGCCGCACCCCGCCCCCGGGTCTGCTCCCCCCAGCGCCACGCGCCCCGGCGGCGCTCCGACGACCGCCGCCGATTCGGAAGACTGGTTCGACTCCCCCGGTCCATCCGTTCCCAGCAAGCCTTCGTCTGCGCCTCCTGCGTCATTTGCCCCGCCTCCCCCAAAACGGCCATCTTCCACCGTCGTCCCTCCGCCCCCGCCGCCGCGCAGCCCCGCGCCGCCAGCCGCGACGTCTGTCCCTCCCCAGCCGGCCCCAACCCAACCGGCCCCCGCCAAGCCGGCCCCAGCTAAGCCAGCGCCCGCCAAGCCGACCGCGGCCAAGCCGGCCGCTCCGCTTCTGCCGCCGCTTGCGTTCGGCGCCCCCGCGTCCCCCGCCCCGACACAGTCCGCCCCCTCGACCGGCCCGACGCACCCGACAATCGACTTGGCTGACGATGACCTAGGCGATGACGGCTTGAAGGACGACGCAGTCGACGATCAGCCGCTGGCCCTGGCCGCCGAAGCCGACCAGTACCGCTTCGGTCACTCTTGTCCGCTCTGCGGCACGCGGATGGACTTTGTCAGCTCGCAGATCGGCTCGTCGACTGCTTGCCCCGATTGCTTTACGACGTTCGTCATTCCGACGCCGAACGCCAATCAAGAGCGGAGGCCGTTGAGCGCCGACGGATTCGGCGCGCCTGATCGGCTGAACATGGAAGCGCCGGCCGCCGACGCCAAACGCTTGGACAGTCCCGACGCGCTGAAGAGCTCCGCCGACCGCCTGCTTGAGCAAGCGGCCAAACAGTTGGCCGAAGAACGGCGCGACAAGCACGAGGGACAATTCAGCGACGCGGCGGCGGCGTCCCTGTTTCAATTCCTGCTTGCACCCGGCGCCATCCTGCGCTACCTCGTCCTGGTCGCCTTCGGCACGCTGGCCTTTGCGATCCTCGCGAACGTCCCTGCCGCCATGCAGGAAGGCGGCGAGGGGATGAAAGCGGCCATCTGGTTCCTGATGGCGTCGCCGCTGCTGCTGGCTTGGTCCGCCGCCCTCTCGGCCCACGCCTTGGCCCTGGTCCGCGAAACGTCTGCACGCGTCGGGCCGGTCGAAGCCTGGCCTTCAGGCAATCCGTTCGAATGGCTCGGAGACCTGATCCACTTGGGCCTGGCCCTGCTCGTCGCGGGCCTGCCCGGCTTCATTCTGGCCTCCCTATTGGCCGGCGTGGGCCTGAGCGGCATCTTGGTCGGACTCGCCGTCCCCATTTCGCTCGTCATTCTCTTGCCGCTCGTCCTGATCTCCATGCTGCATGAACAGTCGTTGTTCGCAGTATTCTCGCGCGACATCTTCGCGGGGCTGACCAGCTTTCGGTCCGAAGTCGTCACGTTCTACCAAGCCTCTGCGTTGCTTGGCATCATCGTTTGGATGACGCTTATCGGATCCGGGCTCGGTCTCTGGTATTTGGCGCTGCCGCAGGCCGCCATCCTGACGCTCGCCGCCTTCTTGTATTTCCGCTTGCTCGGCTGGCTCGCGCGAGCGCTGCTTACGGAGTCGGAGGAGTAACCGCGGCCGGCGGAGGCGGCGCGGGTCGGCGCCCTCCCGCGTCCTCTTTCATTTCTTGCTTCAGTTCTTCCAGCGTCATCCACAGCGACCGTTCGTGCCGCCACCACCGCCAGCCGTAGTCGACGATGCCCAGCACCGCCAGCACGCCGGCGACGTACAGCCCCAAGTCCAGCACCTCGGCGGCAGCCGAGCGCATGGCCGATTCCAGCGGCATTCCCGCCAGCCGCGTCCAGTGGGTCAAGCGCGACGAACTGCGCCAGACGGCGACGGCGACGACGGCGATCATCTGCGCAAGTCCCCACGCGGCGCGGCCGCCCTGTTCGGTCGGGTCACCCAGGCCGCTCCCTAAGCGAGCGGCCCCCTCGACCAACCGTTCAGGCCGAAGCATCCACCCCGCCTGCAGCCAATGCAACGCGGCGGCGCTGGCCATGAGAATCCCCAGCCACGGCGCGACGAGGGCCAGCCCGCGCACCACCGTCAATTGCAGTTCGCCTACCGGGTCCGCTTCCGACAGCGAAACCCAGGCGCCGCCCTCCCACGCGCGAGCGCCCGTGGTTTCGAGTTGTCGCATGAACGTCGCACCGCCGTAGCGCAGCGCCGCGAACAGGCCCAGCGCTGCCGCAGCGCCGACCAACGAGGCGCTTCGCGGTGCGCGTCCTTCCCGACGCGCTTGCTCGCGCCGTCGCGGCGTCGGGGGAAACATCTTGTCGGCCGTCGCATCATCCATGCGTCGCGTCTCCTGCGGGCATAAACCGCCGCGGTGCACCGTCCTGTCGCGCCGCGTTAGGAGCGTCTAACTCTCCGTGCGACGGCATGAACTCGGACGACGACGACGTCTTGAGCGGCCGCAGGCGTTCCCAGGCCGCTTCCAATTCTGCAGGAAACAACACGCCGACCATGCCGAGGCTCAGCGACAACACAGCGAGGACCAGGATCGAATTGGCGGACGACGACCAGCTGACTGCTTCCAACTGCGGCAACGTGCGTTGCAGCAAGCCGGCGACCAGCGTCGCCGCCAACGTCGCCACGATCAACGGCGCCGAGAGACGCAACACCCAGCCGCCGGTTTGCCCCAGTAAACCCAGCACGCCGCCCGCGAGCGATTCAGGCAGTCCAAACGTCCCCCACGGATGCCATTCGTACGATTCCAAAAGCACCGTGAACAATTGCCGGTGACCGCCGATCGCAAAAAAGACGGCGATGCCGATCAGTTCCATCAATCGCGCCAAGGGAGACGCACCCTCATTCGTTTCGCTCCCCTCGGCCATCCCCCACCCTGTCGCGTCGCTGGCGAACTGACCGACGTTCCGCAGTCCCACGACGAGCAATCGCGCTGCCAGGCCCAATCCCACGCCCACCAGCGCTTCCCGCAACAGGGCTGCCAGCAACAGCGGCAGGCCGCTCGGCCCGACCACCTTCTCGCGCCACGCGCTGGCTTCCCAGGCATCGACTTGCGTCGGGACCATCGTCAGGGCCGCCAGCGTCGCCAAAGCGACTCGCGCCTTGAGCGGGATCGATCGGCCGCTTAACCCCGGCGCCAACAGCAACAGGCCGCTGACGCGTGCGGCGACCAACAGCACCAGGCGAGGATCCAGCGACAAGAGCGAAGCAGTCATCGACGCCTCACCCGCCGCCCAGCAGCGTCGGAGCTTGCGCGAACAATTCCTGCGTGAACAGCAGCAAGCGGTCGAGCAACCAGGGGAGACAAAGAAACACGACCAGCCCCACGCCCAGAATCTTGGGGACCATCGACAAACTTTGGTCGTGGATCTGCGTGACCGTCTGGAACAGGCCGCACACCAGGCCGATTCCCAGTCCGGCCAGCAGCACGGGGGCGCTCAAGATGAATACGGTCCACAGCGTTTGCTGTCCGAGGTCGATCGCCTGTTGTACGTCCATCGCGTAAGTCCCCTTACGAGTACGGCGCGAAACTATCGAACAACATGCCGACGACCAACCGCCATCCATCCAACAAGACGAACAACAGCAGCTTGAGCGGCAAGGCGATGGATTGGGTCGGAACCATCATCATTCCCATCGACGTCGTAACGCTCGACACCACTAGATCGATCACCAGGAACGGCAGGCAGATCTGAAAGCCGATCAAGAACGCGACCTTGAGCTCGCTCAGCAAGAAGGCGGGCAGCAGCGCTTGCAGAGGCACCTCGTCGTAGGTTTGAGGCGTCGACTTCGTGCGGCTTTCAGGCAGGTAGCCGTAGAACAGCCAGACATCCTCCGTATTGCCCGCACGATCAATCTGCAGACTCATGAAACGCCGCAGCGGCTGCACGCCTCGTTCGAAAGCCTCTTCGAGAGCCATCTCGCCGCCGTTGCCGACTTGTGCTCCCGACTGCGTCCCGGATTGCATCTGCGATTGCCGATAGGGTTCGACGCCCGCCTCGTATACGTCTCGCCAAACCGGCGTCATGATGAGCGCCGTCAGGACCAGCGACAGGGCGGTAAGCACCTGCGTCGGCGGCAACTGACTCATGCCCAACGATTGACGCAAGAGACCCAGCACGACGGCGATGCGCACGTAGCACGTCGTCATCAGCAACAGCGCGGGCGCCAGACTCAGCAACGACAGCCCTAGGATTCCCGCCCACGATCCGCTGCGCCCTCCCAATACGTGTTCCCAGCTCCCAGGCGTCTCGGCCTTCGTCGCCGCCCCCTCGTGGGACTTGCCGGCTTCGCTCGGCGGCGTGCTTGGTCGCCCGCGCGACTCTGCCAGCGGCTGCTCCGCGGAAGCCGTTCGCACGCTTCCCGGCGACAGTTCGTCGCTCATGAAACTCACCGCCCGTCCCTCGGGCCCTTCGTTCCACTGGGCGCAAGCGTTGGAGGCCCCCGCGAGCGCAAGCATCGCGATCGCCGTCGCGGTGAACATTCCGCAGCAGGGTCGTCTGCTTCGCACCGCGCGACGAGGCTCCGCGATTCGGCGCTGGCGCGACTTAAGCATCCGCCACCCCCGTCGAGAAGCGACGACCGCGGGGCGACGTCGAATTGGGGACGCTGGTTTCGGAGTCCAAACGAGCCAGCGCCTGTCGGACGCTCGCCCCGACGCTCGACGCGCGATGGGCATGGCACGCGGCCGTCAGCCGTGCGACTTCTTCGGCATCGTTGATCTCGACCAACGTCTGCAGCGACGAAGCAGTGGAGCCGACCAGCAGCAACTTGCCGCCGACGCGCAACAGGTGTACTTCCAGACGCGGGTTCAGCGGCAAGGCGCCCAGCGACTCAATGACGTCCGTCGGCAGCCGGCCGCGCTGCGTCGGCGACTGGCGGCGCAAGATCCAGACGATCGTGGCCCCGGCCCCCACGATCAAGCACAGACTACCGAATGTGCTCAACCCGCCGCGCAATGGAGATGCTTGCGCCGCAGCCTCGCGGTCCCCGTTGCCTTGTCGTTTCGACGGCGCCAGGGGCAACGGCGCCGCCGTCGCAGCGTCCGCCGTCTCGCCCGCACGCGACTGCGACGCCGGACGAAACTGTACGGGTAAACCGCGAGCGGCCGGTCGTTCGCCGGCGCTGGCGGCTGCCGCGTTCCCTACGGCGATTCCTGCTATCGCAAGCAGCAGATAGACTCCGACCGCGCGCAGCGTCGACCGACGAATCTCGTGGCGGCGCTGCATCCGTGTCGCGACTTGCGTGTTCATCGTACTGGCTCCTCGGTCTGCGTTTCGCTCGCACCCAACACCTGCGTCACTCGCACGGCGAAGCAGCCGTCGAGCGCGACGAGGCGCCCGCGGGCGTGCAAACGATCGCCGACCCAGATTTCGACGTCGCTATTTTCGACGTCGCCTTCGTCCGAAACGCTCGCCGCCAGACGCTCGACCGTCGTGAGCTCCCGTTCGCGAAACGCGGCGGCGCGGCGGGCATCGAGCGACATTCGCGCAAGGACGAGCCGAACGGGCGCCTTTGTTCCCGGCGACTCGGCGGCAGGCGTTGGTCGTTCATCCGCCGCGGGCCAGGCGGGACGGTCGGTCGACGCATCCCATTGAGGCCACTGAAAGCAGGTCAGTGCGTCGTCTGTTGAAGATTCGTCCACCGACGGTTCGGCGTCGGCGAGTGCGTCGCGAGCGACCGTGAGCAGTCGCTGAATCTCGTTGGCGACCTGTTCGGGGGAAGTCGCGTCGATCGTTCCTTCGCCAAGTCCACCGCCCTGCGGCAGCTCCGGCCACTCGCCGTGCGTTGCATCGGGGGCGTGATCAGGCAGTTCGAAGACTGAGGTCGTGGTTCCGTCCACCGCATGGCTCCCGGGGCGCCGCGCAGCGACTTCCATGCCGCCTGCGCCGACGTCACATGCGGACTTTCCCCGAAGCCGACAATTTGGGCAAGATCAATTCTCAGCCGGGGCGACGTTGCAGCCAGCCGCTGGTTAGATCGTCCAGCTCCCGTTGTTCGCGGCGTTGGGACGTCCGCGCCGCTTCGTCGGCCTGTCCGTCGCGGAGGCGCTCCAGCATCGCGACCTCCCGCTGCGCCTCGCGCAACTGGTCGGCGCACCGCAGCCGCTCGCGCGCCGCCGCATCTCCCTCGTCCTGCAGGCGTTCCAACTCGGTCCGCAATGCCTGCTCGTATTGATGTCGAGCCCGCACGTCGTCCAGCGACACGGAGCCCGTTTCGAGCGCGCCGCGTCGCTCCAGTCGCTCCCGCTCGATCTCTTCGCACAACTGTTCTGCCAGCCGCCGAATCGACTCTTCGGCGCGGCACGCTTCGCTCCAGCGCAACCGGCACTGGTCGCGCAGCTGTTCGCGCCACTGCAGGACGGAATCGAGACGGAAAGGAGCGGCGGATGGCGGCATGTTGGGCTTCACAGGCTGGAGGCCTGTGCTACGGGAGCGATCGTACGGATTGTTCGAAGGAGGTCGACTCGGACCAGTCTTGACGCAGGTAACGGTGAATTTCCGGCAATTGGGCCAAGGCGGCGTCGACGACCGGGTTTGTACCCGAGCGATAGGCGCCGATCGAGATCAAATCGGCGTGATCACGGTAAGCCGCCAGCAATTCGCGTACGCGCGCCGCGCGCTGGCGATGTTCACGCGACGTAATGTCCGGCATCACGCGACTAATGCTCTCCAAAATATCAATCGCCGGGAAATGCCCTTGCGACGCCAACTTTCGCGACAGATGAATGTGGCCGTCGAGCAGTCCGCGCACCGCGTCGCTGACCGGCTCCTGCGGATCATCTCCCTCGACCAACACCGAATAGAAGCCGGTGATGCTTCCTTGAGGCGTCCGGCCCGTGCGTTCGATCAGCTTGGGCAACTGGGCGAACACCGACGGGGGATAACCGCGCGTCGTGGGCGGTTCGCCCGCCGCCAAGCCGATCTCGCGTTGGGCGTGAGCGAAACGGGTTAGGGAATCCATCAGCAGCAGCACGTTTCGGCCTTGATCGCGAAAATGCTCCGCCACCGCCGTCGCCGTCAAAGCGGCCCGCACGCGCAGCGGCGCCGGCTCGTCGCTGGTCGCCGCCACGACGACGCTGCGCGCGCGCCCTTCCGGCCCCAGATCGCGTTCGAGAAACTCGTTGACTTCCCGCCCCCGCTCGCCGATCAACGCCACCACCGCCACATCCGCAGCCGTGTTGCGGACCAGCATGCCCAACGTCACGCTCTTGCCGACGCCCGCCCCGGCAAAGATGCCCAGCCGTTGTCCAAGTCCGCAGGTCAACATGCCGTCGATGGCGCGCAGACCGGTCGCCAACGGCGCATCGATGCGCGGTCGCGAGACGGCGTCGGGCGCACGTCGTTCCAGCGGCGTGCGGGTTCCCAGCGAAAGCGGCGGCCCCCCATCGATCGTGCGGCCTCGAGCATCGATCACGCGTCCCAACAGGGCGGATCCCACCGCGACCGTGCGCGTCGATTTGACGAGTCGCACGCGAGTGCCGTGACGGACGCCTTCGAGCGGCCCCCAGGGATACACCAGCGTCAAATCATCGCGAAAACCGACCACTTCCCCAGCGACGCCCGTCGCGCCCGCCGGCAAGATTTCCACCTGAGCGCCGACCGGCGCCGGAAAATCGGCGACTCCCGCCACCGTCCCTTCCCAGCGTACGACGCTCCCCGTCACCCCGGTTGGATTCGTTCGTTCTAGTTGCGACAACAGCGCCTTCACAGATCGAGCTCCTCGGCGACGCGCGCCAGTTGCGTCGACCAGCGTTGGTCGATCTCGCCATGTTCCGTGAGCACTCGGCAACTGCCGCGTTCCAAGGCGCTATCGGCCTGAAGTTCGACTTCGCTTTGGATCCCGCGCGCGACAAGGACTTGGCGAATGCCGTCCGCCAACAGGGCCAGATCATCGGGGTGCAACTGCAGTCGAATGCGCCGCCGCCCCGACGCCATCTCCAGCGACTCGCGGATCAGCCCCAGTGCGATTTCAGGCTCCGCAACCGCCGTGCGGCGCACGATGCGCGAGGCCATGGCGCACGCCAATCGGACCGCGTCTTGCTCCCAGCGCGCCACCCACTCCCGCTGCGTTCGCGACCATTCGTCCAGCAAACGGTCGAGCGTTCGGGGGGCGTCGGCCCATTGGCGTCCCAACTCGGCGCGCACTTCCAATTCCACTTCCGCCCGCCCCTCGCGCCGCCCGACTTCGTACGCTTCGGCGCGGATTTGTTCCGCGTCGCGGCGAGCGTCTTCCATCAACCGCGCGGCTTCGGCCTGCGCCTGCTCGAGACAACGCTGAGCGGCTTCCGCCATCTTGGCGGCATCGGTCAGCGACTCGCGCGTCTTCCGCGCATCCACGGCGGCGGTCAAAGATCTCAGGATGGTCGCCATATAACTCTCAATCGCGATGTCAGGAGTCAGAACCTTCAAGATGCTGGACCGGCGGGGAACAAGCGGTTCGCCGTCGCCAACAATTGCCGCTCCGCGGCCGCAGCGTCGGCCAAACGCCACGGTCCGAGCCGCGTGAGTTGCGATTGGATTTCACGCGCATCCAGCTCCGGCATACGCTGCATCCATTGCGCGGCCGTTTCGGGCGCCGCCCCCGCCAGGGCCAGCGCGACGGCCCACGGATCGGAACTGGCCAACAAGAGAACCAGGTCGGTTTCGGGCAGTTCGAGCAGATCGGCAAGCGACGTGAAGGCCGCGGCCGTCGGTGCGGGGACGACAGGCGCCGCCGACTCGCGCGTTCGCCGCAGTCTGGCCGAGACGCGGGACGATCGCGCGGGCGCTTCGCTGGCGTCTCCCAGGGAACGTGCTGCGCGCGGCGAGGTCGATGGATCCGAGTTCCGGCGCCGGCCGATCGGAATCGTCGCCGCGTCGCCGTCGGCCGACCGCTCCTCGTCGTCGTCCGTCATCCGCTCAACACGCCGCAGTTCGGGCACAAAATGCCGCCATCGACGACGTTGATCGAGATCCGCGGCCGCCAAAATGGCCGCCGCGGCCGACTCGCTTGAATCCGTTCGGCTGGCGTCCGTCGACGACGCGGTGCACGCAGCCAGCAATCCGGCGGCGATGTCTTCCAGCAGATCGGCTCCCAGTGGCCGCGCGTGCGTCAGTCGTCGCAAGACCTCCGGCTGATGTACTTCCGGCAACGACGCCAGCGTTTGAGCGGCCAGCGTGTTCGGCAAACTCGCCAACACGGCCGCAATCGTCTGCGGGTTCTCGCGCACTAAGCACTTTCCCAGCGACGCGGCGTCCAGCGAACAAATGCGCTGCCATGACGACGATTCCGACGACGACTCTGCAGATCCCGGAGAGGATGTCGCAGGCGCCGAGCGTTCCGATTCGCGTGCGATCGGTCGGCGACCGTGGTGCGACATTCCCGCGGTGCGGGCCGACGTCGGCGCACGACCGGACGTTTCGTCTGCGCGGGCCGCCGAGGCGAATTGTCGCGCCAAACCGGCATCCAACTCGACGGCGGCCGAATCGTGCAACGGCGCGTCGGCGGCGGTGGGATGAGCGGCGGCGGCGCGTTCCGCCCGCGCGCGACTCTCCAAAAACTCCAAGATGGCCGCTTCCTGTTCGTCGCGCGAAATCTCGCCCAAGGATTCGACGGCGCGACGCACCTGCTCCGCCTGGGCGGACGGGAATTGAGCCAACAGTCGGTCGGCGTCGGCCGGTTCCAGACCGACCAAAACCAACGCGATTTTGCGGAGCGTCAAGTCGTTGGGAGTCATTGGGCCCTCGTTACGCCGCATTGCTTAACCATTGCCGCAGCGTCGCCGCAGCCGAATCGACGTCGTCCTGCACTTGTTGATTCAATTGCTGCCGCGGGTCGCCGAGACGCTCGTCCCCGGCGTCTGGCTCTGCCGTTCCGGTCGCCGCCATGCGTTGGTCGCCGACCGAGTGGCGCGTCCGCAGCACCGACCGCGCCTGCCGCACGCGAGCCCGAGTGCGTCGCAGTCGTCGCGCCAGCGCGATCATCGCCGCAACGCCGCCGCCGGCGACGGAGAATGTCACGCCGTTGTCGCGGAACCAGTGCAGCAACCACTTGGCCGAAGGAAGGGCCTGCCAGCCAGCTTGGCGCCAGTCGCCGCTGGGCGGAACCATGCGTGACGGCTCGCCTGGGGCCGGCGCCGACAGCGCCTCCTCGGGCGTGCGACGCGGCGTCAATTCGTCGCTGGACGCCTCCAACGCGTAGGCCTGTTGAATGTGCGGATTGCGGCGAGCGGCCCGGACGGGGGCCGCGGCGGGGGACGATTCGGGGATTCGAGCGGCGACGAACGATGGAGGCGCGTCGTCGGTCGATTCGGACGTCGTTCGGTCGTCCACCTGAGCGACGGGGAGCGCGGCCGGATCGACCGCGAATTCTGCAGGTTCCGCGCGTTCGCGGTGCGCCACGCGCTGCGATGTGACGTCCGCCGCGTCGTGCTGCGAGTCGTCGCCGGTGAACGCCACGCCCGCGTTGAGGTCGAGTACGGTGACGGCCTGGGCGTCGGCGATCCCCAGCGTATTCATCAGCGTGACGCGGATCGCGCGAACCACATGTCGTTCCAACGTCCGACCTTCGGCCGCACGCACGGCCGCCGTTGCTTGCCGCTGTTTTCGCCGCGGGAATCCACCCAAATCGACGTCTTCAAACTGGACGCTCGCCTCTTCGATGCCCGCGATTTTGCGGAGCATCAAGGCCAATTCCTGCTCCTTCGCCAGCTTCGTCAGGGCGTCGCGCTGGCGCGGCGACGTGAACGGACTATCGCTGGCCAAGCTGCGTTGCGAATAGCTGAAGAAAGTCGCCGGCGTCGCCTGATGGTCGTGCAGGGCCTTCAGATACAAGTGCTTCGTGTGCTGCGGCACCTCGATCGTTCGACCGACGATGCGGGCGTCGTTCAGCTGCGCCTTGCCAAAGGCGGCTTCCATCGCCGTCAGTTCCGACCGCGAAAACTCGACGCCGTCGAACAACACCTCGCGCAGTTCAGACCGCGGCCAACTGATGGCCGCCGCCGCCGCCATCCCGCCGAGGACGAGGAGGATTCCCAGCACCCAGCGCGGGGCCGCGGGCGCATGCTGCCACTGCGCCATCCATTGACGTCCGGTCTGACTCAGGAAGTCCATCCGTGGGCCTCCGCGAAAAGTTCGTCGCCTCCGACACGGGTGAAGTAAATACTGACAACGGCCCCTTGGTGTCAATCGCGATCAAGCTCAACACGCACGATTTCGGCGATGCCCCGCTCGTCGTTTACCCCGCAGCCGAAGGCGAGGCCCAACCACCTCGCCGCATGCTCGCTCGTCGTTTAACCCGCAGCCGAAGGCGAGGCCGCCCCCTGCTCCCCCACAGCGCGCGCATCAGGACAAAATGTCGCGGATGACGTGCCCGTGCACGTTCGTCAGGCGGCGCTGAATCCCGTTGTGGTAGTAGGTCAGCCGCTCGTGATCGATCCCCAGCAGATGGAGGACCGTGGCGTGGAAGTCATGCCAAGTTTGCGGATGTTCGGCCGCCTTCCAGCCAATATCGTCGGTGGCGCCGTAGGCCGTGCCGTGCTTCAGTCCTGCGCCGGCCAGCCAGACGGTGAAACCCGTTTGATTGTGGTCGCGTCCCGGCCCGACGACGTCGGCCGCCGATTGCGTGAACGGGGTCCGTCCAAATTCGGACGTGAACAAGATGAGCGTATCGTCGAGCATCCCGCGTTGCCGCATGTCGCGCAGCAAGGCGGCGACCGGCTTGTCGATCCGCACCGCCTCTTGAGTATGGTTCTGCACCACGTTTTCGTGCGCGTCCCAGTTGATCCGCGGGGAACTGAAGTCGCCGCCCGAGTAGATCTGAATGAAGCGCACACCCCCTTCCAATAGCCGGCGCGACAAGAGACAGGCGCGACCAAAGTCGTGCGTATCGGGCTGATTCACGCCGTACGCCTCCAGCGTCGCCGCCGTCTCCTGCGTCAGGTCGGTCACGCGCGGCACCGCCAATTGCATCTTTGCCGCCAGTTCATAGCTGCGAATGCGTCCCGCAAGCTCCTCGTCGCGTCCGCGGCGGTCCAGGTCGACTTGGTTGAGCGTCGCGAGCAGCGATCGGGTGTCGGACTCCAATTCGTCGGAAAACGCCCGCGACGGACGCAAATCGGCGATCGGCTCACCCTTGGTTTGCAATGCCACGCCCTGATGCCGAGGCGGCAGGAAGCCGTTGGTCCAGTTGTTCGTCCCGCCGGCCGGAAAACCGCGCGCGTCGGGCAGGACGACGAAGGTCGGCAAGTCGTCCGTTTCGTTTCCCAGCCCATACGACAGCCAGGAACCAAGCGTTGGGTAGCCGTTGAGTCGAAACCCGCTGTTTTCTTGGAACGTCGCCGGAGTGTGACTGGACGATTCGGCCGTCATCGACCGGATGAAGGTCAATTCGTCGGCGACCGACGCGATGTGCGGCAGCAGTTCGGAAATCCAGAGCCCGCTTTGGCCCCGCTGTTTGAATTCCCAATCGTTCTTCCGCAGCAATCCGACTTGCCCGAAGAAGACGTCGGGACGCTGGTCGCCTTGCAACGACTTGCCGTGGTACTTGGCCAAGTCGGGCTTGTAATCGAACGTGTCGAGGTGCGAATAGCCGCCGCACAAGCAGATGTGGATCGCACGTCGCGCCTTGGGGCGCCAGTGCGGCGGCGGGTCGGCGGCCTCGCCTGGCGTCGGCGCCGCGGGCAGTCGCGCCGCAGGACTCAGCAGCGCCGCGAGCGCAGCCCCCGCCAGCCCGTCGCGCGACCAAGTCAAAAAATCCCGGCGACTCGGCGCCAACGGGCTTGATCGCGCGAGGTCGGTGTTCGACGACGAGAAGACATGACGCATGGCTCGCTGCTCGCGAAACAAAGGGAACGGAGTCGTGAGGCGGGAGTTAGGACGAGCAGCGGGGATAGTCGCCCTTGCTCAATTCCCGAACTCTCGAATAGACTAGCCGTCCGCAGGACCAAGGACAACAGGAACCTTTTGATAGACAAGCAGTTAGCAACGTGCAAACCGGCAAACAACTCGGAGAAGTCGCGTATCAGCAGTGCATTTCGCCGCAGTGCCGCGCCACGTTTGGAGTTTCTGAAGTCCTGGTGGCCTGCCCGCGATGCGGCGATTTGCTGGATATCGCGTACGACTGGAATCGGGCCCGCCCCCCGCAGACGCTCCGCTTTTTCGAGCAGATGTGGAGCCAGCGGTTCGAGCCCGTGCGATTCAGTGGAGTCTGGCGGTTCCTGGAACTGCTGCCGTTCGTGCGTCCCGAACACGTGGTGACGGTGGGGGAAGGCCAGACGCTGTTACAACAGGCCGACGGCGTTGCCTCCTACGTGGGGATCAACCCGGGCCAGCTCTATCTGCAGTACGAGGGGATGAATCCCTCCGGCAGCTTTAAAGACAACGGCATGACGGCCGCCTTCACGCACGCTCGCATGGTCGGTGCGGCGCGAGCCGCCTGTGCGTCGACCGGCAATACCAGCGCGTCGCTCGCCATGTACTGCGCGGTCACTCGGTTGATGAAGGCCGTCATCTTCATCGGGTCCGGCAAAATCTCGTACGGCAAACTATCGCAGGCGCTCGATTACGGCGCGCTCACCGTCCAAATCTCGGGCGACTTCGACGACGCCATGGCGCGCGTCAAGGAAGTGGCCCGCGACCTCAACATCTACCTTGTCAACAGCGTCAACCCGTTTCGGCTCGAGGGGCAGAAGACGATCATGTTCCGGGTGCTCGAGGCGCTCCGGTGGGAAGTTCCCGACTGGATCGTCGTCCCAGGCGGCAACCTAGGCAACTCAAGCGCCTTCGGCAAAGCGTTCGCCGAACTCCTGGAACTGGGACTCATCGACCGCGCCCCGCGCCTGGCGGTAATCAACGCGGCCGGCGCTGACACGTTGTACGAGCTGTATACGCGGCACGGCGTCCGCTGGAATCAGGGCGCCGCCGAGATGCCGGTCGTCGACAAGTTTTATCAACAGATGGATTCCGATCATCGCAAGGCGTCGACGATCGCCAGCGCCATCGAAATCAATCGGCCCGTCAACTTGCGGAAATGCCTGCGGGCGCTCGAAACGTGCCACGGCGTGGTGCGGCAAGTGACCGACCAAGAAATCCTGGACGCCAAGGCGAAGGTCGGCGCAGGCGGCCTGGGATGCGAACCCGCAAGCGCTGCGAGCGTCGCGGGGGCGAAACTGCTGCGCGACGAAGGGGTGATTGCGCCGAGCGACCGGGTGGTCTGCATTCTGACGGGCCATCAATTGAAGGACCCGACCGCCACAGTCGCGTACCATACCACCGACCAAGAACAATTCAACAAAGTGCTCGGCAGCCGCGGCGTGCGCCGCGCGTCGTTCGCCAACCGAGCGGTCGCAGTTCCCAATGAACTCGACGAAATCATCAAGGCCATCAAGCTGTACTCCTGACGCCCGCGCTGTCGCGGACGTGCGTCACCATTGAGGAATCATCATGAGCAATAAGCTACGCATCGCCATTCACGGAGCGGCGGGTCGCATGGGTCGTCGGTTGGTCGCGCTGGGCGCCGCCGATCCCGACTTGCACGTCGTCGCGGCGCTCGAGTCGAAAGATCATCCGGAACTCAATAAGGACGCCGGCGATTTAGCGGGCGTCGGCCCGATCGGCGTGCCAGTGACGACGCAGTTGCTGGTTCCGGTCGACGCCATCATCGACTTTTCGGTCCCTGCCGCCGCCCTGAAGATCGGCGAAGAGGCGGCGACGCGCGGCATTCCGCTGGTGGTCGCCACGACCGGTTTTGAAACCGAAGAGAAGCATCAGATCGCGGCGCTGGGACACAAGATCCCGGTCGTTTGGTCCCCCAGCATGAGCATGGCGGTGAACCTGACGATGCAGCTGGTCGCCACCGCCGCTCGGGTGCTGAAAAACTATCCCAACGGCGCCGACGTAGAAATCATCGAACGCCACCATCGGTTCAAGGAAGACGCTCCGAGCGGCACGGCGTTGCGGTTCGGCGAGATCATCGCCGACATCATGGGCCAGTCGATCGCCGCTCACGGCCGCAGCGGCCGCCCCGGCAAGCGTCCTCGTCACGAAATCGGCTACCACGCCTTGCGCACCGGCGACAACCCGGGCGAACACACGATCGTCTTCGGCATGTTGGGCGAAACGATCGAACTCAACGTCAAAGCGTCGAACCGCGATTGCTACGCCCACGGCGCCCTCGCCGCCGCCAAGTTCGTCGTCGACAAAGCCCCCGGCCTCTACGGCATGCCCGACGTGCTGGGCCTCTCGTAGAACAGGCTTCCAGCCTGTTACCTCCCCATCTCTCTCCCCATCTCTCTCCCCACCCCCCCCCTCCCTCCCCCCCCATCCCCACCCACCCCTGGAACGATAAAAATCTGAGAGCGAGTCCGTGCACGGTTGTTGCGCCGACACCCCTCATCCCCGGCCCTTCTCCCCGCGGCGGGGAGAAGGGAGCACGATCCGCGCGTGTCGTTTCGCCGCAAACGACAGCGGGTCTGTGGCGCCAAACGCTCCGAATTCCACAGAGTTCTTATCACTCCACCACTCCGCCCCCCGCCCCAACCCGTCCCATGAAGTGCGAAACCGGATATCTCTGCGACGTCTGCGGCCGCGACGTCGAGCGGCTTTCGGAGAGCGACCTGTATTTGCGGTACGTGGTGGGGATGGTGGATCCCGAGGTGCTGCATGTGAGCGCCGACCGGCACATTCGCTGCAATCCAGTGCTGGCGCAGTTCATCGTCGACGCGGACTTCACCCCCGCGGTGGTCGTCGAAGGGGACTTTGATAAGCGGCTGATGGACGCCCGCTTCGTGGCGCAGCGAGAAGAGCTCGTGACCCGCGGTTGGCGACGGTTGGCCGAGTTGGCGGGAAGTGAGTTGGCGGTGGTCGACTATCCGCTGCCCGAAGTCCGCGGCGCCTCGCGCAGCACGGCGTGGTACGGTTGAGGCGACTCCCTTAATTGGGCGAGGAGCGTTCTCGCGATTGGTATTCGACGGCGGCCCAGTGATTCGCCTGACATTGGGGGCAGCGCACGTACATCCGTTTCCCCTTGGAATAGGCCTTCCAACGGATGCCGCCGACGGACCAGACAGAGCGTCGATGGCCGCACGTCAGGCAGCGCAGCATCCATTGTCGCGACTCGCGAATCACCGACCGCCGCCATTTGTGCGGGAAGCAGGAGAGGACGAGCCGCTGAAACCGAGTCATGTCGAGTTCCTTACCGTTGACGCTTGTTCGTTTCACGAACCAGAATAGAGCGTCTGACGCTGTTGCGGAATTCGTTTCTCTTCGCGAGATCTTGGTATGTCCACGCTGACTTCTTCGGAACCGCGAAGGCCCGACGAGTTTGTTTGCTCGATTCGCTTCCGCTTCCCGGCGTTCGGCTGGATCGGTTTTTGCCTGGCACGCGCTGCCATCGTCGCCGCGTTCGTCGCCGCGCTTGGTGGGCCGACGATCGCCCGCGCCGACGATTCGTCGCCGACCTTCGAGACGGAGGTCTGGCCGATCCTGGAACAGCACTGTTCCAAGTGCCATGGCGCGGAGCAGCGCGAAGCCGGTTTGGATGTGCGTCGCAAGTTCTTGCTGGCGGCCGGGGGAGACAGCGGGGCGGCGCTCGTCGCGGGCAAGCCGGCCGAAAGCCTGTTGTGGCAGCGGATCGAGAAAGGGGAAATGCCGCCTCCCGACGGCGATAAGCCCGAAGCGAGTCCGCTCAACGACGCTCAGCGCGCCACCTTGCGGCGCTGGATCGAATTGGGCGCCAAGACGTCGCAAGATCCCGAACCGCCGCTGGAGTCGTCCGACGCCTCCTCGCGCTTGTCCGCCTCCGACCGCGATTTCTGGTCGTTCCAAACGCCCCGTTCGACGCCCCTGCCTGACGTCCGCGCTGCGGCTCGCGCCCGCACGCCCGTCGACCGTTGGCTCCTGAAGCAGCTGGAGTCGCGTGAATTGTCATTCAATGAAGACGCCGGACGTCGGGAGTTGCTGCGGCGTCTGACGTTCGACCTCTGGGGGCTGCCGCCGACCTGGGAGCAATGGGAATCGTTTCGCGACGATCCCGAACCAGACGCCTACGAGCGGCTGGTCGATCGACTGTTGGCCTCGCCTCGTTACGGCGAGCGTTGGGGACGACACTGGTTGGACATCGCGGGCTACGCCGATTCAGACGGCTATCTGGCCGCCGATCGTTTGCGGCCCGAAGCATGGCGGTACCGCGACTATGTCATCGACGCGCACAACGCCGACATGCCCTACGATCAATTCCTGCAAGAGCAGTTGGCGGGCGACGAACTGAGCGATTGGCGGACGGCGGACGAACTTTCGCCGCAGTCCCATCGGCAGCTCGTCGCCACCGGCTTCTTGCGCACGGCGAGCGACCCGACGTACCCTGGCTACACCGAGCCGAACGAGATCCACCAGGTGCTCAGCGATACGCTGCAAATCGTCAGCTCGACCTGTCTCGGACTCACGGTCCAATGTGCGCGCTGCCATGCCCACAAGTTCGACCCCATCTCGCAACGGGATTACTACTCGCTGCAAGCCATTTTCCTACCCGCACTCGATCCGGCTCGTTGGGTCCCGTCTGAAGTGCGCGGCATGCCGCTGGCGACGACCGCCCGAGCGACTCAGATTCGCGAACGCAACACGCAGCTCGACCAACAAATCGCCGCGTTCAAACAGGAACAAGCCGACATGACGCAGCGGTTCCGCGCTCGGCGAGTTTCCGAAACGATGGATCAATTCAACGAGCCGGCGGCCGACGGTTTTGACGCACCGCAAATCGACTCGCGCTGGGTCGTCGTCCACGCCGGCACAACCTCGGGCTTCAAGGCGCAGGGGGAAGCGGGCGAGTTGGCGGTGAAGGAAATCAGCGGCAAACCGGGCTATGCGATGGTGCGTCTGGCGCGTCCCGCCCTCTTGCGCGGCGACTTCACGGCGTCGCTGGCGTTCCGTTGGCATTCGGTCGATACCTCTCCCGCCGACAACAAGGCGATGCAGGCGGTGTTGCTGCAAGCGCGCGACGCCGCGGGCCGCATCATCGCCGGAGTCGGCTTCATCGACGAGAACAACAGCGCCCGCGGCAGTCCGATCACCGGCGTCAGCACGGCTGACGAACCGCTGGGGGACGACATGGTCGCTTACTACATGAAGAAACACGGGCAGGCAGTTCCGCCGTCCGAGCGGACGAAGGCGGCCGCGCCAGCGGGGCGTGCGACGGTCGCGATGACCCGCGATTCGCAAGGTCAGATCACGCTGCGTTACGACGACGGGCGGCTCGTCGAGGCGCTGACGCTCCCCAACACGGCGGCCGTCGCGTCGATCGAGATCGAATTGCGCCGGTATGTGCTGGAACCCGGCGCGACCTTCGAGGGATTGTGGCTCGACGAGTTCCGATTCGCGCCGGGCGACGCGAGTCGCCTGGACGCCGCGCTGCGCGACGCGCTCGTCGCCGCTCTCAACGCGCCGCCCGAGAAACGCAGCGCAGAACAAAAGAAACTGCTCGCCGACTCGACGCCTCCATGGACGTTCAGCGAGGCGCAGCTGGCGGAGCGATACCCAGAGTATCGCGACGAACTGGCGCGGCTGAATCAGGCTATCAAGACGGCGACGGGGCAGAAGCAGACGCTGCCGCTGCTCCGCGGACTGGCCGACCTCGACGGCGCGCCGCCCCCCGGTCGCATTTTGCGTCGCGGCGATCATGACAAACCGGGCGCGACGGTGGCAGCGGGCGTACCGGAAGTGCTCGCTCCCGTTGGGTTTCAACTGCCGACCGCCGCCGCGGAAAAGTCGTCGGGACGACGGTTGGCGTTCGCCCGTTGGCTTACTCGCCCCGACCATCCTCTGACGTCTCGTGTCGCCGTGAATCGCCTCTGGCAGCATCACTTCGGCCGACCGCTCGTCGCCACGCCGTCGAACTTCGGCCGTTCGGGCGCGAAGCCGACGCACCCCGAATTGTTGGATTGGTTGGCGGTCGAGTTGCCTGGGCGGAACTGGAGCGTCAAGCAAATGCATCGGCTGCTCGCGACGTCCACCGTCTTCCGCCAGTCGGCGGCGATCCGCGATGCACAGCGCGAGCGAGATCCGACGAACGCTCTTTTCGGAGCGTGGACGCCGCGACGACTCGAGGGCGAAGTCGTCCGCGACAGCATGCTCGCCGCATCGGGGAAACTGAACTTGCAAATGGCCGGCGTCCCCGCGCCGGTGCAGCCGCAAGGAGATGGTTCGGTCATCACCGCCGACGACGCCAACGGCAATCGCCGCAGCATTTACCTCATTGTGCGCCGCAGTCAGCACCTCACGATGCTCGATCTTTTCGATACGCCGCTGATGGAAGTCAATTGCCCGGAGCGTAACACGTCGACCGTCCCGCTTCAGGCGCTCGCCTTGCTGCACGGGCCGCTCAGCGACCAAAATTCTCGCGCACTGGGCGATTGGATTTTGCAAGCAGCGACCGACGACCCGTCGCGCGTCGAGGCGGCGGTCGAGCGCGTCTTGACGCGCAAGCCGACGGCGGCCGAGCGTCAAAGGCTGCTGCAGTTCGTCCGCGAAACGACCGACGAACAGACCAGCGGTGCGACGCCACCCACCGAAGCGCAACGCGCCGCCGCAGTTCGCTTTGCCTGGACGCAATTGGCGCTCGTGCTGCTCAACGAGAACGAGTTTTTGTACGTCGATTAGGAGCTGCCTGCGATGATGCATTCGCCCATGTCGGAAGATTGGCGCGAGCCCGGTGCGAGCCCGTTCGCCCGGCAGCTCGCCGACTTGCTGGATCGACGCGAACTCTTTTCGCGCACCGCCGCAGGATTCGCCGGCCTGGCGCTCAGCTCGCTGCTGGCCCGCGAGGCTTCCGCCCGGGAAGCGGTCACGGCCTCCGCAGCAGCATCCGAGTCGAAAGGGGCGGTCGTTCTCCATCATCCGCCGCGAGCAAAGGCGGTGATCCAATTGTTCCAACATGGCGGTCCAAGCCACATGGATCTGCTCGACCCGAAGCCCGAATTGAACCGGCGCGACGGTCAGCCGATGCCCAAGACGTTCACCGATCTGGTGAAGATCTCCGCACACGGCAATTTGCTCGGCAGCCCGTTCAAGTTCCACAAATCGGGTCAATGCGGCGTCGAGTACTCGGAACTGCTGCCGCATACGGCGCAGTGCGCGGACGACATCGCCGTCATTCGGTCGATGCACTGCGAACACAACAACCACGAGCAGGCGTTGTGGCAGATGCACACGGGGCGAATCGTGTCCGGTCGTCCATCGATCGGCTCGTGGGTCAGCTTCGCACTCGGCGCCGAAACCGAGAACCTGCCGGCCTACGTTGTGCTGCGCCACGACTCGCAACTGCCGGTCGATGGGGCGCGGAATTGGTCGAGCGGATTTTTGCCGCCTCGTTATCAGGGCGTTCACTTTCGCCACACCGGGACGCCCGTTTTGTATTTGCAGCCCAGCGGTTCCGTATCCCCGCGCACTCAGGACTTGCGCCGCGCGCTGTTGCAGGAGCGAAATCGCGAGTATCTATCGCGCACGCCGCGAGCGGCGCCGGAACTCGAGGCGCGGATTGCCAGCTACGAGATGGCGGGACGGATGCAGATGCATGCTTCGAGCGCACTGGACTTGAACCAGGAAAGCGCGGCGACGTTGGCCGATTACGGCGTCGGCGTCGCACCGACCGATAGCTACGCGCGCCGCTGCCTCATCGCCCGTCGGCTCGTCGAACGGGGCGTACGCTACGTGCAGATCTTCGTCGAAGGACAGATCTGGGATACCCACTCGAAAAACTCCGAGGGAACTCGGTCTTGCTGCGCTCAAACGGACAAACCGGCCGCGGCCCTCTTGCGCGACCTCAAACAGCGAGGATTGCTGGATAGCACGCTCGTCGTCTGGGGCGGCGAGTTTGGACGGACGCCGGTGAGCCAATCAGGCGACGGTCGCGACCACCACAAACAGGGCTTTAGCGTCTGGCTGGCCGGCGGCGGCATACGCGGCGGTCAGGCTTACGGGGCCACCGACGAGTTGGGATATCACGCGGTCGAACAACGTACAATGGTCGCGGACCTCCACGCCACCATCCTCCACCTGTTGGGACTCGACCATCGTCGCGTCACGTTCCATCAACATGGACGCGATGAACGCTTAACCGACGTCTACGACGCCCAGGTCCTCGCCCCGCTGCTCGCTTAAAACGCCCTCTCGTCGATTCTCTCTGCTCGTCGCCGCAGACTTCTCACTCCTCACACCCGACTCCTCCGAACATGGCACTTGAAAAACTAGGTCCCTATCGAATCGAACGCGTCCTCGGACAAGGCGGCATGGGGACGGTCTACGCGGCGATCGACGAACGCAATGGACAGCAGGCGGCGATCAAGGTCTTGTCGACCCTGCTGGGGGACCGCCCTAATCTGCGAGCTCGCTTTGAATCGGAAATCGATACGCTGAAGCGACTGCGCCACGCCCATATCGTGCAGTTGTTGGGCTACGGCGAGCAAGACGGGCACTTGTTCTATGCGATGGAACTGGTGGACGGTCGCAGCTTGCAGGATGAACTGAAAGAGGGACGTACGTTCCAGATCGCCGAGGTGATTCGGTTCGGCATTGAGATCGCGGCCGCGCTCAAATTGGCGCATGACAGCGGCATCATCCATCGCGACATCAAGCCGGCGAACCTCATGTTGACTCGCGACGGACAGGTCAAGCTGACCGACTTCGGCATCGCCAAACTGTTCGGCGCGTCGCAGTTGACCGCCGACGGCGGCGTGGTCGGCACGGTCGACTACATGTCGCCCGAACAGGCCGACGGCAAGCCAGTCACCGCGCGCAGCGATCTCTACAGCGTCGGCGGCGTGCTGTACGCGCTCATCGCCCGACGCCCCCCCTTCACCGGCCGCTCGCTGCCGCAGATCATTCATGCGTTGAAGTACGACGCGCCCATTCCCTTGCGGCGATTGGCGCCCGACGTGCCCGAGGAACTCGAGCGCATCATTCACCAGTTGCTGGAGAAAGAGCCGGCGAAGCGAGTCGCGACATCGTTGATTCTCGGCAATCGCCTGAAGGCGCTCGAGCACGCGTTGCAGTCGCCGCCGGCCAGCCAAGACCAAGACTACGATCTGTCGCCGCTGGGAGATGGCGGCGGCGCGACGAACGCGTCGCATCTGACCGGCCGCTCGGACGTCACGGGCCGGGCCGGCGCGCCCGGCGCCTCGGATCAAACCGGGGCTTACGATCTGTCCAGCGCGACCGATCTCACGACCGACCTCTCTGCAGGCCGTACGGGCCACGCTCCGCTGGGCCCCGGCATCGACCTCACCTGGGACTCGTCGCCGCCGCCCGTCGCTCCCGGCGCACGCACGGTCCCGCCGCTGATGCCGCCCGCCAACATCGATCGCTCCAGCCCCACGCAGATCGACCCGATCGATGCGCGACAGGCTGCGGAAAACAGCCGCTTCACCACCGTCGCGGAAGACGAACGACGTCGCCGCCGCGCGCAGCAACAGGAACAGTTGGCCGAACGCAACTTCACCGCGATCAAAGTGCTGGTCGGTTTTATCTGCGTCGTGATCCTCGTCGCGGGCGCCTTCCTGCTGTCCCGCGCTCCCGGCGCCGACCCGCTGTACCTAGAGATCCAGACGGCGGCGATGAGCGGCGACGGCGACTCTTTGGCCGCCGTCGAATACAAGGTCGATCAGTTCTTGGAAATCTATCCCGAGGATCCGCGGCGCGAAGAAGTCGCTGCCTGGAAGAAACAGCTCACTCAGGCGCTCGAACAGCGACGGTTCGACCGGCGCATTCGTCGGCCGGATGAGGCCGCTTTAATGACCCCGATCGAACGGATGTACGCCGAAGCAATGCAAGATGCGGCGACGAAGCCCGACGCGACCGTCGTTCGCCTGCAAGCGCTCGTCGACGCCTTCGGTCCGCGCCCTCCCAGCGACGAACGCTCGCGCCGTGCACTCGAACTGGCCGTCCACCAACTCGAGCGACTCACGCCCCTGCTCAGTGGACAGCGTGCCGCCGAGTTGGATCTCGCCCAACAGCAGCTCGCCTGGGCCGATGAACAGCGAGCCAAAGACGGCGAACAAGCACGGAGAGTCTACCAGGCGCTCGTGCAACTTTACCGCGAAAAGCCGTGGGCCGAGCCGATCGTCAAGGCGGCTCAAGCGCGGCTCGACGCCGCCGAATGACTCGCCGAATAACGCGCCGAGCAGCCCATCGAATGGCCCTCGAACAGGCCGTCCGAAGCGTGCGGTCCTACGCAGAGCGGCCGAGGCCGCATTCGTGGAGCGCCGCGGACAAGGCGGCTCGCTCTTGGTCAGCAAGCGGGACGAGCGGCAGCCGCGGGTCGCCGCAATTGATCCCCAGCAACGCCATGGCCGCTTTCCCGGCTCGCACGACGCCCCGTTGCGCGCAAGCGCCCACCAATTTCGTCGCCGTCGCTTGCAGCCGTTCGGCCGTTTCCAGGTCGCCGTCATGGTGAGCCTGGTAGAGCTGCTTGTAGAGAGCGGGGGCGACCGAGTAGGTTCCGCCGACGCCGCCGTGAGCGCCCAGCTTCAGCGCCGACAACAGCAGCTCGTCAAACCCAAAGAGAATGTTGTACCGCCCTTCGCGCGCCGCCAAACACGCTTGCAGACCATCGAGGTCCGGGTTGGTGAACTTGATCCCGTTGAGATTCGGGATTTTGTCGAGTCCCCGCTCAAGCAGTTCGGCTGCGGGCACATGCACTCCGGTCATGCTCGGAATGTCATAGTAGTAAAACGGCAAGCGCGGCGCCGCAGACGCCACCGCCGCACAATAGTCGATCAACTCGTCGGCCGTCGTCGGGCGAAAGAAGCTGGGCGCCATCGTCGCAATCGCCGTCGCACCGATCTGCTGTGCGTGCGTCGCGAGTGACTGAGCATTCGGCAGGCAGTTGTGCCCGACATGCACCACGATCGCCATCTGCTTGCCGGCGGCCATGACCCAGCGTGCAGCCAGTTGCTGTCGTTCGGCGACCGTCAGCGAATGGCACTCGCCCGTCGTCCCGCAGACGAAGACGCCCGTCATGCCCGCATCGACCAAGAGCTGCTTCTGCCGTTCGACGATCAGCAAGTTGATGTTGCCGTTATCGAGCAGCGGAGTGTGAACGGCCGCAAGCAGGCCAGTCAGTCGCAAGTGCATGGGATGTTTCTACCGGGGACGAATACGAGCGACTCATCGTAGCTTTCCGAGCGCGCCTCCTGCAACAGACGCCGCAGAGGCAAAACCGACCCACCCAATCCAGGGACATCGATTTTATCAAAGTAATTTCACGCAAAAACGTATTGGCCGATCGCTTCGTCGCCCCCGATCGTACGGGAGTCATGCATCGACTCCTTCGGAGCCCCCACGAAATGAAAGCAAAGATCCAATACGTACTGGTGTGCGTCGCCCTCTTGGGCCTCCTCCAGTTCGGCCACGCTACTCAGTGGACCCTCCCCTGGCCGTCCCCCGCGGCGACTTCTTCCGACACGCCTCGTTCGCCGCCCCAAACAGAATTCGCCCCGCCGCCGACCGTCGACGCGGCGGATGCCCCCGCCGCCGACGCGGTGACGATCGACGACGACCAATTGCGGAAGTCGGGCGTCGCCTTGCATCAAGTCGGTCGCCGCCCCATGAATCACACGCTCACCGTACATGGAGTGGTGGAGTATAACCGCAACTTGGTCGCCCAGCTCTCGTCGCGCGTTCCCGGCATTGTGTGGCGCGTGGAACGACAGGCCGGAGAGTCCATTCGCAAGGGGGACGTCCTCGCCATCATCGATGCGATCGAGGTGGGAAAGGCGAAAGCCGAGTTGCTGCAAGCCATCGTCGCCTCCGACCTCCAGCGTTCGACGGTCGAGCGCATGCGCTCGGCCGGCCCCGCGTTGGCCGAGCGTCTGTTGCGCGAGGCGGAAGCCGAACTACGGCAGGCGGAGATCCGCGTTCGTAATCTAGTGCAGACGCTGGTCAACCTCGGCCTGCCGGTCGAGATTGAAACGCTACGCGCCTTGAACGACGAACAACGGGCGCGGAAGCTGCAGTTCTTGGGACTTCCCGAGTCGCTGGCGGCGACGCTGAATCCGGCGGCGACGACCGACAACTTGATCCCGCTGATCGCCCCTTTCGACGGCGTCGTGATCGGGCGTGAAATCACCATCGGCGAAAGCGTGGCGCCGGGCGACGCGCACTTCGTCATCGCCGACGTCAGCCGCATGTGGGTGACGCTCGACGTACGCAAAGAAGACGCCAGCCAAGTGCGTCTTGGCCAAGAGGTGTCCTTCACCGCAGACGGCGTCGCCGGACGACTCACGGGCCGAGTGCAATGGATCAGCACTCAGGTCAAAGAAGAAACACGCACGTTGCAGGTCCGAACCGAGGTTTCGAACATCCCCCTCGCCGTCGACGCCGACGGAAACCGCGAACAGCGGATGCTGCGTGCCAACACCTTTGGAACGGGCGTGATTACAGTGCGCCGCGATCCCGTCGCCACCGTCGTCCCCAACGAAGCATTGCACTTCGACGGCCGCGAGTATTTCGTCTTCGAACGGGACGGGCGAACGTTTCAACGTCGAGTCGTCACGCCCGGGATCGTCGACGGCCAGTTTACGGAAATCTGTTCGGGAATCTCGGAAGGAGCAACGATCGCCGCCGCCGGCAGTCATCTCGTCAAGTCCGAGTTTTCCCTGGCGAGCACGACTCCTTGAGGTCCCCGAAAAACGCTAGCCCATGCTTTCAAAACTCATCGACTGGTCGCTCCAGCATCGCCTGCTCGTCATGCTCGGCGCCGGCCTTGTTTGCGTGGTCGGATTGCTCGCCATGCGGGCGCTCAACGTCGACGCCTTCCCCGACACGACGCCGGTGCAGGTGCAAATCAACGCCCGCGCCGCAGCATTGGTGCCGGAAGAAATCGAGCGACAGATCACGATCCCGATCGAGATCGCACTGAGCGGCCTGCCGGGCTTGGTCGAAATCCGCTCCATCTCGCTCTTCGGACTCTCGCAGGTCGTCGTCACCTTTCGGGACGGCGTCGACATCTACTTCGCGCGACAGTTGATCTTCGAGCGGCTCGGCGCCGTGACGATGCCGCCGGGCGTCGCCCAACCCGAGATGGGCCCCGTCTCGACCGGACTCGGCGAAGTCTATCACTACTTGGCCGTCCCGCGCGACGGCGATTTGATGTCGCTGCGAACGCTGCACGACTGGACGATCAAACCGCAGATGCGGCGGGTCGCCGGCACGGCGGAGGTGAATTCGTGGGGCGGACTCGAACGCCAGTTTCAGGTGAAGGTCGACCCGACGCTGCTCGTTCGACACGGCTTGTCGTTCCAACAAGTCGTGGAAGCCGTGCGCGCCAACAACGCCAACGTCGGCGGAGGAAGCATCGACAAGGGGGGCGGCATGATGCTCGTCCACGGACTTGGACGAACCTCGTCGATTCCTCAAATCGAGAACATCGTCATCGCCGCTCGGGACGGCGTCCCCATTCGCGTCATGGACGTCGCACAAGTGCAAGTCGGCAGCGCCATTCGCGCCGGCGCGGTGACTGCAAGCCTGCGCGACCCGCAAGATCCTACGCAAATTCAACAAAGCGAAGCGGTGCTCGGCCTCTGCTTCATGCTGATGGGACAAAACAGCTACGACGTGACGCGTCGGATGGCGAGCCAAATGTCCGAGGTCAAGTCGAAGCTGCCCGCGGAGGCGAACGTCGCCGTCGCCTACGATCGCACCGAACTTGTCGATCGCGTCATCGCCACCGTCAAAAACAACCTGCTTGAGGGCGCCGTGCTCGTCGTCCTCCTGTTGTTCGTGTTCTTGGGAAATCTGCGGGCCGGACTCATCTGCGCCGCCGCGATCCCCCTCTCCATGCTGGTCGGCTTCTGCGGCATGTGGTCGGTCGGCATCGCCGGTTCGCTGCTCAGCCTGGGAGCGATCGACTTCGGCGTGGTCGTCGACAGCTCGGTCGTCGTGATTGAAAGCATCGTCCGGCGACTCGGCCATATGGCGCCGGCTTCGGTCTCACAGAGGCTGCAGGCCATTCGCGACGCGGCCGTCGAAGTTCGCACGCCGACCGTCTTCGGACAATTGATCATCATGATCGTCTACGTCCCCATCCTCACGCTCGAAGGAGTCGAGGGCAAGATGTTCCGACCGATGGCGCTCACCGTCATCTTCATCCTCGTCGGTTCGCTCCTCTGCTCCCTCACCGTCACGCCCGTACTCGCCAGTCTCGTCCTGCCCAAGAACATGAAAGAGGAAGATGTGCTCCTCGTTCGCATCCTGCGCTGGCTGTACCGCCCGTTGCTCGCTTGGTCGCTGCGCGCCGGTTGGATCGTCTTGGGGATCTGCCTGCTGTCGCTCGCCGCCGCCGGATTTCTGGCCTCACGGCTGGGCTCCGAATTTGTGCCGCGCTTGTCCGAAGGGTCGATCGTCATCGGCATCATCCGTCCGCCCGGCACGAGCCTCGACGAATCGCTGCGCATGAATCGCCTGATAGAGGCCGAACTGTTGCGAGAGTTCCCGGACGAAGTTGAACTGTGTTGGAGCCGCGTCGGCTCGCCCGAGGTGCCGACCGACGCGAGCACCGTGGAAGTCACCGACCTGTTCGTCAAGCTCTACCCGCGCGATCGCTGGAAGCAAGCGGCGACGCAAGCCCAATTGGTTGAACTCATGGAACGGCGAGTCGCCGAGTACCCCGGCCAGACCTACTGGTTCACGCAACCGATCGAACAGCGCATTAATGAAATGGTCTCGGGCGTGCGCGCCGATGTGGCGCTCAAACTGTTCGGTCCCGACTTCGCCCCTTTAATCGCCAAGGCGCGCGATCTCGAATCCGTACTCAAGTCGACTCCCGGGTGCGCCGATTTATCGGTCGAGCAAATGCTCGGGCAGCCCATCCTGCAGATTGCGATCAAGCAAGATCAGATCGCGCGCTACGGCATCCCAGCCCAAACCGTACTCGACCTCATCGAGTCGCTCGGCAGCAAACCAGTGGGCGACGTCATCGAGGGGCCGATCCCCTTTCCGCTCGTCATCCGCTTGCCCGATGCGATGCGCACCAGTCCCGAGGCGGTCGGCGCGATCCTCGTCTCGGCGCCAAACGGCGAACGCATTCCGCTCGCACGACTCGCCGAGATCCGCATCGTCAACGGGCCGCGACTGATCTCCCGCGAGCAAGGACATCGCCGAATCACGATTCAATGCAACGTACGGGGACGCGACGTCGGCAGCTTTGTGAAAGAGGCGCAAGAGCGCATCGCGGCGACCATCGAACTTCCGGCCGAGTACCGCATCGAATGGGGCGGGCAATTTGAAAACATGCAACGCGCCCAACGTCGACTCACGATCGTCGTGCCGCTCGCCCTCCTGATGATCATCGCCCTGTTGTTTCTCAGTTTTCGCAACCGCTTCGATACGTTGGCGACGTTCGTCAGCGTTCCATTCGCCTGCTGCGGCGGCATCGCCGCCGTCTACTGGCGCGAGATGCCGTTGTCGATCTCGGCCGCCGTCGGCTTCATCACCCTCTCGGGCATCTCCGTGCTGAACGGCATGGTGCTGGTGAGCGCCATCCGCGACCAACTAGCCAAAGGCGCCGACCTGCATCACGCGGTGTCCCACTCTGCGCTGGAATGCCTGCGCACGATCGTCATGACGGCGCTGGTCGCCAGCGTCGGATTCATCCCGATGGCGGTCAGCACTGGCGCTGGCGCCGAAGTTCAGCGTCCCTTGGCGTCGGTCGTCATTGGTGGAGTGGCGACAAGCACGCTATTCTGCCTCTTCGCCCTCCCCGCGATCTACGTGTTGTTCGGACGCCGACGAAGCTCGGCGGTCGAACCGGCGACCGCCGCAGCGTCGTCCTAAGCGGCGGCCGCTGCAATCGCCAACGCCCCGTGCACCACCACCTCCTCGCCCAATTGAGCGGGGAGGATCTCGTAGGCGTGAGCAAGCGGCGGAAAGACGTACTTCAGAGCATGTCGTCGTACGGGCGCCATGAACAGCGACTCGCTCATCAGCGAAACGCCGCCCCCGACGACCACGATCTCGGGCGCGACCAGCGTCACGACTTGCGCGATCGCCCACCCCAGCGCCTGACAGGCCTCGTCGAGCACCTCGCGCGCCAGTTCGTTCCCCTCGCTCGCCGCCTGTGCGACATGTCGCGCATTGAGCGACTCCAGATCGGCGCCGCAGCGCCGCAGCAAATCATCGTGATGCGTCTGCGAGCCGGCCGCGACCCGTTCCAGACGTTCGCGAACATGGGCTCGGTCGGGATGCCCCAACTGCTTGCGAATCTTCGGCAACGAACGCGAGACTTGGCCCGACAACAACGCCTGCGCCGTCGCCGCGATCCCCGGCCCGCTCGCCATCGACTCGATCGTGTCCTCGGGTCGATCGGCATGCAAACCAGGTCGCAAATGGCCGATCTCTGCGACGGCCGGCCGCCCCACCCCGTGCACTTGCCCGTCGATCACCAATCCGCCGCCGATGCCGGTTCCCACCGTGACGTAGAACACGGTCCGCGCTCCCCGGCCCGCGCCGAAGCGTGCTTCGGCCAACGCCGCGGCGTCGCAGTCATTCGCCAGCACGGCGGGAACGCCGAGCGTCGTCTGACACCATTCGGCCAACGGCGCGTCGTCCCATCCCGCCACCTGGTGGCTCTTCAGCACTCGCCCCGTCGCCGAATTCACCGGCCCGCCGAAGCCGATCCCGATCCGCGTCACGACGTGGCGCGACAGCAGTTCCGCCCCGGCTTCTTGGATCTGCTTCAAAATGCCTTCCGCGCCGCGACGCGCGTCGATATCGCGCCGCGCCAGTTCGACCAACGGTCCGCCGTGCCCGCGCCCGACGCCCAATTGCAATTTGGTCCCGCCGATTTCAATGCCCAAAAACATGGTGCTGCGTCGCGAGCTTAGGCCGCGTACCGTCCTTCGTGATTGATCCGAGCGAATACGTCGTTGAGCACCCAGTGGAACAAGCACAGGTGAATGCTCTCGACCATTCCCATATCGTCCAGCGGCACGTGCAACCCTTCTTGCGCCAGGCCGCGCAGCTTGCCGCCCGAGTAGCCCGTGAGTCCGAACGTCTTCAGCCCGTGGCGGTTGGCCCAGTCGACCGCGTTCAGCACATTCGGGCTGTTCCCCGAACCGCTGATCGCGACGACCAAATCCCCCGCTCCGCCGTAATTCATCAACTGCTGAACGAAGATCTGGTCGTAGGCCACGTCGTTCCCTACCGCCATGATCCAGCCCGCGTTGTCAGTCAGGCTGAGCACCTTGAGGCGTTTGCGCGACTCGTCCTTCAGGTCCTCCGGCCGCAGCGTGCTCTTGCCGAGATCCTCGGCCATGTGCGATGCGGTCGTCCCCGACCCGCCGTTGCCGAAAATGAAGACGAAGCGGTCGTTTTGCCAGGCTTCGTAAATGCGATCGGCCCACTTTTCCAGTTCGCCGCGATCGATCTTCGCCAACTCGTCCTGCAATCGCTTCACGTACGCTTCCGAGCCCAACGACGCACCCAACATGACTTGCCGCTCCTCGCTAACGACCCCTGGAAAATTCACAGTCCCCTGTTGTACCGCAGGAGCGCCGGTTCGTGGGACGGGGCCCGCATTACTGCCCTGTGCGATAACGCAGCGCGATCGGCAGCATCAGCAGCGCGGTGAACGCAAACAGGCCGTTCCCCGGCCAGTGGACGACGGCCAAAAGCGACTGTCCCGCGCCATACAGGCCGCTCGCTACGAAAATGCCGACCCAGTTCAGAAGATTCTGAGTGGCGATGGTGCGTCCCTTCAAACCATCGGGCGGACGCGACTGCAGGAAAACGTTCAGCGGGACGGCGAACAAGCCGGTGAAGAGCCCCAGCAGCAAGAGCGCCGCGAGACTGCCGGAATATCCCAGCAGGTGCTGCTTCGGCCCCCACGGCGCCGCGAGCGCTAGCAACGTCGCCACCATGCCCCAGGCCCCCGCCGTCGGGACATGCGACTTGAAACGCGTACCGCCCAACACGCCGGCGACGACGCTGCCCGCCGCAATTCCCACGCTGATGATCATCACCAAGAAGCTGGTCCGCGAATTGTCCTCGCCCAATTGCAGTTTGCCGAGCGCGTTGACGGACGGCTGGACGATGGCGGCCGCCAGCCAAAAGACGGTCGACGCGGCGAGCGCGCGTCGCAGCGGGCGATCGGTCTGCAGCAACCGCCAAATGTCGCGCGGGACGAACAACATATCCCACGAGAACGGCAAGCCGGGCTGACGCGCCGGCAAACGCCGCAGCAACAGCGCCGTCCCGACGCCCAGCACCGCCACGGCGACGCACATCGCCCCCGCCACGCCCAATTGATTCCGCCACCGATCGAGCACCAACCCGGGGATGACGCTGCCGAAAATGATCGCCAAGAACGTCGTCATCAGCACAACGCCGTTCACGGCCGGCAGATTTCGCAACGCAAAGAACTCGGGCAGCGCCCCGTACTTGCTCGGACCAAAGAACGCACTATGCGTCCCCATCAGGAACAACAGGATGCTCAGCCCCGCGACGACCAGAGGCGAAAGTCCCACCGCCGAATAGCGCATGAAGACGACCAGCGCCGCGGTCATGATGACCACCTCGGCCGCTTTGCACGCCAGTATCACCGACCACTTGCGATGGCGATCCGAGAGAAATCCGCCCAGACCGGAAAACAGGATGAACGGCAGCGAGAACAGCACCAGCGCCAGCGACTGGAGATCGACCGACGTCCCGCCCGCCGCCGGCACGGCGACGAACAACAGCAGCACAAACTGCTTGTAGAGATTGTCGTTGAACGCTCCGAGAAACTGCGTCGCAACGAACGCATGAAACGACAGATCGCCCGCCAACCGAGCCGGACCTGTCGTTTCGTCGTTTTGCAATTCGTCTTGTTGTGCGTCTAGCGCCACGTCGCGATTCATCCGCGGCTGCTAAATCTTCGCCGTTTCCAGTTGCACCAGCGGCTGCGTTTCCAACGACTGCGACTCTTCGGTCATCTTCCGAATGTCCTCGGTGATGCGCATCGAGCAGTACTTGGGTCCGCACATGCTGCAAAAGTGAGCGCTCTTGAACGTGTCTTGCGGCAACGTCTCGTCGTGGTACGCCTTGGCGGTCTGCGGGTCGAGCGACAAGCGGAACTGCTCGTTCCAGTCGAATGCAAACCGAGCGCGCGAGAGTGCGTCGTCGCGATCACGAGCGCCGGGACGGTGTCGCGCCAAGTCGGCGGCGTGAGCGGCGATCTTGTAGGCGATCACGCCTTGCTTGACGTCCTCGCGGTTGGGCAATCCCAAATGCTCCTTCGGAGTCACATAGCACAGCATGGCCGCGCCGCTCCACCCCGCCAACGCGCCGCCGATGGCGCTGGTGATGTGGTCGTAGCCCGGCGCGATGTCGGTGACGAGCGGCCCGAGAACGTAGAACGGGGCGCCTTTGCACACCTCGATCTGCCGCTTGATGTTCATGTCGATCTGGTCCATCGGGATGTGCCCCGGCCCTTCGACCATGCACTGCGTCCCGTTCTTCCAGCTCCGCTCCACCAGTTCGCCCAACACGCTCAATTCGGCGAACTGCGCCTCGTCGCTGGCGTCCGCGATCGACCCTGGACGCAAGCCGTCCCCCAGGCTCCACGTCACATCGTACTGACGCATGATCGCGCACAGATCGTCGAAGTGTTCGTACAGCGGATTTTGCTTGCGATGAGCCATCATCCACTTGGCGATGAGCGACCCGCCGCGGCTCACGATGCCCGTCACGCGCGACGTCGTGAGGTGGAGGTGTTCAAGCAGCACGCCGCAGTGGACGGTCATGTAGTCGACCCCCTGCTTCGCCTGGTGCTCGACCATGTCCAAGAAATGCTTCGGCCGCATGTCCTCGATGTTCCCCCCCAGTTCTTCGAGCATCTGGTAGATGGGAACCGTGCCGATCGGCACCGGGGACTTCGCAATGATCTCCGAACGGATGGAGTCGATATCCTTGCCGGTCGACAAGTCCATCACCGTGTCGGCGCCGAAGTGGACCGCCGTATGCAGCTTGTCCAATTCTTCCTGGACGTTGCTGGTGACCGCCGAATTGCCGATGTTGGCGTTGATTTTGCAAGTGACGGCGATGCCGATCCCCATCGGCTCCAACCGCCCCTGCAAGTGGTTCTTATTGGCAGGAATCACGAGTCGACCGGCGGCCACTTCGTCGCGGATCAGTTCCGGCGCGAGCTTCTCGCGCTGCGCCACAAATTCCATTTCCGGCGTGATTTGCCCCGCTCGAGCCGCCTCAAACTGCGTCATAGATGATTCCTCCTACGAAAGCTGTGTGTCGTCAGGGTTATGCTAGCGGCCTCGCCCTTAATGTCAATTGACCGCGCCGGGCGCGAGCCCGCTGATCGTCAGCCGCCACTGCTCCACTTCCGCGCGCGACAATCCCTGCTCGCGGATAATCTCCTGCTTCAGCGGCTCGTCGGCCCCCGGCGTCAAAACACTGACAGTAATGCGCCCGTTCTCGGCGTAGTGGAACCGCACCTCAAGCGGCGTCTGGGCCGGCAAGTTCGACGGCAGTCCGCGAATCGAACACTTGCCGATCGCCGAACACTCCTCGGGCGACGAACTTTCCCCTTCCACGATCTGCAACAAAAGCGACGTTTGGCCGGGCTTCTGCGTGCGAAAAATGCGTTTCGCCACCACCGGCAGCGGCGTGTTGCGTGGAATGATCACCGCGTTCTGCTTGCGACCTGTCCGCGAGTCGGTGCCGACGACGCCCAGGCTGTGCGAATTCACGTTGCGAATGCTGAACTTGGGCGTCTCCCCGCGCAGCCGCGACAACAGATGTCCCGCGTGCAAGGCCGCTCCATGCGCCACCGCCTCATCCGGCGCCACCGAGTTGTCGGGGTCCTTGCCCGTGAGTTGCTTGAGCATATCGAGGATCGCGGGCATGCGCGTCGAACCGCCGACCAGCAGCACGCGATCGATCTCGCTCATCTCCAACCCGGCCGCCTGCACCGCCTGACGCGTCGTAAAGGCCGTGCGCTCCACCAAGTCGAACGTCAATTCGTGAAACAACGCGCGCGTGATCTCGACTCGCAGCGACTGGGCGCGAAAATCGCAGACGACGAACGCCTTTTGCCGCGCCGACAATGTGCGCTTCGCTTCCTCGCAATCGCGCCACAACCGCCCGACCACGTTCGGGTCCTCGCGCGGATCGAGCCCGAACCGTCGCACGAACTGCTCCGCCACGTAATCCAACAACCGCTGGTCCCAGTCGCGACCGCCCAATTGCACGTCGCCGTCGGTCGCCAACGTGTTAAACTCGTTCCCGCGAATCTCCATGACCGTGACGTCGAACGTGCCGCCGCCCAAGTCGTACACCAACACCCGCTCGACCTCGTTGCGCGACAAGTCGGTGCGAAACAGCCCGCGCTGAAAACCGAACGCGAGCGCCGCCGCCGTCGGTTCGTTCAAGATGTCCAGCACCTCGAAGCCCGCCATGTAACCCGCGTCTTGCGTCGCTTTGCGGCGGTTCTCGTCGAAGTACGCCGGCACGGTGATCACCACGCGGCGAAAGTCGCCGATCAACCGCGACGCATCCTGCCGCAACTTATTGAGGATATACGCCTCCAGCACCTCGGGCGGATAATTGGCGCCTTGAATCGACTTGTGGAAAAAGCGACTCCCGACTTCGCGCTTCGCACACTCGGCCACCTGCTCCGACTCGACCGACAACGCCTTCACCGCCTCCTTGCCCACCACCACTTCCGAACCGTCGAACAGCACGAAGCTAGGAGTGATCACGTCCCCTTCGGTATTCACGATCGCGTGCGGTCGGCCGTAATCGTCGAGCGCCGCGATGACCGAAAAGGTCGTCCCCAGGTCGATCCCCACCGCCAACACGTCCGGGTCGCTCGCGCGGCGGCGGCGCGCGGCGCTGCTGAGGTCGGGTCGCTGCAGGCGATCCGACAAACTAAAGGGCGATTCGTCCGCCGCATGCACGTTTGATTCGTCGAGCACATGGACCGCCGCGCCGTCTGAACCGCCTGATCCGCCGGCGCCATCTGAACCGCCGGAGCCATCAACGCCGCCGCCTGGCTCTCCTCCGGTCGCCCAGCTCATGGTGCGAGTCGCATCGGGGACGGCGACGGGCGCGGGGCGCGCGGCCGCCGCCGTCGACCATTCGACGCCCTTGAGCCCGCTTTCGCCCGCCAAGGGGACGAGCGCGCGAATGACTTCCGCCATCGATTGAAACCGGTCCGCCTGCTGTTTGGCGACCATCTTCCGAAAGACGGCCTCCAGCGGCTCGGGCACGTCCGGCCGCACGGCGCGCAACGACGGAATGTCCCGCACCTGGTGCGCGACGAGCGTCTTGATGGGCGTTTCCGCTTGGTAGGGCGGCACGCCGACCAACAACCGGTAAAGCGTACACCCCAAGCTGTAGATGTCGGACCGCCGATCGACGCGTCCCGAATCGTCGGCCTGCTCGGGCGACATGTATTCCACCGTGCCGACGATCTGATTTTCCCGAGTCAAGAAGTCGCCCGTATCGTTCTCCGACTCGCGCCCCACGTCCTCAATGCGCGCGAGGCCCATGTCCAGGACCTTCACGACGCCGTTGGCGTCCAACAGCAAGTTGCTCGGCTTGATGTCGCGATGGATGATGCCCTTGGAGTGCGCGTAATCCAGCCCGACGGCGGCCTGCAGCAGGTACCGGACGACGTCCTGCACGGGCAGTCCGCCCAACCGCCCCACTCGAGTCGCCAGGTCTTCCCCCTCGACGTACTCCATGACCAAGAAGTGGGTGCCGCCCGCTTCATCGGCGTCGTACGCCGTGACGATGTTCGGATGCGATAACTGAGCCGCCGCCTGCACCTCGCGCTGAAAGCGTTTCACGGCCTGCGGCGAGTTCACCAGCGAGGGGCGGAGCACCTTGATGCACACCCAGCGGCGCATGCGGCGGTGCAGCGCCTTGAACACCTCCCCCATCCCGCCTTCGCCGATCTTCTCGAGCAATTCGTTATTGCCGAGCACCAATTGAGAGGGGCGACCGTCTTCCAGCGCTTGAGCTTGGAAGGGGGTCAGTTTGTCGCGGGCGACCAGTTCGCGGGACATGGCGTCCGAGGTGCCGGGACGTTTATCAGCCGGGTAAGCGTTGCGAAACGCCAGCACCTCGTCGGCCGTCATCAGCCCGCTCTCGACGAGCCGCTGGCAGAATTGCTTCAGCGTCAGTTTGGCCGACATACGCCCCCGCCTTGCGGCGCGCCCCATTCATTCCACGTTCGCTCGACGACCCCGACAAGTATGGTCCCCGCCGTCCCCCCGTAGAACAGGCTTCCAGCCTGTTTCCCCGCCGCATTTCCCGCGGCATTTCCCGCGGCATTTCCCTCGGCATTTCCCTCGGCACTTTCCGTCGCCCCTTGTTTCCTGGCACGCTTCGACCTGAGTTCCCGGTCAATCTCGCGCCGTCGTAGTCGACATGACGGGAAATGGGGGAAAGCTCGGGCGGGGCAGACAGGCTGGAAGCCTGTCCTACGGGGGCTTTCTGGCGTTGGATCGCGGAGCGATCCACGACTTTGAACTAGACTTCATAGCCCAAGTTGGGGGCGAGCCAACGTTCGACGGCGGCCAGACTGGCGCCTTTGCGGCGCGCGTAGTCTTCGACTTGGTCCTTCGCCAACCGATCGACCGAGAAGTAGCGCGCGTCGGGATGAGCGAAATACAAGCCGCTTACGCTGGCCGCGGGCCACATCGCAAACGACTCCGTCAGCCGCACGCCGATCTGATTCGGAGCGTCGAGCAACTGAAACAACGTCGCCTTTTCCGTGTGATCCGGGCACGCAGGATAGCCATGCGCGGGCCGAATCCCGCGGTATTTCTCCTCAATCAAATCGTCCGCGCTCAGCCCCTCGTCGCGCCCGTAACCCCACTCGTCGCGCGCTTGCTTGTGCAGCCATTCGGCTGCCGCTTCCGCCAGCCGGTCGGCGAGCGCCTTCGCCATGATCGCTTGGTAGTCGTCGTGCGACGCAGCAAATTCCTTCGCCAACTCGTCCGCGCCGTCGCCCGCCGTCACGGCGAACGCCCCGACGTAGTCCTGACGTCCCGAGTCGAACGGGGCGACGTAGTCGGCAAGCGAACGGAAGTCGCTTTGCCCCGGCCGCTGCCACTGCTGACGCAGCATGAAGAACCGAGTCAACTCGTGCGTCCGCGAGTCGTCTGTGTACAACACGACGTCGTCTCCTTCCGACGCCGCCGGCCAGAAGCCGTACACCGCGTGCGCTCGCAGCAACCCTTCGCGCTGGATGCGATCCAGCAGCCGTCGCGCATCGTCGAACAGCTCGCGGGCTTGCGCCCCCACGGTCGCATCCTCGAAAATCTTCGGATACTTCCCGCGCAGCTCCCAGGCGTGGAAGAACGGCGACCAGTCGATGTACGCCGTCAACTGCTCCAGCGGAATCGAAGCGCGCACGCGACGTCCCAGAAACTCGGGGCGGTCGATCCGCACGCTCGACCAGTCGGTCTCAAACCGCTTCGCCTTCGCCTCAGCGTACGGGGCCAACGTCACCTGCCGCTTTTCATACGACTCCACCAACTGCCGCTGCAATTTCTGATTGTCGCGCACAAATTCGGTGCGCAGCGAGCCGCTCATCAAGCGCTCGACCACGCCGACGCAGCGCGAGGCGTCGAGCACATGGACGACGGGTTGCGAATACTTGGGTGCAATCTTCACCGCCGTATGCTTGGCGCTCGTCGTGGCGCCGCCGATCAGCAACGGCAGCTTCAACTGCAGACGCTCCATCTCCCGCGCCACATGCACCATCTCGTCGAGACTCGGCGTGATCAATCCGGACAGACCAATGATGTCGGCCCCTTCGGCCGCCGCCGTCTGCAAGATCTTCTCGCACGCCACCATCACGCCCAGGTCGATCACCTCGAAGTTGTTGCACCCCAGGACGACGCCGACGATGTTCTTGCCGATGTCGTGCACGTCTCCTTTCACCGTGGCCAACAGCACTTTGCCGCGCGATTGCTGAGCCGATTCGCCGGCCGCCGCCTTTTCGGCTTCCATGAACGGCAGCAGGTAGGCGACCGCCCTCTTCATCACCCGCGCCGACTTCACCACCTGCGGCAAGAACATCTTGCCGGCGCCGAACAAATCGCCGACCACCGTCATGCCGTCCATGAGCGGCCCTTCGATGATCTGCAAACAGCGGCCGTACTTCCCGCGCGCCTCTTCCAGGTCGACTTCCAGGAACTTGTCGAGCCCTTGGAGCAAGGCGTGCGACAAACGCTGCTCCACCGGCTGCGAGCGCCACGCCATGTCCTCGGTCGCCGCCGTCTTCCCCTTCCCCTTCACCAGCGCCGCGTATTCAATCAGCCGCTCCGTCGCGTCCGGCCGCCGATTCAGCAACACATCCTCGACGCGTTCGCGCAGTTCGACCGGAATCTCTTCGTACACCGCGAGCTGCCCCGCGTTGACGATGCCCATATCGAGCCCGGCGCGGATGGCGTGATAGAGAAACGCCGAGTGCATGGCTTCGCGCACCAGATCGTTGCCGCGGAATGAGAACGAAATGTTGCTCACCCCGCCCGACACGCGGGCCCCCGGACACTGCTGCTTGATGCGGCGCGTGGCTTCAATGAAGTTCACTGCGTAATCGTTGTGCTCCTCGATCCCCGTCGCCACCGTCAGGATATTCGGGTCGAAGATGATGTCCTGCGGCGCAAAACCGGCTTTCTCCGTCAGCAGCTGATAAGCGCGCCGACAGATGCTCACCTTGTGGTCGATCTCAACCGCCTGCCCGCCTTCGTCGAACGCCATCACGACGGCGGCCGCCCCATAGCGACGCACCAATTGCGCACGCCGCAAGAATTCCTCTTCGCCGTCCTTGAGACTAATCGAATTGACAATCGCCTTGCCCTGCAGGCAACGCAGGCCCGCCTCCAGCACTTCCCAGCGCGAGCTGTCGACCATCACGGGGACTTTCGCCACCTCATTCTCGCCCGACAGCAAGTTGAGGAACCGCGTCATGGCGGCGGGGCCGTCCAACAGCGCGTCGTCCATGTTGATGTCGATGATCGACGCGCCGTTCGCCACTTGCTGCCGAGCAATCTCGACCGCTTCCTCGTACTTGTCGTTGCGGATCAAGTTGGCGAAGGCCTTCGAGCCGGTGACGTTCGTCCGCTCGCCGACCATCGTGAAATTGCTCTCGGGCCGCATCGAGAACGGCAGCGTGCCGCTCAACCGCGTGTACGGCTCCACGCCATGAATCCGATGCGGCTTCACGTTGCGCACCGCCTCCGAGATCGCGCGAATGTGCGCCGGCGTCGTCCCGCAACAACCTCCCACCACGTTCAACCAGCCGTTGGCGGCGAAATCGTGGATCAATTCGGCCATCTTCGCCGGCCCCAAATCGTACTGCCCCATTTCGTTGGGCAGACCCGCATTGGGATAGCAACTGATGCGGGTCGTCGAAACTTGCGACAGTTCCTCCAAGTGCGGCCGCATCAACTCCGGCCCCAGCGCACAGTTCATCCCCACGGCGAGCAACGGGAAGTGCGACACCGAATTCCAAAACGCTTCCACCGACTGGCTCGACACAAACGTCACGCCGGCCTGGTTAAAGGTGGCCGAGGCGATGACTGGAATCCGCACGCCGCGGTCGGTGAAATACTTGTCGATGGCGAACAGGCACGCTTTCAGATTGAGCGTGTCGATCACCGTTTCGGGCAACAGCAGGTCGACGCCCCCCTCGACCAACGCCGCCACCTGCTCGTAGTACGACGCCACCATCTGCTCGTACGTCACCGCGCGGTATGCCGGATCGTCGACCTTCGTCGAAATGGTCATCTGCTTGGCCGTCGGACCGATCGAACCAGCGACGAACCGGGGACGGTCGGGCGTCCGGCGGTTGTACTCGTCGACCGCGCGCCGCGCGCAGGCCGCCGCCGCCATGTTGATCTCACGAACCAATTCGCCCGGCAACGCGAACTCATCCATCCCAATCGCGCTGGCGCCGAAGGTATTCGTCTCGACGATGTCGGCCCCAGCCTCGAGATACTCGCGATGAATCTGCGTAATCGCGTCAGGCTGCGTTAAACAGAGAATATCGGCAAAGCGGCTGAGATCCTTCGGGTGCGACTTGAACCGCTCGCCGCGGACCGCCGCATCATCCAGCTTCAGCGCCTGGATCATCGTCCCCATCGCGCCATCCAGCACCAAAATCCGCCGCTCCAGCAATTCTTCCAACCGCATGTCCCACCCCCGTAGGACAGGCTTCCAGCCTGTCACTCAACCCGCTTCCACCGTACGACATGGCGTCAAGCCCGCCCGCCGCCCCAAACTTCCAGCCTGTCACCCAACCACTCACCACCGCACCACTCAGCGCCGCACTCTCTCTCGTCGACTCTCCCCAACTCTCCCCGGCACTACCCGATTCTCCCCTGCTCTACCCGGCTTCTCAGCCTTGCCAATCATAGACTTACGACAGGTTTCCACCGAGGGGGGTTCAGGTCGACTTAACCGGCAAAGTTTTCCCAAAGCTCAAGATCAACGCGACTCTGGCCGATACTAGGCGACGAACAGATGCCGCGCCTCGAGGCATCACGTCACCGCTCGTTGACCACTGGAACGGATTCCCAGCATGCAACGCCGCCCTCACTTTCTGCGTCGCGAGCCGAGCGTCGGCGAGTCGGCGGCGCCGCGGTCGCGAATGCGACGTACGGCCGTCGAGCCCGCCGACGCCGCACCCGAATCGCCCCTGTCGCCGCCGTCTGCGCCTGCAGAACCGCCGGCGCCGCCGGTCGAAGAGCCGCCGCACCCAGTGCAAGTCATCCTACGGATTCCCGACCTCGCCAAACCGACGCCGGCGTCCTCCGCGCCGGTGGTGAAGGCGGCGAGCAGCGTCGAGTATCAGCCGACGATGCTCGGCCGGATTCCGACGATGCCGACCGCGAATTCAACCGCAAAGCCGACCGCGTTTACGGCCCCTTCGGCGCCCGCGGTCGCCCCGGCCGTTTCTCCTGCCCCGGCCGCCGCCGTGACGAAGCCGGTCGAGGCCGTCTCGCCGCCGCCGTCGGTCGACGCCCCGACGCCCAAGTCGGCGTCGCCGAGCCGTTACTGGGAACGAATGCCGGAATGGCAACGTCTCGGCCTGCAAGCGATCGTGATGACGTCGGCCGCCGTATTGGTCGTGGCGTTGTTCGCCGTTTGGCATCGTTCGGGCCCTGTGGCCGACGAAGCGCCGCGTAAACCGACGCGTCGCGCACCCTCGAACAAACCGGTCCTCTCCGCCCCCGTCCTGGCGCGCAAGTTGAGCCCGCGAGCCGAATCTACGTCCGCGGAGGACGAGGGGGACGAGACGTATCCCGTGAGCACGCCGACCGGCGACGACGCTCCCCTCGGCGCACCGAAGAACGTACCGTCCGTCGAAGAAACGCCCGACGGGTCCCCGGTCGACTCGGGCGCAAATACTCCCTCGTACCCCAGTTCTTCGCCCGACCGCTTTCAGTACCGCCCGACCGACGGCAGTTCGCAATCGCAGTCCGCCGACGAGCGCGGCGCCGTGGAAACGGCTCGGCTGGGAAACATCGCCCCTCTTGGCACAGGAAATCTCCGATGAGCACGCTGAATCAAGCCTTCCTTCGCGCCTACACGCGCGACCGAAACGCCCCCGCTCCCAGCGGCTCGCCCGTCTCGTCCGCGCCGCCTCGGCCGCACACGCCGACGACTGCGACGGCGACAGCGTCCTCCACGACGTCGGCGACCTCCACGGCGGCGGCGACCGAAGCGGCCCCGGCGACGTCGCCAGCGACCAGTCACACCTTCGCGCCGCACGTGGCGTTCGCGCCCCAACCGACGCTCGCGCCATCCCCTGCTTCGACGCCTGCGTCGGCGCCGGCCCCCTCTTCCGTCGCTTCGCCCGCGGTGGAACCGCAGTTCGAAACGCGGATCGACCCGCCCGATCATGAATTCCAAGCGACGCCGCGGCCGGCGTTCGTTCCGGCCTGGGAAGTCGATGAACTGCCGTGGCCGGCCGTGACGGACCAGATGAGCGCTGCGATGGGGCACGATCTGTTGCATGCCATCGCCGACCGGCTCGAACAAAGTGCGGACCGCGGCAACGTGGTCGCGATCACCAGCTTGATCCGTCGCGAAGGGCGTTCGTCGGTCGCAGCGAGTCTTGCGCGAGCGGCGGCGCAGTCCGGCCTGCACGTCGCTTTATTGGACGCCGATCTCGAAAACCCGCGGCTCACCGCGCAACTGGATCTGCAATTGGATGTGAGCTGGGTGGACGCGGTGCTGCATGGCGCCGTGCTGCCCGAGGCGGCCGTTCGCTCGGTCCAGGATCACTTGTCCGTCTTTCCGCTCACCCCCGAAGCGCGTTCGGCGGCGTTGAGTTGGAGCGACGATTCGACGGTGGCGCTGTTCAATCTGCTGCGGGCGCATTTCGACTTGGTGGTCGCCGACATGGGACCGCTGACCGAAGTTCTGAAGCGCGGCTTGCAAGGCGGGTCCGGCGGACCGCTCGACGGCACCGTCCTGCTCCGCGACGTCCGCATCACCGGCGCCGACCAGGTGCTGCTGATCGCTCGAGAACTGCACCAAGCCGGCCTGCATGTGGTCGGCGTCGTCGACAACTTTCACGAACTGGAACCGGCGTAGTCCTCGCACGGCGCAGCGCTTTTTCTCTCGCCCGACCACTCATTCCCGCGTCGAACAGGCCGTTCGGCGTCACCCACTCGAGGAGCGGATCCGATGTACGAAGCATACTGGCAACTGCAGCGACGCCCCTTCGACGCCGCCGTCGACGCGCGTTCGTACTATCCGAGCGAAGTCCATCAGGGGGCGCTCCTGCGACTATGCTACGCCCTCGAAAACCGACTGGCCGCGTCGCTCATCGTCGGCCCCTCCGGTCTCGGCAAAACGCTGCTCGTCCAGCAGCTTCAACAACAGTTGCCCGAACACTGCGCCCCGCTGGTGCACCTGGTCTTTCCCCAAATGCCGGCCGACCAGCTGCTGGCCTATCTGCTTGGCGAACTCACCGGCGCGCCGCTCGACGCCACGCCGACGATTGAACAAAGCGTGCGCAAGCTGCAAGCGCACCTCCTGGAGAACGCCCGCGCCGGCCGGCACGCGGTGCTGGCGATTGATGAAGCGCACTTGTTGCGCGATCCCGACGTCCTGGAAGCGGTCCGCCTGTTGCTAAATTTTCAGTACGAAGGACGACCGACGGCGACGTTGCTGCTGGTCGGCCTGCCCAGCCTCCTCTCGACGCTGCAGCGGATGCCCGAGTTGGAAGATCGCATCGACGTGAAGTGCGTTCTCCCGCGTTTCACGCTCGACCAGACGATGGCCTATGTCAGCCACCGCTTGCATGCCGCGGGCGCTTCGCGCACGATCTTTCAATCCGACGCCTGGGAAGCGCTGCAAGACGCCAGCCAAGGCGTGCCGCGCCGCATCAATCGCATCGCCGACCTGGCGCTGCTGGTGGGTTTCGCCGAAGAACTGCCGGCGATTGGAGCGGCGCAGATCGAGTCGGTTGCGGATGAGTTGTTGATCAAGTCGAGCCACGAGATTTGACGTCGAGTGTCCACTACGCCGGTCGCCGCCCCTGACGAACGTTCGCTGCGACCGCACATCGCTTGGCGGCGACTGGATTGGCTCGTTTGCGGCGGCCTCGTCGTCGTCGCTTTGCTGCTGCGTTGGCCGCAGTGGCGCGAACCGCTGTGGGTCGATGAACTGCACACCGGCTGGGTCGTCGCCGAGGGACTAAGCGAGCTGCCCGCGCGGGCCGCGCAGGGCAACCAGTCTCCACTGTGGTTCCTGCTCCCGTGGCTGACGACGCGCCTTGAACTGGCGCCGTGGACGCTGCGTCTCCCGTCGCTTGCGGCGGGGCTTGCGGCCTTGCCGCTGACCTATGCGCTCGCTCGCCGACTCGCCGGCCGCACGGCGGCCGGATATGCGGCCCTGTTGCAGGCGGCGTTCGACCCGCAATGGGCGTTCTACTTCGTCGAAGCTCGCGGTTACTCCTGCGTGCAATTGCTGGCCCTGTTGCACTGGTCGGCCTGGCAGGCGTTGGACGCCCCGCGCGTCGAACCACTCGCCCCACCGTCGTCCTGGAAGCGTCGCGCCGCGTGGATCGCGACCGGCGTCGGGTTGTTCTACGTGCACTACACCGCCGCGCTCGTGTTGGTCGCGGAACTCGTCGCCGACCTCGTCCAATTGTCCTGGCAACGTCACACGCGCCAAGCAAGAACGCGCGCCGTCGACTATGCGCTCGTCGCCCTCGGCTGCCTCCCGGCGCTCGGCGCCCTCCGCGGCATCGCGGCGCATCGAGACGACTGGTCGCAGGCGCTGACGGCCTCGAGTCCCTGGAAGGTGTTTCCCTGGTACACCTCGCTGCTGGTCCCCGCGGCCGTGTTCGTCGTTGCGACCTGGCTCGCGCGCGGTCGCGCGACGACGTGGCGCTGGTCGCCGTCGCCCCAATTGCTCGTCCGGTTGAGCGTCTGGCTGCTGGTCCCCGTCGCCCTCGCGACGCTCGCCACCTGGACCGACGCCGCCCAATTGCTTCGCTTCCGCTACCTGGTCGGCGCCGCCGCCCTCCTGCCGCTCGCCGTCGCCATCCTGGTTTCGGCCGCCTCCAAACCGCTGGCCCGCAGCTGCCTCTTGCTGGCGGTCACCATGCTGCCGATCTGGCATCACGAGCCGCTGCGCGCGTGGCTGCGCAGCGGCGAGTGGCCGGCCGAGCGACGAGAGAACTGGGCGGCGGTCGTCGCCCTGCTCGATCGCGACCCGCCCACCGATTCACGCCCGATCCTGCTCTGCCCGGCGCTGGTGGAAGACCGACATTTGGCGGTCGGAGCGACTCCGCCGCCGCCCGAGCAACTGGTGGAATTCTGTCGTTTTCCGCTCCGCTCGATCTACCGCCTGCGCGAGTCGACTCGCGCAGGCGCTCGCGAACTTTGGCCGTTGTCGACGCTGGAGTCGCCGCGGCTGACGGCCGAGCAGCGAGCGGCCATTCGGGAAGCGGGCGGCTGCCAGCTCGTCGTGCGCGGCGAAGATGAACTGGCGGACTGGATCGCCAAGAGCCTCGCCGCCGAACTTCGTCCCTCCCGCGTCCGCGCCGTGCACCGGAACCGCGATGGACTCGGCGCACTACGAGTGATCGACTTCACGGTCGCGCGCTAGCGGCCGCCGCGAGCCACCGGCTGACTAGAGCCAATCGTAGCTCGTGGCCGTCTCAAAACCGCCGGCCGAAAGCGTCTTGTTGTTCTTGGCGCGGTTGATCGTATCCGCGCCCGTACCGCCGTCCAATTTGACCGAGTTGCGAACGGTCGTACCGATGATGTTGAGCGAGTCCTTGCCCGCCGCCAACTTGACGTCCAGGTTGTTGATCTTCGATCGGCGAACGGCCAGCATGTCCACGCCGACGCCGCCCGTCACGTAGACGCCGTCGGTGATGGTCGTGTCTTGGATCGTCATGCTGTTCTGGTCGGTCGCTAGCGCGTCGACGACGTCTTCGATGAACAGATCGTCGCCGATGTTGCTGTTGAAGACGGAAGTCGTATCCGAACCTTTGCCCGGCTTCACGATGAGGTCGGAGCGAGTCGTGACGCCGTCGAAGACGAACCGATCGTTGCCTGCGTTGCCTTCGATCCAGAACGACTGGGCCGTCGTCTTCGAGACCTTCAGCGAGTCGTCGCCGGCATTGAGTTTCACGTTCAACTGATTTCCGATCACGCTGTTGTCGTAGAGGTTCACCGAGTCCCAATCCCCCTTCACGAACGAATTCGTCGCCTCCCGCACGAAGAGGCTGGCGCCGACTTGGAGCCCCGCGCCGGCCAAGGTGTCGGAACCGCTGCCCGAGTTGATCGACAGGTCGCCGGCCACTTTGACATGCTGCAAGAAGATCTCGTCGTTGCCGCCTTGCGTGTCGATCTTCACCGCCCCCGGCAACTTGAGCAGCCGTTGAGCGTCCGTGCCGTGGAAGCGGACTTGGTCGTTGCCGCCCCGCATGTCGACGACGACGTTGCGAGTGACGTTGTTGAACGTCACTCGGCCGTTCGCCGTGCCGTTGATGCGGGTGTCGACCGAATTGACGGTGATGCCCCGCACTTCAATCGTGCTGTCATTGACTCGCGAAACCACCACGCCGTTGGCGGCGTCGTCCCCCGTGATTCGCAGTTCGCCCGAAACCACCGAGGCCAGCACGGAGCCCGCCATCACTTCCCGGCGTTCGAGGTTTTCCAGCGACAGCCGCCGCGCGAGTTGGCGGCCGGTTTGACGGCCGGTTTGACGGCCGGTTTGACGGGCAGGTTGGCGGGTGGTTTGAGCGGTGCGGGACGTGCGAAAGAACATGGGGTCGGCTCCGGGCGAAGGGGTGAGGAATCGGGCGGCCGTGAATCGCTTGATTGGCCGCCACAGGAAGACTCCACGTTCCTCTCGCCAACCCGACAGGTGCGTGGAAAAAAAGACGGCCGGCGCCGACCGACGCCCCTCATTTCGGCTAGCATGACCGACTATAATCGGCCCGTCGTCATGGGAATCGCCACGTTCGAGGACGCGATGTCAGAGCAAGGTTCCATCACGTTTCTCATGCGCCGACTCCAGGCCGGTGAAAGCCTCGCCGCATCGTCGCTGTGGGACCGCTATTACGAGCGCCTGGTGCGGCTCGCGAGCCGAAAACTGGCCGGCGCCTCCCGGCGGATGGCTGACGAAGAAGATGCGGTCGTGATCGCCTTCAGCGCCTTCCTGAAGGGCGTTGAAGAGGGGCGTTTCCCCAAGCTGGAAGATCGAGACGACCTTTGGCAGGTGCTCGTCATGCTCACGGCGCGCAAGGCGGCGAACCAACGACAGCACGATCAGCGACAACGGCGCGGCGCAGGGCGTTTGCGGGGCGAATCGGTCTTCCTGCACGGCGACGAAGAACTCGGCGGCATCGACGAAATCGCCGGGATCGAACCGACGCCCGAATTTGCGGGCCAAGTCGGCGAAGAGTGTCGCGAACTGTTCGATCGGCTGGAGGACGAACCGTTGCGGCGGATCGCGGTCGCCAAAATGGAAGGCTACACCAACGACGAGATCGCCCTCCAACTGGGCGTGCAAACGCGCACGATCGAACGCAAACTGCGTTTGATCCGCGAGATCTGGTCGCAGTCCGCGGACGGCAAGTAGAGGCGGCGCAAGAAGGCGGCGCAAGAGGAAGGCGAAAAAAGGGAGGAAGGCGAGCGGCGAACAGGTCGCCCCGCTTCAAGAAAATTCTCGCCTCCGATGTCGGGGCGTAGACGCATTCGCGGAGTTGTAGGGAAGAGCCGCTCGCGGGCGTGCGGCGTTCCTGGTTTCCATGCCTGAGACATGTCATGCCACACGGCCCATTCGTGGGAAACCGACCCGCACACCCTGACCGCCTGCGGCGACTCGATTCCCTCTGCGACCAGTTCGAAACGGCCTGGCAAACGGGCGAACCGCCTCCGATCGAGGCGTTCTTGGAGCAGGTTCCCGCGGAGGACCAAGCGGCGTTGCTGGAAGAATTGCTGCCGTTGGATATGGCGTACCGGCGACAACACAACGCCGAACTCACCGCCGACGGCTACTCGCAACTATGCCCTAAATTTGGCTCGCTCGTGTCGGAACATTTGCGAACGCGAGTCGCACGGGGCGAGACGGCCAGTCAGTCGGATACGTCGCCCCAAGGGTTGGACCAAGTTCGTTGGCTCGAAGAACAACCGTTCGACGACTACGAGTTGTTGGGGGAAATTGGCCGCGGCGGCATGGGAGTCGTTTACAAGGCGCGGCAACGCAGCCTGGAACGCATCGTCGCCATCAAGACCCTCTTGGCGGGCTTTGAGGCGACGCCGAAGTCGATCGAACGCTTCCTCAGCGAAGCACGCCTCGCCGCCACGCTTCACCACCCCGGCATCGTGCCGATCTACGAAGTCGGCGAGTGCGGGGGAGTCCAGTTTTTCTCGATGGAGTTCGTCGAGGGACAATCGCTGTCCGCATGGGTGCAGGCCGAGGGGTCAACGCCCCGGCGAATCGCCGAGTTGGTCGGACAAGTCGCGCAGATTGTGCATTTCGCGCACGAACGAGGGGTCATTCATCGCGACTTGAAGCCATCGAACATCATTGTGGACGCGAGCGGCCGAGTGCGCGTCATGGACTTCGGGTTGGCGAAACGAATGGTGGATGCGACGCCGTCGCGCACGCTGGCAGGCGAGATTCTGGGAACTCCCAGCTACATGTCGCCGGAACAAGCGCGCGGCGATTGGCAGCAAGTCGATCAGCGCAGCGATATCTATTCGCTCGGCGCGATCCTCTACACGCTGCTCGCCGGCCGGCCGCCGCACGAGGGTTCGACGCCGATCCTGACGATTCTGTCCGTGCTGCAAAACGCGCCCTTCCCCCCCTCGACCTGGCGAACCGACCTCGACGAGGAACTGGAACGCATCTGCCTCCGCTGCTTGGCCAAACAGCCCGCCGACCGCTATCCCACCGTCGAATGCTTGCAGCGTGAACTCGAGGCCTACCAGCGAACGCCCCCGGCGCCCGCGCGGGCGCGTCCGCCGTCATCACGCCGCCTCCGCACGGTCGCCGCGTTGGTCGGCGGATTCGGCGCCGCGCTGCTCGCCGCTTGGGCGATCATCATCGTGCTCGCCGATCCCGACGCCCCGCCGACGTCCGCTGGGCCGGACTCGTCGACGCGGCCGGATTCCACTTCTCAAGACGCGTCGCCGTCTGTTTTGCTGCGCGCCCCGCGACCCGAGCCGGGGGAATTGGATGCGTCGTTCGGGAAGCAGGGACTCGTGCAACTGCCGCTGGGAACCGCGGGAGGAGTCCATGATTCTTACGCCGTCGCCCTGCAAGCGGACGGCAAGATTGTGACCGCCGGCCAAATCACCCGGGTGCGCGGCGCCTATTACATGGCGGTCGCTCGCTTTCTTCCCGACGGCAAGTTGGACGCGTCGTTCAACGGCACGGGCAAACTGCTCCTGTGGTTCGGTCCATTCGATGATGGAATCACGGGTCGTTCGCTTCTGATCCAGCCTGACGGCAAGATCGTGATTGGAGGACGAGCGGAAGTGCGAGCCGTGGGATACGACTTCGGACTGGCCCGCTTGCTGCCCCACGGCAAGCTCGACGATTCTTTCGGCCGGCATGGACTCTCCACCTTCCATCCTGGCGGCGCAGCCACGTCGGACCTGCAATCGCTGGCCTTACAGCCCGACGGCAAGATCGTCGCCGCCGGCAGCACGTCGCTCGCGGCCGGGCAGCACGCCTTCGTGATCGCTCGCTTTCTCCCCAGCGGCGCCGTCGACGTTCAGTTTGGCGAACAGGGCCGAACGCTGGTCGACTTTCCAGGAGATCGCGAAGAAGTCGCCGAACTCGCGGTGCGCCGCGACGGACGAATCGTGGTCGCAGGCCGCGCCGCCGGTCAGGGCGGCAATGACATCGCCGTCGTGCGGTTGCTGCCCGACGGAAGGTGCGACTCCGACTTTCATGGCGGCGGCAGTCTGCTGTGGCCCTCTGACGAATTCGAGTCGGCCGTTCAGCTTGAACTTCAAGGCGACAAACTCGTTCTCCTGGCCAGCGGCGCCCGCTCCGCCCTGCTGCGGTTCAAGCACGACGGGTCGCTCGACGAACAATTCGGCGCCGGCCAGGGGCGCGCGGATCTGCCGACTCCTGGCGTCGGCTTCGTCGCCGATCCTGAGGGCCGCCTGATCGTCGTCGATCCCCACTCGGCGCGCCTCGTCGTGCTATCGCCCGACGGCCAGCCGCTGGCCCAGTATGGTACGGTCGACGATCGGGCGTTATCGAGCCAAGTGTGGCTGCGCGACCTCGTCCGCGCCCCGGACGGGAAGATGGTGCTGAGCGGCACGGTTGCGAAAGACGAGCAGTCCTTTGACTGGGCGGTGCTCCGAATTCAAGGACCGCCCCCGAAGCTGCCCCGGCGCCGTCGCCGCCCCTGAGCTAGCCGCCCCTGAGCTAGCCGACCCTGAGCTAGCCGTCCCTAAGCTAGCCGACTCTGAGCTAGCCGTCCCTGAGCTAGCCGTCCCCGATGCATCAGCCGGCAGGCAACGCGGGCGCCGGCCGCGCGGGCGGCGGACCCGCATTCGGCAGCGCATTCGGAAGGGCGTTGGGAAAAACCTGTCGACCATTGAAGGGGGCGATGGGTACGCCGAAGCGCGGCTTCAGCTCCAGAAACAACTTGTACTCGTCAGGATGATTCTGCTTCAGTTCGGCTTCGTCCTTGCCCGACGCGCGTTTGGTTTCCGCCTTGCCGTCTTTGGTCGTCGTCACCTCGATCTTGATCGCGCCGCGCCCATCCACGACGATCTGGATCTGCCGATTGGGCTCGCGCACGTTCATCTGTCGTTCGCCGTTGCGCTGCGTCACGGTGATCACTTGGGCGCCGTTTACGGGCCGCACGTTGATCGGCAGCTGCGGAATGGCCTGGCGCTGGACCGCGATGCGTTGCGCGTTTTGTTGGGCGAGCCGTGCGCGTGCCGCCGCCAAGACCTGCACGTTATTGGGCTGCCCGCGCACCGGAATGAATACGGCCGGATTGAGAATCTGCTGCGCTAGCGACGCCACTCGCGCCGGCTCCCCTTTCGCCAACGACTCCAACGTTTCTTTAGCGGCCTGCTTCAGGCGCGCATCGCCGCTGCCATAATGTCGCTTGAGGATCTCGAGCGACCGTGCCGACACCTCGCGGTCGGGACTGCGCGCCGCTTCGGCGAGCGCCGGCAAGGCGGCTTTTCCGGCTTCCGCTAACTTCGCGGCAGCCTCTTTTCGCTCGGCATACTCGTCGGCGTTCAGTTGCTGAATCCAAGCGGGGATCGACGCGTCCAAAGTCTCGGCGCGCGCCGCCGACCCCACCCACGCGGCGTTCAGGACGACGAACGCCGTCAGTACGTTTCGTACTCTGGTCATCAATGCAATCCTCGCTCGACCCACTCTGCGCTCGATCCGGCCGCCCGCCGAAACCGAGACTCGCCTTGGAACCTATTTCGGTAGTCTATCACGCTCCCCGGCCGCCGACGAAGAGCTATTTAGCCCACATCGCCCAGGTCGAGCGCTTTTCCGTAGCGTGCGAGCACCATCCGCCGCAACCGCTCCCACGACTCGCCTGCCAAATCGGGGTTGGCGGCGATGAGCGTCTGCGCCGCCGCTCGAGCTTCCGCGAGCACCTCGCCGTCCCGCTGCAAATCGGCCACCCGCAGCGGCGGGAGTCCATGCTGCCGAGTGCCGAACAGGTCGCCGGGGCCGCGCAGCCGAAAATCGGCCTCCGCCAGCTCAAACCCGTCGCTCGTCTTCGCCAACGCCGCCAGCCGCTCCCGCGATTCGTCCGTCCGCGCCTCGGCGAATACCCCCACATACCCCGGATGCACGCCCCGATTCACGCGCCCGCGCAACTGATGCAATTGCGACAATCCAAACTGATTGCCGTCCTCGATCGTCATCACCGTCGCGTTGGCCACATCGATCCCCACTTCAACGACCGACGTCGCCACCAGCACCTGCACTTCTCCGCGATGAAACCGCTGCATCACATCGTCCTTGTCCGCGGCGCTCATCCGCCCGTGGACCAGATCGAGCTTAAAGTCGGACAAGGGACCGTTGCTGAGTTCCTCAAACAGCCGCTCGACGCTGGCCGGCGGCCGCTTCGGTCCCGCGGTCTCTTCCGCAGTCGGCGGCGGCATCAACAGCGACGTTCCGGACGTCGGCGGCACGATGATCGGCCGCAGTTCGGCCGCTCCTGCGTCGTCGCGTTCCCCTCCCAACGCCTCCCACAGCGTCGGTTCCTCTTCCTCTTCCGGCTCATCATCCACGCGCGGCGCGATCACATACCCCTGACGCCCCTCGCGCAGCTTCTTGCAGAAAAACTCCCACCACCGCTCGCGTTTGTGCTCGTCCACCAGATACGTGTGCACGCGTTGCCGTCCTGGCGGCGCTTGGCGGATCGTCGACACATCCAGATCGCCGAACATCGTCATCGACACGGTTCTTGGAATGGGCGTCGCCGTCATCACCAAGTAGTGCGGCGCCAGCCCGGCCTGCTTCAAGGTCGCGCGTTGTCGCACGCCGAACTTGTGCTGCTCGTCGATCACCACCAACCCCAAGCGCGCGAATTGGGTTTGAGCGCGCGCGATCGCCTGCACGACGGCGTGCGTGCCGACGATCAAGTCGACTTCGCCCGCCGCCACGCGCTCCAGCAGTCGACGCCGTTCACTGGGCGGCACGGAACCGGTGAGCAGCCCGATCCGCACGCGACTCCCCGCCAAGCTCCGCTCCAGCGTCCGCGCGTGCTGTCGCGCCAGCACCTCCGTGGGCGCCATGAGCGCCGCTTGGTAGCCATGAGCGACGGCCAGCAGCATGGCGTACTGAGCGACCAGCGTCTTGCCGGTGCCGACGTCGCCTTGCAACAGCCGATTCATGGGGACGTCGCGCCCCAGGTCCGCGGCGATCTCGCGCATCGCCGCCCGCTGATCCCCCGTCGGCTCGAACGGGAACACGGCGCGCACCCGTTCTTCGATCCGGTCGTTCGTCGGCATCACCGGCGCCTTCTCGCCCGTCAGGCGTCGTTGCCGCCGCATGGCGAGCGCCAACTGCATCACCAGCAGCTCTTGGAAGACGAACCGGCGGCGAGCGGCCTCCAAACAGGCTTTCGACCGCGGTTGATGCATCTGCGTCACCGCCGCATGGATGGGCCAGATGCCGTGCGCGTCGAGCAGTTCGGGCGGCAGGTTTTCCTCGAGCAACGGGGAGTGCGTATCGAGCACGCCGGCGACTAGCTTCCGCATCGCGGGTTGCGTGAGTCCTTCGGTGAGCGCATAGACGGGCAGAATCTTGCCCGCCGGCGCCTCGTCGGCCCCCAAGACCTCCACCTTCGGATGCGTCATCTCCCAACTGAGCCCGCGACGTTTGGGAATCCCCGACACCAGCACTCGACCGCCGCGGCGGAAACTCTTTTCCATGAACGGCTGGTTGAAGTACACCGCCCGCAGCGTCTCCTGGTCCTGTTTGATCAGCGCTCCCAAGATCGACCGCCCTGCCCCCGTGTTCCGTAAATCGATCTCGCTCACCACCCCGATCACGCTCGCCGGTACGCCGTCCGCCAGCTGACCAATCGGCCGTATTTCGCTCATGTCCTCGTAGGCGCGCGGGAAGAAGAACGCCAAATCGCGAGCCGTGCGCAGTCCCAGGCGCGCCAGTTTCTCGGCACGGTCGGAGCCGACCCCGCGGACGTACTGCAGCGGCGTTTTGAGGATTTCGGCCGGCGTTTTGTTGAATGGCGCTGTCATCTCTGGCTTCTCCCGCATTCACGAAACGTACCACTATTCCTTAAGTCGCAAAACGCGGCCCCAAGGCACGACGATCTGGGCCTACTTGCGAAGTTTCTTGCGGTCCTGGAAAGTAACGGCCGAAATCATCACCCCCGAGAAGGGACGAACACCATGAATCGCATCCAGGCGGCGACGTTCGCGAGCCTCTGCACCCTAGCGATCTGCGCGGCGACGACGAGCGTGTCGAGCGGCCTTTTCGCGGCCGACGGATTTCGCGCCACGCCCGATCACGAGGTCCAACCGAATGTGCCGGTGGGCAAAGTCGTCCCCATGCCGCCGCTTGAGTCGAAAGTGTTCGCAGGGACCATCCGCGAATGGTCGGTCTATGTTCCGGCTCAATACGACGGAACCAAGCCCGCGGCGCTCATGGTCTTCCAAGACGGCCACGACTACGGCGGACTCAAGGGGAACTGGCGCGTGCCGACGGTGTTCGACAACCTGATCCACAAGGGGGAAATGCCGGTCACGATCGGCGTCTTCATCAACCCCGGACACGCCGCCGCCAAAGGCGATGAATTCAAGTCCGTGAAGTGGAAGGCCAGCAACCGCAGCCTCGAATACGACTCGCTGGGCGATCGCTACGCGCGAATGCTGATCGAGGAAGTGATCCCCGAACTGCAGAAACAGTGGAAAATCAGCGACGATCCCGAGATGCGGGCGATCTGCGGCGCGTCGAGCGGCGGGATTTGCTCGTTCACCGTCGCCTGGGAACGCCCCGACCAGTTCCGCAAAGTGCTCTCCACTATCGGCTCGTTCGTCAATCTCCGCGGCGGCGACATCTATCCGTCGCTGATCCGCAAAACCGAACGGCAACCGATTCGCGTTTTCCTGGAAGACGCCAGCGGCGACCTGGACAACCCGTTCGGCAACTGGCCGCTCGCCAATCAAGAAATGCACCGCGCCTTAACGTACATGGGATACGACGTGCGGTTTGACTACGCGGAGGGCTACGCCCACAACTCGAATCACGGCGGCAGCATCTTCCCCGACGCGCTACGTTGGTTGTGGCGGAAAGAGTCCGCCGAGCCCGCCACGTCGACCAAACAGGACCTGGGAGGCGACGAGACGCTCCACAAGGTGCTCGTCCCCGGCGCCGGCTGGGAACGGGTCGCCGAAGGACTCGGGTTCGCCGACGGCCCCTGCGTCGATAAGGAGGGCAATTTTTACTACTGCGATCTGCCCGCCAGCCAGATTTGGAAAGTGGGACTCGACGGAACCAAAACCAAGCTGCTGGATTTCGCCGCCAGCGGTCTGAAGTTCGGCCCCGACGGCCGGTTGTATGCGTGTTTGCCGCGCGACCAGCGCGTCGTCGCCTTCGACCTCGCCAAAGGCGGCGAGATCCAGGTGCTGGCCGCCTCGGTCCAGCCGAACGATCTGGTCGTCTCGCGACGTGGCCATCTGTACTTCACTCAAACCGGCAAGAAGGAAGTCACCTTCATCGACATCGCGAGCGGCCAGATGAAGGCGGTCGACGTGGGAATCACGGCGCCTAACGGCATCACGTTGTCGCCCGACCAAGGGACGCTCGCGGTGAGCGACTATCGAGGCGGTCATGCTTGGATGTTCGCCATCGCCGCCGACGGGTCGCTCACCGGCAAGTCCCCCACGATGACGCTCCGCCGCCCGATCGATCCGAAGGGGGAGTTTAAGTTCAACGAACCGCCGCCGCGGCTGGAAGCGTCCGGCGGGGACGGGATGACCAGCGACGAGAAAGGACGGTACTACATCACGACGACGCTCGGGCTGCAAGTGTTCGACGCGACCGGTCGCGAATGCGGCCTGCTCCCCAAGCACCTGATGGCCGCGGACGCGCACGACAAGCCGCTCACCAGTTGCGTTTTGGCCGGACCAGACCGGTCGTACCTATACGTAACGTTGGGAAATCGCATTTTGCGACGCAAAGTGCAGGCGCGAGGGAGCTATTTCGCCGAATGAGAGAGGGGGCTTGCAAAAAGCGGCCAGCGAGCCAAGAATTGCGAGCGTCCGAAAGATTGAGCCAGAGTGGCGGAATGGCAGACGCGCTGGATTCAAAATCCTGTGTCCGAAAGGGCGTGTGGGTTCGACTCCCACCTCTGGTACTTCTCTAAGTCTCGCGGGGACTTGAGTTTGAATGGTTGAGGTCGAATGGTTGGCTGGGAGTTCTTCGCCTGAGAACTCCCGGTCCTAGAACTCAAAGTCAAACCGCATCCCGGCGATCGTCGCTTGGCTCTTCCCCACCGGCGCTCGGTCGAGGTCGGTTTGGATGACTTCCCATTTGACGCGCGTGAAGGCCGTCAAGTGCCACGTTAGGCCGAGCGTGACGTTGCGCAGCGTGCCTCCCTGGATGTTGGCGTCCGTCAGGTCGACGTACGAGTAGCGAGCGGCGACTTCCCAGGCGCCTTTGCCGTTGCAAATCGCGCCGTCTTCCGTCCGCACTCGGAAGAAATTCTCCGTCGGAAACACGCGGTCGATGATGCCGAACAGCTTGTTGTACGTACGGTGCTCGCCGGTCAGAAAGTAGCTGGCGTTCACATACGCCCCGTGGAAGAACAGATCGGGACCGCCGATTTGGTTGACCGACGTCGCCATGAACTCGGATTGGATGTAGAGGGGGCCGTAGACGAGTGCGGTTTCGAGTCCGAATAGTTGATGGTCGTTGTTCGCAATGATCCCCGTATTCACGAACAGCGGGATGCCGGGCGGAAGCGGATTGCCGGCGCGCGCCTCGGGGAACGAGCCGAACGCCCATTGTTGGTTGGGGGGCGTCCGATAGCTGTAGGCGCCGCCGACGTGCCAAAAGCCTCGGCCGTCGTCGACCCACCAGGGGAGCCAAGTCAGCCGAGCGGTAACCGCTTGCCCTCCGACGTCGGCGAACTCGTCGCCGAACACGTCGCTATTGCTGGCGAACCAGCCGATCTGATAGGACGCTCGTTCTTCCTCTCCCAACGCGTCGTAGGCCTCGAGCCCCGTGTTGCGGGACGGCGCGAAGGTGTCCGCGAGCGACCGTTCCATGAACGTGTTGCGACTGTTCTGCGTCATCCGTTCTAGCGAGAACGGTTCGAAGTAGTGGCCCGCGCGCACGTGCCCCAAGTAGGGCAAGTCGCGGACGCCGCCCCAGATATCGAGGAAGGTTGGGCGACCTGCCAGGGCGAAGTCAAACCCCATCGCATACTCGATGACGTCGAACGCCTCGCCCCGCCCCGTGATGCGTGCTCGGCGGAAGTCGACCATGTTCTGCGCGTCGCCGACCGACGCTCGGTTCGCCGCATCTTGTCCGATCCAGAGGTAGTCGACCTGCAATTGTCCGCCGATTTGAAAGGACGGCTTGAGCGCGTCCGCTTCTTTCTTCTTGGCGGCCGCTTCCTGCTGTTTTTGCAGTTCTTTCTCGAGCAGTTGGACGCGTTGTTCGAGCGACTTTTGCGCGTCGGCGTTCGCCGGCCCGTCGACTAGCGACTCGACCAGCGACGTCGGTTCGTCGGGCATGAGTTCGCGAAACTCTTCCGCGCTGGCGGCAAGTTCGGCATCATCGAGCCGCAGTTGGGCGGAGGCGGAGTTCGCCCCGCTCCACAGTAGTGCGACGATGATGAGCCAACTTGGAACCCGCACGGTTTTCCTCGATTTCGGTCCAGAAGCGCAGTCAACCTACGCGGCCCTCCTAGACTTCGCACACCCGCGCGAACGTCATGGATTTTCGGACCGCGTAGGATGTATCGACCGGGAAAACCTTGCGGGTTTAGCAAAATTTAACGATCGGCTCGGGGTCAGCGGAGGGTGAATTGCCACCCCGGTACCGTAGGCACTTCGGCCGGCGCGGCGTTGGTGATTTGGATCAATACGGCCGGCGGGATGAGTCCCTGCCGAGCCTGCCGAAACGGTTCGCTGGCCGCGGCGACCCACGGAGTGGTCAACGCGATGGCGACGCACACGTAGTCATCCCCGCGCGTCGTCCCGCGACGCCTCGGGGGTTATTAATCCGAGTCTCTGTCTGGAACACGGTCGACAAGCCGCCCGTCATCGCCCCGAAGGGCAACGCTGTGAAGCATTTTTTACGGGAAAAACGAGGTCTTTCGGTCACTCAAGGGCGATCCACGGCATTCCCGGCCGCGCCGGTGCACCTCCTGGTTCGCTCTTTCTTGTTTCTCACGGAGGCACGGAGACGCGGAGAGAGACTCAAGACTCGCTGTGGTCGGAGCCCATGACGCGATCCTTCATCGATCAAAGTCCAGTCTCGTTCTCTTGCATCTCCGTGTCTCCGTGTCTCCGTGTGACAAATCTGACCGGGGCGAGCGAGGACGTCAGACGCTCGTCATGTCTCGCCGTTTCGCGGACTGAAAATGCTTCACAGCGTTGCCCGAAGGGGCTCAAACAAGTCAGCCCAGGGCACAGCGCAGCGCCGCCGTGGGTTCCGAACGGCGTCATTTCTCGGCAGCGGCCGGCGGTGGACCGATGCTCGTGCCGGATCGCTGGTGCGCCGAACACCCTCGACGCCGACTGCCAGCCCGAGTGCAGGAAGCTCACGAACGCGCACTACGCGTTCTGGATTCAAAATCCTGTGTCCGCAAGGGCGTGCGGGCCCGTCCCTGGCACACCACAAGGCCTTTTCGCAATAGCGATTTAGAACTCAAAATCAAATCGCATGCCGGCGATCGTCGCTTGGCTGGTTCCGACCGGCGCTCGGTCCAGGTTCGCCTGGATCACCTCCCATTTGATGCGCATGAGGGCGGTCAGGTGCCACGTCACGCCGCAGGTGACGTTGCGCTGGACTCCTCCTTCGATGTTGGCGTCAGTGAGGTCGAGGTACGAATAGCGAGCGGCCACCTCCCAGGCGCCTTTGCCGGTACAGATCGGGCCGTCTTCGGTCCGCACCCGAAAGAAGTTTTCGTGCGGGTGCACTCGATCGACGATGCCGAACAGCTTGTTGTACGTGCGGTGCTCGCCGGTCAGAAAGTAACTGACGTTGACGTAGGCCCCGTGGAAAAACAGATCGGGACCTCCGATCTGGTTGACCGACGTCGCCGTCAGTTCGGACTGCACGTAAAGCGGTCCGTACACGAGCGCCGTTTCGACGCCGAATAGCTGGTTCATGTCGGCGGAGAGGAGGCCCGTGTTGACGAACGGCGGGATGTTCGCTGGCGAAGGAGTGCCCGCGCGAGCCTCGGGATAGGCAAAGAAGATGAGCCGTTGATCAGCCGGGGCGCGGAGGCTGTAGGCCCCGCCGACGTGCCAGAACCCGCGTTCGTCGTCGCTCCACCAGGGAAGCCAGGTCAAGCGGCCGGTACCCGCGACTCCCCCTACGTCTGCGAACTGCTCGCCATAGAAGTTGCCGTCGCTGGCGAACACGCCGACCTGGTACGACGCACGCTGATCGTCACCCAGGGCGTCGTAGGCTTCGATTCCCAAGTTGCGACCGGGTGCGAGCGACACGGCCAACGACCGTTCCATGAAGGTGGTACGGCCGTTGTGCGTGGTCCGTTCGAGCGAAAACGGCTCGAAGAAGTGCCCCACTCTCAACTGCCCCAAAACAGGCAGATCGTGAATGCCGCCCCACACGTCGAGGAACGAGGGGCGACCGGGCAAAGCGAAGTCGACGGCGAGCACATACTCGAAGACGTCGAACGCTTGCCCGCGGCCCGCGATCCGAGCTCGGCGAAAATCGGCCACATTCTGAGCATCACCGACCGAGGCTCGGTTGGCCGCGTCCTGTCCGATCAAGATGGCGTCCGCCTGCAGTTGGCCGCCGAATTGGAGCGGGGGCGGCTGCGGCGGCGGGGTTGGTAGATGCGCGGCGGCCGCATCGCGTTGGCGCTGTAGCTCTTGCTCCAGCCATTGGACGCGCTGTTCGAGCGTAAGGGGCGATGTATCGCCCGGCTGCATGTCCGTTTGGTCCGCCGCCGGCGGCTGGGAGTCGATAGAGCGGGAATCGAAGGTTGGTGTGGCGAGGGCTGGGGAGTCGAAAGCGGGGGCAGCGAGCCGCGAGACCTCGGTCGACGACTGAGCCCGTGCCGTGCGGAGGCTGCCCGCCGCGAGCAGGACCAAGATAAGCCACGCCGAGACTCGCACTGCACCCCCGATCGACGTCAGTTACCCGAAGTTCGCAGTCCCCTGCGTCGCCAGACGCGAAGGCGCGTGGTCGCGCCCTGCCACGTGCCGGGCGCGAAGTGCGCTCCTGCGAAGAATTCATCGACCGGGCAAACCTTGCGGGATTAGCATGATTGAACGACGGAGCACCCTAACGAATGGTGAACTGCCAACCTGGTTCCGTAGGCACCTCGACGCGAGCTGTGCCGCGAGCCCCCGAGTCGAGCCGCACCCATTCGAGGAAGCGATAACCTGGGTAAGCTGGCACGGTAATCGTTTCCGTGGGCCGCACGGCGCCGACGACTTGACCGTCGATGAACACCTGCACTTCGGCCGGCGCGGCGTTGGTGATTTGGATCAATACGGCCGGCGGCATGAGTCCCTGCCGAGCCTGCCGAAACGGTTCGCTGGCCGCGGCGACCCACGGAGTGGCCAACGCGATGGCGACGCACCCGACGATAAACAGCAGCGACTTCATGACGCATCTCCTAGTGCGAGGAGGCGTCGGACGAACACGCAGCATTCCCCACGCGTCGTCCCGCAACGCCTCGGGGTTTCTCAACCAGAGTCTCTATCTGTAATACGCCCGCCGCGTCGCCAAAGTTCGCCGCAGGAATGAGTCCCAGAACTGAGCAGCGAGGCCCCAGGCGCACCACCGGTCGCCGCAGGCGCCGTCGCGTAGCGACGACCGAATGATTGGGGTAGGCAGGACCGATTGAGTTCGGTCCCGCCCCCCGCCGAACCGGACGGGCGGATCTCCCGCATCCGGCTCTCCGGTCGATTGTTACTGTCGAGCAGATTGGCTTTCACGCGCACGGGCCATTGCCAGACTGAAGAGCCCGTGTGCCGCGAAGTAGGCATTGGGATAGCGTTGATGATCTAAGGCGCGACCACGACCGCGACGACCGGCACGCTTGCGAAGGATGCTTCGCAGGCGCATGCGAACCCAGCCGTCGACGCTCGTGTGCGTCGTGTGCCAGCTGTGTTTGAAGTATTCGTACCAGCCGCGCAGCGTCTTGTTCACATCCGCGATGATCGCTTTCAGGCTCTCGCCGTGGGTCCGTTTCGTTTTGCTACGAATCGCGTCCTGGAATTTCCGCATGCTCTTTTGCCGGGGGAACCGGCGGTGTTTGAGGAAGCGGTAGCCAAGGAATTCGAAGCCCTCGTCGTCCACGTGGACGATTTTGGTTTTGGTCGGGTGGAGCGTCAGACCGCGTTGGACGGTCCAGTCGCGCACCAGGGCCAAGGCTGCTTCGGCGTCCTCCCGCGTGCGGCATTGGATCACGAGATCATCCGCGTACCGTGTCATCTCGTATCCCGATCTGGTCATGAGGTGGTCCAGGTCGTTCAGATACAAGTTGCTCAGCAGAGGGCTGATAATCGCGCCTTGCGGCGCGCCAGCCTGTGGAGTCCAGCGGTCCAAGCCATCCAGAACGTCGGCCTGCAGAAACTTTTCCACGAGCTCGATCACCGAGTTGTCCGCCACGTATTGGCGTAGTTGCGCGATCAACGCGTCATGTGGGATCGTATCGAAGTAGGACTTCAGGTCGACATCGACGGTGTATTTGTATCCGTCTTGGACGAACCGGTCGACGCGGCGCAGCGCGTCTTTGCACCCTCGGTTGGGGCGAAAGCCGTAGCTGTGCTCCGCGAACTGGCGTTCCAAAATAGGTTCCAGCACGTGTCGGAGCGCGTTTTGTGCGACGCGGTCACGGACTGTCGGAATCCCCAGCGGTCGCGTTTCGTTCGTGCCCGGTTTGGGGAGATGAACGCGTCGGATCGACTGCGGTCGGTAGGTGCCGTCGCGCAGCTGTTGCTCCAGCTTGTCCACATTTCTCGTCAGTCCCGCCGTGAAGTCTTCGATCGTCACGTTGTCCACGCCCGGTGCGCCCTTATTGGCGGCGACCTCGCGGTACGCCGAAAGCAGGTTGCTCCGTTTGTAGACTTTGTCCATCAAGCTATGCCATTTTCCTCCTCGAACGCTGTTTTGGTCCAGCGTGGCCAACATCGGTTTGGTCCATACGCTCGGTTCCGTCCAAGCCCAGTGGGCTTGATCGTCTCCAGAGAATTTACGCGGCGTCCGATCGCTCGGCGTCGCGATTGAGTCTGGTGGTTGTTCCACGCGCATGCACCTCCTCGATCAATCTTCCTGCGCCCCTTTGCTCCGCGGAAGTTACTCCGTTTCAAAGCTCCTACGGGCGCTCTGACCGCCCGCGTGGCATCGCCGACGCGTGCGTGGCCCTATGGGGGAGGCTGCTCTCGCGTCGCTCGACAAGTCGCCCACGCGGGGGTTCCCTGCTTACCGTGTTTGACCTTCCAATCGTTCCGCCTCCAACCACCCCTCGCCGCCTCCGGGTCGATCTGTTTTTTTTTTCCGGAGCTGACCATCCACTACCTTGATAATCCGGTGTGCCGGCATCGAATGGCATCTTGGGCTTCGCCGGATGCTAGCGGGCTCGCCGCGACGACAGGCCGAATCGAGTTCGTTATCCTGCGGACCGATCGTTCACTTCCAGTTGCTCTCCACCTCCTCTTGCGAGGACGCAGTTACTCTCCGTTAACGAACCCAGATCAGGTTCGTGAGGGGACTTTCACCCTTCTGATCACACACGTTCACAGGCGCACTAGCCCGGCCTTTCAAGGCCGGGACGTCGCCCGTCATCGCCCCGAAGGGGCCCGGACAGGTCAGCCCAGGGCAAAGCGCAGCGCCGTCCTGGGTTCGGAACGGCGTCCTTTGTCGGCTGGAACCGGTGGTCGCCGCAGGCGCACCACCGTCCCCTCCCGCCCAGGTCGCGCGCGAGCAAATCGCATCCCGACTCCCCTCCCCCGCTTACCGAAGGCGGCCGTGTACCACGCCCCTGCCGTCGCGTAGCGACGACCGAATGTAGCCCGGCCTTTCAAGGCCGGGACGTCTTTCCTGGCCGCGCCGGTGAACTTCCTTGTTCGCTCTTTCTTGATTCTCACGGAGACACGGAGAGAGACTCAAGACTCGCTGTCGGCGAGCCCATGACGCGATCCTTCATCGATCAAAGTCCAGTTTCGTTCTCTTGCATCTCCGTGACTCCGTGTCTCCGTGAGACAAATCTGACCGAGTGCGAGCGAGGACGTCAGACGCTCGTCATGTCCCGCCAATTCGCGGACTGAAAATGCTTCACAGCGTTGCCCTTCGGGGCGACTGACTCGCCGAGTCACCCAAACCCCAGGGCGGCGCTTCGCTCTGCCCTGGGCTGACCTGTCGTGCCCCTTCGGGCAACGCCGTGAAGCCTTTCCCAACCGTCAAGGCGTCACTGTCACTCAAGCCGGAGGCTTGATAGCCGCGACACCACCGGTTCCTGACGCCCCCACTCCGACAACCAACCCACGCCGCCCCAAGAAATGCGACACGGCGCAGCCGTAGAGCGACGCCCTGGGAAAGCCGTACCAGGGCGACGACTGCATGGGCCTGGACGACGCCAGTTGCCGCATGCTGACGCCAGCGTGGTGCTGCGCAGCGACGAGCGTTTGACGCTCGCCGCCTGTTGGGCGCATGCGCGCCAAAGAGTCGCAGCTCATCTTGAGCGCGATGGGCGCCTGGCTGGATACGGCGCCGATCGCGCAAGTACTGCCCAAGAGCGACTTCGCCGAGGCCGAGCGGTAAATCCGCAATCACTGGGAGGCGCTGAACGTTTACCTCGGCGACGGCCGTGTGCCGATCGACAACAACTCAGTCGAACGCCTGATGAAGCAGGTGGCGATGGGGCGCAAGGCGTGGCTCTTCGTGAGCAACCTGGAATCGGGCGAACAGAGCGCGATGCTCATGAGATTGGTGAGCAGCGCGAAGCGACACGACCTCGACGTCTGGACGTACTTGAAGGACGAGCTCGATCTGTCTTGGTTCAGCGTGAACTGGAAGATCGCCGGGGTCGAGTTAGTGGGTTAAGGAATCGGAAAAAGCGGGCTGCATCGTGAGTGTACTGTCGGCTTCTTGGCAGGCCGATACGGGTTCCTCTTTTCTGTGTCGGTTTGGCTCCAGGGGCAGGTAGGGAGCGTTCAGGCGCAGCCGGTTGCATAGGTCAATCGCGGCGTCATAGGGCGGTAGTTTGGCAGCGGCGGCCCACAGGTCGAGGGCGTTGCCGGAACGACCGCACTTGAAGCAGCGGAACACCTGGTCGTCGACGTGCGCCGAGAAGCTGCGACTCATGCCCGATGTCGACCCGTGCAGCGGGCACGCTCCGCGTTGCTGGCCGCCGTGCGTCGAGCGTGGTTGGAACCCCAGCAACTGCAAGACGGCCGACATGGTGATCAGACTTCGCACCGCGACAAAGTCGATCGGTCTGCGCGCGGACGTCGCCGTCGTCGCGGCGGGAGCTTTGTCGCAGCGAGCGGCCTCGCGTTGTTCAGGCTGCGATTGTCGCTGGCAACGACGGCGTTCGCGCGCTTCCGCCAGTTTGCGATCGCGCGCCTCGTGAATCTGTTTGTCTCGGCCGAGCAGTTTGTCGTGCGGTGTCACATAGCCGATGGCACTGTGCAATCGCACGCGGTTGTATTGATGGACGAAGTCGGTAACCAGGCGTCGAGCATCGTCCAGCGACGCGGGAACGAGCGTCCGGATGCAGTCGCTCTTAAGCGTCTTGTGCCAGCGTTCGATCTTGCCGTTGCTTTGCGGATAATAGGGCGACGTACGGACGTGCGTGAGCGTTGCATCCGCGACGTAGGCGGGTTTTTGACTGCTCGGGGCGTCAGTACCAGGCCTTGAGCGTGCCTTTGCCCGTGTCGAGGATGAACTCGAGTCGGTCGCTGAGTTCGAAGACTTCCTCGTCGTCGCAGCCGCGCTTGACAATGGCGTGGTTCAGATCGCTGATCAGCCAGTCGAGATCCACCCGCGACATCTTGATGGTCGCGACGTCGACGTCAGGTGCGAGCGCCTCAAGTTGATCCTGGATGTCGGGCGAACCGTTCCACTTCTGGATCAGGACGCGTTCGTGTGGGAGAAGTTGTACACGGATCTCGGTGCTCTTCGGCAGCATGGAAAGACTCCTGCGCGATGCGCAGGAGTCACGCCGCGCGTCGTCGACGCTCCTCGCGTCGTTCGCGAGCGCGTAATGCGCGATCGTGAGCTTCCTGCACTCGAGCTGTCAGTTGGTGTTGAGGGTGTTCGGCGAGCCAGTGATCCGGCAAGAGACATTCGAGGTCGGCGTCGGTCGTCGTCGGCAATCTGGCGTAAACATCCTGCAGATACGCGAACGGATCAATGTGCAGTCGGTTGCAAGTCTTCGTCAAGGTAAACAGCGTCGCCGCCGTCCGCCCCGCCGCCGCATTGCCGACGAACAACCACGCCTTGCGTCCCAAGATCGGAAACTTCAGCGCGCGTTCGGCCGCGTTGTTGTCCAGCGGAACGTCGCCTGATTCTAGAAACTGCAGAAACGAAGGCCAACGGTCGAGCATGTAACGAATCGCCCCCAACAACTTGTCCTTGGGCAATCTGTTCTTTCCCACGTCCTCAAGCCAGGCGTGAAACTCCTCTACGATCGGTCGCGAGAATTCTTGCCGAGTCGCGTGTCGCGCGGCTGCATCGACCGTTCGACAACGATCCTCGATGTCGAACAGTTGCTTGAAAAACTTCATCGCTCGACGCGTGATTCGAGATGGGGCCAATTTGTGGCGCGCTTCAAAACCACGTCGAGCGTGCACCCAACACGCGGCCTTCGACACGCCAGGCCAGAGCTTGCCGATGCGTTCGTAGGCGACGTAGGCGTCGGCGACCAAATACCCCTGAAATCCCTGCAGGAATTGTTCCGCGCCGACGCAAGCGCGGCTCGACGTGTACGAGAAGCAATCGTAAGGGTGTTGCGCGTCGCCGACGCCGACCCACAAGTACCCCGTGAGGGTCCGGCCTTCGCCCGTCAATTCCTTGACGTAGGTCTCGTCAACGTTCAGCACGGCCGATTGGCGGGCGCGCGTCCACATGAAGTCCGTGAGTCGCGTGACGCCCTGCGCCAGTCCGTGCATCCACCGCCATTGCGTGCTGCGATCGATCCGATAATCGTGGCGGCCGGTAATATCTTCCAAGCGGTAATAGGGCAGATGGTCGGCGAAGCGGCAAACGGTCAGATACGCGAGCAGGCTCGGACTGGCGTACGAGTTGATCAGCCGTTTCGGCCGCGGCGCCTCGACGCGCGTCGTCGTCTCATCCTCTTGAACAAGCAGAATCACTTCCTGAAACTGCTCGATCACCGTGAACCGCATCGGCGTGACTTCGAGAACCTCGCCGATCTTCTTGAGAAAGCGACGCGCGCGGGGATTGTCTCGTAGCTCCGCGGGAATCTCTTCCGGCTTCAGAAGAATCTCCCGTCTCTCTCGGGGCAGGAATTCGGGAAGCACTCGCGGTCGACGACCGCGGCTGGTGCGCTTGCGACGCGGCGGTGCTGCGTCGGCTGTCGATTCCAGTCCCGACGCGCTCTTGTCGGCAGGCGAGTCGGCCGTGCCGAAGAGCAGCAGCTGCGCTTCGTCGTCGACGACTCGTTCGCTGCGCGGCCCGTACTTCCAGCGATTGAGCAGCGCGTTGTCGACGGAGAGATTCTCGACGGTCTGGCGCAGCTGCTCGACGGTCGCTTCGAGCAAGGAGAGTTTCGCGTCGCGCGCCGTCACAATCGCTTCCAACTCCGCGACTCGCTCGCGCGAGGCGGCGAGTTCGGCGAGCAAATGATCGAGCGGCGAAGTCATGGACGTGTCATTCCACGGGGGCGACGTGAGATGCACGGATTATTCAGATCGCGCGCGGAAGCGCAAGTCAGATTCAAGTGTCATTGGGCGCTTCAAAGGGGTTCTTCCGCGAATTTGGTGAAGTGGCTCGTCATCTGTCCCTTGCGTAGAATTAGGCGTAAGGACATGACTTTGGGGTGGAACTTCTTAGCGACGAAACGGAGGTCGCCGTGGATGCGCCCCTTTTCTTGCCGGACTCTTCCGTGTTGCGTCTCGAAAGCGTGTCGGTCGTTTCGGGCGTCGTGGAAATCTTCGTGACGAGCGCGCGTCCCGTGGCATGCTGTCCAGCATGTGGACATCCGGCGGCGCGAGTCCATAGCCGGTATCAACGGACTCTTCAGGATCTATCTTGGCAAGGAAGGCCGGTCAGGATCCGTTGGAGGACACGAAGATTCTTCTGCGATACACCGGGCTGTCCGCAACGAATCTTTACGGAACACGTTCCAACAGTCGCTCGTCGATATGGTCGCCGTACGTTTCGCTGCCAGGAGGCGGCGTTGTGCCTCGGTCTGATCGTGGGTGGCGAAGAGGGCGCTCGCGTCGCGAAGTACCTTGGCTTCCCCCTGAGCGGCGACACTCTGCTTCGAGTCCTGCGTCGTACGCCGCGTCCGCCCATCAAAGAACCCCGCGTCATTGGAGTTGACGATTGGGCATTGCGTCGCGGGCAAACGTACGGCACGTTGATCATCGACTTGGAGCGTCATCAGCCGTTGGAGTTGCTCGCCGACCGAAAGTGGGAGACGTTTCGCGATTGGCTCGCTCAGCATCCGGCGGTCGAGGTCGTCAGCCGTGATCGAGCGCGATGTTACGCCCATGGTGCTTTGGCTGGCGCCCCGCACGCAACCCAAGTCGCGGACCGCTGGCACTTGTTACAGAACCTTCGTGAAGCGCTTAAGAAGTTGGCCGAGCGGTTCTTGCCCGAGATCTGGAAAGCCGTACGGGAGACGAGTGACCATCAGGCCACGGCACGACAGCCCACTCCGACACCAGACAATCTTTCCCAGGCAACCGCGCAAGATTCTTCCGCCGCCGTGGCCCCGGCAAAGAATTGTGGCGATTTTCGCCGAGAATTGCGGCGCTCGCGTCGAGTTGAGCGATTCGAGCAAGTCCACGAGTTGCAACAGGAGGGACATTCGCAACGCGAGATCGCTCGCATCCTCGGCTTGAGTCGGAAAACGGTCCGGCGGTTTCTTCATTCCGAATCGTTTCCTGAGCGCGCGATGCGACAAAGGGCCAAGCGATTTGCCGCGATCGACCAATATCTCGCGCGACGATGGCGGGAGGGCAACCGCAATGCGCGAATCCTCGCCGCCGAGCTACAGCATTTGGGCTATGACCTTTCGTATTACTCCGTTCGCCGAACCGTAGCTTCCTGGCGGGATCGTCCGCACTCAAGACGCGCGCGATCGACGACGGAAGTTTCCCGCAAGACCAGGAATGCCAGGCCGCTCTCGAGTAAGCAGATCAGTTGGTTGTTGTTCCTGTCGCCTGACGAGATGGAGCAAAACGACCAAGCCCTGGCCGAGGCCGTCCAAGGAAGTCATCAAGACCTCCGTCTCGCGAGTGAGTTGGCCCGCGCATTGACGGATATCGTCAAGCATCGGCGTCCCAGCGAAGTGCGCGGCTGGATCGACCGAGCGACGACGTCGACGTCGCCACAGGAAATCCAGCGCTTCGCTCGCGGTTTGCTTTCGGAGTACGACACGATCGCTGCCGCCCTGGCGCTCCCGTGGAGTAACGGCCAAACGGAGGGCCAGATCAACAGGCTGAAACTCGTCAAACGCCAAATGTACGGACGCGCGAAACTGGATTTACTCGGGCAACGATTTCTCGGCCGATCGGCGTTCGCGCCGTTCTCTCTGACCTGAATTCCGAATACGACAGTGTCGACGACGATGACGTGAATTGCCGCCCTCAGTCGTCACCAACAAGCGGAGAGGGCAATGACCACGTAGTTCCAAACCCGTGCGGTTGTCGCACAACCTGGGAAAAAACTCGCCAGGTCACCAATCCCGGATCGGCATCACCAAATTCGCGGAAGAACCTTCAAAGGAGACCACTCGTGGGCGCTTCAAAAGATACCAACCGGCTGATTTGAGGTGGTTGGAGTGGAAGTGGTCTCTTTTGGGGTAGCGGAACGGTCTAATTATCGGACGGCGACCCGGTGGGCGCTTTGGTCTCCTTTGGCGCTTTTTCGCGAGTCGCCAAGCGATAGCTTCGCCCGGTAATTTGGATGACCTCGGAGTGGTGCAGGAAGCGGTCCAGGATGGCCGTGGCGCTGGGGACGTCGCCCAGTAGCTTGCCCCAATCCTCCAGCGGGCGATTGCTGGTCATGAGCGTCGACTTCACCTCATGCCTCCGCAGCACGATCTCGAACAACGTCTCGCCCGATCGCTTCGGCAACTGCTTCATCCCCATGTCGTCGATGATCAGCAGGTCGGGTTTGAGGTAGCGTTGCAGCAGTCGCTCTTGGCCCGATAGCGCCTCGTCGTGCAGGAAGTCGCGGACCGTGTCGAAGATCGAGCGGTAGTAGACCGTGAAGCCGCTGCGAATCGCCGCCATTCCGATCGCTTGTGCCAAGTGGCTTTTGCCCGTGCCGGGCGGCCCCACCAGCAACGCGTCGCGATGCTCGCGCACGAAGCGGCAAGTCGCCAGGTCGTACACTCGGTCCTTCTTGATCGAGGCGTTGAAGCTGAAGTCGAAGTCCTCCAACCGCCGCACCTCCCGGAAGTTGGCCGCCGTCGCGCGACGACTCAACAATCGTTGGTTGCGAATCAGCAGTTCGTCTTGCAGAACCAACTCCAAGAACTCGCGGTGATTCAGGCCGTTCGAGGCCGCTTCATGCAAGCGAATCTCCAACGATTCGGCGAAGCCTGACAGTCGCAATTTCTTCAGAGTCGCGTGTAAACCGTCTGCCATCGTTCATCCTCCTTGAATAACTCGGGACAGGAACTCACCGTACTCCTCCATCGGGCGAATCACGGGATGCGCGTCGATGAACTCGAACGTCTGCTGCGTCTCGCTCTGACGCTCTAACAGGCTCTTGACGATGCGATAACGAAAGCCGCGCGCCCGCCACGCCTTGTCGCAAGCGATCTCGATCGACCGCGAGTCGTACTTGCGACTGAGGCTCAACAGCCCCTGGATCATGCGCATCCCGCGCACTCCATGTTCTTCCAGCGTCGACTCGGCCCAACGCAGCGAATACGGCCCGAAAAGCTCGACTTTTTCCAGGAGATGTGCGGCGCCCAACTCGACGGAGCTGATCTTCTCGCTGGCCAAGTGTTCGCGCAGCGTGCTGAATTTTCCCGGCGTCTGGCGACAATGCAGCGCGACCTGCTCCAGGCGGTGATTCAGAATTCGCACCACTTGATCGTTCCATCGCACCCACACGTCGCAGCCCACGTACTCCGGCGGCGCCGAGTAGTACGAGCGTTGCACTTCCACATGGCCGTCGCGGCTGACGCGCCGCTGGCCTTCCTCGAAGTAGGGGAAGCGATCCTTGGGCAACGGCCCCAGCGCGGAACGCTCGGCGACGAACAACTGGCCGACGTGTTGCTTGGTCGTCCCGTGGATACGCGTGTCGGCGACTGTGCGTTCCCAGCGTTGGAGGTGTTCGTTTTGAGCTTGAAGCGAATCGAACTTGCGGCCTTGGATCGCGTTCGACTGCGCGTATCCGACGCCGCGCTCGACCTTCCCTTTATGACGCGGCGTTCGCGGACGAGTGGGAACGAGCGCCGTGTTGTAGTGACGACAGAACTCGACGATCTTCGGGTTCAGCTCCGGGTCGTACCAATCGGCGTGGCTCACGACGGCCTTCGCGTTGTCGAACACCACCAGTCTTGGCACGCCTCCCAGCGCCCAGAAGGCGTTCTCAAGCGACCGAATGAACGACTCCGTGGTCAATCGCCATGCGGCCTCCGTGTAGCCCTTGCGCGAGTAGCTCAGGACGACGCGAAAGAGATGCGTCTTGCGGAGAACGCCCGTTTGATCTGCGCAGCGAGCGCCCGTGCCGTAGTCCACCTGCATCTCGGCGCCCGGCTCCACCTCGATGCGGCGAAACGCCAGCTCGCTGCTCTCTTGCAAGCGTTGCACGAACCGACGCACCGAACTGTAGCGGCCGGTGAAACCGTGCTCGACGCACAGATCTTGATGAATCCGCTGCGCCGTCAGCCCCTGATCGAGCTTCCCGAGAATCACGTCCCGATGCTTGACGCACAGGCTCCGTGAGGCCATATCGTGCGCCGGATCGACGCCCTCCGACCCGGTGGGCGCTTTGGTATCTTTTGACTCGCTCGACCCGGTGGGCGCTTCCCCGGTGGGCGCTTTGGTCTCCTTTGAATTCCCGCGCCCCAAATGGCGCCGGACCGCCTTTCGGCTGACTCCGAGCGTCTGAGCGATCCGACGCTCGGACATCCCGGCCGCTTCTAAACTCTTGATCGCCTGTACTTTATGCATCGCCAGTCGGTGCGCCATGATCTCCCTCCCCTGGATGATTGCCGTCGACAATGCATCCAGAGGAAGCCATCACGGCCTCCTATGCCAACTGGTCTCCTTTC
>JAXMBK010000007.1:0-534909 GCA_046349935.1 Pirellulales bacterium | reverse complement strand
AATGTGCCAATAGGGTTTGTGGTCGAGCGGCTTGTTGCGAATCTCGTCGATCGGTGTTTCTGCGAGCAATGCGGAGGCTTGAACGGAGACGTCGAGCGTCTGACCTGATTGAGCGGCGAGGAAGCTCGCGCGGCCGTCCTTCCCCTTTTCACCGACGCCCAAACCGCCGACCTGGAAGTCGAATAGGTGGCTCAGGCCGTCGCCGCAATAGCTGCGTCCGTCCCGAATCCCATCGATCCATCGGTCGAAATCCAGGCCCTTTTGCGGATCGAGCTTCACGTAGACGCGACCCAATCCCACGCGATCGCCGTAGATGCAGGGAAAATCGGTCTCGCCGCTGATGCGACACGTATAGCCGCAGTTCAGCGTGTGGTACCAGATGCTCAGTTCCCACAAGATGGGAGTGTCGACGGCCGAAATGAAGTCGCACGCGTCGTGCACCACATCGACGATGTACTCGTTCGCCCCAATCCCGTCGAACTTCGGCATCTCGTAGCTCGGCAGCTTCGAACCGGGCACCTGCAGGCCCCAGCCGCTATGCGAGAACCCGACGACGCCCCCCTGCTCTTTGCCCCACTTCAGCACCGGCAACGTCCAACTGGGCCACTCTTCGATCTTCGTCGTGTTGGGATAGTCGTCTTCTTGCAGCCGCAGCAGACACAGATGTCCCGCATGAGAACTCGGAAACCCCGACACCTCGATGTCGTACCGCATCAAGTAATCGGGCAGCGACAGGGGATGCACTTTCCCGTCGAAGAATTGCTTTTGGTAGTACCAGCATGGGCCCCAAGACAGGACGCAGCCGATGTTGAGGTCCTCGCCCAGAATGTGCCGCATCATGTCGGCCGGCGTGACGCCCTGCGTCGGCGATTCATAGTGAGCGCACCCTGCCGCATGGACATGGTGGTCGCCCGAATACCAGGCGTGGTCCGCCAGCTTGATCCATCTCTCAAGCTGAAACGTCTCTTGGTGCTCGGGTTGATTCGGCACGCGGATCGTCCGCTGCAGCACGCGATATTCCGGTCCGCGCGTGTACGTCACTTGGTATTCGCCCGGCGGCAGCACCACCGCTTCGCCGCTGTGACGATAAATCTGGTCGTGAAAGAAGAAGTCGGGCGCCAATCGACGGGATCGCGCCGGATAGACTCGACCCTTCGCATCCTTGATCACAAACTGACCGGTAGTCGGTTTGCCGTCGACGTCGCGGATCGTAAGCGTCACCTGGACCGCCGGTCGGCACTCGAACAGCACGGGCAGTTCGTTGCGAAATCCTAGGTCTTGCGTTCCTTGGCCGACGTCGAATGCCAGTTTCGCCTCGCGTTTGCCGCGCTCGCGACTATACAACTGAACGATCCGGTATTCGACCGCGAGGCCCGACAGGGTCTCTTGCAGCGGTTGCTGGTCGAACGTGGCCAGGTCGAGCCAACGATCGGGAACGTCTTCTGGCTTGACAGTGAGCTTCGGCGCCGGCGAGCCTGAAGAGCGCTGATATAGCGGCGCGGCGTTGGGACTGCGCACCGACAACTTGGCTGTGACGCCGGCCTCGTTGTGCACCTTTACCAAGAAGACGCTCCATCCCTGCTCCATCAGCGTCGCCGCCGCCGGTCCGCGACGCACCTTCACGCGACTCTCGGGGTTCACGTTCACTTCGGCGATGGCGAGCGGATCGAGGGCTTTCTGAATGGCCGCGACGGCTTCTACGTCGTCGGTCTGAGCGAGCGCTTGGTCGAACGCCGTGCGCCGTTCGGCATCCAGCGGCTCGCCCAGAAACTCGAGCGCCTCGACGACGCGTCGCACTTGCGCCTTGAGCGGCTGGGCTTCGACGCCGCCGACCAGAGGCAGGTCGTCGGCATGAGTTGCCGCGGCGACGCTTGCTGACAGACTGCATGCCAAAAGGTACGCGAGCCACCCTGGGGTGCTACGCCGTCCGCCCGCTTGTTGCGACGCCATTCCGCCTCTCCTCTCGTATGAGCATCGTTTCTGCGACGCTCTATGATGACGGATGGCGCGGCCTCGGCTCTAGTCCCCTGACCGGCGGGCGGACTCGCTATTCGCTCTTGAGGTCCGCTTGCCACTGCTGGACCAACTGCAGCGCTTGGAGCGGGGTGAGCGAATTGACGTCGACGCCGCGGATCTTGTCGAGCAGCGGGTGGTCGTAGGGGGCGAACAGGGTGAGCTGAATGTCGCCCCGTTTTCGTTCCTTAGGGCGCCGTTCCACTTTCGGTCGGCCGTCGCTGCCGAGATGCTCCGACTCCAGCTGCGCGAGAATCTGCTTCGCACGCTCATTTACTTCGCGCGGCACTCCGGCCAGCCGCGCGACGTGGATGCCGTAGCTCTTGTCGGCCGCTCCTTCGATGATCTTGTGGAGGAAGACGACGTTGTCCTCCCACTCCTTGACCGCGACGTTGAGGTTCTTGACGCCGCCGAGCGACTTGGCGAGGTCGGTCAGTTCGTGATAGTGAGTCGCGAACAACGTGCGGCAGCCGATGTGATCGTGCAGATACTCGACGATCGCCCACGCCAGCGATACGCCGTCGTAGGTGCTTGTTCCCCGCCCGATTTCGTCGAGAATCACGAGACTCTTGGGCGTCGCCGTATTGAGGATTCTGGCCGTTTCGGTCATCTCGACCATGAACGTGCTTTGCCCGCGCGACAGTTCGTCGCTGGCCCCGACGCGCGCAAAGATCCGGTCCGCGATCCCAATCTCCGCGCGTTTCGCCGGCACGAAGCTGCCGATCTGCGCCATGAGCGTCAACAAGGCGACTTGCCGAATGTACGTGCTTTTCCCCGCCATGTTCGGGCCCGTGATGAGCAAGATCGAACCGCGCGATCCGCTCTCCGCGTCGGCAGTCGTCGAGGATTGCGGGGCGACCACTTCGCCGGCGACCGTATCGTTGGGGACGAACGTCCCCGCCGGCTCGAGAATGTCGAGCACCGGATGGCGACCGTCGAGAATCTTCAAACGCGGTTCGTCGACGAGCACTGGTCGCGAGTAGCCTCGCTCGCGCGCGAGCACCCCCAAGGCCGTCAGAACGTCCAGCTCCGCGAGCGCCTTTGCGGTGATCAGGAGGCGGTGAGCGACGTCGGCCACTTTGTCGCGCAGCGCGACGAACAAATCGTACTCGAGCGCCTGCGCGCGTTCGTCGGCGGTGAGCACCTTTTCTTCGTAGTCTTTGAGCTCGGGCGTGATGTAGCGTTCGGCGTTGGCGATCGTCTGTTTGCGGATGTAATGCGGCGGCGTCTTGTCTTTGTGGGCGTTGGTGATTTCGAGGTAATAGCCGAAGACTTTGTTGTAGCCGACCTTCAAATTAGGGATGCCCGTCCGCTGCTGCTCGTCTGCCTGATACTGAGCGATCCATTGCTTGCCGCCCGTGGCCAGTTCGCGCAGTTGGTCGAGCTCCGCCGAGTAGCCGGTGCGTATGAAACCGCCGTCGCGCGGAGATAGCGGGCAGTCATCGGCGAGCGCGACCGACAGTTCGTGACGCACCTCGTCGCACAGGTCGAGTCGCTGGTCGAGTTCGCGGAGGAGCTGGCAGGGACGATTGGCCAGCGTCCCTTTGAGCGGCGGGAGGCTGGCGAGCGTGCGCCCGACGAACGACAAGTCGCGGGGGCTTGCACGACCCGTCACGACGCGCGCCAACAGTCGCTCCATGTCGTAAGTGCCGCGCAAGTGTTCTCGAAAGGCGTCGCGCAGCGTGTTCTCTTGGAGCAGATCTTGGACGGCGTCGAGTCGCGACTCGATTTGCGGGCGGTCGGTCAGCGGGGCGGCGAGCCAGTCGGCCAAAAGACGCGAACCCATCGGCGTCGTCGTGCGGTCGATCACGGCCAAGAGCGAGCCGTCGCGCCTTCCTTCGCGGATCGTCCGCGTGATCTCGAGGCTGCGTCGCGTCGCTTCGTCGATTTCCAGCGTCGAGCCGGGCCGGTAGGGAATGAGTCGGTCGAGGTGGTCGAGCGACGTGCGCTGCGTTTCGCGCAGGTACTCCAGCACCGCGCCGGCGGCGCGGATGGCCAAGCTGTCGTCGTCGGTGAAGCCGAAGCCCTCGAGCGTCTTGGTTTGAAAGTGGCGGGTGAGCTGGGTTTGGGCCGAGTCGAGTCCAAAGGCCCAGTCGGGGCGGGAGGTGACGAGCATTTCGCGCGACCGCTGCAGCGTCGACGCCTGGCTTTCCGACACCAAGCATTCGGCAGGGCGAATGCGCGCCAGTTGGTCGGCAAGCTGCCATTTGGGGAAATCAGCGGCATAGAATCGGCCGGTCGACAATTCGGCCCACGCGATTCCCACTCGCTCGTCGTTCGCGGCCTTGCCGGTCCGCCCTCCCCCCTTCCCTGACGATTCGCAAATCGCAGCGAGGTAATTGCTTTCGCGCGGGTCAAGCAATGCGTCGTCGGTGAGCGTGCCGGCGGTCACGACGCGCGTCACCTCGCGTTTGACCAGTCCCTGGGCCTTCTTGGGGTCTTCCACCTGTTCGCACACCGCCGCTCGGTAGCCGGCGCGGATGAGACGCGCGAGGTAGCCTTCGAGCTGGTGGTAGGGGAAGCCGGCCATGGGAATGGGGTTTTCCCCCTTCTCACGGCTGGTGAGGGTGAGTCCGAGGACCTTGGCGGCCGTCTTGGCGTCTTCAAAAAAGAGCTCGTAAAAGTCCCCCATGCGGAACAGCAGGAGCGCATCGCCGCACGCCTGCTTCGCCTCATGGTACTGCTGCATCATCGGAGTCGGTGCCATGGGGGCGAATGCTAGCATGTCGGCCTAGACTCACGAAAGGTAGCGCCCCTCGGGACTTGAGTGGTCCGGCTGACGTTGTTCAGGCGGGCCGGATGGCGTAGGATGCGGTTCGGAATTGCGCAATGACGGACGGATTAGCCAGGTCAGCGAGGCTCAGGGATGAGCGGCGAGAAGCAAGCGACGATAAGGGATCTCGTGGTATTGGCGGCGCTGGGCGTCGTCGTGCTCTTCACCAATCTCGGCGGCCCGCGGCTGTGGGACCGCGATGAACCTCGCAATGCCGGCTGCGCTTATGAAATGCGCGAGCGGGGCGACTGGATCACGCCGTGGTTCAATGATGAACTGCGGTCGCATAAACCAGTGCTTCTGTATTGGCTCATTCTGACCGCCTATTCGGTTTTCGGTGTGAACGAATTCGCCGCTCGATTCTGGTCCGCGACGCTGGGGATCGGCACAGTGTGGTTGACCTACGGCATAGGTCGCCGGTTGTTCAACGCACGCGTCGGTTTCTGGGCGGGCCTGGTGCTCATGTCGACTTTAATGTTCGACGTTGCGTCGCGTGCGGCGACGCCTGACGCCGCACTTCTGTTCTGCGTGACGCTCGCCTTGGCGGCGTACGTCTGGGGAGAGTTTCCTCGCCGCGAGGGCGGAGTTGGGCGAGACTGGACGATCTCCGTGCGGGGCGTCACGGCGCTGGCTTGCTATTCGGCCATGGGGTTGGCAGTTCTGGCCAAAGGCCCGGTCGGCGCCGTGCTGCCGACCGCCGTCATCGGCATGTTCTTGCTCGTCCGCCGTCTGCCCGCGGCAACTCCAGTGATGGCTGGGGATTCGACGGCGATCCCTACCACCGCAGCGGCGCCGCCCCGCTTCATGAAACGGCTGTGGCGAGGCTTGGTCGCCTGCGTTCGTCCTTTCGCGCCGCTGCATTTCTTGGAGACGTGCTGGGCGATGCGACCCGCGACCGCCGTGGCGCTGATTCTCGCGATCGCCGCCCCGTGGTACGTCTGGGTCGGGGTGAAGACCGACGGCGAATTCCTACGCGGTTTCTTCTGGCAGCACAATGTGGCTCGCGCCGTGCAGAGTTTCGAGGGGCATCGGGGCGGGCCTTGGTTTTATCCGCTCGCCCTGTGCATTGGATTCTTTCCCTGGTCCGTGTTTGCGACGCCGCTGGGATTCGACTTGGTGCGGCGCTGGCGCCGCGACCTGGCAGATCGTCCGTCGCTGGTGTTTCTCTTCTGCTGGGCCGGCGTCTGGATCGGCCTGTTTTCGCTTGCGAAAACCAAGCTTCCAAGCTACATCACTCCCTCGTATCCGGCGCTCGCGCTGCTCGTCGCCACGTTCCTGGTACGCTGGCGCGAAGGCGCAGCGCTGGTAGGCAAGCAACTGGAACGGCTGCCGCTGGCCGTGTTGGGGCTGGCCGGCTTGGGGGCGGCGATTGGACTGCCGATCGCGGCGTATCGCTACTTGCCAGGCGCGGAATGGGTTGGAGTGATCGGACTCGTGCCGATGGTAGGCGCTGCGGTCGCCTGGAGATTGACTCAGCAAGACCGACGCGCTTTGGGGCTTGCGACGGTCGCGGCGGCGGCCCTGTTGTTCGTCACCGGACTCTTTAGCGTCGTCGCGCAAGTCGTCGATACGCGTCAGCAAAGCCACGTGTTGTTGGCGGCGATCGACCAATACGACGCGCAGTCCGAAGTCGGGTCGCTGGGAGGATACGAGCCGAGTTGGGTGTTTTACGGCCGACGCCCGATCCAAGAATTGACGCTTGAACCTTCTTACGCACAAGCCTCGCAAGCGGCGGCGACGAGCCCCTATGCGGCCAAGCCGATCGCTGAGGTGGAAGCGTTCCTCACCGAGAATCGGCATCGCATCGCGATTGTGCACGGGCGGCAACTGGCAGCCCTGCAGACGCGATTCGGCGGACGACTCGTGGTACTCGCCGAAGCGCCGAAGTTTCTCCGGAACGAGACGCTGCATGTGGTGACGCTGCACGAGGAAGTCGCTCGGCGGCCGTAGGCGAGCGGCCTAGAACCACGGTTGGTTAAAACCACTGTTGGAGGAATTCGAGATTGCTCTCGAGCAGCCCGTCGAGGGACCGAAGTTCGGCGGGGGTGAACCAGTGCACGGAGTGGACTTCAGCCGGGTTCGGCGTGGGGTGAGCGTCGACAGGCAAATGGGCGCTCCACCAGCCCAGTTCTACGTTCCAGGGCGTGACGCAGGTCCACATCTTGACGAGCGGCTGGATGTCGAGTTGCAGTTCTTCGCGAAGTTCGCGTGCCACCGTTTGTTCCTCCGTCTCGCCCGGCTCGATGCGCCCGCCGGGAAAGCAATATCGCAGGGGGGCGGACACGAAGGCGGACCGACGAATGACCAGCAAGCGGCCGGCTCGTTCAATCACGGCGACAGCGCCGCGTCGACGTTGGGGGGAGTAAGGCACGAAAATCGGCTCCAGGTCGCAAGGAGGCTCGGACTGCATGCCCGAGCGGCGGTGAATTACGATACACTCTACGTTCCTTCAGACAAACTCGCGATTTGCATAGGAAAGATGGTTCTATGTCGAATGCTCCCGACGACCGACCGAACTCGTCGCCGGATGGACCTAACGGACGCAGTCAGCGGCCGGTAGGCGTCAATCTGATCATGATCCTGATGATCCTGGGGCTGTTCGTGGCGATCGTCATCGCCACGCTGGGGAACACTCGGTCTGAAGTCCCCTACCCGGTCTTCGAAAAACAGGTGCGTTTGCCCGAACCGAACATCCTCAAGTTGGAAATCGGCGACTACCAAGCAACCGGCGTGTTTAAAGACCCGCCGGAAATGGCCGACGAATACGACGACTCGGGCAAGCTCGTGTCGCAATGGGACAAGTCCAAGGAATCTCGCAAGCGATACGGCAAGCAGTTCTTCGTGAACCTGCCCCGCAATGATACGTCGCGCGAGCGGCTGTTGGCGCTGTTGCAAGAGCACAACGTCGACTACCGAGTGGAGCCGAACACGGGCGGGGCGCTCGAAGTCCTGTGGCTTATCGCCATCGGCCTGTCGATCGGCATGTTTGTGTTCTTCTGGTTTCAGTTCCGACGCACGCGCGAGCAGCTCATGGGGGGCGGGTTTCTCACGGGATTTGCCAAGAGTCCCGCCAAACGTTATGAGGCGGCTCGTCAGCCGATCACGTTCAAGGACGTGGCGGGGCTGGAGGGGGTGAAGGCCGATTTGTTGGAGATCGTGGAATTTCTGAAGAGTCCGCAGAAGTTTCAGAAGCTGGGGGGACGCATCCCCAAGGGCGTGCTGCTGAATGGCCCGCCGGGAACCGGCAAGACCCTCTTGGCACGCGCGGTGGCAGGAGAAGCCGGCGTCCCGTTCTTTTCTGTGAACGGCTCGGAGTTCATTCAGATGTTCGTCGGCGTCGGGGCGAGCCGCGTACGCGACTTGTTTAAGACGGCCAAAGAAAACTCGCCTTGCATCGTTTTCATCGACGAAATTGACGCCGTCGGTCGGCAACGCGGCGCGGGACTGGGCGGCGGCCACGATGAACGCGAACAGACGCTCAACCAAATCCTCGGCGAAATGGACGGTTTCAGCCCAAGCGAAGCGGTTATCGTGCTGGCCGCCACGAACCGACCTGATGTGCTCGACCCGGCGCTGTTGCGCCCCGGTCGTTTCGATCGGCACATCACCGTCGGACGTCCGACGCAAAAAGGACGCGTCGAAATCTTCAAAGTCCATGTGCGCGAAGTGCCGTTGGCGGAAGACGTCGATTTGCAGGTTTTGGCCGCTTCCACCATCGGGCTTACCGGCGCCGATATTCGCAATATCGTCAACGAAGCCGCGCTGTGGGCCGCGCGTCAGAACAAGACCCGCGTCGCCATGGACGACTTTGATCACGCGCGCGACAAAGTGCTGATGGGCGCCAAACGGGAAGAAGTGCTACAGCCGAAGGAAAAAGAACGTACGGCGTACCATGAGGCGGGCCACACGCTGGCCGCTTGGCTGCTCAAGGGCGCTCACCGCGTCCACAAAGTGACCGTCATCCCGCGGGGACGATCGCTTGGCTCCACTCAAACCATGCCGTCCGAGGACCGACTGAACATGTCGGAAAGCGAACTGCGGGATCAGTTGGTGGTCATGCTGGGCGGACGCGCCGCCGAACAATTGATCTACAACGAAACGACCGTCGGCGCCGAAAACGACCTCGAACGGGCGACGAGTCTCGCGCGGCACATGGTGACGCATTGGGGGATGAGCGAACGGATGGGGCCGGTCAGCTACAAGCTGTCCGAGGACGACCCGTTCTTGGGCCGCGAAATCCAGCGCCAGCGAGCGTTCAGCGAACGGACGATGGAGTCGATCGACGACGAAGTCGCCAAGCTGCTGCGCATGGCCGACCATCGAGCGCTGAAGCTCTTGACGGACGAACGCGAGAAACTGGAGAATCTCACCCAAGCCCTGGTGCGCCAGGAAGAACTCGACGAACGAGAAATCGAATCGATCATCGGGGCTTCCGTGCACGGCCGCGGTCCCTTGCTGCGCGATGATTCTGCGCCGCTGGCGGCCGAGATTGTGACGCCGAGTCCCAACCCGGCAGACGGCGCCGCATCCCCCGAGACGCCGCGGGCCTCCAGTTGAAAGCGGTCGGACGCGTTGCGTGAAGCCTTCGTCCTCAAATGAAGGGAACGACAAGATGGTGGAGATTCCGCGTCGGCAGGTGGTGACCAGTCTCGGCGCGGGGCTCGCCGCCCTTGTCGCTCGACCTTGGCTCGATTCGGCTGCGTCGCAGGCGTCGGCCGCGTGGCTCGAACCGGCGGCCGATTCAGGGCCGCTGCGGATCGCACCGTTCCGCTTCGATGTCACGCCGCCCCTGGGACACGGCTGCTGCGGCGGGTGGATCAAACCGATCGTCGGCGTCGATGACGCCGCCGAAGCGATTGGGTTCGTGTTGCTGGGAGGCGGCCAGAAGCCGGTCGTCGTCTGCGCCGTCGACTGGACTGGCATTCTCAATAGCGCACACGTCGCTTGGCGCGAGGCGCTCGCGGCGGCGGCCGGCACGACGCCGGAGCGAGTGGCGGTGCAGTGCGTCCACCAACACAACGCCCCCTTCGCGTGCCTCGACACACAAAAACTCATCGCCGCTCAAGGCGATCTTCCTGCGACCGTCGACGTCGACTTCTTCGCTCGCTGTCTCGAGTCGGCCAAAGCGGCGATCGCCAAGGCGCTCCCTGCCGCGCGCCCCGTCACTCATGTGGCTCATGGACAAGCCCAGGTCAAGGAAGTGGCCTCGAATCGACGGTTCGTCGGCGCGAACGGCAAGATCGAATTCTGGCGCGGCAGCGCGACGAAAGACAAGAAACTGCAGGATTTGCCCGAAGGACGAATCGATCCGTGGCTCAAGACGGTCGCGTTCTACGAAGGCGAGAAGAAATTGGTGGCTTGCCACTACTATGCGACGCATCCGATGAGCTACTACGGCGACGGGCGCGTGACGAGCGAATTTGTGGGGCTGGCGCGGAAGAAGCGGCAAGCCGAAGAGCCCGATACGACTCATCTCTATTTCACCGGCTGCTCGGGCAACATCGCGGCCGGTAAGTACAACGACGGCACTCCTGAATCGCGCGTGCGATTGACGCAGCGCATGTTCGAGGGGCTCGTCGCTTCCGAACGCCAACTGCAGCGTCAGCCGGTCGCGGACTTCGCGTGGAAAACGCAGCCGCTGCTGCTGACGCCGAACCCGGCCTTCGCGGCTGCGACGCTGGAACAGCAGATTGCGAACAAGGCCGGCGGCGTCGTGGGACGCAATCGACCCGCCTTCACGCTCGCGTTCCTCCGACGTTGCGAGCAGAAGACGCCGATCATTCTGTCGGCGTTGCATGTGGGAGACGTCAGCCTGGTGCATTTGCCGGCCGAGTCGTTTCTGGAATACCAATTGCGCGCCCAAGCGCTGGCGCCGCAACGGTTCGTCGCCGTCGCAGCCTACGGCGACGGCGGACCTTGGTACATTCCCACGAAGGAAGCGTATCCCCAGGGCGGTTACGAGGTGAGCGTCGCGTTCTCGTCGGACGGAACGGACGCGCTGTTCGCCGAGGGGCTGGGCGGGTTGTCGTAAACGACGGCCCGCGCCGAGCAGCGATTCGAAGGGAGCGGCTATTCGAAGGCGACCAGCAGGTCGCCCGTCTGGACGGCCGTGCCGGGTTTCACGAGGACCTGAGCCACTTTGCCGTCTCGCTCGGCATAGATCGTGGCTTCCATCTTCATGGCTTCGAGGCTCATGAGCTTCTGGCCGCGGGCGACTTGCTCGCCCGGCTGCACTGTGACCGTGACGACCATGCCGGGCATGGCGGCGCCGACCTGTTTCGGGTCGGCCGGATCGGCCTTGGGGCTGGCCTTCGTTTCCGGTTCGAGGCTGCGGTCGACCACCGTGACGTCGCGCGGTTGACCGTTGAGTTCGAAGAAGACTGAGCGTCGTCCATCGGGATGCGGCTCGCCGACGTTCATGAATTTGACGATCAGCGTCTTGCCCGTCTCGATGTCGACCGTGATTTCTTCACCCGGCGTTTGGCCGTAGAAGAAGACGGGCGTCGGCAAGTCGCTGGTGTCGGAATACCGCAGTTGGTGCGCCACGAAGTCGCGGTACACTTTCGGGTACAGCAGGTACGACAGCACTTCGCGACGCGACGGCTCGCGATGCAGAATGTCGCGGACCTCCGCGGTCGCTTTGTCGAAATCGGCTGGCGGCAGCGACTCGCCTGGGCGTCCCGCGACGACCGGCTTGTCGCGCATCACTCGAGCGACCACTTCGGGCGGGAAGCCGCCCGGCGGCTGTCCCATACGGCCGCCGATCAAGTCGAGCACCGATTCGGGGAACGCGAACTCGCGGTCGCTATTCAGAATGTCGCTCGCTTGCAGATTATTGGCGACCATGAACAGCGCCATGTCTCCGACCGCTTTCGACGTCGGCGTCACTTTGACGATATCGCCGAACAGATCATTCACTTCGGCGTACATGTGGCACACGTCGGTCCAACGATCGGCCAGTCCGAGTGCGCCAGCCTGTTGGTGCAAGTTGGTGTACTGCCCGCCCGGCATCTCGTGGTTGTAAAGGTCGGTGGTCGCCGGCACCATTTCGCAGTCGAACGGTTTATAGAATTCGCGCACCGCCTGCCAGTAATTGGCCATCGAGTCGAGATCGGGCGTATGGAGGCCCGTGTCGCGATCGGTGAATTTCAGCGCTTCGACGAGCGTATTCAAGTTGGGCTGTGAAGTGCCGCCTGACATGGGCGCCATGGCCGCGTCGATGACGTCGATTCCTTGGTCGGCCGCTTTGAGCAACGATGACGCTTGGATGCCGGCCGTGTCGTGCGTGTGGAAGTGAATCGGAATGCCGATTTCTTGCTTGAGGGCCTTCACGAGCCGCTGGGCGGCGTAGGGCTTGCACAGGCCGGCCATATCCTTGATGGCCAGGATGTGGGCGCCCATTTTCTCAAGTTCCTTGGCCAGGTTGACGTAGTACTCGAGCGTGTACTTGTCGCGTTTCGGGTTGAGGATGTCGCCCGAGTAGCAGATGGCCGGTTCGCAGATGCCGGGCGTCTTGAGCACCGCCTCCATCGCGACTCGCATGTTTGGGACCCAATTCAACGCGTCGAACACGCGGAACACGTCGACTCCCGCATCCGACGCTTCCTTCACGAACTCCTGGACGATGTTGTCCGGGTAGTTCGTGTAGCCGACGGCGTTGGACGCGCGCAACAGCATCTGGAACGGAATGTTCGGAATCCGTTCGCGCATATCGGCGAGTCGCTTCCAGGGGCACTCCTTGAGGAACCGCATCGAAGTATCGAACGTGGCGCCGCCCCACATTTCCAGGGAGAACAAGTTCGAGCAGCGACGCGCGTAGGCGTCGGCGATCTCGAGCATGTCGTGGGTGCGGAAGCGGGTCGCCAACAACGATTGGTGTGCGTCGCGGAACGTCGTGTCGGTAAGGAAGACGGGCTTCTCGCGCAGCAGCCACTGGCAGAAGTTGCGAGCGCCAAGACTTTTCAGCTTATCGCGCAAGCCCGGCGGAATGGGGGAATAGCGGTCGACCGACGGAACGGGCGCCGGCGAACGGCGCGTCGCTTTGGGACGATCCTTGACCAGCGAGTTGCCGTTGACGATGACGTCCCCCAGGAACGACAGCAGCTTGGTCGCTCGATCGCGTCGCTTGGGCAGCGCGAACAAGTCGGGCGTCTCGTCGATGAAACGCGTCGTGCACTGCCCATCGAGGAACTTTGGGTGCGTGATTAGCTTGATCAAGAACGGAATGTTCGTCTTCACGCCGCGGATGCGAAACTCTTGTAAGCAGCGTTCCATGCGCCGCGCTGCATCAATAAAGCGACGACCGCGTGCGGAGACCTTGACCAACAGCGAGTCGTAGAAGGGGTTGACGACGGCGCCGGAGAAGGCGCTGCCGGCGTCAAGTCGGATGCCCATGCCGCTGGCGGAACGGTAGTGCGAAACTCGGCCGTAGTCAGGCATAAAGCCGTTGGCCGGGTCCTCAGTCGTGACGCGGCACTGGATGGCGAAGCCGTTGGTCTTGATGTCGGCTTGAGACGCGAGTCCGATTTCGGAGTCGGCAAGCGGCACGCCTTGAGCGATCAAAATCTGCGACTTGACGATGTCGACGCCGGTGACTTCTTCCGTCACCGTATGCTCAACCTGAATCCGCGGGTTCACTTCGATGAAGTAGAACTGATTCGTTTCGCGATCGAGCAGGAACTCGACCGTCCCTGCGGCGTGGTAATTGACCGCGCGGCCGATTGCGAGCGCCGCTTCGCACAAGGCCACTCGGACCTTTTGATCGAGCTTCGGGGCGGGGGCGATTTCAACGACCTTCTGGTGTCGGCGTTGGATCGAGCAATCTCGCTCCCAGAGGTGAACGAGATTGCCATGTTTGTCGCCGAGCAACTGGACTTCGATGTGGCTGGCTTGCGCGATGAATTTCTCCACGAACACATCCGGACTGCCGAACGCGCTGAGCGATTCGCGCTGCGCTTGTTCAAAGGCCGGCACAAAGTCGCTTTCTTCGCGGACGACGCGCATGCCGCGCCCTCCGCCTCCCTTAGCCGCTTTGAGGATCACCGGGTAGCCCAATTGCCGGGCCACTTCCAGGCCTTGCGCGCCGCTGTGGAGCGATTCCTTGGAGCCGCCCAGCACGGGCACGCCGACTTTTTGCGCCAAATTACGTGCGAACGTTTTGTCGCCCAGATGTTCGAGCGCTTCGACGCTGGGGCCAACGAACACGATGCCCGCCTTTTCGCAGGCGCGCGCAAGTTCCGGGTTTTCAGACATGAACCCGTAGCCCGGGTGGATCGCGTCGACGCCCTGGCGTTTGGCCAGCAGCACGATGTTGTGAACGTCGAGGTAAGCGCGGATCGGCTCGCCAGGCTGCCCGATCTGGTACGCCTCGTCCGCCTTGAAGCGGTGGAGTGCGTAACGGTCCTCGTGCGTGTAAATGGCTACGGTGCGAATGCCCAACTCGTGGGCGCTACGGAAAACGCGAATTGCAATTTCACTGCGGTTCGCGACGAGCAGTTTCGTGATTTTCTTCATGGGCTCAAGTTTACTATCCGCCGCGGAAGCGAGAAGGGCACGCGGAGGGCCGCGGGCGGAATCGGAGGTGGGACGCGTGGAGGTTAGGCGAGGCGGAAGTCGAGTTAGGCCAGCATCTTGCGGAACACTTCTCCCTCGTTGAGCGTGGCCCGTTCGGGGCGTCCCTTGTGGTTGAACACGAGTTCCACTGGATCGATCCCCAGGAGGTACAAAATCGTCGCATGCAGGTCGTGCACGTGAACTCGATGTTCCACGGCGTGCAAGCCGATTTCATCGGTCTGACCGAGCGCGACGCCGCGCTTTACGCCGCCCCCGGCCATCCACATGGTGAAGCCGTAGGGATTATGGTCGCGCCCATCTCCCTTTTCGCTCATCGGCGTCCGACCGAACTCGCCGCCCCAGATGACGAGCGTTTCGTCGAGCAGCCCGCGGCGTTTCAGGTCGCGCAGCAGACCGGCCACGGGCTTATCCGATGCTCGACAATTGTCGGTATGGTTTTTTTCGATGTTCGAATGAGCATCCCAGCGGCTGCCCGAGCCATGGTACAGCTGCACAAAGCGCACGCCGCGTTCGACGAGCCGGCGCGCGAGCAGGCATTGGCGGCCGAAGTCGGCCGTCTCCTTTTGATCCATGCCGTAGAGCGACAAGGTTTCGGGCGTTTCGTCGCGCAGGTCGACGGTCCCGGGCGCTTCCGCTTGCATGCGGAATGCGAGTTCATAGCTGCGTATGCGGGCGTCGAGTTCGGTTTGTTCCGCGCGGGCCAACGCGTGTCGCCGGTTGATGCGTTCGAGCATCGAGAGGCGGGCTTGTTGGCGGTCGATCGGCAAGTCTTTCGGAGGTTGGAGATTGGGAATCGGCTCGGCGCCGCCGCGCATCGCCGTCCCCTGGTAGACGGCCGGCATAAACCCGGCGCTCCAATTGCGCGGGCCGTTGATGACTTTGCCCGGGTTGTCTTCCAGAACCACGAAAGCAGGCAGATTGCGGTTTTCGGTTCCGAGCCCATAGCTGACCCAGGCGCCGAGCGAAGGTCGGCCGGCGAGGATCGAGCCGGTGTTCATCTGGCAAACGCCGTTGGAGTGATTGAGGCCGTCGGCCCAGCACGACCGAACGACGCAAAGGTCGTCGGCGCAGGCGGCGATGTGCGGCAGCCAGTCGCTGATCCAGAGCCCCGACTCGCCATGCTGTTTGAACTGTCGTTTCGATGCCAAAAGCGGCGCGTCGTATTCGCCCATCGGCGTAATGACTGGGCCGAAGCTTTCTGGGAGCGGCTTGCCGGCGAGTTTGGCGAGTTCGGGTTTGGGATCAAACAGGTCAATGTGGCTGGGGCCGCCCTCCAGGAACACGAAGATCACGCTTTTCGCACGGGCCGGAAGGTGCGGGCCGACCGACTGAGGGAACGCGGAAGCGGGGCTGCTGCCGACGGCCTGCTCCGCAGCGACGGCGGCGGCATCGCGGGCGAGCAGATATTGCAGTGCGAGCGCCCCGAAGCCCGCGCCGCCTTGCAGCAGGAACTCACGACGCGCGAGGTCCGCAGCGCGGCTGCGTCCAGATACCAAGTTAGTCGACATACAGAAACTCGTTGGAGTTGAGTAGCACGTGGCAGAGGTCGATCCAAGCTGCGGGCGAGGCATCTTGCAGGAACTCGAGGGCTTCGCGCCGTTCGTCGTCGCTAGGAGATCTACCCAGCGACAGGCGGTACGCGATTTGGACTTGGTCGGCTTTGGCGGACGCACCGGATTCGGCGGCGGCGGCTTGCACTCGGGCGGCTAGGCGGGCTGCGCGTTGTTGAAGCGGGGCGCCGTTGATCATCAGCAAGGCCTGCGTGGGCGTGGTGGTGACGTTGCGATCAGGAGCGCTGCTGATGTAGTCGGGCGCATCGAACGCGTCGAGCAGCGGTTCGCGGACGTTGCGCAGCACTTTGGTGTAAACGGAGCGGCGCGGTTGCTGCCAATCGACGCTGGGGCCGCCCGCGGCGAGTTGCAGTTCGCCGGTGGCGTAAAGCAACGAGTCGCGAAGTTGCTCGGAGCTGAGGCGGCGGATGTCCATGCGCCACCAGAGTCGATTGTCGGGGTCGAGGCGTTGAGCGACTTCCGAGGCCGGGGTGAGCGCCGACTGGCGGTAGGTTGCGGAGGAAACGAGTTCACGATGCAGCGGCTTGAGTTGCCAGTCGCGAGTGATGAGCGAGCGGGCGAGCCAATCTAGCAGTTCCGGGTGCGTAGGTGGTTCGCCCAATCGGCCGAAGTCGGAGGCGGTTCGGACGAGTCCGCGACCGAAGTGATACTGCCAGAGTCGATTCACGATGACTCGGGCCGTTAGCGGATTGTCCGGATGGGTGATCCAACGGGCGAGCGTGAGTCGGCGGCCGGTTGATTGACTGGAGTTGGCGGGCGGCTCGATCGAAGCGTCGGTCGGGTCGAGCACCGAGAAGAAACCGGGTGCGACGGGCGGAGCGTTGCGCGAGCCGGGAATCGAGACGGGCGAGGCCGCGGGGCCGACATCGCTGGCCGCTTGCGCGGTGGGGAGTGCGGCAGGTCGATCGATGTCGTATTCGGCGAGTCGCTTTTGGAGCGCCAGCCACTTCTCCTTGGCGGCGTCCTTGAGTTTGGATTCCATCTTGACGTTTTTTTGTTCGAGCAACACTTGGCGGTCGGCCAAATCGACAAGTTGTCGTTCAAAGGGCGTGCGCTCCGCGAGCGGTTTGCGCATCATGGGACGTACGTCTTTCGGGAACTTATCGATCGCGGCGTCGGCGATTTTGGCGCGAATCGCGGCCTCGAGTTCGGCCGTTTCACGGCGGAGTTCCGCGGTTTTGGCTTCCCAATCGGCGAGTCGCGCGTGGTAGTCGGCGATTTGATCGGGGGTGGCGACGGGGAGGTCGTCGCGAGGTTGCAGAGCGGCGAAAAAAGCTTGGAGGCGGTAGTAGTCTTTTTGAAGGAGTGGATCGTACTTGTGGTCGTGGCAGCGAGCGCAGCCGATGCCCATGCCGAGGAAGACGTCGGATGTGACGTCGGTGATGTCGTTCAGGATGTTGTTCCATTGGCTGCGGACGTCGCGTTGGTTGTATTCGTACATCCAGTGGCGGAGGTAGCCCGTCGCGACGAGTGCTTCGGAGTCGCCGGGGGCCAGTTCGTCGCCCGCCAATTGTTCTTGGACGAAGCGATCGTAGGGTTTGTCGGCGTTGAGTGAACGAATGACGTAGTCACGATAGCGCCACGCGGTAGGGCGATAGTCGTCCTGCTTGAAGCCGTCCGATTCGGCGTAGCGGACGAGGTCGAGCCAATGGCGGGCCCAGCGTTCACCGTGGGCTGGGTGAGCGAGGAGGCGATCGACTTGACGTTGGTAGGCGTCGGGCGACTCGTCCGCGATGAACTCGTCGACCGCGTCGGCGGAGGGAGGAAGGCCGATGAGGTCGAAGGAGAGTCGGCGGAGGAGCGAGCGTTTGTCGGCTGGGGGGGAGGGAGCGAGTTGGGCGTCGGCGAGTTTGGCTTGAATGAATGCGTCGATCGGCGATGATTGCGCGGCGACGGGGAGAGCGACGTTGGGAGTGGAGTGTTGCAGCGGTTGGAAGGCCCAATAGCGGCGATCGTCGTCGGTGAGAGAAATACGCGTGCGTGGGCCGGCGGCGATGGTGCGATCCTCTGCGGGCCAGGGAGCGCCTTGCCGGATCCAAGCAGCGAGCGCGGCGATTTCGTGATCGGGAAGCTTGGCTTCGGGGGGCATCTGGAACGAGCGGTGTTCGACGGCTTCGATGAGCAGGCTTTCATCGGGTTTGCCGGGGACGATGGCGGGGCCCGATTCGCCTCCCTTCAGCATTGCGGCGAGTGAGTCGAGCCGAAGTTCACCACGCTGGCGTTTCGGACCGTGGCAGTGGAGGCACTGTTGGGCGAGCAAGGGGCGGATATGCGTCTCGAAGAACTTGCGGGCGTCGGGGGAATCGGCTTGGTCGGACGTGGGGGCGGTCTGGGTGGGAAGCGTTTGGGCGGGGGCGACGGCAGCGGCGAGGCACAGCGCGGCGAAGCACAGTGCGGCGAAGCACAGTGCGGCGAAGCACAGTGCGGCGCGTGCGGAGAAGACTGTCAGCGAGGGCAAGGTTAGAAGTGGACTCACTGGCCGCTCTCCATGCGCATCGTGCGTTGGAATGTTGATCGACAGGCAGACATTGGACCTGTCAAGGTCGCTAACAAACGCCTTACAGCTTAACGCTTTGAGTTGGGTGGTTCAATTCGATCTTGGCGCCGAGCGGCGAGGCCTAGCGACCTGAGAATCGGCGGAGCGCGTCGCGGTTGAGCTCGATTCCAAGACCGGGGGAAGTGGGAATAGGGAGATAGCCTTCGGCATCGAGTTGAAAAGGGTTGACGATGATGTCTTCGATGTACGGGGCGGGGGTAAGGTATTCGACGTATTTGGCGACAGGGATGGCCGCGGCGAGATGGAGGTCGGCGGCGAGGCCGATGGCCGTGTTCCAGCCGTGACTCACGAACTGGATGTTGTGATCGTACGCCATCCATGCGATGCGGCGGGCTTCGGTGAGTCCGCCGCACTTGGTGACGTCTGGTTGGACGATGTCGAGTGCGCCGCGCTGGATCCAAGGGATGAACGACTGGCGTCGAGTGAGAACTTCGCCTCCCGTGATGGGGATGGGAGAAACGTTGCGGAGCCGGATGAAACCTTCGAGATCATCGGGAGGGAGCGCTTCTTCGAACCAGCCGATTTGGTAGTCGGCGAGCATTTCGGCGGTGCGTTTGGCCCATTTGTAGCCATGGGGCCAGAATTGTTCGCTGCCTCCGGCATCGACTAGCAGGTCGATATGGGGGCCGGCGGCGTCGCGAGCGGTGCGGACGAGTAGTTCATCGAAGGCGTGGTCGCGGCGACCGAAGGGGCGCCAGCCGAGCTTGATGGCATGGAAGCCGCGGCTGGCGACGGAGCGGATGTTTTCGGCGAGCGGCCCGGGTTCGTCGAAGAGGATGGATGCATAGGGGCGAATGCGGTCGCGATAGTAACCGCCGAGCAGACGGGCGACCGGTTGACCGCAGACTTTGCCGAAGAGGTCCCAAAGGGCGATATCAATGCCGGAGATGACGTGTTCTAGGGTGCCGCCGCGGCCTTGCCAGAAGGCGCTTTGGCGCAATTTCTCGCTGACGCGCTCGGGTTCGATGGCGGATTCGCCGATCCAGTGTTGGCGGAGCGTCGCGACGCCGGCCTCGACGAGTGACGCGTTGGTAAAGACGCTGCCAATGCCGGATGGGCCGTCGTCCGCAACGACTTCGACGAGCGCGTGGAGGTCGTCTTCGGGTTCGTGACCTTCGGGCCAGCCTCCATCGACAGTGCCGCCGGTAAGTCGATGGACGAGGATATCGCGGATTTTCATGGAGGCGATGACGGGGTGGGAGGAATTGGGCAGGTCTTCAAGGCGCCGAATCGGCGACGTTTAGGTTAGCACGAAGCGGGGGGCATTGCGCGCAGGGGGAGCGGGTTCGACGAGCGGACTCGTCGATTTCGAGCGAAGAACGACTTGAAATGCGAGAAAAGCGAGGCGGCGGCGGGCCGTTTTGGGACGCTGACGCGACCAATTCGAGCCATCCCCCTCCTTTGGCAGACTGTCTGCGCTAGGAAGTTCGCTTTTTTGCGCGGCCGCGTTGTCGTTCCGCCGACTGCCGCGCGCACTGAACTCCAATGCGGGCAAACCGTTCTGCCGCATGCCTTACTTCATCCGTCCAACGCGCTGGATCAAGCCCCAATCGGGAAATCATGTCCGGCATCGATTCCGGAATGCGACCTCGCTTGCCCTCTACCGGCTGCCGTCCACAAGCGTCCAACAGCACTAGGTACTTCTCCACGTCCATCGGCAAGTATCCCAGATCCGACGCCCGCCGCCCCGCCGCCGCTCCCGCATAGCCATCTCCCTCCACTCGCAACGGCGCCATCCATCCTGACCGCTCATGCGCCGTCAACGCCGTACCAGGAGTGACGCCCGCAATCCGCTTTCCGGGGATGTCCCAGACTCCATAAACACCCACATCCCGCTCCCCCAGTCGCACTCCCCCAGTTCCGCCTAGTAACGCCCGCGAGACGTCGAATTCCGGCATTTCTTCAGGCCGCTCGCACCGTTCGACGAGTCGTTCGAGCGCCAATCGACGTCGCTCACGCTCGGCCGACCGCTCTCGCTCCAGGTCTCGCAACCGGTCGCACGCCCCCGTGTAGGTCGATTCCTCAATCGACTCGCACTGCCCCGCGCGGATCGGGTTCAAATCCACGTACAGACTGCACGCCAACAACGACTCTTCGTTCTCCAGCCTGACGCTCCCAAACCGCTCGGCCCAAAAATGTCCCGACATGTCGTCTTCGATATTGGCCTTCAGCGCGATTGGCTCGTTGAGCATGATCATGAACCAACTGATGTCCGAAAGCCGACTGCGCAACTTCCGCATCCGCGACTTGTCCTGCAACAGTTCATCGACTTCGTCTTTCGTCGGCGGATCATTCAATTCCAGCTTCTTCCGCGACAGTCGCAGCCAACGCTCGGCCACCTCCCGCCGCTTCAGCTTCTGCGCCAGATCCGGGCGGTTTCTCAGGATTGTGTGAACATGGTTTTCCATTACCGCATGATCCAACACCTCAATCGTGAATACGCTCGCCAAGGCCTCCAAGCGAGCTCGCACCCACTCCCTCCGATACGTGTAGTCCTGACCTGAAACGAAATCGAGCCCCGCCAGAAAAGCGCGTCGCACGCAACGCGAATAGCAGTGATAGGCGCCCTTTCGGCGTCGATCGAGGATTTGTCGTCTTCTCTTTGCAGGCATGGTGGCCGCTCCCGTATGCCTCGAAACAGGGCCCCCTGAACCCTACTAATCGCAAATCAAGATCAAAACCGGGCCAGAAAAACCAAAAAAAAAGTCAAAAAAACGATTGCCTAAATCGCCGCGACTTGATCCTACGGAGGAATGGCCTCCGCGCTGTCGTCCGTCGCTCGAACCAAGGTCTCGGGCAAACTGACACAACGACACCAAACTCCCGCAGTCAACCACCTTCCGTGCCGCTCGGCCAATCCCCGCGGACTGTCAGCGGCATCGCCCAATGAATTACTGCGAACCACCCAAATTGGGTGTTATGAACAAGTTTTGATTTTGTCCTGGAAATGGCGTTGCGCGTTAGAGATTGCCCAGCTTGACGCAATGGCCCCTTGAAAGGGGCGGCATCCCGCGTAAAACCGCCGCTACCTCAAGTCATCTCCAGGTCGGCACTGGACGTTCCGAGAACGTCGAGCGGCTGACAACCGGGCGGACGATGGTGCGGCGACCTCAAGGGGCGCCGGCTGCGTCGAGCCGCTCGCATGGATTGCGTTTGGATAAGCGTCGAGCTCTGAACGGCGGGTCCGTTCCGCCAAATTCAGCTCGGCAATCGTGTTCGTTTTGTGTAGTCACGGAGGTAAGTGATGAGGAGAGCGTTTCTAGTTATCGCCTTGTTGTCGTGCGCTCAGTTCGCATGGGGCGACGAAAAGGCGGCCCAAGATGAAGGGAATCAGACTCAACAACCCGCGGCTCAAGCCCAGCAGGACAAGAAGGACGCTGGCGAGTCGCAACCACAGACGGTCAACAAGCCCGTCATTGATGAACGACAGTTGGCGGAAGCAGGGCAGCGAGAACCGCTGCACCGGCATCCCATCCTGCAACGCATGCTGGTCCGCAACAATCAAATGCGGGGAGGCGTGGGGCTGCGATCGCATCGCATCGACCCGGCGCTCACCAAAGCCGCTCAGGATCACGCCAACTACATGGCTCGCACCCGCGACTTCAGCCACTACAGCAACCTGGGGCCCTCGGGCCGTGCACAAAAGTACGGCTTCCCCTACGGCGTACGCGAGAACATCGCGTACGGATATCCGACGGTGGATGCCGCTTTTGCGGGCTGGCAAGCCAGCGGAGGCCATTGGGCGAACATGACCAGCGGCACGACGGACGCCGGCTTCGGCTACGCTGTCAGCCCCGATGGCACCGCCTACTGGGTCGCCGTATACGGCAACGCTCCTGTCAGCGACGAAGCGGTCGTCGACGGGATGCCGGCCGAAACGGATTCCAACGTCCGTCAAGCTAGCGCTGAAGATCCGGTTCCTCCCGGGGCGAACCTCTCCGCCCTCGAAGGCAATGCCGCAACGCCCGCCTACAATTACTCCAGTCAGTCTGGGCGTCGTCGTCTGATTTTCCGTAATCGCTAGGCGCTCCATCGCATGGCGCCACGCTGCTCGCGTCGTCTAAAACGAACGGGAGTTGCTTGAGGTGCACCACGGAACCGAGCGGTCTCGGCCCCGCAAGGCCCCAGACCGCTCGACTTTCCGTGGTGTTGTTTTTTTTCCCTCGACCTGCGGTATGATGACTCGCGCACTTCGGCTCCTACCCCGCGTGAGTCCAACTCAATGCCCTCCGCGTCGCTGCTCGACGACTACCTCGCTGGTCCAGTCCATCTCCGCCGCGCCGTCGCCGGCCTGTCTGAGGCTCAGGTTCGACAACGCCCGATCGCCAATCGCTGGTCGGTGCTCGAAGTCGTCTGCCACCTAGCAGACTTCGAACCCATTTACGCCGACCGCATCAAACGCGTGCTGGCGGAACCCGCAGCACAATTGATCAGCGGCGATCCAGATCTCTTTGCCGCGCGCCTGGCCTATCACGACCGCGATCTAGAAGAAGAGCTGCGACTCATTGAACTCACTCGTTCCCAAGTCGTTCGCATTCTGCGCACCGCCTCGCCCGCCGACTTCGCACGCACCGGCGTCCACTCCGCCGACGGTCCGCTGTCGCTCGAAACGCTGTTGCGTCGAGTGACCGGTCACATCCCTCATCACCTCGTGTTTCTCGAAGCCAAACGCGCCGCGCTCTTGAGCGGCTAGTCTCTCCTGGCGCCAAGAGATCGATCTATGAAACGTGCGAAAGCCGAGGCCGAGAAGCACCGAGTCGCGCAGATCGTCCAAGATCTGAAACGCGACTATGCCGACGCCGAATGCGCCCTGCAACACGACTCCCCGTTTCAACTGCTCATCGCCACCATCCTCTCGGCGCAATGCACCGACGAACGCGTCAACCTCGTGACGAAACAGCTGTTCGCCGACTACCCCGACGCACGCGCACTCGCCGATGTTCCCCTCCAGACGCTGGAAAAAGCCATCCAATCCACCGGCTTTTTTCGCAACAAGGCGAAGAACATTCAGGGCTGTTGCCGCCAGCTCGTCGAGAAACATGACGGGCAAGTTCCCCGCGACCTCGAGTCGTTGGTGAAGCTGCCGGGCGTGGGGCGCAAAACGGCGAACGTCGTCCTGGGCACGGCCTTCGGCATTCCATCCGGAGTCGTCGTCGACACGCACGTCACGCGACTTTCCCGCCGCCTGGGACTCACTCGTCACCAAGACGCCGTGAAGATTGAACAAGACCTCATGCGGTTGCTCCCGCAAGACGAGTGGATCATGTTCTCGCATCGAGTGATTCACCACGGACGCCGCGTTTGCAAAGCGCGGAAACCGGTCTGCGAAGGCTGCGGGCTGGCGGACGTTTGTCCCCGGATCGGCGTATCGACCTCTTCGTGAAGGAACCTTGGCGATGATCCTGTCGGGCGCCGAAATCAAGAACCAGTTGGGAACGAATATTCTTATCGATCCCTTCCAGCCCTCGCTGCTTAACCCCAACAGCTACAACCTGACCCTGCACCACGAACTGCTGGTTTACGAAGAAGTGGTGCTCGACATGCGTCAGCCCCATCGCACTCGGCGCATCATCATTCCCGAGGAAGGGTTGGTGTTGAGCCCCAATCAGCTGTATCTGGGGCGAACGATTGAAAGAACGGAAACGCACAACCTTGTGCCCATGATCGAAGGTCGCTCGTCCATCGGGCGACTGGGCCTGTTCGTCCATGTCACGGCCGGGTTCGGAGACGTCGGCTTTCGCGGCTTCTGGACGCTCGAAATGTTCGCCGTCCAGCCCATTCGCATCTACCCCGGCGTCCCGATCTGCCAGATCTTCTATCACCAAATCACCGGCTCGATCACTGAATACGACAGCGACAAATACCAAAACAATCGCGACATCCAACCCAGTCTCATGTTCAAGGAACTCAACCCGGACGCCGTCGAAAACGACCCGCAATTGCGGCTCGAGTTCTGAGCCAGCTACCAGCCGCCTCCGGCATGCGATAGAATTCGCACTTTGTAACGGCGACTTGCTCGCGGGCGGTGCGACTCAAGTCGTGTTCTGACCCCTTCTTTTTGACTTGCGGCGGCCCGCTGATGGGCTGAATGAATCCATGAGCTCGACAGCGACCGTGTTCGATCCGTTTCGCACTCGTGATACGTTCTCGACCAGCCAAGGGCCCCTCGGCATCTACCGCATCGGACGACTTGAAGAACAGGGACTCGGCGCCGTCTCGCGTCTCCCGTTCTCCATCCGAGTGCTGTTGGAAGCGGTCCTGCGGAATTGCGACGGCTACGTCGTCACGGAAGAGAACGTGCGTCAGCTGGCCGCTTACAACGCCGCGGCGCCCGCCAAAGTGGAAATCCCCTTCCACGTCGCGCGCGTCGTGATGCAGGATTTCACCGGCGTCCCCGCCGTCGTGGATTTAGCCGCCATGCGCGCCGCCATGCAGCGACTGGGCGGAGACCCCAAGCGAGTCAACCCGCTCATCCCCGTCGATCTCGTCATCGATCACTCCGTCCAAGTCGACAACTTCGGTTCGGCCGCCGCGCTGCAGCAGAACGTCGATCTGGAATTCGAACGCAACGGCGAACGATACGAGTTCCTGCGCTGGGGCCAGCGTGCATTCGACAACTTCCGCGTGGTGCCGCCGAATGTAGGCATCGTCCATCAAGTCAATCTCGAATACCTGGCGAAAGGCGTGTTCGTCGGTTCCGATAAACTGGGCGCCGTCGCCTTCCCCGATTCGCTCGTCGGCACCGACAGCCACACGACCATGATCAACGGTCTGGGCGTCGTCGGCTGGGGCGTCGGCGGCATCGAAGCGGAAGCCGCCATGCTGGGACAACCTCAGTACATGCTGCTGCCCGAAGTCGTCGGCGTGGAGCTGGTCGGACAGTTGGCCCCCGGCGCGACCGCGACCGACCTCGTGCTCACGATCACCGAGATGCTCCGCAAAGTCGGCGTCGTGAATAAGTTCGTCGAGTTCTTCGGGCCGGGCGTTTCGTCGATGAAGCTGGCGGATCGAGCGACGATCGCCAACATGGCGCCCGAATACGGCGCCACGATGGGCTTCTTCCCGGTCGACGCCGAGACGCTGGAGTTCCTCCGTCGTACAGGACGCACCGAAGCGGAAGTGGAGCTGGTGGAGCGGTACATGCGGGAACAAGGTTTGTTCCGCACCGACGAGACTCCGCCGCTCGAGTACACCCAAACGGTGAAGCTCGATTTGAGCACGATCGTTCCGTCGCTCGCCGGCCCCAAGCGGCCGCAAGATCGCCTGCCGCTCACCCAAGTCAAGTCGTCGTTCCGCCAGTCGCTCCAAGCGCCGCTCAATCAACGCGGCTACAACCTCGACGCCGCCGCCTTGGAACGCAAGGGCGTCGTGAAGAAGGCCGGCGCCGAAACGACGATCGGTCACGGAGCGGTCGTCATCGCAGCGATCACCAGTTGCACGAACACCAGCAACCCGTCGGTGATGTTGGCCGCCGGCTTGCTCGCCAAGAAAGCGGTCGATAAGGGACTCCAGGTTCCGCCGTACGTCAAAACCAGCCTCGCTCCCGGATCGCGCGTGGTAAGCGACTATCTGGATAAGGCGGGAGTGACGCCGGCTCTCCAGCAGCTCGGCTTCCACATCGTCGGCTACGGTTGCACGACCTGCATCGGCAACAGCGGCCCGCTGCCGGAAGAAGTCGCCAAAGCGGTCGTCGAAGGCGACTTGGTCGCCTCGGCGGTGCTCAGCGGCAATCGCAATTTCGAAGGTCGCGTCAATCCGCACGTCAAGGCGAATTTTCTGGCCAGCCCGCCGCTGGTCGTGGCTTACGCCCTCGCCGGCTCCACCGATATCGACTTGGCCGCCGAGCCGCTGGGGACGGGAGCGGACGGCCAGCCGGTTTACCTGCGGGACATTTGGCCGACTCGCGAGGAAATCAACGAGGCGATTGCAAAGTGCGTGCAGCCGGAGATGTTCCGGACGCAGTACGCCAACGCGTTCACGGCCAACGCCGAGTGGAATCGAATCAAGGTGGCGGAAGGCGACTTGTACGCCTGGAATGAGAAGAGCACTTATATCCAAGAGCCGCCGTTCCTGGTGGACTTGACGCCCGAAGTGGGGCCGATCAAGCCGCTGCAACAGGCGCGCGTCCTGGCCCTGCTCGGCGACTCGGTCACTACCGATCACATCTCCCCCGCCAGTTCGATCGCCAAGGACGGGCCTGCCGGGCGGTTCTTGATCGCCAACGGCGTGCAGCCGGTCGACTTCAACAGTTACGGCGCTCGCCGCGGCAACGACCGCGTCATGGTGCGCGGAACGTTTGCGAATATTCGCATCCGGAATCAAGTGGCGCCCGGAACCGAAGGCGGTTGGACGCGCCACTTGCCCGATGGCGAGAAACTGTCGATCTATGACGCCGCGATGAAGTATCGCGAAGAGGGCGTGCCGTTGGTCGTGATCGCCGGCGCTGAATACGGCACAGGAAGCAGCCGCGACTGGGCCGCGAAAGGCACGTATTTGCTCGGCGTTCGAGCGGTCATCGCCGCCTCATACGAACGCATTCACCGCAGCAACTTGGTCGGCATGGGCGTGTTGCCGCTGGAGTTCCCGGCCGGCGTCACCTGGCAGTCGCTCGGTCTTACCGGCGAAGAGACGATCGACGTCGAAGGGCTCGACGGTTCGCTGCAGCCGCGCAGTCAAGTGACGGTGCGCGCGACCGCGCCGGACGGCGGCGTCAAAACGTTCTCGGCGAATGTGCGCATCGATACGCCCGTGGAGATGGATTACTACCGCAACGGCGGCATCCTCCAAACGGTGCTCCGCAAACTGTTGGCCGACAAGTAACCGACGTGGACGATTCGCATTCGCCCCCTTCCTCGCCGCTGCTCGACGCGACCGTCAAAGGGTTGCCCCCATCGGTCGCGCCGCTGGCGTTGAATCGGATCGGCGAGCGAGGTTGGAACGTCCTGCGAGAAGACTTGCCCTTGCCGTTGGCGGTGCTCAAGCAAAAGGTGTTGGAGCACAACAGCGGCTGGATGCGACGCTTTCTGGAACTCTCGGGCGCAAAACTGTGTCCGCACGGCAAGACGACGATGAGCCCGCAGTTGTTCCAGCGGCAGCTGGCCGACGGCGCCTGGGGCATCACGCTGGCCACGATCCAGCAGGTGCGCGTGGCGCGAGAATTCGGCGTGCAACGTATTCTGCTCGCCAATCAACTGCTGGGACGGCCGGCCATCGAGTGGATCTCGCAGGAACTTGATCGCGACGAACGGTTTGAGTTTTTCTGTCTCGTCGATTCGCTGGAAGGCGTGCGGGCGTTAGCGGACTTGGTTCGCACGCGAGCGGCTCGGCGTCCCCTCGACGTCTTGGTGGAAGTCGGGATTGCTGGAAAACGATGCGGGTGTCGGGGGGCGGCGGCCGCGTTGGAGGTCGCTCGCGCCGCGGCGGCGTCCGGGCCGTGGCTGCGTCTGCGCGGCGTCGAAGGCTTTGAAGGAGTGATCACAGGCGATACGCCGGTGGAACGCCGATCGCGCGTGGAATCGTTCTTAAGTGAAATGGTGTGCGTCGCGCAACAGTGTCACGCGGAAAGTCTGTTCGCGCCGGGGCCGATTGTGCTCACGGCGGGCGGATCGTGTTTCTTTGACTTGGCGGCGAACGGGTTAAGCCGCACGGGGTTGCCGGAAGTGCAATTGGTGGTGCGCAGCGGGTGTTATCTGACGCATGATTCCCTGGTGCTGAATCGGTACTACGAGGAATTGTTGGAACGCTCCCAAGCGGCCCGCGAGTTGGGCCCCGGATTGCAGCCCGCGCTGGAAGTGTGGTCTTACGTGTTAACGCGTCCCGAGCCGACTCGAGCCGTCTTGTCGCTTGGCAAACGAGATTGTTCGTTCGACGCCGACTTGCCGGCGCCGCAGACGTGGTTTCGGCCAGGACGCGACCACCGGCCCGTTCCGCTTCCGCCGGGGCATGCGATCGTCGGTCTGAACGACCAGCACGCGATGCTCGATTTGCCCGCCGATTCCCCCTTACGGGTCGGGGATCTCATTGGCAGCGGCATATCGCATCCCTGCACGACGTTTGACCGTTGGCAGTTCATGCCGATCGTCGACGAGGACTACAACGTGGTGGATGGAATCCGCACGTACTTCTGACGTCCGCGGCGGCGCAGCCAAGCTAGGCATGTTCAAGTTAGGCGAGTTCTGGCTAGGTTTTGTCGTACGCCTTGCGCCAGGATCGCCAGTCGCGCAGCACGGCTGCCTCGGCCGCTCGACTGGCATCGGCCAACCACTTTGCCTTACGCAACTTCAAGTCGCGCAGGATGGCTCCGCGTACGGAGTTTGTTCCGCAGTGGACATTCGCCAACTCGGCGCCCATCGACTTCAGGATTCGCTCGACATCGTCAACTTGGGCCAATTCGTGGAGTAAGATGCGCGAGCAGCGGGGGGCGAGGCGACGTACGTTCCAGCGCGGTCCGGGAATGAAATACGGATCGGGACAACGCCGTGCGATGGCGAGGATGCTGGCGACTTGCGATCGGCTGCGCGCGGAACTGCGCTGGAACCACCGCGAGCTCGGCGGCGCGACGGCCTTTACTTCTCGAGCCACCCACGCGCCTTGCCACTGAGCGAGCGCCAAGAATCGCGGTTTGCCGAGACTCCCCATCCCCACGCGTCGGTGAAAGCGAAATTGCGGCGTAAGTTCCGCGACGGGAAAACTACGCACGAGTAGTTCGCGGGCTTCTGCTGGCGGGCGAGCGACCGGTTCGTCGAGAACGGCGGTTAGCTTCTTCCAAAACTTCTTGGGGCTGCGTTCGCTGGCCATGGCCAAAGAGCGCAGCGCGCCATGTCGTTCCTCTAACACGAACGGTCGGCCGCCCAGCGCCATTTGACGTCGATAACCGTCGAGGATGAGTCGACACGCGGCTGTGGGCGAGACGGCGAACTGCTGCGAACGACGTGCGATCCGGAAACTGGTCGCGAGACGCACGAGGTCTTGGGTGTAGGGCAGTGATTCGGCCTCGTCAAAGTCATTGACGCCCCACACCAACCGCGCATCGGCATCGCGCCACGAGCCGAAGTTCTCGATATGGAGGTCGCCCACGGCGAGCACTTCGGGCCCCGTCTTCCAATCTTCCTGCGATTCACTCCACCACTGCGCCCAGCGGTAGTAGGTTCCGCGAAAGAAGGGAAACGGATCGGCCCGATCCGCCATCCGTTCGTGCTTGTAGTCCAACTCGGACGTATGCACGGCGACCTGCTCGCCGAGCCAGGCTTCGTAGGCGCGAGTCGCTTTGACGATGTTCATGGGCAAACAGCAGAGTCGGACGGTGTTGCAAGGGCGGTCGTGTTGAAGGAGCGGCCGCAATCCGTCCAGCCTAGTTCAGCGGGGCGACGCCTGCCACCGCGAAACACGATGTTGCTACGCCGAGCTGGAAAGTTTCCGCAAGGCGCGCACCGTCTCGGCGATCGCCGAGACGGCCGTGTCGACGTCGTCGAGCGTGTTGAAGCGTCCGAGCCCAAATCGGAGGCTGGAACGGGCGTCGTCGGTGGACAACCCCAGGGCCCTGAGGACGTGACTCGGCTCGGGATTCGTCGACGTGCACGCACTGCCGCTCGAAACAGCCACGTCGCGCAAGTTCATCATTAACGCTTCGCCGTCGACGAACTCGAATCGGCAATTGAGATTGCCAGTCAGCCGCAGGCTGACGTCGTCGAGAGCAGGACCGTTCAGGGTCACACCGGTTAATTCGCGACAGAGCCCCGTGAACAGGTGGTCGCGGAGCGATTGCAGACGCTCCGTTTCCGTTGGCATTTCGGCCGTGCAGAGTTGCAGCGCCTGAGCGAGTCCCACGATGCCGGGGACGTTGAGCGTGCCGCTGCGCAGGCCCATTTCCTGGCCGCCGCCGTCGGCCAGCGGCTCCAGCCGGATGGGAGGCGACGAGCGACGAACGTAGAGCGCCCCGACTCCCTTAGGACCATAAATCTTGTGTGCGCTGAAGCTAAGCAGATCGACATCCAGTTCGTGCGCGTTCAACGGCAGCTTTCCGACGGCCTGAGTCGCGTCGCAGTGCAACAGCACGCCTTTTGCGCGGCAGAGGCGGGCGATTTCGGCGAGCGGCTGGAGGACGCCGATTTCGTTGTTGGCGAGCATCACCGACGCCAAGAGCGTGTCGTTGCGCAGTGCGTCGGCGAACTGCTGGACGTCGATCCGGCCCGCATCGCGTCGGTCTGCGGGGGCGACCGGCAGCAGCGTCACGTCGTAGCCTTTTCGGCTCAGGCGGGCGAGCGGATCGAGCACTGCCTTGTGCTCGGTGACGACGCTGACCAGATGATTGCCGCGGCGTCGGACGCGTTCGGCGACGCCGCGCAGCGCCAAGTTGTTGCTTTCCGTCGCGCCGCTGGTGAATACGATCTCGCGCGCCGAAGCTCCGATCTGTTCGCCGATCGCCGCTCGAGCCCGTTCCACCGCTTCGCGCGCCTCGGCGCCGAACTGGTGACTTGTGCTGCCGGCGTTGCCATAGTGGTCGACGAAGTAGGGAAGCATGGCCGCGAGCACGCGCGGGTCGACGCGCGTCGTGGCGTGGTTATCGAGATACACGGGCGAGCGCATGCGAGTTACCGCTGGAACGCTTGTTCGAGGCAGATCTTGGACCACGTTTCGAAGGCGTCGAGCCGGCTGAGGAGTTCGTCGAGCGGCCGGAAGGCGGCGTCGCAGATGTCCGACTCGCGCGGACTCACGGCCGGCGATTCGACGTCGCACAAGTGAACGACGCCCAGGTGGACTTTGCCGACTTCGGTGAGATCGTCATTGATCATGCCGATGCAGCGCTGCGAGTAAGGCGTGTTGATGACGACCTCCTCTTCCAGTTCGCGCCGCATGCCTTCCGCATAGACGTCGTGATGCGCGGCGTCGGCGGCCGAGATGTGACCGCCGATGCCGATGCTGCGCTTGCTGTGCAGGCGTTGCTCCCCCTGCCCCTTCCCGCGCGTGTATTCAAACAAAAACACGCGCCCGTTGGGGTCGGTGTAGCGGAAGACGACGTACGGGATCAACTGTTTGAACGACGGATCCAGCTCCATCTCCGGCCGCGGCTTGTAGCTTGTGTTGCGTGGACTGAGCAACTCGTTTAGATACCGCTCCACTTCGTTGGAAAACCCCTGAAAGTGCCCCAAGGCGTGGAAAACCGATGTGGGAACGACCAGGATTTGTTCGACGGTGCTCATGCCGGCTCTGATTCTCTGCAGTGGGAATTGGATCGGGAGTATGCGAGCGCTGAATCGCGTCAATCGGCGTAACTCGCTGCCGCTTTAGTATAGCGGCGACGGTGCCGGTTACGTGACCTCGTCGGTCGCGGGAAAGACCATCAGCGGGCGCCAGTAGCCCGGCTCGCGCCTCGAGAGAATCGCCGTCAACCGGCCGCGCGGGTCGAGCGCCGCAATTTGTTCCCCTTCGTCGCCATCTGCGAGCGGAATGGTTTGGCCGTTGCGCAGGCGAGCGACCAGTTCCGGCGTGAGTCGGCGCTGCGTCAAGTCAGCCAAGCCGACGAGCGGGTCGATCAGGTTCTGCCGAATGTGGTCCAGCGTGGCGGGACCAAGCGGGATGGCGCGATCCAAAGTGAAGGGACCGATCGAAGTGCGTCGCAATGCCGACATGACGGCTTCGGTGTTCAAGACGCGAGCCAAATCGCGGCCCAGGCTGCGTACATACGTCCCCGAACTGCACTCGATCGTCAGACGCATTTGCGGATAGTCGAAGCCCGACAACTCGAGCGTATGGACGACGATCCGCCGTGCGGCAAGGGCGACGGCTTGGCCGGCGCGCGCCAGTGCATAAGCACGTCGTCCGTTGACTTTGAGCGCCGAATAGATTGGCGGCACTTGGTCTTGCGCTCCGAGGAATCGCGGAAGGACGTCTTCCAGCATCGAGCGCGTGATGTGCGGTGCATCGGCCAGTTCGACGACTTGTCCTTCGACGTCCTCCGTGTCGCTGGAACGGCCCAGTAGAAACGTCGCTTCGTAGCGTTTGGACAAGCGATGGAGGTGATCGATCAGACGCGTCGCGGGTCCGAGGGCGAGGAGAAGCACGCCGGTGGCGAGCGGGTCGAGGGTGCCGGCATGCCCCACCTTATGGGGCCGCACGGTTCGCTGCACCTGGTTCACGACGTCGCGCGAGGTGACGCCGGCCGGTTTGTCGACGACGAGAAATCCAAACATTCCGCGATCCGCAATCGATTCGCGACGAGGGCCGCGGCGGGCCGAATTGGCGTGCTTCATCGCGCCTCGATCGCTCGCTATAAATGTACTCATGAATAACGACTTTGGGTTCCCGCAGACGCGACTTCGGCGACTCCGCTACCACCCCGGCATTCGGGAGATGGTCAAGGAAACTCGCCTCGTCCCCAGCAACTTCATCCAGCCTCTGTTTGTGCGTCCCGGCGAAGGGCTGCGCCAGCCGATCCGCTCGATGCCCGGGCAAGACCAGATTTCGCTCGATAAGCTGCCTGAGGAACTGGAAGCCGTTCGCGCACTTGGACTGGGCGGAGTCATCCTCTTCGGCATTCCGCCTCACAAGGACGAGGTCGGTTCGGACTCGTTTCAGGACGAAGGCATCGTGCAGCAGGCGCTCCGAGCGGCTCGCGCAGCTGCGCCGGAAGTGGTGCGGATCGCGGATGTTTGTTTCTGCGAATACACGAGCCACGGGCACTGCGGCGTGGTGAATGCCCGAACGGGCCGCACGGACGTCGACAACGATGCGACGCTGGAGCTGCTCGGCAAGCAGGCGGTTAGTTTCGCACGCGCGGGCGCCGACGTGATCGCGCCCAGCGGCATGATGGACGGGATGGTGCGCGCGATCCGAGCAGCGCTAGATGCGGCTCATTTCGAGCATGTACCGATTCTGAGTTACGCGGCGAAGTACGCCAGCGCGTATTACGGTCCGTTTCGCGATGCGGCCGAAAGCGCACCGCAGTTCGGCGACCGGCGCGCCTACCAAATGGATCCCGCCGCCTCGGCCGACCAAGCTCTCCGCGAAGTGGAACTCGACCTACGCGAGGGGGCGGACATGATCATGGTCAAACCGGCGCTCGCCTACTTGGACATTTTGCGCGCGATCCACGATCGGTTTCCGGGCGTGCCCTTGTCGGCGTACAACGTGTCGGGCGAGTACTCGATGGTCAAAGCGGCGGCTGCGGCCGGGTGGATCGACGAACGGGCCGTGGCGCTTGAGTCGCTGCTCGCGATGCGTCGCGCCGGCGCCACGCTGCTGCTTACTTACTGGGCTAAAGACGCCGCGCGCTGGTTGGCTGGATGATGCGGGCAATTCACGCGAGCAATTCAGGGATGATGCGGGCGTGAGTCACGTCGGCGTCGGTGAGGCTTGTGTCGCGTCCGTCGTGCGGGTAGACGAGCCGCCGGTGGTCGATGCCGAGGGCGGTGAGCAGCGTGGCGTGCAGATCGTGCACGGTGACGACGTCGGTCACCGAGCGGTAGCCGAAATCATCGGTCGCGCCGTGCAGGTAGCCGGCGCGAAAGCCGCCGCCCGCCAACCACAACGAGAAACCGTGGCGGTTGTGGTCGCGTCCGTCGGCGCCTTGCGAAACGGGCAGTCGCCCAAATTCGCCCGTCCAGAGGACGATCGTTTCGTCGAGCATTCCACGCTGCTTGAGGTCGGCGACGAGCGCCGCACTCGGTTGATCCGTGCGAGCGCACAATCCCTTCAGAGACTCGGCATTCTTGCTGTGCGTGTCCCACGGTTGGCCTTGCAGGTACAGTTGTACGAATCGAACGCCGCGCTCGACCAATCGCCGCGCCAGCAAGCAGCGCGTGCCGTACTCGCGCGTTGCATCTTGATCCAAGCCGTATTGCGTCTTGGTCGCCGCCGTCTCGCCGGATAGGTCGAGCGCCTCTTTGACGGCCGACTGCATCCGCGCGGCCGTCTCGAAGTTCGTGATGCGCGCCGCCAATTCGTCGTCCCCCTGCCGACGCTGCAAGTGCGCCTGGTTCAACTGCTGGAGAAATCGCAACTGGGCCTCGCGAGCGGCCGGGGTCGTGGCGAGATTCGGGGTCGGTTCCAAGTTGACGACGGGCGAGCGGCCGGAGCGGAACTGCACGCCCTGGTAGGACGCTGGAAGCCAACCCGACGACCAATTCCGTTCGCCGTCGACGGGGAAGCCGCCCGGATCGGACAATACGACGTACGCGGGGAGATTGGCATTGAGCGAGCCGAGGGCGTAAAGCACCCAGGAACCCCAGACCGGCATGCCGGCGAGAAATCGTCCCGTGTGGATCAAACGCAGGGCCGACTCGTGATCCACCGACTCGGTCGTCATCGAACGAACGAGCGTCAAGTCGTCGGCGATGGCGCCGGTGTGCGGCAACAGCTCCGACAGTTCCATGCCGACGTCGCCGAACTTGCGAAACTTGTACGGGCTGCCGAGGACGTTGCCTTTTTGCTTGTCGAAGTGGATTTCGAGTTCGCCGCCCGGATAGGGCTGGCCGTGATGTTTCTGCAGCAGCGGCTTGGGGTCGAAGAGGTCCATTTGACTCGGACCGCCGTGCTGAAACAGGCAGATGACCTGTTTAGCTTTGCCGCTGTTGGAGGCGCCACGGGTTTCGGACTGAAGCAAGTGGGCGAGCGCCAGGGCGCCGAGGCCGCCTGCGTGCCGTGCAAGGAAGGCGCGTCGGTGCAGCGTCCATGGGTCGGCGGAGCAGTTGTCAGAGGGCACGTCGCTACTCCCCGTATAAGTATTCGTTGCTCATGAACAGCGCCTGAGCCAGATCTCGCCACGCGCGCAGCTCGGCGTCCGGTGCGCCCTCGGCCGCTTCTTGCAACTGGTGAAGCGCCGCGAGGGCGTCGCGGCGTTCGAGCGACGTGGGGCGGCGACCGAAAACCAGCTGATACAACACGTCGACGCGCAACTCGGGAACGTCGCTCACGCGGGCGCTGCGCTGCGCCAGCGCCGATGCGCGATTGACGACGAACTCCGAGTTCCACTGGGCCAGCGACTGCAAAGGGGTGGTCGAGCGACTGCGTTGGGTGCTAAGGAACACGATCGACGGGGCGTCGAACACGCTGAGCAAGCTGAGCTGTTGAGTCCGACGTTGATAGAGGTACAGAGAACGGCGTCGAGCGCCAGCCGACGATTCGTCGACGTGGACCTCCCCTTCTCCGTTGCGATGAGTGGGGATGTAGGGGCCGCCGAGTTGCAGGTCGATTTCGCCGCTGGCGGACAGCATCCCATCGCGGAGGGCTTCCGCGTCCAGGCGTTGCAACGGAAAGCGGCTGTAGAGGCGATTACTCGGGTCGAGGCGTCGAGCCGCCTCGCTCACATGGCTCGATTGGCCGAACGCGGCCGACTGGGCGATGAGTCGATGTAGATGTTTGAAGCTCCACCCCGACTCCACCAACTCGACCGCCAGCCATTCGAGTAGCTCTGGGTGCGACGGTTCAGCGCCGCCGAGCCCCAAGTTGTCGGTCGTGGCGACGAGTCCGACGCCGAAGTAGTGCTGCCAGATTCGGTTGGCTTGCACGCGCGCTAGCAGCGCCGCAGGACGGCTGCCGGGGTGGGTCAGCCAGCGGGCCAGCCCAAGCCGGCGGCCCGAGGAAAGGGGCGGCGGGCCGCTGGGGGCGACGGTGAACGGGTTTTCGGAGTCGGAAAGCACCGCGAGCCCCGCGGGCTCGACGGTTTCCCCGCGAGTCGCGTAGTTGCCGCGGGTGAGCAGATGGACGGGCGGCGGCTGCGGACCGACGTCGCTGAGCCACGCGATCTTACCGGGGCGGGCCGCCTGCAGAGTTGCCCGCTCCTTTTGCAGAGCGTCGGTCGTTTGGCGTCGGCCGCGAAGTTCATCGAGGAATGAAGCGAGCGTTTGGGCGGAGTTTGAGGCAAATCGCTCGATGCGGACGTTGTCGACGACGAAGCTGCGTCCGCAGCAGAACTCAAACCCGAAGCCGCCGTCTGGCAGATCTTGTTGCATTAGGGTGAGCGACTTGTCCTCAGCGACGAAGTCGACCAAATGCTCGAGCTGGTACTTCCCTTCCCCCAAGTTGGTGATGCGGACGCCGTAGTTGCGACCGGGGCGATAGCCGGCGACGCCGATTTGACCAAGCGCTTTGCTGTCGGCGCCCGGATAGTCGAGGTCCACGACGCTGCTCGACGAAGGATGGCCGTCGATCAGGATGTTGCCGCCGACCACCGGCGAACTATCGTCGTAATCATGCAGCGCTACGTAGTAGCCGATGCGAGCGGCGGGGGCTTCCGAGTCGTCGACGCGATCGGCCAGCAGATCGAAGGTGACTTGAACGGAGTCGCCTTTCTCCGCCGGCGTCCAGTCGATCGACTCGCGGGTCGACAGCCAAGCATTGGGCGCCGTGCCGCCTTCGAGCAGTTCGAGTGCGCCGCGACGACGACGAGCGCCGGGGCGCGCGTCGCTGTCGAGCGATACGGGGACTTTGCCGGCGGGGGCGTCGTCGTGCGGCGCCGTGGAACTCCAGCGCGCTGACAGCGGCTGCGCGTCATCGTTGAAGTCGTCGGCGAACAGAAGTTCGCCGCTGGGGCGATGAGCGGCGACCCAAAGTTGAAGTGCGTCGCGATGGCGAGCCAAGTCCGCGTCCAGGGATTGCAGTCGAGTTTCCCAGGCGGAGGTTTCGCCAGGAAGCGGCGCGAGGACGAAGCGGTCGTTCGGCTTGACCCAACTTTCGATAGGGAACGCCGGATAGAGGATCGCTTGCAGGCGATAAAAATCTTGCTGACTGATCGGTTCGAACTTGTGGTCGTGGCACTTGGCGCACTGGATCGTGAGTCCCAGGAGCGACCCGCCGACGATCTGTTGACTCGATTCGAGCGCGTAGTAGCGGTCGGCGCGGACTTCGTCTGGGTTGCCGTCGCTTTCTCCGGACCCGTCTTGGCCGTTGCGGAGAAAATGGGTGGCGACGAGCCAACGAATGATCTCGGGGGAGGCGTCGCTGCCTGGACGATAACCGGCGGCGAAGGCGAGTTCATCGCCCGCGAGCTGTTCTCGCACGAATTGATCTAGCGGCAAGTCCGCGTTGAGCGACTCGACGACGTAGTCGCGGTAACGATAGGCCAGCGGCCGGTCGGTATCGGCGCCGAAGTAGCCGTTGGAGTCGGCGTAGCCGGCGGCGTCGAGCCAACGTTTGGCCCACCTCGGTCCAAACTGCGGCGAGGCCAGCCACCGTTCGACTTGGCCGGCACGTTCCGCGAGCGACGAGGTGGTTGCGACGTCGAGAGCGGCCAGTTCGTCGAGCGTGGGGGGGAGTCCGAGGATCGCGATGCGTGCGCGACGAGTCCACACGGCGTCGTTCGCGGGCGGAGGAAACTCAAGCCCGGCGGCTTCCAGGCGCGCGGCGAGGAAACGGTCGATTGGGTTGCCTAGCGCGGTTGGTTGGCGGACGGCGGGGACTTCGGGCCGACGCAAGGGACGGAAAGCCCAGTGATCGGCTTCGACGGATTGGTCGGCGCGGGGGGGCGCGAGCCCGGGGGCGCCCGCGAGAATCCAGCGACGAAGTAGATTTCGCTCGCGATCGTCGAGCGGATCTTCGGGCGGCATGCGACGCTCTTCCACCTGCTTCCAGAGCGGGCTGGCAGATAGGTCGTGGGGGACGACGATGGGGCCTGCGTCGCTGCCGCGAGCGACTCCGGCGGCCGAGGCGAGGAAGAGTCCGGCTTCGCGCGTCGCGGGTCCGTGGCATTTTACGCAGCGCGATTTCAGCAGCGGCGCGACGTCGGTGGACCAAGTCGGCGGCGCCGGTTCGTCGGCGACGACCGCGACGGCGAACGCTTGCGCGAGCGCCCACAGCGCCAGGGCGAGACGAAACGAGGGCGGATACATGTCGCTCCAGGCTGGTGGGAACGAATCACGGCGGGGGGCAAAGCACGCAACCCGAATTATCGTGGTTGGAGAAGGGCCGGTTCAAGTACCGCATCGATTCGCGAGCCGCTGCGCCGCCTGCAGTCGCGGCGGAAGACCGGTACGTTTCTCGGCCAAGTGCCAGCGAGGCGACCCGCCGAGTGCTCATGCACTGCCGGCGGAATCACCGCAAGAAAAAAAGAGGCTCCGCCCGGATTCGAACCGGGGATGGTGGATTTGCAATCCACTGCCTTAGCCGCTTGGCTACGGAGCCTTGAAGTTGGATGCAAAGGTACGGAATTCGCCCTTTTCGGTCAAGGGGAATGGGGAAGGCTGGTGGACCTTGCCGATTCCGTCGTTGCTTCCTGCTTCGCGGCGTAGGCTGCCGCGAGCACATATATTTTCGTCGCGAAACCGTTGGAACTGGAGTCCTTCCTCAAATTGCTACGAATTGCCCAGGAAGAGTGTGCGGCATGTGAACGCGTCGACTGCATCTTCGACCCTGCGCGGCTCGATGCTACAGGTACCGAAACGTTGTGGAAGCAACAGGGAGGCAACGGCGGTGATCGCGAGCTCTTACGTCTCCGGAGCGGCGCGATCGGTGGCCAGTGACGGTCGCCCGGTGCAACACTGCCTTCCGCAAGCGTCGAGGTAGGCCCCTGCGGGGCCGAGAAAGGAGTCTGTGATGAGTTTGATGGGGTTTCTGGCAAGATGGAAAGGGCAGCCGCAACTGGTCGAGCTGGGCGACTCGGTGGCGGCACAGAGCCTAGATCGCGTTTGGCCCCTCGTCGAAGGACGGGCCGGCGAACTGGGCGCTCACGAAATGCGGGGCTATGTGCGAGCCCGCTCGCGAGGGATCGTGCGTGAGTTAGTACGACGAGTGGTAGCGGAACAAGGACGGATTCTGGCGACCCGAACGGACGAGCTGACGGAACTGGCGGTGAACGCTCTCGTTCGACTGGTGGCGGCACGACATCGTTCGGCGATGGCGATTCGGACGTCGCGTCGACGAGCGGCTTGATAGGGCGTCGAGCCCTCCGACAGTGACAAGCATCTGCGAGTAAGGGATGGGACGCCCAACCTCGTAGTTGTCAGCTAGCGACCAGGAAAGGGCGAGCCGAGCGACGGACGTGCATCGGCGCCCTCGGGGGATTCGGCAGCGGCCGAGGGATCCCCGAATTGCGAATTCTCCATCGCCGGCTCTCCGGCGCCTTCCGCCTCCTCGACAGGCGACGCATCTCCCTGAAAGCCGCGCGGCGGCGGTACGTTCGCCGGCGACTCTTGCATGTCGCCCGCATTCGGTCGAGGCGCGAAACGAGTCGTCGGTTCTTCGACGGCCGCGGTGCCGCGAATGGAGTTGTCGCGCACGGTCGTGCGCGGCGACATCCAACTGCCGTTGCCGCTCGAGCGGCTGGAGGTGCGCGGCGATGCGTCGGTGGACGGGCCGCCCAGCATTTCATTTTGCGTCGGCGGAACATAGGCGGGCGAATTGCGGACTGTGTTGACTGCCTGCGCCTCCTCGTAACCGCCGGCGCGAGCGCGCGCCACTTCGACGTCGCGCGGCGTATGTGGATTGCGGATCAGCATCGAAACCAGCGTCTCGTTCGGCGAGCTGCCCCCGACCGCCAACGCATACTCTGCGATCAGCTCGTTGTAGACTCGCAGCGACTGCAGAAACTCGCGACGGTGTCGGTATAGGCGTTCGTGCGCTGCGATCACCGAGTCGAGCGTCGCTTGTCCTTGGCGGTGAGCGGCCGCGAGTTCCTTAATGGCATCCGTATCGGCCGCCACGGCCGACGCTCGGGTGTCGACGAGTTCCAGTTGGAGAGGGATGGTCTGGGCGATGCGACGCAAGCCGGCGGGCGGCGTGCGATTGGCGAAAATCCGGTCGAACTTGGTCTGATAGGCGGTGGCGAGCGGTTGATCGAGCGGCAAGGGAGGCGGGGACTGCAACGGCATCCGCGCGTACTCGGCCAAATCCTGTTGAGCCCCCGCGGCGGCGACTTTCGCCGACTGCAGGTGGGCTTGAGCGTCCAGGCGAGCCGCATTGAGCAGGAATTCCTCGGGGCCTCGGCCGGCCGCTTGGAGGCCGGCGATGAACGCGCCTTCTTCAACAGCCCAGTTGTAGGATGCCACTTCGGTCGTCATTCGCCAGTAGGCGCGGACCAGCGACAGTCGCGACGTCCGGTCGCTGGACCGATCCAGGGCCGAGTAGAGGGCGAACGGGGCGCCGGGCAGTCGCCACGATTCATCGTCGGGCGACGTCATCGCATGTCGAATGAGAAGGCTCGCAGCGCTCGTGGGCGCCGGCGCCTCGAAATTCACTGGCTTCGTCCCTTGGTCTTCGTAGCGCAGCGGGCGAGCGGTGTCGGCGGGCGGAGCAAAAGTCGCGGGCGGACGCTGCGTCTGCGGCTGCACGAGCGGCTGCGAGTCGGACGGGGAAAAGGGACGCGGCGGCGGTGCGGCGCGTTCTTCCTCCAAGGGCTCGCCATCCTCGACGGACGTTTCGCCCGTGACGACGACGGGCGATTGCGTGGGACGCAACGGGGGGAGAGTGCGCGGACTACGCGACGGCGACTGCGGATCGCGGGCGGTCGAATCAAGTTCGGACGCAGGGCCGCTGGTCGCCTTGCTCTTCACCGTCACCGGCGCCGACCATTGAGTGGGAATGGAGGCGGGAGGTTTTGCCGGCGGGGCGGTCGCCGAGGATTGAGTAAGAACGAGACCGCAAACGAGCCAAGCTGAGGCGTGCATCCTTGCACCTCCATCCGCCATTTCAAAGGGGCATACTGTTCGGGCCAGTAGCGTGGCACGTTTTGCTCGCCGCGTCAATTGAAGAATTGGGACGCGCCGCGGCGCGCAGTGGCGAACGCGGGCAATTCGTTAACGGACGCCCCACCGCAAATTGTTGGCGGGCGGCATGGCGGCGGTTGGCGCTGCGCCGCCGCCATTGTCTTGGTCGAACGCCTGACCGCTGACCGGCTGGATCATCGTGTCGACTCGAGCCGGCGTCGACAAATAGGTGGGCGGGATCGTCGGCGCCGAAAGGGGCGCTGACAAAGGCGTCGTCGGAGGCACGGTCGGCAAAGCGGACGCGGGCGTGACGGAATAGGGCGCTTGCGTCGACGCGCCCGCGGTGGGGGAGGGACGTGAGCCGGTGGCGGGCACCGTCGGCGGGGGAGGCATAAGCGGCGTGACGCCCGGGGCGGCGGTCGGCAAGGCGCCGGACGAGCCGCCGACCGGGAGGCCAGGCGTACCTGGCGCGGCCGGAGCAGCGCCGGCGGGTGCTGATCCACGATTAGGATAGTAATTCGCTGCTTTCCCGTAGCTGCTGGTCGTGGGCGGGGGAACTCGAGTCGCCGTGTTCCAAAAGTCCGGCATGGGATTCTGGTGATGGCACCCGGCGCAGACCGCGAGCGCGGCCAATGTCAGCCAAAGCAGGCGCGGGGTGTGGATCACGAGTGGCATGTGGCCCCTCCAAGGCCCTGGGAAGTCCCAGTCATCCAATAAGGACGCGAGACGGTAGCGAGGCGGCGCATCGGCCGCAAGGTCGAATTCACGCTGCTCCGCTCCACCTGCCCGCCCCTGCCGACGCACCATCGCTCAAGAGCCCGACTCGTGCTACCCTCCTGTCTATGGATTTGGCGCCGCGCATCAAAGAGGCAGCTATTGGCGAAGGCTTTTCGCTCGTCGGAATCTGCCGGGCGACGACGCCCGCGAGCTTGCCTCGCCTTTACGAATGGCTGGACGCCGGGTATGCCGGTGAAATGCGTTACATGGCGGATCGCCGCGACGCCTACTCGCACCCGCAACATGTGCTCGAGGGCGTTCGCAGTCTGGTCATGTTGGGCTGGAATTACTCGACCGGCCCGGCGCCGGACGCGGCGACAGGCGCCGGACGAGTCGCTCGGTATGCCTGGAGCGAGGTGGATTACCACGACCTGTTGCACGAGAAACTGAAGCGGCTAGCACGCCAAGTGCAGACCTGGGCGCCGGCGGCGCGCGTCCGCGGCGTGGTCGACACGGCGCCGCTGTTGGAACGCGAGTTCGCCCAGTTGGCGGGCCTCGGCTGGGTCGGCAAAAACACGCTGCTCATCCATCGACAGGCCGGCAGTTGGTTCTTCCTCGCCGCTTTATTGACTGATCTAGACCTGCCGTCGGACGAAAGTTGGACGACCGACCACTGTGGAACATGTCGCGCGTGCCTGGACGCGTGCCCGACGCAGGCGTTCCCCGCCCCCTACGTCCTCGATGCGACACGCTGCATCAGCTATCTGACGATCGAACTGCGCGGGCCTGCGCCCGAGCCGCTCCGCGAGGGGCTGGGCGATTGGGTGTTCGGCTGCGACATCTGCCAGGAGGTCTGTCCTTGGAATCGGCGCGCGCCGCAGTCGGAGCGGCCAGAGATGACGCCGCGTCCCGACTTGCCGCGGCTCGAGCTGACATCCCTGTTTGAACTGGACGACGAGTCGTTTCGGCAGCTCTTTCGGCGCACGCCCTTGTGGCGCTCGAAACGCCGAGGAATCTTGCGGAACGCGGCCTACGTGCTGGGAAATCAGCGGCAGCCGACGGCCGTGGGAGCGCTCGGTCGCGGGCTGGGAGATCGGGAGCCGCTGGTGCGCGGGGCCTGTGCGTGGGGGTTGGGGATGATTGGGGGATTTGAGTCGCAAGGATTGTTGACGGAGCGACTAGGGACGGAGACGGACGAGGGGGTGAAGGAGGAGTTGCTACGGGCGATCGAGCGGGCGCGTCAGCGGGCGATTGCCTTGACAAACGAACACGACCTGCATACTAATGGCACCTAGTTTCATTACGCAGGTTACAGCGGCTTGGGGTTGGTTTGGCAAGCCGGTTTAGCAAGAGGCGGGCGGGGCGTGGCAGCAGGTGCTCAAATCGCGAAAGTCGTGGTGACGCTCTGGTTGAGCGCCCTCCTGGCCTGCGGTTCGACGTGGCATCAACACGCGCACCAACACGCGCATCAACACGCGCATTCGCCTTCGCAGAGAGTCGCGTCCATTTGCGAATCGGCGCATGTCCATGCTCATGAACACGACTCTGAGGCGCCGGATTGCGGTCGAATTGCGGTTCTTGCGCAAGACGCAGCGGAAGCCGTGCCTGGCGGCGTCGCAGGCGCCTCGTCTGGCGCGCTGACGCGCCAGGCATCTCACGAACATGACGATGGCGACTGTGCGACTTGCCGATCGCTCGCACAATCCCCTGCTCCGACGATGGCGATGGTTGCCGCGCTGCGGGAGTCGGTCGTCGAACGCATCTGCTTTGTGAATCGCCCTTTCGCGCCGGCGGCGCGTCTGGCTGTTCCTCCGGTTCGCGGTCCTCCTTCGCGGGTCTAGGCGTTTTTTGGCTTAGACCGATGAGTTGCGTGGCACAGTGGGATCCAAAGTGAGATGCCCTGTGCGAAGCGACTTGATAAACGAAGGGTGAGGTCGATGAGGAATGTTCGTGCGCGTGGGTTTACGCTGGTGGAATTGTTGGTGGTGATTGCCATTATCGGCATTTTGGTGGCGCTCTTGTTGCCCGCCGTCCAGGCGGCTCGAGAGGCTTCGCGGCGGACGTCGTGCGTGAACAACCTGAAGCAAGTCGGGTTGGCGTTACACATGTACCACGACACGCATCAGACGTTTCCGTCGGGGTGGCTGGCCATGGATCCGGCCACTCGCTTACCCCTGGCGGAAGGTCAGCCTGGTTGGGGGTGGGCCGCCTTGCTATTGCCCTACTTGGAGCAGCGAACGGTCAGCGAAGGGATGATCCAGCATTCGCTGTCGATCATGGATCCAGTCCACAACGCGGTTCGAGTCCAACCGTTGGCGGTGTTTCGTTGCAAGTCGGATACGGGGCAAAGCGAGTTTTCGTTGCCGGATGAATCGAATCCGTCGACCGTATTCGCGCGATTGGCGACGTCGAATTACGTCGGCGTGTTTGGCACGACGGAACTGGAAGATTGCGAAGGCTTGCCGCCGGGGGTGATTTGCCAGGGGAACGGCGGTTTTCAGCACCAATTGGGCGTGGGGTTGCACGAGTTCTTGGATGGAACAAGCAACACGTTGTTGGTGGGCGAGCGTTCCTCGCGGCTGGGGTATTCGACGTGGGTGGGATCCGTGTCGGGCGGCGAAGAAGCGATGGCGCGTGTGTTGGGAATCGCCGACCATCCGCCCAACCATCCGGGGGCGCACTTAGACGACTTCACGAGCGAGCATCCGGCGGGAACGAACTTTTTGTCCGCGGATGGATCGGTGCGCTTGGTGGTGGAGACGATCGACCTCGGCGTCTACGCGGGCCTCGCGACTCGGGCCGGCGGCGAAGTCGCTACAGCTCCTTAGTCGGCGCCGTAATCGTCGAGGCGATTACGATTCGGAAATGGATCCAGTCGAGCGACCCGACGCGACTGGTTTGCCGAGCGGAAGGCGTTAGGATACGAGTGACTCAGGAGAGGAGTTGCTCGTATGAACGTGTTGATCGTCGAAGATGAGATGCAGTTGGGCAAGTCGCTGGAGCAAGGCTTGCGGGAGTCTGGCAGCGACTGCGTTTGGGTGCGCAACGGCGTCGAAGGGCTCGCGCAGGCGCAGAGTCGCCAGTTCGACGTCGTGCTGTTGGACGTCATGCTTCCCGATATGTCCGGCTGGGACATTTTGGCCAAACTGCGGTCCGCGGGAGATCGCACGGCGGTCATTCTACTTACAGCGCTCGGGTCGATCGAAGACCGAGTGAAGGGGTTGGATGCGGGCGCCGACGATTATCTGGTGAAGCCCTTTGCGTTCGCGGAGCTCCAGGCGCGGATGTCGGCCGTCTGTCGCCGAGCGCTCCACAAGCCGTCGACGGAAACCGTGGTGGGGCCGTTGCGATTGGATCTGACCAATCGGCGCGTTGTGCGGGAGGGGCAAGAGATTGAACTCACGCCGACCGAGTTCAGTTTGCTCGAGTACCTGATGCGCTATGCGGGGCAAGTCGTGACGCGCAAGATGCTGTGCGAGCATCTGTGGGAAGCGGACTGGGAAGGCGTGACGAACGTGATCGAGGTGCACATCAATCGCCTGAGAAGCAAGGTGGATCGCGGGTTTCCCGAGCAGTTGATACAGACCGTTCGGGGACGCGGCTATGCACTTCGAGTGGGTTAAGTCGGCCGCGCGGTCGTTTCGCGTCCGGATGGTGTTGTGGAATGCGGCGGCGGTCGCCACGGTAGGGTTTGCGACCGCGATCGGCCTGCGCTTCGCCATCCAGGCCGCGCTGATGTCCGAAATGGATACGGTGTTGCACCGCGACGCCGAAGAAATTCGGCTCGACCTTCTCCAAAAATTCCCGGGCGCCGAACAATCGCTGTTCGACGATCTGACGCGGAAGGCGCAAGCGCACGAGTTGCATGGGTGGTACGTGCGGCTCATCGACGGCGACGGAAGGCAATTGTGGGCCAGTCCGCATGCGCCGCCGCAGACCCCGATGGTGCCGGGACGCAATGGCTTGGCGATCGTCAATAAGGGGAACTATCGAGTCGCCGAGTTTGTGCATCGTCCGGCTTCCGCCGCGACGAAGGAGTTGACCGTCCGCGTCGGCTCGTCGCTCGCACCAATGCAACGTGAAATGTCGCGAATCGATCGGTATGCAATCTTGATGTCCGCCTTAGTCTGCGTGCTTTCGCCCGTCGCCGGCGTTTGGCTCGCGGGCACCGTCATTCGACCGCTGGATGAACTGCTGCGCAGGGCCGAGCTGATCGGTCCAAATCGACTGTCGGAACGATTGAACGTGCGCGGCGTCGGGGACGAACTGGATCAGTTATCGATCACGATCAATCGGTTGTTGGATCGGTTGGCGGAGTATATGCGTCGCCGGCAGGATTTCTTGACGAATGCGGCGCATGAGTTGCGAACGCCTCTGGCCGCCATCCGCAACACGCTCGAAGTCGCCCTCGACCGGCATCGCACGGTCGAGCAATACGAAGAGACGTTGGTGCGGTTGACCGAAGAGTGCGGGGCGTTGGAAATGTTGGTGAATCAATTGTTGCTGTTGGCGGAAGCCGAGAACTCGCCGGGCAAAGCGACCCGGGAGTCGCTGGACTGGGCGAATGTGGTGCGGAGCGCGACGTCGATGTTCGAGGCGGCGGCCGAGTTTAAAGGGGTGATGTTGCAGGCGGAGCTGACGCAGGGGTTGTTGGTGCGCGCGAATCGACAGCACTTGCGACAGGTGGTGAACAATCTGATCGACAACGCGATCAAGTACACGCAGCACGGGGGCGCGGTACAGGTGGCGTTGCGACGCCGGGAAGCGGAGGGAATGGCCGAATTGGAGGTCAGCGACACGGGGGTGGGGATTCGGGAAGAAGACGTTTCACGCGTCTTTGAACGCTTCTTTCGCGGCGATAAGGCTCGGCAAAAGGAAGCCGGAGTGGGAGGAACCGGTTTGGGGCTCAGCATTTGTGAAACGCTCGTCGCGTCCATGGGCGGCACGATCCATCTCGAAAGTCAGCTCGGGCGCGGCACCACGGTCCGCGTGCGCCTGCCCGTGGTCGTCTCTTGACCACCGCTGACGTCGAGCGTAAATTGGTGCTGGCTTTGGGGTTTGACGCAATCTGCGACGTGATGGCGCTCGCCCAAAGCGACCAATCGGCACTCCTCGTCGGCGCCTCTGTGGGAAAGGTCGGCCACTGTGAAGCGGGCCCTGATCAGCGACATTCACGGCAACATTGAAGCGTTACGCGCGGTGCTCGCCGATATCCGGTCTCAATCGATCACCGAGATTTACTGTTTAGGCGACATCGTCGGCTACGGGCCCAACCCGTGTGAATGCGTCGATGAAGTGATGAGTCGGTGTCAGGTGACGATTCGCGGCAATCACGATCACGCCGCCTTGTGGGACCCGACCGGTTTCAACCCGGTCGCGCTCCGCGCCATCTACTGGACTCGAGAACAACTCGATTCCCGCGGTTCCACTCGCGCGATTGAACAGCGCTGGGATTGGTTCAATTCGCTTGAGAGCTCGCGGAAGGAAGGCAACTTCCTGTACCTGCATGGTTCCCCGCGCGACGTGATGAACGAATACGTCTTTCCCGAAGACGTCTATAACCAGCGGAAGATGGAGGCGCTGTTTCAGCGCGTCTCGCAGTACTGCTTTCAGGGCCACACTCACCTGCCGGGCGTGTTTACCGCCAGCCAAGAGTTCGTTCGTCCCGACGAATGCAACTATGAGTTCATGCTGGGCTCGGAAAAGCTGATGGTGAACGTCGGCTCGGTGGGCCAACCGCGCGACGACGACCCGCGCGCCTGTTATGTCGTTCTGACCGACGATCGCATCACGTTTCGTCGAGTTTCTTATGACATGACGGCGACTGCCAACAAGATCTACGCCATCCCGGAGCTCGACAACATGCTGGGCGATCGGCTCAAAACGGGACGCTAGCGAAGGCGGCGCGAGCGAAGACGATGCGAGCGAAGACGATGAAGTACGCGATCGTCAGCGACATTCACGGGAACCTGGAGGCGCTCGACGCCGTCCTGCGAGACCTGGAGCGACACTCGCTCGACGGCGTGCTCTGTCTGGGGGATTCGGTAGGCTACGGGCCGAATCCATGCGAATGCCTCGACTGGTCGGCGCGCCAGACGGTCTACCTGCTCGGCAATGCCGAGGAATCAGCGCTGTTCTCGCCGGAGACGGGCGGAGAGTCGGCGACCGTCGCCATGGGGTGGACGCGCGAGACGCTGTTCGCCGGTCCCGGGGGAGAAGATCGGCGCGCGCGACTTGAAGCCCTTCCGCGTGTTCTGCAGTTTGAAGAGGCGCTCTTTGTGCATGCGTCGCCGCGCAGTCCGTTGCACGAATACCTGTATCCGGAGGTGGCGCAGCCGCGTTCCAAGTTTGAATCGCTGTTGCGCTTAGCGCCGCGTTGGACCTTTTCGGGGCACACGCATCTGCCAGGGGTCTTGGATGGCGAGGGGCGATTTACGAGTGCGTCGGAACAATCGGCGTGGCACAGCGAGGGGCGGCAAGGGCTGGTGAACGTCGGTTCGGTCGGCCAATCCCGCGACGGCGACTTGCGCGCTTGTTACGCGGTTTGGGACGGCGAGTCGGTGGAGTTTCATCGAGTGGCGTATGATTTGGAGACGACGGTCCGCAAGATTCGCGAGATCCCGCCGCTGACGACTTCCAAAGCGTTGCGTTGGCTTGGGGCTGCCGCTGCCACTTGACCCCTGTTACAGCGGGTCTTATCCTGCGACTTTTCCCTTGCATTCTTGCTCGGCCCAGAAGGGACGTATGCCGTGAAGCGGGCCATCATCAGCGACATTCACGGCAATCTCGAGGCGCTGCAGGCGGTGCTCGCCGACATTGATGCGCAAGGAATTCGCGATATCGTCTGTCTGGGCGATATCGTCGGCTATGGTCCTAACCCTCGCGAGTGTCTGGATTTAGCGCAGCAATTTTCGATTTGCGTCTTGGGCAATCACGACGACGCAGCGCTTTTCAACCCCGAGGGGTTCAGCAGTGCGGCCGAACGAGCCGTATTCTGGACGCGCGCTCAATTGGAAGCGACTGAACCGGATGCGGCGGCCGCCGCGCGACGCTGGCGGTTCTTGATGACTCGCACGACCGTGGTCCGCGACGGCGACTATCTGTTCGTTCACGGCTCGGTTCGCAATCCGCTGAACGAATATGTTTTTCCCGAAGATGTGTACAACGCGCGGAAGATCGAGCGATTGTTCTCGCTGATCGACCGTTATTGTTTCCAAGGGCACTCGCATGTGCCGGGCGTTTTTACGGCCGCCGGCAAGTTTGCCAGTCCGCAAGAGATCGGGCATCGAGCGCATCTGGGCGCCGAGAAACTCATGATCAATGTGGGGAGCGTCGGGCAGCCGCGCGACGGAGATCCACGCTCTTGCTATGTCGTGTTGGAAGAAGACCGTGTGGAATTCCGACGAGTGAAATACCCGGTGGAAGTGACCGCGCAGAAGATTTATGGGATCGCCGAACTGGATGATTTCCTGGGCGATCGGCTGCGCGAGGGGCGCTGACCGCTTGCGGGAAGGAAGAAATAGGCTGTGGAAAAACGTTTAGCTTTGTTTTGCGTCATCTCCGCGTTCATCCTCGGAGGACACCTGCTGGTGCAGTACTGGCTGCGTCCGCCAGGCGCCGAGCCCGAGGCGCTGAGTGCGGCCAATGCGGACGCCGGGACGGCGGCTGCGCCTGACGCCGCCGACGACGGCGGCGATTCGGCCATCGGCCCCGCCGATGCGACCGCGTCGGATGCACCAAAGTCGACCAACTCCAGCGATGCCGGGGCAAAGACCGAGTCGCAACCGGCGGCGGGAGCCGAGTCGAAGGACGCAGAGAAGGCGGTCGCTGCAAATCCGGCTGGTGACAAACCGGCTGCTAATCCGGCGCCGCCGCGCCGCATCGTCGCCTTGGGGTCGCTCGATCCGGCCAGCGGCTACCGCATGCTGGTGTTGCTCGACAGCCGCGGCGCGGGCGTGCGGCGCATCGAAATGACGAGCCCCAAGTATCGCGATTTGGAGGACAAGCACGGCTACTTGGGCGACCTCGCGCTGTCGGTGGAAGAGTCGGGCGGCGTACGCGTCGGCGCGGTGGGGGCGGGGACTCCCGCCGCAGCGGCGGGAGTCGCGGAAGGCGACTTGTTGTTGGACGTCGACGGCCGTCCGGTCGCAACCGAAGCCGACCTGCACGTCAGTCTGGAGGCGACCAAACCGGGGCAAACGATTGAACTGCGCGTTCGTCGCGGAGACAAGGAGCACCTGCTGACCGCGACGCTCGATCGTCGGCCGCTCGCAGTGGTGCGTCCCGAGCGACAAGTGGATTTTGAACCTGCAACGGGGAACCCGGCTTCGTTCTTGCTCACGCTGGAATCAATCGGGGCAGACGGCAAAACCACCTCCGCGCCTCGCGGTCAGGGCGAGATCTCGAAGCTCCCTTCGCTCGAACGAGGAACCTGGGAAGTCGTCGAGGCGAAGGCCGAACAGGTCGTATTTCGTCGCGAGCTGTCGACCAGCGAACTCAATGCGATCGGTCAGGCTGGACGGTTGGAGATCCTCAAACGCTACAAGTTGTCGCCCGCGACGGAAGCGGAGCGAAACAGCGCCGCCGCTCGGGCCTACCACCTGGGGCTCGAAATCGAAATCCGCAGCTTCGATGTGCCTTCGCGAATGGTCTCCTATCGCTTGCAAGGTCCCAACAGTCTGCCGCTCGAGGGCTGGTGGTACATGAACAAAAGCGGCACTCGCGACGTCGTCGTGCGAACCGACGGGGGGCAACTGGTTTGGAAGCGGTCTCCCGAGTTATGGAGCCAGGCGACGAGCAAACCGGACGAGCCGACTTTGCCGCTGTTCTCGGACACCGAGCCGATTCCGAATCGAGGCGTACGCTACATCGGGGTCGATGCAAACTACTTTGCGGTGCTGATGATTCCCCTGACGGCCGACCGATCGGCGGGCGTTTTTCGCCGCGCCTCGGCGAAGTCGGTGGGCGACGTCGCGGCGATTCCGAAGTCGCATAAGCGCGTCGTGAATGCATCGTTTGAGCTAGCGAGCGAGACGACGGCCATTACGCCCGACGCGCCGCTGGTGCACAAGTTCGACATCTTCGCGGGTCCCAAGGAGTCGGATCTGCTCAACGCCTACGCGCAACAGGACGAGACGGGGCGAGGTTATTTCTCGCCGGAAGAGCTGAATGACTACGGCTGGTTCGGCATCGTCTCGCGGCCGCTCGCGCGGATTCTGCACTTGTTCCACGATTTGGTCGGCAATTATGCGATCGCCATCATCATGCTGACGTTGATGGTTCGCAGCGCCATGTGGCCGATCAGCCATAAGGCGACGAAGAACGCGCAGAAGATGCAGGAACTGTCCCCCGAACTGAAGAAAATTGCCGAGAAGTTCAAGGACGAGCCGGAAAAACGCATGAAAGCGCAGCGCGATCTGTTCGCGCAGCACAACTACAACCCGTTCGGCGGCTGCTTGTTGGCGCTGTGCCAACTGCCGGTCTTCATCGGTCTTTATCGCTGCCTGTCGATCGACATCGAACTCCGCGGCGCACAGTTCTTCTCGGGACTTGATTGGTGTTCCAATCTGTCCGGTCCCGATATGTTCTGGCGCTGGAAGGACTACTTGCCGTCGTGGCTGGGGGATGAGACCGGCTACTTGGGGCCGTACTTCAACGTCCTGCCGCTCGTCACCATCGCCCTGTTCTTGGTGAATCAAAAGTTCCTGACGCCGCCTGCGACCGACGAGCAGACGCGGATGCAGCAGCAAGTGATGAAGTTCATGACGATCTTCATCGGCGTGATGTTCTTCAAGGTGGCGTCCGGGCTGTGCATCTACTTCGTGGCGTCGAGCTGCTGGAGTTTGGCGGAGCACAAGTTGTTGCGAAAGGGACGTTTCGCTGCCAACGCGGCCGCTGCGACGGCGGCTTCAACGCCGGCGATTGCCGAGCCCAAAAATGGCAAGGGCGCCAAACCGGATCGTGGTTCGAAACGCCGCTAGGAAATAGCTCGCCGACATGTGGTGCGCAACCGACACGATTGCCGCAATCGCCTCGCCGCCGGGCGGCGCGGTGCGCGGCATCGTCCGGATCAGCGGGCCGACGGCCGAAGCCTGTTGGCGTTCGTTCGTCGACGTCTCAGACGCGGCAATCTCGGTGCAAGCGTGCGTCGTGCGTGGATGGTTGCGGTTGCCGTACCCATGGCCTTCCCTCCCGGTGCAGGTGTACTGGTGGCCGGGAACTCGCAGTTATACGCGGCAACCGACGGCCGAGATTCACGCGTGGGGCGCGTCGCCGCTGTTGGATGCGGTGCTGGACGCCGCGTGCCGCGCCGGTGCGCGACTCGCTCGTCCCGGCGAGTTTACACTGCGGGCGTTTCTCGCCGGGCGTCTTGATCTGACTCAGGCCGAAGCCGTGCTCGGCGTCATCGACGCGCGAGGTCAGCGGGAACTGGACGCGGCCCTCGAGCAATTGGCCGGCGGGTTGGCCGAACCGCTCGCGGCGCTCCGCACGCGGTGGCTAGAACTGCTGGCACATCTCGAAGCGGGTTTGGATTTCGTCGAGGAAGACATCGAGTTTGTGGCGGCCGAGACGATCGCCGCCGAACTGCGAAGCTCGCTGGCGCAGCTGAACGAACTGGAGCAGCGACTGGAGCGACGTTCGGTGGCGGGGGACGCAACGCGAGTCGTGCTTTACGGCCTGCCGAATGCGGGCAAAAGCAGTTTGCTGAACGCTTTGGCGGGCGAGTCGGCGGCGCTCGTCGCCGATGTTCCCGGGACGACTCGCGACTACGTGGAACGCGAACTTGCCTGGGGCGGGCGACGAGTGCGGGTCGTCGATACGGCGGGGTGGGAAGAGGTCGAGTCGCACCGGTCGATCGCCGGCGATGCTCAACGTTCGGCCGCTCAACAACGCGATCGCGCCACGATCCGCGTCCTGTGCCTGGAGGGAACGCGTCCTCTTGCGGCAGTGGAACGTGAGTGGCTGAGTCAGGCGGACGACGACGCGACGGTGATCGCGATCACGAAGGCCGATTTGCCGACGGCGCTTGGCGAGCGGGACGAATTGCTGCGCCGCGGCGCCGTATCCATCAGCGTCGTCGAGGGAACTGGGTTGGACAAGTTGCGTCGAGCCGTCTTGGAGCGGCTCGGCGCGCTCGAGGATCACGAATCGTCGGTGGTCGCGGGAACCGCAGTGCGGTGTCGCGAGAGCGTGCGGCGGGCGCGCGAGTCGTTGGAGCGAGCAGCCGCGCTGCAAGCCGCGGGCGGCGGCGAGGAATTGCTGGCGGTCGAACTGCGATGTGCGCTCGAAGAACTGGGATACGTCATCGGCGCGGTGGCGACCGACGATATTCTCGACGTCATCTTCAGTCGCTTTTGCATCGGGAAGTAGCCCCTCACCCCGCCGCCAAGCGTCCGTAGCACAGGCTTCCAGCCTGTGACGTCGCTCATCCCCGCCCCCCTCATCCCCGACCCTTCTCCCCGCCTTTCCGGCGGGGAGAAGGGAGCGTGGGAGGTCATTTCATGCCATCCATCGTCGTCAGGCGGCCGATTTGCGATATTGTGCGGCACGAGGGGCGGTGTGCGGGAAGGGGTGGCAACGAGAGTAGGAGACCTCTATGGCGGGGCCGGCAAGCGGCGGCGTGACGGTGTTGGGGTCGGTGAATGTGGACTTGGTGGTGCGCGGTCCGCGGCTGCCGGCGCCGGGCGAAACGGTGTTGGGCGGCGAGTTCTATCAGGCTTCGGGCGGAAAGGGCGCCAATCAGGCGGTCGCGGCGGCGCGGTTGGCCGAGCATGGGGCGTCGTTCATCGCGGCGGTGGGCGATGACGCCTTTGGAAAAGCGGCGTTCGCAACGCTGGCCAGCGAAGGGCTGGACATGGCCGCCGTCAAAGTCATTGTGGGGGCGCCGACCGGAGTGGCGCTCATTCTGGTCGATGCGGGAGGGCAAAATCTCATCAGCGTCGCGTCGGGGGCGAATGCTCGGCTGTCGGCGACGGCCGCCGACTTGGAGGTTTGGCGCGCGGCGCTCGGTCGTTCGCGCGTGGCGCTCGCGTCGCTTGAGACGCCCATGGCGTCGGTCGTCGACTTCTTGCAGTTGGCTCGCGAGTGCGGTTGTCTCACCGTATTAAACCCCGCGCCTGTTCCCCCAGGCCAGTCGCTCGACGCTCTTCTCCCCTGGGTGGATATCGTGACGCCGAACGAGACGGAAGCGCAGCAGCTGACGGGGATTGAAGTACGAGATGAGGCCTCTGCCGGTGCTGCGGGGAGAGCTCTGCAACGACGCGGCTGCGGCGTCGCCATCGTCACTCGCGGCGCTCAAGGTGCGACGGTCGTCGAGCGCGACGTTTGGTCGGCGTCGGCGGCGGAGGTGGAGGCGGTCGACGCCACGGCAGCCGGGGATGCGTTCAACGGAGCGTTGGCCGTGGCGCTGGCGGAGGGACGAACTTTGCAAGCGGCGGTCGAATGGGCGAACCGAGCGGCGGGCATTTCAGTGACGCGCAAGGGAGCTCAGCCGTCGCTGCCGCGGCGCGCGGAGCTAGCGGGGCGTTGACCCAAATTGACGATTGAAGAGTTCGGGATCGAACGGATCACGTCCGACGCCGGTCGTCGCGGCCGACGAGGAAGTTGCGGCCGGGGCGTCCGTTTTTTGCGACTCGGGAGTCGTCGGCGTCGCGGCGGCCGTGGCCGCCAGCCCGGACTTGGGAAGCGGCGTCGTCTGCAGCAGTTGTTCGCCGGGGCGGACGATCGAAGCCGGAACGGCAGGATTTGTGGTTTTCGCGGGTTGAATTTGTCGAACCCAAGCGGCCAACAGTTCGTACTGCACTTGTTCGTTGGGGCCGAAGGGGGCCGCTTTGACCGCGCCATGGGGTTGTCGGGCCATGGCGAGCAGCCGACTTTGGTCCGGCGATTCTCGATCGATGGACTGGAGGGTGGCGTAGAGATTCCGCAGCGTGAAGCGACGGGCCGTGGATTGACCGGGAGGCGGGCGCAACAGGTGGTATTGGCTGTCCCCCCCTGCTCCATGGCAACTGTTGGCGCCGCAGCGGTTGATCAGCATGGGCTGGATGCTGGACGTAAATCGTTCCACGGCGCCGAAGGGGAGTTCGCGTGCGGCTTGTTCCAATTGTTCGACAGTGGCGGGTGTTGCCGCGGAAGTGGCTTTGTCCGGTGCAGCCGTAGGTCGTTCGGGGGCTTGAATGCGTCGCTCAAGTCCTGGGAGTCGTGGATGATCGGGTTCCAGCCGCATGGCGATCGTGGTTTCGTCGGCCGCCTGTTTTCGCAGGCCCTGACGCAAACACCACTCCGCCAGATCGAGACGAGCGTCGACCTTGCCAGGGGGCAACTGAGTGCGTTTGTGCTGATAGATCTGGACGAGCGATTCGGAGAACAATTCGACCTGGTCGGCCGGCATGCGGACTTCGTTGCGGGCGTCGAGGGCGACGATGTAGCGGTCGCCGAGTTGCGAAATGTCGCCGCGCAGGAGATTGCCGTTTCGGAGCAACAAGTAGCCTGTTTGCGGTCCCAGCAGGGGAGCGGGCGCCTTCGGCCCCTCTTGTGCGGAAAGCGGGCAGGTCCAGGCGAGTGCCGACAGGACGAGGCTCGAGAACGCCAGTCCCGCGAGCGCAATCGCCAGGGAACGCTTGGCGCCCCGCCAGCGAGCGGCGGTCGAGCGATTTTCGGGTTGGAGACGAAGGCAACGCATGGGGGGACAGTAGGGGCGATGCGAGTTGAGCGTCAAGATCAATCTGGAGGGATCGACCCGGGTTTAGCGACGAGGCGCGGCAATCGCGGGGCGGGCAAGATCGGGCACCGCTAGAAGGGTGACTCGCCCCTACCTATACTCGGGTTCTTGTCTTCGCAGGTGCGTCGACCAAGGCGATGGGCTGATCGGGAGTGGCTGACGGATGGCGGAACGCTGGGAAGTGCTGTTTTCGGGCCGCGTCCAGGGCGTGGGGTTCCGGCAGACGACTTGCACGATCGCCGAGCGGTACGAGGTGACGGGCGCTGTCCGCAATTTGGTGGATGGGAGAGTGGAGATGGTGGCGGAGGGAGACGCGAGCGAGTTGGCTCGGTTTCTCGACGCGATCGAAGGGGCGATGAGCGGCTTCATACGAGACTCGAAGCGTCACCGATATCCGGCGACGGGCGAGTTTGATGGATTTCGAATCGTGCGTGGATAGAGGAAGCGTGATGTTCGACTTGATGTTGCCGGCCGTGTTGCCATGGGTCAGTCAATGGTTGACGCCGGTCTGGGTATTGAGCCTGGGAATAACCGCGGGCTTGGTCGTCTTAGGGCTGATGTGGGCCGTCGTCTCGGCGCTCCAGCGGCGCATGGCGGCCGAGATCCGCGAGGCGTTGAGCGAAGGCGTCCTCATGCCGGTGCTCGTGATGTGCACCTGCTTGGCCGTTTTCGCAGTGGTCGGTTCGTTCGTCGCCGAAAACCCGCTGCTGGTCCTGCGTAGTTTGCAACGCATGCCGGCTGTGGGCGTGCGGCAGGTGGAGTTCACTTTGCCCGCCTCGCCGGAGCGAGCGCAAGACGAGTTTGCGGCGGTGCCGTTTCAGGAGTTGGCGGTCAGTTTTCGCCGCGATGAAATTCGCCGCATTGAATTCCGAGCGGACCAGAACATTGAGGTGCGGACCGTATCGCCGGACGCAACCGACCTGAAGACGGGCGGCGCGAAGCTGGAGATCAGTTCGGGAACGCCTGCCATTTGGATTGCTCCCGCACAAGGCATCAGTCTCATGCTGCCCGAGCCGGAGGTGCGTCAACTGTACGGCCGCAACTTGGGCGATCGCGACGCGAAGCTCACCATGTTCATCACGACGACGCCGCCCGTGCCGGAAGTTTGGACGATTCCCACGGCCGCGTTGTTCACCGTCGTGCTGTTCGTATTGTATCTGGCGCCGCGGTTGGCGAGTCCTCGACTGTCCGCCGTGTCGCTGGCGACGTTCAAGTCGCAGACCGCTCAGCCCGTTTTCTTGATTTTGGTGCTGTTGGGCGTCGTCGCGATCATCGCCCTGCTGGTCTGGCCTTTCGGAACACTGGGCGAAGACATCAAGCAGATGAAGAAGTCGGGGATTCTCGTGATCCTAACGGCTGCCATTTTTCAAGCGATCTGGGCGGCGAGCACGGAAATCGCCGAGGAAATTGAAGGACGCACGGCGCTCACGGTGCTATCGAAACCGCTGGGACGCGTGTCGTTCATCGTCGGCAAATTCATGGGCATTTTCTGGACCGTGGCCCTGTTGTTCTTGATTCAGGGGCTCTTGCTGCTGGTCCTGGTCGCCTACAAGCCGATCTTCGAGTCGCGGGAAGGCGCCATTCAGGATGCAACTTGGCAGTTGTGCCATCAAGAGATGGTGAGCGTATTGCCGGCGCTGTTGCTGGCGTTCATGGAGACGATCGTGCTGACGGCGATCAGCGTCGCCATCTCGACGCGCTTGCCGATGCTCGCCAACCTCATCCTCTGCTTCGCCATCTACGTGTTGGGGAACCTCACGCCGATGATTGTGCAGTCGGGCATTGGGCAATTCGAGATCGTGCAGTTTTTCGGCCGCTTGATTGCGACCGTCTTTCCGAACTTGGAATCGTTCAACGTGGAAGCCGCCATGTCGGGCGGATACGCCGTGCCTGTCGCCTACTTGGGCAGTGCGGCGCTCTACGCCGGCATTTACACGCTGATCGCCTTGTTCCTCGCCCTGTTGTTCTTCGAGGATCGAGACGTCGCGTAACGGCGGCTAGCTGGCCTTCCGAAGAGCGGCCGTTCGTGCGGCCGCCGGGGCGAAGTGCGGACCGCCGGCCAGCGGCGCGTGCGCTGCATCATGCCGCACCAGCGGCATGTGACGCGCGGGGGAGATGAACTGCGCTAGAATTCGTTCGGCCACATCGAGCGCTCGGCGGCCGTCGACTCCGGTGACGCGCGGCGCTTGACGCAAACGAATCGCGTTGACAAAGTCGGATTGCTCGTCGGCGATCGCGTTGCGTTTCTCAACCGCCAGGTCTTCGACCGGCAAGACGTCTTGAAAGAAGCGGTCTTTCCACTGATTGCGTTCGGCGGCCGGCACTTGATCGGCGCGTAACGAACGATCCAGCAGCGGAGCGCCAGGGCGCAGGATGCGGGCCGCGGGGCCGTTGAAGTCGATGTCCGCAATCGCGCCTTCGCTGTAGATCTTCAGCGTTCGCTCGGCTTGACACTGGACTCGCGAAGCCGTCAAGTTGGCGATGCAACCGTCGGCGAAAGTGAGTCGCGCTTGCGCCATGTCTTCGTGCGGACCGACGACCGTGGTCGCGAAGGCGGCCACCTCGACCACGGGGGCGGCGACGAGCGACAGAATCACATCCAGATCGTGGATCATGAGGTCGAGGACGACGCCGATGTCGGTGGAGCGGAAGGAGTACCCGCTGGCGCGGACCGCCTCGAGATAGCGAATGCGACCCAGGCGGGGACGAACGGCGTCGAGCGCCGGGTTGAAGCGTTCGACGTGTCCAACTTGGAGGACGCGCTGGCGTCGCGCGGCCGCGTCGACCAGTTCATCGGCTTCCGCGACGTTGCGGGCGAGCGGCTTTTCGACGAGGACGTGAATGTCGTTGCGCAGCAGTCGCAAGGCGACTTCGTGATGATGTTCGGTCGGCGCTGCGACGACGGCGGCGTCGATCGACTTCGGAAGCGCTCGGAAATCGGCGGCGCTCGGCACAAAAAACTCGCGACTCACCGCCTCGCGCGCCGCCGGGATGGGGTCGATGATCCCCGCCAGTTCGACATCCTCGCGCTGGCTTAGCAAGCGCGCATGGATGCGCCCCAAGTGTCCGGCTCCGACGACGGCGATCTTCAGCTTCTGGTTCATGCAGCGTTCCTTCGACGTTCGCGACCTCTTCCGTGACGGCCTTCCTGCTGGTTTTGCACGAACGCCAGCAGATGGTTGACGGCTGGCGCCATTTGTCCTTGCGCTCGCAGCAATTCGCGGGCGTGATCCAATCCCACTCGAGCTCGGTACAGCAGGCGGTAGGCTTCCGCCAGCGCTTCGACGACGTCGGCGGGAAACTGATTCCGTTGCAAGGCGACGACGTTCACGCAGCGAGGGCGTGCAGGAATGCCTTCCACCAGCATGTAAGGCGGCACATCCTGCAACACGCGACTCAGCCCGCTCACGAAGCTAAAGCTGCCGATCGTGGTGAAGTGATGGACGCCGATGCCGCCGGACAGCGTGGCGTCGTCATGGATATGAACGTGTCCGCCCAGGAGCGTGCCGTTGGCCATGATGATGCGGTCGCCCAGGCGGCAATCGTGGGCCACGTGACAGTTCGCCATGAAATAGCAATGACTGCCGACGACGGTTACCCCGTCTTCTTTCATCGTCGCGCGATTGATCGTGACCCCCTCGCGGATCACGTTATGGTCGCCTACGAAAACTTGCGTCGGCTCGCCCTGATAGCTGACGTCTTGCGGTTCGGCGCCGATGACGACGTGGGGAAAGATGCGATTGTGAGCGCCGATCGTCGTGCGTCCTTCGACGACGACGTGACTTGCCAACCGCGTCCCGGGGCCGATCACGACCTCCGGGCCCACGATGCAGAACGGACCGATCTCGACGTCGGCGCCCAGTTCGGCGCGCGAGTCGACGACCGCGGTTTCGGCAATGCGTGGGGGCATGAGTCTTTCCGTCGCGTCTGCAGTAATCAGCCGGTCCGCCGCCAGGAGACGCTGCGGCGACCTTCCGTCAGGAGAGCTCGGACCAAGTCGGCGTTCAGCCGATGTCCGGAACGATAGGCGACGATCTGTCCCACGATGTCGCAACCGCACATGGCGAGGTCGCCGATGAGGTCGAGCGTCTTGTGACGCACGCATTCGTCGGGAAAACGCAGCGTGTTGTCGATCGGCCCCTCAGGACCGAACACCAACAAGTCGCTCATCGACGCTCGGCAGCCGAGCCCGCGATTCCGCAGCCAATCCGCTTCTTCTTGCAGCAGAAAAGTGCGCGCGGAGGCCAATTCGCGCCGGAACGTCTCCGGCGAGACGGCCAACTGCAACGTTTGCTTGCCGATCGGTCCTTGCGAGCCGTAGTCGAGTCGATAGCGGACGCTCAAACCGCCTTGCGGCGCCGGACGCGCTTCCACCCAGCTATCGTCGCAGCCGACGCGCATGACGTCGGAGACGACCAGCGTCGCGCGAGGCGCGTCCTGTTCGACGACGCCGGCCGAGTCCAACGCGTCGACGAATGCTTGGGAGGAGCCGTCGCAGCCCGGCATTTCGGGGCGATCGACCCACACTTCGCAATTGTCGATGGCGAGGCCCGCGAGCGCCGCCATGATGTGCTCGACCATCTCGACGGTGGCGCCGCCGGTGGCGAGCGTCGTGCGGCGCGGCGTCTCGATGCGTAAAGCGTGCAAAGCTGGGATGCGGACCTGCGGCTGCAGGTCGCTGCGGACGAACACGATGCCCGTGTCCGCCGCGGCCGGCCGGAATTCGACATGGACGTCCCGACCGCTCCAGTACCCATATCCGTCCACCGCGACGGACCGCTCAATGGTCCGCTGCGGGCGCAACTTCAGATTCAAGGGAGCCCCACTACGATACGAGGAAACTCGAGTGACCTTGATGGATCCCATGCCGACTTACCGCTTCGGGAGGCCGGGGGCGGCCGGAGCGGCGGGGCGAGTCGCGGTGGCGGCGCCCGCATTGACGCGCTTCACGATCTCGTCGGTGATGTCCAAATTGCGTTGGAACACGATCGCGCGATTCACGCCTTGCAGCACCGTGTCGCGCTTCTGCGGGTCCATCTGCACGTTGTTGTGACGCAGCACCAACGTGATGCCGTACGAGTCGGCGAAGACTTCGACCTGCTTATAGATTTCCTTGTAGGTGTTGAAGTACACCTTCGCCTCTTGCTCGGCGATGTTCTTCTGCTTCAGCGCCATTTCGACCTGCAGGTCGGAAGCCATGCGGGCGACTTCTTCTTCCAGCTTCTTGTACTCCGGCGAACCCGGATTGTACGTGCCCAGCTTCTCGCGCTGGCCGGCCATCTTCTTCTGTTCGCCTTGGTAGTAGGCGTCCAGCGACTTGATTTCTTCTTTCAGCGTGTTGAGCTGCTGGTTGAAGCCCGCGTGCTGCTTGAACACTTCGCCGATGTCGATCACCACGACGCTGGGAGTTCCGCCGCGGCTGGCAGTCGGCGCCGCGCCGCCGGGGGCGGCGGCCGGAGCAGCGCCGGGAGCGGCGGTCGTCGGGCGAGCGCCGGCGGCGGTCGGACGAACGCCCGTACCTTGGCCGAAAGCGAGGCCCGTCGTCGAAACGAACAGGAGAGCGGCCGCAACGGCGGCCAGGAGATTCGGATACTTCACGTGGAGCGCTCCTTGCTTATGTGGGTCATCCTTGACCGGCGACACCACATCCGTGGGCGCCGCCTCCGAACGGGATCGAGGCTTGCAAATCGGCCCACTCCCGGTCAAAGCGGCGCGTAGTATGCCGCTCGACGCTCCACCAAGCAAGGTCAATTTTTCGACGACTTCAGGCAGTACAAAAACTCTTGCCGCGACTCGCCATGACCCGTCGCCGCACGCAAAAAGAGCCGGTCGCCGCTGACCGCCGGACTGGCGAACGATTCGGTTCCCAATTGGTTCTCCGCCACGCTTTCAAATCGCTCCGGCGTCGCGCGAAACACGTAGGTCGTCCCCAACTCGTTCGCCCAAAAGATGTTTTGGCCGACGAGGATCGGCGAGGAACTCACCGGTCCGCGCAGACGCTGCTTCCACATCTCTTGTCCGTCCTTCACGCGCCAGCAAAACAGCACGCCATTGTCGGTCAATCCGTACACGTGGCCGGCGGTCGCCAACAGCGATTGCTCGTAGCACTTCTGGTTGTTTCGCCATAACACCTGTCCGCTCCCGTCGGCTCGGACGGCCAGCGTTTCCGCCTTGGGATAACCGCCGCTGGCGATCACGATGTCGCCGTCCCACACCATGGTGCCGCAGGTTGCGGCGGTCGTGCCTTCGACCGACCAGAGCGGCTTGCCGTTCGACGGATCGTACGATGAGACTTGGTTCGCGCCGCTCAGCAGCAATTGCAGGCGGCCGCCGACGGAGGCGACGACGGGCGAGGAGAAGGTGATGTTTTCTTTTCGGGCCTGCTTCCAGCGCACGGCGCCGGTGGTTCGATCGAGCGCCGTCAGGTAGCTGGGGCCGTCATGTTCGGCTGAATAAATCACGGCGTCGCCGAACAGCAGCGGCGACGGTGCGTATCCGTACTCGTAGCGCCGCGGATGGAACGGGCCGGCCGTCTTGCGCCAAGCGATTTGTCCGTCGAGCGACAGCGTGATGGCTTCCAATGAATCGTGGTGGTAGAAGGAAGCGTAGAGCCGCTCGCCGTCGCAGGCCAGCGTGCTGGTCGCTTCGGTGTTTTTTGGGTGATTGCGCGCTGGAAACCCGCCGCGACTGACGTCGGTTTTCCACAATTGCCGGCCCGAATCGCGGTCAAAGGCCAGCACCGAGTGGACTTGTTGACGCTCGTCGGCCGTCGTCAGGTACACGCGCTCGCCGACGACGACGGGGGATGAATGGCCGCGCCCGGGGACGGGCGCTTTCCAGGCCACATTCTGCGTGTCGCTCCAAGCGGTCGGAACCGACGTCGTCGGCGCCGTCTTGCCATTGCGCTCGGGACCGCGCCACCAAGGCCAGTCGGTCGCGGAGAGCTTAGGGTAGGCCGCGAGTCCCAACTGCGGATCGGCCGCCGCCGCCCCTCGCAAGACTGCGAAAGAAAGGACGACGAGCCAACTGGCAAGTGCGACGCGAGAGGCAAGGCGGAGCATGGTGGGCGGGGTCCTAGCGTGCAGGGTCTCGATGAACAGAATCCAGGAGAAAACGGCGGCGGCAGGACGTCGTGCCGCTCCGGCGGCTATTTGGCCGGATCGAGCGTGACGGTGAGCGTGAGCGTCTCGTTGCCGCGCTTCACGGTGACCGGCGCCTTGTCTCCCGCCTTGAATTTCCGCAGCGCCAAATCGAAATCGTCGAGGTTGGCGACGCGGCTGTCGCCCAACTTCACGATGACGTCGCCCGCTTTCAGTCCCGCGCGGTCGGCCGGGCTGCCTTTCGTTACGCCCATCAGCGCATAGCCCTCCACGCCTTCCGCAAAGTCAGGAATGCTGCCGAAGTAAGGGCGATCGCCCGAGCGAGCGATCTGCGCGGAACCTTTCACTTCCTTGTATTCAGGCCGTTTGTCGGCGGCGTCGATCGCCTTCACCGTATCGCACACCAGGGCCGTGATGCGCCGCAGCCCGTCGATATTCAATCGTTCGGCATCGTCGCTGGGACGGTGATAGTCCGGGTGCGTCCCCGTGAAGAAGTGAAACACCGGGATTTGCTTCCCGTAGAAGCTGGCGTGGTCGCTCGGCCCAAACCCTTCCGGCTGCTTTGTGAGGAGGAATTTGTGCTGTTCATTGAGTCGATCCAGCAGCGGATTGAACTCGGTCGCCGTCCCTGTGCCGTAGACGATTAGCTTGTTGTCGAGCAGTCGGCCGACCATGTCCATGTTGACCATCGCGATGGTGCTTTCGAGCGGAAAACGGGGGTTTTTCACGTAGTGGGCGCTGCCGAGCAGCCCGCGTTCTTCGCCGGTGAAAGCGATGAAGACGAGCCGGCGACGCGGCTTCTGCGGCTGGCTGCCGAAGTATCGAGCCGCCTCGAGCAACGAGGCCGTGCCTGAGGCGTTGTCGTCGGCGCCGTTATGAACGTCGACGTTCCAGGAGGGGGCGAGCGAACCGCTGCCAGGGCCGCCTTTGCCCACGTGGTCGTAGTGCGCGCCGATGACGATCGTTTCCTGGGCCAGCGGGCCCTCCCCTTCCAGGACGCCGATCACGTTGTGGACGTCGGCGCGGCGGTGTTGAACGTCGGTTTCGCCGACCCCGCGCCAGCCTGCCAATTCGCGGCTGCGCGGCTGCAGGTCGCGGTCGATTTCTTGTTCGACGGCATCGAGGTCGACGCCGGCCGATTTGAGGGTTTCGGCGAGCGCTGCACGCTTGCAGAACAGCACAGGCATCACTTTGGCGCTGCTTCCCTGCCCGGCCTCAAGGAAGCCGGGGACGGCATCGAAGTCGCCGTCGAGTTTCTCTTGGTTGAGGCGAATCTGTTCGGCCATCCGCGCGACTTCCTTGCGGTAGGCGGCCGTTTCCTCGGCGGTCGGCGTCGGCTTGGCCGAGTAGTCCTGGTGCGCGGAGACGAGCTTGGCGACCGATTCTTTCCAGGCGTTTTCCGCGGCGACGCGCGATTGTCGGATGCTGAAGAGGTCGTTCACCAGGATGACGGCGGCGGCGCCCCGCTCCGCGGCGTTGGCGATTTTCCGAGTGAACGGCGCGTGTTGCGACGGCTGTCGACCGTTGAAGGCGCTGTCTTCCTTGTCCTGCTGCGGTTCTTTGCGGATGATCACGACGATCTTGCCCTTGACGTCGACTCCCGCGAAGTCGTCGTAGGCCGGTTCTTTGGATTGAATGCCGTAGCCGACGAACGCCAGCGGCGCGTCAAACTTGCCAGCGCCTCCCAATGCCAGGCTTTGGAAATCCTTTTCCAAGGTCAACGTCACGCGTTGCGGTTCGCCGCCGGCCGCCGCAGGGGGGCCGACCAGGACGAGCGTGTTGCGTTCGGCGGGACCTCGTTCGACGGCGGCCGGGATCGTGAATTTTTGGAACGCTTGCCCGTCGACGGCGTCGACTCGGAGACCCGCTTTACGGAATTCGTCCGCGATATAGTCGGCCGCCTTGGCGAGTCCGGCGGTGCCGACGCCGCGTCCTTCGAGTTCATCGGAGGCCAAGTACCGTGCGTCGTTGGTCAAACGTGCTGCGGCGGCCGACTCGGCCCCTTCCTCGGCCGGCGCCGGCCGGCTGACGGCGAGCCCGCCGCAGGCGAAGAAAGCGGCGGCGGCGAGCAAACGGGCGGCGGCGAGCCCCCGGAGGGCGGGTCGGGGACGAGCGACGATTGTGCGACTGCACATGGAATACTGACTCCGTTATCCAAAGAAAACCTCGACTGCTGGGATTCTTGTGGTTCGTCGCGGCGGCGTCAACGGTTGGAGCGTCGAATCCGGCTTTGACACGTCCGGCGTCTCGCGATATTCTCCCCGCCTCACAGGTCGATCCGGTGCGAGCATGGATGCGAGACGGACGACTTGCCTGCCTGGAGAGACGCACGTGCCCACCTTCCGTCATTGGCCCGAACCAACCGCGGCGGGCGGCGCTTCCGCGCCGCGCCGAGTCCTCATCGTCGACGACTCCTCGGAAACTCGCGAAGTGTTGCGAGCGGCGCTCGAACGTCGCGGCTTGGAAATCCTGGAAGCGCCCGCCGTCGAACGAGGGCTCGACTTGGTTCGCCGCTACCATCCCGACGTCGTGGTGCTGGACGCCGACGTCGCCGACGCCGGCGACGATTCGCAGCGCCGAGCCTGCACGTCGGCCTGCGCCCAGGACCGATCTTCGCTCGTCGTGCTCGGCCAATGGCCCGACGCGCCCCCGGCGTCTTCGCTGCGCGTGGTTCGCAAGCCGTTTCACTATGAACCCCTCGTGCGACTGATTACCGATCTCACGGAGCGGCGGCGAGCCGCCTAACGTCGACCAGCTCGCCCCTACTTGAGCGTCGCCGCGGGACGTGGCAGACTGCCCCCAGACGCCTGCCCCCAGACGCGCGGCTCGAGGCGAGCCGACTGCGGGCGTCGACTGCTCGGCTTTGCGACAAACGGACCACGATGGCTTCGCTGTTCGTCATTCAAGGACGCGATCAAGGCAAACGCTTCGAATTGGTCGAGGCAGTGACGACGTTGGGGCGCGAGAGCGTCAACACCATCCAACTGCACGACTCCGAAGTCTCGCGCCGCCATGCAGAATTGCAGCGCGACGACGATGGCTTCTTCGTCGCCGATCTGAACAGCTCCAACGGCACCTTCGTCAACAGCGATCGCATCGAATCGCGGCGACTGGAAAGCGGCGACCGGATTCAGGTCGGTCGGACGCTGATGATCTTCACCGACATCGACGAACACTCGTCGAACGTCATCGACGACGTCGACATCGTGCCGCAGCAAGTCAGCGCCGGCGGGTCGCGGATCGTCAAGGCGATCAGCGACGAAGAAGACGCCCAGCCGCTGGTCGATTCGGATTTGGCCGAAAGCCCCTGGTTGGCTCGAGCACGCAGCAATTTGCAGATCATGTACCGCACGGCGTTGGCGGTCAGCCATACGCTCGATATCGATCAATTGCTGCAGCGCATTCTGGAGCTGATTTTTGAATGGGTCGAGGCGGATCGCGGCTGCGTGATGCTGATGAACCAGGATTCGGGGCAGCTGGAGCCGAAAGCACGCCGCAATCGCAAGGGCTTGCGCGGCGACGAGAAGATGGAAATCAGCCGCACAATTCTGGACTACGTTCTGCAGAAGAAAGAGGGGGTCGTCACCAGCGACGCGCGCGAAGACGATCGCTGGGAGGCGGCGGGCAGCATCGTGAAACTGGGCGTGCGCGAGGCGATCTGCGTCCCCATGCAGGGACGTTACGGCATCGTCGGCGTGATTTACATCGACACCTACACGCCGCCGGGCCGGTTCGTCCAGCGCCACGTCACGAAGTTCACCGAAGAACACCTCAAGTTAATGGTCGCCATCGGCCACCAAGCGGCGCTCGCGGTCGAAGACACGTCCTATTATTCGGCGATGGTGCAGGCCGAGCGGTTGGCGGCGATGGGGCAGACGATCGCCACGCTGTCCCATCACATCAAGAACATCCTGCAGGGAATTCGCGGCGGCAGTTATCTGATCGACGAGGGGCTGAAGGCTTCCGAGACGGAATTGATCCGCAAGGGGTGGCGCATCGTCGAGCGGAATCAGGAGCGGATCTCCAGTTTGGTCATGGATATGCTCACGTTCAGCAAGGAACGTGAACCGGAACTAGCTCCGGCGCGCATCCAAGAGGTGGCGTCCGACGTGGTGGAGCTGGTGCAGGTCCGAGCCAAGGATGCGGGCGTGCAATTGGAGTTGCAAAACGACGATTCCATCCCCACGCTTGTTTTCGACCCAGAACTGCTGCACCGCGCGATCCTCAACGTCGTCGGCAACGCCGTCGATGCGTGCGAAAAATCGGCGGCCGGCCGCGTCGTCGTTTCCACGACGCTCGATCAGGAACGCCGAGTCCTGTCGATCGTGGTCGACGACAACGGCGAAGGAATTGCGCCGGCGGACGTCGACAAGATCTTTTCGGTGTTCGAGTCGCGTAAGGGGAGCCGCGGGACGGGGCTGGGGTTGCCGGTGAGTCTCAAGATTTTGCGCGAGCATGGCGGCGACATCGTGGTCGAAAGCCAGCTCGGGGTCGGCAGCCGCTTTACGATGCAACTGCCCGCCGTCGTCCCGCAGCCGCTTGACGCCCCCACGCAATTCGACGACTGGTCGTCGTCGTCCGAGTGACGTGCGATTATGCTGATGCCTGCGTCACCACCTCCTCCTCGATAGATCAAATTCCATGGCGAACTTGGGCAACGTGCGGCTTGGCCGCCCGCGAGTCTTCTCGCAGCAGTTTCTTTTGTGCCGCAGCCTGATCTTGGTCGTCGGGATCGGCGCCGCCGTTGGTTGGGGCGCCGGCTGCGATCGCGGATCGACCGTGAATCCCCCGCCCGTCCCGCCGCCGAAAGTGCCGTCGATCAAGGCCGACAAAGGGACCGAACAGGCGGCGCCCGACGACATTCGTCTGACCGATATGACGGCCGAAACGGGGATTCAATGGGAATACCAAAACGGACGCGAAGCCGGGAATCGGAGCATTCTCGAGTCGCTCGGGGGCGGCGTCGGCGCACTCGACTTCGATGGCGACGGGCGGCTTGATCTCTTCTTCCCCGGCGGCGGCGGGTACGACGGTCAGAAGACGATCGGCAAGCCGGGCGGGCTATTTCGAAACCGCGGTGATTGGAAGTTCGAGGAGGTTTCCGCGTCGGCCGGCGGCGGGTTTCCCAGCAAGTTCTACAGCCATGGTTGTTTCGCCGCAGATTACGACAGCGACGGCTTCGTCGATTTTCTGGTGACCGGCTATGGCGGCGTGCAACTGTGGAAGAACCAGGGGGACGGAACATTCGCCGAGGCGGCCGAAGCGACTGGGCTGAGCGTCGATAAGTTATGGAGCAGCGCTGCGGGATGGGGGGACGTCAACGGCGACGGGCATCTCGACCTGTATGTCGCGCACTACGTGAACTGGTCGTTTGAGAATCACCCGCGCTGTGCGGGGCCGGCGCCGGGGTCGATCGACATCTGCCCGCCCAAGGTGTACGAGCCGCTTCCCGATACGCTGTTCCTCAGCGACGGCGAAGGACGATTCGTCGACGGGTCCGAAGCGGCCGGGTTGCGCAAAGACGGGAAGGGTTTGGGGGTGGTGTTGGGGGACGTCGATCGCGACGGGGATCTCGACATTTACGTCGCCAACGACACGACCGACAATTTCTTGTACCTCAACGACGGTCACGGGGTGTTTCAGGAAGTCGCGCAGCTGGCAGGCGTGGCGACCGACGACCGCGGGACCCCCAACGGCAGCATGGGAGTCGATCTGGGCGATTACAACCTCGATGGACGCCCCGATATCTGGGTGGCCAATTTCGAAGTGGAATCGTTCGCGATGTACCGCAACGACGGTCACCAGCAGTTTCTGCACGTCAGTCAGGCGACCGGCGTCACGGCGCTGAACGGCCTGTTCGTCGGCTTTGGAACGGGCTTCATCGATATCGATCGCGACGGCGACGAGGATCTGGTGGTCACGAACGGGCACGTCATCCTCTTCCCACGGTCGGCGCCGCTGCTGCAGTTGCCATTGTTGTTGCGAAATGAAAAGGGGCAGCGATTTCGGCGGATCGAGTTGAAGGGGCCCGAGTACTGGACGACGCCGCATGCCGGTCGGGGCGTCATCTTCGCCGACCTGGACAACGATGGCGATATGGACATGGTGTTCGCGAACAACCACGAGCCGGCGGCCGTTTTGCGAAACGATTCGGCGCCCGACGGTCAGTGGCTCCAGGTGCGATTGCGCGGACGTGGGTCGAATCGAGACGCAATCGGGGCGGTATTGGAGTTGGAGACGTCGATTGGCAAGCGGGTGCGGCTTATCAAGGGCGGCGGTACATACTTATCGCAGAACGACTTACGTGTGAATTGGGGGCTCCCCAAGGGGGCTCAGGCCAAGGCGCTGGTGATCAAGTGGCCGCGCGGCCAAGAACAGCGCATCGAGCCGGTGTCGCTCAATCAGATGTTGGAAGTCCAGGAGCCGTAAGTGCTTGTGGGGGATGATAGGGCGTTGACGCCGCGGGCGGCTTCCGCGGGCGATACGGCGTGCGCGGGCGGCGGTGGGGGCGGCAGTGGGGGGGCTGGAAAAGTAACAGGCTGGAAGCCTGTTCTACGGGGGCTAATTGTCAAGTTTGGCCCCTTGGATGCTCGACAAGGTAAGAATCTAGACGTAAGCTTGGGCATCCCCACTGTTGGGGTGCTTTGTTGAAAAGGCCCCGATTTAGCTTGATTTTTCTTCCTATCTTCTTAAACTTCGCGAACTGAGTGCTCTTTTCTCGTTTTCCTCTTTCTCTTGGTCGAGGCGATTCTATGAAGCTGTTGCAGAGGTCGCGATCGCAGGCACGATCGCGCGCGTTCACCCTGGTCGAACTGCTGGTGGTGATTGCGATCATCGGAATTTTGGTGGCGTTGCTCCTGCCGGCCGTCCAAGCGGCCCGCGAAGCGGCTCGCCGCACGCAGTGCTCGAACAACCTGAAGCAATATGGGTTGGCGCTGCACAATTATCATGACACGTACACGGCGTTGCCTCCGGGCGGTTTGTGGAACGTGTCGGCCACGGACTGGGGTCACCCGGCGCCCAGCTGGCAAGCGCGGATCCTTCCCTACGCGGAAGGTCAGGCGGTCTATGACAAGATCGACTGGGATCTCATGAACTACTCGAAGCCGAACCGCGGTTGGGATTCGATCGTGGATGCCGCGACGAATCGTCGTCTGCGCCAGGTGCAGATGAAGTGGGCTCAGTGCCCCTCCGATGCGACTCCGCCGGACGCCGGTGGATGGGCCGCGACCAGCTACGGTGGAAGCTTGGGTTGGCAGCGCACGCCGTCGAACAACGGCAGCTGCAACCAGTTCCTCCAGACGGCGAACGTCCACTTCGAAGACTTGGCTTGGAATGCGGACCACGGCAACACGTGGCACAAGCAGGACTTGTCGGGCGTGTTCGGCCGTATGGGCACCGATGAAGCGCTCGGCTTCCGCGACATGCTCGACGGGACGTCGAACGTGATCATGGTCGGCGAAGTGATCGGCGAGTGCCATGACCACAACGGCGGCATGTGGCACTACAACGGCTACGGCAACGCTCACGCGTCGACGTCGGCGCCGATCAACACGATGACCACCTGCGTGGACACCCAGGCTCAGGCTCAGCGCCGCGGTTACCTCAATCCGCAGTGCTTCACCAAGAGCAACTGGAACTACTCGTGGGGCTTCCGCTCGCGTCACCCGGGCGGTGCTCAGTTCGTCTTCGGCGATGGTTCGACGAAGATGCTCAGCCAGACCATTAACTACCAGACTTACCAATACCTGGGCGGCCGTCGCGACGGCAACACGGTTGGCCAGTACTAGGGAATAATGGAAGCGGAGAACGGGTCAAATAAATCGGCCTGGCCGTTCGCGGTCAGGCCGATTGTCTTGGATGCAGGCGCTCATGTCCGGCGCGGAATGGCTCAGGCGGGCCTGCAACTTGTGTTGATCAGCGGGATGGCCTTTCTTTGAGGAAATAAAGGGGGATGTCGTGAAGCGATTCGTACGAGGCGGATTCGCCGTCGCAGCTTTGTTTGTGGCAACCTTGGCGATTGGTTGCGGAGGAGATTCGGGCCCGAAATTGGCGAAGGTGTCGGGCGTCGTCAAGTACAAAGGCGCGCCTGTGGATGGGGCGACCGTGACGATGGTGTTCGAAACGGGCACTTCGTCGGGAACGACCGATAAGGAAGGCAAGTTCACGATGACCACCGGCGGCCGTGAAGGGACTCCGGTCGGCAAGGCGAAGATGGTCACCGTCTCGAAGGTGTCGGGCGGCATGACGTCGTCCAGCGGCGAGGCGCCGAAGCCCGAGGATATGGGCAAGATGATGCAAGAGATGATGAAGGGCGGGAAGAAGGGCCCGATGACGAACCAGACGAAGAACGAGCTGCCGGAAAAGTACAATACGGCGACCGGCGGCTTGGAGGCGGACATTCCGGCTGGCGGCGTCAGCGACCTTCTGTACGACCTGAAAGACTAGTTCGGTCGACAAGACCGGTTGTCGCTCAAGCGACGACCCCTGCGACTCCACGAAACCCACCTCGACGCCAACCGAGGTGGGTTTTCTGTTGGAACGCAATCGTTGGTCGGTCCGCCGGTCGTTGCTATGATGAGAGAGGCAGGTTCGCTCGGCAGCGAGCCGCCGCATTGAGGCGCGAGAGAGTTCATGGCCACGTTGACCGATTCTGCTGCACCGGCGGCTGCTTCCCCGCCCCCTTCCGATCGCGCGGTTGCGCGACCAAGTCGACTGCGCAAAGTGCTGCTCGCCGTCGGTCTGCTCTTCATCGTCGTCATGGCTTGGCCCGCCTTTCGCCGCTCGCAGGCGGCCTATTACATCGCACAGGCCCGCGAGGAGATGACGAAGTCGGAGTTCACCAAGGCGCTGGACGCGATCGGCAAGGCGGAACGAGCCGCTCCGCAATCGGCCGAAGTGCAGTTCCTGCAGGCCGTGCTGCATCGTCGGACGGGGCAATTGAATTTAGTCGACGCGGAGCTGCGCCGCGCCGAGCAACTGGGGTGGCCAAAAGCCGACATCGACCGGCAGCAGCTGTTGCTGAGCGCCCAGGTCGGCCGCGTCGACGAGGTCGAAGACGACCTCCGCGGCATGCTGGCCGCCGAGGATCTGGATGATCTTACTGCGCTGCAGGTCTACGAAGCGCTGTCGCACGGCTTCTGGATGAATCACCGCATCAACGACACTCTCCAGGTGCTCGAATTCTGGATCAAATGGCGTCCTCAGGACGTCGAGCCGCGGCTCTTGCGAGCCGACGTCTACAATGAATTCAGCGATCCCGTGTCGGCGGAACGCGAATACACGCAGATCTTGGAGTTTGCACCAAACCATCTCCTCGCGCGCGAGATGCTTGGCAAGCTGCTCCTGTCGCGCGGGCAAGTCGAGGCGGCGACCGAGCACTTTAAGTTCTGCGTCGCGAACGGCGGCGAGACGGAAAACGTGAAATCGGGGTTGGCGGAATGCGAGTTCCGTTCGGGACGCGCCGACGAGGCGGCTGAATGGATACAAAAAATCGACTTCACGGGCATGGACGTCGAGCGGAAGGCGAAGATCTGGAAACTGCAAGCCGACATTCAGCGTTTTCAAGGCGACAACAAAGCGGCCTCGGAAACCCTCGAAAAAGCGATCGCCATTTGGCCGCACGACAGCGGCATCCTTCAATCGCTGGGCCAGTGCTACGCCGCGTTGGGCGAGCGGGAGAAAGCCGAGAAGCACCTCGAACGCTCGAAGGTGATTACCAAACGCGCCGAACAGTATTTTGAACTCAAGCGAACCGTCGTTCGCCGACCCAATGACGCTGATCTGCGCTTTCAGATCGGCAGCATCCTGGTGGAACAGGAGCTGCCCGAAGAGGCGGCCAACTGGTGGCGCAGCGCCGTCCGCTGCGATTGGTCGCACCAGCCCAGCCACGAGGCGCTGGCGGACTACTACCAGCGATTAGGACGCGAGGAACTGGAGTCGCGCTTCCGCATTTCTGCACGCGCCGCCATCGGGGCGACGTTCCAGCGAGCTTGGCTCGCCGTTTCCCGCACCGACCTCGAACGCGCTCGGGAGCTCGACAAGCTCCTGGAAAAGTACCCCGAGGTGGCGCCGCAGCATGAACTGCTGCAAACCGCGTTTTTGGTCAAGGCAGGCAAGTACGACGAAGCCCAGCCGCGACTCGCGAAGCTGCTCCCCTCCCCTGTGCTTCGCTCCTTCGCCCTGACGCTCGAAGCGGAGATGTTGATCGCCAAGGGGCAAGTGCGCGACGCCGAAGCTCGACTTAAGGAAGCGTTGCAGTTAGATCCCAATAACCTGCACGCGCATCGGACCATGGCCGTGATCTATTACGACTTGGGCGCCATCGAGCAATGCGAAAGCCACTTGTTGCAGGTCGCTGCGGGAGATCCAAACGATTATCGCGCCCTGCGCCTGTTGGGGCTCATGAGCAAAGACTTTGAGAATTACGCCGACGCCGTGCCTCGCTATCAGGAATGCCTTTTGCGCAATCCGCCGAAAGAGGTGCGCGAAGAAGTGATCATGGAGGCGGCCGACTGCTTGATGCGGCAGCGCTCGTACGATGAAGCGCTCGCGGCGCTCGATGACGCCACGCCATCGCCCGAACGCGAAACCGCGCGGGCCGAGTGTCTTTACAACCAGGGCAAAGCGGCGGAAGCGGTGAAGATGTTGGACGAGGTGCTGGCGGAAAAGCCCGATTTGTTCACGGCCTTGGCGCTGCGCGGCGACGCGTCGCTGGTGGCCGGTAAAGTCGACGAAGCGGCCGGATTCCTGAAGCGAGCGATTGAAGCACAGCCGTTCGACCATACGACGCACTTTAAGCTGGCGCAAGCCTATGCGCGCGGCGGTAAAGACGAGTTGTCCGAGGCGTCGCGAAAGCGGTCGGAAGAACTGAAAGAATTGCGCAAGCAATTCGCCAAATTGCACGAAGACGCAGCCGCCAAGCCCTATGACGTTGAAGTGCGCCGCCAACTGGCCAAGACGGCCGAACTGCTGGGGCGCCCCGACCTGGCGGTGGTGTGGACCAAGGCCGCCGACGCACTGGTCGAGAAGCCAAAGACCGATGCCCCATAGTCGTGGATCGCTCCGCGATCCAACGGAAGTAGAACCGATGGACCGCGGAGCGGTCCACGACGAGACATTGGACCGCGGAGCGGTCCTCGACGATGACGGAGCGGACCGTCGTTCTTACTTCGTTAACGTTCCGGGGTCGGCGTCACACGCAGGCCCTGCATGCGGTTGAGCGTCTGTTGCTGCTCGAGGCTCTTCTCTTTTTGACCCAGCTCCGCGTAGGCGCGCGCTAGCCAGAGGCGGACCTGAGTCGCGGTGGGATCGCGCTCCAGAGTTGCTTCGGCTTGCCGTACGGCCTCGTTCATGTCGCCTTGCTTCGACAAAGCGTCGACCAAGAGCCAGTGAAACTCGGCCGCGTACGGATGGTCTTTCACAAGCGCCCGCACCAGCGGCAGGCCCCGTTCGACGTCGCCGCCGCGGAGCAGCATGGTGGCCAGTTGCTGGCGCAATTGTTCTTGCGTGGGTTCGAGTTCGAGGGCGGCGCGCCAAGCGGCAAGGGCGTCGCCGGGGCGGTTCTGCATTACGAAGACGAGGCCCAGGTGGTAGAGCACGGCGAAGTCTTCGCGGTAGTGCGCTACGAGCTGGTCGGTCGTCAAACGTTGTGGATTCAACAGCCGCTCGGCCTGAATCGTCTCGGCCGGGAGTCCCTGCATGGCGCCCAGGTTGGCACGCATCAGTCCCTCGGCGCGGCGAGCCGACTCGGGCGCGAGGCGCGGAGCGCCATAGGTGAAGGGGGTCAAGCGGCTGGGTTCGATCGGCGCTTCAGCGTTCGGCGCAGGCGCCATTTGCGGCGTACGCAGCATGCGGTGGTCGGTGAGCGCCGTGTGCGGAATGCCCCGTGTGGGCGACGACGGCATGTGGCAGCGGATGCAGGAATCCTGGGCTTCGGCGCGCGATTCGGCGGGGAAGGAGCAGCCGCGGTCGGCGTGACACTGATTGCACCGCTCGCGATAGAACGCATCGCGCGCTGCGGGGGCCGGTCGTTCGTGCGGATCGTGGCAGCTTGTGCATCCAAAGCGTCCGGCGGACTGACGAAAACACTCGCTCGCCCGATGCTGCTCGACCAACGTCGCCAGTTCCTCGGGCCGTGGATCGGATGGAACGTAGGTCAACCACACCTCGTCGTACGCCTGGCCGGGCCGGTAGTCGAACGGCGACTTGCCCGCCTGAGTAAACGAGGGCTCGCGACGCAAGTGGCATTGATAGCAAACGGCCTCTCGTTCGGCAGGCCCGAGCCGACTGGGGTTGCAGATGGAATCGTCGGGACCGGCTGCCGGGGACTTGGTTTGTTTGGCGACATGGTCGGCGCCCGGGCCATGGCAACGTTCGCAGCCGATGGCGGCTTCGACGAACGGCGGCTGTCCGAAGCGATCGTTCGACATGTCCTCCACGTCGATGAGGCCGGCGTGGCAATAGACGCATTGCAGCAGCAGCTTGCGATCGAAGCGGTCGTGGATTCGCGGCGGGTAGCCCGGCGCGAGGTCCCAACGTTGTTCCTGGCTGTACCACGACAGCGACGACTGAAACAAAAAACCGTCGCGCGACAAAACAAACGATCGACCACGACGGCCCGAGCCCATGGCGAAGTCGATCTTCACCTTTTGGTCGTAGATCGTCTCCCCGTCGACGTCTTTCCAACGTTCGTGGTGAAACGTGCCGTCGCCGGTTCGCTCCACTTCGTACTCCCGAAACCCGGGCGGTTGAAAGCGAGCCTTCGTGAAGTCCTCGATCGGCGTTTCTTGGCCGATGGGGGCCATCGAACGGGCCATGGAATGCGTGCCTTGGTACCGGCGCGCGATCTCGCCATGACACTCCGCGCACACCGCGCTCCCAACGTATCCTGCCTCGCGCGGGTGAAATGAACGTCGTTTCGCGGCGGCAAGCGCCTCGGATGCGGCCGTCGGCGCCGAAAGCGAGTCGGCGGTCGGCTGGTTGCTGCGCAGCCAGAAGTAGCCGACTCCGGTTGCGACGAGCAGGCTTGCCGTCGCGATCGCCCACCTGGCTCGATTCATCACGTCACGCCTCGTTTCCCACATACGGATTGGTCCGCCGTTCAATGCCGATCGTCGTCCGTCCTCCGTGGCCTGGAAGGATGATCGTATCATCGGGCAGCGTAAACAGTTGAGTACGGATGGCGGTCGCCAGTTGTTCGAAGTCGCCATCAGGGAAGTCGGTCCGTCCGACGCTCCCTTCGAACAGCACGTCGCCGCCCAGCACCACCCAGGGACGCACTCCGCGCCACACGAAGACGACGTGCCCCGAGGAATGACCGGGCGTATCGAGCGTCAGGAGTTCGAGGCCGGCGTAGGCGAACACTTCACCATGTCGAACCACTCGGTCGGCGGGGGGGCTCACGACGGGGGTTCCATACAAAGCGGACAGGTTTTGGAAAGCGTCGGTGAGTTTCTCGGTTTCGGCGGCGCCGATGACGATCGGGCAATCCGGCCACTGCCCTTTCAGAGCCGCATTGCCGTGGATGTGGTCGACATGGCCATGCGTGTTGAGGATGGCGGCGGGCGTGAGACGCCGGTCGAAGAGGAACTGCAGGATGCGCTGCGCGTCGAAACCGGGGTCGACGACGAGGCAGTCGCGGCGCCCAGGAAGCCAGACGATGTACGTGTTGATGGCGAACATGCGCGACGTGATGGTCGCGATTTCAGGTCGCGTCGTCGATTCGTTCGCGGGATGCGCTGACGGACTGTCCATAAAATTCCCACTCGCCAAATCTGCCGAATCGCAGTAGGATGCTGCGGGTTCGTTCGCGCGGTAATCTGTCCCGGCTCGGCAATTTCGGGCAACTAGTTGAGGAACCATGATTTCTCAGCTACGGCTGGGCGATAGATTACTAGGAGCAGCTTAGTCCAGGGAAGGGATGCGGCGCTGGATTGCGGGCGGCTAATCCCGCGAGTCACCGATCAAAGGAGTGAGTTCCATGTCCGAATTGAATCTTTGGCGCCGAGCATTCTTGGGCGCTGTGTGCTCGGCCGGTTCGACATTTGCTGCTCGCCAACTGTTCGGCCAGGAGCCGCAGTCTCGCGACCAGTTGCGGGAGCCGGTTTACCGGGTTGGTCGGACGACCGGCGATGCGGCCGGCGCTGCTCGCGCTGAAAAGGACGCCGAGCATCCGCTCGACGCGGCCCTCGAAATCGCTCACAACGGCTTGCATCACATCCAGGGCGACATCGCCGACTACACTTGCACGTTCGTCAAGCGCGAACGGATCAAGAACAAGCTGGGCGACTACGAATACATGTTCGCGAAGGTCCGCAATCGGCGGATGGAAGGGGACCAGATCAAGGTTCCGTTTGCGATTTACCTTTACTTCCTCAAGCCGGACGCCATGAAGGGCCGCGAGGTCATCTACGTCGAAGGTGAGAACTCGGGCAAAATGGTCGCGCATGAAGGCGGCATCAAGGGCGGCTTGCTGCCGACCGTCTGGATCAAGCCGGACAGCATGCTGGCGATGAGCGGCAATCGGTACCCGATCACGGAAGCGGGCATCGAAACGCTCGTGTTGCGACTGATCGAAAAAGGCGAACGCGATCGCAAACGCGACGAGTGCCAAGTGGAGTTTCGCAAGAACGCGAAGATCAACGGTCGCGTCTGCACGTTGCTGAAGGTCATCCATCCCGTGGAACGCGAATACTTCGACTTCCACAAAGTGGAGATCTTTGTCGACGACGAATATCAGGTCCCGGTGCGGTACGCCGCCTACACGTGGCCGACGTCGGCGGGCGGCGAAGCTCCGTTGCTCGAAGAATACACCTATCTCAACATGAAGCTGAACGTCGGTCTCAAGGCGATCGATTTCGATCACACGAATCCCGACTACAACTTCGTGCGGAAAAAGAGTTAGTCGGAACCGATTTCGAGGTTGGAGCGCAGGGGCCCGATGCGGCCCCTGCCTCTGTTTGCGGGGGCCGTCCCCCAGGAAAGGTTTGCCATGCGTTGGACCATCTCCCTCATCGTGATGTTGATCCTCGCCGCCGCCGGCTGCGGCGGAGAAGCGGCGCCCCCCAAGGGCTCGGAAGACAGCGCCACCTCGCTCGACGTCGAAGTCGAGGCCGGGGATGCGAAGGAAGACGCGTCCAAGGAAGAATCGCCGAAGGCGGACGCCGCACCGGCGACGGAGGCGGAAAAATCCGCCGAAGAGAAGCCGGCTGAAGCTGCGAAGGCCGAATAGCAGGCCGTCGCTGTATCATCCGCCGTTGCTTTTGCTCACGCGATGGCGGCTCAACCACGCAGCCAGCGCGTCGCGCGCGGCGCGTGCGATTCCGGGCTGATTGCTTTCGCGCGGGCCGGCCACATTGAGCACGCGGATTGCGTTCCGCGCGGCCCAGGCGTCGAGCGCGACGAAGTCGAGCGGCTGGTCGAGGTCGACGACGCAAAGCGGCCGTGCGTGCTGTCGAGCTAGCCGCACGGTGAGCGCCGTGCCGCCTTGCGGTTCCGTGCAGCAAAACACCAGCGTGCCGTCGGAGTCCAGCACATTGCGCAGCGTGCGCACGTCGTAGCGAGCCGACTCGGTTTCTTGCAGCTCGTAGCGACTCGGAATCACGCCGTCTTCTGCTCGCCGGCCTCGCGGGCACCAGCCGCCGTGCGCAAGACCAAGGTCGGCGGCGGCGTCAAGCGCCCCGCGGTCGACGCCCGTTTGGCCGCCTGAAACGATGCGCGTGATCTCGACGGTCGGCATGTCTCGGGAATTGATGGGGGGCTTCGTCGGAGTGGGGACGCTCATGCTGCCTCGTCCGCGCGTCGAGCGGCCACGCGCAGGCGAGCGCTGCGGCTGCGCGGGTTGGACTCTTGTTCCGCGTCTCCTGGCCAGATCGGCTTCTTGGTGAGGATTTCCCAGCGTGAGTCGCTGCGAAACGCCTGTTTTACGATCCGATCCTCCAAGGAGTGAAAACTGATAATCGCCACGCGACCGCCCGGACGAACGCACTCGGGAAAGACGCGTAGAGCGTCTGACAGCTGTACGAGTTCTTCGTTGACCGCGATCCGCAGGGCCTGAAAGGTGCGCGTCGCGGGGTCGATTCGGTCGTGGCGCCCGCGCGGCACGCAGCGCCGCACGAGTTCGGCGAGCTGTACGGCGGTGCGAATCGGGTCGGTTCGGCGCCGGTCGACGATCTCGCGCGCGATCCGACGACTGTGTCGCTCTTCGCCGTACTCGTAAATCAAATTCGCCAGTTCATCGGCTGGGATGCGTTCGAGCCATTGCCACGCCGGCCGACCGCTCTCGGGATCAAAGCGCAAATCGAGCGGCCCGTCGCAATGAAAGCTGAAGCCGCGGTCCGCCGACGCCAGTTGGTCGCTCGAGAGTCCCAGGTCGAGCAAGATGCCGTCGACCGGCGGCAATGCGAGCGACCGCAGGACCTCAGGGAGTTCCGCGTAGCTAGCGTGAACGGCCGTCGCCGGGAGGCCGGCCAGGGTCGGGGAAGTACGCTCGACGGCCTGCGGGTCGCGGTCGAGCGACACGATGCGGCCGTCGGGGGCGACGCGTTGGGCGAGCTCGCGAGTGTGTCCCCCGCCGCCCAAAGTGCCGTCGACCAGGACGGCGCCTGGCGTTGGTTGGAGCCAATGGAGGACTTCGTCGAGCAGAACGGGGACGTGGACGGTGTGGTCGTGCATGCCTGCCTTATACCGTTGCGCCGCCTCAACGACTACCGCCTGTCCATCGTCGTGGACCGCTCCGCGGTCCAGCGCATCGCCGAGCGCTCGCCGCCATACCCACCCCGCCACAACCACCCCGCCACAACCGCCCCAGCGTCGCGCCGCCGCAAGCCGGTGTGGAACTGAGCCCCTCTGACCTGGAAAGCGCCTGTCCGACCCGGGGTGCTTCCGTGCACCCCAGTGGGTCGAGCCAGGGGATGACTGCGCCCTGCGGATGGCGAGTCGATCCCTGAAATGCAACGGCACGCATCCTGCGCCGCAGGCCGTAATCGTCCAAGCCCGTCTCCGTCTTCAGGCGAGCGTCTCGACGCTCCGTGGCAGATAGCGTCGAGCACGGGACGATCCGGCTGCACTTCAGCGGACGGTCGGTCGGTTGTCGCAAACAGACGCTGGCAAAAATGAGGACTCGTAAAGATCGACCGAAGCCTGGAAGGCGATAGCGAGCGACGCGGATCTGCGGTTGCGCGGCTTTACGCGTTAGCAGGTCGCGCGACCGACGCTCGAAACGCGGCGTCGGCGATCTCGTCGTACCTTCCTTGCTGCGTTCCCAAATACTGTTCCCAAGCGCCGCGATCCCAGATTTCGACGTGGTCGCGAACGCCCAGCAACATCACTTCCTTTTCCAGTTTGGCCCAACGAGCCAGTTCGGCAGGGATGCGCAGCCGGCCCAGCGAATCGAAATCCACTCGCTGCACCTGGGCATAAAACAACCTGCCAAATGCTCGTACGTCGGCTCCCGTGGCGGAGACGGCGCCTAGTTCCCGAGCGAGCTGCGAAAAGACCGACGGCGCGTAGAGCGCCAGCGAACCATCCGTGCCGGGTCCCAAGTAGCCTGCTTCCGTGTCCGGGTCCCATTCATCGCGAAGCGATTTGGGGAGGCCGACTCGCAGCTTGTCGTCGAGCGTTCGAGCGAACGACCCTGTGAAAAGCATGCGGCGTCCACCTTCTCCCATTTTCTCCCACGACGCCCCAAGAGTACCCATTTGCCGCGCCGCGTCAAGCGCCTTTGGAAAATTCCTGTCGCGAGCGTCGCCGCGTTCAAAATTGACAAGCCACCCTCGCTCCCCCTATCCTGTAGCCAGCTTGTGTCTTATCCCTCGTCGCCGCTATCCGCTCGCGCCGCCGCACGCCTCCAGCTCCCCCCGCTCCGCCATGTCGCCCCAGTGGTTCTGCAAAATTGCCGACGAAGAGCTGGGTCCGATGACGTCCCAGCAGCTGAGCCAACTCGTGCGGCTACGCCGGCTGGGGCCCAACGATTTGGTGCGCAAGGACGACAGCAAGTGGGTCTTGGCCAGTCGAGTGCGAGGACTGTTCCCAGAGCCTAGCGGGGCGGCAGCGCCGCCGACGGGGACAGCGCCGACGGGGACAGCGCCGACGGGGACAGCGCCGACTGGGACAGCGCCGACGGGTGGAGCGCCTGCCGTCGGAAACAAGCCCTCGGACGGCCCTTCCACGGGCAGCCAAGTCACCACGGTCACGATGCGTGAAGTTACCGCCGACTGGTCCCCCAGCGAAGCCGCCGCTCAAGCCGCCGGCACGCCAATCAGCAGTGCTCCGACCAACAGCGCCTCGAACGCCTCGACGCCGTCTCTTTCGACGCCGTCTCTTTCGACGCCTTCGTCCTCCAGTCCGGCCCAGGCGCCGTCGCCGGCCGCGGCCGCCGACTTGCTCGTCCCCGGCGCCGTGCTTGGCAACTACAAGATTCTCGCGACGCTCGGCGAAGGCGGCATGGGAGTCGTGTTGAAAGCCCAGCATGTGCGGATGGAACGCATGGTGGCGCTGAAAGTGTTGCGCGGGCAAGCCACGGAATCGCCCGCCGCCATCAAACGCTTTCAACAAGAAGTGCGCGCCGCCGCTCGACTTTCGCACCCCAACATCGTCACCGCCTTCGACGCCGACGACGTGAACGGTCTCCATTTTCTCGTCATGGAGTACGTCAATGGCGAGAATTTGGCCGACTATCTCTCCCAACGCGGGAAACTCGACGTCGCTCAGGCCGTCGACTTCGTCATGCAAACCGCGAAAGGGCTGGAATACGCGCACGGCGAAGGGGTCGTCCATCGCGACATCAAGCCCGGCAACTTGCTGCTCGATAAACGCGGCGTGATCAAGATCCTCGATATGGGCTTAGCGTCGATCCGCGAGCCGCAGGATGCGAGCCAAGACCAGGTGCACGCCGACGTCACGCAAGCCAATCAGTTGCTCGGAACTTTCGACTACATGCCGCCCGAACAGGCGGAAGACCCGCGCGCCGTCGACCATCGCGCCGACATCTACAGCCTCGGGTGCACCCTCTACCGGCTCCTTACCGGCCAACTCCCCTTCCGCGGCGACAATCCGCTCAAGAAAATCCTCGCTCATCGCGATCAGCCAATCCCCTCCTTGCGCGATCTACGGCCCGAAACGCCGCTGGAGCTGGAGCGCGTCTACAAGAAGATGCTCGCCAAGAAGCCCGAGGACCGCTATCAGTCGATGGGCGAGGTGCTTGCCGCGCTGCAGCAGTGCCTAAATCCCAAAACCGGCGATTCGGCGTCCATCAGCGGAGGCCTCTCCGGCGGCGGGCTCTCCCGGGACGGAACGCTGCGCATCGAAGCGCCGGTCGACGACGCGGACGAGTACCAACTGGGCGGCGGCCCCGCCAAGCTGCTCGGCGGTTCGCCGGAACGCATCGTCATCCCCGCGTCCCACGACGCCGCCGACGACGATGACTTCGGCGGCTTTCAGCTGGCGCCGGTCGACGGCGCCGAAGAGCGTTGGTATTGGCAGTGCATGGGACAGGAAGCGGGGCCGTTTACGCTCAAGCAACTCCGCTCCAAGAAGCTCACTCCCGACGATCAAGTTCGCCGCGAGAACGGTCGCAAATGGTTCCGAGCGGCCGAGATCCGGGGACTCTTTTAGCCGCCGCTGCGGGCCGGTCTAGCCGCCGCTGCGGGCCGGTCCGTCATGCCAGCTCGAGTTCGTGCTGGAAGTGTTCGATGGCTTGAGCGGGGCTCAAGTTGAACAGAGTGCGGCCGTCGGTTTGCCACTGACCGTCGACGAATCGGAACACGGCCGTCGCCGCTCGGAGGTTGCCCACGTTGGGGTTGTGCTCCATGCCTCCCCCTGGGATGGCTTCAAACCGCACGGTGAGGCCGACGAGCGCAAGCAGGTCTTGAGATTCGCGGTCGCGCGCCCAGGCGACGTCCGGCTGAAAGTCGCAGTCGACCCAGGCCAGTCCGCGCGGTTTGCCGGTGCAGGAGGCGAGCGTAAAGAAGCGTGCTTCGAGCCACTCTCGGCGCGTCGCGAAAGCTTGGCGCGCGGCCTCTTGGGCTGCGCTGCGCAGCGGTCGCGCGTCTCGGAGACGCAAGGCGGCCCACACGAGGCCTGCTGCCAGCACGCTTCCGCCGATAATCCACCCCGTCACACCCATGTCGTCGCTCCTGTGTCATCGATTGTAGGCGCGCGCCGCCCGGTCGCAACTATTTGGCACGTGCGGGTTCGAGCCGACCTTGGCCTCGCGCGGCGGATGCTAGAATTCTCGCTCGGGGCGGCGAGCGAGTTGCACTTCGCGAGGGGGGAAGGCGAGCCATGTCGGGGATGGCGGAGGCGGAACTAGAGTTTGATTGTCCGAACTGTGCGGCTCGACTGCGCGTGCCGGCGAGCGTCGCGGGGCGCGACGTCCGCTGCCCGGCCTGCGACCATTTATTCGTTGCTCCCGCCGCTCCGACGGTCGCGGCCGAAGTCGCGGCGGAAGTCGCGGCCGAAGTCGTCGCGTCGTCGTCGGCCGAGCCACCCGAGGAGGCAACGACCATGGCCGCCTCCGACTCGCCGCCGCCTGACGACGCGCAGTGGTGGATGCGTACGCCCGAAGGACTGAACTATGGGCCCGCTTCGCGTGCGACGGTCGAGCGATGGGTGCGCGAGGGACGCGTGACGGGCGATTGTCAGCTGTGCACCCATTACGACCCGACGTGGCGGGCAGCCGAATCGTTGTTTGCCGCGCTGCAACCTCCCGCCGCCCTGAGCGGCGGCGCGCCGTCGTCGCCCGGGACGCGCGAGAGCACGCGTCCGTCCGCGGCCGCGAAGCCGGCCGGCTCGTTGGCCGCGCAATTGGTTCCGCATCGCGGGCCGCTCATCCTCACGCTCGGACTCGTGGGACTCTTGGTGCAATGCCCTTTGTTCAGCGTGATGGCCTGGGTGATGGGGTCGAGCGACCTGGATGAGATGGAGCGTGGGCGAATGGATCCCGCCGGCGCGTCGCTCACGCGTTCCGGCCGTATGCTGGGGCTTGTGCTATCTTTCGCATGGATCGTCATGGCGGTTATTTCTGCGGCGGTCGTCATTTTCTATGTCGCGGTCAAGGGCTGATTCAGCATGGCGATTGAAATCATTTGTCGGGGCTGTGCGAAGAAGTTGCGCGTCGGCGACGAGCATGCCGGCAAGGTCGCGCGCTGCCCGGAGTGCGGCGGACTCAATCCGATCGGCGTCGAGGCCGCCGCCGCGGTCGCGTCGCCGTCGCCGTCGTCGCCGCCGCTCGGCGGGTGGTTGGTGCGCGCGGATCAAGGACAAGTTTACGGCCCCATCTCGCGCGGCGAGCTGGAGTCGTGGGTGCAGCAGGGGCGGATCGCCGGTACGTTTCAAATCGCTCAGGAAGGCGCCGAACAGTGGCGACCGGCCAGCGAACAGTTCCCGCAATTGGCGCAAGCGTGGAGTAGCGGGACCGGGAATCCGTGGAGCGCCCCGCCAGGCGGCAGCGCAGCCGGCGGCGGCGTTTATCCGGCAGACGCCCGACCTTATCAGGCCAACAGTCCTTATGAGGCAGCCAGTCCTTACCTAGCCCCTCAGTACGGCGGCGTTTCGTACGCGCGCCCGCATCGCGGCGCCATGGTGCTGGTGTTGGCCATCCTGGGGTGGGTGTTTTGCGTACTCTTGGGAGGAATCGCCTTTTTCATGGGGTGGTCGGATGTCCGCGAGATGCGCGCCGGACGCATGGACCCGTCGGGCATGACGATGACGCAAGCCGGCATGTACATCGGACTGGCGAACCTCGTCATCACGTTGGCCGCGTTCGGCTTTATGATCCTGATGATCATTCTGGAACAGAGGTAGCGCGCGCCGGATGTTGAGCTCGCCCGTGTCGCCAAGATGAGGAGAAATTCATGCTCGACTACACCCATATTTTGGATCTGGCGAAGGAAGCGGCGCCGCCGTCGGATGGGATTTTCAGTCGTACGTTGTATCAAGATGAGCGGATCAAGGCGGTCGTATTTGGTTTCGGCTCAGGTCAAGAACTGTCCGAGCACACGGCGGCCAAGCCGGCGATGTTGTTTTTCGTCCAGGGCGAAGCCCGCGTGGGTTTAGGAGAGGATATGCAAGACGCACAGGCGGGCACATGGGTCCACATGCCTGCGAACCTGAAGCATTCCATCCAAGCAAGAACGCCCGTCGTGATGCTGCTGGTGTTGCTGAAGTGAGTTTGTCGATCGTCGTGGATCGCTCCGCGATCCAGCGCCGGGAAGCGCAGTGGGACCGCGGAGCGTTCCGCAACAGCGACGTTGGACCGCGGAGCGGTCCACGACGATGAAGCTGGGGACCAGTCGGGCGGTTGTCTAAACGTTCGCGAAATACGAGAAGGAGTGGTGGGATGCCGCTGTTGGGGGCGCACATGTCGATTGCGGGCGGGTACGAGAAGGCGGTCGAAGCGGCGTCGAAGTGCGGGATGGACGTCGTGCAGTTGTTCACCAAGAACAACAACCAGTGGCGCGCCAAGGAGATCGCCGACGACGAGGTGCGTCGATTTCGCGCAGCGCTCGACGAACGGCACATTTCGCATCCGCTCTCGCACAGCTCATACTTGATCAACCTCGGCAGTTCGAACGAGGAGTTGTGGGAGAAGTCGGTCGCGGCCCTGACCGTGGAGCTGGAACGGGCCGAGCGGCTCGGGATCGCCTACGTGGTCGTGCATCCCGGGGCGTATGTCGAAACGGACGAAGCGACTGGAATCGACCGCATCGTGCGCGGCATCGACAAGATCCACTCGCAACACCCGCGCTTGAAATCGCAATTGCTCTTGGAAAACACGGCCGGCCAAGGGACCTGCTTGGGATGGAAGTTCGAGCAGTTGGCGGCCATCTTGGCAGGGGTGCAAGAGTCGGAGCGGTTGGGAGTATGCTTCGACACGTGTCACGCCTTCGCGGCCGGGTATCCGCTCGCGGACCGCGCCGACTACTTGGCGACGTTTCGCGAGTTTGATCGAGTGGTGGGAATCCAGCGTCTGCGAGCATTTCATTTGAACGACAGCAAACGCGAATTGGGGTCGCGCGTCGATCGCCACGAACATATTGGACAAGGCAAATTGGGGCTCGAGCCGTTCCGCCATCTGCTCCGCGACAAGCGCTTCCGGAAGATCCCCATGTATCTGGAGACTCCCAAAGGAGACCACGACGGACGAACCTGGGACGACGTCAACCTTGAGACGCTCCGTAATCTAGTTGCTGACTAAACGGCAGCTCGCCCGCGCATCGCCCATTTCGTCCGCCGCCGCCCGCAGCGCCTTTGAATTCTTCCGCCTCTTGCGCCCGCTTTGCGCAAATTTCACGAGGCCCCGGTTAGATGACAGGCGTGAAAAAAGGTGTGGCAACCATAGGAGCAACGGTCATGATGATGACGCAATGCGGTTTTGAGCAGTTCATGGAAGCGGCGTCGGAGGGGTGGAGCTGGTTGGCTGTGCGGACGAATCTGGAGCGGCTGGCGCGCGGCCTGCAACGGCGGTCGGATGTGTTGATCTACGAGCCCGAAGCCTCGTACCGGCGCCTGCAGGGCCATCCCGTGTTGCGCGACGAATTGGGGCGACGACAAGCGTTCGCCCTGCAGTTGGTCGGCGCCCCATGGAGCGTCTTGCTGCGAACGGTCGACTGGGTGACGACGGGCGACGCGTTGGCCGTGCGGCGGATGGCGGCCGAACTGTCGAGCGATTTGGTGACGGAGGCGGTCGCGTCGGTGGGAGCGTACGGCGGCGCCGAGTGCCGTTGTTTTCGCTTTGGCAAGGAAGTGGGCTGCGTCGATTCGGATGATCCGGCGAGCGGCCTGTTTGAGTTCCTGGAAGAACGCGATTTGTGGCTGCCGCCCTGCTTCATCGGCACCGAGGGAGAACGAGCCACGCTGTATGTCGAGCCGTTGGCGGGGCTGCAACTGCGGCGCGTCGACCGAGTGGTGTTGCGAATGAACTCGAGTGCGCGATGATCTGAAGCGCTAGCGCGACGGCGTAAGCGGCCTACCTGGCGACCACGATCTCCTCGCGCGTCGATTCCACCAGGGCGAAGACTTCGCCCTGTTCGGGAAGGGGGACGCGGAATTGGTCCAGCGATTGTTTGAGCAGGTCGAGGAACGCTTGCCATTGGGAGTCGGTGATGAACAAATGGGCGTGCGAGTCGCGCATGGAGCGTCCTGTGTAACGCTGCGGCCCGCCGGCCGCCCCGCATAACTGCTCGGTCACCAAGTACTTGAACCCCGCTCGCGATACTCGGTGATGCGCCTCGTCGACGTGCGGGTTGGCGTTGAGTGCCGGGCTGTCCATCACGCGATCGATGAAGTCGTCGACGACGGCGGCGATGGCGAAGACCCCTCCCAGGCGTTCGTACAGCGAAGGGCGTTCCGCGGCGGATGACATGACGGGCTCCTGCAAATCGGCGCGACATTGTAGGGGTGAGCGTCGGGCACCCTATCCCAGACGCCCGGTCGCGTCAATCCGCGCCCCCGTTAACGAGTCGCGAATCCAGCGGTACGATGGCCAAGCAGGCTAGACGGCGCCTCTAGAATACGCCAGCCGTGCGCTTTGACTGCGGCATCTCGTCTGGGAGAGTTCACAATGAAACGACTCGCGCGTCTGCACGTCGGAAACAGGCCGATCGGCCTCGGGACCGCGATCTGCCTGTGCCTGGGACTCGCCGCTTGGTCGGCGGTCGGCGTTGAGGCGGCTGAGCCGACAACGGCCGAATTGACTGCTGCGGAACGCGGCTATCGGTGGCTGACTGAGAAAGCGTACGTGGGCGTCGATTTCGATGAGGAGACGTTCGCCCAGGTATGGAAGCAGTGGCCGGAGCCGCTGCGCACCGAGGCTCGCGACGCCGACGACGCGACTCGACGTCGAATGGCGTTTGCTCGGTACGGTCTGACCGTTCGCCCCGGCGACGCTTCGGGCAAGCCGCTGCAGTACGTCGTCGATTCCGAGGGCCGTTGGGGGATGAACTGTTTCGCCTGCCATGGCGGCGAAGTCGCGGGACAAGTGGTTCCGGGACTGCCCAACGCCCACTATGCGCTGGAAACGCTGACCGAGGAGACTCGAGCGGCCAAGTTTGAGTTGTCCAAGCCGTTGTCGCGGATGGATCTGGGATTTGTGTTCATGCCGCTGGGCGGGACTAACGGCACGACGAACGCCGTGATGTTCGGCGTGGCGCTGATGTCCTTTCGCGACGCCGATCTGAACTTTCATGCGGATCGATCGCAGCCGCAGATGACGCACCACGACATGGACGCCATTCCATGGTGGCATTTCCGCAAGCGGCAGAAGATTTACGCGGATGGTTTTGCTCAGAAGGGGCACCGGGCGCTCATGCAGTTCATGCTCATTCGCCAGAACGGCCCCGAGAAGTTCCGCGAGTGGGAGGCCGACTTTCGCGACGTGTATGCCTACTTGGAATCGTTGCGGCCTCCCAAATATCCCTTCCCGATCGATGCGCCGCTGGCCGCACGCGGACGGAAGGTATTTGAAGCGCATTGCGCGCGCTGCCACGGACGTTACGGCGAGCAGGAGTCGTATCCGGAGGTGGTCGTTCCGATTGATGAGATCGGGACCGATCGCGTGCGCTGGGCTTCTTTGTCCGAAGCGCATCGAGCCGGGTATGCGGCGAGTTGGTTCGCGCACTATGGGGCCGAAAAGATCGACTTGAAACCGAGCGGTTACTTGGCGCCGCCGCTAGATGGCATCTGGGCGTCGGCCCCGTACTTCCATAACGGATCGGTGCCCACGCTATGGCATCTGCTGCGTCCGGATCAGCGTCCGGAGGTGTGGCGGCGGCGCAGCAAGGAGTACGATTCGCAGCGCGTCGGCTTAGCCGTCGAGGAGCGGTCGACGCTGCCAGCGGCGTCGTCACTGTCGAAGGCCGAACGGCGGGAGTATTTCGACGCCTCGCGATTTGGCAAATCGAACGCGGGCCACGATTATCCGGCCGCGTTGTCGGACGAGGAAAAAACAGCCCTGCTGGAATATTTGAAGACGCTTTAAAGTCGCAACAAAACCTCCGCCGACTCGCGCCAGCGGCCGGTTCAACTCGGATGAGCTCCCCGCGCAAACGCCGCGGAAGGGGCTGGATGGCTCTGAGCCGTCTGCGAGTGCGGGGCGGCTGGGAAACCTTGGGGATTGCTCGCCACGTGGGGGGGGCTGGAATAGTTTTCCCGCAACGACGCTGGAAGGCTTTGCATCTGGCAGCCGATATGGGTTAGACTTGGCGGCACAACTTTGATTTGGCGAGGTCCGAAAGGCGGGCGCGCGGGCGATGTCGTTCTTCAAAGGGACGGCTTCGGTCTCGTTTTCGGGCGGCGCGACGATGCGCGCGATGGACGTGCGCATGGTTTACGCTTGAGGCGTCCTTGGACCAGGTTCGAGTAGGCATGGCTTCTCCTTCGATCGTTCCCTCGAATCGCTGCCCCGATTGCGGTGGAACTTTACATCCCATTGAACTCGTCGCCCGCGGCCCCGAGACGATGAGCGGTCCTCCGCCGGACGCCGTCGTGCGTTATTACGCCAATTCGGATGCGGATCGGGTACGGATGGGCAATGAATCTCGCGCGTCGGGACACGTCCGTGTCACGTTGTGCGACAAGTGTCACCGCATTTTCATGCACGGGATGCCGAACATCCTGGGGACGCCGGCCAAAGTCGAAGTACGGCCGCCCGCTCAAGGGGCGATTTCCATCGACGAACCCCTGTCGCTCGAACGCGACGCCTCAGACGGCTTCAATTATCTGCGCGTCGATCACGAAGGCAGCATTTCCATCATTCAGGTGTTGACGGAACGAGTGGGGGTGCCCAGCGAACACACTTACATTCGCATCGGGCAAGAATTCACCACCGCGCTGGAAACGTGCCACGCGCGCACTGTGCTCGACCTGGGATCGTTCGTCCCGACGCAGCACGCCAGCGCCTTCGTCACGACGCTCATCAAGCTCAAGAAACGGTGGCTCGAGAAACACCACGTTCCCGATGAAGGGAAGACGCTGGAAGCGAAAGCGGGCGAGTCCGACGGCGCCAAGGGCGGCGGACAACCGACCGTGAAGCAACTGTCGTTCCCCGTCTACCGCACTCGCCCCTTGGCCATTTCCTCGCTGACCGCCCTGCCCGATGGGCAAAGCGAGATGGTGCTGTGCGGCGTCCCGCAGCCGCTCGTCGATGTCCTCAAGGTGACTCGGCTGTTGCGAGCGCCGACGCTCAACTAGCCGCGTTGATTGACGTCTCGTCGATTGACGTCTCGCCGGCGCGAGACGGCTTTTTCAAGAACGACGACGTTCTAAGGGCCAACGTCTTGCTAAGGGCCGGCGGAGTCCGCAGGCCCCGCAAACCGCTAGTCCAGTTCGGCGCTTTCGTCGTCGAAGGTTGCGTCTTCGCGTTCCCGGCGTTGCAGTTCGTTGGCGAATGCGTCCTCTTCGCGAGCGTCATCGCCGGTGCGCGCTTCATCGGCGCCATCTTCATCGGCCAAGTCTTCCGCTCGGACCAGCGAGATGACGCCGCGACGCGTGAGGTGATTTGAGCGGCGGGCGCGGAGCGGCGGCGAAGGAGACGAATGGTCGTCCTTCCGCAAGATGGTCGTGGGCGGGATCTCGGCACGCGCGGGCTCGACAACGTCGTCCGGCAAGTCCTCGTACGCCTCGTCGAACGCCTCGTCCGACGACGCATCCGAATCGGCGTCGGACGCGGCTTCGTGGTCGTACTCCTCGGCGTATTCTTCGTCGTCCAGCGCGGGCGGCTCGACTTGTGCTTGGGCGGCTCGGCGACGAGCGTCGGCGAGCGACAGCGTCGTCTGACCGGCGCTGGGCGCGGGCTTGACGTTTTTCTTCGCCGACTTCGACGACGCGCTGCGCGGCTCGTCGTCCGGATCGCGCTGCGCTTCACGAGCTGGCGCGGGCGGTTCGACGCTTGCTCGCGGGGCCTTGCGTTTGGGCGCTTCGGACGGCGGCGGCGAGGCGGCCGTGAATCCGCCCCCGCTGCTCTCGCCTCCCGACTGCATGGCTTCCCAATCCTCGACGCTCAACAGCACCTCGCGAGCCTGCGAGCCGGCGTAATTGCCGACGATGCCGTCTTCGGCCATGTAGTCGATCAGCCGAGCCGCTCGGCCGTAGCCGATGCCGAGTGCGCGTTGCAGCAGCGAACAGCTGCCGCGGCGCTCGCGGACTACGACGTCGACCGCCGATTCGTAAAGTTCGTCGCGCTTCTTGAGCTTCTCGAGCAGACCGCCTTCGCCATCGGCCTCGATCTTGATGTTCACCAGTTCGCTGGCGAAGTTCTGCGCCTGCCCCTGACTGCAGAAATCGACGATGCGATTGATTTCGTCGTCGCCCAAGTAAGTGCCTTGACCGCGCAACAGCGTGCTGGTGCCGGGCCACAGGAACAGCATGTCGCCGTTGCCCAGCAGCTTGTCGGCGCCCATTTCGTCGAGCACGACGCGGCTGTCGGTGCGGCTGGCGACTTGGAACGAAATGCGTGCGGGCAGGTTGGACTTGATGAGTCCCGTGATGACGTCGACAGTCGGCTTCTGCGTGGCGAGGATCAGGTGAATCCCGACCGCTCGGCTCTTTTGCGCCAAGCGAATGATGTGCTGTTCGACTTCCTTGCCCGCGGTCATCATCATGTCGGCGATTTCGTCGGCGACGATCACGATGAACGGCAATTGTTTGGGGATCGCCTTTTCGGCTTCCTCGTCCTCCGGCTGCAGCCGTTCGTACAATTCGGCTTCGTCCAATTGGTTGTAGCCGCTGATGTGTCGCACGCCGGCTCGCGCCAACAAGGCGTATCGTTCTTCCATCTTTTCCACGGCCCACGCCAAGATGGCTTCGGCTTTGCGCATGTCGGTGACGACCGGATGCATCAGGTGGGGCAGCCGACCGTAGCCGCTGAGTTCGACCATTTTCGGGTCGATCATGATCATGCGGACTTCGTCGGGGCGGCGCGTCATCAGGATCGACGCGATGATGGCGTTCAAGCACACGCTCTTGCCGGTGCCCGTGCGGCCGGCGATCAGCAAGTGCGGCAGGGTCGACAAGTCGGCGACGAGCGCGTTGCCCGAGACGTCCTTGCCGAGGTAGAGCGGAATCCGCATTTTCTTCGACTTGCCGTTGGTTTCTTCCAGCACTTCGCGCAGACGCACGACCTGCCGTTCTTCATTCGGCACTTCGATCCCCACCGTATTCTTCCCTGGGATCGGCGCCACGATCCGGACGCTCGGCACGCGCAGCGCAATCGCCAAGTCGTCGGCCAGCGACGTGATCTTCGACAGCCGCAGGCCGGCCTCTAGTTCCACTTCGTATTGGGCGATCACGGGTCCCGTCTCGATTTCGACGACCCGAACCTGGAAGCCGAAGTCGGCGAACGTCTTTTCCAAGATCTTCGCCTTGCGACGGACTTCCTTCTCTTGCGCTTCCCAATTGACGTCTTCGCCGGCGACCAAGAGGTCCAGCGACGGCAGTTCGTAATCGGCTGCTTCCGTCGATTCGCCGCCTTGCTGCAGCGCCGCGATCACTTCCGCGCGCGGATCGGCCGGCGCTTTGACCTTAAAGTGCGGGTTCGACGTCGGCCCCGATTCGGCGGGCGCACCGCCCTTGGCCGGTCCCGCGGCGCGGGCCGGTTCGCTGGCGCCCTTGCGACCCTTCTTGGGCGCAGGCGGTTCCAAATCGTCGTCCACTTCGTCGGCGAAGCTCTCGGCATCTTCCTCATCCGCAGCCGAGTCGGCGCGGTCGAAGGCGTCGTCGTCGGCGCCCTCGTCGTCCGACTCTTCATCCGCGTCGCGCGTCGCGGCGCCGGCCTTGCCGCGGACGCGGATCGGCAGGATGGTCGGTTCTTCCTCGTCCCCCTCTTCGACCGCGGGGGCGGCGGGTTCCGCAGCCGCGGTCGTCCCCTTCTTCGTCGTTTTGCCGACGGCGATCTTCACCGGGCGAGCCTTGTTGACGGTGCGTTGCGCCGGATCAATTTGCGGCTCGGCCGGTTGCGAACGGCGAAGCAAGCTGATGAGGAAGCCGCCGAAGACGAACTTCAGCACCATGGGCACGAGATGGTCGGAGCACATGAGCAAACCGCCCAGCACAAAGCTGCTCGACAAAATCACGCTGCCCAGCAGGGCGAAGTGATGCTGCAGCAAGCCGGCGCCGAGCGCACCTAGGTAGCCGCCTGAACCGGCCATGGGGCCGGGAGACCATTCGGGAAGGCCGATCGCGGCGAGGGCCGTGAGTCCAATGAGGGAGCCAGTCCAGCCGGTGATGCGCAGCGGCAGCATGTCGGGCGGGTCGCGACGCAATAAGGCGTAGTCGAACAAGGCGAGCGACGCGACGAGATAATAAGCGCCGACGCCGAAGGCGGTAAGCAACAGATCGGCGACCAACGCTCCCCACCGTCCACAGGCATTGCCGAACTGAGTCCGCTCGGGGAACTCAATGACGTCCGGGTGGTAGTACTTGGCCAACGGTCCGAGAGTGGAGGCGACAGGGTCGCTGGAATGGTAGGTGGCCAGCGAGACCGTCAGGAGGCCCACGACGGCCAAGAGGACGAGCGCGAAGAGGTCGCGTCGGAGCGGCGTGGTTCTTGCCATCGGAGGTGAGGGGGGACGTATGCGCCGGCGGCGTGGGACGGGCGTCGGCTGACCGTGGGCTCGTCCCTGCCCTGTTACGCATCCGTGGTTTCAGATGCTAGTTTTCGGCTCGCGCCCCGGTCCGGCAATAATCGACGGACGAATCACCCTACGGATTCCCCCAGACGCACGATCGGAGTGCCGATTATGCCGGTGGTAAGGGGCGTTCTAAGAATTCACGCATCGCGGGCAAGATGTCGTCAATCGCGTCCTCGACGACGTAGTGCCCAGCGTCCGCGTGACGATGCACGTCGGCCCGTGGAAACACCCTCTCGAATCGTCGCAAGCACTCCGTGGTGAAACACCAGTCTCGCAGACCCCAGTGAATCTGAATCGGCAACGCCGTTAGATTTGGTAACGCCGCTTCCAAATCTGCGAGCACCTTCATGGTCGGGTGACGCTGTGTGAGCGGAATGTCCCGCACAAATCCCCAAATGGCGACGCGATCGGCCCACGAATCGTAAGGGGCGAGCAGCCCGGCGGCGACTTCCGGCGGCAGACCGCCCGGATTCTCGGTCGCCATCGTGATCGCGGCGCGCGCGAACAGGTTGAGTCCGCGCAAGGCGATGCGACCGACGATCGGCGTGCGACAAACTCGAATGCGATGCGGTACGTACGGCGGCGGAAATGCGCCCGTATTGAAAATGACCAAACGCGAGAAACGTTCACGCAGCTTCACGGCCGCTCCAAGCCCGATGGCGCCGCCCCAATCGTGTACCGCCAACGTGATGTTGCGCAGGTCCAACTGCTCGATGAGCCGGCACAGGTTCTCGGTGTGCATGGCGAGCGTGTACGGTGCGTCTTGCGGTTTGTCGCTCAGGCCGCACCCCAGATGATCGACGGCGACCGCACGGTGCGAGCCGCGGAATTCGTTGATCAAGTTGCGGTAATAGAACGACCACGTTGGATTGCCATGGACCATGAGCAGCGGCGCGCCGCGCCCTTCGTCGACGTAATGCAGCCGTCCCCGGTCCGTCGCCAAGAAATGGGACTCAAAGCGATAAAGCGCCCGCCAATCTGCAGCCATGCGGCAATCAACTCCGACCGATGCGTGCTCGAAACAAGCCGCCCATCATACGCAATTCAGCGGCTTGACGCAGGGGAGGCGTCGTCGACGGCGGGCCGCAGAAAGCGTGCGTCCCCCAGCACGGCTTGGTCGGCCAAGTCGAAGTGCGCCCCCGGTTCGACGGCGACTTGCAACTGCCGCACCCCGGCGACGAGAACCGAGATCCGTTGCGCCGGTTCCCCGCCGCGCAGCCGACGCCGCACCAACGGTGCGCCGCCGTCCCCGGCCACGACCAACTCGCAGTCCCCGCGACCGCCTGCGGCCGCGTCGAGCCCGACGTCGAGCACGAAGGTTTGGGCGTGCTTCGGAACGTCGAAGCGTAGTCTCGTCGCGGCCTGCAGACCGATTCCGCGTCGATAGGTCCGTTCGCCGATCACGAGCGGACCGCCGAACACCGAGCGATTGCGCTGCCAGTCGCGGGGAATGGCGACTTGCGACGATTGGACGACGTCGGTCGGTTGCAAGTCGGCCAGCCAGACGACTCGCTGCGATTGGCACTCGACGCTCCGCACCGCGCTGCGACGAATCGCCAACCGCTTCTCCCCGACGCCCGCCAACTCGACCGTTTCTTCCTGGCAAGTGAACGAGTGGCCGTGAAGGAGCGAACCATCGTGCAATTCCAGACGCACCGGCCGCGGAGGCGTTGGTTTCGAGGCGGGCGGACGCGCGTCGCGGGCGGGCTGAGGGAGGGAGACGGGCGGTTCGGGGGAGGCCAACACAAAGGCCAGCGTCGAAGCGAGCGGAATGCGACGCGTCGCGCCATCGACGTCGAATTCCAGTCGCTCGTCGTCCATGGCGAGTAGGAAACCGGCGACCGCGTCGATTCGCTTGCCTTCCAACAACAGCAGCTTGTCATGCGCCGGAACGGGCCGCCAACGGATATCGTCGTCGGCCAGGGCGACTTGGGAAGCGGAGCGCACGCCGCGCGCGACGTCGTCGATCGAAACGGTCCACGGCGACGTCAACCAGGCAGCCTGGAGCGTGAACTGTTCTTCTTGAAGCGTCAGCTGGGCGACGCGCAGCCGACCGCCGTCCCGCGTCGTCAAGGTCCAGGCGGCGGCTTCGGCGGGAGTCGAGGGAGGTTGGGCAGGGAACTCAATCGTCAGCAGATCGTCGAACTGCAGTGTGCGCGGCGGGTCAGCCGCCAATTCAACCTTCCCCAGCGAGTTGACGCGGATGGAGCGGGCTGCGAGCGTCGTGCCCTCGACCAGCGACGCTTGGTATTGGGCTTGCGCCGTGCGAGGCGAGGTGAGCAACCCAGGCAACGCGAACAACAGAGGCAGCGCCAGCAACGGAGGCAGCGCCAGTGACCGAGTCGACGCCAGTCGGCCGCTCATGGTGGCGACGGGGCGGCCGTACTGGGAGGAAGGCGACGAAAGTAGGCGTCGAGCTGTTGGCGATAGCGCGCGGGGAATGCGCGTTGACCGAGCGAGCGGCGCCAGGCGTCGCGTTCGGCGCCCGTCAGGCGTCCCCAGCCGCCCTGGTCCGACTTGCCCCCGGCCTGCGAGCGCGCGGCGTCCGGCGACTCCGCGGTTTCCGCCTGCGGCGACTCCGTTTCCGGCTGGTTTTGCGGCGACCCTTTCTTGCGACCCGCGCCCGCTGCACCGCCGCCGGCGTCCTTCTCCGCCGCCTCTTGTCGCTGTTGCTCGGCGATCCAGCGTTCGAGTGATTCGAGCACTGCGGCTTGGGCGGCTTGCGTCTCCGGTCCCACATCGCGTGCGACGAGTCGGCGTTGGATTTCGTCCAACTTCTCTGGCAGCACCGTCGCCGCCTGGTTGGCTTGCGCGTGCCCGTCGCGCGCAAGCCCCAGCACGGCCATCGTCATCGCGATCGCCGCCCAAGAGAAGCGCACAAGGTACGAATACCGCATCACTCGATGCATCTCCATCGTCCCAACCACGCCAAAATTGTCATGTTCCCCAGCGAGGAAAACAACCCCGTAGGACAGGCTTCCAGCCTGTCTCCTCCCTCCCCCTTTCTCCTCCCTCTTCCCTCCCGCCCTCCCTCCCTCCCTCCCCCTCCCTCCGCCCTCCCTCGCCCCGGCCCTCTCCACCAACTTTGACGCGTTCCATTTTTCGGCGAGGGTTGGCTGACAGGCTGGAAGCCTGTCCTACGGCGGTTGCCTCCTGGAGAGGGGTTTGGTAGTGTTTCGGCCGACGAAGGAAACCACGGAATGAAGCGAACTGAGGCGCCCTGCCCCGCATGCGGAGCACCGGTCGAGTTCAAAGCGAGCTCGTCGTTGGTGACGATCTGTACGCACTGCGAGTCGGTGGTGGCGCGGGGCGACCAGAAGCTGGAAGACCTCGGCAAGGTCGCGGCGCTGGTCGACACCCTCACGCCGCTCGATTTGGGCGTCCGCGGCGTCTATGACGGGAAGTCGTTCGAGCTAGTCGGACGCACACAGTATCGTCATGCCTCGGGGGCCGTGTGGGACGAATGGTACATCGCGTTCGCGAACGGCGCCTGGGGCTGGTTGGCCGAGGCGCAGGGGCGGTTCTTCTTGACGGTGCGTCGTCGCCCCAAAGATGCCTCGGTGTTGCCCGCGTTTGAATCGTTGACGGCAGGACAGAATCTGCAAATCGGCGCGCCGCCGCCTTTCACGGTCAATGAAGCGGGCGTCGCGCAGTTGATCGGGGCTGAGGGAGAATTGCCGTTTCGACCCGACTTTGCGGCGGCGCATCGCTATGCCGATTTGTCGGGGCCGGACGGCCGATTTGCAACGCTGGATTACGGCGAGTCGCCGCCGAAGTTGTTTTTGGGCCAATCGGTGACGCTCGAGCAGATCGGTATTTCGCCGAAGGTGGTCGACGTCGAGAAGCAGGTGAAGACGATCGCAGCGCTCGTGGTCGCTTGCCCGCATTGCGGCGGATCGCTCGAACTGCGAGCGCCGGATCGCACCGAACGCGTGGTTTGTCCGTACTGTCGCGCCGAGCTGGATGCGAACCAGGGCGAACTGCGGTACATGAAGACGCTCAGCAAGTCCAAGATTCACCCCTTCCTGCCGATCGGCGGCACGGGGACGTTGCGCGGCGAATCGTACACGGTGATTGGCTTCTTGCAACGCTCGGTGATGATCGAGCGGGTGAAGTACTATTGGACGGAATATCTCTTGTTTCACGAGCGCGACGGATTTCGGTGGCTGGTCGATAGCAATGGGCACTGGAACTTTGTGCGCCCCGTCTCGCCCGGCGAGGTGCAGACCTTTGGGTCGTCCGCCAAGTACGACGGTCGCTCGTTCAAGCTCTATCAGCGGTGTCCGGCGCGCGTGGAATACGTGTTAGGGGAGTTCTTCTGGAAGGTGTCGGCGGGCGAGATGGCGATGGTGAGCGACTATATTGCTCCGCCTTTCATGTTGTCGGCCGAGTTATCTTTGTCGAGTCACGGGGGAGGCGCGGGGCAAGCGCAGGAGATCAATTATTCGTTCGGCGAGTACATCCCGCGCGGCGAAATCTCTCAAGCGTTCAACGTCCCGTCGCTGCCGATGGCGTGGGGCGTGGCGCCGAACCAGCCGCACCCCGTCGATCGGCGCGTGTACGCGTTGTTTGTGGTGTTCGTACTGCTTCTGCTGGGGCTCGATGGTTTGATGAGTCTGATTCGGCCGAGCGGGTCGGTCGACCACGCGTGGCTCGGGTGGCTGATCGCCGCTCTGGCGCTCGTGCCTGGCGTCGCTTTCATGTACGGTCGCGGCGTCGAGCAGAAGCGGTGGGAAGACAGTTACATCGAGTATCCCACGGGATAATGTGGCTGGGGAGGGAAGCGAGATGTTGCTTAGATCATACCTGGCCTGGGGATTCGCCGTCCTCTTGGGCTTCGTGCTTGTGTCGTTCGCCGGCGTGCGAGCGCCGCGCATCGACCTCGATGACGGCGGCGGCTCGGGGTACTACGGCGGCGGCACGAGCGGCGGGCACGGCAGCGGTGGTTTCGGCGGTTCCTCGGGATGGGGGTGGGGCAAATGATTGAACTGTGTGCAGATTGGATGCTGGGGGCTGGGCTGCTGCTAGCGCAGGCGGATGGCGACGCGATAGGGCTCGGACTTCTCCTGCGGCACTTGATCGCGGCGGCCGTCTTTTCGTTGATGGGCATCGCGATCTTCGGCGGCTCCGTGTGGGTGCTCAGCCATTGCCTTCCGTTTTCGCTGCGGAAGGAGATCGAAGAGGATCAGAATGTGGCGGTCGGCATCATCATCGGCGCCATGTTCGTCGGCATCGCCTTGATCATCGCCGCGGCGATCGTCGGGTAGACGCATGTACGACCCAGGGCCGATGAACCGAGCGCCGTTGTTCTTGCTGTACGTCAACGTGCTCGTCGTCGCCACCTGCGGACTCGTGTACGAACTGCTCGCCGGGACGCTGGCGAGCTACGTCTTGGGCGATTCGGTCACCCAGTTTTCGCTGGTCATCGGCGTGTACTTGAGTGCGCTCGGGATCGGCGCTTGGTTGTCGCGATTCATCGTCGACCAGTTGGCTCGGTGCTTTCTCGAGGTGGAACTGGGGGTGGCCCTCTTGGGCGGGCTCTCAGCGCCGATCCTGTTCTGGGGTTTCGGGCATGTGCAGTCGTTTCAGCTGCTGTTGTTCGGAATCGTCCTGTTGATCGGCATTCTGGTGGGGCTCGAATTGCCCCTGTTGATGCGCATTTTGCAGTCGCACGTCGACTTCAAAGACCTCGTGTCGCGCGTCCTGGCATTCGACTACATCGGCGCGCTGGTGGCCTCGGTCCTGTTTCCGTTGTTGTTCGTTCCACGGTTGGGGTTGGTGCGTACGTCGCTGACCTTCGGACTGCTCAATGCGCTGGTGGGACTGTGGGGAACGTGGCTCTTGGCGCCGGTGCTCCGACCGCCGCTGACGGGGCTGCGCGTGCGCGGCGTCGCGACGATCGTCATTCTGCTCGTTGCTTGGTGGAACGCGGATCTCTTGACGCGTCTGTCCGAGGAGAGTCTTTTCAGCCATCCCATCGTCTACTCGGCGACCACGCACTATCAGCGCATCGTCGTCACGCGCAGCAGCGTCGGGTTTCAACTGTTCCTGAACGGCAACTTGCAGTTCCATTCGGCGGACGAGTATCGATATCACGAGGCCCTGGTGCATCCGGCGCTCGCCAGCACGCCGCGGCCGCGGCGAGTCTTGGTGTTGGGAGGCGGCGACGGATTGGCCGTGCGGGAGATCTTGCGTTACGAGTCGGTCGAGGCGGTGACGTTGGTGGATATTGATCCCGAGATGACGCGCATGGCGCGCGAGTTTGGTCCCTTGCGCGACTTGAATCAAGCGTCGCTGGACGATCCGCGCGTGGAAGTCGTGAACGACGATGCATACGTCTGGATCGGCGCACCAAATGCGACGGCGCAATACGACGCCGTCATCATCGACTTTCCCGATCCGAACACCTATTCGCTGGGAAAACTGTACACCACCGCTTTCTTCCGGCGACTCAAGACGCGCCTAGCGCCCGACGCCGTCGTCGCCATCCAATGCACGTCGCCGCTGATTGCGCGCTCGTCCTATTGGTGCATCATTCGCACGATGGAGTCGGCCGGCTTACAGGTTGCGCCGTATCAGGCGACGGTGCCGTCGTTCGGCGTCTGGGGCTATGCCTTGGCGACTCTCTCCGCTCCGCCGGTTCCGCCGCGTTTGGATTCCTCGATCGCCTCTCAACTGAAGTTCCTGGATGATCGCGTCATGAGCGAATTGTTTCTGATGCCGCCCGACATCGGACCGGTCCCGGTCGACGTCAATCGGCTCGATAACCAATCGCTGGTGCGCTATTACGAGCGGGAGTCGCGACCGTGGAACTAGGCGACTCGCGTTGCGGCTCGGAGCCGCTCGATCGTCGCGACTGGCTGCGCGCCATGCTGTTGGGCGCCGCCTCCGCCGGACTGCCGGGTTGCGGGGCTCGCGACTGGACGCCGCCGCCGGGCGAGTGGATCGGGGAAGGGGCCGCGATCGGACATCGCCTGCGCGACGGACAGCCGCCCGCCGCCGGCGCACCGGATTGGCGCGAACTCGACGTCGTCATCGTCGGCGCCGGAGTCGCCGGCCTCGCGGCTGCTCGGCGTCTTGAGCGGGCCGGCCGTCGCGATTTCGTGGTGTTGGAATTGGGGGACGTCGTCGGCGGGACGGCGCGGGCCGGCCAACGCGACGGCTTTCGCTTTCCTTGGGGAGCTCACTACCTGCCGCTCCCGCAGGCCGACAATCGGTTGCTGGTGGATTTGCTGCGCGAATGCGATGTGCTGGAACCGAGCGACGGCGGCGAGGTCGCGGCGCGCGAGGAAATGTTGTGCCGCGATCCGCAAGAACGCCTGCTGGCCGGCGGAGTCTGGTACGAAGATCTCGATGTGTGGCACGATGCGCCGGAGGACGAACTGCGACAGTGGCGGGCGTGGCAGGCCGAGATCGAACGCTGGACGAAGTGGCGCGACGCCAAAGGACGCCGCGCTTTCGCGTTGCCGACGCGCGAGGCGAGCGACGCGCCGGAGATTCGAGCGCTCGACCAAATCACCATGGGGCAGTGGCTGGCCGACCGCGGCTGGAATTCGTCCCGCCTGCGGTGGTTGATCGACTATGCGTGTCGCGACGATTACGGCATGACGGTCGAGCAAGTGAGCGCTTGGGCGGGGTTGTTCTATTTTTGTGCGCGCATGCCCGAGCACGAGAGCCGCTCGCAGCCGCTGCTCACTTGGCCCGAAGGCAACGGCTGGCTCGTGAAGCACATGTCGAGTCTGCTGGGAGACCGAGTTCACACGGAAACCCCCGTCTGGTCGATTCGGCCGTCGACCGATCCCAACGGGCGAATCGAAGTCGTGGCAGGCGGCGTCGCGGGACGCGAGGTACAGGCGTACCGTGCTCGGCGCGTCGTGTGCGCCGTTCCGCAGTTCATCGCGTCGCGCATGATTCAAAGCATCGACGGCGCGAGGACGGAGTTGGCGCGACACTTCGAGTATGGTTCGTGGCTTGTCGCCAACGTCTTCCTGCGCGACCGACCGCGAGGACGCGGGTTCCCGCTGGCCTGGGACAATATGAGCGTCGACAGTCGGTCGCTCGGTTACGTCGTCGCCACTCACCAATTGGGCGTCGACCACGGTCCCACCGTGTTCACTTGGTACCACGCCTTTTGCGATGACGACGTCAAAGCTGCTCGGCAACGGCTGTTCGACTTGTCGCGCGACGACGCAGCGCGGCTGGTCGCGGCCGACTTGCAGTCGATGCATCCCGAGATCGGCGACTTGATCTCCCGCATCGATCTGGTGCGGTGGGGGCATGCCATGGTGCGACCTCGTCCCGGATTCCGGACGAGCGCCGCGCGAACTCATGCCGCCCAACCGTGGCGCGGCATCCATTTCGCCCACACGGAACTGAGCGGCGTGGCCCTGTTCGAAGAGGCGTTCGATCAGGGGGAACGTGCGGCCGCAGAAGTCTTGCAGTCGCTGGAGTAAGACGATTTACGGCGCGGGCGCTTGCTGTGCGAGCAGTTCGCGCAGTTGCTGAGCCAGCTGTTGTTGACGCTGCAGCAGACGGTCGAGAGCCGCGGAAAGGGCTTCGCGGTCGGGCGAGTCGCGCTGCAGTTGGTCCAGTTGCCGAGTCCGCTCGAGCACTCGACGTTGTTCGCCTTGCAACGCGCGGAGTGCGACGGAGAGCGGCAGTTCTTGTTCACCGCCGGCCTCCGCGTCTTGGGAGTCGGTCGCTTCGCTAGGCTGCTCGCCGCGGCGATTGGCTTGGGGACGCAGCAGTTTGGCCAGTTCTTCGAGCGACGATGCAAGGTCCTGCAGCCGGGGATCAAGCGTCGAGTCGATTTGTAGTTCGCTGAGGGATCGAGCAACGTCGGCTTGATCCTCGAGCGTCCGGCGCAGCTGCGCCGCGACGATTTGCCAGACGCTGGAATCGGGCAGGCGATCAGGGAACGAAGCGAGCGACTGTGAGATATCGCGCTGCGACTTGGCCAGGTTGGCGAGCGCGAGTCGCTCCGGCCGTCGCCAGGCGCCGTCGGCGGCGCGGCGTGCGACGACGGCCGCCGCGTCGACCCGCAGTTGACGCTGAGCGGACAGGGCCGCCTGCAAGGCGTCGGCCAGCTCTTCGACGACTCCGTCGCCTGCCGGTTCATCGTCCCGACCCGTTCGTAGGAATCGCTGCAGTTTCTGAAGGTCTTCGAGGAGGGAGCGTTGCACCGCGGCCGCCGGCTCGTGCGCACCTTGCTCGATTTGCGCCGCCGCGTCGCGAATCCGTTGGTGCAGTTGCAGGTCGCCCAGTCGAGCGAGGGCGGCGACGACGCGTTCCGATTGCTCCGGTTCGCTTTCCGCTAACTCGTTCGCCAACTCGCGGAACCGCCCTTCCAGGTCCTCGACGCGCCGCTCCAGTGCACGTTGCCGCGCCGCGAGCGGCGAGGGGGAGGCCGGGGACGGGGACGAAGTCTGAGCGGCGGCCATGTCGGCGAGCGCGAGGAGGATGCCGGCGACGACCCACGCCCTGCCGATTCGCGGCGGATACGTCGAATCTCGGCGCCGTCGCGGCCTCATCAGGAGGCCTCCATCGAAGGGCGAGCTGATTCTTGGCGATGCTGCACGGTGTGAACCAACTGAACCAATTCGTCAATGACCTGTTCGCGCGTCTTTCCGTCGGTGACGACGGTGACGGCGTCGGGGGCCGGACGCAGCGGGCCGACGGATCGATTGGCGTCGCGCTCGTCGCGCAGTTGCTGATCGGCGAGGATCGATTCGTAGGTCGCCGATTCGCCGCGGGCGACCAGTTCGGCGTGCCGCCGTCGGGCCCTTTCTTCGGGCGAAGCCGTGAGAAAGATTTTGCATTCCGCCTTGGGGAAAGCGATGGTGCCTTGATCGCGTCCTTCGGTCACCAAGTTCCTTCCCTGCCCCGCTTCCCGTTGCAGTTCCACCATCCGTTCGCGGACCGCCGGATTGTTTGCCGCGTAGTGGATCAGGTTGGTGACGGCGACGGTGCGAATCTCGGCCGAGACATCGTCGTTGTCGAGCCAGACGCGGCCCTGGTCAAGGCGGATGCGGACATGGCGGGCGAGTTCGGCCAACTGGTCGGGTTGGCGCCAGTCGTGCTGGCGACGGAGCGCGGCGAGAGTGACGCAGCGATACATGGCGCCCGTATCAAGGAAGTCGAATCCTAGACGCTGGGCGACGGTGCGAGCGACGGTGCTTTTGCCGGCGCCGGCCGGTCCATCGATGGTGACGATCATGGGGCGTATGGTACGAGAAGACGGGTGGGAAGGCTATGTCGTGCGGGTCGCCGTCGATACGGCTTGCCGGTTTTGGGGGAGTTGCTATATTTTAGACAGACAAGTTTGCGAAAAATCGAATTCCTGCCAACCGAGAGGTTTCGACATGTCCATTACGTTGACGGAAAAGGCTGCTCAGGAAGTCGCCAAGGCCAAGGCTGCTCACGCTCCCGACCCCACGGCATTTTTGCGGATTGCGGTCGCCGGCGGGCAATGCCACGGCTTCAGCTATTCGCTGCGGTTCGACACGCAGTTCGACGAAAAGTTGGACGAGAAGCTGCAGTTCTACGGCGTCGATGTGGTCGTCGACAAGAAAAGCGCCCTGTACTTGGAAGGAATGACGGTCGACTATCACGAATCGATCGAACAGCGGGGCTTCAAGTTCGACAATCCGAACGCGGTGAAGACCTGCGGCTGCGGCAGCTCCTTCTCCGTTTAGGCGAACTCGCTGCACGCGGTGCTCCGCCGCAGCGAACGTTTCCTCCGCGAATGCGCAGTTCGCTGCGATGGCGGCGGCTGCGTACGGGATGCTTGCGGCTCGCTATCCCTTCGATCGATTGAAAATGGTACAAACACGCCACGGCGACGTTGAGTCGCGGTGGCTTTTTTTATGGCATCTTCCCCGGAGGTGATCGTGACGGCGGCCGAGAAAATTCACGTCATCGGCATTGGCGATGATGGGATCGACGGTCTGACGACGGCGGCGCGGACCTTGATCAACGGCGCAGACTTGCTGATCGGCGCCGAGCGGTCGTTGACGCTCGTGCCGACGCGTCCCACCACGCAGCGGATGGAGATCGGCGCCGACCTGGAAGGGGTTGTGCGGCGGTTGGCCGAGTCGCCGCATCTGCGGGCGGTGGTGCTGGCGACGGGCGATCCGCTTTTTTACGGCACGGCGCGGTTTCTGTGCGATCGCTTAGGCAAGGAGCGATTCGAGGTGCTGCCGCATGTGAGCAGCATGCAGTTGGCCTTTGCACGCGTGAAGGAAAGTTGGGACGAAGCGTACCTCACCGACTTGGGGACGCAGAGTTTAGAGCATGTGGTCGAGCGGGTGCGGACGTCGCAAAAGGTCGGTCTATTTACGTCGGACAAGTCGCCGCCGCAGGCGGTGGCCCAGGCGTTGTTGGAACGCAAAATCGACTACTTCACCGCGTATGTGTGCGAGAATCTGGGGTCGCCCGACGAGTGCGTGACGCAAGGGGAATTGTCGGAGATTGCGACCATCGAGTTTGGGTCGCTGAACGTGATGATCTTGGTGCGCAAGCCGAACTTGCCGGACCGGCCGGTGCAGATGATCGGCCGCCGCCTGTTCGGCAATCCCGACGAATTGTTTTTGCAGTCGCAGCCGAAACGCGGATTGCTGACGCCGGCCGAAGTCCGCAGCATCGCCTTGGCGGAGATGGACCTGGGACCGACAAGCGTCGTGTGGGACGTGGGGGCCGGGAGCGGGTCGGTCGCAATCGAAGCAGCGCAAATCGCCAACGGCGGCAGCGTGTATGCGATCGAAATGGATCCAGAAGACTATCAGTTGATCTCGACGAATGCCGAACGCTTCGGCGTACGGTCTTTGATTCCCGTGCTGGGGAAAGCTCCCGAGGCGTGGCAGGGACTGCCTGATCCGGACGCGGTGTTCGTGGGCGGGTCGGGGCGGCAGGTTCGCACAATTGTGGAGTTAGCATTTGATCGCTTGCGACCGGGCGGTCGGATCGTGGTGCATGTCGGCAGCATCGACAACGTGGTGGAAGTCCGTCGCGTACTCGACGCGAAAGCCGACAAGGCGCGCGACGCCGATGTGTGGTTGGTCCAGCTATCGCGCGGCACGCATCAGTTTGAGACGCTGCGCTTCGAGTCGCTCAATCCGTCGTTCCTGATTCGCGGCTTGAGGAGGTGATCTGTGGTTCTACCGGACGATTCCGAACGACTGGATGTGATCGCCGTCGGCGCTCATCCCGATGATGTCGAAATCGCTTGCGGCGGGACGCTCGCGCTGCTCGCACAGCAAGGCTTTCGCGTGGGGATCATCGACCTCACCGACGGCGAACCGACGCCGCGCAGTCCGGGGCCCGAAGTGCGGCTGGCGGAAGCCGCCGAGGCGGCGCGCGTGCTGGGGGTGCATCGTCGAGTCACGCTGACGTTGCCGAATCGACGGCTGTTTGACACGTTCGAAGCGCGCGTGATGTTGGCGAAGGAGTTTCGCAAGTATCGACCGCGCGTCGTCATCGGCTTTGGCGACAAAACGCCGATGGCGTCGCCCGACCACTGGCAGGCGATGCAAATCACCGACGCCGCCGTGTTCTATTCGCGACTTTCCAAGTGGGACGAATACTTCGACGGCCTGCCCGTCCATTCCATCGACGTGCAATTGTATTTCCGACTGGCCTTTGAACCGGCGCAATTGGGCGGTTACGCGAGCCACTTCACCGTCGACATCTCGACGACGCTAGAAGCAAAACTGGCTTCGGTCGCCTGTTATCAGACGCAATTTCCGCCCGAGAAGGCGCATGTGTTTGAACGGATTCGCGGCGCAGCGTTGTTGACCGGCGCAGCGGCCGGGGCGCACGCGGGCGAGACGTTCGTCGGCACGCGGCCGCTCGGCACCAAGCGGCCGATGGAATTCTTATTCGGCGGGTGACTCGCGGGGCTGACATGAAACGCTCGAACCGACTCCGCGTCATCATCTCGCTCGCGTTGGCGATGGGGATTGGCTGCTGCGGCGGTTGTTCGAACGAAGCGGCGCACACGCCGGCCGACGCCGATGCGCCGGCGACGCCTGACGCTCCGCTTCCCGCCTCTCCGCCGCTGTTGGCGTCGGTGGCGGCGAGCGCAGCGACGACTTTTGAGTCGTTGGGGGGCGAGTTTACTCGCGAGTCGCGGATTGACGTGAAGGTGAATTCGGGGGCCTCAAGCGGGCTCGCGGGGCAAATCTTGCAGGGGAGTCCCGCCGATTTATTCTTGTCCGCCAACTCGGACTGGGCGTCGAAAGTCGCCGACGCGGGGTTCGCAGTCCGTTCGGTCCGCTTGCTGACGAATGATCTGGTGCTGATCGTGCCGCGCGGCAACCCAGCGGGGATTCATGCGCCTGACGACCTTCGAAAGCCGACGGTCAAACGCGTCGCGCTGGCGGGGGAGAAGGTCCCCGCCGGCATGTATGCCGACCAGGTCCTGACGAAATTGGGGCTGCTCAAGACGTTGGTTGCGGACGGACGAATCGCTCGCGGTGCCGATGTTCGCTCCACGTTGCGCTATGTGGCGCGCGGCGAGGCGGAGGCGGGGATCGTTTATTCCACCGATGTCTTGGGCGAGTCGGAGGTGGAGACGGTGCACGCGTTTGATCCGAGTTTGCATGACGAGATCGTCTACGTGCTGGTGCAGATCAAGTCGTCGCGCCGCGACGACGCGGCTGCTCGATTATTTGACTTTCTCGCGGCGCCCGAACGGACGGCAGCCTACCAGCGGCGCGGTTTCCGACGCGTTTCGACCGCCGGCGCAAGTGCCCCATGACGAGCGCAGAATGGCAAGCGCTGCAGCTCACCCTGCTCGTCGCCTCCGTCGCGGTGGCAGCGAGCCTCCCGGCGGCGATCGCCCTGGGGTGGCTGCTCGCGAAACGCGATTTTCCTGGCAAGCTGATCCTGGAAACCGGCTGCAATCTCCCGCTTGTGCTGCCGCCGGTGGTGACGGGATACCTGTTGTTGATCGTCTGCGGTCGCCGGGGCCCGCTTGGCGGGCTGCTCGAACAGACGTTGGGCGTGCGGTTGGTTTTTGATTGGAAAGGGGCGGCGCTTGCGGCGGCGGTGGTCGGTTTTCCGCTGTTGGTGCGGCCGATTCGGCAGGCGTTCACCGCCGTCGATGATCGGCTTCCGCAGACTGCTCGGACGCTGGGCGCGACCGCCTGGGATGCGTTCTGGAGCGTCACGCTGCCGTTAGCGTTGCCGGGCATTTTCAGCGGCGTGGTGCTCGCACTGGCCCGCTGCATGGGCGAGTTCGGCGCGACGGTGATGATCGCCGGAAATATCCCCGGCGAGACGCGCACCGTGCCCTTGTATATCTACACGCAGCTCGACGCCCCCGACGGGTTGGCCGGATCGTATCGTTTGGTCGTCGTGTCGATCGTGCTCGCCTTCGCCGCCTTAGTGGCTGCGGAATGGCTCGAGCGTCGCGGGCGTCTGCGGCAAACCGGGCGAGCGAGGTGAGGCGTGGCAGTCCTGCAGTTTGATTGCCAGTTTGCCTATGGCGCCGCATTTCAGCTGCGACTGCAGTTCGAACTGGAGGACGGCGTCACTGCGTTGGTGGGGCCTTCCGGCGTCGGCAAGACGACGACGTTGCAGTTGATCGCCGGCCTCCTGCAGCCGACGCACGGCCGCATCGTGCTGGACGACCGCGTACTGTGCGACGTCGAGCGGCGGGTGTTCGTTCCGCCCGAGCACCGCGAGATCGGGCTTGTCCCGCAAGACTACCTGTTGTTCCCGCATCTGACGGTCGAACAGAACTTGCGTTACGGCCTGCGGCGCAATCGGCGCTCGCCTTTCGACTATGCGCACTTGGTCGACGTACTGGAACTGGGCGACTTGCAGACGCGCTACCCCGCGGCGCTTAGCGGCGGCCAACGGCAACGCGTCGCCATCGGCCGCGCCATCCTCCGCGGCCCTCGCCTCCTGCTGCTCGACGAACCCCTAAGTGCGCTCGACGATCAACTGAAGCAGCAGGTGGTCGCCTTCTTGCGCCGCACCTTGTCCGAGTACCCTGTGCCGACGCTGCTCGTGTCGCATGATCAAGCAAGCGTCGAGACGTTGGTCGCGAGGCGAGTCGTGGTGGCACCGTAGCACAGGCTTCCAGCCTGTGACGATTGTTCGTTGCTGTTCCCCGTCCTGAGCGGGCGGGGAATAACAGGCTGGAAGCCTGTTCTACGGACTGCTGAGCTTCACTTCAAAGCGGCCGCTGGAGTCGGCGAGGGCGTGAGAGAGGCCGTCGGTGTTGTGAGCGGCGACTAGCGTGCCGTCGGCGGCGAGCGCGATTAAGGCGCCGTCTTCGGGTTGAAGTACTTTGCGCATGATGTCTTGGGCGGCGTCGGCGAGCGACTGGCCTTTGTACAGCAGTCGTGCGTGCATGTCGTGCGAAACGCCGTGACGGATGAACTCTTCGCCCGTCCCCGTGCACGACACGGCGCACGTGCGGTTGTCGGCGTAGGTGCCGGCGCCGATGATCGGGGAGTCGCCGATGCGGCCGAACCGTTTGTTCGTCAGACCTCCGGTCGACGTCGCCGCAGCCAAGTTGCCGTGCACGTCGAGCGCCACACAGCCGACCGTTCCCTTCTTCTCGGTCGGCACAGGAGTCGCCGCCTTCTGGGCCTCGGCCGCTTTACGCAATTGCCACTTCTGGTACTGCTCGTCCGTATCAAACCAACTCGGCGCGACTCGCTCCACCTGCATCTCGCTGGCGAACTGCTCAGCGCCAGCGCCGATCAACAGGACGTGCCGCGTCTTGGTCATCACGAGTCGAGCGAGCGATACGGGATTGCGCACGGTGACGACGCCGGCCACCGCGCCGCACGCTTTCGTGCGGCCGTCCATGATCGACGCATCCAGCTCGTGGCCGCCGGCCGCGTTGTACACGGCGCCCTTGCCTGCGTTAAACAGCGGATCGTCTTCCAGAATGCGCACGACTTGTTCGCACGCGTCGAGCGCCGTACCGTCCTTCTGCAAGATCTCTTGTCCCCGGCGGAGCGCGGCGCCCAGCGACGCTTCCATGGCGCGGCGGCGTTCCGCGGGAATCTTCTGGACCTCGTCCAGCGCCCCGCCGTGCAGCGCGAGCGCCCAGCGAACTTTCCGAGGCTTGGCGTCTTGGCCGGCCGCCGGTTGTTCCTTCATCGCCGTCGTCAAGCAAGTCGTCGTCATGATGAACAGGGCCAAGGTTCGGGAGATCATGTCATGGTTCTCCGCAAAGTGCGCAGGGCTTCCAGCGTTCGCAGCATATCGTCCGGCAAAGGCGCCTCGAACTCAAGCGGTTGACCTGTCATCGGGTGCGAGATGCGCAGGCGAAATGCATGCAGCGCTTGGCGGTCGAGCAGCAGCGTCGAGTCCGACGCGTCGCGCGTCAGCTCGCCGCGCGTCAAAGTCGCTCGACCCCCATACAGTCGATCGCACAAAATCGGATGGCCGACGTGCGTCAGGTGGACGCGGATTTGATGCGTACGTCCCGTCTTGGGTTTGGCGAGCACCAAGGCGAAACCGGCGAATTTTTCGAGCACCTCGTAAAACGTCCGCGCCGGTTTGCTCGTGGAATGATTCGCGCGAATGGCCATCTTCTCGCGCTGGTACGGATGGACGCCGATCGGCAGTTCGATCACGTCCCGATCATGATTGGGCGTCCCGACGACGATCGCCAAATACTCCTTCTCCGTCGTCCGCTCCTCGAATTGCTGCGCGAGCGCAAAGTGGGCGCGATTCGTCTTGGCGACCACGATCACCCCTGTGGTATCGCGATCCAGCCGATGGACGACTCCCGGTCGCACCGGGCCGCCGACGTCGGACAGCGATTGGAAGTGGTGAGCCAACGCCGAAGTAAGCGTCCCTTTCCAATTGCCGCGCCCCGGATGGACGACCATGCCGGCCGGCTTGTTGATCGCCGCCAGATGCTCGTCTTCGTACAGGATGTGCAGCGGGATGTCTTCGGGGATCGGCCCATCCTGGGGCGGCTCGGGCAACCGCACGCGAATGCACTGCCCCAAACGTAGCTTAAAGGCCGCGCGAACCTGCTTCCCCTCGACGAACGCGCCGCCCGAATGGATCGCGCGCCGCAGCAGCATGCGACTGAAGTGCGGGAATTGGTCCGCGAGGAAGGCGTCGAGACGTTTGCCGACCGCCTCGGCCGCCACCACCACCTCGATCGTTTCGTCGCTTAATGGCACTTGGCCCGGATCGTGCGCGTCGCCGCCGATTTGTTCGTCATCGAGCGGCAGTTCGTCGGCAGGCGACGCCATGGAGGGGCTTGCGTGGCGAGTGGGTGGTTGATTGGGAGCGCTAGACGTCGTCCGCAATCGCGGTTCGGCGCCAAGCCTCGAAACGCGGTGCGCCCGCAGTTAGCGATTGGGTTTCTCTTCCGCAGGCTTTTCCGCGGCCGGCTTTTCAGCGGGCGCCTCGGCCGGTTTCTCTTCCGCCGGCTTTTCAGCCGCCGGCTTTTCAGCCGCCGGCTTTTCAGCCGCCGGTTTCTCCGCGGGGGCTTCCGCCGGCTTATCGTCGGCCGGCTTCTCTTCTGTCGGCTTTTCTTCTGTTGGCTTTTCTTCGGCCGGCTTCGCATCGCCGGCGCCGAAGTCGGGGAACTTGATGTCCGGGCGATCGGGTAGGTCGCCCAATCCGCCGCTACCCAGTCCGCCAGCACCGGGGGCCCCGAGTCCGCCGAGTCCGCCAGGTAGGTTGCGACCGCCGCGCGGCGGCGGGGGAGCCGGCTTCTGCTTCTCAAACCAAGCGTAGAAGTCCGCCACCTTCGGGTCCTGAATGGCTTCTAGCCGCTTCTTCGCCTGCTTCGTAAAGGCATCCGATGTGCCGGCCTTGGATACTTGTTCGTACTTCGCTTTCGCTTTCTCCAGCGAACCTTGGCATTCGAACACCTGCCCCAACCCAAAGCGCGCTCGTTCCAAGAGCGCCGGGTTCTTCGCCGCCGCCTGTTCCACGTTCTCGTAGCTCTTTTGTGCGCGATCGAGCACCTTCAACGCCTCATCGCGATTCGTGAACAGCATCCGCGACGCGCGATCCAGGTCGAGGTCGGCCTGCGTTTGCTGAGCCCAAATGCCGGCGGGCGTGTTGCCTTCGCGCGACGCCACTTCTTCCAAGTTGGCGACTTGGCTATCGACGTCGCGTTCCATCAAGGCGCCCAAGTACGACTGCCAAGCCAAACCGGCGGCCGTCTGCTGCTGGTAGGAGATGATCGCGAATGCGATGGCCGCGACCACGACCGCCACGATGCCGCCCAGGATGGCCTTCGAGTAGGGGGCGATCTTATCAATCTGATGACCGACCCAATCGGCCAACTCGTTGGTCTGCAGCTCGTGGCGACGTTCCGACTTCATGTTGCATTCCCCCAGCCGCGACTCGGCTGGCGTCCTCAGGGGCAGAAGGTAATCCGTTTACGCAAAATAGTCGTCGCAAATATAGGAATGGCTAGCCGGTTGCGTCAAGGGCGAGGGGCCGGCCCGCTCCTCGGCTTGCCTCCGCCAACTCGGCCGATTCCAATAAGCCGCATGATTCGCACCTCGACCTCGCCGCCCTCGATCTCGCTCGTCGTTCCAATCGCTTTCCTGCTCGCTGCGACGAGCGGTTGGTTCGTTGCACCGCCGTGTTGCGCCAGCGAAACGCCGTCGCCGTCGGCGGCCGCCGCCCCGGTCGACTTCGCCAAAGAGGTCCGGCCCCTCTTGGCTCAGCACTGCTGGAGCTGTCACGGGCCGGACGAAACGACGCGTGAAGCCGGCCTGCGGCTCGACGACCGCGCCTCCGCCCTCGCGGCTCGCGGCGACGCGCCGCCGGCCATCGTGCCCGGCAAGCCTGACGAGAGTCTGATTCTGCATCGTGTACACGACGCCGATCCGGATCGAGTCATGCCGCCGCCGTCGACCAAACGCACTCTCACGGAGGCCGAAAAGGGGACGTTGCGACGCTGGATCGAGCAAGGCGCGAACTATTCGCAGCACTGGGCGTTCCAGCCCGTCGTGCGCCCTCCCCTGCCCGACGTCGTCGATCCCCGTCGCGCCGCTCACCCGATCGACCGCTTCGTCCTGAAGACGCTCGAGCGCGAGCGACTTCAGCCGGCGGCCCCGGCGCGCCGTGAAACGCTGCTCCGCCGATTGTCGCTCGACCTGACCGGTCTCCCGCCGTCGCTCGAATTGCGCGACGATTTCCTGGCGGACCAGGGGCCGGACGACGTCGACCGATTGACCGATCGCCTGCTCGCCTCCCCGCGGCACGCCGAACGCATGGCCATGTATTGGCTCGACGCCGCACGGTTCGCCGACACCAATGGCTACAACAACGACGAAGAGCGGTCGATGTGGCCCTGGCGCGACTGGGTCATTGACGCGTTCCGGCGGCAGATGCCGTTCGACCAGTTCATTTCCGACCAGATGGCGGGCGACTTGCTGCCGCAGCCGACCCTCGCACAGCGCGTCGCCACCGCGTTTCACCGCAATCACGTTCTGACCACCGAGGGCGGCATTATTGAAGAGGAGTATCGCGTCGAGTACGTCGCGGACCGAGTTCACACGACGTCGACCGTGCTCTTGGGACTCTCGCTGCAATGCGCCCGCTGCCACGACCACAAGTACGATCCCTTCTCGCAGAAGGAGTACTATCGGTTTTTCGCGTTCTTCAATCAGTTGCCGCACACGCCTGTCGGCTACGCACGCGGCGGACTCGCCGACCCCAGCCTCAAGGTCCCGCAGCCCGACCAACTCGCACGCCTCGAACAGCTCGATCGCGACCGAGCGGCCGCGGAACGCACGCTTCGCGAACGAGAAACGTCGGCGGCGGGGGACGCGGCGGCTTGGGAATCGAGTCTCACCGACGCCGACCGCTCTCGCTTGGCCGTCGCCGGCATGTCGTTGCACGTGACGTTCGACGCGGATGGGGCCGAGGTAAATCGTCGAGCGGCGGATGTCGCCAGCCCGTCGCGCGTGGGCAAAATCGTGGGGCCGGCCAAGTGGGAGCCGGGCAAGTCGGGCGAGGCGTTCGTCACCACGGGCGATGCGTACCTGGAGTTCGAGGACGCGGGTCGTTTGGAGGCCGATCGTCCCTTCTCGATTTCCGCGTGGGTCTTTCCTACGTCGACGGAAGCGAGCACCGTTCTGTCGCGCATGGACGACGCGGCCGCGTATCGCGGCTACGATCTAATCCTAGAGAATGGCCGAGTCGCCTGTCATCTCATCGATCACTGGCCCGACAACGGCCTCAAAGTCGTGTCGCGCACCTCGTTGCCTTTGAACGAATGGCATCATGTGCTGGTGACGTACGACGGTTCGCGCCAGGCGGCCGGAGTGCGGATTTACACCGACGGCAAGTCGGCCGAGCTGGAGATCGCGAACGACAAATTGCGCGGATCGCTGCAGACGGACAAACCGTTCCACATCGGTCGACGACAATCGTCCGTGCCGTTTCGAGGCAAAATCGACGACGTGCGTTTGTACGGCGAAGCATTGTCTGCCGAGTCGGCGACGAAGCTAGCGGCGGGCGAGTCGGTAGGAACGTTGGCGCAGGTGCTCGCCACTCCGCGCGACCAGCGCACGGACGCACAGCGCGAGTCGCTGTTGCGCTATTACCTGGCGCATCACGACTCGGCGACTAAGGCGGCGCGCGAGCGGCTGGCGAAAATCGGTCCCGAAAAGTCGGAGCTGGAGAAATCGATTCCGGCGGTGATGGTGATGCAAGATCAGCCGACGAAGCGCGCCACTCATGTGCTCAAACGCGGGGCGTATGACGCATTGGGCGAGCAGGTGGAAGCGGCCGTGCCGTCGATTCTTCCGCCCTTGCCCGCGGATACGCCCGCCAATCGACTCGGCTTGGCCCGCTGGCTGTTCGACCCGCGTCATCCCTTGACGTCGCGCGTCGCCGTGAATCGCTGGTGGGAGCTGTATTTTGGCATGGGGATCGTCGAAACGCTGGAGGATTTCGGCGTCACGGGCGCTTATCCGACGCATCCCGAGTTGCTCGACTGGCTCGCCAGCGAACTCATGCGCAGCGATTGGGACTCGCTGGCCATGCAGCGTCACTTGGTGAGTTCGGCGACTTATCGGCAAGACGCGCGCGTCGATGCCGCGTCCTTGCAGCGCGACCCCAAGAATCAGTGGCTCGCCCGCGGTCCACGGTACCGACTGTCGGCCGAAATGGTGCGCGACAACGCGCTGGCGGTCGCCGGTTTGCTGGTCGACCGATTGGGGGGGCCGAGCGTCAAGCCATACCAGCCGGAGGGGCTGTGGGAAGACGTGACGGTGGAGCGACGTTACAAGTATCAACCGGATCCGGGGGCCGGGTTGTACCGACGCAGCATGTACACGTTCTGGAAGCGGACCTGTCCGCCGCCGTCGCTGAGCACGTTCGACGCGCCGACGCGGGAAACGTGCACCATTCGGCGAGCGCGCACGAACACGCCGCTGCAAGCGCTCGTACTGCTGAACGACCCCACGTACGTCGAGGCGGCGCGGATGTTCGCGCAGCGAACGTTGCTGGAGTCAGGACCGTCGGCCGACGATGGGCGCCGGATTCAGTTCGCCGTGGCCGCCGCCTTGGGACGTGCGCCGCGACCGGTGGAAGCGAGCGTGCTGGCCGAAGCCTTGGAGCAAGCGCGCGCGGGATTCAGTCGCGATCCTGAGTCGGCGCAGAAGCTGCTGGGAGTGGGGCGAGCGACGATGGTGGGCGAGCTTCGGCCGAGCGAACTGGCGGCGTGGACGGTGGTTTGCGACATGCTGCTGAATCTAGACGAAACGATCACGAAGCCGTGATCCCAAAGGTTCCTGGAAAGTGACAAGCAAGATGAACGATCGATGGACGGGGTGGATCGCGACGGCGGCGTTGGCCGTCGGCGTGCTGCTGACGCGCGGCGAGACGCGGGCCGCCGAGGCGCCGGGGTGGTCGGCGGAGGCGCCGGCATCGGGCCGGTTCGTCAAGACCGACCGCGGTTATATGGTTCCCTATACGGTGACGCTGCCCGGCAGCGACGTGAAGTTCCGCATGCAGCCCTGCCCGGGCGGCAAGTTCAAGCTCGGCAGCCCCGAATCGGAAGCCAAACGCAGCGCCGACGAAGGGCCGCAGGTGGAAGTCGAAATCGCGCCGTTCTGGATGGCCGAAACGGAAGTGACGTGGGCCGAGTACAAGCAGTACATGTCGCTGAACGACGTCTTCAACAAGATTCGCGATCAGAAACTGCGACCCGCGGCCGACTCCGACCAGCCGTGGATCGTCACCGCCCCCTCAAAACTGTACGACTCGGGCTTCACGTTCAAGCTCGGCGAGGAGCCGCAGCAGCCGGCGGTGACGATGAGTCACTTCGCCGCGCGGCAGTACACGAAGTGGCTTAGCGGCGTGACTGGACAAACGTTTCGGCTGCCGTCGGAGGCCGAGTGGGAGTATGCATGTCGCGCGGGGACGACGACCGCTTACTCGTTCGGCGACGATCCGAAGCAACTAGGCGAGCACGCTTGGTACTTTGGGAATGCGCAAGACAAAACGCATCCCGTCGCACAGAAGAAGCCCAATCCGTGGGGCCTTTTCGATATGCACGGCAACGTCGGCGAGTGGGTGTTGGATGAGTTTACGGAAGCGGGCTACGGCTGGATTGCGCCGGGGCCGGTGAAGGCGGCCGACGCCGTGAAGTGGCCGACAGTCCTGTATCCCCGCGTCGTCCGCGGTGGCAGTTGGGACGAAGACCCCGACCGTTGCCGCTCAGCCGCCCGGCGCCCGTCGCACGACGACGATTGGCGCGCGGAAGATCCGAACATCCCGATGAGCCCCTGGTGGTTTACCAGCCAGCCGGCGCAGTCGGTGGGGTTCCGCGTGATTCGCCCGCTCGATCCGCCGACACCCGAATTGCGAACCAAGTGGTGGGAATCCGACGTGGAGAGCATTCAAGAGGCGGCCGATCGCCGCATCGACAAGGAAGGTCGCGGCGGACGGGGAGTCGCCGACGAGAAACTGATCGAGCTTCGCCTGCAAGTCAAATGAAAGAAACGCCGCCGATGAAATCGTTCGTCACCCATTTGGAAGCGGCGATCGACGGGACTCGCTTGCCCGCCGACCAACTGCAGACCATGCACCGCGATCGCCCCTTGTGGGTGCGGTACGACCTCGACGCGGTGCGCCGCGCCGTCGCTAAGGCAGACCTGCGCGACCGGCCGGCGACCATGTGGCGGCTGCGCGAGCTGTTGCCGGTCCCGTTCGACGCGCCCCTCGTGACGCTCGGCGAAGGCCGCACGCCGCTGCTCCCCTGCCCGCGTCTGGCCGAGGCGTGCGGGGTGCGGCAACTGTGGATCAAGGACGAGTCGCAATTGCCGACGGGCAGTTTCAAGAGTCGTGGGATGGCGATGGCGATCACGATGGCCAAGCATTTGGGCGTCCAGCATGTCGCGCTGCCGACGGCGGGAAACGCAGGGGGCGCGGCGGCCGCCTATGCGGCGCGCGCCGGCATGGCTTGCGATGTATTCATGCCCGAAGACACGCCGGTGGTGAATCAGTACGAGTGTCATTTGGCCGGAGCGCGCACGACGCTGGTCGCCGGCCTGATTAACGATTGCGGCCGCATCGTCCGCGAAGGCAAAGCAACTCGCGGTTGGTTCGACCTCTCGACGCTCAAAGAGCCGTACCGCATCGAAGGCAAGAAAACGATGGGGTTGGAATTGGCCGAGCAGTTCGACTGGAAGCTGCCCGACGCGATTCTGTACCCGACCGGCGGCGGCACGGGACTCATCGGCATGTGGAAGGCCTTCTCGGAACTGGCCGCCCTGGGTTGGCTGGCCGACGCCGAAGTCCCCGTCGCACCGGCCGCCGGCGAACCGCCGGTCGACGGGCCCGTGACGGGGTTGCCGCGGATGATTAGCGTGCAGTCGGAAGGCTGCGCGCCGATCTCGAAAGCATATGCCGAAGGAAGGCGGTTTGCGGAACTTTTCCCTCAGGCGCAGACGCTGGCCAGCGGCATTCGAGTGCCGGTGGCGGTAGGCGACTTCATGATCCTGGATGCGGTCCGCGCGAGCGGCGGCTGCGCGCTGTCGGTGGAAGAGGCCAAGCTGCGCGAATGGATGTACGAGGCTGCGTCGCTGGAAGGGATCGCTATCTGTCCCGAGGCGGCGGCGTGCGTCGGAGCGCTGAAACGCTTGGTCCGCGAAGGACGCCTTGATCCGGCCGGACGCATCGTGATTTTCAACACGGGCGCGGCGCAGAAGTACGTCGAGGCGCTCGCCGCGACGCTGCCGCGCGTCGGCAAGGATTACGTCGCCTAACTATGAGACCAGGATGCTCCTCGAATGCCGATTCAAATTGAATGGCTCGATGCGGCTCGACCCGCCCTCCCCGAGGCGGCGGCCTACTTGTGTCAGCGCTTTGCGACCGCCGACACGCTCGATCTCAGCCAAGTGCTGGCGGTCGTGCCGGGCGGACGAGCCGGCCGGCGCTTGTTGGAGCTCTTGGTCGACGAAGCGACGCGGCGGCAGTTGACGCTTACGCCGCCGGAAGTCACGACGATCGGTGCATTGCCCGAGCGGCTGTACACGCCTAAGAAGCCGTTCGCTTCGCCGCTCGCCCAACAACTGGCTTGGGCCAAGACGCTGCAGCAAATCGACGCGCTGAAGCTGCGGCCGCTGCTGCCGCGTCCTCCCGAGTCGCCCGACGATCCGGCGTGGCTGGACTGGGGCGGCTTGTTGAGCAAGGAACATACCGAGTTGGCCGCCGATGCGCTCGACTTCGAACAAGCCGCGCCGGTGGTTGCGAAGTTCGGCGGTCCCGCGGAAGCCGAACGTTGGCAGACGCTGGCGGAAGTGCAGCGACGCTATCTCCGTCTCCTCGATGAACTGGAACTGTGGGACCGGCAGTCGGCGCGGCTCTATGCGCTTCAGCATCGGGAATACGCGACGACGCGGCCGCTCGTCTTGGTCGGCGTCGTCGACCTCAACGCCACGCAACGCGGCATGCTCGATCAGGTGGCCGAGTACGTCACGGCGCTCGTGCCGGCCGCCGCCGACTGGCGCGAGCGATTCGACGGACATGGCTGCCTGAAAGTGGAATGCTGGAGTGGACCGGCACTGTCGCTGGCGATCCGCGACGAGCAGCTCACGCAGGTCGAGGGGCCGGAGGCGCAGGCGGAAGAAGTGGTGCGGCGCATCGCGGCCTGGAACGGACGCTATCGGGCCGACGAGATCACGATCGGGTTTCCCGACGAACAATTGGCGCCGCAGGTCGAGCGACAGTTGCGACAGTGCCAATTGCCGGCCCGGTGGGGGCCGGGAAAGTCGGTCGCGCATACAGGCCCGTACCGGTTATTAACGGCGATCGCAGAATGGCTTGAGCGGCGCGCGTATCCGGAATGGGCCAAATTGGTGCGACATCCCGACGTCACGGCGTACCTGGAGCGACTCGGGACGCCCGGCGACTTGCTGCCGGTGATCGACGAGTATTACGCCGAGCATCTGCCGCACGACTTGTCGCCGGAAACCCGCGACGGAAAGCCGACGTGGCTGGGAGATTCTCCACGCAACATCGATCTTCAACGCTTGTACGACGATGTCTGGAGTTGGTTGGGGCCGCTCGCGACCGCGCAGGGCGGCGCCGATCCCCGGCCTCTTGACGCGTGGAGCCCCGTGCTGCAGGGCGTCGTCCGCAAGGTGTACGAGCATCGCGAGTTTCAGTTGGGCGATCCGGCAGATGCGGAAACCTGGCAGGCATGTCAGACGCTGCGCGGGGCATTCGAAGAGTTTGAAGCGGTTCCAGAGACGTTGCGACCGTCGACGGGGCCGGCGGCGGCGATTCGACTGGCGCTCGAGTTGGTTCGAGGCGACTCGATTCCAGCGCGGGCCGACGCGAAAGCGATCGAACTCGTCGGTTGGCTCGAATTGCCGCTAGACGACGCACCCGGGCTGATCGTCACGAGTTTCAACGACGGATTCGTCCCAAAGTCGGTGAATGCCGACCCCTTCCTACCCAATTCGGTCCGCACGCACCTGAAGATCGACGACAACGCGCGGCGTTTCGCACGCGATGCCTACGCCGCCAGCCTGCTTTTGGCGTCGCGCCCCGCCGCGCAGTGGATCGTGGCGCGGCGCGACGCAAACGGCGATCCTTTGCCGCCGAGTCGTCTGTTGTTTGCGACCGACCCGGAGACGATTGCGCGGCGCGCGGTGCGGTTGTTCGATGCGCCTGCGGCGGATGCGACGCGTGCACCGCTGCCGAGCGGCTTAACGTCGTCGCGCGCGCGCTTGGCGTTTGAAATCGTTCCGCCAGAACAGATTCTGGAAGAAATGTCGTCGGATGTATTCGCAGAACCGCTGCGGCTGAGCGTCTCGGACTTCAAGAGCTACCTGTCGTGTCCGTACCGATTCCTGTTGCGCAAGGCGGCGCGATGTGAAATCATGACCGACGACCTGCGCGAAATGGATGGAGCGCACTTTGGGTCGCTGGCGCATGACGTGTTGAGCGCCTTTGGGAAGTCGCCGGTGCGCGAGGCGCGCGAGGCGACGCCGATCCGCGAATTCCTGACGACGCATTTGTACCGCCGCTTGCATGGGCAGTTCGGAAAGAACCCACGGCCTGCGGTGCTTGTGCAAGCCGAACAGTTGCGGATGCGTCTGGATGCGTTTGCGGAATTGCAAGCGCAACGCACGGCGGAGGGGTGGGCGATTGCATTCGTCGAGGAGGCGCGGCAACAGCAGCAAGTGGAAATCGACGTCGATGGGAAGCCCTTCGTGCTGGTCGGACGCATCGACCGCGTCGACCTTCACTCCCGGTCGGGCAAGTACGGCGTGTTCGACTACAAGACGAGCGATAAGGGGGCGGGCCCGCAGGCGACGCATCGCAAACGAGACGGCCAGTGGATCGATCTGCAACTGCCGCTGTACCGCCATTTGTTGCGGTCGCTGGGGGTGACGACGGCGCCGGCCCTGGGATACATCGTGCTGCCGAAAGACGTCGCGAAGGTGAAGTTCGACGAGGCGACGTGGGACGAGGCGGCGCTGGCGGCGGCCGATGCAGCGGCTTGGGAGGTGGTGCGACGGATTCGCGCCCGCGAATTCACGCCGTCGGCCGACTTCAAATCGGGGGCGTTCGACGACTTCGCGCGGCTCTGTTTGGCCGGCGTCCTGCGTTAGGGGACGTGTGATACTGCGAGCCGCGTCGTTTCCGACCGAATTACCAGAAGAGTTTGACACGTGGCGGCCGATGGATGAAGATACGCCCTTCTCCGGGTCAAGGCGGCCAGTTACGGAGGAGGGGGAACCGAAGGAATCCCAGAGTTGGTGTTCTCCCCATTCGGCGCCCGGCGGTCTGATACGAGGATGCGGTCTTGAGTACGGAGCCCTTGCAGTCACACGCGTTGCCTCGACCGGAACGCACTAATCCCTTACGCGTGCTAAAGCCTTATGCTTTTGGCATTTTGGGCGTGCATTTGTTGGCCCTTTTCGCGTTCTTGCCGTACTGCTTCAGCTGGACCGGAGTCGTCGTGGGCATCGCCGGCCACTTCGTGTTCGGACTGTTGGGAATGACGTTGGGCTACCACCGGTTGCTGACGCATCGCGGATTCACTTGCCCAAAGTGGTTCGAGCATTTGCTGGCGCTGTTGGGCGTTTGCTGCTTGCAGGATTCGCCCGCGCGCTGGGTGGCCGTGCACCGCAAGCATCACCAGCATTCCGACGAGCAACCCGACCCGCACAGTCCCCATGTCACCTTTTTTTGGGGGCATATGGGGTGGCTCATGGTGCGGAACATCGAATTTGAAACGACGGCGTTTTACGAGCGCTATGCGAAGGACTTGATGTCGGAGCGGTTTTACCGCCGACTGGAAATGCGCGGGATGTGGGCCGCGGTGTACTTCGTCCACGCGCTGCTGCATTTCGCCGCCGGATGGCTCGCGGGACGTTGGCTCTGGGGGACCCCCGAAGCGGCGCTGCAGTTCGGCGTCAGCATGCTGGTATGGGGCGTGTTCGTCCGCACGATCTTCGTGTGGCACGTCACTTGGTTCGTGAACTCGCTCACGCACCTGTTCGGCTATCGCAATTACAAGACGACCGACGACAGCCGCAATAATTGGCTGGTCGCGCTGTTGTCGCATGGCGAAGGATGGCACAACAACCACCACGCGGAACCGCGTGCGGCCTCGCATGGACATCGTGCTTGGGAAGTCGATATGACTTGGTGGGCCGTCCGCTTTTTTGAAATGTTGGGGTTGGCGAAGAACGTCGTCCGCCCGAAAGTCTGGCGGCCGACGAAATCCAGCGCCGCGCTTCCCGTCGTGCAAGAAGAAGAGTTCGCCGAACCACTTCCCAAGTAACTCAAATCCTGCGAGCCCGATATCTGCGGCTTGGCCGTAACAAGGAGAGAGTTGAGAGGAGAAAGCAGGAAGTCGAGCGACGCTTTGTCGACTCGTCTATTTTCCACGTTCGCCCCCCGCTCGCACTCTTCGTCACGCCCAGTCGGGGGCGTCGCCGCCCTGGGTTCGCTTCCGACTGTTCGCGGAAGCTCCGACGAAAGCCAAGCACACGCAAGGCAGCGTTGGACCGACGGAGCGGTCCACAACGAGGGCGACATGCAAAGGTCCCGTTGTCATAGAAGGACAACGACGATTTCATGGCTGGATGATCGGCGATCGCGGCGCTTAGACCGCTCGGATCGTCGTCAACATTCTTGGAGACAAGGTCTGCCGCCGTCGCGGATGTGTTAAAAATTTCGCACTTTCTCGTTGACCGCGCGCGAGTCGCATGCTAAAAATTTCGCATGTCTAGCGACCATCAGAATCTCAGCCGCCGTGAACGGCAGATCATGGACGTCATTTTCGCGCGCGGTGAAGCGACCGCGGCGGAGGTGAACGCGGAGCTGCCTGATCGGCCGAGCTATTCGACCGTGCGCACGCTGCTTCGCATTCTGGAAGAAAAGGGGCACTTGAAGCACCGCGAGGAAGGGCCGCGTTTCGTTTACGCGCCGACGCGTTCACGGGCGGTTGAAAGCAAGTCGGCGCTCAAACGCGTAGTTGAGACGTTCTTCGCCGGGTCGCTCGCCGACGCAGTCGCTGCGCTCGTCGACACGGCCGACGGAAGGTTGTCCGCCGAGGAACTGAAACGCATTGAAGCCATCATCAAGAAGGCGAGGTCCAAATGACCGGCCCGACGCAACTCGAACTTCATCTGCCGACCTTGTTCGATTTGGGGCTGAAAAGCGTGCTGTTGATGGCGTTCGCAGCCTTGGCGACCGCTTTGCTCCGTCGCACCTCGGCGGCCAACCGGCATGCGATCGGGGTCGCAGCGTTCGTCTCGCTGCTAGTTCTTCCCTGGACGTAATTCGTCCGGCCGCGTTTTTCGTTGACGCTCGAACGCGACGTGCGGCCCGCGCCGACGGTGATCGAGCTTCCGCCTGTCGCGGCGACGTCCCCGGCGCGCTCGGCGACGGACGCCGCGGTCGTCGTGCGTGACCGTGTTCCGGAGCCGGCGACGCGAGAGGGCGTGAACTGGTCCGCCTTCGGCGTCGCCGTCTGGCTGGCAGGCGTCGCGACGGCGCTCGTGCGCCGCGTGGGCGCCGAACTGCAATTGCGTCGTCTGGTCGGGAAGAGCCGCGCGGTTGTCGACGGGCGAGTACTGGCGATCGGCCGGCGGCTGGCGGCGGAATACGTTGTAAGGGCGGAGCTGCGCGAATCGAGCGACTGCCGGGTGCCGCTCGCCTTCGGCGTGCGTCGGCCGAGGGTTTTGCTGCCCTTGCAAGCTGCTCGTTGGAGCGACGAACGGCTGACGGCGGCGCTGCGACACGAGTTCGGTCATGTCGCTCGTCGCGACTGCCTGACGCGCTGGATCGCCGATCTGGCTTGCGCCCTTTACTGGCTCAATCCCCTGGTATGGTTTGGCGCCCGCTCGCTGCGATTGCTGCAGGAACAGGCGTGCGACGACCTCGTTTTGAAGTCCGGCGCGAGGCCGGACGCGTATGCGGCGCAACTTGTCGACGCCGTCCGCAGCCTGCAAGGCGATCCTCCGGCGTCGCACAGGGCGCCGGCGATGGCCCAGGCCTCCGCTTTGGAAACGCGAGTCATCGCCATCCTGGACGCAAGCCGCGACCGCGGGCCGTGCGGTGCGATGTCGACATTCGCCGCTTGCTTGTCCGCCGCGGTCGCTCTCGTCGTTTGCTTCGCCGCCCAGGTGCGCGGCGCTGACCAAGACGGCGCCGCGGCCGCGCTCGACCGCGGACTGGCCTTCCTGGCGAGCCGCCAGAATCAGGACGGCTCGGTTGCCGCCGAGGAGTTTCGCGGCAGGGTTGGGGCGACCAGCCTGGCCGGCCTCGCGTGGCTGGGCGACGCACGGCATCGACCGCGCGCGGAACGCGCGGCGAAGTTTGTGCTGGCCAGCCAGAGGGACGACGGGTTTTTCGTCGATCCGCGAGGCGGCTCGATGTACGACCACGGATTTGCGACGCTGTTCCTGGCGGAATACTGTCAGGCCACTGCCAGCGCGGAGGCGAAAGACGGCTTGGTTAAGGCGGTCGCGCTAATCGTGAAGAGCCAGGGACCTCAAGGCGGTTGGCGATATACGCCCGCGCCAGCCGACGGCGACACGTCGATCAGCGCTTGCCAACTCGCAGCGCTCGCCGCCGCACGGAACGCCGGCGTCGACGTTCCCGACTCGGCCTTCACGGCCGGGGTCGGCTTCCTCAAAAGTTGTCAGAACCCCGACGGCGGCTTCGGCTATCAGGGGCCGATGAGCAGTGCGTTTCCGCGTTCGGCCGCCGCGTTGTACGCCTCGCGTGTCTCAGCTCAGTGGGCCGATCCGACGAGCCTTCCGGACGCCGCCAAAGGTTCGGATTACGTGCTCGGATTTCTCCCAAAGGCCGGTTCCGATCTCCGACATTCGCAGTTCTATATTCACGGTCACTACTACGCCGGACAGGCGTTGCAGTATGACGGCGCTGGCGAATGGAGCCGCTGGCGCGACGCCCTCCGCGATTATCTGCTCGCGAGCCAGACGCCCGACGGCGCTTGGACCGACTCGACGTCGGCCGAGGTTGCGACGAGCGAGGCCTGTCTGATCTTGCAGGCGCGAAAGGCGGCGCCCGCCAAGGTCGGCAGGCGGAGGTCCCCGTAGGCGCCGAGCGGAATTGATCGTCGCCATGGTCGTGGACCGCTCCGCGGTCGCACGTCTTCGCTTCCTTCGGAGCCTCCCCCCGGCCCGGCGTTGGACCGACGGAGCGGTCCACGACAATCCCCTCTTTTCAACGACAAACGAAGTCGTTCGCGGCAGTCAGACTTCGCCCGTCGCAAGCGATTTGAGCGATTTCCGTTCCATGTGGTGCAGGACAGGAATGGATCGGTGATTTGCGGTGCGAGCGGGCGGTTGAAATTCGTCATTCGGCGCCCGCTTTACATGATCAGCATGGCGTCGCCATAGCTAAAGAAGCGGTATCGCTCGGCAACCGCTTCGTGGTAGGCGCGGCGCAGCAGTGCGTCGCCGCCGAAGGTGCGTACAAGGACCAACAGGGTGCTCTTGGGAAGGTGAAAGTTGGTCAAGAGCGCGTCGACGGCCTGAAATTGATAGGGCGGTCGGATAAACAGATCGGTGGTCCCTTCCCAGTCGGTCAATTCGCCGCGAAGACGTACGGCCGACTCCAGCGTCCGCACGGCCGTGGTGCCGACCGCAACGATGCGCCCTCCCGCCGCGCGCGCCGCTCGCAACCGGTCGGCCGTCGCCGCTGGCAACTGGGCCCATTCCGAGTGCATTGGGTGATCCTCCAACCGCTCGACCGACACAGGCCGAAAGGTGCCGATGCCCACATGCAGCGTAAGGTAGGTGCGGCCGACGCCCCGCGCCTCCAGTCGCTCCATCAACAGCGGCGTGAAGTGCAAGCCGGCGGTGGGAGCGGCGACGGCGCCCGGTTTCTGGGCGTACACCGTCTGGTACGACTGCAGGTCGGCGTCGGTCATTTCCCCGTCGCGAATGTAGGGCGGCAAGGGCACGCGTCCCGCTCGTTCCAGCACGGCGGTCCACGCTTCATCCCCATCGGGACGCATGGCCCAACGGCCTTGATCAAGTCGGGCGAGGGCCGTGAGTCGCGCGGCGTCGCGCCCCTCGCGATCGACCAGCACGATTCGTTCGCCCGGTTCGAGTTTCCCACGCGTCTTGCCCAGCACCTGCCAAGCGCCTTGGGCGTCGGCTTCTAGAAACAGGCCCTGCCAGCGGCCGCCCGTGAGTTCCCGGTAACCGACCAGCCGCGCGGGGATGACCTTGGTATCATTGAGCGCCAGGCAGTCGCGCGGCCCCAGCAACTCTGGCAAATCGCGCACGTGGAAGTGCTCGATTGTTTGCTCGGCCCGCCGCACGACCATCAAACGAGCGTCGGCCCGGTGCGGCAGCGGCTGTTGTGCGATTAAGTCTGGAGGCAGTTCGTAGTCGTACTCGTCGATTTCCGCCATGTGCGGCCCATTCCCTGGCTGACGCTTACTTGGCAAGCGCTGGTCCTGTTGTAGCTCGTCATCATGACGCAAACTCCGCCGACCGACAACCGCCGACGCATCGCGCTCGTCACCACCGAATTGGGCGTCGGCGGCGCCGAACAGTGTCTGACGCAAATCGCTCTGCGTTTGCCCGCGGATCGTTTTCAGACGAGCGTGATTTCGCTCGCCCCGCCGCCTGCTCCGCCTCGCGATCTGCTTGTACGACGACTGGCGGAGGCGGGGGTCGAAACGCGTTTCGTCGGCGTAAGTCGTCGGCGACAGCTTTGGACGGCGCTCCGCACCCTGGAGTCTTGGTTCCGCGAAGAACGGCCCGATCTGGTCCAATCGTTTCTCTTTCATGCCAACGTCGTGTGCGGACATGCAGTGCGACGCGCAGGCGTGCGACGCTGGGTGACCGGGTGGCGCGTCGCCGACCCGCGTTTGTGGCGGCCGCGATTGGAACGGTTTTTGACGCGTCGAGCGGATCGGGTGGCGTGCGTGAGCCAGCGCGTGGCGCGACAGGCGCAGTCGGTCGGCGTCGACTCGAATCGCATCGTCGTCATCCCGAACGGCGTCGATGTGGCGCGCTTCGCAGCGGCCGCACCTGTGGAGACGTCCGCACTGGGCGTCGCACCAGGCCGCAAAGTGTTGCTCTCGATTGGACGCCTCGATCTGCAGAAGGGTTTTGACTGGTTGCTGGAGCAGATGCCGCGTTTGTTGTCGCAACTGCCCGACCATGACTGGGTGGTCGTAGGTGAAGGACCGCAGCGCGAGTCGTTAGAACAGCAGGCCATGCGGCTCGACGTCGCTCGCCGCGTGCATTGGGTCGGTTGGCAACCCGATACAGCGCGGTTGCTCGCCGCCGCGTCGCTCGTGCTCTTGCCGTCGCGGTGGGAAGGGATGCCCAACGTGCTGTTGGAGGCGATGGCGAGCGGCCTTGAAGTGGTGGCGACGCGCGTGGAGGGAGTGACCGAATTGTTGGGCGACGAGGCGGAGGCACAGTCGGCCGAGTTGGGGGATGAAGAGGGATTTGCGGCACGCGTGCTCGAGCGAGCCGGGGCGCCGCAGGGCGAGCGCGGCGAAGCGAATCGACGGCGAGTCGCCGCCCATTTCTCGCTCGACGGAATGATCCATGCTTACGCTCGCCTCTACGACGAACTCTTGGCCGTCCCCTGACTGCCGGTCGCTCTCAGGCCGCGGTCTGCCGTCCCCGCACGCAAAACAGAGAATTTCATCGCCTCCGCGTGACAACGGCGTCAGCGCCGTGTCCTAGGGGAGAAGACCGATCCGCCGACCCCGCGCTCGCGGGCGGCTCGCTGCCGCCAGCTGGATGGGAACGCCTTCCGGCTGATTGAGCGGCCGAGGCGCGTTGCGGCATCAGCCCCTTATCTTGATTGAGGACGCCTCCATGAAACGACGGAATCAAAAACGTAAGTCGCCTCGCAGCCTCCGCTTGGAATCGCTGGAAGGACGTAGCCTGCTGGCTGGCCTGAACGGACTCAGTCTGTGGCAAAATCCCGAATGGGCGCTCGACCTGAACGCCGACGGCGTCGTAAATCCCACCGACGCCCTGCTCGCCGTCAACACGCTCAACGACGGCCTGGGCGGCGACTTCGCTGGCAACTTCACGCCGCCAGGCATGGGAGGACGCGGTCGCGGCCCGGGCGGTGGACCGCTGAACGGCATGCGCGACGGCATGTTCCTCGATTCCAACGGCGACTCTCAGTTCTCGCCGCTCGACGCCCTCATGGTCATCAATTGTCTCAACGGAGGAGACAGCGGACCGCCGTCGACCGACACGAGCACCGATCAGCAAGTGGATGTGATCGGTGCGGATGCGACCACCCTGGACCTCGCCAACGGCGCCACTCGCGTTCACTCCGCGATCAACGCCGACGGCGACCAGGATGTGTTTCAAATGACCGCCAACCAATCGCAACTCAATGTCGCGATTTTCACGCGGTCGGGCGCGGCGATCACCGTGACCGTCGCCGACGCTGCGGGAACGGAAGTCGGATCGGCCGTCACCACCGCCGACGCCAAGCATTCGCACGTGTCGGTCGACGTCGCCGTCGCCTCCGGTTCGACGTACTACATCGTCATCTCCGCCGCCGCCGGCGACACGGGCGCCTACAGTCTGCAAGTCGTGAACTACGACCCGGTCGATGTGGGCGACGATACGACCGCGGACGATTCCAGCGATGACTCGACGACCGCCGAAACGCCGTGCGTGAAGCCGGAAGGGCTGCCGACCGAATTGCCGACGCCCGAGGAGTTGTTCGCCAATCTGGACGGCAATGGCGACGGGGCTTTGACGGCTGACGAGATCGCGGCGATCCCCGAAATGACGGCGACGACGGACGAGATCAATACGTTCGTCACGAAGCTGGATGCCGACCAAAGCGGCGGGATCAGCATCGACGAGATCGGCGTCGGCCTCCTCGCGCGACTCAACGATATCGAACTGCCGCGGCCGGAATTCGAAGGGCGCGGACCGCGCGGCGGCGGACCGGGGCGAGGAGGGCCTGGGATGGGCGGTCGCGAGTTTGGCGGTCGCGGACAGGGAGATCGCGGGCCCGCCATGCCGACTGCGGAAGAACTGTTCGCCAAACTCGACGCCGACGTCGACAGCTCCTTGTCGTTGACGGAGTTCCAGGCCTTTCGGCTCCCGCCCCCGTTGGCGGCTCGAGTGGATGCGATCTTCGCCACGATGGACGCCGACGGCGACGGCTTCCTTACGCTCGACGAATTCTTGGGGCCGACCACGGCTTAGCCGTTCGGCTGTGATGTGAAGTACGGTACGCCGCCACGCGAGCGTCGAATTACAGATTCGAGTACGAGTACCGTTTCACTGAGTACGAGTGGGAGGAACAATCCGTTGATCAGGAAAAACGAGCTCGTGCAGGAACGCGATCGACGCGGCTCATGGCGCTCCGACGTGGAAAATTCGCAGCGTCTGGCCGGCGGACGAAACGATGGCGGCCACTTGCTTGCCGTCGGGCGACAACGCAGCGGTCTGGACATAGCCGCTGTCGCCGACCCCGACTTCTTCGATCAACTCCAGCGACTTCGAGTTCCAGATTCGCACGCACGATCTACCGCCGGTCACGGCCAGGTCGTCGCGGCGACCGCTGCGGACGAACCAAAGCAAGTCGCCAGGCAACGTTTGTTTGCCAATGGCCGCTCCTGACTCCGCATCGATCGCCCCGAAGTCGCTGCCCAAGGCCGAAAGGATGCGCGAACCATCTGCGGAGAACGCGGCCGACTGCATCCCGCTGCGCCCGATGGGCTGGCGGCTGAGGATCTTCGCTTCGCGCAAGTCAATCCGCACGATCTCTCGACCGTTCGTTGCGATCGCCGTGATGGGCGGCGAAGCAAGTGCCAGCGCAAGGATTGCACGCCCCTCAGTGTTCACCGACTTCACCTTCGTCGGCTGGCCCGGTTGCTGCCAAATGATCTCGCCATCTTGGTCGGCGGAGATGACAAAGCGACCATCGGGACTGACGACTAACGCTTTGATCTCGCGTGCGTGCGACTTCAGCGATTTCGACGACCGAGTCGCCGAGCCGTCCTCCTGAAAATCCCACGCCAAGATTGCGCCTTTCCAACCGCCTGTATATAACGTCTTGCCGTCGGGCGCCCAAGCCAGCGAGGTCACTTGGCCCAATTGATCAAGCTTCGTTTGCTCCGCCAACTTTTTGCCGGTCGCGACTTCGTAAACTTGCCAAGTTGCATCGAGCTTGCCGACGGCTAACCATTTTCCGTCCGGCGAAAACTCCAGCGACTGCACGGGCCAGCCCATCTCCGGGACCGACATGACGACGCGCTGCGGATCGAGCGGCGGAGGTTCGGAACGACCCTTGCGCGGGGATTTTGCCGAGTCATCGACGGGCTTCGGCGCCGTAGGCGCAGCAGGCGGCGTCGCCGGTTCGGAAGGCGGAGTTCGCGGAGCGGGCGGAATCGTCGGCTCGGCTGGCGCGGGCGGCGCAGGCGGCGCGGGATTCAAGGGATTCGTTGGGATCTCCGGTGGAAGTGGAATCTCCGGCGTCGGCGCCGTGGGTGGTGCGACGGGTGCGGGCGCCGGCTCGGCTGGCAACGGAATCTCGTCTTCCTCGTCCCATGTCGATGACGACGTCGCCTTGGGCGGCGAGTAGCTCGAGGAACTCGAGGTGTCGGACAAGAACACGAATGCGAAAAAGGCGATGCTGACCACAAGACTCAGGTAGCCCAAGACGAGCGCCGCGATCGCGAGTCCACGCCCCGTCACTCGCCCCTGCCCCCGCTTTACTTGCACTAGCCCAATGTGCCCCATGACGACTGCGAGCAGCGCCAGCGGGATGTTCAACATGCAACAGAACAAAAACGGCGAGACAATGCCCGCGATGAAGCCGATGATGGCGCAAGGAGAGGTGCTCACGACCGTCGGCGGTGGACCAAATGCGGCGCTAGCCGGCGTCGGAGTGCTGTAAGGGTTGTAGTACGGGCTGCTCGGCGCACCCCCGGTAGAAGTGGGGCCGCTTGGTCCAAACGACGCGGGCCCAAAGACGCCCGGCGCCGCCGCGGCCCATGGATTCAGCGGGGCCGCACCCGGCGGCGACGTCGGCAAGACGGGAGGCGCGGAATTGGGCGGACGCGTTGCGACCGACGGCGACGTTGCGACGCTTGGCGGTGGGAAGAGGGGAGAGCTGCTCGTCATCGTCGGCGAAGGAGCAGCACCGAGCGGCGGTTGATAGTCCAGCCGCATGACCTGCTTCTCGCTGCCGAACTGCGACTGGGAGTAAACGACGCGAATCTTTTCGTTGGCGTCGTGACCGATCGTGTCGCCGTCGCGAATGACGGGGCCCTTCGCGAGCAGGTACTGCGCGAGTCCATGCAGGCGATCCAAGAGGTCGGACGGCGGTTCGTAGGCGCAGACCGTTTCCAGGTCCTTCAAGTCGAGGTCGGACAGGCCGCGCGTGTATCCCGCCGACTTGCCGCCCGCCATCCCTTCCGGCAACCACCCCACTTGAAACTCGACCCATATCTCGAACGGATCTTCGCCGCTGCGGAACGACTTCTTCGCCAGTTCTCGAAAGGTGGCCGACGAAACGGGGTGACCGTGTCCACCCCAGAATACGCCGAGCGCCGCGGCGTGGGTCGACAGAAAGGTATGGACGGCCTTCGTGAGCAATCGGGCGCGGTCAAGCGGTTTGCCGTCGGCCTTACCCACGACCGTGACGATCCAATGCGACTTGTGACCCGAGAGCGACGAATTCACATTGGGCCACAACAGCGTCTTGCGCTCCGCGGGAACCGACGCATCGGGGATCGGCGCGGGCATTTTGGCGAACATGACCGTCGCGCCGTCGACATCCAGCGACGCGACGGTTTCGTTCACCTCAAACCCGCTCTGGACATGCAACTTCGGCCAGTCCGCACGAAACTGCTTCAGGAACGAATCCTGTTCCAGGTTCGTATCGTCCTGAAACGGAATGATGCACATCCAACTCATGTCGTTACTTTCCGATGCAGTAGAGGAACTTGTCGGAGCGAATCAGCAGACGGTCGCCGTCGACGGCGGGGCTGCCGTTGAATTCCGAACGGTCGTTCAAGTCATTCGTCGCCAACAGCTCATACTTGGGCGCCGCCGGCACGACGATCGTCTTGCCCTCGCGCGTGAGGTAGTAGACGCGGCCGCCCGCCAGGATGGCCGAGGCATACACCTGCCCGGCCCGCGGCACTCGTTCCTCATACACCACTTCCCCGGTGTCGGCTTTTGCACAAAAGGCCACGCCGCGCTGCTCGTGCATCCAATACAGGTATCCGTCGTGATACACGGGCGAAGTGACGTTTGATCCCTTGGTGCTGGTCCATAGACGGTGAGTGGCGGTGACGTCGCCGCTGCCGCCTGTCTTTACCGCCAAGGCGGCGATGCCCGAGCGGCCGCCGAGGCTGTAGACGATCCCCTTCTCCGCCACCACGCTGGGAACCATGTACCAGCCGATGTCGGTTTTGCACGACCACAGTGGCTCTCCCTTGTCGGGCGTGAAGGCGAGCACTTTCCCCTTCATGGTGATGATGAGTTCCTCCTTGCCGTCGACCGACTTCACAATCACCGGCGTGTTCCAGGCTTCGCGGATGCCTTCGGCGCGCCAACGTTCTTTCCCTGTTTTACGATCGAGCGCGATCAACGATTCGCTCTCGACGCTGGCATTGATGAACACCATGTCCTTGTAGAATACGGGCGAGGCGGAGGTGCCCCATTGATGCTTGCCGTCGCCGACGTCGGTTTGCCACTGCTGTCGGCCGTCGTGGTCGAAGGCGAAGACGCCCGACTTGCCAAAAAAGACGACGATCCCCGCGTCATCCGCGGCGGGCGTATTGGCCGCATAACCGTGGTCGCGAATCTTCGGCTCTTCGGGCAATTTCGCCTTCACCGACTGATCCCAAATCAATTCGCCGTTGTCGCGACGCAGCGCGAGCAGATGGCGGGTCAAGTCTTCCAATTCTCCCTTCTGGCCTGGGATGTAGCCCGTGAAGCATGTCAGATAAATGCGGTCGCCGAACACAATGGGACTCGACGCGCCCGGTCCCGGCAGCGGCGTCTTCCAAGCAATGTTCTCGTCGACGCTCCACGAACTGGGCACGTCCTGCTTCCCGGCGTTCCCCATGCCGGTCGGGCCCCGGAACCGCGACCAATCGCTCGCACTCGCCTTGGCGTTCACATTCGCCACCGGCGTCAGCGCCAGCCCCGTCGTCTCCGCCGTCGCTTCGGCTGCGCTCGCTGAAACTTGCGAAGGGGCGTTTGGCGCCCCGCATCCGGCGCCAGCCAGCAGGGCGGCGACCAAGCCGAACGGCGTCCAGCTTCGGCGTACGATTGGTTTCAGAACAGGTCGGGCCATCGCGCTAACTCCTGTGAAGATTGAGCAGAAATCCCCCCGAGCGGGAGTCAGAATACTCCATCTCGACAGCTGTCGAAACGGCCGCTCGCGAGACGGCAAGGAAAAACGAACGCCTCGTAGCCTCGTAGGGTGGGCCAAGCGAGGCTTTGCGAGCGCGGGCCCACCTATCTTGGCTGCTAGTGCCGCGCCGCAAGTTGCGGCAGTGCGCCTGTGCTGCTGCCGAAGTGTTCGGCGTCGAGTCCTAAGTGGTGGAGCAACGACACGTACAAGTTGCACAACGGCGGCGGAGACTTTTCGTCGAATGCCAGGTGCGAACCATGTCGGAACCGACCGCCCGCCAACAGGACCGGCAGATTTCGGCACGAGTGGCTGCTTGCATTGCCCAAATTGCTGCCGAAGAAAACGGCCGTGCGATCCAACAGCCGTTCGGCCCCCTCCCGCGTACGCGACAGCTTGTCGAGCAGTTCGCGGAAGACTTTCAGTTTCTCCTCTTCGACCGTCTTCAATTGCGCCAATTTGCCAGGGTCTTGGCCGTGGTGGGATAAGTTGTGATGGCCGTCCGAAACACCCGGGATCGGCGGCGTCAGACTGGTGCCCAACAGCATGATCGTAACGAGTCGCGTGGAGTCGGTTTCGAGCGCCAGGTGAGTCAGGTCGAACAACAGTCGAGTGCGACCAATCAAGTCGGCCGGATTAGCGATGTCCTGCGGCGGTTTTGCGGCGACCTTCGGCTTGGGACGCCGCGACCATTCTTCCGCGCGCGCCATACGTTGCTCGAGCTCCCGCACGCTGCTGAAATACTCCTCCAGCTTTTCTCGGTCCTCACGACTCGCTTTGTTCTGCACCGATCTCGCCTGCCCGCCGACTTGATCGAGGATGCTTTGACCGTCCTGCAACCGCTGAATCTGGAGGGCGACTTCGTCCGGCCTGCCGTCCAAGAACAGTCGTGCAAAGACGCGTGCGGGCGAAAACTCCGATGGGACGAGCGCCCCGCTGCGGGTCCACGACAAACTGAACCCTTCCGCGGACAGAGCGAGGCTGGGGAATCTTGTTTCCACGCCGATTCGCTCGGCTGCCCACTGATCGAGCGAAATGGAGTTGCGGAAACCTGCCCGCCGCTCCGGATGCATCGCGCCGGTCAAGAAGCTGTAAATCGAGTCATGCCCCGATTCGACGCCCGGATGGGCTAGTCCCGAGATGACGGTCAGGTCGCGACGATGATCCGCAAGCAAGTCCAAATAGGGAGTCGATGTGTATTCGGCGCCCGCGTCCTTGGGAATCAAGTTGGGCGCGTGGAGACCCAGCGGCGTGCAGATGCACACCAGCCGCCGAGGGCCGCTCGTGCCGTCGTCCGCGCCGCGCGCTCTCCGCGACGACGTCCAATCGGCTAGCCAAGGCAAGGCCAGCGACACTCCTGCCGCCCGCAAGAACGCTCTGCGATTCTCGGACATCATGAACCTCTCCTGCACGCCGCCCCTGGGACTCATCGCTCGCGAAACAACGGGCTCTGAATCAATTCGTGAATCAAACTTCTGAGACCATAACCCTTCTCCGCAACTCGCTCGACGACCACGGCAATTTGCGCGCGATCGTCCGAACTGACCGCCCGGCCCGTTGCATAGGTCGACAGTCGCGTCGTGAACGCGCGAGCGATCTGCCGATCGTCCTTCAGCAACAACTGCTTCAGTTCGTCGATGTTCGAAAAAGTACGTCCGTCCGCCAAGACATCGTTCGGTTCTACTGCCGGCCCGCGCGCGTACGGCATCCGCCGGCCCTCGATCGTCACGGCCTCGCCCCGTCCCACGCTGCGGTAATGCTCGCGCCAACCGCCGATCACGTCGAAGCTTTCGAGTGCAAAACCTGGTGGATCGATCTCCCGATGGCAACTCGCACAGGCCGGCGTATCGCGATGACGCGCCAACTGTTCGCGAATCGTCGTTGCGCCGCGAATATCCGGTTCGACGGCCGACACGCCTTCGGGCGGAGGCGCCGGCGGCTTGCCGAGAATGCGATCCATTACGAAGGCGCCGCGGACCACGGGCGAAGTCGTCGTGCCGTTCGCCGTCACCTTCAAGACGCTCGCCATCGTCAACACGCCGCCGCGATGCGAATCTTCCGGCAAATCCACGCGTCGCATCGCGTGTCCCGTCACTCCCGGGATGCCGTAGTGCTTCGCCAGCCGTTCATTCAACATCGTAAAACGCGAATCGACGACGTTCAGCAAGCTCAAGTCTTCGCGAACCAACTCGCGAAAGAACAGCCGAGTTTCATCGGCCATGGCGGTTCGCAACAGGTCATCGAACTCGGGATATATGCGACGATCCGGTTCGGTAAAGTCCAGCTCGCGCAGCTTCAGCCATTGACCCGTGAAGTGTTCGACGAACTGGTTCGAGCGGACATCGTCCAACATCCGATCAACTTCGCCTCGCAAGACGTCGGCATCGCTCAAGCTTCCTTGTTGAGCGAGGTCGAGCAACCGTTCGTCCGGCATTGTGCTCCATAGGAAGTAGGACAGGCGACTCGCCAGCGCAAAGTCGTCCAGCCTCTCCTCTTGCTCGCGAAAGTACAAGAAATCGGGCGAAACCAAGACTCGCAGCAACGCCACTCGAATCGCTTGTTCGAACGAACGACCTGCATCGCGTTTGTTGCGGAACAAGTCCAGCAGCGGATCAATGACGCCCGCTGCGACGGGACGCCGATACGCTCGGCGAACAAATGACTCCAGAATCCGCCTCGCATCTTCCCCTTCGTTGCTAGAAACCACTTCGACTCGTTGCGACTCGAATGGATGTTTCACGGGCGACTGCGGCAAGTCGCCGAAGATGCGTCGGTGGCATGCGGGCGGCCACGCTTCGTACAACGGCCCTTCGACCTCGATTTCATGAACGGCCAGTCCGGGACCGTCATACGTTTCGGCCCCGACTTTCGTCACGGTCTGCGCGTTAGCGATCCCGAACGGCAAGAGACGAATGGTGCTTCTCGCTTCCAAATGATCGGTCCATGTGAAGTCGCGAGGTTCGCCCGCCGGCGCAGCAAAGTAGCCGATCAGATGATTCTTCGTCCCCATCAACATGGGACCGGCCTCAACGCGAAACGTGACCGGTCGACCCCCGCTTTGCACGGCCGACGCGCGCACGCGGAATCGATACTGTCCGCGGTGCGGCGGATAGAACTGACCGACCGTCAGGGCGTTCCAAGGCGAAGAGCTGAACATGACCAGCGTTTGTTCGTCGTGACGAAAGACGCTCTCGGTGGACGCCTTGATCTGTCGCTCGTCAACGCCGAAAAGACGCTTATGAAACACGGGCGGGCGAGGCTGATTCGCGATGGCCAGCCCCAATGCTTTGTCTGCCGCTTCCAAGTAGCGTTCGAGTAAGAACGAGGAGACATGTTGCGCTTGCGCGACATTGTCGAAACCGTCCGCGGTCGAGTCTTGGGGCAGCAAGTCTTGCACGTCGACTTGAACGCCCAGCAAGTCGCGCAACGTGTTTTCGTACTCCACGCGATTCAAGCGGCGCAAGACGGCGCGCCTTGGCGCCTCGGCCCTGGGAAGCGACTTTAAACGACGACGTAGTTGATTTGCGACGGCGGCGACTTCCGCGGCGTCGGGGCGATCTTCCACCGTCGGAGGCGGCATGCCGCCCGACTCGATACGCTCGATCACTGCCTGCCATCGAACGACGTCGGCGTGGTCGCCCGAAGCGGGAAAGGCGAGCGAAGAAAGGTCTAGTTCTCCCTTGGGACGCTCGGTGCTGTGACACGAGTAACAGTGCTGCTCAAACCATCGCGTTATTGATTCGGGGTTGGAGAAGCGGCGAGAAGCAGGCGATTCGTCGTTCGCCTCCGCTACGTCCGTGAAAGCCACAACGAGCAGCGTGAAAGACAGAACGGCGACGGCGAGACGGGAGGAACCACGCATTTCGAAACTCCCCATGCCAATCCGCGTCGCGACTCGGGCGGACCGGAACCAGACCGATCTGGATCAAGGCGTCGTTTGGAACTGCAAGCCGTCGATCCATAGGTCAAGCGGATCGCCGCCCCAAGAATCGAACCCCAATTGAATTTGGTCGACGACCTGAAGTTGCTCACCCGTCGCTTCCCACGTCGCGTCGCCGGCCAACGGCACGACGATGCGCCGCCAGCCCTCTCGCGCCTCGTTGTAGGTCGGTTGTCCCAGCAGATCGGTCTTCGGCTTCAAACGCCGGCGCCGGGACTGGGAATCGGACAACGTCACCAGCGGATTCACATCTTGGAAGCCGGGAAGGTTCGGATTCTGGGCCTTGACCCAAAAGACGAGTCGCGATCCCGGGCCGACCTTCGCGCCCAACGATCGCTCGCGGGGATATACGAAATGCACGCGGCCGCCATTGTACGGAGCCGCTCGCGCGTATACCGAGGACCTGCCAGCCAAATGAATCTCGGCGTCATCGCGAAACTCGACCTTGCTGGCAGGTTTCAGTTCATCGATCCAGGTCCAGTCGCCGGCGCCTCCCTCGGTCGCTCGATCTTCGCCCGCGTCGACGACGTACAGGTCGCGCCAAGCCATGCCGCTCAACTGCCCGTCGCTCCCAGTCACGCCGATTCGATGGAAGCCTGGCGCGAGAAACGTCTTGGTCGCCGTGGATTCGAGCGCTGAGGCGCTGGTCTCTGACTCCCCCGCTCCCAAGTCCCAACGAAAAACGGCCTTGATCGAGTCACGCTGTTCTCCGCGCACGGCCTTCGCCGTCCAGGTCGCCTCTTGGCCGACGACGACCGAGTTGGGGCCTTCCAGCAACACTTGCGGCGCATCGAGAATGCGCGGGACCGGACGCTCGTCTCCGGTGCGTGAGATGCGCGTCGCCCCGGCTGATTGATGCACGTCGGCGATCGCATTCTCGCGATACGCGTTGCCGCGCAAATCGATCCAGTCGGCGTATTCCAGAAACACACCCCAGCGGTTTCGCTCGAGTACATTCTGTTCGATGATCCAGTGGAAAGCCTTCCACTTCTGCCCCTTTGAGCCTTGATCGCCGATCACGGCGATGCCGGCGCCCTGGTTATCGCGACACACATTGCCGCGGGCGACCGTGTGACTCGACGGTCCGAACATGAACACAATGCCTGCATGTCCGCGATCGGGCAGGTGCGGCGAATTGTGCGGCCCATCGGGCTGGCCGTTAAAGGACGCTTCGTTGTCGACGAGCACCGATCGGTCCGAGCCGCCCATCCAAAAGCCGTAGCTGCAGTGGTTGGCCTTGTTCCTGACGAACGTATTCTCCGGCGCCCAACATTCAAATCCATTGTTGTTGGCGTACGAGCAATCGTTTCGCTCGAAATAGTTGCCGACGCTGCACCAACCGTTGAGGACGCGGATGAAGATGCCGTCGCCGCCGTGCGTGCAGTCGTTGCCAAGGAACCGATTGGCGTTCGAACCGCTTTCGATCAGCACGCTGGTCGAATCGCGTGCATGCACTTCGCCCGCTTTGATGCGAATTCCATAGCTCAGATTGTTGTCGACGACGAGGTTGCGGCTGCTGGCCCACAGCTTGAGGCACGTGTTCGACGTGCGCGAAAAGTCGTTCAGCTCGATGCGATTCTCGTGCGAGTCGACCAGGACGCACGCATCCCAGACGCGATTTGCGCGGCAGCGCCGGATGGTCGATTTTTGGACTCGCTCCAGTACGATGCCGCCGCGACGTCCATTCTCGCCCCAGCCAAACTCGGGGTCGTGAAAATTGTCCGACAGATCGCAGCCCTCGATCGTCCAGCCGCGGCCGTCGCGCACAACAATGCCTGTCTCCCAACCGCTCGCACGCAGATTCCGAATTGTGACGTTCGACACCCCCTCGCCGCGGACGGCGATCCCCTGAAATGACTTCGGATCGCCTGTCTTGCCGGGGCCGATCAATTGAACGCCGGCGCCGTCGAGCGTCACGTTGGAGGCCGTGATCACAATCGAACCGTACGAGCCGCCAGGATCAAGCGTCATGTCGCGGTCGACGATCAGCCGTTTCGGCGACGACGCGGGCGCAGGGGCTTCTTGAGCTGCCAGGCTGCCGGCAAGCGTCGCCGCAGACAACCAACCGAACAGCGACAGCGGAAGCCAGCGGCGGAACAACGTCATGTGAGGATTACCGTGAGGGAACGCGGGCCGTGGGCGCCGATGACGAGCGATTGTTCGATGTCGGCAGTTTTCGACGGTCCGGAGATGAAAAGACCATACCCTGCTCCGGTGAACTCGAGCCGTTGGTAGGCCTGCTGCATCTGATCGACCAACTGCGTGCGCGGCAGGACGAGCACAAGATGTTGCGTGATGAAATAGATGGCGCGATGACGTACATCGCGGTCGGTCACCCACACTGCACCGTTCTCCGCCACGCCGAATTCGCCCTGCAGAATCGCCAACTCGACGTCGACCAAGTCATGCGGGTCGGCGACGGAGGCCAGATCCAGATTCGCCAACGGCGCTGCCGCGACGTTTGAGACGATCGGCCGGTCGGGATTCCAGCACGGCAAACCGCGCACGACGTCGACGACCGACTGGCCGTCGGCGAGCGTCACGACTTGGCCGCCCACCGATCGGACTACTTCGGCGAACTGAGACGCCTTGTCGGCGAACGCGATCCAGTCCCCGTCGAGGCTCGGCAAAGGCGACTCGGGCAGCGACTGGCGGCGGATCTTCGCCAGGATCTCGGATTTCGAACTCATGACGACTTCTTTCGACTGCGAAACTGTTCACGGAACGACTGCTGTGGTGCGGGGGGCAGGTCGCGCCGCTTGCCCCAGGGATTCCACGGACCGTAGATGAGAAACCGGGGGAGGCAACGCAGCGACAGTCGACCGACTTTGCCAGCCAGCGCATAGAGCCAGGGGCGGTCGAGCACCTTGGCGCCCCATTTCATGGCGAGCCGTTTGGTCCAGCTCAAGTGCCCCTGCACGGCGATGTCGCGACGCCAAGTGAGCAGTTGTTCGTGCAGATTGATGCGCACCGGACAAACGTCGGTGCATGACGCACACAGACTGCAGGCGTAGGGGAGCGTCGAGTATTTGCGCGGATCGCGGGCCGGATTGAGGATCGAACCGATCGGGCCCGGGACGGTCGCGCCGTAGGAGTGGCCGCCGCTGCGGCGGTAGACAGGGCATGTGTTCATGCATGCGCCGCAGCGAATGCAGTGGAGCGACCGTCGGTAATCATCGCTGCCCAAGATCTCGCTACGGCCGTTGTCGACCAGGACGATGTGCAGTTCGCCGCCCGGCGCCGGTCCGTGGAAGTGAGAACTGTAGGCGGTGATCGGCTGCCCGGTCGCAGATCGTCCCAAGAGCCGCAGGAAGATGCTCAAGTCGGCCGCGCGCGGGATCAACTTTTCGATTCCCATGCAGGCGATGTGCACCTTGGGCATCGACGCTCCTAGGTCGGCGTTGCCTTCGTTCGTGCAGACGACGAAGCCGCCTGTTTCGGCGATCGCAAAGTTCACGCCCGTGATGCCGGCGTCGCATTTGCAAAAGACGTCGCGCAACCGCTCGCGCGCCGCCCCCGCCAGATACTTCGGGTCGGTCGCTCCCGCCTCAGTTCCTAGCTTCTCGTGAAACAGTTCGCCGACTTCTTCCTTCTTGATGTGAATCGCCGGCAACACGATATGGCTCGGCGACTCGCCCCGCAGCTGCACGATCCACTCGCCCAAGTCGGTGTCGACCACCTCGATGGCGTGTCGTTCCAGAAACGGGTTGAGGTGGCATTCTTCGGTGAGCATCGACTTGCTCTTGGCTACCTTCTTCACGCCGTGCTTCAGGAGGATGCCGAGTACGATCTCGTTATGCTCCGCGGCGTTCTTCGCCCAGTGCACGATGGCGCCGCGACGGACCGCCTCGCGCTCGAATTGCTCCAGGTAGTCGGCCATCCGCGAGATCATGTGCGCTTTGATGGCCGACGCCCGCTCGCGCAGCGTCTCCCATTCGGGCAGCGCGTGGGCCAGTCGATCGCGTTTGACGCGCACGAACCACAAAGCTTGGTCGTGCCAATGAGCGCGGGCGTCGTCGCGAGTGAACTCGGCGGCGGCCGCCGGATGAATCACGGGAAGTTCAAGGGAGGTGGTCATGGTCGGCTTCGCGTTACAGAAGACTCAAGTCAGGCGGGAACCAATCAGTCGGGAGCGAGTCAGGCGGGAACGGGGCGACCGGCGAGGATCTCGGCGATGTGCATCACTCGCAGCGGTTTTTTCTGGCGCAGGATGAGTCCCTGCAGATGCATCAGGCACGACATGTCGTTGGCGGTGAGGACCTGAGCGCCCGCTTGTTCATGATCGTGCAGTCGATCCAGCCCCATCATGCAGCTGACCGCCTCTTCATTCACGGCGAACGTGCCGCCGAATCCGCAGCACTCGTCGGGCCGCGTCAGGTCGACCAGCTCGATTCCCTCCAGCGACTCGAGCAACTGCCGAGCCTTGCTGAAGCGCGGGCCGACGACTTCGCTCGAGCTGCCCAGCCGCAATTCGCGCAGTCCGTGGCAGCTTTGATGCAGGCCGACTCGGTAGGGAAACCGTCCCTCCATCCGTTCGACCTTGAGTACGTCGACCAGATACTCGGTCAATTCGTACACGCGGGGTCGCAGCCGTTCAAACCGTTCGTCGCCATGGAAGAACTCTTCGTAATGCCGACGGACCATGGCGGTGCAACTGCCCGACGGACAGACGACGTGTTCGTACGGTTCGAAGACGTCGAGAAAGCGACGCGCCAGCGGTTCGGCGTCGGCCACGCAGCCGGTGTTCGCCATGGGTTGACCGCAGCAGGTCTGCCCCTCGGGGAACTCGACTTGGCAACCAAACCGTTCCAGAAGCTCGACCGTCGCCATCCCCACGTCGGGATACAGTTGGTCGATGTAGCAAGGAATAAACAGGCCGACTCGGGGCATGACGATCGCGATCCTCGATGCTCAATCAGTCCGGCCGGCGCCGCGCGCCAGCCCAGCGAACAGATTATAGGCCGAGCGGCAACCGAGTCGTAGGGCGGGCAGGCGGAAGCGCCCCTGACGCCGACGCCCCCCCTTATCGACTTAGCCCGTCTTGCACGGGGATTCAAAGTCGTGGACCGCTCCGCGGTCCAACGCTGCTTCTTGCTTCCGCCCCGGCGTTGGATCGCGGAGCGATCCACGACCATCGCCGCCCTGGCCTGCTTGTTGACCGGCCCGATCCACCTTGCGACAATCCCGAGCTGCGTCCCTCGTACGTCGACGGATCCGCCAAAATTCTAGGTCACCAGGGAGCCGCCGAAAATGAGGTCCGTAGCCGTTGTCATGTTGACTCTTGCGATCCTTTCCGCGGCTGCGACCGGAGATGCTCACGAACCGACCAATTCAGATTCGCCGCAGCTGTACGAGGTCGTCCTGCGCGGCGGGCGGATTGTCGATGGGACCGGCGCTCCGTGGTATGTGGCGGACATCGGCATTCGCGAGGGGCGGATCGCCGCCATCGGACGACTTCCGGACGGCGTGCGGACGATCGACGCCCGCGGACTCGTCGTCGCTCCGGGTTTCATCGACATGATGGGACAGACCGCCTCGTTGCTGCTCGACAACCCGGGCGCCGCCGCCAATTTGCTGGCCCAAGGCATCACGACGATCAACTGCGGCGAAGGAGTGAGTGCGGCGCCGCCGACGGCGGACCAGGCGAAGTCGGTCTTGTGGCGGAACATGGCCGAGTATTTTCAATACCTGGACATGAAAGGGATGCCGGTCAACGTCGTCCAGACCGTCGGCCACACCCAAACGCGGCTCGCCGTACTCGGCGACGTCGATCGACGTCCCTCGCCCGAAGAACTCCAGCAGATGCAAGCGCTGGTGAATGAAGGGATGGAAGCAGGCGCGATCGGCGTGTCGACGTCGCTCATCTATCCCCCGGCCGTGTACGCCGACACGGCGGAAATCGCGGCGCTGGTGCAAGCCGCCGGCCGTCACGGCGGTCGCTACTTCACGCACATGCGAAACGAGGGAGATCGGCTGCTGGAGGCGATCGACGAGGCGCTCGAGATCGGCCGCCAAGGGAACGCGCCGGTGCACATCTTCCATCTCAAGGCGGCCGGACGCGCCAATTGGGAGAAGATGGCCCAGGCGATCGAACGGATCGAGGCCGCGCGCCGCAACGGCCAGCAAGTCGCCGCCGACATCTATCCCTACATCAACAACGGACTCGGCATCGCCGCCTTCATCCACCCGCGCCACTTCGCCGCCGGCGAATCGCAATTCTTCGCGCGCCTGAAAGACCCGGCCGTGCGGGCCGAGATTCGTCGCGAAATGGAAAACGACGCGAGCTACGAGAATTGGTACCGGCACGTCGGCCAAGATTGGAACAAGGTGATCGTCGGCGCCGCCGCCAGCGACCGCTATTCGCCCCACTCTGGCAAATCGCTAGCGGACGTCGCCAAGGCCTGCAATGAAGATCCCTGGGACGCGTTCTTTGGACTCGTCGAGGCGCGGGCGTTCGCCCTGCCGGAGAGCATGAGCGAAGAGAACGTCATGCGCGCCATGCAGCGACCGTTTGTGTCGTTTTGCACCGACGTCGGACCCGCCAGCGGTTCGCGCATCGCTTCGCACCCGCGCGCCTTCGGCGCGTTCCCGCGGATTTTCGCGCGATATGTTCGGGAACGCCAGACGCTATCGTTGGAGCGGGCCGTGTCGCAGGCCAGCGCCGTCGCCGCGAACGAAGTGCTGGCGTACGACCGCGGCCGCATCGCGCTCGGGCTGGCGGCCGATCTGGTCGTCTTCGATGAAGCCCAATTCACCGACAAGGCGACCTTCGCCGCCCCCCAAACGCCCGCGGAAGGAATGCGCTACGTACTGGTGAACGGCCAACTCGTCTGGGACGACGGCAAACAGACGCAGCGCCGTCCGGGACGCGTGTTGCGCGGGCCCGGCTATCGACGGCCGACCATCCAACGCCACCCGCAGACGGCCGACATCCCGTCGCTCGACGCATTCTTCCAGTCGTTCATGGAGCAGCATCGAGTGCCGGGCTGTGCGGTCGCCGTCTCGCGCGGCGATCAACTGTTGTACAGTCGCGGATTTGGGTGGGCCGATGTGGCGCAGCGCACGCCGGTCAAGGCCGATAGCCGCTTTCGCATCGCCAGCATCTCGAAGTCAATCACGGCGGTCGCGGTCATGAAGCTGGTGGAGCAAGGCAAACTAAAGCTGGACGACCGCGCCTACGATTGGATTCAGGAGACGCCTTTCATCCCTGAGGGAAAAGAGGTCGAGCCGCGATTGAAGGCGATTACGATTCGTCAACTGTTGCTGCATCGCGGCGGTTGGGATCGGGATAAGTCATTCGATGCGATGTTTGAGTCGGTACGATTTGCGAAGATGCTTGGTGCGCCCGCGCCTGCCGGTCCTCGCGACGTCATTCGCTGCATGTTCACTCAGCCGCTCGATTTCGACCCCGGCGCCCGCTACGCCTATTCCAATTTCGGCTATTGCCTACTGGGGCGGATCATCGAGCAGGCTTCGGGCAAGCCTTACGATCAGTACGTGCAAGAGGAAGTCTTGCTGCCGGCCGGCGCGACGTCGATGCAGTTGGGCCGGACGCTCGAGCCGCTGCGAGCGGCAAAGGAGGTGCGGTACTATGACCTGGCGAGAGGTGCGTCGGTCTTTGAACCCGAAGTCGGCCGCCAGGTCGCTCAGCCGTACGGCGCGTGGAACCTGGAAGCAATGGATGCGCACGGTGGATGGATCGCGTCGGCCGTCGACCTCGTGCGATTTGCCAGCGCCTTGGACCGTCGTTCCAGCAAGCAGGTGCTCAGTCCCGAATCGCTGGACCTGCTGGTCGCCCCGCCCACTCCCACGCCGGAGCTAGACGGGCACGGCAAACCCAAAAAGATCCACTACGGACTCGGGTGGCTCGTCGTTCCCCTGGATGCGACAGGGCGCTTGAACAGCTGGCATACTGGATCGTTACCCGGCACGTCGACGATTTTGATTCGACGGTACGACGGACTCAATGTCGCCGTGCTGTTCAATGCGCGCGTAAGTCCCTATGTCGATCATCTGACGCAGGCGCTCGACGGCGCGCCGATTCATCGGGCGCTCGATGAAGTTCGGTGGCCTGACCAGCTGACGGCGACTACGACAACTCGATAACTACGACAGCTCGATGACTTCGCCCAAGCGCGGCAGGCGGCATGTGATTCGATGCTTCTGCAGAATGGCGCGACCGAGCGCTGCGCGCGGGCCGTCTTCGCCGTGCGTGAGGACGACTTGTGGTTTCGCGGGCGCGAGCGACGAGAACCACTGCAATAGTTCGGACTTTCCGGCATGGCCGCTGAAGCCGTTGAGCGTATGGATTTGAGCGCGCACTTGGATGCGGCGCTGATGAATGGTGACTTGTGTGCGGCGGTCGACCAGTTGGCGGCCAAGCGACCCGTCTCCCTGATAGCCGACGATCATGACGTGCGTGGTCGGCTTATCGAGGTTGTGCTTGAGGTGGTGGAGGATCCGGCCGGCATTGCACATTCCGGCGCCTGCCAAAATGATGCACGGACCTTTGACGTCGTTTAGCTTCATCGATTCAGCGGCTGTGGCCGTCGGGCGGCAAGTGTCCCGAGTGACGGCGCTCAGCCCCTTCTTCTGCCACGCTTTGAACTCGTCGTCGAACAGATCGGGGTGCTTGTTGTAGACCTTGGTCGCCTCGATCGCCATCGGACTGTCGAGGTAAACGGGGAAGTGCGGCACCTTCTTTTGCAAGAACATCACCGCCAAGTGGTACAGGATCTGTTGCGAGCGGCCGATGGCGAAGGTGGGGACGAGAATCTTGCCTTTGGCCGCCACGACCTGTTTGACGATCCGCTCGAATTCGGCCACGGTTTCGTCGTACGGGCGATGATCGCGGTCGCCGTAAGTAGACTCGAGAAACACCATGTCGGCCTTCTCGAAATGTTCATAGGGGCGGAGGATCGGCATGGTGGTGGGGCCGAGGTCGCCGGAGAACACGATCACCTTGCGCTTCCCCGCCTCTTCCACGGTGAGCTCAATGCACCCCGATCCGAACATGTGCCCGGCTTCGATCCAGCGCGCCGTCATGCCCTTGGCGACCGGGATCGGTTTGTGAAACGGCACAGCCTGCGCCATTTGCGGGAACGGATCGACGTGTTCGGGTTCGTACAACGGTTCAATCGGCGACTGACCGCGCTCGCGCCGCTTGCGATTCGTCCGTTCCACGTCCTGGACCTGCAGGCGAGCGGCGTCGCGGAGGATGATGCCGGCCAAGTCGATCGAGGCTTCGGTCGCGAACACGGGCCCTTGAAATCCATGCTTGATCAGCAGCGGAATGCGACCGGAATGGTCGAGATGCGCGTGGGTTAGCAAGACCGCATCAAGTTGGTCGGGGCGCGCTGCCGGGGGGAGGCGGTTTTTTGCCTCCGACTGGCGTCCGCCCTGAAACATGCCCGCATCGATGAGCACCGACGCATCGCGGGTGCGAACGCAATAGGCCGAACCGGTGACTTCGCCGCCCGCGGCGCCGAGGATCTTGATGTCCATGAGAGAGTTGCCGTTTGGAGGGAGATGTGCGTGCGCGCTAGTCGCCGAGGCAGACGCCGATGGAGCGCGCGGTCCAGACGAAGCCGCCGTCGAGCGGGACGGTGCGGAGTTCGCCGATGGCTTTCTCGAGCGGAACGCCGATGACGTGCGTGCCGGTGTAGGCGACCATCTTGCCGAATTGGCGTTCGGCGATCAGTTCCACCGCCTTGGCGCCGAACATGGTGCACAAAGCACGATCAAGGTTCGTGGGAGTGCCGCCGCGTTGGAGATGTCCCAGCACCACGGCGCGGGCCTCTTTGCCGGTGAGTTTCTCGAGGTCGGCCGCGACTTGCTGGCCGACGCCGCCGAGTCGCGCTTCGCGATTGGCATCTTGCCCGGCCGCCACGACGAAGTCGCCGTCGACGTTCTTCGCCCCTTCGGCGACGACGACCATTGTGTGATGTCTGCCCTGCCCCTCCCGCTCCCGCACCTTGGCCACGATCGGTTCGTAGCGGTAAGGAATCTCGGGGATGAGGATCACGTCCGCGCCGCCGGCGAGTCCGGCATAGATGGCGATCCAACCGGCGTAGCGACCCATGACTTCCAGTACCATGATGCGCTGGTGACTTTCGGCTGTGCTTTGCAGACGGTCGAGTGCATCCGTCGCGCAGGCGACGGCCGAGTCGAAGCCGAAGGTCGTCACGGTGGCGGCGACGTCGTTGTCGATCGTCTTGGGAACGCCCACGATCGGGATGCCGGCGGCGTTGAGTTGATGGGCGATGGTAAGCGATCCGTCGCCGCCGATCGAGACGAGGGCCGTGAGTCCCAGTTTCTCAAAACCGCGTTTGGTTTCGTCGATGAGATCTGCCGGTAGCTGCCGTACTTGGCCGTGACCGACCTTGGCCGAGAAGCGGCCGCGATTCGCGGTTCCCAGGATGGTCCCGCCGCGCACCAACAGGCCGTCGAGGTCATGATAAGAAAGCGGCTTGACGTTTTGCGGTTCGAGCAACCCGGCGTACCCGCCGTAGATGCCGAGCGTCTCCCAGCCGCGGCGCGCCGCCGACTTGGCCACCGCGCGTATGACGGCGTTCAGCCCCGGACAGTCGCCGCCCCCCGTTACGATGCCGATCCGCTGTGTCATATTCTCCCGCCCGCCTTCGTCCTGAGGTGTGCAACCCAGCGCCGCGCCGCTCAGACTAACCGACGCGCGCTGCTCAAGCTACCCCGTCCCGCCGCTCCAATCGCCGCGCGCCGACGGCCCTCCAAATTCCGCCGTCATCAACTCGACAAACGCCCTTCGATCGTTGAGACTCTGGTTTGTTCCCCCCTATCGGCTTGCTCGAGAAGGCTCCTTGGCGGCGTCGAGATCCAAGACATGCGGCAATACTTGCAGCCCCGGTTGGTTCTGGAAGGCGTGCTCATACTGAGCATCTTGGTCGGCGCAGTGCTGGCGGTGCGCAGCGGTTTGCGCTATCGTCGCATCTCCGATCAGAATGTGCATCTGGTGCGGCAAACGGGCCGCTTGCAAATCGACGACCCGACCCGCGTCCATATGCTCGCAACGCCCACCGGCGAGCCGATGCATTGGTTGTGGCGCGTCTACTATCCCGTCGGCTATTCGCCCGCGTCGGGAATCAAGACGATGTCGGGGGCGATGACGTCGGGCGGCGGCAGCCCAACGACTACGCCGCAGGAGTTCTGGTTGCGAGTTCGTCTGCGGGAAACGTCGCCCGGAACCATGCAGATCTACTCGTCCTATGCCAGCGGCAGCTCCCTGTCGGGACTCGAAGACGGGCCGATTCGCAAGGAGTTTCCCAACTGGTGGAACGACATCGAGATTGAACAACTGGCGATCGACGAACCGCTGACCTACGGCGTCGATGAAGGGGCCGTCTATCTGACGCTGCGGTTTCCGCCGCACCGACTCAAGGAGATCGAACAGAAGCTTGGCGTTGAGGCTCGACGACGATACGAGAAGGGCATCGTGCGCTGCTATCTGGGAAAGGTGAAAGATGACGCTCCCTGAGGGACCGGAACCGACGTTAATCGCCGCGGCGCCGCACGTCGCAGCGCCTGCCGCGCCTCCTGTACGCGGCGGACTCTGGCAGGTCGGCCTGCGCACGTTGCTGTTGCTGATGGTCGCATGCGCCGTCTGGGCGGCGCATTTCAGCTACGTACGGCATGCGGAACTCCTGGAACGTGAGAACGCCAAGCTGCAGCCGCTGGTGCGCGAGTTGGTCGTCCAAGACCTCGACCAGGCGGCGATCGTCAAGGAACACTCGCGGTGGTTCGATGAGTTCCGTTGGCAGTATTATTTGCCAGAGGGGCGATACCAGTTGGCGCTGGCCACTCGCGAGATCGGCGAAGACGCGGTTCGCGAGAAGTCGACGTATCCCAATCCCGTCGCGACGGCCGATCTCATTCCCGGTCGGCACGTCGTTTCGCTTGAGCAAGTCAAAGAGGGGGAAGTGTGGCGGGTCCGCGTTCTGGTCGACGATCAAGTCGTGCTGGATCACGCCGAGCCGAGCGACTGGAACTCGTCGCACGGCTCCACTGGCGCGGCGCGCGTGGATGCGCTCGAGCAATTCACGTTCGAACGGCCGATCGAGTTGTTTCGACGCCGCTTCTCGGTTCCCGCGGAACGAGGCGGTTATGAGAGTCCACGAGGGCCGGCGAACGGCGTCCTGCTGTGGATCGAACGCCTGGCGGAAGATTAGCAGCGCCGCTGGTGGGCCCGCGCTCGCAAAGCCTCGCTTGGCCCACCCTACGGTGCGTGAGGCCTGCTCTCCTTACTGCTTTCTAGATTCAACTCTCTGCGCAGCCGGGCCCGCGCTCGCAAAGCCTCGCTTGGCCCACCCTACGGTGCGTGAGACCCGCTCTCCTTACTACTTTCTAGATTCAACTCTCTGCTCAGCTGGTGGGCCCGCGCTCGCAAAGCCTCGCTTGGCCCACCCTACGGTGCTCTCTGCGCAGCGGGCCCTACTGTTGCATGACGTCGGCGAAAGCGGCGTTCAATTGTTCTAGGGCGCGGCGGCCGGCTTGGCCGTCGACCAGGATGTTCACGCGCACTTCGCTGGTGTTGATCAAGTCGACGTTGATGCCGGCTTGCGACAGCGATTTGAACATGCGGATCGCGACGCCCGTATGGCTGCGCAAACCGACGCCCGACACGGCCAGCTTCGCGACGCTCGGGGCGCTTGTCACCCCTTGGCACGCGAACGTCTTCGCAACCGTTTCGGCGACGGCCAGCGCCTGAGTCAATTGCGCTTGGGGAACGGTGAACGTGAGGCTCGCCCGTTCGTGGCCCGTATGGCTCTGTACGATCATGTCGACGAAGATGTTCGCCGCCGCCACCTGCTCAAAGACCTTGGCGGCGATGCCCGGCTTGTCGGGCACGCCGAGGATCGTGACTCGAGCTTGCGTATCGTCGAGCGTGATTTCGCTGATAAAGAGGTCTTCCATGTCGACCCCCTGCAGCTGTTCGACGACGTCCGCCGCGTCCACTCGCTGCGACGTCGCGGCCGCGACGTTCGTCGCGCCGGCCGGCGGCGGTTGTTCCAGCTTGAACGCTTCGTGGACCACGCGCAGCGCCTGGGGCGCCACCGCGCGCTCCACTAACACCGAGATCTTGATCTCGCTCGTCGTGATCATCTGAATGTTGACGCTTGCGTCGGCGAGCGCCCGGAACATCCGCTGTGCGACGCCCGTTTGTCGAGCCATCCCCAGGCCGACGACCGAGACCTTGGCGACGTTGTCGTCGTGAATCACGTCGCCGGCGCCCAGTTCCTGAATCGCTTCGGCGACCGCTTCCAGCGTGGCCCGCAGTTCGTTTCGAGTCACGGTGAAGGAGATGTCGGCTTTGCCGGCGGCGCCGACGTTTTGCACGATCATGTCGACCGCGATGTTGCGCGCCGCAATCCGCGAGAACACGGCGAGGCTCGTGCCCGGCACATCGGGCACGCCGATGAGGCTGACGCGGGCTTCGTCCTTGATGAGCGCCGCGCCGCACACCGGCAAGTCAGGCGACTCGGGATCCGCGACGATCATCGTCCCCGGCGCATCGGACTGACTGTTGCGGACCAGAATGGGCACGCCGAACTTCTTGCCAAATTCGATCGACCGATTGTGCATCACCCCGGCCCCGAGGCTCGCGAGCTCGAGCATCTCGTCGTAGCTGATCTGCGATACCTTGCGCGCTTCGGGCAGAATGCGCGGGTCGGTCGTGTAGACGCCGTCGACGTCGGTGTAGATTTCGCACGCGTCGGCGTTGAGCACGGCCGCCAAAGCGACGGCCGTCGTATCGCTGCCGCCGCGGCCGAGCGTCGTGATGTTGAAGTCTTCGTCGATGCCTTGGAAGCCGGCGGCGATGACGACGTAGCCTTGATCCAGCAGCTGCTGAACACGGCTCGTCGAAATCGACTTGATCCGCGCCTTGCGGAACGTGGCGTCGGTCTTGATGCCGATCTGAGCGCCGGTGAGGCTCACGGCTTTCGCACCTAGTTCCGTGATCGCCATCGCCATCAGCGCGACGCTCACCTGTTCGCCCGTCGACAACAACATGTCCATTTCGCGAGCGGGCGGGCGGTCGGTGATGCGGTTGGCCAGATCGATCAGATCGTCGGTCGTGTCGCCCATGGCGCTCACCACGACGACGACCTGGTTGCCGGCCATTTGGGCGCGAATCGCTTTCCGCGCAGCGGCCAGGATTTTCTCGGGATTCGCAACGCTGGAACCGCCAAACTTCTGAACGATGATCGCCATGAGTGTGCAGGAGTGAGTGGGAAGGAGTGGAAGTTGCCTGGAAATCGCGGCTAGACCGAGTTGGTTTCGCCGAGGAAGAACGACATCAGCCGCCAGCCCTCGTCGAAGGCCCGGGCCGACGCGGCCGCCGCAAGCTCGTCGTACGTGGTTGCGGAGTCAGGCGCGATGCCGCTGCCGCAGAGCGCCCACGGCACGTCGCCGTGACTGTGCGTCTTGGTCCGCACGGGAGTTGGATGATCGGGCGAAACCAGGATGCGGTAGTCGCCGCGCTGTCGCAGCGCGGCATGCAACGGCCCGACGATCTTCTGGTCGATCTCCTCGAGCGCCTGGATCTTCGCCGCGACATTGCCTTCGTGCGATGCTTCGTCGGTCGCTTCGACATGAACGCAAATGATGTCGGTCGAATCGAGCGCGTCGATGGCGTAGCGCCCCTTGGCGGCGTAGTCGGTATCGAGGTACCCCGTCGCGCCGGGCACTTCGATCCGATCCCAGCCGACCAGCGCCGCAAGTCCGCGCAGCAAGTCGACCGCCGTAATCATTTTGCCCGTCTTGCCGTGCAGCGACGCAAACGAAGGGAGACGCGGAGCGCGGCCGAGCCCCCACAGCCAGACCTGCGTGGCCGGGAGTTTGCCGGCGGCCAGTCGAGCGGTGTTCACAGGATGGTCGGCGAAAATCGAACGGCTGCGCTGCATCAGGTCGAGCAGCCGGTCGGCGCCGACGCCGCGCGGCAAATCGTCGCCGATCGGTTTGTCGGTGAGGTCGTGCGGCGGCGTCGTCGCCGTGTCGACGGCGAGCGGCGCGGGGAGGCCCGACCCGCGGTAGATGAGCAGATTCCGGTAGCTGACCCCCGGCACAAACTGCCACCGTTCGTCGCCCAGTTGCTGCTGCGCCGTCTGCAGCAAGGCAGCCGCTTCCGCGCTGGAAATGTGCCCGGCCGTGAAGCTGCGCATCAGCTGGTTTTCGATCGTCACCAGGTTGCAGCGAATGGCCCAGTCGTCGGGACCGAGGGCGATGCCCTGCGCGGCCGCTTCCAGCGGCGCTCGACCCGTGAAATTTACATTCGGGTCGTAGCCCAACAGGCACAGGTTGGCGACGTCCGAGCCAGCGGGCAAGTGCGCGGGCACGTTGTTGGAACGGCCGACGATTCCAGCGGCGACGATCGCGTCCATGGCGGGCGTGCGCGCGGCCTGCAGCGGCGTGCGGCCGCCGAGCGAGTCCTGCGGCTCGTCGGCGCATCCGTCGGGAATAATGATGGCGTATTTCATGTGGTTAGTTCCCCAGAACGCGCAGACGCACGCTCCCCTTGCGAACCGCCTTCAGGCGATCGATGTCTTGCACGGCTTCCGCCGCTGCTCCCTCGGTCGCGGCGTGCGTCATGATGACCAGCGGCACATAGCCGCCCATGTCCGTCGACGCTTCGTGCTGAATCACCGACGCGATCGAAATTTTGTGGCGACCTAGGACGCTGCAGATCTCGGCCAACACGCCCGGGTGATCGGCCACGGCGAACCGCAGGTAGTAACGTCCCGGCACCTGCGAGAAGTCGCACAATTCCACTCGCGATTCTCGCTGCGACCACAGGTCGAGCGCCCGGAAGGTGATTTGCGCGCGCCCCATCACCGTGTCGATCAAATCGGCGACGACGGCCGACGCCGTCGGCATGCGGCCGGCGCCGAGGCCGTGGAAGAAGAGCCGCCCGACGGCGTCTCCCACCACGGTGACGGCGTTGTAGGCCTGTCGCACTTCCGATAGCGGCCGTCCTACTTTCACCAAGTTCGGCGAGACATGGATTTCCAGCTTGTCGTCGATCAGCTGCGCTTGCGCGATCAACTTGATGCGGTATCCCAACTCCCGGGCGTACCGCAGATCGGCCGGGTCGAGCTGATCGATGCCGATGCGCGGGATGTCGGCCCAATGGACGCGAGCGCCGAAGGCCAAGTGCGCCAAGATCGCCAGTTTCTGAGCGGCGTCGGAACCGTCGACGTCCATCGTCGGATCGGCTTCGGCGTAGCCCAGCCGCTGCGCTTCCGCCAGCGCATCCGCGAAGCTCATCCCCTGCTCTTCCATCTGCGAGATGATGAAGTTGCTGGTGCCGTTCAGAATGCCGCGCAGAGCCGTAATCTGGTTGGCCGACAGACACTGACTGATGTTGGCGATGATCGGAATCCCGCCCGCGACCGCCGCCTCGAACGCAATCGACCGCCCCAATTCGCGGGCTCGATCGAACAGTTCCGTGCCGTGCTCCGCCAGCAACGCCTTATTCGCGGTGACCAGATCCTTGCCGCTCTCCAGGATCTGCAGCGCCATGGTACGCGCCGGTTCGAGGCCGCCGACCAGCAGTGCGACGACGCGAATTTCCGGATTCTTGGTGATTTTGGACAAGTCGTCCGAAACCATCGAACGGGGCAATTCGATGTCTCGCGCTCGCGTCACGTCGCGGACCACGACATGTTCCAGCACCACGCGTCGTCCAGCCTGGCGTTCCAGCCGCTCCGCATGTTCGCGCAGCAGTCGAGCGACCCCCGTGCCGACGGTTCCGAGTCCAACGATACCGACCTTCGTTTCTGCCATGGCCTGCTCGTAATTGCTTGCCCCTGTTCCAGATACTCCAAAACAGCAAGGCCAGCGGGGATGCGTGCCGGCGCGAGCCGGCGGAATTGAGCCATCCTAAAAGGGGCGGCTGGAGACCGTCAAGGCGTCGCCAAGTCGTTGGCATAGTTGCAGATTGGTCGCCCGCCGCGTATGATTACCTGCGGCTGTTGGGAATCTGTCTCAATAAGGAATGCGTCCGATGCACATGTTGCTGCCACTCATGCAATTGGCGCCCGGTCAACGCGGCGAGGTCAGCCAACTGATGGGCCTTCCGGACCAAGTCCATCGGCTCGAGGAACTCGGGCTTCGCACGGGCGCCACGGTGGAAATGCTGCAGCCAGGCAGTCCGTGCATTGTGCGGATTGAAGGCAGCAAACTGTGTTTCCGCGGCAACGAAGCGTTTTCCGTGTTGGTACGAGCGGGGGACGCATCGTGAAGCGGACGGCGGCCGACATGCGAGTGGGCGAGCGGGCGGTGGTCGCGGAGGTGATGGGATACGACGAGGTGACGGCGCGGCTCATGGAAATGGGACTCATTCCCGGCGTCGCCCTGGAACTCGTGGGCGTCGCGCCGCTGGGCGACCCGTTGGAATTTCAGTTGCCCGGGTATCGTTTGAGCATGCGTCGGACCGAAGCACAGCGAGCCGTTTTGCGATCGGATGGGGAAGGCGGAGCGGGATGACGGAGCAATCGGGAGCTGGGTCGCCATCGGGAGCCGGGGCGCCATCGGGAGCCGGGTCGACAGTCACGGTCGCGCTGATCGGCAATCCCAACACGGGCAAATCGACCCTCTTCAGCGCTCTGGTCGGCGTGCGCCAACGGACGGGAAACTATCCCGGGGTGACGGTCGAGAAGAAAGAAGGCCGAACGACGATCGGCGGCCGCAACTTCGTGATCGTCGACCTGCCGGGCACGTATAGTTTGGCCCCGCGCTCCCCCGACGAAATGGTCGCCGTCGACGTGCTGCTCGGCCGCCAACGCGACGCCGCCGCGCCCGACATGGTGTTGTGCATCGTCGACGCCACGAACCTTGAACGCAATCTTTACCTCGTCAGCCAGGTGCTCGAGTTGGGCCGGCCGACGGCCGTCGCCGTCAACATGGTCGACGTGGCCGAGTCGCGCAACATCCAACTTGACCTCGCCCGTTTGGAAGCCCAGTTGGGCGTGCCGGTGGTCCCGGTCCAATCGCATCGCAAGGTCGGAATGGATTCATTGTGCCAAACGCTGGCCGGTCTCGTCGGCTGCGTCCGGCCGCAGCCGGTCAGTCCCTTCCCCGACCCGTTCATCGCCGAAGTCGCGACGCTCGAACGACTCGAACAAGAGGAAGGCCAGCCGGTCCTGCCCCGTTACCTGCTCGAACGTTTGCTGCTCGATACCACCGGGTACCTTGAGCAAGCCCAATTACCCGGCGTCACGCCGCGCGTGTTGGCTGAAGTAAAGGCAGGGCGCGAACGGTTGGCCAAGCAAGGCTTGCCGGCGCCCGGCGTGGAGGCCATGTCCCGGTACGCTTGGGTGGGGCGAGTGCTGGACGGCGTCGTCCGTCGGCCCGACCAGCGCATCGCGACTTGGAGCGACAAAGTGGATCGCGTCGTGACGCACCGCGTCGGCGGCGTCATCATCTTCGCGCTGCTCATGCTGCTCATGTTCTTGGCCGTGTTCTGGGCGGCTGAGCCGGCTTCGAGCGTCATTGATGCGGGCAAATCGCTGGCGGCGGGTTGGGTGGAGTCGCTGCTGGACGAAGGGCCGCTGCGTTCGTTGTTGGTCAACGGCGTGATCGAAGGAGTCGGCGGCGTGCTCGTGTTCTTGCCGCAGATTTTCACCTTGTTTTTCTTCATCGCTGTGCTGGAAGACTGCGGCTACATGGCTCGCGCCGCATATCTCATGGATCGACTGATGTCGCGGATCGGGCTGAGCGGCAAGTCGTTCATTCCCATGCTGTCGTCGTTCGCCTGCGCCATTCCGGGCATCATGGCGACGCGCGTGATCGAGAACCGCCGCGATCGAATCGCGACGATGCTTGTCGCGCCGCTGATGAGCTGCAGCGCTCGACTGCCCGTATACACGCTCATGGTCAGCGTCTTTCTGCCGGGACAAGTGTTGCTGCAGGGTTTCACGATTTTCACCATGTACATGCTCGGCATCGTGCTGGCCGTCGTGATGGCGCTCGTCTTCAAGCGGACGCTGTTGCATGGAGCGACTCCGCCGTTCGTGATGGAACTGCCCAGCTACAAGTTTCCGGGCGTAGTGATCGTGCTGCATCGCATGCTGGAGCAAGGCTGGGCGTTTGTGCAGCGGGCCGGGACGCTGATCCTGGCGGTGAGCGTGCTGGTTTGGGCCGCGGCGTACTATCCGCGGAACCTGGAGCAGAAAGCGCCGGAAGTGGTGCAGCGCGCCGCCGCCGCTCAGGAAGCGGTCGCCGCCCTGGAACGCGATGTCGCCGCGACGCCCGAAGGGGATGCGACGCGCGCGGAACTCGATCTGCGACTGACGGAGGCGCGGGCGCAGTGGCAGCAAGCGGACGACGATTTGCAGGGCGCCTATCTCCGCTACAGCTATTTGGGGCAAGCCGGGCATTGGATTGAACCGATTGTGCGGCCGCTGGGGTGGGACTGGCGCATTGGTTGCGCCGCCATCGCCTCCTTCCCCGCCCGGGAAGTGGTCGTCGCGACGCTGGGCGTCATCTACAACTTGGGCGCCGATGAGGATGAATCGAGCGAGGCGCTGGCGGAAACGCTGCGCGACGCGACTTGGGAAGGGACCGATCGCAAAGTCATCACCGGTCCCGTCGCGCTGTCGATCATGGTCTTCTTCGCCCTGTGCGCACAATGCGTCTCCACGTTGGCCGTCATGCGCCGCGAGACGAATAGTTGGCGCTGGCCCGCGTTTACCTTCGTCTACATGACCGGTTTGGCGTACGTGGCGGCGCTGTTGGTCTACCAAGTCGGCAGCTGGATCGCCGGATAGGAGATGCCAATGCCAACCGTAGAACTGGCCCGACGTTTCGCCTTCGAGTTGCTCGCACAATCTCCCGCGGCGTCCAATTGGCAGCAAGCGATCGTTGCGTGCGTCCTGGGGCTCGCCGCCGCGCATGTGCTTCGGCGAGGCTGGAAGGCGTGGACCGCCTTCCACCGCAACTCGGCCCACGCCTGCGGCGGCTGCCACGGCTGCACAAGAAACGCCGCCCCACCGCTAGTCTCGATCGAGGTAGGGCCGAAATAGTCGTGGATCGCTCCGCGATCCAACGGATTGACGTACGGCGTTGGACCGCGGAGCGGTCCACGACGATCACGCGGGACCGCGGAGCGGTCCGCGGCTAGCTCGTGCTAGTTGCGACGCGGGCGGCGAGCATGCCGCAGGCGCCGGCGATGTCTTGGCCGCCGCTGTAGCGTCGTTGGACCGGAACGCCGACTTCTTCGCGCAACACGTCGCGGAAGCGAGCAAGCTCTGCATCGGTCGCGCGGCGAAAGCGGCCCGTATCGTCGTTGACGTCGATCAGGTCGATGAGGATCGGCAGGCCGCGCGTGAGTGCGGCGAGGGCTCTCGCTTCTTCGCGCGTGTCGTTCACTCCGGCCATGACCGTCCACGCCAACGTGATTCGCCGCTTCGTCGCCGCATGGTACTCGTGCAGCGAGTCGATCAGCTCCGGCAGCGGGTACGCTCGCTCAATCGGCAATAACTCCACGCGCCGCTCGGAAATCGCGGAGGAGAGCGAGACGATCAAGCGGTAGGGCAGGCGTTCGGCGGTAAAGCGGCGGATGCCCGGGACGACGCCGGCCGTGGAAATCGTCAGCGACTTGGCGGCGATCGCCAGTCCGCACGGTTCCGAGAAGATCTTCGCCGCGGTGACGACCGAGTCATAGTTGAGCATCGGTTCGCCCATCCCCATGAAGACGACGCCGCGCACAGGATGGGGCGATTCGGCCTGAATCTGCACCACTTGGTCGACGATCTCCCACGGCGCCAAGTTGCGGCGAAATCCAAGCCGGCCCGTGGCGCAGAAGGCGCACGCGAGTGCGCAGCCCACCTGCGAGCTGACGCAGACCACGTACTTGGGGTCGTCAGGTCGATGCAGCAGCGGAATCCGCACCGCTTCAAATTCGCCGGCGCCGAAGCCGCGAAAGACGTATTTCACAAACTGGTCCGTCGACGACTCCTGCCGGTCGACTTGCTCCAGTCGCGGGATCGCCACTCGTTCTCGGATTCGTTCCAGCAATCGCGGCGACGTGCTGGGAAGGCTGGTCGGCAGTTCGTCCGCCGCTCGGCGCAGCGCCGCGGCATGCAACTGCCGAGTGACTCGGAGGGGCGGTGCGAGGTCGGCGAGGGCCGCATGCAGTTGGTCGGCCGTCTGATTTTTCAGGAGCAGCGTCATAGGTGCACAGCATCGTGCAGCGCGAGCCGCCTGTCTAGTTGACCTTGACGTCGTCGGCCGTTCGCCGTTATACGCCGCCCGTGCGGGCGGCGTGGGACGAGCGAGCGGCTTGGGACGATTGGAACGAACAGCGAGCACCCTTCATGACAAACCAGCGAATACTCCGGGGGGCGATGATGCTCGCCGTCTGGACGCTTGCCGCCGCCGCGGTGCACGCACAAGTCCGGATCACGCCCGACAGCGGACGACCGCGAATTCAGTTTTCCGAGTCATCGCTGGAATCGCTCGCGCGGCTGCGCGGCGAATTGCAGCAGCGAGTGACCGTTGCGCTGCGCCGAGGCGAACACCTGCCGGCCGTGGAAACCGCTGAACGGCTGGCGGAAGTGGAGCGGCAGATTTGCGCCGCCAAGGCGGCGGAGGGCGTTGAGTCTCGCTTTGTGCAGCATGTGCGTCGTGAAGCGCTCGACACGCTTCAGTGGCTGGCCGCTCGTTATGAATCGCTGGACCTCGACAAAGCCGAGCGCACTTGGGAAGAGTTGCAGCGTCGCGCCGCCGCCGCCCCGCACTCGACGTGGCTCGCGCGCACCGCCGCCGTGGAACTCGAAGGAGTTCGTTGCCTCAAGAAACTTTCCGCCGACCAGCGACGACGCGCCGACCAAGCGCTCGAAATGTATCGTCATGCCGAGCAGCTGCGGGCGCGCGGCGAGTGCGAGGATGCGGTCGACGCAGCGCGACAAGCGTACGAAATCGACTCGCAACTGTTCCCCGCCGACGGCGTGCGCGCCATGGCGGGGCGTCTCAGTCTGGCCAACGCGCTGCTCGATGCAGCCCGCCCAAGCGAATCGCAGCGCACGCTCGAAGACGGAATGGGCTGCGTCGAACGCCAATTGGGCGACGTCCATCCGGTGCACATGGCCTATCGGCGGGCGCTTGGTTCGGCGCTGCGCGACCAAGGAAAGCCGCGGCTCGCCCTGCCCCACTTCGAGGCGGCGCATGCCGAGGCCGAAAAGCTCTTCGACGCTCAGCACCGTCAGCTGGCTCAGTGCAAACACGAACTGGCGGGCGCTTACCTCGATAGCGGTCGCTATTCGCAGGCTTTGACGCTGGAAGAAGCGGCGGCCGTCGCTTTCGAGAACGCGTCGGACGCCGAGCCGCGGGAGCGAGCGGTTGTTCTTCAACGGTTGGCGCACGCCCATCGACAATTGGCCCATTACAACGAGTGCCAAGAACTGCTGGAGAAATCGGCCGAGATGCTGCGCGAGCATGTGGGGCAAACCAGCAGCGATTTTGCCTTGGCTCTGAACAATCTGAGCGACTTCTATCGAGAACGCGCCGACTATGCGCGCGCTCAGTCTTCTGTGGATCAGGCGCTGCGCATTCTCGCGGGCACCGTCGGCAAGGATCATCCGGACTACGCGACGTGCCTCGCCAACGCGGCGTTGTTGCTGGATCAACAAGGCAAATTCCCCGAGGCGGAACGCGGGTATCGCGAGTCGTTGGAGATCTACGAACGCACGCTGGGCGTTGATCACCCGCGGCGCGCGGTCGTCCTGCATAATCTCGCGCTCTTGTACGTCTCCCAACGCGATCCCCGGCGAGCTCTGCCGATGCTCGAGGAAGCTCTGCGCATCCAAAAAACGCGACTCGGCGAACAAAGTACGGTCGCGACGCAGACCCTTGCCGCGATGGCGCGCGTCCATGCCTCGCTGCAGCAATCCAACCAAGCGCTCGACCTCCTGGAACTGGCCGCACAAGCGGCCCTCGCAATCTACGGCGATGCGCATCCCGAATATGCAAGGTATCTGCGCGAGGCGGCGCGGCTGTACGAGTCGCTTGGAAAGCCGGATCAAGGGCGGCAGGTCGCGACGCTGGCGCTCGAAATCCTCGAAACGGAACTCGGCAAGCAGCACCCCGAGTATGCACTCGCTCTCACGGTGGCAGGGCGGCTGTGGCAGGCCAGCGGCGAGCCCGACAAAGGGCAGGCGCTGGTCCGCGAAAGTCTCGATATTCTGAGCGAAGCGTTCAGTGAGAAGCATCCCGAGTATCTCGAGGCGCTGGTGTCGTTAGGGGAGCTGTACGCTACGGGAGGCCAAAGCGAACTCGCCGAACTTGCGCTGCGCGAGGCGCTGGAGACGCTGCCGGGCGTCGTCGGGCCGCGACACCCCGAAGTGGCGCGCGTGTTGGAAGACTTAGGCGAGTTGTATCTTGCCACGAAACGGCCCGAGGTCGCCCTGCGGCTGCTCACCGAAGCCTGCACGATCCTCGGCGAAACCGTTGGACAGTCGCACCCCAATTTCATCGCCGCCGTCCGCAGCCGCGATCAGGCCGCCGAAGCCGTCCGCCAAGCACGGCGGTAGGCCATCGTCGTGGACCGCTCCGCGGTCAAACGCCCCACCAGTGGACCGCGGAGCGGTCCAGAGTTTTTACCATGCACCGCGGAGCGGTCCACTACGATGGCGCTCTTACCGAGTTACGAATTCGTCTAGGTTCAAGAGCACGTTGCAGACGGCGGTGAGTGCGGCGAGTTCCGCTGGGGGGACGCCGGCGGGCAGCGGACCTAAAGGCTCGGCGGCGAACCGCTGGGCGTCGGCCGGACGGGCGGCGAAGTCGGCGAGACGCCGGGCGTAGAGGTCCGAGAGCACGCGCAATTCGTCCTCGCTGGCGGGACGCAGCAACGCCGACTCGAAAGCGCGCTCAATCGACTTCGCGGCGTCGCCGGGCGCCTCGCGTTGAGCGCGGCGCGCCAACGCCTGCGCGGCTTCGACAAAAACGGGGTCGTTGAGCGTCACGAGCGCCTGCAAGGGCGTGTTCGTCGAGATGCGACGAATCGTGCAAATCTCGCGGCTCGGCGCATCAAACGTCGTCAGGCTGGGATACGGCGAGGTGCGCTTGATGAAGGTGTACACGCTTCGACGATACTTGTCTTCGCCAGCGCTCGTCGCCCACTTGTCGGTGTTGTACGTCGAGCGCCAAATGCCGTCCGGCTGCCGCGGCATCACCGACGGGCCATACATTTTGTCGCTCAACAAGCCGGCCGCCGCGAGCGCTCCATCGCGAATCATCTCAGCTTCTAAACGGAATCGCGGACCGCGCGACACGAGCCGATTGTACGGATCGCGCGTCAGGAGGTCGGCGTCGACGCGCGACGATTGGCGGTACGCGGAAGAGGTGACGATGAGTCGACAGAGCGCCTTGAGCGACCAGGGAGCGGCGCCGACGGTCGTTGTCGGCGTTTGGAACTCGCACGCCAGCCAGTCCAACAGTTCCGGGTGGCTGGGCGGTTGTCCCTGCGAGCCGAAGTCTTCCTGCGTGTCGACCAGTCCTTGGCCGAAAAACTGAGCCCAGTGGCGATTGACGGCCACGCGGGCGGTGAGCGGATTGTCGGGGTGGACCAACCAGCGGGCGACTCCCAAGCGATTGCGCGGCGCGTCGGCGGGCCACGGCGCGAGCGCGGCAGGGGGCGCCGGCGATACTTCGTCGGACTGCTCCAGGAAGTTGCCCCGCACGTGAATGCGCGTCGGACGCTGTTGAGCCGCCGGAAGTTCGCGCAGCACGGGGGTCGGCACGGGGCGAAGTGCAGCCAGTCCGTTCTCCTTCGCTTGCATGCGTTCCCGCAGCGGTTGCGTCTGCACGGCGTGTTGGGCGAAGTAGTCGAGCAGTCGATTGCGCTCGTCGGCGGTGCGCGTGCCGACCGGTTTTCGAAGCACTGCCCACACCTCGTCGGGCAAATGCGTCTTCAGCGAGGGACGCGCATCACCGGTCGAAGACAGTCGGAAACGCCCCAAGCTGAAACCAGGATAAGAAAACTCGAATTGGTGATCTAGCGTCACTGCCAGCCGACGACCGGGACCGACGTCGATCGGGCCTTGGACGGTGAACACCGCGACTCGACGTTCCTGCATGCGCGGCGAAACCGCCCAGCCATGCTTCTTCGGGTCGTCGTTCTTGATGGCGTGTTCGATCGGATAGCCGTTTTGCGAATAATCGGCTTCGGCGGCGGCGAACGTTACGGGGGTGCGACCGCCGGCTTCATCGACGATTTCGGCACGGATAGCGGAAAGGACGAAATTGCCGTCGTCCCGGGAGCGTCCCACGGCGCCGCGCGGATGCGAACGATCGGGGATCGCCTCGAGCCGTAAGCCGGTGAGCGATTGGGCGGGCAATTCCAGCGTCACTTCGTACGTCTCTTGCGCGGGACCGACGCCGACGACCAGCAACGACCCATCGTCCTGCAGCTTCCAGCTTGCACCGCTCGCCGCCTTCTGCGTAATCGGTTTCAGCGGCGTCCAACCTTGAACCCCCGCGAACTCTGCTTCCCATTGGGCCAGCGGCGCATCGAGCTGCTGCTTGAGGTCGTTGTACTCGCGACGCAATGCGGCCAGTTCGTCGGCGAGTTTTTGCTGCGTGTCGCGTTGGGCGGGTGTGGGGACGGCGAGCGTCGGGCGGTCGTCTCCCTTATCGCTGTCCTCGGTCTGATTGAAGAAGGCGTAGAACTGATAGTATTCACGCTGCGAGATGGGGTCGTACTTGTGGCTGTGGCATTTGCTGCAGCCCATCGTGAGTCCCATCCAAACTTGCATCGTGGTGTCGACGCGATCTTTCACCGCGGCGACTCGAAATTCTTCATCGTCCGTGCCGCCTTCTTCGTTGACCATCGTGTTGCGGTGGAACGCGGTCGCCAAGATCTGTTCAGGCTGCGCGTCCGGCAAGAGGTCGCCGGCTAACTGTTCGAGCGTGAAGCGGTCGTAGGGGAGATCGGCGTTGAAGGCGTCGATGACCCAATCGCGGTAGCGCCAGATCGTACGCGTCCGATCCTTCTCGTACCCCTTCGTGTCGGCGAAACGCGCCAAGTCGAGCCACATGCGCGCCCAGCGTTCGCCGTAGCGCGGTGAGCGCAGCAGTTCCTCGACGTAGCGTTCGTAAGCGTCGTCCCGTTCGTCGGCCAGATAGCGTTGCAGCAAGTCGGCCGCCGGCGGGAGCCCCGTCAGGTCGAAGGCGACTCGCCGAGCCAACGTGCGTCGGTCGGCTTCGGGCTGCGGCGACAGTCCGGCGGCTTCCAACTTGGAGAGGATGAATTGGTCGATGGGGTTCCTGACCCACGACGAGCGCTCGACGCGCGGCGGCGCCGATCGCGTCGGCCGTTCAAAGGCCCAGTGCGACTTCCACTCCGCCCCCTGTTCGATCCAGCGTCGCAAGAGCGATTGCTGTTCGTCGGTCAGACGCGGACCGGCGGAGGGCGGCGGCATGCGCTCGTCGTCCGACCGCGACTGAATCCGCTGCCAAAGATGGCTGCGGGCAAGATCGCGTGGTACGACGGCCGGACGACCGTCGCGCATGGCGAGGATGCCGTCGGGGGTGTCGAGCCGCAGATCGGCCTCGCGATGCTCCTCGTCCGGGCCGTGGCAACCGAAGCAGTGTTTGGCGAGCAACGGTCGAATGTCGCGAACGAAGTCGACCGGGGGCTGTGTTGGGTCGGCGGCCGCCGACGGCGCGACGGCCAGCGCCCAAACCAGAAGACTGAACGCCCCGCGCGTGACGGACCAGCGGGAAGAACGTGACAGACTTACGGTGCGCGGCATGGGAGAAAGCTCAAATGCGGGACGTTTCGGGCGAGCCGAGATTTGCTCGCCGCCGTCCGTCATTCAACGCCAACCGGTCTTTCGACGCAACCGGTCGCGGACAAGGCGTCGGCGAGGACGCGTTGCAGTTCGTGCGAGCGAATGGGTTTCGCCAGGTAGCTGGTCATTCCGGCGGCCAGACAGCGGTCGCGGTCTTCCTGGAGGGCGTGAGCCGTCATGGCAATGATCGGCACGGCCGGGTCCGCCGATTCGGCCTCGCGCGCTCGAATTTGGCGGGTCGCCTCGAAGCCGTCCATCTCGGGCATCTGCACATCCATCAAGACGAGATCGAATCGGCCGGGGACGAAACGGGCGACGGCTTCTTTGCCGTTGGGGGCGACGGTGATGTGGCAGCCCATTTTTCCGAGCATGGCGACGGCCAGCTTTTGGTTTACGACGCTGTCCTCCGCCAACAAAATGCGGCAGCCTGCGTGCGGCGGCGTCGACGCGGAGTCACCGGGCGTCGACGATTTCGTCGACGCGCGCCGTTCTTCCGCTCCCAACGCTTGCGCGATCGCGCTCAGCAGCTCGGACCGTTTGATGGGTTTGGCCAGGTACGAGGAGATGCCCAGCGCCGCGTAACGCGACATGTCGTCCGGCGCGCCGCTGGACGTCAGCATCAGCAAGGCGACGCGTGCGAAGCGTGGTTCGTCTTGGACCAGTTGAGCGAACATGAAGCCGTCGATCTCCGGCATTTGTTCATCGGTGATCACGATCTCGAAGGGAACGTGATTGACGAATGCCGCCCGCAGTTTCGCGAGCCCCTCGCGGGCGCCGGCCGCCGTCTCCGTCGGCAGGCCCCATTGCGAGAGCGTGTCCTCGAGAATGCGTCGATTGGTGGCATTGTCGTCGATGACGAGTACGCGTCGACCGCGGAGCGAGGCCAGGGAGACGCGACTTCCTTCGGCGTCCTCGGCGCGTCCTTCGGCCAACGCGAATGCAGCTTGGAACGAAAAAGTGCTCCCTTCACCGACTTGGCTGTCGACCGTTAACTCGCCACCCATGAGTTCGACAAGTCGGCTGCAAATGGCCAGTCCCAGGCCGGTGCCGCCGAAGCGGCGCGTGATCGAATTGTCGGCTTGTTCGAACATCTCGAATATGGCGCGCTGCTTGTCCGCCGGCACGCCGATCCCCGTGTCGCGGACGGCGAAGCAGAGGATGACGCGCTGCGACGACCGCTCGCAACAGCGAAGCGCGACCTCCACCTCGCCTTGTTCGGTGAATTTCAGCGCATTGCCGATCAGATTGACGAGTACTTGCCGCAGTCGCAGCGGGTCGCCGACGACCCACCGCGGAGCGTCGGCGTCGACTTGCTGCAAAAGTTCCAAACGTTGCTGGTGAGCCCGCAGACTGAACGCCTTGACCGTGTTTGCGAGCAGCTCTTGGACGTCGAACGGTTCTTGTTGCAACGTAATCTTGCCGGCGTCGATCTTCGAGAAATCGAGGATGTCGTTGATTAGCGACAACAGCGACTCGCACGACTCATGCACCACCGATAGGTACTCGCGCTGTTCGCGATTCAGGGGTGAACCGAGCACCAATTCGGTCATGCCCATGATGGCGTTCATGGGCGTTCGAATCTCGTGGCTCATGTTCGCCAAGAAAGCGCCTTTCGCGCAGTTTGCTTGATCGGCCGCGCTGCGGGCCTGCTCCAGGTCGCGCCGAATATTCGACTCCCCCAACTTGAACAGCCAGGTGAGAGCGAGCGAACAGAGGGTGATGCCGCACAAGGAGGAGACGGCCAGCAGCGAGCGGTCCGAGGGATCAATCTCCAGACGGAAGCTATACCCCAGCTGGCGAATGGCGAAAAAGCCCAGCGCCACGCCGCAGCTCAGCAGACTCCATACGACGCCGGACCGAGTGCCGCAGGTGACGACGGCGATCATGGGGACGACCGGAAGCCACATCAGCGACGGACCGTCGATTCCGCCGGACACGCAGGCGAGTTCGGCGAGCAGCGTGAGGAGGTTGCCGACGACCAGGTTGCTGCTTAAACGCGGACAGCGGGCCCAACGCAGCGACGATAGGATGGCGATCAGGTTGAGCGACGAGACGACGATCATGGCGGCCCCGCGCGGGGACCCGAGCCAGTAGAAGACCGGGGTGAAGACGGGCGCCCACAGCAGCAAGGCGAAGCCGAAAACAAGCGTCCGATGGACCTGCTCGGCATGCTCCGCGTCGCGCGGCCACGGAATGCCGAACAGGAACTTGGGAACGGGCGAGAGGATCGGAATCATGCGACTGGGCTCGTGGGAACGCGGGCCGTGCGTGAGCGCCTGCGTCGCAAGTCTAGGTCAAAAAAGGCGACCGGGGCGGAAACCCCCAGCGGGTGGACATTTCCGTCGGTCGTTGTTGTAATATCTAACGGTTGGTTTCCCGCCTGTAGGGGCGAATAATGCCGCCCGCCGCGTTCCCAGCAGCGACTTGCGCCCTATAAAAAGGGCGTGCCCCTTGAATAGGCGCACCCTGAAGAAGCCCGCCCCAAAAAACATCCCGCCTTGAATGCCTACCAATACGACTGGAAGGATATCCGTATGTCGCAACTGTCTGATCGGCTCTGCGGCGCCGCACTCGGCGTGGTTCCGACCGCTTTGTGCTTGTGGCTAGCCACAGGGCCGGCCGCCGCGCAGACGAATTCCCAGCCGCCGGCTGCTGTTTCCGCCGCGCCCGCGGCCGCGACGCCCGCCGTCGATTACGTCCGCCAAATCCGCCCTCTGCTCTCCGATCGCTGTTTTCGATGCCACGGGCCGGATGCCGACGAGCGTAAGGGGGGCCTGCGGCTCGATCTCAAGGAAGCGGCGCTCGGAAAGTCTGACTCGGGCGAAACGGCGATCGTCCCGGGCGACCTCGCCAAAAGCGCCGTGATGGCTCGCGTTCTGTCGACCGATCCCGACCTCAAGATGCCGCCGCCCGACTCGGGCAAATCACTTTCCGACGCCGAAATCGGGCTGCTCAAAGCCTGGATCGAACAAGGGGCCGCGTGGCGCGACCATTGGTCGTTTGTGAAGCCCGTCGCGCCATCGCCGCCAGCCGTGCGCGACCCGGCGCTGGTTCGCAATCCGATCGACGCATTCGTGTTCGAACGCTTGCAGCGCGAAGGACTTCAGCCGTCCGCGGCGGCCGACAAAGTCACGCTCATCAGGCGTGCAACGTACGACTTGACGGGGCTGCCGCCCACCCCGGCGGAAGTCGACGCGTTTCTCGCCGACAGCGGGCCGGACGCGTACGAAAAACTGCTCGATCGATTGCTCAAGTCGCCCCGGTTCGGCGAACACATGGCCCGGTATTGGCTGGACGCCGTCCGTTACGGCGACACGCACGGCTTGCACTTGGACAACGAACGGTCGATGTGGCCCTATCGCGACTGGGTTATCAACGCGTTCAACGACAACATGCCGTTCAATCAGTTCACGGTGGAGCAGGTCGCCGGCGACTTGCTGCCCAACGCGACGACGGAGCAAAAGGTGGCCAGCGGCTTCAATCGCTGCAACGTGTCGACCAGCGAAGGCGGGTCGATCAACGATGAAGTGTTGGTTCGTTATGCGGTTGATCGAACGGAGGCGATCGGCACCGTGTGGCTCGGCCTCACCCTAGGCTGTTCGGTCTGCCACAATCACAAATACGACCCGATTTCGCAGAAAGAGTTCTATCAGCTCTATGCGTTCTTCAATGCGGCCGCCGACCCGGCGATGGACGGCAATTCGCTGCTGACGCCGCCCGTGATGAAGATTCCGACCAGCGAACAGACGTCGCAGCTGAAGGCCTACGACGAGCAGATCGCGGCCGTGAAGAAGCAGATGGCGGACGAACTGGCGAAATTGGAATACAGCGAGCCGGCGCCGACGACCGTCGCGCCGTCGAACGAACCTCGCGAGTTTGTGTGGATCGACGACGCGGCGCCGCCGGGCGCTCAGTTGCAGGGGGATACGCCTTGGGAGTTCGTTGCGGCGCCGCAACCCGTGTTGAGCGGCGAGAAGGCGACGAAACGCACCGCGCCCGGACTGAGCCAACACTTCTTTACGGGCGCCAGCCCGGGGCTCAAAGTGGGAGAAGGCGACAAACTGTTCGCCTACGTGTATCTCGACCCGGCCAATCCGCCCAAAGAAGTGATGCTGCAGTGGAACGACGGCGCTTGGGAGCATCGCGCGATTTGGGGCGAGAACTTGATCGAGTGGGGGGCGTCGGGGACCGCGAGCCGCCTGCCGATGGGAGGGTTGCCGAAGGCGGGGGAATGGGTGCGGTTGGAGGTCGAAGCGGCGAAGGTCGGGTTGGCCCCGGGCGCGACGATCAACGGCTGGGCTTTCACGCAGCACGGCGGAACCTGCTACTGGGACAAGGCCGGCATCGTCACGCGCACGCCGCAGAACGGACAGGGCTTCGAATCGCTCGCGGAATGGGAGGCCTACGAGAAGGCGCAGTCGAAGTCGAGCTTGCCTGGCCCGGTGCAAGAAGCGATCAAGGCTGACGCGGACAAACGCAACGACGAGCAGAAGAAGCGCATTCGCGACTACTTCCTGGAGTTTGTGTATCCGAAAACGCGCGTCGTATTCGACCCGTTGCGCAAACAGGTCGATGAACTCACGAAAAAACGCAACGACCTCGAAGCGGCCGTGCCCGCGACGCTCGTGATGGCCGACATGCCCAAGCCGCGCGACACGTTCGTGCTGGTGCGCGGGCAGTACGACAAGCTAGGCGAGAAAGTGGAACCGGCGGTTCCGGCCGTCTTCCCCCCGCTGGCCTCGGATGCGCCGAAGACGCGCCTGGGGCTCGCCCAGTGGCTTGTGTCGCCCGAACATCCGCTGACGGCGCGCGTCACGGTGAACCGGTTCTGGCAGCAGCTATTCGGCGCCGGCATCGTGAAGACGTCCGAAGACTTCGGCTCGCAGGGCCAACAACCGACTCACCCCGAACTGCTGGATTGGCTCGCCACCGACTTCCAAGCTCAAGGCTGGAACGTCAAAGGGCTGCTCAAGCAGATGATGATGTCGCACACGTACCAGCAGTCTTCGCACGTCTCGCCGGAACTGGCTCAGCGCGACCCGGCCAATGAGTTGCTGGCGCGGGGGCCCCGATTCCGGATGGACGCCGAAGTGCTGCGCGATGGAGCGTTGGCGGTGAGCGGGTTGCTCGTTGAGCGACAAGGCGGCAAAAGCGTGAAGCCGTATCAACCGGACGGGCTGTGGGAGGCGGTCGGCTTCGTAGGGAGCAACACGTCGGTCTTCAAGCAGGATTCGGGAGACTCGCTTTATCGTCGCAGCCTCTACACCTTCTGGAAACGCACCTCGCCGCCTCCGTCGCTCGCCACGTTCGACGCACCGTCGCGCGAGACGTGCACGGTGCGACGCGCACGGACCAATACGCCGCTGCAGGCGCTGGTCTTGATGAACGACAAACAGTTCGTCGAGGCGGCGCGCAAGTTGGCCGAACGGATGATGACCGACGGCGGCGCGTCGTTCGGCGAGCGCGCCGCGTTCGGCTTCCGGTTGGCGACGTCGCGGACGCCGACGGCCGGCGAGGCAGCCGTGCTGCAACGCATTTTCGATTCGCAGTTGAAGCTGTTCCAATCCCAACCGGACGCGGCCGAGAAGCTGTTGTCGTACGGCGATTCGCCGCGCAACAAGCAACTGGACGCCAACGAGTTGGCCGCCTACACGATGGTGGCGAACGTCCTCATGAACCTCGACGAAACCGTCACGAAGGAATAACCAGATGGATCCGATTCGCGAACACCAGTTGCTCGAAACGCGCCGCTACTTCTTTGGGCGATCAGCCTGTGGTTTAGGCGCCGCCGCACTCGGCTCTTTGCTCAACCCACAGCTCTTCGCCGCCGACTCGGGCAATGCGCCGTCGTCGCCGGAAAGCCTCGGCACGCTGCCGAAACTTCACTTCGCCCCGAAGGCCAAACGAATCATCTGGCTGTTCATGGCCGACGCCCCGTCGCAGATGGACATGTTCGACTACAAGCCGAAGATGGCCGAGTTCTACGACAAGGACCTGCCGGAGTCGGTGCGCAAAGGCCAGCGACTCACCACCATGACGTCGGGGCAATCTCGCTTCCCGATTGCGCCGTCGATCTTCAAATTCGCGCAGCATGGCAAGCACGGCGCCTGGGTCAGCGAACTGCTGCCGCACACAGCGTCGATCGTCGACGACCTGACGATCGTGAAATCGCTGTATACGGAGGCGATCAATCACGATCCGGCGATCACCTACATCCAAACCGGCAGCCAGATTCCAGGTCGTCCGAGTCTCGGCGCTTGGCTGGGCTACGGCATCGGCAGCCCGAATAAGGATTTGCCGGCGTACGTGGTATTGACCTCGCGCTTGGCGAGCGGCTCGCAGTCTCAGGCGCTCTTCTCGCGCTTGTGGGGATCGGGCTTTTTGCCGACGCAGCACGCGGGCGTGTCGCTGCGACAAAGCGGCGATCCGGTCCTCTACCTGTCGAATCCGCCCGGCGTGTCGGGCGACTCGCGTCGCAACATGCTCGATGGGCTCGCCGAATTGAACAAACAGAAGTTCGACCAAGTGGGCGATCCCGAAATTCAATCGCGCATCGCGCAGTATGAGATGGCGTACCGCATGCAGATGTCGGTCCCCGATCTGATCGACTTCTCCAGCGAGCCGAAGAACGTGCTGGACATGTACGGTCCCGAGGTGATGCAGCGCGGCACCTACGCTTACAATTGCCTCTTGGCGCGTCGATTGGCCGAACGCGGCGTCCGCTTCACGCAGGTGTTCTTGCGCGGCTGGGACCACCACGGCAATTTGCCCAAGCAGATCCCCAATTTGTGCCAAGCGATGGACCAGCCGTCGGCTGCTTTGATCAAAGACCTGAAGCAGCGCGGCATGCTCGAAGACACGCTCGTCGTGTGGGGCGGCGAGTTCGGGCGGACGGTGTACAGCCAGGGAACGCTGACGAAAGACAACTATGGCCGCGATCACCATCCGCGCAACTTCACCATGTGGTTTGCGGGCGGCGGCATGAAGCCGGGCATCGTCCACGGCGAGACCGACGACTTCAGCTACAACATCCTTGAGAAGCCGGTGCACATCCACGACCTCAACGCCACGCTGCTGCAGTGCTTGGGCATTGATCACACGCGCTTGACGTACCGCTTTCAAGGACGCGACTTCCGTTTGACCGACGTGCATGGCAACGTCGTGAGCGAGATCTTGAGCTGACGGAGCGACGGCATGCCGGTCGAACGAGTCGACTCGGCGGATGATCCGCGCGTCGCCCTGTTTCGCGATCTTCCCGCCTCCAATCTCACCCGCCCCTCCGGCCTCTTCATCGCCGAGGGGTGGTTGGTCGTTGAACGGCTATTGGCCAGCGGTCGTCCGATCCAGTCGGTGCTGCTCGATGAGAAATTTCGGGACGAATTACTGCCGCGATTCAGTACTGAAACGACGATTTACGAAGTCCCGCACGCGTTGGTGAGTCAAATCGTCGGCTTCAAGTTTCATCGCGGCGTGCTCGCGTGCGGCAGACGCGGAACCGAACCGACGCTCGAGGCGTACGCCCGCGGCTGGGACGAGGCGCCGTCGCGGCCGCGGACCGTCGTCATCGCAGCCGATGTCAACGACCCGGAAAACATGGGCTGCATCCTCCGCAACAGCGCTGCGTTCGGCGTCGACTTGGTGCTCGTCAATCGACGCTGCGCCGATCCGATCTCGCGGCGGGTGCTGCGCACATCGATGGGGACCATTTTCCGACTGCCGCTGGTCTCCTCCGACGATCTGCACCAAGATGTGCAGCGACTGCAGGAGAAACTCGGCTTCGAAGTCGCCGCCACGGTGTTATCGCCTGACGCTGAACCTCTGTACGAAGCCCGCCGTTCAACCCGCTGGGCGCTGTTGTTCGGCAACGAAGGGCATGGGCTGCCGGCCGAATTGGCGAACGTATGCCGACGGCGAGTGACCTTGCCGATGCGCGGCGGCACCGACTCGCTGAACGTCGGCGTTGCCTCGGGGATTTTTCTGTACCACTACACCAGTCCGGCGGCGGTCGCCGCTGCGGAGCGGGCCCGATGAACCAGCGGCGAACGATCGGTCAATGTGCGACGCTTGCGTGCTTGCTGGAAGCTGCGGCGCCCAAAGTCGGAAACGTACATCGCGGCGCCGACTTCGAGGATCTTACGTTCAATGACTTTCTGGTGAGCGCCGTGGCGATTGGGCCGGCGATGGACTTGGCCGAGCAGACGGGGGTCGGCGCTGCGTGTCTGGCCGCGATTCAAGCGACTCGATCCGTCGTCTCGACGAACACCAATCTGGGCATCGTTTTGCTGCTTGCGCCGCTGGCCGCCGCGCCGCATCAACGGCCTCTGCGCGAAGCGACAGCCGGCGTGCTGACGCAATTGACTCCGGGCGACAGCCGCGATGTCTACGCGGCGATTCGTTTGGCACAGCCCGGCGGGCTTGGCGATGCCTCGGAGATGGACGTGAAGCGCGATGCACCGCCCTCCTCGCTGCTCGACGCCATGCGGGCCGCGGCCGAACGCGATCTGATCGCGCAGCAGTATGTCTGCGACTTCAAGCATGTCTTTGAAGTCCTTGTCCCGTGGCTCGAACAAGATCTGGAGCGCGGCGTGCGCTTGACCGACGCCATCGTCCACGCGCAGGTGCAATTCCTCGCGCAAGAACGCGATAGTCTCATCGTGCGCAAGCGCGGCGTCGACATCGCCGATCAGACTCGCGATTTTGCTCGCGCCGTGCTGAGGTTCGGCGGGCCTGGCAGCGACGAGTATTACCAAGCGTTGGGGGATTTCGATTTCTGGTTGCGCGCCGACGGTCACGGCCGAAATCCGGGCACGACCGCCGATCTGATCGCTGCGTCGCTGTTTGTGCTGATCCGCGAGGGACGCATTCCTGACCGAAGTTTGGCGACTTAATCGCATCGCGAATTCGAGACGCCGCGACGATTTACTGGGCCGGCGGATCGGCTTCGCGCACGACGGCCGAGTCGTGGTCTCCTAGCACCAGGATGGCGAATCGAGTTGCGGATTGCAGATCAGCCGTACTCAGCGAAGCGTACTCGAATCGGCCGCGGATGTCGGTGTAGCCGTCCTTGTAGAATCGCACCGAACCATCGGCGTGACGGGCGTACACTTTGACGTAAGCCTTCGACAGCGGCTTCTTCGTCGCCGCGTCGGTCGCTCTTAGTTGACCATAATTCTCCAGCAACTGGACCTGAAACGACGTCGCAAAGACAGCTTGCGAACGCGTCACGCCGCCGCCGACGACTTCTACGAGCACATTGCGTTGCCGCAATGTCTCGGGAATCTCGATCGTCGATGTTCGTTTCTCCGGCTCGGCGTCGACCGTCAGCGTCGCATTGGGACGGATCGACGCAAACTGCCCCGCAGACTCCCGCAGGAACGGTTGTCGGCTGAACAGCAACTCGATGTCCATCGAATAGAAATTGACCACGAACTGCCGCACATTTTGATGGACGACTTCCACTCGCCGCCGCTCGATCTTGAGTTCCAAATTGGGCGCCGACGCGGCCTGCGCGGCCTGTTGCTGATTTCGGTCCGTTGGGTCGACCACCGCCGGCCCCTTTCCTTCAATCTCATCGACTTGAGCGACGATCGCTCGGAACGCATTTCGCCAATGATCGACCGGATGATCGACGTAGGCTTGCGCCAACTCCCGCGCTCGCCGCGGCTCGTCGCGGAAGAAATCGAGGTACGCGGCCATGTAATCGTATTGCAACGGACTAGCGACTCGCTGCCGATCGACCTCGACAAACGCAGCCAACGCCTCGGCGACACGATCTTGAAGCAGCAGAAAATAGGTCGCGACCAGCCGATCGTCGTCATTGAGGCGCGCTCGGAATGCGAGTTGAGCGAGCAACGCGAGATATTGCTCTCGGAAGCGATCATTTACGATCCGTCGCGTTCCTGCGAGCGCATGAGCGCGAGCGTTGATAAGCGGCTTGTATTCCAAATGCTGGTAGGCATGACGGTCGACGGGGTCGATATTCAGCAGCGTCGTCGCCACATATCCGCCGCACTCGGCGACGAACGGTTCGTGATGCTGGAGGAATTCGCTGATCGCTTGCCGCTCGCCGTGCAGGAAGCCGTAAGTCCACAACGTCGCATCGTAAACGTGCCGTTCGCGCAGCAGTTCCAGCACTCGTACGAAAAAGTCCTTGTCGCGCAGACGAAACGCGATTTGCGTAAGGTCCAGCCGCGCGAGATTGGCGGCTCGCAGAAACGCGAGCACCTCCTCTGCGCTGGCATTCTGCGACACGTGCGCCCAGGAATGGGAATCGACCTGCGTGGGAACGTCGACGACGTGCAGCGAAGTCGCCGGCGCAAAGGCCGCCAGCTGCTCGCCGCGGGCCACGTGAACGGGGAAGTGCGCATAGTCCCCTTTCGCAGGGAAGTAAAACTCATACTCCAGCGTCTGCGTCTGGTACGGCGCTAACTCCAGCGGAACCGCTCGAGTGGCTTGGCTGTTGGAAACGGCAATCGATCCAACGGGGATTTGAGTGAGCACCGTGAGACGCTGTTTGCGCGAAGTCGGATTCGCCACGACGACCTGGCAGCCATAAACGACGTGCGTCAACAATTCGCCCGTAACGTACTTGTCGACCGTCTCGCCCGCCTCGATCTGTTGACGGTCGTCGCGTCGGTAAAGGTGCTGGGAGGCGAGCACCGTCGCCGGGCCCGCGGCGAGTTCGGCTGGCAAGATCTCTTCGTGGTAGACCGCCAACGGCGACGCGGCGACGAGCGTCAGTTTCGCACCCTCGGTCTTCAATTCATGCTTGCCGGCCTGGAATGGCAGGTCGAAGAGGGCGATCGCTGCCAGCATCTCCGAGAGGCCATGGGTCGGTTCGGCCAAGTGACGAGTGCGCAGCGGCCGATCGGCGGCCGTCGTCGACAAGTCATGCCAGAAGGCGTTGACTGAAATCAGATCGGCCTTTTGCTCCTCGATTGGCGTCCGAAAATAATTGCTTTCGGCGTACTCCATCGTCGGCTCGACGTTGCGATAGAGCGAGCGACCTAACTGCACCCGTTTCTTGAGTTCGAGGGTCAGGGCGAGGTCGAGCCCGTCGAAACCTTTCTGCTGAGTCTCGACGGCTTCCATACCAAGTTGGACGTTGTAGGCGCGGGTCTCGATCGAGGAACGCTGCGGCATTTCTCGCTTGAGGAATCGCGCCTCGACTTCCCCCAGCGCGTCTTCGTCCCACCGTCCGTTAGCGCCGCGGTTTCGGTAATGCCAGGAAGTTTGGCTCTTGGACCCGTCGTTGGCCCCCTCGGCGGCTCGTTCGGCCCTCGCGGGACCATTGATGGCGGGTAAGGCATCGTCTTCCACGACGCGTCCTTTCGCTAACGACAGTTGTTCGCGCAGGCGAACGCTGTTGGCATCTCGCCGCGATTCCTCCACCGAGTCCTTGACGGCGGCCAGAGCCTCCCGCGGCGCCTCGGTTGCATCGGACTGCAGCACATTCCCTTGCACGGCGGTCTCAAATAATCGCCACGCGCGGTTCACGTCCACCGGCAGCAACTCGAATTGGTCCCGCAGCCGTCGCTCCACGCGCGGTCGCTCGGCGGCCTGTCGGCGTCCCAGCAATAGTTGTTCCAGCGCATTGAGCCGGCCGTAAGTCCAGGGCTCGGAGTATGCAGCCAAGTCGGCGTCGATCAGGCAGCGATCGACGAACGTCTTGTCCTTCTTGTTCCCCAGGAAAGGCCGGACGACTGTCGCAAAGAATTGCGGGTCTTTGCGCCACAGGAACAGATGCAGTTCATGGCACGCGTACTTCGAATACAGTTCGCGTCGTCTTTCGAGCGGCAGCGTCGGCCACTGTGCCAGAAACGAAAACTCGTTCCACTGCGGATTCTTGGAGATCGCGGCATACAGTCGATGAATTCCGGCCACGGAGTCATACAGTTCGACGCGGCTGGAAGTCATGTCGGTCACGACCAACGACTGTCCCGCATCCAGCACGGTGATGCGTCGTTGCGGGGCGAAATGCCGTTGGGGATCAAATCCCTTCGCCAGTCGCAGGTCGAGTAAATGCAATGCTTGTTCATTCAGCGTCGCGTGGCGGACGACGACATGGGCGGCATCGACGACGACCACCTGAAAGCGGTGGCGCGGGCCGATCAAGGCTTGAGGGATGCGCACCACGCCGTCTTTGTCGGGAACTAGGTTGGCGAGCGCGAGCGATGACGCGGCGAGAAAGTCGAGATTGGCGCCGTCGGAATGCCCGGCGTCTCCCTCGCCGCCCAGGGCGCCCGCCAACTCTTCCGCCGCCTTCAACTCTTGCTGCGCCTGGAACGAGTCGCCGAATTCGGCGATTTGCGATCCCGTCTGCGTCGATTGCCGCGCCCAGGGGTTCAAAAGCAGCGAGGGACGTTCTAGCGAGTTGCCGGGAAACTTGGGTGCGAGCCTGCGATCGAGGATGTATCGATACTCGTCGCCGATATTGCGCCCCGTGACAAACAAGGACTCGGACGAACCGGCCAGAAAGGCGCGCGGCTGCCGCTCGACGACTCGCGAGAATGACTGGAAGGGAGCAAAAGCGGGCTCGAACCGCGAAACGAACACATGTACTCGGGCGCCGGCCGACGCATTCGCCACCTTCACCACCACCGCGTCATCGCGCTGCGCAATCTCCGTGATCTGTGGCGCCGTCGAACGAGGCAACTCGCCCGCGCGCAATGTTCCGATCAGGAATCGATCAAGCACCAGACCAGGAATCACTCGGATACGAACGTGTCGATCCTCTCGCTTCAGCCACAGGTCGTAATCTCCCGCGGGCAAGCCCTGGATGACCAGTTGTTTCTGTTCTACCGCAAGCCGCTCGAAGTGATCCGCTACGAATTGCTCGCCGCGCAGCTCCAGGAGCGAGACGTCTTCGCGCGACGGCCCCTGCCCGGCGCCTTCGGGGCCAGTTGCCGTTGAGTACGGCAGCCGCAGGACGTCGCCCGCGGCCAGATGCAGCAGCGACGCCACCTGCTGTTCGTCGACGGCGAGACGCCACGTGCGCGGCAAGCCTTGCGGTCCCGTCGCCGTGATCGATTCAATGTCCACGAGCGCCCCTAACGCCGTTCGGCCCTGCTCATCCGTCTTCAAGGCGGCGTGTACGGGCGTCTTAAAGTCGCGGTGTTTGACTTGCACCGTCACCGCTCGCAACGGACGTGGTTCGCCCGATTTTCCACGCAACTCGAGCTGCCATTCGCCGCCGAGTTTCACCAAGTGCAAATCTTCGGTCTTCTCGGTGGCATCGATCGAATTCACCGCGAATGACTGTGAAGCGGACAACTCGAGCGGCTGCGACGTCAGCAGGCTTTTGACTTGTCCGCGCAGCGTCACCTGCAGCGACGCGAGTCGCGGGGGCGTGCGAAACTCTTGTGTCAACTCGCGGTCCGTCGCCAACGCCAAGCCCTCGATCTGCTGGAAACTCGTCACGCCGTCGCGGTTCGTCGCCAGGATTTCGAGTCGCACGTTCTCCAGCAACTGCGGCGACACGAGCGTCCCGTTCAAATACAGCCCCGCTCGAATGAACAGCGTCGCCGTGCGTTCCGACAGCAGCGCTTCACGGTCGACATGGATGCCCGCCTGCAGACTATACGACTCTCCCTCCTGCTCGAACGATTCAAGCGACGCACGCGGCCCTGCGGACAAGACGAGTGCGCGCGGTCCCGGCAGACCGCTGAAGGGCAACGTAATTCGTCCCTCCGCGTCCGCTCGGTATTCATGACCCTCCAGCCACGCCGCGGCGTCTTTCTGGAATTGGTCGCGCTCGTCGTACACCTGCAGCATCGGTCCGGCGGCCGTCGTGCGCACCACGTGTCGCAGCGCTCCCTTGCGAATCAGCGCCCGGCTGCTTTTTCCGTTGCCGATGAAGTCGACGACGTACACTCCCGCGTTCGACAACTGGGGTAGCTCAAACCGACGCTTGATGCGGCGGTGCGGCGGATCGTCGTAACGAAACACAAACTCGTGGTTCGCGACCAGCCCATCGAGCTGAATGTCGGCATCGATGGCCTTCTTATGCAGGCGGTAATGGTTGACTGCGTTGAGCTCAAAGATCTTGACGATCAACTGCGGCGCGTTCTTCACGAACAATTCCAGCACTACCGGTTCCCCGACGGCGAAGTTGGCCTGAAGATCGCTCGCAAAGTCCAAATCGACGCGTTGTTGGATCGCACGGTACGTCTCGACTGGCAATTGGGATGCCCATTGTTCAGGGGCGCCCAGTCCGTGGACGATCTTCGTTTCCGCGAGCAAGCGGCGCAGATACGCCTCGTTGACGAACGGCGCAAACTCTCTAGCGTCGGCCGCATCGGCCAAGAAATGGGCCAGATAATCGCGCACGAGCGGTTCGTCGTCGCCGATGGGAGCGAGCAGCGTGAGAGACGCGAAGTCGGAGTTCAGGTCGGCGCGAAGACTCGACTGCGGCGCCGACTCCAGCAAACGCTGCGAGGCGTACGTCGTGGTGCGCGGGATCGCCAGATAACGCAGCAGCAACGCCTTGTCGCGGCGCCCCTGTTGGCGATCGTGCTGCAATCGATGGTAAAGCACGTGAGCCTGCAGCGACTTGTGAACCGGCGCCAGCGAGTCTGTGAACGTTTGCAGACGACGCAGGTAGGCGTCGCGCAGCGGCGCGTTGTGCCGCCAGTCCTCGTCCGGACCCGGTTGCAGGCGCGGCAAGTATGCGTTGACGAACGCCAGTTGATTGCGAAGTTCAGGACGTTTGGCGGCCAATTCATCCAGTTGTTTGAGCAGCAGTTGGTAATGAATGGCGTAGTCGCCGAGATTCGGCCGCGGTTCGGTCGCTAAGTCGGCGACGACGGCGTCCACAAGTCCCGGAGCATCCGGCCGCTTCAGCTGCTGAAGAAAGACGCGTCGCTGCAGCGGCGGAAGAGACGCCGGCGCCAGCCAGTTCCAGGCGGAGGGCTCCAAATCGTTCAAGTGGTCGAGTTGCGCAAGCGTCTTCTTCAGCAACGCGTCGCGCGAGATGTCCGCTTGTGAAAGCGCCGTGGGGACGTTCGGCGCCAAGCCCGGCTGCTGCCGTTGATGATTTAGCGGCAATTGGAGGTGAGCGCGCAAATAGGCGATCGTCTTGTCCGGCGTGCGGTCGTACGTCGCCAACCGCAGGCGATGTTCGATCTGACGAGCGCGGGCGTTGACGGGGTTCCGCTGCCGCCACGCGATCAACAGTTGCTCGACTTTCTCATACTGCTCGCTCTGCAATGCCTGCAGCGCGTGATAGTAGTAATAGTCGTCGGTCCCCGGCGCCAATTGCGACAGCACGGCCGCTCGGTCCGACGCCAGTGCAAACGTCTCGACGTACCCGATTTCGTCGGCGGAGACAGGGCGGCCGGCGAGGCAGGCCAACGCCAACAGGCCGATGCCCAAACCGACGCCCAGGCAGACGACTGCTTGCGGCCTGCGTTCAGCCAGGCGATGACGGATCGAAATGGATGCTTGTTCCGACATGACGGACGCTCCGGCGGGAGGTGAAGCGATCGCACTTGACCGCGCTACGCGAGCGTAGGTCGTGGTTCGGTCGGTTGGACGCCCGCCAGTCGGAGAAAGTTCCCGTGTCGGGCGTTGTTTCGTCCCCGCTAGCAGGCGGGTGCGTCGTAACTTAGGATGTTGCCGCGTTTTGGGACAATTGTTCCGGGGAGTTACGGGAATCATGAAGACTACCAGCTTTCTGACCATCCGTCCGATTGTCGCGGTCGTGTGGACCTTGATCGGCCTGGGTTCGCAGGTCGCTGCGGCCGAACTGAAGTCGGGGGACCGCGTGGTGACCGTCCAAGACGGCGTCGAACTCGGCTTCAAAGACAAGCCGGTGAAGAACCTGTCCCGGGGCGCTGAATTGGTCATCACCGAAGTTCGCGACCCTTGGATCGGCGGCACGTTCGAAGAAAACGGCGAGAAGCACGTCGGCTGGATTCATAAGCGCGAGGTGCGTCGCGCGGCGGTGGCGCCGACTGACCTGCCGGAGGTGAAGGACGAGGCGTCGGCGGCTGCGGCGCTCGCGAAGTTCGGCGTGACGGTGGAAAAGGACGACGAAGATCACGTGCAGGTGATCGACGCGATCGACACCGGGCTCACCGACCAAGCACTCCCATGGCTCGCCCATTTCCCGAAACTCAACGTCCTGCAACTTAGCGGTACAGCCGTGACCGACGCCGGCATGGCATCCCTGGCCAATCTGAAGTCGCTCGAAATGCTGTACCTCGATCGCACCGAAGTGGGCGACGAAGGACTCGGGCAGCTTGCAGGCCTGGAGAACCTGGTCGTGTTGGTGCTGGAACGGTCGCGCGTCACAGGCGAGGGGCTCAAGAAGATCGGCGCGCTGACCGAACTCCGAACGCTCAACTTGGCTTGGTGTCCTGTCACCGACGAGCAGCTTGAAGCTTGCCTCAAGTTCGAAAATTTGGAAGTCGCGACACTGCACCACACGGGGCTCACGGGGGACGGCCTGCAGCACTTGCGTCCGCTGCTGAAGCTGCGCGTGCTGAACATCAGCGACAATCCGGTCGACGAAAAGTTCCTCGCGCACCTGCACGGCGCCCCGACGCTCAAAATGCTGTATGTGCGCGGCTTCAAGACGACGGACGACGTGATCCAGGCGCTCAAGGATACGCTCATCAGTTGCGCCGTGTATCGCTAGATCGACGACTCCCGAAGGCCTGCCCATGACCGACAATCGGCTCGAACCCGCCGCTCAACACCAGGCGCACCTCAGTCCCTGGGATGGGATGAGCATCATCGTGGGAATCGTGGTGGGGACGTCGATCTTTAAGTCGACCAGTTTGATCTTCGGCAATGTTTCCGGGCCGCTGGAGCTATTCGGCGTCTGGATCGCCGGCGGCGTGTTGTCGTTCATCGGCGCCTTATGTTACGCCGAACTGGCCACGACCTACCCGTTCGTGGGCGGCGACTACGCATACTTGAAGCGAGCCTTCGGCGGCTTCGTCGCCTTCATGTTCGGCTGGTCGCAATTGGCCGCCTCGCTTACCGGCAGCATCGGCACCATGGCGTTCGCGTTCGCCGATTACGGCGTCGCCTTCAGCGGCGGCCAGGAAAGCGCGGGCGACGCGTGGCTCGCCGCGCTCGCGATCGCCGTCCTCACCGTCGCCAACGTACTCGGCGCACGCGCCGGCAGCCGCCTCCAAAACATCCTCAGCGTCGTGAAGATCGCCGGCCTGGTCGCGCTCGTTGCACTGGCCGTTTTCGCCGGCGGCGAGCATTCGCTGAGTCCTTCCCAGCCGGTTCAAGGACCTGGGTTCGGGTTGGCGATGATCCTGGTGCTGTACACCTACGGCGGATGGAACGACGCGGCTTTTGTGGCGGCGGAGGTGCGTCATCCAGAGCGCAACATTCCGCGGGTGTTGTTGGGCGGGATTGCACTGATCTTGGCGATTTACCTCGTCGTCAACTGCGCATACCTTTGGGCGCTTGGTTTCGACGGTGCGCGACAGGCGGGCGCTCCTGCGGCCGAAGTGGCCAAGCGAATTGCAGGTCCTTGGGGCGGCAAAGCCATCAGCCTTCTCGTCATGATCTCGGCGCTCGGCGCCATCAACGGTTTGCTCGTCACCGGTTCGCGCGTCTACGCCTCCATGGGCGCCGACCATTCGCTGTTCGCCTTCCTCAAACGCTGGGACCCGCGACTCAATACGCCCGTGTGGTCTTTGATCACTTCCGGCGTCGTCGCCGTCGCGATGACGGCCGTCGTGGGAACGGCGGCGGGGCGAGGGCTCGTCGATCAAACCTTGATGACCCTCGGCGCCGTCTCTCAGCCGCTCCCGTGGTCCGACTACGGCGGCGGCTTCAACACGTTGGTCACCGCGACCGCGCCTGTGTTCTGGGGTTTCTTCCTGCTCACCGGCTTGTCGCTGATCGTGCTGCGATTCACGGATCCGCAGCGAGTTCGCCCCTTTCGCGTCCCCCTTTTCCCGCTCGAGCCGCTCCTGTTCTGCGGCATGTGCGGCTACATGCTCTACGCGGCGATCGACTATGCCAAGTACCTGTCGCTGATCGGCCTGCTGCCCGTTGCGCTCGGCGCGCCGCTTTATTTCCTCGGCCGCCGCACCGCCGCTCCTCAATCCGCATCCTAAGCCCAAGATCGGGGAGACGACTCGATGTCGGCATGGCGAATCGCGGTGGGCGAATTGGCGCAAGAAACCGACTCCTTTTCGCCCCTGCTCGCAGGCCTGGATGAATTCGAAAGTTATGGCCTGTTTCGCGGCGAGGAACTGCTCGTCCGGATGCGCGGAGCGGGACCGATCGGCGGACTGTTCGAGGTCGCCGAGCAGCAGCCGCATCCGATCGAGTGGAAGCCGCTGGTGCGTGCTTGGGCCGGCGCCGGCGGCGCCATCCGCGACGACGTCTTTCGCCAATTGCTTGACGATCTTCTCCAGCGACTGCGCGCAGCGGGACCCGTCGACGCCGTGTTCCTCGCGCTGCACGGCGCCGCGGCCAGCCAATCCAACGACGATGTCGAAGGAACGGTGCTCGAGGCTGTCCGCCGCATCGTGGGGCCCCGCGTTCCCATCGTCGTGCCGCTCGACCATCACGCCAACGTCACGCGCCGCATGTTCGAGCACGCCGACCTGCTCGTTGCGCACGAAACGCAGCCTCACGATCCGATCGACACCGGACGCAAGACGGCTCGGCTGCTGTTTCAAATGTTGCAAAGCCGCATCCGTCCGACGCGCGCCTTTCGCAAGCTTCCGCTCATCACGCCCCAGGATCAGTTCCTGACGACTGCGGGGCCGATGAAAGAGTGGTTCGACTGCGCGCGCCAATGGGAACTTGCTCCCGGCGTCCTCGACGTCTCCCCCTGCCCCATGCAACCGTGGCTTGATGCCGCCGAGGGTGGTTGGTCGGTGGTGGTGCACACCGACGGCGATCAAGCATTGGCCGAGCGGATTGCGCAGGAGATGGCCGATCTGGCGTGGAGTCGGCGGGAGGAGTTTTGGCGTTCGGAACGCGTGTCGCCGGCAGACGCCGCCGCGCGTGCTGCCGCCGCAGACCATGGACTCGTCATCCTCTCCGACACCGGCGACTCGGTGTACGGCGGTGCTCCAGGCGACAACACCACGCTGCTCGACGCCCTTCTGCGCGTCGAACCGCGAGGTTGGATTCTGCTGCCCGTCGTCGATCCGCGCGCCGTCGCCGCCGCTCATGCTGCAGGCGTCGGCGCCCCGTTGTCGCTCGACGTCGGCGGGCGATTCGACGCGGAATTCAGCCGCCCTGTCTCCGTGACGGGACGAGTCGCCGCGATCTTGGAGGGAGTGACCGTCGATATCGTCGACCGGGGCGTGTGCCGCATCGGGCGCTCGGCGCTGCTGGAGTGCGGCATGCTGCGCCTCGTGCTGCTGGAGGAACGCACGTTCGCGATCAACCACCCGAGCCTCTACTGGCACTTGGGCGTCGATGTGGCGCAAGCTCGGGCGGTCGTGGTGAAGACTGCGAGCAACTTTCAGTTCTTTGCGCCGTGGCGTTCGGAGTTGATCCGCGTCGACACGCCGGGCACGACGCAGTCGAACCTGCACGCGTTCCGCTGGCAGCGCCTGCCGCGCCCCATCGCCGGCCTCGACCGCCTCTAGCGCGGGCCCACCGTCTCGAACGACGGATTTTCTAAAGTCCCAGCACTCGGCGGGCGTTGCCGCTGGCGATCTTCTGCGCGACTTCGTCGGGCAAATTGAACTGCTTTTCGAACAAATCGAACTGCGGGACGATTTGGCCGGGGGCTAGAAAGTCGGTGCCAAACATGAGCCGGTCGGCTCGGCGGACGAGGAATTCGCGTCCGAAGGCGGCGTCGCGGGCGACGGCGTTGGCGCCGCTGCCGGCCGACAAATCGCCGAAAAGATTCGAATGTTTCTCCATGAGTGCATCGATCGCGCCGCCCATCGCTACGGGGCCTTTGGGATAACCGCCCAAATCGGCCTCGCCGATCCCGCCGGCAATCGACGCCCACCACCCAGGCCCATGCGCAATGAAGCGACAATCCGGATGTGCGCTTAGCGCTCGAGCCAAACCCGGTAGGCCCGGTTTGTCGGTGTTGCGAATGTTGTCGAGATGAAACAACAGCGGCAACTTCAGCTCGCCGCACGCCTCGTACACCAGCATGTTGCGCGGATCGTCGATCGGGATGCCCGTCTTGTGCTCGCCGAATCCCCTTGCGCCAGCGTCAATCCAACGCCGCAGCATGTCGCGCAAGCCTTGCTTGCCGTTGTTGTACGACGTCCGCGGATCGATGCAGCAAAACGGTATCAGTCGCTCGCGGTGCGGTCGAGTCTGTTCCAGCACAAACTCGCTGGTAAGCAAATAACTCGACGATTCCGGCGACACCAACGGCAATACGACCGCCTGCGAGATGGAGTGCGCATCCATCCAGCGCAGTAGTTCCTCGGCCGACAACGGAGCGGTCGTATTCCACGTCTGCCCCAAATGCGTGTGCATGTCGACGTATTTGCCGGGAGGGAATCTTGGGTCCTCGGCGACTGCATTGGCCGTGAGCGACGACGCGGCGACGGCGACCAGCGACTGATGGAACTGACGACGATCGAGCGCTGCCATCGAGCATCTCCTGAGTGGTCCTGAGGTAGCAGGGGCGCACCGACGAGTGAGCCGTGGAGGGAAGCAACTGAAATGTAAGCCACAGAGTTCGCCGAGGCCACAGAGACGAGCAAAGTAGGCTGAGCATCTCAGGCGACGCCGCGCTAACGGCCGGCTATGTCATAGCAGCGCGTTCTGCGGCGCTGGTTCCGGCGAGCCAACCGGTGCTCCAGGCGGCCTGGAAATTGAAACCGCCGATAGGCCCGTCGAGGTCGAGGACTTCGCCGGCGAAATAGAGGCAGGGGACCAGCTTGCTTTGCATGGTGCGCGAGTCGACTTCGGGCAGCGGGATGCCGCCTGCGGTGACTTCCGCTTTCTTGAACCCTAACGTGCCGCTCAACGGGATGGGCAAATGCTTGAGCGTGCGGACCAACCGCGCGCGTTCCTCCTTGCCATGTTCGGCGGCGCGGCGCTCCAGCGGCACCTGGGCGGCTGCGAGCACGCTGTCGGCGATGCGTTGCGGAATCCAACGCGACAGGAGCGTGCCGAGCGTCTTCTTGCCCGCGTCCGCCAACTCGGCGCGCCAGTCCGCCATCAGTTGCTCTTCGTTTCGATCGGGCAGCAGGTCGATTTCGGCGGTCAAGTCGCTGGGGCGCGGATGCCCCGAGACCACTCGGCTTACATCGAGCGCCGCGGGCCCGGTGAGTCCAAAATGGGCGAACAGCAACGAACTGCGCCGCTGCGCCAGCCGTTTCCCTTGTTCGACGATCGACAAGGTCACGTCGGGCAGCGTAATGCCGCGCAGGTCGAGCACCCAAGCGGCGTGCGTGGTGAGCGGCACGAGTGCGGGGCGCGGCGGGATTAGGGAATGGCCGAGCGACTGCGCCCAGCGATAACCGTCCCCCGTCGTGCCGCTGCCCGGATATGATTGACCGCCCGTCGTGACGATCACGCTGCGTGCGACGAGCGTGCGGCGCGTCGTGACCACGCGCAGACCGGCGTCGTCGCGGTGCAATTCGACGCACGCCTCTTCGGTCGCCAGCGTCGCACCGCTGCGGCCGAAGCGGTCGAGCAGCGCTTCGAGCACATCGGAGGCTTTGTCGCTCTGCGGGAAGACTTTGCCGGTCTCCTCCACCTTCGTGTAGACCCCTTCGGCCTCGAACATCTGCACGCTGGACTGCACCGAAAGGGCTGCCAAGGCCGAGTGGAGAAATCGACCTGCTGCGCCATAGGCCGCCACGATGCCGCGGTTGTCCGTGTGATGCGTGAGGTTGCAGCGAGTGCCGCCCGACATGAGGATCTTCACGCCGGGGCGTCGATTCTTTTCGAGCAGCAGGACGCGCGCTCCGCATTCGGCGCCGCGAAACGCGGCGACCAATCCCGCCGCGCCGCCGCCGATCACCAGCACGTCCCATTCGGGATCGCTCATTACGACGCCTTCAGGCCGAACACTTTGTCCATCGCCAGCGAAATTTCACGCAGTTCGGCCGGCCCGCCGCCGGACACCTCGGCCGCCACCCAGCCGGTGTACTTGATCTCCAACAGCGCCTTGCGGACGTCGGCCCAGTCGATGTCGCCTTCGTCGATCTTGGTGAACTTGTTCTCGGCTCGAGAAAAGCCCTTGACGTCCAGCTTCACGACGCGGCGGCCCAATTGCCGAATCCAGTCGCCCATGCTGCCGTATTTCCAGTGATTGCCGATGTCAAACTGCATGCCGACCCACGGCGAATCCAACTCGTCGACGTACTTCACGAACTTAGCCGCCGATTGCTTCGAGTCGCCGTCGTGGTCGTACAGGAACTGGTTCCACACGTTTTCGATGGCGATGTAGACGCCGAGTTCCGCCGCCAACGGCAGTGCTTGGGCGATGTTCTCGATCGAGCGGGGCCAGATTTCATTCTCGGGACCGTCGCTGCCTTTGCCGACCACCAACAACACCGTGTTGCCGCCCACGGCGTGCGTGTCGCGAATGGCCGTCTTGAGATCCTCGAGCGCTTTCGCCCGCGTGGCGGCGTCGGCGCTGGTGTGGCGAATGTTCCAGTGCGACGAGCAGACGGAGCCGTCGACCGGCAACCCCGTCTCCGCGATCGCCTTCTTCGTCTCCTCGACGTTCATCCCCGGCGCATCCATCTCGATCCCGTGAAAGCCGGCTTCTTTCACCGCCTTGAACTTGTCGCTCAACGAACCCGCGACGCGCACCATGCCGATCTTGAGCGTCTTGTACATACGACCGGTCAGGTCGGTGGGAGCGGGCGCGGCGGCTTGAGCGGCGGCGTAGGGCATGAGCGGCGAGACGGCCAAGGCGGCGGCCGAGGTTTGTAGGAAGCGACGACGGCCTGGGGACGAACAATGCGACATGGCGACTTCTCCAACCGTGGGGGCGAATGATGCGAGCGACCAGTCTAACAAACGAGCTCGCGATTGAAACCGACCGACGACGTCAAAGCAACGGCCCGAGCAGCCGGGCGAGGTTCTGCATGAGGTGTCGGCGCCAAGGACGCTTCCGCCACTCGACCAAATCCAGCGGCTCGCACTGCGCCGCATACCGCAGCTGCAAGTCGCGCAGACGCCTGGCAAACTCGGGATCGTAGATCGCCAACGTGATCTCGAAGTTGAGGAACATGCTGCGCGGGTCGAGGTTCAGCGAGCCGAAGAGACTGACTTGACCATCCACCGTGACGCTCTTGGTGTGCATCAGGCCGCGGGCGAATTCCAGCACCTTGACGCCCGCCGCGACCAAGTCGCCGCGATACGCTTGGCTCGCGTACCGCACTAAATGCGAGTCCTCTTGGTTGGGGACGATCAACGTCACGGCGACTCCGCGTCGCGCGGCCGCGATCAGGGCCGCTTGCAACGGCTCGTCGGGCACGTAATAGGGCGTCGTCAGGATCAGTTCGTCGCGCGCCCCATAAATCACCCACAGCAGGATTTCTTGGATCGAGAGCGACTCGTACATCGGGCCCGACGGAATCACATGGACGCTTGAACCGCCCGCCGCGTCCACGCGCGGCACGTCGCCGCTTGTGCGCAGCTCCTCGAACGTAACGCCCGTTTCCAGTTCCCAGTCTTCCAGGAAGGTGACCGCCAACGCTTGGACGGCCGGTCCGTGAATGCGGATCATGGCGTCCACGAACGGACCGATTCCCGAATTGCGTTTGAAAAGCAGCGGGTCGGTGACATTGAGGCTGCCGACATAACCGACTCGGCCGTCGATCACGACGATCTTGCGATGTTGTCGCAAGTCGAAACGGACGAAGAAGGCGCGCAGCAAATTGGCCGGCAACGCCGCGGCCACTTCGACGCCCGCGTCCAACAGCGACTGAGCGCCGTCGCTGCGCAAAAACCGCCGACTGCCGACGTCGTCCAGCAGCACTCGGCAGCGCACGCCCCGCGCCGCCGCTCGACGCAGCGCCGCGGCGACCGCGTCGGCGCGTCCTCCCGAGTCCCAGATGTAGAACTCCAAATGCACCGACTCTTCGGCGGCGTCGATGTCCGCGAGCAGAGTTTGGAACGACGAGTCGGCGTCGGGGAGGAGTTCGATACGGTTGTCCGCCAGCGGCGGGATCGACACCGCCGACTCGGCCAATCGCGCCAGCGGCGACCAGCGGGCGTCGAACGCCGGCCGTTGCTGCGGGTCGACGATTTCGGCGAGCCACTGTTGGTAGGGGCCGTGCACCAGATTTGCTCGGCGAGCTCGTTTGCCTCCCAAACGCAATTCGCCCAGCAACAGGTACAAGATGGCGCCGAACACGGGAACGCTGAAGATGACGGTGAGCCACGCGAGCGAAAAGCCGACCGAACGCCGGCGCATGATGACGCGAATCGACAAGCCGACGAGCAACAGCAGGTCGGTGATTAGCAGCAGGTGAGCGCCCCATTGAGACCACATGGCAGCATTGTGTCGCTCGCCGTCGCACGATGAAAGTGGCCGACTCGCGGCTGGACGACGCGACGACTTCCCTTGACCGCTACGTGCGAAAGCGTCATTCTGACGGGCGGTTCCGCTTCTGATTCCGTTTGCCCTTCGCACTGCTGCATGGCTGATCGAGAAAAGAAAAAGCACCGCGCCGAGTTCCGTAAGAACCGTTTGCCGCGAGCTCGTCAAAACGACCTCACGCGCGACTTTCACCGCGACGGCGACGAAATGGACGACGAACTGTCGCGCGGCGAACGCGTCACCGGCAAAGGGGAACTCACTCGCAAACGGACCGTCGTCGGCGTCGAGTCGAATCAGGAGACGAGCGGATTTGCGGTGCAACGGGACGTCGACGAGTCGAAGTGCCTGGCGGGACTTGTGCTCCGCGTCTTCGGGCTGACCAGCGACGTGGAGGCGGAGGATGGTCGCGTCTACCGCTGTGCGACGCGTCGACTGCTGAAGACGCTGAGCACCGACTTGCGACAGGTCCTCGTGGCCGGCGATCGAGTCTGGTTTCGACCGGAGGGACAGGACGAAGGGCTGATCGAACGAATCGAACCGCGCCAGGGGATGCTGAGCCGGACCAGTCGCGGTCGGCAGCAAGTGATCGTGGCGAACGTCGAACAAATGATCGTCCTGGGGAGCGCCGCCCAGCCCGACCTGAAGCTCAACCTGATCGATCGTTTCCTGGTGATGGCCGAGAAGGCGGGCATTCGCCCCATCGTCTGCATCAACAAAGTCGACTTGATCGATCCGGCCGACCTTCAGCCGACTGCGGGCGTGTTTGGGCAGATGGGCTACGACGTGCATCTGATTTCGGTCGCCACGGGACTTGGCGTCGACCGCATTGCGCGGTTGCTTGCCGGCCGTCAAACGGCGGTGGTGGGCCAAAGCGGCGTCGGTAAATCGTCGTTGCTGAACGCCGTCGACCCGGCGCTCGATCTGCGCGTCGGAGAAGTCAGCGAGGAGACGGAAAAGGGAAAGCACACGACCACCACCGCGCGGCTCATTCGGCTGTCGCAGGGGGGGCACGTGGTCGACACGCCGGGCATTCGTCAATTCGAGTTGTGGGACGTGATTCCTGAGGAAGTCGCGAACTACTATCGCGACTTGCGACCTTATCTAAGTCTTTGCAAGTATCCGAATTGCACACACACGCACGAATCGCATTGCGCGGTAAAGGATGCCGTGGCGGACGGACATTTGGACGTGCGACGATACGAAAGCTACTGCCACCTTCATTCGGGCGATTAGCCGCCGCCGCGGGTTTCGGGGAAACGCTGTTTCTAGGAAACGCCGGTTTCTGGGAAATTCGTTGACCCTGCGTAGACTGAGGGGTAGATTTCCCTGAGTTTTCGATCCTGGCATTTGAGCGGCCCGACGATGGCGGTCACGTACTTCAAGCGGTACCGAATGGAATACGACCTTATACGGTTGTTTCCGCAGCCCAAATTGCCTTCAGGATATCTGCTGTTGGATTGGCACGAATCGCTGATGGCGGCGCATGCCGAGACGAAGTACCACTGTTTCCGAACTGAAATCGACGCCAATGTTTTTCCCTGTTTGGGGGATCGAGACGGGTGTCGGCGGCTGATGGGGGAGATTTCCCGCCGCAGCGGCTTTCTGGAAGAGGCGACCTGGCTAGTCCAGTGGTGCGGCGGCGGATCGGAAGAACGCGAGTATTGCGGCACCATTCAGGGGATCATCGATGCGGACGGGATCGGGTCGATTCAGAACCTGGGCGTGACCCCCGCGCATCGCGGCCGCGGGCTGGGGTCGGTTCTGATGTATCAAGCCTTGATCGGCTTCCGGGCGCGCGGACTGCGGCGAGCGTCGCTCGAGGTGACCGCTCAAAATGTCGGCGCCATCCGACTTTATCAGAGGCTGGGTTTCCGCAAGGTGAAAACCGTGTATAAAGCGGCGGACTTGGCCTGTGCCTGAGCCGCTTCATGACGCCTGCCTCCGGTCGCCGCTCGGCGGGCCGTGAACGGCGTCCTTGTCCTGGCAGCCGCACGGGGCCGATCCTCGAACCCCGTGAGTCCCCCTTGCCGATCCATTCGCATACGTTTCACAACGGACTGACGTTGCTGGCCGAGCCGATGCCGTGGCTCGAATCGGTCGCGCTCGCCATCCTGGTTCCCGGCGGGTGCGCCCGCGATCCCGTGGATCGGCTGGGGATGGCGAGTCTCGCGGCGGAGTTGATGCAGCGCGGCAGCGGCCAGCGCGACAGCCGGCAGTTCCTGGAAGACTTGGAGCGGCTGGGAGTCGACACCAGCAATTCCGTCGCCGCTCAGCACGCCAGTTTCAGCGGGGCGATGCCCGCCGAGAGCTTGCCCGCGGCGCTGTCAATCTTCGCCGACTTGGTCCGTCGGCCGCACTTGGCTGAAGACCAGTTCGAGGACGCGCAACAATCGTGCCTCCAAGAAGTTCTGGCGATTGAAGACGACCTCTCGACGCGCGCCCTGCATCGGCTCCGCGCTCGACACTACCCCGATCCGTGGGGACGAGCCAGCCAAGGATCGATCGCGGGGCTGGAGGCGGCGACGCTGGACGAGGTGCGCCGCCACTGGGAAGCAACCTATGTTCCCCGCGGCGCCATCTTGAGCATTGCGGGAAAGTTTGAATGGCCCGTGCTGCAGGCGCAGGTGGAGGCGGCGTTGGGGGACTGGCAAGGCGCCGAGCCGCTGCCGATCGTCGCCGCGCCCGCCGTCGGCGGCTGCGAACACATTGAACACGATTCGGCGCAAACGCAGATCTGGCTCGCTTATGACTCGGTCCCCTACTCGCATCCGGACTTCTACGAGGCGCGGGCGGCGATCGGCGTGTTGAGCGACGGGATGAGTTCGCGGCTGTTCACGGAGGTGCGCGAGAAACGCGGACTGTCGTACGCCGTGTCGGCGTTCTGCCACTCGCTGCTCGACCGCGGCGCCGTCTTCGGCTACGCCGGCACGTCGACCGAGCGCGCACAGGAAACGCTCGACGTACTAGTCGAGGAGTTCGTCAAACTGCAGGCGGGCGTCACCGAAGAGGAACTCGTGCGCCTCAAGGTGGGACTGAAGAGTTCGCTGATCATGCAGCAAGAGTCGAGTGCGTCGCGGTGCGGCGTCATGGCGCTGGATTGGTACCACTTGGGGCGAGTGCGGTCGGCGGAAGAGTTGGGGGCGATCGTCGACGGGCTGAATGTGTCCGCCATCAACGCTTACCTGGCGGCTCACCCGCCGCGCGACTTCACCGTCGTGACGCTGGGCGCCAAGCCGCTTGATCTATCCTGTTTGAAGCCGACGCGTGGTTGAGAGGAATTGAGAGATCCATGAGTTTTCGTCACGCCGTCCTGCCCAACGGGCTGGAGATTGTCGCGGAATGCCTGCCGGGTGCGTATTCCACCGCCCTCGCCTATTTCGTCAAAGCGGGTTCGCGCGACGAATCGGACGAGTTGTCGGGGGTCAGTCATTTTTTGGAGCACATGGCCTTCAAGGGGACCCTCAAACGTTCGTCGGTCGACGTCAATCGCGAACTGGATGAGATCGGCTCCAATTCGAACGCCTACACCAGCGAAGAGCAGACGGTCTATCACGCCACGGTGTTGCCCGAGTATCAGTCGCGGCTGACGGAACTGTTGGCCGACATCTTGCGTCCCGCGCTGCGCGAGGACGACTTCGAGATGGAGAAGAAGGTCATCCTCGAAGAGATTCGCAAATACGACGACCAACCGCCCTACGGCGCGCACGACAAATGTTCGGCCATGTTCTTCGGGCCGCACCCGCTGGGACGCAGCATCCTGGGGACGCTCGAAAGCGTCGGGGCGCTGACGGCCCAGCAGATGCGCGCGTATTTCGAAAGCCGTTACAGTCCGTCGAACATCGTGTTGGCGGCGGCGGGGCGTGTCGACTTTGAACGACTGGTCCAGGACGCCGCGGCCTGTTGCGGGGAGTGGACGCCGTATGCGGCGCCGCGCGAGACGCCGCGCGCTGCACCGCGAACCGGCTTTTCGCTGATGAACAAGGAAACCGCTCGGCAGCAGTACATCATCGAGATGGGCGCTTTCCCGGCCGCGCAGGACGAAGACCGCATCGCGGCGCGCCTTCTCGCTGCGATCGTCGGCGATGAACTCGGCAGCCGCTTGTTCTGGGAATTGGTGGATACGGGGCGGGCCGAATACGCGGGAATGACCAGCTACGAGTATCAGGGGACGGGGGCGTTTGGGACGTATCTGTGCTGTCAGCCGGAAGATGCGCGGGAGAATTGGTCGATCCTGAGTCGCGTGTTGGAGAAGGTGGAACGAGAGGGGGCGTCGCAGGACGAACTCGACCGGGCGCGCAGCAAGTATCGGTCGCAAATCGTGTTGAGCGCCGAACGGCCGGCGAATCGGATGTTCTCAGTGGGGAACAACTGGGTGCAGCGCCGTACTTACCGCACCGTGCGCGAGACGGTCGAACAGTACGACCGAGTGGCGCTGGGCGACCTGGCCCAACTGCTGGCCAAGTACCCGCTGTCGCACCGCACCACCGTCACGGTCGGCCCCTTGAAGGCGTGGGAGTGAAGATTCGTCTTCGCCGCCCCAACGACGGGGTGTTCTGCCGGAACGAAAAAGAACCCCAGCGGCTCATGTTCGAAGTGGAGGGTTTCTAGGATGAGCGAGACCACACAGCAAGCTGCTTCGGTATTCTCGCACGGCTCAACCTGGGTCCGTGCCGATTTCCACTTGCACACGAAGGCGGACAAGGAGTTCTCCTACTCTGGCGAGCCGAATGAGTTCGCCACTCTGTACGTCAGGGCGTTGGTTCAAGCTCGGACTCGCGTTGGAGTGATCACCAACCACAACAAATTCGATCGCGACGAGTTCAAGGCACTGCGAAAACGAGCGCAGAAGGACGAAATCCTCTTACTGCCGGGCGTCGAACTCTCGATCAAAGATGGAGCTAATGGCATCCATACTTTGGTCGTGTTCTCACCCGATTGGATCGAGAATCAGGAGAACAAAAATTTCATCCAGAGTTTCCTGGATGTCACGTTTGCAGGCCAGGCGAATTACGAGAATGAGAACGGACGCTCTAACCATGATCTGAATGACACGGTTCGCGAACTCAATAAATTCAATCGGGATTACTTCCTGATCTGCGCCCACGTCGAAGATCGCAGCGGTCTATGGAAAGAAATGAACGGCGGGCGACTTGGCGAGTTGGCTCAGTTTGAACCGTTTCGGGAGCGGTGTCTGGGCTTTCAAAAGGTCCGGACTCGCGATCTCAGAACGACCGTGAAGCAGCAGATGGCGGGTTGCTATCCGGCAGAAGTCGAAGGTTGTGACTGCAAGTCAATCGAACAGATCGGGAAAGGCGAAAGCACATTCCTCAAAATTGGTGCATTGACCTTCGAGGCTGTTAAATTTGCCTTGCTCGACCATGTGAACCGCATCGCGTCAGAACCACCGCCTTGTACTCATTCTTACCTTCGGAATGTGAGCTTTGAAGGAGCGAGACTGGAGGGAACGGATCTTGCTTTTTCTCCGGAATTGAACACGTTGATCGGTATCCGAGGCAGCGGCAAGTCCTCGATTCTGGAATCCATTCGGTACGCGCTCGGAATCGAACTGTCCGAGAAGGTGGACAGCGATGAGTACAAGCAGGGGGCGGTGGCGCATCTACTCGGAAGCGGCGGAAAGGTCACGCTCAAAGCCGTTGATCGCCATGGAAATGAGTACGAGATTCGTCGCATCCTCGGTCAGCAGCCCGACGTCTACGTCAACGGAACTCTCCGGCCAGGGATCAACATCCGCGAGACCGTGCTGCACAAGCCCATCTATTTCGGCCAAAAGGACCTTTCGAGCGCAGGACAAGGCTTCGAGAACGAGCTCGTGGAAAAATTGGTCGGAGATAGCCTGATCGACATTCGCCATGAGATTGCGCTGAAGAAGCAGGCGGTAGTCGAGATGGTTCGCCGTCTGCAAAAGCTCTCGGATGTCGTGGAAAAGCAACAGGAGTACCAGAACCGTCAGGCAGACGCAGAACACCGCCTGAAGGTGTTTAAGCAGCATGGCGTCGAAGAGAAGCTCCAAAAGCAGGTCGACTTCGAACAAGATAGCCGCGCACTTAAGGGACTCACTGACTTCGTTGACGGGTACATCGACGCTCTCACCGAGCTTGTTGCGCAGTACGAAGATGATTTTCAGACAAAGCGAAAGTATGACTCGAAGCAGAACGCAGAGTTCTTCAAGGATGTCATGGCGATCTTTGATCGAGTCGCAGGCGGCTTCGCTCAATTTGGACAGATCATCGAGCAGACGCGTGCTGCATCGGCTGAGATGAAGGCCAGGATGCTCTCATTCGAGCAATCGAAAGGAGCCTTGAAGGAAGAGTTTGCCGAGGTCGCGAGAAGACTGACAGAAGAACTGAAGTCCAGCGGCGCAACAGCGGTCGAGCCCGATGAGTTCCTCAAGCTTCGTAAGTCGATCGACAACGCCAAGCAGATGCTGGCGGCACTCGGCAAGGAGAAAGACCAACAGACGGCCCTTCAAACTCAACTGACTGCCGAACTGACCGCCTTGAACGACAGGTGGCACGACGAATTCCGGCTGATCAGGGATCGTCTGGAGAAGATCAACCAGCAGGATACGGCGCTTCAGATCGAGATTGAGTACAAAGGGGACAAGTCCGCATTCTTGAAGTACCTCAAGGACGTATTCCGAGGCAGTAAGCTGCGAGAAACCACGCTCGACTCGCTATCGACCGAGTTTGCGGACGGAGCGGCCATTTATCGCGAGATGGACAAGGCGAGGAAGGCTGTCGGTAATGCCGCGGAGACCTTCGAACAGTATTTCCGAGAAAACCTGGCCGCACTACTGACCTGGCAGGTGCCAAACAAATTCACGATCAAGTATCACGGAAAACAGCTCAAACATCACTCACTTGGTCAGCGGGCGTCGGCCTTAATCCTGTTCGTGCTGAGCCAGCGCGAGAATGATGTTGTGATCATTGATCAACCGGAGGACGATCTGGACAACCAGACGATCTATGCGGATGTGATCAAGCTGGTTCGCAAGCTCAAGCCGGACACGCAGTTCATCTTTGCGACTCATAACCCCAACATTCCTGTCCTTGGCGATGCGGAGCAGGTAATTGCCTGCGATTACGGTGATGATCGCATCGAAACACAAGTTGGCAGCATCGACTGTCCAGCCCTCCAAGAGGCGATCGTCAAGATTATGGAGGGTGGCGAAGAAGCGTTCAGGGAACGGAAGAGGATCTATCAAGTATGGAAACAACAGAACTCCTAGAAGCTGTCGCTCGAGGCGAAGATAGTCGACATCAGTTCAAGAAGGACGTCGTCAATGCGGCTTCCCTTGCGGCTGAGGTTGCGGCTTTTGCGAATTCCGGCGGAGGTCAGATCTTCATTGGGGTCGCAGATGATGGGAGCATCCATGAACTGGACTTGGCCGCAGTGGGGCGGATTAACCAACTGATCAGCAATACCGCGTCCACAAATGTGCGACCGGCCATCAATCCTCGCACCGAGAACGTCTCCTTTGGCAACGGGATCGTTCTGGTGGTGACGATCCCTGATGGGTTAAGCAAGCCCTATGTAGACAATTCCGGCGTCATCTGGGTGAAGTGCGGGAGTGACAAACGTCGTGTGACCGCCCGAGAAGAGATTCAGCGGATGTTTCAGTCCGCCCAACTCCTTCACGGTGACGACGTCCCAGTCCCAGGAACCTCGGCGTCGGACATCGATGTCGAGTATTTCCGGCAGTTCTTTACAAAACGCTTCGAGATGGACTTAGACGAGCAAGGACTCTCTCTTGCCCAGGTGCTCACGAACATGCGATTGCTGAACTCCGGATTGCTCACCGTGTCCGGCGCTTTGCTCTTTGCAACCGATCCAACTCCACTAGTTCCCGCATTCCATATCAAAGCTGTGTGCTACCCGGGGACGGATATTCACGCCTCGCAATACGCCGACAGCGCTGACATCTACGGGCGAGTCGACGCCCAGTTCGAACGAGCCATGTCGTTTGTGCTACGCAACCTCCGCCGCGAGCAGCGAGACCAGGGAGTCAATACCGAGGGCATTTTGGAAGTCCCCCGTATCGTATTTGAGGAGTTGCTCGCGAACGCGATCATTCACCGCGACTTCTTCGTCTCCGCGCCTATTCGCATTTTTGTTTTTGATGATCGCGTCGAGATTATCAGCCCCGGACATCTGCCTAACAACCTGACCGTGGCGAACATCCGCAGCGGCAATTCAAACATCCGCAACCCTATCCTCGCCTCGTATGCCACGAAGGTGTTGCCCTATCGGGGGTTGGGAAACGGAATCGTGCGAGCGATCAAGGAGTACCCCGAGATCGAGTTCATCGATGACCGGGACGGGAACCAGTTTGTGGCGATCGTACGTCGGCCATCGGCAAACGCCTGCCGGGAGAGAAGAATCCAGCTAGCGAATTAAGAGAGAAGCGACCAGAAAGGTGCGACTCGATCGACATTTGGCCAGTTTGCGCCCCGAAGAATTCTGGTTGCCGGTGAACTAGCATACCCATGCCTCTTTTCGATTCGACGGAGGCAAAAATGAGGGCGCGCGGGGTCGCGTTGAGCAAAATCGAAAAATCGCCTAGAATCCGCCGCTTCAACCATTTCAGGCCGCTTGGGCGGGCGAGTTTCATCTCTGGAGACGAGAAGCGATGGCGTTGGAACGTACGTTGGTGTTGTTGAAGCCGGATTGCGTGCAGCGGCGCTTGATGGGCCGCGTGATCAGCCGCTTCGAAGACAAAGGCTTCAACATCGTGGCGATGAAGCTGCTGCAGGTGACCCCGGAGCTTTCGAAGCAGCACTACGCCGAACACTTGAGCAAGCCGTTCTACCCGGCGCTTGAAGAGTTCATCACGGCCAGCCCGATCGTGGCCATGGTGCTCGAAGGCCTGGAAGCGATTCGCGTGACGCGCGACATTTTGGGGGCGACCAGCGGCTTGAAGGCCGCCGCCGGCACCATCCGCGGCGACTTCAGCAGCAGCCGGCAAATGAACTTGGTGCACGCGTCGGATGGACCGGAGGCCGCCGCTCGCGAAATCGGGCTGTATTTCCAGCCGCACGAGATTTGCAGCTATGAACCGACGTTGCTCCCGTGGTTCCGCGCTTCGGATGAAGGCTAGTCCGTTCGCCTGAGGGCCCGCGAGCCGCCGGCGACGTCACGTTCGCACCGAAAGGGAGATTACGCTGATGGACTGCCTCGCGCGTTTGCGGACCCCTCCGACGCGATCTGCGACATGGATGGCGGCAACTTGGCTCGTCGCACTTCTCGTGGGGAGTGCGACGGCCGAACAAGCATCTGCGCAATTGCCGAATCAGCCGACGAATCAGGCCGTTCAGCCGCCCAAAGGGGTGACTTATGAACGGGATATCGAGTACGGGACGGGCGGCAACCTCCCCTTGCGGCTCGATTTGGCCCGTCCCGAACAACTCATGCAGCCCGCCCCCTGCATCGTCGTGATTCACGGCGGAGCGTGGCGCGGCGGCGACAAGCGCGCGCACACCGACTTGATCTTCAAGTTCGCGCAAAGCGGCTATGCGGCGGTCACGGTGCAGTACCGTTTCTGTCCGAAAGATCCCTTTCCGGCTCAGATTGAAGACTGCAAGTGCGCCGTGCGGTTTCTGCGCGCCAATGCGGACCGGCTGGGAATTGATCCGCAACGGATCGGCGCGATCGGCTTTTCGGCCGGCGCTCACTTATCGATGCTGTTGGGCGTGATGGGGCCCAACGATCAACTGGAAGGCGTGGGCGGGTGGCCGGGGCAGTCGAGCCAAGTGCAGGCGGTGGTTTCCTTTTTCGGGCCGACCGACCTGACGGCCGACGACTTGCCTGCCGTCAGTCAGCCGCTGGTGCGCGATTTCCTGAACGCCAACCCGACCGATAACCCCGAGGCCGCTCGGCGCGCCTCCCCGGTGACGTACGTTTCCAAAGGGGACGCGCCGCTGTTGATGTTCCAGGGGACGCGCGATCCGCTCGTACCTCATACACAGGCGTACCGGATGATCGAAGCGATGACTCGCGCGGGAGTGCCGGGCCGAGTGGAGATCATGCTTAACGCGGCCCACGGCTGGGCCGGTCCGGAACTGGACCATACGATGGAACAGTCTTTCCGCTTTTTCGACGCCAAACTGGCCCGCCCCCAGCGGTAGTCCGACGCATCGTCGTGGACCGCTCCGCGGTCCAACGCAACTTCTTAGGACCGCTTCGCCGCATCGGCTTAAGGAATCGTGTGCGACCCCGGACACGCAGACAGGCTGGAAGCCTGTCCTACGGTACGGCGCGCGAATTGTGAAGATTGGGTGAATGTGCCTCTGCGGCCCTTGGCTGCCCTGGGGTCGCTGTGGGAAAATCCCGATCTGAAGCTAGCAGCTAGCAGATTCGTTAGGAGACCAAGCCATGATGAGCGCCGCACCCACTCCGAAATCTACGGACGCAACCGACCTGTCGTCGCCGTTCCGCCACGTTGAGCCGGATGAGTTCTGCCGTTTGGTCGTCTCGATGCGGCCGCTGCAACGTCGCGACGACCCCGAAGCGGGCTTACGCGGGCTGGAAGATACTTCCACCGGCGAGCAATTCTACGTCGAAGACGTGCGACTCAGTTCGTTTCTGGCGAGTCGTCGGCCGCGATAAGCGGCCGCAAGCCGTCGATCAAACCCGCTAGCTCGCCGCCCGACCAGCGCTCGGCGAGCGATTCGCGCAGCGCAGGTTCCTCGTCGTCCCAGCGATCCACCAACTCTCCCAATTCCTCCGCGACGCTCGGCGCCCACGGCATCTCTAGCCAAGTGCGCCACAGGGCTAATCGCGTGCGGAGGTCGTGCCAGACGCCCAGGTCGTCTTGCAGGCGCCGGAGAAGTTCGAGCCATTCGCCGATCTGAGGGGCCCAGGCGGACTGAAACAGTTCGAGTTGGTAGCGGGCGTGTTTCACGGCGATCCGCAGGGAGTGGAGCGTACGGGCGGTGACCGGCCACGGTTCGCCCGCCGCGGCGATCGTCTCGACGGCGCCCGCCAATCGCAGCCGAGCCAGTTCGCCCCACGTCGGCTCGTCCCCGGCGCCTCTCCACGCCAGTCGCGACAGGTCGGCGTGCCAAGTCTGAAAGCGGTGCTTGCGGCGGAGGCGTCCGAGTCCTGCCGCCAGCTCGACTTGCGCAGCGCCGCGTTCGAGCGCCGTGGCGTGCACCAGCCGCAGGCGGAGACGCGGGGAGATGGAGTCGGTCGGCAATTCAAGGACTTGGGCGAGCGCCACATCGAGATTACGAGCAACGCCGGCGAGCGATCGGAGTCGCTGGAGGCCGCGCGCCAGTCGTTGTTCGCGTTTCGGACCGAGAAAGCCGGCGGAGGCGGCCAGCGTCGCGGCGGCGCGGCGCGCTCCCACTCGCAGTTGATGCACATGCTCAGGGTCTTCGGCCGAGTGCCGAGCCGCGAGGACGGCTAACTCGCGGAGTTCATCGAGTTGCTCGGTGAGGATCAAACGCAGCGACTCGCCGGCCGCATCGTCGACCGGCAATTCTGCAACAAAAGAGGGCCAGCTCATGAGTTATCCGAATCTTCCGGTCACATAGTCGTTGGTTTCGACCAGGCGCGGCCGAGTGAAGATATCGGCGGTGGGGCCGTATTCGACGAGCCGCCCCAGGTACATGAACGCAGTATAGTCGCTGATCCGCGACGCCTGCTGCATGTTGTGCGTGACGATGAGGATTGAATAGTCGCCGCGCAGGTCGCTGATCAAGTCTTCGACCTTGCCCGTGGCGATGGGGTCGAGCGCCGAGCAAGGTTCGTCGAGCAGGAGGACTTCGGGTTCGCTGGCGATCGCTCGGGCGATGCACAGTCGCTGTTGCTGGCCGCCCGACAGTTCGAGCGCGCTGTGGTGCAGTCGATCCTTGACCTCGTCCCACAGGGCTGCGCCGCGGAGGCTCTTTTCGCAGACTTCGGCGAGCGTCTGGCGATTGCGTTCACCGTCGATGCGCAGAGGATAGACCACGTTTTCAAAGATGCTCATCGGGAACGGATTGGGCTTTTGAAACACCATGCCCATCCGCTTTCGCAGTTCGATGACGTCGACGCCGCGGTCGTAGATGGAGTCTCCGTTGAGCTTCATGGCGCCGGCGATGCGTACGGTTCCGATCAAGTCGTTCATGCGATTGACGCAGCGCAACAGCGTCGACTTGCCGCAGCCGGAAGGACCGATGATCGAGGTGACTTTGCCCGCGGAGACCGGCAGGGTGATTTCATGCAGCGCCTGCTTTTCGCCGTACCACAGCGAAAAGTTTTCGACTTGCAGAACGGGCTCCTCGTCCCACACCGATTCGTGGATCACCGCCGGCACTTTTTCGCCGCGCGCGATCCGCGCCAAGCCGCTTTCCTGCAGCGCCTTGCTCCCCAGTCGGGCTTGCGCATCGACGCTGGCGACTGTGCGTTCGGGAGAGCCCGCAGGAATCGGCGATTGACTGTTCATGGGTCTGACTTGCAGCATAGTGCACCCGAGGATCAAAACTGGCCGGAGCGGAAGCGGCGGCGCAAACGGCCCCGCAGCCAAACGGCCGAGACATTCAACGTGGCGACGAGGGCGATCAACAACAAGGTGGTGGTGAACACCATCGGCTTCGCCGCCTCGCTGTTCTGACTTTGAAAACCGAGGTCATAGATGTGGAAGCCCAAGTGCATGAAACTGCGTTCCGCATGCACAAACGGGCTGGAGAAGTCGATCGGCAGCTCGGGCGCCAGCTTGACAGCGCCGACCAGCATCAGCGGCGCGACTTCGCCCGCTCCGCGCGCCATCGCGAGGATCATGCCGGTCATAATGCCTGGCATGGCTTGCGGCAGCACGATCCGGCGAATGGTCTGCCACTTCCCTGCCCCGCACGCATAGGAGCCTTCGCGCATCGAGTTGGGAACGGCGGATAGCGCCTCTTCCGTCGCCACAATGACGACGGGCAGCGTGAGCAGGGCGAGGGTAAGCGACGACCAGAGGATGCCTCCCTTGCCGAGCGTCGGATTGGGCAGTCGGTCCGCGTAGAAGCCGCCGAAATAGGGATTCACGAACAGGAGGACCACCAGCAGGCCGGTCGCCCCCAACCACAGCGCCAAGGCCGCTTTGCCGAACCACCCCGACCGCCCTTCGCCGCCTCCGCCGCTGGCCTGTATCCCCAGCACAAACGCCGCCGCCGCGGTCAACGCCAAGGCGAATAATCCGGCGTACCAAGCGTAGGGCGGCCAAGGCGTGATGCCGGCGTTGCGCGGCCCGCCGTCGATCGTCGCCCCGACGACGTAACAAAAGAATCCCAGCCCGAACACGCCGAACACGATGCTGGGAACGCCTGCGAGGTTATTGATCGAGATGCGGACGGCGCTCACGATGATCCCTCCCTTGGCATACTCGCGCAAGTACAAAGCCGCGAAAACGCCGAAGGGGACGACGGCCAGCGACATGATCAGCGTCATCGCGACTGTGCCGAAGATCGCGGGAAATACGCCGCCTTCGCTATTGGCTTCTCGCGGTTCGTCGGTGAGGAATTCCCACCACCGCGAGCCGTAAACGCCCCAAGCTTGGGGCCCCGTCAGCCGATTCGCCGGATAGGCCCGCACGATATTCGCCAGCGGCAACGCAACCTCGACGCCCTGCCCCGTGACCAACATCAGTTGGTAGTGATTCATTTCCTCGTTCAGCGACCGGATCTTGGCTTGAATGCCTGCCGTTTCGCCGGCCGCCTGCTGTTGCACGGCGGTGAAGCGGTCGATGGCCGCGCGGACGTCATCCGGCAGCTTGGCCGCTTCCGCTTCCAACGCCGCAATGCGCGCTTGCGGCGCTTGCAGCGCTTCCTGCAATTCGAGACGCCCGGTTTCGTTTAGTTCCGCGGAGACGTCCAATAACGGCTGAATGCGGCCGCGCGACTCCGAGGGGATCCGCCGCACGGCGTCCCAGCGTTCCACTTGCGCTTGTTGCTCGCGCTCCAGCACCGCGGCTTGGTCGCGCAGGGTCTGCAGTTCTTCGACCTTGGCGAGCACCGAGAGGCCCGCTGTCAATTCGGCGGAGCGTACGGCCAGGCGGGCGTCCTCGATTTGCGAGTTCACGCGCCCGATATCGTGTCGCTCCAGCGATCGACGTTCGGAATAGCGTTGGCGCACGATCGCCTGCGCTTCCAAGTATCGCTCCCAAGACGACTCGGGGTCGGACCAATTTTGACGCAGTTCGGTGATGGCGGCGTCGGGCGGGACGGCGTCCAATTGCACGGTCGACCCATCGGCCGCCAGTGCTTCCCAGGCCCCTTCGCTGGTCGCCTGACCGAGAAACTTGCGCGTGTTTTGACGCTGCTGTTCTGCGACCCATTCGCGCAACGCGGTGAGCGCCTCGCGGGCCGCAGCCTGCTTGTCGGCGGGCAGCTTTTCCAGACGCGGTTCGAGCCAATTGGCCAGCAGTTCTAGATCTTGTTCGTCGGGACTGGGCGTGCGGGGATAGCGGACGATGAATTGTTTCCAATCCCCCAGGAATCGGCCCCACTCCACTCGTTCGGCCACGATCGCCCAAGTCGGTTGCGATTCCCCGTCGGCTTTGGCTTCAAAATCGCTGACCCACTGATAATGGTTCTGCGTGAGCTCATAGTTCCCGATGCGAAACAATCGACGACGTTCTTCGATCCGCTCGCGATCTCCGAGCCGTTCACGCGCGGCGTCGGCCGTAGCGCCGTCCGCATTGGCCAGGAATTGCCGCGTGAGCTGATACTGCTCTTCCCGCGCCAGCTCGCCCATCACCGTCGAGCCGTCTTTCAACTGGAGCTTGAACACCGGGGTCGGCCAGAAGGTGCGGGCGCCTTCGTACACCACGAGCGCCAAGAGGCCGATGATCATGGTCATGGCCAGCGTGAGGGCGCCGCCGGTAAGCCATACCATCGGTTCGCCGGTCGCCAGCAACGACACGCCGGGGCGGGCGCGCGAGCGGCGTCGCGGCGCGATCTTGCGCGGAACGGCGTCGCCGGGCGAGTCGGAGGCAGCGGACTGCGTCGTCACGGTAGTCATGGCATCACAACTGCAAGGCGCGTCGTCGGAACCGAATCCGCACCAGCTCGGCGGCCGTATTCACGATGAACGTCAGGAAGAAAAGCGTCAGCGCCGCGAGAAACAGCGTGCGGAAGTGCGTGCTGTCGCGCACCGCTTCGGGCAACTCCACGGCGATGTTCGCGGACAACGTGCGAAAACCATTGAACAGGTTCCAGTCCGTGACCGGCGTGTTGCCGCCTGCCATGAGGACGATCATCGTCTCGCCGACGGCGCGCCCGAGCCCGATCATCACCGCCGAAAACAGACCGCTCATCGCCGTCGGAATCACCACGCGAACGGCCGTTTGCCACGGCGTCGCGCCCGCCCCTAACGAGGCGGATCGCAAATGCTGCGGGACGGTCGACAAGGCGTCGTCGGCGATGGTGTAGATGAGCGGAATGATGGCGAAGCCCATCACGAACCCGACGACCAACGCGTTGCGCTGCACGTACGTCGAGACGAACGACCCGCGCGGATCCCAACCAATGGCGCTCAACGTCTGAGCCGCGCCCCAGGCCAGAAGGCCGGTCGCCAAGATGGCAGCCATGATCTTGGCGGCGTTCAGAATGCCAAACGACATTCGCGGCCAATCGCCCAGTCGACGACGCAGCCAGGGATTCACCAGCAAAATGCAAACCAAGGTGACCGTAAGCCCCGACGCAGGCAAGGTCAGGAACAGCCAGCCAGCCGCGCCGCTGCCGACTTGGCCGTCGAGCCAGCGGAGGATATTGCCCGCGAACAGCCACTGCTCCAGCGGTTGACCGCAGCGAATGCCGCAAGCCAAACCCGCGCCGCTGACCGCGATGATGAGCGGCAGTCGCCAGGGCGTGACGTAGGGGACCCAAGCGGAGGGCAGCAGTTGCCACATGGCGGCGCCGACGACGATCGCCAAGGGGATCGTCACAATCGACGCCAGGATTTGCGGCAAGGCAGTCTCCACGACCGGCGCGAACACCAGCGCCGCCAAAAACCCCAACACAACGCTGGGCAAGCTGGCCATCATTTCGATGAGCGGCTTGATTTTCGACTTCGCCCGCGGCGTCATGAATTCGGACGTATAGATGGCGGCCAGCAACGCGACGGGCACGCCGAAAGCCATGGAATAGAACGTTGCCTTCAGCGTGCCGAAGACCAGCGGCCACAGGCCGAGCTTCATTTCGGGCTCCACGCCGGCGAACGACGATTGCCATACATGACTGGGCCCCGGATAGCCCTCGTACCACACTGGTCGAAACAGCGCCGCGAAACTTCCCTCGGGATGCTTCGGATCGAACTGATAACGCTTGATCTGATCTTCGCCGACCGTCACCAGTCCGTCGTCCTTCGGCGTAAACTCGACGAACAGCGCTGCTTCGGCAGCCGACGTTGCGCCGGTTGCTGGCGCGCCTCTCAGCACCAACTGCTGTTCGGTGGTCACGTGATACACGCCGACGGCGCCGTTGGCAAAGCCGACCGACAATAGGCGGCTGCGTTGAGAAGCCGCCAACGTGGCGACGGCAGCCGGGCCGGCAGGAAGCGGGTGCGCCAACTCCAACCGCTGCGTTTCCCCTGACGCCGACTCGCGTCGAACCGGGAACCACGCCTTCAGGCCCCCCTGCGAATCGCCGATCACCAAAGTCTCGCGTCCCAACGTCATGCCGCTCGCCGTCACCCGCCGATCCGTCGGTTCCAGCACATCAAGCGTCTCGATCAACTTCACGTCGGAGAGGTCGCGCGCATCGAAGTGAGCGGCGACGCCGTCGGGCCAGACGGCATAGCAACGATCGCCTCGACCCGCCACATGCACCGCCTGCGGCGGCGACTCGGGGACTCCGACCGCTCGCGGAAACGTCGTCTGTTCGTCGACTTTGTGTTGACCTGTGAACTCATTGAACTTCGTCGTCGCCAGATGAATTTGTCCATTCGCGGCTGCCGCCAAGATGACCGGTCCGCGACTCCCGCCATCCGCGGCGCCTCCCAGCAGGTCGAGGGCGACGATGGGCGCAGGCGTTTCAAACTCGATCGTCGGCCCCAGTTCGGCCGTCACCGACTGCACGCGAAATTGCCCTTGCGTGGTGGCTTCGATGATGCCTTCCTCGAACGTCTGCGGACCTGCGGCCACCGCGCGCCGCAACGCTTCGTCGAACTCGTCCGGTTCGCGAAACGTGGCTGAAAAGCGGATCGAGCCGAGTCGCACGGCGCCGTCTTCGAGTCCCAGTGCGAGGTCGCCCGTCGCCGGCTGATAGGCGGCCGCCGTGACGCGACCTTCCTCCAAGAACGGACGTTCGGCAAGCAGCGCGCCGTCGTCGGTCCGCACGATGCGCAACCGCCCGTCGGCGTCCAGCAGCCAGGCCAACGTTCGGTACTCGTTCACGGAGAACGCGAGCGGTTTCGAATGGGCTGCCAGTGAGGCCGTCGATTCGAGCGTGAGCGAGGCGCGGGGCCAGAAGAGAGGCAATGCGACGCTCAGCAAGAAGACGAACACCAGCAACACGGCGACGATCGTCCCAATGCCGCCGATCGTGATGAGCCATTTGGCGGCGGCGTCCGCGAATTGCACGGCCCAACGATTTCGGTGTCGGCGCGCACGACCCGTGAACGACTTGCGTTCTTCCGCGGATCGCGGAGTTTCCGCCATGTTTCGCCTCCGGACGCACGCCGCTGGGAGCGGACGTGCGCCTGTGTAGATTTGCCAAGACGCGTTGCGTGGAGCGCGGCAGGCCGCGCCGGCAAGTTACTTGATGCCGACGCTCGCTAATGCCTTCTGCGCCATCGCCGCCGTCACCGGGAAGTAGCCGTCCTTCACGACGACTTCCTGCCCCTGCTTGCTGAAGATGAACTTCACAAATTCGCGGCGGAGAGGATCCAGTTGGCTGCCCGGCTTGTAATTCAGATACAACACCAGCGGACGAGCTAAGGGATAGTCGCCCGAGTAGGCGTTGGCGACGACCGCTTCGACCGGTTTACTCTTCGGTTTTTCGGCGATCGCCACGGCGTTGACGTCCGCCGTCTTGTATCCGATGCCGCTGTAGCCGACGGCGAACTTATCGGTCGCCACGCCCTGCACGACGGCTGAACTGCCAGGTTGCTCCTTCACCGAATCACGGAAGTCGCCCTTGCCGAGCGCGTGTTCCTTGAAGTAGCCATAGGTTCCGGACGCCGAGTTGCGACCGTACAGACTGATCGGGGCGTCGGCCCATTCGCCCGACAGTCCCAATTGGCCCCAGGTGGTTACCGACTCCGAGTGCCCCAACTTACGCGTCGTTGAGAAGATGGCGTCGACTTGGGCGAGCGTCAGGCTCTTGATCGGATTGTCCTTGTGAACATAGACCGCCAACATGTCGATGCTGGTGGACAGGACGACCGGCTTGTAGCCGAACTTCTTTTCGAACGCATCCAACTCGTCGGCCTTCATCGGACGACTCATCGGACCAAACGTGGCCGTGCCCGCAATCAGCGCCGGCGGCGCAGTCGACGAGCCCTTTCCCTCGACTTCGACCTTAACGCTCAGATAATGCTTGTTGAACCCTTCCGCCCACAGCGTCATCAGGTTGTTCATCGTGTCCGAACCGACGCTCTTGATCGTGCCGGAAACGCCGGCCGTCGGCTTGTAGTCCGGCAGCTTAGGATCGACTTTCACCTGCGCCGACGCGCTGGCGACACCTAGCAGCAACAGACCGGCCATGAGGAACGAACGCAGGCCGACGCCGCGAAGGCCGTGGCCGAAAATCCCGCCCAGAAACTTACTGCGCTTCACTCGTTGAATCCTTGTGTGCGAAAAAGCGGCCGGCACATTCCGGCCTGTTTTCCAACCACGCTTATTTCGCCAGGATTATCAGGAACGAGTGTGAAGGTTGTGTTAAGAGTCCGTGAAGCTCGGTCCGGTTCCTCTCGTTCAGCCACCCCCTCTTTAGGATGCTTTCGCCAACCGCTCGGCCGCCGCTCGAATCTCTCGCAGCAGGGCAATCTGTTCGTCGTCAAATCGGCTGGCGGCCGGGCCATAGGACGCGCCGAACGACGTCGGCGCCGATCTCTCGGCCGGTGATCGCTCGTCGCCAAGTCCCGCCGAAGTCGACTGCCGCAGCTTGCCCAACAGCAAGTCGCGAACAGCTGCGGCATTCTCGAGCCCCTCCAGCAACCCGACGTGCCCGCCATGCATGGCGGCGCCGTGGGCGCCGGCCGCCATCCCGCCGCCGCCGGCCGTCTGGACCACGACGTCGGCGATGCCGAACATCCGTTGCAACGGCCCTTGGCTCACCGATACGTTCTGAATGTTCTCGAACGTGATCGTCGACTCGTGGATCGTCCAGATTCCACGTCGCAAGCGGAGGCTGCGCGGACTGAGCACGTACCAGGTCGAATCGAACTGCAGGTAAAGCGCAAGATGCGTGAGCGTGGCCAGGCAGGCGAAGAAGACGAACAGCGGGAAGCCGGCGAGCAGTCCCAGCAGCGGATGGACAATCGTCATCACGATCATGCCCGTCAGCGACATGAGTCCGAACACGGTCCATGAGATGTAGTACTGGACCAGCATGTAGTTGAGCCACTGCCGCGCCGGGCGAAACGCGGCAATCGACTCGTCCGCGTGGCTCGGCAGCGCGGGCGGCTGGCGCGGCACGCGAAACCAGTCGCTGAGGACGCGCCACACGCCTTGGTACATCCATTGAGCCGCTTCGGGGACGTGCGTCTGGTCGTTCATGATGCTTTCTCCAACCGGTCCGCCGCTCGCTGCAGTTGATCGCGAATTTCTCGCAGCAATTCCGCCACTTCACCGCGGTCGCCGCCGCCGCCAAAGTCGCTCGGGACGATCTGCGCGTTCGTCGCCGACTCCACCTGCACATCGGCGGCGGCTTCCGCTCGCGGCTTTCCCGAAAGGTGTCCGCCGCGCATGTGGGCGTAAAAAAAGTCTCGCAGCTCTTCGGCCTGAGGTATCCCTTCGATCATCATCTCCGGCATGGCGCTCCCTGACGCGGTCTGCACGGAAACCGTCGCCAATCCCAGCCAGCGTTGAAACAGATTGCGTGTGAGGTGAATATCTTGAATGCGTCGGTACGTCAAAAAGACTTCACGGCGGAACAAGATGCCCCACCGCATCGACACCCCTTCGTCGTCGAACTTGTACTCGAGCGTGTGATACTTGAAATACAGCGGCAGCAGCACGATGGGGAACAGCGGGCCGGCAAGGAACGACGAGAAGAAGTAGTACTTCATCAGCCGCGGGTCGGGACGTGTGACCTGTCGCGGGTCGAAGGCCGGGGCGTCGGGGCGGGTTGAATCGGTCGTCGTCACCGGAACCTCCACATAAGAGATGGCCTGGATCTGGGGCGCCTGCCAACCAGGACGCCTACCAACACGGGGCGGTCCGCCTCGCCCGCGCGGGTGCGCCGCCACGAGAACGCTGCATTCTTGGCGACTCCAGTCGCCTCCGCCAGTCTTCAAATCGAACGATTATTCGCGGCGGCGGCGCAAATATCGGGCCGCGCGCTGCGCAAACCCCGCCGCGGGACTGCTTGTCGGGCGGCGGCGTTTGACGCAGACTAGCCGTAGACGCGTTCCCGACGCGACGTTCCAACGCGAGGAAACAGTGATGTGGAAGTCCTGCACCCTGACCGTTTTGGCCGCCCTGACGCTCGGTCGCCTCCAGGCCGCGGCGGCCGACGACCAAATCCAATACAGTCGCGACGTTCGCCCGATACTGGCCGAGCACTGTTTCCAATGTCACGGTCCTGACGATGAAAAACGCGAGTCGGGATTGAGATTGGATACGCGCGACGGGGCGCTCGCGTTGGCCGATTCGGGCCGCGCCGCCATCAAGGCGGGAGATCCCCACGGCAGCGAACTTTGGAAGCGGATCACGGCGACCGACGACGACGTTCGCATGCCCCCGCCCGCCACGAAGAAGCAGCTCACCCCTGCGCAGCTTGACACGCTGCGCCAGTGGATCGCCGGCGGCGCGTCGTACCAGGGCCACTGGGCCTTCACGGCGCCCGTTCGTCCCCCCCTGCCCGCCGTCGCCGACGGCGGCTGGGGACGCACGCCGATCGACGCATTCATTCTCGCGCGGCTGCAGCGCGAAGGACTGAAACCGTCTCCGGAAGCCGACAAGACGACGCTCCTGCGACGCGTGTACCTCGACCTGGTCGGCTTGCCGCCTTCCATCGCGCAGGTCGACGCCTTCTTGACCGATTCCAGCCCCCAAGCCTACGAGAAAGTCGTCGAAGAACTGCTGGAGTCGCCCCATTATGGCGAACGTTGGGGGCGTCATTGGCTCGACGCGGCCCGCTACGCCGACTCCGATGGTTTCGAGAAGGACAAATCACGACAAGTCGCCTTTTACCGCGACTACGTCATTCAGGCGTTCAATCGCGATTTGCCCTTCAATCAATTCCTGGTGGAACAGTTGGCGGGCGACTTGCTTCCCCAGGCGACTCAAGACCAGATCGTCGCCACCGGCTTCCTGCGGAATTCCATGATCAACGAGGAAGGCGGCGTCGACCCCGAGCAGTTTCGGATGGACGCCATGTTCGATCGCATGGATGCCATCGGCAAAAGCATCCTGGGCCTGACAATCAACTGCGCTCAGTGCCATACCCACAAATACGATCCCATCACGCAGGAAGAGTATTATCGGTTGTTTGCGTTCTTGAACAACGACCACGAGGCGCAACGCGTCGTCTACTCGCCGCAAGAGCAGCAGCAGACGGCCGAACTGACGCGGAAGATGCGCGAACTGGAGAGCCGACTGCGCGAGCAATCGCCCGACTGGGAGCAACGACTCGCGACCTGGGAGTCCGCGTCGAACGCCAACCTGCCCACTTGGAAGACGCTCGATATTCAAAACGCCGGCGACAACGCGCAACGCTACTTGCCTCAAGGGGACGGTTCGGTGCTCGCGCAAGGCTACGCCCCGACCAAGTTCACCGCTCAGTTCACGGCGTCCTGCGATTTGCGCGGCGTCACCGCTTTCCAACTGGAGTTGCTCAACGATCCTAACTTGCCCTGCAATGGACCCGGCAGGTCGTTCATGGGGACCTGTGCGCTGAGCGAATTTCAGGTCGATGTCGCGCCGGCCAACGCCCCCGACCAAAAGACGCGACTCAAGTTCGTCGCCGCCAGCGCGGACGTGACGCAACCCGAACGCGAGCTCGAACCGAACTTCGACGACAAGTCGAAAGATCGGCGAGTGACCGGGCCGGTTGCGCTGGCGATCGACGGCGACGGCAAAACGGCCTGGGGAATCGACGTCGGGCCTGGGCGTCGCAACCAGCCGCGCAAAGCCGTCTTTCGGCTCGACGCCCCCGTCGCCATCGATGGGCCGGTCGTGTTCACCCTCTCGCTCATGCAGAACCATGGCGGGTGGAACAGCGACGACCACATGAACAACAACTTGGGCCGCTTCCGCGTCTCCGCGACCAACGCTTCGGGAGACGTCGCCGCAGATCCAACGCCGATGCGCGTTCGCGAGGCGCTGGCGGTTCCGGCCGCTCAGCGCACCGACGCCCAACGCCGTTCGATCTTCGGCTACTGGCGGACGCTCGTCCCTGAATGGAAGGCCGTCAACGACGAGATCGAGTCGCTGTGGCGGCAATGGCCCGCCGGGTCGACCTCGCTGACGCTCGAAGCGCGCGAACTTCCGCGCGAAACGAAAGTGCTCCAGCGCGGAGACTGGCTCAAGCCCACGCGGACCGTCGGTCCCGGCACGCCCGCCGTGCTCCATCCGCTTCCTGACTCCTCGGAACCAGCTCGCTTGCGCTTGGCGCGCTGGATCGCCGACGCCCAATCGCCGACCACGGCGCGCGTGCAGGTGAACCGCATCTGGCAGGCCTATTTTGGAACCGGATTGGTGTCGACGCCGGAAGACTTCGGCGTTAAGGGGGACGCGCCGTCTCACCCCGAGTTGCTCGATTGGTTGTCGGTCGAGTTCATGGAAAGCGGATGGCGGCTCAAGCACTTGCATCGCTTGATTGTGCTCTCTTCGACCTATCGTCAATCGTCCAAGACGACGCCCGAACTGTGGCAGAAGGACCCCGCCAACCGTTGGCTCGCACGCGCTCCGCGATTGCGCGTCGAAGGGGAGATCGTCCGCGACATCGGCTTGGCCGTCAGCGGTTTGTTGAACCCCAAGGTCGGCGGCCGGAGCGTCATGCCGCCGGCGCCGGAGTTCCTGTTCCAGCCGCCGGCTAGCTACGCGCCGTTTCCGTGGATCAGCGAGTCAGGCGCCGAGAAATACCGCCGAGCGGTCTACACGTTCCGGCGCCGTTCGACGCCGTTCCCCATGCTGCAAACGTTCGACGTCCCCAACGGCGACTCCGCCTGCGTACGCCGCCTACGTTCCAACTCGCCGTTGCAGGCCCTGGCGGCGCTCAACGAGCCGCTGTTTGTGGAGTGTGCGCAGGCGTTGGGGCGTCAGATCCTCGCCCACGGCGGGGCCAGCGACGCGGAACGGTTGACGTATGCGTTTCGGCGCGTCGTTTCACGTTCGCCGGACGAAGTCGAATTGGCGACCTTGCAGAGGCTGCTCGAGAAGCAGCAACGGAGGATCGCCGACGGGTGGCTGAATCCGCTTGACGTCGCGACGGCGGATGGCAAACCGCCCAGCGATTTGCCGAACGGAGCGACCCCGACGCAGTGGGCCGCGTACACGCTGGTGGCGCGCGTGTTGTTGAACCTCGACGAAGCGATCACCAAGGAATAGCGACTCGACGCGTCATGCTGGGTGCAGCAAAACAAAAGGGCGGACAGATGGACTTCAGCTTGAATGACGGACTGGCCGTTTCGCGGCGTTGGTTCTTGCGAGAATGCGGAGTTGGATTGGGCGCGATGGCCCTGGCCGATTTGCTGGGCGTTCGTCCGGCGTCCGCGGCCGACGCGAATCCGCTCGCGCCGCGCCCGCCGCACTTTGCGGCGAAAGCCAAACGCGTGATTTATTTGTTCATGGCGGGGGCGCCAAGTCACCTGGAGCTGTTCGACAATAAACCGGAACTCGCGAAGTGGGACGGCAAACTGCCGCCGGCCGAGCTGCTAGAGGGATATCGAGCGGCGTTCATCAATCCCAATTCCAAGCTGATGGGGCCGAAGTTCAAGTTCGCTCGGCATGGACAATGCGGCGCGGAAGTCTCGGAACTGCTGCCGCATTTGTCGCAGGTGGTCGACGACATGACGATCATCAAATCGATGCATACCGACGCGTTTAATCACGCTCCTGGACAGATCCTCGCGAACACCGGTTCGCAGATGTTCGGTCGGCCCGGCATCGGCGCATGGGCGACCTACGGACTGGGAAGCGAAGCGAACGACCTGCCGGCGTTCGTCGTGTTCAGCACCGGGAGCAAAGGGACCAGCGGCGGCGCGTCCAATTGGGGCTCGGGATTTCTGCCGTCGATGTACCAAGGAGTTCTCTTCCGCAACGTCGGCGATCCGGTGCTGTACCTGTCGAATCCCAAGGGAATCGACGTCGAAGCGCAGCGCGATTCGCTTGACGCTCTCCGCGAACTCAATCAACGTCGACTGGGCGTCATGGGCGACCCCGAAATTGCGACTCGCATCCACTCCTATGAGATGGCGTTTCGGATGCAGTCGAGCGCCCCGGACCTGATGGATCTGTCGAAGGAGCCGCGCCACATTCTCGACATGTACGGCGCGGAGCCGGGGAAGTCGTCGTTCGCCAACAGCTGCCTGTTGGCCCGGCGCTTGGTCGAACGCGGGACAAGGTTCGTGCAGATTTTTCACGAAGCGTGGGACCATCACGGCGGGCTCGTCAGCGGCCTCAAGACGCAGTGCGGTTTGACCGACAAACCGTGCGCGGCCTTGCTGCGCGACCTGAAACAACGCGACTTGCTGAAGGACACTCTGGTGGTGTGGGGCGGCGAGTTTGGACGGACGCCGATGGTCCAAGGTGGAACCAACGACGGACGCGACCACCACCCGAATTGCTACACGGTCTGGCTAGCCGGCGGCGGCGCGAAACCGGGCGCGACGCTCGGCGAGTCGGATGCATTCGGGTTCAATGCGACGCAAGACAAAGTCCACGTCCATGATCTCAACGCCACCATCCTCCATCTCCTGGGGCTCGAACACACGCGGCTCACCTACCGCTTCCAGGGACGCGATTTCCGACTCACCGACATCCACGGCAACGTCGTCACGAAAGTGCTCGCCTAGCCGCCGGCCGCCCTTGTCAAACATCCGCCGCCGCTCCCGCTCTAGCCGCGAGCCTCGACGGGCCCCTATATTATCGCGGTCGTCAGGCGAAACTTGTTGCAAGGAGTCGCGGATGCAAGCCGGAAACCGTACACGGACGCGCGTGCTGGGGCTGGAAGCGTTGGAGTGTCGCTCGCTGTTGGCCGGCGACTTTTTGTCCGCCGTGCGACTGTTGGCGCTCGATGTGTCCGGCGACGGCGCAATCACGCCGGCGGATGCATTGCAGCTGATCAACGGCCTCAATACGTATGGGTCCGCCAGTTGGCAGGCCGAGGGGGAGGCGGCGGCGAATGTCGATCCGCTGCGCCGTTTGGACGCCAACGGCGACGACGCCTTCACGCCGCTCGACGCCCTGACCGTAATCAATCGCTTGAACGAGCATGGCGCCGTCGAGATTTCGCTGGCCGATCTCGTCGGCGAGGCGGCGAATGATCTGACCCCGGAACAGCAGGCCAGTATCGAGTTGTTGGTGCAAGGCCTCCAAGAATTCCGCGAGGCGTCGGGCATCTCTAACGAACAGATCGCGGCGTTTGCGAGCGAGCTGACCGATTTGGTCGGGGAAGCGGTCGATCCGACGGACGAGCAAATTGACGCGCTGAAGTCGGCGTTTTTCGACGCGATCGCCGACGGCGATTTGTCCGCCTCGGATATCGATTCCCTGAAGGCCGATGTTCAGCAATGGCTGGTGCAAATCGACGTCGATCCGGTCAAAGCCGAGCAATTCTTGGACAAGTGGACGGCGGTGATCGAACAAAGCGATCTCACCGAGGACGACCTCGACGCGCTGCTCTTGCAAGTCGAGGGAGTCGTGAATGCTTTCGCTCCGGGGACGCTCGACCTGCCCGATGCGGCGACGCTCGTCACGGTGCTCGGCGTCTGGCTCGATGAGGCGCCGACGTGGCTGGCGAGCCCCGTGTTGAACGCGTCGAACCCGGGAAGTTTCCAACAGACGGCCTCCGCGTGGCTCGGTGCGTTCAGCGGCCAAGACGTGGTGAACCTGTTGAACTCGCCTGCGCTCACGGTGAGTTTGCCGGTTTTGGGATCGCTGAATCCGGGGACGGCGTTGTCGTGGTGGGGGCGTCGATAGGCAGGGAGGAGAGAGTCGGGAGAGAGGGGGATCGAGTCGCAGGCTGGAAGCCTGCGCTACGGAGAGAGGCAAACGGAGAGAGGCAAACGGGTGGTGGGAGTGCCGATTGACATGAGTGGCTGCTTAACGTATGGTTTGGTCTACAGTTAGCTTTAGGAAAGCCAATGACCAGCCGAATTGCCGTTATCTCGCTGAGCCCTGCCGTTCCGAATTGGATTCGGAGCGTAGGGATTATTGCGGGCTGAGGGCTGGCGCTGAGAATTGCGGAATACCAGAGCCCTGAAGCCCGGAATGGGATTCAGGGCTTTTTTCGTTTCTAGACCGTTTCACAGATTTAACCACGCGGCCAAACCATGAGATCGATCCAGATCTACGACACGACGTTGCGCGACGGAACGCAGGGGGAAGGGGTCAGCTTGTCTTTGCAGGACAAACTGAACATTACCCAGCGGCTCGACGAGATCGGCGTCGATTACGTGGAAGGCGGCTATCCTCTCTCCAACGAGAAAGATTCCGAATACTTTCAGCGCGTCCAGAAGCTCAATCTCAAGCACGCCAAGGTGTGCGCCTTCGGCATGACGCGCCGACGTGGAGTGAAGGCGGAAGACGACCCGGGGATGAAGGCCCTGCTATTGTCCGGCGCGCCCGTCTGCACGGTCGTCGGCAAGACGTGGGACTTTCACGTGTTGAACGTGCTGCGCGTGAGTCTCGAAGAAAACCTCGACATGATCCGCGATAGCGTGCGGTTTTTGGCCGGGGCGGGACGCGAGGTCTTCTACGACGCCGAGCACTTCTTCGATGGTTGGAAGGCGAATGCCGAGTACGCCGCGCTGACGCTCCGAGCCGCCGCCGAATCGGGCGCCAAGATCCTGGTGCTGTGCGACACCAACGGCGGGTCGATGCCCGAGGAAGTCGCGAAGTTTGTGCGGGAGGCCTCCGCAGCGGTCGCGTCGCTGAACGTGCCCGTCGGCATCCATTGCCACAACGATTGCGAATTGGCCGTCGCCAACTCGCTGGCCGCCGTCGACGCCGGCGCGATTCAGGTCCAGGGGACGATCAATGGGTTCGGGGAACGCTGCGGCAACGCCGACCTGATCTCGGTCGTCGGCAACTTGGCCTTCAAGAAACGCGGCTACCAGGTGCTCGAAGGCCGTTCGCTCCAGCAATTGACCGAGCTGTCGCGCTACGTGTACGAGACGGCCAATATGAACATCCGGACGAGCCAGCCGTTCGTCGGCCAAAGTGCGTTCGCCCACAAGGGCGGCATGCACGTGCACGCGGTGGAACGCGCGACCTCAAGCTACGAACACATGGACCCGCAGTTGGTCGGCAACGAACGGCGGATCTTGGTAAGCGAGCTTTCGGGACGGTCGAATATTCGTGCGCTCGTCAGTCGCCACCAACTCCACGACGACGCGAAACTCATGGAGACGATTCTCGATCAAGTCGTGAAGCTGGAGAATCGCGGCTACCAGTTCGAGGCGGCCGAGGCGTCGTTCGATCTGTTGGTGCAGAAGTGCGCGGGGTTGTATCAGCCCTTCTTCGACAAGCTGAAGTATCACGTCGAGGTGGAGTGCGACGATCAGACGCGGTTGGTCACCGAAGCGACGGTGAAGATCCGCGTCGGCGAGCGAGTGCGGCACGAGGTGGCCGAAGGCGATGGACCCGTGAATGCGCTCGACGCGGCTCTGCGGAAAGCGCTCAACGGCGACTATCCCCAACTGCACGACATGCGGTTGGTCGACTACAAGGTGCGCGTCGTCAACTCGGAAGCCGGCACCGCCGCCCGCATCCGCGTGTTCATCGTGAGTCAAGACGAAACCGACACGTGGGGCACCGTCGGCGTCAGTGAAAACATCATCGACGCCAGTTGGCTCGCGCTCGTCGACGCGATTGAGTACAAGCTTTGGAAGGATACGCGGAAGCAGTAAGCCTGTAGAGGAGACAGCATGAGTACGTCGTTTTCATCGGACTCCATTCCGAATCGCTTCGACTACGCCGAGGCGGCGCCGCGGATCTATCGGCAGTGGGAAGAATTGGGCTATTTTCACGCCGTGCCGGACGCGTCGCGCGATCCGTTCACGATCGTGATCCCGCCGCCCAACGTGACCGGTGCGCTCCACCTGGGCCACGCGCTCAACAACACCCTGCAAGACGTCCTCATTCGCTGGAAGCGGATGCAGGGGTTCAACGTTCTTTGGATGCCGGGCACCGACCATGCCGGCATCGCCACGCAAGCCGTCGTCGAAAAGCGCTTGCGCGAGGAAGAGAAGCTCACTCGCCACGACCTGGGCCGCGAGAAGCTGGTCCAACGCATTTGGACTTGGAAAGATGAATACGAAGCCCGCATCCTCCGGCAACTCAAGCAGATGGGGTGCAGCTGCGACTGGCAGCGCACTCGGTTCACGCTCGACACCACCTGCGCCCGCGCCGTGCGGCAGACGTTCTTCAACCTGTTCCGCGAAGGGCTGATTTACCGCGGCAAGCGGCTGGTGAACTGGGATACGTTTTTGCAAACGGCGGTCAGCGACGACGAAGTGTTCCACGAAACCGTGAAGGGGCACTTCTGGCATCTGCGCTATCCGGTGATCGACCCGCAGCCCGGCGAGCCGACGCATGTGGTGGTCGCCACGACGCGACCCGAAACGATGCTCGGCGATACGGCGGTGGCCGTGCACCCCGAACCGGCCGCGGCGCTCGACCAGGCCGAGGCCGAATTGCGCGAACGGCTGGCGTCGGCGCCGGCCAAGGATCGCGAGGGGCTCGAAAAGCAGATCGAGGCGATTGTCGCGCGCCGGCAAACGATGCTCGACCAACTCATCACGCTGCGCAATATGGCGCGCGCCGGCCGCATGCTCATGTTGCCGCTCGCGAATCGCCCCATCCCGTTGGTCGCCGACGAGTGGGCGAAGCCCGAGATGGGCAGCGGCTGCGTGAAGATCACGCCCGCGCACGACCCCAACGACTACGAAGTCGGACGGCGCTGCAAACTGCCGATGATCAACATCCTGAACCCCGACGGCAAGCTCAACGATCAGGCGGGCAAGTTCGAGGGACTCACGATGCCCGCCGCCCGCCAGAAGGTGGTGGCTGAACTCGAGTCGCTCGAGCTGCTCGCGGAGGTCGAGGATCGCGAAATCGACTTGGCCCACTCGGATCGCAGTAAAACGCCCATCGAGCCGTACTTGGCCGACCAGTGGTTCGTGAAGATGGACGAGCTCGCGCAGTCCGCGATGGACGCAGTCTCCGACGGTCGCGTGCAGATCTTCCCGTCGCGTTACGCCAAGAGCTACCTCGATTGGCTCGGCGAAAAACGCGATTGGCCGGTGAGTCGCCAATTGTGGTGGGGGCACCGCATTCCGGTGTGGCACAAGACGGTCGACAATGAAGCTCAGCTTGCCGGTCTCGCCTTGTCCGCACTCATGCCGCTCGATGCGACGAAAGCCGAGCAAACTCCGCGCGACGAGTATGTCGACCAGATCGCCGCGCGTTTGGTGCGCGACGAGTCGTCGGGGGCGTGGACGCTGTTCGCGTCGGCGGCGCCGGGGTGCGAGTCGCTGGAGCAAGCGCTGGCGGAGCACGGTTTCGTCCAAGTCGACGACGTGCTCGACACCTGGTTCAGTTCGGCGCTCTGGCCCCACTCGACGCTCGGCTGGCCCGAAGCGACGCCGGAGCTGGAGTACTTCTATCCGACGAGCACGCTGGTTACGAGCCGCGACATCATCACGTTGTGGGTGGCGCGAATGGTGCTCACGGGGCTGCACAACGTGGGCGAGGTGCCGTTCAAACAGGTCTACATCCATCCCAAGATCCTCGATCGCGAGGGGGATACGATGTCGAAGTCGAAAGGGAACGGCGTCGATCCGCTCGACGTCATCGAGAAATTCGGCCCCGACGCGTTGCGCTATGGGCTGGCCTATCTGTGCACCGAAACGCAGGACGTGCGGATGCCGGTGCAGTTCGAATGCCCGCACTGCGGGGCGCTGATCGACCAATCGCGAGCGAACCGCGAATTGCCGCGAATTACATGCGGCAAGTGCAAACAGGATTTTGGCACCCAGTGGGCTCGCAAGGACGAGGACAAGGCGCTGAAGCGCGGATTGGTGGTGAGCGAGCGATTCGAGGTGTCGCGCAACTTTGGCAACAAGCTGTGGAACGCCGCTCGGTTTACGCTCATCAATCTGGCGGGTTACGAGTCGGCGGCGGTGAGCGACGACGAACTTCAGTTGGAGGATCGTTGGCTGCTGAGCCGACTGGCGACGGTGACGATCGCGGTGACGGAGGCGTTCGGCGAGTATCGTTTCGCCGATGCGGCTCGAGCGGTCTACGACTTTGCCTGGGACGAATTCTGCAGCTTCTATGTGGAGATGGCGAAGGGACGATTGCAGGACCCCGCCGCGCGCCCCGTTGCACAGCGCGTCTTGGCCTATACGCTCGACAGCCTGCTGCGGTTGCTGCACCCGATGATGCCGTTCATCACGGAAGAGATTTGGCGACTGTTGCAGCAAGCGGCGCCGGAACGCGGGATCGACGAACCCGCGCCGTCGCCCGAGCACATTCTGGTCGCGCCCTGGCCGACGGGCGATGTGAGTCGTCAGGCGCCGGTGATCGAGGCGCAGTTTGCGACCTTTCAAGCGGTGCTCGGCGCCCTGCGCGAGATTCGCAGTCGTCAAAACATCGCGCCGCGGACGACGATTCGCTTTCAGGTGCGCTGCCCGGAGGCGACGGTCGAGTTGCTGGAGTCGATGAAGACTTATTTCGGTTCGATGGCGAACGCCGAACCGACGTCGTGGGGGCCGAGCATCGCGCCGCCGCCGACGAACGCCGCGCTCAGTTTGTCCGGCATGGATGTGTTCGTCGACTTGGCCGGCCTGATCGACGTTGCCGCCGAACTCGTTCGCAACGAGAAAGAAGAACAAAAGCTGCTCGGCCTTATCAAAGGCAAACAGGCCAAGCTTTCCAACGCCAGCTTCGTGGAACGCGCCCCGCCGCAAGTGGTCGCCGCCGAACGCGAAGGACTTGCCAAGTACGAAGAGCAACTAGCCACCGTCCGCGCCGCGCTCGTGGAGTTGCGCAAATCGTAGAACAGGCTTCCAGCCTGTTAAAAAGAGAGACGCGAACAGCCTTCCAGCCTGTCGGCGCTTCCCGTCTCTTGCCGGCTGCGCGCTGCGGAAATTGCTGCAACGCCCTGGAAGCCCGTCCTTCGGCGCGCCGCTAGACTAGCGACTCGCGAGGGCGAGTTACTGGTGCTGGGGAAACGACAGGAGCGTGGCCGATGAGCGGACGAGTTTCACGAGCGTGGCTAGGCGGAGTATTGTTGGCACTGGCGTCGGTGCGTACGTTGGCGGCGGACGGAAGTGCGGCAATAAAGGCTGGAAGCCTGTCCTACGTGGACATCGGCGGCAAGCGCGAGTTGTTTGTTGATCGGCACTTGATCGACAAGCTGGAGGGCGCACGGTTGCAATTGCAGCGACCGCAGTCGGCGGGGACGGCGCTGAAATTCGACAAGCCGTGGGAAGGGCAAGTCAGCGGTTACGTCACGGTGATTCGCGACGGCGAATTGTTTCGCCTGTACTATCGCGGTCGTCCGCTGACCGGGTACGGCGACAACGACCCGCGAGCGCAAGAGGTGACTTGCTACGCTGAAAGCCGCGACGGCGTCGTCTTCACCCGCCCCGAACTGGGGCTCGTCGCCTTCGGCGGCGACAAGAAGAACAACGCCATCCTGGCCGACGTGGGGCACGTTACGCACAACTTCGCACCGTTCCTCGACGCGCGTCCCGGCGTCCCCGCGGCCGAGCGCTTCAAGGCAGTGGGCGGCAGCAGCCAGTCAGGGCTCATCGGCTTCGTTTCCGAAGATGGGATTCACTTCCGCAAGCTGCGCGAGGAACCGATCATTACGGGCGGCGCTTTCGACTCGCAGAACAACGTGTTCTGGTCGGAGCACGAACAGCGCTACGTCTGCTTCTTCCGGACGTTTAAGAACGGCGCACGCTGGATCACGCGGACGACGTCGCTGGACTTTCTGAACTGGACGCCGGCGGTCGACATGTCGTTCGGCGATGCGCCGGTGGAGCATTTGTATACAAATCAAACCGAGCCCTACTTTCGAGCGCCGCATCTGTATGTCGGCACGGCCGCTCGATTCTTGCCGAGCCGCAGGTCGCTCACCGACGGCCAAGTCGCTCAACTGAAACTTGACGAACCCCAGAACTACAGCGGGTTGAAGTTGGAAACGTCCGACGCCGTGCTGCTCACCAGCCGCGGCGGAAACGCCTACGACCGGACGTTCCTCGAGGCGCTGGTGCGGCCAGGGTTGGATCTTAAGAACTGGGCCGCCCGATCGAACTATCCCGCCCGCGGCGTCGTGCAAACAGGCCCTGCGGAGATGTCGATGTATGTGCAGCGAAATTACGGACAACCGACTCACTCGTTGGAGCGCCTGACGTTCCGACTTGACGGCTTCGCGTCGGTCCACGCCGACTACCCAGTCGGAGAAATGGTCACGAAGCCGCTGGTCTTCGCCGGTTCAAAGCTGACGCTTAACCTCTCGACGAGCGCTGCCGGCGGGGTGCGCGTCGAACTCCAAGACGCCGACGGCCAGCCGATTAAAGGCTATACGCTGGCGGACTGCCGCGAACTGAACACGGACGATGTGTCGCGCGTGGTCGAGTGGAAAGGCGGGACGGACGTGACGCCGCTCGCCGGCCGTCCCGTCCGTTTGCGATTCCAACTGAAGGACGCCGACCTCTACGCCCTGCAGTTCGTGCCCTAAATGAGTTCGCGGGACGACTTGGTCGGCTCGTAGGACAGGCTTCCAGCCTGTCTGCCAATTCTCCTGGGCGCGGGGTTGCAGTGCGCTGCGCGTGCGCGAGTCCCCCGACGCGAGGTCGGGGGAGAAAGTCGTGGACCGCTCCGCCGGTCCCACGCAGACAGAAACAGTCGTGGACCGCTCCGTCGGTCCCACGCAGGCACTCTACAACGCATCACCGCATCCATTCGCGGACGACGCGCCCCGAGACGTCGGTCAGTCGATAATCGCGGCCGGCGTGGCGATAGGTAAGTCGTTCGTGGTCGAGTCCCAGCAGGTGCAGCAGGGTCGCTTGCAAGTCATGGACATGGACGGCGCCGTCAACGACGTGGAAGGCGAAATCGTCAGTTGCTCCGTGGACGCAGCCCGAACGGATGCCGCCGCCCGCGAGCCAGATGCTGAATGCGTTCGGGTGGTGGTCGCGTCCTTCTTTGCCCGCCGTCGACCCGCGACGCACCTCGCCCATCGGCGTGCGTCCAAACTCGCCGGCGCAGATCACCAGCGTCTCGTCGAGCAGGCCGCGACGTTTGAGGTCGAGCACCAGTGCGGCGGCCGGTTGATCGGTCATGCGGCAATTGTGTGCGAGCCGGTCGTTGAGGTCGCCGTGGTGGTCCCATGAACTATGGACCAACTGGACGAACCGCACTCCCCGTTCGACCATGCGTCGCGCGAGCAAGCAGTTTGTGCCAAAGGCGCGCGTGTCGTCCTGCTCGAGCCCGTACAGCAATCGGGTTTCGGCTGTTTCGTTTCGAAACTCAAGCAGGTCGGGGGCGGCCGTTTGCATCCGAAACGCCATCTCATAAGCGGCGACTCGGGAGTCGATTTCGGGGTCGTGCGTGGCGTCGCGATGGAGTTGATTGAGGTCGCGCAGCGCTGATAGTCGAGCACGCTGCGTGCGGTCGCTGACGCCCTGCGGCGGCCGAATGTGCAGGATCGGATCGCCCGAACTGCGGAACGAGACGCCGCGGTACGACGACGGCATGAATCCGCTGCCCCACAACGCGCTGCCGGCGCCTTCGAGTCCATGGCCGTCGTCGGAGAGCAACACCAAGTAGCTCGGCAGGTCGTCGCACTCGCTGCCGAGCCCGTACGCGACCCACGCCCCCATGCTCGGGTTGCCGAACAGCGGCGTGCCGCAGTGCCACAACAGCTGCGCGGGATCGTGGTTGCTGTGTTCGCAGTGCATGGAACGCACCAAGCAAATCTCGTCGGCGATCTGAGCCGTGAATGGCAGCGCGTCCGACAGTTCCATGCCGCACTGGCCGTACTTGGCGAACTTGCGGGGACTCGCCAGCACCGTCTCGAGGATTCCGCCCGTGGCGCTCTTCTTGGCCTGCACAAGCGACTCGGGCATGGGTTGACCATGCAGGGCCGTCATGCGCGGTTTGGGATCAAACAAGTCGACTTGCGATTGACCTCCCATCATGAACAGCAGGATGACGTTTTTCGCGCGCGGAGCGAAATGCGGCGCTCGGGCGGCGGCGAACGTGCTGCGTCCAAGCAAACTTGCGAGCGCGGCGGCGCCCAACCCAAAGGACGAGCGGGCGAGGAATTGTCGGCGTGTTGCGGCGTGCGACATCGTTTCACTCTCGTTGAAGAAACTCATCCAGATTCAGCAACACGCTCGCCAGCGCCACCCACGCCGCCTCCGGATTGGCGGCGTCCTGTTCGGTCAAGGCGGCTGCGGCGGCGGCATCCTCGGCAAACAATCTCCGCTGCTCGACCAGGTAGTCCGACAATCGCCGTCGCTCGGCGTGCGTCGCGGCACGGCACAGGGTCAACCGCACCGCGTGCTCCAAACGCGCGTCGTCGTCCACCGCCGCTTCGCGATGCACTCGACGAGCGAGGGCGCGTGCGGCGTCGAGGAACACGGGATCGTTGAGCAGTTGAAGGGCTTGAAGCGGCGTGTTCGAGCGTTCGCGTCGAGTGCAACTGCGGCTGAGGTCAGGCAGGTCGAACGTCACGAATTGAGCGAACGGGCTGGTGCGTTGGAGGAAGGTGTAGAGGCCGCGACGATATCGATCAGCGCCCGCGCTGGGGGCCCACACGTTGGCGTAGCCTTCCTTGGAGACGCTGGCCGGCTGCGGCGGTTTGACGCTCGGGCCGCCCACGGTCCGGTTGAGCAACCCGCTGACCGCCAGCGCTTCATCGCGAACCAGTTCGGCGGGCAACCGCAATCTCGACTGTCGAGCCAGCCAGCGGTTCGCCGGGTCGCGCTCCGCCAGATCGGGCCGCAGTACGGAGGACTGCTGATAGGTTTCCGAAAGGACGATTTCGCGAATCAGCGATTTCATGCTCCAGCCCTGCTCGCGAAAGCGAACCGCGAGCCAATCGAGCAACTCGGGATGCGACGGCCGGTCGCCGCGCACGCCCAAGTTTTCCGACGTGGCGACGAAGCCTCGGCCTAACAGTTCCTGCCAGATCCGATTCACGGCCACTCGCGCGATCAACGGTTGATCGGGTGCAAACATCCAGCGGGCCAACGCCAGTCGATCAGGCGGACCCGAAATCGACAACGGCGGCAGCGCCGCAGGCGTACCCGGCGCGACCACTTCCCCGAGCCGCTGCCACTCGCCGCGGATGAACACTCTCGTCGTGCGCGGAGCGGCCGCTTGGACCATCCCCGGTGCACGCGTTATCGGCGGCAACGTCTTCGCCAGTGCATCCAGTTTTCCACGCAGCTCGCCGACCTTAAGTTCCTGAAACTTCGGCTGATACATGGCCGGTGCGGCTTGCAGAAAGTAGTCTTGCAGCCGCTGTTGCTGATCGGGCGTGCGGCGATCCACCGGCGTCTTGATGATGTTGAGCCCCTCCAGCTGTCCCTCGCCCAGATTTTGCCCCCATTGCAACCCGAGCAGTTCGAGCGTCCGGTCCCAGGCAAAGTCTTCTCCCGGATGCGACTCGGTATGCAGAATTCTGCGTTCCCAGTCCGCTTGTAGTGCGGCCAACTCCGGCTGCACCCCCGCAAGCAACTCGGTGCGCTGACGATCGTACTCGCGCTTGGCCGGCAGCCACGCTTCGAGTTCGCCCGGCAGCGGCGCGTTGAAATTGGCTTCGTCGGCGTCGTTAAAAAACGCATACAGCTGGTAAAACTCGCGCTGCGTCAAGGCGTCGTACTTGTGGTCGTGACATTGAGCGCAGGCGACGGTGAGCCCAAGCCAAGTCGTGCCGAATGTGGCGGTGCGGTCGAGCACCTGATAGACACGAAACTCTTCCAAGTCCGCGCCTCCTTCCCGATTGCTAAGCGTATTCCGCCAGAAGCCGGTACCCATTCGTTGGTCGAGCGTGGCGTTGGGCATGAGATCGCCCGCCAGCTGCTCGATCGAAAACTGGTCGAACGGTTTGTCGCGATTTAAAGAATCGACGACCCATTGCCGATAGCGCCACGCCACAGGACGCAGGAAGTCTTGTAGGTAGCCGTCGCTGTCGCCGTAATGAGCCAGGTCGAGCCACCAGCGCGCCCAGCGTTCGCCGAAGTGCTCGGATTGCAACAGTCGACGCACGACTCGCTCGTACGCGTCAGCGCGAGCGTCGTGGACGAACGCATCGACTTCAAGCGGCGTGGGAGGCAGTCCCGTCAGATCCAAGGTGACTCGCCGTACCAACGTCTCGCGCGACGCGGGCGGCGAGGGCGCTAGTCCGACCTCGAGCAGCCGTTGTCTTACGAAACGGTCGATAGGCTGCGTAGCGCCCGGCGTCGTCGGCGGGGCCGCGGCGCGCGGCGGTACGAGCGCCCAGTGCGGTTCGTAGGCCGCACCTTGTTCGATCCAGCGACGAAGCGTGGTGCGCTGGGCGTCGGTAAGCGAAGAACCCGAGTTCGGAGGCGGCATGCGAATTTGCGGGTCATCGCTGGCGATGCGTCGCCAGAGTTCGCTTTGGTCGGGCTCGCCCGGTACGATCGCCGCGGCGCCCGATTCCAATCGCTGCGTACTGCCGCTGCGCTGATCGAGCCGCAGACCCGCCTCGCGCTTCTCCTTGTCGAAGCCATGACACGCAAAGCACGACTCGGCGAGGATCGGCAGCACGTCGCGATTGAACGCGACGGTCTCCGCGGGGGACGGTTCCACGGCGCTGGACGAACCGCCCAGAGCGAGCGTTGCGAGCACCATCAAAATGAACAACCGTCGTCCCGTCCAGAGCGTCAGGGGACGGGGCATGAAGGCGATCCGGGGGGCGGGCGGCGAAGGACGGCGCATGAACGTCTCGCGAAGTGGTTGGACCTAGGTCGGCGATCCATGGGAATTCGCGCAAGCGTCCGCCAGTCGCCGCCTACGCCGAATCTCGCAACAGTTCTCGTACGACGCGACCATGCACGTCGGTCAGTCGCATGTCTCGTCCGCCGAAACGAAACGTCAGTCGTTCGTGATCGAGTCCCAACAGGTGGAGGATGGTGGCGTGGATGTCGTGGATGTCGAGTCGGTTCTCCACGGCGCTCATGCCCATCTCGTCGGTCTCGCCGAAGGTGATTCCACCCTTCAGTCCGCCGCCGGCCATCCAAATCGTGTAGCCGCTGACGTGATGGTCGCGGCCGTCGGTTCCCGAGCTATGCGGCGTGCGTCCCATCTCGCCGGCCCAGACAATCAGCGTCTCGTCGAGCAAGCCGCGGCGTTTGAGATCGGTCACGAGCGCGGCGACAGGCTGGTCCGTGATGCGCGCATTCTCCGCGTGCCGCTTCTTGAGTTCGCCGTGCTGATCCCACGGGGAGTTGTTGGCATGCGTGCTCGGACAGGTGATCTCGACGAACCGCACGCCTGCTTCGATCAGCCGCCGAGCGCGCAGGCACTGCGTCGCATAGAACTGGTCGAAGTCGACGCTGCGATCGACTCCGTACAGCCGATGCGTCTCCGCCGTCTCGCGCGAAATGTCGCATAAGTCGGGGACCAGCGTTTGCATTTGCGCCGCCGTCTCGTAATTGCGAATGCTCGATTCGATCGCGTCGGCTTGCGCTTGCGACTCGGCGAACTGGCCGTCGCGCTGGCGGAGGAATCGCAGTTTGGCTTGCTGGATGGCGGTCGGATCGGCCGCTTGAATGTTGTCGACGGGCGTGCCCTTGGCCCGCACGAGCGCCGCTTGATGCGTCGCGGGCAGAAATGAACTGGCGAAGTTCTGAAAGCCGCCGTTGGGAATCCAGTCGTTGTTCAGCAAGACGTATCCCGGCAGTTGTTCGTTTTCTTGCCCCAGCCCGTACGAGATCCACGACCCCATGCTGGGCGCCGCCGCCACCGATCGACCGGTGTGAGTGAGCAGCGATTGAGCGCCGTGCAGCGGCGATTCACCGACCAGCGAACGGACGACGCACAGTTCGTCGGCCGTTTGCGCCGCGTGTGGGAACAGGTCGCTTACCCACAGCCCTGACTGGCCGTGCTGACGAAACTCCCAGGGACTCGCAAGCCACTTGCGGCCGGCGCTGACCGCTTGCGAGAGCGGATCTTGTCGCCACTTGGCAGGCTCGCCATTGCGCTTCGTGAGTTCGGGCTTGGGATCGAACGAGTCGACGTGCGAGACGCCGCCGTCCATGAACAAGAAGATCACGCGCTTGGCGGTTCCCTGGCCGACTCGCGCGGCGGCCATCCCCTGCCCGGCCCCAACCTGCGGCGTCGCTGCGGCAGCGCTGGGCGCAATCGCATTCCGTCCGATCATGCCGGCCAGCGCGAGCCAGCCGAAACCAAGGCTCGTGTCGCGCAGGAAGTCGCGCCGCGAAGCGATCGGCATCGCTCGGCCGGGGCAGCTGCGGTGAGCAGTGGAGGCGTGCGTCATGCGTATCCCTCGCGTCGAACTGGAGGACTTGTCCACGGCTGTCATTCTGTCATGAATCGACCGATCAAGGAATATAGATGAATTCCTTGAGGTTGAAGATCGCATGGGCGGCATCCTTCCAGGCTGGGACGCTCGCCAGCGCAGGCGTCGAGTCGCCGCGCAGCCGGATGCTTTCTCGAACCAAATTCGATAACCCCGATGTTTCATCGGCCGTCGCCGGGCGGCTGAGCGCGTCCTCGATCATCCGCGCCGCACGCTGCTCGATGCTGCCGGCGCCGTCGGCGACCAGTCGCTGGCTCCAGGCTTCCGCCATCGCGTGCACGAAGGGATCGTTGAGCAGCGCGAGGGCCTGGTCCGGGACGTTGGTTACATCGCGACGGCCGACCGTTTGCTTGGGCAACGGCTGGTTGAACAGCGCTAAGAAACGCGGCGGTTCCATGAGCGTCATCTCGAGATACAGGCTGCGTCGTCCCTGGCCGTCGAGCGGTCCCCGAAAGAGTCGTTTTTGCGAGTCTTCGGCGGTGCGAAACGGTTCGACGGGCGGGCCGTACCGTCGGCGGTCGAGTCGTCCGCTGACGGCCAGCAGTGCGTCGCGAATGGCTTCCGCTTCGAGGCGACGCAGCGGCATGCGGCTCCACAGTCGATTCTCGGGATCCGTCTCTGCGGCCGGCGGCGTCGGGACGCTGTGTTGCCGCCACATGGACGAGCAGACGATGTCGCGAATCAACTGCTTGGTCGACCAGCCTTGTTCGATAAAACGGGCGGCCAAGTAGTCCAGCAACTCGGGGTGGACCGGTGGTTCGCCCAGATGGCCGAAATCGTCAGTCGTCCTCACGAGCCCTTCCCCGCACAGATAGTGCCAGACGCGGTTCACGTAAACGCGCGCAACGAGCGGGTTGTCGGGTGCGACCAACTGCTCGGCCCATTCCAACCGGCCGCTGGACGCGGCCTGCCGACGCGCCGTCGGCGTCCCCAAGAACCGCACGCGGCCGCGCTCCGTCTCGTCGCCCAACTCGGTGTACGAACCGCGAATGCCGATGCGATCATTGCGGCCTTCGTTCCAATCGGCCGCCGACCCGATGGTTTGTTCTTCCACCACGCGTCGCTCAAGCGCTCGGTACGCTTCCACGGCGGCCCGCACTTCCGCTGGCTGCGCCGACAAGTCGTTCGGCAACAGCTTTTGCACCAGTGCCTCGTTGATCAGCTTCACATCCTCGTCGGTGCACTCGCCTCGCGACCAGCGGTCGACGGCGTTTCGCAGGAGTCGCGTGAGTCGCCAATCCCAGTCGGGTTCGGCCTCCAGCGACTGAAACAGCGGCTCGAACCGCCCCAAGTCGTCCTGCGGCGTCTGGCCCGGAGCATGTTGATAAATGCGAGTAACGCCGAACCACGACCGCGGGTCTGGCAGTTCGGCTTCGCTCAACCCGCCGTATCCGACGCGCGGCGGGAAGTAGTTGTCGTGCGATTTGGTGACCAATTCCAAGTAGACGCGGCGCGGCGTCTTGTCGAGCGTCCCTTCCAGTGTGTCGAAGTTGCCGGCGGTGAGCGTGTGCCATCCCGGCGTCGGCCGATTCGGATACTGAAGCCGCTCGGAGTTCAACGCCCGATCGACGATGAACGACAGCGACGCCGCTTTGCCCGCCGTCAACTCGAGGGAAAACGTGACGGGCTGGAGTGGATCCAACTGCGTGCTTTGCAGCGACCCTCCGAGTCGCGGCGACCAGACGTGCGTGAAGCGGCCTGCGGGGAGCAGGTGTTGAACGACCGTTGCGCCTTCTAATCCCACGACGAGTTCGCCGCTGCCGACGAGGCCATGCTTCATCCCGAACCCGTCCCATCGCCACTGGGGTGCGCCGTCTTCGCGCGTGAAGTCGGCGAGCAGAGTGAGTTGCTTGGCGTTGGCGTCGCGGCGAGCCGAGCGCTGGGCGGCGAAGTCGGCGGCGGCGAGCGGCGGCTGATGACGCGAACGTTTCCAGAATTCGACAAGCGACGAGGGAAAGGCAGCGGCCGGCTTCTCGTCGGCTGGAATCGCCCGCAGTTTGGCGGCAACGCCGTCAGATGCGTCGCGATCGAAGGCGGCGAGCCACGACTTGGAGAGCTCGGCGCGCAGCCTTGCCTTGATCGTGCGCATTTCAGAAATGAGCGACTCGTTGGGGTCGACCGTATCGATGGTTCGAACGCTGAAGCGCGTACTCATGAGCATGCCGGCGAGCGAGTAATAGTCGCGTTGTTCGACGGCGTCGAGCTTGTGGTCGTGGCACTGGGCGCAGGCGAGCGTCGTGCCGAGGAACGCCTTTCCCAGGGTGTCGATCATGTTTGCGACCCCTTCTTGCGTGACCCCTTCCGCGGCCGCACTATCGCCATGACGCCGCTCGCCCAGCCGCAGCGAGAGCGGCCCGAGGAGCGCTTCGTTGACTCCCGTCGCCGCGTCGATTCGCGGCGGAATCAGGTCGCCCGCGATATGCTCAAGCACCAACCGGCGATAAGGAAGATCGGCGTTGAACGCGCGGATCAGATAGTCGCGATAGCGCCAGCCGTTCTTCACCGGCACATCCCACTCGTAGCCATGCGTATCGGTGTAGTGCACGACGTCCATCCAATGCCGCGCCCACCGCTCGCCAAAGTGCGGACTCTCCAGCAACGCCGACACGAGCGCATCGTACGACGCGTCGTCGTTGGTCGATGCGAACTGCTCGAGCAGCTCGCGCGACGGCGGCAAGCCATGCAATGCGTAGCTCAATCGTCGCACGAGTGTTCGACGATCGGCCTCGCGGGCGGGGGCGAGTCCCTGCGAGTCGAGTCGTGCGACGATGAAGCGATCGAGGTCGGTGCGCGGCCAAGCAGCAGCGCGACCGGCGACGTCCGGCGGTGCGACTTTCTTGATTGGTTTCAGGCTCCACCAATCCAGCCGCTCTCGAAATGCGGCTTCCCAGTCGGCCGCCTTGTCGCGACGTTGGACCTGGCCGTCGCGCGGATCTACGGCGCCCGCTTCGATCCAACGTTGGAAATCGTCGAGCACCGCGGCCGGGAGGCGCGCCTGTTTCGGCGGCATGGCTGACGCGTCGGGCGCATGTCGCATGGCGCGCCACAGCGGACTTTCGTCGGGTTTTCCGGGGACGATGGCGGGCTGGCCCGAGTCGCCGCCCGCTTGCCATCCCGAGCGCAGGTCAAGCCGCAGTCCGCCTGCGAGTTCCTTCGCGTCCGCGCTGTGGCACCCATAACAGTGCTCCACAAGCACCGGGCGAATCTTCTTCTCGAAGAACTCAAGCTTCTCGTCGGCGGCCGCCGACGTGGGAGGGACAGCCAGCAGCGATGAGACGTACAGCAGGATGAACCCCAGCCGCTTGAGGTCGCTTACAGCGGGGAACGCGAGACCAATCCGCGAGTTCAGGCAAGCCGGGAAGGATGGCGACATGGCGGTGCTTCGGGGAGGAAAAAATCAGGCCTGTGCGATTGGGCGAGTCGTGCTATCCTACCGCGCTCGCTCGGCGAAAGAACCACGGAGGATGCTCGCCATGAATCATGTTCGCTCGATCCTGTCCGCTTTGTTGACCGTCGTAGGAATGTGCGTCGCGACGCTGATCGCTCCCGTGCCGCTTTGGGCTCAAGGACAACAGACCCTGACGCGAGTCTTTTTCGTCGACGAAAGCAAGCAATCGCTGCAATGGGCCGAATTGATTGCGGGCGAGAAGCCGACGATGACTTCGGTGCGCGAAATCTCCGGCTTCCCGAAGCTTGACCCGCAGAAGCAAGCCATTTCGAGTCTGCAGGCGGTCGGCGGGATGATGTTGGTCGGCATCCGTACGCTCGACGATGCCGATGCGCCGGCAGGTTGGTTGCTGATCGAGAGCGGTGCGTATGAAGAGGCGCACGGCGATCACTCGCACTGGATCTATCCCTACGCTCCGCGCATTCGCGCGGCGCAATTCGACGAACAAACTCGCGGGCCCGATCGCGTCGCGGTGATCGACGGCGCGTTCTATTGGTCGAACGTCGGCGCCGACGGCTTTTATCGCTTGGACCCCTCGCAAATCGGCCCGCGCGAGCCGGCTCAGGCCGTGCGTCAGCGAGCGGCTTGGCACACGGGCGGCGGAGAAAGCGGCGTTGTTTCGTCGGTTGGAAACGTCGTCGCGTTCACCGCCTGGAAGAATGTCGAAGGGGATGGCGCCGGACGCATCGACGTGACGGCGCTGCGTCCCGCCGGCAACGACAAGACGGCCTTTTCGTTCGACCTGCCCTCCACGGGGACGCATGCTGCGGCCGCCTGCCAGGGCAAAGTCTTCTTCGCGACGAAGTCGTCGCTGCATTGGGTCGTCGTGCCGAGCCGCATTTCGTCGAGCGTCGAGGCGGTGGCGGTTCAGTCGCTGGGCGACCCGCAAACGGCCGCGTTGGTGGAAGGGCCGCTGGAGTTTGCAACGTACGGACGGTACGTCGTGTTCTCGGCCGGCGCCGGCCCCGACGCAATGCTGTGCCATCTCGATGCGGCCGCGGAGATCCCGCAACTGCGAAAGATTTCGCTGCCGTTGCCCAGCGATCATCGCCCCGGCGCGGTGAAGCTGATGCGGAGCCGCAAAGGACAGCCCCTCGCCTTGGTCTTTCACGCCGGTCCTGGCGATGCGACGGGACATGATCGTCTGAGCGTCTTTGAAATGGATCCGGATCGCAACGGAAACTGGTCCGACGCGAAACTGAGCCAGGCCGTGTCGGTCGGCAAGGGACGCGACGACGTTCCGGGCGGCGACCACTATTTGGCGATCGAGGCTGACAATCGCCGCGCGGTCTATTCCAATCCGGGCGACGGCACGCTCATGGTGCTAAACCTGGAAGATCGCAAAACGGTCACCGGATTCCGGGTGGGCGGAGCGCCGACGAAAGTGCTCGCCATCGGCGGCCGCGTCAGCAACCACTAACGTCCCTGTTAGCCCAGTGCAGAGCGACACGGCGCCGCCGTGGCGCGACGCCCTGGGAAAGCCGTACCAGGGCGCTCCACGGCTTTCCCGGCCGCGTCGGGGCACCTCCTTGTTCGACTTTTCTTGTTTCTCACGGAGACACGGAGACACGGAGAAAGCCCTCAGACTCGCTGTGGACGGAATCCATAATGCGATCCTTCATCGATCAAAGTCCAGTTTCGTTCTCTTGCATCTCCGTGTCTTCGTGTCTCCGTGAGACAAATTTTCCCGGGGGCGGGCGAGGACGTCAGACGTTCGTCATGTCCCGCCGTTTCGCGGCCTGAAAATGCTTCACAGTGTTGCCCTGTTGGGTGACGCCGTGTCGCAATTCATGGGGCGTCGTGTGGTGGTTGTCGAGGTGGGGGCGTCAGGAACCGGTGGTTTCGCTTCGCTCAACCACCGGCTAATGGCTTTCAAGCCTCCGGCTTGAGTGATGGTGACGCCTCGACGGTTGTCGTTAACGCGATACGAGACATGACAGCAAGCGCTGCTCCCATTCGGTCCAGTCTTGCGGTGCGTCGCAGATGCATTCCACTCGGCTGTCGCGACGGTAGGCGCTGAGTGCCAACGACGACTCGCGATCCACCCGGTTGACTTGCCACCAGTCGTCGTCGCAGTGAAACACGCCCTTGATGCGCCGCGCGTCGGGCCAAGCGCCGAGCAGATCGAACAGCGCGTCGCGGTCGAAGCGATCGACATGCGAGAAGATCCAGCCGCACGCCCATTGCCCCTGCCCCGCATTCGCCAATCGCAGCGGACGTCCCGGCGCCGGCGCAGCGTCCGCCAGATCGACGTGCAACAGCGTCGGCGCGGCGGCGCGCTCCTCCGGCCGAGCGTGATCGGTGGGGATGGCGCCTTTCCACCGTACCAGCGTCGCGTCGGCGTCTAGCCACTCGGGATCAAGCTGACCGAACTGGGTTTCGACGATGCGGACCTTCGGCGGATCAAACGATTCAAGCCACTCGCGGCAGCGAGCGACCAGCGCCGGTTCGCGTTTGTCGAGCCAATTGAGCACGACGACGTCGGCCATTTCGATCTGGTCGCGGAACACCTCGCGATTGACGACGCGCGGATTGGCAAAATCCTTCGGATCGACCAAGCAGATCGTCGCTCGCAACTCCAACAGTTCGTCGAACGGCGGCGCACGTAGGGTATCGATGACGCGCGCCGGGTGCCCCGCGCCGCTGGGTTCGATCAGCAGGCGATCGGGGCGAGTCTGGCGGACGAAGCGGGCCAGCATGGGGCCGAGCGGCACGGAGGTGGTGCAGCAGAAGCAGCCTCCGCCCAACTCTTGCACTTCCACGTCGCCGCTGGCGTCGTCCAGCAAGGCTTGGTCGATCGAGACCATGCCGTATTCGTTGACGAACACCGACCAGCGCGCACCGGCGGGCCGGCGGGTTAAGAGCGAACGGACGGCCGTCGTCTTCCCCGCGCCAAGAAAGCCCGTGATGAGGTTGGTCGGGACGCGCATCGCGATCGGTCGACGAATCGCCGACTACTCGTCGGTGACGCAGCCTTCCGAAGCCGATTTGACGCTCTTGATGTACTTGTACAGCGTCCCGCGCGTGGCCTTGTAAGCGGGGGCTTTCCAAGCCGCCTTGCGGCGGGCGAGCTCCGCGTCGTCGACATGCATGTCGATGCGTCGCTTCTCGGCGTCGACCGTGACTTTATCGCCCGTCTTCACCAGGGCGAGCGGGCCTCCTTCTTGGGCTTCGGGCGTGATATGCCCGACGATGAAGCCGTGCGAACCGCCGGAGAAACGGCCGTCGGTGAGAAGTGCGACGTCGGACCCGAGCCCCGCGCCCATGATGGCCGAGGTCGGCGTGAGCATTTCGGGCATGCCCGGACCGCCCTTCGGCCCTTCGTACCGAATAATGACGACGTCCCCCTTTTGAATCTTCTTCTGTTCGAGAGCCGCCAGCATGTCTTCTTCCGAATCGAAGACGTTGGCGGTGCCGGTGAAGACTAGCCCTTCTTTGCCGGTGATCTTCGCCACGGACCCTTCGGGGGCCAGATTCCCTTTGAGGATCTGAATGTGGCCGGTCGCCTTGATCGGCTTCTCCAGCGGTTGAACGATCGTTTGGCCGGGCTTGAGTCCCGGCAGGGACGCGAGGTTTTCGGCGAGCGTCTTGCCGGTGACGGTGAGGCAGTCGCCGTTCATGAGTCCTTTTTCGAGCAGGTACTTCATGACGGCCGGCGTGCCGCCGATGTCATGCAGGTCTTCCTGCACCCACTTGCCGCTCGGCTTCAAATCGGCCAAGTAGGGAATCCGGTTGCTCACCGCCTGGAAGTCGTCGATCGTGAGCGGCACGTCGACCGAGCGGGCCATGGCGATCAGGTGGAGCACGGCGTTGGTGGAGCCGCCCAGCGCCATCACGACGACCATCGCGTTCTCGAATGCGGCGCGGGTCATGATGTCGCGCGGCTTGATGTCGCGTTCCATCAAGTGCCGGATCGCCTTGCCGGCGGCGAAGCATTCGTCGAGCTTCGCGGGATCTTCGGCGGGGATCGACGCGCTATAGGGGAGCGACATGCCCATGGCTTCGATCGCGCTGGCCATGGTGTTGGCCGTGTACATGCCGCCGCAGGCGCCGGCGCCGGGGCACGACTTCTTCACGATCTCTTTCCGCGTTTCCTCGTCAATCGTGCCGGCCAAGTACTGGCCGTAGCACTGGAAGGCCGAGACGATGTCGAGTTTCTCGCCGTTCTTGTGGCCCGGCTTGATGGTGCCGCCGTAGATCATGATTGCGGGTCGATTGAGCCGACCCATGGCGATGAGGCACCCCGGCATGTTCTTGTCGCAGCCTGGGAGGGCGATGAGCGAGTCGTACCACTGGGCGCCCATGAGGGTTTCAATCGAGTCGGCGATGAGGTCGCGCGACTGCAGCGAATAGCTCATACCGTCCGTGCCCATCGAGATGCCGTCGCTCACCCCGATCGTATTGAACCGCATGCCGACCAAGTCCGCGGCCTGCACCCCTTCCTTGACGCGTTGCGCCAGGGTATTCAGGTGCATGTTGCAGGTGTTTCCCTCGTACCAGACGCTCGCAATGCCGACCTGCGCCTTGTCCATATCGGCCTCGGTGAGACCGGTGCCGTACAGCATCGCTTGCGACGCTCCTTGGCTCTTGGGCTGCGTGATTCGTCGGCTGAACTTATTGAGCGGCTCGCTCATATTGGGACCTCGTCGCCTCATCTCGAATTCCAGACATCATTGTCAAAACGCAAGCCCCAAATGATAAACCTTTCCCGCCCCTCGTAGAACAGGCTTCCAGCCTGTTACGCACCAAAAACAACTCCGGCCATGGTCAACCGCTCGCCCGTCGAACCCGTCATGCGTTGCTTCGTGGTTCGTTGACGGGTTCGCTGACGGGCGAGACAGGCTGGAAGCCTGTCCTACGGGGGGTACAATCCTTCGCATGCAGTACTTCTTGGAACATGTGGCGACGGCCGTTTGTGCGATTTCTGGGGCGTTGGCGGCGCGCGGGAAGCAGGTCGATCTCTTTGGCGTGGTCGTGCTGGCGCTGGTGACGGCGCTGGGCGGCGGGACGCTGCGCGATTTGGTGCTCGATGCCAGTCCCGTGTTTTGGATTGCGGACAACTCGTATGCCGCCACCGCCGTGATTAGCGCGGTCGTCGTGTTCGCCATCGCGCGATTCGTGCGATTGTCGGGCAAACCGCTGTTGTTGGCCGACGCGGGGGGACTGGCGCTCTTCACCATCCTGGGAGTCGAAAAGTCGCTCCGCCATGGCACCACTTCCATGATCGCCGTCGCGATGGGGGTGATCACGGGCGTCGCCGGGGGAATGATCCGCGACGTGTTGACTCGCGAAATTCCGCTGGTGCTGCGCCGCGAAATCTATCTGTACGCCACCGCCTCGTTTTGCGGAGCGCTGCTGTTCGTGTTGCTCGAGCCGCTCGTACCGCCCAGCCCGTTGCGGTTCCTCGCAATCGGCACGACGCTCGCCCTGCGGCTGGCCGCGATCGCCTGGCGCATCAACCTTCCCGAATTTCAAGCCAAAGAACACTAGAAGGAACCTTCGATGAACGTGTCGCGACGCACCTGGTTGGAATCTGGAATCGCCGCCGGTCTCGGCGCCGCCGCGTGGGCCGGCGGCCTGACGACGTCTGCCCAAGAGCCGTCGCAGCCCTCCCCGTCGCAGCCTTCGCTGTCGCCCGTCGCACGCGCGACGCCCAAGAATCGCATCGGCGTCTCGACTTACTCGTTCTGGCACTTTCGCGGCGAGCCGACGCCCATCGAAACATGCCTGGAGAAAGCCGCCGACATGGGGTTCGACGGCGTCGAAATCCTGCATGTCCATATGGAAGAAGCCGCCAAGGCGCAAGGTCGGACGGTGGATAAAGGGCTGCTGCATCGCTTGAAGCAGCGCGCCTACTCCCTGGGACTCGATCTCATGGGCTTTTCCACGCACCAAGGCTTCGTGACCCCAGACGACGCCAAACGCGAGCAAAACATCGCGCACACGCGGCGCTGTCTAGAGCTAGCGCACGAGCTGGGTATTCCGACGATCCGCGTCAACACGGGGCGGTGGGGAACCAGCAAGAACTTTGACGAATTGATGGCGAACAAAGGGATCGAACCGCGGTTGCCGGGCTTCACCGACGACCAGGGATTCGCTTGGGTAAATCAAAGTTTTGAAAAGCTGCTGCCGGCGGCCGAGTCGCTGGGCGTGGTCATGGGGTTGGAGAATCACTGGGGACTGGGGCGGGAAGCGACCGGCGTGATTCGCGTCATCGACGCGCTCCAGTCGCCGTGGCTCCGCGCGACGCTCGACACGGGCAATTTCTTGGAAAACATGTACGCGCAGATGGAGGCGTTGGCGCCGTACGCAACGCTGGTCCAAGCCAAGACGTATCACGGCGGCGGCGAATGGTATGCGCTCGACATCGACTACGCTCAAGTCGCAGCCATCTTGCGCAAGGCCGGTTATCGCGGCTACATCTCGTTGGAGATGGAAGGCAAGGAAGCGCCCGAGACGGCGATTCCGAAGAGCCTCGAAACGCTGCGCCGCGCCTTCAGCTAGCGTCGCTTGGAGGATTGCCGAATCGACGAAGGGCGTCGACCAGGCTACTTGCCAAGCGGCTTGATGCGAATGTGCCGGTAGGAAGCTTCGGCCGGCGGGCCGCTGTGGATCTGCAACCCGATCACGCCGGTGCGCGCAACTTGGTCGTCCGCTTCGCGATAGTCGACGGTTTGGACTCCATTGATCCAAATCTGAATGTGCGGCCCTTCACAGCGGATGACCACATCGTTCCAGCCGTCGCGTTTGACGACCTCGCGCAACTTCGCGGCGTCCCCTTCCACCAGGAATTTGCGTCGGCGCGATTCGTCATACAGCCATCCCCAAATGGGCTTGTCGCCCATCTGCCCCATATCGCACTGGTAGCCGATCACCTCGTGATGGTTCGGAATCCGCTCGCTGCGAAATTGCACGCCCGCGTTGTCGCCTTGGCCGACCAGTTTCGCTTGCAGCCGCAGTTCAAAGTCGTCGTACTTTTGCGTCGAGCAAAGAAACTCGTTGTTGGGAATCTTATTTTCCAGCGAGCCGGCGATGATGGCGCCGTCGGCGACGCGGAACATCCCCGCCTTTCCCTCCCAACCGACCAGCTTTTGACCGTCGAACAGCGACGTGAACCCCGGTTCCACCAGCGCCCCTTCGTCGGCCGTCGCCCCACCGCTGCCCGCCGCCGCCAAGACCAAACAGCTCAACCAACCCCAAACCCGATGCATAAGTGAGATCTCCTTGCAGCGAATTGTACCCCCCGTAGCACAGGCTTCCAGCCTGTGACCCCTAGGCGATCTGCTCTGACCCCTAGGCTTCCTGCCTGTGACCCCTAGGCAATCAGCTCGTGCACCACTTCGCCGGCGACGTCGGTCAGGCGGAAATCGCGGCCGGCGTAGCGGTACGTCAGTTTGAGGTGGTCGAGCCCCAGAAGGTGGAGCATGGTGGCGTGCAGGTCGTGCATATGCACTTTGTTCTCGACGGCGGCGAAGCCGAAATCGTCGGTGCGACCGTAGGCGAAGCCGCGCTTGACGCCGCCGCCTGCCAGCCACATGGTGAAACCGCCCGGGTTGTGGTCGCGGCCTGTGCCGTTCTTCTCGGCATACGGCGTGCGGCCGAATTCGCCGCCCCACCACACCAGCGTATCGTCGAGCAGCCCGCGCTGCTTGAGATCCGCAAGCAGCGCGGCGACCGGTTGGTCGCAGGCCTTCGCGTGGTCGGCATGTTTCGGCAAATTCGAGTGCTGATCCCAGGCGGGGTTGGCCGTGTTGTCGCCGTAGGTGACTTGGATGTACCGCACGCCAGCCTCGCAAAGTCGCCGCGCCATCAGGCACTGGCGGCCAAAGTTGTCGGTCGGCGACTGGCCGATGCCGTAAGCGGCCAACGTATCGGCCGTCTCGCGGCTCAGGTCGAGCACTTCGGGCGCGTTGGTCTGCATCCGCCACGCGACCTCGAACGAATGGATGACGGCGTCGAGTTCGCTGTCGACGCCTCCGCGAGCCGCTCGTTGCTCGGCGTTGATGGCCTGGAGCAAGTCGAGCTGACGGCGTTGCGTCGCGGGGTCGAACTCGCCGTTCTTGAGATTCCGGATCGTCGCTTCAGTCGCCGGCGCGCCGGCTTTTCCCAGCGCCGTCCCTTGGTACGCCGCCGGGAGGAACGCGGCGCCGTAGTTGCGCGGTCCGCCGTTGCCGGCGGACGGAGCGATCGACACGAAACCCGGCAAATTGCGGTTTTCGGTGCCGAGCCCGTAGGTGATCCAAGAACCCATCGACGGACGGATGAAGTTGGTCGCGCCGCAGTGCAGAAACAGCGTCGCCGGTCCGTGCGCGACCCCTTCGGTATGCAACGAATGGACGAAGCACAAGTCGTCGGCATGTGCGGCCGTCTTGGGGAACAAGTCCGAGCCCCAACGGCCCGTTTCGCCGTACTGGCGGAACTTCCACGGCGACTTCATCACGCGCTGCGACGAACCCTTCTTACCCGTGTTGGCCAGGACGCGCGCGTCGTCGAACGTCAGCGACTTTCCGTCTTCTCGCTCCAGCAGCGGCTTGTAGTCGAACGTATCCACATGACTCGGCCCCCCCTGCATGAAGAGGAAGATCATCCGCTTCGCCTTCGCGGGCAGATGCGGGGGACGCGGCGCCAACGGGTCGGCCGCCGCTCCTGCGAGCTCTGCTCCCTCAGCCGCCTGCGCCTGTTCCGCCAGCAGGCCGCGCAGGGCGACTCCCCCGAAGCCGCAGGCCAGTCCCGTGAGCGCCTGGCGTCGCGAAAACATGCGTTGTTCGATCATGGTTGCGCCTTCTACTGATAGCGGAAATCGAGCGACGAGACGACGACCTGCACCACCTGCGACCACGTCTCTTCCGGACGAGCGGCGCCGGCGGCGACGAACGCCAGGATCGGCTCCCGTTCGCCGCTGGTCGGCGTCCGCCCCAAGGCGTCTCGGTACAGTCGCTCCAATCGTTCCGAGTCGTGCTGCAACGTGGAGTCGGCCAACAGCCGACGCGCCGTCGCCCGCGATTGACTCAACACGAACGGATGATTGTTCAGCAAGAGCGCCTGAGTCGCCACGGTGCTGGTGGTGCGTTTGCCGGTCACCAAACTGGGATCGGCAAAGTCAAACGCCTCGAACACCTCGGGTAGTACGTTTCGCAAAACGGGCCAATAGAGCGCGCGACGTTTGGAATCGTGTTGGTACCCGTAGTCGGCCGCCAAGTCGGGCTTCAGCGTCGGGCCGTACGCCCGCCGATCCAACTCGCCGCTCAGCGACAAAATCGAATCGACCAAACTCTCGGCGTCCAAGCGACGGCGGCGGGCATGCGTCAGCCAACGATTCTCGGGATCGGCCGTCGCGGCCGCGGCGAGCGGTCGGTCGTCGAGCCGGTAGGCGTGGAGCGTCGCAAGGCGTCGGACCAGCGACTTCGTCGACCAATCGTCGGCGAGGAAATCGACCGTCAGACGATCGAGCAATTCGGGATGAGAAGGCGCTTCGCCGGTCGTCCCAAAATTGTCGGGGGTGCGGACCAGGCCCTGACCGTAGAGCCAATGCCAGACGCGGTTGACGTACACTCGCGCCGTCAGCGGATTGCGGGGGCTCGCGAGCCACTGCGCCAGTTCTCGTCGGCCGCTTTCGCGTTCGGGCATGACGGGCGGAGCGTCGTACAGCGCGACCTGCAGCACGCCGCGCGGGACGGTTGGTCCCAAATTGCTGACGAGTCCGCGAATGTGGACCTGCGTGTCGCCGATCTCGTCCCCGTCTTCTTCGCGCACCGAGATATACGTCGGGCGCTTCGGCAGCGATTGCTGGAGCTGCTTGAGTTCGGCCTCGAGCTGTTTGAGCTCGGCGGCGCGCGCCTGGACGTCGCCCGACTCCGGCGCCGCCGCTGCCGCCTGCGGCGGTTTACCGGTCGCCGCGGCTGTCGCTTGTTCGAGTTCGCCGACGGGCAGGAATTGCACGGCGTCGGCGATGACGTGACCGGTCGTGCCTTCATTCGACACAATGACGAACCCTTGCCCGTTCATCTCAAAGCGAAACTTTCCCAGGGACGTCCAGTGGCCGTCGATCGGCGGCGCCGTCCGCTGGTCGACCCGCACCGTCGTTTCGCCGTCGGCGCTGAACACAGTTACCGGAACCGCCCCGGAGCGGTTGCCGCCGGGGGAATAGGCGAGCCGCACTTCGTATTGCCCGGCTTTCGGCAGTTCGGGCTGGAAGGTCAGCGTCTTGTCCCCTTTGCCCGTATCCAAGTCGTGGACGTAGCCGGCGCCGATATAGGGGCGAGTGAATTGCGATTCCTTCCACTCCCCGACCTTCTTGGCCCGCGCATCGTCGACGACGATGCCGGGAAAGTCGGTCGGCGCGGCGACCTGCTTGGCAGGCTGCTTCGGCGACGTCGCCGCCTTGACCGCGTCGCGCATCTGCTTCACGCGCGCTTCGGTTTGCTTGACGAGCTGTTCGTGTTGCCGATAACGGGCCTCTTCGTCCGCCGGCAACGGCAGCGGCAATTCGAGCCACTTTGAAACATTGGCATGCTCGAGCGCCTTCGTGCTGCGGAAAACGCCCGCCATGGCGTAGTAGTCGCGAGTCGGGATCGGATCGAACTTGTGGTCGTGGCAGCGGGCACACGACAACGTTTGACCAAGCAGCCCCTTGCCGATCACATCCAACTGCTCGTCGACGTAATCCATCCGGAGCTGCTTCTTGTCCTGCTCTTCCAAATTCGTGTTGCCAAGCGCCAGGTAGGTGGTCGCGATGCGCTGCCGCTGCTGCGCCTCAAGCGAATCGGCCGACAGCAGGTCGCCGGCGATCTGCTCTTCGATGAACCGCGACAACGGGCGGTCCTGCTGGAATGTTTCAATCACATAGTCGCGATAGCGCCACGCATCGGCCAGCACGAACCCGCGCAGCGTGATCGATTCGGCGTAGCGCGCGATGTCGAGCCAATGTCGCGCCCAACGTTCGCCGAAGGCGGGAGACGCCAGCCAGCGATCGACGAGTCGTTCGAGGGCGTCGGGCGCGTCGTCGGCGACGAATTGGTCGACTTCTTCCGCCGACGGCGGCAAGCCGCGCAGGTCGAACGAGAGGCGTCGAATCAGAGTCGCCCGGTCTGCGACCGCCGCCGGCGTCAACCGTTCCTGCTCCCACCGCTGGACCAGGAATGCATCGTACGGATCGCGGACAAATTCACGACGCTGAACGTGGGGAGTCGCCGCGGGAGCGGGCAATTGATACGCCCAATGCCGACGACCCGCCTCGATGTCGATCGTCGCTTTACGCACCACGCCGCCGGCGACGCGCGGGTCGGGCGCCCCCGACCGAATCCACGCTTCAAAATCGGCTAGCACCGGATCAGGCAGCTTCCCTTTGGGGGGCATCTCCAGCCCCTCGTAGCGCAAGGCTTGCAGCAGCAGGCTGTCGTCCGGCTTGCCGGGAACGATGGCCGGTCCCGAATCGCCGCCTTGCAGCAGGCCGGCGCGCGAATCGACCAGCAAACCGCCCTTCAGTTGCCCCTGCTCGAGCGACTTTTCCGCATGACAGCTATAGCAGTGCTCAACCAGCACCGGCCGAATCTTCTGTTCAAAGAAGTCCCGTGCTTCCGTCGAGATGGCCGGCGGCTTTTCCGTCGAAGGCTCATCCGCCGCCCAAATGCGAGGGATCGCGGCGCATACAAACCAGACGCTCGCCAGACAGACCAGCGACCAACAGAGAGTGTGAAGGTTACGACGACGACTGCGGTGCATAGGTTTCCTCGCCTCAGGGAACCCGTGCAGTATAACCGCCGCCGGTCGGCGGCGACGAGTCGGATTCAGGGGGAACCCGCGAGCAAGAAGGCGGACCCGCGCGTTAGTCGGAGGAAATCAGTTCGACTTCCACGGCATCGGCGGCCGCGTGATCGAGCGCCACGTGCTGACCTGACGGCAGACGCACGGTCCAGACTTGGTTTTGTCGACGCCGCGGCCCCGCGACCACTTCGACGCCGGGTGCGAGCGGCGTTTGGCTGGCGGCGGGTCCCACGCCGACGACGCGCGCCCGATGCCCCTCGCGCAATAAGGCCGCTTTCACTCGAGCGCCCGGCACCAAGTGCACGAAGTCCTCAGGAATCGCCGAACCATGCGGATCGACGAGCGGATGTCCCAGCTTGTCATCCAGATAATCGACGGCCGCCTCGTCATGCACATGCTCCAGCCGATCGGCATGCTTGTGCAAGTCGCTGACGGGCGTCCCGAGCCGCTCGAGGTACGTTTCCCAGAGACGATGAGCCCGTTGCAGGCGGCGCGCTTCAATTCGCCCGGCGTCGGTCAGTCGCACGCCGTCGGACTGGATTTCGAGCCAACCTTGGCGCGCCAGCGATTGGACGCCGCGTCGAATCAACGCGCCGCTCCCCGACACTCGGCCGACTAACGCCCGCCACGCCACCCAGTCCTCGTTGGCTCGATTCACGGCGCCCAAGATGTCTTCCAGCATTTGCTGGGGGACGGCCAGCCGACGTCGTCGCCAATCGGCCAATAATCCATGGCGCGGCGCGCACGTCAGCACCGCTAAGAACTGCAGCGTGCTCGCCACGACGATCGCCGAACCGGGCGCCACGTTGATCCAGGCCGATACGCCATAGCCGATCAGAAAGCTGCTGACGGCGAACGCGGACGACAGCCAGAGCATGCGGCTGAGTCGATTGCAGAGCAGATAGGCGGTGGCGGCGGGCGTGACCAACATGCCGACGACCAAAATCACCCCGACGATGTGCACCGCGCTCACCACCACCAGCGACGTGCAGGTGGTGAGCAGATAGTCGATGGCGACGACGGGAATGCCCAGCGACGCCGCCATGATCGGGTCGAAACTGGTGAGCTGCAGCGAACGAAACAACAAGATGACGACCGCCAACACAAAGACCGCCACCAGGGCCATCATCCACAGGTCGAGCATCTCGACGGCCAGCACGTTGCCGGTGACGAAGTGCAAGAGGTCGACGTGAATGACGTGGCTGAACAGCGACGCCGCGAGTCCGCCGGCGGCGAAGACGCCCGTATACATGATGCCGATCGCCGTATCGTCCTTGATGCGCGACAGTTTCGACACGAAGCCGACCATCGCCACCGTGCCGAAGCCGGCCAACAGAGAACCGATGAGCATCGCCGGCGCATTGGCCTCCGAGCCGAACGCCAACTTCATGATCAGGTATCCGCCGACGACTCCCGCCAGCATCGAATGGGCGATGGCGTCGCCCAGGAACGCCATGCGTCTCAGGATGATGAAGCAGCCCGTGACGCCGCAAACGATCGACACGAGGACGCCCGCCAACAAGGCGCGCACCACGTGCGAATGGCTGGCGTGCCAGTCGCGCGCCAGTTCCCACCAGTCGCTCATGAGACGCCTCCCGCCGCGTCCGCAGGCGCCTGGGCGACTGGCAAATCGTCCGCCGGCGATTCGCCCGTGGGGGCGTCGTCGAACTGCGCGAACACATGCAGCCGCCCTTCGTACACCTCCGACAACAGGTCCGGATGGAGCACGGCGCGCGGCGAACCGCAGGCATAGATCCGCTGCTTGACTAACACCAGCGTGTCGAAGTACTCGGCGGCCGTCGCCAGATCGTGATGCACGACCACAAGCGTCCGGCCAGTCGCTTTCGTCCGCAGCAGCACGTCGAGGATCGCGCGTTCGGTGGCCGCATCGACGCCGGCGAACGGTTCGTCAAGCAGCAAGATATCGGCGCCTTGCGCCATCGCCCGCGCCATGAAAACGCGTTGCTGTTGCCCGCCGGACAGTTGGCCGATCTGTCGATCTCGATAGTCGCTCATCCGGACCATTTCGAGCGCCTCGTCGGCGATGCGAACGTCCTCGGCCGACGGCTCCTGCCACCAGCGAATCTTGCCGTAGCGCCCCATCAACGCCACCTCGCGGACCGTGACCGGGAAGTCCCAGTCGACGCTGCCGCGCTGCGGCACATAGGCCACTCGACCCTTCGCTTTGTCCGCCGGTTGGCCGAAGATGCGGACCTCTCCGAGGTCGGGACGCGTGAACCCGAGGATCGACTTCATGAGCGTCGACTTGCCCGAGCCGTTGGGCCCGATCACGCCGACCAACTGGCCTGCGGGGATCGACAGGCTGACGTCGAGCAGCGCCGGCACCGCGCCGTAGCTGACCGTCAGATGCTCGATCTCGATCGCCGGCGTTTCGCTCATCGCAGCGCCTCCACGATCGTCAGTACGTTTTCTCGCAGCATCCCCACGTACGTTTCGCCCGCACTGCCAGGCGGGCCCATCGAATCGGAATAAAGCGTGCCGCCGATCCGCACCCCGGCGTCCTCTGCGATCGCTCGCACGGCCTTCGGATTGACGCTCGTCTCGACGAAGATCGACTTCACGCCGAACTGGCGAATCGAATCGACCACGGCGCGACGTCGCTCGGGAGTCGCTCCCGCGCCGATTTCCTCGCCGGTCGACCAGCCGGCCGGCGCCGCCGCTCGAAATCCATACTCGCGGCAGAAGTAATGGAACGCATCGTGGCTCGTCACCAGCACCCGCTGCTCCGCCGGAACTCGCGCCACTTGAGTGCGCACCCAGGCGTCGAGGGCGTCGAGCTGCGTGACGAACAGGTCGCCGCGCGCCTGGTACTCGTCCGCATACTCGGGGTCCTGCTCGGACAGGGCTCGCACAATATTGCGGACATAGATCTTCGCATTCGGTGCGCTCAGCCAAGCATGCGGGTCGTGCCCGGCCGCGGCGTTTTCTTCCTCCGCCGTGTGCAGCGGCTCGACCCCTTCAATACACGTGACCAGCGGTCGACCGGCCTGCCGAGCCAAGTGGCGCATCCAGTCGTTGCCTTCCAGGTGCCAGCCGTTTTCCAGGCACAGGTCGGCGCTGGCGACAAGCTGCGCGTCGCCCGTTTTGATTTCGTATAGATGAGGATCTTGGCCCGGCGCGAGGACGCTGCGGACTTCGCAGCGGTCGCCCGCGACTTGCCGCGCCAAGTCGGCGACTTGCGTGGTCGAGCAAACGACCAGCAGTTTCCGGTCGCTGGTGCGGCGCGCTGCGGCGGGTGCGGCGCCCGTCGACGCGACCAGCCACGCATAGCCGCTCATCGAACCCAGGATGGCGGCAGCGATCAGCAGTGCGAGCAAAGGACGCGACACAGACATGCGATCTTTCGGCGGGTAGAAAGAGGCCTTTTGAGCGTTCAAAAAGTGTAGCTCTCCCACGCCGCCTATGTCAACCACGATCGTAGTGGACCGCTCCGCCGGTCCATCTCCGAGCTGCATGCCGGTTCTGTGTCGAATTCCGCGTTGGATCGACGGAGCGATCCACGACGATGGCATTGGATCGACGGAGCGATCCACGACGATGACGTTGGACCGCAGAGCGATCCACTACTTTCGGCCCCGGGGCCTTGCGCGTTGCTTGTCGCAGTGCGGTTCGCGATACTCTCCCCCACCAAGAGGAGCCCGCCGATGAACATGCCCGTGCGTTGCTTGAGCCCCATGTTGCTGGTCGGCGCTGTCGTCGGCGTCGTCGCTTTACTCCTCGTCCCCGAGGGACGCTGCCAAGCCCCGGAGCCGCAAGTGAGAGCGCTGGAGGGGCACCGCGGGCCGGCGGCGGCCGTCGGCTTCACGCCCGATGGCAAACTGCTGGTCAGCGCAGGACATGACGGGACGTTGCGGGCGTGGGACCGAGCGACCGGATTGCCGACGGCGGTGATCGCGGTTGGCGACGCAGGACCGGCGGCCGCAAACGAACCGGCCGCCGCCAAGACGCCGTCGCCGGTGCTCAGTCTGGCCGTCGCGCCAAGCGGACTGTCCGTGGCGGCTGCGACGCGCGACGGCGTCGTGCGACGGTTCGACCTGGGCCGGTCGGCCCCCGTAGTCGAATGGGGCGGCGTGCCCGGCCAAACGACCGCTCTGTTGTCGTCGCCCGACGGCAAACTGCTGTTCACCGCCGACAGCGCCGGCGTGGCTCGAGCTTGGGACCCGCAAACGAAAAACGCCGTCCGCGACTTCGCCAGCAACGCCGGTCCCTTGGTCGCCGTCGACTTTGACGAAGCGGCTTCGCTCGTGATGTCGCTGACCGCCGACGGCGTCCTCAAAGCGGCCAAACTGGCGGATGGACAACCGCACTCGCAACTACTCGCCTCGCCCGCCGTCGGCGCCATGCTCAGCGAGGATCGGGCGAGCGTTTTGACGGCGGGACAAGACGGTTGGCTGCGGCGGCTGCACTGGCCGCCCGTCGCGCCGCAGGCGATTGGTTCGCATGGCGACGCCGCCTCGACGATCGTCATGGCGCCCAACGGTCAGTGGTTCGCCAGCGGCGGGCATGACCAGCAAGTGCACCTGTTTCAGGCCAGCGACGGCAAGTTGCTGCACACGCTGCGCGAAGGACCTGGCAAGATCACGTCGCTCGCGGCCTCGGCCGATTCGACTCACATCATCGCCGGCGGCGAGCAAGGGCAGCTGCGCGTGTGGCGCACGACCGACGGACAGCCGGTCGCCGCGCTGGCCGGTGCACCGGGGCCCTTGCGAGCGCTCGCCGCGCATCCGCGTGAAGCCCGGTTCGCGACCGCCGGTTCCGAGGCGATTGTGCGGCTGTGGTCGTTGCCGACGCCGAACGGGGTCTACGGCGGGACGCAGTCCCCTGCCCTGCGGTCGCTCGTCTCGCCCGACGGTAAAACGCTGTGGACGCTGCATGCCGACCGAGCCGCCCGCTCCTGGCAGACCCACGACGGCAAGCAGCTCAAGACAATCGGCAACTTGCCCGAAAACCCGACTGTCTTTGCGCTGTCCGCCGACCAGCAAACCATTTTGGTCGGCGACGCCGCCGGCGCCATCTCGGCTTACTCTTTGTCCAACGGAGCGTTCCTGCATAAGTGGGGCGCTCACCAAGGTCCGGTCGCGGCGCTGGTTCGCGAGCCCAACGGGCCTGCGCTGCTGTCGGCCGGCGCCGACGGCGTCGTGAAGATTTGGAGCGAATTCCCCGAGCCGCCGCGGTCTCTCGCGACGTCGTTGCAGCCGACACCACTGATCGCCGGTTCGGCCGACGGCCGGACGCTTGTCGCGGCTCAGAACGACGGAATGGTCGTGGCGCTCGATCCGGCCCTGAACAAGGTGCAGCACCGCTGGCCGTCGCCGACGCGCGCAGCGGTCACGGCGGTCGCCGTTTCGGCGGATGGCGCCACAGCCTGGGCGGCCGACGCCGCGGGGCAAGTCCGCGCATGGCAATTGAAGTCCGGCGCGCTGTTGTCGCAGTTCGGCGCGGCGGGCGACGGACCGACCAGTCTCGCGGTGCAGCGGCAAGGCAAGTGGGCGGCGACCACGCATGCCGACGGCGAAGTGCGTTTGTGGAATCTGGCCGTTTCCGAGGAAACGCTGCGCGACGCCGAAGATCCGGCGGCGGCGGAGCCCAAGCCGGTCGGCGACGCACCTCGACCAACGCTGGCGTCGTCCGCCGACGGGCTCTCGGCGGCGGCCGCGACGCCGCAGGGCAAGATCGATTGGCGGGTGCTGGCCGACGGACGAGTCGTGCGCGGCGGCATCGCCTTGGCTGCTCGCCCGCGCACCCTAACGCTGCGTCCTGACGGCGGCGAGTTGGCGGCGGGAGACGAGTCGGGGGACGTGCACTTGTTCGCTCAGGGAGACGGCGCGGCCGAAGCGCATTGGCGGGCGCACGAAGGGCCGGTCACCGCGACGCACTACCATCCGGGCGGCAGCCAGTTGGCCACCGCCGGCGGCGATGGGCTGGTCCGCGTCTGGCAACTCCCGACCTTGGAGCCGCAAACGCTGGCGGCGACCGGCCAGCCCATCGTCGCGTACTCGCTGACCTACGACGGCGCCCGACTCTACACCGCGGCGCCCGACAAGCGACTGGCGGCGTTCGACCTGGCGACCGGCGAGCGGTTCATGCACACCGAAGCGCATCAAGCCGACGTCACCGCGGCGACGCCTTCGTTTGACAATAGCCTGGTCGCCACTGCCGACGCTGCGGGCGGCATCTCCATCCGGTCGACGATGGACGGCCGGTTCGCATTCCGCATCCGCGCGCATGCGGCGGCCGCGCGCGGCATCGCGTTTCCCCGCGGAGCGGCGGCGTGGGTGAGCGTCGGGGACGACGGCGTGCTGCGAGTGTGGGAATACCCGCAAACGCCGCGCGTCTTCACGGGCCACCAGGGGGCGGTCGACCAAGTGTCGCTGGCGCCGAACGGCCAGTCGGCGGCTTCGGTCGGCGCCGACAAGACAGTCCGGTTATGGAACCTAGGCGATGGATCGGCCAGTTGGACTTTAGCGCACGACAAACCGATCCGAACGCTCGCCTGGCGCGCCGATAGTCAGTCGCTCGCCACGCTCGATGCGGCGCATTCGGTGCGCGTCTGGAACTTGGCCGACGGCCAGCAAACGGCGGTCGTCGAGTCGCCGACGCCGGTGGCGGCGATTGCGTGGACCGCCGACGGGCGACTCGTCCTGGGACAAGCCGACGGCGTCGTCCGTTTGTGGAACGTCGCCGAGAAGAAGGAAACGGCGCAATGGCCGACCGGCGCGCCGCTGGTCGCCGTCCAACCGCTCGACGCCGTCCAGCAAGTCCTCACCGGCCACGCGGACGGAACGCTGAAGACGTGGCAGTTGGCCGACCAAAAGCCGCTCGCCTCGATCGCCACCGGCGGTGCGTGGTCGCAAATCGCCGTCACTCGCGACGGCAAACGGGCTCTCTTGGCCGGCGGCGACAAGGCGCTGCGGCAGGCGGCACTCGACGGCGGCGCGGCCGGGCCGCGGATCGGCGACCTGCCGGCGGACGTGCGAGGGGTGACGTGGAGCGTCGATGGACAACGGTTCGCGGCCTCGCTGGCGGACGGAACGGTGCGCGTGTGGACCGCGGCGGGCGAAGCCGTGGAACAGTTTGACGTGGGAGCGACCAAGCCGACGGGCTTGGCGTTCAACGCCGATGGCAAGGGGGTCATCGTCGGGGCCGAGGATGGCGAGGTGCGCGTGATCCGCTTGCTGGCTTTGCGGAAGATTCAGGTCAGCAACCAGCCGCTGACGTGCGTCGTGCTGGGCAATGACAACGTGACGGCCGTCGTCGGCGGTCGCGATCGACAAGTGACGCTGTGGAACGTGGTCACTGGGGCCGCGGTGCGGACGCTTGGAGGCGCCGGCGACGCGATCACGGCGGTCGAAACCAGCCCCGACGGCGCCAAGATCTACGCCGCGTCGCTCGACAAGCAGGTTCGCAGTTGGAACTTCGCCGACGGCCAGCCGCTGACCACGTACGCCCAGCCTTCCGCCGCCCTCGGCGTCAGCGCCTCGCGCGACGGACAGAAGTTGGCGGTGACGACGGCCGACGGGCTGGTGCGCGTGCACGACGTCGCGACGGGGCGAGTCTGGCAGGTCTGGATGCTGCCGGGACAGAAAGAGGCTGCGCCGCCGATCGTACAATTCGGACGCGACAACCAATCGCTGCTCGCGCCGCGACCGTCGGGCGAATTGCAACGAGCGCCGTTGAGCGTGATTGCGGCGATTCCCGCGCATCCGGTCGGCCCTGTGCAGATGGCGTGGTCTCCCAACGGCCAGCACTTCGCAACCTACGGCGTCGATCGACTGGCGAAAGTCTACGATCTGCAGGGGCGCGTCGTCGTGCCGTTGGCGGGCGGCGAGTTGGATTTGGTCGCGATCGCCTTGCGGCGCGACGGCGGGCAGGGGGCGGCGCTCACGCGCGATCAGCATCTCATCACCTGGAACGTCGGCAACGGGCAACAGGAACGCAAACTGCCGCTGCCGCCGACCGCGCCCGGCGCCCCGCCCGCGACTCACTTGACCTATTCACTGGACCAAACCAAGCTGCTGGTCGCCGGCGGCGGACATTACCATGCGCTGTCGTTGGCGACGGGGAAATGGATCGAGTCGGGACGCCTGTCAAACTTGGATCCAGTCGTCGCCCTCGCGCCGCTCGCCCCCCCCGCCGCGCGTCCGCAAGCCTGCGATTGGACGCTCGTCGATGCCCGCGGCCGCTGGCGTCGCCTGTCGTTGAAGCTCGAGCGTTCCTTGACGGGCCATGCCGGCGCCGCGACGCGCTGCATCTTCACCCCTGACGGCGCAGGGCTCGTCACCGCCGGCGTGGACAAGACCGTGCGTTTGTGGAGTTTAGAGAATGGCGCCGCGGTGCGCGGCTACGGCGGTGCGACCGACGCAGTCCACTCGCTGGCCGTTTCAGGCGACGGCCAACGGCTGGCGGCCGTCGGCGCCGACAAGACGGTGCGAGTCTGGAATCTGGCCGACGGTCAGCCGGTCGCCAACGTGACGACGCCTGTGCCGCTGCGACACGCGGTCGCCGCGCACGACGGCTTGCGGTTCTTCGTCTTGGGGGACGAACCGCTGGTGCGACTGTTTGATTTTGCGAGCGGACGAGAAGTGCGGAGTTGGGCGTTGCCGTCGCCGCTGGTCGGCTTGGGAGCTTGGGGTCCCGCGGCCTGTTTGGCGATGGGGAACGATGCGCGGCTGCAGCCGCTGTCCGACGCCGCCACACGAGTCTGGACGGCCGACGCCGGCAAGCTGCACGTCGCAGCTTGGCTTCCTTACGGCAAGCAACTGGTCACGTGCGGCGACGATCGAGTCGTCAAACTATGGAATCGCGACGGTACGTTGGTGAAGTCGCTGAGCGGACATCCGTTCGTTCCCACCAGCATCGCCGTGCGCGCCGATGGACTGCAGGTCGCGCTGGCGGGCCAATTGGGAAGCCAAAGCAACCATATCTCTCGGTGGCGGCTGACCGATGGTCAACTGCTGCCGCCGATCAACACGGCCGGGCACGTCGCGGCTCGCTGGCTCGGGCCGAACCGGCTGGCGGTCGCCTGCGTCGACCAGCGAGTACGACTGTACCAGGTGGACCCGCCGCTGCTGCTGGAGGAGATCGCTCTGCCGGGGAACCCCAGCGATGTGACGAGTACCGCGACCGAGGACCGCTGGTTCGCTGCGCTGCAAAACGGACAGGCGATCGGCGGCCAGCCGGCGTGCCAGCGGGCCTTCACGGCGCATGACGCGCTGGTCACCGGCGTCGCCTATGTGGACGCCAAACACTGGCTGCTTACCGCCAGCGCCGACAAGACGATTCGCGTGTGGGACGATGCCTCAGGAACGCTGTTGGCGGTGTGTACGGGCAGTCCGGTCGGCGTGCAGGCGATGGCGGTCAGCGCCGACGGGCGTCGGCTGGCTGCGGCTTGCGACGACAACCAACTGCGGCTTTGGTCGCTGGAGAAAGCGCCGTCGCATGCGCCCGAGGAACCCGTGGCGCCGGCCGCGTCGGCTGCCGCGCCTGTCCAAATCCCGCTGGTGGGAAGCTGGCCGGTTCCCGCCGCGACTTGGAACGTGCGCTGGAACTCCGCCGCGACTCGGCTGCTATCCGCGCACGACGACGGCGTCGTCCGGCTGTGGCAGGTCGCCGTCGATCCGGCCACGGCGGCGGGCGAGTGGGGACAGGAACTGCAGCGGTGGAGCGGCCACGGGCCGGGGCGAACGGCCGCCGACTTTGGGCCGCTGCCTAACCAGATCGCGACCGCCGGCGCCGACAAGCAAGTGGTGCGACAAACGATCCTGGGGCTTGAGGCGGTCAAGGCGCATGCCGGCGGGGTCGTCGAGTTGCGTTGGTCGCCCGATCGCCGCACGCTCGTCACTTCGGGCGTCGACAAGCAGTTGGTCGTTTGGGACGCCCGTTCGCTGAAGAAAACGCAAACGCTCGGCGGACTGGCCGGCGTCGCAAAGTCGGTGACGCTGGCCGGCGACGGCCAGACGGTCTTCGCCGCCGAAGAAAATCAAGTGCGCGGCTGGAACGCGGCCGACGGAAAGACGCTGTCGCCGACCCCCTTGCCTGCGCCCGCCACCGCCATGACCGCTAGCCGCGACGGGGCTCGGCTGTTTGTGGCGACCGCCGACTTGGCGATCCGCCCCTGGGCGATCGAACGGACGGCGGCGGGCGTCGCCTTACGCGCTCTTCCAGAATTGAAGGGGCCGGGCGCGGCCGCGGTGAAGCTGACCATGTCCGACGACGACCGCTGGCTCGTCTCGGCGCATGCCGATCAGGGGCTGCGAGTATGGCTGGCGCCGAGCGGCCGGGCGATCCAAATCTGGCGCGACGCGCAGGGGCCCGTGTATGCGCTCGCGTTTACGGCCAACGGCGAGCAATTGGCGGCGGCGGGCGGAGATCGACGCATCCGGACCTACGACGTCCGCGACGGACGATTGTTGGCGACGTCCCCAGCCGGCGACGGACCGACGCAGGCCATTCAGTCGCTGGCGTTCGCTCCGAACGGGCAAGAGCTCGCGTCGGCCAGCGCAGAGGCGTCGGTGCAATTGTGGGACGCACAACTGCGACCGCGGGAGCGGCTGACGGCCGGCGTCGCCGGGCGCCCCCGGAGCGTCGTCTATTCGCCTGACGGCGGCCAGTTGTTTCTGGCCGGCGACGCCCGCGGCTGGCAGCAATTTCAGCGCAGCGATCTCGCTCGCGTTAAGCACGTCGACGCCCATACCGACGCAGTCGTTCGAGCGGCGTTGAACCCCGCCGGCAATCGAATCGCGACGCTTGATCGGCAAGGTCATTGGGCGTTGTGGGACGCGGGGAGCGGCGCGCTGCTGTTCCACCAGCAACTGCCGTCGCGCCCGACGCTCGATTTGGCCTACGCCCCCGACGGCGTCGAAGTGGCGGTCGCCGCCGCCGACGGTCGCGTGTTGAGAGTCGCCATCCCGCCGCCCGTTCGGTAGAGGTCAGGCCAGTACTTCAGCCGACGCCATGCTAGCGGCCGGCTGCGTCTCGTCGCGCGATCATCGAGCAGGCGTCGGTCTCTTGAGCCGGGGGCTAGCGCACCGTCGGCTGAAGCGGGATTGGAAAATGGTTCGTCTTGCATGAAGATGGCAGGAGGAGGAAACGCCAGGATGGGAATGAAGGCAACTCGCAAGGGACGTTGGCAGCATTTGGTGATCAAGGCGTCGGCCGGTTCCGGCAAGACGTTTCGACTTTCCAATCGCTTCCTCGAACTGACGGCGGCGGGGGAGCCGGCGGACACGATCCTGGCGACGACGTTCACCCGCGCGGCGGCGGCCGAGATTCAAGACCGCGTACTCGTGCGCCTTGCCAAAGCGGCGCTCGACGACGGCGAGCGAGAGAAATTGTCGGGCTTTCTGCAGGCCGGTCGCGGCGGCGCCCCGCCGCTCACCCGCGCCCGCTGCCTCGACTTGCTGGCCGACATGACGCGCAATCTGCATCGATTGCGCATCGGCACGCTCGACAGCTTCTTCATTCAAATCGCGCGCAGTTTCGCGTGGGAATTGGGACTGCCCGCCCATTGGCGGATCGTCGACGAGTTTGAAGACATGCGGATTCGGGACGAGGCGATTGCAGCGCTCGTGGCCAGCGAGGACCGCGAGTCGCTGACGCGGCTGGTGCAGTGGCTGACCAAAGGGGAAGCACAACGCAGTCTGGGCGATCTGCTCGATGAAACCGTGAAGGGGCTTTACGAGTTGTATCGCGAGGCGTCGGCGGAGGCGTGGAACAAGATTCCCAAACCGAAGGGACTCGATCCCGCCGCGCTCGAAGCGTGCGTCGCGGCGCTCGAAAGGACCCCGCTGCCGAGTCACAAGAGTATTCAAAAGGCGCACCAGAACGATCTCGAAATCGTGCGACGAGGCGACTGGGAGACGCTGCCGACCCGAGGCATCGGCGCGAAGGTGCTGGCGGGCGAGGAGGTTTATTACGGCAAGACGCTCGACCCTGCGACGCTGGAGGTTTATTCGTCGCTGTTGCAGCACGCGTCGGCCGTGTTCCTAGGCAAAGTGGCGACGCAAACCGCGGCCACTCACGAACTGCTCGACCGGTATCGCGAACAGTACGAGCGGCTGAAGCGACAAGCGGGAGGGCTGCGGTTCTCCGACGTGACGTACTTGGTCGGCGCGTGGTTCGCGGCCCACGAGAAAAGCGAACGGGCGACGGCCGCCGCGACGCTGCCCGCCGTGTCGCTCGATCAAGTCGCCTTTCGACTCGACGCCCACCTCAACCACCTGCTGCTCGACGAATTCCAAGACACGTCGCTCGCCCAGTGGAACGTCCTCCGGCCGCTGGCCCAACGCATCACGTCGGCGGCGGACGGGACGAGCTTCTTCTGCGTGGGGGACGGCAAGCAGGCCATCTATGGCTGGCGCGGCGGTTCGGCGGAGATCTTCGAGGCGCTAGACCAACAGCTAAATGGTTTGCAGCACGATCCGCTCAACGAAAGTCGCCGGTCGGCGCAGGTGATCATCGACGCGGTGAATCAGATCTTCCAGGGCATGACGCGGCACGCGCGGTTGGAACGGTGCGAGGAGGGAGTGAGGCAGTGGTGCAGCGCATTCCCTCCGCACACCACGGCGCTGAGCGACATGCCGGGCCATGTGACGTTGGAGGCGGGGCCGGCGGCGGACGAGGAAAGCGAGGACGACGAACCGCTGCTGACGCACGCCGCGGTCCGCATTCAGCAATTGGCGGCGGCCGCGCCCGGCCGGTCGATCGGCGTCCTCGTCCGCAGCAATACGGCCATCGCCGAACTGATCTTCCGCCTGCGCAAGCTCGGAGTGGCCGCCAGCGAGGAAGGCGGCAATCCGCTCACCGATTCGGCGGCCGTGGAACTGATCATGTCGGCGTTGGAGTTCGCCGACCATCCGGGCCACTCCACGGCTCGCTTTCATATCGCGCATTCGCCTTTGGCTGCTGTGTTCGACATTCGCCCCGTCGGCGGATCGCCGTCGCGCGACGCTGCCGCGGCGCGCAATCTCCGCGCTCAACTGCTGGCCGACGGCTACGGGCCGTCGATCGAACGCTGGACGAAAATGCTGCTCGACGCATGCGACGCGCGCGATCGTCGACGCCTGGCGCAGTTGGTCGCTCGAGCCTATGAACACGACGCGCAGGCCACCTTGCGGCCTCGCGACTTTGTCGAGGCGGTCAGGATCGAGCGGGCGCCGGACCCGAGCTCGGACGACGTGCGGGTGACGACGGTGCACAAATCGAAGGGCCTGCAGTACGACATCGTCGTCTTGCCCGATTTGGCGACGCCCTTGTTGGGGCAGCCGGACGGGTACGTCGCTGGACGCTCGACGCCGATGGGACCGGCGGAAATCGTCTGTCGCCACGTCAATCAAGACCTGCGCCCGTTGCTGCCGCCGAAACTGCAGCATCTGTTCGAACAACAAGATCGTCAGGATACGTTCGAGTCGCTGTGCGTGCTGTATGTCGCGTTGACGCGAGCCGTGCATGCGCTGCACATGATCGTCCCTGCGACGGCGGGCGGCGAAAAATCGGGATTGCCGCGAACCTACGCCGGGCTGATCCGCGCGGCGCTCACCGACGGGACGCCGCTGGAACCGCTGGCGACGGCCTACGAGGCGGGGGACGCACGCTGGTATCGGGCGCGCGAAACGGCCGGCGCCCCGCCGCCCTCCCCGGTTCCCGCCGCACCGCTCGAATTGCGCCTCGCGCCGCTCGATGGTCCGCCGCGGCGCGGCTTGGAACGCGTCGCGCCGTCGGAACTGGAGGGAGGCAAACGCGTGCGCTGGACCTCGGCGGCCGCCAGCGAAGGGCTGCTGGGGCGACAGCGCGGGACGCTCCTGCATGCGTGGTTCGAGCGGATTCGCTGGCTGTCGGAAGGGACGCCCGACGACGACGAACTGCGTACGATCGCCAATCAAGTGCTGGAAGCGCAGATCACTCCGACGCAGTGGGAAGCGTGGCTGGCCGCGTTCCGCGAGTCGCTGGCGAAACCGGAGGTGGCGGCCGTGCTGTCGCCCGAATACTACCGCGACTGGCGGGCGATCGGCGTCGAACTGACTGGCGCGGCGACATTGGAGGTGTACAACGAGCGGCGGTTCGCCATCCGGCAAGGGGACCAATTGGTCAGCGGCACGTTCGACCGACTGGTGGTCGCGCGCGTCGGCGGCCAAGCGGCGGCCGTCGACATCGTCGATTACAAGACCGATGCGCTCGATCCGGGCGACGCCCAGGCGAAGGCGGAGAAAGTCGAGTACTATCGTCCGCAGTTGGCGGCGTACCGAGCGGCGGCGGGACAGTTATTCGGATTGGAACCAAGGTGCATTGGAACGCGGTTGGTGTTGTTGTCGCTGGGGCAAGTCGTGCGAGTGGATGGGTGATGACGAACGCCGTATTTGTGTATGGGACGCTGAAGCGGGGTCAGGAACGCGAGGGTTGCTGGCCGCGTGCGCCGCGCGCCGTGCTGCGGGCGAAGACGCGAGGACGATTGCATGATTTGGGACCCTACCCGGCGCTGATTCCGGGGGACGATTGGGTCGCGGGGGAAGTGTGGCAATTGGCGCCCGAGGATGTGGCGGAAACGCTGCGCGTCTTGGACGAGGTGGAGTGTTTCGGCGTCGACGACGTCGACTTGTATGTGCGGCGCGAGGTGGAGTGCTGGACGGCGGCGGACGGGCAGCCGCTCCGGGCATTCGTATATTTCTTAGCGGACGAGACGGAGGCGCGGCGCAGCCCGCGCGTGCCGCTGAACGCCGAGGGGCTGGCGGAGTGGTTTCCGCGGGGATAGGCGCCTAGCGCGGCTGGCAGGTTCGGCAAACCCCTCCCCCCCACTCGGACGATTTCTTTGCGCAGTCCGCGTAAAGCCCCTATCCTGAACGGGCGAATGTTGACAAACCATTTGGTGGGTGTAACATCTACCCCAGTTTATCAGGATTAAATTCACTGGTTTGCGCACGTTGCGCAGTCAGAAAATTTCGCGTTTGTCCTCATTTTTTTCGCCATTTTCTCGGTCCGGTCGGCAGGTGTGCTAGCCACTCGCCGGTCCTCCGACCCGAAGACGTCGCCTAGGAGAAATCGCAGTGAGTCACCGCAATCGCACGCGTCGTACCTCGTCCCCCTCGTCGCCGCGTCGCTCGCTCTTGAAGTCGCTGGCCGGCCTCTTTGGCCGCTCGGACCGCTCGAGCGAACTCCGCCAGGCACGTACTCAACCGGGGCGTCGCTCGTCGGTCGAATCGCTCGAACGCCGCGACATGTTGGCCGTCATTTCGGCTGGCCCCGCCGCCAACAACGGGATTGTCGACACCTTTGAATTGGTGCAGAATTTGGGCGTGCCGGGCAATGTCGACGTCTATGTCAACGGCGCCTTTACCGGGACGTTGGTGGCGCCCACCGACATCCAGGTATTTGGCTCGAACGACGACGACGTCCTCACTGTCAATAGCGCCAACGGCCTGATCAACTTGCCGGGCGGCATCCGCTTCTTCGGCGGTGCGGGGCAGGACGGCTTGGTCTTGACCCAAGGGGGCGTCGGGCCGGTGCGCGACTCGGAGCGGGTGGAGCCAGGCGCCAGTCTGGGGCAAGGGACCAGCATCATCAGCGACGGCGGCGTCGACCAGATCGTGTACTTCGAGGATTTGGAGCCGATCCAGTCGAACGTACCGGCCGCGACGTTTACCATCGCCGCCTTCCCGGCGGCCGCCAGCATTCTCCAGGGCGACAACGCGATCAATTACTCCGCGCACCCGCTCGACAACACGTATGGCCGCGTGACGATCGACAGCTTCGAGCCGATCGATTTCCAGAACAAAGGGAGCTTGGTGATCGACGCCGGTTCGGGCGACGACATCATCAACATCTCGAATCCCAATACGCCGACGGGCTTGACCGGCATCACGGTCAACGGCGGTTCCCCGGGCGCGAGCGATACGCTGATCGTGGAAACGGCGCCGGGCGTTCTGGACTCCATTAATGTCACGCCGACGGCTCAAGGGGCAGGGACCGTCGCCCTGCAACTCGGGCTGCTGTCCATGACGTACACGGGAATCGAAGAGATTCAGGCCGTCCTGCAAATGAGCGAGGACGACACGTTCTCGATCGACGGCACGGCGGGCGACGACCTGTTCCAGTCCCAATTGACGAACCTCGCCGGCTCGGCCGTCTTCACGGGCATTTTCGATCAAGGCAACGCGACTGGCGCGGGCCCCTTCACGATTCCCCGCATCGTGGTCAACGGCGATAACCCGGCCTTCGGCGTCGTGGGGATTTTCAATGCCACTGGCGCAGGCGGGAGCGATGAGCTTCGAATTCAGGGTACGGACAGCGACGAACAGTTCTCGCTTACCGATCTCTTCGGGCTCACGAATATTCAGCATTCGATCGGCAACACGCTCTTGCACCAGATCGTCTGGGGCGACTCGGACACGACCGCGGTGACGATCGACATGGGCGGCGGTTCGGACCAAGCCACGGTCGTACCTGAACTCGCCTTCACCAACGTCCTAGGCACGTTCCCCGTCGTGCTCAGCATCCAAGGCGGCGGCAGCGACGACCGCTTGCTCGTCGACGAATCGGCGCGGGCTTTCGCTGACGCGCGGACCTATAACGTTTTGCCGCTCTCGGGCAACAACCAACGCACCGCGGGCAACATCACCGGCCAGAACGGCGGCGGCGACTTTACGCTCGGTTTGACCTACGAGGGGATCGAGCAGATTCAGATGGTGGGCGACGGCGACGACACGCTCAGCGTTCGCGACGACGGCCAAGACAGCGTCTGGACCTTGTCGGCCGGTCCCACGATTCTGCTCGAAAGCGGCCGCATCGGCATCAACGATCGCTCGCCGGTCGACTTCGAGAGCTTCCGCCGCGTGGAACTCGAGAACACGGGCGGCGTCGATCGCTTCATCGTCTCGCCGGATCGCTTGCCGGCCTTCAGCGTGTCGGGCAACCAGAATACGCCGCCCGCCGAATACCAAGTGATCGGCGGCAACACGGCCGGGACGCTCCGCGACACCCTGCAAATCGACGGCACGGGGCGTGATGATGCGCAGCAAGTGGTGCTCACCTCGACCGCCATCACCCTGGGACGCACCGTCGGCTTCACCGACGTGGCGGCCATCGAAATCAATACGGCGGCCGGCGACGACACGCTGGAAATCGACACCACCGGCGGCTTCGTGGCGCCGCACGTCGTCTTCGACGGCGGCAGCGGTCGCGATACGCTGTTGGTCTCGGAAGGCAGCGTCGCCGACGAAGTCCAGTTCTACTCGGGCCCCATCGACAACACGGGCCGCCTGGTCTACGAGGACGCCGCGAACGTGCGACTCATGGAAGTCGACTACGCCAACCTCGAACCGGTGCTCGACAACGTCGTCGCCGCGATGTTGACCGTGTTCGGCACGAACGCGAGCAATCAGATTTCCTTGAGCAACGGGCCGGGCGGGTTGTTCTTTGGCGCCGGCAACGTCACCGGACTCGTCGGCGTCGACGCCTTTGAGACGCTGGAGTTCACCCAGAAGACGCAGGTCGCCATCGCCGCCGGCGGCGGCGCCGACTCGATCTCGATCAATCTCCCCAACACGCCGCTCGGCCTCTCGACGCTCGTGGGGACTCCGGGCATCCTGATCGACGGACAAGGTCCGGCGTCGGGCGACTCCTTGCTGGTCAACGGCACTCAGACCACGGTCGCCGTGACGCTGGGCGCCCTCAACAGCACGATCGACGGTGCGGCGGGGACCGCGGCCTTGCCCGTGCGGATTCAATACTCAGGGGTCGAAGGTCTGAACGTCAACGCGGACGCCGCGACGACGCTCGCGGTCAGCGGCGCTGCCGCCTACGTGCACTCGGTCGGCGCCGCCACCGATGCGGGCGACTTGCTGGCCGACAATTTCCCGATTCACTATTCCCAATTGGGAGCCGGTGAAACGCTGGCGTTGACCAGTCCGGCGGTTGGCGCCCTGACAATGAACGGCACGGCGGGGAACGACCAGTACGTCGTCCTGCCCAACGCCGCCCCGAACGCGAGCATCCAAACGGCCGGGCGGGCCACGCTCAACACGGCCGGCATCACCGCGCTGACGATCAATAGTGGCGACGGTGAAGACCAGTTCCAGGTTCAGGGAGATGCAATCTTCGCAGGCGGCATCACCTTGCAGACCGGGACCGCGTCCGCGAACGACACGGTCATCCTGAGCGGTTCCGCCGCCCCCTCGGTGATCGATTTGGACATTGCGCCGTTGGGCGATTCGGTGACCGGCATTGTCACGGGGACGATCAATTTGCTCGGCATTTCCGTGCTCGCCATTTCTGGCGGCGGAGCCGCCGATACGTTCATCGTGGATAACCTGGGGATTTTCTCCAGCCTTACGGCCGTCCAATTCACCGGCGACGCGCTCGATACGATGACCGTCAATGCCACGGCCTTTGACGACGTCATCAGCGTCCGGCCCCATTCGCCGCCGTTTGGCACGGACATGGTGGAAACGCGGGTCAATGACCGCGGTCCGACCGTTTACAGCGTTCTGTTCGGCGCTCCGGCCAATGCGTTCGTCATCGACGGAAGCAATGGTTCCGATACGTTGAACGTCCTTGGTTCCACCGCGGCGGACACGATCGACGTCGACGGCGCCCGCGTGGCAATCGCTGGGTTGCGTCAAGTCAATTACGCCGGCGTCGAAGCGCTGCGCGTCCTGGGCGACGCCGGGGCCGACGTCTTCAACGTCACGCCCAGCGCCGTCCCGACCTTCATCGACGGCGGCGATCCGATCGGCGCCGGCGACGTGCTCAACCTGGTTCCCGCCGTGACCAACGTGACGCTCACCAGCGGTCCGGAGTCGGATGAGGGCCAGTTGTCCGACGGCGTCAACGCGGCCGTGAGCTACGACCGCATCGAGGGGATCTCGATCACGGGCGACGGTACGGGAACGGCAACGATCAACGGCACCAACGCCGACAACGACATCACGATCATCGGCACGGCGGCGAACGCGTTTACGGCGAGCGTCGACGGCGGGCCCGCCGTGTTGTTCACCGACATGGCGGACGTTGTGGTGAATGCACTCGCCGGCGACGACGACGTCGACGTCACGGTCGGGCTGCTTGCCATCAACTCCATCACGATCAACGGCGGCGATCCTACCGCGAGCGACGAGCTGTTGATCAACGGGACGGCGGGAGGCGACGCGGTCGTCTTCACCCCCACGTCCTCCAGTTCCGGTTCGCTCACCGGACTCGCGACGCCGGTCACTTTCTCGACGACCGAACACGTCGTCTACCACAGCAACGACGACCAAGGCTTGGACGACGTCACCATCAATGGGACGGATACGAACGACTCGTTCGACTTCGATGCCGTCAGCTTCCAGGGACGTTTCCGTTCGGCGCTCAGTCCCGAGTTCGACACGCGGCAGGCAGGACGAATTACGGTCACGGGCGGCGCATTCGGCGCCGACGTGGTGAATCTCCTGGGCTCCGCCGGCGCCGACACGGTCACTTCGGCGGCCAATGCGGTCTCCATCCTGACTTCAGGCAGTTTTTCGATCGTCACCCTTGGCGCCGGCATCGACGCGTTGACGGTCAGCACGTTGGCCGACGCAGATAGCATCAATCTGTCCGGCGTTCTGGCCCCAATCACCACGACCGTGTTCGGCGGCGCAGGCGACGACGAAATCGTCGGTTCTCCGCAGGCCGACCTGCTCTACGGCGGCGACGGCAACGACGTGATCATCGGCGGCGGCGGCGCGGACGTGGGTTATGGCGAAGCGGGCAACGATCGTTTCGGCGACCCGACCGCGGCCGACCCAGCTGCGAACGATGCGGGCAACGATCAGTTCTTCGGCGGCGATGGCTCCGACACGCTGGTTTGGGATCCGGGCGACGGCAGCGATCTGTTTGAAGGCGGCGACGGCGTCGACGCGATGATCTTCAATGGCGGCGCCGGCGTGGAGACGTTCACGTTCAATGCGGTCGGATCGCGGCTGGAGTTCCTCCGCAGCGTCGGCGCGATCGACATGGACTTGGCGGACGTCGAGCAGGTCAATCTGAATGCCAACGGCGGCGCTGACGCCGTCGTCGTCAACGATCTGTTCGGCACGGGCGTGCAAACGGTCTCGCTGAACCTCGGCACGGACGGCAGCACCGACTCGGTGACCGTCAACGGTCGCACGACCAACGACTCCTTGATGCTCACCTCCCCCGCCGCCGGCCAGTTGCTGCTCAACGGCCTGACCTACACCGTCGGTCTCGCAACCACCGAACCGACGGATGTGCTGACGCTCAACGGCAACGCCGGCGACGACCAGATCACCGCGGCGCCTGGCGCCGAGGCGATCATGACGATCACGCTCAACGGCGGGCTCGGCAACGACTCGCTCACCGGCAACGTCCCGAATTTGTTCGGTAACGAAGGAGACGACCTGCTGGTCGGCGGTTTGGGGAACCAAACGTTCGACGGCGGCGAAGGCGACGACACGTTCGTCGGCAACGGCGGTTCCGACAATGTGGGCGGCGGCGCCGGCAGTTCGGTCGGCGACACGATCTTGTTGGCCGGCACGGCCGGGGCGGACACGTTCGCGCTGTCGCTCAGTCCCACCGGCCAGTTGATCGCGACGATCAACGGCTTGACCACGACCTATGCCAACTTCATCGGCGGCCCGATCGCCACTTCCGGCATCGAACAGATCCTCGTTCAGGGCCTGGCCGGCAACGACTCGCTGACCGTCGATAGCGCGAACGGCGCGATCTCGATCCCGATCAACTATGCGGGCGGCGACAACGCCGACCTGTTGACCTTGACGGGCGGCGTCGCCGACTCGAATACCTACCAGGTCGGCCCCGGCGTCAGCGACGGCACGAGCACGATCGTGATCGGCGGCGTGACGCAGGTGGTGCGGTTCAGCAACCTGGAACCGGTGCTTGACCTGGTCGGCGGCCCGCTGACCGTGGTCGCGACGAACGCGGCCAACATGATCAATTACAGCCAGGGGAGCGTGGCGGCCAACGGCTTGGTGAGCGTCGACGGGTTCGAGACGATTGAGTTCTCCAACAAAACCGTGCTGACGATCAACGCACTGGCCGGCGACGACCATGTCAACCTGAACAATGCCAATACGCCGACCGGGCTCACGGCCATCAACGTGAACGGCGGCGATCCGAGCGCCTCGGATACGGTGGTCGTTCATATTACGGCCGACACCGTTTTTGCTCCGACCAGCTCCTCGTCGGCGACGGTCAACATCACTGGACTGCCGCTCATTAGCTTGGCGACCGTGGAAGGCGTCACGATCGCGGGCAACGACGCCAATCTCAACCTCACGGTGCAGACGCTGGCCGGGTTTGCCAGCACGACGCTGACGCCGGGCGCTACGGGCGACAGCGGCGACGTGCAAGTCGACTCGCTGGTGCCGATGAACTTCACGAATCTCGGCTTGGGCGGATCGCTCGTGCTGGACGACGTCGACTCGGCGGCCCTCAACGACCCCGCCTCCAACGACCAGTTCATTTACAACGGCACGGAGCACGATGACTTCTTCTTCATCGATAGCACGACGGGACGCATCAATCTGAATTTCCAGATCGTCGTCGTCGCCGGCGATGTCGCGGCGGCGGCCGTCCGCGGCGCGAACGGAACGGATAACTTCACCCAGATCGGCGGCGATGCGTTTGAGTTTGTCGCGGTCGAAGGGGGCGGTCCCGACGACGGGGACGCGCTGAACCTCGTCCTGCCCACGGGAGCGCTATTCGCCGATCTTGAGAACTCTTTCGTGACCGGCTTCAATGGACTGGGGACAACCTTCTATTCGGGCTTGGAAACGGTCGCGCTTGACGCCGCCGGCGAAACGTTGCTGGTTCGCGCCAGCGGCGGGAATGATCGCCTGGAGGTCACGCCGACAGGCCCCGATGCGGGCTTCATGCAGAATAACGGGCTCGACCCGGTCTTGTTCTACCGCGGCGTTGCCGCGAACACGGTCAGCGTCGATCTGAACCTCGGCGATGACACGCTCGTGGTGCATGGTTCGGCCGCGGCCAACACGATCGACGTCGATGTGCCGGCCGGCACGGTGACGGTCGATGGGGCGATCATCGACTTCAACCCGGGGACGCCTGATGACCTCGTCGTCAATGGCGGCGCGGACGCCGACACATTCAACGTCCTGACGGGCGCCATCCCGGTGATGGTCGACGGCGGCTCGCCGATCGGCACGGCGGGCGGCGACCTGCTCTTCTTGAATCTGGCGGTCGCTGGCGTCGTGACGGCCGAACAAGGACCGGAAAGCGACGAAGGTTCGTTCACGGTCGATGCGGATGCTCCGTTGAGCTTCGATCATCTCGAGGGCGTCACGGTCAACGGTCTGGTTGGCTCGACGCTGTTCGTGCTGGGCACGAATGCCGACGACGACATTACCATCACCGGCACGGGCGACGACGACTTTACGCTCAGCGTCAACGCCGGACCGGCCATCCAGTACAACGACTTCACGACGGCTCAGGTCGACGGCCTCGCCGGCGACGATGATTTCGACGTCGCGGTCAACGGTCTTAATGCCACGGCGTTCAACCTTGTGGGCGGTTCGCCTGCTGCGACGGGCGATTCGGTCACGGTCACCGGCCTCTTGGGCGGTGCGGACAACGCGGCCTACCAGCCGTTGTCGGCCGATAGCGGCACGTTGGCCGTCGCCGGACTGGTCGGCGCCAACGCCATCTTCGTGACGGGCGTCGAATCGCTGTCCTATGACGGCGGCTCGGAAGACGAAACGTTGACGGTGCTCGGCACGGCCGACGACGACACGATCGTCCACACGCCGGGCGCCGCGATCGACGCGGGCGGCGTAGGCGTCAACAGCTTGCTCCCGATCAGCTATGCCAACTTGGGCGCCGCCGGGACGGTGGCCATCGATGGGCAGGCCGGCAGCGACTTGGTGGTGGCGCGCGGGACCAACGGCGACGACGACTTCGATGTGGCGGCGACCCTGGGCAGCGTGACGCTGCAAACCATCCTCGGTCAGCACGTGGTGTTGACGCGAGTCGACGCGACGCTTGAGGATTTGATGCTCGATGGGCTGGATGGCAATGACAGCTTCACGGTCAACGCCGATCAGCCGTACGCGTTCCTCGATGTGCTGGGCGGCAGCCCGGGCGGCAGCGATTCGCTGTTCGTCAATGACGTGGTCGGAGCGGATGATGCGATCACCGTCGCTCCGAGCATTCAACGCACGAACGGCACGATCATTGTCAACGCCTTGGTGACTGGGTACGCGGGCATTGAGCATATTTTCCTGAGTGGCTCGGGCGATGTGGATGCCCTGACGGTGCTCGATAACGCCGCGGACAACCAATGGGAAGTCTTGGCTGGTGCGTTCGGCGATCTGATTCAGATCGACAACCTGGAAACGATCAACTACGGCGGATTCGACGCCGTCACGCTGGTCAATAACTTCGGCACCGATGTGTTCCGAGTGCACCCGACCGATCTCGTCGGCTACATCACGAGTCTCACGATCGACGGCGACGGCGACGACAAGCTGGAACTGGTCGGCGCCAACATTGCGGACACGTTCTCGCAGACGGCGGCCACGCAGTTCACGGTGAACGCCAAGCCGGTCGACTTTACCGACATCAGCACGTTGCAGTTGACGGGGCTCCAGAACACCGACACGTTCAACGCCGACATCTCGACGCTGGCCGGCGGCGTGACGAACCTGGTCGTGGACGGCGGCGAGCCGTCGGCCAATAGCGACACGGTCAACCTGACGGTGGCCGCGAACGCCCGCATCACGCAGTCGATCGATCCGCAAAGCGGCACGGTCGACAACGCGGGTGCGGTGGTCGTGAACTACGTCGCACTGGAAAGCCTCAACATCGTCTCGAACACGGCGGCGAGCACGCTGCTGGTGCGCGGAACGAACGACGCCGATCAGATCGCTATCCAAGGCGTCGCGGGCAACCCGAATCAGGGCCGCGTCTGGATCGGCGGCGGGACGGTCATGACGCTCAACGGCGTCAATGCCAACTTCGCCAACCTGACCGTCCAAGGCCGGTTCGGCGACGACCACTTCTCGGTCACGCCGATCGCCAACGTGACGGTCAACGTCGAAGGCAACGATCCGACGGCGTCGGACACGGTGGTGGTCAACGTCGTATCGAACACGACGTTCGCTCCGCTAAGTTCGTCGTCGGCCACGGTGACTTCGGTGGGCTTCTTGCCGGTCAATCTGTCCACGGTCGAGGGCGTGACGATCGGCGGCAACGACGGCAATCTGACGCTCAACGTGCAGACGCCGGCTGGCGCCGCGACCACGACGCTGACTCCGGGCGGTACGCCGGACGCCGGCTCGATCCAAGTCGATTCGCTGGTCCCGCTGGCCTTCACGAACCTGGGTGTGGGCGGCACGCTCGTGCTGGTCGATGCCGACGCGAACGACACGTTCGTTTATCTGGGGACCGACGCCGACGACGACATCTTCGTGTCGGCCGCGGGCGTGGTGTCGTTGAACGCCCAGATCGCCGTCGACCCATCGCAGGCGGCGACGCTGGTTCTGAAGGGCCTGAATGGGTTCGACCTGTTCACGGTGGTCGGCACGCTGGTGTACGACTTCATCGATGTGGAAGGGGATGGACCTGCCGACGGCGATACGTTGTTCGCAGCGACGCCGGTCGGGCCGGCGATCGTCGATTGGGACGCCGCTCAGGTGCTGGGTTTCGGCGCCGTCATCAACTACACCGGTTTGGTCGCCATCGGCGTCGATGCCGGCAACGCGGTGGTCGAAGTTCGCGGCACGTTGCTTGACGATGACATCACCGTCACGCCGACCGATGCCAACAGCGGGCTGGTCGTCGACAATTGGGCGTTCACGCCCGATGTGTTCTACTTCACGACCGGCGGCAACGCGGTTCACATCGATGCGGCGGGAGGCGAAGACACCGTCGCCGTCGTCGGCAACGCACTCAGCCAGACGTTCGACATCGACATCCCGGCGTCGTCGGTCAGCATCGACGACCTGAACAATGCGGTGAACGACGGCATTGTGACATGGGAGAACAACGAGTCGCTCGAGGTGTACGGCCTGCAAGGGGACGACACGTTCAACGTGGTGGCGGGCGATATTCCGCTGTTCGTGGACGGCGGCGATCCGATCGGCCAGACGGCGGGCGACCGCTTCAACATGCTGGCAGGCGGCGGCGTGGTCACGTTCGAAGCGGGGCCGGAGAACGATGAAGGCGGCATCCTCATCGGCTCGAACGCACGCATCAGCTACGACCACATCGAAGCGGGGCAAGTGACCGATGCAGAATGCATCTTGATCATGGGGACTAACGGCGACGACGACATCACGGTCATCGCTCGCACCGAACTCCAGAATCCGCTCCGTTACGCCACGGCGGACGGCAACAAGGACTTCACGACGACCGTCAACGGCGGCATCGAGATCCTGTGGGTCAACAACAACCCGGCCGATCTGACGGTCGATCTGTTCGTCGACGCCCTCTCCGGCGACGACGACATCGTCTTCCGCGCCCCGGCGCTCGATCCGAACAATGGCAACGCACCGATCGCGTGGAACGTCACGGGGTGGATCGTCGGCGGCTCGCCGTCGACCGTCACCGGCGACCAGGGCGATGTGTTCGAGCTCGGCACCCCAGGCCAGAACGAAGTTCGTTACACGCCGAACGGCTACTCCACCGGCGTCATCGAGCTTGATTCGGCCAACGCGGGCGTGTTCGACACGGTCATCAACTTGGTCGAGAACTTCGCCATCGACTGCGACAACAACGGCATCAATGAGTACGTGTCGAGCGACGGCGGGATCGAGCAGTTCAATTACGACGGCGAAGGGACCGACGACGTCTTCACCGTGGTCGACACGGCGGGCAACGACGTCATTACTCACACGCCGGGCGTTCGCACCGACGAAGGTTCGGTCCGCGTCAACGACCTGTTGGCCGTGAACTACGAGAACCTGGGACAAGGCGCCACCTTCACCATCGGAGACGGCGGCGGACGGCTCGACACCCTCGTCGCTCTCGGCACGGGCGGCAGCGACACGCTGACCGCGAGCCGCGAATCGGCGTTGATCGGCTTGATCGACGTCAACAGCCAGATCTCGATTCGCACCGACAACATCGAGATCTACACGCTGGACGGCTTGGAAGGAAACGATCTGTTCGAGATTCGTTCGTTGCTGGCCGATGCGGTCGATACCGTGAACACGGAAGGCGGCGGCCCGGGCGGCAGCGATGTGCTGGAAGTGTTCGGCGTCAATGGCGCTGCCGACGTGATCGAAGTCCGACCGGGCGAAACTCGTACGGACGGCGAAGTCGATGTCAATGCATTGCTGGTGAACTACTCGGGCGTCGAGCACATCCAGTTGCAAGCCGGGTTTGACGCGGGCGACGCGTTGACGGTGCGAGCAACTACGGATCTGGGCGACAACCTGTGGGTCGTCAACGCGGGCGACTACGGCGGAGATCGCATCCAGATCGACAACCGCGAATCGATCGAGTACCGATCTTTCGATACGGTTGCACTGGTGAACGAATACGGGACGGATCATTTCCGAATCTCGCCGACTTCGCTTTCCCAGTACCTCACCTCGTTCACGGTGACGGGCGACGCCTTCGGCGGTCAGCCGATCGACGATGTGCTGGAACTGGTCGGCACGCCGGCCAACGACGTGGTGACGAGCACCGCGACAGCGGTGTCGATCAACGGGCAGGCCATCACGGCCGGCGCCAACTTGATCGAATTGCAGGTGAACACGCTGTCGGGCGACGATCGCATCACCCTGTCGTTGAATCTGGCTGGCACTCGCAAGGTCATCGACGCGGGCGACGGCAACGACAACGTCGACGTGTCGACGATGGTCGACGCCACGATCTTCGGCGGCTTGGGCGACGACATCATCGTCGGTTCGCCGATCGCCGACCTGATCTACGGCGGCTCGGGCAATGACACCATCAGCGGCTTGGGCGGCAACGATACGATCTACGGCGGCGAAGGGAACGACGTCATCACCGGCGGTACGGGGAACGACAACCTGTTCGGCGGCGACGGTTCGGACCGCTTCATCTGGAATCAATTCGAGGACAGCGACATCGTCGAGGGCGACGAAGGCGTCGACGTCCAGATCGTCAACGGCGCCGCCGCCGGCGACGCCTTCTTGCTCCGTACGAAGACGGGCGACGAATCGCGCGCCTTCTTCGAACGCACCAACTTGGCCGCGTTCTCGATCGACATGGGCAAGGTCGAACAGGTCGACATGAACACGGGCGACGGCGCCGACACGGTCGAAGTTCGCGACCTGTTCACGACCGACGTCACGGTGGTCAACACCAATGTCGGCGTCGACGTCCTGCTCGATACGGTCACGGTCCAAGGCCGCAGCGTGTCGGACGATGTGACGCTGTCCTACTACGCGGCGATCAACGGCGTAAACATCGCCGGCATGAAGTACGACGTGAACGTCGCCGGCCTCGATCCGGTCGCTGACCTCGATACGCTCACCTTCAACGCCAACGACGGCGACGACACGGTGATCGCGTCCGATGCACTCAACATTGTCTTCGGCGGCGTGTTCGCCAACGTCAATCGCCTGATCATCAACGGCGGCGACGGCGACGATTCGTTGACCGGCTTCGGCAACCTGAACGGCAATGACGGTCAGGACTTCCTGGTCGGCGGCGCCTCCGGCCAGCTCATCACGGGCGGCGAAGGGGACGACATGCTGTACGGCGGCGGCGGCGACGACTTCCTCAACGGCAACGAGGGCGAAGACACGTTCGTCGGCGGCGCAGGCGCCGATACGATCGACGGCGGCGACGTCGCGGGCAACATCGAATGGGACACGATCCTGGTCGTCGGCACCTCGGCCAACGATACGATCGACGTCACTCAAACGTCGGCCACGTCGGTGACCTACCGCGTGAACGCCGATACGCAGACCGATACGCTGGTCACGACCGCCCTGCCGGTGGCGGGCACGCGTACGGTGGATGAAATCCGGGTGGAAGCCGGTGCGGGCGCAGACTTGATCCGCGTTCGCATCGCCGACGCTTTGGCGGTCGACGCACCGTTCAACCACTTGGTGACGGTCGTCCACGGCGGGACCGCCACGGCGGCCGGCGACCGGCTGGTCATGATCGACGACGGCGTGGCCGACCTGACGCTTTACCGCAAGGGACAGGACGTCACGGAAGGCAACGTGACGATCGGCCCGGGGAACGCCGAATCGTTCGAGACGGCCTTCGACGGCATCGAACGCGTCCAGTTCCTCGATTCGAACGGCGTCGCCATCAATCAGGACCCGAACTCGTCCAACTCGGGCGGCAACCCGGCCAACCGACTCGTCATGTTCACCACGGACATGTACGAGTACAACGACGACCGGTTCCTGTCGACGCAGTTGGGCGTGCCGACGACCACGACGTTGGTCGGTACGATCGACCCGGGTGCGATCCTCAATCCGTTCGGCGACGGGATGAACATCCCGGGCGACGAGGATTGGTTCAAGGTGCAGGCGAACGTCACCGGTACGCTCGACTTCCAGACGATGTTCGACGAGATCGGGACGCTGGCGAGCGGCCGTCCGGGATTGCCGGGCAACGGCGATCTGGACATCTACCTGTACGACGCCGACGGCACGATGATCGCCGGCAACGGTCCTCTGTGGGGCGGCAACAACGGCTCGGGCGCCAATCCGGAAAACAACACGGACGGCGATGTGTTCGCTGAAAATGAACGCATCCGCATCCCGGCCGTCCAGGGGCAGACCTACTACCTGCAGGTGATCGGTCGCAACGGCGTCGGTCCGAACCCCGACGCCCTCACCGGCACGATCAACGCCTTCACGTTGAATGTGATCAATACGGCGGTCGCCGTTCCGTTCGACCTCGAACTGCAGGACAACCCGGTCAACGGGACGCCCCTGCCGCCAGGTCAGAACCAAAACAGCGACACGGGCCGCAACCAGTTCGACAATCACACGTACGACAACACGCCGACGATCATCTTCCGCTTGGACGACGGTCTGTTGCTGAACGACATGCCGGGCAACAACACGACCGACACGCCGCCGGACGAAGTCATCTCGATTCCGTTCCAGCCGGGCGTCGGTCCGAACGGCACGCAGCCGACCAGCCCGGGCTACGCGATCGCGATCTTCGACGAAGGGTCGACCGCGCCGGCTTCTGGCAACGCGGGCGGGACGAACATCCGTCAGCCGTTGGGCTTCGCCATCCAACTGGAACCGGGACTCTACAGCTTCACGGTTCCCGCCGGCATGGCGCTCAACGACGGCAGCCACTTCATCACGGCTCGCACGCTGATCATCGATCCGGCCAACCCGCAGCAAAGCGGCTGGGGCGCTCGCAGCGATTCGTTCGAAATCGTGGTCGATCGCGTCGCGCCGCCGGTCTTCTTCGGCTACACCGGCTTGGGCGACACGCAGCACGGTTTGGCCGCTTCGAGCGACTCGGGGGTCAACGGTTACCCGGCGACGAACGTCGATCGCGTGACCAACGACACGACGCCGACGTTCTACGGGACGGGCGAAGCGAACTCGATCGTCCGTCTGTACGTGGAAACCAACGGCGTCGCCGGCCTGCAGTCGCGTGAATCGGGTGCGGTGAATCCGGACTTGTTCATCGGTCTGACGGTCTCCAACCCGCTCGACGGCAGCAACCAGTTCCCGGCGGGCAACTGGGAACTCACGTCGCAGCTGGATCTGAACAACCCGAACCTGGGCGGCTTCTTCACTCAGGACGGCGTGCGTCGGATCTATGTGACGGGCGAAGATCTCGCGGGCAACATCACGCCGGACGGCAACGCCGACGTGCTCAACATCTTCCTCGACACCCGCGGCCCGCAGGTTTCTCGAGTGGATGTGAACACCCGCAACAACGCGGCTTACAACATCTGGGACCACAAGGGGAAGCCGGACGGCGGCAACGATGGTTTCCTCGTCCCGACCCCGCTGGTCAACTCGCTGGTCATCAGCGTCCAGGACTTGCCGAACCGCAGCAATGTGGATCCCAACTTCCTGTACGAAGCCCTGTTCACGCCGGTCTCGATCGATCCGGGCCAATACGTGCTCGTGGGCGACCACAACGGCATCATCCCGATCCAGTCGATCACCTTCACGTCCGACCCGGTGGTCAACGGCGTGATCGCGACCGGATTCGTGACGTTGTCGTTCTTCGAGCCGCTGCCGGATGATCGCTTCACGCTGACCCTCAAGGACGGCATCACCGATCGCGTCGGCAACAAGCTGGACGGCGAAGCGAACACGAACGAACCGCACGACACGCAGGGGACGCTCCCCAGCGGCGACGGCGTGCCAGGCGGCAATTTCGTCGCTCGCTTCACCGTCGACTCGCGAGCGGAAATTGGTTCGTGGGGCGCCGAGTCGGCATGGGTCGATACGAACGGCAACTTCACCTTCGATCCGGAGAACGCCGACTTCGTCAACCGCGACATCCAATACAAGATGGAGTGGGTGGATGCGGCCGGTACGATCGCCGACAAGGTCTACACCAGCGACAACGTGTTCGCCGGCAAGTTCACGCCGGCCGGTGCGGTCGCGGGCAACGACGGCTTCGACAAATTGGGCGCCTACGGGCGTCAGAACGGCGGCTTCCGCTGGTTGATCGACACGAATAACGACGGCGTGGCCGACGTGCGAGTGTTCGATCCGGCCAACATCAACGGCGTGCCGGTCGCGGGCAACTTCGACGGCAATGCGGCGAACGGCGACGAAGTGGGCGTGTTCACCGGCACTTCGTGGTGGCTCGATACCAACCACGACTACTTGGTCGACACGCAGATCGTGAGCGTCGTTGCGGGTTACCCGATCGTGGGCGACTTCGACGGCGACGGACTCGACGACTTGGGCGCATGGCAGCAGGATCGATTCCAATTCGACTTTGCGTCGAACGGACTGGGCGTCGCCAACGCCAACTCGACGATCAACTTCGGCTTCATCGGCGTGCGTGAACGGCCGGTGGCTGCCGATATGGACGGCGACGGCATCGACGACATTGGTTTGTGGGTGCCGGACAATACGGCCCCGACCACCTCGGCGACGACCGCCGAATGGTACTTCCTGACGTCGAACTTCCCGACGCCGGCGGTGCGAGCCGCGGCGCTGGGGAACGTCAACCTGCTGAACCACGCGTTCACGCCGGTGCCGTTCGGCAAGGACCTGTACGCGGCGTACGGCGACGAGTTCGCCGTGCCGCTGGTCGGCAACTTCGACCCGCCGCCGACCACGACGGGCGGCACCGACGGCTCGGGCAACCCGGTCGTGGTGAACCTGGATGTGAACCGCGATGGATCCGTCACGCCGCTCGACGCCTTGATCATCATCAACGCGCTCAATAGCGGCAACGGCGAAGCGGAAGCGGTGGCAGCCGGCTACCGTCCGGACGTCGACGGCAGCGGCAGCGTCGTTCCGCTCGACGCCCTTTACGTCATCAACGCCCTGAACGGCGCCGGCGGCGAAGGGGAAGGCGAAGCGGCGGCGGTCGTCGCCGTCCCGACGTCGTCGAGCGGCTCGACGGTTGCGACCAGCGCGGCATCGGCGGTGGATGCATTGCTCGCCAGCGGCACGACGGTGAAGATCGGCGCCACGCCGGCCCTCATTGCTCAGATCGTGGAAGACGACAGCGCCGACCTGATCGACGCGGTCGACAGCCTCTGGAGCGATGTGGCCGAAGAAGACGACGAGGATTCGCTCGCCAGCCTGATGTACTAGTCGACGTCGTAGCACAGGCTTCCCGCCTGTGAAGGAATCACCCAGCGGCCGGCGATTTCGCCGGCCGCTTTTTTTGCGCCGGCCGTAGCACAGGCTTCCAGCCTGTGAGGCAGTGAAAACCGCGGCTGCGCCAGCGCGCGTGCTGGGGCCGCCTGCGGCGGCAGACAGGCTGGAAGCCTGTCCTACGTCGCCGCGGCACTTTCGCTGTGTGGACGCGCCGTAGCACAGGCTTCCAGCCTGTGAGGCAGTGAAAACCGCCGCTGCGCCGGCGTGCGTGCTGGGCCGCCTGCGGCGGCCAGACAGGCTGGAAGCCTGTCCTACGTCGCCGCGGCACGTTCGCTGCGTGGACGCGCCGTAGCACAGGCTTCCAGCCTGTGAGGCAGTCACAACCGCCGCTGCGCCGGCGCGCGTGCCGGGCCGCCTGCGGCGGCCAGACAGGCTGGAAGCCTGTCCTACGTCGCCGCGGCACGATCGCTGTGTGGCCGCGCCGTAGCACAGGCTTCCAGCCTGTGAGGCAGTGAAAACCGCGGCTGCGCCAGCGCGCGTGCTGGGCCGCCTGCGGCGGCCAGACAGGCTGGAAGCCTGTCCTACGGTCTGCGCATCGTCCAGGGCCAGTCTGTTGGTTGGGCGCACAGGCGGGCGCGGACGGGGTTTTGTTCGATGTAGGCGATGATGCGCGCGAGTTCGGGTTCGTCGCGGACCCAGTGGTCGTAGGCTTCTGCTTGCCAGAAGCAGCCGCGGCGGCCGAGCACGCGGTTGCACTGCGTGGCCGTGTAGCTTTGCAGACTATGGGTGATGATCTCGCGCGGCGTGCGCTCGCGACCGCGAGTTCGAGATTCGTTCACGGCGCGCAAAGCCCACGGCTCGAGCGGGCGAAACAGCCAATGCAAATGGCTTGGCATGATCGTATAGCTCAATAGGTCATACCGAACGCCGTCGAAATGACGCATGGCTGACTCGACGAGCGGCGCGAGTCGCGGATCGGTGAGCGGCGGGTTGGGCGTCTCCGCATCCAACAGTTCGTCAATGAACTGAAACAATCGTTTGGATCGCCAGCGCTCGCGTTCCATGGGCGACAATCGAAGTCGCTCGGCCTTCCAGGCCAGCTCGGCCCGATGCTCTTGCACCCTTTGCCAACTGGCCCCTGGCAGCGTCCCAAACAGCCGCGCCGTGACAAAGACCGGTTTATTCTCGACATCCCAATGCGGCAGATTCCTCCGCCGAAAGACTCCGTTTCGCAGCATCTCGCATCGAACCCATTCCGCCTCGATGTCGCCCCAACCATGCTATGCGTGTGGACGCGCCGTAGCACAGGCTTCCAGCCTGTGGGGCAGTGAAAATCGCCTTCGCGCCGGCGCGCGTGCTGGGGCCGCCTGCGGCGGCAGACAGGCTGGAAGCCTGTCCTACGTCGCCGCGGCACGATCGCTGTGTGGACGCGCCGTAGCACAGGCTTCCAGCCTGTGAGGCAGTGACAACCGCGGCTGCGCCAGCGCGCGTGCTGGGGCCGCCTGCGGCGGCAGACAGGCTGGAAGCCTGTCCTACGTTTGTTACATTACCCCTTCTTACTTGAGGGGAGATTGTGGGTATGGGATCGCGAGCGAAGAGTGCGGCCGTGTTTCAGCGGGCGAAGCAATTGATGCCGGGCGGCGTGAATAGTCCGGCGCGCGCGTTTGGCGGCGTGGGCGGCGAACCGATTGTGTTCGTCAGCGGCCAAGGAGCGCATCTCACCGACCTCGATGGCAATCGCTACATCGATTACATCGGATCCTGGGGGCCCATGATCCTCGGGCATTGCCATCCGCGAGTGACGGCGGCGATCCAAGAGGCCGTGTCGCGCGGGACAAGCTTCGGCGCTCCCACCGCCGCCGAAAACGAGCTCGCGGAACTCATCATTCAAGCCGTTCCCAGCGTCGAAATGGTGCGCCTGGTCAACTCGGGCACCGAAGCGACCATGAGCGCCATTCGCGTCGCACGCGGGTACACGGGGCGCGACGTCATCGTCAAATTCGCCGGCAATTATCACGGTCACGTCGACTCGCTGTTGGTCGCGGCCGGCAGTGCGGCAGCGACGCTCGGCGTGCCCAACTCTCCCGGCGTCACCGCCGGCACCAGCCAAGACACGCTGGTGTTGCAATACAACGACGCGCAGGGACTCGCCGACGCCTTCGCGCAGCACGGCGACCGCATCGCCGCGGTGATCGTCGAACCGGTGGTCGGCAACATGGGGACCGTCGTCCCGAACGCTGACTTTCTGCAGGCCCTAAGAGGTCTCACGGAACAGCACGGCGCCGTCTTGATCTTCGACGAAGTGATGACCGGTTTTCGCGTTTCGCTGGGAGGCGCCCAACAATTGTTCGGCGTGCGCCCCGACATGACGACGATGGGGAAGATCGTCGGCGGCGGTTTGCCGCTGGCGGCCTACGGCGGACGAGCCGATATCATGCGGCACGTCCTGCCGGCGGGCAAAGTGTTTCAAGCCGGGACGCTCAGCGGCAACCCCGTCGCCACCGCCGCCGGCATCGCGACGCTGCGAGAACTGAGCGAACACCCGGAGATCTATCGTCGCCTGGAACACTTGAGCTCCCGGCTGGCGGACGGATTGGGCCGCGCCGCGATCGACGCCGGAGTCCCTCATTCGCTGACGCGCGTCGGCAGCATGCTGACGCTGTTCTTCAATGCCGATCGAGTCGTCGACTGGCCGACCGCCAGCCGCAGCGACACCGTCCGCTACTCGCAGTACTTCTGGGGACTCATCGAACGCGGCGTGTACATGCCGTGCAGCCAGTTCGAGGCGCTCTTTGTGTCCGCCGCACACACCGAGGCGGATATCGACGCCACGATCGCCGCCGCCGCCGACGTGCTCCGCGGGTAGCGTCAAGTCTCGTACAGCTTCGCGACCCACTCGCCGTAGCCGTTGTACTCTTTCGTGGCAAATTCTTCTTGAGTGCCGAGCATCCGTTCGGTGCTTTGCCGCCACGGAATGTGCACCAGCGGATCGACGTTCGACTGAAAGGGAAACGCGTCGGGCCGCAATGACGTCCAAAACGTCTGTGGTTCGCCCTTCACAAACTCGATCCGTTCGATTGACTTGATCGACTTGTAGCCGTACTTCCAGGGAACCACGAGCCGCAACGGTGCGCCGTGCTGCTTGAACAGCGGCTCGCCGTACATGCCGGTCGCGAGCCACGCGAGTTCATTCGTGGCTTCGGGCAACGTCAGCCCCTCGACGTACGGCCAAGGAAACTCGTCGATCGTCGACTGCTGCATAGGGGCTTCGTCGGGACGACGAAAGGACACGAAGCGCACGTGCGTCGCTTCGGCCAGCGGATCGGCGTCGCGGATGAGTTCGGCGAGCGGAAATCCGTACCAGGGGATGGCCATCGCCCACCGTTCGACGCACCGATGCCGGTACTGCCGCTCGCGCATCCGATCGGAGAACCGCGCCAGCAATTCGTCGAACGTGTATTGCCTCGGATTGCGGCACAACCCGTCCACCGTGATCGTCCACGGCAAGGGGCGAAAGGCGCCGACGAGTCGCCATGACGACTTGAAGCGGCTGAATTCGTAGAAGTTGGTGTACTGCGCCGCGGCGACCCGCTCCGTCTCGGGGCGGTCGTATTGAAATCGTCGATCGCGCACGATTCCTTCCCGAGCGGTGGGTTCGTCGTGCGACTTCGACTCTTCGCGGCGTTCTGCTTGCGAGGCATCGCCGGATGCTTCTTGGGCGTCGCCCGACTCCGACCTCAAATGCCCCCCCTCCACTCGCCCGCGCTGTAAGACATCCTCGGGGTCAGGATGCCAGTGCTTCCAAGCCGCCCAGCCGCCGCCGACCAACAGGCCCGCGCTGGCCAGTCCGACCGACTTGAGCCAACGGCGTCGATGCAAGGCGACCGCGGGCGGCGTTTCGGCGCCGCCGCGTGGAGCAAAGGGATCGGGCGAATGCACGAACATCGGTTTCTCCCGGTCGCAGACTGCGGCGAGGGCGAGTTCTAGCGCCGCTGGAGGCTGTTCAAGTCCTCGAAAAAGCGAGGATACGTCTTCACCGTACACTCGGGGTTGCGGATCACGACTCCCGGGATGCGCAAGCCGGGCAACGCGAGGCTCATCGCCATCCGGTGGTCATTGTAGGTGTCGATCGGGGCGACGGCGAGCGGCGCGGAGCGCGGGGCGGCGTGCGGCGAGGGGTAGATGCGCAAGCCGTCCTCGAATTCGTCCACCTGTCCGCCGAACTTGCGCAATTCGCGCGCCAAGTCGCCGATGCGATCGGTTTCCTTATGACGAATGTGAGCGACGCCGGTGATCGTGGTCGGGCTGTCGGCGAACAGCGCAACGGCGCCCAGCGTCTGGACAGTGTCGCTGATCGCGTTCATATCGACGTCGATGCCGCGCAGCGGCCCCCCGGTGACGGCGATTCCGTCGGGGGCGTGTTCGACCAAACAGCCCATTCGCTGCAGGCAGTCGACGAAGTGAACGTCCCCCTGCAGCGCATCGCGCGTCAGCCCCTCGACCTTTACCGTCCCGCCGGCGATCGCCGCCGCGCCCCAAAAGTAACTGGCCGCCGACGCATCAGGCTCCACCTCGTACACACGACCGGCGTAGCGCTGGGCGCCCGGGATGTGAAAGCGAGTGAGATCGGGCGCGGAGCACTCAGCGCCGAACGCACGCATGACTTGCATAGTCATGGCGACATACGGCTGTGAAACGAGCACTCCGTCGACGAGGATGTCCAAGTTGCTTTGGCAGTAAGGCGCGGCCAGCAACAGCCCGCTAAGGAATTGGCTGGAGACGTCGCCGCGGACGCGAGTCGTCCCGCCGCGCAGACCGCGTGCGTAAATGACGACCGGCGGACAACCGGTCCCCAGTTCGCTGCGAGCGTCGACGCCGAGGCCGCGCAGGGCGTCCAGCAGATCGCCGATGGGTCGCTCCCGCATGCGCGCGACGCCGTCGAGTCGAAAGACGCCTTCGCCGCTGGCGAGCATCGCGGTGACGAAGCGGATGGTCGTGCCGCTGTTGCCGACGAACAGATCGGCCTGGCCGCGCGGCCAACGTCCGCCGCAGCCGCGGACCGCGATGGTCGCCGCGGCGACGTTCTGCACGACGTCGAGGCCGAGTCGCTGGAGCGAATCGACCATGACGCGCGTGTCTTCGCTATCGAGCGCTCCGATCAACTTCGAGTCGCCGACCGCGAGCGCCGCGCACACCAGCGCGCGATTGGTGATGCTCTTGGAACCCGGGGGCCGAATCGATGCGGCGAACGGCCCTGACGTACGAACCTCGATCTCGTTCATGCTACGGCGCTGCAATCTTCCAAAGGTGCTTATCGCTTCGAACATAGAGGGCGTCGCCCGCGACGGCCGGCGAACCTTGAATCCGCTCGCCGAACTTGGCTTCTCCCACGATCGTCCCCTTCTTCTCGCCCGCTTCGACGACCTTCGCGTCGCCGTCCTGGTTGAAGCAGTAAAGACGTCCGTCGGCGAAAACGGGGGTCGACCAAAAGGTCCCGCCGACGCGCAGTTGCCAGAGTTGCTTGCCCGTGTCGGCATCGGCGCAAGCCAGGACCCCCGCGCGGTTGAGTGCGAAGATCCGCTTGCCTACGACGATCGGGCTGGCCGGGTTGGGATTGAGCTGCGCGGATTCCCACAGCACTTTGGGCGCGGTGCCTTCGGACAGGTCGAGCGCCGTGACCCCTTTGGCGGGGAGATAGACGCGTGCGTCGACGCCGACCGCGGTGGGAATCGTCTGGCATTCGGCCTCAAACTGCCACGCTTGCTCGCCCGTCGCCGGATCGTGCGCCGACAAGATGCCGGGCGATTGCAGCAAGACGAGCTTGCGTCCTTGCGGCGACACAAACAGCGTCGGCGAAGTCCAGTTCATGCTAGCCTTGCGCGGCAGACGCCAACGCGTCTCGCCCGTCGCCGCGTCGATCCCGGCGGCGAACGAGTCGCCCAGGTTCTCGACTTGCACGACGACCGTGCCGTCGACGACCAGAGGCGACGCGGCCATGCCGACGTCGTTGCCCGCTTTGGGATAGTCGAACGCGAGTCCGCGGAGCCACTGCAGGTTGCCGTCGAGGTCGAGGCACACGAGATCGTTCGACGAATAGAAGGCGAAGATGCGTTGCCCATCGCTGGCCGGCGTCGGGGCCGCGTTGGCGCTGTCGGGATGCGAGTACGTGCGGCCGGTGGCCCAGAATTGACGACGCCAAAGCTGTTTGCCCGACTTGGCGTCCAAGCAGACCACGAGCATCTTTTCTTGCAGCGGCCCATCAGAGCAGGTCACGACCACTCGGTCTCCGACCACGATGGGGCTCGACGGACCCCGGCCCGGAAGTTCGGCCTTCCAAGCCACATTCTGCTTGTCCGATTCACTCCACGTCGTCGGCAGCTTAGCGTCGACCGCAGCGCTCGCGCCGGTCGGTCCGCGGAATTGGGCCCAGTCGGCGGCGCAAAGCGGAGCGGCGCCGACGAAATACAAACCAAGCGTCGCGCCGAGACTCCAAGCCGCTGCTCGAACGTCGCTCCATCGCGAGAAGATATTTGGCATGAGACGGATTCCTACGTGGGAGTTGTGCGAATGAAGTCGATTAACGGATGGGAGTGCCGATGGCGTCGCAGACTCGGAATTGAAATTTCCAATCCTGAGCCCAGGGTTCGGTTTGTTCGTTCTGGGCGATCTTCAGCAGGATCGTGTTGCGACCCGGCTTCAGTTTGCCGGCGGCCACGTACTGGTCGATGGCGGAGCCCGAATGATAGACGTGGTTCGTCGTGAGCAATTGGCCGTTCACCCAGATCTTGTTCGCGTTGACGCTCCCCAACCGAAACTCGGCCGCCGCCTCGCGCGGCGACTCGAATTCCGCATAGGCGTAGGCCACGGCGCCCTTGTGCGGCCCGACTTGCTTGTTGAGGTCCAGCTGACCGTACTCATCCGACGTCGCCAGTTCGACCCACTTCACTTTGCCTTTCTTGCCGTCGTATTCGGCCGCCGCGTTGAACTCGCGTTCCGGCGGATAGACGACGTCGAACCCCGCGCCGCCTGCGTTCTCAAAAGGGCCGATCACTTGCCACTTCATCACGAAGCCCATGTGCTGCGGCAAGTCGACCGGTTCGCCCAGTTCCTTGAGTTTCGCGGCCGCACGCTGGATTTGATCGATGTCGCGCGCCGAGGTGAAGGCCGTGCGATACGCCTTGACCGCGGCCGCCTTATCGTCGCCCGCTTTCTGAGCCGCGGTGAACGCGAGTTCGACTGCATCGCGTCGCAGCTCCAGACTGGGGTCGTTGATCAACCCCGGAATGATGCGCTGTTCGGCTTGGGCGTCGACGCGCGCGATCAATTCGTAAGCGAGGCGCCGCGCCTTCGGAGCATGCTGCGTGTCGGCCAGGAATTGCTCGAGGGCCGGCAGCGGCAGGCGGCCGCCCTTGTCGAGTTCGCGTTGGGCGACCGTTTCGGCGACGCCGCGGAGCCAGTTAGCGACGAGCGCGTCGGCGCCGTCCATCGCCGCGAGGATCGTCGGCAATTGGCTGCCGCTGGCTTGATTGAGCGTCTGGAGTGCGACGACCGCTTCCTTGTGCCCTGCCCCTTTGGCGCCGACCTGCTTGACTTGCGCCAACGACCCGGCGATATCGGCATCGGCGGCGAACGCCGACCCTACGGCCGCCAACCCTACCGCTGCGACGACGGCAACGACGGCGAACCACGCCGAGTTGCCCATGAATCGACTCTTTGCCCACCGAGCGGTCATGCAAATTCTCCTTGCGAAGCGAGGCCATGGTGCGCTCGCAGACCGATCCCCGAGGTGGAATCCCGGCGAAGGAAACGGTCGGTCGAAGCGCACGAACAGACGGGGCGAATTGTAACGATTTGGTTCGCGAGAGGGTACGTCCAGCGCGGCGGGCTTTTGGGATCGTCGCAAGCGGACTAGCCAACTCGGTGCGCAAGCCACCATGATAGTGACCGCTCGACGCCTGCCCCTGACGCGTCGGCGGGAAAAAGCATCAGGAATCGCCGTTCGGGAGAGACGCTCCATGGCTTCGTCGCCGCCGGATTTCGTGTACTTCGACATGGGCAACGTCTTGTTGTCGTTCGACCATGAATTGGCCGTGCAGGCCGTCGCCCGCCGCACGTCGCTTGACCCGGCCCTCATCCGGCACGTCATCTTCGGCAGCGGACTCGAATTGCAGTATGAACGCGGCGAATTGACGACCGACGAGTTTCACGCGGAGTTCTGTCAGTGGACGAACGCCGCGATCGACCGCGATGAATTGGCGTTCCTGTGCAGCGACATCTTTCAGCCGCTGGTGCAAGTCCACGCGTTGGTCGAGCATTTGCATCGCGACGGTCGGCGACTGGGCGTTCTGTCCAACACGTGTGAAGCCCATTGGCAGTACGTGTACCCAGATCGGCATGCGGCGCTATGGGACCGCTTCGAGGCGTTTGCGCTTAGTTTTGAATTGAAGTCGCTGAAGCCGGAGCCGCAGATCTATCAACTGGCCGCTCGCCTCGTCGGCGTCGCGCCCGACCGCATCCTGTTCATCGACGATCGGCCTGAGAACGTCGACGCGGCGCGCGGGCAAGGTTTCGACGCCGTCCTCTTCACGTCGGCCGCTCAGTTGTCCGTCGACTTGCGCGTCCGCGGGTTGATATCGAGCGAGAATCCATGACGCAGCGACCATAGCGACTTACCGATTTCGGCGAGTTGTCGCCAGACGTGCTGAATCTTGTGCTCGTTCCAATCCTCATGCAGATAACGCAGGAACGCACACGATCTGGCTTCGTCCCATTGGCAGATGATTGCTGGAAGAAGCCATTGTTCGAGCCCGTAGACTCGGTCGCGCGCCAGGTCGGTGCAGACCGGGACGATCGCCGACAGCCGAGCGCCGAAGACGTCGCGCTGGTACTCGACCGCCTCGCGGATGGATCGCTCTTTGGGGCGATCGCCGTGCTGCCAATCATAGGGCGGCGACCATTCGAGCGCCGGGCGGAGGCCGTCGATGTGGGTGAGCACGCCCAGGGTGGGCGGCGCCTTCAGTTCCGGTCGAGCGGCTCGGCGCCGCGCCAGGCGTTCCAAGAGATCCAAATCGGCGCCGCGCGCGGGGCTGGTGGCCTTCATCACGACCAACAGGGCGTCGGCGTTTTCGAGGGCCGTTTCGAGTTCCTCGAGTTGTTGGTCGGTGAGTCCATCGTCGGCATAGCCGGGCGTATCGAGCAGGAGTAGCTCGGTGGCGGAAGCGTCGCGGCGCCAGCGATAGCGACGGACCTCCTTGGTGCACGGCAGCATGTCGACGGCTGCTTGCGCTTGGCCCAGCAGCGCATTGATCAAGCTGGATTTGCCCGCTTTCGCCTGACCGACCACTACCAACGTGATGGCTTGATGCGCGTCAGGCGGAGACGGCGGGGCGGCTTCGTGCGCGGCGCGATCCGCAGGTTCGCCCGTCGAGGCCGGAGCGTCGCCCGAGTCGAGGCTCGGGAACGCAGACGCTTCGGGACCGCGCGCGCCGAATCGCCGTTGCGCCTCGAGGTAATGATCGGCGCCGCGTCGCAGACGACCGCTATGCACTTCGATCAAGTAGAACCCGGCGCGCTGGACGAAGACGGAGTAGAAGCAGGCCAAGAGGCCGGCTTGCAGTTCGCGGCTGGCCGAGTCGACGGTGAGTTTCGAAATGAGTTGTCGGATGAGGTCGGCCGGGTTGAGTACGATCGAACCCACCCACCACACGTTGCCCGCCAGTCGCGCCCAACGCGGGGCTTCGGCGAAAAGCCGCCAATGATCGATGCGCAGCAAGTGACTTCCGGGAACGTAGGTGCGCACCCATTGGGACGTATCGCGCAGCGCCAATTCGGCCGCCGCCATCACTTCGGGGACGGTGAGGGGGCCGAGCGGATCGGCGGCTTGCGGGTGATAGTGCTTGGCGATGGCGAACGCCAACTGTTGCGACGTCGAGAGATAGAAGTGCGGATCGAGCAAGCTTTCGGGGGCGACTTCGGCCGCTTTGCCGGCCTGCTTCTGCACAATCGTCCAAGCTGCTTCGTCCCGGCTGGTCCAATGTGCGGCCGGACCGTCGATGTGCTGGTCCGTGCGCGGCTGCCAGCGGCGCGCCAAATACCAGGCGAGCGTCCAGGCCAGCGGCAGGAGCCACGCGTAATAACCGACGCCGCCCAACTTCCACAAAGCGTAGCCGCTCCAAGCGACATACACCAACACCGGGACCAGGAACAAGAAGCCGAGAATGCCAAGCTGCCAGCGTTTCATGCCTGCGGCTCCCGGCCGGCTTGGCGTTGTTCCCAGATTTCCTTGGCCTTGTCCATCTCCGCCTGCCAGACGCTGCGCAGATCGTCGGCGGATGGCACATGACCGTCGCGGGCTTGCGTGAAGTACCAACAACAGGCGCGTCCCATGCCGTAGGTATAGACGAAGGCGAGCGCCGCGTTGGCGGCTTGACCGACGAAGGGGATGAACTTCAGCAGTTCGCGAGTCGCGTAACGCAGGACGACGCGAGCGCTGAGCGGACCAATCGACTTGAGCAATTCGGTGGTTTGCGTTTGACCGTGAAGTTTCGCCAGATGTTGGACCATGCGGGCTTGAATCGCGAACACGATCGGCAAGTCGATCCAGGGCAAGGGGACGGCGGCGGCGCTGGCGGCCGCCAGCGAATAACCGATCAAGTACGGGGTCGCGCGCCGGACCTGCAAATCTTGAAACGCTTCGCGCGCCTCGTTCCACGAAACCAACGTTTGGCGATGCGCGGCCGGAAGCAACTCGAGCAGCTCCGCGGTCAACTTCGCGCCGCCCAAATAGGGCGCCGCGAAACCGTCGTCAGGGTGCGTGAAGTCGACCACGGCGACGCGATCAACGAGTCCCTGAAAGCGGGACTTCTGGAGTTCCAGATTGCGAACAATGGCCTCCGGCGCCGCGTCCGGCCACACCCCGGATTCAATTGGGTCGGGCTGCGGCGGCTGCTCCTGAGGATACGCCTCGTGCAAACAGGTGAGCACCAGCAGGACGGGGCGCGACGGACGAGCCTCGCGAATTTTGCGCAGCGCTTCGACGACTTCCACGAGCGCATGATCGAGCAACCGGGCGGTGACGATCACCAAGTGCGCCTGTTCGTCGAATCGCTGCAAGTCTTCGGCCGGGTCGTAACGGGCTTCCCCCAGGCCGCGCGTGTCGAGAAAGCGTAGGAGGGGCGCGTCGGACGACGGGAAGTCGAACAGCCGCGAGTCTTTGGTTTGCGGCCGGAAGCCGTCGCCGATGGCGGCGTCGTCGGCGCCGGTGAGAAAGCGAATGAGCGACGTTTTGCCGCTGCCCGTTTTTCCCAGCAGCCAAAACAGGGGCGTCGGCCGCTGGGCGGAGAGTTCGGCGAGCTGCCGCTGGTATTCGGCGTCATCGAGCGGCTTGCGGCGCCACCGCGAGGGACGCCACAGGTTCTGACGCCACAATTCGGTGAGGCGTTTCATCCTCGGCTTCCCATCCTCGGCTTCTTGTGGGGTGGCCCGACCTAACCGGCCGGATTCGCCGCCGCGACGCTGGCCAACGCCGCCGCCCGATCCGGAAAGCACTCGAACAGTTTTTCCATCCGAGTGACGCGGAGGACGTCGTGAATTGGCTTTTGCAGCTGACACAACTTCAGCGACCCGCCGAGCGCTCGCATCCGCTGCATGAGTTTCAGTAGTTCGCTGAGGAACGGTCCTTGAATGGCCGCCACGTGTTCCAAATTCAAAATGATGTGGACCACCGGCGACTCGCCGCCAGCGGCCGCCACCACCTGCGCCAGCATCTGGCCGCTGGCCGGTGAGCCGGCCGGAAAGGTGACGATTTTCACGCTCACCGCCCCCGCAACGACCAGTTCCTCGACGAGGGAGTCAGGAGGCGGCGAGTTGGAAGCGGCGGATTCCGTCATGTCCATCCAGCACGAACGATGGCGTCGACCGTGTCTCTTGAGGGATATTCGCGGACCGCAGCGGGACCTTGGTGCTACGACCGGCGAAAACTAGTATATCACTGTCTGACGACGCACGGGGCGGGCGGCGACGATTCGCCGAGAACGTTCCCTGCCGACCCTTTCTACGAAGGCCGGCGGTATCGACTGTAGGGATTGGCGTCGGAAGTCTGCAAGGAGACGGATCAGGTGGATGCTCAACGACTTCGCCGCCGCCGAATGATCGCGGCGGCCCTCGTATTGATCGCGGTCGGCGGCTTGGCCAGCGTGTTCATGGCCCGGCTGAGGCAAGTACAGCGGGAGGAATCGCCGACGATCACCGACGAACAAGCCGCCACGCTCAGTCCGATCGTCGCGCGTCCCCCCGCGACGCAGGGGTTCGTGGGAAGCGCCGCCTGCGCCGAATGCCACGCCGAAATCGCCCAGAAATACGCCGGCCACCCGATGGCCAATTCGCTGAAGACCGTCGCCGAAGCTTCGAAGCTGGAAGACTATACCCGCGCGTCGTTCAGTCCCCCCGGTCCGCGACGTTACCGAGCGGAGCAGACGCCGGAAGGGTTGAGGCATTACGAGTCGATGGTGGATCTGGCGGGGGAAAAGATCTACGAACAAGAAGCGTCGATCGAATACGTCTTGGGCTCGGGGCAGCACGGGCGATCTTATGTCTTGGAGAAGGACGGCCGCTTGTTTCAGTCTTCCATCGGCTGGTTCGCCGAGGGCGGGACTTGGGCTCTCTCTCCAGGTTACCGGCCCGACGCGCATCAACGATTCGAGCGGCGGATGGGGGACGGCTGCCTGTATTGCCACAGCGGACGCGTCCTGCATCAGGCGGCGAATCCCGATCTGTACGAAAAGCCGCCGTTCGCCGAAGCGATCATCGGCTGCGAACGGTGCCACGGTCCGGGGGAAGCGCACGTCGCGCATCAGCGGGCCGCGAAAACCGAAGGGCCCGACCCAACGATCGTCAACCCCGGACGACTCGAGCCCTCCAAGCGTGAAGCGGTCTGCAATCAGTGCCATCTCCAAGGCGAGAAGGTCATTCCGCGACTGGGACGCGGCTTCTTCGACTTCCGACCCGGCGAGTACCTCGACGATTCGCTCCTCGTGCTGGTTCATGGTCAGCGAGTAGACGATCAGCGGCGGACGCGTCCGGTGAGTCAAGTGGAGCAAATGCGCAGCAGCAAATGCTTCGTGGAGTCGCGCGGGCAGATGGGCTGCATTTCGTGTCATGACCCGCACGAAGACGTGCCCGCCGCACAACATGACGTCTACTATCGCCAACGCTGCCTGCAGTGCCATCAGGAACAGGGCTGCTCGGCGCCCGAGGCCGAACGACGGAAACAGTCGCCCGAAGACGCCTGCGCGCAGTGCCATATGCCGGCGCTGAAAACGAAGGATGTGGCTCATACGTCGCTGACCGATCATCGCATCCTGCGCGTGCCTGAGACGTCGTCGACGACCTCGCGGCTGCCTAACGCGGACGAGATCGAACTGTTCGACGGCGCCGAACTGCGAGTTTCCAAACGGGAGGCTGATCGAGCTCGTGCGATCGCCATGATCGACATCGCGGCCTCGCGCGGCGACAAAACCTGGGCGGCGCGCGGCGAAGAATTCTTGGTTCCCAATGAACTCGTCAACGCGCCGCTCTCCGTCATCTGGGCGTCGTTCGGCGACGACTATATGGGGATCGAGTATTTGGGCCAGGCGTTCATGCTGCAGGATCGACGAGACGAAGCGATCGCGTGTTGGCAATATGTGTTTCAGAAAGCGCCGCGGACCGAGTCGGTCTGCATTCGCCTGGCCGACGTCTATCAGGATGCGGAGGAATACAAGGAGGCGCTCGAGTTCTTAGATCGCGCCCTTGCACTGAATCCAACGATCTCATTGCTGCACGCGCGCCGTACCTACGTTCTCGGAAAAATGGGCCGCTTCGACGAAGGCATTCAGTCCGCTCAGCGGGCGCTGGCAGGCGACCCCACGCTGCTGCAGGTCCGCGAATGGCTGGTGGAGACGTACGGCCGGCTCGGACGCAAGGAAGAACAACAGGCGGAACTCGAAAAGGCTCGGCGCATGCACCAGGTGGTCCGCGAGAAGAAATCGTAATCCTTGGCGAGCCCGTTGCTTCTGGGCCTGTTGGGCGATAGCGTAATAACCACTTAGAGGGTGGTGTTTCATAGCCTGTCGTCAACAGAGGGCCTCATGCCGGATCCCAAGGATAATCCCGTCAGCAAGGAAACCTGCGCCTTCTTGGCCGACGTGAAGAAGGGCAAGACGCGGCGCTTCGTGCTGCTGTGCAAGGGGACCAAGATCATCAACTTGGTGCTGTTCAAGAAGGGCAGTTTCGAAAAGTACAAGATGGAGGCCAAAGAGGCCGGCTCTGGGCAGGTGTATTACGGCGTCGCCGCCGGGAAGGGCGAGAACCTGGTGTTCCAGTTGGCGATCGACGACGGCTTCCAAGCCGCGCCCGTCAAGCCGATGACGCTTAAGGAATTCCTGGACGACATGGCCGATTTTCGTTGTCGGCCGACGTTTGAAATCGTCAAGAGCCTGACTGCCGTGCCGGACGAAGACGACGAGGAGGAAACGGAGTCGAACGAGTCGGATGAATCGAGCTCGTCGCAGTCGCAGGCCTCCCCCGAAGCGGAAAAGTTCGCCAAGGAACTGGAAGCGGTGCTCAAGCGGTGCGTCGATCTGCTCAAGACGCAACCGACGAACGCCACGCAAATCCGCGCGGTGATGCAGTACGTGCGAGAGCAGGCGGCGGACGGCGAACTGGCGAAAGCCAAGGCGGGGCTGCCTCGTCTGGAAGCGCTGTTGGATGCAGCTCAAGCCGATGGCGGCAAAGAGACCGACGTCATCCCGGCCGGCAAAGTCGCCGAGATGGTCGCCGCGCTGTCAAAGGCCAAACTGGCGTGGTCCACCGCCATCCAAGGGCTGGTCAAGGCGATCGAGCCGGTGATCAAGGAACATTTGAAAGAGGATGCGGGGACCGCCCGCGGGCTCGTCAAGATCGTCGAAAGCTATCGCGGAGAGCTCGCGGAAGCCTTCAAGCAGATGGAACAGGCGTCCAAAGACCCGGCGAAATTTGCCAAAGCCCGGGATGCGGCGCAGCAGACGCTGGAACGCGTCAGCAACGAATTGTACGACGACAACGTGCTGACCTACTTGGACGACGAAGGCGTCGACGTGTACGGCCCGATCGATGACGCACTGGAAGAGATCGAGCGGTTGCTCGCGACCTGATCTCACAGCGACCGGTAAAGCACGTCTGCGGCGGCGAATCTGGCGATTTACGGGCGAAACGGCGAACAGGAACGAAGTGCGGTCATGGGCAAACGAACCAAGAACAAGAATAAGAACAAACAGAACAATCCGAATCCCCGCGGCATCACCGCGCAAACACTTTCAGATAAGGTGGGTTCGAATCCACGCAGCGGCAGCAAGCCGAAGCCTGTGGAAACGCCGCCGCCGCCCGTTCCGAAACCCGGCTCCATCGACGATGTCGACGATGCGCCGCCGACCAAGGAGTACGTCGCCGAAGCGAAGCTCGCGAAACTCGTCGAATCGCTGGTGACCCAGGCCAAGGATCTCGTACGTCGCCATCAAGGCGGCGAACAGATTAAAGGCCCGGCTGATCTGCTCGACGTGGAACTCGGCAAGGCGCACACGGAAGCGGGACAGTTGGCCGCTGCTGGCAAGAAGAAGCCGGCTCAGCCGAAAATCGTCAACGACTGCAACGAGCACATGCGCAAGCTCGTGAAGATGCGCGAACTCTTGAAGAAGATTCAGCCGGATTTGACGACGCGCGAGTTTGTGGCGGTCTTTCACGAGAAGATGTTGGTGGAAGATCCCTCGAATCCGGGCGAGTACGCGGAAGCCGAGTTTGACGGCCACGATCCAGGGGCGATCTTCGAAAAGAAGAAGGTCGGCGGCACCGATTCATTGGTCGCCTACAAACCGAAATGGACGTTAGATCCCCAGGGTGAGTATGCCTCGTTCGACGGCGTGAATTTCCAGCCCTACGACGAATGGCGGCGCGCGTTCGTGGAAGAGGCGATCAAGAATTCCATTTCGAACAAGAAAATCAACTCCGAACCGCCCAATCCCAAGTCGCTGAAACGGTATCGGCTGGAAGTCGAAGTCGACGGCGACCGGACGATCACCGTCGCCGAATTCAAAGCGGCGGCGAAAGTGGCGGCCATCGAGCGGTATTTCGGCGGGCACAGCGCGGGGTTCGTCGATCGCATCGACAGCGGCGAAATCTACCGCTGGGTGGTCGATGACGAGGGGAATGGAAGCTGGGAAACCGAAGAAATCGATTCGCCGCGGTTGGTGCAGCGAACCGGACGACACTCCCCCACCCTCTCGAAAGATGAACTTTCCGAGCGACTCACCGAGGGGCGGCTCCCCTACGATACGGCATGGGCCGCCCAAGCCAAAAGCAGCTCGCAGTTTATCTCGCACGAAGTCTGGTTAGAGTGCTACCGGGCCGCGTTGGCCGCGTTGCAGACGGTGCTGAACAACGACACGATCCCGCTCGACCGAGACGACGATGATTACTATTACCTCTATTCGTCGTACGTGGTGACGGTCAATCACGGCAAGCCGATCGGCAAAGGCGTCAGGGTTTCAAGCGGCTCCGGCAGCGACGACGTGGGAAACGACGAATTTGGCAACTCGCCCACCATGCAAGGCGGCAGTACCAAGCAACGGGCCTACGACTCGATCGAAGACGTTCCCGACTCGCAACTGAAATTTTCCTATTCCACCTTTACCGTCAGCGCGACTGGGGATTGGCAGCTTGTTCAACACTATCCGACGACCCAAAGTGCGGGTGGTTTGACCGTGGGGAACGCGAAGATCAAAGGTGACCGTTCGGGCGGCCCGTTTTACTCGAAGAATAAAGTGAAAGCCGCCGCAAAAGGGGCCGGAAAGATCAAGGACACCAATTTTTAGCTCGGCATACGCCGCTCAAACAGCGCAGCAAAATGGCCGCGGGAGCATCTCCCGCGGCCATCGTTGTTTCTGCCTTGCGTTCACCTGCCTCGTGAAGGGAGGCCGACGATGAGTCGCTAGTTGCTCGGAGTCGCTAGTTGCCCGGCCGGCCTTCGGCGCCGGGGCGACCCGCGCCGCCCGGACGTCCACCCGCGCCCGGACGACCGCCCGGTCCGCCGCGGCCCTGACGCAGTTGGCTCACGTCGAATTCCTTGCCCTTGGCCTTCTCCAAGGCCGCCTTTTGGTCGGCCGTGAGGATCTCGAACGCCTTGGCGTCGCGTTCCTTATTGAGTTCTTGGATTTTCGCCATGGCTTCGCCGCCCGGACCGCCTCCGCCTGGACCGCCGCGACCCCCGGCGAACGCCTCGCGCACTTTGGTCTGGAAATCGCGACCGTTCGCTTCCAGTTTCTGCTTCTGTTCGTCGGTCAATTCCAACAGCTTGGCGAGCTCGGGGTCCGACAGGGCTTGCGCACCGGCCGCTTGCCAGCTGATCTGCTGTAGGCGTGCGTACTGTTCGGCCGTCAGCAATTCCTTGATCTGCGGAATGAACTTCGCCTGGATGCCGCGTTGGGCTTCGGTCATCTTCGCCATCATCTCGCGGCGTTGGTCTTCGGTCAGGTCTTGGAAATTGCTGCCGCCTTCCCGCAGCTTGGACATTTCGGCCTGACCTGCCTCGCGCATTTCTTCCAGGATCTTCCGTCCCTTTTCGACGGCTTCAGTGCTGAGTCCGAGTTCCTTCTGGACGGCTTCGATGGTCAGCAGCATGAGCGGGTTGTTGGGTCCGCCGCCCCGCCCGCCGCCGAAACCGCCGCCGCCGAAACCGCCTCCCCCAAAACCACCGCGTCCGCCGCCGGGGCCCTGGGCCGAAGCGACGCCGACCATCAAGGTCGCGCCGACCAACACGCCGAACGCCATCTTCATCCAACTGCGCTTCATGATTCTTTCCTCCGCAAAGTGCCCGCCGAAAACCAACCTGTCCTCACATGAGTTCCCTAATCAACACGCGTCGGGAGAGCAGGTTGCGTCCGCCGAAAAAGAAACTTGGCGACCGGTCGGTCTTTCCCCGCCCGCCGCGAGCAGCAGTATACTAAGGTCACCTTCCGATCGTCCCCCCCACCTGAAAACCGGCGGCCCGCTCGACGGCGCTCGCCTGATCTCTGATCAACACGAGGCGACTGCGATGATGCGTTGCATCCTGGGCGTCGTTCCCTGGTGCGTCGGCCTAAGCTTGACGCTGACCGCTGCGGCTCAGACCGCGCCTGAACCGGTCGATCCCGAACATGCCGCCAAGATGAAAGCCGGGCTGGAACTGTTCCAAAAGGATGTTCGGCCGGTGCTCATCGGTCGCTGCGTCAAATGCCACGGCGGCGACGCGACCGAAGGCGGTTTCGACCTCAACACGCGCGAAACGCTGCTCAAGAGCGGCGACAGCGGACCGCAAGTGGTCGCGGGGAAGGCGGCTGCCAGCCGCCTCATGAAGCTGATCGCGCATGAAGAAGAACCGTCGATGCCCGAGGACGGCGCGAAACTTCCCGCTCCTCAAATCGCCGCGATCGGCCGCTGGATTGAACTCGGCGCCCCCTATGACAAGCCGCTGGTAGACAAGAACGTTCGACCCGACGCGTGGATTCACCAGTCGATCGAGCCGCAGGCGCGCGCCTTCTGGGCCTTCCAGCCGCTGCAACGTCGGGAGCCGCCGAAGACCGACCTGCCGGGTTGGAGCGACAGTCCGATCGATCGCTTTGTCGCTCAGGGACTGGCCGCCCAGGGGCTCAAACCCAATGGGCCCGCCGAGCGCCGTTTGCTTGTGCGTCGCGTTTACTTCGATCTACTGGGACTCCCCCCTCCCCCTGCCGTGGTCGATGCGTTTGTCAAAGACGACGATCCACAGGCCTACGCCAGGCTGGTGGATCAGTTGCTGGACAATCCTCACTTCGGCGAACGTTGGGGACGTCATTGGCTCGATACGGCCCGCTTCGCGGAAAGCCATGGCTTCGAGCAAGATTACGATCGTCCGCACGCCTACCACTATCGCGATTTCGTGATTCGCGCGTTCAACGACGATCTGCCGTTCGACAAATTCGTCCAGTGGCAAGTGGCGGGGGATGAGATCGAGCCGCAGAATCCCCTGGCCCTCATGGCGACCGGGTTTCTCGGCGCCGGCGTCTTCCCCACGCAGCTCACCGAAAAAGAGTTTGAAACCGCCCGCTACGATGAACTCGACGACATGGTCTCGACGCTCGGCACTTCCATGCTGGGATTGACCGTCGGTTGCGCTCGCTGCCACGACCACAAGTACGATCCGATCCCCGCCGCCGACTACTATCGCTTGGTCGCCAACTTCAAGACCGCCATTCGCGGCAACGTGGAACTCGAACTGCAGGCCCGTGAAAACCAGGAAGCGCTGGCCCGTTGGCAAGCCGAGCATCAGCCGCTGGTCGATGCGGTTGCTGCGTTTGAGAAAGATGCGCTCGACGGGCGTTTTCAGGAGTGGTTGGCCAAGCGCATGGCGCCGTCGGCCGAACCTCCGCCCGAGACGGCTTCCGCCGACCCCGCTCGCAACTGGCTGACGCTCGACCTCGCAAGCCTTGCATCGAAGGGGGGCGCGACGTTCACTCGCCAAGAGGACGGTTCCTATTTGGCGTCGGGCGTGAATCCCGATTTCGACGTCTACACGTTGGTCGCCGAAACGCACGTACGCGACCTGCGCAGTCTTCGGCTGGAGGCGCTGCCGCATCCCAGCTTCGTCCGAGGCGGGCCCGGCCGCGCCGACAACGGCAACATGGCGTTGGGGACGATTCGCGTCACGGCCGAACCGCTGGATGGCAGCCAACCGGCGCAGAACTTGACGCTGGAGAAACCGCGGGCCACGTTCGAACAGAATTCGGGCGGTCTCTCGCTGGCTTCGTCCCTAGACGGCGACCCGCGTTCCGGATGGGCCGTGGATCCGCAGTTTGGCAAGCCGCACGCCGGCGCCTTCGACTTCGCCGCGCCGGTCGGCTTTCCGTCCGGCACGCGCCTCGTTGTGACGCTCGAATTCACCGTGAACAATCGTCACAACATCGGCCGTCCGCGACTGGCTGTGACCGCGTCGCCGACTCCGTTGCCGCTGGACGCCGCCGGCCAGTCGCAGGAGCAGGTCGAGATTTTGTCGTTGGTCGAACGCACGCGCGGCCAATTGTCGCCGGACGAGCGTCGTCGCGTGCGCGCGTGGTATCGCACGATCGATCCTCAATGGCGTGCGCTCCAAGACAAGGTGACGCAGCATCTGGCGGCCAAACCTCAGCCGCAGAAGACGCAAGTGATGATCGTGAGCGAGGGGATTAAGCCGATCCCGCATCACGCCGACGACCGCGGCTTCCCGCACTTCTACAAGGAGTCGTACTACTTGAAGCGAGGCGACGTCGCGCAAAAGCAGGCGCCGGCGTCCGCCGACTTCTTGCAGGTGTTGATGCCGGCCCGCGAGGCGGCTTCGGTCTCGCCCGAGTCGTCGTCGCCGACTTTGGCGTCGCTGGCCCGCTGGCAGACGCCGCCGCCGGCCGGCGCTGCGACCAGCTATCGACGGCGAGCGGTCGCGAATTGGCTGACCGACGTCGAACAAGGGGCGGGTCGATTGACGGCGCGCGTCATCGTCAATCGCCTGTGGCAACACCATTTTGGCCGCGGAATCGTCGCCACGCCCAATGACTTCGGCATGCAGGGCCAACGCCCGTCGCATCCCGAACTGCTCGACTATCTGGCGACCGAACTGCTGCGGAACGGATGGCGACTGAAGCCCATCCACCGCCTGATCCTCTTGAGCGCTGCGTATCGCCAAAGTTCGCAGGTCGACGAGGCGGATCTGGCCGCCGACCCGGAGAACGTCTGGCTGTGGCGATATCGACCGCAGCGGATGGAGGCGGAGATCATTCGCGACAACATGTTGGCGACCAGCGGCGAGTTGGATGAAACGATGTTCGGACCTGGATCGCTGGAAGAAAGTCACAAGCGACGCAGCATCTACTTTACGATTAAGCGCAGCCGCTTGATTGCCTCGATGCAGATCTTCGACGCGCCCGAACCGCTGGTGAGCGTCGGGGGGCGTCCGAGTACGACGATTGCGCCGCAGGCGATGCACTTCTTGAATAGTCCGCAGGTCCGCGGGTATGCGCAGGGGTTCGCCAAGCGGCTGTCGCCGCGAGTGGCTCAAGCGGGGATCGAGGACGCGGTGCGGCAGGCCTACCTCACGGCGCTCGCCCGCACTCCGACCGACGACGAGCTGCGCGACGACGTCGATTTTCTCGCGCGGCAGACCGCTTCGTATCAGGCGGCCGGTCGAGACGGCGCGCAGCAAGCAGCGCTGGCCGACTTCTGCCAAGTGCTGATGAGTCTCAATGAATTTGTGTACGTGGAATAAGAGGAGCCTCGCGATGTCGACCATTCCAAACGCATTCGAGGACGGCGTCCCTCCTGCTCTGTGGTCCCGCCGCGACTGGCTGCGGCGATCAGGCATGGGCGCCGGCCTGTTGGGACTCGCGGCCCTGTTGGCGGAGGAACGGACGCTGGCCGCCGCCGAACGACCAACGTCGCCTCCGGCGCTCAATCCGCTCGCCGCGCGCCCCGGCCACTTTCCCGGCAAGGCGAAGTCGGTGATCTGGCTGTTCATCAATGGCGGCCCGAGTCACGTGGATACGTGGGAATACAAGCCCGAATTGGAGAAGCGGGACGGACAAGAATTGCCGGGGTTCGACCGTTTCACGGGGTTCTTCGCCAACGCGGTCGGCCCGTTGATGAAGTCGCCGTTCGCCTTTCGACAGCACGGCCAGTGCGGCAAGCACGTCGCGGAGATCTTTCCCAATCTCGCGCAGCACGTCGACAAGATGGCCTTCATCCACTCGCTGCATGGCAAGTCGAACAACCACAGCCCGGCGCTGTTCATGATGAACACCGGCTTCACGCAAATGGGGCATCCGTGCGTGGGGTCATGGGTCACCTACGGGTTGGGGAGCGAAAGCAAAGACCTCCCCTCGTTCCTCGTCATGTCGGATCCGCTCGGACGCGGGTTGCCGAAGGGGTATTCGGCCAACTGGGGCGCGGGATTTCTGCCCAGCGTCTTTCAGGGGACGTGGCTCAAGCCGCAGGGAGAGCCGATCGACAACATGCAGCGGCCAGGCGAGATGTCGGTCGACCAACAACGCGCACAGCTGGATCTCCTCCAGCGACTCAACCGCCGGCATCTCGACCAACGGGCTAAAGAACAGGAGTTGGCGGCGCGGATCGAGAGCTTTGAGTTGGCGTACCGCATGCAGACGGCGGCGCCGGATGCGATCGACATCCATCGCGAGACGGCCGACATCCAAAAGTTGTACGGCGTCGACAATCCCAAGTGCGCCCACTTCGCCAAGCAGTGTTTGATTGCGCGGCGGATGGTGGAGCGCGGCGTGCGGTTTGTGCAGATCTATTCGGGTGGTACGGAGAACCAACGCTCGTGGGATGGGCACGTCGACATCAAGGGGAACCACATGCAGTTCGCCGAAGAGACGGACCAGCCGGTCGCGGCGCTGCTGGCCGATCTCCACCAGCGCGGGTTGCTCGACGAGACGCTGGTGGTGTGGGGAGGCGAGTTTGGACGACTGCCCGTTTCGCAGAAAGCCGACAAACCGGGACGCGACCACAACCCGCATGCCTTCACATTCTGGTTGGCGGGCGGCGGTTCGAAGGGGGGAACGTCGTTCGGCGCCAGCGACGACGTGGGGCACAAAGCGGCGATCGACCCAGTAGACGTTCACGACCTCCATGCTACGATCCTGCATCTGCTGGGACTCGATCACAAACGACTCACTTTCAATCTCAACGGACGCGACTTCCGCTTGACCGACGTTGCTGGACGCGTCATCCACGAAGTCTGCGGGTAATCCCGGTTCACGCATGTCCGAATTCGTGCGTCGCACAGAAATGCCGTGTTCGGCCGACGAACTGTTCGCGTGGCATCTGCGCCCCGGCGCCTTTTTGCGACTGGCGCCTCCGTGGGAACAGGTGCAAATTGAGCATTGGGCGCCGCCCAGTGCGGTCGGAGAAACGGCGATCATTCGGATGCGTTTGGCGCCCCTGGTGTGGAAGCGGTGGTACGCCCAGTATCGCGAATTCGAGCCGGGGCGGCTGTTTCGCGACGTTCAGACTCGCGGGCCGTTCGCGGAGTTTGACCATCGGCATCGCATGATCCCGACCGGGCCGGCGTCGTCGCTGCTTGAAGACGACATCACCTACCGCCCGCCGCTGGGTTGGCTCGGCGAGCGCCTGGGCGGGCGATTCATCCGCCGTTCGCTCGACAACCTCTTTGCGTACCGCCATCGCACGACGCATGACGACCTGGAGGCGCATGCGCGGGCGGCCAGCGGCCCGTTGCATGTGCTCGTGAGCGGCTCGACGGGACTCGTCGGTTCCTCGCTCGTCAGCATGCTCACCGCCGGCGGCCATGAAGCGACGCGCCTGTCGCGACGCACGTTTCCGTGCGACGAACGGGTGCTGACATGGGACGATTTAGTGCAGCGAGCCGGCACGGATCGACGGGATATCTCGAGTGCTGCGCGGCCGTTTGATGCGATCGTGCACTTGGCGGGCGAAAACATCGCCGCTCGACGCTGGTCGCCGGCTCAAAAAGCGCGCCTGCGCGACAGCCGCGTCGAAGGGACGCGGCGGATCAGCGAGTGGGCGGCCAGCTTGCCTCGCCCCCCTCAGACGCTCGTCTGTGCATCGGCGATCGGCATCTACGGCGATCGGGGCGACGAACTGCTCGACGAGAACAGTACGCTGGGAGATGATTTTTTGGCTGGCGTGGGACGCGAGTGGGAAGACGCCGCCCAGGCGGCTCGACATGCCGGCATCCGCGTCGTCCACTTGCGGTTCGGCATCATCTTGTCAGCTCGCGGCGGCGCACTGGCCAAAATGCGGCTGCCGTTCCTGATGGGCGGCGGCGGTCGCATCGGCTCGGGACGACAATTCATGAGTTGGGTGGCGCTGGATGACGCCGTGGGCGCGATTCATCACGCGCTGCTGCATCCGCATCTGGCGGGGGCCGTCAATGTGGTGGCGCCGAATCCCGTCACCAACTCGACGTTCACTCGCGTGCTGGGGCAAGTGCTGCGCCGTCCGACATGGGCGCCGTTGCCCGGCTGGGCCGCTCGATTGGCGTTCGGAGAGATGGCCGATGCGCTGTTGTTGTCCAGCCAACGAGTGGTGCCGGAGCGGCTGGCGGCGGCCGGATATCGGTTTCGCTTCCCAGACTTGGATGAAGCACTGCGATTTCAATTGGGACGAATCGACGGTTAGCGAGGAGCTATGGGCGGACGATTGCTGGCCTTGGAAACGTCGGGGTTGTATGGAGCGGTCGCGGCGGCCGACGATTGGGGCGTGCGCGAAGAGATCGTTCTGCAACCGCCGCAGCGCACGGCGCAGGCCTTGGCGCCGGCGCTCAGGCAATTGCTGGAAAAGCTGCAGTGGACGGCGCAGAGCGTCGAGTGTCTGGCGGTGACGACGGGGCCTGGTTCGTTTACGGGATTGCGCGTGGGCGTGGTCACGGCGAAGACGCTGGCGTATGCCGTCGGGGCGAGCGTGGTGGGGGTGAACACGCTGGAAGCGATCGCCGAAGGGTTGCCGGTTGAATTGTCACGAGCGACGACGATTTTGGATGCGCAGCGCGACGAACTATTTAGCGCCACGTGGCGACGTTCGTCGACGGGTGAATGGGAAGTCGAGACGCCGACGCATTTGTCGACCGTGGCGGATTGGTTGGAACGGCTGGCGCCGACGGCGCCCGTGGCCGGGCCGGGGCTCGAGAAAGTACGCGCTCGCTTACCGGCGGACGCGGTGGTGGTGCCGCCCGAATTGGGAACGCCGACCGCCGCCGCCGTTGCGCGTTTAGGTCGCCGCCGCTGGCGCGCCGGCCAAACCTCCACCGTCTGGGAGCTCGCCCCGCAGTATTACCGCCTGAGCGCCGCGGAAGAGAAGGCGCAGGGAGGTTAGAGGCGGGAGGCTGCGAGAGCCCATTTTTTGGCGAAAACCAGATATGGCGGGCCGGCGCGCCGGAGCCGCTTGGCGCCACCCTACGGTTGCCTCTGAGTGCTCGGGGGCCTCTGTGGCGAAGATCGAGTTGTGGTGGGCCCGCGCCGCGGAGCGGCTTGGCGCCACCCTACGGTTGCCTCTGAGTGCTCGGGGGCCTCTGTGGCGAAGACCGAGTTGTGGTGGGCCCGCGCCGCGGAGCGGCTTGGCGCCACCCTACGGTTGCCTCTGAGTGCTCGGGGGCCTCTGTGGCGAAAATCGAGCGGTGGTGGGCCCGCGCCGCGGAGCGGCTTGGCGCCGCCCTACGGTTGGCTCGGTGGCGCTACAGGCCGCGGATGGGGGCGCCGTCTTTGACGATCGGGTGCGGGCGGCCGCGCTCGTCCTCGTAGGTCGTCGCGAGCGGCACGCCCATGTGTTGATAGATGGTCGCCGCCAAGTCGCCCGGCGTGATCGGCTGCTCGCGAATCTGCCCGCCGTCGCTCTCGGTGGCGCCGAGCACCTGGCCGTGACGGAAACCGCCGCCCGCCATGCACATCGACATGACGTAGGGCCAATGGTTGCGGCCGTCGGTGCTATCCTGCGTCCCGATCTGCGGAGTACGACCAAATTCACCCATCGCCAGAACCAGCGTTTTCTCAAGCAGCCCGCGCTCTTCAAGGTCGCTGACAAGGGTCGTGACGAGGTGATCGAAAAGCGGCAGGAGGGGACGCAAGCCGTTCCAAATGCCGCCGTAGGGCGGAATGTTGTCGCCGTGTGTGTCCCAGGTGCCGGACGCCGTGTGGTAGCTGAGGTCGAGCGTCACGAAGGCGACGCCCGCCTCGACCAGGCGTCGGGCGAGCAGCGCTTGTTGGCACCAGAGGTGCGTTCCGAATCGCTCGCGCACCGCCTGCGGCTCGCGCTGAAGGTCGAAGGCGTCGCGGGCCGAGTCGCCGATGACCATGTCGATCGCTTGGCGACTGTAAGAATCCATGGCGTCCATGGAGCCGGATTGGTCGAGCCCGCGGCGGAGCCGATCGAAGTGACTAAGCAACTGTCGCCGCTGGTGGATGCGGTCGGCGGACAGGCCGGACGGCATGTTAAAAAGGTTGCCGCCGGCGACGGCGCCGGTGTCTTTGCCGACGAGATCATAGACGGGGAGGCGGGCCGCTTGATCGGCCAGAAACGGGTCGTACCGTTTGCCGAGGTGGCCGGCGAAGGCGACGTGCGACCGCGAGCGCATGAACGCGACGTACGGCGGCATCGCCGGATTGTTCGAACCGTGGTGTTTGGCGACGATCGACGCGATGGACGGATAATCGTCGGCTTTCGGGTTCGTCCGTGGTTCCGCCTCCAGGTTGGCGGTTTGAAAGACCTTGTTCGGTTCGTGGTTGCTGAAGCGTGCATCGACGCTGCGCAGGATCGTGAATTTGTCGAGCATCGCGGCTTGCTTCGGCAGATACTCGCAGATTTGCACGCCGGGCAGTTTGGTCGAAATGACGCCGAACGGCCCGCGGTTCTCGTAGGGGCGTTCGGGCTTGGGGTCCCACGTGTCGATGTGGCTGGGACCGCCCGCCATCCACAGAAGGATGACCGACTTGCCGTCCGTAGTTCGTCCGCGTCCTGACGCGCCCTGTTCGGCGGCGGCGGCTCGAGCACGCAAGAGCGACGGGAGGGAGAGGCCGGCGATCCCGGCGAGACTGGCTTTGACCATGCCGCGGCGATCGACCACGGCGATTCCTTCGCGCGTCCGGGCGTTCCAATTGGCAAACGCATGCGACATTCGTCCAGCTCCCCTGCAGTGTTCCGCCCGTCGCCTTCCAAAGATATCGGCAGACGCTGATCGGTTCAATGCATTTTGGCCGGGAAAACCGCTGTAGGCGGCGCTAGTTGCGTCGGGCGCGGCGGAGCACTGTAATGACGGGACCTCAAGTCGCTTAGGAGCTACCCGATGAAGTCAGTCCGAGTTGCCGTGGTGATGGCGGCCGTTTGGTGTGTGAGCGCGGGCGCGGTCGACGCGTGGGTCGCGTGCGCGGCGCAGGAGGCGCCGGTCGACTTGGGCGGCGTGACGGAAAAGCACGTGCTGATCCCAATGCGCGACGGCGTGAAGCTGTCGGCATATCTGTACTTTCCGGCCGGCGAAGGGCCTTGGCCCGTGTTGTACGAACAGCGTTACGCCGACCTGCGCGGCGCCGCGACTCGACAAAGCTTTGCGCGGCTGGCGCGCGGCGGTTACGTGGTTTGTGCGGAGAATTTCCGCGGCGCAGGGCAATCGGAGGGGACGTGGGTCGGGTATCGAGCGCTGGGGTGGGGCGAACGGCAGGACGGGTATGACACCGTGGAGTGGCTGGCGGCGCAGCCTTGGTCGACCGGCGCCGTGGGGACGTTTGGGAGTTCTCAAGCAGGATTCGCGCAGAATTTTTTGGCCGTCGCCGGTCCGCCGCACCTGAAGGCGCAGTATATGATCGACACGGGGTTGAGTTTGTTTCAGGAGGGGTATCGCATCGGCGGCACGACGCGGCCGGAACGCTTCTTGAAGATGGCCGGCGTTTGTCGGAATCCAGCGGACAATCTGGCGTTGATGAACGAATGGTTTCAGCATCCAACGTACGACGCGTATTGGCAGGCGGAAGATTGTTCACGGCACTTCGACAAGATGAACGTCCCCTGTTTTACGGTGGGTAGTTGGTTCGACTTCATGTGCGTCGGGTCGGTCGACAGTTACGTGGGGCGACAGCATCGGGGCGGACCGAATTCGCGCGGCCGTCAGCAGTTGATCTTGGGACCGTGGCTGCATGGGAGGTTCAAGGAGACGAACAAGGCCGGGGAGCTGACGTTCCCCGAGAATGCGAAATTTGCGATGGAGGACCACATGATTCGCTGGTTCGACCATCATTTGAAGGGCGTCGACAACGGCGTCGACCGTGATCCGACGGTTCGATATTACGTGATGGGACCAGTGGGCGAGCCGGGCGGGCTGGGAAACGAGTGGCGGACGGCGAACGACTGGCCGTTGCCGGCGAAGGCGACGGCGTACTATCTGCAGGCGGGCGGGAAGTTGCCGACGACGGCGCCGCCAGTCGACGGAGAGTTGGATCGAACGACGTTCCGCGCCGATCCGCTGCATCCGAATTCCATTCCGGGATTGGCGTTTCCGGGGGCGGCCGATGCGCGCGGGTTTGAGTCGCAGGCGGAAGTGCGGACGTTCACGACGGACCCGTTGGCGGAGGCGGTGGAGTGGACCGGCAAGGTGGAGGCGCAATTGTACGTGACTTCGACCACGAAAGACGCCGACTTCATTGTGCGCGTGAGCGACGTGTATCCGGACGGACGGTCGATTTTGCTGCTGGATTATGTGCGTCGCGGTCGGTACCGCGAGGGGTACGACAAAGAAGTGCCGCTAACGCCGGGCAAAGTGGAGTCGGTGCGGTTCGACGTGGGGTGGATCAGCCAGATCTTCGCGCCTGGCCACCGCATCCGCGTGACGGTGGCCGGCACCGGCGCACCGTTCTTCGAACCGAACCCGAACACGGGCGAACCGCTCACCATCGCGCCGCCCGCCCGCACCGAAGTCGCCGAGATTGCGGTTCTCCAAACGTCCCACGTGATCGCCCCTCGCGCACCGTAGCGCAGGCTTCCAGCCTGCGACCCCAGGCCCGCTTTCCTGGAGTGACAAGAGTCTGCGAGTGTGTCCGCGCACGGTTGTTGCGCCGACGCCCCGCATCCCCGGCCCTTCTCCCCGCGGCGGGGAGAAGGGAGCACAATCCGCGCGTGTCGTTGCGCAACAAACGACCGTGGGTCCGAGGCGCCAAACACTCCGAATTCAACAGAGTCTTTATCACGCCACCCGCTCTTCCCCGCTCTCTTCCTCTCCCCTTCTCCTCTCGTCACTCCTCGCGCGTGACGGCATCCAGCACGCGTTCGCTGACGTAAATTGGCAGCGGCGGGCTGCACGTCACGGCGACGGCGACGGCGTCGGAGGGGCGAGCGTCGATTTCGATGACTTCGTCGCCGCGGCGAACGCGCAGCAGCGCGTAGTACGTATCGTGCCGCAGGTCGGTGATCGCGATCGATTCGAGTTTCCCGCCTAGGTCGAGGATCGAATTGACGAGCAGGTCGTGAGTGAGCGGGCGCGGCGGCGAGAGCGTTTTGTGCAGTTTCTTGACGCGTTGGTCGATGCTTTTCGCCTCGCACATGCCGATCTCAATGGCGAACTGGCGGTCTCCCTCCACCTCGCGCAAGAAGATCAAGTTGCGATTGGCGATTTCGTTGAGGACGATACGCGCGAGCATCATCTGGACCGGCATGTTCTCTCCTTCGTCGGCTCGATTATAAAGGGTGTCAGGAGTTGCATGCCAGCGGCGGTCGCGAAGTGGAACCTTGGGGGTAGGAAGCACATGAATCGCATTGAAGTCGCCAAGCAGGGAATGACGTGGGCGCGGACGCGCACGATGGCGCTGCTTGACAAGTTGGCCGAAACGCCCGAGTCGTCGGCGGCGTTGGGGTGGCGACCGGGGCCGGGGCGGGCCCATATCGCGTGGCAGCTCATGCATGTCGCCGTGACGGAGGAGTTGTTTGCGACCGAACGATTGGTCCCTGGCAGCATGCCGCGCAATCCAGAACTGGTGGCGTGCTTCCGCGGCGGCAGCACGCCGGACGACGAGATCCCGTCGGCGGCGATGATTCGCCAGGAACTCGAAACGTCGCGACAGCGGCTATTCGAAACGCTGAGTCAGTTTGACGAATCGCAGCTGAGCTGGATTTCGCCGGCGCTGGCGCAGCGCGGCTTGTCGCTGGACGCGGTCCTGCACTTGCTGATTTGGCACGAGTCGCATCATCAGGGGCAAGCGCACCTGACGAGAAACCTGTTCGTGTCGTCGCGAGGCGGCGCATGAGCGAATCGTTCGGCGTCCGCTTGGTGAAGGAGTGCCACGTGTTCAGCGCGGCGCACTTCATCACGTTCAATGGGAACATTTGCGAGCGGCTGCATGGGCACAACTATGGCGTGTCCGTGGAAGTCGCTGGGCCGCTCGACGAAAACCAGTACGTCGTCGACTTCATCGCCCTGCGCGACGAACTGCGGCGGCTGACCGACGAACTGGATCACCACATGTTGCTGCCGACGGAGCATAAAGCGATTCAAGTGGCGGCGGACGAGCGAGAGGTGGAAGTGCGGTTCGAGGAGCGGCGGTGGGTGTTTCCTCGCGGCGACTGCCGACTGTTGCCGATCGAACAGACGACGGCCGAGTTATTGGCGAAGTATTTGGGCGAGCGGCTGGCGGAGGCGCTGGAGCGGCGGTTGGGATTTCGCGCGAAACGACTGCGCGTCGAGGTGGACGAGAATCACGGCCAGTGGGGCGTGTGGGAACGACGAGGCGGAGGCGGATGATGAACGAGGCAAGGCAAGTCGGATGGCGCGACGTCGAGCTATGTGCATCGCGACGCGTGTTTTTGCGCGGGGCGGGATCGCTGGCCGGCGCGGCTGCGTTGACGCAATTGCTGGCGCGGGAGGGAGTCGCCGCGCCCGCTCCCCCGCGCTTTGGCGGACTGACGGGCGTGCCGCATGCGACGCCGCGCGCCAAGCACGTCATCTATTTGTTCCAGTCCGGCGGCCCCTCGCACCTCGAACTACTCGACTACAAACCAAGGCTGAAGGAACTGCACGGCAGCGAATTGCCGGATTCGATCCGCCAAGGCCAACGGCTCACGGGGATGACGTCAGGCCAGAAAAGTTTCCCGGTGATCGCGCCCAAGTTCGGCTTTTCGCAACACGGCGCCGCGGGGACATGGATCAGCGACCTGTGGCCGTATACCGCGAAGATCGTCGACGACCTGTGCATCGTTCGCTCGATGCACACGGAGGCCATTAATCACGATCCGGCGATCACGTTCATCCAAACCGGTTCGCAGCAGCCGGGCCGACCGTCGCTGGGCGCCTGGTTGAGCTACGGGTTGGGGACGGAAGCGGAAGACTTGCCGGCGTTCGTCGTGATGATTTCGCACGGCAGCGGCGCCGACGCGAACCAAGGGTTGCTGGAACGACTGTGGGGCGCGGGGTTCTTGCCATCGAGTCACCAGGGAGTGAAGTTTCGCAGCAGCGGCGACCCCGTGTTGTACCTGGCCGACCCTCCCGGCATCGACCGGACGCTCCGCCGACGAATGCTCGACGGCATCGCCAAACTGAACCAAGCCGAATTCGCCGAAAGCGGCGACCCTGAGATTGCGACGCGCATTGCGCAATACGAGATGGCGTTTCGGATGCAGTCGTCGGTGCCCGACTTGACCGATTTTTCGCAGGAGCCGGAGTCGACTTTCAAGCTGTACGGCGAGTCGGCGCGGAAGCCGGGAACGTTTGCAGCCCATTGCTTGTTGGCGCGGCGGATGATCGAACGCGGCGTACGCTGCGTGCAACTGTATCACCGCGGTTGGGACCAGCACGGCGGGCTGCCGACGAACATGCCCAAGCAGTGTATGGACGTCGATCAGCCTCAGGCCGCGCTCGTCTCTGACTTGAAACAACGCGGGCTGCTCGACGAAACACTCGTCGTCTGGGGCGGAGAATTCGGCCGCACGGTCTACGGACAAGGCGGCGTCAAGGACGACTATGGACGCGACCACCACGGTCGCTGTTTCTCGATGTGGATGGCGGGCGGCGGCATGCGGCCGGGCGTCGTTCACGGCGAGACGGACGACTACGGGTACAACATCGTGCGCGACGGGGTGCATATTCATGACCTCAACGCGACGCTGCTGCACTGCTTGGGGATCGACCACGAGCGGTTGACGTATCGCTTCCAGGGACGCGATTTCCGGCTGACCGACGTGCATGGCCAGGTGGTCGACGCCCTGCTCGCTCGACCTGCTTAAAGCCTTGTCGACAGCTCCCTAACGCCTTGTCGGCGGGCCGGGCGCTGCGGTACGCTTAACGGTTTGAGCGACCATGAGACTCGAAAGAGGACGTTCCGCATGTCGTCAATCGTTGTTCCGGCGCCCGTCGTCATCGATGCGAAAGAATTAGCGGGCGGCAGTTTTGCGGCCGTCGCTCGGCGGACAAGGGATCTGTTTCCCGACTCGGCGTACCGACCCCAGGAGGATCCGGCCGGCGCACGGCTGAACTTCGGACCGCACACGCTGTCGGTCAATAGCGACGGCACCGGCACAAAACCGGAACTCGCTGAACGCCTCTACTGGTCCACCGGGGACGCCTCGTATTTCGAGCGACCGGCGCACGACGTCGTAGCCATGGTCGCCGACGACGCCGCTCGTCACGGCCAATTCACGCTCGGCATCGTCAATTGCGTCGACGTCAACAGCGCCGAGAACACGGCGTTCGTCGCGGCGCTGGCCCGCGGCATGGAACAGGCCTGCGTCGCCGGTCAGTTTCCACTCATCAACGGCGAGACGGCCGAGCTGGGCTATCGAGTCCCCGGTCCGGGCGACTCGCGACTGAACTGGAACGCCGTTGCGCTGGCGCTGGTGAACCATTCGAAGCTGTTTCGAGCCGAGAACCTGCGGCCCGGGCAGCCGATTGTGGCGTTGCGCGAGCGGACGATTCGCAGCAACGGCCTCACGCGGGCCCGCGCGATCCTGGAGCAGGCCTACTTGGCGGAACTCGGCGTCAGCCGCGCCGAGTGGTTTGCGCAGCAGTTGGCGAATCGGCTAGGGATCTCCGTCGGCGAAGCGGGGCGAGTCTGGACGGGGGCGCTGGACTCGCAACCATGGCTGGATGAACACGTCGTGCTGCCTTGGCACGAGCGATTCGCCGATTTGACCGAGCGACTGTCGCGCGCGTCGACAATTTATTCGCCGGTGGTCCACGCGGCGCAAGGGGGAGTCGACGGACCGGTCGCGACGCCGATCCTGGCCGCTTGCCACGTCTCGGGCGGCGGCATTCCGCTGAAGGTGAAGCGGATGTTGGGACGCACGGGGCTCGGCGTACACCTGGACCCGGTTTTCCCCGACCCGGCCGGCGTGCCGGAGTTGATCGAGCTGGCGCAAACGCACGCGGGTGCGAGCGGCCCGTTGGTCGACGAACGCACGGCTTGCGAGCATTGGAATCGGGGCATCGGCTTCTTGTGCGTCGTTCCCGATGCGCCGACCGCTCGGACGCTGGTGTCGCTCGCTCACGAACTGGGCTTTGAGGCAGCCGAGGCGGGCCGCGTCTTGCCGACGGCCGAGATCCATTGGCGCGGCCACATCTGGACCCACTCGACGTAGGCCGCCGAGGTTTGGCCACAGAGCTCTTTTTTGCCACAGAGGTCAGCGAGGTCGCAGAGATGGCAGGGCCATTGCGCGATCTCCGGCAAGATGGCATGTCCGAGCGCGTGTCGATTTCAATTGCGGCTCGATGTGCGTAACGAATCGATTCCCGCCGAGTTCGAAAGGCGTCTGGGGCAGTTGGGGCACGGCGACGCATGACGTCGCGAAGGGACGGGGCGCCGCCTACGACGACAACTACTTGCTGGATGGCCCGCGGGGAACATCACTCTATACGCAATCGCCCTGACAGAGAGGGGACCTGGCTCAACGAAAAGGCGGGCGAAAGCATTTCGCTTTCGCCCGCTCTCTCGGTGATCTCTGAGTTCTCTGTGGCTTAACCGGCCTCGGCGGCCAATTACAGCAGCGAGTTGATCAGTTCGTCGATCGTGTCGAGAGCGCCGTCGTCGTCGGCGTCGGCGACGAACGCATCGTTGAACACGTTGTCGATCAACTGGTTGGTCAACGCTTCCACGGCGTCCGCGTTCGGCGGGACCGAGAGGATGATTTCCGCCGTGCTGATGATCACGTCGGCCGCATCGCGGTAGACGGTGTCGGTGCCCGCTTCGCCGTAGATGGCATCGGCCCCGGCGCCGCCCGAAATGCGGTCGTTGCCGGCGCCGCCCTTGAGCCACGTTTCGTTGCCCAGACCGCCCGACAGGATATCGGCGTCAGCATCGCCCGTGATGCGGTCGTTGCCGCCCTGGCCGGCGATGACGTCGAAGCCGTTCTGACCGTAGAACACGTCGTCCGCGTCGCCGCCGACGATGCCGTCGTTGCCGTTGCCGCCGTAAGCTGTCGACTTTCCGCCGCCCGCACGCAGCAAGTCGTTGCCATCGCCCAAGTTGACGATCATCTGCTGGGTGACCGAGTCGCCGACGCGGACGATGTCGTCGCCGCCGTTGGTGAGGATGTCGATCTTGGAGATCGAAGGATTGCTGTTGTACAACGCATTGATGTATTGAGCGTCGTATTGGGCGCCTTCGAACGTCAGCGGCGCGCCCGAGTTGATGTTGCCCAACACGGCGCCGACGAAGATCCGTTTGGCGTCCGAGGTCACGCCGAAGTCTGGATCGTCGTATACGCCGACAAAGTCGCCGCACGCGCCGGTCGTGATTTGCAGACCGAGCGTGCTTTGGACGTCGACGTTGACCGAGTTGATGATTCGCAGCTTGGTGTTCGGACCAGCCCCGACGATCGTGATGTCATACGACGTGTTGGCCGCGTCGACGATCAAGTCCGCTCGAACTCCGACCGCATACGGGTTGGCGATCCCGGCGGCCGTCGAACCGACCGCCGACGTGCCGACGCCGGCGGACAAGCCGGTGTAGTAGCGGAACGTTCCGCCCAGCGTCTTCGAGACGCTGAGCGCACCCGGGCCTTCCAATTGCACGGTGAGGATGCCGACGCGCGGCGCGACGAACGTCGTCGTCCCGTCGACCACATTCCAGGTGTCGCCGTTGCACGACTGGTTGCCGAAGTCGAGGTTCGTGACGCTGGCGTTGTTGTACACGAACGAATACGTGCCGCCGAACGTTTGCTGGAAGCCGTTTTGCTGGACTTCCCGCACGAAGTAACGCTGTCCGACCACGAAGCCGCCGTAGGCCCCCAACTCATAATCGCCGTTGGAGTCGGTGAACGTCGTGTAGACCGGATCGCCGTCGGCGCCGCTGTTGACCAGCACTTCGCCGACATACTGGTTGGGTTGGAACAAGTTGTTGTTATTCACGTCGCTGAACAACTCAATCTTCCAGCCGGCCAAGCCTGGATCGGTCGGATCCTTTACGCCGGTGGTTCCCAAGTCGGCGAACTTCTGACCGCTGATCGAGATCACTTCGTAGTTCAGGAAATCGTAGCCGCTGTTCGTCGAATTCGATGCGACCGTGACGCTGTGGAAGCGTCCGAACGCATCGTTCGTCGCGGGGTACGTGTTGGAGTAGCCCGGCGACACGACTTCGCGCACTTTCCACGTTCCCGGCGCGACGCCGTTGATCGTGTAGACGCCGGTCACCGCCGCGCTGACGGCGAAGGGTTCGCCCGGGTTTTGCACGCCGTCATTGTTGTAGTCGACGTAGATCGTGAAGCCGCCCAAAGGCGCGTCGCCCACTTCCGTGGGATAAGTCCCGTCGCCGTCCAGATCGCGGAATTTTACGCCGCTGATCGTGCCAGGACGCCAGTTGCCGAAGTCTTGGTTCGGGACATTCGAGCCGCTGGAGACGACGATCGTATACAAATTGCCGACCGGCGCCGACTGCGTCCAACCCACCGGGAGCGGCGTTTGTTCGCGGACAAAGTAACGGCCGGGGCCCAGGTTGGAGAACGAATAGAGGCCGCTGCCAGGGGTTAGCTGCGAGTTGAAGACCGGATCGTCGACCAGGCCGTTATTGTTCGCGTCGCGGATGAGTTCAATCGTGAATCCGCCCACGCCCGGATCCGTTCCGCCGTTGCTCGTGCCGTTGCCGTTCAGATCTTCGTACTTGTAGCCGCTGATCGTGACGGTCTGGAAGTTGCCGAAGTCGACGTTGGCGACCGGCGTGCCGCTTTGCAAGGCGATCGCCGCCGGGTTGGTCGTGGTCTGCGTCCAGCCGACTTGCGGCACTTCGCGGATCACATAACTGCCCGGACCCAGGTTGGTGAACGCGTAGTCGCCGTTGGCGTTGGTGGCGATCGGCGTTTCCAGACCGTTCAGCGTCCCGCTGTTGTCGGCATCGATATAGATTTGCCAACCGGGAATCCCCAATTCGCCGGGATCCTTCACGCCGTCGCCGTCTTGATCGTTGAACTTCTGGCCGCTGATCGTGGTCAATTGGAAGTTGCCGAAGTCAATGTTCGGCACTGCCTGGCCGCTCGCCAGGTTAATCGGCGCGGGGTTCGCCGTGGTTTGGGTCCAGCCGAGCTGCTGGACTTCGCGAATGCGGTAGCTGCCCGGGTTGAGGCCGGGGAAAGAGTAATTTCCCGCGCCGTCGGTGACGGTCGAGACTTCCACCCCATTGAGCGTCCCGCTGTTGTCGGCGTCGATGAAGATCGTCCAGCCAGCCAGACCGAGTTCCCCAGGGTCCTTCGCGCCGTCGCCGTCGACGTCGTTGAACTTTTGGCCGCTGATGCCCGCCAATTGGAAGTTGCCAAAATTGCGGCCGGTCAGAGCGCCGTTCGATTGGACGGTGATGGCATGCGGAGCGCCGCCGGCGGGTGCTGTCTGCACCCAGCCCGCTTGCCCGACTTCACGCAAACTCCAGTTGCCCGGATTCACGCCGACGATCGTGTAGGCGCCGCTGCCGTCGGAGAGGGCCGACGGTTCGGCCGGATTGTCCCAGACGCTGTTGTTGTTGTAGTCGACGTAGATGCGCCAGCCCGACAGGCCCAACTCGCCCGCTTCCGGAACCGTGCCGTCGCCATCGACATCGTTGTACTTCGTGCCTGAGACCGTACCGGTGGTCCAGTTGGCGAAGTTGCGATTGTTGGTAGTCGAGTTGGAGGTGAATAGTTGGGTGTACGAACCGAGGGCGGGGAACGAATTGGTCCAGCCAGGTTGGCCGACTTCGCGCACCGTCCACGTGCCGGGGGTGACGCCGGTAATCGAGTAGGCGCCGCCAGCGCCCGACGAAGCGGAAGGTTCGCCAGGATCCAGCGCGCTGTTGTTGTTGTAATCGACATAGAAGGTCCAGCCGGCAAGTCCCGGTTCGCCGCCGTCGATGACGCCGTTGGCGTTCAAGTCGTTGTACTTCGTGCCGGTGATCGTCGCGGGGCGCCAGTTGCCGAAATTGACGCCCGTCGCGTTCTGCTGCGATTGGACGACGGCCGCGTTGAACAGGGTCGCCGGATAAGACTGCGTCCAGCCGACTTGGGCCACTTCGCGGACATTCCACGTCCCCGGGAGGACGCCTGTAATCGTGTACGCGCCGCCCACGCCCGTCGTGGCCGACGGTTCGCCGACGTCCAAGCTCGAGTCGTTGTCGTAGTCGACGTAAACCGTGAAACCCGCGACGCCCGGTTCGCCGCCTTCTTGATTGAGACCGTCCGCGTCGAGGTCTTCAAACTTGACGCCCGAAACGGAGCCGGTGGTCCAGTTGCCGAAGTCGGCGTCGACGAAGGCGGCGCCCGAAGTGAACGTGAATTCGTAGTAGCGACTGAATCCATCAACGGTCGACGGGAACGAATTCGTCCAATTCACCGTCGCGACTTCGCGCACGCGATAGGTCCCCGCGAGCACGCCGTTGATCGTGTAGTCGCCGGCGACGTTGCTGATCGCCGAAGGTTCGCCCACATTGAGCGCGCCGTCGTTGTTGTAGTCGACGAAGAACGTCCAGCCTGCCAACCCCGGCTCGCCGACTTCTTGAGCAACGCCGTCGGCGTCCAGATCATTGAACTTCGTCCCCGAGACGGTGGCGCCCAGGTAGTTGCCGAAATCGAGATGGTCGAGCGCGAAGTCGTCGCGGTTGAGCGTGAACGTGTAGGAGTAGTTCGTCTCGACGCCCGGCCACGTTTGCACGTAGTTAAGGGGGATTGTCTCTGCGACCGTGTGTGTGCCGTAGGGAAGGCTGGGAAACGAATAGAACCCGCTGGCATCCGTCACGGCAACGGGTTCGCCCACGTCGTAGGTCAGGTTGGAGTTTTGGTCGATGAAGATTTGCCAGCCGGGAATCCCCGGCTCGCTTTCTTGCCGCAGGCCGTCGCCGTTGACGTCGTTCCACTTGAAGCCGCTGATCGCGCCCACTTGCGGGATCGCGCTCAGTTGCAGATCGTAGACGTTCACTTGACCGAGGCTGCCGCTGTAGACCTCCAGGTAATAGGTCTGCGGCGAGCCGGACGCCGGGACGTCGAAACGCGCCGTGTCGACAGCGCTCGTCGTCGTATTGCTGGTGGCCACAATCGTCCCCGCGGCGTTGCGTACGCGAATGCCCAGGTTGGTCGGACCATTCGGGCCTGACGAGGCGCCGGAACCGGCCGGCATGGTGATCGTCGCATTGAACGGTTGACCTGACTGACCGGCCGGGATCGTTACGAGGTAGAAGTCGCGGTCCGGGCTCGTGATCGTCATGTCGTTCGCCGTCAGGGGCGAACCGGTGTAAGCCCCCAGCGGCGTGGCGGTCGAAAGGCGATCGTTGTTCCCGCCCAAGTCGTCGTTGATGTCGCGATTCTCGATGCTCAACGTGTAGTTGGCATCGTTCCCAATCGTGGCGCCTTCCACGCGGACATAGTACGAAGTCCCGGCCGTCACGGAGAAGGTCAGCGCTCCCGACGCACCCGAGGACGCCAAGTTGACGGGACTTCCCACCAACGCATTCGCGACGTCGCGGCGCGTGAGGGTCAGGCCGACGTCGGTCGTCGCATCGCCGTCCGGATTGCCGCCGTTGTTGGTAAAGCGCACCACGATCTCGCCCGTGACGCTTGCCGTAAACGTGTAGTAATCGACGTCGCCCGCCGTGATGCTCGCCCCCTGCGAGACGCTATGGACGACGCCCGTTTCGGAAGGAGCGAAATGTTCCACCGCTTGTCCCGGGAAGACGTCGTTCGGAGCTTCCAGGAAATCGCGAGCCAGCAGGCGGCGTGATTCCAGCGGTTCCCAGCCGCGGAGGCGGCGTGCGGGCGAGCGGCGTGCGGTTCGCGAAGTCGTGAGGCTCGTGCCCGAACGGCGGCGACGGAAAAGCGACATGGACGGAGCTCCAGGTGAGATAATTAGCATAGACGCGATAATCTGCGCAATCCTAACGATTGGGGTAAGTCTGGCTAGAGGACCACTCGTTGTCAATTCACCTCGCCCGACTTTCGGAGGGGATCTCCCCGCGCGGCGTCGGTAAGCGCCTCCCGAATCGCCGCAACGTGCGAGAAACTAGGCAAATTACTGGCCGGCGCGACCGGATCGCCGATAGAATCTGGGATGCGACTGTTCTGCGCACTTGGAGCACGATTCGATGACCTCACGCCTGCGATCCGGCCGCCGTTTCTTGCGCTCGCTTGATTTCCAGACGCTCGATCCCCGCCTCGTCATGGCTGCGGACCTCGTGGGCGATGCGGCGCCGGCGCTGTTTGCCGAGGTCGCGCCGTCGAGCGACGCCGTCGAGCGCGGCGAGGGAGAAGGCGGGGGCGAAGGGGAAGAGCAAGCGACCGCCATCGACCTGATGGCGTTCGCGCGAGCACTCACCGCCAGCGGCGCCAAATTCTGGGGCGCGGCTTGGTGCCCTTTCTGCACGCAGCAAAAGGAACTATTCGGCGACGCGGCGTATTACCTGCCGTTCGTGGAGTCCACCAATCCCGATCGAACGTTGACGGCCGAGGCGTCGGCCGTCGGCATCACCTCGTTCCCGACGTGGATTTTTGCGGATGGCAGTCGCGTCACCGGGGTCCAGTCGCTGCAGGCCTTGTCGCAGAAAACGGGCGTAGCGCTCACGCAGACCAACGCACCCGAACTCCTCCCCATGTCCGACATCACCGTGCTGGCCGGTTCGCCGCGGTGGGTCGCCCTCGACGGCTTCGATCCCAATCTCGACCGGCTCACCTACACGGTCACGACCGACAACCCGAGCCTGATCAGTTTGCAGGTTCCCGAGGGGAATCGCAGTTTGTTGGTGGACGTCCAAAACTGGGGCAAGATGACGTTCCAGTTGTTCGACAACATCGTCCCCACGATCACCAATCGCATCGCGGATCAGGCGCAGATCGGCTTCTACGACAAAACGGCCACGAACAATTCCATCATCACGCAGGCGGTCCAAACAGGCGACGTGCGCTATATTCAACTGGGAGATCCGACGGGCATTGGAACCGCGGCGTCGGGCCTGGGGCCGCTCAACGACGTCTTTGACCCCCGTTTGCAATACAATTCGGCCGGCCTGCTCGGGCTCGCCAAATCGGGCGACGATACGGGCGACGTCCAGTTCTTCGTCACCGACGCGCCCGCCCGGTCGCTCGATTTCGATTTTCCCATCTTCGGCGTGCTCACCGAAGGCGAGAAGGTGCGCCACGCACTGAACCGTACGGCGACCACCGAAGACAAACCGACGCGCGACATCGCCGTCAAATCGGTCGACGTCATTCAAGACACGGAGGACGCCGCGCTGCTCATCACGGCGACGCCAGGCGCTACGGGCACGGCGAACGTCACCGTCACGGTTTCCGACCCCTTCGGTCACACGGCCACGCGCACCTTTCGCGTGACGGTCGCCGCCGATACGTCGAACGGCGGACCGTATCTGCGCCGCGGACCGACTCAGGTCACTGCCCCCAGCCAAGCCGTATCGTGGTCGCTCGCCTCCGTCGACGTCGAAGGGGACGCCGTCCGCTACGAGGCGTCGATGGTGGGGACGGGCGGCCAAGTCGCGGTGGATCCGACGACGGGACGCATCACCGTCACGCCCAACGCAGGTTTCACCGGCACGCTCAAAGTGCTCACCGGCGTCCGGGCCGCGACAGGCGTCGCCAACAATACGGCCGATCCGCTCGATACGCAGGTCGTCGAAGTCCGCGTGCAAGCGAACGCGAACGTCTGGCAGAATCCGTCCACGGCGCTCGACACCGACGACGACGGCCTCATCGCCCCGCGCGATGTGCTTGTCATCCTCAACGAACTCAATTCGCGCAGCGTCAGCAATACGGCGGGCCAATTCTCCAATGCGCGGCCTGAAGTCGGCATTGGCTTCTTGTTCTATGACACGTCAGGCGATGGGCTCGTGACGCCTCGCGACGCCCTCTTGGTGGTCAATCGCTTGAACGACGCCGGCAGCGGCGAAGGGGATGGCGAAGGAGAGGCCGGCGGAACCGACGCATTCGGGGCGGTCGACGATGCGGCCTACCGTGCGGCGCTTGAGCAAGCGATCGCCGCTTGGCTGCAAGACGACGAGGAAACGACGCTCGGCGCTGACTAATCCGGTTCGCCGCTGGCCGCGGTTGCCAACTCAGGGCGGATCGTAGCCGCCTGGACGGAACGGATGACAGCGCAGCACGCGCAGCGTTCCCTTCCAGGCGCCGCGCCAGGGGCCGTACTTGTGCACGGCCTGGATGAAGTAATTGCTGCACGAAGGATGATACCGACAGTGCCCGCCTAGGAAGGGCCCCAGAAAGATCTGATAGCCGCGGACGCCGGTCAGCAAGAACCACGTCGGGAAGCGCACGCACGCCAAGTTCGCCGCCGCTCGCAGGAAACGCATCATCGCGGCCCCTCCCGGCGGCGACGCGCGATTCGCCAAGCGAGCGAAACCAGCGATCGACGCAGCGCCGCCAACTCCGGTTCCACCTTCGGTCGGGGGCGCACCACCAAGTCCAGGCCCGCCGGCAGCGCGAGCCGCTCCAACCGAAAGGCTTCGCGGAGCAGGCGTTTCCAGCGGTTGCGGACGACCGCGTTGCCCACCACGCGCCCGACCGCCAGTCCCAAGCGGGGATGGTCGAGTCCATTGTCGGCGGCGTTGACGACCATCAGTCCGTCGCCGGCGTGGCGTCGAGCGGCATAGATGCGATCGAAATCGATTTTCGCACGCACGCGCAAGCGGCGTTCGAAACGCTGATCCGACCGGTCGTGTTCCTCCAGCGTCACCAAGACAGTTCCTGCCGCGGCGATTCGCGGTATGCGGAGTCGAAGCGACGAGCCGCCTCGCGGTGCGTTTCGTCGAGTTGATCGGGGAGCGCGATATGCAGTTCGACGAACAGATCGCCAGCTTGGCCTTTGGCGTTCTTGACGCCGTGTCCCTTGATCCGCAGGCGTTTTCCGCTGCTGGTTCCGGGCGGCACTTTGACGCTGATTTCGCCCCACGGCGTCGGGACGTCGATCTTGCCGCCATTCACGGCTTCGCCCAGCGTGACCGGAACGCGCACGATGAGATCCAGGTCGCGTCGCGTGTAGAACGAATGCGGCGCGATACGCACCGTCAGCAAGAGATCGCCCGGCATGCCGCCGCCCGGCTCCCCTTGCCCGCGCAAGCGAATCGTCTGTCCTTCGGCGACTCCCTGCGGGACGCGGACCGACACGGTCTCCGCCTGGCCGCCCGGCCGATGCAAACGCAACGAAACTTCGCCGCCCAGGATGGCGTCGCGGAACGGAATCTCCACCTCGGATTCAATGTTCGCGCCGCGATGAGTCGGTCGGCGCCCGCCGCGCCGCCCGGCGCCGGGACCGGGACCGCCGCCCGCCGCCCCGCCCTGCCCGAACTGTCGGAAAATATCGCCGAAGGCGCCGAACGGATCGCCGCCGCCCGCTTGTTGGCCGCCGAAGAACTGACTGAAGTCGATATCCGGCCCGGCGCCGCCTGCGCCGCCGCCGGGGCGCCACCCCTCCGGCGCGGCCCCCGACGCCACCGCCTCGTACGCGCTGCCGTACTGATCGTACAGCTTCCGCGTTTGCGGGTCGTTCAGCACCTCGTACGCCTTTTGAACCTTCTGAAACGTCTCCTTGGCCTTCTTATTCCCCTGATTCATATCAGGGTGATACTTGGCCGCCAATTTGCGGTAGGCCTTCTGAATCTCGGATTCGGACGCCGATCGGGAAACGCCGAGAATGGAATAGTAGTCTTCGTCCATGAGGATTTTCTGGGAGGTGATGCGGCCCGCGAGCGCTCGGGGGCCGACAAGCCTTCAAAAACGCTAGCTCCAGCATTTTACGCGACCTCGCGCCTCCAGCAAGACGCGGGGCGAGTCGGCGGAGCGAGCGACAGCGAGGGACCAACATGACGGCGCAAGCACGGATGACGCGAACGGTGACGAAGACGCGGGCGGTCGCAGCGATTTTAATGCTGGCCGCCTGCCTCGCCGCGCGACTCGCCCCCGCCGGGCAACTGGAAGTCAAAGTGGTCGACGGCGAATCGGGCGAACTGCTGGCCGCTCGCATGCACCTGCGCAACGCCAAAGGCAAGCCGGTCAAACCGCCGCGCGTCCCCTACTGGCACGACCACTTTGCGTTCGACGGCCGCATCCTGCTCGATCTGCCCAATGGCAACTACGAGTTCGATTTGGAACGCGGGCCCGAGTATCGGGTGGTGAGCGGTTATTTCACGATCGATCCCGGCGCGAACGACAGCAAAGTCGTCGAGTTGAAACGGTTCGTCAACATGAAGAAGGAAGGCTGGTACTCGGGGGACCTCCACATCCGCCGCGCGCCGCAAGACGTTCCCCTCTTGATGCTTGCCGACGACCTCCACATCGCACCCGTCGTTACATGGTGGAATGACAAGGACGAGTACCAGGGGAAGACGCCTCCGAAAGAACTGCTGGTCGAAGTCTCCCCGCAGCGCTTTATGCACGTCCGCGCCGGCGAGGACGACCGAGGCGGCGGCGGACTGCTGTATTTCAACTTGCCCGAACCCCTGCCGCTCGCCGGCGCCGCCCGCGAGTACCCGTCCGCGGTCGACTTTCTGAAGCAAGCCAAACGAGACCACGCCGACGTGCATGTCGACGCCGCACGACCCTTTGGCTGGGACTTGCCCGTCTGGGTCGCCAGCCGCCGACTCGACTCAGTCAGCATCGCCCACGCTCACCTGCAGCGCGACGCGATGCTGATGAACGAAGGCGGGGGCAAGCCGCGCGTCGTCGCTCAGTATCCCAATCCGCACGGCGTCGGCCGTTGGTCGCTTGACATCTATTCGCACTTGCTCAATTGCGGCTTGCGCTTGCCGCCCTCCGCCGGCAGCGCCTCGGGCCTCGTCCCCAATCCGCTGGGCTACAACCGCGTCTATGTGCATGTCGACGGCGAACTGACATGGGAAAAATGGTGGGAGGGGTTGCGCGCCGGCCGGTCGGTCGTCACCAACGGCCCGATGCTGCGCCCGCGCGTCAACGGCGAACTTCCCGGCTACACCTTCCAGGCCTATCCGGGCGAACAAGTCGAACTCAACATCGCCCTCAATCTCTCGCTGCGCGAAAAGGTGGACTACTTGGAGATCGTCAAGGACGGCCAGATCGCCCACGAGGTGCGACTGGATGAATGGGCCAAGAAGAAGGGGGAACTGCCGACGATCGCCTTCGATCGCAGCGGCTGGCTCGTCATCCGCGCCGTGACCAACCACCCCAAGACGTTGCGGTTCGCCATGTCGGCGCCCTACTACGTCCTGATCGGCGACCAGCCGCGCATCTCCCGCCGCTCCGCCCAATTCTTCCTCGATTGGCTCGACCAACGCATCGAAAAACTGCCGCTCGACAACCCCGACCAGCGCGCCGCAGTGTTGCGCTATCACAAGGCGGCGCGGGATTTCTTCGAGAAGATTCGCGACAAGGCGAACGTCGATTAAGCGGCCGCGGACCGGAAGGGGGCTGAGCGCGGAGGCGGGGGGCGGGTATGCTGCGGGAATGCGCGGCGGGTTGGCGAGGGCGCGGGCTGTTACGAGGGGCAACGGGCGCTGGGCCTGTGCTGCGGGGGCGGTAACAGGCTGGAAGCCTGTTCTACGGGGGTCGTATGTTGCGATTGAAACCGAATAAGTTGGCGACGTTCCTGGCGCGTCATCCGTGGGTGTTGGCCAAGTCGCTTGAAGCGCAAAGCGACGGATTGGTAGACGGGCAAGTCGTCGACGTCACCGCGGCGAACGGACGGTTCGTCGCGCGCGGCGTCTATAACAGCGGCAGTCATATCCGCGTCCGACTCTACACTTGGAACGAAAACGAAACGCTCGACGACGCCTTCTGGCGCCGACGACTCGAAGCGGCCATCCGCCTGCGGCGCGATCTACGCTACGACGATCCGGCCGGCGCCGCGCGGCTGGTCTTCTCCGAAGCCGATGGACTCAGCGGCCTGATCGTCGACCGCTACGCCGACTGGCTGGTCGTCCAAGTCACTTCGCTCGCCATCGACCGTCGACTCGACAGCCTCGTCGCCATGCTGGTCGAACTCCTGCAGCCGCGCGGCGTCTTCGTCCGCACGGACGCCAAAATCGCCGTCGCCGAAGGGATGACGCCGCGCGATGGACTGCTGTGGGGCGAGGCGCCCGCCGGCCCCGTCGCGATTCGCGAAAACGGCCTCGTGTTCTCCGCCGATCTGCTCGGCGGCCAAAAAACGGGCATGTATCTGGATCAGCGCGAGAATCGCCGCATCGCCGCCGGCTACTGCCGCGACCGACGCGTGCTGGATGTGTGCTGCTACGTGGGCGGGTTCAGCCTCGCCGCGGCCAAACTAGGAGGCGCACACAGCGTCCTGGCGATCGACGCCAGCGACAAGGCGGTCGAACAGGCCCGCGCGAACGCCGCCGCCAACGGCGTCGACAACGTGACGTTCGAGACGGGCGAATGCTTCGAAACGCTCGAGCGACTGCGGGACGCGGGCGAACGCTTCGGCGCCATCGTGCTCGACCCGCCTCGCTTCGCCGGCAGCCGCCACGGCGTCGACCAAGCGCTACGCGCCTACTTTCGACTCAACCGACTCGCCGTGGAAACGCTGGAACCGGGCGGTTACTTGATTACTTGCAGCTGCAGCGGCCGAGTCACTCGCGACGATTTCCTCCATATGCTGGCAGGCGTGTCGCAAAAAACGGGCCGCGATCTGCAAGTGCTCGAAGGACGCGGCCCGGCGCCCGATCACCCGGTCCGCCTTAGCTGCCCGGAAACCGACTACTTGAAGTGCTACATCTGCCGCGTCTAGCCCCACAAGCCGGGCCCCGTCAACTCGGCCGTACCGACCGAACCGTCGCGGATGGTGAACATGCCAGGGAAACGCTGGTCCCAACCTGCGTTGCCGGCCGGGCAGTATTGACGGCCGTTCCCTTCAATGGCCGCAATCGTCGGCAATCGCGCCGCAAGGCTGGCCGAGTGCAGAAACGAGCGTCCGACGCAGGTCAGGTCTTGGACGCAGAGGAACAGGCCGTACTTCTGAGCGGCCGCGCCCATCAGCAGCGCTTCGGACTGCCCCTTGCACGCCTTGAGCGCCACGCCCGAATATCCCAACTCGCGCGCCAACAGTAGGCTGCGGAAGTCCGTCAGCGACTCGTCGATCACCACGGGCTTAATCTGCGCCGCGGCATGCATGCGGTTCTCTGGAAAACGGTGCAAGTCGCGGTGCGTCGGCTGTTCGATGTACTGCACGCGCTCCAACCCCCGCGGCGCTCGCTCCGACAACCGCCGCAGAAAATCCAGCACGTAGTCGACGCTGGCGCACTTCTCGTTGAAGTCGAGCGAATAGAACCACGCGGAGCAGCCGCGGGCCGATTGAGCGGCTTCCGCCGTGCGGTCGACCGCCACGACTCGCTCCACATCCCACGGCAGATCGTCCCCCGCCAGCTTGATCTTTAAGTGCGTCAGACCGTTGTACGGAATCCATTCGGACAGCGTTTCCGGCAGGCCGTCTCCAACCGGCTGCTGGACGTCGGTCGCCGTCAGCGGATCAATCGCCCCGACCAAGTGGTACAGCGGCATCGACCCCTTCGGCGTCCGCAACGTGTACCGATCCAGGTACTCGCCGGCAAACTCGGCCGACAGATAGTGCGACAGGTCGGCATTGACGTAGTCGGGGCCGAGCAGATTGTAGGCGCTGGCGCCGAGCGTCTTGCCGTAGGCGTCGTGAATGGCCGCCTCCAGCGGGCTGCCGGCGACCAATTGCGCCAGCACGGGCGGCGGCTCGGCTAAGTGCATTTCGTCCGCGATTTGCGCCGCCAAAGGGGCGTAAAGCGGCGCCCACGCATGGCTAATTTCCAGCGGATGACCGACGACGTCGACCGCCGCCGCCTGCATCGGCAGCCGCTCGGCGAACGCCAACATGGCCGCCAGCGCCTGCTCGCCGCCCACCGTCTGACTGGGCCACGCCCAGGCATTGGCGATCGGCATTGAACCGACGCCTTGCCCCCGTCGGCCGTCGCGCGTTTCGACGTCGACCACGACGTCGAAGACGACCGCGTCCACCACCACGCGCCCGCCGAATTTGATCGGCGTGCGATAGGTATACCGCTCGGCGCGCGTTTGCACCGACTTCACGCGCACGTCGGTCGACTTACTCATTGCACCAATCCCTTGCGCACCGCCCACACGGCCGCTTGCGTGCGGTCGGAAACGCCGATCTTGCGCAGAATGTGCTGTACGTGCTCTTTCACCGTCTCATAGCTGATATGCAGCGACCGAGCAATCTCTTTGTTCGTCGCGCCGCTGGTCAGGTGCCGCAGCACTTCGCTTTCCCGTTGGGTCAGCGGCACTTCCGAATCCAGATTCAGTCGCGGCGTCGCCAACGCGCCCGTCACGCGCCGCAGATTGTCCCGCGTCCACGTGCTGTCCCCCACCGACGCCTTGCGGATGCCGTCCAGCAGCTCCTCGCGCGACGCGCCCTTGAGCACATAACCGGCGGCGCCTAACGCCACGGCGCGTGCGATATAGGAGGGATTGTCGTACGCCGAGAGAATCACCACCGGCAGTTCGGGGCGGTCTAACTTGATCCTCCCGAGCGCATTCAAACCGTCCCCTTCCGCCATCCGCACATCCATCAGCACCACATCGTACTTATCACGCTCTTTCTTGGCCTTATTGACCGCCTCTTCGCCGCTGGCAGCCTCCCCCGTTACCTGAATCTCCGTCCCCTGAAAGAGGCTGCGCAGACCGCAACGGACCACCTCGTGATCATCCACCACCAACAGCCGAATATTCATAAGCTCTCACTCCAAACCCACGGTTCACGCACCAAATTGCACTCGTTTGGGGGGATTGAACCGCTTAAATGCCCCTCACGTGGGTACTATACCCGAAACGCCCCTTGGACGGCAACCATTTGTACCCCTGAATTGGCTTCCCTAGGCGGGTGGTTTGTCCTCCAAGGGAGAGACTTGCTTCCTACGCGGCGTCCAAGGGTGTTAAAGGCGTCGTAAAACAAGCGGGGCCGGTTCCGCAGAACCGGCCCCAGCGAGCGTTATTGGCGCCAAGCGGTTTTAAAAGTCCGAGAAGAGCGCTTCCAAGGCGGCGTCGGTCGCGTCGGTCGACTGCGTTTCCGACAGTTCCACCGCCAAGTCATCCCACAACTGGTCCGTGCCGTGCAACAAGCTGGCCCGCCGGAACTCGGCCGCCTTCAACTGCCCTTCGGCCGTCGACAGGTCATGCACCGGCACCACGAAGCTCGAGCGACGCGTCGTCGTCGTCGGCAGGGTGTCCGCCGGCAAGTCGCTGGCGGTCGAACTGGTCGGCGTCACGCTGGTCGCCGTGTCGACGAACAGCGACCCCCACGGCAGGGTTGAATCGGCGGAGGCCGCCGCATCGACGACGACGCTGCCTTCCCCTTCCCCAGAACCGTTGTTAATGAATTCGATCACGAGCACCACGTCGCGCGGCTCGATGCTGCCGTTGCCATCGGGATCAAGGTACGGCGGCGGCGCGGGGGTCGCCGGTTCGGCCAGCACTCGAGCACCAAAGGTATTGATGTCGTTGATTAGGATCAACGCATCCAACGGCGCCACGACGCCGTCCGCATTGACGTCCAGGTGGAGATTGGGGTTCTGCCACTTCGGCAACGCGGCGCCGACCGTCACGGTCACGGTCGCGGCGTTCGAAACGGCGCCGACGTTGTCGCGGACCGTGTATTGGAACGTGTCGGTGCCTTGGAACGTACCGGTCGGCGTGTAGGTCACCGTCCCGTTGGAGTTCACGACGACCGCCCCGTTGTTCGGGTTCGAAACGATCGCGACGGTCGAGGCGTCGACGGTTCCGTCCGAATCCGTGTCGTTGGCGACGACGTTGATCGTGACCGGCGCTCCCTGCGAAGTGCTCGCCGAATTGGCGACCGCGACCGGCGCCTCGTTCACGTTGTTCACCGTGATCGTGGCGGTGGCGATGTTCGAGTTCAGTTGGCCGTCGTTCACGCGGTACGTGAACGTCACCGTGCCGAAGTAATTCGCCGGCGGCGTGTAGGTGAACGATCCGTCCGCGCCCAGCGTCAGCGTGCCGCCGTTGGCCGAACCGGTCGCCGTCGGACCGCTGACGCGGGTCACGGTGAGCGGGCTGCCTTCCGCGTCGGTGTCGTTCGCACGCACGCCGTTGAAGGCCGCTCGAGTCAGCGTCGTATCCTCGTCCATGGTGAACGAGTCGTTGACGGCGATCGGAGCGTCGTTGACCGGCGAGATGGTCACGGTGACCGTGCCCCGCGAGCTCTTCGGCTCGGAGACGCCGTTCGTCGTGCCGTTGTCGGTCACGATGTAGGTAAACGTGTCTTGCAGCGGCACCGTGCTGGCGAACGGGAAGTTGGCCGGCGGCGTGTACACGACGTTCGAACCCACCACGATCACCGTTCCGCCGTTGGCGCTCGTCGGATCCACGCCCGTGAAAGTCAGCGTTTGGCTGCTCTCGTTGCTGGGGCCCGGAGTATCGTTCGCCATCAGCGACGAGGCGGCGACGGTCAGCGGCACGTCCTCATTGGTCGCTCGCGGCAGCGGCGCGGTGCGCGGTGCGTCGTTGACCGAGGTGATCGTGATCGCCACGGTGTCGACGTCTTGCAGGGCCGTCACGGGGAAGCCCGTGTTGCCCAAATCGTTCGTGGTGATCGTCAACGATCCGCTGCCGAAGAAGTCCGCAGTCGGAGTGAACTTGAGGCCGTTGAGGGCCGTGTTGATCGACGCCAACGTGCCCGTGAACGTCATCGTACCGTCGTCGACGCCGTCCCCTGCCGTGAACGTCAGTCCCGTCAAGCCGCTCAGCGTCAATACGCCGTTGACCGCCGCCAATTGCACGCGGATCGGGTTGACGCCTGCGTCGATGTCGTCGACGGCGATCTGATTGCCGAAGGCGCTGCCGAAGTTCAGCGCGATGTCTTCCGGAGTCGATTGCGTGGTCGGTGCGGTGTTCACCGGCGCGTCGTTTCGCGGCAGGACGGTGACGGTGGCCGAATTGCTGCCCAGCAGCGATCCGCCGCCGCCCGTGTTGCCTTGATCGTCGACCGTCACGGTGATCACGGCGTCGCCCGTAAAGTTGGCGTTCGGCGTGAAGATCAATCCGTTGATGGCGTTGTTCACGGCCGTCAGAGTTCCGCGAATGTCGATTGTCGGCGAGTCGTCGCCGGTGACCAGCGCCAGCCCCGACGTCGTGCCCAGCTTCACCTTGCCTTGCGTCGATTGGACGCGCACCAAGATTTCGCTCGCTGCCGAATCGTCGGCGACGCTGAACGCGTTGCCGTTGCCCGTCGACAGCGTCAGGGTCCCGTCCTCCTGGGCCTGTTGCGTCGCCGGCGCGGTCACGACGGGTGCGTCATTGACCGGCGCGATCGAGATGGTTAGGGAATCCGTATCAAGCTTCGTGCCGCCCGAACCGGTGAAGCCGCGGTCGTCCGACGTGATTGTGATCACGGCGTCGCCCGACAGGTTGGCGGTCGGAACAAAGCTGAGCGTGTTCAGCGCCGCGTTGATGTTCGCCAGCGTGCCTCGGAACTTCATCGTGGCGTCGCTGGTTCCATCGCCCAGGATGAACGTCAAGTTGCTGATCGAACCCAGCGACAGCGCGCCCAGCGTCGACGACAGCGTGACGTCGATTTCGTTGGAGGCAGCATCCACGTCGGCGACCGACCATTGGCCCGAAGCGAATGCCACCGTCGTGTCTTCGGGGATGTTGATCGTCGAACCCGGCAGCGTATTCACCGGGGCGTCGTTCACCGCCTGGATCGTAATCGGCACCGTCGAATCAACGACGTTCGAAACGATCGTGAACGGCGAATTACCCAAGTCGTCGGACGTCACGGTCAGGCGGACCGAGCCGTTGTAGTTCAGCGGCGGCGTGAACGACAGGCCGGCCAGGGCCGTGTTGATGTCGCCCACCAACCCGTTGAGGTTGATCAAGCTGGCGCCCGTGTTCACCGTCAATCCGCCGGGCACGGTCGGCCCCAAGGCCAACGTCCCGACCGGCGTCGACGACGAATCGCGAACCGCAATCGTGACGCTGATCGGCTTGTTTTCCGTGATCGCGTCGTCGGCCACCGAAATCAAATTGCCGTTCGCCGTCGAGAAGACCAGCGTCGCGTCCTCGTTCATCGTCTGAGTCGAGGGCGTCGAGTTCACCGGCGGATCGTTGACGGCGACGACCGTGATCACCAGCGTGTCGGTATCAACGAGGATGCCGCCTGAGCCAGTTTGACCCTGGTCGCTCGTCGAGACCACCAACGTCGCGACGCCGCTGAAATAGTCGCTCGGACGGAACGCCAAGTTGTTCATCGCGGCGTTCACGTCGACGAGCGTACCGGTGAACGTCATCGTCGGATCGGCCGTGCCGTCGCCCACCGTAAAGGTCAGGCCGGTGCGCGTCGGCAACGTCACCACCCCGTTGTTCCCCGTCAACGAAACTCGCATCAAGCCCGAACCAGCGTCGACGTCGGAGATCGTCAAGCGGTTCGAATTGGTCGCGTTGAACGTGACCGGTTCTTCGTCGTTGGTGGTCGCCGTACCGAAGACGCTGGCGCCGTTGAACAGATTGATCGGCGCGTCGTTGACCGCGGTGACCGTGATGGCGACCGTGTCCGTGTCGGTCTGGGCCGCTCCGCCGCCGGCGTTCCCTTCGTCGTTGCTGACGATCACGATCGACGCGGGGCCGTTGTAGTTCAGCGTGCCGAGGAACGTGAGGCCGTCGAGGGCCGAGTTGACTGACGTCAGCGGGCCGCGGAGGTTGATCGTCGATGAGCCGTTGCCCGAGACGCTGAGGAGGCCCGCGGTCGAACCAAGCGTTAGAACGCCATTGGCGGCGGTCAACGTCACCGTGACCGGCAGTGAACCGGCGTCGTCGCTCACCGAGATGCGATTGCCGTTGGCCGTGCTGAACACCAACGGCAGGTCTTCGGCGACTGTCTGAGCCGCGGGAATCAAGTTCGACGGGGCGTCGTTCACCGGCGTGACGACGATGCTGACCGTGTCGGTGTCGGTTTGCGCTCCGTCCGCACCGGACTGGCCGAGATCATTGGTCGTAATGACCAGTTGCGCGAGGCCGTCGAAGTTGTTGTTCGGACGGAAGGTCATCCCATTCAAACGCGAATTGATCGTCGCGATGGTGCCCAAGAACGTCATGGTCGGGTCGGACGTGCCGTCGCCGACTTCGAACGTCAAGCCGGCCGTCGAGACCACCGAGACGACGCCGTTGACCGCCGTCAGCGTCACGCGCACCGAGCCGGTAGTGTTGTCGGCCGAATCGCTGATCGTAACTCGATTCAGATTCGCCGCCGACAATGTCAGCGTTGTGTCTTCCGGCATCGTGAAGCGACCCGGATTGGCGCTGATGTAGTTCGGGAAGTTCGCATCGCTCTGCACGAAGTTCACCGGCGGATCGTTCACGGCGGCGACGTTGACCGTCACCGTGTTGACGATCGTCTTCACGCCGCCGCTGCCCGTGTTGCCCAAGTCGCTGGTGGTGATCACGAACGACGCCAAGCCGTTGAAGTTCAAATTGCCGACGAACGTGAGTCCGTTCAGCGCCGCGTTCAAGTCGGCCGGCGTCCCGCGGAACTGCATCGACGCATCGCCGACGCCGTCGCCGCTGAGGAACGTCAAGCCGCTGGTCCCGCCCAGCGTCAACGTGCCGTTGGTCACGGTCAGCGTCACGCCGAGCACGCCGGCGCCGCTGGGGCCGTTCGCCGGAATCGTTTCCAGCACATCGACGTCTGCGACGGTGATCGTGTTGCCATCGGCCGGCGAGAACGTCAGCAATTCGTCTTCGCGGACGAACTGCGTCCCCGGGACGACCTGCGTGGGCGCATCATTCACCGCCAACACGTTGATCGCGATGGTGTCGACGTCGACCTTGGCGCCGCCTTGGCCCGTATTGCCGAGGTCGGTCGTCGTCATCACGATTCGCGCGGGCGTGGCGCCCGGAGCCGCGCTGTTGTAGTTCAAATCTCCGCGGAAGAACATGTTGCTCATCGCGGCGTCCAAGTTCGCCTTGGTCCCGCGGAACGTGACCGAACTGGTTCCGTTCGCACCGCCCGTGATCGACACCAAGGCAGGGCTGCCGAGCGTGATCGTGCCGTTCTGGACCGCCAACGTCACTTCGAGCACGCCTTGGCCGGCGCCGACGTTGACCGGCGTTTCGGCCACGTCGACATCCGCCACCGTCACCGCATTCGGGCCGACGAAGAACAGGTTCGTATCTTCGTTCACCGTCTGCGGGGCCGGGATCGAATTGATCGGATCGTCGTTGACGGGATCGACCGTGATCGTGATCGTGTCGACGTCGATCAGCGGCTGGTCGAACACGCCGCCCACCGGCAGCGACCAACCCTTATTCCCCAAGTCGCTGGTCGTCATCACGATCCGCGCCTGGCCGTTGAAGTCCTGATTCCCACGGAACCGCAAGTTGTCGAGCGCCGCGTTGACGTTGGCCAAAGGACCTTGCAGGGTCACGAGCGCCGAGCCGTCGCCGGAGAGCGATGTGAGTCCCGTGACTCCGCCCAGCGTCACGATGCCGTTGGTCACCGCCAACGTGACATGGACCTCGCCCGTCCCTTCCGCCGCATCCAGGTCGAAGACGCCGACCTGCGTCGAGCCGCTGAACACCAAGTCGACGTCTTCGTCGACGTTGCGCGCGGGAATGCCGACGAGATTGGCGCCGCCGTACTGATTCACGGGCGCGTCGTTCACCGGTTCGATCGTGAGCGTCACCGAATCCGTGTCGGTCAGCGTCGGCGTCGGCCAGTTCCCCAGATCGCTGGTCACGATCTGAATGTAGTCCGTGCCGTTGTAGTTCGCGTCGGTCACGTACACGAGACCGTTGAGCGCGGTGTTGACGTTGGCGAGCAATCCGGTCAGCGTCACGGTGTGCGTGCCGTCGTTCAGGACCGAGTCGAGGTTGGCCTGCGTCGCAAGCGTGAGCGAGCCGTGAGTCGCCGACACGACGACCGTCACCTTGCCCGTTCCTTCCGCCACATCGACGTCGCTGGTCTGAATCGCATTGCCGGCGCTCACCGACAACGTGAAGGCCACGTCTTCTCGCAGCGTCTGCGTCGCCGCCGGGACGACGTTCACCGGTGCATCGTTGACCGCGTTCACGGTAATGGTGAGCGTATCGACGTCGGCGAGGGCGCCGCCCGCGCCAAAGTTGCCCAGGTCGCTGGTCGTGATCGTGATGAGCGCCGGATCGGCGAGGTTGATCGTCGAGTTGTAGTTGAGGTCGGGGAGGAACGAGAGGCCGTCTAGCGCCGCGGCGATCTGCGTACGAGAGCCGAGGATCGTCACCGTCGCCGTGCCGTCGCCGCTGATGATGGCGCCGCCGCCCGAGACGGCCGTGAGCGTGCCGTGCGTCGCCTGCAGCGTCACCGACAACTGATCCACGCCCTCCACATCGGCGATGTCGAGGTCGTCGACGGTGAGGATGCGGCCCAGCGCCGTCGAGAGGGCGACGGCCGTGTCTTCGTTCGTCGCGATCGCCGGCGCGTTCGCGAAATTCGCGTCGCCGTTGATGTAGTTCACGGGCGGATCATTCACCGGCGTCACGCGGATGAACGCGGTGGCCGAGCGGAATCCGACCGGATTCGCCAAATCGTCGTTGTACTTGGGATCCGCGACGCCGTCCGTCGTACCGTCGTCGACGATGTAGTAGACGAACGAGTCGAGGATATTGGTGTTGAGCCCCGAGGTGTCGTTGAAATTCAGAGGCGGCTGATACGTCAACGTACCGCCCACGCCGCTAAGCGTGATCGTACCGCCTTGGGCCGTGGTCGCGACCAGCGTGGTGTTGGTCGCACCCACGCCGCTCACTTGCAACACTTGACCCTGCTCCGTGTCGGTCGTTCCGAGCGGCGGAACGTACGGATGCGGCGGTTGGGCGTTGAACGGCGTCCAGTCGTTCAACACCAGGTCGTGGCTGTTGAACGTGTAGTAGCCCGGGGCCGCCGGATCTTCCGGCGTCGTGAGGATCGTGCCGTTGGGCTGATCGTCGCGCGCCACGGGCGGATCATTCACTTCCCACACCGTGATCGTCGCCACGCCGAAGGTGTTGGACACCAAGGCGCCCGGCGAATTGTCGCGGATGAGATACGTGAACGTATCGCGGCCGTTGAAGTTCGGCAGCGGCGTGTAAGTGAACGTGCCGTCCGGGTTGAGCGTGAACGACTGCGCGTAGTCCGGTGCATCGACCAGGATGACTTGCATCGCATTGCCATCGGCGTCCGTGTCATTGGCCAGCACGCCGTTGTCGTTCGTCAGGCCGACCGTCGTCGTCCCCAAGGCGTCGGTCGTCGTCAACGACCCGTCTTCAGAAACTCGGTACGTATCATGCGTCGGAACCGGAGTGCTGCCGCCGTACACCGTCACGATGTAATCTTCGACTTCGCCGCCCACCGAAATGTTGTTCGGGGTGAGACCGCCCGTGAGGCTCAGGCGGAAGCGGGCCGCGATCTGGGTGCCGTTCACCGCGGCGGTCGCCGCATCCGGAGTGACGATGTCGAGCCGATTGAGGCCGATGTCGACCGGTCGGCTAGTGAACACATGCTCGCCCGGATCGGCCCAATCGCCGTCGGCGTTCCAGTCGAACCAGGCATCCAAGTACCCGCCGGTGGCGGAGTCAGAGCCGCTGACCATCAAGTCGAACGGAGTCAGATTGGTATCGGGATTGAACGGAATGCGCAGTTCGCCGCCGAATCGGGCCGAATCTTCGTCGTTGTCCGGAGTGACCGTGACGACCGAACCGGCCGCCGTCGAGGCGACACTGAGGCCCGCGCCGGTGGTGTAATTCACAATGCGCGACCGACCGATGGCGGCCACGATCTTGTTGGCGATCTGCGCCGCCGTGTCGCTCACGTTGAACGGAATCACCACGGTCGGGACCAGCGGCGCCGGAGAGACGCTGGTGCTGCCGTCGCTGTCGAACAGGAACGTGATCGTCGTGCCGCGATTCGTGATCGCAAACGTATCGCCGTCGGCAACCGCGCCGACCGTGATGTTCGATCCCAAAAGCGTCAGGTGCCCGTTGCTCGTCGACACGTCGATGTTCAGCGACGACGCAGGCGTGGTCGTCGAGTTGTTGTCGTCGCCAGTCGCCGACGCCGACGGTTGACCGTTGTTGTTGTCCTGGTCGACCAAGCGGCCCAGGTAGATCGTCGTCGTGTTGTCGTACAGCGTGTGGCGTGCGCCGTTATTCGCGAAGAACGTCGGGAACAAGTTGTTGGCGTCGTCGAGCAAATCGCCGTAATCCAGTTCGACGCCCGGCATGAGGATCGTGAATCGCGTCGAGCCATCGGCCTGGTTCGGCTGCAGCATGTTCCCGGCCAAATCGCGAATGCCGGACAACGTGATCACGTAAGAGACGTCATTGCGCCACACGCCCGACAGCGGGGTGATGCGAAGCAGGTTGCTGCCGGCTTGGAAGCCGATGATGTAGTCGATGGTCGGTCGCAGTAGGATGCCGTCCCGAGCGACGGTGATGTTGTCGACATTGACCGTCGATTGATCGATGCCGGTCCCTTCGACAGGCGTATTCGAGCCGAGACCGTCTTTCAGGACTATGTCGAACGACGAATAGACGCCTTCGGTCAATTGCACGACGGTGATCGTGCCGTCGATGTCGCGCCCTTCGGCGTCGTTGTCGCGCGGAACGACCAATTCGGCGAACGGCCCCGAGAAGTCGTTGCGGTCGTAGGCCCCGCGATCGATGTTCACATTGGCGCCCGAGGCCAAGGCCGAAGTGATCGACGGGTCGTCGAACCGCAGTTGGCCCGTGATGTCGTGGTCTGGCGCCAGGATCGGCGAAGCGGCGATGCCCAACGGCTGCTTCACGCGCGTGGCGAAGTCATTGCGATCGCCGAGGCTGCCGATCGAACTGTCGATGGCCTGAGATCCGGCCGCCAAGTAGAAGTTGCCGTTGGCGGCGTCCACGAACAACGGGTCGCTGACCGCCAGCAACACGGGCGTCGAACCGACGCCGATGGTGCCGGGCGTCACCGCATTGGTCCCGTTGTTCTGATACAAGTTGCTGCCGACGACGGAGGTGTTCGTCGACGCATCCGAGACGATGCGAATGCCGGTGGACAGATTCGCCAGGATGTTGTTGAGAATCGTCGGACTGGCGAATTGGTCGACCACAATGCCCGTGTCGCTTTGACGACGGCCGTAGATCGTGTTGTTCACGACGCGCACGAACGGTACGGCCGCATCGAGGCTCGCCGTGTTGTCGCCGCTCACGCGAATCCCGCCGGCGCCGCCGCGGACGACGACGTTGTTCATCAGCACCGCGCCCGGGGCGAGGCGTTCCGAATTCAGATCGTCGAAGTTGATCGGAGCGCCGGGGTGCGGCAGCACGCCCGGGAATCCGGCCGAACCGGCCAGATCCGAGCGATCGCGTGCGCCGGCGTCGACCAGAATGCCGTACTGAGCCGCGTCGCGGATCAGGTTCGACGAGATGATCACTTGGCCTTGGTCGCGGAACTGATTCAAGTCGCCGAAGTGATTGTGCACTTCGGTGGTCAGCCCGATGGCGGTCGTCGCGCCCGACGTGTTGCGCGAAGCATTGCCATAGAGGTGCACCTGGGCACTCGTCGAACCGGCGCCCGTGTTCGTTCCATCCGACAGACCGGCGGTAAAGTCGAGGATGCCTTGGACAGGCGCAGAGTTGATCGCATCGCGAATGGCTTCGGCCACTTGATCGTCGGTCCACGTGGCGCGATAGCCGACTTGCACGCGCCCGGCCGTGACGCCCTTCTGGGCGTTGCCGACGAGCAGCGCCAAGTCTTCAAACTCGAACGTCAACGTGTCGACGCCGTCGCTGAGCACAAAGGTCTGGCCGTCGAAGATCTGATCGCCGGCCGGCGCGGTGATCGTGATGGCTTGCGTGCCGCGGTCGTTCGAGTCCATGCCGTCCGCGACGATGCGCGGCGGAGCGGGGATCAGATTGTCGACCCAGTAGTCGTCCGTACGACGGACTTCCAACTGGTACTCGCCCACCAGCGTCTGCGTATTGGTCGCGGGCAAGTTGGTGTTCAACAACTCGAGATTGTCGCGGAACGTCGTGTTCGCGACGGCGCCGGTCACCATTTCGCCGCGTTCGGCGAACCCAATGATGATGTCGTCGATGTACACGCCTTCGCGGTTGTTGTCGACGCCGCGGCGGGACGGGGTCTGGGCATTGGAGAGCGCCCCGGTGGCGAGCAAACCCGACGGCGCTTCGTCGTTCTCGCCGAACACATCGCCCGGAAGTTCGACCTCGAGCCCAAACGGCATACCGTTGAACGCCCCGCCGTCCTGATCGGCGACCGTCATGCGGATCATCCGCACGAGGTCTTCATCGGACTTGATCGAAGTGAGATTGCCGCCCGCAAACGTATTCGCGAGCGCCGTGCGGAGGACCGTCGCCACCTGCGAATTGGTCATGTCAGCGCGGATGTTGAGCGGGATGTTGGCGCCGGCGCCGGATGCACCCTCTACAAAGCCCGCCGGCAAGCCAACCGGTGCGGCCGTCACCACGCCGGTCAACGACGACAGGTTCACGCGGTTGCCGTCCGTCACGACGGCGGTGATGCCGAGTCCCGCGGCGTTGATGCGCGTCGCCAAGTCGGTGGCAATCTGGGCGGGCGTGCGGGTGCCGAGCACCTGGATATTGGTGCCGGCCGTCGCCGCCGCCGAGAGGGTGAAGACCACTGGGGCGCCGATCGGACCGTCCACCGTGATCGTTCCGCCCGCGCCGAACGCGGCGCCGGTCGGAACCACGAGCGTCGGGTCGAGGTCCACTTCAAACGTCCGCGTCGCGGGAGCGCCGCCAATCAGGCCGTCAATCGTGATCGTCTGTCCGTCGCGCAGCTTGTCCGCCGACACGGCCCGCAATTCCTCGCCCGTCGTGCTGATATTGCCGACGCTCGCCGATCCCGCCGTGTTGAACTCGAACCGCAAACGGAGGTTTTCCTGGCCCGCGAACAGATCGAGCGGCAAGCGGGCTTGACGCCACGTGCCCGAGTTCTGGAACAGCTCCTGCACGCACGGCTGATTCGCCGCATCGGGGTATGAGCAAGCGCCGTCCCCCACGCCGTAGTCGCGTTCGTCGGCCTGGGCCGCGGACTGGAACGTATTGTTCGTTCCCAACAACGACCAATTGCCGTCGTCGCCGGCGATGTACACGCGGAAGGCGTCCGGCTGCGTGCGCACGCCCGGGGCATAATCTTGATCGTTCGGCTCGGTCTCCATGAAGTACGTGAAGTACATCGTGGGTTGATCGTCGGCCGAGTAGCCTTTGAGGCTGAACGGATTCGAAATGATCGTGCCGTGCGCGCCGCCCGGGAAATTGTACTTGTTGTCGGCCGTACCGCTGGCCGCGCCGTTGGAGCCGAAGTACAGGCTGTTCGAGCCATCGCCCGCCAAGCGCGTACTGTCATTCGGGACGTTGATGCCGTGGCCGGCTTCCGTGTCGCGATCGCTCGTCGTATGCCACAGGTTGCGATCCAAATTCGAGAACGCCAAACCCGTGGCGCCCGCGATGCCGGTCTCCACCGACGTCTCGTTATTGGCAAAGAACGGTTGGGCGATGCCCGCCGTGTTGTAGGCGTAGATCGTGCCGTCGGTCGCGATCGCAAACATCGAGTTGGCGTACAAGCCGCCTTCGACGCTGGTGGGACCCGCCGACAGGCCTTCCAGCGACTCGCCCGCGTTCGCGATCAGCGTGCCGACGAGCGCACCGTTGAGCCGATAGATGCCGCCCGCGTCGGTCGAAACGTAGAATGTTCCGCCAATGGACGTGAGCCCGGTGACTTCGCCCGCCACGCCCGTGATCTGCCCCAATTCGCGAATCTGCGTGCCGGCGCTGTTCGCGAGCAGCACTTGAGTGGGATTCTGTCCGACGGCTCGATTGCCTGGATTGGGGCTCACCGCGGCGCCCGTCTGAGCATTGAACTGGTAGACGACATTGGTCGTCGTTCCGCCCCAGTTGTTCTGTCCGCGGCTACCTACCGCGAACAGGTTGGTGCCCGAATTGTCCGTAAACGTCATTGCCTTGAACTGCACGCCGACATCGATCGCCTGATCCTGGATGCCGGCTGTATTCGGGTCATCGCGATAGGTCACGATGCCGTCGTCGCCCATGTTCGTCACTGCAGCGGTGCCGGCGTCGATTCGCAACAAGTTGCCTGAGTTGCCGTCGGTCGCACTGCCCGCGACGCCGTTGCTCAACGTGAAGATGTTGCCGAAGTCAGGGACGCCGTTGATAACCGTGCCTTCCGACCGTCGCAGTGCGAGGTCGCCGGAGAGTTGCCCGAAGCCGCCGACGCTCGATTCGACGGCGCCGGTGAACGGATCGACCGTGGCGATGCCGGTGCCGCTGCTTCCGTTGAGCTGACCGTTGCGGGACACGAACAGCACCACGTCGCCCAAGTGATACGGAACCTGCCCTGTCGTCGTGTTGAACAACACGGGCACTTGCGGCGCATTGGCGGTCGCCTGGGCCGTGCCGCCGCCTGAGCCGAAGTGTTGTTCGGCGATACGGTCGACCGAATTCACCGGCTCCAAGCGGATCGCCGAGTTGGTCGGATTCTGCACCAGGAACTGGTCCATCACCGAGGGAATGCGCGCGTCGGAGGTGACCGCCACGGCGTAGTACTCGTCATCCGCCGTCGTCGTCGCCAAATTGATGGGGCCGATGAACGGATCCAGTTTGCCGGCCGAACCGCCGCTCAAGTTGTCCGAATCGACGCCGTTGAGCGGCTCGGGCTGATCGTCGGCGATATTCGAATCGCGGCCGACGGCCACCAGGCGGCCGGTCGAATCGAAGATCCACATCGACGTGTTGCCGCGGGCCAACCCGTCGGAGTAGTCGATATCGAAGGTCGCCGAGATGTAGGTGCTGAGCCCCGGTCCTTCTTGCGTGCCTTGGATGCCGTCGTACTTCAGCTTGATGCGATAGAAGTCCTGATCGCCTTGCGTTGAAATATTCCCCGCGACGCTGATCGCCCCGCGATCGCTGTTGAACAAGTTGCCCAAGTCTTGCGAACCGCCCACGCCCGCATTGTCGCCGGTCGATTCACGCGCTTCGGCCAACAGCGGCGAGTGGTACGGCACGCCGATCAATTCGATGCCGTTCGTCGCATAGCGGATGTCGGCGTACTGAACCGTCGAACCAGGGAACTCGTCTGTTTCGCGCAACCGCACCTGCATTTGGTAGACGCCCGACGTCTGCCCGCTGCTGCTCGACACGCGAATGTGGAAGACGCTGCGTTCGCCGGCCGTGCCGGGCAGCGTCACGCGGAAGCCCGCGTCGAACGGATTTTGCGTGTACGTGTCTTTCGACAAGCCGCCGATGCTATCTCGCGGGCCGAACGCGGCCGGCGCTTTCGGCATCGGGAACGCCTTCACGGTCACGGGGTCCGACACGTAGGGCAGCGTTCCGGCCGCCTTTTCCGTGTGCGAGTCATCGGACCGAGCGAGCAGATTGCCGTCGCTGTCCAGCAGTTCCACCACGGCGTTGAACGGAATCGAGGTGCGGTCGATGTCGATCCAGACTTCCGAACCGGCGGCGCCGTTGAAGCTGTAAACGTCCAAGTCCGTCGGCTGGCTGATGACGCCATGCACTTCGAACCCGAGCCGCAGATTCTCGTCGCTCGACTTCTCCTCCGACGCCAAGTCGCCCAGATATTGCGCGGTCGCAGGCGTCGAGTTGATGCCTGGGGCCACCACATCGGGCGACTCGCGTTCCAACACCACCGCCACATTGCGGTCGTTGCTGAAGGCGTCGAACTTGATGCTGTTCCAGTCGCCCGCCGTGGGCAAGCCGGTCGCACCGTTGGTGTCGGTTTGAGGCGTACCGTCGGGTTGGAAGCCGGCGCCGACCGAGTCGTCGCGCAACGAGGTGAGGATCACCGGGAAGCCAGGCTGCCCCAAAATCTGCACGGTTCCGCCGATGCGGTCGGTGATGTCGGTCGGACGACCGCTGGCCACAAAGCCGGCCGCCGCCCCCTGCAGCTTCACGACCAAGCTCTCGGTCGGGCTGCTGTGCAAGCGCAAACCGCCGTCGGTGTGGAAGTCGGGCACCAGGATTTGGCTGGTCAGCACATGGACGATGTCGGTGTCGTCCCACACGCTTTCGGTCTGCAGAATTTCGCCGCGGACGGTCATGCCGTTCGTGCCGTTGCCCTGCAGCTTGTTGCCGCGGACCAGAGGACCTTGGTTATCGCGGTAGTCGACCACCTGATTGACCGGATAGGTCTGCTGCCCTTGGTCCGAAACCAGGATCTCGCTGAGCGCATTGGCGTTGATGCTGATCGCCGACCCATCGTTGTTGCGGATGATGTTGTTGACGATGACCGGTTGCGAGCCGCGCACGAAGATCGTCGCCGGCGTGTTCGTGCCGCGTCCAAAGCGGGTCGACGGCGCCGTGCCGCCGGCGCCGTTGGCGTTGCTTTCAAATTCGCTGTCGGCGATCCGGACGTCGGCTTGTTGGATCTCGATCGGATTGACGCCCGCGAAGTCGCCTTCCATCGCGACCACGCCGCCGCCGAAGGTCACCAGCGAGTGGGAGATGCTGCCGGTGCTCAAGGGGCCGAAGTAGATGCCGCCCCAGTTCCCTTTGCCGGGTTGCAATTCGGCTGCACCGGCCGAATCGTCGTTGTTCGTGTCGAACGTGCCGCTGCCGCCGTAGCGGTCGTCGGACTTCGCGGTGAAGATCACTTCGCGGCCTTCCGTGCCTTCGGCGATCAAGTTGCCGCCGTCGATGACTTCGAAGCGCCCGCCTTCCAGCTTGACGACGGTGCCCGGATCAATCGCCAATCGCGCATCGATGCGCGGACGCAAGTGAGCGGCCGTCGACAAGAGCGCGCCGCTGCCGGCGGCGCGTGTGTCGGCATACGTCGTCGCCGACTTGTCGATCTCCGCCACGAGCGAATAGGCGCCGCCATTGAATGAGCGGTACAGCCGACGGCCCACAAAGTCGCCTGTCGCAGGCGGAAGTTGTCCCAAGACGACGCGGCCATTCGCACCGACGGCGACCGTCGAAGTGGCGACGGACGCCACCCCTTCGTTGCCGTTGGCGTCGATGTTCACGATGCGGTAGCTATAGTTCCCCGCCGCCAAATTGCCGCTGCCGGAAGCGACCAGCGTCACCAGGTTGACGGCCGGAGCGACTTGTTCCAAGTAGGCCCCGCCCGCTTGGCCTTTGATCGTCAAGTTGTCGGCGACCAAGTGGACGATGTCGGTGTCATCGAAACGAGCAGCGACGGTCAACGGCACCAGATTGTTGCCCGCGGGCGTCTTGATCGCGACGAACAGGCCGTTCATCGAGTTGTTCAAGATGGTGTTGCCGTAAATTTCGGGACCGACGCGGTCGTAGTCCGGCGTGAACGGCGTCGTCTGATAGCGCGGCGCGTTGAAGTTGGTTTCCTCGAACGTGTCGGGAGTCGCTCCCATCGCCGCTTCGGCGCTCTGACGAATCGTGTTGAACGTCGCCGTGACGCGAGCGCTCGACATGTCGATCGGACGCACCGTCTGCGTCGTCGAGTCGACTTGTACTCGACCGCCGCCGTACCGCATGTCGGCGTGATTGACATAGTTCAAGAAGATGCCTTGGCGATCCCACGTGAAGCGCCCCTGACCGCGATCGACCTCTTCGCGGAAGTCGAGACCGCCCCAGTTCCCAGCGCTCGGCGTCGTCGGAATCGGGCTCGTGTCGACGCCGATCGACTCGTCGTTGAACGAGGTGAAGATGACCGCGCGGTCGGGCGTGCCCAAGACTTGCAGGGCGCCGCCGCTGCGATCGACCGACGTCGTCGTACTGCCGACGCCGATCCGCGTCCCTTGCACCTTGAAGATCGCGCCCGCGTCCACCATCACGGTGACGTTCTTGGGCACGACGAGCGTCGCTCCGTCGCTTAGCGTCGAACTCAACGGGCCGGTGCCGATTTCATAGGCCTGGTTGTCCCCGACGGTCGCCAGATTGTTGTCGGCGCCCGGATTGCCGATCACGCGGACGATCGTACCTTGCGGCGCCGCATTGAAGGCCGTCGTCAAGTTGTTGTACGGGGCTGCGGCCGTTCCACTGCCGCCGTTCGGCGCCGACTTGTCGACGAACAGCGTGTTCGCCGGCGTCTGCGCTCGGAACCAGAAGTTGTAGACCCCGCCCGCGGCGCCGTCGCCGTCGCCGTCGAACGCCGACCCATCCAGGTCGACGATGCTGGTCGTCGCCGCCGGGCGGAAGTTCACGCGGAGCTGGTAATCCCCTTCGCTCAACCCGCCCATGCCGCTGTTGGGAACCGCCGGATCGTAACTCGTCCCTTTCGCACTCACGCCGATGTAGTACGTCCCTTCGCTCAGCGACGGGATGCTCAAGAACGAATCGTCGCCGTAGTAGTCGTCGTTTTGCGCGACCAGTTCGCGCGAGCCGTCCGGATTCTGGCGGTAGAGCCGAATCTGAGTGTCGAGCGATCCGTTGGCGGCCGTCTTCAGCGGCAACCGGTCGGCGAATGTCTCGATCGACAACTCGCCGGAAGTGCCCGCCGGCACGTCGAATCGGTACATGTCGACGTCGCGCACCTCGGGCCGGTACAAGTACTGCAGGTGCTCGATGTCGCTATCGAGCGGCCACACGGCTTCGGTCGGCAGGTTGTACGCGACGACGCCGGAGAGCGCCCCCATGATCGACTGCGGCAAGTCGTAGGAGTGGCCGAGTCCCAGGTTGTGACCAATTTCGTGCATCGCGGTTTCGAACCAATCCGCGCCGAACTCGTTGTCCCACGGTTCGGTGCCGTCCATGATCGCCAACGTACCAGGGCTCTCCGCCAACCCAATGACGCCGCCCGGGCCCGTCGGAATCGTCGGGTCCAAGGCCCGGAGATCGCCCGTGACGATCGTGAGCCCCTGATCGGCCGTTTCGTAGAAGCGAATGCCGCTGTACCGCGAGAACAACTCGAGCACCTGGCGAGCCCGCTGCTTTTGTTCTTCCGTAATCTGGTTGTGCAGGATGGCGCCGAACGGATCGGTCCCGTACACATCCTTGAAGTTGAACGCCTGGAAGACGATTCCGGCGCCGTCGACGCCGCCCGAGAAGTGACTCTCCACCTGTACCTGACGGTGTCCCGGTTCATCGAGCGCACCCGGGAAATCAAGCGTGTACTGCGGAGCGCTCGACGAAATGGTCGACGTCACGATCGTGCTCGTCACATTCGACGCACTGATGCTGATCGCCGTGACGTCCGACGCCCCGAAGCTCGATCCCACGTCGGCCGGCCGATTCACCGTCACCGGCGTCGGCGGCGTCGCATCTTCGGCCGTACCGATTCGCAGGCGGAACGTCCCGGCGCCCGAACCCAACAAATGCAATTCATTGGCGAACGTCAACGTCGCCTTGTTCGCGAGCGGGTCGTAGCTGACGACCGTCGGCGTATACACCACATCGTCGGTGTTTTGCACCGAATCGTTGGTGAAAATCAGCTGATAGAAGTTCGGATTCTCGGCCGACGTGTTGTCGTCCAGGAGATCGTCTTCGTTGAAATAGACCTCGATCTGGTCGCGGGCTTGCGTGATGCCCGCAAACGCGCCGCCCGGCCCCGTCGCTCGAGTCACCGGTTGCGGCACCACCGCCGTGATCTGAGCGCCCAACTTCACTTCAAACTCGTTGATCTCCTGCCCCAGCGCGGAGAACGTCGGCTGGAACACTTGGCCGCTGAGATTCTTCAGCGCCGTCTGGCCCGCGGTCGCATTGTCCGCGCCGTAGATTTCGACTCGATACTTGTCGTCCGGCAGCGTTTCGGCGAACCGCGTGATCACTTCGCGCGTGGTCGTGCCGAGCCCCTTGAAGCCCGGCGTCACCACCACGTCCTTGCCGAGCATTTCGATCGTCTGGGCGGGCAACGTCGGAACCACGTCGACTGCGCCGTCGCCGAACGCCACAGAGGCGCTGACCAGCAATTTGGCCTTGGCGTCGTTGTTGATCGCCGCGGCGATCTGAGCGGCCGTGGTCGTCCCCACGTTCGCGACGCGCACGTAGATTCGCTGATTGTCGACGTACACCGTCGGCGCCCCGGCGACCGGCGCCGCAATCGGCACTCCCGCCGGCGCCGTTCCCTTGAAGATGCCGACGCTGATCGGCTGCCCCGCTTGCGCGTTGAGCGCCGTCAAACGCAGCTCAAGCGGGAACGCGGCGCCCAAATCGGTCGAAGCCACCGGCACTCCCGCGCCGCCCAATTGCACCGTGAACCCGTTCGCAACGCCTGTGACGTCCGCCGTCGCCAAACTGCCGGTGCGCAATTGCGTCTTCACCAGCACTTTCGCTTCGGCGTCCGTCGTCAACGCCTCGACCAACTGCTCGGCCGTCGTCGGCGTGGTCGCATGGGAATTGAGCACGACGTCGATCGTCTGCCCCGTCACCGTCACGGTCGGAACGGCGTTGGCGCCGAGGTCCGATTTGGTGAAGACCAACTTGATGTTGTTCTCGAGCGTTCCCAGCTTCACGGCCGTGATGTCCAGGATCGCGGCCGAGGCGGCGGTGGCCATGTCGGTCGCGGCCCAGGCCGTATCGAAGCGATCGTCGAAGCCGGTGCGCGTGATCTGAATGCCCGCCAACGTCGCCGCATCGATGGGCGCCGCCGCATCAAAACGGAACGTCAACTGCGACGGCGATTCGGTGAGCGTATTGTTCGCCGGGATCGTCGTATCAAACGGATTGTCGACGTCGAAGAGCCCTACGTCGTTCGGCTGAATGCCGATCAGCACTGGGCCGGCGGCCGAGGTGCCGGCCAGCGACAGGTCCAGCCCGTACATCTGCACTTGGTCCACGGCGCCGCGCACGCGCAGATAATACGTCCCCGCCGACGGCAAATTGACGTTTGTCAGCAGTTCGTTGATTCCCGCCGGCTGCGCATTGGCGATGGCGAGCACGGTCGATCCGTTCGAATCCAGCACCTCGATGCTGAGATCGTTCAACGCCTTGGCGTTGAACGGGGTGCCAGCCGAGCAACTGGAATCTGGGTTTTGCGGCCCCTCCAAGTATGTGCTGCCTGTGGGACGCAACAGGACGCTGGCCCGCGACGGCTGCGTGATCGTGAATTGGAAGTAGTCGACGTCGTTGAGCCCGTCGATGCTCAGCGTGTCCCGCCCCACGGCCGCCGTCGTGACGGTGCCCAGGTTGATCGACTGCGCCGCGGCGTCCGACGGTTCGTAGCGGTCGCCGTACAACCGATTGGCCGACAGAATGTCGTCTTCCTGCGGGCCGTCGAACGCATACGTAAGGAACGGCTCCATCAATTTCGTTTCATCGATGGGGCAGGTGTGGTTCAGCCCCAACCCGTGCCCCGCTTCGTGAGCCAGCACGTTGCGCAAGCCCAGCGAGTTGCCCGCGGTGTCGCCGTAGAAGATCGAATCCGACGTATCGATCACCATTTCCCCGTTATTGGGGAAGAAGTTGTAGGCCAGGATGCCGAATTGGCCGTCGATCGGGTGACCGCCCACGCGAATGTCGCCGCGCACGCCCAGTTGACCAATATTCGGGCCGAATTGCGCGCCGTCGTCATTGGGTTCGTAGACATACGTGACCCCGGTCGACTGACCCCACGTCGTGAACGCCTGTTGCAGGATCGGGAACCAAGGGCGTTGGTCGAGCGTGGCGCCCGAGTTGCCGTAGATGCCGTCCAGGAACGACACCAAGTCGCTGGGATTCGGCTGCTCGCCCGCAAATCCCGCGATGCTGAGCCCGTCGCGGACGATGCTCCACGTCAGCGTCGTCGCGTCGCCGCGCTGGAGGCCCGTGGGATTGGTCGCCGTCGCGGTCCACCGATTGGCGGTCTGGAACGCGTCGAAATCCCCGCCCGCATTGGGGTCGATGACGTCCGGAAGCATGCGATCAGGCGGCGTCCCCGGGGCGTAAATGGGGTGCACCGTCGTCATCATTTCTCGCAGTTCCAACGCCTCAAACAGCATCTGCCGCGACTTGCGGTCTTGCAGGCGTTTGCGGCGGATCATCTCTCGGGTGCGAGCGTTCTTACGGATCGTCATATCCGGTCCTTAAAGTGCTACGCGACAACGTGCAACGTGTCGATATCAGCTGCCGATCGGGGCTCAACTAACTCTAATGAAACGTTCAGCTTCTGCCTAACAAATGGTCACCTAGGCGAACCGACTTACGCCGTCAAGTCCGAGCCTCTGCTGCGGCTCTCCCTATGATCGGCGGAAGTCGACCCATTCATCCAATCCCTACCAGTCCAACCAGGGTTCCTCGCCGGCCAAAGCGTCCAACGCGTCGGCCCAGCCGGTCTCCCCTGCCGAAATCACCGAATCCGTTTCCGTAATCGGCTCAAATTCCCCATCTTCCACCGCGAACCACTGGTCGACTTGCGACTGACGGCTGCCGACCGACGCCAAAACCGGTTCGCGATTCGCCAGGCCCCGCGTCGCGTCCGCCGGCGACCAGCGGTGGTCGACCAGGACCGTCGTTGCACCGCCGACATCCGGCGTGGCCACGATCGGGGCAAATGCTTCGTCGGCGACCGCCCCCTCGCCCTCGCCTTCGCCCGTTCCCGAGTTGATCGCCGTGACGACCAACACGACGTCCGCCGGTTCGATGCTGCCGTTGCCGTTGGGATCCAAGTACGGCGGCGGCAGCGGCGTCGCCGGCGACTGGCCGGCCAAAACGCGTGAACCCTTAGCGTTAATGTCGTTGATCAGGATCAGGGCGTCGAGCGGCGTGACGAAGCCGTCGGCGTTCACGTCGAGCGGACGGTTGGGGTTTTGCCAGGGGGACGGAATCGCTCGGACCGTGATCGTCACCGTGGCGATCGCGAAGGCGCCGCTGGGGTCGGTCACGCGATACTGGAACGAATCCGCACCGACGTAACCCGCGTTGGGCGTGTACTGAATCGTCTTGTCGACGTTCACCACCGCTGTGCCTCGAGTCGGCGCCGTCTCGATGGTGACCGTCCCGTTGGCGACCGGACCTTCAGGGTCCGAGTCATTAGCCAGCACGTTGATCGCGATCGTCGAGTCTTGATTGACGGTCGCCGCGTCATTGCCGACGTTCGGCGCGTCGTTCACGCCGGTGACCGTCACGGTCACCGTCGCCGTCGACGTGAGGCCCCGCGTGTCGACGATCGTGTAGGTGAACGTGTCGACCGCTTGCTGACCCGTGGTGAGGGCGTCGAGCGTCGCGGAAATCGTCGGATTGTAGTTCAACAATCCGTTGGACGAGACGGTGATCCGAGCGCCGTTGGCCGACGTGAACGTCGAGCCGACGTTGGCGGCGACGCCGTTGACGGCCGAGACGGTGCGCGAGTCGCCCGCATCGGGATCGCTGTCGGCCGTGGGATCGGTGATCACGTTGCCCGACAGCGTCGCGTTTTCGGAGACCGTGTAGCTGTTGGGCGTGGCGACCGGCGCGTCGTTGGCGCCGACGACCGTGATCGTCACCGTCGCGGTCGACGTGCCGCCGTTGGGGTCGGCGATCGTATACGTGAACGTATCGGTCGTCGACTGACCGACTTGCAAGGCATTAAGCGTCGCCGAGGTCGACGGGTTGTAGGTCAAGCCGCCGGACGCGGCGACGGTCACCGTCGCGCCCTTGGCCGTCAGGACCGGCGCACCGACGCTGCCCGCTCCGCCGCCGTTCACGGCCGACACCGCCAGCAGGGCCGTTTCGCCCGTATCCGGGTCGGAATCGGCCGTCGCATCGGTGATCAAGTTGCGGCCGGTGATGGTCGTGTTGTCGTCGGTTGTGTAGCTGTTGGTCCGGGCGGTCGGGTTATCGTTGCGTCCCTGCACCGTGATGGTGACGGTCGCCGTCGAAGTGCCGCCGCGGAAGTCGCTGATCGTGTAGGTGAACGTGTCGACTTCCGATTGCGACGCGGTCAGGGCCTGGAGGGCCGCCGACCCGCGCGGGTCGTACGTGATCCCGCCAGTCGCATTGACCCGCAACGTGGCGCCCTTCGCGGTCGGGATCACCAAGCCGACGTTGCCGGCGATGCCGTTGACGGCGACGATTTGCAAGTTGATCGTGTCCCCCGCGTCCGGATCGAAGTCGGCCAGCGGGTCGGTCATCACGTTCCCGGTCAGCACCGTGTCTTCATCGCCCGCGTAGCCGTTGGCGGTCGCCGTCGGCGCGTCGTTGGCGCCGTTGACGGTGACGGTCACGGTCGCGTTCGGCGACAGAGCGCCCGCCGCATCGCGAACTCGGTACACAAACGTGTCGACGCCCGTCTGTCCGACTTGCAACCCGTTCAGCGCCGTCGACGTGCTGGGGTCGTAGACGAACTGGCCGTCGAATCGACCCAGGGTCGAGTTGTACAGCAGGGTGATCGTGGCGCCGGAGGGGAGCGTTACCGGGAGGTTCGCCGCGCCCGTAATGTTCGTGCCAGCGACGGCGCCCATCGAGAGGACGTCGGCTGCGTCCGGATCCGAGTCGAGCCCTGCGCCGGTGTTGTTCGTGATCAGGTTGCGGCCCGCGACGGTCGAGTTGTCGCTGGTCGTGTAGCTGTTCGTAACGGCGGTCGGAGCGTCGTTCTGACCTTGGATCGTGATGGTCACCGTGGCCTGCGACGTCGCGCCGTTCACGTCGGTCAACGTGTACGTAAACGTGTCGGTTCCCGTCTGACCCACTCGCAGGCTGTTGAAGGCCGTGCGACCGTCGTACGAGAAGCCGCCCGCCTGACTGTTGATCGTCAGCGTCGCGCCGCTGGCCAACGTCAACACGGTCGGTCCGCCCGCCGTCGGAATATTCGTCGAGTTGACTCGAGTTAGCAGCAAGCCGGCCGTCTCGCCCGTATCGGGATCCGTCGCCGCGGGCGCGTCCAGGATGATGTTCGAGCCGCTGAGCACGACGTCTTCCGACACGCTGTAATTGCGGTTCGGGGCCGCGGGAGCGTCGTTTTGGCCGACGATCGTCAGCGAGACGGTCGCCACCGAAGTCGCGCCCGAAGCGTCGGCGATCGTGTAGGTAAACGAGTCGTTCGCGGTCTGAGTCGACGTCAGCGCTTGGAAGGTCGCCGACGTGCGCGGATCGTAGGTGAAGTCGCCGTCGAAGCGGCCCAGCGAGTTGTTGTAGAGCAACTGCAGCGTGGCGCCCGAAGGCAGCGTCACCGTGACGCTCGACGTGCCGCCCACCGGCACGCCGTTGATCCCCAAGACGCTCAGCGTGTCGCCGTTGTCCGGATCGCGATCCGCGCCGACGCCCGTATTGTCCGTGATCAAGTTGACGCCGCCCAGCACCACGTCTTCGCTGGTGTTATAGGCATTGTCGTTCGCTTGCGGCGGGTCGTTCTGGCCTGTCACGGTGATCGTCACGGTCGCCAAATTCGAGGGCAACGCGCCGTCGGTCAACCGATAGGTGAACGTGTCTTGGAACGTCTGACCTTGGGCCAAGGCGTCCAGTGCGAGCGACGACCGCGGGTCGTAGCTGAAGCTGCCATCCGCTTGCACGGTTATCAACGCACCCGAAGCGAGCGCGATCAAGACGCCGACGTTCGCCGACTGCCCTTCCACTTCGCCGACCATGAACATCCCGAAGTCAGGGTCCGAGTCGTTCAGCAGGAGGCCATGAATCGCGCCGACGTTGATTTCCACGTTTTCCACCGTGGCATAGAACGACGCATCGACCGTTCGCGGATCGTTGACCGCGACGGGCGGCTGACCGCCCAGCACGGTGATGCGGTAATCTTCGGCTTCTCCGCCGACCGCCAAGCCCGTCGGGAGCAACCCGCCGGTGGTGCTCAACCGGAACCGCGCGAACGTGTCGCCCACCGCAGCGCCCGTCGGCGTTCGCAAGACGAATGCATTGGCGCCCGCGACGACCGGCTGGGCGTTGAAAATCCGTTCCCCCGGATCTTCCCAGTCGCCGTCCTGGTTGTAGTCGATCCAGGCGTCGAGGAACCCTTCGCCGGACGACGTCACCGTAAACGGCGTATCGAGGTATTGGTTGAACACGCTCTGGAACACGACTCCGTCGTCGTCGTCGCTGTTCAATTGCACCTTGCCGTCGCCAACGTTCGTCGCAGCGATGGCCACATTTGCTCGTCGCAACGCGTCGACGATCTTGTCGGCGATTTCGTCCACCGTGGAAGCGGCGTCGAACAGGATGATCGTCCGATCGTCGCGGACGTCGTTGTTCGAGTCGAATTCGAAGGTGAACGTGGCATTGCCGTCGAAGACCTTGAACGTTTCGCCATCCGACACATTCGCCAGACGACGCCCTTGTCCGTCCAAGCCGCGATCGCCGATCGTCAACAGCTGACGCCCGGCGCCGCCCGTCTGCGTCAGACCGGCCGAGAAGGTCAGGTCGAGCTGCAGATCGGTGTCATCGCCATTGGACTGCGGCGTCGGCTGACCCGCGTTGTCCCGGTCGATGAACGTACCGAGGAACAACGGATTCGACTGGCTCATCGTGTGACGTGCGCCGTCGCTCGAGGTGGCCGTCGGATATCGCCCCGGACCGGTGAACGGATCGGGTGCATCCCCGTAGTCCAGTTCCACGCCCGGCATGAGGATCGTGAACTGCGTGTCGTTATTCGGTTGATTGCCTCGCAGCAGGTTCCCGGCGACGTCCTGGATTCCGTCCAGGAAGAAGGTCGAGATGCCAGCCACGCCGGCGGGCGACGACGTGAAGTCGACCGTCTTGTTCGACGCATCGACGAAGTCGACGAACAGCGTCGAACCGCCGCGAATGTCCGACGAAACGCCCAGCAGGCGAGTTCCCGAGCCGACGTTGATCGCTTGGACGATGGCCTTCGCCATCTGCGCGTCGTCGAACGACACGTCGGGTTGATACACAACCGGGACCGCACCGGCCGGTACGCCCGACAATCGCAGGCTGCTCGCCCCGCCCAGCGTCGTCGTATGACGTCCCGAATCATCCAATTGGATGACGCCCTCGCCCAGGTTGGCCGTGGCCGCCAAACACGTGTCGCCCGTGACCGTGCACAGCCCGGCATTTTGCACCACCGCCACCACGGCGTTGGCCACATCGTCGGCCAAGGCGCGAGGCGTGAAGAAGATGGGCGTCGAACCCACCGACACGCCGTTGTTCAGCGTCGCGTCTTCGAATTCGAAACGCTGCGCTCGCGTGCCGTCGTCGATGGTGAACGAATCGCCGTCGTTCAGGCCGCTCACAATCAAGGACGACGTGAGGTTCGTGACGGTCGCCAAAGTCACGACGTGTTGCGGACCGGTCCCCAGCACCACCAGACCGCCCACTGGGTTGTTGGTGAACGGCGGATTCAGGCCCAAGCCGGCGTTGGCGACGGCCGACAGCAGGTTCTGTGCGACCTGCGCCTGGGTGAAGGTCGGCAAGTATTGAATTACGCGATTATCGGGCACCAGGTCGGCGTCGACGTCTTCGAACACCCCGTCGGCGTCGAACTCGAACACCACCGTCTGGACGCCGTCGGAAATCGTGAACTTCTCGCCGTCGCTGATCGCTGCACCGCCCGCCGCCGGCACCTGAATCGACTCCGACACCGGCAACTGAATTCGAGTCGCCGTGGAGACGCCGGGCGCGCCCGACAACGCGAGGCTCGGTGCATTCGACGCGTCCACGACATGCTCGATCGTGCCGCCGATTTGAATGTTCCCCAAACCAAAGTTGGTCGGGGCCAGCGCCAGCGTCGTCGACGTCAAGGCCGACGTGATCTTGGCCGCGATGTCTTCTTGGCTGTCGGCCGACGTGATCAGAATGGGCGTCGATCCGACGGTGCTCAACGCGCCATCCAAATCGAACTCAAAGACCGTCTGCACCGGCGTCGAACCACCGGTGTAGCTCACCGACAACGTTTCCCCATCGCCGACGCCGCCGATATACATCGTGCGCGTCATCGCCGTCTGAGTGACCTCGACTTGATGGATCGCCGTCGCCACGAGTGCAATGCGACCGCCGCCGACGTTGGTCGCCGACACGCCCGTCGATCCGAGGCTCACCACCAGCGCCACCGCGTTCGCCAAATCATCGACCGTAGCGGTCGGAACATAGGGAACCGCAATGTTGCCCGCAACGACGCCCGGATTGTTCGCCTGATCGTCGAACTCGTAAGTTTCCGTCACGCCGGTCGACGTATTCGTGATGCGGAACGTCTGACCATCGGCGATGCCGCCGCCGCCCAGGCCGGCGCTGGGGATGATAAGCCCCGTCGGGTACTGCGTCAGGTTCGTCGACAAAGTGGAGCCGGCCGTAATGAACTGGCTGCTCGGAGTCGCACCCGCATGGACGACGCCATCGCCCAGGTAACGAGGCGCGATGCCGGAGAGGGCGTTGGCGGTCACCGCCTGCTGGATGGCCGTCACCACGGCCGCGGCGATTGCGTCTTGGCTGTCTCCCACCACGAACGGCACTCGGCGCGTACCATTGGTGAAGATGTTGTTGCTGTCGAATTCAAAGACGACCGTCTGCTTGCCGTCGTTGATCGTGAACTTCTGGCCGTCGCTGATGCCGCCCGTACCCGCGCCCGCCACCGGAACTTGGATGGTCAGCGTCGTCGGCACTTGCAGGCGGTAGCCGCTTTCGAACTCGAAGGTGACTTTCGCTCCCGTGCGATCGGTGACGGTAAACTGCGAGCCGTCGACGGTCGATCCGCCGTTGGCGGCGTCGATCACGAAGCGGTCGCGATTATTGAGTCGAATCTCGTAAACGCGACCGTCTTCCCAGATGCCCGAGAGGGGCGTGAGGATCACGGTGTCGGTCAGCGAGTCGTAGCGGAAGGTGTAGTCGAAGCCTTCCTTCAGGAACTGACCGTCCTGGAACATCGTCACCGCCGGCCCGTTCAACGTGAGCGTCAAACCAGCCTCGTCGACTTGCACCGGCTTGGTCTGCACGGTCGAATCGTTCGCGCCCGTGCCGGGGAACGGATTGTCGGCGCCGAACTGATCCTGGATTTGCACCTGGAATTCGGGATACACGCCGTCGGCCAATTGCACCACGGTCGCGGCCGGATCGCGGTCGACGCCGAGCGCGTCGTTGTCGCGCGGCGTCAGCAATTCGGCGGTCGGCGTCACAAAGTCGGCGATGTCGAGTGCGCCGCGATCCTTGAACACATTCTCGCCTTGTCCTTGGGCCGACGAGACGTTCGGGTCGTCGATGCGCTTGGCGCCGGTGGCGTCGAGCGCCGGAGCGAAAATCGGCGACGCCGGCAAGCCCAACGGCAGCTTCACGCGCGTGGCAAAGTCGTCGCGATCCTCCAGCACATTGACCGCACTGTCGATGATCGCCGACGGCTCCTGCGGGTAGTAGTTGCCGTCCGGCGAGTTGGCCAACAGCGGCGCAGTGCCGCCGAGTTGGATGTTGAAGTCGATGCCGGCGGCCGAAACGTTGGTATTCTGCGGCACGCCGTTGATCTGCGAGATGTACTGGAAGACCGTGCCCGCCACGACCGAGGCGTTGGTGAACAACGTCTGGGCGAAATCGTCTCCCACCGGAATGTTGATGAATCCGCGGTCGACGTTCGAGATGACGTTGTTCAGCAGCGTCGGCGCGGCGCGCTCGTCGACTTGCACGCCCGACTGACGGAACCAGTTGTTCTGATTGTTGGCCGCCGTCGGTCCGACGACCATGTTGCCGCTCACCACGCGAATGTCGGCGATGTTGGAAATCTCGACATACATTTCGGCGAACGCATCCAAGTCCGGCGACGTCGAAACATTGTGGTTCCAGCCTTCAGTGAACGGGTCGCGGTCGGGGCGGAACGTATCGGGAACGATCGAATAGCGCGTCGGCAGGAGCGGATTCACCGGGTCTTTGCCGTCGGGTCCGCCTAGGCCCACGGCCGTCACGCGACCGATCGGGTTGGCGACGCCGCGCGTGCCGTTGTTGAGATTTTGAGTGTTCGACAACGAGCCGAAACCGGCATTGTTGATGGCCGCAACCAACGCCATGACCATGTCGGGGCGGCGATAGTTGCCCAGCGGCACGGTGATCGAACCGGGGATGTTGGCCGTCCCCATTTCAAACACCTGCGTGTTGCCCGCCACATCGGTCAACTGGAACGCTTCGCCCGCACCGAACACATGGCGGTCGACGAAGATGAAGCCCTTCCGCGGCGCCAGCACGTCGATGTCGATCGTGTACTGGCCCGTGGTGGCCGAGTGAGTTCGGCCGCTCAACGAATTCGGGTCGTAGGTCGAGTTGCCTTGGCCGCTCACCGCGACGTAGTACGTGCCCGCCTTCGTGGCCGTAAAGTCGATGTACGAGTCGGTTCCCAGCGCTTCGCCCGGCGCCGCTGCATTGTCGCTGATCGCCACTTGCTGGCCGACTTCGTCGAACATTCGCAAGAGGCTATCCAACCGATTGCCGCTCGCCACCGTGTCGAGGTCGATGCGGACGTGATCTCCAATGTCCAATTGGAATTGATAGAAGTCGACGTCCAGCGACGGATCGAGTCGATAGAACGAGTTGTCGCCGATGACGCCGGTCGTCGTGTAGCTGACCGGCTTCATTTGCCGGCCCTGCTTCGAGTCGATCGCTTGAGACAACGTGTCGTTGACTTCCGCATTCGGCTCGGGATTGAACGCCGACAGGCCGTTGTCGCCCAAGATCGTATTGTTGACGACGCGCACGAACGGCACAGGAGCGAGGCCCAGCGGCAGTCGACGCATCAGTCCTTGGCGAATCAGACCGTCGTCATCCCAGTCCGAGAGATGTTCGACGTACACCGCCGGATTGGCGCCGCCGAGTCCGCCGCCGCGGAGGAAGCTCGAGTCGATCAGCACGTCGTCGACGTTGTAGGTCGTGCCGTTGGTCGAGAACCACGACGCGTTGATGGCGTCCGCGATCGTGCGAGCCATTTCGGATTCGCTGTAACCGCTGCTGCGACCCAGATACGAGCCGCTGATGGTTTGACGGAAGTAGACGGGGATGTTCCCCGCGCCGTAGCCGTTGCCGCCCGCGGCGCCGCTGCCGAAGCACGCGGCGCTGGTGCCGCCGCCGGCGATTTCTTCGAATTCAAACGTCAACGTACGGTCGCCGAACGTCAATTGGAACGTTTCGCCGTCGCGATAGCGGTCGCCCGCCGTAATGCCGTTGACCGTGCCGTCGCCGGCGGGGCACAACGCTTCGAAATTAGGCGATCGTACGGTGATTTCCAGCGGAGCGACGTTGCCGCTGACGTGGATGCCGCCCAAGCCTTCGCCGTCGATCACGTTGTTCTGCACAACGACGCCCGGCACCAACCCGCCGGCAGGTCCGTTGTTGGGAAGCGTGTCGCCCGAGCGATTGTTGAGCGCCGGGAATTTGCGGACCGGGCCCTGGTGCGACTGCAGCGAAGCCACCGTACGCCCCGGTTCCGTGTCGCGCGTCCCCGCATCCACCACCACGCCGAAATCGCGCGCGTCGGTGATGAAGTTGGAGTGGATGATGACCTGGCCCTGGTCGCGATAGACGTTGCTATCGCCATAACGGGCTTCGCGCAGGCCGGAGATCGAGGAGCCAGGCTGCGTCGTCAGCACCACATTGCCGAACAGGTTCACGCGATTGTCCGACGCGACGCCGCTCGCCACCGTACCGTCGGCCGAGGCCGCTTGGATCGTAAGCACGCCGCGGACGGCCGGGCTGTTGACCAAGTCGCGGATCCGCGCCGCGATGGCGCTGGCCGAGTCGCTGGCCGAGAACGGCACGCGGACGTTGTTGGGATTCCAACCGTTGGCCGCCAGCGGATCCGAGTCCAACTCGAACGTCAACGTACTGATGCCGTCGCCCAGCGTAAACGTCTCTCCATCCGACAGCGACGCGCCGTCGCCGGTGCTCAGCGTCACCTGATCGGTCAAACGATCGTTCGTGTCGAACGTTTCGTCGAGCCGCAGACGCGTGGGGGTCGGCTCCTGGGCCGTCGCGTAGGCATTCGCGCGACGCATTTCCAACTGATAGGCGCCGGTCGCCAGTTCGCCTGGAGGCGCCTCGGAGGTCAACGGGTTGGCGACGAAAGTCGGGTCGCTGCCGCCCGCGCCCGCGGGACGAGTCACCATTTCGCCGCGTTCGGCGAACCCGATGATGATGTCGTCGACGAAGGCGCCGGCCGCGAACCCATCGTCGAACGAGCCGTCGGCCTGGAATTCAAACTCCAGCCGAATGTTATCCAACCCCGCCACGCGACCCAAATCGATGCGCGCCTGCCGCCAATTCTGGTTGAAGGCGACAAACCGTTGATCGAACAACTGACGCACGTCGCCCACCGTATAGTCGGCCGCGACGCTCGACGCCAACAAGACGCGGTTCGTCCCGTCGTTCGCATAGATGCGGAACTGGTCGCCGGCGTTGCCCGTTTCCAAGAAGTACGTGACGTACAGGGTCGGTTGGTCGTCGGCCGAGTAGCCCTGAAGGCTGAATGGATTCGACTGCAGCACGCCCGTCGTGGGGCCGCCCGTCGCAAAGCCGCCCGACGGATTGCGGAAGGCGAAGCTTTGACCGCCGCCGGCGGCGACGCCGCCCAGCGGATGATTGGCCACCGAAACCTGCAGCGTGTACTGCTGGCCCGACGCCGGCGCCGAACCATTCGACTGCAATACTTCGACGACGTAATCGCCGGCCGGCAGAGTAAGCGCCGACGGGAACGACGTGTCGATATAAGCGTCCTGCACGCTGGTCGAGCCGCCGGCGCCGTACGTCGTCGGCGCGTCGTCGTTGTCCGACAGCAACGTGCCGCTCGAGTTATACAACCGCAGACGCGTATTGATCGTACCCGGTTGGCCCGTGCTGCCGCCGTCGATGTCCAGAATCACTTGGCCGCCGCCCGCCGGCACGTTGAACGTGTAGAAGTCGCGCGTGCCGTCGCCGCGGCCGATCACCGTCACGTGCGGGATCGTCGCCGACGTGTTGCCGACTTGGTTGCCGATGTTCGTCGAGAACGTGCGACTCCATTGAGCCCCGTCCAAGTCCTGCGCCGTCGCCAGCGTGTCGTTGCCTTCATTGTCGTAGACCGTCGCCGAGCCGACCGCACGACTGCCGTCGAACGTCGGGTTCAAGCCGTGGCCAGCCGGGTTCGATGACGGCTCGACACTCGTCACCTGCCACAAATTGCCGCCCGTGCCGACGAACGACGGGTCCAACAATGTCGAGATCACCGGCGGTTCGGCGGTGGAACCGCCCGAGCTGCCGATGTGATCCTCGGCGATGCGACGCACCGAATTGACCGGCTCCAATCGCACCAGCGGGAAAGCCGTGTCCAGCGAAGTGAACTGCGTCAGTTCCGACGGGATCTGTTGGTTGTGGTGCACCGCCGCGTAATACGTGGCGTTCGTCGCCGGCAGCTCCACGACGCCGATAAACGGATCTTGGGCGCCGCCCGAGCCTCGCGACAAGTCGTCCAAGTCGGAACCTGACAACGGTCGCGCACGGTCTTCCGCAATGTTCGAATCGCGGCCGATGAGCACCAACTGCTGCGAAGCATCAAAAATCGCCAGGCTCGTGTTGGCTCGCGTGAATCCATCGGCGTAGTCGACGTCGAACACCATCGGCACGTACAGCGACGGACCTGTGGCGCCGGACAACGACGTGTAGTTCACGTTGAACTGGTAGAAGTCGACGTCGGTGTAGCCGGTGAGCGAACCGCCGATCGAGGTGACTGACCGATCGCTTTGCAGGATGTTGCCGACGAACTGCGGGCCGGTGGCGGGCGAGCCGGCGATCGGGGCGATCACGCCGTTGTTCACTTCCGGTTCGCCCAGCGACGCGGCGACTTCCGAGTCTTCCGTCGCCTCGCCCGCGAGGGGCGAATGAGCGGGCAGGCCGTACGTTTCGATGCCGTTCGTGGCGTACCGAATGCTGGCGTAGCGAACGATCGAGCCCGGCACTTCGTCCGTCTCGCGCATCCGCAACTGCACGACGTAATTGCCCGACGTGATGCCGCCGTCCAAGCGGTTCAAGTTGTCGCCGTTGCTGCGAATGCGGAAGTGATACGTCGATTGCGTGCCGATCGTCCCCGGCAACACCACCCGCATCCCCGCGTCGCGCGTGTTGAGCGTTCCAAAGTCGCGCTGGTTCGCCGGCGACTTGACCAGCGGATTGACGAACTGCGGCGGCACGTCGTTTCCGCGGTACAGGAGCGAACTATCGGCGTCTTCCGCAGGCGAATCGTTGGAACGCGCCACGACGACGCCGTCCGCGTTCATCAGCTCGATGATCGAGTCCAACTTCGAGTTGGTGCGGTCGATGTCGAGCCACACTTCGGTGCCGGCGTAGCCGGTGAAGCTGTACACGTCCACGTCGCTCGGATCGTTCAAGTACCCGTCCACGACGAAGCCCAACCGCGCGTTCTCGTCCCCCGCCTGGATGCTCGGCGCCAACGCCCCCAAGACTTGCGCCGTCTGCGGCGTGGCGTTCGTCCCCGGCGCGTTGTCCGCGGGCGTCTCGATTTCCATCGCCAGTTCGACGTTGCGATCATTGCTGTTCTGATCCAGCAAGATGCTGCGCCAGTCCGCAGGCCGCGGAATCGTGGCAATGCCGTCGTTGTTGGTGTCGGTTTGCGGCGAATTATCAGGCTGGAGCCCGGCGCCGATCGAGTCGTCGTAGAACGACGTCAACACCACCGGATGCCCCGGTTGGCCGATCACATGCAGCGTCCCGCCGATCCGATCTTCAATGTCCAGCGGCGTGCCCGTGGCTGTGAAACCCGTGCCCAGATACTTATCGAAGTTCGAGCCGGTGCCAAGCAACTTCACGACCAGGCTTTCGGTCGAGCTGCTTTGCAGACGCAGGCCGCCGTACGTGTGGTAGTTCGGAATCACGACCGAATTGAGCAACACGTGCACAATGTCGGTGTCGTCCCACACCCCTTCGGTCGATAGCGTGCCGCCGCGAACCCACATGCCGTTGATGCCGTTGTTCGAGAGACGATTCAAACGCACCAGGGGCCCCGAGTTCGTCTCGAACTGCCCAAAGCGGTCGATGTTCCCCGTCTCGCGACCCACGTCGGGAATGTTGTAGAAGTTCAGCGAGTTGACGTCGATCGAGATGACGGCCTGGTCCGGATCGGTCGGCAGCACCGTCTGATCCGCGTTGTTGCGGAACACGTTGTCGACGATGATCGGCTGCGCGTCGCGCACGAACACCACCGCCGGGCGATTATCCAGCCGGCCCAGCCGGAGCGTCGGGCCTTGACCGCCGATGCCGGTCGAGTTGTTTTCCAGGACGCTTTCGACCAGACGCAGATCGCCTTGCTGCACTTCGATCACGTTGAAGGCCTTGAAGGTGCCTTCCAACTTCGTGATGCCGCCGCCGTAAGCCACGAACGCGTGCGCCAAATTCGCGCGGCTCGTGTGACCCACGTAAATGCCGCCCCAGTCGCCCGGAGTCGGCGCTCGTTCGGCCGTCGCCGAATTGTCGTTGTTGGTGTCGAACGTGCCGCCGGCGCCGAACCGATCGTCCATCTTCGACGTGAAGATGACGTCTTGTCCCACCGCGCCCTCGGCGATCAGCTGACCGCCCATGCTCAGTTCGATGCGCGAGCCTTCCAGCTTCACCACCGTCCCCGGGTCGATCGCGAGCCGGCCGTCCAACCGCGGCCGCAGCAACGAGGAGACGCTCAAGTCCAACTCGCCGCCCAACGTCTTGCCCGTATCGAAGTACGACAGATCGGACGCATTGATCGACGTCGCCAACTCAAAGTTCACGCCGTCGGCGCTGCGATAGATGCGGCGCGCGACATAGCCGGCGGGCGCCACCGGCAGGTTGTTCAAGCGAATGCCGCCGGTCGACGCCAACGTTGCGACCGTCGTCGCCGCCGACGCGGGCGCTTCATACCCGGCCGAATCCACCAGTGTGAACCGGTAGCTGTACGATCCCGAAGGCAAGAAGCCGGCGGTGATCGGCGTCAACGTAATGAGGTTCACCGGCAGGACGGTGGCATCCTTCAACGGGCCGCCGGGCGTGCCGCGGACTTCCAGATTTTCCGGGATGTAGTGCACGATGTCGGTGTCGTCGAACCGACCTTGCGTGCTGAGCACTTTGGTCGACGATCCGGCCGGCGTTGAAATGCGTACGAACAGGCCGTTGATCGAGTTGTTCGTGAGGCGGTTGCCGTGAATATCCGGCCCGACGCGCCCGTACTCCGGCGTAAACACCCCCGACAACTGATACTCGGGCGTGTTGAATTGCGTTTCCTCGAAGCTGTCCGGATCGGCCGACATGGCCGAATCGGCGCTGGCGGTAATCGAGTTGAACGTGACCGTCGGCCGCGCTTCCACCATCTGAATCGGCTGTACCACGACGCCGACCGAATCGACGTTGACGATGCCGCCGCCGTAGCGAATATCCGCGTGGTTGACGTAGTTCAGGAAGATCCCTTGCTGCTCGTAGTCGTCGCGACCGCGGGCATGATCAAGGTCGTTCTGGAAGACGAGGCCGCCCCAGTTCCCCTTGTCCGGGAACGTGGTCGAGCCATACGAATCGCGTCCGATCGATTCGTCGAGCCACGAGGTAAAGAAGACGTTGCGTTGGGGCGTCCCCAAGACTTGCAGGGCGGCGCCGCTGCGGTCCACGCCGAGCGACGAACTGCCCACGGCGATTCGCGACGAACGCATCTTGAAGATTGCACCGGCATCCACCATTACGGTGACGCCCTTCGGCAACTCCATCGTCGTCCCGTCGACCAGCGTCTGACCTGGCAGCACGCCGAAGCCGATTTCGTAGGCGAAGTTATCGGTCGACGTCGCGTAGTTGTTGTCGGAACCGCCGTTGCCGACGATGCGCACGATGTCGCCCGGCAACGTCGCCGCGAAAGCGTTCGGAACCGTCGGCGACGAGATATTGTTGAACGGTCGCGCAAGCGACCCGTCGGCATTCGGCCCCGCCGTCTTATTGACGAAAATCGTCTTGCCCAAAACGCGCAAGCCGACGATGTCGCTGCTGGTGGAGACCAGCCGGTCGCCGGTCAGCGTCACTTTCGAACCGCTGCGCGTGGCGACGGTCGTATTGAAGCCGTTGGCACTATTGATCGCTGTGACCAATTTCTGCGCCACGGCGTCCGCCGAATCGCCGGGAACGACGTTGACCGCCACGTTTCCGGCGCCGACGCCGCCCGTCGTATTGAATTCAAACCGTCGCACCACCCCTTGAAAATTGGTGATGGTGACCAGTTGGCCGTCCGTGAACGACCCGCCTGTGCCGACCACTTCGAGCACGCGGTTGAGGTTGCGAGTCTGGAACCAGAAGTTGTAATTGCCGCCGCCGACGCCGTCGGCGTCGCCATCCAGCGGCGTGCCGGGCAGCCCTTCCAGCCGACGATCCATGTCGCGAATCGCATCGTCCGCATCGACCTGCGGGCGGAAGTTGACTTTGATCTGATAGGCGCCCTGCGTCCGTCCGCCCAATCCCGTATCTTCGATCGTCGGATCGTACGCCTCGTTACCCGCCGCCGAGACGCCCAGGTAATACGTGCCGCCGGAGAGCGTCACGTTCAGCAGCGAATCTTTGCTGTAGTAGTCGTCGTTCCGCGCCACGACCTCGCGCTGCACGTCCGCTCCGCCCTGCAAGCTAAGCGGCGAGTAATTAATCGGGTATTGCGCCAGATTGGCGCTCGACGATCCAGAGATCAATTCGGCGCGAATCAACGCCGCGGAGTCCGAGTTGGCGGCGATGGCGTCGATCAATTGCTGAGCCGTCGTTTCGCTGCCGGGGGTCGAATTGAGGTCGATATTGATCGTCGAACCGACGACCACCACCAGCGGCGGTGCACCGACGCCGCGATCGGTCTTGGAGAACGATACCTGGAATTCGTTCCCCAGCCCGCCCGCTTCGACGGCGGAAAAGCGAACTTCGACGGCCCCGCCCGAGTTGAAGTCGGTCTGCGCCGTCGCGGTTGTGGCCGGCGTCTCGCGGTATAGCCGGAGGACCGTGTCGAGGAGACTCGAGTTGGTCTGCCGTTCGGCGAACGTCTCGGCGGTGAACACGCCCGTCTTCCCCGGTCCCAAATTGACCGTGAACCGGTACATGTCGATGTCGTTGCTGTCCGGCCGATGGACCAACTGACCGTGAATCACGTCGTTGTCGTTCGGGAACACCAACTCGTTCGCCGCCGGCAATTCGGGCGAGCTCCCCAGTCCCAGCATGTACCCGATGCCTCGCATCGCGCTCTGGAAATAGGTGTCGCCGAACGTGTCGTTCCAGGTGGTGTTGGTGTCGAGCACCAACAGGCTGTTTGAATACGCCGGGTCGACGCGCACCACGCCGTTGGTGATCGAGCGGACGTCGAGTGCGTTGGTGTTCAGCACTCGCAAATCGCCCGTCGCCATCGTCAGGCCTTCATTGGCCGTCTCGTAGAATTGCACGCCCAAATAGCGCGACCACAGTTCGAGCGCTTCCCGAATCCGCTGCTTCTGCGTCTCGGTGATCACGTTCGACAGCGAATTGCCCAGCGGATCGGCGCCGTAGGCCGACTTGAAGTTGTACGCGATCGTTTCCACGCCGTCGGTCGTGTCGACGCCGAAGTCGTAGTTGATGTGCTGCTCGTACCCATGCCCCGCCTCGTCCGGCAGGTCGCGGTGCCCCGGCTCGTCCTTGTCCCCAGGAAACGCGAACTCGAACGGCTGCGAGTCGATCGACGAGTTGATGACTTGGTGCTGGTTTTCCGACAGATCCAACTTCCCAATCTCGGTCGCCGTCCCGAAGCTCGACCCAACTCCCGTGAGCCGCAAGGTCGTTGAAGCCGTCGAGGCCGACGCGATCGGCGTCGTGGGATTCCCCACCGGCACCGTCGGATTGACCAGCGCAAACGCCGCCGGGACTCCGACGAGCGCATTGGCCAATTGCAACGCCGTCGTCGGCGTCGCCAAGTTGTTGTTCAGCGTCACGAAAATCGCTTGATCAATGACCGTGATCAGCGGTTGAACCCCAACCCCCAAGTCCTGATTGATATACGTGATCGTGACCGACTGCGAGAAGTCGCGCTGTGCCTGGAACAGCATCTTCACCGCTTCGCTCGTGCCAAAATCATGCTCGACGCTCGCCACCGGCGTCGATTCCACCGGCGGCGCCGGCGTCTCTTCGTTCGTCCCAATCCGCAGGCGCCATGTGCCGTAGCCGATCGGCAACCCCGTCGCCGGATCCTTCAACTGGTCCAGCGACGTCACGGCCGAATTGTCCGAACGATTCTTGTTGAACGTCAGAATGGCCCGATCGGTCACCGGGTCGTACTCGACCAAGTTCGGCGTCACCACGATATCGTCGGTGTTCCGCGTCGTATCCTGAGTAAAGATCAGCCGATAGAACTCGGGCTTCACAACCGACGGATCGGGCGACACGTCGCCCGTCTTCACTGCCGTCGGCCACAAATCGTCATTGTTGAAATAAACTTCGATCGTGTTCAGCGACTGGGTGATCGTTCCGTTGGCGTTCGACGTCGTCGGCTGCGGCACCACCGCCACCACCTGAGCGCCCAGACTCAACTTGAAGTCGATCTTCTGGCTCGTCGCCCCGTCGGCCGCCGGCACGAACGGCTGGTTCGACGCATTCCGCAGCGCCGTAATGCTCTTCGACGGATTATCCGCGCCAAAAATCTCGACGCGATACAAGTCGTCCGGCAGCGTCTCTGGGAACCGCACCACCAACACGTTTTCGTTCGGCGAGGCGTCCGCTCCCAGGAAGCCCTGGAAGCCGGCTTGGTTGGACGCCAGCACGGTCACGTCGTCCGTCGTTCCCAAGAGACGGTCGTTGCCGGCGCGTGTAATTTGAATGCCAGAAAGACCTTGCGACGGGAACTGCTGGCCCTCGTCAAAGGCCAATCGCAGCTCGCGCGGCGACGTCGTCAACACCCCAATCGTGCCGACGTCCGACAGGTCGTAGCGGTTGTCGGAGAGGCTGGTGAGCGGCAACAGCTCGCCCGAGTTGGGCTGAATCCCCGCCAAATGGGGACCGACCGCCATCATGCGGCGATCTTCCAGCTGTTCCACCGACTTCGGACGCTGCTCCAAAAGCTTGCGGAGACTCGGTTTCTTCTGCGCCGGCTTCAATTTTCGGCGAACCGCGGGAATGGAACGCGAGTTTCGCGAAGTCATGCACCAACCCTTAATATCGTGGTTTGGGACGCGCGAACAGGCGCTGCGCACCTGCTCCACATCCCTCTGCAGCGGGTCAAACCTAGCCGCCTAAGTGACTCGACAAACGACGTTAACTTCACTCAGGACAAGGCATTTATGGCAATTGTTGGCGATTATAATTGCGGGTAGACCCAATGCAAGGAAATGGTAAATCTGGATAAGCCTTGCCCGCAGTTGACTTTCTGCGTACGCCCCAGCGACTCGGAACTGCCAAATTCGCGTTCCGGTCGCTCGCATGACCCGCGCCCGTCAACTCGCTTTCCCAACCGCTTATCTTGACCTACCTACTTCAGATTACCTCGCATCGTCCGCCATTGATCCGTCGCCGAGCCTTGTGCACCAACGACGATCCCCCGCGCCCGCCGTCGCCGACGGGCCAATTTCTGTCGTCGGTTCGCCGCCTCATCGCGCGTGAGCGGCTTCTAAGAAAGCCGCACTATGTGACGTGTAAGAGTGTCGACGAGACAGACCGTGCCGACAATTAGCGTCCGGTTGGGGGGGGAGGCAGCGTGATCACGCCTTTCGGAGCGGTGGCGGACAACTGCGTGTAACGACGCAGTCGAGCATACGTTTCCCCAAACTCCGGACGATTCGCCAGCGCCTCAAATGACCGGTCGCTCGCCACGCGGTCGTATCGCGCTAGAATCGTTTTCAGGTCCTGAGCGGCGGTGGGGGAGGTGCCGTCGAGCACCGATCCGGGGATCGCCAAGTATTCGCGCCACGAAGCGTCGATGAGTCCGTTCAGCCGGTTGTAGCTTTCCGTCAAGTCGCGCCGCGCGATGACCACGTCTTCGGCGAAACCCGAACTGGGCACCAAGAAGCTCTCCGGACTCGTCGGTCGCGCCGCCGGCATCGGTTGCCCGGCGCCGGTCGCCGGCGCGGGGACCGTCTGCGCCCCCCGATTGCCGCCCGTATACAAATTCACTTGCCGCAGCAGCTTATCCGCCGTCGGCGGCAAGGCCGCGACGCTGGCGCCAGGGGCCGGCAGCGGCGCCGTCCCGTAGTAGGCGGCCGTCGCGTTCTGGTCGATGGCCATCACGGAACCGTCGAGCGCTACGCCGGCAAACAGGCCTCGGCTGCGCGAATACGAATAGATCTCCGCCTTCAGCCCGATGTCGGTCGCCGCGGCCGCTTGTCGTCCGACCGGTCCGGCCGCCGCCGCCGCGTCGGCCCCGATCGTCAACTTGCCGCGCAGCAGCGAATCGATGCTGCGAGTCGTCTTGAACACCAGGATCAGGTCGGATTGCTGAATGCCGGCTTGCCAACCGAGGCTGCCCCCCGAAATGTTGACGAATCGCGGCGCCTGCCAGCCCGCTTGCGCGTCTCGGACGACGACGACGCCGCGACCGTGCTTCACACCGATCACGAAGCCGCCCTTGATCAGACTCGGCACGATGGCGATCCCCTGAGCGTCCGACAACATAGACGCCGGAATAGCCTTCCCTGGGTCGACCATGACTTCATCCAGCACTTGCGTCGATTGTTCGACGATGTGCGTTTCGACCGCTCCGAGCGCCCCCGAATTGGGCGACATCCGCTGCAAGAATTGAGCTGCCGCGGGCGTGGGAATCCACGTCGCCGCCGCACCGCCGACTACGAGTCCGATGAGCCACATTCGAATCATTGCTGCCAACCTCCTGTCAGAACCGAGCATTCCGTGTCGCCGCACCGATTTGCGCGCCTCAACCCTATCCGAAACCCGTCGCAAATGACAAGCCGAATCGACGCGCAAGTGGCGATCTTGTCGCGATTTGACTAAAATCGCCGCTCCCGTCCCGTTTCCCGGCCTTGAGACCTTCCCGCCATGGCTCGTTTCGCCCCCCCGCTCGTCGCGTCGCTGTTCCTGACGCTCCTCATGCAGGTCGTTTCCCCGGCTGCCGATCCGCCGCCGGCCGGCGGCGAGTCCGTCCCGGCTGCCGCGCCTGGCGTCGACCCCAGTCGCTTTGAGGTCAACGTGCTGGCATCGGCCCTCAAGCAGCCGATGGAACTGGCCGTCGCCCCGAACGGCGACGTGTACTACATCGAGCTCGACGGGAAACTCAAGATCTACGACCACCGCCAGTCGGCCGTCCGGCTTGTCGGTGAACTGAAAGTCACCACCGCCCAAGAAAACGGACTGATCGGTTTAGCGCTCGACCCCAACTTCACCCAAACCCAGTGGGTCTACCTTCAATACTCGCCCCCCGATTTCCCCGGCCAGCACGTCAGCCGCTTCACGCTGGTCGACGGGCGACTCGACCTCGCCTCCGAAAAACTTCTCTTGCGCTACGAAGAACAACGCAAGGAATGTTGCCATCACGCCGGTTCGCTCCACTTTGGTCCCCGCGGCGAGCTCTTTATCGCCACCGGCGACAACACGCATCCTCACGGCGACTCGCAAGGCTACGCGCCGCTGGACGAACGTCCCGACCGTGCGCCGTGGGACGCGCAAAAGTCATCCGCCAACACCCACAGCTACAACGGCAAGATCCTGCGCATCCGACCGCTGCCCGACGGCAAGGTCGAAATCCCTGACGGCAATTTGTTCCCCAAAGATGGCTCGCAGGGCCGCCCCGAAATCTACGTCATGGGGTGTCGCAATCCGTGGCGCATGACGGTCGACTCGCAAACCGGCTACGTGTACTGGGGCGAGGTGGGACCGGATGCCGGCGGCGATGGGCCCCGCGGCCCGCGCGGGTTCGATGAAATCAACCAAGCTCGGAAAGCAGGCAACTTCGGCTGGCCGTACTTCATCGCCGACAACCGCCCCTACGCCGACGTCGATTTCGCCTCAGGGCAAGTCGGCGCGAAATTCGATCCCTTGGCCCCTGCAAACGCTTCTCCCAACAACACCGGCGCCAAAACGCTTCCACCCGCTCAGCCCGCCCTGCTCTATTACCCCTACGGCGCATCGACCGAGTTTCCTGAATTAGGACAAGGAGGACGCACCGCCTGCGCCGGGCCCGTCTACCACTACTCCGAACAATCGCCCTCCGCCGTCCGCTTCCCCAAACACTACGACGGCGCGTTGTTCATCTACGAGTGGACGCGCAACTGGATCAAGGTCGTGCATCTCGACGACCAACAGAATGTGCGTGCGATCGAACCGTTCATGCCCGGCCAGCCGTTCGTCCGTCCGATCGACATGCAATTCGGCGTCGATGGCGCGCTGTATTTGATCGAGTACGGCGACACGTGGGGCGTGAACGCCAACGCGCGACTGGTGCGCGTCGACTACGTCGCCGGCAATCGCGCTCCGGTCGCCGTCGCCGCCGCGGAGAACAACATAGGCAAGCAGCCGCTCGCCGTGAAGCTCTCCAGCCAAGGTTCATTCGATAAAGACCCCGACGATCAAGTCACCTACCTCTGGCGCGCCTTCCGCGCGTCGACCAGCGGGCCGGCGTCCAACGACGCGGCGGCGCAAGGTTCATCGCCGACCGCCACGCCGTCGGCGGCGCCCGCGGCGCCGATCGAGTTGTCGCGCGAAGCGAATCCTACGGTGACGTTCGCTGAGCCGGGCGTGTATACGGTCGAACTGGTCGTCGCGGACAAGCACGGCGCACAACGCACGGCCACCGTCCCGGTCGTCGTGGGGAACGAACGTCCGACGATCCGCTTTGTGGAACCGGCCGTCGGCGACTTCTTCGAACCCGATCGCGCCATCCCGTTCAAGATCATCGTCCAAGACGCCGAAGACGGCACGAACGACTTCGACGAGGTGGACGTCAAAGGGCTTGAGGAGCTCACCTCGAACGACGTCGCGCGCGTGTCGGTCAACGTCGTCTACGCGACCGGCCCGCTCCCGGCGGCCGACGGGGCTGCGTCCGACGAGTCGACGCCGGCCGGCCTCCGCCGCATGAAACGCAGCGACTGCTTCAATTGCCACTCGGTCGACCAAAAGCGAGTTGGTCCGCCGCTGGTGGAGATCGCCGCCAAGTATCGCGGCCAGGAAGGCGCGCTCGAAAAGTCGGTCGAACGGGTCATGAAGGGCTCCACGGGCGTGTGGGGCAAGATCCCCATGATTCCCCACTCGCACCACACGCTCGACGAGATTCGCGAGATGGTGGGGTGGGTTTACAGCCTGGAGCCAGCGGGGCTGATGCGCGTATTCCATGGGTTCGTCGGCGAGATCCCGGTTTCGCCCGACGACGTGAAGAAGCCCGGCTACTATCGACTGGAAGCCGCCTACCTGGACCGCGGCGTCGGCGACATCCCGCCGCTCGCTGGCTCCACCACGCTGGTGCTGCGTCCGCGTCGGATGGAGGCCGAGGCGGCGGACCAGATTCACGGCCCGCAGACGCTGTCGTCCGGCAACGCCAGCAGCGGCAAATTCATCGGCGCGATCAATCACGCTCACTACCTTCGCTTCCGCGATATTCCGCTGGATCGAGTCGCCCGCATCGAATTATCGCTTGCCTCCGCCGGCGCCGGCGGCGCGGTTGAACTGCGGCTCGACCAGCCCGACGGCCCGCTCTTGGCGACCGTCCCCGTGGAAGTGAATGGGCAGTGGGAAAAGTTCTACCAGAAGACGGTCGAGATCTCGCCGACCAAAGGTCGTCGCGACGTCCTCGTACGCTTCACGCACCCCAACCAAGCCAGCGGCCTCATGAACCTCGACTGGCTCCACTTCCTCCCCTAACCCCCTCTCCCCCGACCTTGCGTCGGGGGCCCCAGCGAACGCGCAGCGCACTGCCGCAACCACCGCTGCACTGCCGCAACAGGGGAGCCCAGGGCGTCGCGCCCCGGCTGCGCCGTGTCGCGCGCCCCGGCCGCCCCGGTGCACCTCCTGGTTCGCTCTTTCTTGTTTCTCACGGAGACACGGAGACACGGAGAAAGCCCCAAAACACGCTGTGGGCGGAGCCCATGACGCGATCCTTCATCGATCAAAGTCCAGTCTCGCTCTCTTGCATCTCCGTGACTCCGTGCCTCCGTGAGACAAATCTGACCGGGGACGAGCGAGGACGTCAGACGCTCAACATGTCCCGCCGTTTCGCGGACGGAAAATGCTTCACAGCGTTGCCCTTCGGGGCGGATGCCCCCGGTAACCACTCGCTCGTTTCATTCACGATAACGCTCTACGATCGTGTTTTTCCGTGGCGGCAATGGAAACAGCCGTCGATACTTGCAAAACATCGCGCAATTCCGAAACCCCCAAGGCCCGCCCCCATGTCGGCTCCCTTCACTCGACGCACCGCGCTCCAAATCAGCCTGAGCGCGTCGTGCGCCGCCGCCCTTTCGACCGTTGACGCCGCGACCGCCGCCGACCAGGAGTCGGGGACGCAGCCGCTTCCCGTCCTGTTACTCGCGGGGCAGTCCAACATGGCGGGCGCCGATTCGGAAGTGGCCGAGCCGCCGGGATTCGTGCAGACCGAGGCAGACCAAGCGACGCGGTTCACCACGGCGCCGCTCCCCGACGGCGCTCGCGCGCCCGGTTACGTCCCCTGGCAGTCGTTGCGCGGACATCGCCTCAAGGACAAGTTGGTGCACGGCCCAGAAGTCGGCTTGGCCCGTACGCTGTACGACGCCGGCTGGCGCGAACTGGCGATCATCAAGGTCTTTGCAAACTTTCGCCGCGACGTGGTGGAGTGGCCGTGGGGGGAGGGGCAACCGTTGGGACGCGCGTGGCACGCCTTCGTCGATGAGCGGCTATCGGAACTGCGACAGAGCGGACGGCGGTTTGCGGTGCGCGGGTTCGTTTGGCATCAGGGGATCGACGACGCCATCCAGGGCCCGCTGGCGGACCGGTACGAAGCGAACTTGACCGCGCTGATCGCGGCGCTGCGTCGGCGATACGACGCGCCGCAAGCGCCGTTTGTCTTGGCGCGCAGCGTTCACTCGCGCATCGCGCAACCACAACCCGATCCGACTGGCGACTCGCCCATGGATAAAGTGCGCCGCGCACAAATGGCTGTCGGCGACAAAGTCGCCCGCGCCGCTTGGATCAACGTCGACGACCAGCCCAACGTGAATACGCACCACTTCACGGCCGCCAGCCAACGGGTGCTCGGCCAGCGTTTCGCCCAGGCGCTCTTGCGATGGTCGCCCTAATCAGCCGGGGTAAGCCAAAAAGTAGAAATCGGGGCCCTGCTGCCAGTTGGCTTGGAACTCTTCGCGGGTGTAGGGCGCGCGGCCTTTGAGCCAGCGGTACATGGTCGACAACTGCAGGTGGAATTGGTCGACGATCAGCGAATACAGATCGTCCGGCGTCACGCCGTAGAGGCCGGTCGAAGTGTGCCCCGCTTCGAACACGATGTACGGTCGGTCGCGCTGGAGCGTACGACTCGCGCCCAGCAGAGCGTGGTACTCGCCGCCTTCGATGTCCAGCTTCACCAGCGACACGCGCATGTCCGGCGGCAGGAGGTCGTCGGCGCGGGCGACTTCGACGTCGAGCGGCTTGATTTGCGGCGTCTCGACGTCATACATCCGCGGTCGCAGGCCGCTCCACGCCGGCGCATTTTCGACGTAGCAGAACGATGCTCGGCCCGGCGCGTCGGCCAAGGCCACTTCATGGACGACCGCGCGCGGATACTTGCGACGCAGCAGTTTGGCCAACGGCGGAATGGGTTCGAAGGCGTGATGTTGGCCGCGAGGCGCAAAGCGGAGCAAATGTTTGAGGATGCAGCCGCGATGAGCGCCGATGTCGAGGCAATTCGAATCGCGGCGGAGTACGCGGCGAAACACCTCGATCGTCTGCTCGTCGTACTCCCGCCCCATCGCCGCCCACGGGCTCAACGGCGGACGTCGGCCAAGGACATGCCGTCGAAATTTGGCCGCCACCTTCTCCAACAACTTCATGATTTGCACTCCTTGCAAATACCCCGCGCCGCCCAAACTCTACCCCAACCCACGCCCCCCCGGCAATCTCAATTCGCCCGCAGCACAGCCTCTCCCCCGACCGCGCGTTCTCTCCCCCGACTGCGCGTTCTCTCCCCCGACTGTGCGTTCTCTCCCCCGACTGTGCTTTCTCTCCCCCGACCTCGCGTCGGGGGCCCCGCGAACGCGCAGCGCACTGCGCCCTATGCGACCGATGCCGCAACATCAACCGGAGACGCCGCGCACTGCACGCCCCCCCCTCACTCCCGCGCACTCCGCAGCTGCCGCACTGCTTCCTCGACCAACATCTCTCCCGAGCCCGGTTGGACCGTTGAGTTAGTGACTTCGTAGCTTCCTTGAGCGTACGCGGCGCGGGTGGGGACGTAGATCGTCTCGACGCAGTTGGCCAGCTCCACGACGAGCGTCGTGCGGAAGGGCGAGGCTTGTTTGATCGCCAGCCCCAGTTCGACGAACACTTCACCCGGCAGGTACACCATCGCCGTATCGCCTCCCAGTGCGATCGTCGTCACCTCCACCGGCAGTTCCAGGCCGACGCCGCCCAAGGCGTTCGACAGGCCCCAGCCGATGTAGTCGGTCGACTTGACCGTCGCCGGCTGGCGCCGAAAGTGGTCGATCACGACCGCCTTGTAGGCGCTCACTTGATCGAAGAAATCGACCTTCTGTCCCGCGGCCGCCGCCGGCAACAGCTCCGTCGCGCGTGCCAACTGCGCAGGCGTCGCGTCCTGCAACGGCAGCTTCACGACGCTCGAACGCACCGCCAGGGCGGGGGCGGCGATCGGGGCGAGCTGCTCAAGGGCTGGCAGGATCGTGGCCGTCAGCGACTCGCCGATCGCCTCTGTTTTCAGTCGTTCTTTCGCGACCGGATCGGAGTGGTTGATGTCGCCGCACGTTCCGGTTCCAAAGACGCTCACCAGCGACTCGCCGTACTTCTGTCGCAGCCCGCGCTCGATCACATGCGGATAATCGCCGCTCCACATCTGCCCGCCCACGGTGTCCAGATGCAGCGCAAAGTTGCTCAAGACGCCCAGCGTTTGACGGCGGTCGAGCGACCGGACGGCGACGAGCCCGATTTGAGGATCGATCGGGCCGGCGGCGCGCAGCACGCCGGGCGAATCCAGCCGCTGCCACGTTTTCACGCTTCCATCCTGCATCAAGAAGCGGCGGTTGAACGAAACAGGGGTCGCCTGCGTCGCGCTGCCCGACTCGAGCGCCGCGGGGGCCGCCTTTTCATGCGCGGCGACGATGACGTCGACCAGGCGTTGGATGAGCGTCGGGGCGTAGGCGGGACGATTCGGCAAAGCGGGTCGACCGCCCACATGGTCGTACAGTTCGCGGATGTAATCCGGGGCGGTATGCGTGTGCGTCCCGGTGATCACGATCTGCTCGGCCGGAATCCCCGTCCGCTTCGACGCCTCGCTGCGCACGGCCAAACACAAGTCGCGCGCGACGCCGATCAGGTCGCACGCCACCCAGGCTGCAGACGTCGACGAGCTGCGAAAGACGACCGCTTTGGCCTTCAAGGGATCACGCTGCCCCGTCGCCAGCCGCTCGTGGTAATAGCCGGCCATCGGATAACCTTGCGGCGGCGTGATGTCGACGTCGGCGAGCCCGACGCGCAGCGGCTCGACGGTCTTGTCTTCCGCGCCGGCGCAATTCGCGCCCGCCCCGACGGTCAGTCCGATCAAAAGGGCCGCGAGAAAGCGGCCTGCAGCAATCGAGTTCATGTTCCGGTTCTCCCTTGGTAGTCGTCATCCGCGTCGCGCGTTAACTTGTAGCTTTCCCGATCGCCGTCGAACACCGGGGACCCGCCCGCTTCGATCGCCCGCCTCCCCTTGGCCCGCCTGCACCTGTCCGCCTGCACCTGTCCGACATCATGAAGGAACCGCCATGAGCGACGCGCGCTTGATCTTCGATGTGCATCTTGACCTGAGCATGAACGCGCTTGAATGGAATCGCGACCAGCGCTGGACGCAGGAGCGGCTGCGGCGTTGGGAATGCTACATGAAGGACAAGGTCGATCGCGGGAACAACACCGTCTGCTTCCCGGAAATGCGTAAAGGGCGAGTGGGCCTGTGCGTCGCGACCCAAATCGGACGCTACTCGCCCTACTTCCATCGCCTGCAAGGCTGGAGCTCCCCGGAGCAAGCCTGGGCGCAAACCCAAGGGCAGCTCGCTTGGTACCGCGAGATGGAATTGCAGGGCGAGATGGTGCAAATTCGCGACAAATCGCAGCTCGAAGCCCACCTTTCGCAATGGCTCAGCCTGCCCGACGTCGATGATGGAACGCCGTATATCAAGCAGTCGCGGCAGACGCCGGCTAAGCCGCCGATCGGGTACATCCTGAGCCTCGAAGGCGCCGACTCGATCGTGACGCTGAAGCATCTGGAACGCAGTTATGCCGACGGTTTGCGAGCGTTGGGCCCGGCGCACTATGGACCCGGCGTCTACGCGCACGGCACCGACGCGACCGGCCCCTTGCCGGCGCGCGGCAAGGACCTGCTGCGCGAAATGCAGCAGCTTGGCATCATCCTTGACGTCACGCATTTGTGCGACGAATGCTTCTGGGACGCGCTCGATGTGTACGATGGGCCGCTGTGGGCCAGTCACCAAAATGTGCGCGCGCTGGCGCCCTGGAACCGCCAGTTCGCCGACGACCAGATCCGCGCGGTCATCGAACGGGGCGGCGTGCTCGGCATGGCCTTCGACGCGATCATGATGATCCCCGACTGGGTCCATCTGCGCAGCAAGCCGGCCGACTTCCAGCTGAAGATCGAACGCATCTGCGACCACATCGACTACATCTGCCAAATCGCCGGAAACGCCAACCATGTCGGCATCGGCACCGACCTCGACGGCGGCTACGGAACCGAACAAACCCCCATGGACCTCAACTCGATCGCCGACCTGCAAACTCTCCCCGGTTTGCTCCGCAAACGCGGCTACACGGAACAGGACATCGAAGGAATCATGTGGCGGAATTTTGTTGATTTTCTGCGGCGAACTTGGCGGTGATCGCCGGCCTCACGACCCCATCCTCGCTTCGTAAGGATTCCACGATGCCCAGTTTGCAAGAAACGCTCGAAACCATTTCCCAAAACGGCAACTTCCGCAAGGTGTGGAGCCGCGTAAAGGACGTCATCGTCAACGACGACGATCTCAATAAGGAAGAAAAGCTGGCCCTCGCCAAGCTCTACAAGGACTTCAACAAAGGATTGACCGACGAACTGGAAAAGTTCGAGAAGGCCAAGTCGTCCGTGAAGGCGACGAAGCACGCCAGCCGAGCGATCGCGATCATCAAGGAATACGAGGACAAGTTCGCGGAAACGGATCGGGAATTGCCGCCCCGCGCGATCCTCGCCCTCGGCGGATTGCTCAAGGGCATGCGCGAGTTCCTTTCCAAGTCGCTGACGCAAATTGACGAAGACGACATGCCGGCCACCGAAAAGATCAAGCAGTTGGCCAACGACGCCAAGCTGCACAAGATCTGGTCGAAGCTCAAGAAGAATATGCTCGACAATGACGAGCTCGACAAAGACGACAAGAAGGCCCTTAAGAAGCTGTACGACTCGTTCGACGGCGGTTTGTCCGGCGTCATGAAAAAGTTCGAAAAGGCCGACTCCGATGAAGACGCCGTGAAATACGCGAAGGAAGCCATCGCCGTCATGGACGATTACATCGACAAGCTGAAGAAGATGAGCAAGGAGATCCCCTCCGACACTTATCTCGCGCTGCGCGGCGTCCTCGAAGAAATGGAGACGCACCTCCAAGGTTGGGTCGAGGAATTCGACGTCTAACGTCAGACGGCCACGCTGCGAGCAACCTCGACTTCGCGATTCTCGAGCGTTGGGCTCCAGTGCGTCTGCTCCAGTTGCTCGGCGTATTCCGCCAGCGACTCGACGATCACATCCGGCCGGTACGCGTACCGCGCGAGATCCTCGCGCCGCGTACCGCCGCTCAAGACCAACACGGTGTGGAAGCCCAGCTGCACGCCGCCCAGAATGTCGGTCTCCATCGTGTCGCCGATCATGATCGTCTCTTCGGTGGCCAGCCCCAGTTCTTTGCGAGCCGCCCGCATCATCAGCGGGCTGGGCTTGCCGACGCTGAACGCCTTCACGCCCGTAGCCGTCTCAAGCATGGCGACCATCGCGCCGCAGCCCGGTCGCAAGCCGTTCGCGGTGGGGCAATTCGGGTCCAGGTTCGTCGCAATCAACTTCGCGCCTCCCAAGATCATCCGCACCGCCTGCTCGACCAGCTCCAAATTGAACGTTCGTCCCTCCCCCACCACCACGTAGTCCGGATCGTGGTCGACCACGGCGAAACCGTTTTGGTGCAGCGCGGTTAGAAGTCCCCCTTCTCCGATGACGAACGCCGTGCCGCCCGGCTTTTGTTGAGCCAAGTAGCGCGCGGTCGCCATGGCGCACGTAAACACGTGCTCTTCCTCGACGCCGATGCCCATGCGTGACAGCTTGGTGACGACGTCGCGCCGAGTGCGTTGGCTGTTGTTGGTGAGAAAGCGAAAGGGAATATCGCGAGCCAGCAACTGCTGGACGAAGTGCGCGGCGCCGGGGATGAGTTGCGAGCCGCGATAGAGCACTCCATCCATGTCGATCAAGTAACCGTGTTTCATACCGTCTCGAGCCTCCTTGATTGGGGCGCGTCGCGAAAGCGACGACGTTGACCGAGCCTCCGCCCGTCGGCCCACCCTGCCAACCTGAAGCAACTCACGTGCCGCGACCGGCGTTCGGACGCATCCGGTCGTCAGCAACTCGTGACGCTGCAATCGCTTCCAGCAACTGGCCGCCGGTGGAAGTCCCGCGGCGCTTGCTTCCCTCGTGCGCAGCCAGTGCCGCGCTGCGATACGGCCGACCTACTTGTCGGCCTGCTTGTTGACGGACTTGGCTTTCTTCTTCCCGGCTCCCGCGCCCGTCCCGGCGCCGCCGCCCCAAAGCGGCGGCGAGTTCGCTTTGTCCCACGCGTCCCACTGCGCCTGCAATTGCCGCACACGGTCCGGCTCCGACGCCGCCAAATCGCGTTCTTCGCGCCGATCTTGCGCCAGATTGAACAGCTTCACGGAGCTGGTTCCTTTCCCGGTCGGTGCGTCGGCCGCTTGGTCGTATCGCACGAGTTTCCATTGGCCTTCGCGAATCGCCATCTGTTCGCCGAATCGCCAGTACAGCGCCGCATGCGGCGGTTCCGCCTTCTCGCCGGCCAAGTACGGCAACAGGTCGACGCCGTCGAGCTGCCAGTCGGGGCGCGGTTCGACGCGCGCGGCGGCGAGCGCCGTGGCATGGACGTCGAGTTGGATGACCGGTTGGTCGTACACGCCCGAACGAATGCGACCGGGCCAAGCGAGGACGAACGGGACGCGGATGCCGCCTTCGAGCGTCGTGCGCTTGCTGCCGCGGAAAGGATCGTTCTTCGAGCCGTTGACGGTCGTGCCCGCCATCGTGGGTCCGCCGTTGTCGCTGAAGAACGCGATCAGCGTCCGTTCCGTTTGTCCCGACTGCGAGACGGCGGCGCGCACTTGGCCAATCGCATCGTCCATGGCGCTCATCATCGCGGCATAGGTGCGTCGTTGGGGATCTTCCAAATGCGCGAACTTGCCGAGCCGCTCCGGCGTCGCGTGCATCGGCGTGTGCACGGCGTTGAACGACAAGTACAAGAACCAAGGCTGCTCCTGGTTCTTGCGGATGAACTCGGTCGCCTCGCGCGCGAATGCGTCGGTTGTGTAGTCCATCGTCGGCACGGCCGCCTCGCCGCGGAAAATGCCGCGGGCGTCGAAAAAGCTGTGAGCGCCTTCCAGGAATCCGAAGAACTCGTGGAAGCCGCGCTTCAAGGGATGCATGGCGGGGCTGCTGCCGAGGTGCCATTTGCCGATCAGCGCGGTGCGGTAGCCGGCGGCGGCGAGCCGATCGGCGAGCGTCGCTTGATCGACCGGCAGTCCTTGCTTGCCGCCGCTCGGATTGAACTCGTGCCCGAACCGAGTTTGGTAACGGCCGGTGAGCAGCCCGGCGCGAGTGGGCGAGCAATAGGGGCCGGTGACGTAGCCGTTGGTGAACCGGACGCCGGCGGCGGCGAGTGCGTCGAGGTGCGGAGTGGGGATGTCGCGGCAGCCGTGAAAGCCGACGTCGGCGTACCCCAGGTCGTCGCCGACGATCACCAGGATGTTGGGCGTCGGCGAGTCAGCTCGAACGTCCCCCATCACCAGCAGTCCAAGGACCGCACACCCCATCCAAGCTAGCGCTCGTCGCATCGTAGGCATCTCCAAAAGGGGAACTGAAAGGCTGGCGATTCTACTCCGCCGCCGCCCACGAAAGATCAACTTGGCGGCGTTCGGCGTCCGAAAAGAACCGAAGTGCGTTGCTGGCGAGCAATCCCGCGTTTGGTAGAGGGGGAGAGTCGAAGATGAACCCGCGCAAATCGACTTGGCTGTGGTGCGTGTTGGCGGCGGCGATCGTGTTGTTGTCGCCCAGTCGCGGGTGGGCGGTCTATTTTCCGCTGGGCCCGTCGAGCGATGATTGGGGACTGAAGTACACGGTGGAGGTGAGCGAACCGAACGGCGAACTGGTGACGGTGACGTTCAAATTGACGAGCGCCGGCCGTTTAGCGCCGATCAACTCGGCGACCGTCGTGGCGTTCACCAAGCCCAAATCGGACGGCGGCCGTGCGTACTTGGTCAAAGCCCCCCTGAACTTTCGCACCACCCCTGAAGGCCACGCGCACGCCGAAGTTCAAATCCCCAAGCAGCACGCCTCGCTCGCCCAAATCCGCATCCTCACCCTCCACGTCGACGGCCGCCGCCAACAGGCCGGCGCCGCCTACTACGACATTCCGCTCAAGCACAAGCCGTAGCACAGGCCGTAGCACAGGCTTCCAGCCTGTGACCCTCCCACCTCTGCCGCTCACCCTGGAGTAGTAAAAACCTGAGAGTGAGTCCGCGCACGGTTGTTGCGCCGCCCCCTCATCCCCGCCCTTCTCCCCGCGGCGGGGAGAAGGGAGCACCATCCGCGCGTGTCGTTGCGCCACAAACGACAGTGGGGCCGAGGCGCCAAACAGGGTCCGAGTCGCCAATCACTCCCAATCCACCAGAGTTTTCATCTCTCCACCCTCTCCCTCCCCGCCCCCTAACGCCCCCCAAAGAAACTCATCGCATCCCGTGCTCCCCATTCACGCGTCGTCGCGAAGCACCTCCCTGCGGTCCTGAATCTTCCCCAGCCGCACCAAGCGAGCGGCGATGGCCCGCTGGGTTCTTCCGAGTTGTTCGGCGAGGTTTGCGATCTGCGTTCCGGCCTCGAATTGAGCGATGAGTCGCGCATCGTCGTCGGTCGACCAAGTTCGACCGGCCTGGGGCGCAGGTTCGGCGGCTGCGTCGGCCTGCCAAGATTTGCGCGCCAGCGCTGCGGCGCCGAGGAACAGGGCGCGAATCAAGGGCGGCGAGTGCAAGAGATGGTCGGACGGCAGGGGCTGTTCGGTGGTCGGGTCGATCCCGAGCGCCAGCAGTTCCAGCAAACGCCGCGCGTCATTGGCATGCATGAGTCGCCTCCAAGTTGGCTCCGACGTTGCGTTCGGCGTCGCTCCGCAACGACGCCCTGGCGAGCGATCACGATGACGCACGAGAATCCGAATTCACCGGGACCGGATCGCGATTTCGGAATGCGCGAACATAGCGCAAGCGAGTGGACTTGGCCCACATGTGGAACAGGAGTTCAATCTGCCTCCGAGGGAGATCTGTGAGCGCCCCGCCGCTCTCCACGCGACATGCCCAGGTGGCCAAAAACTTGTTCCACAGTTTTTTTTCCGCTTCGCCGATCGCCGCTTCTTTCCGAGTGGGAAATGGAAACAAAAAAGATTGACGCGCGAGATTGACTAATTGCGGAGGCGGCGTCAAGTAACAGATCAGGGCATCGTCGTTCTTGGCCACGCTTTGCAGTTTTCGCGTTAGACACTGCCGATCGTCCCCCTGCTTCGGCGGGAGGACGAGTGGAAACAGGGTCGACAGTTCTTGAAGGCCTTGGGGGAGACTCCAACCGCATCCCAAACGCGCGAGTCGGTCGGCGATTCCACCATGAGACTGATCCCATGCACTGAGGTCGGCGCGCCAGTCGACGTCGCCGCAAACCGCGGCCGCCTGCAGGCTCCAGCGGAGCAGGAACAATTGCGCTTCGTCCTGGGAGACTTGCCCTCGACAACGCTCCAGGTGGCTTTCGATGATTTTCGAGAACGTATGGTGGACGTCCCGAAGACGCTCCAGGGCCGTTCTTGACTCCTGATATCCGCGTGATCGGAGGTGGTCGAGAAACGCCCACATGCCGATGTCCGCGGAGAGCTCCCGGACCAAGTCTCGCAGGTCTCGCGCCATCTCGGTAAACGTCTCATCGCTGGTCAAACAGGCGATCAAGTTAGACGCAAGCATCGGCAAGTGCGAGTTGGGCGACTGGCTGTTCCAGTTCGCGAGTTGCACGAGTTGCTTGCGAATCCGGATGCCCATCTGTTCGCAAAACTCAACCGGCCCCAAACTCAGGATCAACTGCTGTTCCTCGTCCGATTTCCACAGCATCGACCACAGGTTGTCGCCGAGGTAATCTTCCAGCCGCCCCAAGAGTCCTGGTTGGCTTTGATCGCTCGCCTTTTGCGAGAGATTCTCTCGCAAATCGATCAGTTTGATGAGGATCGCGACGTAGTAGCAGCTGATCCATTCACACAGTCGTTCACGCAATACGCGAGCGCGATCAGAGACGAGCCAGTCCGAGAACTCGGCCACTTCGTGCGCGCAGTGTACGAGGCACATATCGGGTTGGAACAGAGAGTTGCCGGAAACTTCCAACAGCAACAGGCGGGCGTTCCAAGCATTCTCGCCAGACTGCTCGGAAAGGCGCCTCTTGATGACTTTTCGCTCGTAGTGAATCCGAAATCCCCGAAAGACCTCGCGACAGGCGATCTGCCCTTGACTACCGGAAGCGACGGCGACGGCCAGATTGCCGGCATGACAGTAGTCCGAAGACTGGGCGTCGCGTTCATCGATCAAGCTCGTTCGTCTCGCGAATAACTCGCTCACAAACCAATAGATGGCCGAATAGGCGTTGACGAGCTTACAGGCGCCGTGCTCCAGCGTATGAGGGTTGGTGGGATCCGACGCGTTGGAGCGATGTTCCAGGCGATTGCGGACCGCCCGATAGAGATGGCTCACAAGCGTCGAGACTTCCAGCGAAAATTTTTCGATATCCACAGACTGCCGGTACGTGCGCCAGTCTTGGCGGCGATCTGCGTGACAGGCGAGACTGAGTTGCCGGAAAAAGGGAATGAGATCGCGCGCCGCGGAAGACAGCTCTTGATGTAGGAAGCAAGCGCGAAATGTATGGACCGTGTTCAGGAATTCATCGCGTTGCGACGTGGACAGGAATTCGTGCGACCAAAGGTCGAGCTGTCGACAGATCTCCTCGACCTCCAGCCAAATCGGAGCGATTTTCCGCTCGTCCTTTGGCGATCCGGATTCGGAGGCGGAGATCGGGTCGGGGACGCATACCGCGTCTAGTTCCCAGGCAGGGTGCCGAGCATGCGTTTCGATTCCAGGAGCAGGCGATCGATCCTGGTCGTCCGCGAACGAAATGGTCGTCTCGCAGTTCACAAAATTCGCTTGTCGCTCGTTCGTTCCCGACACCAGCAATCGCCAATTGGCGACCCATTGATCCAACGACGCAAGAGGAGCGCGTAACGGATGTCGGCCCCAATAGTGTCGAGTAGGCCGTTCCGCGAACTCCAAGGTGGGACAAGCTGCGTCCACGTTCTCTTTGGGGGAACGCTTGAACCAATACTCATGCCCGACGTCGGTTCGCAAGTGAAAGTCCAAACGCAGCCGGGAATCTGCCGGGCTCGTCCAGTGCAATTTCAGTTCGTCGTCCACTCGGAACGCTAAGAACTCGTCCAAGGAAGCCAAGGCATGCCCCGGAAGAGGACGACGGTGTTGAAAGGGGTAGTCTTTGCGCCCGTTGAGTTGCACGATGGCTTCGGCAAGTTCCTCCAGCGACGTCTGGCGAAGTTCCTGAAAGATGAAATCAACCAATTGCAGTTGTGAGTGGTTCTCGGGCAACGCAAGCACGACAATTTCTGGACTGCCCAGGGAACGCAGAACTTGGATTCGTTCTTCCCCCAACGCCTCGAAGCCGGGGAGGCGACGTACGATCGCTTCGACCGCCTTAATGCTGTCGATGACCGCCGTATAGCTCTTCGCCAACTCATAGGCCACTGGCGAGAGAGAAAGACGAGCGCCAGCCAACAAGGGCGCCGACTTGGCTTTCTCCGAATGCCCCTTGCCCGCCTGCACGAGCTCGCCGAACGAAGCGAAATGCTCCCAATCCGTCGACTTGGCGTCCCAATCGGGCAGGACGACGAGTCCCGCGTGTGCGCCGATGCCGACGTGTTTCCCACGCACTTGTTCTCGTTGAGCGAGGTCTTGCAAGCTCGAGATGGGCCTCGCCTGCAGGAAATCGAATTGACCGGCAACTTGCCATCCCAAGCGAAGTTTGTCGAGATTATTGCCCCCGCTCGCCGCCCCCAAAAACTTGCAAGTGAGGTCGCGTGAGAACACCAGTTCAAGGCCAATAGTCATGAAGCGCAACTCAGAGATGCCAGACTCGATGAACTAACCCAAAGGGAGGGAGTCTGTCGACTCTGATGTGTGGGGTCAAGTAGTCGGAGAGATCGGCGGCCATTTATCCCTGCCGTGAACCGAATGGCTCAGCAACCAGGACCCTGCAATTCCCCTCCTTTGGCGTGCGATGCATCTTGCCAGGATTGCGTCATTGAGCTTAGAATACGCCGCTTTACGGAGCATTCCCTCGGGAAAAATAGCTGGGAGCAGCTGATGTTGCCTGAATCCGATCATGGCGAGTCGAACTCTTGGGGCGCAGTCGGCATGGCGTCGTGCCGCACGAGCCAACTTGCCACGCCTGGCGTTCGGCATGTGCGCACGCCCTTTGATCAGCGAGAATCGACCCCTGCCGCCCCGCGAGGTTCCAACGTCACCTTCAACCTGCGCGAGTTGTTAGCCGCTTCGAGTCCAGCGGACGATGCGCATGAGTCATGAATAGGCCGGTCGAGCCGCTTGATATCTTGGTGATTGGGTCGCTGGAGACTTTCGAATGGATCCGCGAATTCAGCGGATTGCGATTTTCTTCCCTCCAGCATTTTCTGATCGAACCACGTCGGCACTCGAACGTCCAAAAACGCTTGCGGAAGGTGTCGAGTCGCATTGAGGCGTTCTACTCGGTATCGTTCTTGGATCGCATGCGAGCGGTGACGGGGGTCAACGCCGATCGCGTCTACGAGCAGGCGCTCTCAAAACTCGTCGTCTTTGATGATGCGAGTTGGCTGTATTGGGGGCCGAAGGTGGCGCGGCAAATTGCCGGTTATGGCCGCACTCGCCGCTTCTTTCCGACATTGACGATCCTGCCGGTGTCGTATGTGCTCGTCACGACGCGAGACGATTTGGGCGATCTGCAACTCCAGCTTCTGGAGGACGGTTTCGCCTTTCTCGTGAACCCGACCATGGACCGTCGCGGCGTGTTTCAGGATCGGATCGAGGCTCGTCGGCAAGCCGTTCTTAAGGAGACCGACTTCCACCGCTCGCGCGTCGTACGAAATCTCCTGGTGGGCGCCTTTGCATCGCTCATCGTCGTTCCTTTCGTCGGACCCATTGTCGCAGGGACGATCGTGGAATACGTGAAGGTGCACTACATATCGTCCGCGAAGGTGGACGCAGGGAACAGCACGAAGCCGGATCGCACTCCTCCCGCTGCCCAGACCGACGCGCCGCTCTCGACTAGTCGTCCAGAGGACGTTCCGCCAGCTCTCGAAGGTTCACGATAAGCGAACTTGGCGTCGGCTCGACGATTTGCCTCGCCCGCTCGAGAGGGTTGAGAGTGACGGCGGACGCCCTACGCGAGGTCTGCAGTTCGGTTACGCGGCATGACGCCCGGCCGACGCTACACCAGGCAGCCCCTTCGGCGACGCTATCCGTTTCAGTATGTGTCGGCAATTCGTCCATGAATTTCGTCCATGAAATCGTTTCGTGCTCCGCACGGTGCGCCGGGCTGCGCTCGGCTTTCATCGGCGTTTTCCGCGGGGCGCCTTGACTCTTGAGCTGCTCGGCCGCTTTGAACCAGGCGCAGGAACGGCCGCGGGGTGGGCCGACGGCCCGTTAGCGGACTTCCGCAACGCCGATGCCCAGCGGTTTTTCCGCGCCGAGGAACTCGGCGCAGGCAATCGCCCGGCGGCTCTGCAGCAGCTCGCACCAGGCCTGGGCCACGCCTTCGCAGGCGACCGTATCGTGCAAGATGAGCAGCGTTCCGCGACGGCAGCAGGGGAGCACCAACTGAATGTCTTGAGTGACGCCGTCGTAACTGTGGTCGCCGTCGATGAAGGCGACGTCCAGCGGCGGGCGCACCTGCGTCATCAAGAAGCGTCGCGCTTCGGGGCCGTGGCTATCGCCCAGGAAGCGTTGGCAGTCGGGGATTTGCGCGAAGTGGCGCGATTGCAAACCGGCGTCGGGGTGTCGGCCGTCGTCGAGGCTGACGACATGACGGATGTCGACGGTTTGGTAGAGCATCAGGCAGGCGCCGCCGCTGGCGGAACCGATCTCCAGATACTGAGCGATCGGGGCGCGGGACCGCAGCAACAAGATCAGCGCCGCGAATTCATCGGGGTTTTGTTGCAGATGGTAGCCGCCCTGATGCGTGTATCCGTTGCCGAAGTGCGTCAAGCAGGCGGTTCCGGCGCTGCGAATACGGTGGCGCAGCGAGTCGAACTCGGGGTGGTTCTGCAGCGAGTCGATGGAGGCCGCCGACTCGGGATATGAGCACCGAAGATCGGCCATCCGCCGCTGAAGCTGCCGACGACGCCAACGATCGATCACTTTCCGACCGGTGTACAGCAGATTCATCGCGGGCCCTCCTGGCTTTCTGATCCCTGCGCGGATCATGCGCAGCGGCGTCGCTTGAGATCAAGCCCAATTTTCACGCGTTCTGATGTGCGTGAGCGATTGTCGTGGACCGCTCCGCGGTCCAACGCCTCTACTTCCTTCCGCCCCCAGGCCAGAGCAGACCAGAAGGGACCGACGTTGGATCGACGGAGCGATCCACGACAGTCCACCGGCATAACTGGGGCGCAGCCCCAAGAAGAAGTAGCGGAGGAGGGACTCGAAACCACCCTGTTTTTCCAGGGAAAAACGTACATTTTGCGTTTGGTTGGGGATAAACGGGGGATAAATCGCCCCGAGCGGACCTGATCGAGCACCAAAAAGATGTTGCGATCCCCGAAGTGCCGGGAGGTTTCCGGGCGCTTTGCACGGGTTCGCGAGAGGACGTATGGCCCATGGAAACTCTGCAGACGTTACCCAAGATGGAAGCCGGCACGCTCCACGAACAATTCGTGCGCTGCAACCGCCCCGGCTGCCGCTGCGCCGCCGGCCGGCTGCACGGCCCGTACTTCTACCGCTTCTGGCGCGAGGCGGGACGGCTCCGCAAGGCGTACGTCCCCCGGTCGCAACTCGATGCCGTCCGAGCGGCCTGTGACGAGCGGCTCGCGTACGTGCGGGACCTGCGGTCGAGCCGGCAAGCGGCCAACGCTTTGATCGACACCCTTTCCGCTGGAGACATCCCATGAACCAACTCGCGAACATCGACGACGCTCCTCAAACCCTGTCGCCTGCCCCGTCGCCAGCGCCACCGCCGGCCCCGTCGGAAGCCGTTCCCTTGGCCCAGGAACTCGCGCGGGCGCACGGCCGGCTCGTGGCTCAATTTCAGTCGCAGTACGGACTGACGCCGGCGGACGCGGCCAAGAAGGCGGAAGGGATGGTGAACGCCGACGCGGTTGAGCGTCACCTTTCGTGCCCGACGGAGGCGATTTCCTGGAACGCGCTCGACGCGGTCGCTCGTCACGACCCGGCCCGCGCGGTGGAAGTGTGGGAGGGGATCAAGGCCGAGGCCGGCGAGGAACTCGCCACCGGCCACCGCGCGGCCCGAGTCGTCGAGACGGGGGATGCCAACTGTATGACCCGCGCCCGCTTCCTGGCGATCCGCGACGAGCTGATGCGCGATTGGCGACCGACGACGGGACAAGAGCGGCTGTTGATCGACACGATGGCCCGGGCTCTCACGACGGAAGAGCACTGGCACCACCGGATGATGTTGCTCGACGCCCTCGAAAACGACGAAGAGGAACCGTCCGGGTACAAAGCGCCGCGCCTGCCGATGGCCGCCGCGATCGATCAAGCGGCGAACCTCATGGATCGCTTCAACCGCATCTACATGCGAGCGCTCCGTCAACTCCGCGACCTCCGCCGATACACCCCTCAAGTCGTCGTGAAGAACGCCAGCCAGGTGAATGTGGGTGGAAATCAGATGAACGTCGATCTGCGATCGTCGTAAGCGGCAGAGGTTGGCGAGCCTGGACATTGACACTCTTGCTGCAGCAGATTGCCGATCCTTGTTGCATGTCGGAAGTGACTGGCTTAACCTACTAATAAGATGGTTTGAAGCACTGGCTTTGGAAAGTTAAGGGAGGTTGCCATGTTCCGTACTTCCGTGGTGAAAACTCGCCTATTCATTGCTGCCCGATTTTTACTGGTAATTGTGCTTTCCTTTGAAGCGATGCCATGTTTGGCGCTCGGGGCGGAAATTCGGATTAAACCAGATAGAAACGTTGACCAACGACTTTTTTTAACGTATCTCCTCAAAGATCTGTACGATAATTGGCCGGCCGACGCAAGTGACGAGAGTACATTCGTCGCAGCCGCTTCCGAAAGTCGGTCAACTGCTATTCGTTGGCGGGAGCACTGCAGACGCGAGAAGCTTGGTGCTGAACTTGAGGCATGTTTCAATGAGTACATTCAGACTTTGGATGCGTACACGCGTTTCCTTGCTAACATCGGACAGATCAAGAAAGCAGCAGCAGAACAGGCCATGAAGGATGAGTTTAACGCTGGCTTCAAGGGGGGGGCGAGCGGCGCTGGAACTTACGGAGCGATGCGACAAGGTGACTTCAGCCACGGCGAGTCGGCAGTCGGGGCGCTTCTCGTCGGCGGGATTGAATACTTGGTTGATTCGTGGCAGAAGGCCGAGAAACGCGATGCAGCCGAGAAGCAGGCGGTCGAAATTGCTGCCAGGAACATTAAAGATCGCATCGCGACATCGCTGGAGAATGCAAAGGCGGCAGCGCGAAAGTTGACCAAGGAAAACGGATGGGGGAAGGCCGAGGCGGGCATTGTGGACTCTGAACAGACGAACGCCGCTTTACAGAAAGTTATCTCGCTTAACGACAAACCGGCCCATCTGCGGTTCCTCGACGAGGAAGTTAAGAAACGCCCGCGAGATCCCTTTGTACGTCTTGCGCGGAATGTTATTGCTTCAGTTGTAGACAAGGATAACCCAACTGCGGTTCAACGCCACGCACAAGACTGCGTAGTCGCCGCGTCGCTTGTTCCGGAGGGACAAATCTTCGACGAATATCGCGAGGGCTGTGTCGCACTCGCGTCTTACTTAGCGTTGAGTGCTCGTTCGGCTGAGGCCATGGCGGGCATTAAGCCGTATGGATCCACGAAAACCAGTGAGTTTGCGCTAAGTTGTATCGATTGGCTTTCTCAGAATAGCCGAACGGTGCCCACTGGTGCACTTGGGGAGGCTAGGTCAACAGCCCTCTTGTGTGACGGTCAGGTCAATGCAGCCTTTGAACAAGCAAATAAGGTGTTTGAGCTGCAAAAGAACGAGGCTAGCTTCCTCTACCTTTATGCTTGTATTATGAGTCGCTTAGACCGAACGGACGAAGCACTTAAGTTTCTCAATGGAGCAATTAACCAAGGGGTCTGGGATATACCTCCCATCAAACGCGACCCCGACCTAGAAAATCTCCGACGCAAGCAAGTAAAAGGGTTTGCAGAAGCCATAAAGGTAAAGGCGGAATGGAATATCGTCTATGGGTTTTTTAACGATGACATCACGGTGACAAACAATTCCAAATTTCCGATAACTGGTGTCGTAGTAGATGTTCTCCTTGAGCAAGATGGAAAGCAATGGACGCCCCAGTTGAAGGCCGATGTCATCATGCCAGGCGCAACATACACATGGGCGAACGTCGTGTCGATTCCGGGAAGCCGCGTAACAAAATCATTCGTGAGGTTGAAATGCGACCAGGACAAGTGATCGCGGCGATGCAGTGGTATTCTAGTTTGCCAAGCCGACATTCGTGCTGACTCGGGTATTCCAAGTCTTCCCGAAGCTGTGGTGGAATCGTGCCGGATTGTGCTGGTCGGACCAGTGCTAGCTACAACGGCCTGCGGGCTCTGATCCGTCAACGCATAGGCGGCTAATCTCGCGCCGACACGACCTTCATTGACGCGGGACGCCGCTGGTCCGAAAACCGGGGTCCACTTCAAAGTCGGGCAGCGCTCCAGCGGCCGAGCCATTCGTCGCGACGTTGTTGGCGGACGTACGGCTTGGAATCGTTCACGTTCTCGTGCCCACCGAAAAGGACGGAAGGCTTCCGCTGATCTCTTCGCGGCAACGTCTTCGTTATGCGGTCGTTCTTGACCGCCGTGTGTGAAAAGTTATATTTCCTACCAGTCGCGAATGTATGGCAAGGCATGGGAGCCGCTGGCCCGTGTGGTTGGTCGGCTTTTTGGCGCAGACGGGGTGGGTCGCGACGATCGTTGCCGCCCTGGCGCGCCTCATATCTCGGGGAACATGCGCGTACTCAGCACAGTGCGGGGTGCGGTCGTTCTCCCTTACTATGAGGAGCCGATCCATGCACGTCGATCATTCTTGCCATGTCCCCTTCTTTAGGGGCGTTCCTCGCTTCTTCCAGGCATGCTGTTGGACCGCCTCGGCGGGAGGCGATTTTGGCTACGAGCATCCGGGACGCGAGCTGTCGCGACACCTGGACGATCTTGAGCCGATGGGACTTTCGCCGAATGCGTGGATCGAGGAAGTTGACAAGCTCCTGCCGCTGGTTGAGAAACGAGACGACGACGCCATCCTGCGCTGGTTCGTCGTCCGCTATCCCAACTGCCTGGCACTAGTGCCCAAGCGGCGACGAAGCAGTTTCCTGCGTGGCGCGTACGTGTCGCTGCGAGAACGCTTTGGCATCGATTAGGACACGAATCCAAAATCGCAGTCCACTTCACGGCGCAGGCTATCTGCGAACAATTCGGCCGTGACTCTCGACGATTCCAACACCACGCAGATTTACGCCGAGCGCGCGGCGATTGAAGTCGCCGAGAAAGTCGGATGACGGTGAAGCCGTCGGCGCTCGTCGTCGCGTCAATGGATCAAGCGGACGTCCCCGAAACGCTTATGCGGTCGCTGCATGGGTTTTGAATGGATTGACCGGAGTCCGGTTCACCGATTCGTGATGCGTGACGGGCACGATCAAAGTTCCTGAAACCCTCGTGGTAGTTTCGTGCGTCATGGAGCGACGTTTGCGAACCATTTCGACGACAACCACCGACAAACAGGAGCTTCTAAAGCACCTGCTAAAGAAGTTGCTATAGCAACTCCTAAAGCGACTGCTAAAGCAGTTGCTACCAAACCTAACCTAACCAAACCTAACCCTTCTCCACCCCCTACCCCCTCCGAAACGCCGGCCGCCACTCGCTCCGAGCCGGTGGAGGAGGAGGAGGGAATTTGACTTGGGCGATGATCGCCGCGCGCCTGTCAGAACGCGGTGTCGTCGATCGGCGGATCACGATTCGTTTTCAGAGGGACGCCGGCGGTGCTGCCGCTCGTTCACGCTTGCGGACGGCCCTGCGGTCCCGCTCAGCTCCGTCGATGCGTCTGTGAGGCCGTAATCGCGTCTTGCGCGGTATTCGCGGAGCCGGCTGGAAAGATCGCCGTCGAGACGTCGGGTCGCGTGAGGCTGTGACCAGCCTCAAATTTCTGTACCAGCCGTTATGAAGGTGAGGGTTGGGGAATCTCCGCTGTGCTGCTGGAGCGCAGGCTGAGGCGTAGCCGAAGCCGGAGCGGAAGCAGCACAGCGGATCGCAAACTCGGCCGGGGCGACGTACCCCAGCGAGCTATGCGGTCGATAGTAGTTGTAATCAGCTGTTCAAGCGGCGCGACTTGGATTGCTTGCACAGCCGCATCGCCGGCCCCGTCGCCAGCGGTACCGCCTGCCCCGTCGGAAGCCATCCCCCTGGCTCAGGAACTCGCGCGGGCGCACGGCCGGCTGGTGGCTCAATTGCGGACGCAGTACGGCCTGACGCCGGCGGACGCGGCCAAGATGGTGGATGCCGACGCGGTCGAGCGTCACCTGTCGTGCCCGACGGACGCGATTTCCTGGGACTCGCTCGACGCGGTTGCTCATCACGACCCGGCCCGCGCCGCCAACGTGTGGGAAATCGTGAAGGAAGAGGCTCGCACCGAACTGGCCACCGGCATTCGAGCGGACCGAGTCGTCGAGACGGGGGACGCCAACTGTATAACCCGCGCCCGCTTCCCAGCGATCCGCGACGAGCTGATGTGCGATTGGCGACCGACGACGGGCCAAGAGCGGCTGTTGATCGACACGATGGCCCGGGCTCTCGCGACGGAAGAGCACTGGCACCACCGGATGATGTTGCTCGACGCCCTCGAAAACGACGAAGAGGAACCGTCCGGGTACAAAACGCCGCGCTTGCCGATGGCCGCCGCGATCGATCAAGCGGCGAACCTCGTGGATCGCTTCAACCGCATTTACATGCGAGCACTCCGCCAACTCCGCGATCTCCGCCGCTATACTCCAAAGGTAATCGTCACGAATGCACGGCAGGTCAACGTGGGGCCAACCCAAGTTAACGTAACCGAGACACCGACCTGACGCCGTCGGCACGTGCGAACAGGTTTGGGCTCGCCGCCCGGAGTCGCCCTTGATCGCTTGTCACTTTAGCGATTCACTTCCACGTGGGAGTGGAAGTCATCCGTCGCCTCCAGACTACCCGTCCACGAGACACAATGTGGAGTTCGGCTACGGCGGAAAATGCAACGACACCCAAAGAACGTGACCTATCTTGCGCACTGCGGCTGCAATCGAAAGCGAGAAGAAGTTATTGCCGACTCGATTCAAATGCGATAGCCACCTGTAGCCATCCCAACCTTCCCAAGACGGCGAAGCGTACTTGCGTTCCTCTTCGTCCCGAAGTCAACGGACTTAAACCGTGAGGACTCCATGCGAGACCTTTATGTGATCAACGTCGAGATAAGCAGGATTTGCCAGGCTTTTTCAAAGGTCCCAGCAGCAGGGAAGCGACTCAACGTTGCTTAGCTGTTCAATTCGACGCATCTTTTGAAGCTTTGAAAAGAAAGGGAGAGAGACGCTTATGGCGAGTATCCGCCTGTTTCATGCAACCAATAAACTGTCTGCCGCGTTAATCGAACAACACGGATTTCGAGACAATGTTTGCGGCAACTGGCCGCCCGGCGTTTTCCTGTCTAACTATCCCGTAGATGTGAATGAAGGGGCGAAAGGGGACGTCGTGTTTGAAGTGCGACTTGAATCAACTGCTGAGGAGTTGTTTTACGAACGCGAGATCGTGGAACAGGGTAAGCCGTATCGCGAGTTCATTGTCCCCGCATCGATCTTGAACGACCCGTCTCGTTGTATGTTCCGGCGATTGGTCGGCGACGATGAAACGAATGCCGAAATCGAAGGGTTCTGGAACGAGTATCCGCCTGGTCAACCGCATGCGATGTTTGCCAAACTTGATGCTGACGATTCTGAATCCTAGAAGTTCCGTCCGGTCTTTCGCACCAGTTGCGATTGGCCTGCTGTTGATTTCCTGTTCCATCCGGCATGAAGGTTTCCAACCCTGACTTGGCAAGGAGACCGTAGTCATGTCGAAGAAGAGAAGAAAGCGTCACACACCCGAGCAGATCGTATAGAAATCCTCGACTTGCATCAGCGTCGGCCAGGCCAGTTTCGGTGTTGTTCCAACCTTTGTACTGGAGGAATGGAGAATCGATCTGGCGAAGGAGCGAGCATGGTGACGGAGCAATCTCGATGCCCATTCTGCGCTTCCCAACCAGAGCCCCTCGGGTTCGAAGACGTTCATGTTCTGCGACGGCATCATGCCCTACCTGTTGTTCCACCACTTTTCAAGAGTCGCAGGTGTCACCCGATCTGTGGAGCCAATCAAGCAGCAGTGGAAGTCGTTTTGGAATGCAGGGATAAGAACGGTTTCGACTGTTGACTGCTGTTGCGAAGTGAAGCCAAACAGTAGAAGGTCCACTTCAGTGTCAATAGCTGCAGGTTCGGGTAACGAGACACTACACATAGTGTTCATCAAGCGGATGTACTGACGATAGCCGTCGAGCAACGCCTGCTGTCGCCGCCTTAGTTGATCTGAATAACGCCCAATTTGGCCTCGTACCCTCACGTCGCCGTTTCTTGGCCAGACTTCATTGTTGTTGAGCGTCTTTGCCTCAAAAAAACGAAGTTGCTTCAACGTTTGGTGAAATAGCACCAAATCGATTCGGTCTTGGCTACGGCCAGAATCCTGCGACTCAAGTGACAACTCAATGTCCAGAACGGCGATCGACGGTGACTTCCCGCCTTTGAAACTAGAAAACTTCTTGCACAATGTGAAGACGCCACCTGACTCTGGTTTTTCGTACAAGGCGAGGTTGGCCTTGATTTGCTTGTATCCTTCTTGAAACGAACGACACACTTTCATGGAACGAAACTGTTCCTCGGTGATTTCTCCCCTCGGTCTTTGTTCAAAGGCGGCGAGGTAAGCAACATTTGACTGGAATGAGTCTCCTGTAAAGGAGAACAGCTTTTGCCCCTTGACATAGAAGTCAATTCTGCGCCCACGAATCGCTGGAAACACTTCTCCTTTCGCGATATCAGGTGCAAGGCAATACTCAAACAATGGGTTAGCCATGAGTCGAGTCAGCATTTTGCAGTTATCACGCTCCCAAAAATCATAACGTGACATCATTCACCTCGCTTTTTCTCGTCAAACCTGCTCATCAAACATCCTGCCATTCGTGATCGTTCGTCATTTCGACTCTGTTTGACAACTCTACAAATCCGTCTCGGTCCTCCAAATGGATCAGAATGACTCGCCGGCGCGAATCGCTTCCACAAATCTCCGCAGTTCACCCACCGCGGCATGAAACGCCAGGTCGCTCCGCTCTTGCAGCCGCAGCACAAATCGACGTACGGAACTGTACCGGCCCGTGAATCCATGCTCGACGCACAGAACTTGGTGAATCCGCTGCGCCGTCAGGCCTTGGTCGAGCATCACCAGGATCAGATGCGGGTGTTGAACGCACAGACTTCGCGAGGCGGTCTCGACCTCCTGAATGACGCCATCGGACCCGGTGGGCGCTTTGGTCTCCTTTGAGTTCCCACGTCCCAAATGGTGACGGACGGTGGATGCGAACTTCATGACCCGCGCTCGATTCCAGGCGATCGGCGACGAACTGATCTGCGATTGGCGTCCGATCACGGGGCAAGAGCGTCTGTTGATCGACACGATGACCCAATCCCTCACAACCCAAGAGTACTGCCACCGCCGGCTGATGTTCCTCGACTCGCTCGAAAACGACGAAGAGGAACCGTCGGGGTACGAAACGCCAATAGTACCAATGGCGACCGCGATCGATCAAGCCGCGAACATGGTCGATCGGTTCAACCGCATCTACATGGGAGCACTGCGGCAGCTCTGCGACCTTCGCCGCTCTGCGCGCCAAATCGTTATGAAGAATGCGGGGCAGGTGAGCGTGGGAGGCAATCAGATGAACGTTCAAACTTAGTGGTCGGCCGGCGTCCGTCAAATTACTTCGCAAGTTAGTTCTCGACTCGGTGGAATCATATTCTCAAGGTAGGGCTCAAGGCATCCAAATAGTTGGTTTCGGTACCACACCAAGTCGCAATCTCCAATCGTTTCAGAATTGTGACCAATGATGATTAATTTGAGCTCGCGTCGCCCAATGAAATGGTGCATGTCAACCTGTTTAAGTCATTCCCAGCAGGATGTGCAGAACTATACTTAAAGTTTGTCAGCAACATCGCAAACCGCAATTGCCGCGGCGTCCCAAGCATAACCGGCCTCTACCAATTGACGAATCGCGGTAGTTGCCGGAACACCTCGCATTAGTTCTTGACGAATCACGCCGCGAACATCCATCGGAACGAGTGAATTGGCGGCGATTTTCGCAACGACAGGTCCATGCCACAATTGCATAAGCAGATCACGAACGTCATCACCATTAAATCCCGCGTTTACGAGAATCGAAAACACTGTACTGAGGGCTTCGCCCTTAACTGATGTTATGGCCTGCTCCCTTGCGGCCTGCTCCTTTGCGGCCTGCTCCTTTGCGGCCTGCGCCCTTGCGGCTTGCTCCCTTGCGGCCTGCTCCCTTGCGGCCTGCTCCCTTGCGGCTTGCTCCCTTGCGGCCTGCGCCCTTGCGGCCTGCTCCTTTGCGGCCTGCTCCTTTGCGGCCTGCTCCTTTGCGGCCTGCTCCCTTGCGGCCTGCTCCTTTGCGGCCTGCTCCTTTGCGGCCTGCTCCTTTGCGGCCTGCTCCTTTGCGGCCTGCTCCTTTGCGGCCTGCTCCTTTGCGGCCTGCTCCTTTGCGGCCTGCTCGCTTGCGGCCTGCTCGTTTGCGGCCTGGTTGTTTGACGCATTTTTTGAGGTTGCCTGTTCCCCGACGTCACTGCCACTACGTTTTGACGCACGATTGGCTACCTTCTCTGCGGCGTCTACCGCGTATAGCTCGTGCATCATATCCGACAGCTTGCCCCTAAAGAGCAAAAGTGAATTACATTCTGGACACCTCGCACGACCAAAATGTTCTTCGGCTGGAAGTCGGCATGCACGTCCACAAATGTAGCACCACACCTTCATTCTGGCTGTCGCAGTTACGGCCTCCTGTTTTGAGATATTTAAGCCCTTCCAGTCGCGTGATACCGATAGCTGCGTCATCAAGCGTTCGTATGCATCGACGATTTGTGCATATTTCTGTTTCGCGAGCGATTGAAGGTCGGCGTTTGCAAGGGAGTGCCTATCTGGGTGGTATTTTAGTGAAAGCCGCCTAAACTGCTTCGTCACCTCTTCGGCAGATGTCGTAGGAGGCATTTCGAGAGTCGTGAAGCAACTGTCGTTTACTGGAGTGTCAAACAGTTCCTCGGCCTTTCGGAAGTACGGTAGCAAAATGGCGATTCGATCAGGCACTTCGATGCCTGTAATATCAGAGAACTCCGAAATCCAAGTCAATTCTTTGTCGGTGATGTCGTGGTCTTGGCAAGAGCAACGCCAAAGTAGCTTGGTCAAGATGCGTGGAATGGATTTGTCAAGGTCTCTCAGTGAAGTAAAAACGTTAATCGTGATCTCGTTGTCGCGTGTTCGTTCGATCTGAGAATCGGCAATATTTGCGGCATCGATTTCCGAAAGGCCAATCTCACGAAGGATGCTGATAATGAACGATCTTGAACGATCACTTGGGCCATCTGTGTCGCGAAAGAAGGTGGCCATCACTAGAGCCGTCAGCATGATTAATGTGTCGTTGCTGCTGTTCTCCGCAAAAAGTGATTTAACGCCGGCTAAGAACGTCTTAAATGAAGATCGAATCCAACTCATAGATAGGCCTCGTCGATAATCGGTACTTTCAGGATTCCCACGGGGTAAGCCATTTTCTCGTGGGGGCTTGGCATCGATGGTTCAAGTCGAAGGTGTGAATATTTCGAGTCTGCCGTTGACGAACCGCAGATGATTGCGACGGCAATTCTGTGTTAAGCCTGTTGGATCGACAGAGCCTAGGCGAATAGTGCGAGATTCGAGAAAACACGCATTATCTCGCCTCAGAGGCGGGCGCATCCAAAGGGATGCCAGCGCTCACAGGCCGAGTGTGGTACCGGCAAGGATCGTCCCAAATTCAACGAAGATGTTCATTTTAACCTCGCTTATTCTCCGTGTTCTCCCAGACCAAGCGCTTGGGCGATGTTCCGCAGGTGCAGTCGCACGGCCTGTGGATCGTCGAGGTCTCTCTTTTGAACAACGATTACAGTGTAACCGTCAAGTTCGAGGGACTGGCGGATGATCTGGTCCTTTCGTGCGACATTGGGATCGCCGTGCAGTCCACGGCTCATTCCGTCTAGGTAAATCGCTACCTTGGTCGGTTCGTGCAACCAATCGGGTTCGGTTGACACATTCATTGAAGTCGTCACTCGCTTCCGACATTCGCCCGCCGGGAAGTGGTGATCTTGTAGCACACGGAGCAGTTGAGCTTCCGGCGTGTTGGACGGCGTGCCGCCACCGGGTCGCTCCTCCTCGAACACGGCCTCGATGTCCCGATAGTTCTCGGGGACGTGATTGAACGTTTCGAGAAGTTCCAAGGCTCGAAATCGGTTCAACAGCGGGTGATGAAACTGATTACGGAACGCCTTAAGGCATGCGTAACACGCCGTCTCGCACGCTTGGGGACATTCGCTTAAGAGCTGCTTCGTCAATTTCACGAGTTCGGGCCAACGACCCAGCATTTGCTCCAGCAAACCCGAGCCACCTGGCATTGGGTCGTAAATCAGCAAGTCAGACGTGTCATCTGGCTTGCGTACGACCAGAATCTGTAGGTCTTCTCGCCACATGTCGGTAAGCCGCTCGGTTCCGATTCTGAGGGCCTCCCCAATGTTGATTCCCGCAGCTTCGTCGAGAATCGAGTGAAAACGCAGCATATCGACATCGGCTTGAACCGTCAGAGCGAGCCGGCTGACGTCCTTTCCACACCGTTCTTTGTGAACTTCCAAGAAGTGCGTGATCTCAGCGGGAACCGCATACGGCGTCTTGGCAGCGCCACAAACGGAGCAAATCCAGAAACCGATATCGTTCTGCTTCACTCGCCCGGCTTCACCAAGGTTCACCAGTTCTATACCTTGCCCGCGAACGTGACTGATCTCGTGATCGCCGATCTTGTAGGCCCGACCGCCACGATTGCGTTTTCGAAGTCGGCCCATTACGGAAACTGGCATCGAGAAGCGGAGGTGTTCGTCCTCGGTGATGCGACTTTCGTGGGCAAGGTCAAGGTCGGTGAGCGGAATGGCATCAATGGCCAATCCGCCCGACTGACCATACGAAGCGTCACCCGTCTGGTCGGTGACGAACCCCTTTTCAACGTTCACATGAAGAGTACGGATGCGATTCTGCTCGTCTGCTCCGAGGTGGTAGCGGCTGACGTAGAATGTTCCTCGGTTGGCGTAGAGGCGGTTGCCGGGGACGAACTCTCGCAAGGCGACGACATTGCTTCGAGAGAGGTCGAACGATCGCGGGCCGGTATGCTTGGCGAATCCACGGCGGGCAGAAGCCGTGACGCCCCCCTCGTAGACGCCGTAGCCAGGAAGGAAGCCTTCGACGGACAGCACGCTCAACGTGTACGTCGTCCGGTCACTGCGGACGATGCTATTGATGAACTCGTCGCAGCGCCGTAAGAGTTGCTCCTCTTCCTTGTCGATCAGGCCCGTGTCCTTCTTTCGATGAAGTTCGGAGCGTGTCGATCTGGCCCAAGTCAGCCGTTTGTGCAGCCTCTTCAACACGTCATCTAGTTCCGAAGTTGTCTTGGAAATCACGGAGGCAATTGCCTCCGTCGTCGCCAGTTCCGCCGCCTCTTCCGGCCAGTGCTTGGCAAACAAATCCGACAATCGATCGGCCAATGACGGCTTCAATTCGTCGAGCAACAACGCCAACGGAGCCGTACTGGTCGGCTGATCTCGGAAGTGATCGTCGTCGTCCAGCAAGTATGCGCGGATGAACGTAGGAAACAACTGCTTCAGAAGATCGTGAATCCGGTTAGCTTCGGTACCATTCTGTCGGGAGCGCAATAGAAGCTCGGAGAGGATCGCCGACCGAATGTGCTTGGCAACCATTAATGGATTGCGCAAATTGAACGTTGGGGCCTCGATGGCTCCACTGAGGATGCGCAGCGGGTCGTCGAAGAAGTAGCGGTCGTGAGGCGATCGGCGGCAGTAGGTAACGACAACGGCCATCCGCTCTTCACGGCCAGCACGTCCTGCCCGCTGCCAATAGTTGGCCGACCGTGGAGGGACGTTTCGCATCAGAGCCATATCAAGGGCACCGATGTTAACGCCCATCTCCAGCGTGGGAGTGGCCACCAAGCAGTTCGTCCGACCGTGCTTCGACTTGAAGTCGTTCTCAATCCGGTTTCGGGTCTCGCCGGGCACCTGTGCGGTGTGTTCCTCAGCACTGACCATCGTGAATGGCTTGCCCATCAACCAGACATCATAGTTCTCGGCATCGGGCTGCACGGTCGAGGTCGTGCCGTGGCAGTTGTGACGAGTGCAAGTCGATTTGGGCGCTCGCCTCGTTACCGCACGCTGGCATGTCGTACATCGTTCACGTACTTCGTGTGATTGCACCAGCAGCTTGTCGAAGTTCACCTGCCAGACATCCCCAGCGAGCGGCTTTTCCTTGGCGGAACGTAGCGTGACTCGGCTAAGCAGCCCAGAATCTCCGGTGAGGAAGTTCCAGAGCATTTTGGCGGCGACGTCCACGTCTACCGTGTTGGGATCGACGGCCCATTTCTTCAGGAGTGCTTGAACTGCCGATACGCCTCGCTCGGAAATTACGCCACGAGCATACGGGTTCGCCTGATCCGACCGTTCAAGCAGGCCCTCAGGGCGGAAGTCCTTCAAGGGCAACAGACCATGTTGGATATACGGGTCATCCTTGGCGTGGTACCGAGAAAAGATTGGATCGCCCTGAACATAGACGATTCGATTGCGACGCCAGTTGTCGAGAATCAGCGAAATGCCTTCAGCCATCTCTGCCGCTGAGACCCCCAATGTTTGTGCCAATTCCTGAACGGCTGGGCGCTGAGGTGATAGCCCGTCGTACATGACCTGTGACAGGCCCATCGACTCCAGGCAGTCGGAGCGGCGAACGCCTGTCGTGAACTCACGCAACACCATGTACCGCAGGGCGTTTCTGACGGGCACCCATTTGGTGTGATTCGTGAAATTGAAGATTGTGGGCGCTTCGTCGGACGTGAGTTCCGGCAGGAGGGCATCGAGCAATCCCGCCTCGCGTCGGAACACTCCCACGAGTTGCACGACGATCTCATCCAGCGGAAGCGGCGTTTCGCTCGCGGCGATGATCGAGTGCATCATGTGACGTAGACGAATCCGTCGAGCATGGTCCTGCATCCAGCCTGCCTGAAACGCTGCATCCTGTCGGCTGTCGGCGAAGATGATGAGCTTCTTGTGTCCCTCGGGAGCGGCGTTAATCATGGCCTGAGCCAAGATGTGAACGTCGGCGACCGTCACCGCCTGAATCTTCCGAGCCGGTTCGATGGTCCGACCGCCGATCTGGAACGAGGTCGAACTGCACGAAGGGCACGAGGACAACCCCGACCCAAAGACCATGAGTGGAATCAAGGGTTCGGAATGTCCGCAGCCATCGGCCAGACAGCGAGACGAGTTGTGCCGGTGCATCGCTCCGCACTGGCGGCAGAAGAAGGCCCGTGGCCAACGGCCCGATTTGGTTGATGTGCTGCCGTCTGCCTCTTCGAGCAGCCGGTTCGTCATTACCAGTCGGGAACCCGTGTCGGCAGGCGATGTCGCCCACCATGCGTTGTCGCTGCCGTCCTCATCCTGAACGGCATTGCCATTCTCAAAGTCCCGCAGTTGGTTCTTCGATCCACGGGAGAAATCCAGATCGGTGTACCACTTCTCATAGAAGTGCTGGCCGCAGCTTCGGCACGTCAGCACGGAGAAGAAGGCGTCGTCGTGGCGACCACTGAACTGCTCTTTTCCATCGGCCAGCGACAGGAACAGTCGCATCGCCGGGTTGTCGGTCGTGCCGTCGAGAGCGACCACGGCCTCGTCCAAGCCACGCAGGAAGAAGTGGACTTTCGGCCTCAGCAACGAGTCGCCGCTCGTCCGAGCGGCAGCACCCAGCACGAGGTAACAGAGAAGCTCGGCGGTGGCTCGATCACCTTCGGGCAACCGGCCCATCGCCAAACGTTGGGACGTTTGCCATGCCGCCGCATCCAGCCACTTCGGGTGCTTCAGGATTTCGGTCGCCTGGTACACGTACTCGTTCGTGACAAGGTGATCGTAGAGGGCATCCCGCCAATCATCGCCGGGATTGAACATCTGCCCGGTGAGTTCCTGCACAATCTCACGGATCGACTCGATCTGCACCGGCTCGGTGACAGCGTGCAGCACTCGATTAAGCCGCTCCATGCCATCGCCGAGCGGAGGACTGGCCTTGTAGCGCTGTTTGGGCCATTCTCGCTCGACATACGACTCGCCGACCAGCTTGACCGCTTCGGCATCGACACCAAAGAAGCGAGAGGCAAATCGCCGAGTGATCTCCTCGTTGTCCTGCTCTTCCTTGGTCGGGTCCGACAGCGTGGCCGACGTGCCGATGCAGATGATTTCGTTGTCTGACTTGCCCGCCAACGTGCGCAGGCGGCGAATGAGACAGGCGACCTCCGCACCGCTGGCCCCGGTGTAGGTGTGGGCCTCGTCGAATACGACGTATTTCAGGGGCGCATCTGCGAATAGCAGCACGTCCGGCATTCGAGTCGTGAGAACTTCCAACTGGCGGTAGTTCGTGATGAGGATGCGAGGCTGGCGGTCACGGATGTCCTGTTCCGAGCAACATTCCTCGGGAGGGGCAAGGGGCTGGACGGCTCGATCTTCCTTGGCAGCCTCGTCCCGTCGTCGTTTTCGCTCGGCTAGGTACGCCTGCCGGGATGAGCCAGTGAAGCGCTCAGTGGTCACGTCCGATTCCCTGTCGGGCGTCGTGCCGACCCATTGACCGAAGGTGATCCCCGTGCCGCCAAGCATGTCTCGCAGACGATCCAACTGATCGTTAGCCAGTGCGTTCATCGGGTAGACGAGGATCGCCGACAGGCCCTCCCGTTGCCCGGCGTCTCGCTGCCGAAGCAGATCATCAACGATGGGGTAGAGGAATGATTCGGTCTTTCCCGATCCGGTGCCCGTGGCGACCAGCACATGTTGGTTCGCCTTCACCGCCTCGAATACCTGCTGCTGGTGCAGGTACATGGTCGGATAGCCGATCAGCCCCGGCATCACTGGATGTAGCTTCCCCTCGGCGGCGAGCTTCTCGATCAACTCCCCCTTGGCGAACGACTCCGACAGCGACACGAAAGGCCCTTTGACCAGCGGAATGTCGAGCGAGGAAGGCCGCTCCAAGAGCGTGCGGGCCTGCTGTGCCAACTCCGGGTCCGAAAGCGGAAACGCCGAGAACAGGTAGCGCAGGAACTCGTCGCACACGCTGTGGGCGAAGTGGACTGGATTGATTGGCATGTCCCACCTGCGACCTATGGAGAAGTAATCTTCATTAACTCGCCTAACACCGTGTTGGCAGTCCCCAGCATCGTGGCCTCTTGAGCAATGATGTTCTTGTAGTCCGCCTTTGGATTACCGGCTGCGACAAACAAATGAATGTTGTTCCTCATGTCTCGCAAGTCGCCAAGGTCGGTCCACACGGTTGCCACTTCAGGCTGACCATTCCATGCGGCAATCACCTTCCCAAAAGTTCGGTGGCGAGCGTTCGCTGGGAGTGTGTAGCCCCTCTTTTCTGCATGTGCCCGAAGTGCCGCTTCGCACAATGAGGCATAGATCAGAACTGCTGCCTTTACGAACCCCGCCCTCAACGTGTAATCGAGCGGCTCCATTTTCGGAGGCTTCTGCTTCATCCAATTTGGATAGGTGTAATGAATGCTCGACAGAACTGCCTCGTGCAGTAGCAGGTATTGATGCTCCCGTGCCATATACTTCCTCACGGTGACATCCGGCACGTTGCCCCACCACTTTTCGATGGTTCGTACTTGTGGAACTTTTACGGTTGCGGGGTTGAGTACGAGATCAAATGGCATAAGTCTTTTCCCTGCTGGTGATGGCACCTAGAACAACTTCTTCTGTTTGGCCTTCTCGATGATCGGGTCGCCGAAGAGGTCTCGGGGGCCGGTGTGTTCGGGTTCTTCTTCTGGTTCGTCGGGCTTGCCGTCGATGTACTCTCGCACGGCGTCTTCGCTGCCGAGGAGGGCGACGGCATCGTTCCAGCAATCGTCCCATGTCCAGCCGTGGCGGGGGTCGTCTGCGGGGAAGTTCTCGGGCTTCCAGACGTGGCAGCCATCTCGCTTGAGGATCAACGGGCCGGATTCCCCTTTGGCCTTGGCTGCTTCGGCGTTTGTCATCTCGGGGACGCCGATGATGTCGAAGAACTCATCGTTCGACAGGTTGGGGGCGGACTCGGCGCACCACCTGCCATCCATAAGCGCCCGAAACGCAGTGGAGGCGAGGGCGGGATAACGCTCACGAGTATTCGCCAAACCCTTGTCTACACGCCAGAATCCCTTGGGGTCGCTAACGTCTTCCCGCACGATCCAATCAAAACTCTCCGGGTCAAGTCCGTAAGCCTTGGCGCAGAGTGCATCGACCTGAAGTCGAAGACGGATTCGATCAGAAACGGCGACTGCCCATAAATGCTTCCACTCCGTTGAACCTTCAACTAGTGACATTTTTTGGGCTTTCAGCCATTGGGGGGCAAATCTCCTGTGGACAAACGAAAGCTGGCAAGCAGACCTCTTTACATGGGTTTCCTCCTCTGGGCGGAAATGCCTCGGGATTGGACATTCGGAAAGCATTGCCCAGCTTATCGACAGCCCACCAAGCCTCGTGCGCAGCACAAAGTCAAACACAAGCGAATTCATCACCCCGGCTGTCAACCACACAAATCCCTCGTCTCGTCCGTCAACGGTAAGCAGCGGAACCTTATGATTGCAGGGTAATGACGGTAGCAACGTGCCCACGAACGAGCGTGAGTTGGTCGCAGATGCGATCTCCATGAACGCAATCCGCTCACCTCGAACTGCTTTAGGCCACGAGTTGTATGTGGACGCTGACAGAAGGTATTGTGGTTCGATTTGCTTGGCATCGAAGGGACGCTCTGTCCATGTGGCACTCCTGCCCCGTCCTCTCTCATAGGCTTTGTTTGCGAAATCAAATTGACCGATCATCCTACCTTCGTAAAGTGGAAGGGCCACTTCGCCATCTGGATCGGTCCATCTGCCGAAGGCGTCAGGCGTAAAACCCTTCTCTCGCCATTTCTCAATGGGTGGAAAGTGCTTTGCGTCAGTATTCATCATAAACTCAGTGGACATGTGAAACTGCCCGACGCTCTCGGCATCCCCCACTCGCCACGAGTTGTCATATACAACTTGCATCACCTCCAGATCACGTTGGTTAGAGATTTCCGGTAGCGCAAGGTTATCGGGACTGAATCGCTGGATCGTTGACGCCGAAACATCGAAACACACCCTCTCCGCCTGTTCCCAATCACTGATGCGATATCGACTGAATGCAGCACGCAATGGTGAGTTCAGCGAGTTCCGGCTATGCCTCACGATCAAGATGGCAAACTTGAAGCGATAATAGATGTTGAAAATGCGATCCCAGTTGATGAATCCAAACAACCACATCCATGACTCTTGGGTGATGTATTGCGAACGGAGGGGATGCGTCCATGAATCGGAGTAGATTCCTGATGGCACAATAATGCCCATCACTCCACCGTCACGCAGCAAGGCGAATGACGACTCAAGAAACAGTCGGTAAGTAAAGATGCGTCCTTGCTGTCGAACGAACGGATGTTGTGCGGTTGCGAATCCGATTCGTTCAGAACGAACTCTGTCCCAAGCGTGTTGCAGAGTGGAGTATGAACGACCGAGGCACGATGTGCCTGCCGAGCCAAATGGTTCGGCAACATATGCGACCCAAGTAGAAAAGGACTTGAACTGTCCGCAATAACTGAGCCAGCGGTCTTCCAAATCTGGGATGGCGGCAAACAGCGATTCGATCTGTTGCAGCGATTGAATCCGTCCGTATGTTCTGAAGAGGGGATCAAACTCAGTGAAAAACTCCTGCGGGTTTGGCTGAGCATTCTCCCACGGAGGATTGCCCAGCACACCGTCGAAACCACATCGTTCGGATGAGAACACGTCTGGGAACTCAAGCTCCCAATGAAAGAACTTCACCTCAGAGGCCAGTCGCTCGACGATGGCATCCTTTTCCGGCTTCGGTTCGTGAAACGTCAGTGGCGTCGGGACGTGTTTCAGTGACTCCTCGTCAGTGGGCCAGAACCAGATGGCGCACCACTCATCCATCGCAGCCTTGAGCGTGCGGAGCGTGGGGCTGTTCTGGATGTGGTCCCGGTAGTACCGCTCCCGCTCATCAGGATCGCCGACTGGGAGGTCGTGCAGTTTCTCGTACTCGGCACGGGCCTCGGTGACGACGCTTTCGGTCGTCACTTTCATATCAGGGAAGAGCGGAGCCTGATTGCTGAACTTGCTCTCGATGACCTGCCGCATCTCCTCCTTGATCCGGCCATCTCCTGTGCGCCGGTTGCCGACCTTCGGCCCTTTGAGGAACTCCTCGATCCGCTGGGAACGTTCCCCCTTCGGACCATCGCCCCCTTCCCGCTCCCACGCTTTGAGCGGATAGTCCTCGACCCGATCGAGCCAGCAACCGACCAGCGAGTTGCCGACTTTGATCTTGTGATCGAGGAACGAGAATGGCAGTTCGGGATCGAGCGTCTCGACCCACAGCGAGACCCGAGCGAGTTCCACGGCCAGAGCGTTGACGTCCACGCCGTAGATGCAGCGCTCGACGACGTGACGCCGTAGAAGAGCCTTGATGCGGTCCTCGAACGTGTCACCCCGCTGAGGATCGTCAGGCGGAAACGGCACAAGCTGATCGGCTTCCGTGTTCGTGCGAGGCCGACCGAAGGGGAGCGTGATCTTCTTCGAAGTGGCCGGATCGTCGAGCTTCTTGTGATGGCAGAGAGACTTGTAGAGGGCGTCGGTCAGATAGTGCAGCGCCGCCACCAAGAACGACGCCGATCCGCAGGCCGGATCGCAGACCTTCAGCCCCAGAATCTCTTCAGGCGTCTTGGGCGTGAGCGTTCCGTCACCCGCCTTGTCGTAACAGAGCGGCTGAAGCGTGCGGTGGACCGTGGGGACGGCGAGTTGAGGCCGAGTGTAGAACGTGCCCGTTCCCTTACGGGTGTTCCCGGCACGGACAAGGTAGAACTCGCCGGTGGAGACGACCCGTTTGATGAGCCGGTTGGCCTCGGCCTCGATTACGGTCTGGTACTCGGCGTCATTCTGGTTCTTTTTCTGTTTGGGGACGATCCCCGCCAAGACGACCGCTTCCTTCGCCCAACTATTGGCCGCTTCGACCGCATCGAGGTAATCGCCCCCGCGTTGAAGCTCGTCGGTCGATGCGACTTCGACGGTTTCCTCAGTGGTCGATTCCTCGTCGGATGACTCCTCCTGATCCTCAGCGCCTTCGTCGCTCTCTTCGGTATCTTCGGCTGTCGTAGGTGCGGCCTTTTCCTTGCCGAGCGTGGCCAGCAGGTCTTTGAGTCCCTTCTTGTCGGTCTGAAGCATGTCCGTCAGCCGGGAGAGCGGCAGGACCGGCTCGCGACCGATGTTCAGGAAGATTTGGGGGCCGATTTGCTCGTCGGTGCGTTTCAGCCGGTAGTCGAGCAGACCTTCGTAGATTAGACCGATGAATTCGGTGCGGAGATCGGTGTAATCGACCGGGCCTTCCACATAGGTCTTCGACTTCCCCTTGATGACCGGCAGCGGACCTCGCAGTAGCTTCTTGAGGACGTAAAAGACGGTGGCATCCCCGACCGAGACGGAGTGTTCCAAGATGTGTAATGCACGGGAAACAGGATCACTGCTGCTTTCATCACCGGGACGAAACAGCACGCCACCGTAGGGCCTGAGTGGGAAGGCTCCGTGGGACGAGCCATTGTGGATCAGCCGGAACAGCGCCATCAGCCGAGGCCACGCCGTCTGCTTGTTGAACAGGACGTGTGTGCCCCCTTCGTACCGGGCAGCTTGATCGAGGAGTTGGTACAGCGAACGCACGCCGTAGGACTGGCCATAGATGGGGTCGTTCGTCGGTAGCAGTTGGCGTGACTCGGCGAACAGACAGACGACCAGCCGCATGACGATTCGCACCGTGGCCTGCATCAACGCTTCGTGGGCTTCGGCGTCGGTCAACGTGCGGTCGCCATGTGTGACCAGTGCGTTGAACAGATCGGGGTGTACCCGATTGGCCGTGGAAACATCTTCGAGCAGAAGTTCAACTGCTTGCCGAACGTTCTCTCGCAGGACGCTGGAGAGATCGGCCTGTCGCTTGCGGGATTCCTCGACGCCATCCAGAAGACCGGAAACACCCTCCTTGACTGGCTTGAGCGACTCGGCGCAGAGAAGTTGCCTGAGACCGAGAAGCTCTTCGGTCCCTTCACCGTCATCGAACCAGCGCTCGCTTTCCCACTCACACCACGACTCGAAGTCGAGGCCAGCGTAGATCAGTCGAAACTGCTGCCCGTTTGTGAGCAGGCCCAGCCGGTGGCCGGTCCCACGAAGGAGTTCGAGAAAGCGGGCGTAGGTCGTCCGGCCTCGCCCACGGCCAACGTGCGGGGACGTGTCCACCATGACCATCAGGGCCGGCGTCTCGCCCGACTCATCGGCGAAGAGAATGCGGTGCGGCTTGATGGTCTCTGAACGAGTCCCGATGCGAATGGCGACCGTCAGCTTGTCAGGGATCGAGTGCTGTTTGGCGATCTGAGATGCCGGATGGCCTACGAAGTTCTCAAGCAGTGAGTCCACGAAAGACAGTATCGCCGCCTGATCGAACTCTTCCTTTTTCTGGTTCTTCTCAGCCGACGAAAGCAGTCGGGTGTGAGCGTTGCGCAGGCGGTCTTTGACGTAGAACGGGACGGATGGTGGAGCATCGGCGTAGCGCTCCACCATGACAACTGGGGACAGCAGAAGTCCCTGATGTCGCAGGCGAGACCACCAAGCGTGTGCGGTGTCGGACTGGCTCACTTCAAGTCCTCCGCTGTGGCCGGAATCAGATAGGTCAAAGCCAGCGGCAGTACCCGGACTCCCTGTGAGCCGTCGATCAGCTTGAACCGCTTCGGCAGGACAACCTTGAGCCGATGGTCACGTTCTTTGGTGAGCAACTCACGGGTACGTTCCACGTCCTGACGGAGAACCGCCATTTGTTCCTCGATGTCCTGCACACGCAGTTTGGCCTCTTCCTGAAATTCCTCGAACAGTGAGGGCTGCATCGCCTCGGCCTGCTCTTGGGCCAGCGCCTTGGCGAGCTTGCTGATCTCCTGCTCTCGACTGCGATCTTGGAGTTCCTTCAGCCGGTAGCGGTAACTCTCCTTGGCCGCATCGAGTTCACGTTTCAGTGCGGCTTCGGCCCGTGTCTCCAGATCAGAGCGAATGGACGCCTCATGCTGTTTGAGGAATTGTTCCAACTTGTTGCGATGCTGAAACCAGTGCCCTCGGATGGTCCTTACCCAGTCGTCACGCCGTGTCGGAAATTTCACTGGGAAGAACTCGCTCGCCAAGACGATCCGCTCGAACTCATCTTCCACGGGCGAAATCTCATCTCCCTCGACCCGCAGCACCGTGGAGATTACCTCATCATGGAGTGGCTCTCGCAGTTCGTTGATCGCCGTGAGCGTGTAATGGAACACCATGAGCGCATCGAAGCCCGATCGATGAAGGGCAGCCAGCGACCAGCGGAAGACAGCATCGTGGCCAGCGGGGTCGTGCAACTGACGGCACAAGGTGGCCATCGCCTGCCGCATGACGGGATGGCCCAGCCGCATCAGGACTTGGTGCTTCTTCAGACGCATGACGCGCCGACCCGAGTGCTCCTCTTCGACGAGTGCAGCGTCGAAACAGAGTTCCATACGATCGGTGCGGGAGCCGATCGTGAGTGTCTGCCGTGCGAGTCCCTCCCAGCGAGCCGGTGGCTTCAATCGGTAGAAGCCGGGACGGTCGGGAATCTCTTCCAGCGAGCCTTGTCCTTCAACCGCGATCGCCGCCCGAAGGATGTCAACGAGGGCCTCGGGGGAAATTCCCAGACGGGAATCAGTCGTTTCCAGCAAGACTCTGGCTCTGTTGGTCAGATCGTCGATGTCCTTGACTGAAGACTGTCCGAGTTCGGTTCTCTCCGGACTTTTCTTCCGATCATCTTCAACGACGAGATCGACCTGCTGACGTTCGATCTTCTTTCCCTCGAAATGGCGCTGGATGGCCGCATCGAAGACACGCTCCACGCTGCCAAGGTCATCCTGAATCGTGCTGACTTTTCCGGCGACGTAGGCGAGGAAGTCAAGGTCGGCATCTTCGTCTGAGCGGAAGTAGTGAACTGAGACATCCCGCACTTGGCCGTGGCGAGACACACGCCCGTTCCGCTGGACGATCTTCGACGGGGACCACGGGATGTCGTAGTGGATCACCCAGCGGCAGGAATCCTGCATGTTGATACCTTCTGAGGCGGCATCAGTCGCCAGCAGAAGTCGCACAGCGGCATTGGGGTCTTCGAACTCGGACTTCACCTGCTCGAACTCGTCCGGGTTCATGCCGCCGAACAGCAAGCGAAGCGTATTCTTGTCGAAACCCTCTTGGAGAAGACGCTGTTCGAGAAAGAACAGGGTCTCCTTGTACTCCGTGAAGACGATCAGGCGCTCGTCGTCACGAAGCAGGTCGTTCTCCTGGAACAAGTGCTGTTTGATCCATGTGACGAGGGCCTCGGTCTTGGAGTCCGACTTCTTCGCAAGGATCGCTAGTTTGTTCTGGTCTTCCGCGGTCTTCCGGTCGTAGCCCAACGCTTCAAGTGCCTGCTTGACGTTTCGCTGGAGGTCTTCGATAGACTTCCCCTGTGACCGGAAGTAGGCACCGCTGTAGCGAGCAGCGTCCTCCTCCAACACGGATCTTTCGTCGTCGCTCTTGGCCTGCTCCTCGGCTCTTTCCGCCGAGACCTTGGCCATGTCGAACAGGCTCTTGACCTCTTCCTTCTCTTCCTCTTCGACGTGTCGCCACCATGTGCGGGCGAAGGCGTAGGGACATGAGAGCAGCCTCTTTGTCAACAACGAGTAAATGAACTGGCCGAGCCAGCGCTCCCCAGCAGAGGCGTTGGCGAGCGCTGCCTGCCCGTGCTTTCGGTATTCCCGCAGAGCTTCGTAGAGAGCCGATTCCTTCGGCGAGAGTTTGAGCGGAAGCTCGACTGGTGGAAGCTGCTCGGCAAAGGGGGGACGAAGGAACTGCTTGTTGATGTCCTCTTTGAGACGACGAATCCGCACTTCGGACAGATTCGTCTTGTCGGACTCGTCCATCTCGACCGCCATCTGAAAGCGGATCGGATCGAGGAGTTCGAGCAGGCCGGTGAAGCTGACTGTTTTGCCGTTGTGCGGAGTGGCCGAGGCGAAGATACGGTGTTCGAAGAGGAAACGGATTTCACGCAGCATCCTCGTTCGCTGACTCGCTCGACTTCCGCTTTGGGGAGCGAAGTGGTGGCACTCATCGACGATCAGCAAGTCCCACGGAGCGTGGGCAAGCGTGCGGCCCTCGGCTTCAGCGTCAGGACCAGCGCCGGACGCCTGAAGGAACTGCTGAAGCACGTCCGGCATCCGCAGGTAGTCCATTGACGTGATGATCCGGGGGAATGCCTTCCACGGATTCGTGTCGATTCCCATGTGGCGACGAAGCTGGAAGGTCGAATCGGAGTCAATCACTTCGAAGTCGAGATTGAACTTCCGTCGCAGTTCGTATCGCCACTGCCGTTGGAGCATGGCCGGGCACAACACAAGGATGCGCCGGATACGACGGCGCAGCAGTAGTTCCTCCAGCACGAGGCCCGACTGGATCGTCTTTCCCAAACCGACGCCATCTGCCAGTAGCAGGCTGACACGGGGCATCGACAGGGCACGGATCACCGGCTCAAGCTGGTACGGGTGGACTTGGATCGCCGAATTCCAGACCCCGAGAAGCGGCTCGTCCTCGATCCCCTCGTGCTTCCGCAATCGGTTCAGCCGAGTCCAGCGGTGAGCGTTGACGAACGCCTGCAACGCCTCGGGGCTGTCAGGCCGGTTGGCATCGACGCTCGGCAGAGTCGTCTTGCCCAGAGGTTCGGCGGTGGCTTCGACTTCCCACAGAAGTTGTTCGGTCTCTGGGTAGCGGAAGTCGTCAAGATATTCGAGGTCCACAATGTGCAGCCGACCTTGAGGCGAGCGGCTATCGTAGGGTTCGACCGCCCGTACAGTGGCAAGTCGATTTCGCACTCGCACGGCCTGTCCAACCTCGGGGATTGTTGCTGAGTTGCCCGCCAATGTCTAACGCTCCCGCTGTGCCGAACTCTCTGTGGCACAATGACTTGGGTGGTGGCTTGTCGTTGTTGACGTCGCCAGAAAATCCTACGATGTTTGGAGGCTTCTATCAACCATTGGTGGACCAAATCGAGAAGCGGTTGAGGAGCATTTCGTGGATTGCATGTAAGGATATCGAAGTGTCAAAGAGGAGCCTCGACCTGTGAAGACGTGGGGAAGACCCGTGGAGGGTGTAACGTGAGTCGCGATCGTCGCCAATCGAACGTTAGAAAGGCCCGCGAATTGTGGGAGCGGAACCATGCCGTCGTGGTGAACATCGCGCAGCAGTGGCTCGCCGTGTGGTTTCCAGCCGAGAACCTGAAGGTCGATCGCACGATTTTTTCCGCCAGCGAGGAGGACTGGACGGCCTTCAACGAGCGAAAACGGGAATTGGTGCGCCAGTTGCGAGGTCCCGAATTGTGGCCGCATTTTCGGCGACTCGCCGCCCGACGTGACTGGTCCGAATTGGCGTCCGAAGCAATGCCTTGGAATCTCGGCGGACCCTTGTCATCGACGAATGAATTGTGCGGCCTACTCAACGGCCACAAGCGACTGCAGGCCCAAGGGAAGCTGACGCTCGAAGCGGCAATCAAAACAATCGTCACTCCCCTGCGTGAGAACGCTCGCTGTTGGCGCGGCTTGTTTGCCCGCGCCGAAAGGACCGCCCCACAAAGAGAAACGCGAAATACTCGGCGGGTTTCGGTCAAGAGAAAGCGATCGACGCAAAAGGGGGATGCCCGGGCGAAGCTACTGGCGGCTTTGCTATTGCATCATGGATACATGCGCGACACGGAACTCGTGTTGGAACCGATCGGCAACAATGAACTGGCACGGGCGGCCGACGTAGCGCGTTCATCCGCCTCGGCATTCATCAAAGACGCGTTTGGCGGGCGAACCGAATATCGGCGGGTGTGTAAGGGGCGTACGACGTTGCTCGCGCGCCTAAAGCACCTCGACGGGGGCTACGTTTCACGCCGACATCTTCAGGAGCAACAGTTCATGGATCGGGACGACTCCAAAGAGTAGGCCGTGGCGGGGCGAGCGCCATCCAAATCGCGATCCGGTGTTCGATCGTTCGACATGGATGTCGAACACTTCTTGTTCGCTCTAAGTCTCGCGCCTCATTGCGGTTTCGTGCGGGCCTATTCCCACGCCAATCCGCAAGTCGATCCCTGCGCCACATGAGTGTAGTCGTTGCATGTCGCGACGGCTCATTCACTGTGGAGCAGCAGATCATGAAAACTCGTCCCGAAGATAATCCGCCGCTTGCGTTGCGTGCCCGCGAGGCCGCACGGTTGCTCTCAATCTCGGAACGTACTCTGTGGGCCCTCACCGCGCCGCGCGGGCCGATCCCGTGCGTGCGAATCGGCCACGGCAAACGCCAGACCCCCTTGTATCCGATCACCGGGTTGCAGGCTTTGCTCGACGCCCGGCCGACGCCGAAGGCGTAGCTTTTTCCTTTCCGCTCTTCCGGGCGGTGAAAGCCCGTGCAGGGACGCTTGTTCAATTGGGGGAAACGTTCGTGAAGCGAACCGGTTTTGATCATCCGAAAGTGCGACGCCTCGCCGGCTTGCTGGGCATTCGTCTCTTCGAGGCCATCGGCCTCCTGGAATGCCTGTGGCACTTCACCGCGCGTCACGCGATCTGCGGCGACGTTGGGAAGTGGAGCGATGACGAGATCGCGGTGGCGATCGACTGGCCGATCGATCGAGTATCTGAACTGATTGATGCGTTGGTTTCGGCTCGTCTTGTTGATCCGTGCCCGGTTCATCGACTCGTAATCCACGACTGGCAGGATCACGCAGACGACTCCACGCGGAAGACCATCAAGAAGCACGGTTGGAACTTTGTCGTTCCCGTTGGGACGACGCCGGCCGGCACGGCTGCTGCGCCAGCCGCGAGCCCAACCAACTCGCCGCCACTCGCTCGCGCTGAGGAGACGGCGGATGGAAACAAGACGGATGATCTCGATGCCGTTCGCGAACATTCCGGAACGATCGAGAACCATTCCGGAATGTTCTCGAACAGTTCCGAACCGTTCCGGATCGTTCCGGATAGCCATAGCCAAAGCCAGAGCCAGAGCGATAGCCAAAGCCAGAGCCAAGCTGCGCCTCCCGCGAAAAAGTGCCGTGAAGTCGCGTTGGACCCGAAGTGTGTCGAGTTCGCCCAATTCATGTGGCACGCGATCCTCGCGCTGCACCCCGCGGCGCGCGAACCGGACCTGGAGAAGTGGGCGGACGAGTTGCGGATCATGTGCCAGCGTGACGGCCCTGATCGAACGCTCGACGAAGCAAGAGCGCTCTTCGCGTGGGCAAATCAAGACGCGTTTTGGCGAACGAACATTTTGAGTCCCGGTGCGCTGCGAAAGCATTGGGACAAACTCAAGATTAAGAGGGATTCCAATGGCAGAGGTACTTCCCGGGACCGACGGACCGTCGGCAAGCCCGAAACCGATCGGCAATTTGCTTTCTGACTTTCTGCGGAAGCATGCCGACGGGAATTTTAAGTCGCCGCTTCACCCCCTGATCGAGCGCGGTGAAGTCGGCAAAGAAGTGAGGAAGCTGCAAAGAGAAGTGGGACGGCGCTACGCGGAGTGCGCGTTTGACAACTATCACGTCCTCGAAGAGACGACTACCGAGAAACGGCCGAGCCAGCGCGAAGTGCTCACGCTAGTTCGAGAGTTCGCGAACGATGTCATGGAACGGTCGAAGAACGGAGGAGGTTTGGTGCTGTTCGGAGCTGTCGGCACCGGGAAGGATCACCTCATGATCGCAAGTGCCTTCGTTGCCGTTGTGAAATTCTTGATCAAAGTCAAATATTTGAACGCATCGACCTTGGCCGAACAGACCCGCGATTTGTTCAAGGCAGAGCGGCTACAAAACGACTTGATCGCGACGTATTCCCGAGTGCCGATTCTGGCGATATCGGATCTGACGCCACAGAAGGGCGAGACTTCGCCATTCCTGACGGAAGTGATCCTGAGAATCATTGACATTCGCTACCGCGAGTATCGTCCTACCTGGGCGACGATGAATGCTCGCGACGGTGAAGAAGCCCGCCTGGTCCTTGCGGACCCGATCATCGATCGATTGCGGCATCACTCGCTGTGCTTGCCCTGTCAGTGGTCCTCGGCGCGTAAACCTGCCGAATTGGGGTAGTCCAGAATCCGTGGATCATCCTGTCGATGCTGGAAATTGCGGCCAGTATGTGGCAACACGACTGCATGTCGAAACAAAGTGGCGAACGACTAAGTGACCAAATCCGAAGGGCGATCGACGAATCCGGTTTGATGCGTTACCAAATCGCGAAGGAAACCGGTATCGACGAAAGCGCCCTCGCGAAGTTCTACAACGGGCATCGAGGGCTTTCGATGGAATCCTTGAACGCCCTCGGCGAGTTCCTGCAACTGACGATCGTTTTGGGGCGCAAGCCCGAGGTGAAGGAGGAGTAAGGCTATGGCGAGTGTAGAACGACGCGGCCGAAGCTTTCGTGTCATCGCTTACCTGAACTGCGACAAACTGACGTTCTCGCTGGGACGTGTCACGCAGAAGACGGCCGATCGCTTCGCCGGCAATATCGACACGCTGCTGCACGAACGCCGCTGCAACCTGCCTGTGAGTCGCGAAGTCTCGAACTGGCTCGCGGACCTCGACGATTCGCTCTACGACTTGCTCGTCGAACATGAGTTGACCGAGGCACGAATCAAGGTCGGCACGCTCGCGGCCTTCATCGACAGCTATGCGGCGGGACGCTCCGACGTGACGGAACGTCGCGTGGGCAAGTTCCAGAACGCCAAGGCGCGGCTCATCGAGTTCTTCGGCGACTGCAAGCTCGACGCCGTGACGCCCGGCGGAGCCGACGAGTACTCGCGGTGGCTCCTCAAGAAGCTCGCGCCGGCGACGGCTCACAAGGAGTGCCAGATCGCGGCTCAGTTCTTCCGTCACGCCTTCCGCAAGGGATTGATCGAACGGAACCCGTTCGACGGGGTGACGGTCGGGAAGGCGACGAACGACAATCGCCGAGTGTTCGTGTCGCGCGACACGATTAAACGGGTGCTCGACAAGTGCCCGAATTGGCAATGGCGGTTGGTGACCGCCCTAGCCCGCTACGGCGGGCTGCGGTGCCCGTCCGAAGTCGCCCTGCTGAAGTGGTCCGACATCCATTGGGACGCCGAGCGGATGACGGTCACCAGCCCGAAGACGGAGCGCTACGGCAAGGCGACCCGGTTGGTGCCGATCTTCCCCGAGCTGCGACCCTACCTCGACGAAGCCTACTTCGCGAAGGACGCCGACAAGACATGGGTGGTGCCGATGATGGCCGGCGACGCGGACAAAAACCTGGGGACGACGTTCCGCAAGATCGTCCGCCGCGCCGGGGTCGAAGAGTGGCCGAAGCCGTTCCAAAACTGCCGAGCTAGCCGGCAGACGGAACTCGAACAGCGTTTCCCAACCTACGTCGTCTGCTCGTGGCTGGGGAACACGCCGACCATCGCCCATAAGCACTACCTGACGGTGACCGACGACCACTTCGCGGAGGCGCAAAAAAGTGGGGATAAATTGGGGATGCAGCATCCCGCTTTAAGTCGCAACGAAGCGCACGAAAAAACCCGCAACGTTCAAAACGTGCGGGAAAACGCGAGTTTCTCGGAAGTTGTTGCTATCCTTGAAGATAGCTTAGTAGCGGAGGAGGGATTCGAACCCCCGACACGCGGATTATGATTCCGCTGCTCTAACCAACTGAGCTACTCCGCCAAATGGCGTCGGCTGGCGGCGACGGGTGGCTCGCTGCAGCTGACGTATCGAAGTTTACCCGCGCCGCTCGACAACGCAAGCCCCGTATGGCTTGCGTTTGTGCGGCGCGCCGGTCGGCCGTCGTGCGTCGCCTACATGGGCGGCGGCGGCGAACCCATGGGCGCAGGCGGCGAACCCATCGGTGCGGGAGGACTTCCCATGGGCGGCGGGGAGCCGTTTGGGGCGGCGGCCGGGGCTGCGGGAGCGGGAGCGGGCGGAGCCGGAGGGGGGCTCGCTGGGCCGAGCGCCGCGTTCATCGCGCCGGAGGCGGCCGCGTAGGGGCCCTTCCCCTCCTTCGTTTGCTTTACGTCGTTCTCCAACTGGTTCGCGAGCGCCGGGTCGACGTGCTTGAACAACAGCTTCCGGGTGTCCTCGAACAACTTGTCGATCTTCGCTTGCACCTTTTTGTGCGGCGACGTGATTCGCGGCTGCTGGATGTCCAGCAACTTCTGCACGTCGTCGCGCGTCTGCAACGCCTTGAACTCCTCCAACAACTGTTCCGCCTCCGCGATTTTCGCGTCGGTCAGCTTGGCGCGAATCCGCTTGGCATACAGCTCGCGCTGCGCCACCAAATCGGTGAGCACCGCCTGCACGCCGCTGATATATCCTTCCGCCTGCAAGCGACGGTCGTCGGGCGTCAAGTCCACCAGCATCTCTGGTTCCAACCCCGGAATGGTAGGCAGTCGAGCGAGCAGCGACCCGCCGTTCTTCACGTAAATCACGCGCAGCGGGAAATCGTCCACCGGCGGCACTTCCATCGTCCCGCGCCAGTCGGTGCGACCGATCAACTGAATGTTCTCGTTGCGCGGGTCCTTGGCAAAAATGTCATAGCCCGACAGCGGCTGCGCCGGCTTTTCGTTCGTCCGCAGTCGCACCAAGGTCGTCGCCTTCGCGGGCCGAACTGCGATCGCAAACCGCTGCGTCCGCGCTGTATTTCGACCCGTCACCGGGAACCGCACCCCCGTATGCAACTCACACTCCAACCGCGCCGTTTCGCGTTTCTGGACCATCAAGAACGAAAAGGGGATCGTCTGCACGCCCAAAGGCGGACGCGGTTCGCCGTAGCGATCGTTATTGCGCACCCAGGGCCGCAAGAACGTGTTCTCGCCGACCAAAATCGGGTCCTCCGGCCGCATCGACAGTCCCGCCGCTCTCAGCCGCAGCATGATCGTCTTTTCCTTTTGAAAGTCGATCCGCGCGATCGGATAAAACACCTCGTGCAAAGACGTCGCGATCGAGTACGGCAGCAGCTCGCGGTCATAGACCTCGGTCGTCGACAACTCGCTCCACCGCCGCGCCCGGACGTCCATCTCTCGAGTCGTGACGCGCCATCCATCCACCGTCGCCCGGACGCTCGCCACCAGCAGCTTGTCGCCGTTGAACACCGCCCGCAATTGATCCACCAACGGATCGTGCTTCGGTTTCTCCTCGCCCTCGACGGCAGCGTCCGTCGGAGGCGCACTCGCGGCGCCGCCGGCGGCGGTCGGACTTGAGCCGCTTGACGCTGCGGCCCCCGCGGGGCTGGACGCTGCTGGATCGGACGCTGCGCCGGCCCCGGCGTTCGACGGCGCTCCCGCCTCCGCAGTACTCACAGCCGCACCGTTCCCCGCGGCACTGCTTCCGCCATCCTCCTGCGGCGATTCGCACGCCCCCGCGGCAGGCGGCATCGGCGCGGGCGGCATGGGAATGGGCATCGGAGCGGCGTCCGTCGGCGCAGGGGCGGCCGGCGCGGGGGCGGCGGGCGCGGGGGCGGCGGGGGCGGCGGGCGTCGTCGTCGGTTTGGCCGCGGCTTCGCCGCTGCTCGACCCGCCGGCGGCCCCGGCCGTGTTGGGCTTGGCCTTGGGAGGCTGGGCCGACTTGCCGAGCTTCGCGTAGGCCACCAAATCGTCGATCGGGAACTGGTCGAGCCGATACAGCAGCTCGCTGGAAAACTGCTTCGGCGCCTCGTCGACATGCACGTCCCACGTCGAACCGAAGGCGGCTTCCGACTGACTCATCACATGCCGGCGAATGTCCTCTCGCAAACCGGCCGGCAGCTCGGGCGCGTCCTCGAACGCCAGCCAAATGTGAATCTTGTACGGCGTGAATTCCCACGGATCTTGCGCGGAGGTCGAGCGCAAACCGATTCCCGTCGCCGCCGCGAACGCGACGACTCCGCACCAAGCCGCCAGCGTGCGCAGGCCGTTTGCGAGCATCTGTTTCCGCGACCCGCAGGCCGCCCGTCTATGGCTCATGTCACCCGTCTCCCGGCTAGTCGGTTCCCGTTTTTGGCGCGACCTGCCAGTTTTCGACATTCTGATACAACGTCACTACTTGATCGCCGACGCCCCGAATCCATTTGCGATAGGCATAGAATTCGGTCAGTTGCCACAGCGGCAAGACCGTCACATCGTCGTACGTCACGCGGTGCAGATCCTTTAGCGCCGTGCTGGCGTCCTGCCAGTTGCTCGTCGCTTCCAACCGCCGCAGCGACAGCCCCACGTAAGGACTCGACTCCGCAAATAATCCCCCCTTCCCCAGCAGCTTGGGCACATCCGCCACCGGCTCGGGGATCGACAGCTCGCGGTACACAAAGTCGCAAATCCCGTCCGGGTCGTGCAATTTGTCCGGCGGCAACTCGATCACTTCCACCTTCAGCTTGATCACTTCCAACTGCATGGCGATCGCTTGGATGGCGATCCGCGCGACTTCCGTGGGCGGGTGGCCGAGCACCACTTTTTCCAGCTTCGGCGCCGGCTGCTTGGCCTTGTCGGCCATGATCGACAATTCTTTCGCCGCCAAATTGACCAGCGTCAAACCCAAACGCGGATCGTACGACCGCGGCCCGATCCGCTCGTCGTACGCGTACGCCAACGGGTCGCTGGCCCCCGTCCCCGCCGGGAACGGGCCGCTGAGCGCCACGCATCCCGGCAGCGAACCGCCGCCCAGCAGCTCGCTGCGCAAAATGCCTTCCCGATTCAGCGCATACAAAATCGCGCGCCGGAAAATCTTGTTCGCCGGGAACGGCCTCGCGTAGTTCGGCGCCAATACATGCACGGTCGGCACGGCGTATTGTCCCACCGTCACCGATGAATCATTGCGCAACCGATACACGTCCGCCGGGAAGACTCGATCGTAGATATCGATCTCGCCGCGCTTCAGCGCCTGAATCCCCTTCTCCGGCTTGTCGATCAAACGCTCCACCAGTTCCTTCGGCTGCCGCGGCTGGTAGAAGGCGTACTGGCGATTCACCAGAAAGTGATTCTGAGCGGGCGTCTGTTCGGCCGGAACATAGGGACCCGCCGACCCGCCCGTGGCGCGCGACGGTTCATCCAGCGACATCTGCAAGAGCGACGGCGGCAACACGTGCGGACGCTTGAGATCGATGCGCAGTTGATTCACGTCTTGCACCGCGATGCCGGCCACCAATCCGCCCCACGCGGCCGAGTAGGTCGGATCATTGGGGTCGGCCAGCGCCAAGAGGCGTCGCGCCATCTCGTAGCCGTTCAGCGTCGAATTGACCGCGTCCTCGCTCTGGCGCAGCGTAAACGTGATCTGCCGACCGTCGTCGCTGAACTGAATCTCGCCCAGCGGCGATTCATAACGGCCTCCTTCCGGCCCCTTGCCGACGAACTCGCACAGCTTGCGCTGCACCAAGCGGCCGGTGCGTCGAGCGGCCCAGTCGTCCATCAAGTCGGGGTCGAACCGCACGGCCCGCTGCTGTACGCCCACGATGACGATCGGATACTTGTCTGCGACCTCTTTCACCAATTCGGGGCCGCCGGCGACGCGCGGCCACACGCGCACCATCTCCTTCACCGACGCCAGCGACTCGCGCAGCTTCTGCTGGTCGATCAATTGCCGAGCTTGATCGCGATGGCTGCTCGCCAAGTCCGACATGTGCTTCGTCCACTTGTCGACCGTGGCCTTTTGCTTTTCGCCGTACGTGTTCGTAACGCGAACCAGCATGTTGCGCGCATTGACGTAGTCTTCCTTCGCCACGTAGCGGGTCATGATCTGGTCGATGAGCCGCCCGATGGAGGTCGCCAGGTCGCTCGAGTTGGCCGATTGCTTGTAGTTGGGGTTCAGCCGATTCAGCTCTTCCAACAACGACAGCGCCTCGGGATACCGCTCCTTGGAAAAGTAGAAGCCGGCGTTCATGTACAACAGCTGTTCGATCGCGCGCCGTACGCCCGGATACTTCGGATCGCGACGATAGAGCCCATCGAGGTACTCAAAGGCCTCCTCATAACGCTTGGCCACCGTCAGCGCCTCGGCTTCCGCGACCAACATCTCTTCGTACGTTTCCACCTTCGCAATCGCCGGCCAATTCACTTCGTACATCTGCGTGGGACGCGTGATGAGCCGAATGCGCAGCGGTTTGGTGCGGTCGATCTTCGCCGGCCCGCGCAGTTCCATAATCGGAAACACTTCGACGACCGCGTTGCCGTTGGCGCCGTCGAGCGTCAGACGGTCGAATGCGTCTCGGTCGAGCAGCCGTCCGGGCTTTTCGAGCTTCAGCGGCGGCGGGCCGTTGCTGGTCTTCGACGCCGGCGCCGGCTTGTCGGCCTGCGCGAACAGCGCCGCGCCGCCGGCCGCGTGAACGACCGCCGCGAACAGCAGCGTCCAGGTCAGTGCGAGCGGCGAACGAAGCGCCCCGATCGGCGTGAACATCGTCATACCAAGTCCTTTCGTCGCGCTAGGGCGCCATCAGGCCGGGCAACGCGTAGAACGCGCCTTCCGAACCGCCGATCAACAACCGACTGCCATACACCGAGGGTGCGTTGAACAGCGGCGACGCCAGATTGAGCGTCCCCTGCGGCCGGCCGTCGGCGAGCCCCAGCTTCACCACGACTCCCAAACGCGTCGCCAAATAGATCGCATCCCCCTCGATGCGCGGAGCGCCAGCGATCGGGACCGACGGCAACGCAAAACTCCACTTCACCGCATGGTCGCTGCCGAGCGCCACGAGCCCCTCGACGTCGGTCGCAAGCAGCACTTGGTTTTCGATCGACCACGGACCTTGCACCACGCGTCCCTTGAGCGGGATGGGGGCGTGAGTCGCGAAGTCGGGCATCACCAACGGATGGATGGCATCTCCTTCCGACGTCCGCAGCACGACGTACGCCGCGTCGCTATTGGCCGCGACCGGCGCCACCGGCAGCCCCGGCAACTCCACTTCCGCCTGCAACGCCAGATGCAAGTTCGGTTGATCCTTCAGCGCCACTCGGTAAATCCGCTGCCGATTGTCCGCAATGACGAACTCCGGCTGGTCGCCGCCGAACACGCTGGGGCGCGTCCAGCGCACCTTGAGTCCCGGTTCCAACCGCGGCTGGAACGGCAACGCGCGCGGCTTGCCGTTCGTCGGGTCGACGAGCGCCACTTGGCCGTTATCCAACGGCAACAGGGCCCCGCCGCCGTAGGCTTGCGGCGTGGCGACGATGTTCGCCGAACCCACGTCGGCCTTCGACAACAGCAGTTCGTCCCCCATGCGGCTCGGGTCGTAAACCAGCAAACTCGCGCGATCCACGTCGCTCACCAACAACTGCCGGCCGCCGCCCAGCGGCTGCGCTTCGATGAAAGAGAACGTCGTCGCGCTTCCTTCCACTTCGGTCGACTCGATCGGCTGATCGAGGATGCCGGCGTCGAGCGATTCCTTAGCCAAGCGGAATAAGTCCCCCTGCCCTGAGATCGCGGTGATCTGTTTCCGCTCCGCGTCGCCGCCGACCAGCGTGAGCGGCACGGCCAAATCGGTGCGCCAGATCTGTTCGCCGTCGTCCGCTTTCGCGGCCGTAATCGACACGCCGGGCGAACCGCGACGACGACGCGCATGGAAGATCGTCTTGCCGATCATTTGATGCGGCGCGACGAAGAATTCCTGTTCGTGTTTGATCCACTTGCGGTTGATCTGGCCGCGCGACGCTTGGACGTCGTACGCGACGAACCGATCCGCCCCGATCCACAGCTGAGCGTAGTCGAACAAGGGATAAACGGGCAGCGGCGAATTGGCCGTCTTCACCAGCGACCCGACGACTTTGGCCGGCTTCTTCTGGTTGCCCGGATCGATTTCGACCACTCGCGCCTCGCCCAGGCTGGTTACCGCCAACACGCGATTACGCACCTGAGTCAGCGGCGTCACGATATGCCCCGCCATGCGAATCGGTTCCAGCTCGGCGGGCCGCTGCATGTTGAGCCCCTTTTCGTCCACCGCCAAGACGTGCAATAGGCAGTAGTCGGGACCGGCGTTTTCCGCGATGAACACGTGGTTCAGCGTCACCACCGGCGGGACGACGATCGTCCCCGGACGATGCCCTAAGTAGTAGACCTCGCCGCAAGTCAGCGTGTCGGTCGCCAACGTGTAGACGTGCGAGTGCGAACCGACCTGATAGGTGTTCGGGCCCGTTCCGATGGGACCCGGCTCGGTCGGCAGCCCCTGCGGGAACTTTACGCGTCGCGCCGATTGGCCCGACGCCGCATCCACGTCCCACAACTGGCCCGTCTCGGTCGCCAACAGAATTCGATTCCCCAGCAATACGGGATTCGAGAACCGCTCGCCGATCGGCAACCGCCAAACCAGTTCCCCGGTGCGCGCCGCGACGCGCACCAGCTCTTGCCTTCCGCCGTCGACGATCAGAGCGTCGGCGCCCGGCTCTTTGCCGACCGGCAGCGGGTGCTGGCGAGTTTCAAAGCCCACGTTGCGCCGCCAGAGGACGCGGCCGGTGGACGTATCGAGTCCATAGACGGCGCCTGACGCGAGGAAGAACAGCGTTTGGTTGTCGACTCCCGGCAGCGGCGTTCCGCGACGGTGGCTGATCAGCACGCGGCGCACGTCGGCCGGTTCGGGATGATCGGCTTTGTCGGCCGCAGCCGGTTGCTCGACGACTTGCACGAGCGTCCGTTCCTTCGCCGACACTTCTTGCACCGCGGCGGCCAAGCGGGAGTCGGCTTCGGCGGCGGGGAACAGTTTCAACAGACTGCGCCGACGTTCGAACGCTTCGCCCGTCTGCCCCGCGCTCGTCGACGCTCGGATGTCTTCCAGCGCTTTGACGAGTTCGTCTTCTTGTTGGATGGCGCGTTTGGCTTCTCCCAACACCTGCTCGATTTCGTCGATCCGCTGTTGCTGCGACGTGCGGAGCGAGGTCGGAATATAGGCCGGATTGCGCACCAGCTCGATGGCGTCATCGGCCAGTTTGACGACGTTCTTGCCTTCTTCGGTCGGCCCCAAAGTTCGAGCCTGTTGAGCGAGTCCCAAGGCGATGTCGGGGAGGATGCCCGCCAATTCGGGACGCGCATCGCCGAAGCTGTCTTCCTTCTCGATCTTCGGAATGACTTCCTTCGCCGTTTCCAGCGCGACCTTTAATTCGCGAGTTCCCTCGACCACCTTCCGCAGGTTGGCCAACCCGATGCGGACCCGCACGAAGCTTGCGTTGGGATCCTTCGGGAAGTTCTTCAGGAACTTCTCGTACATGGCGATCGCTTGCGTGTACGACTGCGCTTGATAGTCGGAGTTGGCTTGATCGAGGATCTGTTTGGCGTCGCCGCGCGCGAGGACGAAGACCAGCACGATGCCGGCGATGATCAGCAGGATCAACCCGCCGCCGCCCATGAGCATCAGAGGCGAGTCCCAGCCTTGACGTTTGCCGCGCTTGAGCGCCGCCGCGGCCGCAATGGCGTTCGCGCCGGGCGAAGGGGCGCCAGCGCCGGGCGCCGCCGCGGCAGCGGCGGCGCCGCCGAACGGCGTTGCACCGGGCATGCCGCCCGCCATGCCGCCCATCGGGTCGGGGCCGCCGAGCGGCATGAGGCCGCCGGCCATGGGGTCGACGCCTCCCAGCGGCACCAAACCGCCCGCCGGTTCCAAGGGGACCAAGCCCGCATCCAGCGGCACGAGGCCCGCGTCGAGCGGTTGGAGACCGCCGGGGGGGCCGGCGATAGGCGTGAGTCCGGGGGCGGCCGCGCCCGGGAGGGGCGTGAGTCCCGGCGCTGGCTTGGGTTTTTCCCGGGCCGGCTTGGGCGGCTCTTTCGCCGCCGGCTTCTCAATTGGCTTCAGCTCAATCGGCTTCAACTCAGACGCTTTCGCCGGCGGTGCGACGTCCGACGGATCGGCCTCAAAGGAGGCCAGTCCTAAGTCGTCGTCGACCGTCTTGGACGACGGTTTGACCGACTTGGCCGGCGGCTCGGCCGGCTTCGCCGCCGCCTCGGCGCTCGCCAGATCCGCGAGCAGCTTTTTCGACTGGATCGGCGTCAAGTAACCCCGGTCGACCAGCAGTTTGGTGATCGTCTCCGGCGCAATCCCCGATTTCGACTCGGCCACTTTCCGGCGCAAGTCGGCGATCATGCTGTCTTCTAACAAACCCATCTGCTCAATGCGGTCGAGCAGTTTATTCGCGGCCGCGCTCATTCGTCATCTTGCTCCACGGTTTGCAACTGCAATTGTTCCATGCCGACCGCCGTGCCGGCATCGAGCGCCGCGACCACTTTCGAGTGGAGCGCCTCGCCATTGGCCTTCACCATGAGCCGCGTGGGCGGTTTGGACGGTTCGGTCCGAGCGCGCCGCAGCTTGATGATTAAATCCTGTTCGCTGGGCGCTTCTTCGTCCCAGTCGGCCGTCTCCACGCGATACGTGTTAAACGAATCGACGTACACGGTCACCAAGTCCCCTTCTGGATCTTCGTCTTGCGGCACCGTCGCGCTGCTCGGCCGGTCATCCTTCGGCTTGGGAATCTGCATCGACTTCTGCAGACTGAACGACGCCGTCACCATGAAAAAGATCAATAGCTGGAAGACGATGTCCACCATCGGCGTCACGTCCATTTCCGACTCTTCCAACTTCGAGCTCAACTTGATCGGCTCGGGATCTTCTTCAGCAGCCGGCGGGGGAGGGGGCGGCGGCGTTTCCGGCGGCGCGGGCGGCGGCGGAGGCGGCGGGGGAGTCGGAGCGCCGCGCCAGCGGGACGAACGCCCCCCCTGCGACTCGAACGAGTCGCCGCCGTTCAGCGCCGGAATCTCCGTCGGATCGACGATCTCGACGCTCGCCATCGGCAGCGTTTCACCCGGATCGGGCATTTGGTTGTCGGTCGACATACGGCAATCTCGCTGACTATCCGCCTACATGATTCAATTTAACGACCATTTCAGAACGACGCCGCGATCGGCGTCCGCGGCAAATTTCGAGCGGCGCGGCGGGAGCCTAGCCGCCTTCCATGATGGCGACGAACAACTGCGTCACTTCCGCATTGCGGACCGCCGCCTTCGCCACTCGCTGCACATCGCGCGACTTGCAATTCGCCGCCGCCTTGATGAGCACGTGTTCCTTGTCGCCGCCCTCGTTCACGTGCTCCGCGACGAACGCCGCCACCTCGTCCTCCTGCTCGGCCACGGTGCCGGCCGTGATCAACGTGGCGTCGTCGATCCCGTCTCCTTTGTAGATGCGGACCGAATCGCCTTCGCCCGGCGCCACCGTCAATACGACCGCCAGCTTGCTTGGCACGGCCACGCCGTACTTGGCTTTCGGCAAGTCGACCGACGCCGTCTGGCCGATGTGCGAGCAGACGATGAAGAAGATCAAGAGCAGGAACGTGCAGTCGATCATCGGAGCGATATCCATCTCCGATTCTTCGAGCTTGGTTTTCTTGAGTTCCGTGGGGCCGTCGTCGTCGTCGAGCGCCGGATTGGGAGGAGGAATGTTCGACACTGCGGCAGCTCCTTACGCACGACGCGCGGCGTTCTCGAGCCCCGCTTGGAAAAAGTCAAAGAAGCGGCTCATGCCCGCCGCCACCAGCTCTTCCACCTTCTTGATCCGGACGTTGATTTTCGCCAAGAGGAACATGTAGGGAATCGACACGGCGAGCCCCACGGCGGTCGTAATGAGCGCGAAGCTGATGTCCTCGGCCAACTGTTCGGGCTTCACCGATTCGGCGCCGGCCAACTTGCCGAACGCCTGCATCATCCCGAGCACCGTCCCGAGCAGTCCGAGCATCGGTTCAGTCTTGATCGCCATGCTGACGCCCGTGAGTCGATGTTCAATGTCGGAGATCACATCGCGCTGGAACGTATCGAGCACCAGGGCGCGAGCTTTCTTGAGTCCCAGTTTGCGATTGACCATCGCCAACAGGCCCATCTGAACGACCGCTCGCTGGTCCCCTTCGCAGATTTGGATGGCCGAGTCGAAATCGCCGCGGACGATTGGTTCGGCCAGCACGTCGAGGAACTGGTTTTGTTCGTCGTAATTGCGGAACCGAATCGATCCCGTGCGGGACCACACCACGATCACGCAATACAAGCCCCAGAGCGCGACGATGCCCTGAAACCCGTAGATCGAGTTGTTGACCCAGTCCATCAAGCCCCATTCGGTAATGTTCATCGCGACGAATTCCTGCTTCGGTCCAAAAAAGGTGTGAGTGACTTGGTGCGTGCTACAAAGCGACCTGCGCGGTGCGGCTACTTCTGCGGCGTGCGGTAGAACTGGTCGACCACTTCAAACTCGTATTTGCCGGACTTGGGTTTGACGGCGAAGACCGTTTTCATGATCTCGCGAACGTCGCGGCCGCCCGAACGATCCCGTTCCAACGTCGCCAGCAAGTCTTCGATTTCCTTCGGGTACAACTGCATCACGATGCGCCCCTTGGTATTGATCCCGGCCCGGGCCAGCAATTCGATGTCGGCTTCCGCCAACGCTCCGTTGCGCCAAGTCATGTAGAGACGCTTTTCGTTGGCGGCAGGGGCCGATTTGCGCTGCGGCGAGCCGCTGGTGAACTTGCCGGCCGAATCCAGATTTTGGCCGCCGTCGGCGCCGCCCACCGCGCCCAGTTCAATGCCGAACGAATCCAACTGCCGGGCGTACGTCTCGGTGCTGTCCGAGGTGAACTTCACCACCCAGCGTTCCCAACGTGGAATGATGTCGGCATCGCCGTCGCCCCCGGGGCCGACGCCGCGTCCATCCCCCGTCCCGCGCCCTTGCCCTTTGCCCTGATACATCGGCTTGATGTCGTCCGCCACCGCCGCTTGAATCGTCACCACTTCCGTGATCGCTTCGATGGTCACATCGATCGGCGGATCTTCTACCTGCTCGATCTCTTCCGGCACCGGCTCCTGCAAGTCGTTCGTCATCGGTGCGCCGTTGCCGCCGCCGCCCGGTTCAGGTTCGACCAGCGAAATGGCGACGGGGCGCCGCACGAACCAGACCTGCCGCGAGGCCCAGATCAGAAAGAGCGTCACGACGGCGAAACCAATCAACAGCAACAGGGCGACGAGCATCCCCGAGACTTGATCGTATTTCGAGGTGCGCATTTGCTGGACCGCATCCCGTGCGTCGGGGGCAGATCCAGGATTGGGGACGGCGACAGCCATGCCAAGCGGCTCCTGTGACGAATCAATCGAGGAAAATGGCGGCCGGATCGACGGAGCGATACCAATCTTTCCAACGTTTCACGAGCCCCTGCCGATCGTTCTCGGTGTACTTCTCCGGCAGCGTGAAGCCTTCGATCTTGCGCGCGATGAATCGCAGTCCGTCGTTCGCCGCCCGCACCACTCGGACGTCCGGATCGGTCAAAGCGTAGATCAGCGCCGGGATGCTTTCGTAGTCGGCCGAACGGCCCAACGCTCGCACGGCGACGATCCGCACTTCGAACTTTTCCGCGTGCACCAGCCGGCGCAGTCGATCCAGTTGCGGGGCCAGCTTCTCCGGCGTGATGTCCGAAAGCCAGCCTTCGGGAAACTCCGCCAGCGCGTCGATATCCAAGCTGCGCGGGTCGTCCAGGATGCTCGCCAAATCGTCGATCGCGCCCTTCTCCGGCGGCGCGATGATCTTGCCGTCCTTGATGCGAGCGTTCGCCATGTTGCCCTTGAAGCCGCGGCCGCCCGTGGCCGTGCCGTCCCCCGCCACGTTCTTTTCGATCGCCTTCTTGGTGCTGCGAGTCAAAAACAGGACGGCGAACGAGGTGTCGATGCCTTCGGTGATCCCGCCGCTGCCCGGTCGCACGGCGCCGTTGTTTTGTTGCACGGTCCGTAGGTATTCGACGCCGTCGTTGTACCACTTCGGCTCCGGATCGTCCGACCCTTCCGCCATCTCGCGGAAGCCCATGTACCGCTCGAGGGCGTACATGTAATACAGCTGGTAGGGGAACGAACCGCCGATCGTGAAATTGGAGTCGAAGAAACGGTTGCCAGCCGCCCACGTTTGTTGGAAGGGCTGGATCGACATTCGCGTCGCCGGCTCGGCCTTCTTCTTTTCGTTCTCAGGCGTCACCAAGCGGATGGCGGGCGGCAGGCCCGAGTTGGGATTACTGGTCGGGCCGGCGGTGAGTCCCAGGACATCGGAGGCGATGTAGAGGCTGCCGAGGCCGGCGGCGGTGAGCGACAAGGTGACGCCGTTCTGCGACGACCGGCCGTTGCCCGTCGGTTCGATCCCTTGATAGCCGTATCCGCCGCCCGGATCTTGGGTCCGCATGAGCCACCCGGCGACGCGTTCGGGCGCCTCCTTGGGGAACGGAATGCCGGCATTCTTGGCCGTCCAGAGGCTCAAGACGGCGTACTGCGTCTGCGACGTGTCGCCCGTCGCGTAAGTCGGGTAGCTCCAGCCGCCCCCCGCCATCTGGCGTTTGAGGATGTAGCCGAAGATGTAGTCGATTTCGCGGCGATACTTCACCGGATCGACTTCGCACAAGAGGATGCAGGCCAAGCCGGTGCTGTAGAGCGCCTCGGAGCCTTTGTCGGTGATTTGGTTGGGCGAATTGGAGGCGATGGCCGCTTGGACGCGCTTGATCGCCTTTGCGACGACCGGGTGGTTATCCCCTTTGCCGTCCTTGACGAAGACCAGGGCGATGAGGCAATCGCCGCCCAGTTCCTCGTGGTGTTGCGTCTCCAGGAAGCTCATGGCCCGTTTGACCATGTCGCGCACTTCGGGGCTTTTCGGCGTATAGGCCGAAGCGGTGCGCGGGACGGCGGCCGCCAAGGCGGTCGCGCAACAAGCAGCGGCAAGGAGCGTCGCGGTGGAACGCCGAGCGGCGGCGAACGAGCGAACAAGCGACTCGATGCGGTTCAGCATAAGTTCAACGCGCTATAGGGAATAGGGAACCGACGCCCGAGAACCGGGGCGCGTCGCGCACGCGCAAAGCGAGCGGCTCGACGCCTTGTGCGACAATCGCCCGCCCAAGATGGCCGTGATGTTAGTTTCGGCACCCTTGAATGTCAATCAGCGCGCGGGTCGAGCAAGTCTAACGGGCGTCGAGAGTTTCGCGACCGCTGCCGTCCATGAGCGGCCGGCGCCTCGATACAACCGGCCCGACGGACCCAAGAAATGCGGCCACACCCGCATTCCCACCCCTTCCCCCGAATTGACAGCCCGCCCCGCTCGACATATACATACCCTCGCTCGCTCACCACGGTCAGGTAGCTCAGTTGGTAGAGCAATGGACTGAAAATCCATGTGTCGCCGGTTCGATCCCGGCCCTGACCACTTTCGAGGCCGTAGAACAGGCTTCCAGCCTGTTATTTGCCTTCTCAAGCCCTTCTGGAGCTTTGCCCTAGGCTGCGATGCCAACCTGGGGCGTTGCCCCAGGCTACGGTGAGCTTGGCCTTCAGCCAAGTCTTGGTCGATCCGCTTCAGTCGTAGAACAGGCTTCCAGCCTGTTGGGTCCTTCCTCTCGATCATGCCCCGACCATTCGCCCGCCTCTCCTGCCCCATCGCCCGAGCCTCCGACGCGCGTGGCCTTCAGCCAAGTCGTGAAGTCGCGTCTGACCGAAGCGTCCCAACGAAGGCTGCAAGCCTTCGTGCACCGTAGCCAGGGGCATCACCCCAGGACGCCGACCCCACGCGAGCAGGCCGGTGGTTCGAAACGATCCCGTATGGGGCGGCACGGGGCGACGACGCGATGCGTGTGCGTCAAACGACGGTTGCCAACTCGCTCAACGCCAGATAAGCAGTTTTGGACGTGACTGTTTGAGTTTCGCGACGCCCGCGTCGCTCACTTGCGTGTTGCTGAGATCCAACCATCCGAGCCGCGTCAGTTCAAGCAGATGGGGCAGTCCTTCGTCGGTCACGTGCGTGTTGTCGAGATAGAGGTAGCTGAGTTGCGTCATTCCACGCAGATATGACAACCCAGCGTCGGTCACCTGCGTGCCGGAGAGTTGCAAAAATTGGAGCTGTGTCAGTCCTTGAAGCTGCGACAGTCCTGCATCCGTCACCTGCGAATTGCCGAGATGTAGCACTTCAAGCTGTTTCAGTCGGCGCAAGTACGACGCTCCTTCATCCGTCACTACCGAGTTTTCGAGTGTGAGCCATTGGAGCTGCGTCAGTCCTTGCAGTTGCGACAACCCTTCGTCGCTCACCTGTGTGTTGTCGAGCGTTAGACGCTGGAGCTGCGTCAGTCCTCGCAGGTGCGACAACCCTTCGTCACTCACCTGTGTGTTGTCGAGCGTTAGACGCTGGAGCTGCGTCAGTCCTCGCAGGTGCGGCAGCCCTGAATCCGTCACTTGCGTATTGTCGAGGTGGAGACGTTCAAGCCGCGTTAGCCCGGACAAGTGCGATAGTCCTTGGTCTGTCACCTGAGTTTGGTAGAGATTTAGACTTCGGAGCTGCGTCAGTCCTCGCAAGTGCGCTATCCCATCGTCCGTTACCCGCGTGTATGCAAGATTGAGAGTATCGAGCTGAGTGAGTTCGCGCAGGTTCGCAATGTCCGCGTCGCGAACGTTCGCGCCAGATTGCTCGATTGCCGTCACGTCCAACAGTAGCTCATCGCCAATCCCAAGACGTAACCATGCGTTTCGACCGAGCCACGAGCGTGGTTTGCCGAATTTAACTGTCCCGCGTCCGGCTTCAAACGCGCGCACCGCCCTTCGTTGATCCAACCCGCGTTTGACTTCGAGCCCCATCCAGGCAGACCCAAACGCCAACACGACCATCGCCGCCATGAGCGTGCGCAGGCTGAATTGAAACCCGCGGCGTCGTGGCTTCCCTGGCATGGCGTCGGAGGTTGGAAGCGTGGTCATGGCGGTCATTTTCGTCGTCCCCGCTACCCGTCGCAATCGGAGTTTCACGAGCATTCGTCCGTCGCGTTCCTGCGGCGTCGCCCCAGGCCACGGTGGGCTTGGCCTTCAGCCAAGCGATGGTTCCGTGGCCTGAAACCCGTGCTTCCTCACGAGCGGGTAAACAGCGTCGTGGATCGCTCCGCGATCCAACGTCGATGGGCAGCGTTGGATCGCGGAGCAATCCACGACGATCAGGCAGCTCAGTCGGGCTCCACCAGCGCTTCGATCTTTCCGGCCTTTACGGCGGCGACGAGGGCGGCGTGATCCTTTTCCGTTTGGTCCGCGTAGGCCATCGCAAATCGGCCGATTGCTTGATCGAAATCGTCGGCCTTGCCCAAGTAGCCGCTGATCATCGCCGCGTCGCCCGATTTGGCATGGGCGCGAGCCAACGTGCGTCCGCATAGCTGGGCGTACAACAGCGTCTGCTCAGCCGTCGCACCCTCCTCGATTCGCGCAGACATCTTCATGTCCCGCAACTGACGGATGAAGAAGTCGCGGCCGCGTCGACCGCGCGTCCAACCCAAAAAAATGTCGCTGGCCGACTGCATTAAGCGTTGCCCCACGACCACTCGTTGCCCGTGATTGTCGTATTGGCTCTGGCCCGCGTAGGGCTCCAGCACCGACGGACAGGCCTGTTTGAATTGCAGCAGCAACGGATGGTTCTCCGCCGAGAAGAACAGGCCCACAAAGCACAGAGTTCCCACGCTGCCGATCCCCACGGCCTTGATCACGACGTCCTCAAGGCTGTAACGATCGAACAACACGCGACGCTCGTCGGGCAACGACTGCCGGTACAGCTCCAGCGCTTCCAGGACGATCGCTTGGTGCTCGGGCTCGACGTCCGGAGTCACATGAAACATGGCCGGCGGCTGATCAACCAATCGCCGCCGTCCAGCCACCTCTTCGCTGATCTGGGGATACAGATAATCGCTGATCCGCTGTCGGGCTTTGGCCACGATGGACTCGCGAATGCGCCTGATTTCGTCGCTCGGCGCCAGGTCGATGATCGATTGGGCGTCCAATCGGTCGTACCAAACCTCCAGCGGGCTCATCTTCGAAAACTCCCGCAATCCCACCCGATACGCGCGCACGCACTCGATTGCGGCGGCTTCCGCCTTCTTGTCGCTGAGTTTGATGTCGCGCACGGCGACCGCAAAACTGGCCGCCAGCCGTTTGACGTCCCACTCCCAGGGCGCCGGCAGCGTTTCATCGAAATCGTTGATGTCGAAAATCAGGTTGCGTTCGGGGGTGGCGAACAGTCCGAAGTTCAGCAGATGGCAATCGCCGCAAGCCTGGACCCGCAGTCCCGTGACGGGCGAGGACTCCAAGTCAGACGCCATCAGCGCTGCGGAGCCGCGCAGGAATGTAAAGGGGCTCGGCAACATCCGCCCGTAGCGAATCGGGATCAGCTCGGCCATGCGGCCTTGATTGGAACGCTTCAGGATCGCGAGCGGATCGCGACGGGGCGTCGGCGGCTTCCACTCGGCGTGACTTTCACGCGGCACGCTGTCGCGCAACGCCTTGCCGGCGGCGATGCGTTCGCTGCGCGAATGGAACACCGGGCTGCGGGCGCCGGACGGGCCGCGCCCCTGGCGATGATGTTCGGCCGGTTCGTCGGTAGCGGACATGAGGGTTCCTGAGGTGGGAGGAGGGCGCTGAATTCACCGGCCCAGGGAAATCTACACATCGCACGTGTCAACACTCGCCGGCCGGTTCATGACCGCTGGCCGCGAAAGTCGATTTCGCCTAACGCCGCAACGGTAGTCGCCCCCTTTGGCTGATGGCAAAGGATGGTTGTAGTGCCCAGGTGACCGTCAGGCAACCGCTGGGCGGCGGCTTGATCGGCGGCGGTTGCGCACGTCGGAGAGGCGGAGATGACAGAGGAAAGTCACAGGCTGGAAGCTGCGGCGATGACAGAGGAAAGTCACAGGCTGGAAGCCTGTGCTACGGTGGGAAACGATCGACGCTGTAGGGAGCGAGGGGGATGTGCGGGGGGCGGCCGGTGATCAGTTCGGCGATCAGGCGGCCCGTGGAGGGGGCGAGGCTCAGGCCGAGCATGTTGTGGCCGGTGGCGAGGTAGGCGTTGGCGACGCGCGGGATGGGGCCGATGATCGGCAGGCTGTCCCAGGTCATCGGTCGCCAGCCATACCACGTCTCTTGCGCTTCGCCGTCGACCGAGGCGACGAGAAAAGGGCGAGCGGCGTCGCGCAACTGCTGAATGCGAAATGCCGGAATCGACTCGTCGTACCCCACGAACTCCATCATCGATCCAAGGCGGAACCCGTTTTCGAACGGCGATACGCCCACTTTGTGCTCGGGGAATAGCATCGGGTGACTTGGCGAGTTCTCGGGTCGCGCCATCGTCACCGAATAGCCTTTGCCAGGCTGTATGGGGATCGAGCAACCCAGTTCGCGCGACCACAACGTGCTCCACGATCCCAGCGCAAATACATACCGATCGGCCGTGAGCTCCCCCGCCGCCGTCGTCAGCGCGACGACCTTTCCTCCCTCGCGTCGCACCCCTTGCAGCTCGCACTGCTCGCGGAACGTCACGCCCCGTTCCCGCAATCGCTCGGCCCAGCGCTGATTCAGCAAGTCGGGGCGCAGCGAAGCGTCCCCCGGATAATGAAACGCGCCGTACAGCCCCTCGCGCAAGCCGGGCTCCATCTTGGCCAGTTCCGCGCCTGTCAGCCGCTGCGCCGCGACGCCGAAATGGTCGGCGATCATCCGGTCCGTCTCGGCGAACGCGTCGAACGCCGGCTCGCCCCGAAACACATACAACAAGCCCTTCTCTTGCCACTCGCATGCCAGCCCCTGCGTCGCCATCAACTGCCGATACTCGGCCATCGACGCGTCCAGAATCGCCTGCAAATGCTTGCCCGCGGTCAGCACCTGCCGATGCGTGCAACGCTTGGCAAACTCCCACATCCACCGCAAGACGGCCGGATTGAGCGTCGGTTTCACTCGAAAGGGCGACCGCGATTGAAACAGCGACTTGAGCGCCAGCGGTATGGCCGAGGGTTCCGTGAGCGGCGGAATGTGGCTGGGACAAACGTACCCGCAGTTGCCGTGCGAGCAGGCGGCCGCCACCCTCCCCTTGTCGATCACCGTCACTCGACAACCGGCCTCCGTCAGATAGTGAGCGCACGCCAGCCCCACGATCCCCGAACCGACGACGATGATCTGCTCTGACACTGCGTCTCTCCTCGACCAATTCGCCGGGCCACTCGGCCACGCTTGATTTCCGAATTGCGGAGCAACTCGGCTACTTTGCCGAGTCGCTCGGCCGCACGACTAGCCGCACCCGAGCGGCGGGAGGCCGTCGAGCAGCGGGTCGGCCGGGTCGCGGAGGATCACTCCCTCTTTGACCACGTACGCGCTCCCCGTGATCCGCGGAGTCACTCGCCCTGCGCCCGCGTCGCGATATGCGGCCTCGAACCGGCTCCCGGTGATACTCTCCTGGACCCACGTCTGGCCCGGCGCCAATTTGCCGTCGGCCGCCAGACACGCCACCTTGGCGCTCGTCCCCGTGCCGCACGGCGAGCGGTCGAACTCGCCGCCCGGACACAGCACAAAATTGCGACTGTGCGCCCCCGCCGATTCGGCCGGTCCAAAAAACTCGATGTGATCAATCCGCGCCCCGTCCGCGCCCGTGATTCCGTGTCGCTCGAGCGCTTCGCTCACCCGCTGCGCCGCCGCTCCCAATCGCGGGACGTTTTCGAATCGCAGCGGGACGGGCGACTGGTCGACCAAAAAGAACCAGTTGCCGCCCCAGGCAATGTCCCCCGTCACTTCGCGAACGTCGTCTCCCAGCCCCTCGACGGGGACGCGTACGCCTTTGGCGAGTCGATAGCTGGGAACGTTTTCGATCGAAGCGGTGTGCGGGTCGAGCAGATCGACGATCACGTTGCCGACGGGGGTCTCCAATTGGAATCGCCCCAAGGGAACTCGTTCGAGATAGTGCAGCGTCACGGCGACGCCGATGGCGCCGTGGCCGCACATGCCGAGGTAGCCGGCGTTGTTGATGAAGATCACGCCGGCCGCCGACTCCGGGTCGGCGGGCGGGAGCAGCACTGCGCCGACGAGCGCATTCCAGCCGCGCGGTTCGTTGATGACGCACTGCCGCAGCCAGTCATGCTGCTTGAGCCGCACCAGACGTTCGGCGACTGAGCCGGAACCCAGGTCGGGGAGGCCGCCGTGAATCACGCGCGTCGGTTCGGCGCCGGTGTGCGAATCGATGAACGGGATGCGTTCCCACGAGCGGCTCATGCGTTCGCCCCTCGCCAACCGGCCCACCAGTTGCGGAACAGTTTCCACTGCGCGTCGATGTGCGCTTGCTGCGTGGGGCTCAGGCGATCGGTCGGGTGAATGTGGTGTTCAAATTCAGCGTGGCCTTCGAGCACCATGAGTCGCTTGTAGTAGAGCACCAGGTCGGGGCCTTCGTCGTAGGTGGACAAGACGTGCAGCGCACGCGACAGTTCGTCGGCCAGCTCACGCGCCGCCGCGTCCCCCGCGGCCGCTCGACCGCACAACTCCAACAGCTTCAAGACCTCGCGCGGGAGGGCGTTGCCCACGCCCGTGATGGCGCCGACCGCGCCGCAATTCACGACGCCGTGAAACACTTGCGTGTCGACGCCGACCATCAGCGCGACGTCCGGGTCGCCGCTGGTGATGTGTTCGGCGGCGTAAGTAAGCGACGCCGCGCCGCCGAATTCCTTGAAGCCCACCAGATTCGGACAGTCCTTGCGAATCAGCGCAAACAGATCGGCCTTGGTCTGATAGCCGTAGTAGGGGCTGTTGTAGATGACGGCGGGCAACTGCGGCGCCGCTTTCAAGACGGTGCGGAAGTGATCCAGCTGAGCGGCGGGGGAGATGCCGCGCGACAGGAGTCGCGGGATGACCATGAGCCCCTTGGCGCCGACCGCTTGGGCGTGAGCCGCATGGTCGGCCGCGATCCGCGTGTTCTGAGCGCCGGTGCCGACGACGACCGGTACGCCGGCGGCCGTCAGCAGGCGGACTCCCTCTTGTCGCTGAGCGTCGGTGAGCAACGGCCAGTCGCCCATGGAGCCGCAGTAGACAACGGCCGACATGCCTGATTCAATCAGCCGCCGAGCGGTGGCGACAAGCGCTGCGTGGTTGGGCTTTCCCTGAGCGTCGCAGGGGGTCATCAAGGCCGGGATGCAACCCTTGAAGATCGAACAACTGACGCTCACGGGAACCTCGCTTTCTCATACCACCACGGGGCAAATCGAATGACCAGCAACGAGCGGACAGCATACCGCATCGGCGGTTGCGCGTCTTGACGGACGCGTCAGCGGCGACTTGAGAAAGCGCACAATAGGCGGCGCGAGGGAGGGGCGAAGTGACCACCGACATGACGCGGTTTCTGCAGCAGTTGTCGCCGTCGTTCACTGGCGAAGAACTGTTCGACCAATTGTCCGACGTCGTCTACTTCTTGAAGGACGCGCAGGGGGCGTATTTGGTGGTGAACAATACGCTCGTCGCGCGGTGCCAAGTGCGGGACAAACGGGCGCTGATCGGGAAGCGTGCGTCGGAGGTGTTGCGGCCGCCGTTGGGGCAGCAGTTTGAAGAGCAGGATCGGCAGGTCTTGCGGACCGGCCGGCCGCTGATCTCGCAATTGGAGCTGCACTTTCATCCCGACGGACAGACGGGCTGGTGTTTGACGACGAAGTTGCCGCTGCGCGACAAGGCGGGTGCGATCGTGGGGCTGGTCGGCGTCTCGCAAGACCTGCGATTGCCGCAGCGCGAGGGGCGCGAATGGGAGCAGGTCGCGCGCGCCGTGAAGGATGCGGAGTCGCGGTTGGCGGAGCGCCCGAGCGTCCCGGAGCTGGCGACCGTCGCGCGGATGTCGGTCTATCAGCTCGACCGCCGCATGCGCAGCGTTTTCGGCCTCTCGACCGGCCAGTGGCTGGCCAAATTGCGCATCGACGCCGCTCGCCAACTGCTGCGCACCACCCGCGACTCGGTCGCCGCCATCGCGCTCGCCGCCGGCTACAGCGACCAAAGCGCCTTCACTCGCCACTTTCGCAAATCCACGGGCCTGACCCCCACCGAATACCGGATGTGGCCCCCGTAGCGCAGGCTTCCAGCCTGCGACAGAAGAATGATCCCCGCGTCATCACACCTTGTCACCAGCGAGATTTGCCTCCGCCCCGAAGGGCGCCGCTGTGAAGCATTCTCAGGCTGCCAGCGGCGAGACTCGCCCCGGACCGATTTGTCTCCGTGAGAAACAAGAAGGAGCGAACCGGGAGGTGCACCGGCGCGGCCGGGAAAGCCGAGGCGCGCCCTTGTGTAATCGGAAGATCTCGTTTTTCCCGTGAAAAGATGCTTTACAGAGTTGCCTTACAGGGCGGCACATGGCGAGCGCAGAAGGCAAAGGGCATCCCCCGAAAGGGTGCGACAAAGTGAGCTCTTGCTCGCAGGGGCACTCGACGGAATACTGGGTGCGTTCACGATCGACGCTGCAGAGATGCGAGTGAGGAACGCGTTGGTTGTGGAAGTGAATGCCGTATGGGCGGGCTCGCCGTCGTCGCGACGCGAGGTTCAAACGGCGGTCCTCCACGCGCCATCGGATGCTTGTTCCTCGCTCCATGTCCTCGGCCCTCTTTAGATCGGTTGGCGGCGGCTTCGTCAGCGCCGCGCTCTTGGCTTGGTTGCTGACTGGCGCGGCGGTCGTCGGGGTCGATGAAGTCGCCTTGTACGAGCGGTTCGGGGTGTTGCAGCCGGCGCCATTGAATTCGGGGTGGCATTGGCTGTGGCCCGCGCCGTGGGGACGCATCTATCGTTTTCCGCGCACACGAGTGACGTTGATGCGAGTCGGCGCCGCAGCGGGCGCGGCGGATGACGAGGTCGAGACGCAAGGGACGTTCTTGTGCGGGGGAGCGACCGAGGTCGTACAACTCGCCGCGCAGCTTGCCTTCCGGCCGCTCGAAACGAATGTCGGACGACGTGCGCGACATCTCAGTCAAATTGATCCCGAGAGGCGGTTGCGAAGGCTGGGCGAACGGCGGCTGTCGCAGACGGCGGCGGCTCACACGCTGGATTCGCTCTTATCGCGAGATCGTACGCAACTGACCCGGGAAATGACGGCCGGGTTGCAAGCCGATTGCGAGCGGGCCGAATTGGGATGGGAGATCCTTGAGTTCAGTTTGGTGCAGGTGGCGCCGCCTAGCGCAGCCGCGGCCGACTATCTCGATGTGATGAGCGCCGCCATTGATGCCGAGCGAGATCTCGCGAACGCGCGTATTCAAGCGCAAGGCGAGCTGACTCGAATGTCGATGATGAGCGACTCGGCGGTCGCCGACGCCAAGGGCGCCGCGTCGGTGCACCGCACGACGGGCGCGGCGCAAGCCGAATCGCTGGCGGCGTGGGCGAGCGTTCATCGCAAGTATCCGGACGCCGTTCGTCATCGATTGCAGGTTGAACGGTGGAGCGACTCGCTGTCGCAAAGCCGAGTCGTCGTGTGGGACTCGGCTCTCTCCCCCTCCGTATTGCTAACGTTGGAGGAAGAATCGCCTTCCAACGCCGAGGGGAAGATGGAGAGCGAGGAGCGTCGTCCATGAACCAGATTGCGAGTCCATCTTCGAGCGCCGAGCAGCGCCGACGGTTCGGAAGCGGAGTCGTCCGATTCTTGCTGCTCGCCGTCGTTGCAGCCGGATTGACGTTGGCGGCCTGCGTGCGTCTGGTTCCGGAGGGGCGCACGGGCGTAGTGACGCGGTGGGGCAGACCAGTGCGAGTCATCGATCAAGCGGGGGCCTACTGGCGCTGGCCGGCCCCGGTCGAGCGGCTGCAATTGCTTGATTTGCGCCGACAGTTGGCCGACATCCCGGCCGCCTCCGTCTTCACTCGCGATAAGAAAAGTCTGGTGATCGAAGCGTACGTGGTGTGGCGCGTGAGCGATCCGCTGTTGTTCTTGCAGGCCGCAGGAGAATCGACGCTGGCCGAGGCCCAATTGCGGGGCCTCGCCAATTCCGCCGTCAACCAAGAACTGTCGCGGCGCGATCTCGCGGCGCTGGCGTCGGTGGAAGCAGGCGTAGAACAGTTGGATGAAGTCGAAAGGCGATTGTGCGAACAGTTGGACGAACAGGTCCGCACGCGGTTGGGCGTCGCGATCGACGAGTTTGGACTGCGGCGAGTGACGCTGCCGCCGGAGAACTTGACGGCCGTTCTGGAACGGATGCAGGCGGAGCGGCAAGCCGAAGCAGGACGCATTCGCAGCGAGGGCGCTAAGGCGGCGCAAGCGATCCGCGACGACGCTCATGTGCGTAGTCAGGAGATTCTACGTCGTGGACGCGAAGAGGCGGCCCGCATCGCCGCGGAAGCGGAGCGGCTGGCGACGGAGCAATTGGCGGCGGTGCAGCAGCGCGACCCCGAGTTCTATCGGCTGTGGAGCTCGCTGGAAGCCAGCAAACGGGCGCTTGGCAAACAATCGATACTCGTCCTGCGCAGCGACCGCGGGTTTCTCGACAGCCTGCTGCCTCCGGGCGACTCGCAGGCCGCCGAGCCGTGGCGAATGACGGGCGAGTCGGGAGGCGGTAGATGAGCTTCGACAACGAAAGCCGTCTTGCGCCAGCCCCCGTGCGGCGCCGGTCCTCGGTCGCTCGTTGGCGGCTGCACGCCAGTCTTGCGTCGCTGGTGATCGGCGTCTTGGTCTTTGCGGCGGCCGGCGTGCGGGTCGTAGCGCCGGGAGAGGCGGCGCTGGTGTATCGCTTGGGCAAGCTCGTGGGCGATGAGACGACGGCCGTCCGTCAACCGGGCGTCCTGTGGTCATGGCCGTATCCCATCGACGAGGTTGTTCGGTTGGCGAACAAGCGGGAGTCGACGGTCGATCTCGATTGGTTCTGGCCCGATGAACAGAACGGCGGCCAGTACGCATTGACGGGCGACCGCGGGCTCGTGGGTTTGCAGTTGACCGTTCGCTATGTGATTGCGTCGCCCGTGAAATACCAGCAGTCGGCGGCCGATCCAGCGGCGCTTGTGAAACGCATCGTCGCCCAAGACCTGCAAAAGACGCTGCTTCGGTCCTCGCTGGACGAGGTGCTTCAACTGCGCGGCGTCCGAGGCCGTGAGGATGCCGGCGGCGCTGAGGCTCGCGCGGTGGGGAATTTGGCCGACGTTGTTCGAGCCACGGCCCAACGGCGACTCGACGCACTTCAAGCGGGAACGCTCCTCACGTCGCTCGAGGTGCAGACGGCAAGTCCGCCGCAAGAAGTGCGGGACGCCTTCGAGATGTTGCAAACGGCGCGGATCGAGCAAGAGACGACGCAGTCGAGGATGCGAGCGCAGTCGGATGAGGTGCTGTCTGACGCGGAGTCGCTAGCGAAGCAGACGGTTGCAGAAGCTCGAGGCAACGCCGAACTGCGGCAGGCGGAAATCGCGAGCCAGTTGGCCATGTTCGACGCGCAGGGAGCGGCGGTGCAGCGCTTGGGACGGGAAGCCGCGATGGAGCGACTGCGTCGCGAGGCGCTGCGCGAGATTCTTCTCCAATGCCGGCGGGTCTATTACGTGACCAACCCGCCGACCGGCGGCGAGGTGCGCGTCCGCATTGCGACTCCGAAGGAGACGCCATGATTCGTCAAGCGGTCCTCTTGACCGACCGCGAGGCGCATGAGCCTACGCCGCCAGCGAACCGGCTGCGACCGCGCTGGCGGACGACGCTTGGGGACGTCGAGCGACGGTTGATGTGGGCGGGATGCGTCGCGTGCGGGGCGAGTTGGCTATATGCGGGGCTGCATGCGTCGTCGTCTCCTGAGTTGTTCCTGTTCTTACAGGCGACAGGCGCGTGGCTCGTCGCCCTCCCGACGATTCGCGAAGCACTCTGGCCCGCTGAGAACGAACTGGATGAAGTGCATGCCAATCGACTTGTGTCGCTGGCGGCGCTGGGGTCGATCTGGTCGGGCGAGTACGCGGCGGCGCTCGTCACGCCACTGGTGATGCGTTTAGGCCACTGGCTGGAGTCGCGCGGAGTACCAGGCCGGGACGACGCGCGCGAATCGTTGCGCAGGTTGACGACGGGGCCGGTGACGGTGGTGGATGAAGTCACAGGCGAGGTTCGACGAGCGGCGGCCGCGGAGGCGGGGCAGTTATTGAGCGTGCGGCCGGGCGAACGGTTCGTCGCGGATGGAATCGTGGAGTGGGGCGAGTCGACGGCGGACGAATCGCTGGTGAACGGCGAGTCGTTGCCGCGCGAGTTGCAGCCTGGGGCCAAGGTCTTGGCAGGGACGGCGAATGGCCGCGGTGCAGTGAGAGTGCGCGTGACGTCGACGGGGGACGAGACTCTGGCGGGAACCATGGCGCGCGACTTCGACGCCTCTTTCGCTTGTCGACCGCGCAGCTTGCGCTGGCTCGAAAGATTCACACAGTGGTATGTGCCGGTCGTGGGCGTTGCGGCCGCGGTTGCTTGGGCGGCGACCGGAAGCGGCTCGCGCGCGGCGGCGCTGTTGGTCAGTTGCTGTCCGTGCGCCCTAGCGCTCGCGGGTCCTGCCGCGATGGTCGCCGCCATTTCGGCGGCGTGGAGGCGCGGCATCGTCTTTCGTCCCAACGGCCGCTGGGAAACGCTGGCGGATGTACGGTCGGTGGTGCTGGATAAGACGGGAACGATCACTCAGGGACGGCTGTCGGTCGTCGCTTGGCGACCGTTGGACGCCGCGCGGCCTGAGGGGGAAGTTCTCGCGACAGCGCGACAATTGGCGTCCCATTCGGTTCACCCTGTCTCGTGTGCGATCGTGGAGTTCGTTGAGTCGCAGGGAGAGCCGCCGCGTGCTGAATTGCTGGAACAGGTGCACGAGTCATCTGGCGGCGGCGTGTCGGCGGTCGCGGGGGACCGCACAGTTCGCTTGGGCAAGGTGGAGTGGCTTGCGCAGCAAGGAGTCGACTGCGCGGCGGACGAATTGCGAGTCGTCGCGACTCATGCGGGGCCGGCTGCCGTGATGGCCGTTGATCGAACGTGTGCGGCGTACTTTCTGTTGGCCGATTCGGTGCGCGAGTCGTCGCGTGCGTCGTTGGAGCGATTACGCACTCTGGGCGTTTCGCGATTGGTGATGCTGACCGGCGATCGTGCCGCCGCGGCCCATGCGGCTGCCGCCGTCTTGCCCTTGGATGAGATGCGAGCCGACTGCTCGCCGCAAGCGAAGTGCGAAGCGGTGCGACGCGAGCGCGAGCGAACGGGGAGCACGGCGATGGTGGGAGACGGCGCGAACGACGCGCTGGCGATGGCGGCGAGCGACGTCGGGATCGCGCTGGATCGCGCCGATGTTCGGGTCGCTCAGGGGGCGGCGGACGTGGTGCTGTTGCAGGGCGGACTAGAAGGTTTGCCCGAGGCGGTTGAGTTGGCGCGGCGCGGTCGTCGGTTGTTGTTCGTCAACCTGTTGTTGGCTGCAGGAAGCACCGCGACGCTCGCCGTTCTGGCGGCGTTGGGACGGCTGCCGACGATGACGGCGGCCGTCGTCCACAACGCGGGAGCCGCGTTCGTTCTGATTCACTCCGGATGGTTCGTGGTGCGTGAAATGCGTCGCCGCAAAGAGCGGTCGAACGATTCGGAAGAGTGGCGTGATGCAGAGAGTTCCATTCACTGAGGAGAGGCAATGAGTTATCGAATTGTTGTGCGAAGGACGCTCGTCGCGAGCCTAGCGTCGGCCGTTTGCGGGGCGTTGGTGCTGCTCGGGTTGTCGACGGCGACCGCGGCCGATTGGGGCGATTTGTCGGGGCAGTTTTTGCTGGAGGGGGCGGCCCCGAAGCCGGCGAAGCTGAACGTAAACAAGGATCTCGAGTGTTGCGGCAAGTACCTTGATGAGATCGTCGACGAAACGATCACGGCGGGGCCGAACGGCGGGTTAGCGAATGTGTTCGTCTATCTGCGGCTGCCGCCGGGGAAGAAAAAGATCGACATTCATCCCGACTTACTCAAGGCGGCGTCGCAGCCCGTGGTGCTGGACAACGTCCACTGTCTGTTCAAGCCGCATGCGGTGGCGGTTTGGAGCGGCAAGCAGTCTTTGTTAGTGACCAACAGCGATCCGATTGGACACGCCGCGAAGATGGACTTTCTCAACAACGCGCCGGTGAACGTCATTCTGCCGGCGGGCGGAAAGGTGGAGCAGAAGCTGCAAAACCCTGAGTCGCTGCCGCTGCCCGTGTCTTGCGGCGTGCATCCGTGGGAAATCGCGTACATCAAGGTGCATGACAGCCCCTATGTCGCCATTTCGACGTTGGACGGCAAGTTCGTCATTCCGAAGCTTCCGACGGGCGAATGGGAATTTCAGTTCTGGCATGAATCGGTCGGATTCCTCGACGCGAAAGCCGGATCAAAGAAGGGGCGATTCAAGCTCACGATCAAGCCGGGGGCCAATGACTTGGGGACGATGAAGATTCCCGTCGCGACGCTGAAGAAGAAGTAGCGATGCTTGAGTTCGGCGCCAACTCGAACCTCAGCCGCCCGGCGACTCGCGAGCGGATCAACTTCCGATGGCTGCTGCGCCTGCGCTGGGCGGCCATCGTGGTGCAGTCCCTCACGGTGCTCGGCGCACGCGCCTGGTTGGACATCGATCTACCGCTGGCGTTCTTGTACGGCGTGATCGGCTGCGAAGCCGCGACGAATGTGGCCGCCAGTTATTTGGGGCGCGAGTCGCCGGACGGCGGCGGAGCGTCGAATCAAAGGGTGTTGGCGATCATGATCGCCGACATCTTGTTCCTCACCGCACTCCTGTACGGTTCCGGCGGTCCGTCGAATCCGTTCAGCGTGTTTTACATCATCCACATCTCGTTGGCGTCCGCGACGCTGCGCCCGTTTTGGGCTTGGTGTCTGACGACGATGGCGGTGGTCTGTTTCAGCGGGTTGTTCGTCTGGCACATGCCGATCGCCGCTTTAAGTCACGAGCACGCGCGATCGGCCGCGCATCGGGAGCACGCGGGTGATCAACACGCCGACGCCAATCGGGCCGGCGTCGATCCGATGGAGATTCATCTCCGCGGGATGCTGGTCGCCTTCGCCGGCGCCGCCGTGTTTGTGACGTACTTCGTCACTCGAGTTCGTCATGAGTTGGACTGTCGGGAAGTGCAGTTGGCGGCGGCCGAACGGCGCCGCGCGGAAGGAGAGAAGGTCGAGTCGCTGGTGACTTTGGCCGCCGGCGCCGCCCACGAACTGGCCACGCCGCTGGCCACCATCATGGTGGCGGCGCGCGAGATGGAACTGGAGCTCGAATCGCAGACGCCGTGCTCCACCACGCTGGACGACGTCCGCGTCATCGTGCGCGAGGCGGGACGTTGTCGCGACGTGCTCGGGGCGATCACGTCGCGCGCTGGAGAGCAGATCGGGGAGACTTGGAACGTGGTGGATTGGAACGAATTGCTGGAAGCCGTCCGCTCGGCGACCGGACGTCCAGAGCGCGTTGAGACGTCGTTGCATCTGGGCGACGCCGCGCCGCGCATCGTCGCTCCACGCCGGACGCTGGTGCAAACCCTGTTGTCGCTCGTGCAAAACGGACTCGCTGCGTCGCCGGAAGGCGAGTTGGTGAAGTTAAGCGTTCGTCGCCAGGACTCGTTATGGCAGATCGAGGTGCGCGACGCAGGCTGTGGGATGTCGGAGGCGATTCTAAGACGTTTGGGCGAGCCGTTCTTCACCACGCGCGACGCGGGCGAGGGGATGGGACTGGGCGTGTTCCTGGCGAAACGCGTTGTGGAGCAGATGGGCGGCAAGTTGGCGATTGAGTCGCGCGTCAACTCGGGCACGACGGTGCGAATTTGGGTGACGCTGAGCGGTGGAACCTAAACCGATGAAGAAGATCTTGCTGGTCGACGACGATGACGCCTTGCGCGACCAATTGACTCGCGCGCTGCAGCGTCGCGGATTCGCGGTCCGTCCGGCCGCGGATGCGCAAGCCGCCTTGCAGCAGTTGCATTCGGAAACCTGCGAAATGGCGATCGTCGACCTCAAGATGCCCGGCGAGTCGGGCATGAAACTGTTGGCCGACTTGCAAGAGGCGTCGCCCCAGACGCGGGTCGTGATCCTGACGGGCTTCGGCAGCATTGCGAGCGCCGTGGAGGCGCTCAAGCGCGGCGCCGTCAACTATGTCGCCAAGCCGGCGCACGTCGACGAGATCCTCGCTGCGTTCGGGCAAGATGCGTCCTCCGTCGATTCGGTGGACGACGATCATGATCCTGTCTCGCTCGCGAAGGCCGAATGGGAGCACATCCAACGGGCGCTGACCGAGTGCAACGGCAATGTCACCCAAGCGGCTCGGCGATTGGATATTTCCCGTCGTTCGCTGCAACGCAAATTGCGAAAGCGAGCTCCCGAATGAAGAAATGGCTTCTCGCTACCTGGCTGGCGATGCAGGTCGCGGTCGTCGCCGCGGCGGAGCCGCCCGCGGCCGCCGAAGATTATGCCCGCATTTGGCCTGGGTTCCTCGGCGCGGGGTGCGGCGTCAGCGACGCCAATGCGCTCCCCCTGGAATGGAACGAGACGCGAAACGTCGCTTGGCGGGTCAAGCTGCCGGGGCGCGGGCAGTCGGAGGCGGTCGTGTGGCACGATCAAGTTTACGCAACCAGCGTCACCGACAAGCCTTCGCTGGAATTGACGTGCCTTGCGCGCAGCGACGGCGCGGTGCGGTGGTGCAAGACGTGGACGACGGAGATGCGTGTTCGATTAGGCGAGGACTTTGCCAATGCGGCCTCGACGCCGGTGTGCGACGCGCAAGGCATCTACGCGGCTTACGAATCGGGAGATGTGATCGCCTTAGGGCACGACGGGCGGGAACGCTGGCGAAGGTCGCTGACGCGCGACTATGGCGAATGGAAGATTGAGTCAGGCTGGGCGTCGTCGTTAGCGCAAGACGAGTCGTGCGTGTTTGCGCTGGTCGATCACGAGAAGGGGTCGTACCTCGTCGCGCTGCGCAAAGATTCGGGGGCGACAGAGTGGCGAGTGGAGCGGCCGCACAAGTCCAGTTGGAGCTCGCTGGTGTTGGCGAACATTGACGGCGCCGTGCAACTGGTGGCCAGTTCGTGCGGGTCGGTGGACGGGTACGATCCGGCGAACGGTCGGTTGTGCTGGCGAATCGGCAATTTGGCCGGCAACACCGCGCCGACTCCCCGTGCTTGCGGCGGGGGGATGTTTTTGGTGGGGGCGAACGTCGAGGACCCGCAGGTCGACGCGCCGCGGGCATGGCAATCGAACTTAGCGATCCAGGTGACTCGAGAACGAGGCGCATGGCAGGTGCAAGAACGATGGCGGTCGACGGCCGGCCCGTCCTTCTATGCCAGTCCCTTGGCGCATCGGGGCGTTGCGTATTGGATCGATCGACGCGGGTTTCTCTCGTGTTTATCAGTCGAGGCGGGGAGCTTGCACTACAGTGAACGCTTGGGAGAAGCCTCGTGGGCGTCCCCCATCGCGGTTGGCGATCGCGTATACGTTTTTGGTCGAAAAGGAACAACTTGGGTGCTAAAGTCGGGTGCGGAGTTTGAAGTCCTCAGCACGAATCGTCTCCCCCTGACGCCGGAAGACGCACCCGCGGGCGTCGCCCCCGCCGTCTACGCCGCCAGCGCCGTCCACCGCGCCCTCCTCCTCCGCACCGACTCCCGCCTGACGTGTCTCACCCCGTAGCACAGGCTTCCAGCCTGTGACAACCACCCCCCACCACCTCCCCCCCCACCCACACACACCGTGGCGTGACAAAGATCTGCGAGTGAGTCCGTGCACGGTTGTTGCGCCGACGCCCCTCATCCCCGGCCCTTCTCCCCGCGGCGGGGAGAAGGGAGCAGCATCCGCTCTCCCTTACTCCACCACGACCTCGCAAAACGTCAGCGCTGCGATGCCATTGACGCCGTATAGCAAGTTGTCCGGATTCCAGCGGGCGCTGTCCAAGTAGGTCACGGTCGGCTCTCTGGTCGGTCCTGAGGCGGACGGTTCGACCGACAGCGGTTTGGAAAGCGTGAGCAATAGCCGGCGGTCGACGACCTGCGCGCCGATCACTTTGGCGTCGGCGCCGGGGAAGTGAAATTGATCTTTCAGGCGATCGTTCCAGACGACGGGCGAATCGAATTCGAGCGACACGGCGTCGCGACGCGACTCGACGAACGTCGCTCGAACCAAATTGGGCGGCGTGAACGGCAAGGCGGCGGCTGGGGCGCCGTACAACTGGTGATCGACCAGCGGCTGCAGCAGGGCGGCGAACTGCGCGTAGCCGGCGGCCGGGAAATGGCAGCCGCCAGGCGGCTTCACGCCCAACGTCGACATGACGCTGAGGTTCGAGAACGCGCGCGGCAAGTTGCGCTGCACTTCGCGCAGGCGATTGTCCGAACCGTCGACGCCCATCGCGCACGACTTGGGCCAGATCTGAAAGACATAGTAGCGTTCGACGTTTGGATAGTCCTCCTTCCAGGCGGCCGCCAAGTCGATGAAGTACTGCTTGTAGGTTTCGTAGCCGTAGCCGCCGGTCGGACCGTCGGCGCCTTGGTCGTTTTCGCCTTGATGCCACAGGATCGCGCGAACGGCGTGCGCGAGTCCCGCTTGGCGAACTCGCCACAGCAAGCGGCCGTAGATCGTACTTGGATCGGTTGGATCGTCGTCGCGCCGCTGATGCTGGTCGATGCGCGTGCCGCCGACAGCGCCGTTGAGGATGCAGACCGGAACGTGATGCTTGTCGACCAGTCGCTGGCCCAATACGAGTCCCCAGTAGCCGATCTCGGATTTGCCGCCCGGGGCGCGGGCTTGTGCGTCGGCCCACAGCTCGAGTCGCGCGCCGGGGAGGCCGCCGTCGGTCGCGCCGAACGTGCGCACCCACGGACTGGACGCCGGCGGATCTTCACGCCCAAAGTCGGTGGCGACGGCGTTCGACTGTCCGCAGATCAAATACACGTCGCCGCAGACAAGGTCCTGCGCCTGATGGACGATTTCCATGGCGTCTCCCCGTTTCACCATCAACTCGGTGCGATAGTGCACGAGTGCGGCGGGAATGGCGACGGTCAGCGAGTAGCGACGGTCGGCGGTCGGCGCCTGGGTTTGAGATGTGATCAATTTGTCGCCTGAGAAGACGCGCAGAATGACTTCGTCGGCGGGGTGTTCGAGCTGACCGGCGTAAACAATTTGTCCGCGGGCGGCGTCGCCGAGCTGTGCGACTCGCTCGCGGGGAATGAACTGACCGTCGACGGGGTGTTCGGCGGCGAGCGACGGGCGCGGCGTCCACGGTTCTTCAGCGCGCGGCGGCTCTTCGACCTCCAGCTCGACCGATTGTTCCACCGCCGGTCCGCCGTTATCCAATCGCGCCGTGATCCGCAGCGGTCCGTCTCCTTGGGCGCGCAGCAGTTTCAGAGTTGAACCGTCGGTGCGCTTGCTCACGGCGACGCCGTCGAGCGACCAGCGGACGGCGACCGCGTCGACCTTCGCGGCGACGAGCGCGTCGCGATTGTTCAATTGCGGCGTCACGGTCAGCGGTTCGCGTCCGTTCCAGCGGCGCGGTGCTGCCAGCGTGAAGATCGGCTCCGGGTGCGACTCGCGAATCGTTACTGGGATTTCTAGAACTCGCGTTTGATCGGCGTAGACGGCGTGGAAGGCAAGCGTCGCCCGTTGGGGACCGCGAGTGCGATCGGCGGCGAACTTGTACGAGAAGCGGTTCGTCGCGACGACCGACGTCACGCCGTCGCGCGTGAGGGTCCAGTACACTCGGCGCGCACCGCCCGCTTGCGCCGTCAGCGTGGCGGAAGCCGTTTCGTCCAGCTCCAGCAACCGCGGCTCGACCGAGAACGCGTCGCCGGGCTGGACGAGGGGGCCGACGAGAGGCGAGTCCGGACGCTGGTTTTCGAATTCGAGTCGAATCCACGCCGGTGAGCGTGCGACGGAGGCGATGCGGACTTCGTCCAACTCGCCGACGTAGTCGTAGCGGTCGTACCAGCCGCCGAGCCAGAACCGGGCGGGCGATTGAATCTTGAGCGGCGAGCCGCGATCGCGATTCTCGCCCGCGAGTCGTCCGTTGATGTAGATGCGGGCGCCGTCGGCCGCATAGGTGTGGACGACGTGCGTCCATTGATGAAGCGGCACGGGCGCGTCGCTGGCGACGTTGCCGTTGGAGAAATAGCAGTCCATGCGGATGTGCGGGGGACTGCGATGTTGCATGACGACTTTGCCCTGGGCTTTCTCGTTGCCCCAGCCGACGAGCGTCGCGTTGGGGCGCGCGGGACGGCACCAGAGAGAGGTCGAGTGGGAGTCGGCGCCGTGCGGGAGCGACGTAATGCGATCGCCGCCGAAGAGGCCGCGTCCTTCTTCAAAGCGACGAGCGGGCCCGATCACGCCCGGGGCGTCGTGAGTGCCGCGGTCGACGCCGGTCAATGTTCCTACGGAATCCGAGCCGGCCGAATCAAGGTGCCAGACGCTGAGGAAACCGTTCGTCGAGTTGAACACGTCGGTTGGACGAGCGGCTGGGTCGGCGTCGTCGCGGCCCCAGTGCATGTGGATGCTTTGCTGTTCGCCGCCGCGAATCTGCGGGACGCGCACCCAGAAGGCCGCGACGCCTTCCGCCGGGGACCAGTGATCGACTTGAAAGGGGAGTAACCGCTGGTCGGGCGTCGTAAAGCGGACATCGGCGCCGTCGGGGCGTGCGGTCGCGAAATCGAAGAAGTCGCGCTGCAAACGCACGAGAACTGGGAATTGTTCCACGAGCGCGTCGGCGGGCAGGTCGGCGCCGGACTTCGTCGTATCGATCCAGACAACGCCGACGCGTCGCCAACCAGGCAACGGCTCAAGGGCTGCGGCCTCCAGCCGCGGCAGAGGCAGCAGATCGAACAGCAGGCCGGCGAACAAGCACAGCGTCGCGACCATGAGGCTGGCGCGTTGAGAAAAATGGAACATAAGGCGTTGTTGACGGGGGAGAGGAGGAAGGGATTAAGTCGCAGCGTTGGCGATTCGTTTTTCGAGCGGCGACTTCCAGGCGTCGGCGAGCGCGGGGCAATTCGCCAGCTTGCGGACGTCAGTCAGGTCGCCCCCGGGAGTATGCATGACGCGATGAGCCCACGCGACCGAGATTTCAGGATAGGGGCGCGCGAGCAGTTCGACGGGGAGACCTGCGTGCAGCGTGCCAGTGGAGAGCACCCGCAGGTACCAGCCGGTGCGTCCGTTGGTGCGCACGGCGACGGCGAGTTGCGGCAGTCGCCAGCGTCGCGACAACTTCCAGCAAGGTTGACGCGGCTGCGAAACCTCGACCACGCACTCGCCGATGCGATAGCGATCCCCGACGCAAACCGTCGTTTCGTCTTGTCCCTGAATGGTCAGATTTTCGCCGAAGCCGCCGTAGGCCCAGTCGCGGTCGGGATGTTCGTTGCGCCAACGCTCGTAATGCGACGCGGCGTAGGCGAGCAGCGCTTTGTCGGGGCCGCCGTGGTGGACCAGATCGGCCTGTTCGTCGCCAGCGAGCCGAAGCGGCTCGAGCCGCACGGGGCCGTCGACCGGCCGCTTGTCGATCGCGGACTGCCAAGCCGGGGCGCGCTCGTCGTCGGCGCCCGGCGATTCGCGCCACTGGATGCGGCCGGTCTGTAAGGAGAGTATGGTGGGAGGCGTTTGCATGCGACCTATCGTAGCGGCCAGAGCGGCGGGTCGCGACGAGTGGGCGACGAGTGGGCGACGAGTGGAATGGCGAAGAGAGGGGCGCAGGGCGTGCATTATCTGTGTTCGACGTTCGGCAGCGCGGGCGACGTCTATCCGATGTTGGGGTTGGCCTGCGAACTCCAGCGGCGCGGGCACGAAGTGACCTTGGCGACCAACGACCACTTTCGCGACGTGGTGCAACGGCACGGACTGATGTTCGAGCCGTTGGGGACGGACGAGCAGTATCAAGCGTGTCTGCGCGATCCGGCGTTGTGGACGCCGCGCAAGGCATTCGGACATGTGTTCTCGCACCTCCGCCCAGTGCTGCTCGCTCAGTACGACTTGCACGAACGAGAGCTCGCGCGCGGACCGCTGGTCGCCGTCACGAACTGCTTCGGAATGGGGGCTTTGCTGGCGCAGGAAAAACTAGGCGTGCCGACGGTGACGTTGCACTTGCAGCCGGCCGTGCTGTGGAGCGACCACGAACCGCCCACCTTGCCGGGCGTCTTCGGCCCGAGATGGCTGCGCAGTTGGCTGTATTGGCTGGGCGAAAAGATGGTGGTGGACCCGGTGGTCTGTCCGTTTCTGAACGCGTGGCGCGCCGAATTGGGGCTACCGCCCGTATCGCGGATCACTCGCTGGTGGAATTCGCCGACCGGCGTGATCGCCATGTTTCCCGAGTGGTTTGCGGCCGCTCAACCCGATTGGCCTCGGCCGCTTGTACAAACGAATTTTCCGCTCTGGAGCGACGGCGGAGATCAGCCGCTGGACGGCGAGGTGATCGCCTTTCTGGCGAGCGGAACTCGGCCGCTGGTGTTTACGGCGGGAACCGCCAACGCGCACGCTCGCGACTTCTTCGCGGCTGCCATGCAAGCATGCCGGGAACTAGGGCGTCGCGGACTCTTCCTCACCCGCTTCACGGAGCAACTGCCGGTCGATTTGCCCGATACGATCCGAGCGTTTCGGTACGTGCCGCTGGAGACCTTGCTTGAGGACTCCGCGGCGTTCATCCATCATGGCGGCGTCGGTTCGACTTCGCAGGCGCTGGCGGCCGGCGTTCCGCAAGTGCTCATGCCGTTGGCTCATGATCAGTTCGACAATGCGGAACGGGTCCGACGGCTGGGCGTCGGCGCGGGGATTCCTGCGCCCAGGTTTACCGCCGCTCGGTTGACCGCGGCGCTGCGCGGACTGCTGGACGATCCCGGGACGGCGGATCGATGTCGAGCGATGGCTGCGAGGCTGAAAGCGCGCGACGGGCTCTGTCGCACGGCAGAGGCAGTGGAACAATTGGCCGACGGCGCTCGGAAGACGCGATGAAAATGCGCGGAAAGCAGGCAAGTGCGAGAGGCGAGTCGGCATGATGGACGAAAATCGACCTGGGACGCCGTCGTCGTCGGACGATGATCTTGAGGCGTGTTGGCAATGCGGCGCGATGGCTTGGTGTGCGGAAGTCTTCGTCCCCTGCACCGGGACCGTCGTCCGTCTGTGCCAAGCGTGCGCTGCGGCGACGAGTACAGAGTGTGTGCCGGGTGCGCGTGCACCGTCGGCGGATGAAGAACAGTCGAGGATGAATCGTTGATGAACCTGCATCCATGGGGAATCGGTGCGTTGCTGTTGGCGGCGACGTTGGGGCGCGATGCGCTGGCGCAAGGCAGCCGAGCGGACTACGAACGGGCGGCGGCGCTCGAACGCAGCTCGGCGAATCGCGTGTTTCGACAGCGAGTGGAACCACAGTGGTTGCCCGAGCTGAATGCGCTGTGGTATCGCGTCGAAACGGGGCCGGGGACGTGGGAATTTGTGTGGGTGGATGCGGGCGCGGGGACGCGCCGAGCGGCCTTCGATCACGCGCAACTGGCTCGTCTGTTAGGTCACGCCGTCGAAACGCAGGTGGACGAACGGAAGCTGCCGATCACCGATTTGAAATGGGACGAGCAAGGCAAACGGCTGACGTTTCAAGCGCTTCGCCAACAGTGGCAGTGGCATGTCGGGGACGAAGCCCTGCAGCGAACTTCGACGCCGCCGATCGGCGCTGAAGGACTCCCGCCCCTGACCGAGTTTCGTCGGAGCCGCAACAGCGATCAGGAATCCTCGATCGAATTTGAGAATCGGCTGATGGAGTCGATCGAGGTGTTCTGGATTCCCGCCGAGGGAACGCCGCGCAGCTATGGACAGGTTGCACCGGGAGAGGCACGGCGGCAGCATACGTTCGCGGGGCATGTGTGGCGCGTCAGCGACTTGAAGGGGAACGTGCGGGCGTTGTTTCAAGCGACCGACGCGGATGCGAAGGCGATCGTTTCGGCGGAGGTGAAGCCGCCGCGCGGGGCGCCCAGGGGCGAAGCGGGGCGGCGACGACGGGAGGCGGCGAGCGGACCGCCCGGTCGGTCGCCCGACGGGCGCTTTGAAGTCCGGATTCAAGACGACAATCTGCATATTCGAGAGCGACTCGCACCCGAGGCGGATGGGGACGAGGCGGCCGCGTTCGAGTCGCTGACGACCGACGGGACTCCCCAGGATGCCTATGAAGGGCCCATTGCTTGGTCGCCGGACGGACGATTCTTCGCGGCCTGGAAGACGACTCGCGTCGAACCGCGGCAAGTGCATTTGATTGAATCGTCCCCGCGCGACCAACTGCAGCCGAAACTGCACACGCTTGATTACCCCAAGCCGGGCGACCCCTGGCCGCAGCGGCGGCCGCGGCTGTTCTCCGCCGCCGACCGACGCGTTGTGCCGCTGGATGATCGGCTGGTGGAGAATTCATGGAGCGTCCAGGACGCGCGGTGGTTTCACGATTCATCGCAGTTCACGGTGATGTTCAACGCGCGCGGACACCAGCGTTTGGCGCTATTGTCCTACGATGCGGCGACCGGCGTCGGCAAACCGTTGATCGAGGAACGCAGCGCCACCTTCGTCGATTATGCACACAAGCAGTTCCTGCACGTCATCGACTCGACTCGCGAGGCGCTTTGGATGAGCGAGCGCGACGGCTGGAATCACCTGTATCTGTACGATCTGAGCACCGGGCAAGTGAAGAATCAGGTGACGCGCGGCGCGTGGGTGGTGCGCGGCGTCGAAAAGGTGGACGACGAGCGACGAGTGGCGTGGCTGCGCGTCGCAGGGGTCGACCCGCAGCAAGACCCGTACCATGTCCAATTGGCTCGAGTCGCGTTGGACGGCAGCGGATTCGTCGTGGTGACGCCCGGCGATGGCACTCACCGGTGGTCGTTTTCACCGGACGGAAAATACTTGGTTGATAGTTGGTCGCGAGTTGATCAGCCGCCGGTGACCGAGCTGCGCAGTGCGGAGGATGGCCGGTTGGTTTGTGAGATGGAGCGTGCGGACGCGTCGGCCTTGTTGGCGACGGGGTGGAAGCCGCCTCAGCGGTTCGTCGCGAAGGGACGCGACGGCGTCACCGACATTCACGGCATCGTGATTCGCCCGTCGAATTTCGATCCGGCGAAGCGCTGGCCGGTGATCGAGAACATCTACGCGGGGCCGCAAGCGGCGTATGTGCCTAAGGAATGGGGGCTGCAGTCGGGAATGCGGCAGTTAGCTGAACTGGGGTTCGTCGTGGTGCAGATCGACGGGATGGGGACGTCGCATCGCAGCAAGGCGTTTCACGACGTCTGCTATAAGAATTTGGGGGATGCCGGTTTCCCGGATCGCCGCTTGTGGCTGAAGTCGCTTGCAGAACGCCATCCGGAGATCGATCTGTCGCGGGTGGGCATTTACGGCGGGTCGGCGGGGGGGCAGAACGCGGTGCGCGCAATGCTGGCGCACGGCGACTTCTATAAGGCGGCGGTGGCGGATTGCGGCTGCCACGACAATCGCATGGACAAAGTGTGGTGGAACGAATTGTGGATGGGGTGGCCGGTAGGGCCGCACTATGCCGAACAGTCGAACGTCACTCAGGCGCATCACCTGCAAGGGAAGCTGCTGTTGGTCGTGGGAGAGATGGATCGGAACGTGGATCCGGCATCGACGATGCAGGTGGTCGATGCGCTCGTCCGCGCCGACAAGGATTTTGATTTGTTGATCATCCCGGGCGGCGGGCATGGGGCGGCCGAGTCGCCGTATGGACGACGTCGGCGGATGGACTTCTTCGTGCGACATCTGTTAGGGGTGGAGCCGCGACATGAGTGACGAACCTCAGGGAGGCCCAAACGCCGCCGCCGTCCTCGCCGCGATTCGCCGGCTGCTGGACGAGGCGGGCGCGTCGTACCGAGCGTTGCACCACGAACCGACGACGACGTCGGAGGAGTCGGCGCGGGTGCGCGGCGAGCCGTTGTCGGTGGGGGCGAAGGCGCTGTTGCTCAAGTTGGACGATGCGTTCGGACTGTTTGTGTTGCCCGCGGATCGCAAGCTGGATTCAGCCGCGGTGAAGCGGCAATGCGGCGCGAAGAAGTCGCGGTTTGCGACCGCGGACGAGTTGCTCGCGGCGACGGGACTGGTTCCTGGCAGCGTGCCGCCCTTCGGAACGCCGATCTTGCCGTTCAAGCTGTGGGCGGATGACGAGGTGGGGCGAGCGCATGGTCGAGTGGCCTTCAACGCCGGTTCGCTGACCGATTCGATCATCCTCTCTACGGACGACTGGGAACGCGTGGCGCGACCCGAGCGTTTTCGTTTCAGTTAGCCGGCATTTCGACCGGGCTCGCCTGCGCGGATTGAAGTTGCGCCGTATATGTCGACCGAGTGGTGATTGAGATCGCCCGCCCGGAAGGGGCAACGCTGTGAAGCATTTTTTGGGGCGACGCTGTGGTGGTTGGCGGAGTATGCGTGCGTCAGGAACCGGCGGTGCCGCTCCGCTCAACTACCGGCGAATGGCGATCAAGCATCCGGCTTGAGTGACCGTAACGCCTTGACGGTTGGCGGTTGCGGCATGGCAGGGCGTGCCGACTCGTCAGCGCTGCTTGCTTCGGCTACGCTGGTGCCCGCAAAAGGAGGTCGCTAGGGAATGCCACGATTCGCCGGTTCGTTGACGCGCCACCCCGCGCGCGTCTCGTTCTTTTGGTTTGCAGGCGTCATCTTGTTTGGGGCGGTGCTGCTGACGCTCCCTTTCGCCCGCGGGGCGAGGTCGCTGGCGGAAAACCGGCCCGTCTCGCCGCTCGACGCCGCCTTCATGTCGACCAGCGCCGTGTGCGTGACGGGACTGGCCGTGCGATCAGTCGGACATGACTTTTCGTTCTTGGGGCAACTGGTCATCGCCGGACTGGTGCAAGTCGGCGGCATCGGCATTATGACGGTCACCACGTTCGTGTCGTTCTCGTTCGGCGCCAAAGAGAGCTTGCGGCAGCGCGCGGTGATCTCGGAGACGTTGGGGGCGGGGCCGCAGGCCGATCTGCGCTGGGTCTTGCGCGGAGTGCTCGCGACGACGGCGATCATCGAGACGGTCGGCGCGTTCATTTTGGCGGTGAACTTCTGGCTGCGGTATGGATTTGAGTGGAAGGCCGCGATCTGGCACGGCGTGTTCCATTCCATCGCGGCGTTCTGTAACGCGGGCTTTGGACTGGAAGACGACAATTTGGTGAAGTACCAGTCCGATCCGGTCGTGAATCTGGTGATCATTGTGCAAGTCGTCCTGGGCGGCATCGGCTTTCCCGTGATTTTGGATTGGATGCGGCACCGACGCATGCCGATCGCCGAGCGTTGGCATCGCATGTTGCTGCATAGCAAGCTGATGATCTTGGGCACGTGCGGGCTGCTGCTGTTGGGAACAGTCGGTTTCCTGGTCCTGGAATGGGACAATGCGCTCGCCGAAATGCCCTGGTGGGAGAAGATCATGGTCTCGGTGTTTCAAGCGGCGACGCCGCGGACTGCCGGATTCAATACGGTCGACTACGCGCGGCTCACCAACGCGACGCTGTTCATTACGATGTTGCTGATGTTGATCGGCGCCGGCCCTTGCTCCACGGGCGGCGGCTTCAAAGTGTCGACCCTCATGGTCCTCGTCACTCGCGCTTGGGCCACCTATCAAGGCTATAGCCGCGTTCACCTGTTTCGGCGCACGATCCCGCATCAGATTGTCGAACGCGCGGTCGCGACCGCCCTGCTCTTTACGGTAATCGCGGTGTTGGGCTTGACCGCCGTCTTGGTCGTCGAGCAATCGGCGGCGACCGACCCGGCGGGCGATTCGCTGTTCCGCGACGCCGCCTTCGAATGCGTCTCGGCGCTCGGCACCGTGGGGCTCAGCACCGGCTTGACGACCAAGCTGAGTGGAATTGGGCGAATGATCATCATCGGCTTAATGTTCTTGGGGCGGCTGGGGCCGCTGTCGGTTTTCATCGCGCTCGCACGCAGCGATCGCGATCAAAAGATTGAGTTTGCGTCGGAAGTGCCATTGATCGGCTAGTTCAAGCATCTGGAAATCAGGAGAAGCGACATGAGTAGCCACATGAAAAGCGGGCGGCAAGTAATCGTCGCGGCCACGTTCGCGTGGATGTTGTTGATCGTTTCCGCGTCGGAGACGCGGGCGGCGGACGACGGATTCGTCTCCGTGTTCGACGGCAAGTCGTTGGCGGGCTGGAAAGGCGCGACCGACGCCTACGGCGTCGAAGACGGCCTGTTGGTCTGCAAAAAGGGAACGGCCGGCAACCTGTTCCTCGACAAAGAATACGCCGACTTCACGTTGCGGTTCGAATTCAAACTGACCGCCGGCGCCAACAATGGACTGGGGATTCGCTGCCCGTTCAAGCCGCAAGGCAACTTGCACCTGGACGGCACCGAACTGCAGATCCTCGACAACACGGCGCCTCAGTACGCGACGCTGAAACCGTACCAGTATCACGGGTCGGTGTACGGAATTCAGCCGGCGAAGCGCGAGCACCTCAAGCCGCTAGGCGAATGGAATCTGCAAGAAGTGACTGTGCAAGGTCGCCGCATCAAAGTGGTGCTCAACGGCCAAACGATCGTCGACGTCGACCTGGACGAAGCGACCGCGAAGGGAACGATGGACGCCGCGGAACACCCGGGGTTGAAGCGAGCGTCGGGATACGTCGGCTTCCTCGGGCACGGAGATCGCGTCGAGTTTCGGGCGATTCAGATCAAGGAACTGAAGTAGGACGCCGTCATGCGCAAGATTTCGCTGCTGGGGACGGGACTCATCGGCATGTTCTACACGATGGTGCTGCACGGACAGCGCAGCCGTGATCGTGTCGTCAATGTCTATTCGCGAAGCGCCGAACGAGCGGGGCAATTCGCGAAGCAGTGGGACATTCCCCGCTCGTCGACCGACATGCGGGCCGTGATTCACGATCCGGAGTCCGACATCGTGGTCGTCGGTTTGCCGAATCACTTGCACGAGGAAGCGGTGTGCGAGGCGGCCAAGGCGGGCAAAGCCGTGCTCTGCACCAAGCCGCTGGCTCGCAATGCCGACGAAGCGCTGCGGATGCTGAAAGCGGTCGAGCAGGCCGGCGTGTTCGCCGGCTACTTAGAGGATCTGGTCTACACCCCCAAGACGCTCAAAGCGCTCGATTCGGTCGCCAAGGGCGCCCTGGGGAAAGTGTTGTGGGCCCGCTCGCGCGAAACGCATCCAGGGCCGCACAGCGCGTGGTTCTGGGACAAGGTCCAGTCGGGCGGCGGCGCGATCATCGACTTGGGATGTCATTGCATCGAGATCGCTCGCAATTTCATCGGCAAGGATGTTCGGCCCATCGAAGTCGTGTGCTGGGCCGATACGCAAGTGCACCCGATAGAGGCGGAAGACCATGCCGTCGGCTTGGTCCGCTATGAGAACGGCGCGGTGGGGCAGTTCGAGGTGAGTTGGACGTTTCGCGGCGGAATGGACTTGCGCGACGAAGTCTCGGGCACCGAAGGAACGTTGTTCTTGAATCACTGGCTGCGGACGGGACTGGAGATGTTCACGGCGCGCGGTTCCGGGGACTATGTCGCTGAGAAAGCGGAAGGAAACACCGGTTGGCTGTTCCCCGTGGGGGACGAAGCCGGAGCGCTCGGCTATGTCGAGATGTTCTCCGATATGCTCAACTCGCTGGACCGCGGCTCGACTCCGCGCGAAACGTTTTACGACGGCTATATCGTCAATGCGATCATGGACGCCGCCTATGCGTCGATGGCGTCGAAACGCTGGGAGCCGGTCAAGTTGGCCGTGTGGCGCGGACGCGAAAACGTTCCCAACGTCGCCGGCATCCGCGACTTCGACGACGAACATCTGTTGCTCAAGGAAGAACGCATGCCGGATGGCGCCACGAAGTTGATTCTGCGGCACAAGGCCAGCGGTCGGATCCTCGAACGATGGAAGCGCGGCGACGCGTCCTAGCACGGCGCTGCAGTGCGTTGTTGAGCGTTGTTGAGCCGGGCGGCGAGAACGCCGGCGACGGAAATGCGGGAGAGTGTGGCCATGGAACAGTCGGAAATCTCGCGACGACGCTTTGCAGCCCTGGCGGCGCTGCTGGGGGCGACAGGAGCCTGCGCCGCCGGCGTGGAACGGGCGGCGGCCCAAGACAACCCGGCGGCGAACCTGCCGGCCGACGAAATGACGCCCGCCGAACATGCGCTGCGCATCTTGCTCGCTCGTTATCCGGACGAGCGGCTGAATGCGGCGGCGCAGGTTTCGTTGCTGGTCGACTTGGAGCGGCACCTGGGGCGCTCGAAAGTGTTGTCGTCGGTTGCGCTGGAGAACGGCGATGAACCCGGGTTCACGTTTCGAGCCGTATTGCGACAGGAGCGAAACGCATGAGCGTCCCGGAATCGGCGGCTCGCGAGTCGCTTGTGGAGTTGGGGAAGCGGCTGCGGGCGCGTGAGTTCACGTCGGTGGAACTCGCAGAGTTTTTCCTTCAACGCCTTGAAACGATCGGTCCCAAACTGAACGCCGTCGTCACGGTGACTCGCGAGGCGGCGCTGCGCGAAGCGGCGGCGGCGGATGCGGAACTACGTGCGGGGCGCGACCGCGGGCCGCTGCACGGCATTCCGTACGGAGCCAAAGATCTGTTGGCCACGCGCGGCATCCCGACCACCTGGGGCGCGGCGCCGTATCGCCAGCGCGTGATCGATGACGAGGCGACGGTGATCCGCAAACTGCGCGACGCGGGCGCGGTGCTCGCCGCGAAGCTCGCGATGGTCGAACTGGCCGGGGGACTGGGGTACCGCCAAGCCAACGCCGCTTTCACCGGCCCGGGGCTCAATCCGTGGGCCGTCGATTCGTGGGCGGGCGGATCGTCGAGCGGCAGCGGGGCGGCGGTCGGGGGAGGGCTCGTGCCCTTCGCTATCGGGTCGGAAACCTGGGGTTCGATCATGACGCCCGCCGGCTACTGCGGCGTCACCGGCCTGCGGCCGACCTATGGACGCGTGAGTCGCGCGGGGGCGATGGCGCTGAGTTGGTCGATGGACAAGGTGGGGCCGATCGCGCGGACGGCCCACGATTGCGGGTTGGTCTTGAACGCGATCGCCGGCGTCGATCCGCGCGACGATTCGTCGCTGGACCTGTCCTTCGCATGGCCCGTTACAGAGCCTGCTGGAAAGCCTGCCGAGAAGCCTGGCGAACGTCGATTTCGTTTTGCCGTGCTGGCGGAGCCGCAGGTGAAGTTACAGCCCGAGGTGGAGGCGAACTATCAGAAGTCGCTCGAGGTGCTGCGCGAGTTGGGGGACTTTCACGAATTGAAATTGCCCGACTTGCCGACCGACGCGGCGGCGGGGACGATCATTGCGTGCGAGATGGCGGCCGTCTTTGGGCCGCTGGTGCGCAGCGGCGACGTCTGGGAGTTGACGGCGCCCGAAGATCGTTTGGGCGGTTACGCGGCACAATTGATTCCGGCGGTCGACTACATCAACGCGTTCCGAATCCGACGCTTGGCTCAACGGCAGTTCGACCAGTTGTTGTCGGAAGTCGACGCGATCGTGACGCCGACGTTGGCGACGGTGGCGCCGCCGATCGCGCAGGAGTTCCGCGAGTACCACGCGCCGTTTCGGGCGTCGAGCATCGGCGGGATCGGCAACCTGTGCGGCGTTCCTGCGATCACGCTTCCCAACGGCCTCGGCGAACGCGGCCTCCCCACCGCCCTCCAACTCGCGGCCCGCGCCGGCGAAGAAGCCCGCCTCCTCGCCATCGCCGCCGCCTATCAAACCCTCTCACCGCCGTCCCTCACTCCGCCGCCAATCACCCCGTAGCACCGGCTTCCAGCCTGTGACCTCGCCCCTCTAGCCTGCTTCCCCTCACCCCCAGCCTGCTTCCCCTCACCCCCGACCCCTCTCCCCGCCTCAGAAGGCGGGGAGAGGGGAGCACGAAGGGACGCTACGCCAGCACCTCGCGGATCACGTTGCCGGCGACGTCGGTCAAGCGAAAATCGCGGCCGTTGAAGCGATAGGTGAGTCGGGTGTGGTCGAGCCCCAGGAGATGGAGCAGCGTGGCGTGCAGGTCGTTGACGTGGACCTTGTTTTGGACCGCCTTGTAGCCGAAGTCGTCGGTGGCGCCGTGGTGGAAACCGCCCTTCACGCCGGCGCCGGCCATCCAGATGGTGAAGCCGTTGGGGTTGTGGTCGCGTCCTTTATCTCCTTGGCTATCCGAGGTGCGGCCGAATTCGCCGCCCCAGATGACGAGCGTCGATTCGAGCAGGCCGCGGGCGGCGAGGTCGGTCAAGAGGGCGGCGGCCGGCTGGTCGGTGTAGAGCCCGCATGAGCGATGATTCGACTCGAGGTCCGAATGGCAGTCCCAGGGGACGTCGTTGACGCTCCCGTCCCCGGAGACGCCGCGACCGGCGAAGATTTGGACGAAGCGGACGCCGCGTTCGACGAGTCTGCGCGCCAAGAGACACTGGCGGCCGAAGGGGCCGCAGTGCGGCAAATCGACGCCGTACATCTGCTGCGTCGCGGACGTTTCTTGCGCAAGGTCCATCGCCTCGGGCGCCGCCATCTGCATGCGATACGCCAGCTCGAAGGAATTGATGCGTGCGGCGAGGTCGGACTGTGTAGGGCGGCCTTGAGCGTGCTGTTCGTTGAGTCGACGGAGCAAGTCGAGTTGCGAGCGCTGTTGGGCGTCGGTGTGGCGCTGGTCGCGCGCCAAGTTGTCGATCGCTTCTTTGCGGCGCGCGTCGAGTGCGAGGGCTTGGTAGGTCTTGGGGAGGAAACCGGCGGACCAGATTTGATCGTCTCCGCGGGGCCGCGTTTCGTGCATGACCACGTACGACGGCAGGTCTTGGTTTTGCGAACCAAGTCCATAAGTCATCCAGGCGCCGAGGGCGGGAAGGCCCGGACGGTTGGTCCCGCACATCAGCTCGATGGAGGCCGGGGCGTGGTTGTTCTGCCGCAGGTACATCGAATGCAGGAAGGTCATCTTGTCGACGTGCTGCGACAGATGGGGAAACAGGTCTGAGACCCACGAACCCGACTCGCCGTATTGCTTCCATCCGAAGGGCGATTTCAGACACTTGCCGCTGGTGGTGAAGAAGCCCGTCTTGGGATCGGCCCCCGCCAGCGGTTCGCCGTGTCGCTTCTGGAGCTCGGGTTTGTAGTCCCACGTGTCGACCTGCGACGGGGCGCCGGTCATGAACAGCCAGATGATCGACTTCACCTTGGCGGGAAAGTGAGGCGGCTTGAGGGCCAGTGGATCGACGGCGGCGGTCGGCGCCGCGGACGAGTCTCGCTGCAATAGATCCGCGAGCGCCAAGGCGCCGAAGCCGAGGCCCGAACGTTCGAGGAAACGACGCCGAGTGGGCAGGGATAGCGAAAACATGAGCGACCTTTCTCGGTTAGTCGATGTAGACGAATTCGTTCAAGCACAGCAGCAAGTGACACATCTCGACCAGCGCTTTATCGCGCGCGGCCGGGTCCGCAGCGCTCATGGTTTGGCTTTCGAGGAACCGCGTCATTTCGTCGCGCTCAAGGCTGCTCGGGAGGCGTCCCAACGCCAGACGGTACGCGGCGTCGATCGCGCTCGTCGTCGGCGCGTCGGCGGCGGGCCGCACTCGCTGAGCCAGCTTTTCCGCCTGCGTGCGGACGAAGGGGGCGTTGAGCAGTGCGAGGGCTTGCGTGGGGACGGTGGTCGCCGTCCGCTCGCCGATGCTTTGCGTCGGCTCGGGCGCGTCGAACAGCGTCATGATGGGAATCAACTCGCTGCGCTTGACTCGCAGGTACACGCTGCGGCGGGGCGAATTGTCGAGCACGCTGGGGCCGTACGGGGTCAGGTCGAGCGACCCGCCGACGGCCAGCAGGGCGTCGCGGATCGCTTCGGCTTCCAACCGTCTCGGACGATAGTGCCACAGCAGTCGGTTCTGCGGGTCGCGCGCCAGGTTCTCGGCCGACGTTTCGCCGCCTTGCTGATAGGCGGCGGTGAGCAGGATCTTTTTGTGGAGCGGCTTGAGCTTCCAACCGCCGGCGATCAGTTCAGCGGCGAGCCAGTCGAGCAGTTCGGGATGCGTCGGGCGCTCGCCTTGGAACCCAAAATCATTGGGAGTGGCGACGAGTCCTTCGCCGAAGTGGTGCAGCCAGAGCCGATTCGCCATGACGCGCGCCACAAGCGGCCCGGCGCCGTGGTCGACATCGACCAGCCAATCGGCGAGTGCAACTCGCGGGTCGGTCGCAGGCGCCATGGGCGTAGGCGAACTCGGCGCAGTCGAACTTGGCGCAGCCGAACTCGATGCGGGAGAATTCGGAGGCGGCGTCGAGCGGCGGTCGAGCACTTGGAGGAAGCCGGGGGCGGCGGGGCCTTGCTTGTTGTCGACTTCGCCGCGCCGCAGGACGAAGACGTCTTGGCCGCCGGCGACGGTGGAGTAGACGTCGGTGAGCGGCGGTCGCGGGGTGGAACGCTGCAGCTCGTCGACGGCGACGCGCAGGCGGTCTGCGTCGGCGTCGTAGGGACTGAGCCAACGCACCAGCGGTTCGTGCAGCGCCGCGGGAATCTGCTTCGGGTGAGCCGCCAGAATGGCGCGCAGTTCGCCCAGATGCTGAGGCGCCTGTTCGCCCGCCCAGGTGACAGTCCCCGGTGCGCTGGTGATCGCGAGGCGGAATCGTCCCAATCCGGGGCCGGCGAATTTGAGTTCGATCTTCAGTTCGGTTCCCGCTGCGAAGCCGGCAAGTCCATTCTCGATCTCGAGGATTGCGGCGTTGTCCTTGCCCGGATCGGCGTTGGCGCGCCACGCGGTCCCCGGGTTGTCGTCGACGGCGAAGGAGAGCGGTTGCTTCTCTTCGGCGAACGCGGCGAGGATTGGTTTGAGTTTCAGTTTGACCGGCGGCTCGGTGCTGGCGGGGTCGAGCGATTTCGCCGTGACGGTGAAATCGCCGAGCGCAAAACTTCCGTCGCCGCCGAGTCCGGGGCCCTTGTTGGGCAGGTCGGGCGCGGCGAAGGCGTCGAGTCGCAGGCCGGCGAGTTTCGTCTGATAGGTGCGGGCTGTCAGGACGTAGCGGTCGCTGTCTTTTCGTCGCGGACCGTCGACGACGACCAGTCCGCCTTCGCGCGTGTTCAGCTGGGTGTCGTCGGAGGCGATCGAATCGATGTGAAGCGTTTGCCAACGTGCGGTTGGGCCGAGTTTCGGCAGCTCGTCGCGCTGCCAGCGTTCAAGACGCTTCGGCAGCTCGGCGGCGGCAAACGCCTGCCACTGTTGTCGCCGTTCTTGCAGACGCGCGGCGTGTTCGGCTTGCCGCTGAGCCGTCGCGGCGGGATCAGGATCAAGCGTCACAGGGCCATGAGAGGTGCGAGCCAGCGTCGCGGCGAGCGCGTAGTAGTCGGCGTGCGGAATCGGATCGTACTTGTGCTCGTGGCAGCGGACGCAGCCGAGGGTGAGCCCGAGCATCGAGCCGCCGATGGTCATGAGCATGTCGTCGAGTTGATCGTAGCGGATGCGTTCGATCGTCTTCGCGGTCGTTTGGCCCGGATAGGGGCCGGCGACGAGAAAGCCGACGGCCGAGACGCCGTCGTAACCGGGAGACAGTTTGTCGCCGGCCAACTGGTAGCGGATGAAGTCGCGGTAAGGCAGATCGGCGTTGAGAGCGCGAATGACCCAATCGCGATAGTGGTACGCACCGGGGCGAAACCCATCGAACTCGTACCCGCCGCTTTCAGCATACCGTGCGACATCGAGCCAATGGCGGGCCCAACGCTCGCCGTAGCGCGGGCTATCGAGCAGTTGGTCGACCACTTTTTCGAAGGCGTTGGGGGACGAGTCGGCGAGAAAGGCGTCGATTTGTTCCGGCGTCGGGGGAAGCCCGTGGAGGTCGAAATAAACGCGGCGGAGCAGCTTTTCGCGGGCGACCGGATTGTTGGGACGAACGCCCTGTTCGACGTGCTTGGCCGCCAGAAAGCGGTCGATAGCGTTGCCGTTCCAGGCCGAGTCGGCGGCCGGCGGCGGTTCTGCGCGCTGCAGCGGCTGGAACGACCAAAACTGCCGTCCTTCGTCCAGGTTGATTTCGCGTTTCGGGCGAGCCGTAGTGTCTTCGGTTCGCGGGTCGTAGGCGCCCCGATCGATCCAATGGACGAAGTCGGCGATGACGGCGTCGGGCAGTTTTCCGGCCGGCGGCATCTCGAGCCCGTCGTGGCGCAGCGCCTTGACCAGCAGGCTCTCGGCCGATTTCCCGGGCGCGAGCGCCGGGCCCGAATCGCCGCCCTTTAGCAACCCAGCGGCCGAATCGACGAACAGACCGCCCTGCAGCTTTTTGTTGGCAAGCGCCTCGGCCGAATGGCAACTGTAGCAGTGTTGCACGAGCACCGGTCGAATCTTGCTCTCAAAAAACGTCGCCTCGGCCTCCTGCCCCGCCGCCGCCGCCAACATCAAAATCAAAGTATGCATATCACCCCCGTTAGACAGGCTTCCAGCCTGTCACCCCCAAAAAATCACCCCCCGCCCCCAACCCGTCCCCCGCCAAAAGCAAGCCGCTCGTCCCTCTAGTCACCCCTGCCCCAACCTGCTGCCCCAACTACCGACCTCCCTATCCTAACTCCCCGCCGGGCCCTCTGCAGCGACCTTGGGTTTACTCGCCTTGGCGGCGGACGTAGGCTATGGGCGTAACCGCTCCTCTGGCCGCCGCGCAGTCCTCGTCATGACCGCACTTCGCAACGTTCGTCCCGCCTTAAAGGTGTGGCTTGTCGCACTGGCGATGATGGTCGGAGGGTCGTCGCTCCTGGTCGCCCAATGGCAGCGCGGACCGCGCGGCATGCGCGGGCGCGGGGAGCCGGCGGACCGTTCGTCGTACCCCGTCTGGGAGCTCGAGAAAGGCTTCGCCGGAGACGCGTTTGTGTTCGCTCGCGTGCAATACGATTCGTATGGCGGCGGTCGCGGAGGCGGGAATTGGCGCAACGACTATCCCGATTGCGACTGGAACTTCTCGGTGCGCCTGAAACAGCTGACCTCGTTCGACGTCGACCCGAACGGAGTCGTCGTGCGGTTGGACGATCCGAAGCTGTTCGACTATCCGTTCTTGTACATGTCGAACCCGCAGGGCATGGCGCTTTCCGACGAGGAGGTCGCGGCGCTGCGTCGGTATTTGCTGAACGGCGGCTTCTTGATGCTGGACGACTTTTGGGCGCCGGCCGCATGGCGGCATATTCGCGACGAGATGGCGCGCGTGTTTCCGGATCGAACGCCGCGGGAGTTGACGCTGGAGCACGAACTGTTTCACATCGTTTACGATTTGAAAGAGCTGCCGCAGGTGCCCAGCATCCTGGCGTGGCAGAATGGGGACAAGTTTGAATACTGGCATGGCGATCCGGAGGGGGACGAGGCGCCGCACTTTCACGGCTTGTTCGACGACTCCGGGCGACTCATGGTCCTTCTGTGCCACAATAACGACATCGGCGACGGTTGGGAGCGCGAAGGAGAGAATCGCGAGTACTTCGAACAGTACTCGGAACGCTTCTCGTACCCGCTGGGAATCAACATCGTGACGTACGTGTTGACGCATTGAGGCGTGGAACGCGACGCGGTTTGGGACGGGAACGCGAGTGAAGGGGCGGTGAGCAGATGACGGGCGGTGGGGAAGGACGTGTGGCGATCGTGACCGGCGCCGGATCGGGCGTAGGACGCGCGGTCGCGTTGGCTTTCTTGCACGCGGGGTACCGCGTCGTCTTGGCGGGCCGGCGACTCGAGGCGCTCGAGGAAACCGTGGCGCACGCGGGGGATCGAGCCGGCAGCGCCGTCTCCGCGCCGACCGATGTCACTCAGCCTGATTCGGTGCGCGAACTGTTTGCCACGGCCGAGCGGCTGTATGGGCGCGTCGATTTGCTGTTCAACAACGCCGGCATCAACGTGCCGGCCATCCCGCTGGAAGAACTCACGTTCGAGCAGTGGCGATCGGTAGTGGACGTGAATCTGACGGGCGCGTTCCTGTGTACGCAGGAGGCGTTTCGGATCATGAAGCGACAATCGCCGCGCGGCGGCCGCATCATCAACAACGGTTCGGTCTCCGCTCACGCTCCTCGACCCCACTCGGCCCCCTATACTGCGACGAAGCATGCCATCACGGGGCTCACGAAAAGCACGGCGCTGGACGGTCGCCGCTATGGCATCGCGTGCGGGCAGATTGACATCGGCAACGCTGAAACGGAGATGGCGGCTCGGATGAAGACGGGCGTGCCGCAAGCCAACGGCGAAATCAAGGCGGAGCCGACGATGCATGTGGAGAACGTCGCGCGGGCCGTCCTCACGATGGCCAGCCTGCCGCTCGACGCCAACATCCTATTCATGACGGTCATGGCCACCAACATGCCGCTTGTCGGGCGCGGGTAAGGCGCGCGCAAGAATCGACCTGACCGACATAGCCTCTGGTCTGTTGGGAGAGTCGGCATGCGAACGCAGCGTCGACGGAGGAGTGCCTGCGATGGATGAGTCGATAATCGATCGGTTGGGACTGGCGAAGCCGCGGGCCTGCCACGACGGACTCGCCGCTTGGGCTGGCGGCGGGGAGGAGTGCGCTGCGCTGAACCCGGCGACAGGGCAGCCCTTGGCGACGCTGCGGCTGGCGACGACCGACGATTATGAACAAACGGCGGCGGGGGCGAGCGTCGCGTTTCGGCGTTGGCGAACGTGGCCCGCGCCGGCTCGCGGCGAGATCGTTCGACAGTTCGGCGAGCAACTACGGCGTCACAAAGACGAACTCGGACTGCTCGTCACGCTCGAAGCGGGGAAGATCCGCAGCGAGGGGCTGGGCGAAGTCCAAGAGATGATCGACATGTGCGACTTCGCCGTCGGACTGTCGCGCCAATTGCATGGGCTGACGATCGCGAGCGAGCGGCCGGAGCATCGTTTGCTGGAGCAATGGCATCCGCTGGGGCCGGTCGGCGTGGTGACGTCGTTCAATTTTCCGGTCGCCGTGTGGGCTTGGAACGCGGCGCTGGCGCTGGTGTGCGGCGATCCCGTGATCTGGAAACCGTCGCACCTGACGCCCCTGTGTGCGATCGCAGTTCAGCATTTGCTGCGACAGGTGCTCGAGAAGCACGAGCTACGCGGCGCGGCTTCGCTGGCGGTCGGCGATGCGCAAGTCGGCAAAGCGTTGGCGGCCGACGAGCGGCTGCCGTTGGTGTCGGCGACCGGCAGCACGGCGATGGGACGCGAGGTGGCTCAAACGGTCGCCAAACGGCTAGGACGGTCGCTGCTGGAGCTAGGCGGCAACAACGCGCTGATCGTGACGCCGTCGGCCGATTTGGACTTGGCGCTGCGCGCAGTCGTGTTCGCCGCCGTCGGCACGGCCGGTCAGCGCTGCACGACGCTGCGTCGATTGCTGGTGCACGAGAGCTTGGTCGAGTCGTTCAGCGAGCGGTTGCGGCGGGCGTATGCAAGCGTGAAGATCGGTTTGCCCTGGGAGGACGGCGTGCTGATGGGGCCGCTCATCCGGCCCGCGGCGGTTGAGCAGATGGAAGCGGCGATTGCGGCGGCGAAAGCCGAAGGGGGCCAAGTGTTGTACGGCGGAGAGCGAATCGACCGCCCAGGCAACTTCGTCCAACCGACGCTGATTCGCGCGACGGCCGAGATGCGCGTCGTGCGCGAGGAAACGTTTGCGCCGATCTTGTACGTGATTCCGTATCGCAGTTTGGATGAAGCGATCGAGATCCAAAACAGTACGCGCTATGCCCTCTCCTCGGCCGTATTCACCGACTCGGTTCGGGAAGCGGAACAGTTCTTGGGACCGGCCGGCAGCGACTGCGGCATCGCGAACGTCAACGCGGGGACCAGCGGCGCCGAAATCGGCGGCGCATTCGGCGGCGAGAAGGACACGGGCGGTGGACGCGAGGCGGGCAGCGACGCCTGGAAAACGTACATGCGCCGACAGACGTGCACGATCAATTACGGTCGTACGCTGCCGTTGGCGCAGGGCGTCGAGTTTCCCGTGGGAGAGTAACGGCGGAGGCGTCGGTCGAAGTTCATGGATGTGCATCACCAGCAGTGGCGCGAGGCGATCGACGAGGCTTGGCTCGCCGACCGATTCCGGCTTCGCCGCCAACTCGACGAACTTGGCCGCTCAGCACGCCATGGGACGCTCGACGAACGTCGCTGGACCGCGTGGTGCGAGGCACTGGCCGCCTCGCGGGCGCGAGTCGAACAGCGTCGGCGGACGACGCCTATTCTGACTTACGACGAGTCGCTGCCGGTGGCGGCGAATCGCGCGGAGATTGCCGCGGCGATCGCGGCGCATCAGGTGGTCGTCCTCTGCGGCGAGACGGGCTCGGGCAAGTCGACGCAAGCGCCGAAGATCTGTTTGGAGCTGGGACGCGGCGCGGCAGGCATGATCGGACACACGCAGCCGCGTCGCATCGCCGCGCGCTCCATCGCCGCACGCCTCGCCGAAGAGTTGGGGCCGCGCGGCGGCGAACTGGCGGCGTACAAGATTCGCTTCGGCGACACGACGCGCGAGTCGACGCGCATCAAGCTGGTCACGGACGGCATGCTGCTCGCCGAGACCCTGCACGATCGCTTCTTGGAGCAATACGACACGCTGATCATTGACGAAGCGCACGAGCGCTCGCTCAACGTCGACCTGCTGTTGGGAATCCTCGCTCGGCTGCTGCCGCGGAGACCCGATCTGAAGGTCGTCCTCATGTCGGCGACGATCGATGCGGAGCGGTTCGCGGAGCATTTTTCGCGCGTGCATGGTCGCGGCGACCGGTCGGCGGCGGAGGGGGACGCGGATCAGCGGCGGCACGTACCGGTGCTGCATGTGGCGGGACGCAGCTATCCGGTGGAGATTCGATATCGGCCGCCGCAGCTGGAAGACGGGCAGGTGGAATGCGATCCCTTGCCAATGCTGCCCCGTGCGCTGTCCGAGTTGTGGGAAGCGGGGGACGGCGATGTGCTGGTGTTCCTGCCGACGGAACGCGACATTCATGACGCCATGCGGCTGCTCAAAGGGCGCCCGGAGGTCCAGACGGGACGGACCGAACTGCTGCCGCTGTATGCGCGATTGAGCGGGCGCGAGCAGCAGCGGATCTTTCAGCCGCACGAGGGACGGCGCATCGTACTCGCGACGAACGTGGCCGAATCGTCGCTCACCGTTCCCGGCATTCGCTACGTCATCGATACGGGGCTGGCGCGGATCAGCCGTTATGCGCCGCGGGGCAAGGTGCAGCGGCTGCCGGTGGAGCCAATTTCGCGGGCGTCGGCCGATCAGCGTGCGGGCCGCTGCGGTCGGCTGGGGCCCGGCATCTGCATTCGACTGTACTCCGAAGAGGATTATCGCGAACGGGAAGCGTACACGACGCCGGAAATCCGTCGCACGAGTTTAGCCGGCCCCTTGCTGCAAACGCGCGCCCTGCGACTCGGGCCGCTTGAAACCCTCCCGCTGCTCGATCCGCCCCACTCCGACGTCGTTCGCGACGGTTACCACACGCTGTTCGAAATTGGGGCGCTCGACGCGCGTCGCGAGATCACCGACATCGGACGGAAGCTAGCTCGGTTGCCCGTCGATCCGCGGTTGGGACGCATGATCTTGGCTGCGGTCGACGAAGGTTGTTTGCGCGACGTGCTCGTCATCGCAGCGGCGCTCGAAATCCAAGACCCGCGCGAACGACCTTTCGACCGCACTGAGGAAGCCGATCGAGCCCATGCGCGGTTTCACGACGGCCGCTCCGACTTTCTCGGGCTGCTGAAGTTGTGGCGCTACTATCAGTCGTTGAAAGCCGAGCTGGGACGTAATTCGCTGCGCAAGGCCTGCAGCCGCGAGTTTTTGTCGTACGCGCGGCTGCGCGAATGGAGCGACATCTATCGGCAATTGCAGCAAAGCGTGCGACAAGAGTGGGGCCAACAGACGGCGGCGCCGTTGGCGGACGCGATCGAGCCGAGCGGAGCGAATGATTGGACGAAGCAAGAATATGCGGCGCTGCATCGCGCAATTCTGGCGGGACTGTTGTCGGGAGTCGCTCACCGGTGCGATGCGTTTCAATATGCGGCGGCGGGCGGCGCCAAACTGGCGCTATGGCCCGGTGCTGGGCCGTTTGCGAGCAAACCGGAGTGGGTCGTCGCGGCCGAGGTGGTCGAGACGAATCGTCGGTATGCGCGACGCGTGGCGAGGATCGATCCACGCTGGGTGGAGCCGCTCGCGGAACATCTGGTCAAACGCAGTTACTCCGATCCGCTGTGGTCGCGTGCGGCAGGGACCGTGTTGGCGACCGAGCGGGTGACGTTGTTCGGGCTGCCGCTGGCGAAACGTCGCACGCCCTATGGTCCGATCGATCCACAGACGACGCGCGATTTGTTCTTGCGCGACGGCCTCGTCGCAGGCGATATCGAACTGGGGACGGCGTTCTTTCGGCATAACGAAGCGCTGCGCGCGGAACTGCAGCGGCTGTCGGTGAAGCTGCGCCGCAGCGGGTTGGCCCCGTCGTCGCGCACCGTCTACGACTTCTATCATTCAAGGTTGCCCGCAGAAGTGGTCGATGTGCCGTCGTTGCATCGTTGGCGTCGACAGGCGGAGCGGACCGAGCCGAAACGCCTCTGGATGACGAAGGCCGACTTAGTCGACGACTCGACGCCCGGCTTGTCCGAAGAGGGGCATCCTGATCATCTGCAGGTGAATGAGATTCAGTTGCCGCTGACTTATCGGTTCGAACCGGGAGTGCCGGATGACGGCATCACGCTGACCGTCCCGCTCGCCGCCGTCGGGCAACTCTCCGCCGCGCGGCTCGATTGGTGCGTGCCGGCTCGCGTGCCCGAAAAGGTCGAGGCGCTCGTGTGGTCGCTGCCGAAATCGGTGCGCCGCGCGTTGCCGCCGACGGCGGAAGCCGTGCGTCGCACGCTGGCTCAGTTGCGTTACGGCGAGGGACCATTCCTGACGCAAGTTGCGGCGGCGCTAACCGAACAGGCCGGCGTCCCCATCTCGACCGAGCAGTTTCAACTCGACAAGCTCCCGCACTACTTGCAGCTCTATGTGAAGGTGGTGGACGACGAGGGACGGACGGCGGCGGCAGGACGGAATATTGAAGCGCTGCTGGGGCGATTGGGAATCCAACCGGCGCCGTTTCGCGAGATCCCCGATGCCGCATGGACTCGGTCCGGCCTGAAACGCTGGCAATGGGGCGACTTGCCGCCCGAGATCGTGATCGAGCGCGCGGGCATCGGTTTGCCCGCGTTCCCGACGCTCATCGATCGCGGCGACTCGGTCGACCTCCGCTTGTTGGATTCGCGCGACGAATCGCAACGGCGGACGCGTCGCGGCATTCGTCGCTTGTTTCTGCTGGGCGATCAAGCGGCGATTGACGAACATGTGCAGTGGCTCCCGAACCTTGAGCGGTGGTCGCAGCAATTGCGGTCGCGGTTGAAGGAGGAAAGGTTGCGCGAGCAACTGGCGCTGTTGATCGCCGACCGCGCCTTCTTGGCGGACGGTCCCCTGCCCCGCTCGCACGCGGAATTTGCGACGCGACAAACGGCCGGGCGGCAGCGGATCGAAGAAGCGGTCGTCGCCGTGGCGCAGCGCGTCGGACCGATTGCGGAGGCCTATCAACCGTTGTACGAGTCGCTCGTGCCGCTCGCGCAAGGCCCGGTCCCCGACGTCGCCCGCGACGTCTTCCAGCAACTCGACCGACTCTTCATCCGCGACTTCTTGCTGGAGACGCCCTGGAGTTGGCTCGAGCAGTTCCCGCGCTACCTGACTGGGGCGTTGGAGCGAGTGCAGCGAATCGGCGCCAATACAGCGCGTGACCGCGAATGTCAGGACGAACTGGCAGGATGGTGGCAGCGCTATGAGTCGCGGCGCGAACGCGATCGAACGCTCGGACGGTACGACCCCGAGCTTGCGACGTACCGTTGGTTGCTGGAAGAATATCGCGTGTCGTTATTCGCTCAGACACTGGGCACCAGCGTCGTCGTTTCGCCGCAGCGGTTGGAACGGCAATGGGAGCGCGTCGGGCGTCCGACGTGAGCGCGGGCGTCCTGTCAAAGACGCGAGCGAAGCGACGACAGGGAGCCGATGATGCAGACGACCCGACGTGCGGTATTGAAGCGGACGATAATCTTGACGCTGCTCGCCATGACGACTTGCGCTGCAGCGCAGGACAAACCGGCGGCGAAGCCGGAGCCGCGCGTGCTGCGCGCGGGTGCAGCGGCCAGCAACATCACTCCGTTTCTGGGCGGCGACGTCGTGGGCGGATTTCATCCCTATCCGGCTCAGCACATCCACGACGAACTCTATGCGAAATGTCTGGTGCTGGACAACGGCGAGTCGCGCGTGGCCTTCGTGGTGCTCGATCTCCTGGGCGCCGATCGCATGATGTTCGACGAAGCACGCAAGCTGGTCACGGCGGCGACGGGGCTGCCCGGCGAATGCCTGATCATGTCGACGACCCATACCCATTCGGCCGTGTCGGCGCTGGGCGCCAACCGCTACTTGCCGCAGCGCGGGCTCGATGAATATCAACAGTTCGTTGCGCGACGCATCGCCGACGGCGTGCGCCGCGCCATCAATCAACTGGAACCGGCGCAAGTGGGGTGGGCGAAAGCATCGGAGCCGCGCGAGGTGTTTAATCGGCGCTGGTTCATGAAGCCGGGGACGGTGCCGGTGAACCCTTTCGGCGAAGTGGATAAGGTGAAAATGAACCCGCCGCGCGCAAGTCAGGATTTGGTGGAGCCGGCGGGGCCGACCGATCCTGACGTCTGGGTGCTCGCCGCACGCACGCCGGACGGCCGCCCCATCGGGCTGCTCGCCAACTATTCGCTGCATTACGTGGGCGGCGTGCGCGGAGCGGATGTGTCGGCCGACTACTACGCCTATTTCGCAGATCGGTTGCAGCACTTGTTGGGCGCTGATCGCCAGCAGCCGCCGTTCGTGGCGGCGATGAGCAATGGGACGAGCGGCAACATCAATAACATCGACTTCAAGAAGCCCGGCGAGTCGAAGAAGCCGTATGAGCGGATGGCGGAAGTCGCCGACAACGTGGCTCAAGCGGCCTTGAAGGCGTACCAGTCGATCCAGTGGCACGACCAACTGCCGCTCGGCGGGCGACTCGAACGGTTCGACGTCGCTGTGCGGCGGCCGACGGAGGAACAGTTAGCGCGAGCGCGCGAGATCTTGCGCAAAAAGCCGACGACCGAAGGTTACAAGGCGACGCTGGAGGAGATTTACGCCGAGCGGACGGTGAAGTTGAACGAGTGGCCGGAAAAAATTGGACTGCCCATCCAGGCGATTCGCGTGGGCGAGTTGGCGGTGGGGGGCATCCCGAACGAAGTGTTCGTCGAGATCGGGCTCGATTACAAGCAGCGCAGTCCGCTGAAGCCATGCTTCATCATGAGCATGGCGAACGGCTACTACGGGTATTTGCCGACCCCCGAACACCACCGCTTGGGCGGCTACGAAACGTGGCTAGGCACCAACCGCCTAGAACCCGACGCCTCGAACAAGATCCTCGACAAGCTCATCACGCTGACAAAAGAGTTGGCCCCATAGTAGTGGACCGCTCCGCGGTCCAACTCACGGGGTTATCTCCAACTGCCAAGGTAATCCGCGCCTAAGGCATCCTCGCCGGCGTAATCCGCGCCGGCGGCGGATCGCGGAGCGATCCGCGACTATGGCGCCAGCAGCAGGCGGCTGGGGGCCTTGAGGTAGCTGATCACGTCGTTCAGGAAGCGTGCGGCGGCGCCGCCGTCGACCAGGCGGTGGTCGTACGACATGCTCAGGGGCAGCATGAGTCGCGGGACGATTTGGTCGTTGACCACGACCGGCAGTTTACGCGCTCGCCCCAGCAGCAGGATCGCAACTTCGGGCGTATTGACGATCGGCGTGGCATAGGTGCCGCCGATCGCACCCAGGTTGCTGATCGTGAACGTGCTGCCGCGCAGGTCGTCGATCGTGAACGTATTGTCCCGCACCTTGTCGGCCAACGCGGCGACCTGACGAGCGATCTCGGGGATAGACAACTGGTCGGCGTTGCGAATGGAGGGGACGACGAGGCCGCGATCGGAGTCGACGGCGATGCCGATATGGACGTAGTCCTTGTAGATGATCGTGCCGTTTTCGAGATCGATCGAGGCGTTCACCACCGGATTGTTTTTGAGCGCCATGGCGACCGACTTGATGACGAACGGCAGCGACGTCAGCTTGATGCCGCGCGCCGCGTAGTCGTCTTTGCTCGCTTGTCGAATCCGCTCCAGTTCCGTGACGTCCGCGTCATCCATGTTGGTGACGCGCGGCACGCTCGTCCACGACTCGTGCATCTTGGCCGCGATCGTCTTGCGGATCTTGGTCATCTTCTCGACGCGGACCGGTCCCCAGGCATCCGTCACGGCGCCGTCGGCGACGCCGCTGCCGCTCGCCTTCGTCGGCGCCGCGACCGCCGTCGAGGCGGATGCGGCCGGCGCGGCCGGCACGCCGCCGTTGCGGACGACTTGATTGGCTTGCCGGACGGCTTCCAGCACATCTTCGCGGGTGATGCGACCGGCTTCGCCCGTGCCGCGCACGTAGCGGAGGTCGACGCCCACTTCGCGCGCGAAGCGTCGGACGGCCGGGCCCGCGGGGATGTTGGCCGAATCGACATCACCTACTGGCGCGGCCACGGCGACTGGAGCGGCAACCGCTGCGACCGGCGCTGCCTTGGCGGCGGGGGCCGCAGCGACGGGCGCTGGGGCGACGGCCGGCGGAGGCGGAAGCGTCACGGCGACCGGCGCGGGGGCTGGAGTCGCCGCCGGCGCCGGGGGCGGCGCGGGCGCCGGTGCAGGCGCGGGTTTGGGTGCAGGGGCGGGCGTAGCAGCCGCTTTCGGCGCCGCCGCGGGGGCCGAGCCGCCCGCTGCGCCTTCCAGCACCAAGACGGTCGAACCGATCGGGATGCTGTCGCCGGCCTTGACCAGGATCTTGGCGACCTTCCCCGCATGCGTGCTCGGCAAAGTCACGGTGGCTTTATCGGTTTCGACTTCCAGGATGCCTTGATCCTTCTTCACCTCGTCGCCCACATTGACGAGCACTTCGAGGACGTCGCCCGACTTAATGCCATCGCCCAACTCGGGCAGTTTGACTTCGATTTCCATGGTTCTTATGTCTGACAAGTGGCTGATTGAAATGAGGACCGTGACGCGCTCGAGTTCCGTTCGAGACGCCTACGCGAAGTACGGGTCGACCTTCTCGGGATCGACGCCCAAATCCTGGATCGCTTGAGCGGCGATTTGCGGATCGAGCCCCGCGGTGCGGGACAGGCGGTACAGCGTAGCGACGACGATGCACGCGGCGTCGACTTCAAAGTGACGACGCAAGGCGTGCCGTTCGTCGCTGCGACCCATGCCGTCGGTGCCGAGCACGTAGTAGTCGCCCGGGACCCAGCGTGCAATTTGTTCGGGCAGCGCGCGGACGTAATCCGACGCTGCGACGAATACGCCGCTTTCGCCCGCCAATACCTTTTCGACGTACGACTGACGCGGCGGCATGGTCGGGTGGAGCATGTTCCAGCGCTCGCAGGCATGCGCCTCGCGACGCAACTGCGTGTAGCTGGTCGCACTCCAAATGTTGCTGGCGATCCCGTACTTCTCCGCCAAGATGTCGGCCGCCTGCAGCACGCAACGCAGGATGGCGCCGCTGCCGAACAGGTTGACTTTGTGCTTGGCGTTGTCGACCGCCTTGGTCGTGAACTTGTACAGCCCTTGGATGATGCCTTCCTCGGCGCCGGCCGGCATCTCGGGCATGACGTACGGCTCGTTCTCCACCGTCAGGTAGTAGATGGCCGTTTCGCCGTCTTGGTACAGCCGCTTCAGGCCGTCCATGACGATGACCGCGATTTCATAGCCCCAGGCTGGATCGTACGCCCGTACCGTCGGGAAGGCGATCGCGTTGAGAAGGCTGTGGCCGTCCTGGTGCTGCAAGCCTTCGCCATTGAGGGTCGTGCGACCGGCGGTGCCGCCGATCAAGAAGCCTTTGGCGCGGGCGTCCGAGGCGCACCAGATCAAGTCGCCGATGCGCTGGAAGCCGAACATCGAGTAGTAGATGAAGAACGGAATCATGTTGATTCCGTGCTCCGAGTACGACAAGCCTGCCGCGATGAACGACGACATCGAGCCGGCTTCGTTGATGCCTTCCTCGAGAATCTGTCCGTCCTTGGCTTCCTTGTAATACATGAACTGGTCCGAATCGACCGGTTCGTACAATTGCCCGGCGTGGGCGTAGATGCCCACTTCGCGGAACATGCCTTCCATGCCGAAGGTGCGCGATTCGTCCGGGACGATCGGCACCACGTTCTTGCCGATCCGCTTGTCCTTGACCAGCTTGCGCAGCAGGCGTACGAAATCGAACGTCGTCGAATTCTCCTTCCCCTTGCTCCCGGTCAAGAACTCCTTGTACTCCTGCAACGACGGGATTTCGCTCTTGGGGTGCTCCAGCGGCCGACCCGGCACGGGTCCGCCTAGCGCCGCACGCCGTTCGCGCAGGTACCGCATTTCGGCGCTATCCTCGGGCGGGCGATAGAACGGCATCTTGATGACGTCGTCGTCCGACAGCGGGATGTTGAAGCGCGTGCGGAATTCCCGCAGTTCGTCTTCGTTCAGCTTCTTCTGCTGGTGGGTGATGTTTTTGCCTTCGCCCGCTTCGCCGAGTCCGTAGCCTTTGACGGTCTTGGCCAGGATGACGGTCGGCTGTCCAACATGCTCCACCGCCGCCTTGAAGGCCGCGTAGACCTTTTCGGGATCGTGGCCGCCGCGACGCATCCGCTGGAGCTTTTCGTCCGAGTAGTTCGCGACCAACTCCAGCAGTTCAGGGTATTTGCTGAAGAAGTTCTCGCGAATGTACGAGCCGCTGGACACGGTGTACTTTTGGTACTCGCCGTCCACCACCTCGCCCATTCGCTTGGCCAGCAGGCCGCTCTTGTCTTTATCCAGAAGCGGATCCCAGTCGTCGCCCCAGATGACTTTGATCACGTTCCAACCGGCGCCGCGGAAGGCGGCTTCCAGCTCTTGAATGATCTTGCCGTTGCCGCGCACAGGGCCGTCGAGCCGCTGCAGGTTGCAGTTGATGACGAAGATGAGGTTGTCGAGCTTTTCGCGGGACGCGAGCGTGATGGCGCCGAGCGTCTCGGGTTCGTCGGTTTCGCCGTCTCCGAGGAACGCCCAGACGTGCGTGCCGTCGGTGCGCTTGATGCCGCGGTCTTGCAGGTAGCGGTTGAACCGCGCCTGGTAGATCGCCATGATCGGGGCCAGCCCCATCGAGACCGTGGGGTATTCCCAGAAGTTGGGCATGAGCCACGGGTGCGGGTACGACGACAGGCCGGGCGTGGTCTGCAGTTCACGCCGGAAATGCTCCAGATTCTCCTCGGTCAAGCGACCTTCGAGGAACGCGCGGGAGTACATGCCGGGGGAGGCGTGACCTTGGAAGTAGATTTGGTCGCCGTCGTACCCCGATTCGCCGCGGCCGCGGAAGAAATGGTTGAAGGCCACTTCATACAGCGTTGCGGAGGAAGCGAAGGTCGAGATGTGTCCGCCGACTCCGGAATAGTTCTTGTTGGCGCGGACCACCATGGCCATGGCGTTCCAGCGGATGATGCTCTTGATCCGCCGTTCGAGTTCCCGGTTGCCCGGGTACTTGGGCTGGCGGTTGGCGGGAATCGTGTTGATGTAGGGGGTGTTGGTGGCGATCGGCAGATCGACCCCTTGGCGGCGGGCCTTGTCCTGCAGCGCCGACAGCAAAAACTTCGCTCGCTCCGACCCCTTGGAATTCAGGATATAGTCGAGCGCTTCGAGCCATTCGGCGGTTTCCGCCGGGTCCACATCTTGTACCTGAGCTGCAAAGACATCTGCCGTAAGCCGTTCCTGCTCCGGTACCGTGCGAATATCCGACATGCATCCATCCCTTTAGTGCAAACTTCAGTTGCGATGATCGCGGCGAAAGTAGAGACAATCTTGCTTAGACGCAAGGGAGCTTGCAACCGTGCCCGCTCGCCTGCGCGCGTCGCCCGTCGACCCTGGCGACGACCTCTTCTCGACCCCTCAACGACCTCTGATCTACCGTGGCGAAAAACGCGTCGTACGCGGCGACCCAAGCACCCGCGTCCTGGCGTGCTGCCTCCTAGCGTGCTGCCTCCTGGCGTGCTGCCTCCTAGCTGCACGCACGACGTTCTAAGTCCTTGATTTTTTCAATTCTCCGAGCATGGCGACCGCCGTCAAAGGGGGTTTCCAGCCACACGGCCAGCATGCGCTCGACGAGTCCTGGTGCGGCGGGGTTGCCGGACAGGCAGATGACATTCACGTCATTATGCCGGCGACAGATTTCGGCCGTCGCTTCGTCGGCACACGTCGTCGCCCGCACTCCGGGGTGTTTGTTGGCAGCAATCGACATGCCAATGCCTGTCCCACACACCAGCACTCCCCGCTCGCACGCTCCGCTCGACACGCGCTGCGCGACCGCGGAGGCGATGTCGGGATAGTCGACGCTTTCCTCGGAAAACGCCCCGGCATCCTCGGTTTGGTGCCCCAATTTCTGCAAGTACGCGACAATCTGGGACTTCAGTTCAATGCCCCGATGGTCGCTCCCTACCGCGATACGCATGTCTCAACGCCTTCGCCTGGTCTGCCTAATTCTCTAGACCCGCCGCCCAAAACTGCGGCAGTTGGTCCCACGCAATTTCCCGTTCCCAACCCTCCAAGTATCCGTCAATCTGCTCCGCGCACCGGCGGTACAGCTCCAACGGACCTCCGATGGGGTCGGAAACGTCGGCGTTCGAGCGACTTAGCAGTTTAGTGCGTGACGCCGCCTCCGGCCATTGGGCTAGGACGGCGTCGCGGTGGCCGCGAGTCATCGTAATGATGTAGTCGGCAAACCGGATCAAGCGGTCGGTCACGGGCTGGCTTTCGTGCTGCATGAGGTCGAGCCCGCGCGGGCACACGGCTTCATGCGCCTCGGGCGACGCCGCCGCACCGCTCATCGCCGCGATCCCCGCCGACATGATCCATATTCCGCGGTCCTGCAGCGACGCTAAGTCGCACTCTAAACGCTTTGCAGCGCGTTGCTGCATCAGGACTTCCGCCATCGGACTGCGACACGTGTTGCCCGTGCAGACGAACAGCACCATGAGGCTCGACAAGCGGGCGATCGTGGTTTGATTCAGCACCCCTTCGTGCAACAAGCGAATGCAGTTGCCCTGAATGCTGACCGTCGACGCCGCGCCGGCGAACCGCGTCCGGCCGTCATCCAGCACCAGCGCCACTTCGTCGCCGACTGCCGCCGCCGCTTCGGCCCCCGTGCAGGCCCACGCACGTTCGGCGGAACGCGTTCCCCCCGAACCAGAACCATGAGAGCCGGCACTGGCGGGGCTGGCAATGCTGGTCCACAACAGCGGTCCTACCGCCAGCCGCAGGGCCGACGCAATCAGTCCATGAGCGGGGACGCGCAGCGCCACGGCGCCCGAAGCCGTCAGCACGTCTTGCGTCGCCGCCGGCAGGCGACTCACCAAACTCTCGTGCGTCGACTCGGGAGATTGGATTACGATCGGCCCGGGCCAGCAGCGGCGCACAAGTCGCTGGCCCAGGGGCGACAGGTGCGGTGCATAATCGAGCGCCTCGTCGCAACTTCTCAGCACCAAACCACATCCGTCAGGCGAAACTCGCTCCGCCAGCCGCTTCAGCCGCGCCACGGCCCCGTCGTGCAGGCCGCTCGCCGCCACGCCGTACGTGGTCTCGGACGGAAAGGCGACCAGCTTTCCTTCAGCCAAGGCCTGCACCGCCACGTGCACGACGTCGCGCGGATCGTCCGTCTTGCTGACATCAATCACCGCTGGCATCGACGAGTTTCCGGGAGCCGGAGAAATTTTCAGAATGTGTGAGTTTATCGAATGTTGCGCTCGGCAAGCAAGAGGCTCGATCGGCCGCAAAAATCGGCGGCGCGCGTTGGCGAAACGCGCGTCCGCCGCCTACGATGAGCCGCATGAACGCTTCGTCTCCTCTGCGTACGACCGCCGTCTGCCTTCTGGCTCTGCTCGCGACCGGGTCGCTGGCCGGCTGTTTTTCGGGCGGGGGGAGCGATGAACCGGACTTGGTGTGGGGACGGCACGGCTATTCGGAAGGCCGGTTCCAGAAGCCCCGCGCCATGACCGCCGACGACCAAGGTCGCATCTACGTCGTCGACCTGACCGCCCGCATCCAAGTGTTCGACGAGGACGGCGCTTTCCTGCGCAGTTGGCAAACGCCCACGTCGGAATTTGGACGACCCACCGGCCTCTCCATCGACCGCGAAGGGCGTCTGATGGTCGCCGACACGCACTACTATCGCATTCTCTTCTACACGCCTGAAGGCGAACTGCTGCCCGACCTCACCATCGGCGGCACGTATGGCGGCGGGCCCGGCGAGTTCGGGTTCGTGACGGACGCCGTGCAAGATTCGCAGGGGAACTACTACATCTCGGAGTACGGCGAGTACGACCGCATTCAAAAGTTCTCGCCGGAGCGAAAGTTCGTCTGTCAGTGGGGACGGCATGGCGGCGAACCGGGGCAGTTTCTCCGCCCCCAAGCATTGGCCGTCGATGAACAGGACCAACTGTGGGTCGCCGACGCCTGCAACCATCGACTGCAGATTTTCGACTTGCGTTCGGCCGAGGGCGACTCGCCGCCGAAACTGGTCCGCGTCTGGGGCGAAGAAGGCGAAGCGCCGGGACAGATGCGCTACCCGTATGGTCTCTTGCTCGGACCCGACGACTCGGTGTACATCGCCGAGTATGGCGGACATCGCATTCAGAAGTTCAAGCGCTCCGGCGAGCCGCTGGGCGTGTGGGGCCGACCGGGACGCAAACCGGGACAACTGTATCAGCCCTGGGCGCTCGTGTTCGACACGCGCGGCCGACTGCAGGTGCTCGATTCGTTGAACCATCGCGTGCAACGATTGAGGTTTTGAGCGGGCGGATGTGATTCCCCTGCAAGTGGGTTACAATGTCCGTCCGAGTTCGGCGCCCGTCCGAATTCGGCGCCGGTCCGATTCGGCGACGTTCCCTTCGGAGCGTTCAGGACGCGGCAAGGAGCAGGTCGACCATGTTCGCATGGCATATTCCGCTATTGGGATTCGAGGTCACCTTCGACCGGCCGCTCTATTTGCTGGCGTTTTTTCTACTGCCTTTGCTGTGGATGGCCAGCTTCCGCAGCCTCGCCGGGCTCGGTCGAGTCCGACGTCTCGTCGCCCTCGGCCTCCGCACCACGGTGCTCGCCATCTTCGTCCTCGCACTCGCCGAAATCCAACTACGATGGACTAGCGAACGCTTGGCCGTCATCTACGTGCTCGATCAATCGCTGAGCATTCCAGAGCCGCAGCGGCGTGCGATGCGCGAGTACGTATCGAAGGAAGTGCGGACGCATCGCAAGCGGGAGCATGACGATTTGGCCGGCGTGATCGTGTTCGGTCGCGATGCGTCGATCGAGGTCGCGCCGTTTGACGACGACATTCAACCGGCGGCGCAATTCGAGTCGCTGTTTCAAGTGCCGCGCGACGCCACGAATCTCGCCGGCGCCCTTAAGCTGGCCAACGCCTCCTTCCCCGAAAACGTTGCACGTCGCATCGTGATCGTCACCGACGGCAACGAAAACCTGGGCGACGCGCGTTCAGTCGCCAAGGACTTGGCCGAACAACACGGCGTCGGCATCGACGTCGTTCCGGTCGAGTTGGTCGCGCGCGCGGAAGTCGCCGTCGAAAAAGTGACGCTCCCGCCCGACATCCGTCAAAGCCAACCGTTCGAAGCGCGCGTGGTCGTCAATAACTTTGCGGAAGCGGGCGGCGAGGCCGCGCCGGTGCGCGGACGTCTGCAAGTCCTCCGCCGCTCGGGCCGCACCGAAGAAGCGGTCAGCGAACAGCCCGTCGAACTCAAGCCGGGCAAGAACGTCTACTCCTTTCAACAGAAGCTCGACGACCCGGCCGTTTACACCTATCGCGCCGTATTCACTCCCGAAGACGCGGCCGGCGACGGACTCACGCAGAACAATGAAGCCACCGCGTTCACGCACATTCGCGGCAAGGGACGCGTGCTCTTGATCGAAGACGCCGATAAGCCCGGGCAATTCGAAGGGCTGGTGCAACGCCTGCGCACGATGAACCTGGAGGTCGACGTTCAGGCTAACAACAACTTGTTCACGAATTTGGCCGAACTGCAAGCGTACGACACGGTCGTGCTGGCCAACGTGCCGCGCGTCAGCGGCGAACGGGGCGACGAGATCTTCAGCTTCAGCGACGAACAGATCCGCATGCTGGTGCGCAACACCGAACAACTGGGTTGCGGACTCGTGATGCTCGGCGGCGAAAACAGCTTCGGCGTCGGCGGCTGGGCGAATACCGAAGTCGAAAAGGCGCTGCCTGTCGACTGCCAAATCAAGAACGCCAAGATCCAAGCGGTCGGGGCGCTCGTGATCATCTTCCACGCCTCCGAACTGGCCGACGGCAACGGCATGCAAAAGCTCATCGCCCGTAAGTCGCTCGAGGTGTTGGGGCCGACCGACTACGCCGGCGCGGTCGCCTTCGGCAACTTCAATTCGGGCGACACCTGGATGTGGGGCGCAGGACAAGGCGGCTTGATCCGCGTCGGCGCGAATAAGTCGCGTATGCTGGCCGCCATCGATCGCATGGTCCCCGGCGATATGCCCGACTTTGATCCGGCGATGCGGCTGGCGCTCAGCGGCTTCAATCGCGTCAAAGCGTCGGCCAAGCACATGATCATCATCAGCGACGGCGATCCGGCGCCGCCCAGCGGCGCCATCAAGTCGGCGTTTCGCAAAGCGGGCGTTACGGTGTCCACCGTCGGCGTCGGCACCCACGACGCGCCTAACCGCCGGCTGCTCGAAGCGGTCGCGAACGAGACGGGCGGCAAGTTCTACGACGTGAAAGATCCGCGGGCGCTGCCGGCCATCTTCATTCGCGAAGCCCGCAAGGCGGCGCGGCCTCTGATTAAGAATCTCGACGGCGTCCCGCCCGTTGTGACCTATCGCCACGAAATGCTGCAAGGCGTCGACGGCCCGCTGCCGCCGATCAACGGCTTCGTCATGACGACGGTCAAGGACAGCCCGCTGGTCGAAGTCGCCATCCGCTCGCCCGATCCCGACGACCCGGAGAACTCGACGATCCTCGCCAGTTGGACGTACGGCCTGGGACGTACGGTGGCCTTCACCACCGACGCGGGACACAAATGGGCCGGCGCCTGGGAAAGCTGGTCGCACTACGACAAGTTGTTCAGCCAGATGGTCCGTTGGTCGATGCGGCCGCTGGGCGACACCGGCAAGTTCACCGTCGCCACCGACCACCGCGACGGGCGCGTGAAAGTCACCATCACGGCGCTCGATAACAATGACGAGTTCCTGAATTTCTTGTCGATCAGCGGCGCGGCGCTCAACCCGAAGCTCGACCCGATCGACATCAAGATCGAGCAGGTCGGGCCGGGGCGGTATGTGACCGAATTTCCGGCCACGTCCGCCGGTTCGTACTTCGTGACGCTCAATCCGGGGCCCGGTTACGCGCCGCTGTTGGCGGGCGTCAACGTTCCCTACTCGCCCGAGTACCGGGACCGCGAAAGCAACGAAGCGCTCATCGATTCGTTGGTCGCGTTGAAGCCCAAGGACGGCGGCGAAGGAAAGTTGATCGAGGGGGCGCTGCGACCGGGCGGCAAGTTCGACGACATGCTGCAAGTCGACACGTTCCGCCACGATTTGGCGAAGGCCGTCAGCAGTCAGAACGTCTGGCCCTGGGTGATGATGATCGGCATGCTGCTGTTCTTCGCCGACGTTTTCGTGCGTCGCGTCCATGTGACGTTTGAATGGCTGCAGCCGGCGACCGCGTTCATCAAGAAGCGACTGCTGCGCCGCGCCGAACCCGAAGCGGACGACTCGCGGCTGGAACGACTGCGGTCGCGGAAGGCGGCCGTGACGGGCCAGTTGGACGAACGCCGAGCGGCGGTGCGGTTCGAACCGGAAACGCCGACTGCGGGGGCATCGACTGCGGGCGCACCGCCGCTGGTCGACGACGTCACGGCCGGCGCCGGCGGCGCGTCCCCCGCCGCCCCGCCGCCGACCTCCTCGGGCCTCACGCCCACCAAAGAAGACGCCGAATCGTATACGTCGAGGTTGCTCAAGGCCAAGCAGCAAGCCCGCCGCGACGCGCCGAAGTCGCCTGATGAACTGAATTAACTGTTGAACCGAATCAACGCCGTTCCGCACACCGAATCGCTTATCTCCTTTTGACCGATTGAGGAACAACCATGAGCGTGGGGAATGAACTCCTGCAGCAAGCCGAGCAGTTTCGAGCGCGATACAAGGCGGTGCGCGACGAGATTGGCAAGGTGATCGTCGGGCACGACGAGATCGTGCATGGAGTGCTGACGTGTCTGTTCGTCGGCGGCCATTGCCTGCTCGAGGGGGTCCCCGGGCTGGGAAAGACGCTGTTGATCCGCAGCCTCGCGCAGACGCTGAATCTGGAATTCAACCGAGTGCAGTTTACTCCCGACCTGATGCCGGCCGACATTCTGGGCACCAATATGGTGGTGGAAACGCCTGAGGGGCGGCGGCAGTTCGAGTTTCAAAAGGGACCCATTTTCACGCAATTGTGCTTGGCGGACGAAATCAACCGCGCCACTCCGAAAACGCAGTCCGCGCTGCTGGAAACCATGCAGGAAGGGACCGTCACCGTCGGCGGCGTGCGCTATGAGCTGGCGAAGCCCTTCTTCGTGATGGCGACGCAAAACCCGATCGAACAGGAAGGCACCTACCCGCTCCCCGAAGCGCAGCTCGACCGCTTCTTCTTCAAGCTGGTCGTCGGCTATTCGTCGCGCAACGAGTTAGCGACGATCGTGGAACGGACGACGCGCGGCGTGAAGATCGAACCGCAGCCGGTGATGGACGGGGCCGAGATTCGCAAGTGGCAGCAACTGATCCGCGAGGTGGTGCTGGCGTCGCACGTTCAGGATTACCTCGTGCGACTTACCATGGCCACGCATCCGGGCGGGCCGTTCGCGCTGCCGCCGACGAACAAGTACTTGCGCTGGGGCAGCAGCCCGCGCGGCGCGCAAACGCTCGCGCTAGCCGCCAAAGTGCGGGCGCTGTTGGAAGGGCGTTACAACGTCAGTTTCGAGGATGTGCGCCGCGTTTATTTGCCAGCCATGCGGCACCGCGTGATTTTGAACTTCGAAGCGCAGGCCGAGTCGATCGACACCGATCGCGTCCTGCTGGAGATCCTCGAACAGCTTCCGGAAAAGTCGGACGACGCGCCGGTCACGGCGTCGTTGGCTCGCTAGTCGCTCCGAGGTTTCCAGGGAGTCGTCCGCATGTCGCAAGCTTCGTCCGGTCCGCTGCTGTCTCCGCGCCTGCTCGCGCAACTCGAGCGGTTGGAGCTCGTCACGCGCAAGATTTTTCGCGGGCGGATGAAGGGGGAGCGGCGGAGCAAGCGCAAGGGGCAGTCGGTCGAGTTCTCGGACTTTCGCAACTACGTCCCAGGGGACGACCTGCGCTTCATCGATTGGAACCTCTACGCGCGGCTCGATAAACTGTTCCTCAAAATGTTCCTCGAGGAAGAAGATCTGCACTTCTTCACCGTGATCGACGCCAGCGCATCGATGGATTTCGGGGAGCCCTCGAAGCTGCAGTTCGCGAAACAACTGGCGGCGGCGCTGGGGTACATCGGACTGTGTCGCGCGGATCGCGTGAAGATCGAGGCGCTGGGGGCGTCGCGCCGCACGCCGGGACCGGTGCTGCGCGGCCGCAAGAGCCTGAATCCAATGCTGGATTACCTCGACGGAATTCAGCCCGAGCTGAATGCGTCGCTGGCGACCGGGCTGCGCGACTTTTGTTTGCGCAATCCGGGCAAGGGCATTCTGGTGTTGATCACCGACCTGATGGACAAGTCGGGTTACGAGACGGCGCTGCGCTGGTTGGTCGCGCAGCAACTGGATGTCTACGTGATTCACGTCTTGTCGCCGGCGGAATTGAAGCCCGACTTGCAAGGGGATTTGAAACTGGTGGACGTGGAGGATGGAGACATCGCCGAGTTGACGGTGAGTCGCCCGTTGTTGGATCGGTATGAGCGGACGTTGGCGGCGTTCGTGAACGGGGCCCGCGAGTTTTGTGCGCGGCGAGGGATAAACTACACGATGACCAGCAGCGAGACGCCGGTCGAGCAGTTGGTGTCGTCGTATCTGCGCAAGCGGGGGCTGGTGCGATGAGCGACATCTTTAGCAACACACTGCAATTGTGGCAGTGGGGCCTGCTGGCGCTCGTCCCGCCCCTGATCGTGCTGTTGTATTTCCTGAAGCTGAAACGGGCGCCGGTGGAGGTGCCGAGTACGTATTTGTGGAGCCGCGCGATCGAGGACTTGCACGTCAATTCGATCTGGCAACGCATCCGCCAGAACGTGTTGCTGTTCTTGCAGCTCTTGCTGGTCGCCCTGGTGATGCTCGCCCTGCTCCGCCCCGGCTGCCGCGGCGTGACGCTCACCGGCAATCGCTTCATCCTGCTCATCGACACCTCGGCCAGCATGAGCGCCAAAGACGGCGGCGGGACGCGACTGGACGCCGCCAAACAACGCGCCTTGAACTTGATCGATCAGATGAAGCGCGGCGACGTCGCGATGGTGATTAGTTTTTCCGACGAGGCGAAGACGGAGCAATCGTTCACGGACAATCGACGGCTGTTGCGCGAACGCGTGCAGCAGATCTTGCCCACGTCCCGCCCCAGCGACTTGGCCGATGCCCTGCGAACCGCCAGCGGGTTGGCCAACCCGGGCCGAATGAGCGAAGCCGGGAATCCGCAGGACGAGCAGGTGGCAGGTGCGTTTCCGGCGACGCTGTACGTGATCTCCGACGGCGGTTTTGCGCCGGTGAGCAATTTTTCGCTGGGGAATCTGGAGCCGCAGTTCTTGCCGATTGGTGCGGCGGCGGACAACGTGGGGATCGTGGCGTTCACGACGGAACGCAACGCCGAAAAATTGGACCAAGTGCAAGCCTTTGTGCGATTGGAGAATGCCGGGGCGGCCGAGTCGACGGTCGACGTGTCGCTGTATCGCGGCCAAGTGCTGCTGGACGCTCAACAAATCAAGGTGCCGCCGCGCGGGACCGGCGGCGCTCGGTTTGAGCTGCGCGATCCGGAGCCGGGCGTCTTGCGGGCCGAGCTGGGACAGACCGATGCGCTGCGCGTGGACGACGTCGCCTATGCGGCGATCAACCCGCGGCGACCGGCCAACGTGCTGTGCGTCACGGCCGGCAATACGGCGATGCGCACAGCGCTCGAGACCCCGGCGGCGAAGCTGCTGGGGAGCGTCACGTTCGTCGAACCGACTTACCTGGAGGGGGAAGACTATCGGAAGCAGGCCGGAGGCGGCGAGTTTGATTTGGTGATCTTTGATCGTTGTGCGCCGCAGCAAATGCCGCTGGCGAACACGTTGTTCATCGGCCGTGCGCCGCCGCAGGAAGGTTGGTCGCTGGGGGAGAAAACGGGACCGATTCAGATCATCGACGTCGAGCGAGCTCATCCACTGACGGCGATGCCCGACCCGACGCACGTGAAGATTGCCGAAGGAACGCCCGTGAAGGGGCCCGGCGGCGCCGTCGTGCTGCTTGATTCGCAAGCTGGTCCCATGTTGTCGATTGCGCCGCGGCAGGGGTTCGACGACGCCGTGCTGGGGTTCACGTTGGTGGAAACGAAGCCGGGGGGCGAGTCGTTCTTCAATTCGGATTGGCCGCGGTGGTACAGCTTTCCCATTTTTTGGCAGAACGTGTTGTCGAGCTTAGGAGGCGGCGGGCGGGCCGAGTCGGCGCCGAGCGTGAAGCCGGGCGAAGGGCTGGCGGTCCGCAGTTTGGCGGCCGTGAACAGCGTGCGCGTGAAGACGCCGCAGGGCGATCAGCAAGAAATTCGTCGGTCGGGGCAGTCGGACTTTCCCTATAAAGCGACCGAGACGCCGGGCGTTTACTCGGTGTACGAAGGGACGTCGCCCGAACCGAGCCAATGGTTTGCGGTGAACTTGTTCGATAGTCGCGAGACCGACTTGTCGCCCGTGGAGACGCTGGCGATCGGGGCGTCGGAGGTGAAGGCCGCGCAAGGCGCCCAGGCGACTCGGCACGAATACTGGAAATGGCTGCTGGGCTGCGGCCTGCTGGTGCTCGTGTTCGAATGGTACGTGTATAATCGGCGAGTGTATTTGTAGAGGCGGCGGCCGCGAGTTGGACGTCGCCAGGTGAAGCGCCTGTTTGAGGATTGAGGATTACTGCATGAAGGTTGCGACGATCGTGACGAGCCGAGGGACGATTCGCTTGGAGCTGTTTGCGGACAAGACGCCGAAGACGGTCGCCAATTTTGAGAAGCTGGCGAGTCAAGGGTTTTACAACGGGCTGAAGTTTCACCGCGTGATCAAGGACTTCATGGTGCAGACCGGTTGTCCGCAAGGGACCGGATCGGGCGGGCCGGGGTACATGTTCGCCGATGAGTTTCACCCAGAGCTGCGGCACACGGGGCCGGGAATTCTGTCGATGGCCAACCGGGGGCCCAATACGAACGGGTCGCAGTTCTTCATCACGCACGTCGCCACTCCCTGGCTGGACAACAAGCATTCGGTCTTCGGCCGCGTGATTGCCGGGCAAGAAGTTGTGGATGCGATCGAGCAAGGCGATATTATGAAGGAAGTGGTGATCGCCGACGAAGGGGACGCGTAGACGCGAGTCCGTCGCGTATGTCCCGCCGTCCGTTTGCCGCGGAAAGAGGAGCCGGACATGGGTTCTCCGCAGATGGGTTCGCCGCAGAACGATCCGCCGACGCCCGACCCCGTTGCGGGGGGCGTCGAAGATCTGGAGCTCGCGCCGCTGCTGCCGCCGGCGGTCGCCGCAGCGGCTCCGTTGGTGGATGCCCCCTTGGGAGACGCCCCCCTGGGAGACGCCACAGTTGCGGGCGTCCCGTTCGCCCGCATCACGGCGGCTGGTACCGAGGCGGCGAGCGACGAGAGTGCCGCGGCGGGCGAAGGCGGCGCGACTGCTTGTGCCGCCGACGAGGCGGTAGTCGACGAGCAAGCAAGCGAAGAGGAAGCAAGCGAAGAGGAGACCGGCGCTGTGCCTGCGGGGGCGTCGGCCGCGTCGCGAGCGCTCAATCGGCTTACTTGGTGCATGACCATCTTGGGGCTGCTGTTGGTCTGCGTCTCCGGTCTGCCGCTGTTGGTCGAAGAGATCGTGTATCGGCTGGAGCGGGGCCGGCAGCGGGCGCGCGTGGAGATTGCGGCGGCGTCGCTGGGGAATTTTCATTTGGCCGAACTGTCGCAGGCGTACCAGTTGGTGTCGCAGCGAGTGGGGCCGAGCGTCGTACACATCAACGTGGCGGAGGCGGATCGCGAACCGCGCGAGGTGGAGGGGACGGACGGCGTCCCGGACGACTCGTTTCATCGCCCGCCGCGGCGACGTTCCGAGTCGGGTCAGGGCTCGGGCGTGATCATCGACGCCGAAGGGTATGTGGTGACGAATCGACATGTGATCGAGGAAGCGCGGCAGATCGAAGTGGTGTTGAGCGACGGGCGGCGGCGACCGGCGCGAGTGGTGGGGGTCGATCTGCCGACCGACATCGCGGTGCTCAAGGTGGAGGCGTCGGGGCTGATGCCGGCCGAGTGGGGCGATAGCGAGGGGCTGGAAGTCGGAGCTCTAGTGTGGGCGGTCGGGAGCCCGTTTGGGTTGGAGCGGAGCATTACCTTCGGGATTCTGAGCGCCAAGAATCGTGCGGGGGTGGCGGGGACGCCGTTCCAGAACCTGATGCAGACCGACGCGGCCGTGAACCCGGGCAACAGCGGCGGACCGCTGGTGGACACGACGGGCAAAGTGATTGGGATCAATACGGCCATCGTGGGACCGTCGTATCAAGGAGTGAGTTTTGCGATTCCCAGTTCGGTGGCGCAGCGAGTCTATTTGGATCTGAAGTCGCAGGGGGCGGTGGTCCGCGGGTGGTTGGGCGTGGAGCCGGCGCCGATCGACGACGAGTTGGCGACGTCGCGCAACTTGCCGGACCGCAAGGGCGCGTATGTGAAGCGATTGGCCGACGGACCGTTCGGCGAGCAATCGCCCGCTCGACAAGCGGGCATTCAGGCGGGCGACGTGATCAAGCGTTGGGACGGCGTCGACATTGAGTCGTCCGCGTCGTTGATCGCGCGCGTGAGTCAAACCAAGGTGGGCGTCGCAGTCCCCGTCGACCTCTTACGCGACGGCCAGCCGCTGACGGTCCAAGTCACCGTAGGCCAGCGTCCCGCGACGCTCGAGTAGAGTGCTGCCGAGCTCGTAGGGTGGGCCAAGCGCAGCGCGGGCCCACCATGTTTCGCCACAGAGCTCACCGAGCCCCCCGAGAGCGACGAGCACCCTGTAGGGTGGCGCCAAGCCGGGCGAGCCGACAACCGCGTCGCCCAAGCAACTCCCCCCGCCCGGCGCGGGCCCACCATGTAAACCTGTTTGCCCGACTAGCGAGCCTGCGGCCTCGATGATTGCCGGGAATCCATCTTTCTTCTTCAGCGCATTCCGGGGCGATGCGCTGGACCCCAGTAAAGTGTGTCAATTGACACTGTTCCCTTGATATGGTAAACAACCGCCTCGTCGCCGGGGCTTCTTGTCTCGCCCACGCCTTCAACGCGTGGTGTATAGCGAATAGCGTTTCTTCTTGAAGCGTTTATATTTTTTCTAAACCTGCAAAGTTGCAAGTTCTTTTGCAATCCTTTGCGCATTGATTGTAGGAGGAAGAATAATGCAAGAATCTCTAGAGATGATAGCAATCATCGTAGTCTGCATTTTGCTAATCAAAATCATCGATCTCTAAGGAGACTGCAATGAGTTCGAGTAGTTCGATTGGCCAGGAGGGCCAAGGATTAACCTGAGCCACCATCCTTGTTGATGGTGGCTGTTTCTTTTTGTTGGGCTGAAGTGAGCAATGCTTCGGCAGAAAGCGTTCATGTGATCGATTGGACGCCAGTCCTACGAAGGTTACATATCGCAGAAAAACTCGGAGACGGGGACGACGCCGCTGAAGTGCAAGATGCTGCGAGCCCGTGTATATGCGACGTACAGAATATGTCGTTAAGTCCTGTATGCTTCTTCAAGATCAGCGGGGTCGCCAAGCAATTCAATGCGGCGACGATCTGGCAAGATGTCGTCATCGCATGCCATGACCGCGATCGCTCGAATGGCTCGTGGCAACTGCGCGTCGCTCCGCACGATCACTGCAATCTCGGATGGCCCGACGGCCGACTCTTTCCGCAATGTATGGTGCGCTCACGGCCAAACGGAGATCGGCGCTCGTTCTGCTACTTCAGACTCGAACGCGTGGATCTCAGGCGCAGCACCGTTGAATAGCGACAAAACGTCCTGTCGCGTCTCGACATGTTCATCTAGATACGTGATCTCCGCGGGAGTCAACCGTTCTGCCGTCGCGCGAATCGCCGCAGTTGTCCGGTAGTTCACTCGAAGCCGGTGCGTCCGGCCGTGCACATCGATTCCGGCGTGCTGGAGCGACACCATGGGCTGGAAGATGCGCTGAGCGGGATCTCCTGTCAACAAGCGCCCATCGGGGCGTTTGCCCGCCAGCGCCGCAGCAAGTCATAGTTGAGGTACTCCGAGATTCTGTGCTTCATCGGCCAAGACAAAGTCGTAGGGCGATGTTTGCAATTGCGCAAGACGCGCCACGACGTGGGCTATCTGCCCGGCCTCAGTCCAAAACTGTTGCCGGTGCATGTCGTCACGAACGGCGGATAACGCCGCCCAGATGCTTTGCTGTTGAGCCGGCGAATACCGCATCTTCCTTCCTAGTCGAGGATCAACGCGATACTCCTCCCAACCTGTGATCTGCCAAGCATCAACGATCCGAGACCATTCTTCGCGCAGCACGGGCAGCGGCAATCGTACGCTGCCAACGCTCGCCACCGCCTCACCGCGGCCGAAAATGATCAAGGCTTTTTTTTAGACATCGCGTTCCCTCTCGACGCGTCGCAGCTCGGCTTCCAGCGCCTTTACGCGTGCGTCGAGCGCCTCGCCGACGGTGCCGGCCTCGCGCGTCAACGCTGCGCGCCAGCGATAGAGCATGTGAACGTCAGGGATGCCGAGCCGCTCGGCGATCGACGCCGCCGAGTGCCCGTCCAGCATCATCTGGACCGTCTCGCGCTTGTACTCGTCGGTGTACTGCCGGCGCTGGGGTTGTGATGGCGTGGGCTCGATCGTCCGTGACATGGCGGTACTCTCCTTGGGGATGGAGCCACCTTAGCACTCGGTTGGCCCCCGAAACCGGCACCACCTCACGCCGACCGCCCGGCGTTAGTAGCCGATGCGAAAGCTCCGGGCGGTCACGTACGTCGTGGATCGCTCCGCGATCCAACGTCGGTTTGTCTGCGTCCGAAGTATTCGATGCTTGCAGTGGCTCCCTTTTGGATGTTCATCTCCATTTCAGAACCGGCCGCGGGGGGATTGTGGGGAGAGTTGGATCGCGGAGCGATCCACTACAATTTGGCAAACCTACTCGGCAACGAAGATGACCGCTGAGCCGGCGAGCGGCGCAGCGGTCGGTGTTGGCGATCAAGCTGGGACCGGCGAGTCTGCCGGTTCCCTGGCTACGACTTTCGCAACTGCGCCAGTTGGCGGCGATATTCGTCGACGCTCAGCGGCTGGGCGGGACCACGCGGGGAGTCGGTCGCGAGCGGCTTGCCGGGACGGCTCGCGGGAGTCGGCGATTCGCCGGGCGACGACGGCTCGCCGATTTTCTCCGTCACTCCACGAATCGTCTTCACCGCGTCTTGGAAGACGTCCAAGTACTTGTTCAGACGCTCGACCAATTTCTCGGTCTGTAGTCCATGCTCGGTGGGGATGGCCGCCAGCAACTCGCGAGCGTCCGCGATGAATTCACGCGAGTCGATGACGAACTCGATCTTCTCCTGCAGGTCGGCTTCCAGCTTATCGATCTGCTTGGCCTTCGTCTCGTAAGTGGTCGCCAGTTTTCGCGCTTCGGCCGAGATGTCGGCGTACGCTTCCTTGAGCACGATCGCTTTCCGCTTGCCGGCTCGCTCGTCCATCGAGTCGGCCAGCTTGCGGAAGATGTCGGGCGCCTTGAGCAGCGCTTCGCGGTACTGCTTCAGGTCCGGAGCGACGCGGGCTTGGGCTTCGATGATGCCCTTCGCCTCGTCGTCGATTTCCTGCAGCAACGCGTCGATCTCCCCCGCCGCGATCCGCTGTCCCTCGATCTTCTTCAAGTCGAGTCCCTGGAGCACCTGGTCGATGTCGTTGAGCTTTTTGCGGATGCGACGCTCCCACAACTCGATGTTCGCCTTCACGTCTTCCCGGTCCTGTTCGAGCGGACCCGCGATTTCCGCGGCCGGCTTCGACGAACGCAGGTCGCCCGGTCGCACCTCGGCCGTGCCGATCTGAGCGTGTGCGAAATTCGCCACCCAGAACACGCTGACGCCGATCCCCAAGAGAGCCTCACGCGTACGACGACCGATCATTTTCCAGCACATAGCAACACCTCTTCAAAAAACGGGACCTATCCAGCTGACGACGAACTTTGTTACGGCAGGACGTTCCGGCCGCGAGAGACGAGTTCGTCGTCGAGATACACTTCGATCACCAAGGTCATGCGCGGCCGCTGCGACGCGGCCGGGCGAAGGGAAACTTCGGTTGCGGAGGCGTGTTGAGAGTGCAACGCCTTGAGCCGTCCGTTCGTGCCTCGCAGCCGAATGTCGAGCAGTTCGCATTCCGTCCGCAGTTCGGCTGCCTGCCGCGATTCGTTCGGGTTGTGGTTCGGAGGCAGGCGTGCACAAACGCCTTCCAGCGACTTCACTCGCTGCCGCAGGTCGGCGATATCGGGGCGCGCTTCGACCGTCGACGGCGAGTTGGGAAGCTGCTCGACGCGAGATTCAAGCCAAGCGACTTGTTTCTCCATCCGTTCGAACGTCGGCAGGAACGCCTCCTGCAAGTCGACGAGCCGATCAAGTCGGCTTTCGACCTGGTTCAATCGCTGAGAGAGCGAGCGAGTCTGAGCCGACGTCGGCCGCGCGGCGAAGAGCAACAAGCCGATCAGCGGCGTCACGAAGTAAATCGCCTTCTTCATCATGTCAGTAGCTCCGACGAGTTGGGGAATCCGAACACGGCTCAAACCGGCGATCGTGGCCGCCGCATTCCTTCGCGACGCGTCGCACTACAGTTAGAAAGGGGTGACGAGCGACGATTTGTCTCACCCGACGCGAGAAATTCTTTGAACCTCCCGCTGCCGCCACCGACGATCATTTAGACATAAGGGGCTTTCGCTCGCCTTGACGGCAGGTCGTGCCGAAGGAATTCGCCGTGCGAAGAAGGGAGAGTCGGCTTCCGAGTCTTGGGCTGTCGTTTGTTTGGCGTCGCGCCGCGAGGCATCTCTGTAGTGGTTGAATGACGCCCGTGGGTGGGGTACGTTCTGGTCGTTTGATGCCCGTCGGGTGCGGTCATTGAGACGCCTTCACGTGGAAGTTTTCGAAGTAGAGAGACTAGAGGATGGCGGCGCCGCGATCCAGTTCCATTCCAGACGATCGGCAAGTGCGAGTCCAAGAAGCTTGTCAGCTCTTGGAGTCCTTGGGGATCGTCCCCGATGACCGTAATGCTCTGGTCCTTTTGGGGCTTTTGTTACTGGAGCCCGAACAGGCTTGGAGCGATGCACGAGCCGGCACACGGGCGCCGAGCGAACTCGTCCATTTCGCGGAGAGCGTCTATGGAATGGAACAAGACTTCCTGCGGGAGAAGGAAGTCGACATGATCGCAATCGCCTTTTGCAACCGTCGAATATCGGAAAAAGTGCGTTCCAGCGACGGAAGTGTGCGTTATCAAGCGACCAGTCTTGGGCTCGCACTCGCCCAGGCGTACAAGTCAGCGCATTGGCATGATGTACTCACGAAATTTCAAAGCGAACTGAGGTACGCCGGGAAAAGCTCTGACTCTTCGGCGCCGACGCCGAACGAGATCGTCCAAACAGCGGAAAATGGCGAGCCCGTCGACGCCTTTATTCTCTTCAACGAACGAGAGTCTGCCGTTGAGTCGATCGTTCTTGAATTGGAGCGACGAGGCGTCAAGACGTACTTCTGGCGGCGAGACATCCCAATTGGTGGGCAATGGGAAGCGGTCGAGTCGAGCCGAATGCAGTCCGCTCGCTCGGTCGTCGTATTCCTTGGCGACGCCGGTTGGGGACCGACGCATATCCGCCTCGCGAAAGAGTCGCTCAACTTCAATGGACGAGTAATCCCAGTGCTCCTGGGACGCGTTTCGGAGTCGGAGCTCGACACCCTGCCGGAATTGTTTCGTGAACGACGGTACTTTGAGGTGCGGCAGTTCGCGGCAAGCGAGTACGACAGTTTGGCGGCCGCAATCAAGGGACAGCCGCTCGAGCCGACGAGCGAGGACTCTTTGCGTGATACGGCCGCCGAATCGGCGGCGGATGGCGAGAGCCGCTACGCATTCAAGCGGACGTTGCCGGCGTTTTCTTCGGATTTAGTGCCAATCTTCGAGAGATCTGGTTCGTCAAAGCTTCAGGACGCTTTGGGGGTTCACGTTTACGCGGACCATCTCGCGCAGTTGATCGCCGCCAAGTCGACTCCGCTGCCGCTTGCCATTGGACTTTTTGGTGCATGGGGATCAGGCAAGTCGCACTTCATGGGGCTTCTGCAGGACCGACTGAATGAGATTTACCGGCCCGATCTGAAAGAGATCTTTCACGAAAAGATCATTCAGATTCGGTTCAACGCTTGGCACTACCTCGACACCAATCTATGGGCCAACTTGGTGTGCGAGATTTTTGATCAACTCTTTGCGGCGCTCGAGGAACCAGATGGAAATGCGGCCGCGAAGAAGATCGAGCTATTGAAGGAGCAGCTGAAAGAGAAAAGCGTGCTGCACGCAGAGGCAAAAGCTGCGCTTACGGCTGCGGAGGCGGCTCGAAAGGACGCACAAGAGGCCCTTGTTGCTGCTGAGATCGCAGGCAGTCAAGCGAAAGACGACTTCTCGGCGACCTTTGATCAGCTCGGGTTGATTGCGCTTGACGCACAAACGCGGGACTCGCTGAAAAATGCGCAAGTGACGCTCGGAATCTCGACTCTTTCCGAGTCCTATACCTCGCTCAGGGCGACGGCTGGTGAATTTCAGAGTTTCTCGAATCGTGTTCGTGCTGTCGTTTGGGCTGCGGTTCATGGGCCCAGTTGGAGAGGAAAGTGTTCGTTGCTGCTCGTGGCTGTTCTTGCTCCCCTTCTCATTTGGCTCCTGGGAAACACGCTCCCTGATTCGTGGGATGGTCTCTCGACGGAGTTCGCGAAGATCTGTCTTCAAGTCGCCGCGACAGCCGGGTCGTGCGGCCTCTGGATCAAGACGGCCATTCAGCGGGGAAATTCGATCATCGAGTCGGTAGAGACGGCATTCGCCAAGGTCGAAGAGTCTCGAAGGGCATCTGACTTCGTCGTGAAAATTGAAAGTAAGCGAATTGCCAGAGATGAAGCCGCTCGACGAGAGGAAGAGGCTCGATGCGTTCTGCAGCAAGCCGAATCGCGAGTGCGGGAGATCAAGGCCGAACTCGCCGAACTCGCCCCTGGCAGGCAATTGATGCGATTCCTCAAGGAAAGGGCGTCGACAGACGACTATCGACGACATCTGGGATTGGTAAGCATCGTCCGTCGAGACTTCGAAGAGTTGAGCAAACTACTGATGCGTGCCGGAAGCGACCGCAACGAGGGGCTTCCCCACGTCGATCGCATCGTACTCTACATCGATGACCTCGATCGTTGTCGCGCCGAACGAGTCGTCGAAGTACTCGAGGCCGTTCATCTCTTGTTGGCATTTCCTCTGTTTGCAGTCGTTGTGGCGGTCGATTCGCGGTGGCTTCGCCAGAGTTTGCACGACCATTACCCTCGGCTGCTCGCGGGACGCAACCCATCGCCTTCCGAAAGTAATACGACGCCGAGTGCGAATGCAACGCCGATCCCTCGCTCTATGGAACGACTGCAGGCGGCGACGCCGCAAGACTATCTCGAAAAGATCTTCCAGATTCCGTTTCAGCTCCAAGCTATGGAGCGCGACGGATTTTCCGCATTGATCGACAATCTCTTTACAAAGTCGCTTGGACAAGCGAATGTCGGTCGCACTGAGACGTCGTCCTCGAAAGAAGATGCTCGCGATCCAATTCTTGCTGGAAATCAATCTCGCGTAGTTGCGGCACGCGAATCGCAGGCGGGTGGCGATTTGGAGCAAGTTTCGCATCGCTCCCCCGCTAGCCCGGAACTCGATGAATCTGCGAATCAGGGCAAGTCGGCGGCGGTGGGCGAGTCCTCTGAGTTGCGTCCGGAACGATTGCAGCTTAGCGAGTGGGAATTAGCTGATCTGGTTCAATTTCAGCCTCTGTTTGAGACTCCTCGTTCCGTGAAACGGTTTGCGAACCTCTATTCTTTGGTTCGTGTGGGCGTATCGGCGGCGAACTGGGAGAGTTTTCTTGGCAATGAATCCGGTTGCGGCGAGTACCGAATCCCCATGCTTCTGCTCTCCGTCACTTCGGCGTTTCCATCCATCGCTCGCCCATGGTTAGCTTGGCTCGCAACGAACCGCGGCAACGATTGGGTCCCGTCCGAATCTGCTCTTAACGGCCTGCTAACAATGCAGGAAGAGAATGCTACACGGGCTGATTGGGACCGACTACGACGTGCAATCATGTCGCTGGATCTCACACATTGGCCTCGTGCGTCAGCCGTAAGCGTGGTCAATTGGATACCGGCAACGTTGCGCTATACGTTCTAGGCGATGTGAACGGAAAGCCGGCTCTCTAGTTTGGACCAGCCTACGCATTTTCGTCACCGAGTTCGCCGAGGTCCCCCGTAGGGTGGCGCCAAGCCGGGCGCGATGGCTGCTGCGCCGCTCGAGCGATATGGCCTCGCCCGGCGCGGGCCCACCGAGGTTGGTGCGCGGCCGTGGTGGGCCCGCGCTCGGTAGGGTGGCGCCAAGCCGGGCGCGGTGGCTGCTGCGCCGCCTGAGCGACGTTGCCCCGCCCGGCACGGGCCCACCGAGGGTGGTGCGCGGCCGTGGTGGGCCCTACTTGGCAACACCCGATGTTTGGGCCACATTCATCGCTCGCGATGACGACGCGACCGGAGAGGCGCTGATGCCCAATTACAGGCGATGGTTCGTACCGGGCGGGACCTATTTCTTCACGTGCGTCACGCAGGGTCGGCGGCCCATTCTGACTACCGAACTGGGACGTCGGTGTTTGCACGAAGCGCTGGAGACGGTGCAAGAGACGCATCGATTCGAGATCGTGGCCATCGTGCTCTTGCCTGATCACTGGCACACCGTCTGGTCGCTGCCCACAGGAGACGCGAACTATCCGCTGCGGTGGTCGCGCATCAAGGAAGAATTCACCGTCAAGTGGCTTCAGGCGGGCGGAAGCGAAGCGCGTCAATCGGCGTCGCGCGAGAAGAAACGTCAACGCGGCATCTGGCACAAACGCTACTGGGAACACACGGTGCGCGACGAGCCGGATTTGAAACGCTGCGTCGACTACATCCATTGGAATCCGCGCAAGCATCGGCTCGTGGATCGAGTCGGCGATTGGGAGTGGTCGTCATTCCACCGCTACGTCGCCGCCGGCGAATACACGCCAGAGTGGGGCGACATCGATCCTGCTCCCAACTGGCACGCCCCCGAATGGGGCGAATAATCAACCCCGCCGTTGCCGCGCAGCAAGGTCGTTGGGCCCGCGCCGGGCGGGGTGGGATTCGGCGCGCCTGGGCTGGCGCCAGCCTACGGGGGCTTCGGGATTGCGGGGGGCTCGGGGGCGGGCAATGGTGGGCCCGCGCTGCGCTTGGCCCACCCTAGTTGGCTGCAATGGTGGGCCCGCGCTGCGCTTGGCCCACCCTAGTTGGTTGCAATGGTGGGCCCGCGGCTTGGCCCACCCTAGTTGGCTGCAATGGTGGGCCCGCATGCGCTTGGCCCACCCTAGTTGGTTGCAATGGTGGGCCCGGCGGCGCTTGGCCCACCCTACTTGGCTGCAATGGTGGGCCCGCACTGCTTGGCCCACCCTACTTGGCTGCACTGGTGGGCCCGCCGTGCTTGGCCCACCCTACTTGGCTGCAATGGTGGGCCCGCACGCGCTTGGCCCACCCTACTTGGCTGCAATGGTGGGCCCGCCGTGCTTGGCCCACCCTACTTGGTTGCAATGGTGGGCCCGCACTGCGCTTGGCCCACCTGCATTCGGTTGCAATGTAGGGGCCCGCGGCGCTTGGCCCACCCTACTTGGCTGCAATGGTGGGCCCGCGCTGTGCTTGGCCCACCCTAGTTGGCCGCAATGGTGGGCCCGCGCTGTGCTTGGCCCACCCTAGTTGGTTGCAATGGTGGGCCCGGCAGTGCTTGGCCCACCCTACTTGGCTGCAATGGTGGGCCCGCGCTGTGCTTGGCCCACCCTAGTTGGCTGCAATGGTGGGCCCGCGCTGCGCTTGGCCCACCCGACTTGGCTGCAATGGTGGGCCCGCGCTGCGCTTGGCCCACCCTACTTGGCTGCAATGGTGGGCCCGCACTGCGCTTGGCCCACCCTACTTGGCCTACGGCCAGGCGGCGAAGATGTCGTCGGCTGGTTCGGAATCGGCGGCGACCGTGAACTCGGTCAATTCGTCCGCGGCGTCCGCTTCAGCGTCGTCAAGCCAAGCGGCGTCAGTCCATAACGCCGACGTTATGGGACGCGAGATGCTCGGCGAAGTCGCCGACGGCGAATCATCCGCGCGCCGCGTTGCATCAGGGACAGACGACGTCGACGTCCACGGGACGCTCGCTGCGGTCCCGGCAAGGTTCGACTCGGGCGATTCGCCGTCCCCTTCCCCGCCGCCCTGATTCAGGAAGTTGATGACGATCAATGGGTCGAGCGGCGTGGCGTAGCCGTCGCCGTTCACGTCGTAGAAGAACGATCCGCCGTACGGCGGCGGAGCAAAATCGGCGGTCGGCGGATTCGGCAACGGATTGTTCCCCAACAATCCCGAATTCAACAGCGTGATGATCAACAGCGCATCGAGCGGCGTCACCGGGGTCGCGCCGCCGTTGTTGTTCACATCCATCGGGTTCGCCGGGTTCTGCCAAGGCGTCCCCTCGCGGACCGCTTGCAACAGCAACTGCGCCGATCCCTGCCGGAAGTCGTAGAACGTCGCGCTATCGATCGTGGCCAACGAGGCGAGCGACCAGCCCGCGCCGATGTCGACGGCGTCCCCTTCGTTGCGGTACACGATCAATTGATTGGAGGTGTCCGACAAATTGAGCACTTCTTGCAGGTCGAGGATCAGCGTGTTGTCGCCCGTCCCGCGCAAATCAATCCGCTCAATGCCCGTCATCCGGTAATCCGACAAGCCGGTCAAGTCGATCGTCACTCCGGCCCCGTCGACGCGGACCGTATCGAGTCCGCGGCCGCCGTCGAGCAGGCGGAAGTTGCCGTCGCCGATGCCCAGGACGTCGTCCCCTTGGCCGCCGATCAAGACGTCGACTCCGCCCTTCCCCGCCAATTCATCGTTCGACTGACGTCCATTCAAGATGTCGGCCAGCAGCGATCCGGTCAGTGCATCGGCGGTCGCGCCGCCCGCTTGCGTCGTCGTCCCCGTAAAGTCGCGGCCAAAGAAGACGTAGCTGGTTCCACCGCCCCCAGCCGCCGGCGCGCCGATCGCCAGATCGTCGAACCCGTCGCCGTTGACGTCGCCCGCGCCGGCCACCGACCAACCCGATTGATCCCCTGGCAACACGCCTTCCAAACGGAAGCCATTCAGTCCATTGAGACTCGACAAATCAAACACGGGGTTCGTGTTCACATTGCTGCCGAACAGCACGTACGTCTCGCCGGCTTCCGCTCGCGCCGGCGAGCCCGTGGAAGCTCGGAACGCTCCCAACAATGCGTCGGCATACCCATCGCCGTTCACATCTCCGGCCGCTCCGACCGAAATCCCCAGTGCATCGCCCGCGCGAATTCCATCCACTCGGAACCCATTGCCGCCGCCCAGCGACGTGAGGTCGAACTGCGACGCAAACGGTCCCTGAGCGCCGAAGATGACGTACGCGGACCCGGCGTTGTCGCGCGGCGTGGACCCCGGATCGGCGTTGGGCACGCCGACGACGAGGTCGCCGAATCCGTCGCCGTTGTAGTCCCCGAGGCCGCTCACCGAGAATCCCAGCAAGTCGTCCAGGTTCAGGCCGCGAATCGCGAAGCCGTTTGTGCCGTTGAGTTGATCGACCAGCAGCGGGCTGACCACCGGCGCCTGAGAGCCGAAGATCACGAACGCCGCGCCGCGCGCCGCCGTCGTGCCGACTTGCCCTTCTTGGGCGCCGAGGATGATGTCGCCCAGACCGTCGCCGTTGACGTCGCCCGCCCAGCGGACCGACTGGCCGAGGAAGTCGACCGGGTTGACCCCTTCGATCCGCACGCCGGTGGAAGAATCGAGTCCCGCCAAATCGGTCGACGCCGCAAACCCTGCGGCCTTGCCGAAGACGAGGTACGCGGCCCCCGAGTCGGTGCGAATGGGACTGACGCCGTCGGCCATGCGCGAACCGACCAGGACGTCGGCGTAACCATCGCCGTTGAAGTCTCCCGCGCCGCTGACGCTCAGCCCCGTCAGATCGTCGCCTTGGATGCCGTCGAGCCGGAAGCCGTTGACGCCGTTGATCGTCGACAAGTCGAACTGGGCGCCGAATCCCGAAGTGCGGCCGAACACCACGTACGCGGCGCCCATGTCGGCCGTGCCGCCGACATCCAAGCCCGGTGCGCCGATCAGCAAGTCGCCCAGTCCGTCGCCGTTGACGTCGCCGGCGGCCGAGACATATCCGGCCATATCGCCCGCATTGGCGCCGAGAATCCGGAAGCCGTTGACGCCGTCGAGCGTTCCCAGGTCGATCGACCCGCTGAAGCCGCTGCTTTGGCCGAATACGACGTAGCTGGCGCCGGCGTCCACTCTCAGGGGCGAGCCGCCGTCTGCCAACGGCGCACCGATGAGCAGATCGTCGAAGCCGTCGCGATTGATATCGCCCGCGCTGCTGATGGTGTAGCCGCTTTGATCTCCCAGCTCGTCGCCGAGGAGGACGAATCCGCCCGTGCCGTTGCCGACCGGGGGATAAAGATCGGACAAGTAGAAGACGGAACCGGTCGGGGGCGGCTGTCCCACCTGCAATTGCGTCGCCACCGGGTCGCTGAACGCCCCGCCGTTGTCGGTCGCTCGGGCGTACAGCACGTACAGCCCCTCGGCCAGCCCGTTGGTGGAGTAGTTCAAGGTCCAGCCGCCAGCCGAACTCGTGTCGCCCCCGAGCAGCAGATCGCCGCCGCCGCCCGCCTGAAATCCGGGCACGCCGTTCGACTCGCGGTAAAAGTCGACGCGCGTCACAAACCCGTCGACGTCGGCGACGCCGTTGGCGGTGAGCGTCGTGACTTGCGGCGGCACGACCTGTCCCGGATTGGCGCTCAAGAACACGATCGAGGGCTTTTGGTTCGGCGCCAGCACCGTGAAGCCGACCGACACGGGAACGCTATCGGCCAGCAGATTGTCCTGCGCCACGGCGTAGCCGGTCTTGGAGCCCGGTGCGATCGTGGAACTGGAGAAGGTCGTCGACCAGCCATCGACGCCGTTGACGTCGGTTCCCACGAGCGTATCGCCGCCGGGACCGGTTTGCAGCCCCAGCAAATTGTTCGACTCGACGTAAAAATTCACCGTCGCCACGACGCCGTCGGGATCGATCACGCCATTGGCCTGAAACGTGATGTCCGCCGGTTGAATGATTTGGCCCGGGAGCGTGATGAGCGACGCGATGGACGGCGGCTGATTGAGGTTGGACGGACCGGGGACGATGCGTTTGAACTGATCGTTCCCCACGTTGCCCACGTCGTCGGTGACTTGGAACCGCACATACTTCGACGACGTTCCCGCATCCTCGTCGACGTTCGCGTAGGTGATGCTCCGCACCAGCGCCTCGACGGCCGGCGCCGTCGCTTGATCGTTGAACACGACGACCAGCGGATTGCCGCTGGCGCCGCCCGAGTAGGTCCCCATGGCGACGCCCGAGTAGAGCACGGAGTTGCCGAGGATGCTGATCTGGCCGCCGCCGGTCCCTTGATCTTGAATGCCCAAGCGATCGCCGGCCGCTCCGCCCGCGGCGAACGACACGGTCAGACGCCCGTTTTCGAAGAGGCTGGAGTTGGAATCGGCCAAGCGAGCTTGGTCGTCGATCACTTGCGGCGGTTGCAGCCACTGGTAGGCCAACGCGGGACCGGGCAAGTCCAACACGGGGCTGCCGACCGGTAAGTTCCCGCGCACTTCGCCGGACACGAGGAAACGATACGTTGATTCGTCGGCGTCGTCGGTCTGGAACAGGATCTCGCCGAACTTATCACCCGGGACGTCGACGTCCATGGCGACCGTGAAACGCACGCGCGAGTCGACATTCACGATGGATGGGAACGGCGTCGTGAGGCGGAACCCGGGCGGGATGACGACGTTCGAGAGATGCAGGGCCGTCGACCCGTGGTTTTCAATGACGAAGTCTTGCGTCGGCGCAGGCTCGCCGACGGCCGAGACGCCGAAGTCGATGGGGGTCGAACGCCCCGACAACAATACCGGATTGCCGACCGCTTCCGGTCCGTACTCCATCCGGATCTCCGGCTCGATCGGCGACGAGGCGACGTCGAACGTCTCGCGGACGCGGGCTTGACCGTTGACGTACAAGATCACCTGCCACTGGCCGACATACTTCTTCCAGTCTTGCTGGAGGCTTTCGAGTCCCACGCCCATGTGGACGGGCGAGGCGTCGATGGCGTTGCAGAACGGGTTGAACAGCGGCACGTTCTTCGGGAACATGCAGGTGTACGCTTCGCGCAGCGGCGTTCCGTCGGGCCGATACCAGATCACTTGGTATTCGTCGTTCGGGTTGAGATGCGAAATGTCGTACCAAAAGTAGAGCGAACCCTGGTAGGTCGGGTGGATGCGCGTGATGTCCGACGGCCGTTCGAGCAGGTCGGCGGTCGGGTCGAGATTGGTGACGCCCGAGTCGAGCACCGAGCGATCGGATTGACCTTGATACTGCAGCGGCTGGGCCCAGTAGGTGGTCGGAGCGAGGTAGGTCTCGACGGGGCTCTCGTTGTGTTCCACTTGGAACAGCAAGCGTGCGCCGTCGCTGCCGCGCGTGCCGACCATGCCGAGGATCGAACCGAGCGGGATGACGTCGCCCGGTTGCACGGCGATCGACGACGGCTCTAAGTGCGAATAGATCGTGACCCAGCCGTTGCCGTGATCGACTTCGACGGAATCGACCGCATTGACGAGGGCCAGATTGAGTTCCGATCGGAAGGGGGTGGTGCGGCCGTTGACGCCGAACACCTGTCCGCCGACGCCGGCTTGCGGTGCGCCGATCAGGAAGTCGTCGGGGCCGACGCCGTTGAGGTTTCCGGGAGCGGCTAGCGAGCGACCGACGCCCGAACCGGCCTCGGGGCCCGTGAGTCGGAAACCGCCGCTGCCGCCTGCTTTGCCCAGCAGATTCACGTCGACGGTCGCGGGGAGCGGGACGGAAGAACCGAAGACGACGAAGACGGCGCCGTAAGCGAGGCCATTGACGTCGAAGCCGGGCGCGCCGACCGCCAAGTCGGTTTCGCCGTCGCCGTTGATGTCGCCGATCGCCGCGATGGCCGAGCCGACTTGGTCGCCCGCATTCTGACCGCGGACGACGAAGCCCTGCGAGCCATCGCCGCCGAAAATCGGCAACAAGAAGTCAATCTGCCGTTCGGGCGTCGTCACGCCGCTGTCGCCGTAGACGATGTAAGCGGCGCCCGTATTGGCGAAGAGGCCGTCGGCGAAGGGAGCGCCGATGGCGTAGTCGGGGAGCCCATCGCCGTCGAAGTCGCCGAGTCCCGCGACGACGTCGCCGAAATTACCGAAATCGTCGGCGCCGTCGAGGACGATGCCGACGGTGGCGTCGCCGCCATTGGCCTCGCGTAAATCGGCCAAGTCGAGATTCACGCCGAACGGATCCGTCGCTTCCTGAGTGGCGGTGTGGCCGTAGACGATGTAGGCTGCGCCGCGGGAGTTGACGCCCGCTTGCGGGGCGCCGATCAACAGGTCGTCGGCGCCGTCGCCGTTGACGTCATGCACGCCTGCCAAGGCACTGCCGGCGGCATCGAACGGCGATTCCCCGTTGATGAAGAACCCGCCCAACCCGCCGACTCCCGTCGGAAACAAGGCTGCAATGTTGAATTGCGGCGGCATGGGGTCGGTCGAACCATAGACGACGTAGGTGCGGCCGACTTGAAACGTGAAGAAGCCATTGCCGTCCGCGCGCGGGGCGCCGATCGCCAAGTCGGTTAGGCCGTCGCCGTTGAGGTCGCCCGCGTTGGCGATGGCTGCGCCGAATTGGTCGCTGGAGCTTTCCCCGATCAGGACGAGTCCTTGCGTGCCGTCGCCGCCGTTGGCAGCGAGCAAATCCGACACCGGAAACTCGGCGGGAAAATTGCCATCGCGTCCGAAGATCACATAGACGGCGCCGGCCTGCGTGCCATTCGTGGCGGCGTTAGGGGCGCCGATGGCGAAGTCGGAACGTCCGTCGCCGTTGAAATCGCCGGCGGCGACCGCGACCGTCCCCAGATTGTCGAACGGATCGACGCCGCGGAGGATGAACCCGCGCGAACCGTCGCCGAAGTTGTCGGGGAGCAGGTCGGCGAGCGACAAGCCTTCGGGGAAGCCGCCCGGGCGTCCATAAACGACGTAGGCGGCGCCTTCATCCTCGGGGTTGTCCGGGTCGGCATCGACTCCGGGAGCAGAGATCAAGAGGTCGTTAAGTCCGTCGCCGTTGACGTCGCCGAGCGCCGCGATCGACGTCCCTGCGTCGTCGCCCGCACTCGCCCCATCCATGACGAAGCCGTCCAACCGCTTAGTGACGACGCCGCCCGCCACGGCATACACCGCGTGTCCCGCGTCCATCGACGCGTAGTTGGGCAGTTGAATCTCCAGCCCCGAGAATTGATCCTCAGTCACCGGCCCGCACTTGAAACGGGCCGGCAGCAGCCCGTCGTCGCAGGCGTAATCGCGATACTCGGGCGGGTTCACGCCGTCGTCGACGCGCGGATCGAGGTCGGTGTAATTGACCACCGCCCAGTCGACGTTTTGTTGGCCGGCAAGCGGCTGGAGGAACTTTTGCGGGAGCGTCGTGACTTCGGCGGCCTTGTAGTTCAGCGAGACCTTATTGTCCCCCTCGTTGAACTCATCCACGAGCGAGGTGGAGTCGATCACGACTTCGACGTGCCGGTCGCCAGGCGCGGCGTACCAACCTTCGAAGGTGAGCGTCCGCGAAAAAACGCCGTTGCCGTTGCCGCTGAAGAAGTTCGAATTGAGGACGATCGACCGTACGCCGGCGGTGGAATCGGTGAGCTGCAGCCGGTAGGACTCGGTGAGCGGGACGTCGGTCGCGGTCCAGTTCACCTGCAGGTGGATCTGTTCGCCTGCGAGCGGCGCTGGGATGGGGTTGTTGTCGACGTCGACGAAGGCCAAGGAGTTGAGCGTCAAGTTGCCCGCCATCACCTGTCGCGACTCCAGCGCTTCCAAGCGAGGAGTGAATCGGGGGCGGGGACGCCCCTGCCGTGACGAAAGTCGACGGGAGAGACGGCGATTTTTCTGGCCTCGGCGATTCATGCGCGCAAAACCCTTTTTCGCCTGCCGCAAGGAGTTGCATGGAACGTGGTAACTGTTTGCGGCAGTTCGGTTTGTGTCGACTGCTCCGCAGTCGGGGCGCACCGCCGCCGACACGGATTCAGTAAGGATTCTAATTGCCGCCTGCAACGGGCACAAACTTTCGGTCAAGGTTATGGCAGGGGAAGTTGCCAGGCCTCGAGCTCATTGTCGTCGCGCACGACGATTAAACGCGTTGCATCGGGGGAGAAGGCCAGCAGCGACAGGGCGTGCGAGGTGGGCGGGAGCGCCGCGAGCATCCGACCGGACGCTGTGTCGTGGATGGACGCCTGATATTCGTCCTCCAGTTCGCCGTCGTCCCCCAGCCGGTTTCCCTGCGTGGCGACCGCGTACAGGCGGCCGTCGCTGGAGAATGTCATCTGCGTCACATTTCGCCCTCGTAGCGACGCCTTGGAAACGACTTGCAGCGTTTGTCGGTCAAAGATCTGGGCGCCCAGGTACAGCCACTTTCCGCCGGGCGCGAGTCCGCGCGGTCCGTCAGGCACGGTCGCCAGTCGCGTTTCAGCGATCTTGCGGGCTTGGCCGTCGCTTCCTTCCGACGCAAAAACGGTGAGTTGCCGGCCGCGCGCGTCGGTCTGCAAGCGGTAAAAGGTGCGACCGTCCTCGGTGAACGGCCCCTCGCGACTTGCCGGCGCCGCCGGATGCGACTCCTCGCCGCTCGCCACCCGCCCCGCCAGCCGCAGCGTTCCTGCATCCCACTCGCAGACCCCTCCCTCGACGTCGAGCGTGCGAATCAGCTTGCCGCTTTGGACGAAGCTGACGTCGACGATCGGGGCGCCGTGGCCGCCGCCGGGAGCGAACCGTGCGCCGGTTTGTGCGTCGAACAGCGCCGGCGGCTCGCCCGCTAACGCGACCGCCAAGACGCGACCGTCGGGCGAGAGTTGCCACGAATCGAGCGGCCCTTGGCGACTGGAACGAACCAATTGGCAGCGGGACACGGGGCGCAAGCTGGGCGTTTCGAGCACCGTGAACGTCCACTGCGTCTCGCGCGGCGACACCACGGCGACTCGCGATCCGTCAGCAGCAATGCGGAGCGCGCTGCCGACCAACGGTTCGGAGCGTTGCGGCAGCCAGGCAAAGTCGCCCGCCGACTTGCGAACGCTCACCACGTAGGCCAACTCCCCGGCCCCCGGATTATCCACTCCCGCATTTTCCCCAACGGCGTTCTCGGCCGCTTCGGCGGTCGGCATTTCCGCGGCCTGCATTTCGGCGGCCGTCCGTTCGAGCGCGAAGAGGACCGGCTGTTGAGGATGGAAGACGGCCGTGCGCAGCGGGAGCCGCGTCTGGCGGGTGCGCGGGTCGGCGCTGGCGGCCGAATCGGCTAGCGATTCCCATTGCCAGGAGTCAGCGTGCATTTCGCGAATCAGCAGTTGGCCGTCGGGGCGCAAGGCCAGACGCGCGGCGCCTCCGTCCAGGTCGATCGTGCGGCGCAGCTTTCCGCTGACGGCATCCCACACCTGCAGGTGTTGCTCCTCGTCGCTCGCCGTCGCCAACGTCTTCCCGTCGGCCGACAGCGCCAATTCATCGATCGGCAGGCGATCGGCGGAGAGGTCCATGATCGGTCGGCCGGTGAGGGCGTCCAGCTTCCTGAGGAGGCCGTCGTCGTCGAGTTCGCCGGCGATCCACACTTGGTCGCCGGCAGGCGTGAACAACGCGGCCTCGACGCGGCCTTCGTAGGTCCATTCGGCGATGAATGACCAGTCGCGGACGTCCCAGATCCGTGCGACGCCGTCGCCCAGCGTGAGCAGCCGGTCGCCGCGGGGGGCGAACGCGAGCAGATAATCGCCGTCGTGCCACAAGGCAGGGCGTGTTTGGCGTGGTCGAATGCCGCGCATCCGCTGCGTCGCCTCGCGCAGCTCCACGTATTCCGCAATCTGCGACTCGGCGAGTATCCGTCGCAACTCGCCGCTCCAAGGTTCGTCAGCGGCTGCGGCGAGCGTCTTGAGTTCGGCGCCAAAGGCGTCGGCGGCGTCCTGCGGGGCGAAGGCTTGCAATAGCCATTGCAACGAACGATTGACGCGATAGGCGTCGGTCGTCGTCGGGGGGGCGGTCGGCGGGGCGGCGGTCATCGGAGGTTCCAACGGCGCCGGCGCATCTCCGGCGCGTGCCGCCGCGAGGATGCGCGCGACGCGCTTTGCCGCCTCTCCGTGAGTGCGTCCCGGTTCCAAGTCGACGAGCAGCTGAGCGAGACGCGCTTGTTGTCGATATTCGCCGTCGCGCGCGTCGGGGCGCTGTTCCAGCAGACGTTGGTCGAAGCGGGCGGAGACCAGGGCCAGCGACTTGTCGGGTTCGTACAGCAGACGGCGGCGGCCGAGTTCTACGGCGGCGGGGCTAGGCGAAGTGAGCAGTTGGAGGGCCTGATCAAGCGACCCGGCGAACAGCACTTCGCGGTACGAGGCGGCGCGCCCTTCATGCTGCACTTGCACGAGCGGATGGAGCGGGCGACGCGCGAGCGACTCGCGAACGGCGTCGCGCATTGCGGCCGGCTGCCGGTGGACGATTTCCCACCGCGCGGGGACTCCCCCTTCGGCCGCCGCAAAATGAGCGCTGAAGTAGATTTCTTCGCCCAAGGAGGGGGCCCGAGCGCGGCTGTTGCGCGGAACTCCCAGTAAGTCGACGGGGACGATTTGACGGGGAGCGAGCCGCGGTGGGCCCGGCGGCTGCGGGCTCGGACCGGGGGCCGGCGGGCTCGGAACGGGCGGACTGTGAAGGATGTCGACGACCTCGACATAGCGCAGGTGGAAGCGACGGCCTGCGTCGCGCAGGTTGGTGCGGGCCGCGGACGCGGTCGGTTCGCCGCCGCCATAACGAGCGCGTTCGTCGGGCGACAAGGAGTCGGTTACATCGCGTCCCACGAAGATCGCGTGCGCCGCGGCGGCGTGCCAATCCGCTCGGGCTTGCGCCAGCGCCTCATGTGCTGCCAAGTCGTCGACGGCGGCCGAATACTTGGCTTCGTAGGGGACGAGACCGGCATGCCAGGCGGACACCAGGGCCACGATCCGTGGTTCTCCCAGCGGCAATGGGCGAAACGAGCGGCACAGTAGGTCCACGGCGGGCGCTCGTCCATACAACGCCCGCTCCACTCGCAAGTAATACGAATGGGCCGCGGGGCCCTGACTCGCGGTCGCCACGACTACCAAGTCGATGGGCCGCAGCGGTTCGCCCGGATGCTGCGTCTGGCGTCCGTCGTCCCGCTCGATCGCCGGGCAGCGCACCGGGGGCGGTGCGGTTTCCGCGGGCGGCGCAGCGACGGCCGCCGCTGCAACCCCATCCCCCGGAAGTCGCTCGACGACGCCTATCGCCAGGCTGAGCAGCAGCATGGCGGACGTCTGGAGGGTGCGTCCCGGCGAACGCCCGTTCCTGGCGAGTTGCTCGGCCGATCCTTCCCGCATCCTGAGATTCCTTGTGCGCACGCTCGCCCTCGACCCAGGACTATAGCAATCTCGGGCCGTCTAAGGAAAGCCGTTTTGAGCGCGCGACAGGCAGCGTCAAGCCAGTTTGCGAAAGCCCCACAGGCAGCCATTGAGCGCCAACAACAAGAAGAGCGTCGACCCTAGGGGCACGTAAAGACGCACTTCATTGGTGTTCACGACCAAGTCGCCCGGGAGCGATCCCAGCTGGGGCAGCGCCGATTGGAACTGCCAGCCGATCGCCAAGCCGAGTACGCACAGCAATGCTAAACCGATCGAAAAGGTGGATCGCATGAGTCTCTCCATGGGGAGACAGACGAGGGCGAATCCGTTGGCCCGTATCTTGACTCAGGTTCCGCCGTTTGACAAGCAATTTGCGGCGGAATGCGGCGACTTAGTGAGCGTGGCGGTTGGGATCACGATCCGAATGGCGTTGGTCGATGTGCACATGCAGGTGGGGCGTCGCCGTCACCAACCGCTCGATCCCGGCGTCCGTGACTTGCGACCCATCCAGGTACAGCGATGTCAGTTGTTTCGCTTGTTCGAGATGCCGGAGTCCCGCGTCGGTGATCGGGATGTCGATCAGATGCAAGAACCGCAGCGACTGGCAGGCGGCGACGGCGGCCAGCGCGTCGTCGGTCACGCGCGGACTTCCAAGTCGCAAGAGCTCCAGGCGTTGGCTGCGACAGAGGCGCGCCACGCCGTCGTCGGTCAGGTCGGCCTGAGGCAAGTTGAGCATTCGCAGTCGAGGCCAGTCGTCGAGCACGTCGAGCGACGCATCGGTGATCCGCGCTCCGCGCAGCCGCACATGCTCCAGCGACCGAAGCGGTCGCAGCAACTTGAAGCCCTGGTCCGTGATGCGACTTTGTTCAATCAACAGTTCGCGCAAGTCGGGCAGCGTCGCCAAGTGAGCGAGGTCTTCATCGACGACGATCCGCGCTGAGAAGGCGAATTGATCGGACCGATCGCGGCGGGCGTGTTCGAGTTGTGCGGTCCAGGGGTCGGCGCAGCCGACCAGCAGGGCGAGGACGCACAGCGTCAGGCTGTTTCGCGTCAGGCTGTTTCGCGTCAGGCCGTTTCCCACAACAGCTGCTGTAGTTCGCTCATCGCCGTCAAGTCGTTCTGGCGTCCGGCCGTGGCGAACGAGTTTTGCAGGTTGGCGAGGATGCGTGCAAGCCATTGGTGATGCGTGGCGGGTTGCAGGAGTTCGTATTGGCCGAAGTAGTTGTGGCCGGTGAGTTGTCCGAGTCGCTCGAGGGCTTCGTCCCGCGAGAGGGACTGACCGCGGAAGAATGGATCGACGATCAGCCACCGACCGTCGACCGACACTCGGGCCAGGAAATGTCCCGGCGAATTAATGCCTTCGACATACAAGCCTGCTCGCTCGGCCACCACTTTGTAAACCAGACTGAGCAGGATCGGCAAGCCGCGACGGCTTTCGAGGACGGTGGAGAGATAGCTGTTCAAGGGGCTGGAATAGCGTTCGAAATCGCCGGCGAATCCTTGGTCTTCGAACAGCACGCTATGCAGATGCGCCAGGCGCGCGACGTCTCGTCCGCTGCGCGCCCCCTCGCGAACCGACGCGGCCAGCGCTTCGAAGCGGCGATCCAAATCGTCTATGGAGACGTCGTCGAGTGCATGGAAAGAGACGGCCGCGGCCGCCCGCCACAGCGCTTCGGTCTCTTCCAAGCGAGGCAATTGTTCGCGAAACAGTTCGAACGCAGCGGGACGGCAGACGACGGGTTTAGCGGGCACGCGCGGAGTCTCCGAGGGGGGCGGGGCTGCTTCGATCATGCTTGCCGTTTGCAACGCCGTAAAGCGTTTCGCGCGCGCCGCTGGCCGAAGGGCTGTTTCGGGGCGCTGTGTGGTCCGCTAGAGTTGTAAACGGGCGGGACCTACTGGGGACCCTCAAGACGAGGGAATGAGACCATGCGAGTTTGGCAGGGCGCACCCGATCCGCTCGGTGCGACATGGGACGGAATGGGCGTCAACTTCGCCCTCTTCTCCGAGAACGCGACCAAAGTCGAGCTCGTTTTATACGACGAAACGCCGCGCGTGCGCGAGTTTGCGCGCGTCCCCATGCCCGAGTGCACGCATCGAGTTTGGCACTGTTACCTTCCGGACGTTCGCCCTGGTCAACTGTATGGCTATCGCGTGCACGGTCCTTACGATCCGGCGCACGGTCTGCGGTTCAATCCCCACAAGGTGCTGCTCGACCCCTACGCCAAGGCGATCGGCCGCGACTTGAAGTGGCACGATTCGCTCTTCGGCTACCAGTTGGGGAACCCGCACCATGACCTGTCATTCGACAGCCGCGACAGCGGCAAATACGCGCCGTTGGCGCGCGTCGTCGAAACGGCCTTCACGTGGGGCGACGATGTTGCGCCGAGAACGCCGTGGCACAAGACGGTGATCTACGAACTGCATCCGAAGGGCTACACCAAGCGGAATCCGCAGGTCCCCGACAATTTGCGCGGCACCTACGCCGGGCTCGCCACCCCCGGCGCCATCCGGCACCTCACCGATCTCGGGATCACGGCGGTCGAGTTGATGCCGGTTCACTATCACTTGAATGATCGCTTTTTGGCAGACAAGGGGCTGGTCAATTATTGGGGCTACAACACGCTCGGCTACTTTGCGCCCGACCCCAGCTATTCGGCCTGGGGTCCGAAATGGGTGGTGCAAGAGTTCAAGTCGATGGTCCGCGCGCTGCACAAGGAAGGGATCGAGGTCATCCTGGACGTGGTCTACAACCACACCGGGGAAGGCAATCAGGCTGGACCCACTTTGTCGTTTCGCGGCATCGACAACGCGGCCTACTATCGAGTGGCCGACGATCGCCGCTACTACGTCGACTTTACCGGCTGCGGCAATTCGCTCAACGTCCAACACTCCTACGTGCTCAAGCTGATCATGGACAGCCTGCGCTACTGGGTGCAGGAAATGCATGTCGACGGGTTTCGCTTCGACCTGGCGGCCACCTTGGCGCGGGAACTGCACGAAGTCGATCGACTGTCGGCCTTCTTCGACATCATCCACCAAGATCCGGTCATCTCGAAGGCAAAGCTGATCGCCGAACCATGGGACTTGGGACCCGGCGGCTATTTGGTCGGCAACTTCCCGCTGCTCTGGACGGAGTGGAACGGTAAGTATCGCGATTGCGTCCGACGGTTTTGGAAAGGAGAAGGAGGCACGGTCGCCGAAATGGCGACGCGCCTCGCCGGCAGCGCCGACCTCTACCAGGACGACGGTCGTCAGCCGACCGCCAGCATCAACTTCGTCACCTGCCACGATGGATTCACGCTGAACGACTTGGTGAGCTACAACGACAAGCACAACGAGGCGAACGGCGAAGAGAACCGCGACGGTTGTTCGCATAACGACAGTTGGAATTGCGGCGCCGAAGGGCCGACCGACGACGCCGAAGTCCTGACGCTGCGAGCACGACAGAAACGCAACTTGATCGCGACGTTGCTGCTGTCGCAAGGGGTCCCCATGCTGCTGGCCGGCGACGAACTGGGGCAGACCCAGCACGGCAACAACAACGCCTATTGCCAGGACAACGAACTAAGCTGGTTGGATTGGGAACTCACGGCGGAAGACGAACGGTTCTTGGCGTTCGTCAAAGAAGTGATCGCGCTGCGGAAAGCGCAGCCCGTGTTTCAGCGTCGCAAATTTTTTCAGGGACGCCCGATTCGCGGCACCGAAGTCAACGATCTGTACTGGCTTTCGCCCGACGGGCGCTTGATGAACGACAGCGACTGGAACTCGGGCTTCGTCCGCTGTTTCGGCATGGGGCTCGCCGGCACTCAAATCGCCGAAAAGTCGGACCGCGGCGAACCCATTCGCGGCGATTCGTTCCTGGTACTCTTCAACGCGCACTATGAAACGGTGAACTTCCGGCTGGGGATCGCCACGAACCTACGGTGGCGCGTGCTCTTCGATACCAGCCGCGAGCGGACCGCCGCCATCGATCCACTCGACCGCGAGCACTACCCGCTGCAAGGCCGCTCGATGGTCGTCCTCCGCGTCCGCGGCGTCCTCCCCGAAGGCATGTTGGGCGCCGCCACCGACACCAAACCGACCGCGGCGTCGCCACCGAGCGTCGTGGCGGCCACAGAGACGCCAGTGGTGGAGTCGCCAGCAACGGAGTTGCCAGCGGTAGAGTCGCCGGCAGCGGAGTTGCCAGCTACGGAGTTGCTTGCCACAGAGCTCGCGGAGGACGCAGAGGGGGAGGACAAAGGAACGACGGTGTCGTGAGTCGGAATGGTTTTCGGCCCCATTCTTTTTCCGGGATCTCCGTAACTTCTTGGCCGGAAGACTCTTCGTGCTTCGCGTCCGACACTCAGGAAGAGTGTCCCGAGCGGGATCCGGGGCGATGGACATGACGAAAATTACGAACGCTCGCGACCTTGGGCAGCTCGTGCGACAGCGGCGCCAGGCGGCCGGGTTGACCCTGAGAGACGCGGCCGGAATGGCGGGGGTGGGCGTCCGGTTTCTCTCGGAGTTGGAACGGGGCAAGGCAACCATGCAGCTTGGATTGGTACTCGAAGTGTTGCAATTGTTTGGCCTGGAACTGGAAGTGCGTCCGCGAGGTGAGGCGTGATGCGCAAAACGACGCTATTCGTCCACTATCGGACGACGCTCGTCGGTTCGCTGACGCCGTTGGAATCGGGCCGAATGCGGTTTCAGTACGCAGAGTCGTGGAGCGGATCGCCGAGCGCTTTCCCGATTTCGCTCTCGCTGCCGCTCGACGGCGCCTTCACGGAAGCCGCGGGGCACGGCTTCTTTGCGAACCTCTTGCCGGAAGGGTTGGTTCGCGAACAGATTTGCCGCGCCCTGCAGATCTGTACCGACCACGACTTTCAATTGCTTCAGGCGATCGGCGGTGATTGCGCAGGGGCGCTGACCATTACTCCTGCTTTGCTCCCCGCTGCCGACGATCGCTCCGCGTCCGGATACGAGCGAGTGTCGGACGAGCAGTTGGAGCGGTGGGCGATGGGAGCTCCCACAGCCTTCTCGGAGGTTACAGGACGCAATCAAGTGCGACTCTCGCTGGCCGGCGCCCAGTACGCACATCCTCAAGTTTGCGTCACGCCACGATTCGCATCTGCCTGAAAACGAAGCGTTTGTGACGTGGTTGGCGCGCGACATTGGTTTGCTCGCCGTCGATGCGAGCGTACGCAAGGCGGCCCCAGCTTAAGTCAATGCGCAGCAGTGATTCGTCGCATCACGGCCTTTCCCCTGACCGACCTCCAAAGGCTGCTGCAGTGGGCGCTTTTCAATCTCGTCGTTGGCAACTCGGATGCACACGGAAAGAACCTGTCGCTGCTTTACGACGACCAACGCGTCCCGCGACTCGCACCGTTCTACGATCTTGTCTGTACCCGAAACGACAAGACGCTCTCACGCGAGCTGGCGATGAATCTCGGAGGCGCTTGGGACCCCGACTTGGTCAAAAAAACGCAACTTGAGAAATTGGCCGCCGAATTGGGTTTTCGAGCCAACACGGTGCTATCGCAATTCGCGTTGCTGCTGGAGCGGATCGCCAGTCAACTACCGGCGGCAGTCGAGGGATTTGCCCAACATTTCGGCGACTCGCCCATCTTGAAGCGAGTGCCGATCATCATCCGCAAGAACTTGCGCCGCTTAAGTCGCTGAGTTGCCCGTCACTGTCGTTGCCCGGGGGAAGGAATAAAAAAACGGCTGTCGGACGGCGCCGACGATGTTCTTGACGTCCGTTTCCAGTCTTTCTTTCCTTCTCTGAGATCTCCGTGACCTCGGTGGCAAAAACTCCGCGAGCTCCGTGGCGGAAGAACTCGGCGGCTTACGAGCTGCCCGGGGGGCGGGTCATGAGGTAGCGGAACAAGTCGCGCGTGTCTTCGGGCGTGAGCGTGTTGAGCAGCCCGTCGGGCATCAACGATTGCGTCGTCGCCTTGATCTCCTCTACCTCGTCCTTTGGCAAAGTCACCTTCTCGGTGGCCGTCTGCACGGCCAGCGAGCGGGGCGTGGGGTGGCTCACCACCCCTGACACCACTCGACCGTCGTGTAACACGACCGTCGACGTGCGGAAGTCGGCTGCGACGCTGGCGCTGGGATCGAGAATGTTTTCCAACAAATACTGCAAGTTGCCGCGGTTCGCGCCGGTCAAATCGGGGCCGATCGCCCCGCCCTTGCCGAACAACGCATGGCAGTTGCCGCACGATTTCTCAAACAATGCGCGCCCTCGCACCGCGTCCCCCTTCGCCAGCCATTCGTCCGTGAGCGTCCCCTTGAGCTGCTCCAACTGTTTCTGTCGGTCCGCATTGGATTCGCGCACTTCCCCCCACACTTCGCGCAGTCGTTCATTCAGCTTCTCGTCCCCGAACGCGCGGATTTGGCGTGCGTGCCAGGCGCTGATGTCTTGTCGCTTGAGCCGACCGGCGGCGACGGCGTCGAGCAGTACGGCGGCGTAGGCCGGTCGTGCGACGAGCGTTTCGAGCACCGCGCGCTGGTCGTCGGGCGATAAGTTGCCCCAGCGGTCGACCAAGATGCGCGGCGTGTTGGCGTCGCCGGCGACAGCCAGCCCGCGCGCCGCGGCGCCGATCATCGCGCGATCGTTCAGCAGCGGAGTGAGGAGCGCGTGGAGGTCAGCGGGACGCGCTTCAATGATGGCCCGCAAGGCCGCTCGACGCGCTTCCCCGTCGGCTTGGCCGTCGAGCGCGATGCGTCGCAATTGGTCCAGCGCCCGTCCGTCGCCGAAGACGGCGCCGAGTTCCCGCAATTGTCCCGCCAGCTTCTCGTCGCCGCCGGCGCTCCACTTGGTTTGGAACGCCGCCCAGGCCTTGGGCTGCGGCGCCTTCCGCCACCCGCGCAGACCGTCGGCCATCCCCAGCGCCACGTCGCGCGCGACCTGAGGATCGGCGAGCGACCTATGCAGCAGCGATTCGAGCGCCTGCGGACGCGCTTCCATGTCTTCGGTAATCCGCCGCGCGACGTACTGCCGCACCAGCGGAATCTTCGACTCCACCGCCAGCTCGACCGCCTTCGCCGTGTACTCGCTGATCGCCGGTTCAATGCCGAACCAGATCATGAGCGGCAAATTGTGGTCGTCCGCGTCCTTCGCGTGACTGGCCAGTCGCCGGCCGAGGTCCAAGCGGGCTTCGAGCGGCACGCGGCGCAGCGCAGACGCAACATGCAATCGCACCAGGGCCGACGGGTCGCTGGACGCAAGTCGCCCGAGCGTCGGCACGTCTTCCAAGGAGTACTCGCCGCTTTCGCCCAGCAGGCGCACGCCCCAGGCCCGCACGTGTTCGTCGGCGTGTTCAAGGAGCGCGCGGCGTGCGGCGTCGTCCAATCCGCCGCTGACTTGCAACGCCCAAATCGCTCGGAGCTTCCGCGTCACATCCGTTTCGTGCTGAAAGATCTCGCGTAGCCGGGCGTGAGCCGTAGAAAGGTCGGCTTTGGCGGCCGCGCGTTCTTGCAGCAAGCGCCGAGCCAACCGGACGTACCAGTCGTTGCGGTGCATCGCGAGGTCGGCGAGTGCGACATGCGGGAGCAACGCGAGGTCCCCGAGTGACGGCTTGAGCGGCTGGCCGTAAGTCACTTTGTAGATGCGTCCCGATGTGCGGTGGACGCCGTCGTTCTCATGGCATTCGCCCACGTCGGACCAGTCGGCGATGTACACGCCGCCGTCGTCGCCGTAGATCAAATCGATTCCGCGGAACCACGGGTTATTGGCAAAGAGAAAATCCTCGCCGTGTTGAGCGACGAAGCCAGAGCCCTCGCGCTTCACCAAGTCGCGATTGATGCGCAGGCCGTGCAGGTTGAGCGTAAACATATTGCCCCGATACGACTCGGGCCAATTGTCTCCCAAATAGAACATCATGCCGACGTGGGCGTGCCCGCCGCCCGCCTTCTTCGTCGACTCGGTCACCCCCTTGCGAATGTCCGACCACGCCTCGACCGTGTCCCAGTGGAAGTGGTCGGCGTGCTGTTCGATGACGCCGTACAGACGCGGATTGAGGTGTTCGCCGTACATGCGCCGGTAGTAGGCGCCGGGGATGATGTGCCAGAAGTGGCCGATCACCGTGTTGATGAAGAACATCTCGCCGTGATCGTCGAAGTCGAATCCCCACGGATTCGTCGTCCCTTCGCACACCACCTCGAACGCTTCGGTCACCGGATGATAACGCCAGATGCCGACGTTCATTTTCACTCGGCGGCTATCGGGCGTCCCCGGTTTGCCGACGGGCGAGGTGGCGAGGATTCCGTGCCGGCCATAGAACCAACCGTCGGGGCCGAGCGTCAGGCCGTTGACGATATTGTGGCGGACCGCGCTATCGTTCCAGCCGTCGAGCTTCACGACGGGGGGGCCGTCCGGGACGTCGTCGCCATCGGCGTCGGGAATGAAGTAGAGGTAAGGAGCGCACAGCGCCCAGACGCCGCCGAAGCCGACGGCCACGCCCGACAAGCGTACGCCGCCGTCCCAGAAGACGGTCCGCTTGTCGCACTTGCCGTCGTGGTCGGTGTCTTCGAGGATCACGATGCGATCGCGCAGCGTCGTGTCGAAATTCACTTTGCTTTCGGCGTACGTATACATCTCGCCGACCCACAGTCGACCGCGACTGTCGGTGGTGATGGCGACCGGCTGCTGCACCTGCGGTTCGGCCGCGAACAAGCTCACTCGAAAGCCTTCAGGGACGGTCATTTTCGAGACCAGTTCCTCGGGCGAAGCGAGGACGTCTTTGGCGTCCTGCGTGTTGAACGGTTGGGGAAACGCCGCGGTCTCTTGCGCATCGACGCGCGCGACGCCGCAGGCCAAAATCGCGAAACAGGCCAGACGCAGTACGAACAACTTCATGGTCAGTTTTTCCGCTTCGGGAGGGCTTCGAGGTAATCGAGCAGCGACGCGAGTTCAGGGATGGTTAGTTCACGAACGAGCCCCTCGGGCATCATCGAAATGGTTTGTTTGACTCGCTCTTCGATCGAGTCGACTGGGATCGCGATTTCCTTGGCGTCGGCGGTGCGAATCAACACCCGCTCGGCTCCTTCTTGTACCACGAATCCGGTCACCGTGCGGCCGTCTTCGAGCGCGAAGACCTGCGTGACGAAGCCTTGGGCCAGCGACTTGCTGGGAACCAAGATCGACTCGGCCAATTCGCGCCGCTTGTACGTGTTCGCGATCGTCCCCAAGTACGGGCCGCGCGGCGGCTCGGCCGGACTGATCGTGTGGCACTTTGCACAACCAAGTCGCCCGAACAGTTCTTCGCCCAGCGCCGGATCGCCCTGGGCGTTGGTCGCTTGAGCGATCGCGTCCGCAACGGGGATGTCCGCCAATTTGGGACCTGCAGGCTTCACGTTCGAGCGGACCAGCAGCTTCAATTCATCGGCCGTTTGGCGAGCGGCGGCGACGACCGTCGGATCTTTGTCCTGCAGTCCCTCGAGCACCTGTGCTTTGAAACCTTTCTGCTGCGACACGCGCACGGCTTCGATGAGCCGCTTGCGGCGCGCAGGTTGGTCGTTGCCGGCTTCGAGCGCCTGCTGAGCCGCGAGCCGCGCTTCGGGCGTGCTCGCGGTTCCCAGGACGACGCCGACGAGCGCCGCGTCAGCCCACAGGGCAAGCGTCGCGTCGTCCCCTTGCGACCAGTCACGTAATCGTTCGACGTGTTGGAACAAATGCGGGCCCGACAGCACTGCTTGGAGCGCGACGGGATACTCGGGCGCGGGTTTCCCCTGAGCGTAGAGGACGTCGAGCGCCTTGAGGGTCGCGGCCAAGATGTTCGGGCTGTTCAGCCGCGCCAGGCCGACGACCGCCTGCGACCGCAAGCCGGCTGCACTTTCCGGCGCGGCGGCGATGGGCGCAAGCAGCGACGCCGCATCGGGCGGCGTTTGGCCCTCCCGAGCGATCTGTTCGACCAGCGCCGGAACGACGTCGGGTTGTTTCTTCGCGAGTGCGACGAGGAGGGACGCGAGCTGCTTCAGCGGCACTCGGTGTCGAGAAACTTCGCGCACCAAATGCGACGCCTCGTCGCCGTCGGCCTTCTCCAGCGTCCCCCGCAGTGCGGCGACGATCCGCTCGGTCGCGTCCCACGATTCGGGTTGGTAATACGGGCCGGTCGTATCGGGGCGCGTCCCCCAACTATCCCCCTTCCACGTTCCCTCGATCTGCGACAAGCGGCACAAAGCGGCGATCGTCGCCTTCCTCAGGGCCGCATCGGGTTCGGTCGCCAAGCGCGCAATCAGCGCGTCGACGACGCGCGGCTGGTGGATTTGACCGAGCACGCGCAGGGTCGCCAACTTCACCGCAGCCGGTTCATCGGTGCTTTCCAAGGTAGCCAGATACACTTCGTCGGCCTGCAGCTCGAGGAGTGCGTAAAGCGCCGAGTGGGCGACGATGGGGTCGCTGTCCACCAACAACGGCAAGACGCTCGCCGCGGCCGCTCGACTGTTGAGTCGCGCAATCGACTCGGCCGCTTGCCGCCGCACGCGCGGCGAGGCAGCGCGCGTCGATTCGACGAGCAATTCCAGGGGGACGTCGCGCGCTGGCTCCGGTCCGTCGCTGAGCGCCCGCAGTTGATACTCGCGCATTTCATCGTCGACGGCGATCCCGGCGAGCGGCAGCTTGAGCGACGCAAGCCGCAAGGTCATGAGGGCGGCGATGCGGTGCGGAGTCGGCTGTCGTCGGTCGAGCGTCAATTGCAACAACTCGCCGGCAACCTCGGCTGCCAACTTGCGACGCACGAGTGCGCGTTGCGCGTGGAGCCTGCGTCGGTGGCTGGGACTCGACAATTCCTGCACCAACTGGGCGGCGGTCGCCTTGTCGACGTCGACGAGCGGCGGTGCGGTATAGCCCGCCGGCCGCACCTCGACCAAATAACCGACGTCTTCGCCCGCGTAATTGAACGTCGCCCCTTTCCAACTGGCCACATACAGGCGGCTCGAGGCGTCCACGTCGAGGTCGGTCACGCGCGTGACGCTGACGAACTCTGACTGGTCCGCTTTCATGGAGGCGCCGTGCGGAGCGAGGCGATGTCGGTAGACCCACTGGCGTCCCCAGTCGGCCGTGTAGAGCGCGTCGCCGTAGCCTTCAGGGAAGCCGGGTTCGGACAGATAGAGTCCGCCGCAGCCCGAGCCGCCGCCGTAGATGTCCAGCGGCGTGCGCGCATCCTCGGGAAAGTTGCGGAACAACGACGGATAGCCGTGCTGTTCCATGCCGGTGAAATGATGCAGCCGGATGTCCCACCCGCCGCCGTCGTTCGTATTGTCGCGTGCGAACCCGTTGAGCCGCGGATCGACGGCCACTTCGAGGATGTTGCGCGTGCCGCGCGAGTAGACTTCGAGCCCCGTTCCGTCGGGACGCACGCGGACGACGCCGCCGCCGCGCAATTGGACTTTCTGACCGTCGGTTCCTTCGGCTTCCATGAATCCGAAGTCGCCGATGGCCAGGTAGAGCCAGCCGTCGATGCCGAGCGTCACGCCGTTGCTGGTGTGATCGGCGGGACGCGCTTTGAGGTCGAACGCGACGTTCTTCACCAAGATTTGTTGTTCGTCAGATACGCCGTCGCCGTCGTGGTCGATGAAGGCGCTGAGGTGGGGGGGATGGAGCAGGTAGATGCGATCGTGATCCCAGACGAGGCCGCGCGGCGAATCGACGTCGGGGACGAACATCTTTACTTCGTCCGCCCGGCCGTCGCCGTCGTGATCTTTCAAGCGCAGTACGCGTCCGCGCCGCGGGTCGCGGCCCAGCGATCCGTTGCCGTCGCTCGAGACGAACACTGTGCCGTCTGGCGCGGCGGCGACGAACACGGGGTACGTCACCGCGGGGGGCGCGGCGAACAGCGTCGCCTGGAATCCCTCGGGCGTCTTCACCTCGGGCATCAGTTCGACTTCCTTCTCGCGTCGGGAGTCGACCGCTTGTTCGATCGTCGTCCCTTCGCCGAAGACTTGCAGTTCCCAGATGCTGCCCCACAGGTTGCGGTTGCATCCAAGGTAGGTGACGCGCAGGTAGCGTGCATCGGCCTGGAATTCGCGTTGGCTCGGGCCGGGCGTTTCGTTCTTCGAACCGTCGACCAGCAGTTGCCACGACCGTCCGTCGTCGGAGCCTTCGACGCGATACTGGTAGGCGGCGTCGCGTCCCTCCCAGTCAATACGGCAGCCGGTCAGCGTCTGCGACTTGCCCAGATCGACCGTGAGCGCTTCGGGGACGCCGCCGCCCGCGGCGCACCAGCGCGTGGCCGGGTTGCCGTCGACGGCGTTCTTGGCGAAGTTGTTCTTGCCCGTTTCCTCGGAGGTCGCCTGCGCCGCCTGTCCCTTCGCCAAATTAATCGGGACGCGGCGGGCCTGCACTGGTTTCAGGTAGGCGTCGTCGAGTTTTCCGCAGGCCCACAGCGTGCCGCGGGTCAGCAAGTCGAGGAACGGACCGCTGGAGACCGTCTCGTTGTGATGACCCAGCGTGGTGCCGAAGACGCGGGCGTCGCCGTATTGGTTCGTCCAGACGCACGTTTCGGACTTGCCGTTTTCGCGGTTCTTGGCGACGGCGAGCGGCTTGGCGGTGGGCCACAGCTTTTCGATCCAGTACAGTTCGCCCGCCGGATTGAACCAGGCCGGTCCGAACGTCTTCATGATCGGATGCAAACCGTCGACGTTGAGCACTTCGTGTGGATAGTGTTGTCCGTGAGTGCGCGACGTCACGCCGAGGAACTTGAACCACTCGTCGGTTCCATCGCGGTAGCAATGCATGGCGCAATGGACGACGACGGCCGGCTTGCCGCCGCGGTGCGGCTTGAGCACGCGGTCGGTCCAAGCCGTGTCCTTGACGTCGGCGAAGCACTCGTCGTGCAGCACGACGTCGTAGCCATCGGCCCAGTTGGGGTTTTCGTAGAACGGAATGCGGCTGTTGGTCGCGCTGCCGCCTTGGTGGATCACCGTGACTTCGACGTGCGCACGTTCTTGCAGTCCTTGGGCGATGAGTTGCTTTTGTGCGTCGTAATCGTGACAGCAGCCGCCGCAGATCAGCAGCGCCTTGAGCGGCTTTGGGGGCGGCTGATCAGCCGCCCTCGACGTCGCCGTGATGGCGGTAGATGCAGCGAAACCGAGCCATAGTGCAGCGTGAGCGACGAAGCGAACCGCCGCGAGCCGCGGCAAGTGCAAAGCATTAGGCATAGCTGACGAACCATCCGAGTAATGAATCAAAGGGGGCTCAAAATAACCGTGCGCCGAGCCGCAAGCAACATCGCCGCGGATCGCTCCGCGATCCAACGCAGCCATCCCTTCCCCGACGCCAACCCGCCCGTAGCACAGGCTTCCAGCCTGTGATCCCTCATCCCCAGCCCCAGCCCCTCAGCCCCTCATCCCCTGCCCTTCTCCCCGCCTCGGCGGGGAGAAGGGAGCCATACGGGCGTCCCTAGGCGATCAGGCCGTCGATCACGTGGCCGTGGACGTCGGTGAGGCGGCGGTCGATGCCGTTGTTGCGCCAGGTGAGCTTCGTGTGTTCGATGCCCAAGAGACGCAGGATGGTGGCGTGCAGGTCGTAGACGGTGGTGGGTTGGAAACGATTCAGGGGCTTGTAGCCCCACTGGTCGCTTTCGCCGACGGTGACGCCGCCCTTGATGCCGCCGCCGCACAGCCAGTTGGTGAACACATACGGATTGTGATCTCGCCCCTTTCCTCCTTGCGACGAAGGCATGCGGCCGAACTCGGTAGTCCATAGGATGAGCGTATCGTCGAGCATGCCGCGCTGTTTGAGGTCTTGGATGAGGGCTGCGGCGCCGCGGGCCATGCCGAGCGACAAAGGGCCGTGATCGCGCTCAATATCCTCGTGCGAGTCCCAATTCCGGCGCGGGAAGCCGTTGTCGTTGCCGCTCCAGATCTGCACGAACCGCACGCCGCGCTCGAGCAACCGCCGCGCGGCCAAACACTTCTTGGAAAAATGCGCGGTTTCTTCCGCGGCGTTGATCTCCTTCGGCCACGCGTCGGGAATGTGATCGAGTCCATACAGCTTCAAGATGTGCTCGGGTTCGTCGCGCACATCGAGCGCCTCGGGGGCGGCGAGCTGCATCCGCGCGGCCAACTCGTAGCTGCGAATCCGCGCGTCCAGCCGCTGGTCCCCCTCGCGACTCGCCGCGTGCCGCCGGTTGAGCTGCGCGAGTAGATCGTGCGACGCCGACTCCGTACGGTTCGTCACATACTGCGCACTGCGATGCGGGAAGAGGTCGGCGATCGGCGATTCGGCGCCCGGATAGATCACGGTCCCCGTGTGCTGCGACGGCAGAAACGCCGAGTCCCAGTTCTTCACACCGTTCGACGCCAGTCCGCGATGGTCGGGCAGCACGACGAACGTCGGCAGATTGTCGTTCATCGACCCCAGCGCGTAGCTCACCCAGCATCCCATGCCGGGAAAACCGGGGAGTTGAAAACCGGTGGTCTGCAAGAACGTCCCCTGCGAGTGGACTCCTGTCTTGCCGACCACGTTGTGGACGAACGCCAGTTCGTCGGCGACCGCGCCGAGCGGCGCGACGACGTCGCTCAGCAGCTTGCCGCACTGCCCGTACGGTTTGAAATCCCAGACCGGCTTGAGCCACGGCCCCAGCCCGTTTTGAAACGCCTCCACGTGCTCGCCGAAGTCGCTCGGCTTGCCATGGTGCTTCACCAACTCGGGCTTGAAGTCGAACAAGTCGATGTGGCTGGCCGCGCCGGCCATAAACAACTGCACGACCCGCTTCGCCTTGGCGGGATACATGACGGCCGGATGGACGGCCGGACGATTCGGCGCCGTGGGCGCATCCGCATCGGCCGCCGAAGACTCGCGGCCCAGCAATGCAGCCAATGCGAGCGAGCCGAAGCCGTGGCCGGCACTGTTCAGGAAACGGCGGCGGTCGAACGGTCGGCCAGCGCCGAATTCGGAGCTAGGCGAGTCGATGCGCGGGGAGTCGTCCGTATGCGATCGTCGAATGAACATCAGTTCGCTCCCCTTAATCGACAAACGTGAATTCGTTGGCGTTCAATAGCACTCGGCAGGCGTTCGCCAGCCCATGTTCGCGGACGAACGCGACGAGCGCCGTCGTTTCCTCGTCGGTCGGTAAGCGGCCGAACGCCAGTTGCACGGCGCGTGCGACCTGCCGCGGCGGCTCGCTGCCCGCTTCCTTTTCCACTCGTTCTGCAAAATAGCGTGCCTGCACGACCATGAAGCCATTGTTCAACAGTGCGAGCGCTTGGATGGGCGAGACGCTCTCGTTACGCTTCTCCACTCGCATCGACGGATCGGCGCAGTCGAGCGACGTCATGAATGGCTGCGTCTGCGAGCGGACGATGAAGCGGTAGACCGACCGGCGCCAGGTCCGCGGATCATTGGGGTCGGCCAGATGGTATTGGTAGTGCGGCGAGTGCTCGGGATGCTCGATCACGAAGTCCTGGTAGCCGGGGCCGCCCATGCGCGAGTCAAGCTTCCCGCTGACGGCGAGCACTGCGTCGTGGACTGCTTCGGCTTCCAGCTTGCGGCGGTTCTGACGCCACAGCAACCGATTCTCGGCGTCGCCGGCCGCGGCGCTGCGCACCGCGGGCGAATCAAGCGGAGCGCTCGACTGCCGATACGTTTCACTGAGACAAATCAAGCGATGCAGTTGTTTGAGCGACCCGCCGCCGTCGCGGAACTCGCAGGCCAGCCAATCCAGCAGCTCGGGGTGAGTCGGCGTCGCGCCCATGCGTCCGAAATCGTTGCTTGTTTCCACAATCCCACGGCCGAAGTGATACTGCCAGACGCGATTCACGATGCTGCGCCACGTGAGCGGATTCTGAGGGTCCGCCAGCCACTTGGCCAACGCCGCTCGACGTTCCCCCTCGCGATGATCGGCGGGCAGGTCGAACCGACCGTGCAGCGGTGCTAGCGCCGAAATGGCGCCGGGGCCCACTTCGCGTCCCGGCTGCAGGACATTGCCGCGGCTGAGAATGTGGATCGGGCGCGGCTTGCCGCCCGTCGCACCGGTGCCAGAGAACGCGCCGCTGCCGTGATGCACGGTCCCCACATAGGCCACGCTGGGCGGGGGCAGCTTCTTGAGTTCTGCCTCCGCCTCGTCGACGGCCGCGCGAGCGGCATCCCAGGCGGCGTAGGTTGGAGCGTCGGCGGCCGCACGGAGCAGTTGGTCGCGCGTCGCTAGCAGTTCGGGCAGTTTGGCGCTTTCATCTTCGTGCGGCGCGAGGCCGTCGACGAGGTTCGACTTGCGCCAACGCGGGCCGGCTTCGATCGAGTCGAGCGCTGCGACGGTCGCTTGTCGAGCGACGTTGACGCCGGCGTCGTCGTACGCTTCGAGTTCCGCGAGGGCGAAGATATAGTCGTTTTGGCGCGGTGCGAGCTTGGTCGCGGTGATGCGGAGGTAGCGACCTGCCAGGTTGTCGACGGGAAATGTCTGAGCGGCCGTGCCCGGATTGGGGACATCTTGATCGACGAACGAGGCGATGGTTTGGGTCGCGCCGGTAGGAAAGTCGGGGGAGTCGCTGAGTTCGACGCGGTAGCGCGGCGGGAAGCCGAAGCCGGCGCCGATCTGGTTGAAGTCGTCGTAGCAGGGACGCACGACCACGCGTCGCAGCGATCGGGATCGGCCCAGATCAAGTTGCACCCATTTGGCGTCGCCGGGCGTCGCGGCGATTTGGCTGTGATAGCCGAACTCAGGATGTGCATTGCCGCGCGACGATTTCTTGGCGGCTGCGATGCGCGTTTCGAGCTCGGCGAGCGGCGGACCGGCGCTGTCGCGCAGTTGTTTGTCGAGCGTCGTGAAGTGGTCGGTGCGGCGGCGCTTTTCGTCGGTCCAGCGGGCGAATTGCTGAGCGGCGGCCGCGTCGGGGTAGTACGTGCGATCGGCTCGATCGACCGCCGCGAACACCGCCTGCAAGCTGTAGTAGTCCTCTTGCGTGAACGGATCAAACTTGTGGTTGTGGCACTGAGCGCAATGAATCGTCACGCTGCAAAACGTGCCGATCGTGTTGGCGACCATGTCGTCGCGGTCGAGATGCCTGGCGATCTTGCCGTCGATCTTCGACTCGGGCACCTCGGCGTGCCCGATAAAGTCCCACGGCCCGGCCGAGATGAACCCCAGCGCCTCGATGCCGTCGCGCGTCCCTGGATACAGCACGTCCCCCGCCACCTGTTCGGCGATGAAGCGGGCGTACGGACGATCTTCGTTCAGTGCACGGATCACATAGTCGCGATAGGGCCAGGCGTTGGGACGCAGTTTGTCCTTGTCGTAGCCGTGCGTGTCGCCGTAATGGACGACGTCGAGCCAATGGCGAGCCCAACGTTCGCCGTAAGCGGGCGAATCGAGCAGCCGGTCGATCAGTTGGGCGTACGCTTGCGGCGCGTCGTCGGTTGCGAAGCGTTCGAGTTCCTCGGGCGCGAGCGGCAGGCCGGTCAGATCGAAGGCGACTCGGCGCGCTAGCGTGCGCCGGTCGGCCGCAGGAGAACGCTGCCACTGTCGCTCGGCCAACTTGGCGTCGATGAAGGCGTCGATCGCCGCGGCGCCTGTCGCGCCCGAGCCGGAAGGCGTCGGGACGGCGGGGCGCACGAGCGGTTTCCAGGCCCAGTGGTCGAGTTTCGGATCGTGCACCGCCTTGCGATCGGCGTCCGTTTCAGGCCAGTCGGCGCCTTGCTTGATCCAGCGGCGCAGAATGTCGATCTCTGCCGCCATTAGCCGTTCCCCCTTGGGCGGCATGAACTCGTCTTTGTCGTCGCTCGCGACGCGCCGGAGCAACTCGCTGTCAAGATCGCCCGGCTTAAGGACCGGTCCATTGTCGCCGCCGCGGAGCGCGGGAGTGCGCAGGTCGAGCCGCAAGCCGCCCTCTTGCATCTCGGGGCCGTGGCACGCTGCGCAGTGCTTTTGCAAAAGCGGCCGGATGTCGCGCTGGAACTGTACTTGGTCGTCCGCTCGCAGTCGGGGCGGCTTGAAGGCGGCAGGTGCGAACAGCATGGCAAGCCATGTCGATAAAGCGACCAGCGCCAGACGCGCGATAAAGACAGGCGTGTTGGGCATGGGAGGGTGGGTGGTAGATCGCGAGGTGGGTTGGAACGCCGTCCGCCGACGGTTTGCGACGCGTGTCATGATACCGTCTCGGCGCAGAAAACCCCAACCCGGCCCAGCGCAGCGGTCGCAACCGCGCGCTGCGGGAACGCTTGCGGCCGCGCGCTGCGTCGGCTAAGGTGCGCGGAAGTTCCAGGCAGAGTCATCACACTCGGGATTACGAGGCACGCACATGAAGGCTGGTGGAAACGGGGCGAAGGGACGAGGCCGCGGAGGGCTGCAATGGCTGTCAGGCTGTTTGGCGGCGCTCGCCGTGACGGGCGCGATGTCGATCGAGGCGGCTCGAGCGCAAGAAGGCAAGCACGTACTGCGGACGTTCAAGAAGATCAAGTTGACCGACAAGTTCTACAGCGAAGGCATGTACTACGGCGACTTTGACCACGACGGCAAGATGGACGTCGCCGCCGGCCCCTATTACTACAAGGGCCCCGACTTCCAGCAACGCGTCGAGTATTTCCCGGCCAAGGAGTTCGATCCGAACAGCTATTCCAACGCGTTTTTGATGTTTGCGTACGACTTCACCGGCGATGGCTGGACCGACATTCTGGTGATCGGCTGGCCGGGCAAGGAATCGTATTGGTACGAGAATCCGGCCGCGAAAGGGGGCGCTTGGACGCAGCATTTGGCGTTCCATAAGGTCGACAACGAGTCGCCCGGATTCGGCGACATTACCGGCGATGGGAAGCCGGAAATCATCTGCCATACGGACGGCGTGCTTGGATACGTGGCGGTGAACTGGGCGGATCCGAAAGGACCGTGGCGTTTTCAGCCGATTTCGTCCAAGGGCGGCTGGGGCATGTATACGCACGGCCTGGGCATCGGCGACGTGAACGGCGACGGCCGGCCCGATTACCTCTTGCGCGAAGGCTGGTGGGAGCAACCGGTCGGCGAGAAGGCGAGCGAACCGTGGCAGACGCACCAGGTCGATTTCGGCGGCGGCGGCGCACAGATGCACGTCTACGACGTCGACGGCGACGGGGATAACGACGTGATCACGAGCCTGCAGGCGCATGGTTTCGGTCTCGCTTGGTTCGAACAGAAAAAAGACGGCGCCGGCCAGCCGCAGTTTGTGAAGCACTTGATCACCGGCGCAACGCCCCAAGAGAATCGCTACGGCGTCAAGTTCTCGCAGCTGCATGCCATCGACTTGGTCGATATGGACGGCGACGGCGTGAAGGACATCGTGACGGGCAAACGCTACTGGGCGCACGGCCCGAAGGGGGACGCTGAACCCGATGCTCCGGCGGTCGTGTACTGGTTCAAGACGGTCCGCAACGCCGACAAGTCGGTCGATTTCATTCCCTATCAGGTCGACAACGACTCGGGCGTCGGCACGCAAGTGATCGCCGCCGACGTATCGGGCGACGGCAAGCCGGACGTGCTCGTCGGCAACAAGAAGGGCCAATTCGTCTTCATCCAAGAGACGAAGGAAGTCTCGGCGGAAGAATTCGCCAAGCACCAGCCGAAACCGCTGAAGTAGCGGGGCCGGGGGCGATTCTCTCCCCCTGCCCCGTCGCGACGCCGACCGTAGCACAGGCTTCTAGCCTGTGACCCCCTCATCCCCGACCCTTCTCCCCGTCGTCCCGACGGGGAGAAGGGAGCAAGAATCTTGTAGGGGCGACGACGCTTACATGAAATTCTGCGGCGGGGCGTCCGACTGGTAGTCGTTGAAATTGTCGAATTCCTGGAGGCGGTCGGGGGCGCGATCTTCGAAGCGGGTGAAGTCCTTTTCCCAGCGCAACATGATCTGGCCGACCGGACCGTTCCGCTGCTTGGCCAAGATGATTTCCGCTTGGCCCGCATACGCGTCGCGGTCTTCGCCCCGGTGATAGTACTCTTCGCGGTGCACGAACATCACCACGTCCGCGTCTTGTTCGATCGCGCCCGATTCGCGCAGGTGGCTCAGTTTGGGGATGTGATCTTTCGAATCTTCAGCCTGCCGATTCAGCTGCGCCAAGCAGAGCACCGGGACGGTCATTTCGCGCGCCAGCCCTTTCAAACGACGCGCGATTCGTGCGACCTGTTCTTGTCGCGGGTCTTTCGGATTATCGGGCTCGATGAGCTGCAAGTAGTCGATGACGATCAAGCCCAGTCCGCCTTCGCGGCGGCGAATGCGGCGCGCGGCCGCGGCGATTTCGGTCACCGTGCGGCTGGGCGAATCGTCGACGAACAACGGCCCCGTTGAAATACGGGCCGCCGTCTCCACCAACCGTTGACGATCTTCTTTCGAGATCGTGCCGTTGCGCAACCGATGGCCGTTCACTCGCGCGACGCTGCAGAGCATACGGTCGGCCAATTCGATGCCCGACATTTCCAAGCTCACGAACAGCACTGGCGCGTGCTGCGTGAACGCCGCGTACTCGGCGATGTTCATCGCAAACGCCGTTTTGCCCATCGAGGGACGGGCGGCGAGGATGATGAGTTCCGAGTTGTGGAGGCCGCCGGTGAGTCCATCGAGTTCCGAGAAGCCCGTTTCAACGCCGCCGGTCGTATGTTCGCCCCGCAGCCGCGCCTCCATCCGGTCCATCGCTTGGTGCAGCACTTCGCTGATGCTGGTGATCGTATTCGAACCTCGGTTGTCGAGGATCGAGAAGATCTTTTGTTCCGCGGAACTCAACAGCTGTTTCGGCTCGAGCGTCTCGTCGTACGCTTCGCGCAAAATTTCCGTGCTGGCGGTGATCAGCGAGCGGAAGGTGGCTTTCGCTCGCACGATGTTCGCATAGTAAGTCGCGTGAGCCGCATTGGGGACGGCGTGGAAGATTTTGGTCAGGAACGCCGCGCCGCCCACCAATTCGTACTCGCCGGCCGTGTTCAAGCGATCCGCCAACAGCACCGGATCGACCTTCGCCCCGGCGTCATGCATGGCGAGCATCTGCGTGAAGAGGCGGCGGTGGGCGTCGTCGTAGAAGTCGTCGGGGCGCAAGATGAGCGCCACGTCGTCGATGACGTCGGGCAGCAGCATCATGCTGCCGAGCACCCCGGCTTCGGCGTCGAGATCGAACGGGGGCTGACGGTCGAACAGTTCGGCCGTCGGCACGGGCGGTTGGCGGCGCGAGTCGTTGCGATCAGAGCGGCGAAACGTCGACACGGGGCGACCTCCATGCAGTGACGTCCAAGGACGAAGAAACCCGGCCTGTCTCCAAGCCGGGTCTCGTCATTTCAAACTCGTTTGTGCAGCGCGTGCCAGCTGCGAGCGTCGCAGGGGGACGCGGCGTTACTTGCCTTCGGTCGGCTTTTCGGCGCCTTCGGCAGTGACCGTCGGCACGACCCACACTTTGAGCTCGGCTTCGATGTCCGAGTGCAGGTGGATGCGGACCGTGTACAGTCCCAATTCCTTGAGGAGGCCTTCGAGGCGGATCTGATCGTTGGTGACGTTGAAGCCGGCCTTCTTGAGTTCGGCGACGATGTCGGCAGGGCCGACCGAGCCGTAGAGGTGGCCTTCGTCGTTGGCATTGGCTTCGATGGTGATGCTTTGCTTGCCCAGCAAGTCGGCCAACTGGCGGAGGCTGGACAGACGTTGCTTTTCGATCTCCAGCAGCTTCGCCTTGTGCTTTTCGACCATCCGCTTGTGGTGGTCGGTGGCGATCGTGGCCAGCCCTTGCGGCAGCAAGTAATTGCGAGCATAGCCAGCTCGCACTTCCACAACGTCCCCTTGCTTGCCCAGGTGGTCGACGGTCTGAATGAGCAACAGTTGGACGCCCTTGTTTTCGCCCTTCGGGAGCGCCTTGAATCGGGCCACGCTGGTCGTCTGCTTGGTTTTCGCCATGGTCGTTTCCGTCAGTCTCTCAAGACTAGTTTTCAGGTTGTTTCTGCCACATCCATGCTGTCCAAGCGACCGGCGTCAGGCGCGCCGATTCGCTTGTTGATCTGTCTGGCTCGCAATCGAGCTCGAATCTTACACTAAATTTCGCCGTTTGGGGATGGACGGACCTAGAACTGCCGGTTCTAGAATGGCCAATTCTAGAATGGAATGTCCTGGTCGCCTTCTCCCATCCCGCTATCACTCATTCCACTGCCGTAGCCACCCGCCATTTCGCTGGCGGACGCATCGTTGCCACGCATCTCGCTGCCACGCATCTCGCCGCCAGCCCCTTGCGGCATTGCTGGCGCTCGGTTGGCCGACCGTCCTGCACTGGTGCTCCCGCCGCTCGAACCACCGCCGCCGTTCGAACCACCGCCGCCGCCTTGGCGAGTCCCCAGCATCTGCATGCGGTCGCCGACGACGCGCAGTTTCGACTGCTTCTTACCGTCCTTTTCCCACGTGTCGTACTTCAGCCGGCCTTCGATGAGCACCGGGGAGCCCTTCTGCAGGTACTCGCCGGCCACCTCGGCCGTCCGACCAAACAGGCTGATGTCGACGAACACCACGTCGTCCACCCACTCGCCCGTTTGCGTTTTTCGCCGTTCGTTCACTGCGAGACCCACTTCGGTCACCGCCATGCCGCTCGGCAAGTACTTCAGTTCAATATCCCGCGTCAAGTTGCCGACCAGGATCACTCGGTTGAAACTCGCCATTGCGATACTCCTTCTCGATGAGTCGCCCCACGGCGCTGCCTCGATGACTGACTCCAGTGTACGGAGTTACAGTATCGCAAGTCAAGTTGGCCCCAAGCTGAGCAAATCAGTTGAGCAAATCAGCTGAGCGCATCAGTTGAGCCGTACCGTCGAGCATGGCAGCAGGCCTCGCAAAGCGAGACCCGGCGCCGCTCTCGCCGACCGGCTCACAGCCGCGACGCCCCAGGCTACTCGACCGCTTCCACTTCGCCTTCGACTTCGTCGACGACCACATCGGGCGTCGGCGTCTTGCGCGGAGCGTTGCCGAGTGCGTGTTGAACGAGCACATCGGCGAGACGCGGGTCGACGCGGAGCGTCATTTGCCGCACGATGGCTTCGTTCAGCTGGCACTGGCGGTTCCACACCGACAGCTGCTTGCTATCGAGTCGGAAGTAGGTCAGCCAGTACGTCCCCTTGCGGTGGCCGTCGATCGGGTAAGCCAGCTTTTGTTCATTGAAGAGCCGGCTGGCGAGGACTTCGCCGCCGCACTTCTGGACCAGCTCCCCAATCCCCCCGGACACTCCACCCGGATCGCGAGCGTATTTGTTCGAGTCGAGGATAAACAGGGTTTCGTAGACGTTCTGAGCCAAGCGATTCTCCCTTCCGCGCAGATCTGAGGACACGTGTTTTTGGGCGGGCTAGCAAGACGGCTTCCTGTGCCGCTTGACCAGCTCGCTCGATTTTCGTTTTCGTTCTGGTTGGCCGCGTTGGTTTGTCGAAACCAGCAAAGCCAGCTTGTCTTAGTTGTACTTATTCATCGCGAACTCAATCCCGCCGCTCACCCAGTCGACCACGGCATCCGCCGCTCGGCCTACCGCGACCCCCACCACATCCGACTCCTCCGCTGCGAAGCGGCCGAGCACGTAGTCGGCGGCGTCCCAGCCGGGCGGCGGGGCGCCGATGCCCACTCGCAGGCGAGCGATTTGGTCGGTGCCCAGTCGTTTCAGGATGTCGTCTAGCCCCTTCTGGCCGCCCGCCGAGCCCTTGGCTCGCAGTCGCAGCTTGCCCACTGGCAGGGCCAAGTCGTCGCAGATCACCAGGATCTGTTCGCTCTCAATCTTGTAAAAGTCGCGCACTCCCAAGACGCTTTGACCGCTGCGGTTCATGAACGTCAGCGGGCGTCCCACGAGGCACTTCTCTCCGTTCCAATTCGTCTCCCACCACTCGCCGTCGAAACGGGCCCTCGGCAGCGGCTGTCCCACGCGTCGCGCCAATTCGCGGATCACCGCAAAGCCGACGTTGTGACGCGTGTGTTCGTACTGTTTCCCCGGATTCCCCAGGCCGACAATCAGATGCATGTCGGGAGAAATCCTTGCTTAGGCTTCGTCCGCCGCCCCTTCTTCGTCGGCCTTCTTGCGGCCGATCACTTCGGGTTCGGCGCCGCCGCCCGCCGCGGCCTCTTCTTCGGCCGTCTTCGGCTTCACGCAGTGCACCACAATCTCGTCGGCGTCCCCGACGATCGAGGCCCCCGCCGGCAACGTCAAGTCGGCCAGCGTGAGCGATTGCTCGAGATGCAGGTTGTTGATGCTGAGTTCCAGGCGTTCCGGGAGCGACACGACGGGGCACAAAATCCGCGCCTCGTGCTTCACGTGCTCGACCACGCCGCCTTCCCGCGACCCCGGAGCCGCGCCGCGCAGTTCGATCGGCAGCGTCACTTCGACCGTCTCGTCCGCGGAAACGCGCGCCAAATCCAAGTGCAGGACATCGATGCCGAACGCGTCCCACTGCACTTCGCGAATCAACGCCGTTTCGGTCACATCGCCCGACAGGTCGACCAAACGCGCTCCGTGACGCACCGCGTGCTTCACTTGGACCGCCGGGACCGACAGGCTGACGTTCTTCTCGCCGTGCCCGTAGAGAATGGCGGGCACGAGGCCGTCTTGCCGCAGCCGCCGAGTTTGGCGCGTGCCGAGCTGTTCTCTGACCTTGACTTGCAATGATTCCTTCATGGACTGCTCTCTCCGCGACCAAACTGGGAACAGGAAACGGGGTATTTTGACAAGATCGGCGAGGATTTCAAGGGGAATCGGCTAGAACCGATGTCCGGGGAGCGGGCCGAGCTTCGTCGCCGTCAAGATTTCGGGCCCCGTCTCCGCCATTAGGAGGGTGTGTTCGAACTGCGCCGACAGTCGTCCATCGCGCGTCCGCACCGTCCAGCCGTCGGTGCGATCCAGCACCGTGTCTTTCGACCCCGCGTTGATCATCGGCTCAATCGTAAAGCAAACTCCCGGCTCAATCCGCTCCGCTCGCGCCTGCCGCGTCGGCACATGCGGAATATTCGGTTTCTGGTGAAACTCGCGCCCCAACCCGTGCCCGATGTAGTCCTCGACCACCGAAAAACCGCGCTGCGTCGCTTCCTTCACGATCGCGTCGCCGATCTCCGCAATTCGGCTCCAGGGCTTAATCGTCGCGATCGCCAGGTGCAAGCAGTCGAACGCGCACTGCGTTACGGCTCGCGCTTCATCCGTCACGTCGCCGATCAAAAACGTCTCCGATTGGTCGCCGTGCCAGCCGTCCACCTTGGATGTCACGTCGACGTTGACGATGTCCCCGTCGCGCAGTTCGTAATCGCCGGGAATCCCGTGACAAATCACCTCGTTGACGCTCGTGCAGCAGCTCTTGGGATACCCCTGATAGCCCAGCGGCGCAGGGACATGGCCGTGGTCGCACGTGTAGTCGTACACCAGCCGATCGATCAGGCCCGTCGTCACACCGGCCCGCACCCACGGACGGATGAAGTCGAGCAATTCGGCGTTAAACCGCCCGGCCGCCCGCATGGCGTCTCGTTCGTAGCGACCCAATCGCAGTTTCTTCAAGCTGTACAGCATGGGACTTGGGGACGGAAAAAATCGTGGGAGGGGACGCGCGGCCGCGACGGGCTAGAGGGGTATGGTAAAGGGTTTACGCGAAATGTGCCAGGGTTGAGGTCACAGGCTGGAAGCGAGATGGGGAGTTGAGGGAGGTCACAGGCTGGAAGCCTGTGCTACGGGGGTGGGCATTGCTAGAATCGGCGGCTTTGCTGGTTTTCTCTTGCTGAAGGACTGCTATGCCTCGCTATAACCCGGCGATCCTCGAGCCGAAGTGGCAACAATACTGGGAACAACAGCGCACCTTCGCAACGCCCGAATTGCCGGTCGGGGAAAAGCTCTATGTGCTCGATATGTTCCCCTACCCGAGCGGCGAGGGGCTGCATGTCGGTCACCCGGAAGGCTACACGGCCACCGACATCACGTGCCGCTTTGCGCGAATGCGCGGCAAGTGCGTTCTCCACCCCATGGGGTTCGACTCGTTCGGACTCCCCGCCGAAGAGCACGCCATCAAGCACAACGTCCATCCCAAGGTCAACACCGACGCCAACATCGCCAATTTCCGCCGCCAGCTGAAGATGCTCGGCTTCAGCTACGACTGGGACCGCGAACTGGCGACCACCGACATCGAATACGTCCGCTGGACGCAATGGATTTTCCTGCTGCTATTCGACACTTGGTTCGACGAACAGACGCAGTGCGGGCGTCCCATCGCCGAACTGCCGATCCCGCCCGACGTCGCTGCGGCCGGGGACGACGCCGTGCGCCGTTATCGCGACGACCATCGGTTGGCGTATCAGTCCGAGGCGCTCGTCAATTGGTGCCCCGCGCTGGGCACGGTGCTCGCCAATGAAGAAGTCATCGACGGGAAGAGCGAGCGCGGGGCGCACCCGGTCGAACGTCGCCCCTTGCGCCAGTGGATGCTGCGGATCACCGCGTACGCCGAGCGGCTGGAGCGCGACCTTGACCTCGTCAAATGGCCCGACAGCACCAAGAAGCTGCAGTCGGATTGGATCGGCCGCAGCACGGGCGCCGAAGTCGATTTCTTCCTCGGCGCGCCCGAGTCGTTCGCCGCATGGAAAGCGGCGCGCTCCGCCGCCGGATTCCCGCGGAAGCCGGGCGACGACGTGCTGCGCATCTACACCACGCGCCCCGACACGTTGTTTGGTGCGACGTACATGGTCATCGCGCCTGAGCACCCGTTCGTCGAGCGACTCACCACCGCCGCGCAGCGCGATGCGGTGCAGGCCTACTGCCAGAAAGCGGCCGCCAAAAGCGATCGCGAACGACAAGAAGACGCGAAGACCAAGACGGGCGTGTTCTCCGGTGCTTACGCCGTCAATCCGGTCAATGGTCAGCCGGTTCCGATCTGGATCGCCGACTATGTGTTGGCGAGTTACGGGACGGGGGCCATCATGGCGGTGCCAGCGCACGACGAACGGGATTACGCGTTTGCGAAACAGTTCTCGCTGCCGATCGTGGCCGTCGTCGACCCGGGCGAAGCGGTCGACGACGAACAGCGCGTCGAGGTGCTCGCGGGGCGCACCTGCTTCGCCGGCGTCGGTCGCGCCGTTCACTCGGGAGCTTTCGACGGTCTGGCGACCGACGACGTCAAGGCTCGGATCACTCGCGAGTTGGCGGCCGCAGGGCTGGGGCGTCAAGCGACCAACTTCAAGCTGCGCGACTGGCTGTTCAGCCGTCAGCGTTTTTGGGGCGAGCCGTTTCCGTTGTTGCATGAAGTCGACGGCGAAGGACGCTTCACGGGCGCGGTCCGCGGCGTGCCGGAAGACCAACTGCCGGTCGTCTTGCCGCATTTGGAAGACTACAAGCCGCATGGTCGTCCCGAACCATTGCTGGCGAAGGCGGGCGACGAGTGGCTCTTTCAGACGGTCGACGGTCGCCGTTATCGCCGCGAAACGAACACCATGCCCCAGTGGGCTGGCTCGTGCTGGTACTACCTGCGGTTCATCGACCCGCGCAACGATCAAGTGTTCGTCGATCGAGAAAAGGAACAGGCCTGGATGCCGGTCGACCTGTACATGGGCGGCGCTGAACACGCGGTGCTCCACCTGCTGTACTCGCGGTTCTGGCACAAGGTGCTGTTTGATCGAGGCTACGTCAGCACGCCGGAACCGTTCCGCCGCCTAGTGCACCAAGGAATGATCCTCGGCGAAATCGAATTCACCGGCTATCAACTGCCCGACGGACAGTGGGTTTCGTCGGCGCAGGTCGACGAGGACGCCGACGGCCGGCCGATCGTCGCCAAGTCGGGACCGCCGGGACAAGTCGGGCTGCCGGCGACGCCGGTCAAGCTGCCGGCCGAGTCGGTCGAGAAGTCGGGCGACACGTTCGTGCTCAAGGCGCAGCCGTCGATCCGCATCGACAGCCGGGCTCACAAGATGTCGAAGAGCCGCGGGAATGTGGTCAATCCGGACCTCATCGTGCGCGAGTACGGCGCCGATTCGCTGCGACTGTACGAGATGTTCATGGGGCCGCTGGAGGCGGTGAAACCGTGGAGCATGTCGGGGGTCAGCGGCGTACGAAACTTCCTCGACCGCGTCTGGCGGCTGGTGATCGACGATCGGGCCGAAGAACTGACGGTGCATGCGGCCGTACAGGACGTCGAGCCGACTCGCGAGCAGAACCAAGTCCTGCACCGTACGATCTTCGCGGTGACGCGCGACACCGAAGGGCTGGAATTCAACACGGCCATCGCGCGCATGATGGAATTCGTGAATTTCTTCACCAAGGAAACGGTGCGGCCCCGCAGCGCGCTCGAGCGATTCGTGCTGTTGCTGGCGCCTTACGCGCCGCACTTGGCCGAAGAACTGTGGGAGGCGTTGGGGCACAATAAATCGCTGGCATATGAGCCCTGGCCGCTGTACGACGAGCCGTACCTGAAAGACGACACGGTGGAGATCCCCGTGCAGATCTTGGGCAAGCTGCGCGGCAAGGTGGTCGTGGCCGCCGACGCCGACGCGGCGACGTTGGAAGCGGCCGCGCGCGTTGAACCGCGGATTGCTGAGTTGTTGGCGGGAAAGCAGATCGTTAAGGTAGTGGTCGTTCCGGGACGGTTGGTGAACTTCGTCGTGAAGTAACCGACCGCCTTGGACGGCGTGGACCGATGCGTGGCGTCGCCGCGGTCCACGCCGACGCCGTATGCGTGTTTCCTATCCACCCTCCTGCTCGATCGGGTCGTTCATGCGCAATGTGGTTTCGCTCGTTCTCGGCGGCGGTCGCGGCACTCGCCTCTATCCGCTCACTCGTTTTCGGTCCAAACCCGCCGTGCCGCTGGCGGCCAAGTACCGTTTGATCGACATCCCGTTGTCGAACTGTCTCAACAGCGGACTCAATCGCATCTACGTGCTCACGCAATTCTTGTCGGTGAGTCTCCACCGGCACATTCGACAGACGTACCGTTTCGATGTATTCGGCGGCGGGTTCGTCGAAATCCTGGCCGCGCAGCAGACGATGGAGGAAGGGGCCGCCGACTGGTATCAGGGAACGGCCGACGCGGTGCGCAAGCAGATTCGCTACATCCAACAGCCGGGCGTTGAATACGTGATCATCTTGTCCGGCGATCAGCTGTACCGGATGAATTTTCAGGAAATGCTGCGGACGCATCAGCGGACGAAAGCCGACGTTACGATCGCCGCCATGCCGGTGACTCGACAGGCCGCCAAGTCGCTGGGGATCATGCGCGTCGACGACGATGGACGCGTTCAAGGTTTCTTGGAAAAGCCCAAACGAGACGAAGACATCAATTTGGTGGCGATGACCCCCGAGTGGATTGAAAAGCGCGGCATCCCTTCGCAGGGGCGCGATCTGATCGCCAACATGGGCATCTACATCTTCAATCGCAGCACGCTCGAAGACGTGCTGACCAAGACCGACTACCACGACTTCGGCAAGGAAATCTTCCCGGCGTCGATCCGCACGCGCAATGTGCAAGTGCACTTGTTCGACGGGTACTGGGAAGACGTCGGCACGATTCGTTCCTACTTCGATTCCTGCTTGAGCCTCGCGAGCCCCACGCCGCCGTTCGAATTGGCGCAGCCCGATGCGCCCATTTATTCGCGGCCCGAGTTCCTGCCGCCGTCGCTGCTGGAAGGGGCGAACGTGCAGGGCAGCTTGATCGCCGACGGCTGCCGCATCAGCCCGGGCGCGATCATCGAGAACAGCATCATCGGCGCGCGATGCGTCATCGGCCGCGGCGTCACCATCCGCAACTCGATCATCATGGGCGCCGACGACTACGAGTCGGCAGGGGACCGAGCGGCGGCGGCGACGCGCGGCGCGCCGCCGATCGGCATCGGCGACCGAGCGGTGATCGAAGGCAGCATCGTCGACAAGAACTGCCGCATCGGCGCCGGCGCTCGCATCGTCAACGAAAAAGGACTCGAGAACTCCGGCGACTCCGACGAATGCGTCATCCGCGACGGCATTCCCATCGTCGTCAAAGACGCTCTGCTCCGCGACAACTGGCGCTTCACCACGTAGGACGCCGTAGGGCAGGCTTCCAGCCTGTCTGGTCGGGGTGAGGGAATACGGGCGGCTGGGGAGCGCGGCGCGCTGTCGTGGTTCGTCACAGGCTGGAAGCCAATTCCGTTCGGCACGAAATTTGCGCATTAGGCGGAGGTAGTCTCAAACCCTGCCAAAATGGCGTGACACCATGCCGAAGAAGGCGAATGCTGCGCCGGTCGGTGAATCTTCCTCAACGAAGATCAGGGCCAGTGACCTGAAGAACTCACGCGACTTGAAGGCGATTTCCAAAGTCCTGGAACGTCTTCGTCCGGTCGGAGGGGAGCGAGACGCAGCTGGCAATCGCCAGCTGTACATGAATGATTACTGCTTGCTCGTGCTGCTCTGGCTCTTCAACCCGATCGTAGATTCGCTGCGAGGCCTGCAGCAGGCCCGCGACTTGGACGTCGTTCGCAAGCGGTTGGGGGTGGGGCGAGCTTCGCTGGGAAGC